>CAVRHR010000004.1:622500-1085962 GCA_963721005.1 uncultured Alphaproteobacteria bacterium | reverse complement strand
GCGCCGGTCCTCTTGCTCAATGATGGCGGAACGGCGAGCTACGATGCCGTGCATTCGACCGCCACAGCGCTGGCGTTCAACTACCACTGCGTCAGCCGGCGAGGTGACGACCGATCTCATGGTCAGCGGGATTGAATTCCCCTCGACCTCCTCGATTGCGGATCTTGCCGGCAACAACGCCAATCTGTCCGGTGCGGGCGCCGATCGGGCCTGCAGATCAACACCAATATCGCCGGCGCGGCGCCGCCCAGCGGAGGCAGCTTCACCGTCAGCGGAAGCACCGAGCTCGAGCTGTTCGGGGCTTCAACGGCCGACGTGACCTTTGCGCCGGGCGACACCGGAACCCTGAGGCTCGATGCCTCGTCACAATTCAACGGCACCGTGACCGGACTTGCGCTCGGCAACTTATCTCGACCTCGCGGACATCGCTTTTGGTGGCAGCACGACCCGCTCGGCTATGCGCCCAACGGCAACAATACCGGCGGCACGTTGAGCGCGACCGATGGAAGCCATATCGCTGATATCGCCCTGCTGGGCCAGTACATGGCATTGAGCTTTGTCACGACAAACGACGGCCACGGCGGCACCCTGGTCACCGATCCGCCGCTAACCCAGCCGCAGACCCTGAGCCAGCCCCATGCCTGATCAGGCTTCGGCCCCGAACAATAGCCGTGGCCGGCTGGATCGGTAGGTCAGCCCTCCAGAAAATTTACGAGCGCCCAGGCCAGCGCCCCGAGTCCACGCCAAGGTGAGCAGGCCACCATATTTCAATCTCTGCCTTCGGCCAGTGATCGAGGAACCGCTTTCAGATTCTTTAGAAAGTCGCCTCCCTCGAGCGTGAGTGCAGCTCGGAGCCGACGCACTCCCGACCAGCCGCCCCCTGGGGCCGAGTAGATTGGGAGTGGGGAAGCAGGGGATGTGTCATCGAGGCATTTGATCTCCCGAATTGCCGCACAACCTAAACGTTGACACCGCCGCTACCAACCATGACAAATGATGTTGATGGTCGCTCGCGGCTAGACTAAATTGCGCGCAAGCAAATTTCCGCTCGATCTCCGCAATCGACGCTCTGAACACACGCCTTGCGGGCCTGAAGCGCGCAATTGATTGGGGCAATTGCCGGGCAGGCTCAGCTGTCGATTCTACGTCCGGCATTCGCCGTTTCGGGAGTTCATCGTGCCGCTCGATCCCGCCGCCAAGCGGCTCCTCGATATGCTGGCCGCCGCCGGCGACGTGGCCGACATCGCCACCATGACGCCGCAAAAGATGCGCGACGACTTCCGCCGGCTGGCGCAGTCGGTCGACGTCAAGCGTGTGACAGTAGGCCAGATCGAGGACGGCGAATTGCCGGGGCCGGGCGGCGCGCTGCCCTACCGCCTCTACCGGCCGCAGCAACCCATCGCCTGGCCGTTGCCGGCGCTGGTGTTCTTTCATGGCGGCGGCTGCGTGTTCGGCGATCTCGACACCCATGACGGGCTCTGCCGCGTGCTGTCGGCGGAGAGCGGCTGCGCCGTTGTGTCGGTAGACTATCGGCTGGCGCCCGAGCATCGGTTTCCGGCCGCCGTCGAGGATAGCTTCGCGGCCACGCGCTGGATCGTGGAGCATGCCGCGACGCTCGGCTTCGACGCCGGCCGCATCGCGGTCGGCGGGGATTTCGGCCGGCGGCGGGCTCGCCGCGGTGGTCTGCCAAATGGCCGCCGCGACTCAGGGGCCGCAGCTCGCCCTGCAGGTTCTGCTCTGCCCGGTGATGGACTTGCGGGCTTCAACCCGGTCGCGCCGAGAGCTCGCGCGCGGCTATTTCCTGGACCAGGCCACCATCGATTGGATGCTGGGCCACTACTGCGGTGCCGAACAGGATATCGACGATCCGCGGCTGTCGCCGTTGCGCGCGCCACGATTTTCAGGCCTGCCACCGGCGCATATTCACACGGCGGAATTCGATCCGCTGCGCGATGAAGGCGAGGCTTACGCCGAGCGGTTGCGGCACGCCGGCATCGCGGCCCGATACACCTGCCATGGCGGCATGATCCATTATTTCTACGCCATGGCGGGCGCCATTCCGGCCGCCCGCACCGCGCTCAAGGCGGCAGCCGCGGCGATGGGCGACGCGCTGACCGCCAGCGGAGCGGCTCAAGCTGTCGTTGGTGAATCATCGGCGCGCCGCAACCTCAAAATGTGATGAAATTCGGCCCAGGAGAGCATAAGGCATTGCGCATGCGCCCTCTCGACAAGACACGGACGGCGGCCGAGGTGCTGGTCGATCAGCTCATGATCAACGGCGTAAGCCACGTGTTCTGCGTGCCGGGCGAAAGCTATCTCGCGGTGCTCGATGCGTTCCACGACCGCAATCTCGCCGTCACGGTCTGCCGCCAGGAAGGCGGCGCCGCCATGATGGCGGAGGCGGTCGGCAAGGCGACCGGGCGGCCCGGCATCTGCTTCGTCACCCGCGGGCCGGGCGCCACCAATGCGTCGGCCGGCATCCATATCGCCCAGCAGGATTCGACCCCGATGATCATGTTCGTCGGCCAGGTCACCCGCGACATCAAGGATCGCGAAGCCCTGCAGGAGCTCGACCTGCGCGCGGTGTTCGGCAGCATGACCAAATGGACCGCCGAGATCGACGATCCGGCGCGCGTGCCGGAGATCGTCTCGCGCGCCTTCTACACCGCCACCAGCGGCCGGCCCGGCCCGGTGGTGATCGGGTTGCCGGAGGACATGCTGGCCGAGCGCACCGCGGCGGCGAACGCGCCCGCGTTCGAGCCGGTGGAAACCTGGCCGGGCGCACCCGAGATGCAGAAGCTCGCGGCGTTGCTCGCGAGCGCCGAGCGCCCCTTGGCCGTGCTCGGCGGCACCCGCTGGTCGCCGGACGCCTGCGCCGCCATCCGGCGCTTCGCCGAGCGCTTCGATCTGCCGGTCGCCACCAGCTACCGGCGCCTGCCGCTGTTCGATCCGCTGCACCCCTGCTACGCCGGCGACCTCGGCATCGGCCCCAATCCCAAATTGCTGGCACGCTTCAAGGATGCCGATCTGCTGCTGCTGATCGGCGGCCGCATGGGAGAAATTCCCTCGCAGGCCTACTCCCTGATGGATATTCCGGGACCGGGCACCCGGCTGGTCCATGTGCATCCGGGCGCCGAGGAGCTCGGCCGGCTCTACCGGCCGCATCTCGCCATCCATGCCTCCCCCACCGCATTCGCGGCCGCCGCGGAGGAGCTGCGGCCCACGCGCCCGGCGGCTTGGCGCGAGCGCACCGCGCAGGCGCATGCCGACTATCTCGGCCTGGACCGACGTGCCGACCCCGCAACCCGGCGCCGTCAATCTCGGGGCCGTCATGGTGTGGCTGCGCGAGAACCTGCCGGCAGACGCCATCCTCTGCAACGGCGCCGGCAACTACGCGGCCTGGATCCACCGCTTCTACCGCTTCCGCCATTTCGCCACCCACATCGCCCCGACCGCGGCCTCGATGGGCTACGGCATGCCATCGGCGGTGGCCATGCAGCGGCTCTATCCGGACCGCACCGTGGTGTGCCTCAATGGCGACGGCGACTTTTTGATGAACGGCCAGGAATTCGCCACCGCGGTCATGTACGAGCTGCCGATCGTGGTCATCGTCGCGGACAACGGCATCTACGGCACCATCCGCATGCATCAGGAGCGCGACTATCCGGGCCGCGTCTCCGGGACCTATCTGCGCAATCCCGACTTCTGCGCCTATGCGCGGGCCTTCGGCGGCTTCGGCGCCACGGTCGAGCGCACCGCGGAATTCCCCGACGCGTTCCGGGCAGCGCAGAAATCGCGTCAGCCGGCGATCATCCACGTCAAGATCGATCCCGAGGCGATCACGCCGGCCACGACGCTGACCGAGATTCGCGAGCAGGCGCTGGCGAAGACGGTCAGATAGGGATCGTAGATGAGTTGAGCTCTAACGAAAGCCCTCAAGCGCTGCGGATGTGTTTCGCTATACGTGAGACTTTTGCGACCCTATAACAGGTCGAAACGACTCCCCCCGCATGGAAGCAAATGCATTGCCCGCCGCTATCATGCAGGATTGGAGGCAAGTAGCCGTGTAACCAAGTAGGATTGATCATCTCGCACTAGGAACCTCGCCGGGTGTCCTACGATCGCTGGCGTAGCGGAGGAAAAACTTTCCTTCCCGCCGGCGAGAAAGCTGCTATAGTCTTGGAGGGCAAAGGGGGTTGCGTTTAAGGGCGGTTGATATGGTAGGCCCATTGCGAACCCTACGCGATACATTTCATCAGGTTACTCAAGCGCAAAATTCGGCGGCCGCGGATGTCGTTGACAACGATGCGCCACCCCCGCTGCAGCCCGATCTACCAACAGGGCTGACGCCAAAATCAGATTATAGTCTCTCAGTCGAAAAACGACATTTTTTTGCCCAACCCTCGAGGGGCGCAGACTGGGCCGGCAGCATCTGTGATCCGTCCTATCCCGACGATGATATTCGAACGAGTGGATCGACTTTTCATGCTCTAAATCGCGAAGCCCCCACGAATGGCCCGGACCGCTCTAGCCCGGCATTTGTGGGCCCATTTGGCCTGAGTGAGGAGTCGCTCCTTAGGCTGGAGGCCGGGCTCCGCGCCCAGCGAGAGCAACTAGTTGCTCAATCCGTTCCGCGCGTCACCGGTCCAGAATGTCCCACCGAGGGCTGCATAGCCGACAAAGCGCCTGAGGAGCTTGCTATGCCGAGGCGGCCAGCCGCGCCGCTCGCGCCGGAGCTTACGTCACGCCTCCCCCGTGTCGCCCAATTGGCGCCGGTGCCAGGGATTACCCTTCCGGATAACGGAGGTCATGTTCAGTTTCCGGCAGCAATTGAGCCGCGCTACTTGGAACAAGGGCCGGTGCGCCGCGCGTCCTTACCTCCAGCGCCGGCCCACGCACGCCATTTGCGATTTCCGCGTCTCTTCGTTGTTGCCCCTATGGCCGTCCTTCTTTTACTGCCAAGTACCGTTTCGATGCCGGATCTTGAGTTAGTGCACCCGGAGGTTCTTGACCCTGCTCCGAACGCCTCTCTCCAGCAGCGCAACGCCTCCAGCGTCGGGGTGACTCAACAGGTCAATAGCTTGCCGAGCAACAATGCTACACCGCCGGAAATCGCACCGAAGCTCCAAGCGACCACGACGATCTCAGTGTCGGTGCAACCGGAGGCGCCGCTTGAGCCTCCAGCCGGTCTCGAGAAGGCTGACCAGGGCGCGTTGCCATCGCGACTCACTCCATCTTCCAAAAGCGGTCAATTGCCGCGGAGAGACCACCGTGGCCGCAGGAACCCGACACCCCGCTGAGGACATGTAGACCTCGGGTTAGGTTCCTTAGCACTCTCGTGTTCGGATCTGTTGCGGGCTGCCTGGCGATGCTTACAGCGCTCGAAGCACCTACGCCGAGCCTGCGAGCTAAATTGTTTGCCCATAAGCTTGACATGTAACGTTAAAGGATGGCGATGCGGATTTGACGCACACGCGAGGCAAAGCGGGCGTGGCGCGGCCAATCAGGTCGAACCGCTTGCGTGAGCTGACGAGATGTCTCCCCAGAAGCCAAGGCTCCCGCGTCGCACGCGGAGACGGGATTTCAGCAACTCGCGTTTGGAATGGTGCAGGCCGGCCAAGGTGTAGCGCTCGAGCGCATGCGTGATTTTCAACTTTCGCCAACGCAACGATGGCGGCGCTCTATTCGATTTGACCCGTCACGTTTGAGCTCGATATTGAGAGAGACACTACGCGAGGGCCGCCAGGGCTCGCTTGGCTTGGATTGAGCGGCATCAGTTGCGCCCAGGCCAGCAACTTGTTCCAACTTTCTTGTGTCGCGGCTAGGGCGTCCTCCTGGGTCGCACTCGTCCCAGTAATCGGAATCCCCGCATCGCGGCGGGACACTCCGCTGATGAACCAGAGCCATTGGGATTCCGGCCGAAGCGCACCTGCTCGCTTATAGATGCGGCCGATCTGCCATCCGCCTTGCATGACGTGGTGATCGTCAGGCGCGCCGTTATCGTTTGGTTGCAACACAAGCATAGCTCAGCACCCGCACAAAATCCCGCAAACCAGAAGCTAAAGTCTCAAGCTTAGAAGCTGTCAACTCATAGACCTAGAGCGCCCCGGCGAGGGGGCCCGCCGGAGCGCGACGATCCTTCGCCTAGGGCGGTGAATGAAGGTGGCCAAGGACCGCCGGTAATTAAATACCTGAGCGGCAGCATCCGTTCCCCTCTTTCCACCGCCGCGCCAAAGGGCGGCGATCGGGCAAGAATAAGGATCAATGACCTTGAGCGAGCCGGCATTCGCGGAGGATCGCGCCCGAAGGCTACATCAAGCAAACGACAATCGCCAAGCCAGCTGCGATTGACGTCTTCGACCTTGCGCGTCTGCATACCCCTTCCGACTGGCTTGGCCTAGATCCGACTGAAGCTAGGGCGCATCGACCACTGGGGGCTTACTCCCTGGGACGGCGACGACCTCAGCATGGATTTCTGAATTCGCTCACCGTGCATATGACAATGCCACAGCGCTGGCACCTTATCGGCGCGTCATCACGAAGATGATCGGGAAATACGACGGCGGGAGAGTCACACGCTTTGCAGGAAAACTCCATCGCAACACCAGATGCTCTACGATTGGGCCCAACGAGTGGAATGGCTATTGTGGTGACGATAAGTCACGCTTGCCTTCGCCGCGGCGGTCGTTACTTTCCACTCGGTCTTTTGCATTTCTGGGGGTGATTGGGTGACCGTCCAGAACCGATTTAAACAGATCATTTTTTGCAATCGAAATAAGAGACTGACCGATAAGGTCACCGATGCTCGCCGAGCGGAACTCCGCCTCTAGGGCAAACAGCCCGAGGGCATTTCGATCGATAGGCACGTTAACTATTCTCTCCTCGCCTCTGTATCGTATTGTGAGCGTGACTCCGTTTGAACCAGCCTTTTCCGTCGAAAGCTGGTTTGGATGCAGCCGAATGATCGTGTCATCTTCGTCCACTTTCGCCGCCTCTGGTGTTATCTGAAATTGCTCGTCACGACTTGCCGCCCTCGCCGCCCCTTCGTTCAGCCCTTGCAAAGGTGACTTTTGAGGGCGTGGCTGAGGCGATCGCGATACTCCAGCCGCATAAAAAGTAGAGCGGCGCAGACTGATTCCAAGCTTGGAACACGTGACTTGCAGGGTCGCCGGTGTAACGCCGATAATTTCAGCGATCTCTTCTTTGCTCTTTCCACGTTCCAAGAGGTTAATGATCTGCCGAATGTTGGCAGGGGTAAATTTCGTTTGTCGTCGATGCACTGGGGCCGGCGTTGTGGGACGCGCTACCTCACTCATCTGTCTTATCACCCTCTGGAGTTGTGTCTGCCGAGTTGGCTTCGCCCCTCCCTAGATACCGACTATATTTATACTTTTAGCGACTTCGCAATGAAATCGGCGCTGATCTAGTTAACTGCGATCCCCTTGGCCGATGATGCGCGAGGGCGAGGGGCCGACGGCGCCCGCCGAATCTCGTAAAAATTGCATCGATGGAGCGGTCAGGTGCCCCCTGATTCCGCAATTGGGGCCGGCCGACCCGAATTCCATTGAACCTCGCAGCGGTCTCCTTCGACTAACCCACGGGAGGTGTCGGACCGTTTCGTGTCCGGACCTAATAACAAAACAATATCAGAGGGTTCCGTGAGAGTTCGTATCGCGAACGGCGGTCGCCTGCTCGGCTTTGACTTAGGGGATTGGTCATTACTGGTGGCTGGCTTCGCCATAGCCGGGTTGCTCGTCTTGCTGGTCTGACTCCGACGGTCATCCGACGCGGGCCAAGGCTAGGAAACCACCAAAGCACCATGACGACTGTGTCATCGTCGGTCGCGTCAAGGCGCCGCCCACAAATTACGTCCCGCCATTGGGAGGATTCACATCCTCCGTCGACCCCAAAAGGCACGTCTGCTTCCCGCCTGGCCAAGGATGCCCCTCCTACGACGGCGCGGCACCATGGAGGTGGAATTATAAGTGGCCGGTCGGTGGAGAATTCAACTTGAGGAAACGTACTCCCTCACGAGAAAGTCGTTGAGGGAGAGAAATGCGATGGACGCCAAGACTTTGGACGGTGACTATTTTCGCGGGCGAGCAGATTTTGCCCAGTGACGTTGCTCACATGATAGTCAGCGGCCGGCCCCGGTGTTCGATGTAGTAGCTCCCACCGGACTTTTGTTTGGTATGAAGGCGCAGGCGCCCTGGAAACCTCTTGAGGGATTATGCCAGGCATCCCATGATAAGGGCACAGCCACCTGGACGTGCGACCGAGCCAGGACTGCGAATGGTTCGTCTCACGCCCGGCGAACGCGAGACGCCCGCTCTTATGCGGTTTATGGAAGTTGTTCGGAGCGGCGTCGCGGGCAATTAGCCGCGATCGTCACCGACGTTCCGCTACTGGTTGCGAACCGATCGAATTTGATCTGTCACCTGCTCGCCAACACGCAGAACAAGCGTGGCACAAAATTCCCACCTTTTGGCCGTCTTCAAATCTGACAATGCCGCTCAAGATTTCGCGACCACATTTATGGCACGAAAGCCCCTTGGATCGTCCGAGGAGATTCCACAAGCCCATGGGGATATTCCGCTAAAGAAAGTAACCTTGCCGTAAAATTTTACAACGAGGAAGCGTGCTGAAGGAGCGAAATTCGACACATTTTATCGACGGTCGCCCTTCGCCGCTCAATCTTCGAAGATGTCGCTGTTTAGGAACTCAACTCCGACCCTGTCGCCAGATCGCCAGACTGCGCGGCATCGACGCAATTGATTGGGTGGAAGGACTAAAGTGAACTCGGCTGGGACGGTCTTTGTCGCGGAAATCGACAGGCACGCCCCGCCGGCAGATAAATTATTCAGCATGGCGCGCAACCAAGGCGCGTCATCATCAAATTTCAGCCTGACGATAAAGTTTTGCGGTTCGCGCAGGCTCTTGCGTCGTTCGACCGGAAACACAGAAAAGCGTGGCAAGCTCATGTGTCCGCCCCCCACCAGCTCAGCAGTAATAGAGGGCCCCAATTGGAGAATTATGAACGAGGCCCTACGGGGGTTCTGGTGGCCGTTTCTACAGCCCCCCTCCGTAGCGACGAATCCGGTGAGTGCCGGCTCGATGCAAGGTCGAGTGCAGACATTGCGCCCTGAGACGCATGCCGCACTGCAGCAATAGCCGATATTGGCCTGCCTTTGTACGATAAAATTGTGGTTTGCGGTGGAACTTATGTCCTATGGGCGATGTTGCGTCAGGATGGCAATCGTGGCCAGTCTAGTCGTTGGGCTATTGCTGGGGTGGCGGTTCAAGGTGCTTGCCTTGATGCCCACAGTCGCAATTGCTCTGACCTATCTTATCTCCACGGGAGTCGCCCGAGAGGACCCGGCTTGGTGGATCGCCGTTATGACGGCGGCTGCCCTCACAAGTCTCCAAATTGGTTACTTCGCCGGGCTTTGCCTTCGTCACATTTTGGCGGCTGCGCCATCGAGTAGCCCAACCGCAGCGCCTTTCGCGCGCCGCACCGCGCGACTGACGCCAACTGCCATCTTGCGTAACGTTTTTCGCGCTTAGAGCGCCGCTCGTTTGGCGGCCTCCGCAACTCGTTGATTACACGTTGATTTCCGGACGGCTTAAATACCTGGCGGACTCGCTCTAACTCACTTCCTGGATGCCAGCCTGGACCCGGTAGAGCGCCGCGTAGCGCCCCCCTTTATTGACCAGTTCCTCGTGCGTTCCGTCCTCCACCAATCGGCCGTGATCAATAGTGATGATGCGATTGCTTCGGCGGACTGTGGACAAGCGGTGGGCGATGACGAAGACGGTACGACCCTGGGCAATGCGTTGCATATTGTCTTGGATGACGCGCTCACTCTCGTAGTCCAGCGCGCTGGTTGCTTCGTCAAAGATCAAGATGCGGGGATTGGTCACCAGCGCGCGGGCGATGGCGATACGCTGGCGCTGTCCGCCTGAAAGGCTGGCGCCGCGCTCGCCGACGATCGTGTCGTAGCCCTCCGGCAGTTCCAGAATGAAATCGTGAGCGCCTGCAAGCTTGGCCGCCTCGACGACCCGTTCGATTGGCATGGCGGGATCCGGTAATGCAATGTTGTCACGGATCGACTGATTGAAAAGCACGTTCTCTTGCAGCACCGCGCCGATCTGGCGGCGCAGCCACGATGTGTCGACCATGGCGAGGTCAACCCCATCGACCAGCACACGGCCGCCTTCGGGGATGTAGAGGCGCTGGATCAGCTTGGCCACCGTGCTCTTGCCGGAACCCGAGGGTCCGACCACACCGATGACCTGTCCGGCGGACACGCTGAAATTGACGTCGTGCAGCACCTCCGGCCCGTCGATCCGATATCGGAAGACCACATGGTCGAACACCACATCGCCCCGGATGGCCGGCAAGGCAGCCCGCGCCGGATTGAACTTGGGCTCAGCAGGCGTATTGAGAATATCGCCGAGCCGCGCCACCGACAGCCGCGCCTGATGGAAATCCTGCCATATCTGGGCGAGCCGCAGTACCGGCTGGCTGACCCGTCCGGCCAGAATATTGAAAGCCACCAGTTCGCCCACGGTCAGGCTGCCGGAAATGACCAGTTGGGCTCCGAAATACAGGATGCCGGCCATAACCACCTTGTTGACGAATTGCACGCTGTTGCTGGCGTTATTGCCCAGCCGCAAGACCTTGAAGCTCGCTGCTACATACCCGGCGAGTTGCTCCTCCCACCGGCGCTGCATCTGCGGCTCGACCGCCATCGCCTTGAGGGTCTCGACTCCTGTGACAGCCTCCACCAAAAACGCCTGGTTCTCCGCGCCCCGCCGAAACTTCTCATCGAGCAACCGACGAAACAGCGGCGTTACACCGGCGGAAATCCCGATATAGAACGGGAACCCCGCAACGACGATAGCGGTCAACATCGGCGAATAGAGAAACATCACGGCCAGGAACACGAACGTAAAAAATAGGTCGATCACCAGGGTCAGGGCCGAGCTGGTCAGGAAGGTCCGGATGTTTTCCAGCTCGCGCACGCGCGCAACCGAATCGCCGACGCGCCGAGCCTGAAAATAGGCCGTGGGCAATGCCAGCAAATGCTGGAACAGACGCGCACCGAGCTCGACGTCGATCCGGTTGGTGGCGTGCGAAAACAGATAAGTCCGCAAGATGCCGAGAATGGTTTCAAACAGCGCGATCCCAAGCAACCCTATGATCAGCACATCGAGCGTGCCGATGCTGCGATGGACCAGCACCTTGTCGATGACCACCTGGAAGAACAGCGGCGAGACCAGCGCAAACAGTTGCAGAAAAAAGGACGCAACGAACACCTCGGTCAGCTGTTTGCGATACTTGTGAATGGCGCCCAGGAACCACGTGATGTCGAAGCGGCGCGTGAGGTCCATCAAACTGGCGCGACGGGTCATCAGCACGATGCGGCCATCCCACACCGCCTCGAGCTGTTCCTGGGTCATTAGTTCGGGGCGCGGGGTCCTCGGAGATTGAACGACCGCCTTCCCGTCGCCGACCTTGCCGAGGAGGAGAAAGTCACCATCCTTGAGCGCCGCAATGGCCGGCAAAGGAGTGGTGGCCAAGCGCCCCCAGCTTGTTTTCACCTCCCGTGCCTTCAGTCCAAACTCCTTGGCGCAACGGATCATATCCGCTATGCCGATGGCGGCCGTTCCGCACTGATGACGAATTTGCGCCGGGTCCGCCCCGACGCCATGGAAGCGCAGCAGCATGACCAGCGCGATGAGGCCAGGATCATTCGGCCTAGGCGTTTCCGGATGCGCCGTCATGTCGACTTCCCCCGCCCGTTCCTGCCTGCTGACGACAGGCAATCATGCCATCCCGGGTTCCTATAGTCCCATACCCATTAGCTAGAGTTTAAAGGGCAATTGGAAGAATTTTTGCTCAATCGCGTGAAAAATTCACCGGTTATCGGATATAAACCGACGTCCAGACGATGTCGATCATCAATGGGAGTTTGGGGGACCGCCACGGGCCTTCGGTATTCGACCACAGTCGCCTATCAGCAGGACGATAAACCATTGTTTTTAGGCAGAAATTCATGAATCCTGAGAAGAAAGTTTTGCCCTTCCCAGCGGGGCCCAAGCTGCGGGACCGGGACGAGCTCGCTTTCCTGCCGGCCGCGCTGGAAATCGTCGAAACCCCGCCCTCGCCTGTCGGCCGGGCTATCGGCGCGACCATAATCGCCTTGTTCGTGCTGGCTCTGGGGTGGGCAAGTCTGGGCCATGTAGATATCGTGGCCACCGCCACAGGCAAGATCATACCGACCGGCCACAGCAAGGTGATCCAACCCTTCGAGGCCGGCGTCGTGCGCGCCATCCGGGTCGCGGACGGCCAGGACGTCAATGCCGGCGATGTGTTGATCGAGCTCGACCCCACCATCAACGATGGCGAAACCAACCATCTCTCGGCCGACTTGGAGTTGGCGCAACTCGACATAGCCCGCCTGCGGGCGGCACTCGCCGATACCGACGACCCGATCGGCGCATTCCACCCTCCGGCTGCGGCCAACCCGGCTCTGATCGCCATGCAGCGACAGTTTCTCTTGGCGCAGATCACGGAGCACAAGGCAAAAATCGCCGCACTTGATGGCCAAAGAGCCCAGAAAGAGGCTGAGCTCGCTACCATCTCCGCTACCATAGACAAGCTCGAGGCGGTCATTCCGACCATACAAGAGCGGGTCAATATCCGTAAATCGCTCAATGAATACGGCTCGCGATTGCAATATTTCGAGGTACTGCAACAATTGACGGAAAGCCAACAGGAGCGATTGGTTCAGACGAGTCATTTGCGAGAAGCACAGTCGGCGGTCGCCGCCATCATCGAAACACGCTCGCAGACTTTGGCCGAATACCGTAGAACCCTCTTCGGCGAGTTGACCGAGGCGGAGCGCAAAGCCGCTGGCCTCGCGGCGGACCTGTCCAAAGCCCAGCAGCGCACCAGATTGCAACTGCTGACCGCACCGGTCTCGGGCATGGTCCAGCAAATGGCCGCACACACGGTCGGCGGGGTGGTGACACCGGCGCAGACCCTGATGGTGATCGTGCCCAGCGACAGCCACCTGGAGATCGAAGCCATGGTAAGCAATCATGACATTGGCTTCGTGCATGCCGGCGACGACGTGGAGATCAAGGTCGACACCTTCGATTTCACGCGGTACGGCCTATTGCACGGGCAGGTCCTGAGCGTCTCATCCGATTCCATCGTGCGCGATACGCCCGGCGACAAGTCCAACGACAAATCAACCGGTGCCGCCAATGCCAGCAGCGAACCCAAAGGTCAGGAACTAACCTACGCAGCGCGCATCTCGCTCGACCGCACGCAGATGCAGGTCGAAGACAAGTTGGTCAACCTCTCGCCCGGCATGGCCGTCACCGCCGAGATCAAGACCGGCTCGCGACGGATCATCAGCTACCTTCTATCGCCGCTGATGAAGTACAGGCAGGAGAGCCTGCGGGAGAGATAGCCCCCGGTGTTCTGCAAACCGCCGCGGCGGCCTGTCGCGATCCTAGCGATCCCGGAGGCGCGCTACCCGGGCGCCAGTAGCACTCTGCATGCTCCCGGATAGGTTGAAATATTGCACAAATTACTTGAAGTTGTGGTTTTGCAAAAGAACCCAAATGTAGGGGGTCGTGAACCATCCTACACCGGCAGGCAGGGCCGATCGATTCGCCGCCGCAAATCATGAAAAATTAAGAACTGGCGTTGGAGACTGAATGGCGGGGGGCCATTTAGTCATGATGACGCTGATGCTGATCTGCCTGTTGCTGGGGGCAGTATTGGGGCAACGCTTCAAGATCCTGGTCCTGGTACCGGGAATGGCCGTCGTGTTGCCACTGGTGGCGGCAGTAGGCATCGTGCGCGCCGATCCGTACGGGAAAATCGCAATTGCGATAATGGTCGCGGCGGCGAGCCTGCAGCTCGGTTATCTCGCCGGAACCGCCCTTCGCCATCTTCTGGTCCTGCTCCGGGCGTCTCAAATAAACGCGTCTTCCCGATCCCCAAGGACGTCGGCGCGCCGAGTAGTCCCATAGTGCGGACGCAAACTCGCGGTCGGGACATAGGCCGGTTCGGCGACTGCATCGATGGCTCCAAGGGCCATCTGCCGGCGTTTCGCATCCAGACTGTCCGCCAGTGACATTCTGGGGAGTCCGGAAGCCGCGGCGACAGCTCATGCGCACCCGAGGGCGCTTCCGAGACGAAGCGCCGCTACTACCTCCCAGCCCAATATCCTCGAATTTCGAGCGCAAGGTAACCGACACCAGCCGCGATCAGGGCCAACGCGAGGACGGTCGAACCGGCATTGCCCACTTGGTTGGCGACCGCGATGGCGATCCCGGAAAGCAACATGTGCAACAGCGTCTGCAGATCATCGCGGTCCGAAAATCGGCGTACTCATCCAGCGCGTTGCCAAGCCAATCAACGGCTCTCAATTCGAGGCGGGGACACCCTATCCGCCGGTGACATTCTCTTCGAGCGAATCCGGATGCTGCAGGCGAGTAAATTCCACAGCAAAGCCGCCATCAATATAGCGGGCCACCCGGGCAGCCGTCTTGCCGAGGGTAACCAGGGAACCGAGTGTCGGCCGCTGGCTGCTGGCGATGCCGGCGCCTGACTGTGAGATGTCGATAACCCGGCAGGTCACGTGCACGCCATTGGAAAAGATCAGTTGCGCCGACGAGTGGCGCGGCCGGATGCGAGGGTGGCGTCGCTGCTCCGGCAAAAGATCGCGATTAGCAAGCCAAATCAGCTGGGCCGCAAACTTTTCACGTTTGTGCCTCGACGATGTTATCGATAGGGCGAAGCCGTCCGACATTTGGCGCGCGATGATCCCTTCGATGCGACCGATATGGTCCACATAGGCGACGACGCGCTCACCATTTCGACCATACGCTGCCGCAATCAAGGCGACGCCTCCGGGCGACATGTTGGCGACCACGCAGGAAAATTCCTGCCCGTCTCCAAGCATATAGCGTCCCTTGAGGGCAACGCGCACGCGTTGAAACCGCCTGCGCTCACCGCTTGCGGGCCACGTCAACGATTGAATTGCGGGCGCCGTCATTACCTGGCCATTGCCACAATCCACCGGATGTAGATGGCTTGGTTGAAGTGCCATCATGAGACTTATTCCCCATTCCCTACTGGAATTGAGAAAACACTCTTTCCCTCGGGACTACGAACCGCGACCGCCCAACCAGCCCACTCCCCCTCGACCTCCAGGTCGAGAGCGATCAATTCGGCCAATTGATAGGCAGCATCGTCACTCTCGAAATCTCGGCCTTGATGGTCGTAGACCGATTGCCCTTGGCGGCCCAAGTCGAAGAAGTAACGCCTCATCGCCTCGCCTCTCCCATACGTACTTTCCCGTACTGTGACCACGAAGCTTCCAAAGCCAGTGAAGCAAAATCGTAAAACTGTAATCACCCCGGTCTAAGAATGCATGCGCGTCACACGCCCGCTTTTTGGCCAAACCGGTTCTTATGTTGCGCGGGAAAAGCTGGGCCGGCCGCTTGGCGGAGTTCGTCACATCACAACGATGCATCGGGCTTGTTGCCGGAAAATCGGGTGAGCCTGGGCCTGGCGGACCCGATTCCGAATTTCCTGGGAAGTCGGCTGATCCGAACCACCGGGACCTCCGCGTTCCAACCACTGACCCGACGCTACGAAACTGTAACCATCAGAATCCTACAATGTATTCATTACAACGGTAAATTAATCATACGGACGTTTGCAATGACGGCCCCTATCGCATTGTGGCTTCCCTAACCTCGTTCGATTTAGCTTATTCGCAAGGGGCAAGGCATTTCAACCCTCCAAGGTCTGCCGCTAGGGGAACCGCGTGAGCATCGCCGCAAATCGGAAAGCCTGGCTTCGCGCCCTTAACCAGGGTTCAACCTTTCTCGGGTTGGCGATGATCGCGCTGGTCTGGCTGGGTCTTGATTTTCACCTGAAGGCAGAACTGGCGACCGTTCAGAGTGACGCGATCCAAAATGCGGGAAACCTCTCGCGCGCATTCGAAGAACATTTGGTCAGAACGCTCAAGGATGCCGACCACACGTTGCAGATCGTGCGAAATGCTTACGCAAGAAATCCTACGACTTTCAATTTGCTGCGTTGGTCAAATGAGGAGCACGCACTCGAAGGACCAACGATTCAAGTCGCCATACTTGGCACTGATGGTCTCATCCAGGCGAGTACCGCAGGCCCCCAATCGACGGGAGTAGATGTCAGCGATCGGGAGCACTTTCGCGTGCATATCAACGCGGTCGAAGACAACCTCTTCATCAGCAAACCGTTGATTGGCCGCGCTACCGGAAAGGCGTCCATTCAATTATCGCGCCGTATATCGCGTCCCGATGGAAGCTTCGGCGGGGTCATTCTCGTATCGCTGGACCCAAGCCATTTTACCCACTTCTACGATTCCATCAATATCGGGCGTGATGGAGCGATCAGAGTCGTCGGGACCGACGGAATCGTCCGTGCCGTCGGAAGCGCAAAGGGTGTCGAGAACGCGTATCTTGGAGCGAGTCTGGCTGGCAGTACACTGCTTAAGCTATCCAAAAGCGAGCCGTCGGGATGGTATTTCACAGGCAGCACAAGAAATGACGGAATCCGGCGTCTGATTTTCTACAGAGCTGTGGACCAGCTTCCTCTTATCGTGACGGTTGGGCTCGGCGAAAAGGAGACATTCGGCGCCGTAACGGCAAAAGAAAACGCCTACCGTTTGGCCGCAGCCTCCATAACGTTCATGGTCCTTATCGTCATGGCGTTGAGCATCCGCGACCGAATGAGACTCGAACGAACGAGCAAGCAATTGCAATTGCAGGCTCGGCAAGACGCCCTGACGGGACTCCCGAACCGACTTCTGTTTTTGGAGCGAACTCGAGCAGGCGGCTGCAAGGGCAGGAAATCCCGACGATCGGTTCACCGTTCTCATGCTCGATCTTGACCGATTCAAGACGATCAACGATACGCTTGGCCACGGCTCGGGAGATGTGTTGCTCCGAACGGTCGCGCAAAGACTTTGCTCCTGCACACTGCCAATGGACACCGTCGCGAGGCTTGGCGGCGATGAATTCGCCATCTTGCAAGTGACCACGGCGGACCAACATACGTCCGCCATTGCACTGGCATCCGAGGTCATCAATGCTCTATCGCGCCCCTATAACCTTGATGGCCAAGAGGTGGTCATTGGCACAAGTATCGGTATTGCAACTTCACCCGAACATGGCACCACCAGTGAAGATCTGTTGGCGAGAGCGGACCTCGCTCTTTACCAATCAAAATTGACCGGTCGTAACGACTATTGCTTTTTTGAAATCGACATGGAGATGAAGGCGCGTCAGCGGCGCACGATCGAGAACGACCTACGACGCGCCTTACAGCGAGATGAGTTCGAGCTGCACTATCAACCGGTTGTCAATATCGCAACACGGGCATGCTCAGGCATGGAGGCACTTCTGCGGTGGAAACGCGTTGGCGGTGAAATCGTGTCCCCGAATGATTTCATTCCAATTGCGGAGGACATTGGACTTATCTCTGCCATCGGCGAATGGGTCCTTCAGACGGCGTGCAAAGATGCGATGGCATGGCCGCACGGCATTACTCTCGCGGTCAACCTTTCTCCGGTCCAGTTTGGCAAAGGCGACCTAAGAGATATCGTGCTTGGGGCGCTGAGGGATTCCGGACTCCCGCCGCACCGGTTGGAGCTTGAAATTACGGAGTTGGTTTTGCTTGAGGGCAGCGAGAACAATATCAGAATTCTGACGAGCCTCCGAGCGCTCGGTGTCAAGATTGTTCTCGACGACTTCGGAACCGGATATTCCTCTCTTACTTATCTTTCGATGTTCGCTTTCAGCAAAGTCAAGATCGACCGGTCGTTCGTTTCTGAAATGAGCGTACGTCCGGACTGCGCCGCCATCGTTTGTTCGATTATCAATCTCGGCCAAAGCCTCGACATGACGACAGTGGCTGAGGGCGTCGAAACAGAGCGCCAGCTGACAATGTTGCGGGCGGCCGGTTGTTTGGAAGCCCAAGGCTACCTATTTAGCCGACCACTTCCGGTGAATGAGCTGCGTTTCGTTCACAAGTTGGAGATAGCTTCGTGAGCGGCGTCTAACGCAGACCGGCGCCAGCGTAGGAGCCCAATACCACTCGGGCGTTTTCCACCGCCACCACGTGGAAGCCGGCGGTGCTGGCCATCTCGACGTCCGGCCGGCGATCTTTCCCAGCTTGCGCATGCCGCCTTGCGCCGACACTTCCTTGTCTGGCAGCTCTGGCTACCGCTTGATCACCGGCGGTGGTAGCCCATGTGACCGTGGTTGTATTTGTATTCGTCAGATCAGTACGGTTTCGAGGCCGTCTAAAGTTCATCCGCAAAAGGAACCAATGTTCGCACGCCACATAGCTGCTCTTTTGTTTTGCGCCGGGCTGCTCTGTCTTGCGCAGCAGCCGCCGACGCGGGCACAGTTTAGAGTGAGCGCTCCAGGATTTTCAGCTAATCGCCCGCTTTCGATGACGGCGGCGCGCAACAAATCTAATACCACCGAGCCCTGCGACAAAAAACGGCAGCGCGGCGGGAATTGGAGTGGCGGAGGCAACTTCCAGCGATCCGCTCACGAGGGAAATGCCGAAACCTGCATCCCTTAAGTCAGAGAAACCTCCCGTAATGGACCCCTCGTGGTGAGCGAGAAGCATAAGGGGAGTTTCGGAGAACATAAGCGTCAATGTGTCGTGGCATGCGCCACCGGTGTCCCGGGATGGGGAGCAGCCCGTATTGAATATCGGTGTTTGGACGTTCAGATCGTAAAAGCTGCCGACTAAGCCTTGAGAAGTGATGTTTATCCACGGCTCTCCCACCAAACGAAGCGATGCGTCGGCCAACGTACCAGTAGTCGCGTCGACATTGATGGTTCCGGTAAGCGCAAAGGTGTCTCTAAAAGGGTCCGTGAAAGTTCCATTTAGGGTGAATGGGCTAAAGGTGTCTGCATTCGCCTGCCCGACCACCAGGGCGGCTGCGCAGACCGCCGCGCAATATGTCAAACCTCGCATCGACACCTCCTTTTAGCGCGACAGTCCTCCCCTCAACCTCCCATTCGCCAGATTGTTGCAAGCATCACGGCCATTGCAACGGCGATTGCCAGGATTGCCTCTAAGACTTTGAAATAGGGTGAATCTGAGGGTGTTTAACTACCGTCGAATGTCGTTTTCGCAAGATCTTCCAGCCGGTCGGGCCTCTTGCCACTAAAACAATTATGATGTGGCCAAGATCGGGGCTACCCTTGCATGAGGAAAATAGGAAACGGAAATGCTCAGGCTTAAGACGCTCCTTTTGGCACTCCTCGTTCAGATCGCGGTCACTGACGTTCATGCTGAACCTTGGGCGTGCTATACCCATTTTGGCGATGTCAGGTTCACAAGCGTCAACAACAGATTCTTTCTGCTCCCATATAACCGATGCCTCACCTATCTCGGGCGTGACGGGGTGTACGTTCTCGGACGGCCAGATTGGGGAAGTGCGCCGGCAGGTCGCATATTTGCCGGGGATGTCGGTTGCGGTCCTGGAAGCTGTCGGCGTTCGTTCAGGCGACGTGAGTACTAACTTAAGGGGGCCCACGGGCGGATCGTGCCCGACCCCGCAGTATCGCTTCACCGCGCCAACGTCTCCCGGAGATCAATCGGGTCCGAATCGATAGTGGTGCGAACTTCATCAATCAGGCGATAGAGCTCGCGGGTTTCCAGGATCAATTTGAGCAGCTCAGCATCGGGCGGCTCGGCCGGTTCTTCGCCGTTCGGGGTATTGGCCATTTGTTGGACACCGTCCCGACAGCTTTAACTAAGCCTTTGATTTTGCTGGCGCTCCCTACCGGACTTGAAGGGCACCGATAGAAACCTCGATAAAACCTGCACAACTGTGCTTGCCTGCCGCGCGAGTGATACCACCAAGGTGTACCACCGTAAAGTAGCCGCTGACTATCGGCACCTAACCGCATTTGGGACAGACACTGCGCCTCAGCGGGATCGCCTCGTTGACCGCCATAGCCGAAGCCTTGACCGAGAAGCGCATTCCAACCGCGCGCGGCGGCGCGGGATGGTCCGCCGCTCGCTCGCATTTGTCTTAGAGCTACCGGGCCGCCACAAAGGGGCATGCAGTTACTCATGCCCGCATTGTTGTGGCTGCCATGGATCAATACCCGTAGGACCCATAGTACCCAGAATATTGGTTGCAGGTGTTCACCCAGCCAAAGCCATTCCAGAACCAGCACTGGTCGTAGTTTGAATAGCCCCAGGCACCAGCGACGGCGAGGCCAGCCGCGACTGGCCATCCCCGTCCCCATCGGGGCCGCCATCCGCCAGCCCAGCCAAGGCCCGGGCGCCATCCTCCACCCCAGCCAATACCTGGGCGCCATCCGCCACCCCAGCCGATGCCCGGGCGCCCTATGCCACCCCAGCCGATGCCCGGCCGCCTATGCCACCCCAGCCGATGCCCGGCCGGCCTATGCCACCTATGCCAATGCCCGGGCGCCCGACTGCAGCAAACCGGTCCCTACACGGTCGCCCGTGCGCTTGCCGACTACCTTGACGACTTCAGGCGCCGCGGCGCCAGAGGCGCCGAGGCAATCGAGAGCGTGGTGCGCCGCAATGTCCTGCCCGTTCTCGGCGACATGCTGGTGCGCAAGCTCACCGCCCGACAGCTGCTCGACTGGCACCGCAGCATCGCCGAGCGGGCCCGATTTCGGCGCTCCCGACCCGGCGCGGAGCCGAAATTCGCCGCGTTTGACCCCACCGACCCTGAGGCGGTCCGCCGCCGCCGCGCCAGCGCCAACCGGGTGCTGACCTATCTCAAGGCGGCCCTCAACCATGCCTGGCGCAACGGCAGCGTGCCCAGCGACGACGCCTGGCGCCGGGTGAAGCCCTTCAAATCCGTCGATGCGCCCGTCATCCGCTATCTGTCGGAGGACGAGATCAGGAGGTTACTCAATGCCGGCGAGGGGGCGTTCCGGGACCTGGTCCATGCCGGGCTTCTGACCGGCTGCCGTTACGGCGAGCTCTACCGGCTCAAGGTCGACGACTACAATTCGGACGTCGGAACGCTTACCATCAGGCTAAGCAAGGGCGGACAGGTGCGCCACGTCACGCTCACCGCCGAAGCACCCGAGCTGTTTGAGAGATTGGTCGCCGGCCGCTCGAACGGAGATTTCCTCCTAAGGCGTGATGACGGGACTGCCTGGAAGCGATCCGAGCAGCTTCGTCGCATGCGCGAGGCCTGCAAACGGGCCGGCATTGCGCCGGCGGTCAGTTTCCATGTTCTGCGGCATACCCACGCCTCGATCTTGGCGATGCGGGGCGTGCCGATGGCGGTCATCGCGCGGCAACTCGGACACGCCGACACGCGTATGACCGAGCGGCACTACGCACATCTCGCGCCGAATTACGTCGCCGACACGATTTGGGCGAGTTTTCCGCGGCTCACGGGGGTCGCCACCCTCGACGTAGTGCCTATCGGTCGCGCCCGAAGATCCACGCGCTAATTCGACCTGGTAGCCGCGTCCGAGAACGGGGGGCATCCGTCATTCCCTTGCCGACAGCCCGACCGGCCTTCGCCAACGAGGTGACGATAACACTGCCGCCCGATGCCGCCGCGACCAAGCAAGCGATCGACCTGGTGCGACAGAGTATGCCCGACGAAGCAACGAAGCTTGCTGCTAAAGTCGACAGTCCCGCAGCCCAGAAGCTCGTAGAGTGGGCGCTCCGGCGACAGCCGGAGAGCACAGCTGGATTTGACCGTTATGCCGCGTTCATCCATGCCAACCCGGAATGGCCAAGCATTTCTTGCAGCAACCGGACCGGCGGCACTGGCATTGGCGGCCGTTGCCGCTTCGCACGGGTCGCAGCTAGGTTCGTTTGATAAGCGTGCGATGATACGCCTGTTCGACGGGAAAAGCTTGACCATTCCGGGTGTCAACAAGATAACCATCGCGGCGGACTCCATCGCCTGCAAAATGAGCGATGTCGACATCACAGCGCGCAGTTGCGACCTTGTTTTCAAGAGTCACAAGCGCACCCTAACGGGACGCGATGCCAACGAAGTCTACGGAACTCTAGCGATCGCGGGCGTCGCTTCCGAAGGCGCGGCGGGGTCGATAATCGCAAGTATCATGAAGCTCGAATTGCACGATCGATCCGATGGTCATCAAGCAGAAGGCCGGCGGCGGGACTGATTGCACGTTCGAAACCGGGCAGTAAGGAGAGGCTTGTCGGTCATGTCCTCCCGAAGGCAAACTCGATGTTGACGTTTCGTAAGCGGTGTTGTCAGGCCGCCACGCTCTCGGCCGGAGGCACGTAGGCGAACGGCAGCAACTCGTCGATGCGGCTCATGGGGTGGCGGGAGACGATTTTGGCCAGCACATCGCGCAGATAGGCTTGCGGATCGACGGCGTTCATCTTGCAAGTTTCGATGAGCGAGGCAATGACCGCCCAGTGCTCGCCGCCGCCGTCGGAGCCGGCGAAGAGATGGTTTTTTCGCCCGAGTGCAATCGGGCGGATGGCGCGCTCGACCACATTGGAGTTGATCTCGATGCGGCCGTCGTCGAGGAATTGAACCAGACCGCCCCAGCGCGAGAAGGCGTAACGGATGGCGCCGGCGATGGTCGACTTGCCCGAGACGGCGGCAAGCCGGGCTTCGAGCCAGAGATGCAAGTCGTCGACGAGAGGTTTTGTGCGCCGCTGCCGCGCTTGGCGGCGTTCATCGACGGAACGACCACGAATGTCGGCTTCGATGGCATAGAACGCGGCGATGCGGACAAGGGCCTCGGTGGCAATCGGCGCCGGCGTCTTCACCTGGATATCGTAGAATTGCCGCCGCACATGGCTCCAGCAGAAAGCCAGCGCGACGTCGCCGCATTCGGCAAGGTCCTCGTAGGCGCCATAGCCGTCGACCTGCAGGATGCCGCTGAAGCCTGCGAGATGCTCGGCCGGCCGCGCATGTTTGCGGTCTGGGGCATAGACATAGGCAACACCTGGCGGAGCGCGGCCGGCCCAGGGCCGCTCGTCGCGCGCATAGGCCCACAACTGGCCCTTCTTGACGCGCCCGCGTCCGGGATCGAGTACCGGTGCCGTCGTCTCGTCGGCGAACAGCTTGGTCGACTGCTTCAGTTGCTCCAGGAGCCGCGCGTGCACCGGGCGCAGCGCGAAAGCGGCACGGCCCACCCAATCGGCCAAGGTGGAACGGTCGAGCGTGACGCCTTGGCGCGCATAGATTTGCGCCTGGCGATAGAGCGGCGTGTGGTCGGCATATTTGGCGACCAGTACATGCGCGACCAATGCCTCGGTGGGAATGCCGCTCTCGATCAGCCGCTCCGGCGCCGGCGCTTGCACCACTTCGCCGGCGCAGGCTTGGCAGGCATATTTGGGGCGGCGCGTCACGATTACCTTAAACTGCGCCGGGATGATGTCGAGCCGTTCCGAGGCGTCCTCGCCGATCCGGTGCTTGAGGCCGCCGCAGCATGCACAGGTCTTGTCGGCCACATCGATGACGATCTCTTCACGCGGCAGATGCGGCGGCAGTGCGCCCCGATTGATCCGCCGCCTACGCGGCATGGCTTGCTTCTGGGCGGTGGTGTCGTTCTCCGCCGCGGCGTCTGCCGCCGCGAGCGTCTGCTCTACATCTTCCAGGGCCAGCGCCAGTTGCTCGGGATCGAGCCGCTCGGCGCGGCGGCCGAAACGGTGCCGCTGCAGATCCTTGATGATGGCCACCAACCGCTCGAGCTCCTCGGCGTGGCGTTCCCGCTCGGCCAGGAGCAGAGTGCGCAGTGCATCGGGATCGGTCGGAAGGGAATCACCAGGGCTCATCGCAACGCGAGAAAAGCACATCACTACGCCCGTGTCGCACCACGCGTCGCACCTGAGTTATCGTGTCGCGTCGCCTAAAGCGTCGCCTGCGGCGCAGGTACACGCACCGCACGTACCCGCGTCCAGTCCAGACCGTCGAGCAGCGCCGAGAGCTGCGAGGACGTCAATCGCATGACGCCGTCGCTGATCCGCGGCCAACGAAACGAGCTCTTCTCCAGCCGCTTGGCGACGAGCACCAGCCCGGTGCCGTCCCACAGCAACAGCTTCACACGGTCGCCACGCTTGGCCCGGAATACATAGATCACCCCGCTGTAGGGGTCGCTACCCAGGCTCTCGCGCGCCAATGCGGCAAGACCGTCCATGCCCTTGCGAAAGTCCACCGGCCGCGTCGCCATCAGGACGCGCACTGCGCCTGACGGGATGATCATGACAGACCCTTCACCGCGCGCAGCACATCCGCCAACCACCCCGCATCCACCCCGCATTCGGCTCGAACCACCACCCCAGCCGTCTCGATCGTGATCGACGGAGCTGACGGCCTCGCGGCAATCGCCTTCTGCGCCGTCATCATGACCGGCACGAACATGGCCGCCCCATCGGCCGGCAGCGCCAACTGGCCGTTTCGCGCCGTCTTGCGCCAGGCAAAGAGATGCTGGGGGCTCATCTCATGCCGGCGCGCCACCTCCGACACGACCGCGCCCGGCGCAAAAGACTCCGCCACAATGCGGCCCTTCTCCTCGCCGCTCCACCGCCGCCGCCGGCCAACGCCATTGCGAATCTCGACGCGCCCTCGAGGGCCCGAAGCGTCAACTATATGGTCGACCATATATGCGAACCCATCCCGTCATGAGGGCTCGAATCTTAAAAACTATGCTGCCATCGGCAAGATGCGGGCAAAACACCGCTTACGACGTTTCATCCGGCGACACCGAAAGCGATGACACGGGCACCGAGGATGTGAGCGGAATCGCGCCTC
Organism: uncultured Alphaproteobacteria bacterium; assembly: GCA_963721005.1. GTDB lineage: Bacteria > Pseudomonadota > Alphaproteobacteria > Rhizobiales > Xanthobacteraceae > VAZQ01. Next base: position 1,061,117 of record CAVRHR010000004.1, on the reverse strand, counting down.
CGCTATCCAGTCGACGCCCAAATCCGGCTAGACCCATCTCGCTCGGGTGATGCGCCTGGAATCAATCATCAAAGATCTGACGCTTGGGCCCGCCTAGTTTTCTTGCCTGCGACTAGCAAGCGTTCGCACTCACAATCGTGCCCTCTGGACGATACCGCACGCAAATGTTTTTGGTCATAACCCGTCATCGGTCCTATTCGATGTGAATTTAGGTCTTTGTCCCTTCGATTGGCAGAATGAATTGGAACAACGCCCCACTCTTGCCGTCGGATGATGCAGTAAGTTGACCGCCATGACGCTCCACAATCATGAGGCAAATCGCCAATCCCAACCCCGTTCCATGAGTTTTTGTCGTAATGAACGCGCTAAATAGGCCCGGCAATTTTTTTGGATCAATTCCCGGTCCAGTGTCTTGTATTGCTACGGCAATTGTGTCGCGATCACGAAGCTCTGTTCTCACGTGCAACACCCGGCTTCGATTGGTCGTGGAACGCATCGCTTCTAACGCGTTACTGACCAAGTTAAAGACAACCTCGCGCAATTGCCCGCTGTAACCTGCGATAAGTGGTAGCTCGGCCACCAGTTCGCGGTTGACCACCACCCCCTGATCCTTCAACTGTCCTTCCAGTGAGTGGATAACGCTCAAAATAATATCGTTCACATCTACCTTCTGAAGTTCCTGATCGACCTTTCCGAACAAAGCGCGAATGACGTCGAACACTTCGCTGGCACGAAGACCTTCATTTTTTATCTCTTCCAGAGCCGCCTGTGCTTCGTCTTGACCAGGTGGAGTCCGTTCAAGCCACCGCTGTGCCGCACTGGCGTTCATCGTGATGGCTCCCAGGGAGCTGTCGTATTTCGTGAGCAATCGCTGCGATAACCGCCTGCACATTCATCAGCTTGTTCTCTCGTTCGCGTTCCAGCAGCATGTTTGAGCGAGCGAGGCGTTCCTCGCTCTCCCTTCGCTCGGCAAATAGCGCCGCGAGAACGGCCGTGCCGAATGCCACAACCAGAATGACCGCCTGGGTCTGCAGGACTTCTGGCGCCGATCGAGAGGCCCGAGTCGCCGAAATGACCAAGCCCGTAAATCGCGGTCAAAGCAACCGACATGGAAACGATGAAGGCACCTGCCGCGCTGAAGACCGGCTGCAGCCGGGCGGCAAGCCACAATAAGATTGGAAATACCAGCGCGGCCGGGACCACGGTCTCCCAGAGACCCAGCGGCAGAGAAACGATAACTCCGCTCATCGCCACTAGCACCGCGAGTGCCGCCAGGCTTTCGATGGCTTCTCGCCACGCCGGAGGTCGCCGCAGGGCGGCGGCGATCCCAATCACCAGCGGTGCCACCGAAACGATGCCGGCGAAGTCAGATACTATCCAGTGCAACCATGTGGCCGTCGGTTCGTTCAGGCTGGCGAATAGCCAGTAGTATACAAACGTCCACCATGTGGACGCGACGGCAGTCCCGGCGACCGCCGCCGCAAACAGCCCAATGACGCAATAAAGCCGATCGATTTTGAAATGCGCTCCGAAGTAATGCTGCATCAGTAGAGCTATGATGAGCGGTTCAGCGGTGTTGCCTAGGACCCAGGCGGCAGTGGCCGCGACGCCAAAATGCCGCAAAAGATTGGCCGCGGCGGTGGCAACCATCACGCCGGCCAGGACAGGCCATCGCCCAATGGACCAGAGCGCGATCAGGAGGCCCGAGGAAATACCCGCGGCTGGCCAGAGGATGACCGTCTCGGGCGTGATCAGAAAACTGTTGCTTAGCTGTGCCGCCAGGAAATAGGTCCCGCCGACCGCGGCAGCGATCCCGATGCTGCGGATCCAGGCCGCTAGCCCGCCGCGGCTTATTCGCAGGTGCTGGTCTTTTTCGAATATGCTCGCGCGCATGCCGTTCTGATGGGCCCCGACTTACTATGCCACCTTCAAGCCTACCCATAGAATACCACGGCATGATGGTAACGTGCCAGGCGGTCTCTTCGGTTGTGCGTGAAATGGATCACCGTCCGGTAGCGCCGCACTTACCGGTGCGTCCAGAGCCCGGGAGGTCCGCTTAGGTCAAAAGCACCGCTTCAGCCCTCGTCTGCCGACCGTCCGGTTTACCCCCCAATAGCGGACATGCAGGCCGTTGCTGCGCGTTAATGAGTACACCCTAGCTTAATTTTGGTTACCTTGACGCGGCGCCAGTTGACGTTGCAGCAGCAGTGCGCGTTCGAGCTGAAAGGTTGTCTGCTCGATATCCATCTCGCTCGCGGAGTCGGCGGCCACCAATAGAAGATGAGCGGCGTGCTGCCAATCGTCCTGGTGCTGGACTCCCGATGGAAGGGCAAGGACGTACACGCGCGCGTCGGACAGCGTGTGCATCGGGCTGCCACGCTTCGGCACGACCGATCGGGAAAGCCTACATTTCCAGCTCTGACCACACTGTGTCATTCCATCCTCCGATCCGTGTCATTTGATGAAGCACCGCTACCCAGCAGCAAGCCACACCCCAAACATGTAATCTCCGAGGTGGACGCTATGCTGAATACGTGCGCGCGGACATTGTCCCAAAGTGCAGTCAGCAGTCGTGGTTTAGTGCCGGCAACGTCAGGTCGGAAGACTACCTCTCGGGTGACCTGTACCAAGGGACAATATTCGCCGGGATGGTGACGATATAGGAAATGCGGGGCGGGATATTCGCTTCAAGTCCGCCCGCCGGTTTGCGCAGCCATTGGAACACCAACGGCCAGTTGCCAAGCCGGGAAATTGCCGCGCGTTCATCGCGGATTTGCGCAACACGAGAAAGCGGGAGGCCTTTATGACGCGCTTGGCATTGCTGATTTCCGCGATTTTTGCGTTGCCGCCCCTCGGCGCCCAGGGCGCGCCATCCGTTTTGTCCATGCCGATCGACGCCACGGTCGCCGGCGTGGCAAGCGATGAGGCCTTGGCTGCTTTCGCGATGCGACGCGGCGCGGGCAGTACCCGCGCGGGTGCTCGTACTGCCCATGTGAACCGGGGGCACGTGGCCAGTCGGCCCGCCAACCTCCATCACAATGTCAATCGCAATGTGAATCGGAACGTCAATCGAAACGTCAATATCAACCGCAACGTAAATATAAATCGGAACATCGCCCGAGTGGGCGTCGGCGGCGTTGTCGGAGTGAGGCCGGTCAGACCGTGGGTGCGGCGACCCTATTATGGGGCCGTTATTGCCGGCGTCACTTTGGGCACCATCATCGCCGCGACCGCCATACCGGTCGTGCCGGATCCCTCTCTTTGCTGGTTTTGGTCGAATTCGTCACACACCCGCGGCTATTGGGACTACTGCCAATAGCGCGATCTTTGGTATCATCCCCGGCCATCCAGACGGTCTTCCGGGGGCGGTGCCCATAGCAGATTGACGGGCGGCGAACGATGGGGGTGGTTTTGCAAAACCGCGATGAAGGCCGCGGGGCAGCGGTACGGAAAACGCCGGTTGGCGTGTTTCTGGCGCGACCGAGGGCGCCGGCACTCTTTTGCTGCCGATTTTCGAAGCCGCTGTAAGATATTCGATGACCCCATCGAATGCCGACGACCCACGTGAAACCAAATCATCGGATGATCTGAGTGGCGTGGATATCCTCTTGGTCGAGGACTCCTGGCACGTCGGTCAAGCCATGAAGAAGTTGCTTCATCTCATGGGGGCGAAGGTAGCCGGACCGGCCGCGACCGCGGCCGAGGCCGAGCGCCTGCTGTCCGAGCACGCACCCGACGTGGCTATCGTCGATATCAGTCTTCGAGGGGGCGAACGGGCCTTTCACCTGATCGATCGCCTCAACGAGCATGGCGTACGCGTCATCGTGATTTCCGGCTATGCGGAGATTCTGCTGGCATCCGGGAAAGCGATGGCTTTCCTGCAGAAACCCGTGACGAAGCCGAGCTTCTTGCGGCCTTGCGCCCGCTGATCGCGCAGAAGACGGTTCGGTAGGGAATTTCCCTTGCGAGCAAAACTTAACCCGGATCGAGGGGTATCTCCATGCTACAGCACACGCCGTCGGCTGTGAACGCGAGGTCAACCGTTCCGCCGAGCTCGTGAGGGATGAGATCCCGTATGAGGCTGGTACCGTATCCAGATTGGGCCGGCGTCATTGTCGGCGGGCCGCCAATCTCGCGCCATGTAATCAATAGGCGCGCCAACCCATCCGCGTCGGCCCGACGCTCCCAAGTCACCGAGACGCGGCCGTCCGGGTCGACAATGCGCCGTATTTCAAGGCATTCGTCACGAGCTCTTGCAGCACCATCGCGACCGCCTGGGTTGCCGCGGCAGTCAGCGTAATCTCGGGTCCGCCGATCACGGCGTTCGCGCTGGTTGTGTATGGCGCAAGCTGGCGGTGCACGAGGTCGGCGAGGGCGACACCCTGCCAACGATTTTGGCTCAGGAGCGCGTGGGCCGCCGCCATCGATTGGATGCGCCCATCGAGGGCGCGCACGAATTCGTCCATCGAGCTGCTGCCCTGCCGCGTGTACATAGCGACCACGGCAACGCGTGCCAGCACGTTCTTGACGCGGTGATCGAGCTCGGCGACCAGCAGGCGTTGGTGCTCCTCGGCTCGCTTACGCTCCGTGATATCGAGCGTCAGGCCCTTGAGTTGCAGATAACGGCCGGCTGCGTCGAACTCGGCTCTTGAGGTCTCCTCAAGCCATACTTCCCGGCCATCGGGACGAATGAAACGAAAGATGACCTTATACGACGGACCGTCGGGACGGACGTCATAAACGTGTGCCTTGAAGCGCGCGCGGTCTTCCGGATGGACCCGCGCAAGGAATTGGGCCCCGCTAAGCGGTTGCTGCGGATCGAACCCGAGGATCTGCGCCGCGTTCTCGCTCCGCTGTGACGCGCCGGTGTGAACATCCCACTCGAAAGCCGTCACGGCTCCGGCCGCCAGTGCCTCCTGCAAACGCGCCTCGCTCTCCTTGAGCGCCGCCTCGTGTCGACGCCGCTCGGCAAACAATGCAGCCAGCACGAATGCGCAGAGCGACGCACCCAACGATGCCAGCCTGAGCCGCCAGAATGCGATCCGCAATCGGGAGACTGGGGTCGCCGAAGCGCCCGATCTCAAAGGTCGTAGTCCAGACGATCGTAAGAGCAATGATGAACGCGGCCGCCGAGGCGAAGACCGGTCGACAACGCGCTGCAAGCCACAGCAGCAGCGGAAACAGCAGGGCGATAGGAGCCACAGTCGCCCAAGGCTCCCGCGGTATAAATAACAAGTCCGCCCAATACGGACAACGCCACGAGCGCCAAGCTGCCTTCGATGACCTCGCCTTGCGGCGGTCGCTCGCGCGCCGCGGCGGCGAGCCCGATCAACAGCGGCGCGACCGTGACGATGCCGAGCGCATCGGATGCGAACCAGTGCTGCCAGGTGGTCAGGACCGGTGCGGTCGAACCGTGGAAGTACTTGAAGCCCAGGGTTCCGCCGATCCCCGAAACGGCGGTTCCGACGACCGCCGCCGCCAGCAGACCCAGCACATGGCGCAACTGGCCGAGGCTGAAACCCGAACAGAAATAGCGCTCGATGAGCCATGCCGTGAGCACGGCTTCCCCCGCATTACAGAAGCCGAAGACGATTGAGCTCAAGAGCGTTCGGTCGCCCAACAGATTGGCCACGATGGTCGCGACCATCGCCCCCGCCGCGACCGGCAATCGCGCACCGGGCCCAAGCGCGATCAGGACGCCGGCAGCGACACCCGAGGCGGGCCAGAACACCGCGACGCCATCAGGTTTTGTCAACAAAGCAAGGCTCAGTCGGGCTGAGAGGAAATAGGCAATGCCGACAATCACGGCGAGGCCGATCGCGTCAGTCAGCCCTTGCGGCCGGTTGACGACGGCCGTGTGCTGTCGCGTTTTTGTCATCGCACTTGTCTAACGGAGCACAGGTGTGGTACGTCTCGGCATGATGTCCGCCAACTCGCCAAGTGTCTGACGGCAGCGCCCCCCTTCCTCGGCGTCGTTTTGTTACCAGCCCGCGATTGCGGAGGACATTCGGCGCAGGCGCTTTTAAGCCCGGGCCGCTTCAGGCGGTATTATCCTTAAGTACAATCCAACAAATAGAGAAATGGCCTCGGGCCCGCCGCCGCCGCCGGATGGCGGCAACCGCATTTGAAGGCAGCGATCTATGCCCAGCTTGAAGTTTGTGCTTTCATCCAACATTGACGCTCGACTCACCATGGTGGCAATGATGTATCGAGATCTTGTTTCGATGCGCGGCAGTACGAGATCTGCCCAAATTCTCCAAGCGTCCGGCATGGTCGCAACGCTTGTTCTTGCTGCCGTTACGGGAATACCGAGCCTTTCGCGTGCCGACGAGGGCGGCGGCAGCTTCTGGCAGCCCGGCACGTATGACAGTCTGGCGGCCGTGCCCGACGCGCCTGGATGGTCATTTGCGGCTACCTACACTCATGTGCCGACGATCTCTGGAGGCGTGGTGGCAGCCGCACGAGAAATTTCCATCGGCAGGCTCGACCCGAACCTGAAGGCCAACCTGAGTGCCACTGTTAATGCCGTCAGCGACACCATCACGGTTTCGCCGAGCTACGCATTCGCAACGCCGATTCTGGGCGCGCGCGCGGTCGTGAGCGTGTCGAGTGTGCTGGACCGATCGAGCACCGCTCTGGCGGGGACGCTGACGACGACCCTGGGTCCCGTTACCTTGGTGCGCTCCGACAGCATCAGCGACTCGGTGACCGGATTTGGCGACCTGTCTCCGCTTGCAACGCTGTATTGGAACAAGGGCGTCCACAATTTCATGGTTTATGGGACGGGAAACGTACCGGTTGGTGCATATCAATCGACCCGGCTGTCGAATATCGGCCTAGGACACGGAGCGATGGACGTCGGTGGGGGTTACACCTATTTGAACTATGATACCGGATACGAATTCTCGGCCGTCGGTGGGCTAACCTACAATCTCATAAACTCCAGCACCGATTACCAAAGTGGCGTCGATTTTCATTTGGATTGGGGGGCGTCGAGGTATTTGACTGACGACCTATTCGTCGGACCGGTAGGATATTTTTACAGCGAGCTCGGCTGCGACAGCGGGTCTGGCGACAGGATCGGCTGTTTCCAGTCGCGCGTCGCCGGACTCGGCGCACAGGTCGGATACAGTTTTCCGGTCGGGAAATTGCAGGGATACGTAAATTTGAAAGGCTACGGCGACTTTGGCGCCGAGAACCGCGCAAGCGGGTGGAGCATGTGGCTTGCGTTTTCAATCTCGCCGCCTGAATCGGCAGCAGCTTCTTCCCGAACGCCGATGTTGCATAAATGAGGTGGGTAAGCCTGCTCGGGCTATTGTTGGCCCGAACCGAACGTTCTGGCTGATGGAAGCAATTACCAGCCGAATTTATAGTTGATTCCGGCCATGACGATGTTGAGCTGCCGCTTCACGGTTACCGTGTCGGGGACGCCGACCGGACTTGCCGCCGTCCACCCCCTCAAGCCGAGATAGTCGTACTCGATTTTTGCCGTCCAGTTGAGGGTGAAGGCGTATTCGACGCCTGCTCCCAGCACCCAGCCGCTGTTGGTGTTGGAGGAGGTCGCCGACGCCCCGCTCGCCAGGTTGGTGACGGTCGCATTGTTGCCGACCCAGCCGCCGCCGGCCTTGCCGTAGAAGAGCGCGCGGTCGGCCGCAAAGCCGAAGCGCCCGGCGAGCGTGCTGACCCACTGCGTGTTGGCGCCCACCTGGAGAACCGGCCCCGCCAAGGTGACGATTCCGCCGGTAGTGCTGTTGAGCGAGGTCCAGTCGAAGGTTCCCTCAACGCCCCAGACGAAGCCGCCCATCTGATAATTGAAGCCCAGCTGCCCGCCGCCCAGCCAGCCGGTGAGATTGCCGGTCACGCCGGTGCCGGTGAGATTGTCGGTGAGCGTGGTGCTCGCCCAGGCTCCCCCGAAATTGCCGCCGATGTAGAAACCGGTCCACGTGAAAGGTGGCGGTGCATAGACCATTGGCGGAGGCGGAGCCGCCATCGCACCGGCAGATCGGATGCATTCGCACCCGTCGATATTGCAAGAAGCGTAGAGGCCACGACGATCGCAGACGGAAGCTTGTACATTCTAACCCCCCTGTTTGAACCCGATTGAAGGTTGCCGCAGGGGCCACGCGCAAACCACCATCTGTTCGTATTCGGGCCTATACTTTTGTATATCGGTCCGCGGATCGGGACCGCAAAGCAGGAAATTCGTCCGGCCAGGATCACCAAATCCTGCCAAAAAGGCCGCCGAGGCCTTGTAGGCCGGGGGTATCGGCGGGGCGGCTGTCGCTGCGTCCAAGCCAGGGCGTGGCCGCAAAGGCACTGAAACCCGCCTCCTGCGGTGTCGGCTCGCGGGCTGGCGGCGTCAGCACGATCGGTGCGCTCGTCACGACTTTTAGCTTTTTGGTCGGCAGCACCGGTCGCTCGATCGGCTGCGTCGTCGAAGGCAGCACTTTGAGCATAACGCCAGCAGGCGCACGGGGCGGCTCGATCGCCGCCACGGCGACCGGCGCTGTTTCGGCTGCCGTCACATCGGTGCGACCGATGACAACGGTCGCGACTCGATAAACGGCGCGCGCGACATGTCTCACATGAGATTTGCCCGATCCGCAGTTCGGGTTGAGGAATTCCGCCGCCATATCCTTGACACTCGGGTCCGTGCAGACGCCCTGTGGGCGCGTAGCGGTTGACTCATCTGCACCGGCAATTGAGGCGGACGACCGTATTGGAACGACTGGAATATCGATCGGCGGAAATGCCGCATCTCCAGGCAAAGTCAGTCGTTCCTCGTCAAATGACCTTGCCGACGGGGAAGCTGCATCGCCAACTCGCCAGTGCGCGATGGCGAGCTCCATCGTCGCTCCAATTGCCATCCCGGCCATGACGCAGGCCGCGGCAAGCCGCAAGCCGCGACGTCTGCGGGGGGACGGGCACAGAAGCCCGAATTCGGGGTGAAAGTCCGGCGCGGAAGACCAATCCGAATGAAGCACTGACAAGGGTCGATCTCCTCCCGACACAGCGGCACCCTCAGCCCTCGCGGGCCAAGACCGCACAATTCAGGACGTTAGACGAGGCCAACCGCCAAAAGGTTCACCGGCGAGGCGAAGCGCCGAGGCCTCTCCTGGCGCCCTTGCGGCGAAACACAGGTGCAAAGGGCACTATTTTCGAGAATGGCGAGATTTCGCGACGTTACGCACCCGCGCCAGATATTGCGTGTGACCCTGCACGACGCGCCGACCCGAAAAGCTGCACCAAAGGACAATACCGTCCGGTCGATTCCCGCATGTACATGAACACCAAGATGATTTCTGTGCCCTGAACCCGACCTATGCCCCAGCGCGAACCGGCAGATCGAAGTCAAATTTCTGCGGCGTTGCCCGACAGGTCGAGGATGGCCAAACCATGTTGCCTGGATCGGTCGAACATCGATCTTGAGGCTTTCGTTTCAGGAGTTCAGGGCTTCCGCCTTGAGCTGCTGCAAATCGAGCCTGGAGCGTTCACGGCTAACGGGTTCCAGGCGTATCTGGGAGATGTGCTGATCGGCACCGCCCACTTCGGGCGCGCCCTCGTACAAACCTGGAAGTCCCCAGCGCTCTCAATCACGATTGCGGTCAAAACCTCCCGGGCGCCCGTGCTCTGGCAAGGAACGTCGTTCGAGTATTCGGATATTTTGGTTGCGGGCCCTGAGACCGAAATCGAATTGGCCTCCCAGCCCGGATTTGACGTCGCGAGCGTTTCATTCCCGAAACGGGACTTTCAACAGGCCGCGAGATTGCGCGGCTGCAGCTCCACCTTTGACCAGCGCAATTGCATTCTGGTACGGTTCCCGAACGCTCTTGCAGCACAATCGATACGAGCAGCAATCCGAACGATGATTTCCTCGGTCCCGGCCAATCCCCCTGGTTCGCGCACTCATAAAGGGGAGCAACCAAATCGAGATGATCTGCTTAATCGCATAATCCACACAATCTCGGGCGGCGCTCCATTCGATCCCTCCAAGACCAATACCGAGCGCGCCCAGGCCCTCGAACAGGCTGTCTCGGCTATCAAGGTGCAGCCCGCGGAAGTGCTTACCGTTGCTGCGCTCCGTCGCATCTCGGGTGCGAGCGAAAGAACATTGCACTATGCGTTTGTAGAGCGCTACGGGATACCGCCCGCGCGATTTATGAAGGCTTGCCGGCTGAACGGGGCCCGCAAGGATCTCTGCGGCATCAATTCGCTTGCGCCCAAGGTTTCGGACATCGCCAACAAATGGGGCTTTTGGCATCTGGGCCAGTTCGCCAAGGACTACCGACTTTGGTTCGGAGAGCTGCCATCCGAGACCTGCCGTCGAGTTCCGGCCGAAAATTGATTTAACGGCGTGTCGATCGGTTGCGCTCTATCTCGCCGCAGGATTCAATTTTCGATTTCTGCCGAAACGCCCCGTGACGAGCGCTGAAGCGGGGCCACGACGCCTTGTGCCACCAAGATGGCGTGAGGATGCCGAGCGATCGGCTGTGGCAGATATGCAACGGCCAAGGAGATTCATCGGACCGGTCGAAGTTTGCTGCAGGAATTTGATGCTTTGCGATTTGGAAGGTCGCTAGCCTCCGATTTAGCAAGTCGGGGAGTATTATTCGTGAAAGCGCAACAGAATATCCTTTTACTGGCTGCCGGACTGTCGGGCCTCGTCATGGCAAGCTCTGTGCAGGCGGCCGATCTGCCGCCGCAACCGGCGCCGCCGCCTGTGGCCCCAGTCTATGCACCGCCACCTTTCACGTGGACCGGTTTCTACATCGGCGGCAATTTCGGGGGAGCCTGGGCGAGCACCACGCTCACCGACAATCTCACCGGCACCGGCGTGACCGGCAATCTCACCGGCTGGCTGGGCGGCGGGCAGCTGGGCTTCAATTATCAGATGGGCGGCTTCGTCTGGGGCGTTGAGGGAACCTTCGACTGGACCTCGCTCAACAGCACTACCGGCGGAATCGTCACCTTGGCAGGGCCGGTTCTCCAGGTGGGCGCCAACACGCAGTGGGTCAGCACGCTCGCCGGGCGCTTCGGCTTTGCGGCCGACCGCGCGCTCTTCTACGGCAAGGCCGGCGGCGGCTGGGTCGGCAACAATGCGACCGTCACCAACCTGGCGAGCGGGGCGTCGGCGACCTCCTCCAACACCAACAGCGGCTGGGTGCTGGGAGCAGGCGTCGAATACGCCTTCACCCCCAACTGGACGGCAAAAATCGAGTACGACTATCTCGGCTTGAGGGGGTGGACGGCGGCAAGTCCGGTCGGCGTCCCCGACACGGTAAACGTGAAACGGCAGCTCAACATCGTCATGGCCGGAATCAACTATAAATTCGGCTGGTAGGATTGTTCTGTTCAACGGGGCGGGGCGTGCGGAAGGCTCCGGGCTTAGGGCCCGGGGCCTTCTGGCGGCATCCCACAGGGTTCAACACCCCGCCGACGGAAGAGCGCTAAATACCCTCGTTTGATGGCCTGGCACACCGCTCCACGAAACCCTTGAAGGTATTTATCTATTCGGCGTCTGTGTCTTCCAAGTCACACGTGCCGATTATCTTCCAATCGTGCGCGGGCTTTGGGGAATTTGATGTCGAATCGGGCCAGACAGGGACTACCCTTGAATTGGGGATAAGCACTTCGGTGCATCTGCGTTGCTCACGTCGACTAAGTTGGAGGGGGACATGGCCGCAGTTCGGATCGCAGGGGCAAGACGACAAATCAACCCGGGGCTTGGGACGACGGCGGTTCGGCGGAGTTCGCCGCGGAAGCACCCAATTCAGCCGGCTCTCCTCAGCGGCGTGGTTGCGCTCATGGCTGCCGTTTCGATGCCGAAAATCGCTGTCGCTGACGAAGGCGGCGTGAGTTTCTGGGTTCCCGGTTTTTTCGGAAGCCTGGCCGCCGTTCCACAGCAACCAGGATGGTCGTTGGCGTCGGTCTACTATCATACGTCGGTGTCCGCGGGCGGCGACGTAGCGCTTGCCCGCGAAATTCAGATCGGCAGAATCCCTTCGAACCTGACGGCAAATCTGAGTGCGAGCCTGAATGCCACCGGCGATCTCGGCATTGCCATCCCGACCTATGTGTTTGCAACGCCGGTCCTTGGCGGCCAAGCGTCCGCGAGTTTGCTGACGTCATACGGCACCACCAGCGCTTCACTGGCCGGCACTCTGTCAGGGGCGCTGACGCTGCCGGGTGGCGGCAGCATCCCGTTCGGTCCTCGATCGGACAGCATCAGCGCTGCGGCATGGGGTTTTGGGGATGTGATACCGCAGTTCTCGTTGCGCTGGAATGCGGGCGTCAACAACTACATGACCTACGTTACGGGAGACATTCCGGTCGGCGTCTACAGCTCCTCCAGCTTGGCGAATCTCGGCATTGGGCACGGCGCCATCGACGCCGGCGGTGGCTACACCTATTTCAATCCGGGGACCGGGCATGAATTCTCGGCAGTGCTCGGCTTAACCTATAATTTCGAAAATCAAGCCACCCAATACCAGAACGGCATCGACATGCACCTGGATTTGGGTGCTTCGCAGTTCGTAAGCAAGCAGGTGCTGGTGGGCATGGTGGGCTACGTCTACGATCAGCTCTCGTGCGACAGCGGCTCCGGCGACAGGGTGGGTTGCTTCCAATCACGCGTCGCCGGCATCGGACCGCAAGTCGGATTCATTTTTCCGGTCGGGGGTATGCAGGGTTACATCAACTTAAAGGGCTATGAAGAGTTCGATTTGTCGGACCGACCAAAGGGGTGGAATGCATGGGTCACATTCGTGCTCTCGCCGGCGGCGGCGCCACCGACCGCCACCAAGAAGCCGATGATCACAAAATAATAGTCTCCCGGCAGTGAAGGTCGCGAAGGGCTGCTTGGAGAATCCCCGCTCGAACGCCTTTGTGGGGAATTCGAATGAAAAGCTCCCCTTTTGTTTTGGCGACTTTCGCAATTCTAGCTTTCGCCCTGCCGCCAGCCGCTGCGGCGGCTGACTTGCCTGTAAAGGCGCCGATCCATAGAGCCCCGACTGCTTCACCCGATTATGCGCACCAGGCCATCAAACCTTATCAGCGGCTGCGTTATTGGAGCACCGTGCCGTTCCGCTTCGGGCCGACCGACGTCGTGAAGCACTCGGCGACCCCGACCCTGGACAATCCGGCGGCCGCTTTGCAACGGCGCAATCCGAAGGGACTGCAGGATGAGCTGATCCGGCATCTTAATGAAGACAAGGTGATGAGCGCTTTCGACTTTGGGCTCCAGCTCCTCGACGTCGAGAGGATGACCTATTGGGGCAAGCGCCAAGATGCCAATTTCTGGATCGAAAACGCGAGCATCCCGTGGAACGAGGCGCAAGCGCCTTTCCATACGGTCGCACGGCTCACGCTCCAATCGAAGTCGCAGCTTCAGCCGGATGCCGCCGAAGCGACCTATATCGATGTCACGGGAAACTCGACGCCTGACAGCGCGCCCCTCGGGAGCATCAATCGTGCTCGTCGGCCGGCGGAGCTTGCCAGCAGGAAAGCACGTATGCGAGCGGAAGGAGGCGTGATCAACGACGCGGCAGCCGAGACCATTCATCACATCAGCAACGAAATGAGGAATTGAGCATGAAGCGAAGCATTCTCTTAGCTGTCGTACTGCCGCTCGCGCTGGCGCTCAGCGGCGCGGCGACGGCACAGACGGGAGCCAACAAGCCCAACATCCTCGTCATCATGGGCGACGATGTCGGCATGTGGAACATCAGCGCCTACCATCGCGGCATGATGGGCGGACTACTTCACGGATAGTGGTGACCTCACTGCCCTGCGCTATGACGAGTGGAAGATCAGCTTCAAGACAATCAAAGGCAATCTGTTCACCGGCACGCCGGAAACCACCAACGTTCCGCTGGTAACCAACCTGCGGGAGGATCCGTGGGAGCGCTATCAGGACGAGTTGATGATGTATGCCAGGTGGTGGGGCGACAAGCTGTGGACGATGGTGCCTGCCGTCAGCATTGTCGGCCAGTTCCTTCAGACGTTCAGAGAATACCCACCCAGCCAAGTCTCCGGAACGTTGACCGTCGATCGGGCGCTTGAGATGATTCAGAAAGGAGCCTCCGGAGCCGGCAAATAGCGATGTGCCTGGGCGGAACACTCAATCGAAGCACCGGGCCGTACCCGTCCTCTCGGCGGGTGCGGCCCATCCCGCCCCTAATAGGTGTGATTTGGCATGGAAGAAAGACCAATGAGATGATCAAGACAAGATGGAAGCCGTTCGATCGCCAGTTTTGGGGGATGACATTATGAATCCCATATTTTTGTCTTTGATCGCGTTTGCATGCATCTTCGGTGGAACTGTTCTCGGCATGTTCCTTCGCAAAAGACTGCCGGGGCACCACCTGGCCGGCGATACCAAGGACGTCGTGCGACTGGGAACCGGGCTGATTGGGACGATGGCCGCTCTGGTGCTCGGCTTGCTGATCGCCTCGGCAAACAACACCTATGAAACCGAAACCGGTCAAGTCAAGCAGCTGACCGCCAACATCGTGTTGCTGGACCGAACCCTTGCGCAGTACGGGTCGGAGACAGATTCCATCCGCGGTCGGTTGCGGCAGGCCCTCGCCATTTTGGCGGATCGGATTTGGCGCGAGAACGGCGCCGATACCGGGAAGTCGGAGGCATTCGAGGCGAGCTCCTCAGCTCTATTGCTCTACGATGAGATTCTGAAACTATCGCCCCAGAACGAGACCCAACGTTCTCTCCAGGCTAGAGCCATAGACACAAGCACCGATCTGGCGAAAACGCGCCTCCTGCTGTTCGCCAGGGCCGGTGGGTCAATCCCCATGCCCTTCCTCCTGGTGCTCATTTCCTGGCTCACCATCATCTTTGTGAGCTTTAGCCTGTTCGCCGACAACAATGCGACATCTATTACCGCCCTCGGCATTTTTGCGCTTTCGGCGTCTGCTGCGATCTTCATGATCCTCGAGCTGAGCCAACCCTTCACCGGCCTTATGATGATTTCGGGCGAGCCGCTACGCAACGCGCTCGGGCCTGTGGGCCTTTAGTCCGGGAGCGTTCGCGCCGACAGGCCTGCTGGGGGCCGGACTTCAACCCACTGTATGGATCTACATTTTTTGGCACGCGGGAGCGCCGCTGCCGTTGATCATCTATGCTCTGTTCAAGGATAAGGACGCGCAAGGTGGTGCAAGCATGCTTGAGCGCTCGCCGATTGCGGTCATCGGCTGGAGCGTCGCGGCCGTGGCGGCAATGGCGTTCGGATTGACATGGTTCGCTATCAGGGGAGATTCCCTTTTACCGAAGGTCTTTCTTGATAACCTTCAGATGAATCAAAGCCTCTCCACATTATTCGGCGGATTAATCATCCTATTGGACACTGTCGCGCTTGCGCTGCTGTGGTTTGGCCGGCGCTCGGTGCTCGATCTATGGCTCATGGTCATGTGCTGCACTTGGGTGCTGGAGGGCACAATTTCCGCGGTCCTCATCAATGCCCGATTCAGTCTTGGCTGGTACGCTGGCCGAACCTATGCGCTCATCGCCACAATGTTGGTCCTGGTGGTATTGCTTTCAGAAACGACGACGCTCTATGCGCACCTGGCCCGATCAGTGGTGAAGAGGCGTGGCGAGCGCGAGGAGCGGCAGATTGCGATGGACGCAATGGCGGCCTCGATGGCCCACGAGGTCAATCAGCCGCTGAGCGCGATCGCCCTGAACAGCCAAGCTGCTTTGCTCTTCCTTGCAAAGACGCCGCCCAATATAGATGAAGCGCGCGACGCCCTCGCCGGTATCGCGAGCGACAGTGCCCGTGCGAGTGCAGTGATTGCAAGTCTTCGCGCAATGTTCAAGAAGGATGTTCATGGAAGAGCATGGATCAGCGTTAACGAGCTCTTGCGCGACGTCCTCACCATGTCGACGTCGAGTTGCGGACTCAACGGGTATCAGTCTCGACTGACCTCCACGATGGAATCCCACAACTGCTTGCCGACCGTGGCCAGTTGCAACAGGTGTTCTCAAATCTCATTCTGAACGCAATCGAAGCCATGAGATCCATCACGGATCGGAACCGCCTGTTGCGGTCACGACGGCTGTCCAGGAGACATCCGGTGTTCTGATCGCCATCGAAGACTCCGGAACGGGAATAGAGGAAGAACATGAATCGGGTCTTCGAGCCGTTCTTTACGACAAAGTCTGCCGGAACCGGAATAGGACTCACCATTTGTCGATCGATCATCGAGTCCCATTCTGGAACCATTCGGGCAGCTGCGAACAAGCCCTTCGGGACCGTCTTTCATGTCGACCTCCCGGTAGGCGACCTATGAACGAAAGAGCCGGCCTTACGATCTCCGCAAGGCCGGCGTGTTCAAGCATAGCAAATTTCGTTCAATAGATTCCGTTGGCTACCGAAGCGCGGCGCTCGGTCATCGGCAGGACGACGACTTTGGTGCCGACATTGACGCGGCCGTAGAGGTCGCTGACGTCGTCGTTGGTGAGCCGGATGCAGCCCGACGACACGCGGTGGCCGATGGTCGAGGGATCGTTGGTGCCGTGAATGCGATAGACTGAGCCGCCGAGGTACATTGCCCGGGCGCCGAGCGGGTTGCCGGGGCCACCGGCCATGAAGCGGGGCAGGTAGGGCTGGCGCTCGATCATTTCCGGAGGCGGCGTCCAATCCGGCCACTCGGCCTTCTTGGTGACGTTCTGGGTGCCGGCCCAGGTGAAGCCCTCGCGGCCGACGCCAATGCCGTAGCGCATCGCCCGTCCGTTGCCGAGGACGAGGTAGAGATAGGTGTTGGGGGTGTCGATGACGATCGTTCGGCGGGAAAAAAGGTTCATGGACGCCCTCGAAATCTGCACCCAAGCCTGGCCGGCGAGCCGGGATCGGATCTACGCGGCCCGCGACAACGACGAGCAGCTGCGCAACGCGCTTGGTTCCTCCCAAGGAACTCAGCGTTGGCGTACTGCACCAAAGGTCAATACCCGCCCGGGATAGCCCCCGCGTAACCTGACCAAATGTGCCCGACTGCAAACCGGGTCGGCTGGGAGGCTTGTTCAATGACAACCAACGCGAAAATCGCTCTTCCTGCTCTCATTATTCTCGCTGCCGCGAAGGGCCGGGCGTAATCTCCGACACTCGCCCTATCGCGAGCTACACGTTCATCGACGCGAAATATTGCTGATCTAAATTCGCCGCGAGCACGCACCGGCAAACACTGATGAACTCGCAACACCGAAGGAACTTGCGGCAGGGCGCTGGCTGCCGGCCCCTCTCGGGCAGCTGACGGGAGAAGAGCCATGAGCTTAATTAGACGCTTCTGGATGGGTCCGCTGGCATCTCTGGCCGCCATAATGGCGGTATGCATGCCAGCAACCGCCCAGCAACCGAAGCCCAACATCGTCGTCATCATGGGCGACGATATCGGCATGTGGAACATCGGCGCCTACCATCGCGGCCTGATGGCGGGAAAGACGCCCAACCTGGACAAGATCGCCAAAGAGGGCATGTTGTTCACGGATTATTATGCCGAAGCAAGTTGCACGGCGGGCCGCGCGAACTTCATCACCGGGGAGTTACCGATCCGCACCGGCATGACTACGGTCGGCCAGGCTGGCGCGGCGGTCGGCCTGCCGGCCGAGGCAGTGACCATTGCGACGGTGTTGAAATCGATGGGCTATGCCACCGGTCAGTTCGGCAAGAATCACCTCGGCGATAAGAACGAGTTCCTGCCAACCGTCCATGGTTTCGACGAATACTTCGGTTATCTGTATCACCTGGACGCGATGGAAGACCCGGCACATCCCAACTATCCCCAGAACCTCCTGAACGTCGTCGGTCCGCGCAATATGGTCCACAGCTACGCCACGGACACGGACGACCAGACGGAGATGCCACGCTGGGGCAAGATCGGCAAGCAGAGGATCGAGGATGCCGGCACGCTCTATCCCAAGCGCATGGAAACGGTGGACGACGAGATTCGCGACTTTGCGCTCAAGTTCATCGACAAGGCCAAGGCCGACAACAAGCCGTTCTTCGTCTGGCTCAACCCGACCCGCATGCACATCGTCACTCATCTCTCGCCGAAGTATGAAGCGATGCGCAACTCGGAGAATGGCTGGTCGGAAGAGGAAGCCGGCATGGCCCAGCTCGACGACGACGTCGGTTTGGTGATGAAGAAACTCAAGGACATCGGGGTGGACGACAACACCATCGTGGTCTTCACCACCGACAATGGCACCGAGGTCTTCACTTGGCCCGACGGGGGGCAGACGCCGTTCTCACAGTCCAAGGGCACGGTCCTCGAGGGCGGCTTCCGCGTGCCCGCGATGATCCGCTGGCCCGGCCATGTCCCTGCGGATTCGATCCAGAACGGCATTTTCTCCGGCATGGACTGGTTGCCGACCTTCGTGGCCGCTGCCGGTAATCCGAACATCACCGAGGAACTGTTGAAGGGCAAGAAGATCGGCGACCGGACATACACGAACCATCTGGATGGCTACAATCAGATGGCCGCCATCACCGGCAAGGGGCCGTCCGTCCGTCACGAAATTTTTTACCTCGGTGAAAGCACGGTTGGAGCGGTGCGCATTGACGACTACAAGTTCCGCTTCATCGACCAGCCCGCCGGTTGGTTGGGCGAAAAGACCCACCCGGACGTGCCTTACATCACCAACCTGCGCCTGGATCCCTTCGAGCGCACGGGCTGGCCGACCAACGGGACGAAAGACGGCGCGCAGCAATACTTCGATTGGTTCAAGTTCCAGTTCTGGCGCTTCGTGTTCGTCCAGGAGGTAGTTGGCAAGGAGCTCCAGACCTTCCTGGATTTCCCGCCGATGCAGCGGGGCGCAAGCTTCAATCTCGACGCCGTCAAGGCGGAGATGGCGAAAAGGATGCAAGAGGCCGAGGCGGCGAGCAAAGGCCCCAGCCAGTAATAGACATGGCCAACGGGCGGGCGGCTCGCAAGGGCCGCCCGCAAGCTCAGAGTGAACCTACAAGGTAAACTTCAAGGGTTAGGTTGGGCTGACCCGACCCCAACCGTCCTTAGACCGCCACCGAGACGTTGTGAGCAACGATAGTTCCGAGCGTCGATATCGATAGGAACCGACATGAAGCCGACCAATACTTTCACTGTAATCAGCCGCAGGATTTTGCTCACGACCGCAGCGGCACTTCCGATCATGATCGGCCACAGCCTTCTGGTGTCCGAGCCGGCACAGGCTCAGGCCGACAGCCTCCCATCGTGGAACGAAGGGGTCAGCAAACGGACCATCGTCGAGTTCGTCGCCGGATCGCGCGACAAGGCGGCCCGGATTTCGTACCGCCCGCCGAACGCATCGCGGTGTTCGACAACGATGGGACCTTGTGGTCTGAGCATCCGATGTACGTCCAAATGGCGTTCATTCTCGATCGGGTAAAGATTGTGGCGCCTCTACACCCGGAATGGAAGGACAAGCAGCCCTTCAAGGCGGCGCTCGAGGGAGACATGAAGACACTGTCTGAATCCGGCGAACGTGGGTTGCTGGAGCTGGGCATGGCGACCCATGCCGGCATGACTACCGAGGAATTCCAGAGGATCGTGACGGATTGGCTGGCCACGGCGCGAGATCCGAAATTCAAGCGCGCATACACCGAGCTCGCCTACCAGCCGATGATCGAGTTGCTCTCTTATTTGCGTGCCCATGGCTTTAAGACCTTCATTGTCTCCGGTGGTGGTATCGAGTTCATGCGCCCCTGGACCGAGCGAATTTATGGGGTTCCGCCGGAGCAAGTCGTCGGCTCGTCGATCAAGACGAAGTTCCAGATGCGCGACGGCAGGCCCGAACTGTTCCGATTGCCGGAAGTGAATTTCGTCGACGACGGCGCCGGCAAGCCGGTCGGGATCAATGAATTCATCGGCCGTCGTCCGATCGCCGCGTTTGGAAATTCCGATGGCGATCTTGAGATGCTGCAATGGACCACGATGGCAGGCGGCGCCCGCCTCGGCTTGATCGTACATCATACCGACGCGGAGCGCGAATACGCCTATGATCGTGACACATCGTTCGGCCGCCTCGACAAAGCCCTGGACGCCGCAGCGCTGAATAAATGGATTGTCGTCGATATGAAGGGCGACTGGAGACGCATTTTCGCGTTCGAATAGCGGCCGCATGAAGGACGAGTTCACAAAGAGCCCAAGAGAGAAACATGATGCTGAGGCTCGCTCACTGGAGGATCGACAATGATTCGTATAATCGGTTTGTCACCCGCAGGGGCGGCTTTGGCGGCGCTAGTGACGCTGGCAGCGGTTTCCGCGGGCGCAGGGCCTGCAAATGCAGTAATCTATTGTAAGACCGTCGGCGTGCCACAAGGTTGCGTCGTACGGCCGGTGGTCCGGCCCCCCGTCGTCTACTGCAAGACCCGGGGCGTGCCAAAGGGCTGTATAATGCGGTAACCGTTCGGCAGCATCACGCGGCTTATTGCCGAAGGATGATGAAGTTGACACGCAAGCGAGGCAAGTCTGCTGCGAAGGGTGACTTGCGCAAGGCCCCTGCCAATGCATTGCAGGCCGCGCCGCAGCAAGCCAACTCCCCTGGCGCGGGCGCTCTCCTGAAGCGCAAGCTCTGGCTTGCGTTGGTGGTGGCGGCGAGCGTCATCGCGTTCGACCTCGGGTTCAAGCTTCTGGAGGGCAATGAGCCCGCCGGCGAGATACCTGATACTGGTGTCGCAAGTTTCGTCGGCAGCGACACCTGCGCCGGATGTCATCAGGCGCAGGCGAAGCTGTGGCGCGGGTCGCACCACAAGGCAGCGATGGACCACGCGACCGAAGCTTCGGTGCTTGGCGATTTCAACGATTCGAGCTTTGAGCATTACGGTGTGAGCTCGCGCTTCTTCCGCAAGGACGGTAAGTTTCTGGTCGAGACCGACGGCGCCGACGGCAAGCTTGCCACTTTCGAGGTGAAATACACCTTCGGGATCTACCCGTTGCAACAATACCTCGTCGTGTTTCCGGACGGCCGCGTTCAGGCCCTGTCGATCGCATGGGACAGCCGCCCGAAAGACCAAGGAGGCCAGCATTGGTTCCATCTCTACCCGAACGAGGAGGTCAAGCACGACGACATCCTGCACTGGACCAAGCTGAACCAGAATTGGAACTACATGTGCGCGGAGTGCCATACGACGGGCCTGCGCAAGAACTACGACGCCGCGGCAGACCGCTACGCGACCACTTTCGGGGAAATAACCGTGGGGTGCGAAGCCTGCCACGGCGCCGGATCCCGTCACGTCGGCTGGGCGCAAGAGCGCCAGCGTTGGTCTCTGCTTGGCAAGCTTGATAACCCGAGCATGGGTCTGGCCGAGCGCTTTTCCGAGCGGCGTGACGCGACCTGGACCCGCGATGCCGTAACCGGAAATTCGAACCGCAGCAGTTCTCCACGCACCTTGCGTGCCGAAGTCGAGACTTGCGGGCGGTGCCACGCGCGCCGCGGCGAGTTTTCCGAAACTTGGGTCCCCGGCCAATGGCTATCCGACACGCACACCGTCTCGCCGCTTGGCCCCGGGCTTTATCACGCGGACGGACAGATGCTGGACGAGGTCTACGAATACGGCTCGTTCAAGCAAAGCAAGATGTTCGCGGCCGGCGTCACCTGCAGCGACTGCCACGATCCACATAGCGCAAATCTTCGCGTGCCTGGCGATGGCGTCTGCCTGCAATGCCATTCATCCGACAAATACGTGGTCGTCACACACCACCAGCACGCAGCGGCAGACCCGCCCTTGGGTTGCGCGTCGTGTCATATGCCGACCAGGACCTACATGGTCGTCGATCGGCGGCATGATCACAGCATCCGTATTCCACGCCCGGACCTTTCGGCGAGGCTCGGCACTCCCAATGCCTGCAACGATTGCCACGCCGACAAGTCAGCCGAATGGGCTACCGCGGCGATCGAACGCTGGCATGGACCTGACCGGAAGGGTTTTCAAAAGTACGCCGAGGCATTCGCTTCGGCATGGACCGACAAGGCAGATGCCGCAAAGCTGCTTGCGGCGGTTGCCGGGGATCGCGACACATCTGCCATTGCGCGCGCGAGCGCGCTGGCCGACTTGGAGTCCCGTGTCTCGCCCTCGAATGTCGGCCTGGCGCGGCAAGCGCTGGCGGACCCGGATCCGATGGTGCGGATCGGCGCCCTCGACATGCTCGCGAATGTGCCGGCGCCGCAGATCTGGCCGATCGTTTCGCCGCTGCTTTCAGACCCCAGCCGCGGCGTGCGCATCCGGGCCGTCGCATTGCTCGCTGCTGTTCCGACTGCGGGCCAGCCCCCAGCCGACCGCGAACGCTTTGAGCGCGTCGCGGCCGAGTTCGTCGCAGCACAACGCCTCAACGCCGATCGGCCGGAAGCACGCTCGGCACTCGGAAGCTTCTACGCGCGACGTGACCTCTCCGTCGAAGCTGAAGTCGAATACAAGGCCGCGCTGCGGCTGAGCCCGCAATTTGCTCCCGGGGCGATCAACCTGGCCGACCTTTATCGGCAACATGGCCGGGATGGCGAAGGCGAAAGCGTGCTGCGCGCGACGATCGCCACATCACCACAGGATGCCGGGCTGCATCATGCGCTCGGCCTCACGCTCACAAGGCTGAAGCGCCCCGAGGACGCGTTGGTGGAATTACGCCGCGCCGCCGAGCTCGAGCCGGATCGGGCGAGATACGCCTACGTATATGCGATCGGGTTGCATTCATACGGACGCACCACCGATGCCACGACCGTTCTCAAGGAGAGCCTGGCGCGGCATCCAGCCGATCCCGACACCTTGATGGCTCTGGTCACATTCAATCGCGATGCCGGAGATGTCAGCTCCGCACTCGACTATGCCCAGCAACTGACCCGGATTGAGCCAACCAATCGAAATCTGGCCGACCTCATCCAAGAGCTTCGGCGTCAACTAAACAAGCCGGCCGCCCAGTGAACTTTCACTCGGGCTAAAATATGGTTTCAATCGAAACCAATTCGTGCTACGCACGTAAGAATTGCCTAAAGTTTTCAGAGCATTGAATGCTATGTCCGGTGCGCGGCAAAGTCTCGCATCGGCAGATAATGTGTCGTACTTTACCGATATTCAAGGCTGAAGACCGGGGTTGTATTCGCCGCCGTTTCAGATGGGCCACCGATGCTGGGGTTCTCGCCTGTGAGTTATTGCACGTCTTGTTGGCGCGCAGTGCGCTCACTGATGGTTGTTGTGATAACTGCAGGCTTGGCGCCTACGATTTCCGCGGCCGCAGCACCACCCCCGCGTGCGGTGCTGATCCTCGATCACGAGGACCCAGGCCGGTACTTCTACGGCGCCTACACCACCGCTCTCCGCGCGACCATACGTGCCGGGTCGGCTGACGCGGTGACGATCTACGCCGAGAACATGGACCGCGGCCGATTTGATGGACCGAACTATCAGGCGCTCTTGCGCACGTATTTCAGGGACAAATACCGTGGAAAGAATATCGACCTCATCGTCACAGTCGGTGTGCCTGCACTCGAGTTCATCTTGAACTCGCGTTCGGAACTCTGGTCCGGCGTGCCGGTCGTCTTTGTCGCGGCCGAAGGGTTCGTCAGCCAACTCAAGCTGCCACCGGATGTAACGGGCACGACCGCCCAGCTGTCACTAAGAGATATGGTGGATACGGCCCGGTCGCTGGTGCTAAACCTCGAACAGCTCGCGCTGGTGGGCGACCCGCTGGAGCGCGCCCGTCCATCATTCCAACAAGACCTACCGGCCCTCGCGGCTAATTTGAAATTGATCGACCTCACTGGCCTGCCGATGGCAGAGCTCAAAAAGCGTGTTGCCGCGCTACCGGAGCGATCGGCAATCGCTTACACGGATATTTATGTCGATGGCGCGGGAGTAAACTACGATCCGCGCGACGCGATGGTGACCTTCGCTGAAGCGGCCAATCGGCCCATTGTGGTGGATGCGGAATCCTATGTCGGACTTGGCAGCGTCGGCGGACGCGTCATCAGTCCGGTATTGCTGGGCGACGAATTGGCGCGATTGGCTTTGCGTATCCTCACCGGCGAGAGCGTTTCCAGCATCCCTGTCGTCAAAAGCGAGTCCGTGAAGCCGATATTCGATGCGCGGCAACTCCAGCGCTGGCAGATCAGCGAAGCCACATTGCCCGAAGGCAGTGAAATCCGCTTTCGGGAAGCGACCGCATGGGAGCAATATCGCACCCCGATATTGTTTGCCGTTGCCGCCATATTGCTCCAGTCGGCGATCATCTCCGTACTTTTGCTTGAGCGGCACCGGCGGCAGGCCGCCGAGATGGAATCGCGCGGCCGTCTGGCGCAAGTCATGCACATGAACCGTGGCGCCGGGCTCAGCGCAATTTCGTCCTCGATCGCGCATGAGTTAAATCAGCCCTTGGGGGCGATCCTCAGCAATGCCCAAGCTGCGGAAATCCTGCTCAGGCAAAATCCTCCCGACCTCGACCTGATCGGCACAATTCTCGCCGACATCTGCAAGTCCGATCAACGAGCCGGGGAGGTCATCACGCACCTGCGCGATCTCTTGAGAAAGAACGACCACGAGCCCGAGCTGGTCGATCTCAACCATGTGATCATTCTCGTCGTCGAAATCCTCGCTCCCGAGGCGAAAGCCCGGGATGTGACATTGATCACCAATCTCGATCCGCAACCTCTGCCCGTGCGCGTCAATCCGGTTCATCTGCAGCAAGTTCTGCTGAATCTGGTGCTGAACGGGATGGATGCCACTACGAGCCATTCGCCTATCGATCGCCGAGTGACCATCCGAACGGCGGTCGTCAGTAACTCCACGGCCAAGGTTTCGATCGCTGACTCCGGTTCCGGCATTCCCGCCGACAAGCTGCAGCAGATTTTCGAACCGTTCTTCACCACCAAGGAAAAGGGGACGGGGCTCGGTTTGGCCATCGCCCGCACCATTGTTGAACGTTGCGGTGGCGAAATCTCAGCGGACAACCGCCCCAATGGCGGCGCCGTATTTTATTTTTCTCTGCCGTTGGTCAGGGAGCTCGTCGCATGACGGCCACGCCGCCTGTAGTTCATGTAGTCGACGACGATGCGGCGTTCCGCACGGCCACCGCCCGTCTGCTCGGCGCCAGCGGTTATCAGGTCACGCTCTACGGTTCTGCCTCAGAGCTGCTTGAAAGGCTCCCCAACGGCGATCCCGGTTGCATATTGCTTGATGTAAAAATGTCGGGCCTGAGCGGTCCCCAGCTGCAGGACCGGCTGCGAGAGATCGGATGCAGGCTGCCGATTGTTTTCTTGACCGGCCATGGCGATGTCCCAACGAGCGTACGAGCCATCAAAGGCGGTGCGGAGGATTTCCTGAGCAAGCCAGCACCCAAAAAGGAGCTGTTGGCTGCGATCGAGCGCGCGCTCAACCGCCAGAAGGACGAGCACGACCAGGAGAGTCGGATCGCTGCCCTGCGTTCGCTGGTTTCAAAGCTCACCCCCCGCGAAATGGAGGTCTTCGCCCTCGTGGTTCGCGGCAAGCTGAACAAGCAGATTGCCCATGATTTGGGAACAGCCGAGCGAACCATAAAGGCGCATCGTCAGCAGATCATGGAGAAGTGCGAGGTACAGTCGCTTGCCGAGCTCGTATTGATCGCCGAGCGCCTCGGCATACTGTCCGCCCCGCACGGGTCCAAAAGTCAGCCTTGAGCCCGGATTCCACTGCCTTTAGCTGGGAAAGATCTGCGCGGCAGCTACGGCCGTAACAAGCCCCTTGCCTCACATCAAGTCTTTGTCCGCGGCAGCGGGCCTGCGGGCTCCAAGGTATTGCCGTGCGGATGCGCGAAATACTATTGTACTCAGGTACAGGTGATCCTCGACAAGGATTCGTGGGATAAGGGCTGTTCTGCGTTGCAGCTTTGCCATCGGTCCGCTACGCCGTGATCCGCAAGGCCCGGGAAATCATGACGACACGCCAGAAGACAATTGCGGTCGTGGATGACGATGCGAGCATGCTCAAGAGCATTGAGCGCCTGCTCGGCGCATATGGATTTGCGACCAGGGCCTTTCCTTCTGCCGAGGCATTTCTCGATCTCAATGCCGCGGCGGACGCCGATTGCCTCCTCGTCGACATTCATCTTGGCGGGATGTCCGGAATCGAGTTGCGGCACCATCTGACGGCATCCGGCTGCAAGCTTCCGGTCATTTTCATGACCGCCTTTGACGACGAGGCGACGCGAACCCAGGCTCAGAACGCCGGTTGCGTCGCCTTCCTGCACAAGCCTTTTGTCGCCAATCTGCTGATCGGCGCGATCGAGAAGTCCACGCCGTAAGGCTGGTCGTTTCCGATGGTCTCGGGCAACATCTGCTTTAGCTGGCGTCGCCCGGCTCGCGGCAGACAGATTGCCTCTCGTATTGTCCCTAAGGTCAATATCGCTGTGCTGTACGGACGAGACAATACCTCGTTAAGGCTGCGTTTTTCGGCCGCCTAACCGGGGGCCTGCAAGGCTCGCGCTGGAGGGGATTATCCTCTTGCGGGCGGAGGGTTGGATGATCCGTGGGTCGAAAGGCTGCGCTCAAATGAGCCGGAGTAACCTGCACGGAACCGGGCACATTCCAGGTATCCCGGGGCTGCGACACCCTCGGCCGGTCGGCCGCGCTGGGGCGCATCAACCCGATGAGATCTTGACGAACGCCATGTTCAATAATCCACACACTTTCGCTCCGAGGCCGCCGAAATCGACGGGCCCAACATGAATAGAACGCCTCAATCGATTTTACCCGGTTCGCCGGAAACCGAGCGTGCAGCCGCTTTGTCTATTTGCCCGGCTGACGCCCAACCGCCCGAGCTTCGGTTGATCTACGACACTGCCCCAATCGGCCTCGCGTTTCTCACGCTCGATTGCCGCTATGCACACATCAACCGGCGCTTGACGGAAATCTGCGGGATCAGCGTTGCTGATCATATCGGTCGTTCGGTGCGCGAGACCGTCCCGCAGGTCGCGGACCAGGTCGAGAAGATCGTCGAGCTCATCTTGCGCACGGGTGAGCCGATCACGGGCATCGAAGTCAACGGACAACGACCCGACGGGACCAATGCGGAGCGGTTCTGGCTCACGAGCTGGCATCCACTCAGAAATCCCGACGGCGCCATTGTCGGCATCAATGTGGTCGCGGAGGAAATCACGGAACGCAAGCGCGCCGAGGCCGCGCTTGCCGCCAGCGAGGCACGGTTTCGCGAACTTGCCGACAACATCAGTCAATTCGCCTGGACTGCCGATCAGTCCGGCTGGATATACTGGTACAACAAGCGCTGGTATGACTTTACGGGCACGACGCTCGAGGAGATGCGAGGCTGGGGTTGGCGAAGCGTTCACCACCCGGACCATGTGGATCGCGTCGTACAACGCATTCGAAGGTCATTCGAAAGTGGCATACCTTGGGAAGACACGTTCCCTTTGCGCGCTCGAGATGGCAGCTACCGCTGGTTCCTTTCGCGCGCTCTGCCCATCCGCAACCCGGCCGGAGAAGTCGACCGGTGGTTCGGCACGAACACCGATGTGACCGACCAGATGGCGGCAGAAAAGGCGCTGCGCGATCTCAACGAGACTCTGGAGCAACGGGTCGAGATGGAGTCGCGGGAACGCGCTCGCATCTGGAATGTCTCCCAGGACTTGCTCGTCGTGTCGGATACGCAAGGTAGACTGCTCAGCGTAAATCCGGCGTGGACAGCCACCCTCGGCTGGTCCGAAGCAGACTTGGTCGGCAATACTACGGAATGGCTCCTTCACCCCGGCGACCGCGATAAAACCCATGTTGAGCGCGCTCGACTGACCGAAGGACGCAAAACGCTGCGGTTTGTGAACCGCCTGCGGCACAAGAACGGCAACTTCTGCTGGCTTTCCTGGACGGCTGTGCCCGACCGTGGTCTCATCTACGCGGTCGCGCGCGATATCACCGAGCTCAAGGACGCCGAAGTCGCCCTGCAAAGGTCGCAGCGCGAGCTCGCACGCGCGAGCCGCCAAACCACCATAAGTGCGATGACCGCATCAATCGCGCACGAAATCAATCAGCCGCTTTCGGCGATCTCTTTGAACGGAAATGCCGCATTGCGGTTTCTTTCGCGTCCAGAACCCGACCTCGCGGAAGTGCGAGCAGGATTGACCCACATTGTCGAGGACAGTCATCGCGCAAGTCGGGTGATCGCGGGCATCCGCGCGATGTTCGGCAAAGAGCGTGGTGAGCGAATCGAGCTCGACGTCAACGAAATCATACGGCAGGTATTTACGATGGCCCACGGCGAATTGGAGGCTCAGCTGGTTTCGCCTCATATCGATCTGCTCGACGATCTTCCGAAAGTTCTGGGCGATCGCGTTCCGCTGCAACAGGTATTTCTCAACGTGACCATGAATGCAATCGAGGCCATGGCTACGGTATCGAATCGTCCGCGCGTATTGTCGGCGTGCAGCGAGCTCAGCGGGACCCACCACGTGCTGATCAAATTTCAGGACTCGGGACCCGGAATCGATCCCGATGAATTGAGCCGTATCTTCGATGCGTTCTTCACGACCAAGTCCAATGGCATGGGGATGGGTCTCGCCATTTGCCGGTCAATCGTGGAAGCCCACGGCGGGCGCTTGTGGGCTTCCGCTGCAATTCCGAACGGCTCCATCTTCCACATCGCCTTGCCCAGGGCCGACCCGCTGAAGAGCCAATGAAAGCAGAGCCCGAGCCGCAATCGGTGGTATTCGTTGTCGATGACGACGCATCGATGCGTGACGCTATGCAACGTCTGTTCCGCTCGGTCGGGCTGCAGGCCGAGGTATTCGCTTCAGCCGCCGACTTCCTTCGCACCAACCTGGCGGACGTCCCCTGTTGCCTAGATTGCGGGTGAAGTGAAGCTGGCCGAGATTACTGTCAAGTTGCATCGCGGCAGCGTCATGCGCAAGATGGGCGCCAAGTCGTTGGCCGACCTCGTGAGAATGGCGGATATCGTGGGCATTCTTAAGAAATCGTGATCCCACTATACCAAAATATGGTTTCGCCAATTCCCTGATGTGGCAAGCTCATGACTGCGTACGGGGGAGCTGCTCCGCCGATTCATCGTGTTCGTCGCAACATAGGCAGCGCCCTTGGCAGAAAACGCAATGATTTCAATCGTTGACGACGACAAATCGGTTCGAGAAGCAGCGAAGATGCTTGTCCGGTCGCTCGGCTACACGACCGCAACTTTCGCATCCGCCGAGGAGTTTCTGCAATCGGGCCGCTTGCGCGATACCGCATGCCTGATCACGGACGTGCAGATGCCGGGCATGAATGGGGTCGACTTGCAGAGCCATCTGACGGCCAGCGGCCACTGCACACCGGTGATCTTCGTCACTGCCTATCCGGAGGAGAGCATCAGGGAGCGCGCGCTCGACGGCGGAGCATTCGGCTTCCTGAGCAAGCCCTTCAGCGAAGAAAGCTTGATTGCCTGCCTCGACAGGGCCATGGAGCACCACCGCGCCACAAGGGCTGAGTAATTACTGTCGCCTGGGCTTTGCGACGCTCCGCCTGTTTCCTATTGCTTGACTTCAAGCGTTGGCGCGCCGCACACGTGCGGCAATCTCAACATTTGGGCATTGGGCCTTTTGCTCAATCCCGCATGCTGGCTCGTCGCCCTGCATGCACCCTAAACCTCCGTATAAGCCTTCCATCCCTTCTTATGTGCTGGGCTTACCTAGGTTTAGTAGAGTGGGCCGTCCCGGCCGCACTAGCCTCCCAATGGTTAACGAACGGTTAACGACGCCATAGGGGAGGCGAATATGCAGATCGGGAACACACAATCCAGTCCTTTGCTCAATCCCAGCGCTTTGGCTCCGTCGAATATTTCGGACAAAGCCCTGATTCAATCGATGGCCGATGGAGACAAGCGCGCGTTCAAATTGCTTTACGTGCGCCATCATATGCGCGTCTTCCGCTTCGTCGTGCGCCTCGTCGGCAATGACTCGACGGCAGAAGAAGTCGTCAACGACGTGTTCCTCCAGGCTTGGCGACACGCACAGGAATTCAAAGGAGACTCTCAGGTCGCGACCTGGCTGCTGGCGATTGCCCGATTCAAGGCTATCTCGGAATGCAGGCGGCGCTCCGAAGACCAGTTGGACGAGGGCGCCGCGGCAGTAATCGAGGATCCCTCCGATACTCCCGCGGTCTCGACAGAGAAGCGCGAACGAAGCGACATCGTTCAAAGATGTCTTGCGAAGCTGTCGCCGATTCATCGCGATGTGATCAATCTAATCTACTACCAGGGGAAAAAAGTCGAGGAAGTGGCCCATTTCACCGGCGCACCGATCAACACCATCAAAACTCGCATGCACTATGCAAGAGGCCGCCTGGCCGAACTGCTGGCGGAAGCCGGTGTCGACCGGGCCTGGGCGACGATCTAGCCGACGCGAAATCGAGCGAAATCCCCTGGAGGATGTCATGCGGGCAGTCAATCCGGTACCCGGTCTCGTTCCTTACATCGCTTGCGCGGCGATGGCCGCCTTCGCCCTCAACTATTGCATTCAGTCGGTCGAGGCCGGTTTGAATGCATCGGACCGCATCGGCGGTCAAAGCGAAGTAGCCCAGTCGATGAATATCGTTGACCGTACTCACAAGGGCGACCGCCTCTTCGGCGCTCAACGGTCCTATGATCAAGCGACCGCCGGCAGCGTGGAGGTCGGCGATGTGAACCCGGCGCCCACGACGGTGCCGCGCCGTAGTCCGCCGCAGCCACCAAGCGCCCAGCCGGAGCTTCCTGATGGCTGCGAATCCGCGTTCAGTCCGATGTCGGCGGCGGAGCAGAAGGACTTTGCCGCCCGTTGCTGGACTTGACGTCAGCCGACGGAACCGATGCAGAAAACGATAAATGGTGTCGGAACGGTAGTCTTTTACGAACCTGCGGGGGACCTTCATGCCGACCATCGCTCTCGTCGATGACGACCTCAATATCCTGACTTCTCTCTCGATCGCACTCGAGGCCGAAGGCTATCGAATCCTCACATATACGAACGGTGCCTCCGCGCTCGATGGATTCAAGACCAGCGCACCCGATCTTGCCATCCTCGACATCAAGATGCCGCGTATGGACGGGATGGAGACGCTGCGCCGTCTGCGCCAGAAGTCCGACATGCCGGTGATTTTCCTCACCTCGAAGGACGAGGAGATCGACGAGTTGTTCGGGCTCAAGATGGGGGCCGACGATTTCATTCAAAAGCCATTCTCGCAGCGGCTTTTGGTCGAGCGCGTCAGGGCGGTGCTACGGCGTTGGACCCCCAAGGATCGCGTGTCGCCGAAGGGGGCCGACGCCAAAGCGATCGAGCGTGGTCCGCTTTGCATGGATCCGGAGCGCCATAGCTGCACCTGGAAGAACAAGCCTGTCACCTTGACGGTCACCGAATTTCTGATCCTCCAGGCACTCGCGAGTCGTCCGGGCGTGGTCAGGAGCCGTGACGCCCTGATGGACGTGGCCTACGATGAGCAAGTGTACGTCGACGATCGGACCATCGACAGCCACATCAAGCGGCTGCGTAAGAGATTCAAATACACCGATGGCGAGTGGGACATGATAGAGACCCTGTATGGGGTTGGCTATCGCTTCAAGGAGACATCGACGCGTCGGTGACGGTGGCGAGTTGTAGCACGCGTCCGCTCGGTGCAGAGCCATCTCGGTCCCGGAACTGTCGTGTGCTTTGAGGTGAGCCCCGGCGCCGGCATCGATCTCAGCGTCTTCGGATTCACAGTTTTCGGTGGAAGTTCTGCAACGCAGTTATGGGCGACGTGCGCGGGCTGCACAATCCGCCCGACTGGGCAAAAGAGTTGACGCCTAAGACGCCGCGGAAAGAAACGTGAACGGGGTTGGTAAATACGTTTACGGGGCGGACTTGATGACAGGCTCCCCGCGTTGCTGAAAAGGTCTTTACCGGCGATTTTGAAATTACGACGGCTAGGCTTTGAGCCTTAAGGGTTATCGAACATCCGATCTGCCGATTTGCGTGCGCCGATGGCCGAGCCAGAGCACGACCTGCGAGGCGCGACTGCGCCATGATGTAGTGTTTTTCTGTTGGGTTGAAGGATGCATGACCAAGCAGGTCTTTGACCCCCCGCACGTTGGCAGGGTCGTGGATTGACCAAAAGGTCGCTGCGCTGGATCGAAAGCGATGCAAATTGATCGGGAACCCGAAGGCAGCCTTGGTTCGACTCCGGACGGTGTCATAGATCGTTCCGTCGTCCATCATATGACGTTTATTGGATGGCCAAAGACCGTCGTGCTCCCCTGCACCCGGAATGTGGTACCGGAATTGTGCCAAGTAAACATCGATGCGCCGCGATAGATCGGACGAGATCGGAAAGTCGAGAGCACGTTTAGTCTTGATATCCTGCGCTGGAAGGTCGAACCCCCATAGGTCACTCGATTTCACCAGCTGCTGTCCGATGCGCAGCGCCGCGAGTGTGCGTCGGCGCAGTGGGACAAGCGCGAGGAGCGCAATTAAAAGACCGTCTCGATAGGCAAAAGCGACGGCCTTTGTGATGGACGGGCCTGCGGCAGCGTCGACAACCGCTCGATCCATGAGGTCGATACCGAGTGCGTAAAGCCTCTCGCTGGTCACAAGGTGGTGCCTCGGCCGCCTGGGCGGAGCCCTGACCCCGATGCGCTTGGCGATGAGCGCCAACCACGACCAGTCGGTGGCCGGGCAGATATAGCTGAGCGCGAGACGAAGATGATGGAGATCGATGGCGATTCCTAACTCGCTGCAGGTCCGACGGCGGACCGCGACATAGTCTGCGATGATGTCCCGATCAAGTCGCGTGTCCGGTAGGCCGTCTAGCCGACATGGGTATTTCAAGGAAACAAATCCCAGAAATCGCCCATAGCTTGCCTGCAGAGCTCGGCGGGTGGGTTCGGCAAGATGGGCGGCAGGCCCGCAGTCGTCGAAGACGTCGGCACCGGACTTGTTGGCAGCACACCAGCGCTTCCGATCCTCTTCGGGCCAGGTGGCGTAGGGGATCTGCATGTTGGGCGCGCGGGTCATTGGTCTTACTCCTCCTGTTCGTCGAACTCTTGACTATGAAGTCCGCCTCTTGCGTCGGACAGCGGGCTTTTGAGCGTCGAGGGTCTTCTCGATGAGATGCTGGTGATGGCGTGCAGCACGCCGAGTATTGATGCCGGCGTAAAAGTTGGTGGTCGTCTTATGATTTCTGTGTCCCAACAATTGCCGTACGTTCTCGAAACTACCCGGCTCGGCATCAAGCATGATCTTCGCGCTCAGATGACGAAACTGATGCGGCGTAAGCACAGTGCCGGCCCGGCGTGAGAGGTAGCTCGTGATGAGCCAGGCAACCGTCGACTGGCTCTTCGGTGTCCCGTCAGCATTCACAAAGACGCGTTCGGGCCGATGACTAATCACTTTCGGCGCGATGCGGTCGCGGTATTCGATCAGCATCTTGGCGACTTGAGGCGGGATGTCGAAGGCCAAGTCCTCATCGTTTTTCACCTCGCTCGCCAGCAGCTCCAAGGTCGACGTCGCACGCCCCCCCTCCGCCATAAACAAGTGGATGCCGAAGGTGAGCGCCGTAAGGTTTCCCGGTCGCAGCGGCATATAGGGCAGGATGGCTATGCCGAGAGCGGCCTGCGCCTTGGCGAGGGTCCGGAAGTTCGGGTTTTGCTCGCGTTTCACCTCCGCCCACAGGCGATTGGGCAGGTCAATCAAGCGCTGCAGAACCGCGGGATCTTCGAACTGGCGCAACGCGGTCTTGTTCTTGGAGGTGATACTTGGAGCAAGTCCAATTTACCCGGCGGGAGCGACGGAGGGAGCGGCGATGTCTGGACCTCATGAGCGGGTTTGGGCCTTCGCCGCTTCTTTCCGACTTCAATAGCTACACCGGCGAAATTTGCCAGCCACGGCCGTTCGAGCCCACGTCCCAGAATCGATCCAATAACGGCGCAGCCTGCCTTGTCGTCGCGAAACGTCATCATCGGGTTACGCTGTGGCGGCATAGACCGGTTGAGCAAATAGATCAGCAGGCGCCGGACCCCAAGCGAGCGGATGTCTCTGGCCCTCGGTACCGCTCGGGTCGTCGTCTTCGCGGCGGATCGTCGTGGGGGTCGCGGTGGCGCATCCAACATCAGCGATGACAGTTGGGCACCACCTGCCAAGCGCCACCCCGCGATCGGACAAATCCATATGATCTAGCGACGGCAGGGTTGCCGAAGATATGGGGGTGATAGACCGGATTGACCCCGTCCAGGCTGCAAGGGAGCACAAACCCACCGCATTGGCTCGGGTCTTCGCGGCAGGACGACGCAGCGGCGGAAGAAGAGATGCCGAGAAGAACAGCGGGGGCGGTGATGACCGCGAGCGCGACTAGAGCCATCTTTCTATTCATGGCGGTTCCTCCTGTAACCCCGACGTAGCGCGGATCGAATCTAGGGCAACGCGAGTAGGGTGCAAGTGATTACGTTACGCCTTGCGGCCGCCTAGTCGTCCCGGATCAAGCCTCCCGCCCGCAGGCAAGCATAATTGATATTTATCAAGATTTGACCGTGCCCGGAGGCGGTATTTTGTCGATGGACGGCGAAGCCCCAAGTCCCCCCGACTCCAAGCTTCCCGTCTGGAAGCCCCGCCGGGTGACGACCAACTCCCCGGCGGGCCTTCCTTTGGGCGCGGTGCCGCTATGACGATACCCGACGAATATCAGCGCTTTGCCGACGAATGCATGAGTTCGGCTCGCGGCGCGAAGACCGACGCAGAGCGAAGGGCGTTTCTCGACATGGCCCGAACTTGGACACTCGCGGCCATTTTCGAGATTGCGCCGGCGAGGGAACCGGCATGCAGGTCGAATGGCTCTAGCTTTTCCTCTTGTCCTGGTCCCGCGCCATGGCGATCAGCTTCTCATATGAATCGATGACCGTCTGCATGGTCTGCCGGCCTTCGGCGCTGAGGAACTTGGCCACGGCGGCATTCCTCAATGTAGCGCTGCCAACGCTGGATCTTAATTTCGCTCTCGCTCATTCAGTTTGAGCCTCCGCGCTGAGGTCGCGTTCCTTTACGACGCGTTCATGGGGCTCCCCTGGCCTCTTAATCTGATATTCAATCTCACCGTCCCTCTCGGGCAGCTGCCTGGTCACCTTGTATGCACCGCTCGCGGCATCGCGATTGAACAAGGTCGATTGCAAAGACACCGATTGACCGAGCTTGAACTTGTGCGTGCGTTTGGCGCGGTCCATTGGGATCAACCCTTGTCGGACTGACTGTGAGCCGCCTTGGCATCCTAGCAGGCTAGGGGGGCCAAAGATGACATGGAATGCGCATCCCGAACGGGCGACGACAGCGATCGGCTAAGTCCGGCACGGCTCATTTCCTATTCCTCGCGGTCCATGCCAGCGCGCGCCGTCCGGCATCGGCTATTCTGACGCGCGTAACCTCGACCGGCTTGCCGGCTGTAAAGGTGCGCTCGAGCGTCGTCGTCGCTAGCCTTTCGCGCACCAAGCCGACCATCATGTCGAGCGTGAAGCGCGTCACCAACAGCGTCTCGCTCACGCCGTTGGCGCTCCCGGCCAGCAGTTCAAGCAGCCGGCGCTCATCGTCGGTCAACCGGTCCATTACGTTTCTATTAGGGATGCCTTGTGAGCTTCGCCACTCCTTGCACCGAAGATGGCAAGGCGCGGGTGGGCCGGCAAGGCTGCCGGGGCCCCTCAACCAAACATATCTTCATCTTTAAGGGCAGGTTAAGGCACCCGAGAGCGCCCGCCTAGCTCAGCCGGTGCGGCTTTTGAACGCAAGGTATTCACTTGATGCGCCACCGCGGACCTTCGAGGAGGGCAGCCGCCCTCCCCGCTGGCGCCCAAGCTGCGGGAGCGATCCAAGAGGCTCTGACGTAGACCAGCAACCGCCGGACCCCGTGCGCGCGGATTATCGCCCAATGTGGTCGGCGGGCCTCGATAGCGCTCCCGTGTCGGTCTTCGCGGCGGGTCGTCGTGGGGGTCCCGGCGCATGCACAGTCTCGCTTGTTGGAACCGTAGCCGGGCAAGCGCCGTTGAGTCCGCCGGACGCGGCGTCAATCCCCAGTTATGCACCGCTCCGTCTGGAAGCCTCGCCGACTGAGCGGGTTTAGGCGGGGCTTCCTTTCAACTTGTGCCATCAATCTCGTCCACGATGGCGCGGGCATCGCGAAGTGCCTTAAGGTTCTTCAGCGGGTGGCCATGATCGTCCCGCCCGTTGCCGCTGTCGATCTGCTCCGCCAGCTCGCGGAGTGCATCGAATAGTTTCCGTTCAAGATTGCTCATCGTCGCTGCGCTCCGTTATACGCCCCACGCCTTGTAAGGCGTCTCCCGGACCATCGCCAACTTACGGGAGAGGCAGGGGCCTACGGAACCAAACTACTCAGCTTGAGTTCTGAATGGCTGGAGAACGTCGCATGCCTAGCCCCGAGTATTCATCGTATCTCAAAAAATCGAAGGAATGCGCTCAGAAGGCGGCTGATGAGCCTGACGAGCAGGTTGCGGAAGGCCTTAGAGTCCGTTGCGCGGGAATATGATCGCCGCGCCGAACACTTCGAAATTTGCCCGGCATAAGTTGATCGCTGAGTACGGTCCACCGCTTTCTCCGGCTCCTCCCGAAATCGCAGCATGCCCGGGGCGCGCGGGTTTTTGGTCTTGAGCCAGGCCCGCGATGGTCACGCGCGATACGGGTGTTCGCGGTGCTTGGAGACGATGCCCTCGGCGCCGAGCCGGCAGGCATGGGCGAAGATCGCGGCGCCGTCGCCGTCAAGGTGCTCGGTATATTGGATCCCGGCTGGGGCGTCCGCGAGAAGCTCGGCCAGCCGTTCCTTGCGCTCCCCGAGGGTCCGCAGCCGCCAGTCCGCTCCGTCCAGCTCGAGCAGATCGAAGGCGTAGAGGATCACCTCACCGTCAAATGCCCGGCTGTGGAGCTTGTCGAAGATCGCCACCCGTATCGCGCGGGACCGTCGCGGGCCTGGCTCAAGACCAAGAACCCGCGCGCCCCGGGCATGCTGCGATTCCGGGAGGAGCCGTGATGATGCCAGTTGGATGTGCGCGCGTTGTGCAGCGGGAAACCGTCACTTCGAGGCGGAGTTCTCCCTTCCGGGCGGGAGAGAAGGAACGGATCAATACCGCGAAAATTGGATTGCGTCGACGGGCCGAAGCAACCCGCACCGCCCCACGATCCGCAGTCCCCGCCCCTGAAGGATCCGCCAGACGTTCCGATGCATGATCCCGCTGGCGATCCCACTTACGAACCAGAACAACCCTTCGGCGACCCGACGCCGACGCCGGGAGAAGATCCGAAGAGTCCGGAAATCAACGCGGTCGATCGAGAGCGCAGAGCTCGGAAGGCCTCCACTGCCACCACAGCGCGACGGTCGACGCTGATCTCTGGCCGGATGAAACAGCCGTGCGCGACCTATGCCCGAAAGCCGTCTGCACCAGGTGCGGGATCATCGGCGCCGACGTGCGGCCGAATTGGCACGAGCGATCGAAGCAGGAGAGCCTGACCGGGGCGCAGTGGCGACGCTAAGGCTGTTTCGGTGCTTGAGGTTCCAAGGCATCCTTGGCCTTCTGGGAATCGAGCAGGAACCGCTCCAGGCTTTCGGCAAACTGGTAGCTGCCGGCTAAGTGGGTCCACTGGGCGGCAAGAGATTGATAGTCCGCCTTCAGGCTTGGGTCGGTCACTTCGGCCGCTCGCGCTTCCGCTTTGGCGGCCTGTTCAATGCACGTCTGGATGTGATCGCCAAGCTTTTGAAGCACAGCAGCACCCTCTCCGTTCCTGAGAAATGGTATAGGTCCTGCCAGAGAAATTCAAATCCGGCTACTAGCTAGGGGGGCAAGCTCCGCCCAACTGAGGCAGCCTATCGCTTTTGCTCAGGATGGAGTTGCACCTTTTGTGCCTCCATCTCCTTTATTCTGGCCGCGATTCCATCAAGCGCAAGCCGATCGATAATGCCCGAGGCCAGCTTTCGGTACTGCTCGATCTTAGCGTCGAGCTCATCGCATTTGTCGCACATAGACAGCACCTCCGACCGCCATTGGCCGACGCCGTTTTGAGTACGGTTAATGCGAGAGAAAATGAGCGGTTCCGGGAACTTAGGGCACCTTGACATGCAAATTAGGAAACCAGGGGTCGAATTAGGACAGCACCCCGTTTCCTATCCTTCACAGCCCTAAAAAAAGCCCCGCACAGGCGGGGCCGAAAGTTGCGAGGTGAGGGTCACCCACCACGCCATGACAACACTAGGACGGGAGATTATCGCCCCGTCGCATGGGTAACGCGGCAAACCTCGCTCGGTTCCGATATACAGAGATTACCGCAGCACGAGCGCGAGGATCATAGCGAAGGC
Source organism: uncultured Alphaproteobacteria bacterium (assembly GCA_963721005.1). GTDB lineage: Bacteria > Pseudomonadota > Alphaproteobacteria > Rhizobiales > Xanthobacteraceae > VAZQ01. The sequence continues at coordinate 1,022,807 of CAVRHR010000004.1, read as the reverse complement.
CAGGAGGGCCAGCGGCGACAAAAATCCACGCGGAATGCGCTTCATCGAGACTTTACGGTCCCGCCTAGTCCTTGCCGCCCGGCTCACCTTTTGGCGCTGCCGGCTTCTTCTCCGCGCCGGAGTCCATCTTAAGGGCCGGCGAGTTGCCCTCTGCCTTGTCGTCTGGAGGTACGGCATTGGGCGACGTCAAGCGGCCGGGCGCGACCTTATCCGGGGGCGCGTTCTGCTGCGCGGGCGGGGCCGGATTGGGGGCTTCGCTTTTGTTACCAGGGGGGACCAGATCCTGCGCGGCTGCAAGCCCGAACCCCCCGATCAGAACGGAAACGATCACCAAAATTCTCATCTTCGCCTTCTTTGATGTGTTTCGCGGGCTGGCCGCCTGGCGCCCTGAACGCTGACCTCAGATGAAGATCGCAATATAAGCAGCCGCTCCCCGAGGGGCCCTACCACGATCTGATTGTCTCGCCAACCATGGCGCTGACGGGTAGCGGGCTCTTTTGATTGTGGCGGCATCAAATTCACACCAGAGCATGTAAATAGAGCAGGACGTAGCCTTTGCCCCATCACAACTGGCCGTAGCGCTTGAGTATATCCCGGCAGGCATTTCCTATGTGGAAACTGTGAGCGGCGAGAGTGGAGCCGCAGCGGAGAAGGTTGTTCCAGCTCATGCCCCAGCGCGGTCGCAGAAGCGGGCAGCAGCTGGACGGCACGGTGCAAGGTCTTCTAGTTCGACGGCGCCGACCACCGTGGCCGAGAGGCCAAGAAGTAAAAGCACAACAAGCGATTTCACCATTTGGTCGATCTCCCTTGCCGGCTAAGGCCGTCAAAATGTGGAAGGCGTAACCAAATTCCCGCGAGCTTTAACACCATCGGATGAGAATGGTTGTGAATCAGCACCGAAGTAGGACCCCCTCGAATCGACCGCAACACATTGACGTGGCGACTTCAGCCCTTGAGGTGGGGTCCCGATCGGCGCCGATCGGGACCCCTCCGTCGGTCCATTTCCTGCGAAATATCAACTCGGTAATGGCAAAATCTGGCGGGGTCCCACTTCGGTGCTCATTCACAACCATGGCTGCATTTGCAATCCACATGAGTTCTCTGGATGAATCGAGTTCTGATGTCCACTGCATGATTTTCTGGATTCTCGAAAGGGCCGTGGTGGTGAGTTGGCTAGCATCCACTCCGAGACCGACGTGACATTACGCCGGTGGGTGGCTTCGGCCGCAAAAGACCTCCCCCGGTAGCGGACCCTCTCCCTCAGCCCGGTCAGTCGTTCTCTCCGACGATCGCCTCGACCAGCCTGACAACCTCCTGCGGAGCCTGGCGTCTTTGACGAGCGTGAACGCCTTGGTCAGGGCCAAACCGTCGGTGTTGGTGAGAACAGGTCCGGCCGTCCGATCCAGGTCGGGGTAGCGTAATGGCGGGGCACGGGCGTCCCGAACACCGGCACGACCTCCCCCAACACATGCCCGATCTGTTGCTCGAAGGAGGCCGCTCGGAAAAGTCGTAGTACTGCATGCAGCTGACGCTTTCGTCATGCCGGAGAAGTCTACGCCCGGATTGGGCTGCCCGCGGTGGCTTGCTCGTCGAGAGTTCTGAATAGTCGTTCAGCTTCATGCCGAGTGTCTTCTATACCTGCCGATATTGTTCGCGGCTGTACCGGAACAAACAACCGCTTTAACGGTTGCCCATCGCGCAACCAAAAGACATCCCGCTGGCGGATGCGCAGAGCAAGATCATCCACTGGAGGAACGTCCCAATGCAAATGTTGGCTTTATTCGCGTCCACGCTCGCAATCCTGAGCGTCCCGGCCTTCGCCGGGCCCGCGACAAGCGACAAGCCCATGGTGGTCGCCGAGGAGAGCGGCGTTTCCGTCAGCGTCGGCGACCACGACCATGACCGCGACGGGGATCGGCATCGCAAGGTCGTGATCAAGCAGCACGATCATGACGATGATCATCACCACAAGGTCGTTGTGATCAAGCATCACGACCATGACGACGATCATCATCACAAGGTCGTTGAGATCAAGCATCACGACGACGATCACGACCACGATCATCACTAAGCGTGCCCCCGCCCGCTCAAACGGGCGGGGACGTTCCTTCCCAATCTGATTGATGCTTTCAGGGCCCAGAGACCCCAATAAGTGCCGGGCGTGGGTTGGCTCTTGCTGGCTAGGCCAGCAGATCCTCATTTTTTCTCTAGCATCAACTTGGCTTGATCTCCCACCAGCGCCTGGATCTTCTCCCCGAATTTGGCCAGAAGCCAAGGCAGAATGATTGTCAGGCGAACATGATGATCCGCGACATCGATTGTGCCCGAAGCGATCTGCCCCAGGGCGCTAATGCGGAATTGCAGACTATCCCCCTTCCAGACCTCCTCTTGGACAGCGAGCAGTGGTTGAAATGTTGCAGGCACATTTCCAAATCCGAGTTTCAGACGCCTCACTGCTTCTTCCTTGTCGAGAGAATGGGGAATTGACACGACAAGAGGTTTCGACATCGCCTATCCCTAAGTCAGAGCAGACCTTCGCGTTCACAATATTCTCGTAACAGCCTTACGTTTCGGCGGTTCGCCCGCCAACCGACATCGAAAAGATCGCCTGCGATGGGCACAGCACCCGCCATTCCCTCTACGGCGACGTTCCCAATCATTCGAATCATAAGCAGCCGCGGCACACCGAGCCGGTGAGCTTCATACAGCACCCAACAGGACAGAGCCGAAGCCGCCAAATCGCCGATCCCCGGTACCAAACGCAGAATTGCCTCGACTCCAAATCGAATGTTTGTGCCTGGGACGAGAAACGCAATATCAAGAAGCGTTGATAGTTTGTCGAGCCGCTCCAAGCTTGCTCGGCGGGACCAAAGGCGTGGGGAGCTGGTCCAGTCATGCGTAAAGGTGTTTGTCATCGCTGCCTCCGCGAGTGACATAGGAGCGCAGACGCCCTTCGCAATGGCACAAGGCCGAGACTTTCGGAAAAATACCTGAACACGTCAAAAGACAGCCTCGTCCGGCCTCGCCGCGGCAGGGGAGCCCGACGCCTGATGAAACGGGGTGACGCCGAGGTCAGGGGCCGGGTCATCGCGGACCTGCCGTTCCACCGATTTCATATTTCTTGCAGACAGGCGCGCTCAAGGAGAACGAGTAGGGCCGATAGATTGGATCTACCGTGATCCGCTCCCATGCCACGACAATGCCAACTCTAAAAGTTGCGATAGTGGCCAGAAGGGCGAGATTTGTTCGAGTGGCGTGCGGAAGGGTCTCACATGCGAAAATTGTGCTGCCGGGAGAATGACAAGGGCGGCCTGCCCGGCGCGGCGCCCCCGCAGGCAACGCCCGCGACGGGCGCCGCGTAGCCAAATCCATAGGGCGCCGCATAGGCGAGCCGTGCCTGACGCACAAACCGGTAACTTCTCCGATCTCGCGCGCCCGGGAACCATCCCATCCGGCGCGCCGAAAGGCCCCATCATCTTGCTTAGCTCAATACCTCGCGATCGACGGCTGCCCACAACGACCGGCTTCAACGTGAAGAAGACGCGCATTTTAGGAACCGGAACACGTCCAGCCGGTTACCGAAAGAGCCGATGCACGTCAAAGGATTGCGAGGATGTCTGCCCAGCCCCAGGCCAAAAAGGACCGTTTTGTCGAAGCCGCGGAGGATGCAGCGGCGGCCGAACGCGACATCCAGCAGGAGATCGATCGCAAAGAAAAAGCCCGCCCCAAAGACAAGGAGAAGCACAAAGGCGCCATGCAGGCAGGAGCGCGGCGCTATCCCGAACCACCATTTCCCCAGCAACATCTTGCCAAGCCGGGGCAGGAATCCGAACTCGGCCTCGCGCCAATGTATGATGCACCCCATTACAAGGGTTCTGAGAAGCTCGACGGCAAGATTGCCCTCATCACGGGTGGCGATTTGGGGATCGGTCGCGCCGTAGCCGTTCTGTTCGCACGCGAGGGTGCGGATATTGCGATCGTCTATCTAAATGAACATGGTGATGCGGAGGAGACGAAGAGGGCCGTCGAGAAAGAAGGTCGCCGCTGTATTACGATTTCGGGTGACGTGGCCGATCCGGAATTCTGCTCAGAGGCAGTCGCGCGAACAAACAAGCAACTTGGCCGCGTCAACGTGCTGGTGAACAACGCCGCCTTCCAGGAGCACGTCCGGGATTTTGAAGACTTGACGGAGACACATTTCGACCGGACGCTGAAGACCAATCTGTATGGTTATTTTCACATGGCCAAGGCGGCGGTGCCGCATATGGAGCCTGGCAGCGCCATTGTCATGACGGGCTCGGTAACCGGCTTGCTCGGCAATAAAAACCTTCTCGATTATTCGATGACCAAAGGGGGCATCCACGCGTTCGTTCGATCGCTGGCCACGCATCTCATCGACAAGGGTATCCGCGTCAACGCTGTAGCGCCGGGTCCTGTTTGGACTCCGCTCAACCCTGCCGATCGCGATCCCGAGGGAATATCGAAGTTCGGTAGCGACACGCCGATGAAACGCCCAGCGCAGCCAGAAGAGATTGCGCCAGCCTTTGTCTTCCTCGCTTCCCCGAGTTGCTCCAGTTACATCACCGGTGAGATTCTGCCGATCATCGGTGGCTATTCCGGAGGATAGTGGCAGGTTTGGAGGCGGATCTAATGACCAAAAAGGCTAAGCGAAAATACAGCCCTGGCGCAAGCACAGATGTAAAAGACGAGATGCACCGCTATAAGCGCGGTACGGCGAAAAGTGGTCCGGGTGGCAGAGGCGGCAAGGTGAAGAGCCGGAAGCAGGCCATCGCTATCGGCCTCTCAAAGGCACGCAAGGAAGGTAAGAAAGTCCCGCGCAAAAAGGCCTCCTAAGATATTGACGTACGCTAACGGCTTTGCACCGAACCTGTTCCGTCGGCGGACGGGCATGATGTCCTGGTCCCAGCCAACCGCTGGCTTCATAGCCAAGCATCAAACGGCCCGTCCACGACGGGCGACGGTTCAGAGCAGCTTCTCGATTCGTATCGGCAGGTCGCGAATGCGTTTCCGGTGGCGTGGTAGACCGCGTTGGCGATGGCGGCCGCGGTGCCCACATTGGCGAGCTCCCCGATGCCTTTGACACCGGCCCGGTTCACGTCAGGGTCTTCCGGCACCATAATGACCTCGAGCTGCTCGATGTCGGCGTTGACTGGCGTCAGGTAGTCGGCGAGGTTGTCGTTGACATAGCGCGCCCGGATTCGGTCGATCTCGGTCGCTTCGTGCAAGGCGGAGCGAGCGCCGGCGAAAGCCACCTCGACAGCGCCCTTCTTGGTCTCGGCTTGCCCTTGAGCGCGGCCTCCGCCCATGCGGCGCGCCACGGCACGGTCGCGACCCCGCCGAGCGCGATTCGGGCGCAGCGCACAGTGCCGGCATCGAGATGGAGCGCGACCGCCGCCGAGGCCAGTGCAAACTCATACGACTTACGGTGACAGAGATGCCCTCAATCGCCTTTTTCCGAAAGTTGCAGCCGACCTCCGCTTTCCGGTCCGTATCGGGTGCTAAGCGGACATGTGCCCCTCGTGGAAGGGCCCCGACCGCCCCGTCTGTCGATAATGTGAAGCTGCAAGCCAGCCGTGCACCCTTGGCTTTAAGGCCAAAGGAAATCGTCGGGAAGCTCAATACGGCGGTTGTCTCGGCGTTGGCAGATCCGATTGTTCGTCAGCGGCTTGCCGAACTCGGGCAGGAGATTTTCCCACGGGACCAGCAAACTCCTGACGCACTTGGCGCATTGCAGAAAGCCGAGATCGAGAGGACCGAGTGAGAATGCCTCGTTATAACAGTAGGTTAGAGTCGTTTTTCGAGGGCTGATCGACCAAACAAAATCGGCCGTTTGGCAACATTTTTGGCAACAATTTGTGATCTCGTCGCCCTGCCTTCGCCCCAAGGGGTTATCGCCGCGCACTCTGCAGAAGACTTTCTTAATCCCTATGGGCGCAGTTCTAGAGAGGTCATCGCCGAGGTGAGAGCCAATACGGCGGACCGGGCGGATTATGCCAAAGACACTCCTCGTTTTCGCGGCGATAGCTGGCATCGGTCTGGCCGGAGGGGCTGAGTTCGCCGCGAGCGACGTCCGGCCGGACGGGAAGATGCTCGGCGATCTCGGCCACAGCCTGGCTGCAGGGGTGATCCTCGGATCGGCCGTTTGGCCCTATGGCCTGAGCCCGACACCGCCCGACCTCCAATCAACGCTGGTCTTCAATCCCACCGGCTGCGGCGGGGACGGTCAATGTGGGATGTATGGGCTCGCGGCTGCCTTCGTCATCAATACCGGCGCTGAAGCGGTGATGATGCCGAGCTCCTCATCTGACAGTCCGCCCATAGATGGCAAAATTCTCCCCGGCGATTAACGGCCCGCTGCACGCAGCTTGCGGGTGCGGGCCGCCTTCCTTTTGGGTTGCTTTTCGGCGCGCCAACGGCGGGGATGTGTCACGAGACCTCCTTGGTGGCTATCCTGCTGAAATACGCGAGGCTCATGGCGGTGCCGAACTCGAAATAGCGCCGGGTTGTGGAGCCTCCCCCGTTGGTATCAGGCCCCTGTCACGCCCTAACCCGCTGTACACTGCGGCCAAAGGTCAGCACCGTATTGAGCTCGATGCGGAGGAAGTCATCGCCGGACTACGACGGCCCGAGAGGCGAGCACCCTGGGTCTCGAGGAGACCTCCATGGTGGATATCCTGCTGACGCACGCACGGCTCATGGCGGTGCCGACCGAAGCCGCCCGGCTGATCGTGAGCGGCTGGCTAAACGAAAGACCGCGCGCGTTGCTATCGTTCTCGCCACGCCCTTGGACTTTTTGGCCGCCTTCGTCTGCGCCAGGAACTCGCCGGTGCCCGGTCGGGGAACCACATGTTTCCGCCCCAGCCCGGCATTATTTCGTCGGCTTCATCGCCAAACAACCAATCGGCTATGCCGCTCCCGGTGTACATAAGGACTTGATAGCAGTCCCAATGGCGGTCGTCCGGATGCCGCGAAAGCCCCCCACGTTACAGAGATATCTCCGCATGTACTCTCTGATTTCGGGGATAACCGGTGGCTTGCCGCCCCAAAATCCGAGCTTGCGCTTGTTCAGCAAGTTAGGGAATTTCGCAATCCATTCGCTCTCGACCCGATGACGTTGGTCGTAATCGCACTCTTGAAGGAGCGCACATTCAACCGAAAAGCCATGCATAGGTACCCAGGACGGATAAATCTTTACTTCGACGCGATGCCCTCGGGCGCAGAGCCGGAATCCGCCAGTTCCCGACAAGCGCCATTAAGAGGACGCACTCGGTACATCCCGCAACCGGCGCACACCATCCGCGGGCCGAAGCTCAGCAGCGTCAGCTCGTTGGACCAGCGGTTGGCAATCAGCACCGCCCCATGATGGGCAGAGCCAGCAGCTCACCGAGAGCGACCCCTCCGGCCCAAGCCGGGGCGAAGCTCAAGCATCCGACTACGATCACCAGTCCATACAGGGTCGTCGAGCCGTGAATTGGCAATGGACCCACACTCATCTCCGCTGGCAAAGGACAGCTCTGCCGCCGTCCGAGGGGCCCAAGCCGCTGACGCCCAAGAAGGTTGCACCCGCGCCTTACGTCAGACCCGTCTTGCAGCCATCAGGCCCAACACGAGCAATACGACGAAGATGACAACAAAGATGAAGAACAGAATGCGCGCGATATCGGCGCTTGCCGCCGCGATTCCTCCGAATCCGAAGATGGCCGCAATTATTGAAATGACCAGAAAGACCAAAGCCCATTTTACCAACGACATGAGGCGCCTCCTTTTGGTGCCCTTATAACGAGCAAACCCGGTGGCGGTTCCAAGACTACGGCCAAACCCCTGGCGCGGCGAACGTATGTTGCTCCACGGAATAGGGGTTGGGGTGGTATGTAAGGTGTAACGCGGCCAAACGATTAGATCGGCTCTTAACAATCATTGGGCAGGTTTCTGCAGCCGAGGCCGTCCTGCACGGTGCTCCATCTCGGCGTCGATCTCAGCACCGAGCAAGACGACGATTGTCGACAGCCAGAGCCAGACCATGAAGCCCATAATGGCTCCGAGCGACCCGTAGGTCGCGTTGTAGCTGCCGAAATTTGCCGCATACCAAGAGAACAGGACAGAAAGCGCAATCCAGGCAAAGGAGGCAAATGCGCTGCCCCACGTTATCCATCGCCATTGGGGCTCGGGCCGGCACGGCCCGAATCGGTAGACCAAGGCGAGAACGAGCGCGACCACAAGAAACAGGATGGGCCAGCGGCCAAAATTCACAAGCAATTCTGTTGCTCCCCCGAGACCCGAAGCGTTGAGAATCACCGGAATAGCAACCACGGCAGCGAGAGCCAAAATGGCGAAGATGATGCCGAGGATCGTAAACCCCAACGATACTATGTTGAGCTTGATGAACCCGCGCTTTTCTTCCGCCTCGTGGATCAGGTTGAGCGCATCAAATAGAGCCTTAAGCCCCGCATTGGCGCTCCATAGGGAAATTGCCAGCCCGGCGACAAAAGTAAGACCCAACGTACTTTTCCCGTGCGACGCTATCCTGGTCAATTGATCCCGTATGACGTCGATAGCGCCGCCCGGCAGAAAGCCGGCAACGCTGTCCAGGTGCGTCGAGATCGCTGCCGGATCCGCAAAGAGGCCGTAGATGCCGACCAGCGCGGCGATGGCCGGAAAAATCGCGAGGATGGAATAGAAGGTAACCCCGGCGGCAAGCGCGAGGACGCGATGCTTGCCGATGTTCGTATAAGCCCGCCGAACGAGCCCCTTCAAACCGCGCGCCGCCCCCGTGTTTGCGGGGCTATCGGTAAAGCGACCGAAATCGTCGTTCGCTGCCTTCTGTGCGGAAAGGGAGGAGCATTCGTCGCGCCCCTTGGTCCGGCTATTCATGAACCTATCCTGCTGGCCTCCAGAGCGGTTTCACAAGACCGGAGAAAGAAACCGCTCTAGCATTTTTGCGTTTGTCGCATTTTGGTAGGGAGAACCGGATTCCACCCCGCGGGGGCGGGCATTTTCCTGAAAATGCCTTAGCTGTCCTGCTGAAATCGGCGCTGGGAGGCAATCCCAATGGCTGCCGCGATCGCTATCGCCGCCGCGCCCAACAGAAACTGGTCGCGAACCTCTTTTTCCGGTAATCCATCGGCCACTGCGGCAGCGACGCGCCCGCCGGCGGCGCTGGCATTTGCCGCCATCTGGGTCACAGACGTGCGCGCCACCTCACCCGCATTGGCCGCCGTTTCCGAGACTTGATCGGTCAGGGCCGAGACGTTGTCCACCATGTTGCCACCCGCCTCCCGCGCCACTTGAGTGGCGTCGGCGGTCCAAGACTGGACCCGTTCGGTCACAAAGCTGGAGGCATCGTACGCTTGCCTCGCCATGCCGGCGGCAACGTCCATATCCGGATCCGGCCGGGTTTTCATCAGGCCGAAAATTCCGGCGCCGACAAGGATCGACGCAATCGGCGGGTGGCGCAGCAACTGCCACGCCAGACCTGCCCCGACGGCCAAAGCCGCGGCGGGATTTGCTGCCGCCCGGCCTTTGAGGTCCGACAATACGTCCTGAGCAGTGTTCTTGACGTAATCAGAGGATTTTTCCAGCAGCTGGTCTTTCGATTGGCGTGCTTCTGCCAACAGCTTGCCCTTGAATTCCGAGATTGTGGAAGGAGACCGAAGCCGGGCCAGATCGCCGGCCACCCTTGCTCGCGCGGCCTCGACCTCCCGCTCCAACGCGTTGAGTTCAGCCCTGCTCATCGGCCGCTCCGATCAACTGGTCGTGTCCGATTCGGGATAAGGCTGGGGCTGCTGCCTCCGACCTCGACGAGATCATTGCTTGGGCTTTTTCCGGAAGCCTGGTCGGCGGCGTTGCCGGTCACGCTCGTGGTGAAGGTGCTGGCGACGTCACGGGCCACCTCTTTGAGGCCGTCCTGGGTTAAGCCGCGTTCGGCGGCAACGGTCTTGAGCCGCTCGCCGGCGGCGCCGGCCGCCCCCATGACATTCTCACCGACCTTGTTGGCTGCGTCGGCCAGCGCCTCGCGAGCCCCCCCGAGCGCCTGATTCTCAACGCCGGTCGTCGGCAACACCGAAGCCACGGCGGCGCCTGCCGCGACCCCAAGGATGGCAACAGCCAGGGGCTGTTGCCGAAGCATTCTTTCCATGCCGCTCTGGATCGTCGACTGCGCCTGCTCTTTCAGCCGAATGGATCGATCGGACAGATTCTGGGCGGCATCCGACGCGTAGTCGGACATCGAACCGGCGTAGGAGCTTGCCGTATCTGCCACGCGGTCCTTGACGTCCGAGACATAGCTTGCCACGTCCGACGCACGGTCAGCGGCTCCAGAACGAGTCGTGCCGCTTGCGACGCGGCCAGCAGCTTCACCATAACCGCGATCCAAATCCATGTTGAAACCACTTGCTTTCGCACTGCTTGCCTTCGTACTGCCGCCGCGCATCAGCAGTGCACATCCGGCCGCCAGGACCAGCAGGCCTTCGGGATTGCGTCGCACCGTATTCATGATCCAGTCGCCTACCGGGGCGGAAAAGTCGTCTTGCGGATAACGGCTCATGTCAGCTGCTCCTTGAATGTTTTGACGTCTGCATTAAGTTGCCGAACGGTTCTGGACGGGAGGAGATCGTCCGTGAGCGAGGTTCGACCATAGGAGAAAAGGATCACCGCGAGGATCGCGAGGGCTGCAGCCACCAGAAAGCAGGAAAGCTGCGGCGAGAGGCCCCAGGCGATGAGGGCAAACACGATCCCGGCGAGGAAGAACAGCACCGCGACCAGCGCGAACACACCGGCCGCCGCCATCCAGATCACCGCCTGCAGACGCGCGCCGATCTTCTCAGATACTTCTGCTCGCACGAGCCGAAGCTCCTTCTGAACAAGATCGCCGAAGTCCGCAAGGAGCTCGCTCAGCGTCCGGCTAAGGCCAGAACCTCGCAGATCGTCCAGCATTACCGACCTCTGTGGTTGGAGGGTCGATCAGTCTCGCGTCCCGCCGCAGCGGCGCTCCTCGGCTCGGTTTTGAGCAGCCGGAAGAGAAAAAAGCCGAACAAGGCGGCGGATCCGAAGACCAGTGCTGGTTGCCGGCGAGTGAAGTCGGAGGCGGATTGATAGAGCTCTTCCACGCTCTGATCTTTCACATCTCGGGAAAAGCGCTCGACTTTTTGCGCCGTCTCGCGAACCAGGCCGGAAAGCTTCGGGGCGTTGCGATCCAAGCTGTCCGCGGCAGCTTTGGTCGCCTCCGCAACATAACCCACCCATTGGGCTCCGGCCGCGATCTGTCCGTTCAATGCGCCCTTGGCCTTTTCATTGGCTTCGGAGGCAAGCGACGTTGCGGTCGCCTTGGCCTGCTCACCAACGGCCTGAGCCGCGTCATTTATCTTGGAGACCGCGTCTCCGGCCTTGGCGCGAAGATCTTTGGCGCCTGCCTCGGGCTTCAGTGGGGAAGCGTCCATGCGGGCCGGGAAGGTGGTCGAGCCGGTTGTTTGTTTGGTGTCCATTTGATCCTCCGATGTTCACCAATCCGCCAAATGGGCCTAGGTTCCGTGCTATTGATCATCCCGTATGAATATTGCGGGGACACCAGCCGCCGCACGCGTCACCGCGGGACGAACCGCTGAGTTTCTCGTCCTTGGGAAGAAACGGAGGCGCCTGCAGGAGGCCGTGCGCTACTCGCAGTGCAACTCGGCTGGGCGGGCCTCATGCCCTTCTTGGGCGCGCCCCGTTTCTCCCTGCGCTTCTCAAAAAAGGCCCGACAACCGCCGGCCTTCTCTCTTTGCCAAGCTTTCAGCTGAGCCAGAGGCAGGGTTTTGGCCCCTCATCGCCTCGGAATCGGCAAGAGCTCGCCGGCCAAGAAGGGTCGTCGGGCCGCCACTTGACGGAAAACCAGGAGAGTGTTGCTGACCAAAGTCAAAGTGCCGCAGTGCAGAATGCCGAATTACGTGCGCACCGCCGCAGCGGCAGTGTCATTTGACGTCTCGTAACAGCCCTGCGGCTATGGCCAGGGCCCATAGGACGCGGCTGAGATGCCCTCCCCGGCCACAGCGTCGCACGGAACTTTTGTAGTTCCGAGGACGTTGGTACCCGGTTTCCTTAGCGCCCTAAGGGCTTACCCACACAGGGTAAGCGAACGGCGGCGACCGAAGGTCAAAGCCACGCGGTGGCACAAGTAATCCCCGGGGGGTATCGCCTATTGGGTCTCTGATCGCCAAGCCGTCGTTCGATCGGCACCCGTCGGATCGAAAACACTGAGAATAAAAAATTGAGAATGAAGAAGAAAGTTACACTGGCGCCGCCGGTGAGCTCCAAAGCTCAAGAAACACAAGCTTCGGAAACCTCCCGCAGTATCTCTACCTCTCCGCACGGCCATCTTTCGATCAGCGTTGTAGCGCTTGCCGCCATCGCAGCGGTGGGTGCCCTGTACGTCGGTAAGGAGGTTGTTCTTCCGATTGTGCTGGCGCTTGTGCTCAAGCTCATGCTGCAGCCCATCATGAACATCTTATGCGACCGGCTCCGGGTTCCACATGCGGTTAGTGCCTTGCTTCTCATCACATGTCTATTTGGCCTCGTTGCCGCGGTGGCGCTGACGATTTCCGTCCCGGCTTCGGCGTGGATCCAGAAGGTCCCTGAAATTCTGCCCGACATCCAGCAAAAGCTGGCAGGACTGCAACGCCCGATTGAATACTTACAGCGGGCCTTCAGTGCTGTCACGAACATGGCCGGCCCGGGAGAAGGAGCCCCCGCGGTGGCGGTGAGGGACGGCTCGAGCGTGGCCAGCACGCTGGCACTGGGTACATTGACCTCCTTGTCGCGATTCTTCGCAACCATGGTGGTGCTGTTCTTTCTGCTCGTCGCGGGTGATCGACTTTTGCGAGGTTTCATCGAGGTGCTGCCGCGGTTTTCCGACAAGCGCCAGGCGGCAACAATTGCAACCGAGATTCAGCGCAATATCGGGGGTTATCTCCTAACGATCACTTTTATGAACGCGGCGGTCGGGGTGGCCACCGGAATTGCCATGTGGGGGTGCGGATTAAGGGATCCGCTGTTATGGGGTGCCATTGCCTTTCTGTTGAATTACGTGCCCGTGTTCGGTCCGCTGACCGGAATTGGCATGTTTCTGGTGGCCGGCATCGTGACATTGCCATGGCCCTGGTTCGCTTTTCTCCCGGCCGGGCTCTATTTGATGATTCATGTCCTGGAAGGCGAGACGATAACCCCGCTCCTTCTCGCCGGTCGATTTAATGTGAATACTCCACCGCCTAAAGGCGGTGGCTTCGAGTTACGGCTTAAAGCCGGATTCGGTCCGCCTTCGGCGGACTCAGCTCAGGTCACTGTGAAGTTGTCATCCGGTTCCGGTGGCTTCTGGTTCTTGATGTACCCGACCCATGCCTCGTCAGTTGCGTTCTGCTGCTGGCAACCCAGTAGGCCCTGCCCCGCAATTGCTGGCCCCAGGCTGTCCGCTTCTACGCTTCCATCCAGCTATTCTACCTTTGGAAGCGTCGCGATCCCAGCCGCCTAAAGGCGTGGGGTTTCCTGATCCCCTATCGGGGACTCTAAACCCGGTTCTGGTCATCATATCCTTGTTCTTTTGGCATGCGCTATGGGGGATTCCGGGAGCGTTACTCGCCGTTCCGCTTCTGGCCGTTATTAAGATCATGTGTGATCATCTCGAGCCTCTCAAGCCCGTCGCCCACATCATGTCTGCGTGACTGGAGGCGATGCGCCCGATGGATGTTTGGGACTCGCCGTTTCAAATCATCATTTTAGGATCTCCCGACAGGAACAAGGAGTTCCCGCGGCGTAAGAAAAGACGCTGAGCGAACGGTCCCCTCCCCTTGGAGGCCGGGCCGCGTTTGAGAATCCAACCCTCGCGACTGGTGGCGCCGTCTCGTGGAACCTGCGGTGCGCTAGGATGTTGTGTTCGAGTGCAGTGCAGCATGGAGATCACGTATGTTACCCTGGTTCGCCCTCTCGGTTCAGGCCGTGCGTTTCGGATTGGAAGCTCAGAAAAGCGTCTTCGCCGGCTTTTTTGGTTCGGCCGAAGTACCCAAAGATTCGGCCACTGAAACCGGCCCATTGCAGGCGCAGTTTCTGCCCCGATCGGCCAAGTATGCGCCTGCTGAAATAATCGCCAACAGAACTGCGGTCGTGCATGCAGCTAAGAAAATCCATAAGCGGACGCGCGGGAGACGTCGGACGCATAGATGACCATGAGAAATCCCTGGCTGCGAGTTGGCTTTGGCGTTTGGTCGTTGGGGGTAGAGGCTTCTGCAGTCGTCGGTCTTAGAACCTTCAAGATTGCGGCCGGGGGTTCTGCGGCGCAAGCTGAGGCCAGGCAAATGATTTCAGAAAAACTCGAGGCCGGTTGGAGCTTACAGACTTTGGCTATGACTGGCGGACTCGGTTATTCGGTCCCTGGTGCCGCTGCCAAAGCGATTTCGCACTATAGGCGGAAAGTTCGGGCTAACCAGCGGCAACTCGCAAAGTCCTGCTCCTGACGACCCGGACATGGCGGGCGAGGAAGGATCGGAGCCACCGGTGACACTCATTTTTTCGTCGAGCGCCGCCGACCGCTGGTACCGTGGGCAGTGGCACGCCGCCGACGAGATGGCGTGCTCTTTAAATCATCAAGCTCAACCCAGGTCGGTGCATGGTCGCTCGCCTTTTCGTGCCCACGCACATCGCGGTCCACCCCCGCGGCCATCAAGCGCTCCGCAGCTGCGGGGTTGAGCAGCAGGTGATCGATGCGAAGCCCGGCATTACGGCCAAAGGCATTTCGCCAATAGTCCCAGAACGTGTAAATGCGCTCGCCAGCGTGGAGGCTGCGCACCGCGTCGGTCCAACCCTGATCCACCAGGCGACGATAGGCGTCACGGACCTCTGGCCGGAACAGTGCATCATCGACCCAGCGCTCCGGGGCGTACACATCAAGGTCGGTCGGCATGACATTATAGTCACCGGCCAGGATGACCCGCTCGCCACTTTTCAGTAAGTTCTTGGCGTATTCGGTTAGTCTCTGCAACCACCGCAGTTTATAGTCAAACTTGGGCCCGGGGGCCGGATTGCCGTTCGGCAGGTAGAGGCACCCAACCACCAGCCCGTAGACGGCCGCTTCGATGTAGCGGCTGTGCTTGTCCTCAGGGTCGCCGGGCAGGCCCCGGCGGGTTTCTAACGGCTCAGAGCCGCGGGCCAGGATCGCAACACCATTCCAGCTTTTCTGCCCCTGCCAGATCGCCCCATAGCCGGCGACCCGAAGGGCGGCTGCCGGAAACTTTTCATCCGGGGCCTTCAACTCTTGGAGACACACCACGTCCGGCGCTGCCCCTCGAAGCCAAGCGAGCAGGTTTGGCAGCCGCCCATTGACACCGTTGACGTTGTAGGTAGCGATCTTCATTGGCTCGGTACCAGGGTGGCCAGCTGAACCGGGCGGAAGGCCGGTATGCGGCGGCCCCTCCGACGCTTGAGTCCACCGGCTGCCACCTGCTCGACTGCGGCAGTGCGTCGCTTAGTCATGGCGGCACGACATTTTGGCCGGCAAGGAAGTGGTTAAGTTCTTCATTCCTCGACCCCGCTACCGGCGATAGAGACCACGGTCACCGGTTCAATACGTCCTCCCGCCTCAAGATCGACCGTTTCTCCGGCTTGAGCACCTTGGAGCGCGCGAGCAAGTGGCGCAGTCCAGGCGATCAAGCCGGCCGACGGATCGGCCTCGTCCTCCCCCACAATGTAAATCTCCCGTGTCGTTCCCTTGCGGCGGATTTTGGCGCGGACGCCAAACATGACCGAAGTAGGAGCCTCGACTGACGGCATGATCTGCATACTTGACCGGCGGGCGCTCCAATAACGAAGGTCCCGGCGCAACGCTGGCACAACTTTCTCGTCCCTTGCGCCGGCGATACTGTCTTCCACGGCTGCGATGGCTTGTTCGATCAACCCGGCGCCCCGCCGCGTGACGAGGTTTGCTGCCGTACTGATGGGACGCGCCAGGATCGGTGGCAGTGGGGCCTCGTCCACCTCCTTAACAAAGGCTCGGCTCATCTGGCTCCATCCTCCGCTTGAGCGCCAATACGAAACCCCGACCTCGGGGAGAGGCCAGGGTTCGTTTATCACCGGAGGGCTTGAGCCGGCCGGCCCGCTTGGTGCAACGTATGAGGCGACCCGTGGTTCCCCGCCCCACGATTGCTGAGCAGTTCGGGGTGAACCCCTCGACGGTGCAGCAATATCGGCTGGGCTTTGAGGTCGGATCATGCCGCAGGCTCCGATGGATGGAACCAGCAACTTGAAGCGTGCCGGGTGCGCGTCCCTGAGGCCTGGAAGGGAACCGAGAAGAAGCGCCTCGGTTATCGGTATCGATCCGGACTACCGGCTGCATGTCTCGGAGCGGTTGCTCGGGCAGAACGACGGCCCAATGTTGGAGGCCTTGAAGGGGCTGAACGGCGTCAACATCCACCTGCCAGGCCGTATAAAGGACCGTCCGGACCGGGCTCGGCTTGCGTTGCGGTTCGAGCGGTACAAGTCGGTGGCGTAGATGCCAGTGGCGGGCATCGCCAGGACACTTCCGGGACACCAGTCGCCGCCTTAGTTCATAAGTTGTTGATTTTGCTGGCGCTCCCTACCGGAATCGAACCGGTGTTTTCGCCGTGAGAGGGCGACGTCCTGGGCCGCTAGACGAAGGGAGCTTCGCGGGCATCCGAAATAACCCTGATCCGGCGGCGGCGCAAGCGCGGTGCGTGGCGGCTCGCCGCATGCGGCCGAGGAAGTGGCGGGGCCTGCGCGTTCCGGCTAGGTTCTGCCGGCGCGAAGCGCCGCGCCGGGGGACACACATGCGCAGGCGACTTTTCAATTGGCAGGGGCAGCACTTCGTCTATCTCGGCCTCGAGGGCGAGCCGGGCCGGCCGCTGCCGCAGCAATCATCCGAATTGTTCGCGTGCGCCGGGGCCGAGCTGGCGACGCTGGGGCTGTCTTTGCTGCGCAATACCGTGCGCACCCGCGTGTTCGGGCGCACCGCCGCGGCGCGCACCGCCGGCAGCGATGCGCGCGCGCAGGCACTGGTCGGCCGCTCGCGGGCGGCCGGCGCAAGCTATATCTGCGCGCCGCATTTCGCTTCCGCGGCCGATGTCGGCCTCGACCTCTTCGCCATGGCGGCGCCGGCCGGCAATCCGCCCCGCCATGTGACCGAGCACGAGCCGGAGCAGAGCTTCATCCGGCATCTGGGGTGGGGGCCGATGGTGTTTCTGGCCGGCATGACCTGCGAAACGCAGGCGACCCTGGCGGCGCAATGCGCCGACATCCTGCCACGCGCCGGCGTGCTGCTGGCCGAGACCGGCTGCCATTGGGGGCACGTGGTGCGGGTGTCGTTCTTCCTGCAGCGCGACCAGGACCCCGACGCCCTGCTCGCCGAGGTGGCGGCGCTCGCGCCGGTCCCGCTCGAAGAGGCGGAGATCGAGCTGGTCGAGGGTTTCTCGCGACCGCGCAAGCTGGTCGAGATCGAGATCACGGCCCGGCGATAGCGGGCTCAAGGCTCGGTCGCGAAGCGCAGGCTCCCGGCCGGCGCCAGGGTCTTGAGATCGTAAGTGCGGGCTTCGAGCGCCCCCGCGATCTCGATGGTGACCACGATACGCTCGCCCGCGGCCGAGATCGCGACCACGCGCGCGCCCTTGGGCAGCATGGCGGTGACATCCGTCCGCGCCGCGCTTCCCTCGTTGCGAAAAACCCGATAGCCGATGACCCCGGTGACCGCCACGATGGCGACGAGCGTGGTCAGGCCCGATATGATCATCAGCCATCGAACCTTGGCCACGACGCTCGCGGCCGCGGGATCGAGAGGCTTGTCGTCGTCCGTCAGCGGATCGCTCATGTCAGTGCATCACCGGCGCAGGGAGAAGGTCGTCATCGCGGGCGAGGATGCCGGCGAGCGGCTCGACCGCGTGCTGGCGGCGCGCATCGCGGACCTCTCGCGCTCCCGGCTCAAGGCACTGATCCTCGCCGGCGAAGTCGCCATCGGCGGGCGCACGATCCGCGATCCGGGCCATCACGTCAATGTCGGCGACGCCGTGATGGTCGAGGTGCCGCCGCCGGAGCCGGCGGAGCCCGTGGCCGAGAGCATCCCGCTCGACATCGTGTTCGAGGACGACGAGATCGTGGTGATCGACAAGCCCAGGGGGCTGGTGGTGCACCCGGCCGCCGGCAACCAGACCGGCACCCTGGTCAATGCCCTGATCGCCCACTGCGGCGAGAGCCTTTCGGGCATCGGCGGGGTGCGGCGGCCCGGCATCGTGCACCGCCTGGACAAGGATACGACCGGCCTGATGGTGGTGGCCAAGACCGACCGGGCGCATGCCTCGCTGTCGCGGCAATTCGCCGATCACGGCCGCACCGGGCCGATGCAGCGCCGCTATCTGGCCTTCGTCTGGGGGGTGCCGGACCGGCCCAAGGGCAGCGTCGACCAGCCGATCGGCCGCCATCCGCACGCCCGCGACAAAATGGCCGTGCGTCCGGAGGGTCGCGAAGCCGTAACTTATTGGGAGATGCTGGAGCGGTATTCCGGCTCCGAGGGCGAACCGGTGGCCAGCCTGCTGTCCTGCCGGCTCACCACCGGGCGTACCCACCAGATCCGTGTGCATCTGGCCTCGATCGGCCATCCTTTGCTGGGCGACGACACCTATGGGTCCGGCTTCAAGACCAAGACCGTCCGATTGGCGCCGGCCGCCCGCCAGGCCCTGGCAGGGCTTGGAAGGCAGGCCCTGCATGCCTATCTTTTGGGGGTCGAACACCCATCCCGGGGCGAATACCTGGAGTTCCGCTCGGAACTGCCGGAGGACCTTGACCGTTTACGTCGCAGTCTCGGTACCCAAGCCAGCCCATCCGAGGCTGCCGGCAAATTTCCGAAAGATTGCGATAAATCAAAGGCTTGGAGTCAAACGAAAGGGTCACGGCGACGTGACACGACGTGATTCCGGTGTATCTTCCTTTCGCCCCCCCTTTTCCTGTAATGTTGCGGCTGCGGTCATATTTCGCGGTCGCAGCAAACTGGACGGCGCCGTCGGCTCAGGAAGCGGCGGTGCGATCCGCCCGCCGGCAACGGGGGCACAACATTGGAGGGCGCTATCATGGCCCATGCCGCGGCCTTGCCGCTCATAACGGCTGAATCAGGCCTCACCCGCTATCTCGAGGAAATCAGGCGGTTCCCCATGCTGGAACCGCAGGAGGAATACATGCTGGCCAAGAGCTGGCGCGAGCACGGCGACCGCGACGCGGCGCACCGGCTCGTCACCAGCCATTTGCGCCTAGTGGCCAAGATCGCCATGGGGTATCGCGGCTACGGCCTGCCGATCTCCGAGGTGATCTCGGAGGGCAATGTCGGGCTCATGCAGGCGGTCAAGCGCTTCGAGCCGGACAAGGGCTTTCGCCTCGCCACCTATGCGATGTGGTGGATCAAGGCCGCGATCCAGGAATACATCCTGCGCTCGTGGTCGCTGGTGAAGATGGGCACCACCGCCAACCAGAAGAAGCTGTTCTTCAACCTGCGCAAGGCCAAGAGCCGCATCTCCGCGCTCGAGGAGGGCGATCTGCGGCCCGATCAGGTCAAGCTCATCGCCAAACGGCTGGGCGTGACCGAGCAGGACGTGGTCGACATGAACCGCCGGCTGGGCGGCGATGTTTCCCTCAACTCGCCGATCCGCGAGGAAGGCGATTCCGGCGAGTGGCAGGACTGGCTGGTCGACGACAGCGTCAGCCAGGAAACCCGCTTGGCGGAGAGCGAGCAGGCCGACAACCGCCGCAAGGCGCTGGGCGAGGCCCTGACCGTGCTGAACGAGCGCGAGCGCCGCATCTTCGAGGCGCGCCGGCTCGCCGACGAGCCGATCACGCTTGAGGAGCTGGCCGACGAGTTCGGGGTCTCGCGCGAGCGCGTGCGCCAGATCGAGGTGCGGGCCTTCGAGAAGGTCCAGAAGGCGGTGAAGAACCGCATCGCCGCCATGGAAGTGCCGCACGCGGCCGCGGCTGCGCTGAGCTAGTTCGGCGCTCCTCTTCGAAATTGAGGCTCGGGCGCCATGCGTAGGGGCGGGCCTTGTGCCCGCCCTCCTCGGCCCGACGGGCGACCACAAGGGTCGCCCCTACGAACGAACCGATCCCTTCGACTTTGGTTGAAGCGCACGACCGGCCGCCTCACTTCTCCCAAGCCGCGAAGGCCTGCGCGAAGGCGCGCTCGCCCGGGGTGCCCTTTTCCATGGCCAGTATGGCGCGCCGGTTGTTGGTATAGACGATCGGGATGTCGAACCAGGGCCGCTCCTTCAGGAGCTGGATGTTCCGTTCCTTGTCGGCCGGCGCACCGGACAACCCGATCAGGAAATATCCGGCGGTCACCTTGACGGCGAGACCGGCAAGCGCGGTGCCTTGCGTCTGCTCGGCCTGCTTCATCCAGATGCCCGGAACATTGAAGACGCCGCCCGAGGGAAAGTCCGGCGGCAGCTTGAACATGATCTCGATAGTGTGGCTGGTCGAGCGGCCCGGGTCGGTGTCGCGGCGCAACGTCCAGGTCATGCTGATCTTGCGCTCGGGAATCTCGATATCGGCACGCACCGCCAGCTCTGGAGTCTTGCCGGTGCCTGCCGTTACCGCCTCGGTCCGCCAGATCGCCGAGCCGACTGCGCGCTTGCCCGCGGGATCGTTCGGATCCTCCTCATAAAGCACCACCCGCTGGGCCACGGTGGCGGCGTCCTGCGCGACTTGCTGTTGCGGGTTCGGCTTGCCGCCGGGCTCGATCCGATCGGAAATCTTGGGCTTGGTGGACGGTGGAGGAGTTCGCGTTCACCACCTCGGCCGGCGGCGCCCACAGCATGCTGTAGATCGCCACCATGTTGGGCCATTGCCAGATCAGCAGGCTGCCGATCGCGAGCACGATCACGATCGCGGCGGCGATCCTGATCATATCCCCATAGGAGCGCCGCGGGGTCCGGTCGCGCTCGACCTCGGCCGGCGGCGCCTGCCGGGCGCGCGGCGGAATCGGGCGCGATTCGTCCACCACGAAGGACGGCTCGAGCATGACCGGCTCTGTGATATCGTCCAGCGTCAGATAGGATTCGTCCGTATCCGCGACGCGCTGCGCGGAACGATTGGCTTCCGGCTGGGGGACGTTGGCAAAGGATTCGCGGGCGGACCGGTTGGCGCGCGCCGAGGCGCCGCCGAGCTCGTTGGCCTCGGAGACGACCTCGCGAAAACCCCGCAAGCCCGAATCGAGCAGCGAGCGCCGGTCGGTGCCGGCCCGCTCGCCGGCGGGGCGCGGACTTCCCGCATTGCGTGGTGGCTCTTGCGGCGCGGGCTCCCGCTCGACCGGCTCGTCGTCATCCAGATCGATGTAACGCGGCTCTGCCTTGCTGCGTGCCGATGGGGCCGCCGGTCGCGTGTCCGGCCGGCGCGGCGGCTCCGGCCGCACCGGATCGGGCGGGATCGCGGGGTCGTCCTTCGGATCGACGTAGCGGGGCTCCGCCCTACCGCGACCGGGCGGCACCGGGGCGGCAGCGCGTGCATCGGCGCGCGGCGCCGCCTGGCTCCGTCGCGCCGGCGGGCGTGGACGCGGCTCGGGCTCGGGCTCTGGCTCTGGTTCCGGCTCGTCCCAACGAGGGAACTCGGGCGCCTTGACCCTGGCGGTCTCGCTCCGGCTGGTGGACTGGCGGGCCGATTCCCCCTCCACCTTGCGGATCGCCTCCTCGAGCGAAAGTCGCTCCCGGGTGACATCGGATTCATCGAGCGCCGGCGTCACGCCACGCAGCTGCGCCACCAGCGCCTCCCGGGCGCGTTCGTAGAGCGCACGCCGGGCGTCGCCGGTGTTCTTCTGAAGACCGGCAACTGCGCGAGCAATGAGCGGGTAGTAATCGGCCATGGGTGTCTAGCTTCAAGCCTTCGGCGCGCCGATTGCTTCTCGGATCTCCAACAGGTTCAGATTTCGAACGGATTATGCATCAGAATCGTGTCCTCGCGTTCCGGGCTGGTCGAGAGCAGAGCAACCGGGCAACCAACCAATTCCTCGATGCGACGCACATATTTGATCGCCGGTGCCGGCAGCTGCGCCCAGGAGCGCGCCCGGGCCGTCGGCTCCTGCCAACCCGCGATCGTCTCATAGATCGGCTCTACCCTGGCCTGGGCGCCCTCCCCGGCCGGCAGGTAATCGATCTCCCGCCCGTCCAGACGATATCCTACACAAACCTGAATGTCGCCCAGTCCGTCGAGGATATCGAGCTTGGTGAGTGCCAAGCCGTTGATCCCGCTGGTGCGCACCGTCTGGCGCACCAGGACGGCATCGAACCAACCGCAGCGCCGCGGCCGGCCCGTAACGGTCCCGAACTCCCGCCCGCGCTCGCCCATCTGCCGGCCGATCGCGCTGTCCAGCTCGGTCGGAAACGGCCCCTGCCCGACCCGGGTCGTATAGGCCTTGCAGATGCCGAGCACATAGCCGATGGCGGCCGGACCGAGGCCGGACCCGGTCGCCGCCTGGGCCGCAACCGTGTTGGACGAGGTCACGAACGGATAGGTGCCGTGGTCGATGTCGAGAAGCGCGCCCTGCGCGCCTTCGAACAGGATGCGCTTGCCCTCGCGCCGCTTCTGATCGAGCAGCGACCACACCGAAGCCATGTAGGGAAGCACCAGCGGGGCCACGCTTTCGAGCTGCTGCTGGACCGTCCGCGGGCTCACCTCGTCGAGCCCGAGTCCGCGGCGCAGCGCATTATGATGGGCCAGCAGGCGATCGATCTTGTGGCCGAGCCCCGGCAGGTCGGCGAGGTCCATGAGCCGGATCGCCCGGCGCCCGACCTTGTCCTCATAGGCCGGCCCGATGCCGCGTCCGGTGGTGCCGATGCGGGTCAAGCTGTTCGAGGATTCGCGAACGACATCGAGCTGCTGATGCAGCGGCAGGATCAGGCATGCGTTCTCGGCAATCCGCAGGCTTTGTGGCGTGACCTTGACGCCCTGTTGCGCCAGCCGATCGATCTCGTCGAGCAGCGCGCGCGGATCGAGCACGACGCCGTTGCCGATGACCGACAGCTTGCCCAGCCGCACCACGCCCGAGGGCAGCAGCGAGAGCTTGTAGGTGACCCCGTCGATGACCAGCGTGTGGCCCGCATTGTGCCCGCCCTGGAAGCGAACCACGATGTCGGCCTGCTCCGACAGCCAGTCGACGACCTTCCCCTTACCCTCGTCGCCCCACTGGGAGCCGACCACGACCACATTGGCCATGAGTTACCTTTTTCAAAGCGAGCCGAAGCCTGAGATAAATCGCGAATCAACAGACACTTGCCCGCCGTTCGCCCCCGGGTCCGGGATAACGGAAGCGGCCCGATCAAGCAAGGCGGCAGGTTCGCGCGCGTACCGCTCAGGTACAAGCTAAGCGGTTGGTTTTTCAGGCGTATTGTCGCACTGCAGCACGGCCCCGGTGACCCGCGGGGAACAAATTGCCCCGCTGACGGGCAATTCGGAGGCGGCGCCGCGGCAATCCTGCGGCAGGAAGCCAGCGGCCGGGCCGGCGGCTCTGCCGGAGGGACGCCTGCCCCCGATCAGAACCGCAGCGGCTTGGCCTGCTGCACCTGCGGCAGCGCCCGCACCGCGGCCAGCACCGGCGGCGGCAGCTCGCCGTCGATCTCGATCAGCGCAATGGCGTTGCCGCCCGGCACATCGCGTCCGACGTGAAAGGTCGCGATGTTGATGCCGGCCTCGCCCAGCGTCGAGGAGAAGCGGCCGATGAAGCCGGGTCGGTCCTGGTTGGTGATGTAGATCATCGAGGGACCGAACTCGGCATCCATGCGGATGCCCTTGATGTTGACGATGCGCGGCCGCCCGTCGGCGAAGACGGTGCCGGAAACCGACCGCGATTGATTTTCGGTGACCACCGTCAACGTGATCAGGCTGTCGTAGTCGCCGGCCGCCTCGCGCGTCATTTCCTCGACCACGATGCCGCGCTCCTTGGCGATGCTCGGCGCCGAGACCACGTTGACATCCTGCAGCATGGGCCGCAGCAACCCGGCGACGGCCGAGGAGGTCAGCGCCTTGGTGTTCATCTGCGCCACCGCGCCCTCGTAGGCGAGCTGCACCTTGTTGATCCCGCTGTCGGTGAGCTGGCCTGCGAAGGAGCCGAGCCGTTCCGCTAGCGCGATGAGCGGCTTCAATCTCGGCGCCTCCTCGGCGGTGATGGAGGGGAAATTGACGGCGTTGGAGATGGCGCCGCGCAATAGATAGTCCGACATCTGCTCGGCGATCTGCAGCGCCACATTCTCTTGCGCCTCGGTCGTGGCAGCGCCCAGATGCGGGGTGCAGACCACGTTGGGGTGCCCGAACAGCGGATTCTGGGTCGCCGGCTCCTCCACGAACACGTCGAAGGCGGCGCCCGCGACCTGCCCGGAATCGAGCGCCGCCCGCAACGCCTTCTCGTCCACCAATCCGCCGCGCGCGCAATTGATGATGCGCACGCCCTTCTTCATCATGGTGAGCGCCCTGCCGTCGATGATGTCCTTGGTCTTGTCGGTCAAGGGGGTGTGCAGGGTGATGAAATCGGCGCGCTTGAACAGCTCGGCGAGCTCCACCTTCTCGACGCCGAGATCGACGGCGCGCTCGGGCGACAAGAACGGATCGTAGGCGATCACCTTCATGCGCAGGCCGTGCCCGCGATCGGCGACGATCGAACCGATATTGCCGCAGCCGATGACGCCGAGCGTCTTACCGGTGATCTCGACGCCCATGAAGCGGTTCTTCTCCCACTTGCCGGCTTGGGTCGAGGAATTGGCCTGCGGAATCTGCCGGGCGAGCGCCAGCATCAGGGTGATGGCGTGCTCGGCGGTGGTGATCGAGTTGCCGAACGGCGTGTTCATCACGATGATGCCGCGGGCGGTGGCGGCCGGGATATCGACATTGTCGACCCCGATGCCGGCGCGCCCGATCACCTTGAGATTATTGGCACGCTCGAGGATTTTCGGCGTGACCTTGGTGGCCGAGCGGATGGCAAGGCCGTCGAAATTGCCGATCAGCTCGGCCAGCTTGTCCTTGTCGCCGCCGAGCTTGGGCTGAAAATCGACCTCCACCCCGTGATCCTTGAAGATCTGCACGGCCGCAGGCGAGAGCGAATCGGAGATGAGGACTTTGGGCGGCATGGCGATATCCTGCTTTGAGCTGATGATTGCGGCGCGAGGCGCGCGGACCCGACTCCCGGACCGTCGATGTCTCGGCGCTCCGCTTGGTTCGAAGCTCACGCCACCTTGGGCAGCGCGGCTTTGGCCTTGGCGAACGCCCAATCGAGCCAGAGCGTCAGGGCCTCGACGTCGCTCCGCTCGACCGTCGCCCCGCACCACACCCGCAGACCGGACGGCGCATCGCGGTAGGCGTCGATATCGTAGGCGATATTCTCCTTCTCCAGCGACGCCACCAGGCCCTTGATGAAGACGGCTTGCGCGTCCGCGGTGAGCGCCGTCACGGCCGGATCGACCACCCGCAGGCAGACGGAGGTGTTGGAGCGGATCGCCGGCTGCTTGGCCAGGAAGTCGACCCAGGGCGTCGCCGCCACCCAGTCGGCGACCGCCCTGGTGTTGGCGTCGGCCCGCCCGATGAGCGCCTTGAGGCCGCCGATCGACTTCGCCCAGTTGAGCGTGTCGAGATAATCCTCCACGCACAGCATCGAGGGCGTGTTGATGGTCTCGCCCTCGAAGATGCCCTCGATCAGCTTGCCGGCATTGGTCAGACGAAAAATCTTCGGCATCGGCCACGGCGGCGTGTAGCTCTTGAGCCGCTCGACCGCGCGCGGGGAGAGGATCAGCATGCCGTGCGCCGCCTCGCCGCCCAGCACCTTCTGCCAGGACAGCGTGACGACATCGAGCTTGGCGAAATCGAGCGGCTGGGCGAAGGCGGCCGAGGTTGCGTCGCAGATGCTCAGGCCCTCGCGTCCGGCCGCGACCCAATCGGCATCCGGAACCCGCACCCCGGAGGTGGTGCCGTTCCAGGTGAAGACGACGTCGCTCGCCCAATCGACCTTGGACAGATCCGGGAGCTCGCCGTAGCCGGCCTTGAGCACCGCCACGTCCTTCAGCTTGAGCTGCTTGGTGATGTCGGTGACCCAGCCGTCGCCGAACGATTCCCATGCCAGCACGGTGACCGGGCGCGGTCCCAGCAGCGACCACAACGCCATCTCGACCGCCCCGGTGTCGGAAGCCGGCACGATGCCGATGCGGTAGTCGGCCGGGACTTGCAGGATATCGCGGGTGAGATCGATGGCGCGCTTGAGCTTGGCCTTGCCGATCTTGGAGCGGTGCGAGCGGGCCAGAACCGCGTCGGTGAGGGCCTGCAGGCTCCAGCCGGGGCGCTTGGCACAGGGGCCGGAGGAGAAGTGCGGAACGACGGGCCGCACGGACGGCATCGCGGTGGTCATGGTCTATCCTTCCAGATAGGCGCCCCTCGGTGGGGAGGGGTGTCCCGGCAGCCGAGATAGGCAAGTGCGGGCGCGCCGTCAAGCATCGCGCGTCACTCGGGCGCCGAATTCGCTCTTGCCGGCATCGCGGCCGCAACCGATGCGGTGCGCAAATCACGGTATTTGTACAGGCGGGAGCCGTTTCCGCCCGGGCCGCTTCGCCGCCCTAAAATTTCACGCCGAGACCGGCGCGGAAGTTGTGGATGCCCGATTCGATCTGCCAAAGCCGCTGCCACTGGATATATTCGTACTCCGCACGCGCAAAGATGTTCTGCGTCAACGCGAAATCGAGCCCGCCGCCGCCGGAGAAGCCATACAGGTAGGCCCCGTTCTTGGCTTGGCTGTTCGGAAAGTCGAACACCCCGACCACGAGCTTCGTATTGGGATCCGTTTCAACCACGTTGACATCGATGGAAAGCGCCTGGTCGGCGCGACCGAATGCCAGGCCGAGCGTGGCGTAGGGCATGAAGTTGCCGATCGCCCAGCCCAGACGGGCCCGCGTGGTCGCGACATCGGTAACGTGCAGCGAGCCGCTGGCGTCGACGGTGACATCGTTGATCAATCCACCGACGGTCTGCCGGCGCGTGAGCGGAGAGCTCGGCGCTGCGGCATTGAGCGAGGTGTGGGTATAGTTGAGCTCGAGCCCGATGATCGCGCTGTCCCATTGAAAGTTGTAGCCGACGAAGCCGCCGACGCCGGCCGAATTGGTGGCCCTGCTGCCGAGCACCGGCCACTGATCGGGGTTCATCTCGGCCAGGATGGTCGAGTTACGCAACGAGTAGGCGACCAGCGGCTGCGTCGAGCCACTAAAATCGGACTGCAGGCTGCTGTAGCTGAGGTGACCGCCGGCATAAAAACCCTGCCAGCTGAAATAGACCGGGTAGGCCGGCACGAAGGTCTCCGATCCGCGCAAGGTCGGAAGCTCGTAATCGGCCGCGAAGGCGGGGGAAAGGAGGCCGATCAGGCCCAGGGCAGCGAGCAGGCAACGCATGACGGCCTCATGTGTTTGACGGAGTTGGGAGCCGGCGCATTGCCGCATCATGATTGATTAACCTTAATGAGCGGTTAGCTCGCGGCGCCGCCGGCCCGCCGCACAACGAAAACGGCGCGGGAAAATCCCGCGCCGTTCGAAAAAGTCCGGATCGAGGAGCGCTCAGCCCTTGCGGATGAGCGGCGGCGAATAGACCGGCGCCTCCGGCTGGAACATCCAGCGCATGCCGAGCTTGAAGTCCAACGAATTGAAGTTCGTGAGCGTGTAGGAGGCGGAGGGTCCAGTATTCGGCGGCGACGAGCAGCCGACCGACGAGCAGTTGATCACCGCGGTCTTGATGGTACCGAGATTCAAATAGCGCGCGGCGAACTCGAGCTTGAGATTGCTCGAGACGTTGTAGGTCAAGCCGGCGGTCGCCGACCAGGCGAGATTCCACGACGAATTGTCCGACGCCGCAAAGCCGAAGCCGGGCGCCACGGTAGTGAATCCCACATCGGTCAGGCTCGAGACGGTGTTCCAAGCCCCGCCCACGCCGACGCCGACGAACGGCGTCAGGCACCACCAGGTACCGAGATCGAGATAGGCGTTGGCCAGGAAGACCTCGGCGGAGTGCGAGCCGTCGTATTGGTCGAAGCAGGTCGCGGTGCCGCCGGCGCAGAAAGCGCCGCCGTAGCTGCCCAGCACCTTGAACTTGGCCATCGCGCGATGCTCGGCGGTGAAGTCGAAGCGCAGCCAGTTGTTCATCTGGTAGCCGACGCCGACGTCGATGAAAGCGGCGTCGTCCGCCTCTTTCTGCACGATCTGCCAGCTTGCCGGCCACACGAACACCGAGTTCGTCTGGAAATGATCGAACGCCTGGAACCTCTGCACGCCGACGCCGACGTCGCCGCGCAGATACCAGCCCGATTCGGAAGCCGCCGGTTGATAGGCCGGCTGCGCCGGTGGAAGGGCGGGAGGAAAGTCAGCGGCCAATGCCGCCGTGCTCATCGCCGCGGCGGCAGCTCCCGCGAGCGCCAATATTCTCACACTACTCATGACTTCGTCCTTTCGTCCTATCGGAGCGCAGGCCCCACAGGGATGAACCAACGAAGCGGAGGATGGCAGCAAACCGTTAAATGGAGCTTAACCTTAACTCTTAACCGTGAAGCTTAATCTTTGTCGCCGGCCGCAAGACGGGCGCGGGGTGATCCAGCACCGATCGATTGATTGTTAACGATTGCGGCGCAAAGGCGGCGCCGGGCGCGTCTGCTCGCCACGGCGAGCCACAGACGCGTGGACAACGGCATTTTTTGCTGCTCGGGATCAGGCGGTGACGTGGCTCAGGGCATCGACGATACCGTCGACGACCTCCTCGACCAGCACGCGGTCCTCGCCCTCACCCATTACCCGGATCACCGGCTCGGTGCCCGACGAGCGAACGATGAGGCGACCGTGGCCGTTGAGGCGCTGTTCCGCCTCCCGGATCGCGGAGCGAACCTTGGCGGCCTCCAGCGGCTTGCCGCCGTTGTAACGCACGTTCTTGAGCACCTGCGGCAGCGGATCGAAGCGGTGGCAGACCTTCGACACCGGCTGATCGCGCTTCTTGAGCACCGCCAGGACCTGCAGCGCGGCCACGAAGCCGTCGCCGGTGGTGGTGTAGTCGGAAAGAATGATGTGGCCAGAGGCCTCGCCGCCGACATTGATATGGTGCTCGCGCATGTGTTCGAGCACGTAGCGATCGCCGACCGGGGTGCGGGCGAGCGATAGGCCGAGCCCAGCTAGATAGCGCTCGAGGCCGAGGTTCGACATCACGGTGGCGACTACGCTGGGCGTGGTGAGGCGGCCGTCCTCCTGGAAGCTCGCGGCGATCACCGCCAGCAGCTGGTCGCCATCGACCAGATGGCCGCGCTCGTCGGAGATGATGACGCGATCGGCATCGCCGTCGAGCGCGATGCCGATATCGGCCCGCATCTCCTTGACCTTGGCGCAGAGCGCGGCCGGCTCGGTCGAGCCGCAATCGCGGTTGATGTTGAAGCCGTCGGGCTCGACCCCGATCGGCACCACGTCGGCGCCCAGCTCCCACAGGGCCTCCGGCACCACCCGATAGGCGGCGCCGTTGGCGCAATCCACCACGATGCGCAGACCATCGAGACTGAGCGCACGCGGCAGCGTGCGCTTGGCGAATTCGATGTAGCGAGCGCGCTCGCCTTCGATGCGCGTCGCGCGACCGAGATCGGCGCTCTTCGCCAGCCTCGTGGACAGGTCGGAATCGATCAGTGTCTCGATCTCCTGCTCGACCGCGTCCGAGAGCTTGTAGCCGTCGGGTCCGAACAGCTTGATGCCGTTGTCGTCATAGCTGTTATGCGAGGCCGATATCATCACGCCGATGTCGGCGCGCATCGAGCGGGTGAGCATGGCGACCGCCGGCGTCGGCATCGGGCCGAGCAACAGCACGTCCATGCCGACCGAGGTGAAGCCGGCCACCATGGCGGTCTCGATCATGTAGCCCGACAGGCGGGTGTCCTTGCCGATCACTACCCGGTGGCGGTGGTCGCCACGGCGAAAGGCCAAACCCGCGGCCTGCCCGACCCGCAACGCCAATTCCGGCACGATCACGCTGTTGGCGCGACCCCGGATGCCATCGGTCCCGAAATACTTGCGAGCCATGCTTTCCTAAATCCCGGCGCGGATACGTCCGCCATGATAGGCCTTTTCCAGGAACAAATTCCGGTAAAAATAGAGGAAAATCTGCCGCCATGATGAATTAAGCCGCCACCGGCGGCGGGCGCCAGGCGTCGGCCGGCTCGAAGGTGGGCCCTACGTACCGTCCCTCGCCGTCTTTTGGTCCTGCGGGGTCGGGGCCGGTTGGACCGCGCTGATGGCATCAGAGGCCGGGAAGGTATCCTCCAGGCCCGATTCCAGGGATTTTTCGAGGCGCTGCCGCCGTTCAGCCGGGTTTTCCGCCCGCTTCTCTCCGGACCTCCCGCCGTCCGGGACGGCGTCGTTCCTGGGGCGCATCGATCTTCTCCTGCCTTGGCCCGAATCAACCCGGGGGCAGCCCAAGCGTTCCGCGCATCGGCAACGGGCGGGGGCTGGGGTCGGGGTCGGCCGGACCCTCGCCTCACAACTTGACGGCGTGCGGCCCCGGTGGTGATTGCGGGTTCCGCCCCGCGGTTCCGGGCGATCCGGCCGAGTGCCTGGCCATGCGCATGATGACCTGCATCGAGGACATGCGGCTCCTGGCCCGCCGCCGGGTCCCCAGGATGTTCTTCGACTATGCGGACCGCGGCTCCTATGCGGAGGAGACGCTGCGGCTCAACCGCAGCGACCTCGAGCGCATCAAGCTGCGCCAGCGGGTGCTGGTGGACGTGGCGCGGCGCGATCTGACGACCACTATCGCGGGCGAGCCGGCGACGCTGCCGCTCGCGCTCGCCCCGATCGGGCTGTGCGGCATGCAATGGGGCGACGGCGAGATCCTCGCCTGCCGGGCCGCGCAGGCCGCCGGCATCCCGTTCTGCCTTTCCACCATGTCGATCTGCGCCATCGAGGACGTCGCCGCGGCGGTCGAGCGGCCGTTCTGGTTCCAGCTCTATGTGATGAAGGACCGCGGCTTCGTGCGGGCGCTGATCGAGCGGGCGATCGCCGCCAGATGCAGCGCCCTGGTGCTGACCGTCGATCTGCAGGTGCTCGGGCAACGCCATTGCGACTTGCGCAACGGCATGACGGTGCCGCCGGAGATCCGGATCGGCAACCTGATCGACATCGCCACCAAGCCGGGCTGGGCGATGAGCGTGCTGCGCGGCAAGCGCAAGACCTTCGGCAATCTGGCGGGCCATGTGCGCGGCATGGAGGACGTGCGCTCGCTCGCGCAATGGATCGCCGGGCAGTTCGATCCGGCACTGAGCTGGAACGACGTCGAATGGGTCAGGGGCCTGTGGCCGGGCAAGCTGATCATCAAGGGCCTGCTCGACGTGGAGGACGCCCGGCGTGCCGCGACCACCGGCGCCACCGCGCTCGTCGTCTCCAATCACGGCGGCCGGCAGCTCGACGGCGCCATGTCCTCGATCGCGGCGCTGCCCAGGATCGTCGACGCGGTCGGGTCGCAGATCGAGATCATGTTCGACGGCGGCATCCGCTCGGGCCAGGACGTGGTGCGCGCGCTCGCGCTCGGCGCGCGTTCCTGCATGATCGGTCGTGCCTATCTGTACGGCTTGGGCGCCGGCGCGCAGGCCGGCGTCGCCCGTGCGATCGAGATCATTCGCAACGAGCTCGACGTGACCATGGCGCTCACCGGCACCAGCCGCGTCGCCGACATCGGCCCCCAGGTGCTGGGCGAGAGCTGAATCCGCGGCGCGGCGCGCCTGCGCGGCGCTCGTTCATCCGGTTGTCATCCGACTCGCCTAAACGGAATCGTTTGACGGGCGCCCGCGGGCACCGCCGCACGTGCTTCCATTCCGTTGCCCGGGTGTCCGTATGCTTCACCTCACCGCCACTGTGCAGCGCGCGACTTCGAGCAGGCTCGCCGCCGCGGTGCACCGCAATCGCATGCTGTCGCGCGAAGGCGTGCTCGAGCGCATCTTCACGCTGGCGTTTCGCGGTCTGGTCTATCCGCAAATCTGGGAGGACCCGGCAGTCGACCTGGAGGCCCTGCAAATCCGGCCGAGCGATCACGTGCTGGCGATCGGTTCCGGCGGCTGCAATATCCTCAACTACCTGGTGGCTGATCCGGCCCGCGTCTCGGCGATCGACCTCAACGGCACCCATATCGCGCTCATCCGGCTGAAATTGTGCGCGCTGCGCCATCTGCCCGACTACGACGCGTTCTTCCGCTTCTTCGGCGCGGCCGACTGCGAAGGCAACTCGGCCGCCTACGCGCAGCATATCGGGCCGCACCTCGATCTCGCCTCGCGCCGCTATTGGGAAGGGCGCACCATCACGGGCCGGCGCCGGATCGAATTGTTCACGCGCAATTTCTATCGCTACGGGCTGCTCGGCCGCTGCATCGGCATGGGCCATCTGCTGGCCCGGCTCTATGGATGCGATCCCCGCAACCTGCTGCAGGCGGGCTCGATGCAGGAGCAGCGCACCATCTTCGACCGCGAGCTGGCGCCGATCTTCGACAAGCGTTTCGTGCGCTGGCTGTTCAGCCAGCCGGCCGCGCTCTATGGGCTGGGGATCCCGCCCTCGCAGCACCGCTCGCTCGCCGGAGCGAAACCCGACGGCATGGCGAGCGTCCTGCAGGCCCGCGTCGAGCGGCTGGCCTGCCACTTCGATCTCAACGAGAACTACTTCGCATCGCAAGCCTTCGGGCGACGCTACGGCACCGGACCCGACGCCCCGCTGCCGCCCTATCTGCAGCGGCGCAACTACGAGAGCATCAAGAGCCGCTGCGACCGCATTGGGGTGTTTCACGTCTCCATGGCCGAATATCTGCAGCGGCATTCCGAGCGCAGCATCGACTGCTTTGCCCTTCTGGACGCCCAGGATTGGATGACAGGGAACGATCTTTCGCTGTTGTGGACCGAGATCACCCGCACCGCCCGCCCGCAGGCGCGCGTGATCTTCCGCACTGCGGCCGAGAGCAACCTCCTGCCCGGCCGGGTGCCTGGCCGGATCCTGGCACGCTGGCGCTACGACGAAGGCTATTGCCGCGAGCTCACGCGGCGCGACCGTTCCTCCATCTATGGCGGCTTTCACCTGCAAAGCCTCCGGGACGCCGCTTGATGGCCGACGCCGCCGTCCGCATGGATCGGCAGTACCGCTGGCAACGTCACATCTACGACGTGACGCGGATGCCCTATCTGCTCGGCCGCGACCGGCTGATCCGCGAGCTCGACCCGCCGCATGGCGGCGATGTGTTGGAGATTGGTTGCGGCACCGGCCGCAACCTGATCCGCATCGCACGCGCTTATCCGGGACTCGCATGCTTCGGCATCGACGTATCGCAGGCGATGCTCGACACCGCCCGCCGCTCGGTCAGCAGCGCCGGGCTGGAGGACCGCATCAGGCTAGCGCAGGCAGACGCCGTCACGGCCGACCCGGCGCAGCTGTTCGGCCGGCCGTCGTTCGACCGGGTCATGATCTCCTATGCGCTCTCGATGATCCCGCCGTGGCGTCAGGCCTTGGCGCATGCGGCATCGCTGCTCGCACCGCGGGGCGCGCTGTACCTGGTCGATTTCGGCGACCAGGCCGCGCTGCCCAGCTGGTTCCGGGTGCTGCTGTTCCGCTGGCTCGACTGGTTTCACGTCTCCCCGCGTCTCGATTTGCCCGGGGAGCTGGAGCAGCTGGCGCACGAGGCCGATCTGGAGCTGAGGATTTTCCGCCTCTATCGGGGCTATGCCTGCATCGCCAGGCTGGAGCGGAACGCATAGCAGCGCGGCCACAAGGGCCGCCCGTGCCGACATACGCCGTGCCCCACACGCAATTCCGCCTCAGCGGCGGAAATAAATATGGGCTTCACGCAGGCCGAGGCCGGCCAGCGCCAGAGCGAACGGCGCCACGAAATAGAGCAGCCGGTAAAGCAACAGCGTGGCGATCAATTCCGCCCGGTCGAAGCTCGGCAAGGCGATCAGCATCGCGGCATCGAGCGCCCCGATGGCACCGGGCGCATGGCTGGCGAATCCCAGCAGCGTTCCGAACATCACGATCACCGCCAGCGGAATGAAATCGACGACCGGCAGGCCCGGCATCAGCAGATACATGACCAACGAGCAGCAGCTCAGATCCGCGATCCCGATGCCGATCTGCATGAGCGTCATCGATCCCGACGGCAGCGTCACCCCCGAACCTGCGCGGCCCAGGACCCGCGTCCGGCGCCAGACCCAGACCAGATAGATCGACAGTGCGCCCAAGGCCGCGATGCCGATCGCCCGATTGCCCCATGATGGGATTTGATCGACCGCTCGCGCGGCATCCGGCATATAGATCATGCCGACGCCGAGCGCCGCGATGTTGCCCAGCCAGAACGTCAATCCGGCGATGAAGCAGATTTTCGCGATATCGACCAAACCCAGTCCCCATCGGGAATAGACGCGCAGGCGAATCGCCGCCGAGACGAGCACCATGGCGCCCAGGCCGTGCCCGATGGCGTAGCTGGTGGTCCCGGTCAGGGCCGCCACCCGGAATGGCACTTGCCGGGCCCCGATGGTGCGCAGCGCGAACCAATCATACATCGCCAAGGTCACGTAGCCGCAGGCGACGACGAAGGCGGCCGCGGCCACCTGGGCGCGCGGCACCGCCGCGACTGCCGTCGCCACCGCCGTCACATCCAGGTCGCGCAACCGGTAGGACAGCATTAGGCCCGAAACCAGAATGATGCTCGCGCTCAGCGCGATCCCGACCTTGTTCCAGCCGATCTGCTCCCGGCCGATCTGCCCCCGGATGATCCGCCTCCCGCAGATCCGTGATCGCAGCGCGCGTGCCACCTCGCCCAGACGGCCCAGCAATCGCTCACCTCATCGGACTTCGGCATCGATCCGCGACCGGCCGAACGCGACCGATTTGCGTCAGCCGCAAGCTTGATCGCAGCTGCATGCAACAAAATGAAGACGCTCCATTTTGAGACAGATCTCAGGCCCCACGCCCGGCGGCGCCCGCGGGCGCACCCGCCACCGTCACCGTCACATGATTGAGATACGACTCGCGTATCGATCGGACCGCAAGCAAGACGAATTGCAGCTTGGTGGATCTGGCATCGTGGACGTGGCCAAAACGACGCGACATGTTCGCGCGCTGTTCATCTCCGACGTGCATCTCGGCTCGCGCGCATGCAAGGCCGAGGAGCTGCTGGATTTCCTGCGCCATCACGACGCCGACACCATATATCTGGTCGGCGACATCGTGGATGGATGGCAATTGCGCTCCGGCTGGCACTGGCCGCAGACCCACAACGACGTCATCCAGAAGCTGCTACGCAAGGCCCGCAAGGGGTCCCGCCTCATCTACGTCCCGGGCAATCACGACGAGTTCCTACGCGACTATTTCGGAACCCATTTCGGCGGCGTGGTGGTGGCCGAGCAGGCCACCCACGTGGCCGCCGACGGCAGGCAATATGTCGTGACGCACGGCGATCAGTTCGACCGCACGATCAGGCGCGCCCGACGGTTCGCCGGCTTCGGCGACCAGGCGCAGATGGTGCTGCAGGCCGTGAGCTCGACGGTCGACGCCGTCCGCAAGGGCCTGCGCCTGCCGAGCTGGTCGCTGTCGCGATGGGCGAAGCACAAGGTCAAGGACGTGCTCAACTACGTGCAGAGCTTCGAGGAGGCGCTTGCCGCCGAAGCGACACGGCGGCAGGCGCAGGGCGTGATCTGCGGGCACGTCCATCAAGCCTCGATCCGCGATTTTCCGGCCGCCCGCTACATCAACTGCGGCGATTGGGTGGAAAGCTGTAGCGCCGCGGTCGAGCATTTCGACGGCAGGCTGGAGATCGTCTGCTGGAAGGTCGACCCCTGCCGCGTCTTGTCCGATGCAAAAATCACCGAGGCTCATGCGATCTGATGCGCATTCTCATAGCGACTGATGCCTGGTATCCGCAGGTCAACGGGGTGGTGCAGACGCTCGTCTCGGTCGGGAAGGCGCTCGAGCGCATGGGCGTGGAGGTGAGCTTCCTCACGCCGGAGGGCATTCCGAGCATTCCGTTACCGAGCTACCCGGACATCCGGCTGGCGCTGCCGTCCTCGCGCGCGATCGCGCGGCGCATCGACGACTTCCAGCCCGACGTCATCCATATCGCGACCGAAGGCCCGATCGGCCATTTCGTGCGCCGGCATTGCCTCAAGCGCAGGCGCGGCTTCACCACCAGCTTTCACACCCGCTTTGCCGACTATGCGGCGGCACGCTGGCCGATCCCCAAGAGCCTGAGCTGGAGCTGGCTACGCTGGTTCCACAATGCCGGCCGGGTCACGATGGCGTCGACCGATTTATTGACCAACGAGCTCAAGGGGCGCGGATTCCACAAGCTGATGCGCTGGCCGCGCGGCGTCGACACCAATCTGTTCCAGCCCTGCTCCGGCAGCGATCTCGGACTGCCGCGGCCGGTGTTCCTCACCGTCGGGCGGCTGGCGGTGGAGAAGAACATCGAGGCCTTCCTGGCGCTCGACCTGCCGGGCAGCAAGGTCGTGGTCGGCGACGGACCGGCCAGGCAGGAATTGGCGCAGCGCTATCCGTCGGCGATTTTCCTGGGAACCCGCAAGGGCCAGGACCTAGCCGCCGTCTATGCGAGCGCGGACGTCTTCGTGTTCCCCAGCCGCACAGATACCTATGGGCTGGTCTTGCTCGAGGCGCTCGCGAGCGGCCTGCCGATCGCCGGCTTCCCGGTCGATTCGACCCGCGACGTCATCGCCGGCGCACCCGTGGCGGTACTCGATGAGGATCTTCGTGCCGCCTGCATACAGAGCCTCACCTTATCGCGCGCCGCATGCCGCTCCTACGCCAAGACCATGACGTGGGACGAAAGCGCGCGCTGTTTCCTCGGCAATCTGAAGAGCTCCGGGGCGCTCATGGTGCGGCGCGAACCGGTGTCGCCCTTGGCTTCCGCATCGGCGCGCAACTTCGCCTAAGGAGGGCCGTGATGCCGACCACGCTGCCGACGACATTCCCGAATACGGCCGAACGAGCCGGCCGGCACCAACGGCCGCTCATCGCCGAGCTCGCGTCGATCGCGGTGGCGATACTCTATTTGCTCCTGCTGGCGCGGAATGTGGCGTCGCTCGAATCAAGCGTCGACTCGCTGTTCGGGCACGGTCTGCGCCAGGGCGCGTACAATCCGATGGAGCCCGGCCATCGGGTCGCCGGGCGGCGCGCGACCGTCGAGGACGCGCACTAAAGCTTGCGCAACTCGACCCGGCGATTTTTCGAGCGGCCTTGATCGCTGTCGTTGGGCGCCACCGGCTTGGTGTCGCCATAGCCCTTGGGCTGCAATCGGCTCTTGTCGATCCCGTAGGTGCCGACGAGGGCATTCGCCACGGCGGCCGCGCGTGCGACCGAGAGCTTCATATTGTGGTCGGCGCCGCCGGTATTGTCGGTGTGTCCCGCCACCTCTACCCTCAGCGACGGATCGGATTTGAGCAGATTTGCGACCTCCTCCAAGGTGGCGCGGCTCTCCGGTTTGAGCTCCGCCCGATCGAGGTCGAAAAGGATGCCATAGATGTCGATCTTCCCCGTGGTGCTTAATGCCTTGGCCATTTCTGGCGCCTTGACCTCGACCGGCCGAAAGTCGGCTTGCTTCGACGAGATCACGTCGACGCCGATCACCGGTTGGCCGAGCCTGATCACGATCGGCTGCCCGGCGCCTGCCTCCTGCCACTCCAAGCCGGCGCTTTCGGCCACGAAGACGGCCGCATTGACGATCTGGCCATCTCTTACCAGGCGGGCGGTGAGATAGAACGGGTTCTCGGCATCCTGGAACGGCGTCTCATCCCGATCCTTGCGTGCCGCATATTCCCCCTGGAGATAGAAGCGCTGCTGGAAGTCCTTTGCGGTGAGCGCATAGAGCGCGCCGCTGTCGAGCTTGAACGTCTCTGCAAACCCGAGGTCGGCGAGCATCTGCCGGTATGTGCGGAAGATTTCGGCCGAAGTCGTTCCGAGCGGCGCCTTGTAGACGACCCGGACGGTCGATCCCTCCGCGCGCTCCTGCTTCTCGAACCCGACCCCGATGGCGCCTTCGCCTCTGGCGAGGAAATATTGCTCGTGCGGGCTCGCCGCGTAATGAATGATCTCGGAGCCCTCGAATTGTCGGAAGCCGTCGGGGTCCTTGCTCCCCGGCAGATCGGCGGCGTCAGCGATCGTGGCCGCCATGAGCAGGCTGCCGGCAACCCACAGTGGATGCAGTGGAATCATGTGCGCTCTCCTGCACCGCCAATGATAGCACGGGGCGCCTGTCCCGAAATGCCGCGGCCACCGTTCATGCCGGCGCCGCCGCATCGCGCGAAAATGCGTTGATTTGAGGTCGAATGTGACGCGGGGGAAAGGGGCCGGCTGGGAGCGATTACGCAGAACAGACCCCAGCCGGCCGAACCTCGCGGAGCCAGAAAGGGGCCGGGGGGACAGGCGCTCCGAAAGGCCATCAGGCGGGACGCCGGGGCTTAAGCGCGGAATTCGGCGTCCAGGGTCAGGGTAGACCGCGCGTTGCGGTTTGATGACGCTATTGCGAAACATCGGTCCGCTGAAAATGAAAATCCGCCCTCGCGCGTGAGGGCGGATCAACTATCCCGAAACGCAACGTCACAGGTCAGGGCACTACGCCATTGAGCCCGACATTGACGCGGTTGGTCTCGAACGTGCCATCCGGCTTCTTGGTCGCCGCATTGATGCTGATGGCGGCGCCCGGCTTGAGCGCGCTCGCGTCGCTCACCTGATACTGCACGATCGGCGTGCTGGGGGTGACCAGAATCTTCTTCTCGCCGCCCTTGTACTTCACCATCAGGGTCAGGCCGTCGACGCTGGTCACCGGATTGCCGGCCTCGCCGTTGGTCATGGTGCCGTTGGGGGCGCCCGGCCAGCCGTCGCGGTGCCCGTCGCCGGTGCCGCGCTGCGACTCCGCGAAGATGTGGACCTCGACCGCCTTCTGGGTGCCATCGGGTTGCGGCACCGCGCCGCTGCCGATGTAGGAGCCCGCCTTGATGTCAGCCATCGAGGCCTTGGTGACGCCCACGATTAGCGACTTGTCGGCAAGCGTCACGGTCTGCTCGCCGTCTTTCGCCTTCACCAGCAGCGAGTTGCCGGTGACCTTCTCGATGGTGCCGCTGAGACGCTGCGGCTGCTGCGCCGAAGCCGACGACACCGCCGCCATCAGGGCGACGCCGGCCAAGATTGCGATCCTGCTCATCTGTTTCCTCCAGGTTACATGACTCAAGGACATGTTGCCAAAAAAATGCCTTGCCAAAACGTGCTTGCGAAGACGGGCTTCGAACATGCCCGCAAATGACTTGCGCGCCGTCAGATTACAACGGCGCGCAGCAGAAGCGAAGCCTCCTGCGGACCCCTCACATGGGCGGGGTCGTGCCGTCCTTGCCGTAGGAGATATTGGCGACCTCGAGCGAGCCGTCGGGCAGCTTCGGGGCACCGGCAACGAACACCTTCACGCCGGGCTTGAGATCCGCCTTGGTGGCGGGCTCGTAGCCAACGATGGTGGTCTTGGGCGTTATCTTGATCTGCTTCTCCTCGACCTTGTCGCCGGCCTTGTACTGGACGGTAAGCACTTGGCCGTCGACGGCGGCGACCGAGGTCTGCACCGGCCCGTTGGTCATGAACGTGTTGGGCGCCAGATCCCAGGGGAAGTGCACCGCGTTGACGTTCTGCCCGGCCGGGAAGATGTGCACCTCGATCGCCGACAGGCTGCCGTCGGCCTGCGGCGAGGAGGTGATGCCCACCGCCGTGCCGGCCTTGATGTCGGTGAGCTTGGCCGGAATGACCGCCCGCACCGTGGCGCCGTCCTTC
The DNA here is from genome assembly GCA_963721005.1 of uncultured Alphaproteobacteria bacterium. Lineage (GTDB taxonomy): Bacteria > Pseudomonadota > Alphaproteobacteria > Rhizobiales > Xanthobacteraceae > VAZQ01. The sequence continues at coordinate 982,962 of CAVRHR010000004.1, read as the reverse complement.
AGCTTAAGCTTGAGCGCGGCGCCGTCGCGCGACTTGACCGAGACGACGTCGTCCTCGACGCCTTCGACGGTGCCGCGCACGCGCACCGGCGGCGGCTGCTGGGCAAAGCTCGCCGATCCGGCGAGCATCAGGGCGAAACTCGAGGCTCCGAACGTGCGCCGTGTCATCTTGTTCATATGGTCCTCCCGAAAGGGTCGCCGATGAAGAGCTTCCGGCGATCAGTTAGCGACCCCACAACGCGCTCCCGGTCCTGTCAAGGATAGGGCGGTCGCAGGCTCTCCAGGGCCGTTTTTTTCAAGGCCGCGGCCGCATCAGATCAGCCTCCACCAGCGTGCGCAAGCCCTCCGTCACCTGCGGGCGCATGCCGAAGAACCGCGCGAAAGCGCCGGCCGCCTGATGCAGCAGCATCCCCAGACCATCGACCGTTCGCAGCCCGCGCGCGCCGGCCGCCGCCAAGAGCGGCGTCACCAGCGGGGCATAGACGATGTCGGCCACGATCGCGCCGGCTGCGAGCGGTGCCAGATCGACCTCGAGCGGCGGCTGCCCGGCCATGCCGAGCGTGGTGGCGTTGACCAGCAATTCGGCACCCGCCAGCAGATCGTTGCGGTACTCCCAACCGGACGGCACCACCCGGTCGCCGAATTGTTGCTGCATCGCGACGGCCCGATCCGGGCTGCGGTTGACCACGTGGACCCGACGCAGGCCGCGCTCGATGAGCCCTGACACCACGGCGCGTGCGGCGCCGCCGGCACCCAGCACGACGGCGCTCTCCGCCTCCCCGGCCCAACCCGGAACCCCGGCATCGAGACTTGCGACGAAACCCTCGACGTCGGTATTGGTCGAGCGCAGCACGCCGGCATCGAGCCACACGGTATTGGCCGCCCCCACCGCCGCCGCCAGGGCGTCGGGGGTCGACAGCTGCAACGCCGCTTCCTTGTGCGGCACCGTCACGTTCGCCCCGACATAGCCGTGTCGGGCCAGATGGCCGACGAAGTCGGCAAAGCGCTCCGGCGGCACCGCCTCGAGCCGGTATGCGGCCTGCAGCCCGAACTGACGGATCCAGTAGTCGTGGATCAGCGGCGAGCGGGAATGCTCGACCGGCCAACCGATCACGCAGGCGGCTTTGAAATCCATGTTTCCTCCATAGAGAATTTTTGCCGCGCATGCGAGCCGACCGGCACCCTCGGTTTGCCGGATGGACCAGACCGATGGGGCGCGTCACAATCTGGATGGCGCCGCGCTCGAGGCAGCGACAACCAAGCCAGAAACCCAAGGGGACCGGGACGATGGATCTCAAGGTAGGAAAACAGGCTATCCGCGAAGCCACCGACAAGCTCAAGAACTGGGGCCGCTGGGGCGCCGACGACCAGATCGGCACGCTCAACCATGTGACCGCGGCCGACATCGTGCGGGCGGCCTCGCTCATCCGCACCGGCAAGGTGTTCGCGCTCGGCATACCGCTCGACCGCAACGGGCCGCAGACCGGCCGGTTCGGCGGGCGCTGGAACCCGATCCACACCATGCTGGCGACCGGCACGGACGCGGTCGCGGGCCGCCAGGACGTGGTGCCGAATCTCCGCTACGCCGACGACGCCATCAACATGCCGGTGCAAAGCGCCACCCACTGGGACGCGCTCGGTCACATCTTCTATGAGGAGAAGATGTACAACGGCTTCGATGCCCGCGAGGTCGACTGCAATGGCCTGGGCAGGCTCGGCATCGAGCACGCCAAAGCCAAGATGGTCGGGCGCGGCGTGCTGCTCGACATCGCCCGCCACAGAGGTGTGCCTCATCTGCCGGACGGGCACCCCATCTCCAACGACGATCTCGACGCCTGCGCCAAAGCGCAGAACGTCGAGATTTGCCGCGGCGATTTCGTGATCCTGCGCACCGGCCAGATGGAGCGCTGCCTGGCCGAGAAGCAATGGGGCGGCTTTGCGGGCGGCGACGCGCCGGGCGTGAAATTCGAGAATTGCTACTGGTGCCACGCGAAGGAGATCGCGGCGATCTGCTCCGACACCTGGGGAGTCGAAGTGCGGCCCAACGAGACCCCCGAGGCCAACCAGCCCTGGCACTGGGTGGTGATCCCCGCCATGGGGCTGACCATGGGCGAGATGTTCTATCTGAAGGACCTGGCGGAGGATTGCGCTGCCGACCGGACTTACGAATTCTTCTTCTGCGGGCCGCCGTTGGTGATCACCGGCGGCACCGGCTCGCCGATCAACCCGCAGGCTATCAAATAAGACGATCGCCGAAGGCCGTCTTGGCAAGTTGCCGATTCACCGCGGTCGTCCCTGCGACAGGGACCCATAACTCCGTGTCATCTCGATAGGCTGCGGAATATGGGTCCCGGCGCCACAAGCGCGTTTACGCGCGTCTTCGACGCGCTATGGGCCGGGACGACACTGTGGAGGGACGGTGACTACCTCACGACGCTCCAACCCTCACCGCCGCACCGGGGCGAGCGCTGCCCTGACCCTCTGCGGGGTGAACGGCACTTGCCGGATGCGGACGCCGGCGGCGTCGAAGATGGCGTTGGCGATGGCGGCGGCGCTCGGGATGGCGGCGGATTCGCCGACCCCGAGCGGCGGATCGTCGGGGCGCTCGACGAGCACCACTTGGATATCCGGCACGTCCTGAAAGGTCGCTATCGGGTAGCTGTTGAAATCGAGGCTGGTCACCCCGCCGGCGTCGAACCGGACCTCCTCCATCAGGGCGCGGCTGATCGACTGGATGACGTTGCCGTAGACCTGCAGCTCGACGCCTTTCGGGTTCACCATCAGGCCGGCGTCCTGCGCCACCACTACCCGGGTGACCCGGACCGCGCCGCTGCCGGGCTCGACCTCCACATCCGCGATCCAGGCCGTGAAGGCGGCGCCGTATCCCGGAAATTCGCCGTGGGTGTAGCGCGCATAGGCGACGCCACGCCCCTTGGCGATGGTGCCGGCGGCGAGCTCAGGCTTGCGCGGCGCGCGTGGCTGCCAATTCGCCTTCTTGGCGGCGGCGGTGAGCACCGCCACCGCACGCGGATCGTTGAGCCGGTCCAGGCGGAATTTCAGTGGATCGGCACCAGCCGCAACCGCCAGCTCGTCGATGAAGCATTCATGCGCGAAGCTGTTGGGCAGGCTCGCCACCCCGCGCATGCGCGCCGCTCGCACCGGCGGCACCAGATCGAGCACGCTGACCTGCAGGTTGGGGATTCCATAATACGGCGGCACCGCATTGCGATCGCCCTGCGCGAGCACCACCGGCTTCGCCGCCTTCGCGCCGGTCAGATAATGCGCCAGCGTCTCGGCGCGGCCGGAGAAGCACTTGGTGGTGAACGAATAGCCGGTAATGCGGCCGTTGCCGTCGAGGCTGCCGCGCGCGTCCATCAGCTGGGCGGCGCCCTTGGGCTCCCAGCCCTGCTCCTGCTCGCGCGTCAGCTGCACCCGGACCGGGCGGCCGACCGCCTTCGACAACAGCGCCGCGTCGAGCGAGACGTCGTCGGCGCAATTGAGGCCGTAGCAGCCGGCGCCGGCCACATGGATCACCCGCACCGCCTCCTCGGGCAGCGCCAGCAGGTCGGCAGCCTCGCGCCGGATGGCGCTGACGGATTGGGTCGCCGACCAGATGGTGAGCTTGTTGTCGGCGAATTCCGCCACCGCGCAGGACGGCCCGATCGAGGCGTGCAGCTGGTAGGGCCAGATATAGGTGGCCGACAGCTCGATCGCCGCGTTGGCGAGCGCCGAGCGGATATCGCCCTCCTCGCGCACGACCCGCGGCTTGCTCGGATGCTCGCGGAGCACCGGCTCCAGCTTGGCGAAATCCGGCATCGCCGACCACGGCTTCCATTCCGCCTTGAGCTCGCTTGCGGCGCGCACCGCATTCTCCTCGCGGTCCGCCACCACGCCGAGGAAATCCTCGATCCGCACCACCTTGACGATGCCCGGGATGTGCCGGACCGAGCTCATGTCGACCGTCAGGAGGCTCGCGCCCACCGCAGTCTCCGAGCCGGTCGACGGCGGCCTGATCACGCGGCCATGCAGCATGCCGGGCCGGCGCACGTCGTGCACGAAGGTGAAGCCGCCGGTGGCCTTGGCCGGAATATCGGTGCGCGGCACCGATTTTCCGACCACGGTATATTCCGAAGGCTTCTTGGTGCGGCCGCGGCCGGACACCCGCAGATCGAACCGCTTGTCGCCGATCAGCTCGCCGTAGGAGATGCTCTTGCCGGCACGACCGGCGCTGATGATGCCGCTCGCCGCCCGCAGGTCGGAGACCGCGACCCCGAGCCGGTCGGAGGCGAGCTTCATCAGCATCTGCCGCGCATCCGCCGCCGCATGCCGGATCGGGATGGCTTCCTTCTGGATGGTGTTGCTGGCGCTGGTGGTGCCCTGATCGGGCGTGCGCGAGGTGTCGCCCATCACCATGGTGACGCGATCGAGGTCGACGTCCAGCTCGTCGGCCACGATCTGGGCGAGCGCGGTGCGGATGCCGGTCCCGAGATCCACCCGGCCGGTGAAGCAGGTGACGCCGCCGTCGGGCTTGACCGCGAGCCATGAATCGATCCGGTCGTTCGGAATGGTCTTGGGCCAAGGTCCCAGCGGCTCGGCGGCGCGCAGCGTCGATGACAGCGAACAGGCGACCAGCAGATAGCCGGCCCCCTTGAGCAGGTCGCGGCGGGCGATGGCGGGCCGAACCGGCATGTGGCTTCCCCTCAGGCGCGCGCGGCGGCCACGCGTTGCACCGCACGAACGATCTGGGCATGCGAGCCGCAGCGGCAGAGATTGGCGGCCATCGCCGCCTTGATTTCCGCCTCGGAAGGCTTGGCGATCTGGTCCAGGAACGCCTTGGCCTGCATGATCATCCCGTTCATGCAATAGCCGCACTGGGCCGCCTGCTCCTCGATGAAGGCGCGCTGCACCGGATGCAGATTGTCGCGCGAGCCCAGACCCTCGAGGGTGACGACCTCGCCGTCGCGGACCTCGCTGACCGAGGTGACGCAGGAGCGCACCGCGCGACCGTCCAGGATCACCGTGCAGGCGCCGCACTGGCCGCGGCCGCAACCGAATTTCGGTCCATTGAGCTTGAGATCGTTGCGCAGCACATAGAGCAGCGGGGTGTCCGGCTCGACCGTCAATGCATGCGTGCGGCCGTTGACCCGCAGAGAGACAGCCATGATCGCCCGCTCCTCCCGACGCCTACGCTTTTCTTGAACCTTATCGGAAAATTAGACCACGCCGGACGCGGCTTCACAAGACGAGCGGGCGATCCGCCGCACCCGGCAGCGTGAGCGGACGAGAGCAGGGTTAAGGCGAGCGCCAGGACCGAGCCGCAGGCTCGCCCAGCGGGCTGCTGGAGCATTTTCAGGAAAAGTGAAATCCGGTTTTCCGTCCGAAAATGCGACAAACAGAAAATGCTAGGCGCCGATCGCGGCGTTGACCGCCGGCAGCACCTTCTCAGCCATCAGGATCATCGAGCGGCGGCCGCGCTCGCGGTCGAGCCAATCCTTGCCGGCATAAAGCAGGGTGCCGAAGTCGCCGACCTGCTCGCGGAACGCCAGGATCTCGTCCACCACCTTGTTGGGCGAGCCCGCGATGACGACGCTGTCGCACACCGAATCGACCGTGAGCTCGGCATCGGGCTGCTCGCGGCTGGTCTTGAACACCTCGGCGCGGCCGCTGCGTTTGAGCTTGGTCAGGAGCTGCGTGTAGTAATACCGATAGGGACTGTCCGGCGCGGTCGCATAGGCGCGGGCAGTCGCATCGTCATCGGCTACGAAAATGCTCTTGGCGACCCGCCAATTGGCCGGATCCGCCTTACGGCCGACCCGCATGCAGCCTTCCACGTATTTCGGCCAGTGGGTCTTGACCCATTGCGGCAACAGGAAATTGGCCGAGATCGTGTCCCAGCCGCGCGCCGCCGCCTCGGCGATGCCGGCAGAGAACGGCGCGACCGCCGTGACCACGATCGGGGGATGCGGACGCTGCAAGGGCTTGGGCAGATAACCCTGCCCGATATGGGGCACCAGCTGGCGCTCGATCGCGATGTTCCAGAATTTGCCCTTGATGTTATAGGGCGGCTCGCCCGCCCAGATCGCCAGCACGTGGTTGATCGCCTCCAGGAACATGGCGCGGCGGTCGGCATCGATATTGCCGAACGCCTCGGCGTCCGACATCAGCCCGCCCGGGCTGATGCCGAAGATGAAGCGCCCGTCGAGCAGGTGATCCAGCATGGCGAGCTGCGAGGCGGTGGCCACCGGATGGGCGTTGGGCATGTTGATGGTGCCGGTGCCGAGCTTGATGCGCTTGGTGGCATCGACCAGGGTACCGATGAACACCGCGCAGGAGGTGATGTTCTCGGCCCGGTCGGTGGCGTGCTCGCCCACATAGCCTTCCACATAGCCGAGCTCATCGGCCAGGATGAAAGCCTCGCGATCCTCGCGCAGGCATTGCCGCCACTCCTTGTCGAGCGGATGGATCGGCATGGTGAAGAAACCGAGCTGCATATTCAGATCTCCAATACGTCAGGGCGGATCGTCAGCCGGCCCGCACCGGATAGACCGGCGGCTGGCCGCTGAGCACGCGCGCCACGTCGGCGGCGCATTTGATCTGCAGCTCCTCGAGCGCCTCGACCGAGTAGAAGGCGGTATGCGGCGTCAGGATGACGTTGGGGCGGCCGAGCAAGGCCGAATCCTTCGGCAGCGGCTCGGTCGCCGCCACATCGAGGGCGGCGCCGCCGAGCTGCCCGCTGTCGAGCGCCGCAATGAGCGCCGGCTCATCGATGAGCGGGCCGCGCGCGGTGTTCACGATCACGGCGCCCTTCTTCATCCGGGCAAAAGCGGCGGCATCGATGAGGCCGCGGGTCGCCGGCGTCAGCGGCGCATGCACCGAGATGGCGTCGGCGCGCGCCAGCAGGCTCTCGAAGCTCACGGCCTCGACCCCGCAGGCGGCAAACAGCTCGCTCCCCGCATAGGGATCGCAGGCGATGACCTGGTACCCGAAGGCCTTGGCCTTGGGGGCGAGCGCGCGCGGAATGTTGCCGAACCCGATCAGGCCCAGCACCTGCCCGGCGATGCGGTGCAGCGGCGCCACCGCCGGCATCTCCCAGCGCCCGGATTGCACCAGGGTGTTGGAGAACGAAATCTTGCGCGCCAGCGCCAGCAACAGCGCCATGGCGTGATCAGACACTTCATGCATGCAGTAGTCCGGCACGTAGCTGACCGTGATGCCGAGCTCCGCCGCCGCCTTGATGTCGATATTGTCGACACCCAGACCGAACCGGCCGATCGACTTGCAGCGCTGCAGCTGCCGCAGCAGCTCGGCCGGTAGCTTGGCGTAGGTGACCAGGATCGCATCGGCGTCGCGCGCCACCGCCAGGATGTCGTCGGCCGCCGCGCTCTTCGACATGCGCATCTCGGGTTCGAGCCGCGCCAAAGCCGCCATGGCGAGATCGAGCGAGGGAAAGACGCTGTCGGTTACGGCAATGACGGGTCGGGCCACGGGGTTGCTCCAGAAAAGACGCTTCAGCGCAGCCAGCGCACGATGCCGGCGACGCCGTCGACCGCGACCTGCGCGCCGTCGGGAATCCGCGCGGTGGCGTCGAGAACACCGAGCACCATCGGGATGCCGCGCTCGCGGGCGAGCGAGGCGAGGTGCGAGGTCGAGCCGCCGAGCTCCGCCACCACGCCGGCCACCCGCGGCAGGACGTGGCTCAGCGCCGGTCCCGCCACCTTGGTCACCAGAATGTCGCCGGGCGCGACACGGGCCAGCTCGCATTCGCAATTGACCACCACTGCGCGGCCGGAGCCCCAGCCGATGCCGGCCGGATGGCCGTTGAGACCGGGATGCTGCAGCCAGATTTCATCCGGCACCACGATGGGCTGCAGATGCAGGGGGCGCGACTGCAGGAGCTTGAAACCGGCATCGTCGAGCGCCCACTCGATCTCGACCGGCATGCCCATGATCTGCTCGGCCTTGCGCAGCAGGCGCCCGAGCGTCACCGCCTGGCCGGCATCGAGGCAGGGCTCACGGACCAGCGCCTCCGGCACGGACTGTGTCACCGCGCCGACGCCATGCTGGCAGGTGTCGCGGCGATCCTTGCGGCCGGGCTCGATGTTGCGCAGGAAGCCCTGGCGGCTCAGCACGATGCGGTCGGGCACCACCTCGCCCTGCGCGATCGCCGAGCCCAACCCCCAGGTGGCGCTGATGAGCATCTGCCCGTCGGGCGTCTCGCTCAAGCCGCCGCCGGACGCGCGCGCCGCGACCAGCGGCTGAATCAGCACCGCCATGGCGGTGTCGGCGGGATTGAGCCCGTGGTTGTCCATGTAGAGTCGGGCATTGCCGGTCCACAATGCCGCCCAGCAGGCCCGCACCGCGGTGAGAAACTCGGTCTCGTCGGTCAGTCCCAGGAAGCTCTCGAACTGGCCCGCGAAGTTGGCGTCGGCGCGGTCCTCGATCAGCGCCGAGGAGCGCACCGCGCCGGGCTGGCCGCATGCGCGCTCTGCCCGCCACGCCGCCAGGAGCGGCTGCAAGATGGCGGGTGCGATCGGCTGCTCATAGAGCGCGAGCCTGATCTCGACCGCGAGCTTGCGCGCCGGCACTGGTGAGGCAGCGGTGAAGCCCGCCACGAGATCGGCGAGACCGAGCGCCGCGATCTGCGCCCGATAGGCGGACGCGGTGAGACAGAATCCGCCCGGCGTCGGCAAGCCCGCCTGCGCCAGCGCCGCCAGGTTGGCTGCCTTCGGCCCGACCCGCTCGGGATCGGCGGCCTCGGCCGCATCAATCGGGATGATGAACGAGTTCATGGCTCCCGCCGCACAGGAAAGATTTCGCCCGTGATGGCGCCCACTATTTCACATGATCCCCATAGCCCGGGATCGGATCGACAACCGTGATCTGCTTCACCGGGAAGTTGGAGACGATCTCGATCTCGTTCTTGTGGACGATGAGCATCTCCTCGATGCGCACCCCGTAGCGGAACTTCTTGCCGTGCTGGGTCTCCAGCGCGAAGGTCATGCCCTCCTTGATCTCGACCGGATGATCGAGCGACCAGATGCGCGAGATGACCGGCGGGTCGTATTGCGCCAGGCCCAGGCCATGGCCCCAGAGATTGGCGGCCGCCTGATCCTCGTCCTCATAGCCCCAGGTCTCCATGGCGGACGGCCATTTCAAGGCGATCTCGCGCGTGGTGGTGCCGGCCTTCACCGCGCCGATCGAGTTGTAGAGCCAGCCGAGCGCGGTCGAGTAGGTATCCTTCTGCTCCTGGCTCGGCTCCTTGCCGACGCAATAGGTGCGGTAATAGCAGGACTTGTAGCCGTTCCAGGTCAGCGCCGCCAAATCCATGAACACGATATCGCCGGGCTGGATGATGCGGTCGGAAAAGTTGCGCCAGTTCGGCCAGGTATTGGGGCCGGAGGAGACGATCACGTCCTCCACGTCCTCCATGCCGGGGATGTTGTAGAGGTACTGCATCAGATGCGCCGTTACCTGGTTCTCGGTGATGCCGGGACGCAGGAACTTCATGCATTCCCAGTGGGTGGCGTCGCCGATGGCGCCGACGATGCGGAAGCATTCCTGCTCGTCGACGTTCTTGACGGCACGCGCCTCCATCATGGCGCTCATGCCGTCGGTCCAATTGATGTTGTTCTCCTTGAAGATGTTGATCATGTTGATGTCGATGAAGTCGACGCCGAGCTTCTGGCCCGCGACGCCGTTATCCTTCATCGCCTGCAGCACCGCCTTGGTGAATTTGTTGACCTGCTGGGTCGAGGCCGGGCCGGCAGCGCCTTTGATCCAGGCGAAGGAATGGCGCACGTTCTCCTTGGGGATCCACGGCGAGTGGCGTTCGATCTGGAAGCCCAGGTCGCCCTGCTCGAACAGGATCGGGGCGCCGTCGCCGCACAGCATGGCGTAGCGCAGCCCGGGCTTGAGCCGGTTCCAGCCCGGCGTCAGCGTGCCGGTGATGTAGCGGACGTTCTCGTCATACATGCACAGGACGGCGCCGAGACCGTGCTTCTTCATCATCTCGCGGGCACGCTCGGTCCGGTAGGTCCGCAACCGGTCCCAGTTGACGCGCTGCTGCCAATCGACGCCGGCGATGCCGAAATTCGCTCCCATAATCCTCTTCCCCTCGATGGTGCGCGGCGAACCGCGTCAATTGACCCCCACCCCAACCCTCCCCCGCGCGCGGGGGAGGGAATGGGAGGGGGCAGTGGTCAGGTCGGGTCGACGCCCGGATCCGCCTTGAGACTGGCCGCTGCGATGCCGGCGACCGCGCACTTCTCGTCGTTGTCGGAGGTATCGCCCGAGATGCCGACCGCCCCGATGACGTCGCCCGCCGCGTCCCGCACCAGGACGCCGCCGGTCACCGGCACGAAACGGCCATCGCTCGCGGCCGCCAGCGCGGTAAAGAACATCTGCGAACGATTCACCCGCCCGGCCAGCGTGCGGGACCCGAAGCCCATGCCGAGCGCCCCCCAGGCTTTGCCGAAGGCGATCTCGAACCGCAGGATGCCCGACTTGTCCTCGCGCTTGAACGCCACCAGGTGGCCACCGGCGTCCAGCACGGCGACCGAGAGCGGGGCGAACTTGGCGTCGCGCGCGGTCTTGAGCGCGACATCGAGAATGATACTGGCTTGCGCGAGCGTAAGGGATGACATGGCGGCTCCAAGTTTTGGCGGCTCCAAGTTTTGGCGGCTCCAAGGTTTTGCGGGCCAGATCACTATAGCGAATTGTTGGACCTGTCACCCCGGCCTCGCCGCCAGGGTATGACGCCCCGCTTCGCGTCCCCTGGAGGGCGTCCGAAAATGCCGCCGCGCGGCAGTCATGGGCAACGATACGGGATTACGCACCCGGCTTGAAGACCACCGCAGCCGATGTGTAGCCTCGACGATCGTCATCGTCGCACGGGGAACTCATGGGCACGGCGAGGAAAAAAGGCACGGTCGGCGTCGTCGGCCTCGGCATCATGGGTGGCGCGTTCGCCAGGAACCTGCTCGCCGATGGCTGGCGCGTGCTTGGTTACGACATCGATCCGGCGCGGCGGCGGGCGCTCGCCCGGGCCGGCGTCGCGATGGCGGCGGATGCCGGCGCGCTCGCCGGCGCGGTGCGAACCATCATCATCAGCCTGCCCAATCCGGCCACGCTGGCCGCGACCGTCGCCGCCATCGCGGGCGCGGCCGTTCGTCCGCTGGCGATCATCGAGGCCGGCACCTTTACGCTTGCCGACAAGCTCGAGGCCGCGCGCGTCCTGGCGGCGGCCGGCCACATCATGCTCGACTGCCCGATCAGCGGCACCGGCGCGCAAGCCAAGACCCGCGACATCGTGGTCTATGCCAGCGGGGATACCAAAACCATCAGGCGGCTGCGCCCGGTGTTTGCCGGCTTCGCGCGCTCGGCCCACGATCTCGGCGCGCTCGGCAACGGCAGCCGCATGAAATATGTGGCGAACCTCCTGGTCGCCATCAACAACGTGGCGGCCGCCGAGGCCATGGTACTGGGCATGAAGGCCGGGCTGGCGCCACAGACCGTCTACGACATGGTGCGCAGCGGCGCCGGCAACTCGCGCATCTTCGAGCTGCGCGGCCCCATGATGGTGCGCAACCGCTATGACGATCCCACCATGAAAGTGGCGCTCTGGCAGAAGGACATGCAGGTGATCGGCGCCTTCGCCGCCGCGCTCGGCTGCCCGACCCCGCTGTTCAGCGCCACGCAACCGATCTATGACGCCGCGCTCGCCACCGGCCACGGCCCGGACGATACCGCCTCGGTGTGCGCGGTGCTGGAAGCGAGAGCCGGCGTGAGGCGGAGGAAGACGCAGAAGACCCGGACCTCGCCCCGCAAATAGCGGATCACTCCGGCTTGGCGCCCGAGGCCTTGACCACCTTGCCCCACTTCTCGGTCTCCTCGGCGACGAACTTTGCCAGATCGGCGGGCGAGCCGGGGAACGCCGTGGTGCCGAGATCGGCGAGCCGCGCCTTCATCTTGGGCTCGGTCAGAATGGCGTTGACCTCGCGGTTGAGCTGGTCGACGATCTCGGCAGGCGAGTTCTTGCGCAAGCCGAGGGCGAACCATTGGCTCGCCTCGTAGCCCGGCACGAAATCCGCCACGATCGGGACGTCGGGCAGCTCCGCGAAACGCGTCGAGGTCGTCACCGCCAGCACGCGCAGCTTGCCGACCCGGATATGCTCGATCGCGGCCGGAATGCTGCCGAAATAGACCTGAACCTGCCCGCCGAGCAGATCGGTGATCGCCGGCCCGGCACCCCGATAGGGCACATGCGTCATCTCGACGTGGGTCATCACCTTGAACAACTCGCCGGCCAAGTGGGTCGGATTGCCGGTGCCGGCCGACGCCATGCTGATCTTGCCCGGATTGGCCTTGGCGTAGGCGATGAACTCGGGGATCGTCTTGGCCGGAACGGAAGGATGCACCATCACGGCCAGGGGGCCGCGGATCATGCCGACGACCGCGATGTCGCGGATGAAATTGAAATTCAGGTTGTCGTAGAGCGTCGCGTTGATGGCGGCAGCCGCGTCGGTTCCGAGCAGCATATAGCCGTCGGCCGGCGCGCGAACGACCAAGTCGGTGGCGATGTTGCCGGCGGCGCCGGCGCGGTTCTCGACGACGAAAGGTTGGCCGAGCCGCTCGGAAAGCGATTGCCCCATCAGGCGAACGAAAATGTCGGTGCCGCCGCCGGCCGCATAGCCGACGATGCATCGCACCGGCCGCGCCGGATAGGCCTGCGCCCTGGCGATGCGCGGGACCGAAGGCAGCACGGCCGCGCCCGCGGCCAGCTGCAGAAATCGGCGGCGTATGAGCTTCATGGATTTCTCCCGGCGGCACACTCGGTACGTGCAAGCTATCGGGTTCGTGCCCTCCCCGAAAGAGCCGCGGCACCGGGTCTTCATGCCCGTAGAAAATCCAGCACCGCGATCTCGCTCATCACCGCCTGCGGCGTGCCGTGCAGCGCGGCATTGCGGCGCGCCCGCGCGCCCGCCGGATGCGGCTGCAGATAGCTGCCGAGATCGCGGCCGCGCTGCATCACCTGCCGGTTGATGCCCATGCGGGCGGCCTCGAATTGGGTGAGGGCGCTATCGATCTCATTGTTCGACTGGAGCGCGTCCGCGAGCGCCATGGCGTCCTGCGCCGCCTTGGTCACGCCGGCCGCCACATGCGGCCGGGCGAGGTACGCGGCATCGCCCAGGAGCGCGACCCGGCCGCGCGCCATGTGGGGCGTCTCGACCTCGTAGATCGGCCGCAGGAATGGCCGCGCCGTCAGGTTGATCACCTCGGCGAGCTGCGGCGGCAGCAGCGCCCGCGCGGCTTCGCGCAACTCCGCGATGACCTCGCGACGCACCAGCGGCGGCGGAATCCCGAGCGCATGGATGTGACCGGCTGCGTCCGTGAGCAGGCGGCGCAGCTCGGTTGCTTCGGGCGCCGGCCGGTACCAGACGAAATTGCAGCGCCGGTGGCCGGGCCGCAGATCGTTGTCGGGCCCGGCCACCGGATAGCTCAGGCACTGCTCGCCCGGCGGCAGGCAGAATACCAGGGCATCGAACAGCTCCGCATGCGCGGCGGGCGACAGCTCGCTTTCGGCGACCAGCCCGCGCCACGCCACATAGCCGGCATAGACCGGCCTGACGTCCGGGAGAATCTGCGCCCGTACGCCGGAGCGGAACCCATCCGCCCCCACTATGAGCTCGGCATCCACCGCCGTGCCGTCGGCGAAATGCGCCACCACGCCGCCGGCGGACGGGGCGATGCGCCGCAGCTCCTTGCCGAGGTGGTAGCGCTGCGGCGGGAGCTGCTCCCGCAACATGCGAAACACCCGGTCCCAGGAGGTGAGCGTCTGCGGGCAGGCATGGCGGCCGATCAGGCCGCCGGCCCGGTCGAGCGTCTTGCGGCCCGTTACCTCGATGCCGAGATCTCGGCTCGGGTCGCAACCGGCGGCACGCAGCACCGTGCGCATGGCCGCGTGGGTCACGATACCGGCGCCGCGACCGCTGAGCTCGGCCTCGGCCCGCTCGTAGATGTCGGCATGCCAGCCGGCGCGGGCCAACAGCGTGGCGGCGAACAGGCCGCTCATGGAGCCGCCGATGATCACCGCGCGGCGTTCACCCGATTTGGCCAAGGTGCCGATCCCCACGTTTGCGAACGGGCAAAACTTGCTAATATCGCCGCAACCCGAACAGGCTCAAGGAGGAATGCCATGGCCCTGACCACGTTGGACAAGACGCCGGTGCAGTCTGCACGCACCCCCTGGCCGCCCGAGATCACCGCCGAGTTCGAGCGCGAGCGCCAGAGCCCCAATGGCTGCGTCGGTCAGCGGCTGGCCTCGGAGAGCGACCGGGTGCGAGTCTGGCACATCCGCCTGAAGCCGGGCGAGCGAATGGGGTTCCACCGCCATGTGCTTGACTATTTCTGGTCGGTGCTGACTTCCGGCCGCGCCCGCGCCCATATGGACGACGGCAGCACGGTCGAGCACACCTACGCGGCCGGCGAGACCCGCCACGAGACCCATGCGGGCGGTCATTTCAAGGTGCACGATCTGGAGAACATCGGCGACAGCGAGCTGATCTTCTGCACTGTCGAGTTCCTCGACAGCGCCAACAAGCCGCTGCCCGTTCCCGACAAGGTGCGCCTGAAAGTGTGACGGCGGGCCACCGGCATCTCCGGCCAAGGGATTGAGGTCGTCCTCGCGAAAGCGGGGACCCATACGCCGCAGCCGATCGAAAGGGCACGGGATATGGGTCCCGGCTCTGCGACCGCCGCGGCGGTCTTGGCCGGGACAACGCAGAATATGCATGCCCTGACGGTTGCGGGGCGAGAAGGCCACGAATGGACATTCCGACCGAACTGTTGCTCAACGCCGTGGTGGCCGGACTGATGCTGGGCGCCTTCTACGCCGCCGTGACCGTCGGAGTGTCGATCTCGTTCGGCATTCTCGACATTGTCAACATCGCGCATCCGGCTTTCATCATCCTCGGCTCCTACATCGCCTATATCCTCAACTCCCGGCTCGGGATCGATCCGATCGCGGCGAGCATCATCGTGCTGCCGGCGTTCTATGCGCTGGGCGAGCTGGTCTATCGGATCTACCACGCGGCGTTCGAGCGGTTCGGGCAGGAATCGCTGCGCGGTCTCGCCTTCTTCTTCGGCCTGCTGTTCATCACCGAGGTCGTGCTGATCCTCGCCTTCGGGGTCGACTACCGCTATGTCGAGGCGCCCTATATCGGACCAAGTCTGCATCTGGGCGTCGTCGATCTGCCGCTGCGCATGCTGGTGCCCTGCCTGGTCTCGCTGGCGGTGTTCCTGGGGCTGCAGGCTTTCCTCTCCGGCACCTTCACCGGACGCGCCATCATGGCGGCGGCGCAGGATCCGCTGGCGCTGCGGCTGATGGCGTGCTCGCCGACGCGGATCAAGCGCACCGCCTTCGCGATCTCGATCGCCACCGCCTCGATCGCGGGCGCGCTGCTCATCGTCATTCAGCCGGTCGAGCCGTCGATCGGGCGCGAATATATCGGCCGCGTCTTCGCCATCTGCGTGCTCGGCGGCCTCGGCAGCCTGCCCGGCACCCTGATCGGCGCCATGCTGGTCGGCATCGTCGAGAGCCTCACCTCGACGTTCTACGGCCCTTCCTGGGCGCCGGCGGTCGCATTCGGCTTTCTGCTTATGACGCTGGCTTTGCGCCCCGCCGGCCTGCTCGGACGTTAGGACAGCCGATCGTGCGCTTCTGGATCTTCTTCCTGATCTGCGCCGCAGTCGCGGCCGGCGTGTTCGGCGCCGTCAGCCTCGTAGGCAACGATTATGCGTTCTTCGCCGGCTATGTGGTGCTGCAATACATCGTGCTGGCGCAGGCCTGGAACATTCTGGGCGGCTATACCGGCTACGTGAATTTCGGCTCCGCCGCCTTCTTCGCGCTCGGGGCCTATGCAACTGTGTTCTTCCACAAGCTCTATCCGCTGCCGATTCCGCTGCTGATGGGGCTCGGCGGCCTGGTGTCGGGGCTGGCCGGGCTCGGCATGGGCTATCTGGCGTTGCGGCTGCGCGGCGCGTTCTTCGCCATCGCCACCTTGGCGCTCGCGGTCGTGCTGCAGACCCTGGTGGTGAACTGGAGCTATGTCGGGGGCGCCCGCGGCGCCTATGTGATCCGGCCTGAAAGCGTGTGGCTCATCGGCGATTACGTGCATTACCTGTTTCTGCTCATGCTGGCGCTGGCGGTGGTGGCGATCGTCACCGCCCGCACCATCGAGCGTTCGCGGCTGGGCTACGGCTTCGCCGCCATCCGCGACGACGAGCTGGCCGCCGAGGCGTCCGGCGTGCCGACGCTTCGCCTCAAGCTTATCGCCACCACGCTTTCCGGCGCCTTCATGGGCATGGCCGGGGCGCCGTTCCCCTACTACATCGGCTATGTCCAGCCGTCGGCCGCCTTCGCTCTCGACTATGCGGTCAACGCCATCGCCATGCCGATGATCGGCGGCACCACCAGCTGGGTCGGACCGCTGGTGGGCGCCCTCCTGGTGGCGAGCCTGCAGCAATGGGCGAGCGTGACCATATCCTCCGAGCTCGGCCTGCTGGCGGTCGGGCTGCTGCTCGTGGGCTTCGTCGTCGTGGCGCCGACCGGCATCGTCGGGCTGGTGCGCCAGCGCTTGCCGGCCAAACGGACGGGCGCCCCATGAGCGAGCCCCTGCTCGAGGTCGTCGGCCTGGGCAAGCGCTTCGGCGGATTCGTCGCGCTCGACGGCATCGACCTGACGGTCGCGCGCGGCGAGCGCGTCGGGCTCATCGGGCCTAACGGGTCGGGCAAGAGCACGCTGGTCAATTGCATCTGCGGGACACTCGCCCATGACAGCGGCGCGGTGCGGTTCGCCGGGGAACGCCTCGACCGGCTGCCGACCCATGCACGCACCCGGCGC
The DNA here is from genome assembly GCA_963721005.1 of uncultured Alphaproteobacteria bacterium. Lineage (GTDB taxonomy): Bacteria > Pseudomonadota > Alphaproteobacteria > Rhizobiales > Xanthobacteraceae > VAZQ01. The sequence goes on along the minus strand of CAVRHR010000004.1, from coordinate 966,063 downwards.
GGCATCGCGCGCAGCTTTCAGCTGCCGCGTCCGTTCGCGAGCCTCTCGGTGGCGGACAACCTGCTGGTGCCGATGCTCTATGCCATCGACGCGCGGCCAGGAAGCAGGCTTTCCGCCGCCGAGCTTTCGGCGCGCGGCGCCGATCTGCTGGCGTTGGTCGGGCTCGCCGACAAGGCCGGCCGGCAGCCGCGCGACCTCACCCAGGTGGAGATGCGCAAGCTCGAGCTCGCCCGCGCCATGGCGGCGGACCCGACGCTGCTGATCGCCGACGAAGCCATGGCCGGCCTGTCGCAGGTCGAGGTCGCCGACATCGTGGCGCTGCTGATCCGATTGAACGAGCGCGGCGTCACCATCATCCTGATCGAGCACATCATGCGCGCCGTGATGCGGTTCTCGCAGCGGCTGGTGGTGCTGGTCTCAGGCGCCAAGATCGCGGACGGCCCGCCCGACGAGGTGATCCGCGATCCGCAGGTGGAGAGGGCCTACCTTGGCCAATAGCATCGCCATCGAGTGCATCGACGCCGCCTACGGGTCGGTGCGCGTGCTCGAGCGCGTCTCGATGAAGATCGATGCCGGCGAGACCGTGGTGCTGCTCGGCACCAACGGCAACGGCAAGAGCACGCTGATGAAATGCATCATGGGCATCGTGCCGCCGTGTGCGGGCCGCATCACGGCCGAGATCGACGGCGTCACCCACGAGCTCGTCGGCCGCTCGACCGAGGACATCGTCGATCTCGGCATCGCGCTGGTGCCGGAGGGCCGCCGGCTGTTTCCGCGCCTGAGCGTGCGGGAGAATCTGCTGCTCGGCGCCTTCCGCAAGAAGGCGCGCGCCGGGCTCAAATCCAACCTGGCGTTCTGCTTCGAGGCGTTTCCCCGGCTGGCCGAGCGCCGCAGCCAGCTCGCCGGCAGCATGAGCGGCGGCGAGCAGCAGATGCTGGCGCTCGCGCGCGCGCTGATGAGCGCGCCGCGCATCCTGCTGATCGACGAGCCATCGGTCGGGCTCGCCCCGGTGCTGGTGAGCCGCACCATCGACAAGATCAAGGAGCTCAAGGAGCGCTACCAGCTCACGGTGCTGATGGCGGAGCAGAATTTCCCCCAGGCGCTGCGCATCGCCGACCGCGGCTACGTGATCGTGCACGGCCAGATCGCGTTCGAAGGACGCTCGGCCCAGGAGCTCAACAACAACGAGCTGATCAAGAAATTCTATCTGGGACTGTGAATTGAAGGAAAATTGGCGCCGGCGAATCGGAACTCAGCGGCCGCGTGGGCGTTGAGTGACCAGACAAAACCGGCTTAGAGGAGACTTCAGATGGGCTTTGGCAGAGGCGCTTTGCTCTGGCTTCTCGGTGTCCCGCTTCCGATCATCATAATCCTGGCTCTCTTCATGCATCATTGAGGCAGTCACGCTGCAGCGAGAGCGGCGATTCCAGCGCAAGGAGCCCGGCAGGCAGGCCGGGCTCCTTTGCGTGTGCGGTGGCCCAGGAGAGAGAGCCCGCCGGCGATCTGGCCGCCCGGGACGGAATTTCGCGGAGCGCAATCGGGCATTCGCGGCGGCACGCGTGAGGCGTGTCGTGCGCGCCCTCCCGACTGTGATACAATCTTCGTTTCCGCTCCGGTTCACGAGCTGCCATGGCCGCGCCCACGCAATCGATCATCGAGACACGACGCCACCAGATGTTCCCCACGTTGGAGCATCAGGAGATCGAGCGGGTGCGCCGGTTCGGCGAGATCCGCCGCTATGCGGCGGGCCAGGCGCTGGCCAAGGTCGGCGAGGTCGGCGACGGCCTCTCCATCATCCTGGCCGGCAAGGTCGATATCACCCAGCACGACGAGTCAGGCCGCCGCGCCCTGATCGTGACCCATGGAATCGGCGAGTTCATGGGCGAGCTCGCGCAACTGGCGGGGCGGCCGGTACTGGTGGACGCGTATGCGCAGGAGCCGGTGGAAGCCTTGATCATCCGGCCGGACCGGCTGCGCGCCTTGCTAGTGGCGGAGGCGGAGCTGGGCGAGCGGATCATGCGCGCCCTGATCCTGCGCCGCATGGGCCTCTTGGAGACCGGGGCCGGCGGACCGGTGATCGTGGGCCGCGTCGAGAACGGCGACGTGCTTCGTCTGGAAGGCTTCCTGCGCCGCAACGGCCATCCGCATCAGCGGCTCAATCCCGAGACCGACCCGGAGGCGAAGGCGCTGGTCGAGCGCTTCCATATCGACCCCGGCCAGCTGCCGATCGTGCTGTGCCCGGGCGGCCAGCTGCTGCGCAATCCGAGCGAGACCGAGCTCGCCCGCTGCATCGGGCTGGTGCGGTCGATCGATCCCGACCGACTTTATGATGTCGTGGTGGTGGGCGCCGGACCGGCCGGCCTCGCCACCGCGGTCTACGCCGGCTCGGAAGGGCTCTCGGTCCTGGTGCTGGACTGTCGCGCGTTCGGGGGCCAGGCCGGCGCCTCGGCCCGCATCGAGAACTACCTGGGCTTCCCGACCGGCATCACCGGCATCGCCCTGATGGCGCGCGCCTACAATCAAGCGCAGAAATTCGGGGTCGAGATGGCGATCCCGGACGAGGTGATCGCGCTCGCGCCCGCGGGCGCCTCCGATGCGGGTCGCTTCGCGTTGCGGCTCTCCAACAACGAGCGGGTCAGCGCCCGCGCGGTGGTGATCGCGGGCGGCGCGCGCTATCGGCGGCCGCCGGTCGCAAACCTGGAAGCATTCGAGTCCACCAGCGTGCATTATTGGGCATCGCCGCTCGAAGGAAAGCTCTGCGCCGGGCAGGAGGTGGCGCTGGTGGGGGCCGGCAACTCGGCCGGCCAAGCCGTGGTCTATCTGGCGAGCCAGGTCGCCAAGGTCTGGCTCCTGGTACGCGGGCCGAGCCTGGAAGCCAGCATGTCGCGTTACTTGATCGATCGCATCAGGGGACTTTCCAATGTCGAGGTGGTGATGCAAGCCCAGATCAGCGGGCTGGAGGGCCATGACGGGATGCTCGAGGCGGTGCACTGGCGCGGCCCGACCGGAGACGAGATACGGCGGCCGATTCGCCACCTGTTCCTGTTCATCGGGGCGGAGCCGAACACCAATTGGCTGTCCGGATCGGGCGTGGCGCTCGATCCCAAAGGATTCGTGCTGACCGGCGCGGACGCCGGCGACGGTCGCCGCCCATTGGAGACGAGCCGGCAGGGCGTGTTCGCCATCGGCGACGTCCGGGCGAGCTCGGTCAAGCGGGTCGCCGCGGCGGTCGGCGAGGGCGCCCAGGTGGTGGCGGCCCTGCACGCCTTCTTGTCCGCCTCGGGCACGCAGGCGGTGACGGTAAAGCAATGATTGGCCAGGAGACCCGATGACCAAAACCTGCAGTCACCTCGACACCATCCGGGTGGTGCGGCCGAGCGCGCGCGGATGCGAGGAGTGCCTGAAGATCGGCTCGCCGTGGGTGCATTTGCGCCTGTGCCGGACCTGCGGGCAGGTCGGCTGCTGCGACGACTCGCCCAACCGTCACGCCAGCAAGCACTTCCACGCGACCCGCCACCCTATCATCGAGGGCTATGATCCGCCCGAAGGCTGGGGCTGGTGCTACCTGGACGAGGTCTTCTTCGACCTCTCGGACCGCGCCACTCCGCAGGACGGACCGATCCCGCGCTTCGTGTAGAAGCGGCCGCGCCCGCGAACACTCATTTCGCCTTCTCGTACGGATAGATCAGCTTGCCGGATTCGTCGGCCGTCGGCGCCACCACCACCTGGGTGGAGACGTCCCGGAACTGATCCACATCGCCGCTTTTCACGTTCTGGAACTGCACCTGCAGCACGCGCGACTGCGCCCATTCGCCCTTGGCGCCGAACTTCACATCACCGACCACGGTCTGGAAGGTGTGGGTGCGGATGTGCTCGGCCAGCTTGGCGTCGTCGAGACTTTTGGTCGCCTCGACCGCCTGCTGCAGAACCTGCAGCTGGGCATAGGCCCAGGGTGCCATGTAGTAGCCGAGCGGGTCGACGCCTTCCGCCTGCGCTTTGGATTGATAGGTCTTCATCAGCTCGTCGACGCCGGCGAAATGCATCTTCGGCACCGGCAGCCAGAAATCGTAATTGGTCCAACCGTTGAGCAGAGGCCCGAGCTGGGTCTTGATGGCGGTGGCCTGCAGCCCCACCATGGCGCCGCCGATCATCTTGGGCTTGAAGCCGATCTCGTTGACGGCGCGCACGATACCGACCGAGTTGGGCGGGTAGGAGCACACCACCACCAAGTCCGGATTGGTCGCCTGGATGGCGCGCACGATCGGGCTGAAATCGGTGGTGGAGGGCGGATAGGTCTTGTCATAGACGATCTTGAGACCCAGGCCCTTGGCGGTATCGCGCGCGCCGTCGGATGCGTTGTTGGAGAATTCCTGGTCGGCCGCCACGATTGCCACTGTCTGGGGCTTTGGATTCTGCGCCATCGCCAACGCGAAGAAATCCTTGGTGAAGGCCGGCTTGGGAACCGGCCCGGACGGAATCATCGCAAAATAGTTCGGGTAGTCGAACTCGCTGTTGACCGCGAGGCCGAGCAAGCCGATGAGCAGCTTCTTGCGCGCGATGACGATCGGCATTGCCGGCGCCAGCTGGGCGGTCGCATAGGCCCCGATCAAAAGGTCGACTTTGTCGACGTCGAGCAGCTTGGTGTAGATCGTAGGCACCTCGGCGGGGGCGCTCTTGTCGTCGTAGTAGACGAGCTTGACGGGACGCCCCAAGAGCCCGCCCTTGGCGTTGACGTCCTGCTCCCAGATCTTCTGCGCCAGCAGGGCCGACTTGCCGTTGGGGGCGAGCCCGCCGGTCAGCGCCATGCTGTAGCCGATCCTGATCGGCGCGCCCGATTGCGCCGAGACGGGCGCCGGAGCGACCAGCATGGACCCGAGCGCTGCGAGCGTGGCGGCGGCGAAAGCAAAGGCGCGGCTTTCAGAGCGGTTGAGCATCCATTCCTCCCGGTCGTATGGCACGTTTTGGTTGATCTTAAACGCTACCGCGCCGCCCGCGCCAGAGCGTTGTGCCGAGGTTGGCTGGGCGAGGCAAAAACGAAATTGTCCGGGATCAGCGCAGTTGCAGGTGCCCGAGACTGGCGGGATCCAGACATGATTTTATGGCAGCGAGATGAGCCTCGATTCGCGTCGCGGCGTCCTCCGGCTCGAGGTCAGTCACGTCGAGAACCAGCAATTCGGCTACCGCGGGATGCTGAATCGTGTCGGCGGCCAGGATGTTCCGTAGCGTGGCCGGGTCGGTCAATTTCTTGCCTGCCCGCTCAGCGCTCTGAACGCGACGGACGATCTCCTCGGGCGCGGCTTCGAGGACCACCGGGACCAAGGGAACCTTGCGAGCGACGGCAAGGTCGACGACATGCCGCCACGCCTCCAGCTCACGCGGCATGTTCTTGCACAGCCCATTCGTCATCACGAACGTCTCGGAGACGGGACGACGGCACAGGCTCGCATAGGCCGCCTCCCGAACCTTCTCGTACAAAGGCCATCGATCAGAGCCGTCCAGGCCAGCGCGGACTATGGCGACATCGTGCAACAAATGATTATGAATGAACCGTGCGCGAAGTTTCCTGGCCAGCACGGAGCCGATCGTCTTCTTGCCCACGCCCGGCCAACCGTTCAGATGGACTATCATGGCATCGGCACGCGCCGCAGTTCCGGCGCCGGAGAGGATGGGCGCCCGCCATGAAACGAAAGGCTACGCGGGCTGATCATCGTAGACGCAGGACACTATCGTCGAGCATCTTGATCCTCGCCTTCGGTCAGCCCTGCAGCGCCACCCGCCTCACGCCCACAAGCGCTCGTTCTCCAATCCCTTGTAGATGCCGGCGACGAACTCCGCGTAGCCGTTGAACAGCAGGGTCGGACGCCGCTCGCCCACCCCGATCAGCATCTCGCTCGCCTGGCTCCAGCGCGGATGCGGTACCTGCGGATTGACGTTGGCCCAGAAGCCGTATTCCGACGCCTGCAGCGCCTCCCAATAGGTCTTGGGCCGCTGGTCGGTGAAGCTGAAATGGGTGATCGACTTGACCGATTTGAAGCCGTATTTCCACGGCACCGCCAGCCGCAGCGGTGCGCCCTGCGATTTCGACACCGGCTTGCCGTAGGCGCCGGTGACCAGGAAGGCGAGATCGTTGGTGGCCTCCGCCATGGTCAGGCCCTCCGTATAGGGCCAGGGGTACCAAGTCTGCTTCTGCCCCGGCGCCACGCTGGTATCCAGGAAGGTCTCCATCCTGAGATATTTCGCCGAGGACAGGGGCTTCGCCAGCTCGACCAGCTTGGCCAGCGGAAACCCCGACCATGGGACCGCCATGCCCCAGGCCTCGACGCAGCGGTGGCGATAGAGCCGCTCCTCCAGCGGCATCTTGCGGATCAGGTCGTCGAGGCCGATCTCCTGCGCCTTCTCCACCATGCCGTCGATCTTGACCGTCCAGGGACGCAGCTTGAGCGCCTGGGCGTTGCGGGTGATCTGCTTGGAGGTGCCGAACTCGTAGAAATTGTTGTAGTTGGTGTTGATCTTCTCGTCCGTGACGGGACGATCGAGCACGAATTTCTCGTTGCGCTTGACCGGATAGAGGTCGGTGGTCGGATCCGGCACGTCCGCGGCGCGTTGCGCCATGGCGAGGGACGGCGACAACGCAATCGCGGCACCGGTCGCCGCCAGGAAGGCGCGGCGATCGAGGAACAGATGCTCCGGGGTGGCGTGATGCTCCGGAATTTCCCATCCGCGGCGGCGAATGACATGCATTGGGCGATCCTCCAGCTGGGCTGCTCTGCACTACGCGGCGATCCGTTCACCCGCAAGTCACAGGTGCGGCAACCGGCAAAAGAACGAGACGGTCCGGCCCGATTTGGATCCGGCCACCGCGCCTGCCGCAAACGGTCGATGGCAACTCGCCGAGGGCAAACCGCAGCTCAGGATACCGGATCGACTCCCGGCACGGAAGCCGTGGGTCGGCCGCCGGGATGCCGAGCCGCACCGGCCGCCGCGCCGATCAGGCGGCCGCCGCCTTGCGGGCCGCCACGATCTGCTCGGCATTGCGGCCGGTGAGCTCCGCCATATGGTCGAACTTGGCGGTGAAGCTGCCGACCCCGGCGGTGGCCGAGCGCACCTCCACGATCAGGTCGCCGACCTCCGCCTCCGGCATCTGCACCCGCACCACGTCCCAGCCGTCCCAGCCGGTGCGGGTATCGAAACCGAGGATCTGCCCGCGCCGGCCCGCCATCAGGGCGTTCATCTTGGCGGTAGCTTCCGAGGGGCAGACGATCTCGACCTGATGGATCGGCTCGAGCAGTACCGGATTGCACTGCGGCAGCCCCTCGACCAGGCCCAGGCGGCCGGCGATACGGAACGCCATGTCGGAGGAATCGACCGTGTGGTAAGAGCCGTCGATCAGCTTGACGGCGACGTCGACCACCGGGAACCCGAGCGGTCCGTGCTTGAGGGCATCGATGACGCCCTCCTCCACCGACGGGATGTAGTTGCGCGGCACCACCCCGCCCTTGATCTCCTCGGTGAACACGAAGCCGGCGCCGCGCGGCAGCGGCTTGATGTCGAGCACCACGTCGCCGAACTGGCCGTGGCCGCCGGACTGCTTCTTGTGCCGCCCGCGCTGCACGATGCCCTTCTTGATGGTCTCGCGATAGCCGACCGTCGGCTTGCGGGTGACGATCGGCACGCCGAAACGATCGGCCAGCCGCTCGGTCGCCACCCGCAGATGCATCTCGCCCTGACCCCACATGACCACCTCATGGGCCTCGGGATTGTGAACGACCGTGAGCGAGGGGTCTTCCTCCAGCAGGCGGGTGAGGGCTTGGCCGAGCTTGACGTCGTCCTTGCGTTCCTTGGCGGAGACGGCGATGGCGAGCACCGGCGGCAAGGCGGTGACGCGGGCGAGCTGCCGATAGGCCTGCTTGCCAGCGGTCAGCGTGTCCCCGGTATTGGCGTGCTCGAGCTTGCCGAGCGCGACGGTCTCGCCGGGATGCGCGGGCCCGCGTTTCTCGCTGCCCGGGCCCATGAGCTTGAACACGCCGGCGACCCGCCCGGCCTCGCGCTCGGGGGTGATGAAGGTGGTGCCGTCGCCGACTTGGCCGTTGAGCACCCGCACCACCGACATCTTGCCGCCGTGGGCGGTGTGGAAGGTCTTGATCACGGCGGCGATCGGATCGCTGCCGGCCTCCAGGCTCAGCCGCGCGATGGTCCGCTCGACCGTCGGGGCCTCGTGACGCAGCGCCTTGAGCAGGCGGAGCACACCGTTGGTGCGGGTCGCGGTGCCGATCAGGACCGGGCAAACCAACCCGTCGCGCAGCTCCTTGGTGAGGTCGTCGAAAATCTTGTCGCGCGGTGGCGGGATGTCCTCGAGCAATTGCTCCATCAGCTGGTCGTCGTGATCGGCGAGCGTCTCCAGCATGCTGAAGCGCGCATCCTTCTCGCGGTTGAGCTCGTCGCCGGTGAGCTCGATGATCTCGGAGGGCGCGTGCTCCCTGTAGACAAAGGCCCGCTCGAGCGCGAGATCGGTGAAGCCGGTGATGATCTCGCCGGACCAGATCGGGATCTGGCGCAGCAGCAGCGGTACCCGCGAGGCCGGCTGCAGGAAGCTCACCGTGTCGCGGATGCGCTTGTCGGCCTTGTCGATCTTGTTGAGGAACAGAAAATGCGGGATCTTCAGATCTTCCAGCTCGCGCAGGATCAGCTGCAGCTGCGGCACCTTCTTCTCGTCGGCCTCGCACACCACCACGGCCGCATCGATGAAGGGGAGCACGGCACGCATGTCGTGGATGAACTCGACCGACCCGGGGCAATCGATGAAAGTGTAGCTGTCGCCCATGAAATTGGTGGTCGCCACCGACAGCTCGACGCTCATGCTGTGATGACGCGATTCCTGGCTGGAATCGCCGACCGTGGTGCCGGCCTCGACCGTGCCCAGGCGCGAGATCGCGCCGCTGCGCACCAGGATCGCCTCGAGCAGCGTGGTCTTGCCGCTCTGAAACGGGCCCATCAGCGCAATGCACCGTGGACCCGCGGCTCGTGTGTCGTTCTGTGCCATGACTGCCTCCCAAACCGACCTGACCCGGCCTTGTCAGAGACCTTCAAGGACATCGTTTCAGGCCGAAGGGGGGATTGGCAAGGGGCGGCGATGCCCGATCGGGGGCACGGCCGGAACTCGGACCGCACGCGCGAAGCGGCTGCCGAACGGGCAGCCGCCACAAAGCAAGGAGGGATCGCTTCAGCGCGCCGGACTCCGCTGCGCCTCAGCGCGCGGGCCGCAGGCTGAGATTGGCGACCCCGAGCGCGAGATTGAGGCCGACCTGGCCGGTGAGCGACACCGGCTGCAAAGCGACGGTGCGGTTCGAGCCGCCCACCAGCACATTGGCGCCGAGGCCGGCCGCGATCGTCACCTCGCCGCTGGCACCCGCATAGTCGCCGGCCAGGAATCCGTAGCCCCGGGAGGTGTCCGCATACACGCCCCAGACCATCACGCCGCCGCCGGTGATCCCGATGTCCAGGCCCAGTTTCGAGATGGTGCCGAAATAGCCCTCTTGCGGACCTCCCAGGTCGGGCGTGAACAGGCAGTTCACCGAACGTTGCGAGCCGATGATGAGGCCGATGCCGGCTGACACGTCGCAATTGAGAACGCCGGTCCGAATCCGCTGCGCCTGCGCGGTCTGCGCACTCAAAGACATCGCGGCCAGCGCCAGAATCAAGGCCCCGGTGATCGAGGCCCCCGTGAAAGCTCGACGCATTTACCCCTCCCGTGCTTCGGTTCGTTCGGCCATAGCCGCCCGACGGGTCCCGACCGGGACCCAACTTATTCTAGAGCGGTTTTGCATTTGCGGGAAACAGAAACCGCGCCGGCTTCCGGCCCCGGCACGGCACCTTTACCGCAGGCTGCCGCAGAACCGCTGGATGCGGCGGCAGGCCTCCTCCAGGTCCGCGGTCTTGGTCGCATAGGAGATCCGGAACGCCGGACCGAGCCCGAACGCCGTGCCCTGCACCACCGCCACGCCTTCCTGCTCCAGCAGCTCGGTCACGAAGTCCTCGTCGGAGGCGAGCCGCTTGCCCGACGCGGCGGTCTTGCCGATGGCGCCGTCGCAGGTCGGATAGACGTAGAAGGCACCCTCCGGCTTGAGGCAATGCAGCCCACTCGCCTGGTTGAGCATCGAGACGCAGAGATCGCGGCGCTCCTTGAACACCTTGTTGTGCTCGGCGATGAAATCCTGCGGCCCGTCCAGCGCCTCGACCGAGGCCCATTGCGCGATGGCGTTCGGGTTGGTGGTGGACTGCGACTGCAGGGTGGCGATCGCCTTGATGAGCATCTCGGGCCCGCCCGCATAGCCGATGCGCCAGCCGGTCATGCAATAGGCCTTGGACACGCCGTTGAGGGTGAGGGTGCGCTCGTACAGCGCCGGCTCGACCTGCGCGGGCGAGAAGAACTTGAAATCGTCGTAGACTAGGTGCTCGTACATGTCGTCGGTCAGGAGCCAGACGTGCGGGTGCTTGACCAGCACGTCGGTGATGGCCTTGACCTCCGCACGGCTGTAGGCCGCCCCGGTCGGGTTCGAGGGCGAGTTGAAGATCAGCCACTTGGTGTTGCGGGTGATCGCCTTCTCCAGCGCCTCCGGCTTCATCTTGAAGCCGTGCTCGGGCCTGGTCTCGACGATCACCGGCGTGGCGCCGCCGAGCATCACGATGTCGTAATAGCTCACCCAATAGGGCGCCGGGACGATCACCTCGTCGCCCGGATTGAGCGTCACCATCAGGGCATTGTACAGCACCTGCTTGCCGCCGGCGCCGACCGTAATCTGGGACGGCTTGTAGTCGAGCCCGTTCTCGCGCTTGAACTTGCGCGCGATCGCCGCCTTGAGCTCGGCGATGCCGTCGATATTGGTGTACTTGCTCTCGCCGCGCTCGATCGCCTTGATGGCGGCGCGCTTGATGTTGTCGGGCGTGTCGAAATCCGGCTCCCCCGCCCCCAGCCCGATGACGTTGCGGCCGGCCGCCTTGAGCGCCCGGGCCTTGTCGGTCACCGCGATGGTGGCAGACGGCTTGATGCGCTTGAGCGAGTCCGCGAGGAAGGCCATGGGTATCTCCGATCGGGGCAATTCGTGCCCGTGGGTCCTAATGCATTTTCAGCAAAAGTGGAATCAGCTTTCCGTCCAAAAACGCGACTATCCGGAAAAAACCGGCCGCGGCGCATGCCCGGGGGCGCTCCACCCGGGCGGCCCGCGACGGCGCCCTGCTGCGAGCGGCGCCGGGGCGGCAAGAATCTGCCAAGGCGCCGGCCCCACCGGCAATTTCCTTATCTGTCGATGTTGTGATCGCGGGGTGGCAGCACCTCGCCTATGTTGCGACTCAATCGTGCGTGGGGCGTCACCACATTGCCGCGGTCGTGTCACAGGACGGCGGCGGTCGACGCTTACAGCATGATCCGGGCGGCAGCCCAGGAAGGGCCCAAGGGCCGACGGGGACGCAATGTATACGCTCTATTCGATGCAGCGATCGGGCAACAGCTACAAGGTGCGGCTGGCGCTGGCTCAGCTCGGCATTCCTTATCGCTTGGTCGAGGTTGACATCTTGCGCGGCGAAAGCCGGACCCCGGAGTTTCTGGCCAAGAATCCGAGCGGCCAAGTGCCGCTGCTGGAGGTCGCGCCGGGACGCCATATCGCCGAATCGAACGCTATCCTCTGGTACGTCGCGGGCGGCTCGGCGCTGGCAGCCGATGACCGAATTTCGCGGGCGGAGGCGCTGCAATGGATGTTCTTCGAGCAGCACAGCCTCGAACCCAATATTGGGGCGGCCTATTTCTGGCTGGCTCTGGTCAAGGGCGGCCGCGAGCTGCAGCAGCATGCCCTCGAGGACTGGATGGAGCAGGGCTACCGGGCGCTCCGGATCATGGAAAATCACCTGAAGCAGCACCGCTTCTTCGCCGCCGATCGCTACACCGTGGCCGACATCGCGCTCTACGCCTATACGCACTTGTCGCATGAATGCGATTTCGATCTCACCGCCTTTCCGGCGGTCGGCGATTGGCTCGACCGCATGGCGGCGCAGCCCGGATATGTACGTATGGAGCAGCAGCCGGCCGACGTGGCGGCGGAATGACGTTGCGGCTGTGCCCGGCGCGCCACAGTGCGCGGCAAATCGTTGCAGCGTTAACGCTTCGCTAACCATAATCACGAAATGGCCCTCATTCGTCACCGGTGCCGCCTTAGTCCGGCCGAACCCCCGCCCGCTATCGCAGGCAACCTCATACCAGCAACACCAGCAATACGGCTCTCTCGACCGCTTCCGGCGAGGCCTGCCGATACCGATTCGCGGAGATTGATCATGCGCAAGCAGCCCGATGCCCACGCCACGGATCAGGCCCTCGACGCGGCGGAGCCGCAGCTCAAGCCGGTCGCTCTGGTCCAGCTGATCGCCACCGTGACGCTCGCTTTGTCGACCCTGATCGTCGCCACCGCGGTGTCGATCGGGCTCGCTCGCGCCGATGTCGCGGGCGATGTCACCAGCCCGGATACCGCGGGCCTCGCGGCCGGCGGGTTGGTCGCGCTGTGGCTGATCGGCATGACCGGCCTCGTTCTCGCCAGGAGCGCCCGCGGGCGGCGCTGAAGCCGTCTCACAGGCAGCGCCGATCGTTCTCGCCGCCGCAGGAATTGTTGCGTGCGAGCTCGATCCGACCCTTGGCTTGCGATGCAGGTCGCCCGGATTTCTCCTTAGCCCCAACAATCCGCGTTGCCGGCGCACCGCCTTGCACCGCTTTGCGGACAAGGCTAACCCATGCGCTCAAGGCGCCGGAACGTTTGCCTCACCATGTTCGCTCTGTTCGAAAGACTGCTGCGGCCGACCGACCCTCCGGAGCACCCGGAGCCGCCGGCCGGGCTCCTCGCGTTCTTCTGGCATTTCGCCCGCCAGGCGAGATGGCTGTTCGTCGCCCTGTTCGTGATCGAGATGCTGCAGGCGCTGACCGACAGCGCGGTACCCTGGTTCATGGGCCGCATCGTCACGCTGGTGACCACGGTTCCGCCCGATCGCTTCCTCGCCGTCACCTGGCCGATGCTCGCCGGCATGGGACTGGTGGTGCTGGTGGCGCGGCCTTGCGTGGCGCTGGCGCGCTATCTCATCGTCAACCAGGCGATCGCGGCGCCGTTCACCGGCCTGATCCGCTGGCAGGCGCATTGGCACGTGGTGCGCCAGAGCTGGGCATTCTTCCAGAACGATTTCGCCGGTCGCATCTCCAACCGGGTGATGCAGACCGGAGCCGCGGTGCGCTCGACGCTCACGGCTTCGGTCACCGCGCTGTGGTACATTCTGGTCTATGCGCTGACCGCGATCGGCATGATGGCGTCGGCCGATTTATGGCTGACGGTGCCGATCCTCGCGTGGTTCGCCGGCTATGTCGGGCTGCTGCTCTATTTCGTGCCGCGCATGCGCGAGCGCTCCAAGGTGAACTCGGAAGCGCGCTCGGCCCTGATGGGGCGCATCGTCGACAGCTACACCAACATCCTCACCGTCAAGCTGTTCGCCCGCCCGCGCGACGAGGACCTGTACATCCGCGACGCCATCGACCGCCATACCGGGCGGTTTCTCGCCGCTCAGCGGCTGATGACCGCGTTCGGGACCCTGCTCAACCTGCTCAACGCCATGCTGATCGTGGGCGCCGGCGCGCTGGCGCTCACGCTGTGGCGGTACGGCGCCGTCGAGGTCGGCGCCATCGCCATGGTGCTGCCGCTGACGCTGCAGCTGACCAACATGTCGCGCCAGATCGCCACTCAGATCACCGACATATTCGAGGATATCGGCGTGGTGCAGGAGGGCATGATGACCATCGCGCAGCCGCTGCGGCTGATCGATGCGGCCGGCGCCCAGCCGCTGGTGGTGCGCGAGGGCCGCATTGCGTTTGAGGACGTGCGCTTCGGCTATGGCCGCGACACCGGGGTCTTGGAAGAGTTTTCGCTCGCGGTCCGGCCGGGCGAGAAGATCGGCCTGATCGGCCGCTCCGGCGCCGGCAAATCGACCGTGGTCAATCTGCTGCTGCGCTTCTTCGATCTCGAGAGCGGCCGCATCCTGATCGACGGCCAGGACATCTCGCAGATGACGCAGGAGAGCCTGCGCGCGCAAATCTCCGTGGTGACCCAGGACACCTCCCTGCTGCACCGCTCCATCCGCGAGAACATCCGCTACGGCCGCCCCGACGCCAGCGAGGCCGAGATCGTGGCTGCGGCGCGGCTCGCTCATGCCGACGAGTTCATTCCGATCCTGGAGGATTGGCGCGGCAACCACGGCTACGACGCCCACGTGGGCGAGCGCGGCGTCAAGCTCTCGGGCGGCCAGCGCCAGCGCATCGCCATCGCCCGGGTGATCCTGCGCAATGCTCCCATCCTGGTGCTCGACGAGGCGACCTCCGCGCTCGACAGCGAGATCGAGGCGGCCATCCAGGCGAGCCTCGACACCCTGATGGCCGGCAAGACCGTGATCGCCATCGCGCACCGGCTCTCCACCATCGCCCGCATGGACCGCCTGGTGGTGCTCGACCGCGGCCGCATCGCCGAGCAGGGCACCCACGAGGCGCTGTTGCGGCTCAACGGCCACTACGCCGCGCTGTGGCGCCGGCAGTCCGGCGGCTTTCTCGCCGCCACCGACATGGAAGCGGCGGAGTAGGGGCGCCCCCTTGCGGGCGCCCACGAGCAATTGGGTCCGGGCGGCCACAAGGGTCGCCCCTACAACCAACGCCACAGTCCTGTCACGAATCCCCCTTACACACCCGCGTCCCGTTTATCCTGATAGGGTCGTGCCGCGCGGCGTCCAATCGCCGTTGCGCGGCACGATCGCTTTATGCTTTGCAGGCCCGTCATGTTTGCCTTGTTCGAGCGGCTGTTGCATTCGACCGACACGCCCCGGCATCCCGAGCCACCGCCCGGGTTGATCGCGTTCTATTGGCATTTTGCCCGCCAGGCCAAGGGCCTGTTCGCCGGCCTGTTCGCGGCCGGCTTTGCGGTGGCGCTGCTCGATTCGCTGATCCCGTTGTTCATCGGCCGGGTGGTCACCTTGATCACCTCGAGCCCGCCCGAGCGCCTGTTCGCGACCTTCTGGCCGATCCTCGCCGTGATGGCGCTGGTGCTGCTGGTGCTGCGGCCGCTGGCGCTGACCAGCCAGAACATCATGGCCAACCAGGCGATCGCCGCCAATGTGGCGAACCTGATCCGCTGGCAGAGCCATTGGCACGTGGTGCGGCAAAGCTGGACCTTCTTCCAGAACGATTTCGCCGGCCGCATCGCCAACCGGGTGATGCAGACCGGGCCGGCGATCCGCGAGAGCCTGGTCGCGCTGCTGACCGCCGTCTGGTACATTTTGGTATACGGCACCAGCGCGTTGTTGCTGCTGGCCAGCGCCGACCGCTGGCTGGCGCTGCCGATCGTGCTGTGGTTCGCCGGCTATCTGGTGCTGCTGCGCACCTTCGTGCCGCGCATGCGCGACCGCTCCAAGACCATGTCGGAGGCGCGCTCGCTGGTGACCGGACGGGTGGTCGACAGCTACACCAACATCCTGACCGTCAAGTTGTTCGCCCGCCCCTGGCAGGAGGACGCCTATGTGCGCGAGGCGCTCGACCAGCACACCGGCCTGTTCCATGCCTCGCTGCGGCTCAACACGCTGTTCGGGCTCACCCTGTCGCTGCTCAATGCCATGATGGTCACCTCGACCGGCGCGCTCGCGCTGGTGCTGTGGACGCGCGGCCAGGTCGCGGTCGGGACGGTCGCGATGGCGTTGCCGCTCGCCTGGCAGATCATCAACATCTCCGGCTGGGTGGCCTGGCAGGTGACCTCGATCTTCGAGAACGTCGGCGTGGTACAGGAAGGCATGATGACCATCGCGCGGCCGATCACGCTCACCGACCGGCCGCAGGCGGCGGCGCTCACGGTGTCGCGCGGCGAGATCGTGTTCGAGAACGTGCGCTTCCACTACGGCCGCACCGTCGCGGCCGGCGAGGACGGGCGCACGCCCGCCAATGCGGTGCTGGAGGCGTTCAGCCTGACGGTCGCGCCGGGCGAGAAGATCGGCCTGGTCGGCCGCTCAGGCGCCGGCAAGTCGACGGTGGTCAATCTCATGCTGCGCTTCTTCGATCTGGAGAGCGGCCGCATCCTGATCGACGGCCAGGACATCGCGACGGTCACGCAGGAGAGCCTGCGCTCGCAGATTTCGGTGGTGACGCAGGATACCTCGCTGCTACACCGCTCGATCTGCGACAACATCCGCTATGGCCGGCCGGAGAGCAGCGACGCCGAGGTGATCGCCGCCGCCAAACTCGCCCATGCGGACGAGTTCATCTGCGATCTGATCGACTGGAAGGACCGCCGCGGCTACGAGGCGCAAGTGGGCGAGCGCGGCGTCAAGCTCTCGGGCGGCCAGCGCCAGCGCATCGCGATCGCGCGGGTGATCCTGCGCAACGCCCCGATCCTGGTGCTGGACGAGGCCACCTCGGCGCTCGACAGCGAGGTCGAGGCCGCCATCCAGTCGAGCCTCGAAACCCTGATGGCGGGCAAGAGCGTGATCGCGATCGCGCACCGGCTCTCCACCATCGCCCGCATGGACCGGCTGGTGGTGCTCGACCGCGGCCGCATCGTCGAGCAGGGCACCCACGCGGCGCTGCTGCGGCTCGACGGCCACTACGCAAGGCTCTGGCACCGGCAGTCCGGCGGCTTCCTCCCCACCGCCGACATGCAGGCGGCGGAGTGAGCCACCGCGCTTACCGAAAACCTCCCCCTGCAAGGGGGAGGTCGACCCGCGCAGCGGGTCGGGTGGGGGTCCCGTCAACAAGCACCGAGTGCGCGGAAACGCGGGACCCCCACCCGGCGCCTTTGGCGCCACCCTCCCCCTTTCAGGGGGAGGGAAAACAAACCCGTCAGCTTTGCGGGGTCTCCATGGCGCTCTTGCGTACCAGGGCGGCGTTTTCGGGCGCGGCCATGAACTTGATGAAGGCTTTCGCCACCTCCTGCTCCTTCGACACCGTCAGCAGGCCGGCGCCGAAGCGACCGTATTCCATCAGCTCTTTCGGCAACGGCCCCAGATAGATGGTCCCCGCCACCGGCTGGATCACGTTGGTCTGCTGCATTCCGATCTCCACATCGCCGGCCGCGACCGCGACCGCCACCGTGCGGCCGGTGATGATCTTCACCTTGCCCTTCACCAGATCGTAGATGCCGAGCTTCTGGAACATCTTGGTATTGAACGGGCCGGTACCGGCATTGGAATGCCCGATGGTCGCCGAGTTGAGCATCGCCACCTTGAAGGCTTCGGGCGTGCTGATGTCGCGCTTGACCGACCCGGCCTTCACCGCGACGCCGTTGCCGGCACGCGCGAACTCGACGACGGTGCCGGATACGACCTTGCCGCGCTTCTGGAGCTCATCGAAAGCTTCGACGGAATTGGCGACCAGATCGGCCGGCGCATTGGCATCGATCTTCTCGTTCAGCGCGTTCCCGGCCTCGAAGCTGACATTGACCTTGTTGCCGGTCGCCTGCTCGAAACCGGCCGCGAGGTCACGCACGCCCGACAGGCAGCCTTGGCTGGTCAGGACGGTGATCTCCGCAGCGCCCGCCGCTCCGGCGAAACCCAACGCGCCTGCCAACGCGGCAACCGCGATCGTCGCCCGCATCCTGGTCTCAATCCCCATGGCAACCTCCCTTTTGTTTGGCCATTGCCCCAAAGCTTACACGATTTTTCCGCCGCGCGCCCGGCGCCTCAGCCTGCCAGCTCCCGCATGATGGCGTAGAGTGCCGATTGCGCCTCGAAGCCGATGCCCGGACGGTCCGGCAGCGTGATGGTGCCATTGGCCGGGTTGGCATCGTCCGCGAAGCCCCCGAAGGCACCGAACACGCCCGGATAGGATTCGGCGCCGCCGAGCCCGAAGCCGCCCGCGATATGCAACGACATCTGGTTGCCGCCGTGCGGGAACAGCGAGCTTCGCTTCCAGCCGTGCGCCTCCAGCATCGCGACCGTGGCGGCGTAATGCACGATGCCGTAGGACTGCGGCGGATCGACCTGGATGATGTCGCGATCGGGGCGCAGGCCGCCGAACCGTGCCAGGTTCTCGACGTCCCGGGTGGAGAACAGGTTCTCGCCGCTCGCCAGCGGCGGCGCGTAACGGCCGGCGATCTCGGCCAACAGCGCGAAGTCGAGCGGGTCGCACGGCTCCTCGAACCAACGCAACCCAAAAGGCGCGAGCGCCTGCGCATAGGCGAGCGCGGCCTGCCGCTCGAACTTGCAATTGGCATCGACCGCGAGCGCGCCGCCGTTGCCGACGACCTTCAGCACCGCCTCCAGCCGGCGCAGGTCGTCGGCGAGCGGCAGGCCGCCCACCTTCATTTTCACCAAGGCGTAGCCGGCATCGAGATGGCGGCGCATCTCGTCCTGCAGATCCGCGATGGTGGCGCCCGGCTGATACCAGCCGCCGCCCACATAGCAGAACACCTCGCGCGCGATCCGGCCGCCGTTGTAGCGTTCGGCCAGCACGCGATGCAGCGGCTTCTCCTCGATCTTGGCGATGGCGTCCCACAGCGCCACCTCGATGGTGCCTATCGCGATCGAGCGCTCGCTGTGGCCGCCGGATTTCTCCCGCTGCAGCATGCAGGCCAGCACCTTGGCGGCATCGAAATTTTCCCCGCCGGCGTCGAGCAAGGTGGCGGGATCGGCGGCCAAGATGCGCGGGATGAAACGCGAGCGCATCTGCGCCCCGCAGGCATAACGGCCGGTGGAGTTGAACGCGAAGCCTACGACCCGCCGGCCCTCGCGCACCACATCGGTGATCACTGCCACCACCGAGGTGGTCATCTCGGAAAAATCAAAGCCCGAATTCGCCAGCGACGAGCGCAGCGGGATCGCCGTCTCCCGGATATCGAGGATACGCATGGAGCCGTGCTCGACCAATCACTCGATTTTCGGAATGTTCGCGTCGCGAATGATTTTGGCCCAGAGCGCGACCTCGGCCTTGATCCTGACCCCGAATTCCTCCGGCGTATCGGCGACCGGCGTGAAGCCGATGGCGGCCAGCCGCTCCTTCACGTCCGGCAGCACGATCATGCGGGCGATCTCCCGGTAGAGCGTGTCGACGACCGGCTTGGGGGTTCCGGCCGGCGCCAGGATGCAGGCGATGAACTCGGTCACCTGATCGGGCACACCGGCTTCGGCCAGCGTCGGCACGTCGGGAAATTCCGGATACCGCTTGGCGCTGGTCACCGCGAGCGCACGCAGCTTGCCGTCCTTGATGTTGGCGGCCGCCGAGGGCAGCGCCGAGAACATGATCGGGGTGTGGCCCCCGATGGTGGAGAGCACGGCCGGCGCCGCGCCGTTGAACGGCACATGGATGAGATCGAGCCCGAGCGAGAGCCGGAACAGCTCGCCGGCGAGCTGGCCGGTGGTGCCGGTGCCGGGCGACGCATAGCTGAACTTGCCGGGATTGGCCTTCACCAAAGCGATGAGCTCCGCCACGGTGCGGGCCGGCACCTCGGGATTGACCGTCAGCACATGCGGCGAGGCCGCCGCCAGAGTGACCGGCGCGAAGTCGCGCAGCGTATCGTAGGGCAAGCTGGCATAGAGGCTCGGGTTGACCACCACCGCGCTGGTGGGGCTCAGGAGCGTGTAGCCGTCCGGCGCCGCCTTCGCCACCATGCCAACCGCCAGGTTGCCGGCGCCGCTCGGAATGTTCTCGACATAGAATTGCTGGCCGAGCCGCTCGCTCAGCTTCTGCGCCATGATCCGCCCGATCACGTCGCTCGGCCCGCCGGCCGCCGCCGACACGATCACCCGCACCGGACGGGTCGGATAGGATTGGGCCCACGCGCTCGACGAGGCGGCCGCCGCCGCGATGCCGACCAACAACAATAAACGGACGTATTGCATGCCGCCTCTCCCGGACGTCATGCATTGTAGGATGGGTTGAGCTCTTGCGAAACCCATCAACCGCCCATGATGGGTTTCGCAAAAGAGCTCAACCCATCCTACGGACGGGCCGCGATTGCTACTCCAGCAGCCCCGTCATCGGTTTCACGGCGCCGCTGTCGGGGAACACTTTGGCGGTGAGGGCGGCTTCGTTGACGCGCAGGTGCTCGTGCAGCAGGCCCTTGACCACGGCACGCAGGTCGGTGGTCGGCTTGAGGTCGCGCCCGTCCTGCAGCTGCGCCACTTTCAGGCCCGGCCAGTCCGCGATCACGCGGCCGCCCTTGAGCGCGCCGCCGGCCAGGAACGCGACCGTGGCGGTGCCGTGGTCGGTACCCTCGGTGCCGTTGATGCGGGCGGTGCGGCCGAACTCGGTGACCACCACCACCACGGTGTCGCGCCAGGCCGGGCCCATGTTGGTCTCGATCGCGGCGAGCGCGCCGTCGAGCGCGCCCAGCAGCGCCGCCAGCCGGCCATTGACCGCGCCTTCGTCCGCGTGGGTGTCCCAGCCGTCGAAGGCGAGCGCCCCGATGCGCGGACCGTCGGGCTGCGCCAGGAATTTGGCCGCCATGCCGGCGGATTCGGCGAAATAGGCGCGCACCTGCGCGGCCGGGCCGGGCTGCGGCTTCGGGCCGGATTTCGCCGCACCACCGGCACCCGCGATCGCGGCCAGGCCCATGCGCTCTTCGAGCGCGCGCGCCAACGCCGGATCGGTGTGGCGATAGAGATCGAGGAGCCGCATCATGGTGTCGTCGTTGGCGGGCGGCAGCCGCGGCGGCGTCCACGACAGGACCGGGGCGGCGCCGCGCACCACCAGCGGGGTCATGGGCCCGACCGCGAAGGCGTCGCGGCTGGCCGAGCCGGCGCGCCCGTCGGGCGCAAGCGTGGCGAGGGCGCGGTTGAGCCAGCCGCTCTCCGAGGCGCCCGGCCGCAGCACGCCGCTTTCGAGCACGTCCTGGCCGTCGAAATGCGAGCGCTCCCGGTAGGGCGTGGCGGCCGCATGCACGATGGTGGCGGCGCCGGCTCCGTACAGCCGATGCAGATTGGGCATCGCCGGGTTGAGGGCGAAGAAGGCATCGAGCGGCAGCCCGGGGGTGGCGCCTTGCAGGGTGAGCGCCTTGTCGCCGCGCAAGCCGATCCAGTCCGGATCGCCGACCGGCGCCACCGCCGCCAATCCGTCGAGGGCGCCGCGCAGCACGATGGTCAGCAAGCGCGGATCGCGGCCCTCGGCGCGCGCCAGCTTGGGGGCGAACGCCCAGGCGAACAGGGTGCCGGAGGCGGCCAGCAATTCGCGGCGGCTCGGCGCATGCAGTCTCGGTGCACGGAGATCGAGGGTCATGGTGTCACCTGCGTTGGAATTCGGGCGCCATGAACAGGAGCGCCAATGCCTGCGGCCGGCTTTCCGCGCGATTGATCGTCTGGCGGGTCTCGGCCGAAGCGAGCGGCCCGAGCGCGAGGTCGAGCGCCGCTTTCGGATCGATCCGGTTGCCGAGCCGGCGCGCCGCCTGGGTGGCGATGTCGAGCCGCTGCGACATGCCGTCGATCCAGGCCGCGTCCTGGTCGGCGAAACCGTTTGGCGCCGGCGGCCGCCACAGTGGCTCGCCCAAGAGGTTCTGCGCCTGCAGGATCGGCCGCACGTCGGCCATGTCGGCGTCGGCGGCCCGCAGCATGCCGATCATCCATTCGCCCGGACGCTTGAGCTTGCGCGGTGCCGAGACCCAGCTCTCGGGCGCCGCCACCAGCGCCTTGGCCATCTCCTTGAGATCGCCCTCCGTGGCCAGAAAACGCTTGCTGAGCTTGTCGATGAGCGCGAGCGGCGGATCGTCGGCCACGAAATGTCGCGCCAGCTTGGTGGCGACGTGGCGGGCGGTGGCGGGGTGACGCGCCAGCGCCTGCAGCACCGCACGGCCCTGCGCGAAACCATCGTCCGGATAGGTCTTGCCGATCACCGTCTGGGCGGCGGGCTCGTGCATGCGCGCGTTGAAGGTAAACTCGCCCGCATGCGGCAGCTCGGGCCGCGGCGGCACCACGGTCCAGCCGGTGATGACATCGGCGAATCGGGTCACGTCGGCCTGGCTGTAGACGGTGCGGACGCCGAGCGTATGCAGCTCCAGGATCTCGCGGGCGAGGTTCTCGTTGAGGCCCTTGCCGCCGCGCTGGCCGGCCGGCGAGGCCGGGCCGATCGAGCGTGCATTGTCGAGATAGAGCAGCATGGCGGGATGGGTTTCGACCGCGACCAGCATGTCCTCGAAATGCCCCAGCGCATGCGGCCGGATCGCTTCACGCTCATAGGCGCCGGCGAGCTGGAGGACGTTCCCGCCCTTGCTGGCCGAGATGCAGAAATGATTCGACCAGAACCAGACCAGCCGCTCCGCAAAGCCGATATCGGCGCCGGCCGCCGCCTTGGTGCGGGCTTTCGCCTCTTCCAGAAATATCTCCTGCGGAATGCCGGGGCCGGGATCGCGCGCGGCCGCCGGCGCCGCGGATTTCATGTCGGCGCCCCCTGCCATGTCCGGACCGGGCGTCATGTCCGAGCCGGCCTTGGCGGCGTTGCGCGCCGCCTGCTGGGCGGCCTGCGCAGCCTGCTGCTCGGCATCGCGGGTGATACGCTCGGCAAGCCGCGCGGCCTTGCGGACCTGGCGGAAATCGTGCCCGGCCTGGGCAGCCTCCGCGCTGGTCAGCAAATCGGCATCGTCGATCAGGCCGGCGCCCGGCCGATCGAGCTCGGCCAGCAAGGCGCCGCGCGGGTCGGATGCGATCCTGGCGATCGCCTCGGACCGCGGGCCGAAGCCGAAGCGGTGCAGCGCCAGCGCTGCCTGGGTTTGGGGATCAAGGGCCATCTGCGTGCCTCGTATATCAAAGACCGTGAGTCGGTTCCGTCAAACCGGAGCGGATCGAACTCGGAACAGCGCCCGCACAGACATCTTCCAGCAAGCTCATGTCGACAGTGAGACATCAACATTTCATTTTGGTAAGCAGCCTGTGAACAAATCGACAGTTTGACGGCTTTATTTTTCGCACCGCATCAGCCAACAAGATTTGCGACAGACGTGCGAAACAGGCCGTGAAAACAGCCTCATCCACAGCTTTGTGGCCCGGCACTCGCGGGCTGACGCAGCCGCGATTCGGCAAAGCGATCAAATAAATACGCCGCGGCGCAGCAACCGCGTTGTGACCGGCATCACATTTGCTGCGGCCAAACCGTGGCGGCGTCACGCCGGTGTAACACTGGCCGCGTAGGTGTGCCCGGCCTGACACGCCGCGTACTGCGTATTGTCCCTGAGCATTGTTTGTAGGCGTTGCGTTTGAGCGTTGTCGACTTCGGCGGTTCCAGCTATCGGCTTGCCCCGGGCTGGAGCCGCTTTTTTTCCACCATCGTTTGTCGCCGGACAGCGTGCGGCGTTGGCCCCGGGCACTCCGGCACCTCCGTTCGGGATGGATTTTTTTTGCATCGGACCGCCGTTCCGGGCAGCCCGGCGGCGGACAGCGTGATATTCTGGAGCTACGGGTGGGCGAACGGTCGGGAGCCCGCGCCGGTGCGGAGGCGCGCTCGGCCAGCGCGCGGAAGCCGGCCCCGGTTTTGCTTCAATTGGCTGTTCATCAATGGCACAAATCTGGAGAAAGAGATGCGCACCCATCATTTTGGTCCGACCGCCCTCGCCGCCGCCTTCGTGATCGCCGGCACGCTTGCCGCCACTTCCCTGGTGGTGTGCCCTGCCCTGGCGCAGCAGCCTGCGCCAGCTCAGCAGCCCGCCGCTCCGGCGCTGGCGCCGCCCCAGCCCTATAAGCCCGTCACCATCAAGCTGCCGACCCCGGTGGCCGACCCGAGCTTCGTGGCGTTCCGCAAGCAGGTCGGCGACATCGCGCAGAAGAAGGACCGTGCCGCGATGGCCAGGCTGGTGGCGGCGAGCTTCTTCTTCATCAACGGCGAGAAGGATGCGGCCGACAAGAAGAAGCCCGGCATCGACAATCTCTCCAAGGCGATCGGCCTCGACGGCAAGGACGCGGCCGCCGGCTGGGCCACGCTCGCCGAATACGCCAAGGAGCCCACCGCCGAGCCCGACGAGGAGCACAAGGGCGTGCTCTGCGCCCCTGCCGATCCGGCCTTCGACGAGAACGCCGCCGAAGCGCTCGCCAAGCAGACCAAGACCGATCCGGGCGATTGGGGCTATCCGGTCAAGGACGGCGTCGAGGTGCGGGCGGCCGCCAAGCCGGACGCGCCGGTCACCGACAAGCTCGGCCTCTACCTGGTGCGGGTCTATCCCGACGATTCCCCGGCCGCTGCCGTCCAAGGCCCCGATTTCATCCGGGTGGTGCTGCCATCCGGCAAGACCGGCTATGTGGCGGGCGACCAGCTCCTGTCGCTCGGCAACGAGCAGCTCTGCTACGCCAAGGAAGGCGCCAACTGGAAGATCGCCGGCTTCATCAGCGGGCAGTAGCTTCGGCTGACGGTCCCGCTTTTGCGATCAAGTCGATTGCCAAGCGCGGGCGCATGGGCAATCGTGATAGCTGAACGCCATGTCAGCCATCGTCGTGGCCGGGCTTGACCCGGCCATCTACGTCTTCCTCTGGGCAACGCCACCAGACGTGGATGGCCGGGTCAAGCCCGGCCATGACTTCGAAGCGAGTCACACATGATCATCGAGAACCAGAACGACGTCACCAAGGCGGTGCTGGCCGAGCTGCAGCGCGCGCCGGATGCCAGGTTCAAGGAGATCATGTCGGCGCTGGTGCGCCACCTGCATGACTTCACCCGCGAGGTGAAGCTGACCGAGGCCGAGTTCCAGGCCGCGGTCGGCTACATCATCGCGCTCGGCAAGCACACCAACGAGACCCACAACGAGGCCGTGCTGATGTCCGGCTCGCTCGGGCTCTCGACCCTCATCTGCCTCCTCAACAACGGCGACGACGGGCAGACCGAGACCTCCGCCAACCTGCTCGGCCCGTTCTGGCGCATGCATTCGCCCGCCACCCGCAACGGCGACTTGATCGTGCGCTCGCCCACGCCGGGGCCGGCGATGTTCGTGCATGCCTGGTTCCGCGACCGCGACCGCAAGCCGGTCGTGGGCGCCGAGGTCGACGTGTGGCATTCCTCGCCGGAAGGCTTCTACGAGAACCAGGATCCGGTGCAGGCCGACATGAACCTGCGCGGCAAGTTCACCACCGATGCCGACGGCCATATCGCGTTCCGCAGCGTGAAGCCGGCCGGCTATCCGATCCCGATCGACGGCCCGGTCGGCGAGATGCTGCGGGCGCTGCGCCGCCACAACATGCGGCCCGCACATCTGCATTTCCTTGCCGTCAAGGACGGCTTCAAGACCCTGGTCTCGCAGGTCTATGTCAACGACGATCCGTTCCTGGAGACCGACGTGCAGTTCGGCGTCACCCGCCATCTCATCGGCAACTATGTCCGGCACGAGAACGAGCCGGCCCCGGCGCCCGACGTCGCCGGCCCCTGGTATTCGCTCGACTACACCTTCGTGATGGAGCCCGGCAACGCCCGGCTGCCGCGCCCGCCGATCACCGGCAAGGCCAGCGGCGAACGCCCGAAGATCCCGCATCTGGCGGCGGGCGGGTGAAGGAGTCGCGATAGCGTTGCAACAGCAATGTGTCATCACCGGGCTTGTCCCGGTGATCTCATCGAGGGAGGCATGGCAGTGCCCCATGGTCGGGGATCACCGGGACGAGCCCGGTGATGACAGGTGAAGAGACCGCCAGCCTATTCGCGCTGAAAGCTCCACAGCTGGTTCGGCTCGCTGTCGCCGCAGTTCCAGCTCTGCACCGGCGCGCCGGTGTCCTTGGAGCCGTAGCGGATGTCCAGGCAGAGACCGTTCTGGCCGACCAGCTTGGTGAAGTTGCCCTTCGGCTCCGACTTCCAGATCTGGCCGGCGCCGGCCGCGCAGGCCACGAGCTTGACCAAGTCGCCGGGCTTGCCGCCATTGGCGTCGATGCAGAGGCCGCCGATGGTCAGGTGCATGCCGGCCGGATCGTGGATAAAGGTCTGGGCGGCCGAGCTGTTGCAATCCGCCATCTGCAGTCCCTGGCCCGGCACCGCGTCGCCGCCCGGAACCTCGATGCAATGGCCGCCGCCCTGCGGCGAGATTCGCAGCAGCGTCGGGTATTCCTGCGCCAGCGCGCCGGCCGCCCAGAAGCTGAGCAGGCCGGCCACCAGGCTCGTCGCCATTCGCACTAACGCAACCGACACGTCGTCCCCCGCCGGTGAGCAGCCCTCACTCTACGGCGAGCGCGTGGGCGCGGTCAATTTGGGCGCCTGCGACCTCTTGACCTCAGCCGTGGCGCAGCTTGAGCGCCAGGATCACCAGCATGAAGGCGAGCGTGACGGCACTCGAGCCGATCAGCGGCCAATCCGGCAGCGCGGCCCCGTAGACGAGCCAGCATCCGACCCCGACCGCGCAGGCGAGGTTGGCGGGAAACGAGATCGCACGGGTGTCGCGTTCGCGGACGATCTTCACCACCTGCGGCAGCCAGCAGAAGGTGGTGAGCATCGCGCCCGCGGCCCCGACCGCATCGACCAGCAGAGGATTTATCGCGGCCGGATAGCAGCGATTTGCTGTCGCTTTATGACAGCGGATTGTGCCGACGCACATTAACGGCGCAGAAACCACCGCGCCGAAGTTGCCCCGCATTCCCAACCAAAGGTTGGTACGGCTTAACCAGCGCGACCGTATACCCGCGGCCATCACTCCGGCGAGGCTCGAACCATGGGCACATTCCGCT
The DNA here is from genome assembly GCA_963721005.1 of uncultured Alphaproteobacteria bacterium. Lineage (GTDB taxonomy): Bacteria > Pseudomonadota > Alphaproteobacteria > Rhizobiales > Xanthobacteraceae > VAZQ01. Next base: position 939,402 of record CAVRHR010000004.1, on the reverse strand, counting down.
TCATCGGCACCGCCCTGGCGATGTGCATTGCGGTTTTTCTCGGCGCCCGCTGGCTGCCGGCGCCGCGCGCCCTCAAACCCGATGCGCGGTTGCCGACCTTCCACCGGGTAGATGTCAAGGATCCGCGGTTTCAGCTGGAGCAGACCTCCTTTGCGAGCGACAATGACCCGGTGCGCGATGCGCTGCGTCAAGCGGTGCTGGACGCGGCCGTTGCGCTGAAGGACGCTCCATGCGACCAAGCCGTCAAGGCACGCTACATCGCGGCGGCGACCAAATATGCGCGAGCCTGGATCAGCATCGTGCCCTGTGTCGGCACCAGCACCTGCCGCCAGTCGGACAACGCGCGAATCGATCTGGCGCAGAAGGCCTTCGGGTCGCCCGCGGATCACCGGATGCGCGAGGCGATGCGGCGGGGGCATGCGACCGGAACCATCGCCAAGGGTGACTTTCCCGACGATGCCGCCCGTCTGGTAGCCACGTTGGCGGGTGACGGGAACATCAATCCGGACGCCTCGCCGAAATCCAAAGAGGTCGCGGAAGCCTTGGGGAACGGGCCGCTGGTTTGTCCCCGCACGGCCGCGCGCTAGCCGATGCGAGCCGCAGGCCTGATCATCGGACTTCTGATCCTGCTCGCTGTGGCGTTGCGGCCGGGCGGCAGGCATTTTCCGCTCGACCCCGATGAGCCGATCGCGGCCGACGGATCGGCGACCGCCGGTCAGACCCGCACCATCTTCGATACCGAACCGCTGCTCGGCGCCTTCGGCGAGCCGCCGCGGCCCGATCCGAACGAGCCGGCGGAGCTGAAAGCCCGCCTCAAGAACGAGCAGAGCTTGATGGATCGTGCTCGCGACGCCATCGGGCCGTGGCTCTACCGCTCCGACTGGCGGCTGTGCGAGGAGACGGCGCGCATCGACCTGATCGAGGCGGTGCGGCACTACTACGACACGCGCGGACGCCAGAAGGCCAGTTTTGCGCTGAGCGGTCCGCCCGCCCAGGCGTTCATCGAGCAGGCATGGGCGACGCAACTCGACCGCGACATCGACGCCATGGTGCGTCACTTCGCGGCTTCCGGCTTCCTCGACACCAATTTCCTGCCCAACCGCAGCTATCCGGAGCTCGCCAAGGTGATCGACCACATCGAGCGGGTCGGCGTCGCGTGCCCGCCCCTGAAGCTCAGGGCCGGGTAGGCGCCTCGCGCCGACGGCGCCCTTCCCTCCTCTGGGCCACGGTCCCATATTGGGCCGATGGCGAAATCCCCCGATCCGCCCGACGCGCCGCGCCCCCTCCCTGGCCCTCCCCCGCATAGCGCGGCGAAGACGCGCGTAAACGCGCTTATGCCGGGAGAGGGAATCAGAGGCCGGAGCAAGCGCGACCCGGCCAAGCATTCCAAGAAGGACCCGGCCAAGCCGACGCGGGCCAAGGCCAGCCGGCCGGATTCGGCGCCGACCGATCCGGCGCTGGAGCAATTGCTCAATCCCGGCATCCGGCAGGGCACCGCCGGCATCGGATCGCAGACCGGCCATGAAACCGCGCCACGGCACACGAGCGGCGAGAGCGGCTTGCAGCCGCCGCCGGACAATTCGTGGGACCGGCGGGCGGATTTCTCCGGGGCCCACACGGCGCGGCGCTCGACCCGGGTCAAAGAAGGTTTCGGCGAAGCCCCGCAGTCCGGCTATATGGGCAAGACTAAGGTCGCGCCCCCCCACCCTAACCCTCCCCCGCATAGCGCGGCGAAGACGCGCGTAAACGCGCTTATGCCGGGGGAGGGAATGGGAGGGGGCCCGCTCGCCGGGGAGGGAATGGGCGTCGACGACGAAGCGCCACCCTCGGGCGAGACGCCCGGCGCGCCGGCGCTGCTGCGCGGCAAGTATGGCGAGAATCTCGGCGTGGCGGCGACCGCGCAGGCGCTGGAGAGCCTGCTGCGCCAAGGCCGCAGCGAGTTCAGCGAGAAGCCCTGGGTGCCGCACCGGCCGCCGCGGCCGGACAAGTCCGAAGGCGGCCGCGCGCTGGTGATCAAGTCCGATTTCGAGCCCAAGGGAGACCAGCCGGCGGCGATCGCGCAGCTGGTCGAGGGCGCGCGCCGCCACGAGCGCAACCAAGTTCTGCTCGGCGTCACCGGCTCGGGCAAGACCTTCACCATGGCCAAGGTGATCGAGGCGACGCAGCGCCCGGCTTTGATCATGGCGCCCAACAAGACGCTGGCGGCCCAGCTCTACGGCGAGTTCAGGAGCTTCTTTCCGGACAACGCGGTCGAGTATTTCGTCAGCTACTACGACTACTACCAGCCCGAAGCCTATGTGCCGCGCACCGACACCTATATCGAGAAGGAATCCTCCATCAACGAGCAGATCGACCGCATGCGCCATTCGGCCACGCGCTCGCTGCTCGAGCGCGACGACGTGATCATCGTCGCCTCGGTGTCGTGCATCTACGGCATCGGCTCGGTCGAGACCTACTCGGCCATGACCTTCACGCTCAAGCGCGGCGAGCGCATCAATCAGCGCCAGCTGATCGCCGACCTGGTGGCGCTGCAATACAAGCGCATCGGCGGCGATTTCGCCCGCGGCTCGTTCCGGGTGCGCGGCGACACGCTGGACATCTTTCCGGCCCATTACGAGGACCGGGCCTGGCGGGTGAACCTGTTCGGCGACGAGGTCGAATTCGATCGACGAGTTCGATCCGCTCACCGGGCAGAAGACCGACGAGCTCGAGTTCGTGAAGGTCTATGCCAACTCGCACTATGTGACGCCGCGCCCGACCTTGCTGCAGGCGATCTCCGGCATCAAGGCGGAGCTGCGCGGGCGGCTCGACCAGCTCAATGCCGGCGGGCGGCTCTTGGAGGCGCAGCGGCTGGAGCAGCGCACGCTGTTCGACCTGGAGATGATGGAGGCGACCGGCAGCTGCGCCGGCATCGAGAACTATTCCCGCTATCTCACCGGCCGCCGGCCGGGCGAGCCGCCGCCGACGCTGTTCGAATACGTGCCCGACAATGCCCTGGTGTTCGTGGACGAAAGCCATGTCACGGTCTCGCAGATCGGCGGCATGTACCGGGGCGACTTCCGCCGCAAGGCGACGCTCGCGGAATACGGTTTCCGGCTGCCGTCCTGCATGGACAACCGGCCGCTGCGGTTCGAGGAATGGGACGCCATGCGGCCCCCCACGGTGTGCGTGTCGGCGACGCCCGGGCCGTGGGACCTGGACCAGTCGGGCGGCGTGTTCGTGGAGCAGGTGATCCGCCCGACTGGCCTCATCGATCCTCCGGTCGACATCCGCCCGGCCCGCACCCAGGTCGACGACCTGGTGGGCGAGGTGCGGCAGGTGGCGGCCAAGGGCTACCGGGCGCTCGTCACCGTGCTCACCAAGCGCATGGCCGAGGACCTGACCGAATACCTGCACGAGCAGGGCATCCGGGTGCGCTACATGCATTCCGACATCGACACCATCGAGCGCATCGAGATCATCCGCGACCTGCGGCTCGGCGCCTTCGACGCGCTGGTCGGCATCAATCTGTTGCGCGAGGGCCTCGACATTCCGGAATGCGCCCTGGTCGCCATCCTGGACGCCGACAAGGAAGGCTTCCTGCGCAGCGAGACCTCGCTGATCCAGACCATCGGCCGCGCCGCCCGCAACATCGACGGCCGGGTGATCCTGTATGCCGACAGCGTCACCGGCTCGATGGAGCGCGCCATCGCGGAGACCAACCGCCGGCGCGAGAAGCAGGAAGCCTACAACATCGAGAACGACATCACCCCCGAGAGCATCCGCAAGGGCATCACCGACATTCTGGACAGCGTCTACGAGCGCGACCACGTGCTGATCGCGACCGGCGACGGCAGCGGCGAATTCGAGGACGCCGCCACCATCGGGCACAATTTCGAGGCCGTGATCGCCGATCTCGAGACCCGCATGCGCGAGGCCGCCACCGATCTCGACTTCGAGGAAGCCGCCCGCCTGCGCGACGAGATCAAGCGCCTGCGCGCCACCGAGTTGGCGGTGGTGGACGATCCGACCGCCAAGCGGCCGGCGCTGGCGGCGCCGTCACCCCGCCGCGGTGGCGGAAACCGCGGCGGCGCCAGCCGGGTGCACAAGCCGGCGCTCGACGAGATGGGCATCGCGCTCTACCACGAGACCTTGCCGCACCGCCCCGGCGGCAAAGGCGCCGAGCGCGACGGACCGCGCAAGCCGTCGCTCGACGAGATGGGCCCCGGTCCCGAATCCAAGCCCTACCGCGCCGGCCCGCGCTCCACCTCCGGCCGCCCCGGCATGCGCCGCGGCTTCAAGCGGCGCGGGCGGTAAGGCCGCGATCCTTATGCTTGCTCGACCTTGTCCCGGGCGCAGCACTCCTTCAGTGATGCGCTGACCCGTGACCGTTCGGGGCTTCTGAGCCCCACTCGGTGTTGCAGCCGCGCATCAGCAATTCGCGCCGCGCTTGTTCTCACTCATGAAATTTGGGTTCGTTCGGCCAAAATGGCGGGCCGCCCTCGCGGCGAGCCATTCACAAGACGCATGACATACGGGCCGCGCACACGGCACCGCGGCCATCCCGCCTCCGCCATGCGGCCCCCCCTTCGCATACACGTTAAAGTAGCGTAGATTGTCGCGGGGCGACCGGCGGGGTCGCGGGCCGCTACGGAATGAGCGACCTGCAGATTTCGCTCCAACTCAGGGGACTGCCATGAATCGCACAACCACACTCGGACTAGCCGTGCTCGCCGGTGCCGTGCTCGGTGCCGCGGCCGTGAGCGGGCTCAACGCGCAGGGCAAGGCGCCCGGCGCCTACGTCATTGTCGACCTCAACGAAATCTCCGACCCCGCGACTTTCAGGACGCTGCTGCCCAAGACCACCGCCGCGATTGCCGCCTTCAATGGGCAAGCCGTCGCCCAAACCGACAACATCGTCGCGCTGGATGGCACGCCGCCCAAGCGGTTCGTCATTATCGGCTTCGACAGTATCGACCGGGCCAAGGCCTGGTACGCTTCGCCTGCCCAAAACGAGATCAACGCCATTCGCATCAAATCGACCAAGTCGCGCGCGTTCATCGTCGACGGCGCATTCTAGGGCGGATTTCGCTCGCATGGAATCAACAAGAGCCTGTCGTCCCCGCGCAGGCGGGGACCCAGCACTCCGCAACATCGCTGGGGTTACTCGATCGCCGCCAGAGCCTGCCCCCGACCAGATCGGGGGCGGGGATGACACTCGAGGATGATCGCCGCTGCAAGGCAGTTCCGCTTCACCGAAATCCGCTCAGCGGCAGTCATTCGGTGCATCGGGCTTGCGCATCCAACAAAAGCCAATGCCGGGCAAGCCCGGAATCGGCGCGCAGTTCGTCGGACCCGGGACCGTTCGGGCCTCGGAGCTTGGAACGATCCCGGATCGGCGGCGCGACACGCCGCTGCGCGGCGGTTGCGCCGGGTCCGGGAAAAGCATTCAGCCCGCGCCGTTTTGCAGCCGCGCACCAGTGATTCGCGCCTCGTTTGTTTTCATTCATGAAAATTGGGTTCGTTCGGCCAAAATGGCGAACCGACCTTATGACGAGCCATTCACAACACGCATGGCATCCGGACCAAAAAACCTGCGGGTCCATTGATAATACAATCCCGTAGCAATGAACCGGGTTCTGAGCGGCGCTCAAGCCATGCGACAGGCACAGACCGTAGGGTGGATCAGGCGCCGCACGACATTGCTTCATCGCACTGCCTCGATGGCGCCGTAACCCACCGGCTGAGGTTCAATTAAAATGCCGAACTGGCCTGCACCCGGTTCCGAAGACGCCGAGTTAGGTGTTTTAATGGAACCGGAGGTGGGTCATGGAGAGGCGGAAGTTTACACGCGAGTTCAAGCTTGAGGCTGTGCGGCTGATTAAGGAGCGGGGCGTCTCGTATGCGCAGGCCTCGCACGATCTCAGTGTGCATCAGTCGCAGTTGCGCGGTTGGGTGAAGGCGCTTGCGGATGATCCGCAACAAGCATTTCCTGGGCAGGGTCAGATGAAGCCCGAGCAGCTGGAGATCGCGCAGCTCAAGCGCGAGGTGAACAAGCTGAAGGCAGAGCGAGACATCGTGAATACTCCACCGCCTAAAGGCGGTGGCTTCGAGTTACGGCTTAAAGCCGGATTTGGTCCGCCTTCGGCGGACTTAGCTCAGGTCACTGTGAAGTTGTCATCCGGTTCCGGTGGCTTCTGGTTCTTGATGTACCCGACCCATGCCTCGTCAGTTGCGTTCTGCTGCTGGCAACCCAGTAGGCCCTGCCCCGCAATTGCTGGCCCCAGGCTGTCCGCTTCTACGCTTCCATCCAGCTATTCTACCTTTGGAAGCGTCGCGATCCCAGCCGCCTAAAGGCGTGGGGTTTCCTGATCCCCTATCGGGGACTTTAAAAAAAGCCGCGGCCTACTTCGCGAAGGAATTGACATGAAATTCGGTTTCATTGCGAAGCACCGGGGGATCTGGCCGGCGGACTGGTTGTGCGGGGCGCTCGGTGTCTCGCGAGGCGGCTTCTATGCCTGGCTGACACGACCACGCAGCCAACGTAGTCGTAGTGATGAAGAGCTCGGCGCAAAGGTCCGCGCCAGCTTCCTTGCCAGCGATCGGACCTATGGAGCCAGGCGGGTTTGGAAAGACCTTCTTGCAGACGGAGTGTCGTGCGGGCTGCACCGGATTGAGCGTTTGATGCGGTTGCAGGCCCTCAAGTCGCGCCCGCGACGGCGTCGACTGCCGCCCGATCTGGGTGAGCGGCAGGTCGCCGCCGTCGCTCCGAACCTCCTCGAGCAAACCTTCGAAGCCTCCGCTCCCAACCGCAAATGGATTGCTGACTTTACGTATATCTGGACGGCGGAAGGGTGGCTCTATGTGGCGGCGGTCATCGATCTCTTCTCTCGACGTGTGGTGGGCTGGTCGATGAGCGCGGGGATGACGGCCGAACTGGTCACCAACGCACTGCTGATGGCAATCTGGCGGCGTGGTAAGCCGGATGCGCTGCTGCATCACTCGGATCGCGGCAGTCAGTACACCAGCGAGCAGTTCCAGCGCCTCATGGCTGACCACGGCGTCGTCTGCTCGATGAGCCGGTCGGGGAATGTCTGGGACAACGCTGCGATGGAGAGCTTCTTCTCGTCCCTCAAAACCGAGCGGACCGCACGCAAGACCTATCGGACGAGGGATGAAGCCAAGGCCGACGTGTTCGATTACATCGAGCGCTTCTACAATGCTAAACGTCGGCACTCGACAATCGGCTATCTAAGCCCCATGGAGTTCGAGATGCGGGCCGGATTAGCTTAACTGCTTGTCTACAAAACCGGGTGCAGGCCAACCGGACTTTTAACGCGGCACACTACTTGCAATCCGAGGACCGAATACATCGGTTTGGGCTAAAGGCAGATCAAGAGACCGTCGTCGAGATTGTAGAGTGCGAGGGGACAGTTGACGAAGCCGTTCGCCAACGATTGAATTACAAGATATCTAAGATGGCTGAAGCACTTGAGGATTCATCTCTTCATGTTGATGCCGAGCCATACGACCCGCCAGCGTCTGATGATCCAACGGAAGATATTGTCGGTCGTCTTGTCGCCGACGACGCGGCAGCGCTCATTGCCTCAATTCAGGGGCAGAGCGGATGATTGCTCTTTCGCCGGGATGTTTGCACTCGTCGTTCAAGCTGCTCGAGATAATCTCAAGGCGAGAACATAACCTTTTGAACCTGGCGGGATCGCTGATTCGCATTGAAATTCTTCCTGCAGCAGATGTAGTCAATTTCGCTCTCGGTGTCGGCTGGATTGCGTCGGACGATCGCGGAACAGCGACCTTGTCGATTTCAGGAGCTCGCGTCCATTCGCTTGGTGTCACATCGGAGCGATTTAGACAGGCAATCCTGGATTTTATCGGAGTCGCACGGCCAGCTTGGTCACAACTAATACCCAGGGGCCGGAATGAAACTCTGTCGACGCTTTCTCCCGCGGTTTGGCAGTGCTTCGCTGAAGCAGACCTTATTACGAGCTATGCCGATGAGGTGGTTCGTTGGTGGGACGCATTGGCCGCCCGGGCGCGCGGTCAACGCAGCGAGATGCTTTTAGAAACCGGTCGCCATGGCGAGAGGCTCTCTTTCCAGTACGAGAAGGTACGCACGGGAAGAACCCCGCAGTGGCAATCTGTCGAATCCAATCTCGCCGGGTACGATATCCTTTCAGTGGTCGGTATGGATGATCCACGAAAGCTTCAAATAGAGGTCAAAGCAACTCGGTCAGCCACTAGTTCTGGTGTATTTCACTTGACGCGGAACGAATGGAACACCGGCCTTTTGGCAGATCAGTATGTGTTCCACTTGTGGGCAGTGGATCGGGAGCCACCAGCCCTCGCAATATTAGACAAATTGGACTTAGCAGAACATGTGCCAAGGGATGGAGGGGCAGGGCTTTGGGAGACTGTTGAAATCCCGTTCGCAGTCTTTCAGCTCGCCTTTGTCGAAATTGGAGGCTTGCGCTGAATTATTCAGTCGCTGCTCTCGGGCGTCAAGCGCCGATAACTGCGAGCGCCTCGGCCTTGCTCCTGAAGACTCCAATGGGCTCATAGCCCGGAGATCTTTCAGCGCTGATGGGTGAGAACATGACAGTAAAGGTGACCTAGTCAGCCGGCTCGATCGGCTCGATCACGCAAGTCAGGTCCTCATCGTCGTACGGTTCCGTTTCAGCACGACAGTTCGTGCAGCGATCGTTGCAAGCGCAAGACCTTCTTCGGTCCACTTTGTATCGCATTCGCTGCATCTGTAGCATTTCAAATACCACGCCATGGACTTTCCCCAATTTCGAGGTCAATGCCCTTGCTTAGTTTTACCATATACGGTGCCCGTTTGGGTCGCGCCGCCGTCCCGTCGCAGAAATTGCACAAAACTGGTCAAAATGAGGGGCGCACAAACCGGCTTGCTGACAGAAAGGCCCTCCCATGCGCCTCATCGTCCTGATCATCGCCGCTCTTCTGCTTCCGCCAACCGCGCAGGCCCAAGTCCTGGCCCCCTCGCCGCCTCCGCCGCCGGTCAATCAGGAAGGCATGCAGAACTTCTGCATCTATGCGAACCAGATCTATTCGCTCGGGGCACAGCTGTGCGTTGCCGGCTCGAATGCTGGGATGCGCTGTGTGGCGAGCGAAGGGCCGAAATCGGCCGGCCGTGCGTTTTGGAGCTTCGACAGCAAGGAGTGGCCGCCGTCGGCGGGCTGGCGGTGCGGGACGGGTGGCTAAACCGAGATTTGGTCGAATCGATCTAATTCGGCGTCATTGCCGGGCTTGACCCGGCAACCCATCTTCTTACGAAAAGGATGGACCCGCGAGTCAATCCCGCGGGTGACTGGGGAAATGAATCCGCCCGCCCGAAACATGCTCTGGTATTCCGCCACAACGGTTCTGACTGGCTGGATGCAGCCCCCGGCAGCGCGGCATTCGGGGCCATGGTTCGCCCTTCGAGAGCCTCAGGACGCACGGGCGTTGCCCGTGCTCCTCACCATGAGGCTGTGGGATCAACAACTCCCGGTGCCAGCCATCGTCACCTCGCCCCGGCGCCACCCGTTCCCATCATCACCCGGTCCAGGAACGCGAACACGTCCGGGCTCCAGGCCGGGATGCCGCCGCGGACCGCGAAGCCGCCGTGGCCTTGCTCGTGGGTGGTGCCGTTGGGCGGATAGATTTTGGCATCGTTGGGGGCGCCCTTGGCGCGGATGATCGGGCCCAGCACCTGGCTCGGGCCGAGGCTGAAGTCGTTCTGTGCCTGCGCCAGGAACAGCGGCGCCTTGGCGTTGCGCACCGCCTGGGCGAGCCGCTGGTCGAGCGCCTGGTTGGCCCAGGACATGGCGCCGGGCGCGAACGGGATGAAGGCGCGGATGCCGAGCCCCTTCTCGGCGGTGAGCAGCGTCTGGATGCCGCCATAGGACACCCCGGTCATGACCACGCGCTGGCGGTCGATTTCGGGCCGCCGCATCAGCCATTCGACGGCGCCGACCACGTCGCGATTGTAGGCCTCGTGCAGCGCGACGCTGACCTGGCCGCGGGCCGACGGGTTGGCGGCGCGCTGCCGCTTCTCCAGGTCGCCGATATAGTCGCCGGGGGATTGGCCGTGGCCGTGGCGCTGGAAGGCGAAGAACGCATAGCCGTGCTCCACATAGGCGCGCACCAGCTCGGGCGGGCCGCAGCGGCGCGGCTCCTTCTCGCTGCCGTGATTGTAGATGACGGCCGGGAACGGCCCTGCGCCGGCGGGCAGGATGATGCAGCCGGCGAGCATGTAGGTGTTGCTCTGGAAGGTCACCTCCTCCCCGGCGGGCGACGCGGCATCGGGCGGCACCACCGGGGCCGCTACGCACCGGCTCGCCACCAGCACCATCGCGGCCACGGTCAGGGCGGCAAGCCCTCGGCTTGAATTGCGGGACATGACGGTCTCCGGGCCGAACAGTATCTGATTGCGTTGCTTGATTGATAGCCGGTTGGGCATCGGCGCAGCCAGATCGTTCGCCGAATATCGCGGCGACATGGTGGGATTCAACACCACGATCGAGCCGCGCTGAGGCGGCGGGTGCGAGGGTGGAATGCTTGATCTGATCGAAACGTCAGGCGGGCACAACGTTTCACTCCCTCGCCCCGAAGGGGAGAAGGAGTGAAATGCATTGCATCCCTCACTAAGAATTCGGCAGGACCATCAAACAAACAAACGGGCCGTCACGGCCGGGGGGGATCCCCCGGCCATCCGCGTCTTGGTTTGTTTCCCCACAAATAAGACGCGGATGCCCGGCGCGCCGGGGCATGACGAATATTCAGGTCACTGCGTGATGTCGGCCACGATGATGCCGGTGGCGGGATCGACCAGATAGACGCGGTCGCCGTAGCGCGCGTAGCTGTAGGGCCGGGCGGCCGGGATGCGGGCCACGACCGGCTCAGGCACCGCGACCAGCTGGATGTTCGGCGGAACGCGGGCGCCGACCGCGAGCGGAACGCCAACCCGGCGGTATTCGGGGTGATAGGGATCGCGGTAGTCCGGCGCGTAGTAGGGATCGGCCCGATAGCCGCCGCCGTAACCGGTGTCGTAGGCATAATCGCGATCTCGGTAATAGTAGTCGTCGTCCGCCGGATAGACGGCGCGCGGCGGCGCGTAGACCCCGGTCTGCGCCACCACCGGGGGCGGGGCGACGACCGGGGCCGAATAGACCTCGCGCGGCACCACGGTGCGATAGATCACCTGGCGCTCCGCCGGGCTGAGGGCCAACGGCTGGTCGGAGACCGGCGCCGCGATGGTGCGGGTCGCGGCTCGGGTGACAGTGCGGGCCGGCGCGGCCCGGGTGACGGTGGCGGCGCGCCGGGTGGTGCGCACGCGTTCCTCGGCGATCGTGCGCCGCGGCACCAGCGCCGGGGCGGCGGGCGCCACATATTGCGGCTCGAACGCCGGATAATCGGACGGCACATACGCGCTCACGCCCGGCTCCGGCGTGAGGATGCGCCGGGTGACTACGGTGCCGTTGGGCCCCTGGGTGACGATGGTCTCGACCGGCTCGCTGGTGATCTGGCGACTGACGGCGACCTGCGCCTGGGCGAGCGAGGTCCCGGATACCAGCGCCAAGCCGACCGCGAATGTCCCGATGGTTCTCATGGCAAAGCCTCCTGTCTCCGCCCCGAGCAATGGCCCAACGCGGCACGGCCGGGACCGGTTCCGGGACCGGCGCGCCGCCGCTTCGGCGCCAGGGAGGCGCATGGAATGCTCGAGGGGTCGGGAAGACTGCGACATGCCCGCAGGCTTGGCCAAGATTTGGGACCACACTTGGGCAGACCAGAATCTTGGGCAGACCAGAATTGGGCGGATCAGCGTGGCGCAAAGCCCTCCGCCACATTGTGGCGGAACCGGGTCAGGGCTAACATCGGTTTCAAGCGCAGGCATCGCTTAGAATAAAATCCGGAGGATGCGATGAAATATTGGTTCTGTTTGTTGCTGGGGGCCGGCGCCGCGGCATTGCCGGCGGCCACATGGGCGCAGACGGGCCCACGCGCCTCGCCCGGGCTGCAGCAACCGCACCTGCGCGACGACGAGCAGATCATGCCGTCCCAGATCGTGACGCCGCCCCCGCCGGTCAAACCGAAGACCGCCGCCGCCAAGCCGAAGCCGGCGCCAAAGCCGGTGGCGAACCCGGACACCGATGACGATCCGACGGCCCCGGTCGCGGTCGCCAGGCCGGCGCCGCCGCCCAAGCCGGCCGAGCCGGCCCGCGTGGTGGCCTGCGGCGGAAACTTCGCCAAGAATTCCAGCCACCTGCGGCTCGCCCAATCCTATGGCGTGCACAATGTCGAATACACGGAGGTCGCCGGCGACGAGGGCTCGACCCTGATGGCCTCGGTGCTGTTTCCGACCGATCCGAAACGCCGCCTGGAGGTATTGTGGGACGATGACGTGCAGCGCTCCGGCACCCGCATGATCGTGATCGACGGCCAGTCCACCTGGTCGGCCCAGAAGGGGGTCCACCTCGGCCTGCCGCTCGCCGCGCTCGAGAAGCTCAACGGCAAGCCGTTCAAGCTGATGGGCTTCCAGCAGAACGGCATGGCGATCGTGAGCGACTGGAACGGCGGCGCGCTCGGCAGCCTGACCGACGGCTGCAAGGTCGGGATCCAGCTCAAGCCGGACCCGAAGGCGCCCGCCAGCGCGCTCGAAGCGGCGAACGGCGAGCGGGAGTTCGCCTCTGGCGACCCCGCCATCCGGGCCGCCAAGCCGACGGTGGGCGAGATCATCGTGGCTTATTAGGAAGCGCGAATGGCGAGTAGCGAAGAAGAACCTCGCTACCGCGGTACCGCTCGCTACTACCATTCGCCATTCGCTATTCGCTACTCGCCGCCCCCCCCCAGCGGTATCCCCTTAGGGCGCGCGTCCCAAATGATGTTGTGCGGCGGGGCGCGCCGGTCGCGAAGCGGTCACATTCGCGTGTCGCAATCGCCCGGTGGATCAGCGCTGCGGCGCGAGAACGGGGTGAACGTCATGACAATGATCAAATCACGCGAGCCGGCAGAACTCGACAAGGCGACGGAGAGCGCCGTGGAAGGAGAAATTCGCGAGTTCGTCCGCCGGGACGTCGCGACGCTGCGCCGGTCGCCGGAAGCCGACAGCGAGGTGGTGGCCAACAATATCAGCACGCTGTTGCAGCGGGTCGCCGGCTCCTCGGTGCAGGAGATCGACCGGCTGATGGGCGAGTTGCACACGCTGCGCGAATTGCTGCAGGCGGAAGGCGCAAGGGTCCAGCGCGAGATCACCGAATATGCCCACCTGAGCCAGTCGGCGATGCAATCGACCAAGGTCATCACCGAAAGCCTGGCCAAGTGGAAAGGCGAAAGCGCCCAACGCGCGCGCGGGTGAGAGGCGGGCCCTTCGGCGCTCCTCGCCCCGACGCGGGGAGAGGGCGGCACGGCAAAATAGTAGACCAGAATTCGGCTTAGTGAGGGGGCGTTTCCGCGGGCTCAGACTCGCGGTGGGGCCCCCTCATCCCACCTTCTCCATAGCCCGTCGAAGACGGGCGTAAACGCCCTAATGGCACGCGGGGAGAAGGAGTGAGAAGCTGTGCGTTCCTGACGGTCGATGTGATTGATTGTTGGAGGCCTTACGCTCAATCCAGCACGGTCTTGTAGCGCGGCATCTCGGCCACCACGGTGCGGTCGACCGGGCTCACCAGCAGGATGCGGTCGTCGAGCTTGACGAATTTGTAGCCCTGCACCATCGGGATGTCGCGCGTCACGCTGGCCGGCAATTCCTGCAGCGCCACCGAGCCCGGCACCGCGGTCGCGGCTTCCGGCTCCGGCACCTCGGCGACCGGCGCATCGTGCAGCTTCATGATGCCGTCGAAGATGTGGCCGCGCTGCTCGTCGGTCAGCGGCAAGCCGTTTGCGTTCGACGCAAGGCTGATGCTGCCGGTGACGTCTGCCGGATCGGCGGCCGCCCAGTCATGCGCGTGCGGGCCGAACCGGGCGGCGGCGAGCACGATGGCGGCGCCCAGGCACAGACCGCCGAGCCCGAACAGTAAAGCTATCCGCTGCATCAAGGGTCGCATTTTCCTCTCCCCCGAAACCATGTTTCAAAGGCTAGTCCGCGAGTCCCTCCAGTTTATTAATGCGCGGGGCCGCCAGGCGTTGCAGGCTCGTCGCATGGTTACGGTATCGTGATAAGGGATGGTTATCGGGCATAGTTAGGGCGAGCTGAATCCGAACGACGCCACGGCGCCGCCGCTCGGCCCGGCGCGCGGCGCAACCATCAACCGCTCAAGCGCTCCGCTCGATTGACCGGCAGGGGCCGAAAGTGCAGTCTCCGCCCGCCGAACGGCGCGAACGATGGCGTTGATCCACGCGGACCTCTTTGCCGGGGTGCGGGGAGCGAGGAGAGGAGGACCTATGTTCGATCTGCGCGACCTCTTTCAGTGGGAACGCTTCATCACGCCCTCGATCATCAAGGTGTTTTATTGGCTCGCCGTCGTCATCACGGTGGTGATGGGCCTGTCCGGGACGCTCTCCGGGCTGGCGGTGATGATGCTGCAGCCGATCACCGGGCTGTTCCTGGTCCTCTCCAGCGTGCTCGGGATGCTGGCCGGCGTGATCCTGATCCGCATCCTGTCCGAGTTCGTGCTGATCACGTTCCGCATCAACGAGCATCTCGGCGCCATCCGCAACCGCGGGCAGCTGTAGCTTCTTCAGTCCATCAGATTTCGACTCATCCAGCCTCATGGTGAGGAGCCCGGGCAACGGCCCCGGCGTCTCGAACGATGGCGGCGTGCACGGCAGCGCCCGGGCCGCGTCCTTCGAGACGGCCGGCAAGAGCCGGCCCCTCGGGACGAGGAGGAATGAAAGCGCTCGCGGTGGGCGGCGCGAACGCAGTCCACTTCACAGCGCGAAACGGAAATGCACGACGTCGCCGTCGGCGACCACGTAGTCCTTGCCTTCCAGCCGAAACTTGCCGCCCTCGCGGGCGCCGGCCTCGCCGCCGAGCTTGACATAGTCGTCATAGGCGATGGTCTCGGAGCGGATGAAGCCGCGCTCGAAATCGGTGTGGATGACGCCGGCCGCCTGCGGGGCGCGGGCGCCGCGCGCCACCGTCCAGGCCCGCGTCTCCTTGGGCCCGGCGGTGAAGAAGGTGACCAGATGGAGCAGCGCGTAGCCGGCGCGGATCAGGCGATCGAGGCCGGTCTCCGCGAGCCCGACGGCGGCCAGGAACTCGGCGCGCTCCTCGCGCGGCAGCACCGCGATCTCGGATTCGATCTTGGCCGACACCACGAGGCAGCCGGCGCCTTCGGCCTTGGCGCGCTCCTCGACCCGGCGCCGAATAGGCGTTGCCGGTGGCGGCCGAGGCTTCCTCGACGTTGCACACATAGAGCATCGGCTTGCGAGGTCAGCAGGCCGAGCGCCATGAAAGGTCTTCTCCTCCTCGGGCTTGCGCTCGACCAGCCGCGCCGGCTGACCGGCGCGCAGCAACACCAGCGCGCGATCGACCAGACCGAGCGTCTCCTTGGCCTCCAGCGCCTCCTTGTCGCTGCCCTTGGCCTTCTTCTCCAGGCCGTCCACGCGCCGCTCCAGGCTGTCGAGGTCGGCCAGCATCAGCTCGGTCTCGATGGTCTCGATGTCGGCGACCGGATCGATCTTGTTCTCCACATGGGTGACGTCCTCATCCTCGAAGCAGCGCACCACATGCACGATGGCGTCGACCTCGCGGATATGGGCGAGGAACTGGTTGCCCAGGCCCTCGCCCTTGGAGGCGCCGCGCACCAGGCCGGCGATGTCCACGAAGGTCAGCCGCGTCGGCACGATGGTGGCCGACTTGCCGAGCACCGCGAGCTTGTCCAGCCGCGGATCCGGCACCGCCACCTCGCCCACATTGGGCTCGATGGTGCAGAACGGATAGTTCGCGGCCTGCGCGGCCGCGGTCTGGATCAGTGCGTTGAAGAGCGTCGACTTGCCGACGTTCGGCAGGCCGACGATGCCACATTTGAAGCCCATGAATTTGCCCGTGCTGTGCTGCTATTGGTCCGACGTGTCGGAGCTCTTCGGATCGAGGAAGCCCTTGGCCTGCATGGCCAGATGCACCTTGTTCTGGAAGCTCGCGTCCTCGCCCTTGGCCAAGAGCGCCGCATTGTCGGCGATGAGCCCGCACAGGGTCTCGACCCAATCGCGCTCGCTCTTGGCGAAGTCGCTCAGCACGTAGCCATGCACCATCTCCTTGAGCGCCCGGATGGCCGACCCCGATGCGCACGCGCCGATAGTCGTTGCCGACATGGGAGGAGATCGAGCGCAGCCCGTTGTGGCCGGCGCTGCCGCCGCCGGTCTTGACCCGCACCTTGCCGGGCGCGAGATCGATCTCGTCGTGCAGCACCACGATGTCGGGCAAGCCGAGCTTGTAAAAATTCACCGCCTCCGCGACCGCCCGGCCGGACTCGTTCATGTAGGTTCCGGGCAGCAACAGCAGCACCCGCTCGCCGCCGAGCGGCCCTTCCGCGCTCACCCCCTGGAAGCGCCGCCGCAACGGCCCGATGCCGTGGCGCTTGGCGATCGCCTCGACCGCCATGAAGCCGATATTGTGACGGTTGCCGGCGTAGCCGGAGCCGGGATTGCCGAGCCCGACGATGAGCAGCATGGACATTCTCCGTCATCCCGGGGCGCACGCACGGGCCGCCCGCGAAGGATGATCGGCCGGGGGATTTGCCGGCGCCCGAAGAGGCCCGCTGGCGGCGGGCCCGCGGGCTACGGCGATCGCGCGGCGGCTATTTCTTCTCTGCCGCCGGCGCGCCGGCCGCGGGCGTCGCGCCCGGAGCAGCGCCGGGCGCCCCGCCAGGTGCCGCGCCCGGAGCCACGCCGGCTGCGGCTGCGGCTGCGGCGGCTGCCGCGGCTGCGGCGGCTGCTTCCGCCGCCGCCTTGAGCTCTTCCGCATAGCCCGAGGGCGGCACGATGGTGACCAGGGTCTGATCGGCGCGGCCGATCACGCGCACATGCGCGGGCAGCACGATCTCGTTCAGGTGCTTGGAATAGTTGATCTCGAGCTCGCTGATATCGACGTCGATCGATTCCGGGATCGCGTCGGCCGAGCACATCACCTCGACCGTATGGGTGACCAGGTTGACGGCGCCGCCGCGCTTGACGCCGGGCGAGAGCTCCGAATTGAGCACATGCACCGGAATGCGCACGCGGATCTGGGCACCGACGCCGAGCCGCAGGAAGTCCACATGCACCGGCAGATCCTTCACCGGATCGAGCTGGAAGTCGCGCGGAATGACCCGATGCTTGGTGCCGTCGATGTCGAGCTCGTAGATGGTGGTGAGGAAACGTCCCGCATAGATGCGGCGGCGCAGCTCCTCGTGCTCGACCGAGATGGTCAGCGGGGGCTGGTTGTCGCCATAGATGACGCCCGGCACCCGGCCGGCCCGGCGCTCGGTCCTGGCCGCACCCTTGCCGGAGCGCGGACGCGCCGTCGCCTTCATCTCTCTGACAGTCGCCATAGCTCGTATCCTCTCAGCGCATCCGTGACTTAAGTCTGCTGCATGGAAAAGGCCGCTCCTGCGGCCGCCCACCGGCGGCCGGCCGCCACCGCGGGGCCACCCGATTTCGCCGGCTTATAACGGGGCCGGGCGCAATTGACAAGGAAACCGGCGAGGGGGCGGAGGGGGGCGGATTTGGGCGTAATCTTTCCGCCTTCCTGGCGAGGCGACAGGCGCAGCGCCCCTCGCCCCGCGCGCGGGGAGAGGGCTACGCGGCAAAAAGGAAAATCAGAACCCGGCGCGGTGAGGGGGCGTTTCCACAGGCTCAGACTCTTGGCAGCGCCCCCTCATCCCCCCTTCTCCCCGCACGCGGGGAGAAGGAGTGAAATGCCGTGCGCCCCTCACACCCCCGGCCGAACCTGGCCGCCCGGCCCCAGCCGCGCCTCGAGCGCGTCGAGCCGCGCCTTCAGGGCCTCGTTCTCCTCGCGGGCGAGGCGAGCCATGTCCCGGACGGCCTCGAACTCCTCGCGCTTGACCAGGTCGAGATCGTGCAGCCAGCGCTCCGCCTGGGTGCGGAACAGGGTATCGAACTCGCGGCGGACCCCTTGGGCGGCACCGGCCGCGTCGTTCATCAGCCGTGCGATCTCGTCGAAGAACCGGTTGCTGGTCTGGGTCATCGATGGCCTCCGGGCCCGTCCATCCGCGACCCGCCCATTGCTGGACAAGTCCGCCTGCAGGCTGAAACAATGGCGATGGTCCTGCCGGCCCGCAAGACCCGCGCGGCCACCCCGCAAGACGGCCACCGCCGGTGCCGGTTTCCGCCGCAATGCCATGCGATCAGGCGCGCCCAAGTCAAAAAGTCCCAAGTCCCCAGGTCCGGCCGCATCGCATCTTGACTTCACGACCGGCATGGCAGCATGACCGGCCAGCCCCAAAGTCCCCATGCCCCTGTTCGTCATCCCCTTCCCCGCGTTCGACCCGGTGCTGGTCCGCTTCGGGCCGCTCGCCATTCGCTGGTACGCGCTCGCCTATATCGTGGGCATCCTGGCGGGCTGGATCTATGCGCGCCGCCTGATCCGGACCGAGAGATACTGGGGCGGGCCGGCGCCGATGACGGTGGTGGATTTCGACGATTTCGTGCTGTGGGTGACGCTCGGCATCATCCTGGGCGGACGGCTGGGCTATGTGCTGTTCTATAATCGCGAGCTACTTCGCCGCCTATCCGGCCGAGATCGTGCAGCTGTGGAAGGGCGGCATGTCGTTCCACGGCGGCTTCCTGGGCTGCGTGCTGGCGGTGGTGCTGTTCGCGCGCCACCGCGGCCTGTCGTTCCTGTCGGTCGGCGACGTGACCTGCGCGGCCGGACCGATCGGGCTGTTCCTCGGCCGCATCGCCAATTTCATCAATGGCGAGCTGTGGGGACGGCCGAGCGACGTTCCCTGGGCTATGGTATTCCCCAACGGCGGGCCGCTGCCGCGCCACCCGAGCCAGCTCTACGAGGCGGGCCTGGAGGGCGTGGTGCTGTTCGTCGTGCTGCTCGTGCTGATCAGGGCCGGCGCGCTCAAGCGGCCCGGCACCATTATCGGGGCGTTCGCGCTCGGCTACGGGATGTTCCGCATGTTCTGCGAGCTGTTCCGCGAGCCCGACGCGCAGCTCGGATTTCTCTGGCAAGGCCTCACCATGGGCATGCTGCTGTCGCTGCCGCTGATGCTCGCCGGCATCGCCTTCATCGTGGTGGCGCAACGGCGCGAGCCGCTGCGTGCGGTCCCATGAGCGAGCAATTGCCGCCGCTCGAGACCGAGATTCGCCGGCGCATCAACATCGCCGGCCCGATGCCGGTGATGCATTACATGTCGCTGTGCCTCACCCATCGAGACGCACGGCTACTACGTGACCAACGATCCGTTCGGCGCCGCCGGCGACTTCACCACCGCGCCCGAGATCAGCCAGATGTTCGGCGAGTTGATCGGCCTGTGGGCGGGCTCGGTCTGGCGCCAGATGGGCTCGCCGCAACAGGTCCATCTGGTCGAGCTCGGTCCCGGCCGCGGCAGCATGATGCAGGACGCGATGCGGGCCGCGCATGTGATGCCGGAGTTCCGCGCCGCCGCTTCGGTGCATCTCGTCGAGATCAGCCCGCTCCTGGAGCGGCGCCAGAAGCGAGTTCCTCGGCGGCATCGGCATACCGCTCACCTGGCACCAGTCGCTCAACGACGTGCCGGAAGGCCCGATGATCATCCTGGCCAACGAGTTCTTCGATTCGCTGCCGGTGCATCAGGCGGTGATGTGCGCCGACGGCTGGCACGAGCGCGTGGTCAAGATCGACGAGAACCAGAAGCTCCGCTTCGGCATCGCCCGCGATCCGATTCCGCTGTTCGACCAGCTGCTGCCGCGCGGCATGCGGGCCGAGATCGGCGAGGTGTTCGAATGGCGCGCCGACCAGACCGCGCTCGAGCTCGGCCGTCGGGTGAGGCATTCGGAAGGCGCCGCCCTGGTGATCGACTACGGCCATGCCAAGAGCGCCCCCGGCGAGACCCTGCAGGCGGTCGGCAAGCATCAATATGCCGATCCGCTGGTGTCGCCCGGGCTGGTCGACCTGACCGCCCATGTGGATTTCCAGGCGCTGGCCGAGGCCGCCGAGAGCATGGGGGCGCGCGCGCTACGGACCGGTCGATCAGGGCGAGTTCCTGCGCCGGCTGGGCATCGAATCGCGCTCCACGGCGCTCAAGAACACGGCGCCGCCCAGCAAGGTGATGGAGATCGAGCGCGCGCTCAGCCGCCTCACCGGCTCCAGCGGCCGCAGCATGGGACAGCTGTTCAAGGCGATGGGCTTCGGCCACCCCAAGCTCGGCCCCCTGCCCGGCTTCGAGGGCTGAGGCCCGATGGCAGCCGCCGGAATGATCGAGGCCCCGGCGCTCGCGGCGGTGCCCGGCATCCGGCACGGTTTCTTCACCCGGACGGGCGGCGTCTCGCCGGGAATTTATGCCAGCCTCAACGGCGGCATCGGCTCGCGCGACTCCGCCGCAAACGTGGCCCAGAACCGCGCCCGCATGGCGGCGGCGCTCGGGGTGCGGCCGCGAGTGGCTGCTCACCGCCTACCAGACCCATTCGGCCGACCGTGGTCACCGCAGCCGCTCCCTGGAGCCCGGACCAGCGCCCGCGCGCCGACGCCATCGTGACCCGCACGCCTGGACTGGCGATCGGGGTGACCACCGCGGATTGCGGACCGGTCCTGTTCGCCGACCCGCAGGCCGGCGTGGTCGGGGCCGCGCATGCGGGCTGGCGCGGCGCCTTTACGGGCGTGCTCGAGGCCACCGTCGCGGCGATGGAGGATTGCGGGGCCGCGCGCAGCCGCGTGGTGGCGGGGCTCGGCCCGATGATCCGCCAGCCCAATTACGAGGTCGGCCCCGAATTCGTGGCCCGGTTCCGGGCCGCGGATGCCGCCAATGAACGCTTCTTCCAGGCCTCGGCGCGGCCGGATCACGCCCTGTTCGACCTTGCCGGCTACATCGCGGCGCGGCTGCGCGGCGCCGGCATCGCGCGGATCGAGGACACCGGCCGCTGCACCTATGGGGAGCCGCAGGTATTCTTCAGCTACCGCGGCTCGACCCACCGGGGCGAGCCGGACTATGGGCGCCACGTCAACGCCATTGCGCTCGCCGAGGCCGGCTGACCTGCCTGGCGGGCTGACCCGCCTGGACGTTGCGGCGGTTTGCGGCTACGGATTCCGGCAATGGCCGGCGGTCCCGGGCCCGGGTCCGGGAAACCGAGACAGCAAGTCTCGCCAATGCGCTTTGCCGGTCTGCGGGGATGCGGATGCACTGTGACGGAAGCCGGCGCAGCGCGGGCGGGGCCGAGCTCTATGCTCGCGGCTGCGGGCTTGCGGCCGCCGGCAAGCTATTCGCCTGTCTCGCGGCTTGCCTGATGGCGGCGGGCTGCGCCTCGATCGGCCAGGCGCTCGGGCCGGCGGCGCCGGCGGCGCGACGTCAGCATCGCGTTCGAATCGATCGACGGCCTGCCGCGCGACGTTTCCCACAAGCTGGCGCATGACCTCGACGAGGAGGCAGCGGCGCTGCGCATCGCCGTCGTCCCGGCCGGCGGGCAGGCCGCCTACCGCATCCGCGGCTATCTGGCGGCCCATGCGGAGGGTTCCGGCACGGCGGTCGCCTGGGCCTGGGACGTCTATGATGCCGCCCTGCAGCGGGCTTTCCGGCTCAACGGCGAAGAGCGGGCCGGCGCCGGCGCGGGCCGGCAACTGGGCGCGGCCGACGATGCGCTGCTGCGCCGGATCGCCCGCAACGGCATGACGCAGCTTGCGGATTTCATGGCGGCGCCGCCGGCGCCGCCCGCGGCCGCGCCTACGCCCGAAAGCAGCGGCGGCACGGTCGCCGGCAGCGACGAGCTGCGGCCCGGCATACGGGCCAGCCTGGACGATGCAACAGCCGCGCTCGCGTTGGCGAGCGTGCCGCTGCCGCACCGCCGGCCGGCAGCAACGGCCGCCACCCGGCTCGCCGATGCCGGGCGCTAAAGCGCCATCTCCGACGCTGGATTCCGTGCAGGCCGGCTCGTGTCCCGGATGCGGTGCAGCGCGCAGCTCTTGCGGAGCGGTGCGCCGCTGGTCCGAGACCGTACCAAACGCCGAGGCCGGAACGGTCCGGGGTCTGCAGCACACCACAAAGAGGTGCTGCGCTGCGCCCGGGACAAGCCGCCCGGCCGGCGAAAATCCGGGACAACAAATCCGCTCGTATTGCCAGGCTCGCCGCGTCCTTGTTATCAGGGCCGCGCGCACCGGCCGGCGAGCCGGCTGGCACAATTCTGACGCCGGTCTCCGGTCGCCGCGGATGCCGGCTACGCCCGCGGCGCGGGTGACGGTCGCGGGAGGCCTGGATGGCGGCTAAGAACGGAGCGATCAAGCTCGTCGCCGGCAACTCCAATCCCGCGCTGGCCGAGGCGATCGCGGCCTATCTCGAGATCCCGCTGACCAAGGCGGTGGTGCGGCGCTTCGCCGACATGGAGATCTTCGTCGAGATCCAGGAGAACGTGCGCGGCACCGACGTGTTCGTGATCCAGTCGACCTCGTTCCCGGCCAACGACCACCTGATGGAGCTGCTGATCATCATCGATGCGCTGCGGCGCGCCTCGGGGCGGCGCATCACCGCGGTGATCCCGTATTTCGGCTATGCCCGGCAGGACCGCAAACCCGGGCCCCGCACCCCGATCTCGGCCAAGCTGGTCGCCAATCTCATCACCCATGCGGGCGCCGACCGGGTGCTGACCCTCGACCTGCATGCCGGGCAGATCCAGGGCTTCTTCGATATTCCGACCGACAATCTCTATGCCGCGCCGATGATGGTGCGCGACATCAAGGAGCGCTTCGATCTCGCCAAGATCATGGTGGTGTCGCCCGACGTCGGCGGCGTGGCGCGCGCGCGCGGGCTCGCCAAGCGCATCAATGCGCCGCTCGCCATCGTCGACAAGCGGCGCGAGCGCGCCGGCGAATCGGAAGTGATGAACGTGATCGGCGAGGTCGACGGCCACATCTGCATCCTGGTCGACGACATCATCGATTCCGGCGGCACCGTGGTGAACGCGGCCGACGCCCTGCTGGAGCAGGGCGCGACCGCCGTCTACGCCTACATCACCCATGGGGTGCTGTCGGGCGGCGCGGTGGCGCGCATCGCCGGCTCGCGGCTCAAGGAGCTGGTGATCACCGACTCGATCCAGCCCACGCCAGGCCGTCAAGGTGGCCCGCAACATCCGGATCCTGTCGGTCGCCCCCCTGATCGGCGAGGCGATCGGGCGCACCGCGGCCGAGGAGTTGGTCTCGAGCCTGTTTGATTGAGAACCGGCGCAAGCCGCGCATCGGGCGCCGCGTGACGCCCGCGGGCTGTGGACGAAGCCGCGCAAATACAACGAGATATCCACGAATCCTTGGCCAGGGGCACAGCCGATAGCGCTTTGGCGGCTGGAATTGAGCGTTTATATTCGACTCGCTAGGTGATTCGCTCCGGCGGTCAATCCGGCTTCGACAGCCTTGGGTCCGGCAGTTGCGAACGGTCGCGTTGGTGCGTGGGCCGTTGCGTTCCCACTTCCGAGCGGCCGAGTGGAGACGGCATGTCCCTGATCGATATGAGCCATCAGTCGCGCGTCAATCCGCTCGAGGTGGTCGAGCGCGTGGCGTCGACGAACGACTGGTCGTTCGAGCGCGCCGGCGAGGACGAGATCACCATCCTGGTGCGCGGGAAGTGGGCCGACTATCAGGTCTCCTTCACCTGGATGTACGACATCGAGGCGCTGCATCTGGCCTGCGCGTTCGAGCTCAAGGTGCCGGAGCGCTGCTGCCCGGTGGTGCAGCAGCTGATCTCGCTGATCAACGAGCAGATGTGGGTCGGGCATTTCGATCTCTGGACCCAGGACGGCATCGTGATGTACCGCCATGCGCTGGTGCTGGCGGGCGGGGTGGAGGCCTCGAGCCGGCAGTGCGAGGCGCTGCTCGGGACCGCGCTCGATTCCTGCGAGCGCTATTTCCCGGCCTTCCAGTTCGTGGTGTGGGCCGGCAAGGGCGCGCGCGAGGCGCTCGACGCCGCCATGTTCGAGACCGCGGGCGAGGCTTGATGCCCGGCGAGCGGCATCGGCGCCCGCGCGCACGGTGACCGCGAGAGCGCACGCGATGTCGATGACGGGCCCGCGCGCGCTCGCCCAGCTCTCCGGCACGCATCCTGCTGGTCGGGGCCGGCAAGATGGGCGGCGCCATGCTGGAAGGCTGGCTCGGGCTCGGGCTCGATCCGAGATATGCCGCCGTGCTGGAGCCGCAGCCGCTGCGCGAGCTGAGCGCGCTCGCCAGCGCGGGCTTGCGCCTCAATCCGACCGCCGAGCGCCATCGGCGAGGCGTCGGCGATCGTGATCGCGGTCAAGCCGCAGATCGCCGCCGAGGTGATGCCGACGCTGGCCTCGTATGTGGGCGCCGGCACCGTGGTGGTCTCGATCATGGCGGGGCGCACGCTCGGCTTTCTCGAGCAGGCGCTGTCGCAGCGCGCCGCCCTGGTGCGCGCGATGCCGAACACGCCGGCCGCGATCGGGCGCGGCATCACGGTCGCGGTGCCCAATGGGCGGGTCTCGGGCCGCCAGCGCGAGCTGGTGCATGCGCTCCTGGCCGCGACCGGCGCGGTCGAATGGATCGCCGACGAGGCGCTGATGGACGCGGTGACGGCGGTGTCGGGATCGGGGCCGGCCTATGTGTTCCTGCTGGTCGAGGCGCTGGCGCGGGCCGGCGCCGCGGCCGGGCTGCCGGCCGACCTCGCCGCGCGGCTGGCGCGCGCCACGGTCGCCGGCTCGGGCGAGCTGCTGCAGCGCTCGCCGCTCGATCCCGCGAGCTTGCGGCAGAACGTCACCTCGCCGGGCGGCACCACCGCGGCGGCGCTCGACGGTGCTGATGGGCCCGGACGGGCTCGCCGAGTTGATGGCAACGCGCGGTCGCGGCGGCGACCGAGCGCTCGCGCCAGCTCGCCGGCTGATCACGGTTCCGAGCTGCCGCGGCGGCGCCCTGGAACGGCCGGCTTGATCGGCCTAGATTCAGATCGAGAGCCACGATCACTCGATCAGGAGGCCGCCATGGCCCGCAGCCCGCGACGACCGGCATCCGGAACGACACAGCCGTCCGCCCCCGACGGAAAATCCGAGCGCGAGCGCATCGTCGAGGCGTTCATGGCGCTGCTCGCCGAGCAGCCGATCGAGGAGATCGGCTTGGCCGAGATCGCGGGGCGCGCCGGCGTCTCGCTCGCCGAGCTGCGCAACCTGTTCGGCTCCAAGCTCGCGATCCTGGCCGGCCTACATGAAGGAGATCGACCGCCAGGTGCTGGCCGGCATCGATGCCGACATGGCCGAGGAGCCGCCGCGCGAGCGCCTGTTCGACGTGCTGATGCGCCGGATCGATGTGCTGGCGCCACACAAGGCGGCGGTGCGCTCGCTCATCCGCTCGGCCGCGCCGCAATCCGGGCCTGGCGGTCGCGCTCAACGGCTTTGCGGTGCGCTCGCAGCAATGGATGCTGACCGCCGCCGACATTTCCGCCGTCCGGACCGCGCGGCATGGTGCGGGCGCAGGGCCTCGCCCTGCTGTTCGCCTCGGTGCTGCGCACCTGGCTGCGCGACGACGATCCCGGGCCTCGCCCGCACCATGTCGGCGCTCGACCGGGCGCTGGCGCGCGGCCAGCGTCTCGTCCGGCTTCCTCGACGATCTCTGCCGCATCCCGGCCTGCGTCTGCCGCGCCCGCTCGCGCCGGCGCCGCCGCGATGCCGACGAGGAAGACACGATCGCGGCGTGAGGCACGGCAGCGAGGCAGGCTTGTCCCGGGCTTGACCCGCGACCGCTGCGCGATTCCGGCGTTTGGAACGGTCCCGGCTCGGGGGCCGGGACAAGGTACTTAAACCGGCACCCGCACCGCCGCCCGCAGGCCGCCGAGCGGGCTGTCGGACAGCATGATGTCGCCGCCGTGCGAGCGGGCGATGTCGCGGGCGATCGCGAGGCCGAGGCCGGTGCCGCCCTCGTCCTGGTTGCGCGCATCGTCGAGGCGCAGGAACGGCTTGAACACGTCCTCGCGCAGCTGCGGCGGAATGCCGGGGCCGTCGTCGTCCACCGTCACGGTCAGCCAGCGGTGGTCGCGATGGCCGGTGATGGAGATCGAGGCGGCGTGGCGGGCCGCGTTCGACACCAGGTTGCCGAGGCAGCGCTTGAAGGCCGCCGGCCGCACCGTCACGATCGGCTGGCCGTGGAACACCACGCTGGCGGTGTGGCCGTTGCGCTCGACGTCGCCCTTGAGCTCCTCGAGGAAGGCCGCCATGTCGGTCGGGGCCGATTGCTCGCCGGTGTCGCCGCGCGCGAAGGCGAGATAGGCCTCCAGCATCCGGCCCATCTCGTCGACGTCCTTCTTCATCGCCTCGATCTCGGGGCTCTCGCCGATCAAGGCGAGCTCGAGCTTGAAGCGGGTCAGGATGGTGCGCAGGTCGTGGCTGACGCCCGGCCAGCATGGCGGTGCGCTGCTCCATGGCGCGCTCGATGCGGCTCTTCATCTCGATGAAGGCGGCGGCCGCGCGGCGCACCTCGCGCGCGCCGCGCGGACGGAAGTTCGGCACCTCGCGGCCCTTGCCGAAGCTCTCGGCGGCGTCGGCCAGCCGCAGGATCGGGCGGATCTGGTTGCGCAGGAACAGGATGGCGACGGTGAGCAGCACCAGCGAGGTGCCGACCATCCACAGCAGGAAGATGTCGGAATTCGACGCATAGGCGGCGCTGCGGCGGGCGAACACGCGCATCACCGCGTCGTCGAGCTTGATGCGGATCTCGACCAGCGCCGAGCGGCCGACGGTGTCGATCCAGAACGGCCGGCCGATCTGCCGGCCGAGCTCCTCCGACAGCGATTGATCGAGCAGCGAGAAGAACGGCTTCGGCCCCGGCGGCGGCAGCTCGTTCTCGGACAGGAAATCGACGATGAGGTCGAGCCGCTCCTGCGCGATGCGCCGCAGCAGCGTGCGGTCGGCGTCCTGCGGATAGCCCTTGTAGATCTCGATCAGCGCCGCGATGTCCTGCACCACGCCGGCGGACAGCCGCTGGGTGACCAGGTTCCAGTGCCGCTCCATGAACACGAAGGCCACCACCGACTGCAGCACCACCATCGGGACGATGATGATGAGCAGCGCGCGGGCATAGAGCCCCTTGGGCATCATGCTCTTGAGCCAGATGCCGAAGCGATCGTAGAGCTCGTAGAGCCGCATCGCGGCGGTGCGCAGCGCCGCCATGCCGACGTCGAGCGCTGGTCATGGCGTCGGTCACCAGCCGGTAGCCGATGCCGCGCACGGTCTGCACGAGCAGCGGATTGGCGGGATCGCGCTCGATCTTGCGGCGCAGCCGGTTGACCTGCACGTCGACCGCGCGCTCGCCGATCGAGCCGCCGTTGCCGGCGAGCGCCAGCCGCGGCACGGTCTCGCCCGGGCAGGCGGCCAGCACCCGCATCATCTCGCGCTCGCGGTCGGTGAGACGCACGATCTCCTCGCCGCGGCGCAGCTCGCCGCGCGCGAGATGAAACACGAAATCGCCGAACCGCACGCTCTCGGCCGCCGACGCCGCCGGCGGGTTGGCGCGCTTGAGGATATTGGCGACGCGCAGCGACAGCTCGCGCGGCTCGAACGGCTTGCCGACATAGTCGTCGGCGCCGATCTCGAGCCCTTCGATGCGGCTCACCGGCTCGTCGCGCGCGGTCAGCATCAGGATCGGCACGCTCGAGGACGAGCGCAGCGAGCGCGCGAACTCGAAGCCGGTCTCGCCCGGCATCATCACGTCGAGGATCATCAGGTCGAAGCGCAGGCCGGCGAGCTTGGCGCGCGCCTCGGCGGCGGATTCCGCGGTGGTGACCCGGTAGCCCTCGGACAACAGAAAGCGCGACAGCAGATCGCGGATGCGGCGATCGTCGTCGACGATGAGCAGGTGCGGCGCGTCGTCCGCCAGCGCCGCGGACTCGGTCTTCATGGCCCGCATCGCTATCGGATCCTTATCGCCGCAGCATGATCTTGCGGATCATGCGCGCGGGCTGGCGCGCGCGGCCGGCGCGCGCGATGAACCGCAGCACGCCGTCGCGGTTGTCGACGTCGATCATGGCGACCAGGAACCGGCAGGCCGCGTCGTGGGCGTTCGGCCCGAGCTCGGACAAGCGCGCGC
The DNA here is from genome assembly GCA_963721005.1 of uncultured Alphaproteobacteria bacterium. Taxonomy (GTDB): domain Bacteria; phylum Pseudomonadota; class Alphaproteobacteria; order Rhizobiales; family Xanthobacteraceae; genus VAZQ01. Next base: position 911,252 of record CAVRHR010000004.1, on the reverse strand, counting down.
GCGATGCGGCCGGATTGCAGCGCGGCGAGCTTCATGGCCAGCGCCTCGCCCTTGGGGGTGACGTAGAGGAGCCGCTGGCGGCGGTCGTTGGCGCCCTCCTTCTGCAGCACATAGCCCTGGTCGATGAGCTGCTTGAGCACGCGCCCGAGCGACTGCTTGGTGATCTTCAAGATATCGAGCAGCTCCGCAACCTTCATGCCCGGATTGCGGTTGACGAAATGCAGCACCCGGTGATGGGCGCGGCCGAAGCTGAACTTGGCCGAGCGCGTCGTCGGGATCGCTGACGAAGTCCCGATAGGCGAAGAACAGAAGCTCGATGATGTCCCAGACCGGCTCCGATCCCGGGCGCCGCACGGTCGCCGGCGGCGGCCGGGGGGCCGTCGATGGCTGAAAAATTTATGTCAGCCATATTGACATATTTCCCGCTGGTCGTTACCGAAAGGACGCTTTCGTGACGAAGGGATTTCGTAACGAACCGATCGTGCCTGCCGGCCCCGCACCGGAACCGTTATTGCGCCTCCGGCGCAAGCGCGCTCTCATGGGGCCGCCCAGACATGTGAAACATAACGGGTGTCGGGGCGCGACGCAAAAGCGTCCCCGGGACGCAACGGCGTCCTGGGACGCAAAAAGGGCTTCTCCGGCACCGCCGGACCGACTCGACACCCAGGGAGCTACCCAAGGAGGAAGACGCCATGGATAAACCCTATGACCGGCTCGACGGCGTCATCTGGTACGACGGCAAACTGGTGGCCTGGGGCGAGGCCAATCTCCACGTCCTCTCCCACGGCCTGCATTATGCCAGCACCGTGTTCGAGGGCGAGCGCGCTTATGGGGGCGAGATCTTCAAGTGCACCCAGCACTCGGAGCGGCTGAAGCGCTCCGCCCAGGTGCTCGACTTCGAGATTCCCTATCTCGGTGGCCGAGATCGACGCCGCCAAGCGGCTGGTGCTGGAGAAGAACGGCCAGCAGGACGCCTATATCCGCCCGGTCGCCTGGCGCGGCTCCGAGCAGATGGGCGTCTCGGCCCAGAACAACAAAATCCATCTCGCGATCGCGACCTGGCAGTGGCCGAGCTATTTCGACCCGGCGCAGCGACTCAAGGGCATCCGGCTCGATCTCGCCGACTACCGCCGGCCCGATCCGGCGACCGCCCCGACCCAGGCCAAGGCGGCCGGGCTCTACATGATCTGCACCATCTCCAAGCACCGGGCCGAGCGCAAAGGCTATGCGGACGCCATGATGCTGGACTGGCAGGGCCGCGTCGCCGAATGCACCGGCGCCAACATCTTCTTCGTCAAGGACGGCAAGATTCACACCCCGATCGCGGATTGCTTCCTCGACGGCATCACGCGGCGCACCGTCATCGAGCTGGCGAAGCGGCGCGGCATCGAGGTGATCGAGCGTCGCATCATGCCGGACGAGCTCGACGCGGCTTGCCGGAATGCTTCATCACCGGCAGCGCCGCCGAGGTGACGGCGGTCTCCGAGATCGCGCATTGGCGCTTCACCCCCGGCGCCATCAGCAAGCAGCTGATGGAGGACTACACCGCCGAGGTGCAGCCCAAGGGCAAAGCCGCGGCCGCCTGAGGCGGTCGCCGTTGAGCTAAATCAGCTGGTCCGTCGCGTCTTCTAAATTGAAGGGATGGCGCTGTGTGTAGGGGCGGGCCTTGTGCCCGCCCTCCTCGCCGCCAGATTGGCCCGACGGGCGACCACAAGGGTCGCCCCTACGAGCGAACCGATCCCTTCAACTTTGGTTGAAGCACCCGACTAGTTCCGCTGGTGCAAGGCGATCACGGCTTCGCTCATGCGCTTGAGCCGGGCGCCTAGTCCGGCCGAGTCGACACTCTGCGCCGTCACCCGCGCGCCCTCGAGCAAGAGATACAATTCGTCGGCCAGCAACTCCGGCTCGTCGAGCCCGGCGGCACCGCACAGCGCCACCAGCCGGGCGCGTTGCGCGACCTTATGCTCCTCGATGACCCTTCGGGCCGGGTGGCCCTTCTCGGGCAATTCGACGGCGGCATTGACCAGCGGGCAACCGCGCTCGTCGTTGCTCGCCACGTGAGCTGCCATCTCCTCGAGCCAAGCACGCAATTGCGCCGCGGCGTCGTCGGGATACGCCTGCGCGAATCGGGCCCAGCATGAAATCCGCCATCTGCGCGGATTGGCGCAGGTACTCGGCCACCAGCTCGTCCTTGGAGGCGAAGTGCCGGTAGAGCGTCATCTTGTTGGTGCGGGCGGCCTCGGCGATCGCCTCCACCCCAACGGCGCGGATTCCATGACGATAAAACAGCGCGCCGGCCGCCGCGAGGATCCGTTCGCGGGGCGGCATGCCGTCTTTCTCTATGCTCTCATCGGGCTGCGCAAACTTCATGGACCCGCCTCTTGACACGGGTGTGACCGGTCAGTAACTACATGGATGTTACCGATCAGTACCACAAGGCGCCGCCCATGTCACGCGATCGGCGGAGGCCGCCAGCGAGGGACCAGAAATCATGACCAGCCAACAAGCCACTGCCTTGCGCCAAGCGGATGCCGAGACGGTACCCGACGCAGCCCCCACCCACCTGCTGTCGCCTTATCGCCTCGGGAGATTCGAGCTGAGCAACCGCCTGGCAATGTCGCCGATGACGCGCAGCCGTGCGCTCGACGGCAATGTGCCAAATCCGCTCGCCGCCACCTATTATGCCCAGCGCGCCGCGGCCGGCCTGATCATTACCGAGGCCACGCAGGTGAGCCCGCAAGGCGTCGGCTACATCCGCACGCCCGGCATCCATTCGGTCGAGCAGGTGGCGGGCTGGCGCCAGGTAACCGACGCGGTGCACCGCGCCGGCGGCAAGATTTTCGCGCAGCTTTGGCATGTGGGCCGGGTCTCGCATCCTGATTTTCACGACGGTGCCTTGCCGGTCGCGCCTTCCGCCATCGCGGCCGACGGCGAAGTGTTCACCAACAACGGACGCACCAAGATGGTGACCCCGCGGGCGCTCGAGATAGGTGAACTGCCGGGGATCGTGGCGCAATTCCAGCAGGGGGCGGAGAACGCCAAGGCGGCCGGCTTCGACGGCGTCGAGCTGCATGGCGCCAACGGCTATCTGCTGGATCAGTTTCTGCGCGACGGCGCCAACCGGCGCACCGACGCCTACGGGGGCAATATCCGCAACCGCGCGCGCCTTCCGCTCGAAGTCACCGAAGCCGTGGTGGCGGTCTGGGGAAAGGAGCGGGTCGGTTACAAAGTGTCGCCGAACAGCACGTTCAACTCGATGTCGGATTCCGATCCGATCGCGACCTTTTCGTATTTCGCAGACGAATTGAGCCGGCGCGGGCTGCTCTATCTGCATGCCACTGAAGGCGTCGCCGGTCCGATGGCGCCGCCGGCCGGAACGATCCTGGCCGCGCCGGTCTTGCGGCAGCGGTTCAAGGGCACGCTCATTCTCAACGGCGGCTATGACGCGCACTCCGCTGACGCCGCGATCGCGCGCGGCGCCGCCGACCTGATCGCGTTCGGGGTGCCGTTCCTGGCCAATCCGGATCTTCCGAACCGCTACACCAGGGGGGCGCCGCTCAATGCGCCGGATCAAGCCACGTTCTATGCCGGCGAGGCGAAAGGCTACATCGACTATCCGGCGTTGGCGGGCGCAGCCGCCTGATCAGGCCCGCTCGATCGATACGTGGCGCCCGTCCCCCCGACGCGCCGCGCTGCGCCGGACGGCTCTCCCTCCCGGGGTCGTCCGGCGCTCTCTTTGCTCTTTCGATCAATCCCGCACCACCACCAGGCGGTCGTTGCCGGACTCGCCGCCCCAGGCTTCGCCGGGCCGGCCCTGCATCTCGCGCACCTCGGCGCCGCGCTTGTCGCTCGGGAAGGTCGCGAAGGTCTCGGTCGCCGGATCGAAGCGCTGGATCGCATTGGCGGGCCAATCGGTCGCCCATACCCGGTCCTTGTCGTCGACATAGACCGCATAGGTGCCGTTGCGGCTCTGGGGCATCGTGAAGGTGGTCCAGCTCTTCCTCATCGGGTCGTAGCGCCCGACCCCGCCGCCGTACCAGAAGCTCGTCCACAGCATGCCTTTGGAATCCGACCAGATGCGGCGCGGGCCGACGCCCTTGCGGGGCGGATCGACCACCGTCACCGCATGGGTCGCGGTGTCGATCTGGGCGATGTGATCGCTGGCGAGCGAGGCGTACCAGACCTCGCCCGACGGCGTGGTGGTGATGCCGTAAGTGCCGGCGCCGCGCGGCGACGCCCAGGCCTCGACCTTGCCGGTCTTGGGATCGACACGCCCGTAGACGCCGCTCTGGCCGGTGAACCAGAGGATGCCGGACTTGTCGAAGGTCAGCGTGTTGAGATTGGCGTTGGCGAAAATCCTTCGGCAGCGGGAACAGCTTCACCTCATGGCTGGACTGATCGACGCGCGCGATGGCGTTCTGCCCGCCGTCGGTGACCCAGGCGGCGCCGTCGGGACCGACGAGGACGCCGTGGGGCGCGGCGCCGCGGCCGAGCGGAATCTTGTCGAGCTTGCCGCTCGTCGGATCGAAATGGCCGAGGAAGCCCTGGATCTGGCCGCTGAACCAGACCCCGCCGTCGCGCGCCGGCGCGACGTCGTGCGGATAGGAGCCGCTCGGGAGCTGATAGTAGGCGACTTGCGCAGACTGCGCGGTCGCGACCGCGAAGCTCAAGGCCACGACGGCAAGCGGAAGACGGATCATGGCTCAACTCCTCCTGATCTGTGCGGGCGCACCCGCGCGATGTTGCTTCTGCCCCAATGCCCTATTCGGCCGCGCGCGGATCGGGCCGCACCCAGCGCTCGGCGGCGGTGTCGTCCGACTGCTTGGCGGCCACCCAGTCCTTGCCGCCGGCGCGCTCGACCTGCTTCCAGAACGGCGCCCGGGTCTTGAGATAATCCATCAGGAATTCGGCCGCCGCGAACGCGTCATGCCGATGCGAGGAGGCGGTGACCACCAGCACGATCTCGGCGCCGGGCTCGATGCGGCCGAAGCGGTGAATGACCCGCAGGCCGAGCAGCGACCAGCGCGCCTGCGCGGCCTCGACCTGGCGGGCGATCTCGGCCTCCGCCATCTCGGGATAGTGCTCGAGCGTCAAGGCGGCGATCGGCTCGCCGTTCTCGTCGCCGCGGCAGATGCCGGTGAAGGTGACGATGGCGCCGATATCGGTGCGCCCGCGCCGCAGCGCCGCAGCCTCGGCGGCGGCGTCGAACGGCTCGCGTTGCAGAGAGATGGTGGCGGACGTCATTGCAAGCTCCAGCTGCGCCACCCGGCGCGTTACGGCGCTCAGCCGCCGGTCATCGGCGGAAAGAACGCGATCTCGCGCGCGCCCGCGATCGCCGCGTCGGCCTTGACATGGGCGCGATCGATCGCGGTGCGGATCACGCCTCGGGTTCTCGAACGCGTGGGCATATTGCTCGCCGCGCCTGCTGAGCCACGCCATCAGGTCGGCGACCGTCGCGATGCCGGCGGGCGGCTCGACCTCCTCGGCCGGCTTGCCGATGCGCTCGCGCACCCAGGCGAAATACAGAAGCTTCACGCTCACGAAACCTCCAATCCTTCGGGCGCGAGGTTAGCGCATATCGCGGCGGCGTGCGCGGGGGGCCGGCCCGGAAAAACGCCGCGGCGCCCTCGCCGGTTCCGCGGCGGCGCGCTCTCAATCGTCGATCAGATGGCGGACCCCGGCGCGGAAATAGTCCCAGCCGGTATAGAGCGTCAGCAGCGCCGAGAGCCAAAGCAGCGACAGGCCGATCCGCGTGACCACCGGAACCGGAAAGAGCGCGTCGCCGGCATCGCCCGCCAGCAGGAAGCCGATGGCGACCAGCTGCAGCGTGGTCTTCCATTTGGCGAGCCGCGTCACCGGCACGCTGACGCGCAGCTCGGCCAGATATTCGCGCAGGCCCGAGACCAGGATCTCGCGGCACAGGATGACGATCGAGGCCCACAGCGACAGGCCGTAGATGGTGCCGTCGGCCGCCAGCATCAGAAGGCAGGACGCCACCAGGAGCTTGTCGGCGATCGGATCGAGCATGCGCCCGAAGGTCGATTGCTGTTCCCACATGCGGGCGAAGTAGCCGTCGAGCACGTCGGTGACGCCGGCCACGATGAAGATCGACGAGCGCCACCCAGCGCAACGCGTCGCCGCCGTGCAGCGACTGCCAATACATGCAGCCGACGACCGCCGGCACCGCGACGATGCGGCCATAGGTGAGCAGGTTCGGCAGCGCCAGGGAGTGCGAGCGCAACGGTTTCGTGGTGTCGGCTGCCATGATGCGCAACAATACCCTTCCGGCCGCAAGGTCAAAAGAAATGCGTCGCTGCCATCCACATGCTTCGGTGCCGCGACGGGCGGCTCGGGCGTGCGGCAAGTCGGCCGGTCACCGGATATAGGGATTTTACGCAGTATTCGCGACCGCATGGCACGCGCACGATGGTGCACAAGCGCCGCCCCGGTCGCCGGCTCAGCCGGCGCGCTGGTGGAAGAAATCGTAGATCTTGCGCGCAATCTCGGCACTGACGCCCGGAACCTTGGCGAGATCGGCCGGCGAGGCGCGCTCGATCGCCTTCAAAGTCCCGAAATGCTGCAGCAGCGCGCGCTTGCGGCCCGGGCCGATGCCGGGATCTCCTGCAATCCGGCCTCGCGGATGTCGCGCCGGCGCCGGACGCGGTGCGACCCGATGGCGAAGCGGTGCGCCTCGTCGCGCAACCGCTCCACGAAATAGAGCACCGGATCGCGCGGCTTGAGCTTGAACGGCTCGCGCCCGGGCACGAAGAAGGTCTCGCGCCCGGCGTCACGGTCCGGCCCCTTGGCGATGGCGACCAGCGGCATGTCGGTGAGGCCGAGAGCGGCGAGCGTCGCCTGCGCGGCGGCGAGCTGGCCGCGGCCGCCGTCGATCAGCACCAGATCGGGCCAGGGCGATTCGGCTTCGCCCTCGTCCGCGGTGCGGCTCTGGTCCGCGGCTGCGGCGATTCTTCGCCGGATGCGCGGGTGCGGGTGACGCCGCGCGCATCGATCGCCGGCGGGCGCCCGCGGCGCCTCGGCGATCAGCCGCTTGAAACGGCGCTCCAGCATCTCGCGCATCATGGCGTAATCGTCGCCCGGCGCGAGATCGGCGGCCCGCATGTTGAATTTCCGATACTGATTTTTGCGGAAGCCGTCCGGACCCGCCACGATCATGGCGCCGACCGCGTTGGCGCCCTGGATGTGGCTGTTGTCATAGACCTCGATGCGCCGCGGCAGGCCCGGCAGGCCGAAGCATTCGGCCAGCGCCGCCAGCAGCTTGCGCTGCGAGGAGGTGTCGGCGAGCTTGCGGCCGAGCGCCTCGCGCGCATTGGCGAGCGCGTGGTTGACCAGGTCCTTCTTCTCGCCGCGGTGGGGCAGCAGGACCTCGACCTTGTGGCCGCTCTTGACCGACAGCGCCTCGGCCAGCAGCGCGCGCTCCTCGAACTCGTGCGACACCACGATCAGCCGCGGCGGCGGCTTGTCGTCGTAGAACTGGCCCAGGAACGCGCCCAGCACCTCGCCCGGCGCCGACCGAGCGGTCGGCGCGGGGGAAATAGGCCCGGTTGCCCCAGTTCTGGCCGGTGCGGAAGAAGAACACCTCGACGCAGCTGAAGCCGCCCTCCTGGTGCACCGCGAACACGTCCGCCTCCTCGACGTTGCGCGGATTGATGCCCTGATGCGCCTGCACCGCCGAGAGCGCGGCCAGCCGGTCGCGATAGATCGCGGCGCGCTCGAAATCGAGCGCGGCGGACGCCTTCTCCATCTCGACCGCCAGCTCCTCCTTCACGGTGCGGCTGCGCCCCGACAGGAACGCGTTGGCCTCGCGCACCAGCTCGGCATATTCGGCGAAGTCGATCTCGCCGGTGCAGGGGCCCGAGCAGCGCTTGATCTGGAACAGCAGGCACGGCCGGGTGCGGCTCTCGAAGAAGCCGTCCGAGCAGGAGCGCAGCAGGAAGGCGCGCTGCAGCGCCGTGATGGTGCGGTTGACCGCGCCGACCGAGGCGAACGGACCGTAGTACTGCCCGGGACGGCTGTGCGCGCCGCGGTGCTTGAAGATCTGCGGCGCCCAGTGATCGCCGGTGATCAGGATATAGGGAAACGACTTGTCGTCGCGCAGCAGCACGTTGAAGCGCGGCCGCAGCCGCTTGATCAGGTTGGCCTCGAGCAGCAGCGCCTCGGTCTCGGTCGCGGTCGACACGAACTCGAGCGCCGCGGTGGCGGCGATCATGCGCTCGATGCGGGTGTCGTAGCCGGTCGGCCGGGTATAGGCGAGGATGCGCTTGCTGATGTTCTTGGCCTTGCCGACATAGAGCACCTCGCCGCGGGCGTCGGTCATGCGGTAGACGCCGGGCTGACTCGGGCGCGAGCTTGGCGTAGCGCGCGATCACGGCCCGCCCGGCCGCCAGCGGTCCGGCGCCGGCCGCGAGATCGATCTCGGCCGCGGGCTCGAGATCGGGGAGATTCTGCTCCTCCTCGGGCTCCGCCAGATCGGTGGAGGGATCGATGTCTTTCTTGGCGCCGTTCATGCCCGCAACGTAAGGTCTCGGGAGCGCGCCGGGCCAGCGCCCCGCATGGGTCGCGACCGCGGCGGCCGGTTTCGGCGCGGTCACCCGCAGAGCCGCCGCCGCAGGCGCGCACTCCGCCGGACACGGTGAAGCGAATTTTACGCGCAACGACGCGGCTATACGCTTTCTTAGCCATGGGGTGCAAACCTGCTTAACGAATTCAGAAAGATTTAACTTCAGATTCGCCATAGTTGCCTTTGCGATAACGGCAATTTTTCCAGTTCAGCGCGCGGCTGCTGCTTGCTGTCGAACCGTTTCTCAGCAGCAGCCGGGTGGAGGTCGTCGATGAAACGGATTGCACGCGCTGCGGCGCTGTTGGTGACGATCGCGGGCGAGCGCCGCAGCGGCCGCCGACCTGCCGCACCCGTCCTATTACACCGCCACGGCGCCGCTCAGCGCCTATAGCTGGACCGGCCCCTATCTGGGCGGCAATCTCGGCTACGAGTGGGGCGCGGTGAGCAACAATCCGACCCGTCCGTCGGGCTTCGCCGGCGGCATCCAGGGCGGCTACAACTGGCAGACCGGCCAGCTCGTGCTCGGCGGCGAGGCCGACCTGCAGCTGTCGGGCGCCAACGACACGTTCGCGCCGTGGAAATTCTCCAATCCGTGGTTCGGCACGCTTGCGCGGCCGGGCCGGCTACGCGGTCAACAATTTCATCATCTACGGCACCGCCGGTCTCGCATTCGGCGAGCTGCAGGCGCAGAGCTTCGGCCTGGTGAGCGAGAGCCATACCAATGTGGGCTGGACCGCCGGCGCCGGTGTCGAAGCCGGGTTCGCCGCAAACTGGTCGGCCAAGATCGAGTATCTGTTCGTCGACCTGGCGAGCAATACCTACACCCTGACGGGCACCAGCAACGGCCTTTCCGCCAGCCTGTTCCGCATGGGCGTCAACTATCACTTCTAGCCGCCAGCCGCGGGCCGCCGCCCGATCGCCATTCGAATGCCTGGCGGCCGACGCCGCACGGCTGTTTCACGTAACCGGAGGTCACATGATGAAGCGTATGATGTTAGCAGGACTGGTGGCGCTCGCCGCCGGCGCCGTGGCGGGTCCGGCCGCAGCAGCCGACATGACCCCGCGCTATCCGCAGCAGCCCTATGTCAAAGCCCCGCTCTACAATACGGCCTTTTCCTGGACCGGTTTCTACCTCGGTCTCAACGGCGGCGGCGGCTGGGGCCACTCGAGCTGGGATCGCGCCGGCGAGATCGACCTGTCGGGCGGCGTGATCGGTGGCACCGCCGGCTTCAACTGGCAGACCGGCCAGATGGTGTTCGGCATCGAAGGCGATGCGGATTGGTCGGGCGTGAGCGGGAGCTCGGCGTTCTGTCCGGCCGGTTGCTCGGTCAAGAACAATTGGCTCGGCACGGTGCGAGGCCGCGTGGGCCTTTCGTTCGACCGCTTCCTGCCGTATTTCACCGGCGGCCTGGCGGCCGGCGACATCCAGGCCACGGCGCCGGGCTCTGCGGGCGCAACCCAGACCAATCTCGGCTGGACGGTCGGGGCCGGCATGGAGGTCGCGATCGTGGGCAACTGGTCGGCCAAGGCCGAATATCTTCACGTCGACCTCGGCAGCTTCAACTGCGGCCTGTCTTGCGGGCCGTTCACGCCCGACAACGTGTCTTTGAGGGAAGACCTGGTGCGCGGCGGCGTCAACTACAAGTTCTGATCGTCGCGCCGACTGGCGCGCCACCAAGCCCCCGGCGCCAAGCTGGGGGCTTTTGTTTTTCAGGGCGGTTGACCGGCTCACGCCGGGGGCGGCGTGGTCGCCGCGAAGGCGGGAACACGCGCCGCGAACTCCTCGAGCCAGGCGGTGAGGCGCGGATGGGCGGCCCGCCAGGTTCCGGGAAAGCGGAAGTCGCGATAGGCGAGCGCGCAGGCGAGCGTGATCTGGCCGACATCGGGCGGCGCGGTGTGGGCCGGCGGCGCTGCCTCCGCGGCGGCGAGCGCGCGCGTGACCTTGCCGGCCTGCAGGTCGAGCCATTTCGGCTCGTGGTTCTGCGCCGGCCGGTAGCGCGCCTCGTAGTTGATCAGGATCGACGCATCCATGAGGCCGTCGGCGAGCGCCTGCAGCCGCAGCGCCGCGAAACGCGCCTGCGGCTCCTTGGGAATGATGCGGCCGCCGCCGGCCAGGTGGTCGAGATATTCCAGAATGACCGGCGAATCGTAGAGCGCGCTGCCGTCGTCGAGCAGGAGCACCGGGACCTTGCCGAGCGGATTCTGCTGCCGGATCGGGTCGTCCGGATCGACCGTCGAGGCCGGCGCGACGGCGACCTGGCGCTCCAATCCGAGCACCGCCACCGCAATCCTGATCTTGCGGCCGAAAGGCGAGTTATTTCCCGTGCGTACGGTCAACATGTAAGAGCCCCGTGGGATGAGCGAGCCGCTGCGCCGGCAGCCGGCATCGCGTTGTGGATGTTGCACTCTCGCATGTTTCGATCGGCGATGAAGGTTTTAGTTTGGCGCACGGGACGCACGCGGCGCCGCAGCGGAGCGCCGCGAAGGTCGCAAGACGCGGGCGGCCGTGCGGTGATCAGCTGGTGATGACCAGATCCACGGCCTTGGGACCCTTGCCCTTCTTGTCGGGCTCGACATCGTAGGAGAGGCGCTGTCCCTCGGCGAGCGACTTGAGCCCGGCGCGCTCGACGGCGGTGATGTGCACGAACACGTCGCGCCCGCCGTCATCGGGCTTGATGAAGCCGTAGCCGCGCTCGGCATTGAAGAATTTGACTGTACCCGTCATCGCCATCGGGAAACTCCCTCCCCGTGGTTGCTGCCGCCTGCCCCCACGGCGCGACGGCGCGGCCGAACATTCGCGATCGGGGAAAGCATCGGCCGTTCCGGCCGCTGTCACTCCCGCCGGCCCCCACAGGAGGCGGAACGTCAAAGCCACCTGCCGAAAAATTAGACCAATTCAGCCGTGTGGAAAAGTGGCGCTAGCGCATGTTTCGTTTGCATTGAATTACCCAGCACGTCATGGCCGGGTTTGTCCCGGCCACCCACGCCTTGCTTTGTGGCGCGAAAGACGTGGGTGCCCGGCACAAGGCCGGGCATGACGACGGAAAGACCTGCGTCAACGCGACCGGAATCCGGTCTAGCGCTCAGTGCTGATCCAGTCGACGCGGGCGCTGCCGCGTTCCGAACCCGACAGAACGGCGGCGAGCGCGGGGAGCATCGTGCGCAGCTCGCCCTCCAGGGTCCAGGGCGGGTTGACCACGATCAGCCCGCAACGCTCGAGGCCGGCGGACGCGGACGGCGGCCCGACGCCGACCTCGGCGCGCAAGATCTTGGCGATGCCGGAGCGCCGCAGGCGGCGGGCCAGCGCGTCCGGCTGCTCGCGCGACTTGATCGGGTACCACAGCAGGTAAGTGCCGCTCGCCCATTTGCGGTGGGCGCCCTCGAGGCCTTGCGCGAGGCGGGGAAATTCGCCGCCGTCCTCGAACGGCGGATCAATGAGCACGAGGCCGCGGCGTTCCTGCGGCGGCACATAGGCATTGAGCGCGGTCCAGCCGTCGATCGCGATCGTCTTGATGCGCCGGTCGCCGGCAAAATTACGCGCGAGCGCCGCGGCGGCGCTGGGCTCGAGCTCGCAGGCGACCAGACGGTCCCGGGCGCGCAGGAAAGCACGCACCAGCGCGGGCGAGCCCGGATAGACGGTGAGCCGGCCGGGCGGATTGCAGGCCGCGACCGCTTCCAGATAGGGCGCCAGCAGCGCCGCCAGATCGCCCTCGACCCGGGCGGCGAGGAGACGCTCGATGCCGGCATGCCATTCGCCGCTGCGCGCAGCCTCCGGGCCGGCGAGATCGTAGAGACCGGCGCCCGCATGGGTGTCGAGCGCCCGGTAGGCAGCGGGCTTGGCGCCGAGATGGACCAGCAGGCGGGCCAGCACCGTGTGCTTGACCACGTCGGCGAAGTTTCCAGCGTGAAAGGCGTGGCGGTAGTTCATGGGGCGCTCTCGTCCTCGGCGCCGATCTTTAGCTAAAATTCGAGGCAAGCCGTTAGCCCGATGGTTACGGCACCCCCTTAGGGTCTCGGCGCATGTGGCGAGCTTTGTGCACGGTGGCGATCATCTATGGATGCGGCCACCCGGGGCTCGACGGGTACCGGCCGGCTGCGCTCGACGCGCCGCTGCATGCCTTCTACCAGCAGGTCAACAGGGCCGGGGCGGAGGGCCAGAAGGTGCTGGCCAGCGCCAACAGCGCCCGCGCCGAGTATGTCAAGGCCTATATGGGACGCGCCGAGAAGCAGTTGCGCGCCGTTGAGGTGATCCCCACCAAAGTCGAGTAAGCCGGTGCTGGTCCGGCTGTGCTGGATCGGATCGACGCTTAGACGATCAGCGTTACGCTTTCGTTGCGGACCGGCATCCGTACGTGGCCATGGTTCGAGACGCACGTGCTTTGCCCGTGCTCCTCACCATGAGGCTGGCAGGCGGCAAGATATTTGGGCAGAGACACCAAGTACGCTTGGCCCGCAAACGGCAGCGGCGCGCCATCGCGCGCCGCCGCTTGACGATGAAAAATGGGAGGAGCGCCGAGCCCGTTCAGGGCTCGACCGCGGCGGCCTTGCGCTCGCCATGCAGCGGCGGGATGACGATCGAGGCGCGCCGACAGCTGCGCTCCTCGATCTCCGGACAGTCGTGGAACGCCAGGTCCTTGCCGATGCAGATGCGCACTTCGGTCAATCGCTTGGCGTCGCAGCTCACCGCGATGCTGGCGCGGGCCAGACCGGGATTGGCCTTCACGAAAGCGTCCCCGATCTCGGCTGGCGTGGCCGTGATCGCCTGTGCGGGTTCGATATAGTCGTCCGGAATTTTCACCAGCGCGCGCGCCTTGCGCACGGTCTCGAAAAACGCGTGGGAGCTCAGGCCCGAGCAGGTGCCGTGCTTGCCCCATTCGTTGAAGATCATCCTGGGTGCCGGCATCAGATCGAGCATCGAGGAGACGACGCTGCGATCGAGCCGCGGCGCCGGCTGCTGGCAGAATTCCGGAAAGCCGATCTCGTATTGCGGCCACAGGCCGTGAACGACGAACGGATACGCCCGTTGCCCGCATTCCGGCGGCGGCGGGCGATCCGGCGCCCGCTCGAAGGCGGCATCGCAAAAGGACGGCGCCCAGGAGAGCGCCAGCACGTAGAAGTCGAATTTGCCGGGCTGGTTCTGCCGCCGGTCCTGGGCGGCCGCCGCGCCAGCCACGAGCAGGACGGCGACCAGGGCGAGCAGCACGCAGTGCGCCATGCGGCGGGTTGCAGCACGCAGACCGGGGCTGCCGAGAAGGAAGGTGCGAAGATCGGCGGTACGAAGATCAACAGTGCAAAGTGGAAGCTGAGCCATGAGAACCCCCTGTTACTGACCGTACAGTGGGCGTTCTTATCACGGCGCAAGGAACATTACAAGAACAAAATAGAACAAAAGGTGTCCGTCAGGGCTGCGCCATCTTGCAGGCCGGATTGTAGGCCCAGTTGCGGTCAAGCCCGACCACGCACCACTCGACCCCAAAGGTCGCGCCGATCATGCCGGTATCCTCGCTGATCGAGTAATGCAGGGGGTGCTGGCTGCCGTCGGAAATATGCACGATGGCGCTGCAAAACCGGCGCGGAATGGTGTTGGCGGCCCACGGCCGGAACGCGATCTCCCGGACCTGGTCGAAGCCCGCGATCTTGAGCGAGGAGTTCCAGAAGGCGTGCTCCTTGTCGCCGAACCGGGACACGATCTTGCCGAGCGCGGCCTGCGCGTCGCAGGGCGGCAGCACGCCGTCATAGCGCGGCCCGGACAGGTAGAAGTTCTCCTCCACCCAATTGGCGGCAAGCGCGGAGCCGGACGACGACAAGGCCGCGAGCGCGGCGAGCGCGGAACCAAGAAACAGTGCCCGACTGGACATTCCACCCCCCATTCCAAACGCCCCCAACGCATCTGTGGCGGATGCGCAATGCCGCGACGTTGCCGCGACCGCCCGGGCGGGTCAAGGGGTTGCGGGATCGCTCCCCTACGATCGATGCCGCCTGTGGCCGCACGGCCACGCGTTCGCACGCAATCGCCCGGACGGATTGCCCTTCGCCTCGGCAATGATCTAGGGTCGGGGGATGATCGACCGAAGGGGGCGAGGGCGATGAGAGCCACGAAATTTCCGGGCGGGTTTCTGGGCGCGACGTTTCTGGGTGCGATCGGCATGGCCACCCTGCTGCCGCTTGCCGGCGCGCAGGCGCAGTTCTGGCGCCCCGGCCCGGCGGCGCTGGTCTGGCATGGCAACGACACCGGCGGGATCATCCCGTGGTCGTGCGAGAACGAGGCCTGGTCGCCGCAAGCCGCTGCCGCCTACTGCGCGCGCTTCAACAAATATGGCCGCATCACCGGGGTGAACCGGCAATACGGCAACTACATCTCGTTCAACTGCCTGTGGTCGCCGGACACCGACCGCTATTCCCGCCCGGCGGTGGCGACGAGGAATGCTTGCGCGGCGGAGCGCGTCTGGGCGAAGTAAGGTTTGGATGCCAGCCGCACGAATGCCACTCGGTGGCATTCGTGCGGCGTTCCTTCTGCACAGAGATTTTGATTTTCCCCGAGCCTCGTGGTGAGGGCGCGGGCAGAGCCCGTGCGTCTCGAATCATGGCGGCGTGCGCGGCGCCGACCGGCTGCATCCTTCGAGACGCCGTGCTCCGCACAGCCCTCAGGATGAGGGAGTCGGTAACCCCGGCAAGAGCCAAGTGCCGCGGCCCTACCCCCACTTGATGTCGTGGCGTGCCAGCACCTTGCGCACCGCCCCGACCAGGGCGTCCTCGGCGACGGCGAATTGCGCCTCGGCCTGCTTCTGCAGGTAGTCCTCACGATCCCGGCTGAGCCCCGCGATCTGCGAGCCGAGGATGAGATCCTTGATCTGCACCTCGCCCTTGGCCTTCTCGTCGCCGCCCTGGATCACCACGCAGGGCGCGTTGCGCTTGTCGGCATATTTGAACTGGTTGCCCATGTTTTTCGGGTTGCCGAGATAGAGCTCGGCCCGGATGCCGGCATCGCGCAGACGCTTCGCCATACCCTGGTAGTCGCCCAGGCGATCGCGATCGAATACCGTCACCACCACCGGGCCGGGCTCGGGCTTGGTGTCGAGCTTGCCGAGATGCTGGAGCGCGGCGAGCAGGCGCGACACCCCGATGGAGAAGCCGGTCGCCGGCACCGGCTCGCCGCGGAAGCGCGCCACCAGGCCGTCGTAGCGACCGCCGCCGCCGACCGAGCCGAAGCGGATAGGACGGCCTTTGTCGTCCTTGGTGTCGAGGGTCAGCTCAACCTCGTAGACCGGGCCCGTGTAGTATTCGAGGCCGCGCACCACGGTTTGATCCACTCGAATTTGATCGGCAGCGTAGCCAGCACCCTCAACAAGTTTTCTGATTTCGTTTATTTCCCTTGCGCCTTCTCGAAACCGATCGCCGGGATCGAAATTCGCGGGCAAGGTCAACAATGCGTCGCCTTCGAAACTCAATGTCGGCTCGGATGGGCAGACGAATTGCATTACCTTGTCGATCGCCTGCCCGTCTAACCCCGCGCCTTTGGTGAAATCTCCGCTTTCGTCCTTGCGTCCCCCACCCAGGAGAGCACGCACTCCGTCCGATTTTAGTCGATCAAGTTTGTCGATCGCCCGAAGGATGGTAAGTCGTTTGCCTGCATGTTCTTCACCACCCAGTCCGATCGCCTCCAGTACCCCATCGAGCAGTTTTCGATTGTTCACCTTCACCACATAGCTGCCCCGCGGAATGCCGAGCGCCTCCATGGTGTCGGCCGCCATCATGCACATCTCGGCGTCGGCGGCCGGCGAGGCCGAGCCGACCGTGTCGGCGTCGAACTGCATGAACTGGCGGAAGCGGCCCGGGCCGGGCTTCTCGTTGCGGAACACGAAGCCCGACCGGTAGCTGCGATAGGGTTTCGGCAAGGTGTCGAAATTCTCCGCCACGTAGCGGGCGAGCGGCGCGGTCAGGTCGTAGCGCAGCGACAGCCATTGCTCGTCGTCGTCCTGCAGCGAGAACACGCCCTCGTTGGGGCGGTCCTGGTCGGGCAGGAACTTGCCGAGCGCGTCGGTGTATTCGAGCATCGGGGTCTCCACCGGCTCGAAACCGTAACGCTCGTACACGCCCCGGATGGTGTCGAGCATGCGCCGGGTGGCGGCGATCTCGGCCGGGCCGCGGTCGGCGAGCCCGCGCGGCAGCCGCGCCTTGGGCTTGTTGCTCTTAACGGATTTGCTGGGGTTGTCGGCCATATCGGTCTACATTCACGGCGGTTGAGGTTGGCAACAGCCGCTACGTTTAGCGGCAGGGAGTCGTCATGTCACCGGCGCAGGCGGAGCGATCGGGCGTCGTTCCCAACGATCTCGAAGCCTATTGGCTGCCGTTCACGCCCAACCGGGCCTTCAAGGCGGCGCCGCGGCTCATCGCACGCGCCAAGGACATGCACTACTACACGCCTGAGGGCCGCGCCGTATTGGACGGCTGCGCCGGCCTGTGGTGCACCAATGCGGGCCACAACCGCGACCCGATCGTCGCGGCGATCCGCGAGCAGGCGGGCGCGCTCGATTACGCGCCGGCGTTCCAGTTTTCCCATCCGATGGCGTTCGAGCTCGCCGGCCGCATCGCGGCGCTGGCGCCCGCCGATCTCGATCACGTGTTCTTCTGCAATTCCGGCTCGGAGGCGGTCGACACCGCGCTCAAGATCGCGCTCGCCTATCACGCCGTCCGCGGCGAAGGCTCCCGCACCCGCCTGATCGGCCGCGAGCGCGGCTATCACGGCGTCGGCTTCGGCGGCATCTCGGTCGGCGGCATCGTCACCAACCGCAAGCTGTTCGGCACGCTGTTGGCCGGCGTCGACCACCTGCCGGCGACCTATGACCGCGCCCAGCAGGCCTTCAGCATCGGCGAGCCCGAATGGGGTGCGCATCTCGCCGACGAGCTCGAGCGCATCGTGGCGCTGCACGACGCCTCCACCATCGCGGCGGTGATCGTCGAGCCGATGGCGGGCTCGACCGGCGTGCTGCCGCCGCCCAAGGGCTATCTGCAGCGCCTGCGGGCGATCTGCGACAAGCACCGCCTGCTGCTCATCTTCGACGAGGTGATCACCGGTTTCGGCCGGCTCGGCTTCGCCTTCGCGGCGGAGCGCTACGGCGTGGTCCCGGATCTCATCACCTTCGCCAAGGGCATCACCTCGGGCACGGTGCCGATGGGCGGGGTGATCGCGCGGGCGCCGATCTACCAGGCCTTCATGCGCGGGCCCGAGCACGTGGTCGAGCTGTTCCACGGCTACACCTATTCGGCCCATCCGCTCGCCTGCGCGGCGGCACTGGCGACCCTCGACCTCTATCGCGACGAGGACCTGTTCGGGCGCGCCAAGCGGCTCGAGCCGTTGTGGGCAAAGGCCGCCATGGGGCTCCGGGGCCTGCCCAACGTGCTCGACATCCGCACGCTGGGCCTCACCGCCGGCATCGATCTGGCGGCGCGGCCGGACGCCCCCGGCCGGCGCGGCTATGACGCGATGGTCAACGCCTTTCACCAGGAGAACCTGATGATCCGGGTGACCGGCGACACCATCGCGCTGACGCCGCCGCTGATCGTGCGCGAGGACGAGATCGCCGACATGCTGGCGCGCGTCGCCCGGGTGATCAAGACGGTGGCCTGACCGGCCGGGCGCGACGGCGCCAGCATCGGGCTGCGGAACCGCTTGCGCGGTCGCGGCCGGTCATAGAGATTGGATGCAGACGAGCGAATCACATCGGCCACACCCCATAGGCATATTCCATGCGGCTCGGTGCCATTTTCGTCGCGGTCTGCATGACGGTGATCGCGGTTTCGGCCGGGGCGGTGGTTTACTACGCCTACGGCTTCACCGGCGCAGATGCCATCATGGTGGCGATCGCGGCGCTCACGGCGCTCGCGTTTTACAACACGGTCTCGACCCGGATGAACGTCAAATCCGTGGTCGGCCCCCAGCTCGGCGAGCTCTCCCGCGGCAGCGCCGATCTGGCGCGCCAGCTCGCCGAGGTAGGGCGACGGCTGGCGGCGGTCGAAGCCCGGATCGAGCGCAGCCTCGTCAAGAGCGAGGCCGCGGTCGAGCCGCTGACGGTGGAGATCAGCGAGCTCGGCGCCCTGATCGACCAGTTGGCCGGAACGGTCGCCATTCACGAGACGCAGCTCAAGGCGATCAAGGCCGCCAATGTCGAGCGGGACGAGCAGGAGCGCCTGCGCGCCGCGGCGGCGAGGTCCGAGCTCGCCGCGCGCGTGATCGCCGCAGCCGAGGCCACCAGGCTCGAGCCCGCCAAGCCGGGGCCCCTCAAGGTCGCGGTGCCGGGCGCGCCGCCTGCGAGCGCGCCGGCGGCTGCCACCGCGGCGGCGGATGTCCCGGCGATCTTGCCGGCGGCCGCGCCATTGCCGGAGCAACCGCAGGCCACAGCGGCGCCGGCGCCTTCGGTCACCGTCGTGCCGATACCGATTGCCGCTTCCGCGGTCGCCGTCGCCGCGGCCCCCAACACGCCGGACCCGGCCGCAAATGCGCCCGCAGTGCCGGCCGTGCCGAGCGAGGCCGATCGCGCCGCCCAGGACATGCTGCTCGCCATTCGCAGCGCCGTCGAGGCCAATCGTATCGACCTGCATCTGCAGCCGATCGTGACGTTGCCCCAGCGCAAGGTCCGCTTCTACGAGGCGATGTCGCGGCTGCGCACCCAGGGCGGCGACGTGGTGCTGGCGGCCGAGTTCATCTCCCAGGCCGAGGCCGGCGGCCTGATGCCGAAGATCGACAATCTGGTGGTGTTCCGCTGCGTGCAGGTGCTGCGCCGGCTGCTGCTGAAGAACCGCGAGGTCGGCGTGTTCTGCAATCTCTCGGTGGCGACGCTGACCGATGCGGTGGTGTTTCCGCAATTGCTCGAGTTCCTGGACGCCAACCGGGCGATCGCGCCCTCGCTGGTGCTGGAGTTCACCCAGAACGGGATGCGCGGCGCCGGCCCGATCGAGAACGAGAGCCTGGCGGCGCTGCGGGCCTGCGGCTATGGCTTCTCCATGGACAACGTGACGGACCTGCGCCTGGAGCCGCGCGAGCTCGCCAGCCGCGGCTTCCGCTTCGTCAAGCTGCGCGCCAATCTCATCCTCAACCGCGGCGGGGTCGCCGCCGACATCCATCCGGGCGACCTGCCGGATCTGCTCGCCCGCTTCGGCATCGATCTCATCGCCGAGAAGATCGAGAGCGAAGGCTCGGTGGTCGATCTGCTCGACTACGACGTGAAATTCGGCCAGGGCTTCCTGTTCTCGCCGCCGCGGCCGGTGCGGGCCGAAGCCCTGCAGGGCATCACCGACCGCAACGACGTGGTGGCCCGCGACAGCGTCGCGACCGAGCCGGCAACGCCCGGCAAGGACGGACGCCCGGACGGCAGCAAGGGGCTGCGCTCTGCCGGCCTCACCCGGCTGGTCCGCCGCGTCTGAGGAAAGCCTGCCCGGATTTGACCCGCCGCGCGGTTTCGCGCACTGATCCGGATCGCGCGGGCCGGCCTGGTCCGCATCCGCCGCCCAGCCGCCCAAGCAGCGCGCCTCCAGCCAAGCCTCCGGCCAAATCTCCATGACCATCTCGGCGCCCCCGTTCACCCCGCATTTCGCGACGCTTGCGGCCGCCTACGACGTGGTGCTGTGCGACGTCTGGGGCGTCGTGCACAACAGCATCGTGGCGTTCGCGGACGCCTGCACGGCGCTGGAACGGTTCCGCGCGCAGGGCGGGACCGTGGTTCTCATCACCAACGCGCCGCGGCCGTCCGCGGTGGTGATGACGATCCTGGACCAGCTCGAGGTTCCGCGCGCGGCCTATGACGCCATCGTCAGCTCCGGCGACGTCACCCGCGCCGTCATCGCGGCGCGGGCGGGCGAGAGCGCCTTTCACATCGGTCCGGCGCGGGATTTGCCGATGTTCGAGGGCGTCGACACGCCGCTCGCCAGCGTCGAGCGCGCCGATTACGTGGTCTGCTCCGGGCTCTACGACGACAACACCGAGACCCCGCAGGACTACGCCGCGCTCATCGCCGCCATGCGGGCGCGCGACCTCGCCATGGTGTGCGCCAATCCGGACATCGTGGTCGAGCGCGGCGAGAAGCTGGTCTATTGCGCGGGCGCGATCGCCGATCTCTACGCCGCCGCCGGCGGCAGCGTGCTCTATGCCGGCAAGCCCTATCGGCCGATCTACGAGCAGGCGCTCGGGGTCGCGGGCAAGCTGCGCGGGCGGGAGACCGAGCCGAGTCGCGTGCTGGCGATCGGCGATTCGGTGCGCACCGATCTCAAGGGCGCCACCGCCTTCGGCATCGATTGCCTGTTCGTCACCGCCGGCATCCATGCCGAGGAGCTGGGAGGGCGCGAGCGTCCGAGCTCAGCCGCGCTCGACGACATTTTCGCCACGGCCGGGCTGGCGCCCAAGGCCGTCACGCAACGCCTGGTGTGGTAGGGGGCGCTTGGCCGGCTTTGGCCGCCAAGCCGTCTTAGGCCGCCGGCAGCGGTGCGGTCGGCTCTTCGGCGAACACGGCCGCGATCTTGTTCTGCAGGGTCTGGGCGTTGAACGGCTTGACGATGTAGTTGTTGACCCCGGCGCGCTTGGCCGCGATGACGTTCTCGGTCTTGGATTCGGCGGTAATCATGATGAACGGAGTCTTACCGAGCTTGGGGTCGGCGCGGACCTCCTTGAGCAGATCGTAGCCGCTCATCGGCTCCATGTTCCAGTCGGAGATCACCAGGCCGTAATGGCCCTCGCGCAATTTGGCGAGCGCGCCGGCGCCGTCGGTCGCATCGTCGATGTTCTGATAGCCCAGCTGCTTCAGAAGATTACCGATGATGCGGATCATCGTATTGTAATCGTCGACAATCAGGATCGGCATCGACAGATCTACGGCCATCTTCCCCCTCCACGCCCGTCTCGCACCGGGGCGCTCCGAACCGCCGCCTTGCACTAGCAAATGGCGTTGAATATCCGGTTAATCGCCGGTTGCAGGAGGGTACTTACGCCAGGGGCGGGACGCTCTTGATTTGGGCCACTTCATTTGGGCCACTTCCGGCCATTCACCTGCTATTAACCCTGGCGCCCGCCGTCACCCGAACCGCAGCCGATGACCGAAATCCTGCCGCAACCGCACCCGTTTGCCGTCAGCCATGGCGAGGCGCCGCTCCCCCCGGGGCTCAGCGGGGCGGTCGTCGCCATCGGCAATTTCGACGGCGTGCATCGCGGCCACCGGGCGGTGATCGCGACGGCGCGGGAGCGCGCCCGCGCGCTCGCACGGCCGACCGCGGCGCTGACCTTCGAGCCGCATCCGCGCAGCTTCCTGCGGCCGCAGGAGCCGTTGTTCCGCCTCACCGACGAGGCCGCCAAGCTGCGCCTGTTCGCGGCGACCGGGCTATCGGGCGCCATCGTGCTGCGGTTCGACGCCGCGCTGGCGGAGCCGTCGCCGGAGAGCTTCGTCGACGACATCCTGCTGCGCCGGCTGGGAATTTCCGGCGCCGTGGTGGGGTACGATTTCCGCTTCGGGCGCAACCGCGCCGGCACGCCCGACCTGCTGGCCGCCGCCGGCCGGCAGCGGAACTTCACCGTCGACGTGGTGCCGGCGGTCGAGATCGAGGGCTTGCGCATCTCCTCGGGCGTCATCCGCGAGGCACTCGCCGCCGGACATATCGAGGAGGCGAACGCGCTGCTGGGCTATCCCTGGTTCGTGCGCGGCGAGGTGGTGCACGGCGACAAGCGCGGCCGCGAGCTCGGCTATCCGACCGCCAATATCCGGCTCGACCCGGCCTGCGGCTTGCGGCACGGCATTTATGCGGTGCGGGTCGGGATCGGGGAGCGCCGCTATGACGGGGTCGCGAGCTTCGGCCGGCGGCCGATGTTCGATGTCGGCACTGTCCTCCTGGAGGTGTTCCTGTTCGATTTTACCGGCGACCTCTACGGCAGCGCCATCGACGTCGCGTTCATCGGCTGGATCCGCCACGAGCTCGCATTCGCCGATGTGGCGGAGCTGGTGCGCTGCATGGACGAGGACACACGGCGCGCCCGCGGCCTATTGGGGCGCCACAAGGAGGCGTTTCCGCCGCTCGGACCAGTACCGGATTAGAGCATCCCGAAAAGTTGCAGGCTTTTTTCGGATAAGATTATGCGCAACGTCTAGACCGGATTCCGGTCGCGTTGACGCAGGTCTCTCCGTCGTCATGCCCGGCCTTGTGCCGGGCACCCACGTCTTTCGCGCCACAAAGCAAGGCGTGGGTGGCCGGGACATAAGGGCGTTTACGCCCGTCTTCGACGGGCTATGCCCGGCCATGACGTGCTGGGTGATTCAATGCAAACGAAACATGCTCTAATCGTCGGCCGGGTCGCGCTCGCCTTCGCTCCGGCGGCCCGCGCCGAGCCATTCCTTGCCCAACCCGGCGGCCAGGATGGCGACCGCCGCCAGGGTCGCGAGCCGGCGCCAGCCGAGCGTACGACCGATCTCCAGCCCGACCGTCAGCAATTTCGGATCGAGCCAGCCCGACTGGCTGCGCGCCGCGAGCTCGAGGCGCGCCTGCGCGATATTGTGCCGCCGCGTCATCCAACCCGCGAATGCCGCCAGGAGGGCGAGAACGAGAAAACCGCCGCCCAGGATCAGGCCGGCGCTCACCCCGTCGTAGCGGCTCGCCAGCCACACGAAGGCGGCGGCGCAAAAAAATCCCAGCGCCAGCACGAGCGAGATGAGAACGATCGCAAACCAGACGATGAGCGCCGGGCCAAAGCCGGTCCGGGCCTTGGCATTGAGCGTGATGTGACGGAGCCAGTCGCCCATTTTTCAATCAAATCCGTCAAATCGCCGCCAAGGCTGATCGCAGCCAAATCCTACCGTCGCCAGTCTTGTCGTCGTCCAGTCTTACCGTCGCCAAATCTTACCGTCTCCACGTCGCCCCGAACAGGAAGCCCAAGCCCACCGCCAGCGCGAGCGTCGTATAGGGCCGGCTCTTGAGCGACTCGTCGATCGCCGCCGCCATATTGTCGCCGACCTCGCGCACCGCATCGATCGCGTCCTGTCCGCGGTCCTCGACACCGGCCAGCGCCTCGTCCACGCCGGAGCGCGCACGGTCCGAGGCCTTGCCGCCCTTGGCGGCGAAGATGTCGGCGATCTGCTGGGCGAGGCGGGCCACATCGTCGCGCAGCGCCTGCAGGTCGGCTTGAATGTCCGGCGAGGCGGCGGCGGCGGCCTTGCGGGATTCCTTGACCGCCTCCCGGGCATCCTGGACGGTTTCCTTGGCGGCATCCGATAAATTGGCCATCAGCGTGCTCCTCTCGGCGCCTGCTCGCCCCTTTAAGCCCAACTTAACCGCACCTGCAGAGGTTCCTTAGAGCATTTCGCGGCAAAAGTGGAATCCGCGGGGCGGCGGGGGACAGCTCTACGGACCTTTTCGGGCGCCGGCCGATCTGGTAGGAAGCGCACATGTTCGCACATGCTTTTTCGAGATCGGTGCTCGGGTCGGCCGCTCGGCGCATTAGCGGCCCGGCCTCCGCCTGACCTTTAGGGTCGGCGGGGACCGGGACAGTCGAGCCGTTCCCATTTGGCCCCCCTTTTTGGTGACCCGTCATGACCGATACCGCCCGCGACTACAGCGAGACTCTATTCCTGCCCAAGACCGACTTCCCTATGCGCGCCGGGCTGCCGCAGAAGGAGCCCGAGATCCTGGCGCGCTGGCAACGCCTCGATCTCTATGGGCGCCTGCGCGCCGCCAGCCGCGGCCGCACCAAGTTCGTGCTGCACGACGGCCCGCCCTACGCCAACGGCAACATCCATATCGGTCACGCGCTCAACAAGATCCTCAAGGACGTGGTCACCCGCTCGCAGCAGATGCTGGGCTTCGATTCCAACTACGTGCCGGGCTGGGACTGCCATGGGCTGCCGATCGAGTGGAAGATCGAGGAGGGCTACCGGGCCAAGGGCAAGAACAAGGACGCGGTGCCGGTGGCCGAGTTCCGGCGCGAATGCCGGCAGTTCGCCGCGCATTGGATCGACGTGCAGCGCGAGGAGTTCAAGCGGCTCGGGGTCGAAGGCGACTGGGCGCATCCCTATTCCACCATGGACTATTTCGCGGAAGCCCAGATCGCGCGCGAGCTGATGAAGTTCGCCCGCAACGGCACGCTCTATCGCGGCTCCAAGCCGGTGATGTGGTCGGTGGTGGAGAAGACTGCGCTCGCGGAGGCGGAGGTCGAGTACGAGGACCATGTCTCGGACACCGCCTGGGTGAAGTTTCCGCTCCGCAGCGCGGCCGGAGCGCCGTCGGATCGGAAGCCCGCGCTCCTGATCTGGACCACCACCCCGTGGACACTGCCGGGCAACCGCGCGATCAGCTATGCGCCGAGGATCGAGTACGGCCTCTACGAGATCGTCGATGCCCCGGCCGGCAATTGGGCCAATCCGGGCGACCTGTTCATGCTGGCGGATGCGCTAGCGGTCGAGACCTTCCGGCAAGCGCGGGTCACCGCCTTTCAGAAGCTGCGACCGGTATCAGCCGACGAGCTGGCGGGGCTTACCTGCGATCATCCGCTCAAGGGTTTCGGCGGCGACTACGATTTTGCGGTGCCGCTCTTGGCCGGCGATCACGTCACCGACGACGCCGGCACCGGCTTCGTGCATACGGCGCCGGGACACGGCCGCGAGGACTTCGAGGTGTGGACCGCGAATGCGCGGATGCTTGAAGCGCGCGGCATCAACACCACGATCCCCTACACGGTCGATGCCGACGGCCGCCTCACCGAGCAGGCGCCCGGCTTCGCCGGCAAGCGGGTATTGACCGAGAAGGGCGAGAAGGGCGACGCCAATGAGGCGGTGCTCAAGGCATTGATCGACGCCGGCATGCTGATCGCGCGCGCCCGGCTCAAGCACCAATATCCGCATTCGTGGCGCTCGAAGAAGCCGGTGATCTTCCGCAACACGCCGCAATGGTTCATCGCCATGGACAAGCCGATCGCCGGCCCCGGCGGCGCCGCGACGCCGGGCGATACGCTGCGAGCGCGCGCGCTCGCCGCCATCAAGGTCACCCGCTGGGTGCCGGCGCAGGGCGAGAACCGCATCACCGGCATGATCACCAGCAAGCCCGACTGGGTGCTGTCGCGCCAGCGCGCCTGGGGGGTGCCGATCACGGTGTTCGTGCGCGAGAACGGCGACGGCACGGCCGAGATCCTGCAGGACGAGCGGGTCGATGCGCGCATCGCCGACGCGTTCGAGCAGGAGGGCGCCGACGCCTGGTACGCGGCCGGCGCGCGCGAGCGCTTCCTCGGCTCGCGCGCCAACGAGGAGTGGCAGAAGGTCGACGACATTCTCGACGTCTGGTTCGACTCCGGCTCGACCCACGCCTTCGTGCTGGAGGACCCGGTGCATTTTCCCGGCCTCGCCGGCATCCGCCGCAAGGTCGACGGCGGGCCCGACACCGTGATGTATCTAGAGGGCTCCGACCAGCACCGCGGCTGGTTCCACTCCTCGCTGCTGGAATCCTGCGGCACGCGCGGGCGCGCGCCCTATGACGTGGTGCTCACCCACGGCTTCGTGCTCGACGAGAGCGGGCACAAGATGTCGAAGTCGCTCGGCAACGTGGTGGCGCCGCAGGACGTGATCAAGCAATCGGGCGCCGACATCCTGCGCATGTGGGTGTGCGCGTCCGACTATGCCGACGACCTGCGCATCGGCCCCGAGATCCTCAAGACCACGGTCGAGACCTATCGCAAGCTGCGCAACACCATCCGCTGGATGCTGGGCAGCCTCGCGCATTTCCAGGAGCAGGACCGGATCGCGGTCGCCGACATGCCCGAGCTCGAGCGGCTGATGCTGCACCGGCTGGCCGAGGTCGACGCGCAGGTGCGCCGCGCCTACGCGGAGTTCGACTACAAGCGGATCTTCGCCGCGCTCAGCGCCTTCATGACGGTCGATCTCTCGGCCTTCTACTTCGACATCCGCAAGGACACGCTCTATTGCGATCCGATCTCCTCGGGCACCCGCAAGGCCTGCCTCACGGTGCTGGATCAGCTGTTCCGGGCGACCGTGACCTGGCTCGCCCCGATGCTGCCGTTCACCGCCGAGGAGGCTTGGCTCGCCCGCACCGGGTCGGCGGAGGGATCGGTGCATCTCGAGCTGTTTCCCGACATCCCGGCGGCCTGGCGCGACGACGCGCTGGCCGAGCGATGGCGGCAGGTGCGCCAGGTGCGGCGCGTCGTCACCGGGGCGATCGAGATCGAGCGCGCCGGCAAGCGCATCGGCTCCTCGCTCGAAGCCGCGCCGATCGTGCACGTCGCCGACCCGGAGCTGTTCGTCGCGCTCCTCGAGATCGACCTGGCGGAGGTCTCGATCACCTCGGCCGCGACCTTGATGCAGGGCGAAGGCCCGGCGGCGGCATTTCGGCTGGATGACGTGCCGGGCGTGGCGGTCGAGGTGCAGCCCGCGCCCGGCCGCAAATGCGCGCGCTCGTGGAAAATCCTTACCAGCGTCGGTGCCGATCCGGCATATCCGGACGTCTCGCCGCGCGACGCGCAGGCGTTGCGCGAGTGGGACGCGCTGCGCAAGGCGGCAGAGTAGCCCGATGGTGTGGGGACCTCTCACCCGGCTGGGCCTGGCGGTGGCGGTGGCGACGGCGATCATCGACCAGGCCACCAAGCTCTGGCTGCTCTACGTGCTCGACATCCAGGCCCGCATGCCGGTGCGGATCACCCCGTTCCTGGACCTGGTCCTGGTCTGGAACAAGGGCATCAGCTACGGCCTGTTCCAGCAGGAAGGCGTGCTCGGTCAATGGATCCTGCTGGCCATCAAGGCGGCCGCCGTCGTGCTGCTGTGGGTCTGGATGGCGCGCACCGGATCGCGGCTGACCGCGGTGGCGCTCGGCCTGATCACCGGGGGGGCGGTGGGCAACGCCATCGACACTTTCGTGCACGAGGGGGTGGCGGACTTCGTGCTGTTCCACATCACCACCCAGACGATTCATTTCAACTGGTACGTCTTCAACTTCGCGGACACGGCGATTGTTGCCGGCGTGGCGGGACTCTTGTATAAGTCGGTGTTCGGCGACAGCGCCGCAAAAGCGCCCCGATCCGGGTCATAGTTTACCGCCTGCGGGGCGGTGCGCGGGGTTGCCGCCTTGGAAAAATCGCAGGGATAATCATAGGCTTAGTCATGATGAAATCCCATCTGATGACGACCTGCTCGATACCGATCCGGCAGCTCGCGCTGGGTGGCGCGCTCGCCATCGCCATCGCCGCCGTGGCGCCCGGAATGGCCCGCGCCGAAGACAGCGGCGACAACACGCTGTTCGGCAGCGTGCTCAAGGGTCTGGGCATCGGGGGCGAGAACAACATCGAATATCGCGAGCGCCCCCCCCTGGTGGTGCCGCCGACCCGCGAGCTGCCGCCGCCGCAGACCACTGGCGCGGTACGCGACCCCAATTGGCCGGTCGACCCCAAGGCCGCCGGGCGCAAGAAGGGCGACCAGATCCGCGATCTCGACAAGCTCCCGGTCCCGGAGCGCGCGGCCGCGCCAACCGCGCCCGACACCGCCGCCACTTTGCCAAGCCAGCCGGCCTCGGGCGGCTTCTTCGGCAATCTGTTCAGCAGCAGCGAGCGGCCCGCAGCGGCCGCCCCGGTGCCGTCGGCACCGGCGCGCAAGAGCCTGACCCAGCCGCCGCTCGACTATGAGGCCCGGGCCCCCGGCCAGCCTTATGGAACCGCCACCCCGGCCGCTCCCGCCAAGACCACGCCGGAGGGCGCGCTGGCGACTCCGCCGGGCTCCCCCGGATTGTGACCGCGAATTAATCCGCGGCTTTGGCATGGCATCTGGCGCCAACGGCGGCTCTTGGCCTAGGGTGATGGCGCGGCCCCACATCGCCAAGAGGCTCATGATGCCTGTGGAAGTGAATTCTATCTTCAAGCTTGCGCTCGCCCTCGCCTTGGGGCTCGTTCTCTCGGCTTTCGGTCCCGACCGGAGCGGCGCCTCCGGGCTGGAAGCATCTCACTTCACGCTCGGCAACGGCCTCGAGGTGGTGGTCATTCCGGACCACCGCGCGCCCGTCGTCACCCATATGGTCTGGTACAAGGTCGGCTCCGCCGACGAGACCGCCGGCAAGTCCGGGCTCGCGCATTTCCTCGAGCACCTGATGTTCAAGGGCACCAAGAAAAATCCGCTCGGGCGCTACTCGCAGACGGTGGCGACCATCGGGGGCCAGGAGAACGCCTTCACCACCGACGACTATACCGCCTATTACCAGCGGGTCCCGCGCGAGCGCCTCAAGACCCTGATGGAGTTCGAGTCCGATCGCATGACCGGGCTGGTGCTGACCGACGAGGTGGTCAAGCCGGAGCTGCAGGTCGTGCTCGAAGAGCAAAACATGCGGGTGGCCAACAATCCGGGCGCGCGGCTCGGCGAGGCGATGGAGGCGGCGCTTTATCTCAATCACCCCTATGGCCGGCCGGTGATCGGCTGGCGGCACGAGATCGAGAAGCTCGACCGCGAGGGCGCGCTGGCGTTCTACCGGCGCTTCTACACGCCCAACAACGCCGTCCTAGTGGTGGCCGGAGACGTCACCGCCGACGAGGTCAAGACGCTGGCCGAGGCGAGCTATGGCAAGGTCGAGCGGGTGGCCGAGGTGCCGCCGCGCGCGCGCCCGAAGGAGCCGGTGCAGGAGGCGGCCCGTACCGTCACGCTCGCCGACCCGCGGGTGACGCAGCCAAGCCTGCGGCGCATCTATCTGGCGCCTTCAGCGAGCACCGCCGAGCCCGGCGAAAGCGAGGCGCTCGACGTGCTGTCCTCGATCCTGGGCAGCGGATCGAACAGCCGCCTCTATCAGGCGCTGGTGATCGACAAGGACATCGCGCTCAACGTGGGTGCCGGCTACGACGGCACCGCACTCGATTATTCGCCGTTTCAGGTTTCGGCGACCCCCAAGCCCGGCACCACGCTGCCGCAGATCGAGGCCGCCATGGACGCGGTGCTGGCCGAGGTGATCGACAAGGGGGTGACCGCCGAGGAACTCGCGCGCAGCAAGAACAGCCTGATCTCCAGCGCCGCCTACGCGCAGGACAATCAGGCCACGCTGGCGCGCTGGTTCGGAGCGGCGCTCACTACCGGCGTGACGGTCGAGCAGGTGCTGTCCTGGCCGGAGCGGATCGGCCGGGTCACCACGGATTCCGTGCGCGCCGCCGCCCGCCGCTACCTGGACAAGCGTCACTCGGTGACCGGCTACCTGATCAAGGATACGACGCGGCCGGAGGGAAAACGCACGTGATGAAATTTGCCATGGCGTCTGGACGATTTGCCGGCACGGCTCTCGTCGCCGCTGCGCTCGCGACCTTCGCGGCTCCCTCCGCGCATGCGACCCGGATCGAGCGGGTGGTCAGCCCGGGCGGCATCGAAGCCTGGGTGGTGCACGAGCCCTCGCCCCTGATCGCGATGGAGTTCGCGTTCATCGGCGGCTCCGAGCAGGACCCGGCCGACAAGCCCGGCGTCGCCTATCTGGCGGCCAGCGTGTGGGACGACGGCGCCGGCGACCTCGACGCCAAGGCGTTCCACAGCAAGCTCGAGGACAAGTCGATCGGGCTGAGCTTCAACGCCGGACGCGACCATGTGCGTGGCAGCCTGCGCACCCTCACGGTCAATCGCGACGAAGCCTTCGAATATCTGCGCCTGGCCCTGACGGCGCCGCGCTTCGACACCGACGCGGTGGAGCGCGCCCGCGGCCAGCTGGTGTCGCGGCTGCAGCGCGGGACCACGAGTCCCAACGACATCGCCAGCCGCACCTGGTGGCAGGCGGCCTTTCCGAACCATCCCTATGGCCGGCCGGTGACCGGCACGCCCGAGTCGGTCGCCCGCATCACCGTCGACGATCTGAAATCCTACACCAAGCGCGTGCTGGCGCGCGGCAAGCTCAAGGTCGCGATCGTGGGCGACATCGATGCCGCCGACGTCGGCGCGCTGCTCGACCGCACCTTCGGCGCGCTGCCGGCCGAGCCCGAGCTCACCCCGGTCCCCGATGTGCTGATGCAGGGGCTGGGACGGCGAATCGTGGTACCGATGGAGGTGCCG
Organism: uncultured Alphaproteobacteria bacterium; assembly: GCA_963721005.1. Lineage (GTDB taxonomy): Bacteria > Pseudomonadota > Alphaproteobacteria > Rhizobiales > Xanthobacteraceae > VAZQ01. The sequence goes on along the minus strand of CAVRHR010000004.1, from coordinate 880,643 downwards.
CAGGCGGTGGTCACCTTCGGGACCCGCGGCATCGGCCGCAGCGATCCAGATTTCATGGCGGCCTATATCGTCAACCACATCCTGGGCGGCGGCGCGTTCTCCTCGCGGCTCTATCAGGAGGTGCGCGAGAAGCGCGGCCTCGCCTACGGGGTTTCCGACAGCCTCACCTGGTTCGACCACACCGCGGTCCTGGTGGGCGGCACCGCCACGCGCTCCGCCGTCACCGGCGAGGCGATCGGCATCATCGAGCAGGAGATTCGCCGGCTCGCCGATGCCGGCCCGGTCGAGCAGGAGGTGGCCGACGCCAAGTCCTATCTCGAGGGCTCCTACGCGCTCGGGCTCGACACCTCGGCCAAGGTGGCCGGCCAGCTGGTGCAGATGCAGCTCGACCATCTCGGCATCGACTATATCGACCGCCGCTCCAGCATGATCGAGGCGGTGACGCTGGCCGACACCAAGCGGGTGGCGAAACGCCTGCTCGACGCCGGCCTGCTGGTGACGGTGGTGGGCCAGCCGCAGGGCGTCGCCTCGACCGAATAGGTCAGGTCGAGGAAGCGCACGTCATGCCGATTACCTGGTCCATCGAGCACGCGCGCGCCGAGCGTATCGGCGCGGACGGCGTGTCGGCGAGCGACCTCGAGCACGCGATCGGCCGCACCGGCGAGGCGCTCACCTGGCTGCGCGCGCGCCATGCCGACGGCAGCCTGCCGCTGTTGCGGCTGCCGGCGCAGCGCGACGACCTGCCGGCGATCGGCGATGCCGCCCGCCGGCTCGCGCCGGACGCGACCGACATCGTGTTTCTGGGCACCGGCGGATCGAGCCTCGGCGGCCAGGCGCTGGCCCAGCTGGCCGACCACGCGGTGCCGGGACTGGGCCTGCTGCGCGACGGCCCGCGCCTCCACTTCATGGACAATCTCGATCCCGGCACCTATGGGGCGCTGCTGGCGCGCTTGCGGCTCGCGCAAACCCGTTTCGTCGCGGTCTCCAAATCGGGCGGCACCGGCGAGACCCTGATGCAGACCATCGCGGCGCTCGAGGCGCTCAAGGCGGCCGGGCTCGCCGCCCAGATTCCCGCGCTGTTCCTCGGCTTGAGCGAGCCGCTCGCCGACGGCAAGCCCAACGGCCTGCGGGCGCTCTTAGGCGCCCACAAGGTCGCGATGCTGGACCACGAGCCCGGCGTCGGCGGCCGTTTTTCGGTGCTCACCAATGTGGGCTTGCTGCCGGCTGCGATGCTCGGCCTCGATATCGCCGCCATCCGCGACGGCGCCGCGGCGGCGCTGGCGAGCGTGCTCGATGGGCGCACGCCGAGCGCGGTTCCGGCCGCGGTCGGCGCCGCGCTCTCCTTCGCGCTCGGCGGCGGCAAGCCGATCGCGGTGATGCTGGCCTATGCGGACCGGCTCGAGCGCTTCACCCGCTGGTATGTGCAGCTGTGGGCCGAGAGCCTGGGCAAGGACCGCAAGGGCACCACCCCGCTCGGCGCGCTCGGTCCGGTCGACCAGCACAGCCAGCTGCAGCTGTTCATCGCCGGCCCGCGCGACAAGCTGTTCACCATCGTCACGGTGGCGGCCGCCGGACGCGGCCCGCGCATGAGCGCCGATCTGGCGCAGCTTGCCGGCGAGCCCGCGTTCGCCGGCAAGACCATCGGAGATCTGGTGGCGGCACAAGGCCGCGCCACCACCGAGACGCTGGCGCGCAACGGCTGTCCGGTGCGTACCATCCATCTCGAGCGGCTGGACGAGGCCGCCTTCGGCGAGCTGCTGATGCATTTCATGCTGGAGACCATCATCACGGCGCGCCTCATCGGGGTCGATCCGTTCGACCAGCCGGCGGTCGAGGAGGGCAAGGTGCTGGCGAAGCGCTACCTGACCGCGCCAAGATCTTGACCGTATCATGATCCGGGTCACCGAGCGCATCAGCATCGAGGAACGCGAATTGGAGGAGCGCTTCGTGCGCGCCTCCGGGCCGGGCGGCCAGAACGTCAACAAGGTATCGAGCGCCGTCCAGCTGCGCTTCGACGTGCGCCACTCGCCCTCGCTCCCCGCCGAGGTACGGCTGCGGCTGGAGCGGTTGGCGGGCCGCCGCCTCACCCATGACGGCGTGCTGGTCATCATGGCACAGCGCCACCGCACCCAGGAGCGCAACCGCCAGGATGCGCTCGAGCGCCTCACCGAGCTGATCCGGGAGGCGAGCGTGGCGCCGAAGCCGCGGCGGCCGACGCGCCCGACCCGCGGATCGAAGGAGCGACGCCTGGCGACGAAGAAGAACCGCTCGACGATCAAGGGCCTGCGGGGAACCGTGGGAAGTGAGTAGAGAGTGGTGAATAGTGAATAGTGAATGGTGAGTAGTGAGTAGTGAGTGGGAAGCAGGTCCCTGCTTGCTTTCCACTCACTACTCACTATTCCCTACTCACTCACCTTCTTCCGCCCCGAGTCTCCGCCAATGCCGGTCCGCCAGCTCTCCGAAGGCATGGTCAACCGCATCGCCGCCGGCGAGGTGGTGGAGCGGCCCGCCAGCGTGGTCAAGGAGCTGGTCGAGAACGCGCTCGACGCGCAGGCCCGCCGCATCGAGATCGTCACCGACGGCGGCGGGCGGCGGCTGATCCGGGTCACCGACGACGGCGCCGGCATGACGGCGGGCGATCTGGCGCTCGCGGTCGAGCGGCATGCCACCTCGAAGCTTCCCGACGACGATCTCCTGGATATTCGCACGCTCGGCTTCCGCGGCGAGGCCTTGCCCTCGATCGGCGCGGTGGCCCGCCTCACCATCACGACCCGGCATGCGCAGGAGCCGCACGCCTGGACCATCACGGTCGACGGCGGCCACAAGGGCGAGGTCAAGCCGGCGGCGCTGGGCGAGGGCACGCGAGTTGAGGTACGCGACCTGTTCTATGCGACGCCGGCGCGGCTCAAGTTCCTCAAGTCCGACCGCACCGAAGGCGAAGCCATCCGCGAGGTGGTGCGCCGCCTCGCCATGAGCCGGCCGGATGTCGCGTTCACGCTCGCCGGCGAGGAACGAGCGCTGGTGACCTGGGCGGCGGCACTGCCGGGACCGACCGGCCGGCTGGCGCGGCTCGCCGACGTGCTGGGGCCGGAGTTCCGCGCCAATGCGGTCGAGGTCAAGGGCGGGCGGGATGGTTTCGGCATCGCGGGATTTGCGGCGCTGCCGACACTGTCGCGCGCCAATGCGCTCGGCCAGTATCTGTTCGTCAATGGCCGGCCGGTGCGCGACAAGCTGCTCATCGGCGTGGTGCGGGGGGCCTATGCGGACTATCTGCCGCGCGATCGCCATCCCCTGGTGGCGCTGTTCGTTGCGCTTGATCCGCGCGAGGTCGACGTCAACGTGCACCCCGCCAAGGCCGAGGTGCGGTTCCGCGACCCGGCCCTGGTGCGCAGCCTGCTGATCGGCGCGCTGCGCGAGGCGCTGGGGCGCGAGGGCCGGCGGGCCGCGACCACCGGCGGCGACGCGACCGTCGCGGCGTTTCGGCCGGGCGTGGCGCCGCCGCCCGGAAATTGGGATTGGCGGCGCTCGCCGGCGCGCCCGCCCGATCCGCGCGGCGTTGCCGAAGCGGCACGCGGCCTGGCGGAGGCGGCGCAGGCGGCTTTCGATGTGGGCGGCCCGTCCGCCGATGCGCGCTACGAGGTTTCGCCGCCGGCGCCGGATTTGCTCGACCGGCCGCTCGGCGCTGCCCGCGCGCAGCTGCACGAGACCTATATCGTGGCGCAGACCCGCGACGGCCTCGTGGTCGTCGACCAGCATGCGGCCCATGAGCGGATCGTCTATGAGCGACTCAAGGCCGCGCTCGAGCGCCAGGGCGTGGCGCGGCAGATGCTGCTGATCCCGGAGATCGTCGAGCTCGACGAGGCCGACGTCGAGCGGCTGCTGGGACGAGCCGAGGAGCTCGCCCGCTATGGGCTAGCCATCGAGCCGTTCGGCCCGGGCGCGGTCGCGGTGCGCGAGACCCCGGCGCTCCTTGGCGAGATCGACGCCATCGCCCTGGTGCGCGATCTCGCCGAGCACATGGCGGAATGGGACGCCACGCTGCCGCTCGAGCGCAGCCTGATGCATGTGGCCGCCACCATGGCGTGCCACGGCTCGGTCCGCGCCGGGCGCCGCCTCAAGCCCGAGGAGATGAACGCGCTGTTGCGCGAGATGGAGGCGACGCCCAATTCCGGCCAGTGCAATCACGGCCGGCCGACCTATGTGGAGCTCAAGCTCACCGACATCGAGCGGCTGTTCGGGCGCAAGTGATCCGCGGTTTCACCGCGGAGCGGCCGCACGCGGCCGGTAGCGAGCCGGCGGCCTTCCCAAAACCCGATCCGTGCATATTTAACGATCAACCCCCTATGTCGCAGCGCGCCAAGAGCCTGCGGCGGCGCAAGATCACCAGAAAGCAAGCAAGCCATGTCGATCCGGCCGGTAAAACGCATCGTCCAATCCAAGCCAACAATGGAAGGCGCCGGCGTCAAGCTGCGACGGGCGTTCGGCTTCGGCGACACCAGCGAGTTCGACCCGTTCCTGCTGCTTGACGATTTCCGGAACGATCGCCCCGACGACTACCGGGCCGGCTTTCCGTGGCACCCGCATCGCGGCATCGAGACGATTACCTATGTGCTGGCCGGAACGGTGGATCATGGCGACAGCCTGGGCAACCGCGGAACGCTGGGCGCCGGCGACGTGCAGTGGATGACGGCCGGCAGTGGCATCATGCATCAGGAGATGCCGCAGGGCGATAAGCAGGGACGCATGCACGGCTTTCAGCTGTGGGCCAACTTGCCGGCCGCGCTCAAGATGACGGCGCCGCGCTACCAGGACATCGCGGCCAAGGATGTCCCGAGCGTCACCGATGACGATGGCACCGCGGTGCGGGTGATCTGCGGCGAGCTCTGGGGCAAGCGCGGTCCGGTCGAAGGGGTCGCGGCGGATCCGCGCTATCTCGACGTCTGGGTGCCGCCCGGGCTGCGCAAGTCGCTGCCGGTCGAGACCAATCGGCACGCCTTCGCCTATGTGTTCGAGGGATCAGGCACTTTCAGCTCGGCATCGCAGCCGTTCGGCGTGCTGACCGAAAAGCAGATCGACGACCGCGAGGTCCAGATTCGCGAACAGACCGGCAACCGCTCGCTGGTCGTGTTCGACAGCGGCGACGAGGTGACGGTGCAGGCGGGCGAGCACGGCATCCGGTTTCTGCTGGTGTCCGGCAAGCCGATCGCGGAGCCGGTGGCCTGGTATGGACCGATCGTGATGAACACGCAGGCCGAGCTGCAGCAGGCAGTGGCGCAATTGCGCGACGGAACGTTCATCAAGGGCGGCTGATGCGCCGTCGTCGAAGCCGCTGCTTCGGCGAAGCCGATGGTCGCGTTCGCGCATCAAACAAAAAAATTGCGCGCCGAGCCAACATACAAATGTCATTTTAGCTTGCGAGCGTGTATAGTCGTTGGCGTCGCTAGCCGACGACAGCGGCCGGTCGGGTTGGCCGGAAGTACGGGGCTGGTCCGGTAATGAGTGAACCGATCGTCGATCTCGGGATCGGATTTCTATTCGCCGCCTTGCTCGCCTTGGGCATCGTCGCGGCGATGCGGATGCGGGCCAGCCGTTCGGCGGTCTTGCGCCTCCAGTCCATGCCGCCGCCGGTGATGGCGGTGATCGAGGCGGACATGGACCAGGTCCATTCCCAGATCGCGGTCGCGACCCGGCGGCTCGAAATCTGCGTCGAGCAGATGAAGTCGAAGACCACCAACCAGCTCGCCGAGATCGGCAAGAGCAGCGAGACCGTCGGCCGCCTCAAGGCGGAGATGGCCGAGCGGACCGCCACCCTGGCGGCGCTGCAGGACAAGGAGCGCGCGGTCGGCACCCGGCTGCACACGACCGCGGCCGAGCTCGCCGCCAAGACCCGCAGCCTGGAGGAGACCGAGCAGAAGCTGTCCGACCGCAGGGCGGAATTCGCCAAGTTCCTGGCCGAATTCAACCTCCATCCGGAGCTCGCCAAGGCCGAGAGCCGGCATGCGGCCGAGATCGAGAGCCTCAAGGCCGACAAGACCGCGGTCGAGGCGCAGCTCGCCCAAGCGCGCGAGGAATGCGCAAGGCTGCAGGACTATATCGAACTCGATGAAGAAGCAGGTCGAGACCACCTGGGCCTCGGAGCGCATGGCCAACGCGGTGCTGCGCGAGCGCATCAACGATGTCGCCTCCGAGGTGGTGCGGGTCGCGGTCGCGCTCGAGGGGCTCAATTCGCCGATCGATTCGCTGGTCGCCGGCAAGGCCGCGAGCGCCCAGGCGCTGACCGACGAGACCGCCTTGGCGGCCGAAAGCCGGGAAATCTCGCTGCCCTCCGCCCTCGACGTCGGCGAGGGAACCAGCACCGAGCTCATTCACCGCATCCGCGCGCTGCGCCAACGCACGGCGCGCACGCCGGCCACGTCTTGAACGGAACCGGGGGATCGCCATGGGCTAGCCGGGCAGGCGTCTCGAGTTTCTTCGTCTCAATGCGGGCGTCGGTAGCGAGTAGATGACATGTTGGTGCAGGTGGGCGCGAGACGAGCGGTTTCGGCGCATGTCATCGTGGTCGGCAACGAGAAGGGCGGCACCGGCAAATCGACGCTGGCGATGCATCTAAGCGTCGCCCTGATGAATTTCGGGCAACGGGTCGCCACCATCGACCTCGATTCAAGGCAGAAGACCTTCACCCATTACGTGGAAAATCGCCGCAACTGGGCCAAGCGGCACGGCAACCGCCTCAAGGTCCCGACCCATTTCTGCGTCGCGTCCGGATCCACCCGTCAGCTCGACGAGAACGAGGCCATCGAGTTCACCCGGTTTGCCGATGCGCTGGCGGGCATCGGGCGCGCCTATGATTTCCTGGTGATCGATACGCCGGGAACCGACAATCATCTGACCCGGCTCGCCCATTCCATGGCCGACACATTGGTGACGCCGATCAACGACAGCTACGTGGACTTCGACGTCCTGGGCCGGGTCGATCCCACCACGTTCACGGTCACCGGGGAAAGCCACTACGCCCGGATGGTGCGCGAGGCGCGGCTGCAACGGCGGCTGGTCGATGGCGCCAGGATGGACTGGGTGGTCATGCGCAACCGCCTCGCCTTGTTCGAATCCGGCAACAAGGAGCGGCTGACCAAGGGCCTCGCCGAGATGGCGATGCGCATCGGATTTCGCGTCGCCGAAGGCCTGGCGGAGCGCGTGGTCTACCGCGAGTTCTTTCCGCGCGGCCTCACCGCCCTGGATGATCTCGACGACGCGGGCGGCTCCGGCCCGAGCCCCTCCCATCTGGCGGCCCGCCTGGAGGTAACCGGCCTGATGGAGACGATCCGGCTTCCGCTGGACGAGCGCGGGCAAAAGCGCGCGGCCGCGCAGGCCGAATGGATGGTGGCGCGCGGTGCGCCGCTCGAGGTCCACGACGTCATTGCCGAATGAGCGGCGAGGCGTTGAGCTGGAGGCGAAGCCGCGGCTCCGCCGGCAGCGCTTCCTCGACCAAGGCCTGCCCGGGATCGCGCGCCCGGTGCGCCGGAAGCGCTCTGCGAAAATGTCACGGTCCATGCCAGGGAAACACGGCTCGGCACGCACCCGCCGTCGCTATCTCGCCGACGGCTTGAAATATTTCAGATCCGGCGGCGACTGATCCCGCTTGGTCGGCATCAGGTAACCGTCGGCGCTGAGGAAGTAGGCCTCCTGCCCGATCTTGACGTGCTGATTGCCCTCCGCGCAGATGACCTCGCGCCAGGCCGGGCGCGCGGTCTGCTGGCGGCGGTAGGTCTTGGTCACCGTCCAGGGCCGCGTCAGCGCATGGTCGATGGTGGTCAGCTCGTCGTGCAGGAGATTGGGATCCGCCTGGTCGGAGAAGATCCGCTCCTTGATGATGGTCTGATTGTCCCGGTGCAACGGCAGGCCGGTGGAGTCGTAGACGCGCGGGCCCTTGAACCCCCGGGTCTCGACCTCGAGCCGGTCGAAATGGCCGTCCAATCTGGTGTCGATCCAGCGGCCGATGGAATGGCCCTGGAAGGTCGGCTCGAGCTCGTCTGGCCAGTCGCGGCCGTCGGTGAAGATGCGGCGGGAATCGTGGATGTGGCCCATCAGCATGTGGGTGGTGCCGGGCGTGATGATGATCTCCATCGGATCATAAACGATCATGACGCGCGGCATGCCGGGGGCGAGGCAGGTATAGGTCGGATCATTGCCGGGGCCGCCGGCCGCCTGATCGGCGATGCTGGCCTCCAGCACACGCTGGTATTCCGGCGTGAGCGGCGCCTGCTGGGCCAGCCCCTCGGATTTGCCCGGATCGTGCGACGGCTGGCCCTTGAGGCCGGCGACCGGGATGCGACGCCATTCGCCCTTCCACTGCGGATATCTCGATTCATCGAACGCGTGCGCCGCGGTCGTGGCGCTCAATGCCGCCACGGACAGCGCGATCAGGGCGACGCAACCTCGGGGCAGCATGACTGTCCTCCCGTGATGATCCGGATGCGGGGACTGGTGGCCGGCCGCGCGCGCAAGTCCCCGCCCGGATTTTGTTGGTTGTGATTTCAGAGCGGCTCCGTCTCATCCGGAGACGAAAGCCGCTCCGTCGTATTTTGCGTCGTCGTCCAACGCCCGTTATTGCGGGCCGATGACCAGCATCTCGAACGATCCTTCCTTGGGGGCCGGACGGCCGCCGCCGCCGCGCGGCTTGCTCGGATCGGGCTCGGCCGACATCAGGTAGACGCGGCCGGATTGCGGGTCGACGGCGCCGGTGCGGGCCAATACATGCGTCTCCAGATGCTGCACCAAGGTCACATGGGCGGGATCGGCCACCGAGATGATCTCCAGCACGCCGTCCACCCCGCACGGGATGAAGGCGAGCTGACGCACCGGATCATAGATTACGGCGTCGGGCCCCTTGCCGATCTTGATCGACGCGACCTCCTTGCCGCTGGCGGCCTCGAGCACCTTGGCAACGCCGTTGCAGGACGAGATCAGAAGCCTGGACTTGTCCGCATAGGCGAGGCCGGAGGGGTCCTCGCATCCCGCCATCTTGTAGCGCGCGGTCACCTTCTGGGTCTTGATATCGATGACCACGATCTCGCCGGCCTGCGAGCCATTGACGAAGAGACGGCCAAGCCCGTCGGCGGCGGGAAATTCGAGCTTGCCGCCGCCGACCGAGAAGGTCGTGGACTTGCCGGCCTGGGGATCGACCTCGGTCACCTCGCTGGGATCGCGATCCGCAACGAAGACATGCTTGGAGAACGGATCGTAGGTGGCGCCGTCCGGCGTCTCCCCGCCCGGCACGTCGGCCACGATCTTGTCGGTCGCGGTATCGAGGATGCGGATGGTCTTGGCGGGCATGCGCAGCGGCAGCACCACCAGGGTGGTCCCTTCGACCGGCACCGCGAGATGCCCGTTGCCGGTGTTCTTGAGCTGGGACAGCTTGCCGGTCTTCACGTCAATGATGTCCGTGAAGGCCTCGTTGCGGGCCCAGTAGATGCGGCCCTTGGCCGGATCGGAGCTGGCATAGTCCCAGCCGCCGTCCGGCATCTTGAAGCGATCGACGATCTTGTAGCCCTCGGCGAGCGCCGGCGTGGCGAGCGCCGCCGACAAAGTGAGCGCGGCCATCAGTATACGCGACATGGCGATGATCCTTTGTCGATCCGTGACCGGCGCGCTATTGCGGGCCGACGACCAGCATCTCGAACGAACCTTCCTTCGGGGTCGGGCGGCCGCCGCCACCGAGCGGCTTGCTCGGATCTGACACCGCGGTCATCAGATAGATGCGTCCCGATTGCCGGTCGACGGCGCCGGTGCGGGTCAGGAGCTGGGTGGGCACATGCTGCACCACCGACACATGCGCCGGATCGGCGACCGAGATGACCTCCAGCACGCCGTCGCGGCCGCACGGGATGAAGGCGAGCTGCCGCTGCGCATCGTAGATCACCGAGTTGGGGCCCTTGCCGATCGGGAGCGAAGCGACCTCCTTGCCGGTATCGGACGCCACCACCTTGGCGACGCCGTTGCCGCAGGACGCGATCAGGAGGTTGGTCTTGCTGCCCGTATAGGCGAGGCCGGAATTGTCCTCGCAACCCGGCATCTTGTAGGTCGTCGACACCTTGTGGGTTTTGACGTCGATGACGGCGATCTCGCCCTTCTCCTGCATGTTCACGAACACGTGCCCGGCGCCATCCGAATCGGGAAATTCCAGCTTGCCGCCGCCGACCGCGATGGTGGCGACCACCGTGCCGGCCACCGGATCGACCTCGGTCACATCGCCGCCGTTGTGGTTGGCCACGAACACGTGCTTGGAGAACGGATCGTAGGCCGCCCCGTCCGGCCCGTCGCCGCCCGCCACATCGGCCACGATCTTGTCGGTCGCGATGTCGATGATGCGGATGGTCTTCGCCGGCGTCCGCAGCGGCAGCACGCCGCGCGTGGTGCCCGGCACCACCACCACCATGTGGCCGTTGCCGGCGCTGGTGAGCTGCGAGACCTTGCCGGTCTTGACGTCGATGACGTCGGCAGTGCCGTCGACGCGGGTTCGGAAGACGCGGCCATGGTCTTGGTCGGCCACGATATAGTCCCAGCCGCCGTCGGCCATCTTGATCCGGTCGACGATCTTGTAGCTCGGGTCGGCCGCGAGCGCAGGCGCGGCAAGTGCGGCGGACAGCCCTAAGGCAACGACGAGCATGCGTGTCATGGTGGTCATCCTCCCAGATGAATTTTCTAATCGTGACTGATCGACGGCTCGGCGCGGTTTTTTTAAGCCTCTATGCCGAGCCCAACCCCCACTCTAGCGGAAACCTCCTGCCTGGTCACTTCTGCGTTTGCTGCGAGGCGCGCCCCCGGCACATGCCGACAGAGCGGCCGCTCGACGGGAGGATACACCGATCGCGCCGCCGCGCGATAGGGTCGGGGCCCGTTCCAGTCGGGCAACGAGCCGCTCGCGATGCGGGCCGCGAACCGATACCATGTGCCGGCGCAACGCACGCATGGGGGCATCATGAAACTTCCCCGCCGTCGATTCCTGCATTTGGCAGCGGGCGCTGCCGCACTGCCGGCCGTCTCGCGCTTCGCATGGGCGCAGACTTATCCGGCGCGACCGGTGCGCTTGATCGTCGGCTTTGGCGCCGGCAGCGCACCCGACATCGTCACTCGGCTCATGGGTGAATTTCTGGCCGGACGGCTCGGTCAGCAATTCATCGTCGACAACCGACCGGGTCCAGGCAGCAACATTGCCACCGCGGCGGTCGTGCGGGCGCCTCCAGACGGCTATACGCTCCTCTGGGCTACCTCGGCGAACGCCATCAGCGCGTCGCTCTACGACAACCTCACTTTCAACTTTATCCGCGACATCGTGCCGGTCGCCGGCGTCATCCGTGTCCCCAACCTCTTGGCCGTAAGCTTATCGCTGCCCGTCAAGACGGTTCCCGAGTTAATCGCTTATACCAAGGCCAATCCCGGGAAACTGAATTTTGGTGCGCCGACTGGAACGACGCCCCACCTCACCGGTGAATTGTTCAAGATGATGTCCGGCACCAATCTGGTTCACGTTCCCTATCGCGTCCAGATGCAAGCGGTTACCGACCTGCTCGCTGAACGAATTCAAGTCAGTTTTGACGCGATGCCCACGACGATCGAATATGTCAGGGCCGGCAAGCTGCGCGCCCTGGCAGTTACCACCGCGACGCGTTCGGAGGCGCTGCCGGAGATTCCGACGGTGGGCGAGTTCGTGGCCGACTATGAGGCAAGCTCTTGGCATGGCGTCGGGGCACCCAAAAACACGCCGGCTGAAATCGTCGATAGGCTGAGCACGGAGATCAACGCGGCGCTGGCCGATCCGAGGCTGAAAGCGCGGCTCACCGACCTTGGCGGCACGGTGCTTGCGGGCTCCCCTGCCGACTTCGGCAAGCTCGTCGCCAACGAATCCGAGAAATGGGCCAAGGTCGTGAAATTCGCGGACATCAAGCCGGATTGATCCGGTATCGCTGCCGTTCCAAAGCGTCTCGATATACGAATCACGCCATGGCGATCGAGCAAGTGCGCTTGAATGCTGGGCGCGCTCAAGGAAACGGCGGCGTGAGCGCGAGCCCCGCCGCCGGTCTCGATCGCACGGGTCCGAGCGCGACTACTTCTTCACGAACCGGCGCAGGTTCATGGTTTGAGTGTAGCCCGCATAGATATTGCCGGTGTCGTCCGCCGCGACGCCCTCGAGCGCGCCCAGTTCCTTGGTCTCCGGAATGTAGGCGACCACCTTGCCGTCCTTCACGGTTCCGACCCGGATGCCCTGCCCGAAGCCCGGGTTGACCTTGTCGGTCGACTGCGAGTCGGACACGTAGATGATGTCGTTCTTGTTGATGTAGACGCTGCTCGGCCGGCCGAACTGCTTCCACTCGGTGAGGAAGCGTCCGTCCTGGTCGAAGATCTGGATGCGGTTGTTGACGCGGTCGGCGACGAACAGCCGGCCGGCCGTATCCATCGCCAGCATGTGGGGCGTGTCGAACTCGCCCGGGCCGGTGCCTTTGTGTCCCCAGGCCTTGATGAACTTGCCCTCCTTGGTGAACTTCACGATCCGGGCATTGGTGTCGCCGCCGTGCCCGTCGGCCACGAAGACGTCGCCGTTCGGTGCCACCAGGGTGTTGGAGGGCGCATTGAAGGTGTCCTGGCCGTCACCTTTGACGCCGACCTTGCCGAGCGTCATCAGCACCTTGCCGTCCGGGCTGAACTTGGTGACGGTGTGGCCCTTGCCGTCCTTGTCGCGGAAGTCGGTCGCCCACACATTGCCGTCGTGATCCGCGTACAGGCCGTGCGGCGAGGCGAACATGCCGGCGCCGAAATTCGCCACCACCTTGCCGCTGGCATCGAACTTGAAGATCGGCGCCAGGTTGCTGCCGGCGCAGAAGTCGGCCGAAGCGCAGCGATCGAACGCCCACAGGCTCTTGCCGTCGCGATCGATCGAGAGGCCGAACGTGGCTCCGATCTTGCGGCCCTCCGGCAGCTTCATCCAGCCCTCGTCGAGCTTGTAGGGATTGGGCGCCGCATTGGGGTCGGGGGCGCCTTGCGCGTAACTTTTGTCTCCCGACATGGCAAACGCCGCAACCAGGGCGAAGCCGGCCGCGAATTTCGTTTCACGTTTCAGCCACATGAATTTCCTCCTCGATTTATCTTGGGGTGTGGGTCAATGCGTCTTGGCAGATCGGTAGCTCGACCGGCTCGGGCCAGTCGATTGTAGGCTCTCTCAATTCGGCAGGCCAACCAAAAAGCCCCTCGCGGCGCTTCCGGTCTTGATCATTATGTAGGCAGGCGGGCCCGTCGCGGCCCGCCTCGCACTTCGTTCAAGCTCTCCCACGGGCCGATCGCGCGATTTGAGCAGGGCCCGCTCTTCCGCCATCATAGACGCGCTGCGGCATCGAGTCATGGGGGCCCGGGTGGATCGAGCCGCCATCTTCGCCCATACCTGACCGCCGCAGGCCGCTTGCGGCCGGAACGTGATCCGGCGATCCTGGGAAGGCGCCGTTCGCCGGAATTTCTCGGCAGGCTGGTGGCGGGCGAGGCGCAAGCAAGGAGAGACACGATGGTGAGGACGAAGGTCGTGGCCGCATGCATCGGGATGCTTTTGGGCTTGCCAGCGCTTGCGGGCACCGCGCGCGCGCAGGATTTTCCGACCCGGCCGCTCACCCTCGTGGTCCCGTTCGTGGCCGGCGGCGGCATCGACGTGACCGCCCGCATCCAGGCCCAGCGCATGGGCGAGCTGCTCGGCCAGAACGTCGTCGTCGAGAATATCGGGGCCGCCGCCGGGATGGCGGGCGGAGCGCGGGTCGCCCGGGCGGCGCCCGACGGCTACACTTTCGAGATCGGCAATGTGGGCACCCACGCCTACAACCAGACGCTCTACAAGAAGCCGCTCTACAATGCAGTGACCGACTTCACGCCAATCGGGCTCGCGACCGAGTCGCCGCGCATCCTGATCACCCGCAAGGACCTGCCGGTAGGCAATTTGCAGGAGCTGATCGCCTATATCAAAGCCAACCAGACCAAGATGCAGTTCGGCTCGGCCGGAGTCGGCTCCGGCACGCACCTGCCCTGCGTGCTGTTCAATCTCGCGATCGGGGTCAACGTCACCCACGTGCCCTATCGGGGCGAGGCTCCGGCCATGCAGGACCTGATCGGCGGCCGCACCGACTACATGTGCGCCACCATCCAGACCGGCGCCGCGCAGGCCAACCAGGGCAGCGTCAAGCCGATCGCCATCATGGGGCCAAACCGGGTACCGATCATTCCGGGTGTGGCCACCACAGCCGAGCAAGGGCTCCCGGGCGTCGAATCTAGCGTCTGGAACGCCTTCTTCCTGCCCAAAGGCACCCCTGACCCGATCGTGCGCAAGCTCAACAAGACGATGAGCGATGCGCTCGACGACCCGGCCATGCGCAAGCGGCTGGAGGAGCTGGGGCTCGAGATCGTGCCGCCGGAACGCCGCACCCCCGAATATCTGGCCAAGTTCCTGCCGCAGGAGATCGAGCGCTGGTCGAAGCCGATCCTGGCGGCCGGCATCAGCGCGGATTGAGGCAGTGGTTGGTTTGTAGGATGGGTAGAGCGCTTGCGAAACCCATCAGCGGCCCATGATGGGTATCGCATAGCCCGCGAAGACGGGCGTAAACGCCCTGGTGCGCTCAACCCATCCTACGAACCCCGCAAAAAAATCAATTCGGTGTCGTCATAGCGCCGGCGCTCAAGCTCCTCGAAGCCCGCGGGCGGCGTGAAACCGGCGTCGGCCGCCTCCTCCACCACAACCAGCGCATCCGGCAGGAGCCATTTTCCGGCCTGCGCCGAAGCGAGCGCTCGCTCGGCAAAGCCTTTGCCATAGGGCGGATCGAGAAACGCCAGCCCGAACGGCTCGAGCGGATGGACCTCGCCCAGCACGGTGGCGTCGCGCCGGAAGATGCGCGCGGTGCCGCCGAGCCCCAGCGTCGCGACATTGTCGCGCATCAGGGCGCGGGCGTCCGCCGCATCGTCCACCAGGAGCGCAAAGCCGGCGCCGCGCGACAGCGCTTCGAGCCCGAGCGCTCCGGTGCCGGCGAACAGGTCGAGGACCCGCGCGTCGGTGACCGGATCCCCGTAGGCGTGCACCAGGATGTTGAACAAGGCCTCGCGCAACCGGTCGGCGGTCGGCCGGATCGCCGGCGATCGCGGGGCGGCCAGCGCGCGGCCGCGCAAACGTCCGCCGACGATGCGCATCAGCGCGCGCGCCGCTTGCCGGCGGCGGGGCCGTGGCCGCGCCGCTTGTCGCGCCGCGCCAGCTCCGGCTCGCCGAACCGCTCGGCATCCCGGCGGCGTTTCTTGTCGGCTCCGGGCTTGCGCTTGGGCGTGGCGGGCACCGCCGGTTTCGCGGTGATCCGGGCGGCGGTACGCTCACCCGGCAAGGCTTTGGCCGCCGTCTCCCCGCGCCCGGAAGCGACCTCCTGCGCCGGAAACGCGCTCACGATCGGAGCCGAGAAATCGGCGCCGGAGAGCGCGGTGATGCGATCACCCAATTGATCGCGCAAGATCCGGGTCTTGACCTCCTCGACCGCGCCTTCCGCCAGCTCGCCGAGCTGGAACGGACCGAACGAGACCCGGATCAGTCGGTTGACCGCGAGCCCGAGGTGACCCAGCACATTCTTGACCTCGCGGTTCTTGCCCTCGCGCATCGCAAAGGCGAGCCACGAATTGGCGCCCTGCTCGCGCTCGAGCTTGGCTTCGATCGAGCCGTAGCGGATGCCCTCGATGGTGATGCCCTTATAGAGGCGGTCGAGCTCCTCCTGGCGCACGCGGCCGTGGGCGCGCACCCGGTAGCGCCGCAACCAGCCGGTCTGGGGCAATTCCAGCGTGCGGGCGAGCCCGCCGTCGTTGGTGAGCAGCAAGAGGCCCTCGGTGTTGAGGTCGAGCCGGCCGATGCTGATGAGCCGCGGCAGGCCCTTGGGCAGCGCCGCGAAGATGGTGGGGCGGCCGCGGGCATCGGCATGGCTGGTCAGCAGCCCGCGCGGCTTGTGATAAAGGAAGAGCCTCGTGCGCTCGCGCTGGCGGAGCGGCTGCCCGTCGATGGTGACGTGATCGCGCGATTGGATGTCGAGCGCCGGCGACACGATGGGCTTGCCGTTGACCGCGACCCGGCCGGCCGCGATCCAGGCCTCGGCCTCGCGGCGCGAGCACAGCCCGGCGCGCGCCATCACCTTGGCGATGCGCTCGCCGGATTTGGCCTGTTCCTGCGGTCCAGTCTTGCCGGCCATGAGCTTGCTTCATCCGGCCGGGCGCGCGCCGGCCATCCATCGGGGTTGCTTGGGTGTATAGAGACCCGCACGCCCGGCACAAGGCACCACCATGACCCGCATGCCCAAAACGCCGCCACAGTCGTTCATGGATGCCGCGCTGGCGCAGGCACGGGCCGCAGCCGCAGCCGGCGAGGTGCCGGTCGGCTGCGTCATCGTGAGGAACGGGCAGGTGATCGCGCAGGCGGGCAATCGCACGCTCGCCGACCGCGACCCCACCGCCCATTGCGAGATGGTCGCGATCCGGGCGGCGGCGCAAGCGCTCGGCAGCGAACGGCTGGCCGATTGCGATCTGCATGTCACGCTGGAGCCCTGCGCGATGTGCGCGGGCGCGATCTCGTTCGCCCGCATCCGCCGCCTCTACTACGGCGCCGGCGACCCCAAGGGCGGAGCGGTCGACAACGGGGTCAGGTTCTTCGCCTCCGCCAGCTGTCATCATCGCCCGGAAGTCTATGCCGGGATCGGCGAGGCGGAGGCGGCTGCGCTCCTCACCGGCTTCTTTCGGGCGCGGCGCTGAAGGTCACGGTTTCGTGCAATGGCGCGAATCGCACCGCGGCGTGGTAGAAGCTCCGTGCAATCCAAGGAGGTCCCATGATCAGGTCATTCGGGTTTGCACTCGGGTTGATATGCCTGCTCCAGGCGCCCGATTGCGGCGCGCAGGAGCAGCAATCCTTCAAGTCCCTGGTCGGCAGGGGATTCGAGATCAAGAGCGTCACCTTCGCGCGCGGCGAGAGCACCGAAAACCGGGACTCGTTCCTGGTGACCCTGCAGAAGGACAAGTCGGTCGCGGTGTGCATCTTCGCGGCCCCGAACTGGATCAACATGAGCAACGCCACGCTCGAGGACGCGCGGCGCTGCGACGTGCGCTGACGCGCAGGTCCGATCCATCTTCAAAACCAACGGAAGTAGGGGCGGGCCTTGTGCCCGCCCGCCGCGCCGCGGGATTGGCCGGACGGGCGACCACAAGGGTCGCCCCTACCGTCGGATCACACGCTATCTCCCGAGCAGGCCTTCGAGCGCTGAGCGGATCTCGGCCTTGGCGGGCTCCGAGGCGCGCAGGATGGCGCTCGCCTGGAAGAAGTCGAGAGTGCGGAACAGCCCGACATTGGGCCGCACCATGAGGTCGGGCGCACCGTGCTTGAGCTTCTCGGTGGTGATCGCATTGCCCATGACCAGCACGGTAGACACCAGGCATTCCCACGGGCTCGGCAGATCGCGCCGCGCTTCATTGGGCTCGCCCGAGATGTCCACCGCCACCACGATATCGGCCTGGCCGCGCAACTGATCGAACGGCAGCGGATTGGTGGCGCCGCCGTCGACCAGAACCTTGTCGTCGATCACCACCGGGCGCATCAGGCTCGGCAGCGCGATCGAGGCGGCGAGCGCCGGGCGCAACGCGCCGGAGGAGAGTGGCACCTGCCGGCGCCGGTAGAGATCGGATGTCATGACGGTCAGCGGGATCTGCAGGCTGCCGAAATCCTCCGGCAGCGACTCGGGCATGAACTGGGTACAGAATTTCTCGGCATCGATCAGGGTGGCGCTGCCGAAGCCGACCGCGAACAGGTTGGCGAAGGTGCCGGCGCGGGCCGCGATCAGGCGGCGAAACACATCGGTGCGGTCGTGCGCCAGCGCGATCACATGGCGGCGGATCGCCTTGCCGGACATGCCGGCCGCATAGGCCGCCCCGATCAGGGAGCCGATCGAGGTGCCGGCGATCGCGGCCGGCCGCAGGTTCATGTCGTCGATGGCTTCGAGCACCGCGATATGGGCGAGCCCGCGGGCGCCTCCGCCGCCGAGCGCGAGCCCGAAGGTCTTCATGGGCGCCCTGCCGGCTCGCGCGCGATCGCCCGATAGCCGATATCGCGGCGGCAGAAGCCGTCGGCCCAGCGGATGCGATCGACCGCCGCATAGGCGCGGCTTTGCGCCTGGGCAACCGTCTTGCCGAGCGCGCAGACGTTGAGCACCCGCCCTCCGTTGGCGAGGATGCGGCCACGCTGCGCGATGGTGCCGGCATGAAAAATCTGCACGCCCTCGAGCGCGGCAGCGGCGTCGAGCCCCTCGATCACGCTGCCCTTGGCGTAGCTGCCCGGATATCCCTTGGCGGCCATCACCACCGTCAGGGCGGCATCCGGAAGCCAGCGCAGATCGAAATTCTTCAGCATCCCGTCGCAGCAGGCCAGCATGGCCGGTACCAGATCCGACATCAGCCGCAGCATCAGCACCTGACATTCCGGGTCGCCGAAGCGCACATTGTATTCGAATATCTTCGGGCCATCCGCTGTGAGCATCAAGCCGGCATAGAGCACGCCCCGGAACGGGGTGCCGCGCGCCTTCATGGCTCGCAAGGTCGGCAGCACGATCTCGTCCATGGCGCGCGCGGCGAGCGCCGGCGTCAAGGCGGGCGCCGGCGAATAGGCCCCCATGCCGCCGGTATTGGGGCCACGATCGTCGTCGAAGGCGCGCTTGTGATCCTGCGCGGAGGCGAGCGGAATGGCGTGGTCGCCATCGCAGAGCGCAAAGAACGAGACTTCCTCGCCGACGAGAAATTCCTCGATCACCACCTCGGCGCCCGCCGCGGCGAGGCTGCCGCCAAAAATCCCATCGATCGCCGCCTCGGCTTCCTCGACGCTGCCGGCCACCACCACGCCCTTGCCGGCCGCCAGGCCGTCGGCCTTGACCACGATCGGCGCCCCCTGCGCCCGCACATAGGCCTGGGCGGGCGCCGCCGCGGTGAAGCGCTCATAGGCGCCGGTCGGAATCCCATATTCGCGGCACAGGTCCTTGGTGAAGCCCTTCGAGCCTTCGAGCTGCGCCGCCGCCTTGCTCGGGCCGAAAGCCTTGATGCCGGCCGCCGCCAGATCGTCCACGATGCCGGCGCAGAGCGGCGTCTCCGGACCCACCACCACGAAATCGATCGCCTGCGCCCGGCAGAACGCAATCACGGCGTCATGGTCGGCGGGATCGAGGGCCGCCGTCTCGCATTCCTGGGCGATGCCGGCATTGCCGGGCGCACAGACGAGCCGAGCCACCAGCGGGCTCGCCGCGATCTTCCAGGCGAGCGCATGCTCGCGGCCGCCGGACCCGATGAGAAGGACATCCATGCGATCGGTACTCTTTAATCCATTGCTCGCGGTGCCGGGAACGATCCTGCGGCCCCGGACACCCGAGCAAGTTTCGCGAATGCATTAACCGACCGGCAAGGGTGCGGCCAGGGCCTTTGACATTGCTGCAGTTTTAACGAGCGGCACGGAAGCTCGTTTACGTATTTCCTCGCATCCTGCGCCTCCGATCGATGCAACAGATGCGAGCATGCGATGCCGCTGTTCCGTACCGTCTCCCCTGACGAACGCCGCAAGACCACCCGCCACGATCTGCATTACCTGGCGCAGATCGATCCCGGCGACGGCTCGGCGGCCGTGAGCTGCATCATATGCGACATCTCGCTCGGCGGGGCGAAGCTCATGGTCGGGACCCAGGAGGTGCCGGAAGAGTTCACGCTCTGGTTCCGGCGGCGCTGCCGGGTGGCGCGGCGCTCGGACGGACAGATCGGGGTCCGGTTCGTGCAGTCCGGCGAAGGCAGCCGCTGACGGAAGCGCCCAAATACCCTCAATTTTGCACGCCGCAGCCACCTCCAAACCACGAAAATGACCCACCGGCCGGGCAAACCGGCGCCCGGCTGGGCGCATGCGCACGGGGGTGCGCTGGAGGGATCATGCGTCGTCTCTGGAATTGCGCGCTCGCGTGCGCCGCGCTCAGCGTGCTCGCCGGTCTCATGTTACCGGCTGCCGCCGCCGCCCGCCTGGACGAGGCGGCCACGCGCGACGACGTGCTGCAATGGATCGATGGCTACCGCAACCGGCCCGATCCGGGCTCGGTGCGCATCGCCATGAAGGTGCTGAGCCAGCGCGGCGTGCTACGGGATTCTGACGCCGCCGGGGTCTATGTGGGCTTCTTGGCCGGCGTGCTGGGCGCACGTCCGGCCGAGGCCGAGGGTCTGATCGGCAAGGTGCTGCCCGCCTTGGCGGAGGAGGACCAGTGGATCATGGTGCGGGCCATCGCCTATGCGGGGCTGCCGGACTGGAAGGTCCTGCTCGGCAAGCTCGCCCCCCGCATGCCGAGCCGCCGGGTGATGATCGACCGCTATCTCGACGGCACGCTGCCGGCGCTCGATGCGGTGCCGCTGGAAAGCAGGAAGCCGGCGCTGATGGACACCGTGAAGAGCTATTTCGGCAGCAGCGCACCCAAGCGCAGCGAGCTCACCTTCGACCGCAGCCCCGAGCTCCTGGATACGCTGTGGGGCATTTATTTCGCGACCGGCAATTACCGGCCGGTGGCGCGCATCATCGTGATGCTGCCCTGGTCCAAGGAGAAGGACAGCGTCGAGAAGCTCACGGTGGGCGGCATGGCGAAATACACGCTGGTGAGCAACGCCACCCGCAGCCGCGACCTGCTCGCCATGCTCAAGCGCGCGAGCCGCCACCAGCCCGCAACGATCGCCCCGATCCTGACCGAGGTGATCGAGGCCTCCGAGACCATGGAGGGCGCGCGCGTGCGTAAAGAATCGCTCGCCGCCATCGAGGAGCTCAAGACCAAGGGTCCGGGCTACCGGCGCGAGGTCTCGACCTGGGGCAAGGTGGGCGAAGGCGCGCTGGCGATCGGCTGCATCGCGGCCGCCGCCGCCGGGCAGGTGGAGTTCGGCCTGCCCTGCGTGATCGGCGGCGCCACCTCGTCGGCCGCGCTGAGCGCCTGGGACGGGCAGAAGTAGTTGTCGGCACGCCGAGCGTCATCGACGCTCAAATTTGAAGAACGGTCGCGCCGCAATCTCCTCCCTCGCCCCGAAGGGGACAGGGAGAGGGGTTACGATAATTCCTTATCGCGCCGCCGGAGCCCCCTCATCCCAACCCTCTCCCCGCCAGCGGAGCGGCTGAGCCTGGCGCGCTCCGCAGACGCCCAAAATCGGAACCGATTGTGCCGGGGTGGCTTGTCGGACATCGGGAGCTCCCTTCAGGACGGCTTCGTCCGTTGCTGGCCGCCCGCCATTTGTGTTGGGATCGGAGGCGAAGGAGGACCCTCGTCATGAGGTCGGTTGTCGCGCCCGGACCAAGGCTCGAGGGCCACGACGATGGAACGTAACCGCGGAGACGATCTTATATACACAGGGGCGTCGCGCGAAATTCGAGTCACTACGGTTTCATGAAGCCCCAGCCGGCAACCACGCCCGCAGAACCGATTTCGGCCGGGAGCCGTCCGGCAGGCCGTTCTGCGGGCGATTCCGTCTGCGTCAACACCCTTCGCACGCTGGCGATGGATGCGGTCCAGAAGGCGAATTCAGGGCATGCCGGGACCCCAATGGGCTTCGCGGCGGCTGCCTACACCCTATGGCAGGATTTTCTGCGGTATGATCCTGCCGATCCGCTATGGCCCAACCGGGACCGCTTCGTGCTCTCCGCGGGTCACGCCTCCATCCTTCTCTACGCGCTGCTTCACCTGGCGGAAGTCCGGCGCGTCGAGGCCGGTCGCGTCGGCAAGCGGGCCGCCGTCACCCTCGACGATATCAAGCATTTCCGTCAGGACGGCTCGGTGACGCCCGGACATCCGGAATATGGCCTCACCACCGGGGTCGAGACCACGACCGGTCCGCTCGGACAAGGCTGCGGCAACAGCGTCGGCATGGCAATCGCCTCGCGCTGGCTGGCCCAGCATTACAACCGGCCCGGCTTTACGATCTTCGACTACGATGTCTACGTGATCTGCAGCGACGGCGACCTCATGGAAGGGGTCGCCAGCGAAGCCGCGTCTCTCGCTGGCCAGCTCGGGCTGGCGAACTTGTGTTGGCTCTACGACCGCAACACCGTCACCATCGAAGGCCACACTGATCTTGCTTTCAACGAGGACGTCGCTACCCGGTTCAAAGGCTATCGCTGGAATGTCTTGCACGTCACCGACGCGAATGACGGCAACCAGCTCGCCGACGCGCTCATGACATTCGGGCAGACGCAAGATCGCCCGACGCTGGTCATGGTCGACAGCATCATCGGCTATGGCGCCCCGCACAAGCAGAATACGGCGGCCGCCCACAGCGATGCCTTGGGCGAGGAGGAGGTGCGGCTCACCAAGCGGTTCTATGGTTGGCCCGAGGATTCCCGTTTCCTGGTGCCGGATGGCGTTCATGCGCGCTTTCGCGAAGGCATCGGCGCCCGCGGTCGCGCGTTGCATGACGAATGGCAGCAAGCATTCGTTTCCTACCGGCGCAGCTACCCGCAGCTCGCGGCGGAAATCACCCGGGGGTTGGCGCACGAGCTACCGGATGACTGGAGCGCCGATCTTCCTTCCTTCGCGAGCGACCAGAAGGGAATGGCGACCCGCGAGGCCTCCGGCAAGGTGCTCAACGCCATCGCGGCGCGCGTGCCCTGGCTCTTGGGCGGCGCAGCCGATCTGGCGCCGTCGACCAAGACCAAGCTGTCGTTCGAAGGCGCCGGGTCGCTGTCGGGGCGCGAGCCGGGCGGACGCAATATTCATTTCGGCGTGCGCGAGCATGCCATGGGGGCGGTGGTGAATGGGCTTACGCTGGCGAAGCTCCGCGCCTTCGGGTCGACATTCCTCATATTCAGCGACTACATGCGCCCCCCGATTCGCCTTGCGGCGCTGATGGGACTCCCGGTATTTCACGTCTTCACCCACGACTCGATCGGCTTGGGCGAAGACGGGCCGACCCACCAGCCGGTCGAGCAGCTCCTGGGCCTGCGCGCCATACCCGACATCATCGTGTTGCGGCCGGCCGATGCCAACGAAGTTTGCGAGGCCTACCGGATCATCATGGGCTTGAAGCATCGGCCGGCATGTCTGGTGCTGAGCCGCCAGGCGCTCCCGATTTTCGACAGAACCCGCTACGCTTCCGCCGCCGGGGTCGCCCGGGGCGCCTATGTCATGACCGATGCCGAGCAAGGCCAGCCGCAGGTCATCCTGATCGGGTCCGGCAGCGAGGTGCAGCTCTGCGTCCAGACCTATGAAAGCCTGGCAAGGGAAGGCGTCGGCGCCCGCGTGGTGAGCATGCCGTCGTGGGAGCTGTTCGAGCAACAGGACGAGGCCTATCGCAACAGCGTGCTGCCCCCCGATATTCCGGCGAGGGTCTGTGTCGAGATGGGATCGGTGATTGGCTGGGACCGCTATGCGGGAAGCAGAGGTGCCATCATCGGCATGCGTACGTTCGGCGCGTCTGCTCCGATCAAGGATTTGCTAACGAAGTTCGGCTTTACGCCCGAAGCGGTTCTGGCGGCCGCCAAAGCACAACTTGCACGGAATGCGCACCGATGAATCCCGTACGTGAGCTGCAAGAGCACGGTCAGGCCGTGTGGCTGGATTTTCTGACCCGCGGCTTCATCGCGAACGGTGGCTTGAAAAGGCTGGTCGACGAGGACGGCCTGCGTGGCGTGACATCGAACCCCTCGATCTTCGAGAAGGCGATCAACGGCTCGGACGAATACGACGAGGATATCCGGCGCACGCTCCGGCAACGCGATTGCCGGGTCGAAAGCTTGTACGAGTCGCTCGCGGTCGAGGACATCAAGCACGCGGCCGACGTGCTGCAGCCGGTCTTCGAGACGACTGGTGGCGCCGACGGCTATGTCAGCGTGGAGGTCTCGCCCTACCTGGCGATGGAAAGCGAGGCCACGATCGCAGAGGCAAGGCGGTTATGGGGCGAGGTCGATCGCGAGAACCTGATGATCAAGGTGCCGGCGACGACGGGCGGGCTGCCCGCCATCCGCGCGCTCATCGCCGAAGGCATCAACGTGAACATCACGCTGCTGTTCGCGCAGCCGGTTTATGAGAAGGTGGTCGAGGCTTACATCTCCGGCCTTGAAATGCTGGCCCGCAAGGGCGGCGACGTTGCCCGCATTGCAAGTGTCGCCAGCTTCTTCGTCAGCCGCATCGACACCGCGGTGGACAAGCTGCTCGATGACCGGATCGCCGAGGCAAACGATCCCGACGAAATAGCGCGCCTCACCGCCCTCAAGGGCAAGGTTGCGACCGCCAATGCCAAGCTGGCCTACCAGCGCTATCGACGCCTGTTCGGCGGCAACCGCTGGGAGCAACTGGCGGCGAAAGGAGCAAAACCGCAGCGGCTGCTGTGGGCGAGCACCGGCACCAAGAACAAAGCCTACAGCGACGTGCTCTACATCGAAGAGCTGATCGGACCCAACACCGTCAACACCGTTCCGCCTACGACCCTCGACGCGTTTCGTGAGCACGGCAAGGCCGCGGATACTCTCGAAACCGGCGTCGGCGAGGCGCAGCGTGTGCTGGAGGACCTTGCCGGAGCCGGCATTTCGCTCGCCGCGGTCACCGACCGGCTGGTCGAGGAAGGCGTGCAGCTTTTCTCCGACGCCGCCGACAAGCTGCTCGGCGCCATCGCCGGCAAGCGCGCGGCGGTGCTGGGCGGAAGGCTCGGCCGGCAGGCGCTCGAGCCGGGCCGCGAGCTGGATGGAGCCGTGAAGGAGACACTCGAGGACTGGCGCGGGCGCGGCTTGGTCCGCAAACTGTGGCAGCGCGACAGCTCGGTTTGGACCGGAACCGACGAGGGCAGATGGCTGGGGTGGCTCGACAGCATCGATCAGGGCCTCGAGCAGCGTCCCGATTATCGGACCTTTGCCCGGGACGTGCAGCGCGCCGGCTTTACCGACCTCCTTTTGCTCGGCATGGGCGGATCGAGCCTCGGGCCGGAGGTGCTCGGGTTGACGTTCGGCACCAAGCCCGGCTGGCCCACATTGCGGGTTCTCGATTCGACCGATCCTGCACAAATCAAGGCAACCAAATCCTCGCTCGATATTGCGCGCACGCTGTTCATCGTCTCCAGCAAGTCCGGCACCACGACCGAGCCGAATGCTCTCAAAGATTATTTCCTGGGACGTGTCGTCGAAACCGTCGGCAAGGACGCGGCTGGCGGCCGCTTTGTCGCCGTCACGGACCCGGGCTCGTCGCTGGAGAAGACGGCCCGGGAGGAAGGGTTTCGCCACATTTTCCACGGTCATCCCAGCATCGGCGGCCGCTATTCGGTGCTCTCGCCGTTCGGCTTGGTGCCCGCCGCAGCCGCAGGGGTAGATGTGGCGCGCCTGCTCGAGTCCGCACAAACGATGGCATGGTCTTGCGGGCCGGCGGTCCCGCCGGCTGCCAATCCCGCCGTCCAGCTCGGCATCGCGCTCGCCGTCGCAGGTCGGGCGGGACGCGACAAGGTCACGCTTTTTTCGTCTCCCAATCTTTCGGATTTTGGTGCCTGGGCCGAGCAGCTGATCGCCGAGTCGACCGGAAAGGACGGCCGAGGATTGATTCCGGTGAATGGCGAGCCGCTCGGCACGCCCGACCTTTACGGCAGCGACCGCTTTTTCATCGACCTGCGCACCCGGGGCGAGGCCGATCCGGCGCACGCAAGCGCCCTCGATGCGTTGCAGCAGGCCGGACACCCGGTCGCGCGGCTCGTGCTCGACTCGCCGGACCAGATCGGTCAAGAGTTCATCCGATTCGAGCTCGCCATCGCGGTTGCGGGCGCCGTGATCGGAATCAATCCGTTCGACCAGCCCGACGTCGAGGCGAGCAAGGTCAAGACCCGCGAGCTCACGGCGGCGTTCGAGCGGACGGGCGCGCTGCCCCAAGAGACGCCCCTCGCCGGCGACGCAGCGATCGAGGTCTACACGGACGCGGCGAATGCGGAGGCATTGAGGAGTGCGGGAGCCGACGGCAGGATCGACAGCTGGTTGCAAGCGCATTTTTCCCGCATCCGCCGCGGCGATTACGTCGCGTTGCTGGCCTATCTGGCGCGTCACAAGGAGCATGGCGCGGTGCTGCAGCAAATGCGGCTCGCACTTTTGGAGAAGCGGCGCGTCGCCACGTGTGTCGGTTTTGGCCCGCGCTTTCTCCACTCGACCGGGCAGGCCTACAAGGGCGGTCCCAACAGCGGCGTTTTTCTTCAGATTACCGCCGATGACGCCGCGGATCTCGCGATTCCAGGGCACGCCGCAAGCTTTGGTGTCATCAAGGCTGCGCAGGCGCGCGGCGATTTCGACGTGCTTGCGGAGCGCGGCCGGCGCGCTTTGCGCGTTCATCTCAAGGGCGATGCCGAGGCCGGACTGAATGCTCTCGCCGCCGCCGTCGGGCGCGCGTTGGCCTAACCGGGGAATTCTGGATGCAAGTCGAAGCGACCGGACCGGGGCGGATGGGCGGCAGCATTGCTCGCCACCTGATGAAGCTTGGCTACCGAGCGGCTGTGCATGATTGCAACGCCGAGACGCTGTCCGCCATGCCCCAAGGCATTGGTGGGCACGTCGACCCCAAGGCCAGGCGCCGATGAGTCCGAAGCGCACTGCCGGCGCGGCACCCGCGGATCCCTGCTGCCTCGTCATTTTCGGCGCGTCGGGAGACCTCACCCATCGCCTCCTGCTGCCCGCGCTTTACAATCTCGCGGCTGCGGATCTCCTGCCGGAAGGCTTCTCGATCATTGGGGTCGCGCGCGGCGAGATGTCGAACGACGCATTCCGGGACGACCTGGCCCGGGGGCTCCGTCGATTTGCGCTCCGCGACGTCGACCAGGGAACTGCCGATTGGCTGCTCGCCGGCGTGAGCTATGTCAGCGGCGACGCCGACGATCCAGGCACGTATGATCGGCTCGATCGGGAGCTTGTGCACGTCGAGCAATCCGGGCACACGCGCGGAAACCGGCTGTTCTATCTGGCGACCCCTCCCGCCGCATTCCTGCCGATCTCGAGGCATCTCGGCCAATCAGGGTTGGCGCGGGAGCAGAGCGGTGCGTGGCGGCGGCTGATCGTGGAGAAGCCGTTCGGTACCGACCTGGCCTCGGCGCAGGCGCTCAATCGCGAGCTGCTCGCGCACCTGGAGGAACGGCAAATCTATCGCATCGATCACTATCTCGGGAAGGAGACGGTGCAGAACATTCTGGTCCTGCGCTTCGCCAACGGCCTGTTCGAGCCGATCTGGAATCGCGATCACATCGATCACGTGCAGATCACCGTGGCGGAGACGCTTACCGTCGGCCGCCGCGGGCGCTTCTATGACGCAACGGGCGCGCTGCGCGACATGGTCCCGAATCATCTGTTTCAGCTGCTCTCGCTGGTGGCCATGGAGCCGCCGTCGCGCTTCGATGCCGATGCGGTCCGCACGGAGAAGGCGCAGGCGCTCGACGCGGTGCATCGGCCCGACGAGGGCGCCGCGCTGCAGGATTCGGTCCGCGCGCAATATATCGCGGCGCGGATCGGCGACAATGAGGTCGAGGATTATCGCGATACTGCCGATGTGAGGCCGGACAGCACGACCGAGACCTATGTCGCGCTCAAGCTGATGATCGACAACTGGCGCTGGGCCGGCGTTCCGTTCTACCTTCGCACCGGAAAGGCACTGGCGTCGCGACGAACCGAGGTGGCGATCAAATTCAAGCAGGCGCCGTTCGCCATGTTCCGCGACACGCCGATCGATCGGTTGGCGCAGAACTTTCTCATCCTGCGCATTCAGCCGGAAGAATGCATCGCGCTGCAATTCAATGCCAAGGTGCCGGGACCGGTGATCGCGATCTCGGGCGTCGACATGACGTTCAAGTATGCGGACTATTTCGATTCGGCACCGAGCAACGGCTACGAAACGCTGATCTACGATTGCATGATCGGCGACGCCATCCTGTTTCAGCGGGCTGATGGGGTCGAGGCCGGGTGGCGGGTGGTGCAGCCGTTCCTCGACGCCTGGCGCAATGGCGGATCGAAGGGGCTAGGGACCTACCGGGCCGGGAGCGAAGGGCCCGAGAAATCCGATCAGCTGCTGGCGCGTGATGGGCGGCGTTGGCGGTCGATTGCTTGAAGGATCACGCCATGGACCGGGAACATCCGAATGTGATCGTCGCCGCCGATGCCGACGCTTTGGCCAAGATGGCGGCGGAGCGGGTCCTGGCCCGCATCGGGCAGGCGAGCGGCCGCGTCGCCATCTGCCTCACCGGCGGCTCGACCCCTGAACGGCTCTATGCGCTGCTGGCAACCGGCCCCTATCGCGACGCGGTCCCGTGGCACCGGGTCCATTGCTTCTGGGGGGACGACCGCTTCGTGCCGCAGGACGATCCGCGCAGCAATGCCGGATCGGCGCGCCGCCTGCTGCTCGATCGTGTCCCCATTCCGACGGAGAACATTCATGCGATGCCGACTGGTGCCGGAAACGTCGCGGCAGCCGCTGGACTTTACGAAGCGAAGCTGCGCCGGTTTTACGGCGCCGAAGTGCTGACCCCCGCGCGCCCGCTGTTCGATCTGGTGCTGATGGGGCTCGGCGCCGACGGCCATACGGCGTCGCTCTTCCCCGGACATGCGGAGCTCGCGGAGACGGAGCGTTGGGTCGTGGGGGTCGAGGAGTCCGGTCTCGAGCCTTTCGTCCCGCGCGTGACGCTGACGTTTCCAGCCATGGCATCGACCCGCGAAATGCTATTTCTGGTCAGTGGCCGCGACAAACGGGAGATCCTCGGGCGCGTGCTTTCGGGAGCGGATTTGCCGGCCACGCGCGCCCATTCCGACGGCGACACGGCCTGGCTGGTGGACCGCGAGGCCTTGCCGGAGCACCGCGATGTCGCCTGACGCCCCGGCAAGCCCGCCGTCCATCATTGTGGTGATGGGCGTGTCCGGCTCGGGCAAGAGCACGATCGCGGCCATGCTGGCGATACGCCTGGGCTGGCCCTATGAAGACGGGGATTGGTTCCACCCGCCGGCAAATGTCGAGAAGATGCATGCCGGCGAGCCCCTCACTGATGAAGACCGTTGGCCGTGGCTGCGAGCGATCGCGGCCTGGATCGACCAGACGCGGGGTGCGAACAGGCGTGCGGTGCTCGCTTGCTCGGCGCTCAAGCGCGCCTATCGCGATATCCTGGTCGGAGACCGGCCCGACGTGCGCCTGGTTTACCTCAAGGGCGACCGGACTCTGATCGGGCGCAGAATGGCGGTGCGGCACGGGCACTTCATGCCACCGTCGCTGCTCGACAGCCAATTCGCTGCGTTGCAGGAGCCCGGCGTGGATGAACATCCGATCGTCGTGTCGATCGAGCCCCGTCCCCAGGCCATAGCGGATGCGGTCATTGCCAAGCTCGGGCTCACAACGAAGCCGGCCGATGGCCGGAGCGGTGGGACCAGGAGCCCCACCGAGGGGCAGCCGCCCGGCGGATCGGCGTCGTGACCGCGATCTCGCTCGTCATCTCCGATATCGACGGCACGCTGGTCACCCCCGACAAGCAGCTGACGGATGCGAGCGTGCGCGCGGTACGCCTCCTGCGCGAACGCGGCATCGGCTTCACGGTAAACAGCAGCCGTCCGCCCATGGGGGTGCGGATGCTGATCGAGCCGCTCTCGCTCCGGCTTCCCATCGGCGCCTTCAATGGCGGCGCTACGATCGGGCCGGACCTCGAGGTGATCGAGCGTCATCTCGTGCCTGAGGCGGCGGCGCGCCGGGGCGCCGACGTGCTGGCGGCATTCGGAGCCGATGTGTGGGTGTTTACGACCGACCGCTGGCTGGTGCGCCGCCCGGACGGCGACTATGTCCCGCGCGAGACGCACACCATCCAGGCCGAACCGTCCGTCGTCGCCGATCTGTCTCCCAACCTGGCGAACGCCTGCAAGATCGTCGGCTCAAGCGCGGATCTTGCGAGGCTCAGCGAATGTGAAGCCGCATTGCGCGCGGCGTTGCGCGGGGGAGCCTCGGTGGTGCGGTCGCAACCTTATTATCTCGACATTACGGCGCCCAATATCGACAAAGGATCCTTCGTCGTCGCCCTTTCCAAACGCCTCGCAGTTCCGTCCGCGGCGATTGCCGTGCTCGGCGACATGGAGAACGATCTCGCGATGTTCGGCGAGGCCGGGCTGTCGATCGCCATGGGCAATGCCGACGCCGAGGTAAAGCGGCGGGCAAGCTACGTCACAGCCGCCAACACCGCGGACGGTTTCGCATTGGCCATCGAGCGGTACATTCTGGAGCGGCCCGGAAATGATGAGATGACTTGATCAATATCCATCGTTCGCCGCGTAGCTAGAGCGGTTTCACATGAAAATGCTCTACCGACCGGCCGTCGACATCCCCTTGAATGTCAGCTTCTGCATGCCCTGGCTGGGTTGCGCGATATAGATATTGCCCTTCGAATTGGTGGCGATGTGATGGCCGGTTCCGATGATACCCGGAGGCTGGATGGTTCCGACCACATCAAGCGTCTTGCGGTCGACCGCCATGATGCCCTTGCCGCCGCCGACGTAGAGGAACTGCTGGCCGCGGTCAGGCGAGAGCGCCAGATCCTTCGCAAACGGAATATCCGTCCGGATCAGCTGCTTCACGAAGGTGCCGTCCGGGAGAAACACCTGGACGCGGCGATTTTCCCGATCGGCCACGTACACGGTTCCATCGCTGTCGGCGACCCGGATGGCGTGTGGGATGTTGAAATTCGGCGGACCTCTGCCGTCCGTGAAGGTCTTCGGGCTCACCACCTCGCAATGATCGTCATCCACCGGCTGGTTGCCGAAAGCGCCCCACGACCGCTTGAACGCGCCGGTGTCCGCGTCGAAGACGGCGACCCGATGGTTGCCGTAACCGTCGGCGACATACAGTTCGTTGGTCTGCGGATGCACCCAGACGTCCGCCGGCCTATGCAGATTCTGCGTGTCGGCATTGCCCTTGCTTTGATTGCTGTGCCCGATCTGCATCACGAACTTGCCGTCCTGAGTGAACTTCAGCAACTGGTCGTCGGTAACCGGCTTCAGTCCAGGCAGGCCGTTGTCGGGGCAGCTGTTCCCTCCGATCCACACGAAGCCCTTATGGTCGATATGGATGCCGTGCTCCCGCTCGGGCCAGTCAAAGCCGCTGCCCGCTCCGCCCCAGGCCTTGATGAAATTGCCAGCCGTATCGAACACCATGACCGGCGGCGCCGCCATCGCGGCTTGCTCCGGCTTGAGCGTCCGCGGACGGTTGAGAAGCCAGACATTGTCCTGCGCGTCGACCGCGAAGCTCGATTGATCTCCGACCTTCCATTTGGCCGGCAACTTCGGCCAGCCGGCATCCACCTCGAACATCGGCATGCTTCCGGCAGCGGCCGCCTGGCCTGCCGCCTCGGTGCCGAAAAGCCAGTTGCTCTCGGTGCCCACGACCACGATCGATGCGATGAAGACGGCGCGACACAGGCTCGAGCGCTTCATGGCGTTTCCTTCAAAGGCTCGTTCGTCAGGGCGGCGTTGCCCTGTTTCAATCGTGGCCGCAGGGGCGCGCTTCAGCCAGCCGCGCGGCTGAGATTCATTTCAAGCTGCGCAACGGCCGGCCCTCACCGCGCCAGCGGATCGGGCCGCAGCTGGAAATGCACCACCTTGCTGGTCGTGCCTTTGCCGCCCTCGATGTGGTAGGGGGCGCGCCCCGCGTAGGTCGACCAGAGGCCCCTGCCCTTCCAGCCGCCGTCGGGATCGTCGATGCGACCGTCGAGGCCCTTGGCGTGGAAGCCCATCGGATAGGGCACCCGCAAGGTGACGAACTTGCCGTCCACCAGGGCTTCGAGCGAATCCGACATGTTGCCGGTGGCGACCGGCACGTTGCGCCCTAACCCCAGCGTGTCGAACTGATCGACCCAGGTGAAGTAGCTCGACTCGACCGCGCCCGGCTCGTTCAAGCCCTCGAATTGCGGGCCCGGCAGCTGATAGAGCACCCAGCCTTCCGGACAGTGGCGGCCGGTGGCGTTAGGACCGTTGAGCGGGCCCTTGCACTTCTTGCGGTCGAAGCTCGCCAGGTGACCGCTGGCGAGCGGAATCCAGACCACGCCGTTGCGGTCGATGTCCATGCCGCGCGGGCCGAAGCCGTTCACCGCGGCTTTCGGCTCGTTGAACGGCACCTCGTAGTATTCCGACAGCGTGGTCTCGGGCGGATTGCTGCCCGGAATGACATGCACGATGCCGCCCGGGACCGCCAGCACCGAGCCCCAGACGGTGCCGTCGTTGGGATCGATGCCGATGCCGTAGAGGCCCGCCAAGATACGCTTCTGCTTGGTGGGATCGACGGGAGCATTGGGCTCCACATAGTCGCCCTCGCGCTTGCCCTTGGCGTTGGTGTCGAGGATGAGGGGCGCCCAGCCCTGCGACTTGGCGGCGTCGCCTGTCTCCAGGAACATCTTGGTGTTGAGCCAGCCGACCACCGGCGCGCGCGCGCCGCCGGCCGAGAACCACAACGTGTTGTTGGCGTCCTCCGCGAACGCCATGTGGTGGGTGGTGAAGCACAGGTCGATATGGGTGAGCTTGCCGGTCTTGGGCTCGTACAGCGCGGCCTGCCGGCCCGCGCTCTCCATCGGGAACAGCTTGGCGGACGGGAGATCCGAGCCCTTGCGGCAGAACGCCGGAGTTCTCGGGATTGCGGATGCGCGCCGTGAGCCAGAGCCGGCCGTCCTGGTCCAGCATCGGATTGTGCACCGAGGTCTGGCTGTGCCAGATCATCTCGTCGCCCCAATAGGGCGAGGCCAGCCGTGGGAAGCCGCCGGACTGGATGAACGAGCCGCTGGTGGTCTTCTCGTCGCGCGGAACCATCTTGAGATAGGTCACCGTGCTGGTCTTGGGGTCGAGGATCGGCAGATTGTCGGTCGAATCCTCGGTGGCGCTGTAGATCTTGCCGTACGGGTTGACGGTGGGGTGGCGCTTGTCGGTCGCGATCTCGTCATGCAGGTAGGTCTTGGCGTCGCCCCAGTCCCACATGGTGACGACCACGTTGCGCTCGACGCCCTGCGGACGCGTGGGCTTGCTCTTGGGCAACTCGCCGGCGGCGATCCGGTCGGTCCAGTCGGCGAAATTGCGCAGTGCCCGCTGGGTGTCGATCTCGCCGATGTCGCGCACCATAGTCTCGGCGGCGGGGCCGACCTGGACGCGATGGCTCCAGGCCTCGAACGAGTTCTCGAACTTGCCGAGCGCCGGCGAGATCGTGCGGGTGGGTTTGTTGCCGAGCTGATGGCAGGAATTGCAGGCATGGGTCTTGAGCGTGGACAGCCACTGGCCCTGGCTCTTGAGGCTGACCGGCATGCCGTTGCCGTTCGGTCCGGTGCCGGGGAACAGGCTCTTGTCCGGAATCTTGAGCATCGAGTACCAGTATTGCGCCGGATAGTATTCGGCCGCCGCGGTCGCGCTCGGCGCCGTTACGGCGGTGAGATTGAGAATGTTGCCCGGCGCGGCGGTCTGCTTGGCCGAATCGATCAGGCCGTAGCCGCGCACCCACACTGTGTAATTGGCCTTCGGCAGATCGGGGAGCACGTAGCGGCCCTGATCGTCGGTGACGACGATCTTGACGAATTTGGTCGGCAGGTCGGTGGTTTCCGCGATCACCCAGACACCGGCCTCCGGGCCGCTCGGGCTCGCCACCACCCCGCCGAGATCGCTCGCCCCGATGCTCACCGGTGCGGCGACGCCCTGCTGCGCCAGCACCTTGGTGGCGAAGGCGCTAACGGTCCCGGCGAGCGCTATCGCCGCCACGCCGAGATACCAATGTCCAGCTGTCCTCATCTCATCGCTCCTTGTCGCGTCGTCCCACTCGGTTTTTTTTCAAGCTTAGCCCGATCCCGGCGCGACGCCAATGGACGCACGCAACCCGGCCGCGCTCGCGCAGATTGTGCATTCGTGCATTCCGGCGCAACGCTCGGGGGCGCCGTGTCGGTATCGGCGCGCTATGGCGACCCGCGTCCGAGCAATTGCGCCGCCTTGGCGGCGACCGCCGGCGGCGTGCGATAGACGTCGTCGATGAAGCTCGCGATCGCGTCGGCCGCCATCGGCTCGATGCTGAGCGAAGCCTGCTCGGCGTCGGCCAGCAAGGCCGGATCCCGCATCGCCTCATCGAAGCCGGCGCGCAGCGCCGCCACCCGCTCGGCCGGAGTTCCGGGCGGCGCCGCCAGCGGCCGCTCCATGTCGGTCCAGCCGAACACCAGGCGTAGGATCTGGCGGTCCTCCTCCCGCCTGGCGTAATCCATCACGAACGGGACATCCGGAAGGCGCGGATTCTTCTTCAATGCGATCTGCAGGAGGATTTCGGCCCTGCCGTCGGCGAGGCCGGCGGTGCGCATCGAGCTCAAGCCGACCCCGCAGAAGCCGTCGATCTCGCGGCGCTCCATGGCGAGCCGCAACGCCGCGCTGCCCGCATAGCCCTTGACCAGCTTGAGCCTGGTGCCGAGCACATTGTTGAGCACCACCGGAAAATCATAGGTCGAGGTGCCGGCGGTGCCGGTGACCATCTCGGTCTTGAAGGTGTCGTCGATGGTCTTGAAGGCGCTCATGGGCGAGGCCAGGCACACGCTGGTCTCGGAGGCGGGCGCGCCGATCCAATTGAACCGGCGGGCATCGTATTTGGAGGGCACGCCGCCGATCACCGGGTCGACCACGATGTTGCCGGCGAACAGCCCGATCTCGGTGCCGTCCTTGGGCGAGACGTTGAAGATGTGGTTGGCCGCCAGCACGCTGCCGGCGCCCTGCATGTTCTTCACCACCACGGCCGGACCGCCCGGAAGATGCCGGCCGAGATGGCGCGCCACGATCCGCGCATAGGCGTCGGCCCCGCCCCCGACATTGAAGCCGGCGATCAGGGTGACGGTGCGGCCGCGATAGAAGTCGGCGACATCGTCGGCGCGTGCGACCGGCGCGGCGAGCACGAGCGCAGCGAGAATATGGCCCAAGCCAACCGCGAGCTTCATCCGGCGCTCCATCGAAGGGCCGACATCGACCAGCATTGCATCCTAGTTCAGCCATCGCCGCGCTCAAACGACCGAATCCGGGCTTCAAGCCGATGCGGAATGCGCCTACATTCCGGCCGGCTCGACAGGTTCGGCCCACGCGATGGCGGGCGCGGCTGGTTTCCCGAGTAGGGGGCCCTTCGTGGCCACCCGCCATGATGACGGCGAAAGGGCGGCCACGAGGGCCGCCCCTACAAATGCTTTCACCCCACGCGCGCGGATCAGGCACCATGCTCGACCTCTCCCATCTGCACCCTGGGCTGACCGGCAGCGCGCAGCTTCTGGTCGGGGTCGAGCACACCGCGCCCAGCATCGGCAGCGGCAAGGTGCCGGTGCTGGCGACCCCGGTCATGATCAACCTGATCGAGGCGGCGGCGCTCGCAGCGGTCGAGCATCTGCTGCCGGCCGGGCACCAGAGCCTCGGTATCCATCTCGACGTCCGGCATTTTGCCGCCACCCCGATCGGCATGCAGGTCACCGCGACCGCCGAGCTGACCGCGGTCGATGGCCGTAGCCTGTCGTTCCGGGTCGAGGCGCGCGACGCCAAGGAGCCGATCGGCGGCGGCTCGCACCAGCGCGTCGTGGTCAACGTGGCGCGTTTCGACGAGCGCGTGCAAAGGAAGCTCAGGAGTCCGTAGCTCGCCGGAGCGTAATGCGACAGAGATCGGCCCCGCAGACAAACTCTTCGCCGCGACTTATCTTCATTCCACGATGCAAGACTTCGCCGACCTTCGACGCACGCAAGCGGCCCTCGATCCGATCACCCTCGAGGTGATCCGGCATGCCCTGGTGGCGATCGCCAACCAGATCGACGCCAACATCAAGCGCACCGCGTTCAGCCCCTATATCTACGAGTACAACGATTTCGCGATCGGGCTCACCGATGCGGACGGGCAGCTGGTGGCGCAATGCACTGGCGGGATGCCGCCGTTCGTGGCCGATTCGGTCGGCATGGCGGTGCGCGACGGGCTCTCGGTATACGGGCGCGAGCGGCTGCAGGCGGGCGACGTGGTGCTGTGCAATCACGCAGCGGTGCAAGGCCAGCATCTCAACAACACGGTGATGTACACGCCGATCCATGCCGGGCCGGCGCGCGCGGCGCTGATCGGATTCTTCGCCATCAACGTGCACTGGATCGATATCGGCGGATCGGTGCCGCGCTCCACCGACATCTTCATGGAAGGCCTGCAGCTGCGCTCGATCAAGCTGTGGTCTCGGGGCGAGCCGATCGAGGAGGTCTACCGCATCATCGAGAGCAACACCCGGCAACCGAGCGAGCTGATGGGCGACATCGCGGCGCAGCTCGCCGGCTGCCTGCTCGGGCGAGACCTGACGGCCGAGCTCGCCGGCAAATACGGCGTGGCCACCTTCGAGCGCGCGGTCGCGCTCATCCTCGACCAGTCCGAGGCGGCGGCGCGCGCCTTCATCGGCGCCATACCGGACGGCATCTACTCAGCCGAGAGCTTTCTCGACAACGACCGCTCCGGCGACGACCCGCTGCCGATCAGGGTCCGGGTGGTGGTGCGGGGCGAGGAGATGACGGTCGACTATTCCGACGTGGCCGAGCAGGTGAAAGGCCCGATCAATTCCGGCTATTTCGGCGGCGGCCAGACCACCGCGCGGGTTGCCTTCAAATATCTGCTCGGGGCGTCAGAGATGGCCAACGAAGGCACGTTCCGGCCGCTCAAGCTGGTGCTGCCGCCGGGAAAGATTCTCAGCGCCTCGCCGACCGCGCCGATGGGCAACTACTCGACCCCGTTCCCGACCGTGATCGATACGGTGATCCGGGCGCTGGAGCAGGCGCTGCCGCAGCGCGTGCCGGGCGGCCATTTCGGCACCCATTCGGGCATCCGCTTCTACGGCAAGCGCGCCGACGGCACGTTCTTCGGCACCCATGACAGCGGCCATGGCGGCTGGGGCGCCGGCTCGACCCGCGACGGCGGCGGTCCGTTCCGTACCATGGCGCATGGCGATACCCGTATCATCCCGCTCGAGCTGCAGGAGGCGACGCTGCCGATCCAGATCGAGGAATTTTCGCTGCGGCAGGATTCCGCCGGCGCCGGCACGTTCCGGGGCGGCTTGGGCTTCCGCAAGAGCTATCGCATATTGGCGCCCTGCATGGTGCAGACCAATCTCGACCGCACCAGGTTTCCGCCCTGGGGGGTGCGGGGCGGCCGGCAAGCCGAGCCCGGCCGGTTCACGCTGGTGCAGCACGCGACCGGCGCGGCGCGCTCGATCGGGAAGGAGAAGGGCCTTGCGCTCGAGCCCGGCGATTTGCTGTGTGTCGAGACCGGCGGTGGCGGCGGTTACGGGCCGCCGGAGCAACGGCTGCTCGCCATGATCCAGCGCGATCTCGATGCCGGCTATGTGTCGGCCGCCGCAGCCGAGCGCGATTACGGCGTCATGATCGGGGCCGACGGGCGGGCTACGCCGAAAGGATCCATGCCATGAGGCCAATTGCCGTAGGGTGGGCAAAATTGCCTGGCACCGCGATCAAGAGTTCTCGGCGTCCCGCAATTTTGCCCACGCGGATCAACCGCCAGGTCCGGCTGCGTGGGCAACGCGCCGCAATTCCGTGCCGGATATTTCGACGCTGCGGAGTCGGCGCATTACCCACCCTGCTGACTGTCGCCCTGCTGAGCGCAACCGCTGCCGGCGCCGAGACGGTGGAGCAGTTCTATCGCGGCAAGACCATCACGATGTATGTGGGCACCGGAGTCGGGGCCGGCGCGGTCAGCGCCTATCCGATGGCACTGGGGCCGGTGATCAAGAAATACATTCCGGGACATCCCAACCTGGTGGTGTCCTATATGCCGGGGGCCGGCGGCATCAAGGCGGCGAGCTACATCTACGGCATCGCCCCGCGGGACGGCACCGCCTGGGGCTTCATCACCCGCGGCTTCCTGCTGGCGCCGCTTTTGAAAATTCCGCAGGCGCAGTTCGATCCCACCAGGTTCAGCTGGATCGGCAGCCCGACCCGCACCGTCTCCATGGGACTGGTGTGGAACGCGTCGACCGAGGTGCGCACGATTCAAGACGCCATGCGCCGGGAGGTCGTCATCGGCGCCACCAGCATCGCCCAGGACACCGGCATCTATCCGCGCGCGCTCAACCGCATCGCCGGCACCAGGTTCAAGATCGTGACCGGCTATGCGGGCCTGGGCGCGGTCGATCTCGCGCTCGAGCGCGGCGAGGTGCAGGGCAAGGTCGGGTCCACCTGGAAGTCGCTCAACAGCGGGCCGAGCGCGCGCTGGGTGGCCGACCGGTTGGTCACCGTGCTGGTGCAGCTCGGCGTCAAGAAGGCGCCCGACATTCCCGCCGACGTGCCGCTGGGGCTCGATCTGGCGAAAACCCCGGAGGACCGCCAGGTGCTGGAGGTGCTGTGCGCGCCGAGCGCCACCGGTTACCCGTCATTCATGGGGCCGGGCGTGCCGCGCGAGCGGGTCGAGGCGATCCGCAGCGCCTATCAGCAGAGCCTGAAGGATCCGGAATTCATCGAGGCGGTGCAGCGGCAGGGGCTCGACCTCGATCCGATCGGCGCCGCCGAGCTCGCCGACATCGTCCGCGGCATTTACGCACTGCCGGAGGCCGCCGTGGAGGGTGCCCGCGATCTGCTGCCGGCGCTATAATGAACCAAAGCCGAGACGCCAGCGTTTCGAACCCAAGCCATCAACCGGGAGCATTCCGATGAAATATCATGCCGCGGGCTTCGCAGCCGCGATCGCAATCCTCAATGGCCTGGGCGGCTCGC
Source organism: uncultured Alphaproteobacteria bacterium (assembly GCA_963721005.1). Lineage (GTDB taxonomy): Bacteria > Pseudomonadota > Alphaproteobacteria > Rhizobiales > Xanthobacteraceae > VAZQ01. The sequence continues at coordinate 841,861 of CAVRHR010000004.1, read as the reverse complement.
CGGCGGACGCCCAGACCATCGCCACCCTGACCAAGGGCCAGTCCAATCCGATCGTCCGCGGCGTGCGGGTGGGCAGCGAGACCATGGCCTCGAAGCTCGGCTACAAGAGCATGCATTTCGTGCCCAGGACCGAGAACAGCGTGCCCGAGCAACTCGCCCTGGTGGAGGAGGTCCTGAGCAACAAGCCGGATGCGCTGGTGTTCAGCCCGTCCGACCCCAAGGCTTTCGTGCCCGCGGTCGACAAGTTCGCGGCCGCCGGAATCGCGGTGGTCAATGTCATCGACCGGCTAGCCGGCGGCCAAGCGATCGCCTATGTGGGCAACGACGATTACGACCTCGCGGTGACGACCGCGCGCTATCTGTTCAAGGCGATGGGCGGCAAGGGCAACGTGGTCATGCTGGAAGGCCCGCCCACGCTGCCGACCGCGGTCGCCCGCTCGCGCGGCTTCAACGACGCGCTCAAGGATTTTCCCGACGTGAAGCTGCTGGCCGCCAAGTCGGCCAACTACGCACGCCCGGTGGCGCTGCAGAACATGCGCGACTTCCTGCGCGCCTATCCGCAGATCGACGGTGTGCTCGCCGCCAACGATCCGATGGCGATCGGGGCCAACGAGGCGCTCAAGGCCGCCGGCAAGAAGGCGCTGGTGGTCGGCATCAATGCCAGCGCCGAGGTGCTCAGCTTCATCAAGTCGGGCGAGATCCTGGCGAGCGGCGACTACAACGGCTACATCCAGGGCTGCCTCGCCTCCGAGATCGCGGTGCGCCACCTGAAGAAGCAGGAGGCCCCCAAGGAGGTGATCCTCAAGTCGGCGGTGATCGACAAGACCAATTACGAGCCGTTCGAGACCCCGGTGGAGAAGCGCACCTGCCCGACGCTCGACAGCATCGCCGGAAAATAGCTGCTCATAAATGAACGAAGCCAAGGCCAACGCCGTCGAATGGACCGTCTCCGAGCTGTCGGCGGCGGTGAAGCGCTCGATCGAGGATGCCTACGGCTTCGTGCGCGTGCGCGGCGAGATCTCCGGCTTCCGCGGCGCCCATGGCTCCGGCCACTGCTATTTCTCGCTCAAGGATGAAAGCGCCAAGATCGAGGCGGTGATCTGGAAGGGTGCGTTCGCGCGCATGCGAATCAAGCCCGAGGAAGGGCTCGAGGTCATCGTCTCGGGCCGCCTCACCACCTATCCGGGCCAGTCGAAATACCAGATCGTGGTCGAGACCCTGGAGCCGGCCGGGCTCGGCGCCCTGATGGCGCTGCTCGAGGAGCGCAAGCAGAAGCTCGCCAAGGAGGGCCTGTTCGATGCCGCCCGCAAGCAGCTGCTGCCGTTCCTGCCGGCGGTGATCGGCGTCGTCACCTCGCCGACCGGCGCCGTCATCCGCGACATCCTGCATCGCCTCGCCGACCGTTTCCCGCGCCATGTGGTGGTGTGGCCGGTGCGGGTGCAGGGCGAAGGCTCGGCCGAGCAGGTGGCGGGCGCCATCCGGGGCTTCAATGCGCTGCCGGCCGGCGGACCGATCGCGCGTCCCGACCTGATCATCGTGGCGCGCGGCGGCGGCTCGCTCGAGGATCTCTGGTCGTTCAACGAGGAGATCGTGGTGCGGGCGGCGGCCGACAGCATGATCCCGCTGATCGCCGCGGTCGGCCACGAGACCGACGTGACGCTGATCGATTTCGCCGCCGACAAGCGCGCCCCGACCCCGAGCGCGGCGGCCGAGATGGCGGTGCCGGTGCGCCACGACCTGATCATCGCGGTCGACAACCTGGCGGGCCGCGCGCGCGCCGGCTTGTGGCGCGGCCAGGAGGCGCGGCGCACCGAGCTCCGCGCCGCCATGCGCGCGCTGCCGGACGCGCAGGAGCTGCTGGCGGTGCCGCGGCAACGGCTCGATCATGCGGCGGCGCGGCTGCCGCGCGCGCTCATCGCCAATGCGCGGCTGCATCACGCCCAGTTCTCGCGCACCGCCGGACGGTTCGGCCCGCAGCTCCTGCGCACCCGCGTCAAGTTATGCGCCGATCGCACCACCGCGCTGGGCGAGCGGGCGCGACGCGCCGAACACGTGGCGCAGCTGCGCCGGCGCGAACGGCTCGCGACCGCCACGCTGCGGCTGGCGGCGGGCCTCAAGGCCAATGCGCAGGCGCATGGCGCCCGCATCGCCCGGGCGCGCGAGCGCACCACCGCGCTCGGCGAGCGGGCACGGCGGGCGGTGCGCACACTGCTGCACCGGCAGGCCGCCATGGTCGAGCGCGATGGCCAGCTGCTCGCGGCGCTGTCGCACCGGGGTGTGCTGGCGCGCGGCTTTGCCTTGGTGCGGGACACGGCGGGAAAACCGCTGCGGACGGCAGCCGCGGTGAGCCCCGGCACGCCGCTCGATATCGAATTTTCCGACGGGCGCGTACGCGCGCGCGCGGAGGGACCATCCGCCGGCGGCCCGGGGCCGGCAGCCCCGGAGGCTCCGGCCAAGCCGCGCAACCGCTCGGCGCCCGACAAAGGCCAGGGCAGCCTGTTCGGTTAGCGCATCTTCAGAAGCGCCATTCAGCGCATCAGCCATTCCGGCACCCGCATGAGCGCGTCGGTGCGGGCGGCCGGGTTGGTGCCGATATGGGCGCGGCCCGATCCATCCGCCGTATAGGCCAGTCCGGTAAGCTCGCGCACCGGGAAATCGCGACGATCGAACTCGTGATAGGCGCCCGGATAGGCCACCAGCGAAGCGAGCGCGCTACGCCCCTTCGCGCCCGCGACCATCTGCTCGCAGGGCGCCGGTGGGCTCCAGTCGTCGGCCTTTCCGGTCAGGATGAGGGTCGGGACACGCGCGCTCCAGGCCAGCTCGCTGAGCCGCCGGCAGGCCGGATAGAATGCGACCGCGGAACGAAAATCCGGCGCCGTCTCGTGCGGGGCCGCATGCGGCCGCACCGCCCACAGCGACGCCATCCCGCCGTTCGCCCAGCCCAGCAGGGAAACCCGATCCTGGATGATCCAGGGCTGGCTCTGCAGCCAGTGCCGCGCCGCATTGGCGTCGGCCACGCGCTCGACCTCGGAGCGCACCTTTCGCTCCAGCACCCGGCATTGCGCCCGCAGCCCGCGCGATCCGAAACTGTCGGGGAACACCACCGCCATCCCGGCGGCGGCGAGCCGCTCGCCCCAATCGGAGAGGTGCGTTCCCATCTTGCCCGAACGGTTGATCAGGCTTTCGCAGCCATGCAGCGCCACCACGCTCGGAAACGGCCCGGCGCCCTCCGGCCGGAACAGGATGCCGTGGAGCATGGTGTCGGCCTGCGGGATGTCCACTTGCTCGGCCGCAGCGGCGCCCGCGACCGTGGCCGCATAGGCCGCGAGCCCGGCGCAAAGGATGACGATCAGACGCATCGAACGTGAATTCCCAGCCGCCCCGGCGGTAGATTAGCACGGTGCGGCGAAAAAGGGCGACCATGCCGCGATGATAATTTCGGCGACCGCATAGGTTGCCTCATCGGACGATGGGTTACATCGTCAGCATCGAGGGTTTATGTTGGGGACCGGCGTTCGCGGCTCCAACCGCGCCCGCCGGGCGGATACGGCGTCACATCAATCCGCATCAATTCCGGCTGCGGCGGAGGCCAGAGTGCTCAATCGTTTCGAACGTTCTTCCCCGATGGCCGGCGAGGCCGAGGTCAAATACCTGGATGGGGACTTCCGGGTGGTGCGGCCGGGCGCCTTCGTGCGCTGCGCAGTGACCGGGGTTCCGATCCCGCTCGAGGAGCTGAAATACTGGAGCGTCGATCTGCAGGAGGCCTACGCCTCCCCGGAGGTCGTGCTGCAGCGGCATTTCCCCGAACGTTAGCCGGCAGCTGAGGCGAGCCGGCCGCGCAGGAGCCGCAGGAACGCGGCCTCCTCCGCCAGCTCCAGGGTCACCGGCAGCGCGCGGGCGCGGGCAGCGAGCGCCGTCAGACGCGCATCGCCCCGCATCCGAGCCAGATCCTTTTCCGTGGTCACCAGGGTCAGGGCCCCGCGCTCGGCCGCGTCGCAAAGCATGCTGGCGTCGGCCGCGGTGTAGCGGTGATGGTCCGGGAAGCTGCGGGTCGCCGCGACCGCCACGCCGGCGCTGGCGAGCGTACCGAACAGCTTCTGCGGATCCCCGATGCCCGCGAAACCCAGCACCCGGGTGCCGGCAAGCGCCGCCACGACCGCCGCATCCGGCGCCAGGCCGGCGTAAAAGACCGGCACGCCGCGTCCGCGCGCGTCAGCGACGACACGCTCCCCGGCATCCGATGACCCGACCACCACCAGCGCATCAGCGCGTGCGAGCTGGGCAGCGAGCGGTGCGCGCAGCGGGCCGGCCGGAACCACCCGGCCATTGCCGATGCCGCGGCGCCCGTCGACCACCAGGACCGAGAAGCTCTTCTGCAGGGAGGGATTCTGGAAACCATCGTCCATCACGATGAGGCCGGCGCCGGCCGCCACCGCGGCCTGCGCGCCGAGGACGCGGTCGCGCGCCACGAAGGTCGGCGCCGCGCGGGCCAGCAGGAGCGGCTCGTCGCCCACGTCGGCCGCATGGTGCTTCGCCGGATCAACCCGCAGCGGACCTTGGAGGCTTCCCCGGTAGCCGCGACTCAAGAGAACCGGCGTGTCGCCGGCATCCTGCAGCAAGCGCGCGAGCCTCAATACCAGCGGCGTCTTGCCGGCCCCGCCTACGGTCGGATTGCCGACACAAACAACCGGCACGGCGGCGCGCGCGCCGCGCTGCGCCAGGCGGGCGGCCGCGACCGCCCCGTAGACCACGGCGAGCGGCGCCAGGAGGCCGGCCGCGAGCCCCGCTTCGCGCCACCAGAACGCCGGCTCACGCATGGCTCGGCGGACGATCCATGCGCAGATCGACCAGATAGGGCTCGAGCGCCGCCAGCGTCCGATCGAGCGCGCCGCCCAGCGACTTGACGGTCTCGCGCCCCGCCACGACCAGGGCGGCGCGCTGGTCCTCGTCCTTGAGGAGCGCGCCCAGGCGCACCGCCAGCTTGCCCACGTCCGCCACCACATCGGCCCCATGGGCGGCATCGAGCGCCGCATAAATCTCGCTGAAGTTCCAGACATGCGGCCCGTGCAGGACCGCGGCGCCGAGCTTGATCGGCTCGATCGGGTTCTGGCCGCCGTGGCTCGCCAGCGAGCCGCCCACGAACACGATCGGGGCCAGCCGATAGACCAGCCCGAGCTCGCCCATGGTGTCGACCACGTAGATATCGTCGTCCGGGGCCGGCAGCGTGCCGTGCGAGCGCAGCGTGGTGGAGAGTCCGGCCGCGTTGGCGATCTCGACGATACCGGGGCCCCGATCCGGATGCCGGGGCGCGATGATGGTGATGAGCCGGGGGAACGTGTTGCGCAGCCGCCGGTGCGCCTCGATCAGCGCGGTCTCCTCGCCCGCGTGGGTCGAAGCCGCCGCGATGGTGGGCCGGTCGCCGAGCGCGGCCCGCAAGGCCGCGAGATCGGCGGCGACGGCGGGCGGTTCCGGCACGTCGAACTTCAGGTTTCCGGTGGTCGAGATGCGCGGCGCGCCGAGATCGCGGTAGCGCGCCGCGTATCCGGCGGTTTGCGCCAGGCAGAGATCGAAACGGTTCAGCAGCGCCGCGATGGTGGCGGGCACGATCCGCCACCGATTGAACGAGCGCTCCGACACGCGGCCGTTGACCAGGATGAGCGGGGTGCCGCGCTGCTTGGCCGCGACGATCAGATTCGGCCACAAGTCGGATTCCACGAACAGCGCCAGATCGGGGCGCCAATGCTGGAAGAAACGCTCGACGAAGCGGGGCGCGTCGAACGGCACGAACTGGTGGATCACCGCCTTCGGCAACCGTTGCTCCGCCACCTGCGCGGAGCTGACGGTTCCGGAGGTGCAGAGCACCGCGAAGTCCTTGCTGTGAATGCGCTCGATCAGCGGGATCACGGCGAGCAGCTCGCCCACGCTCGCCCCGTGGATCCATACCAACGGCCCCGCCGGGCGGGCCACGCGGGTCTCGCCGTAGCGCTCCGCCAGCCGGGCCGGGTGCTCCTTGCCGCGCTTGAGCCGATGCGACACCAGGCTCGGCGCGAGCGGCGTCGCCGCCGCCGACAGCAGCTGATAGAGGCGCAGCGTGAGCGGCAGCGTCTCAGACACGCGCAACGCCTCCGCGCGGCCGGTCGGCGAGCTGGTGCGCCCGCAAGGTGGCGCCGTCGAGCGCGCCCTGGATGGTTTGCCGCGCGCTCTCGAGCGCATCGGCGTCGGCATCGGGGGCGACCCGGAACGGCCCGCGGCCGACGATGCCGCCGCGGCTGAACGGCAGGTTGATCTCGGTGCGGTCCCAGTTGCCGAGGGTGACGCGGTTGCGGGTGGCGATCGCCACCAGATAGATCGGCCGGCCCGAGAGCGCGGCCAGCCGGACGATGCCGGGACCGGCCACGCGGGAGACTTTCGGCACGTCGGCGGTCAGCGTCACCGATATGCCCTGCGCCAGCGTGGCGAGCATCTGGCGAAACGCGCTGACGCCGCCCTTGCGGGCGAACTCGACCCCGTGATCGCCGGAGCCCCGGATGGCGCCGATGCCCAGATGCTCCGCCGCGATCGCGTTGATCTCGCCGTCGCGGTGGCGGGAGATGAGGACCTTGAAGGCGAGATCGCCGCGCATGAACGGCAACAGGTAATGCTGTCCATGCCAGACCCCGACGATGACCGGAAAGTCGGATCTCGCCTGCTCGACGATGCCCTCGGGCTCCACCACGAATCCGGTCGTGGTCCAAACCAGGCGAAGGTATTCGGCTGCCATGACTCCGACTGCCCTCTGGAACGGACGCGAGCCGACGAGACGCTTGACCAAGGACATCCGGATCGACCCGCTGAGACGTCAACGCCCGGGCTTGCGTTCCGAATCCGGATCGAGCAAGCGATGCATGTGAACGATGAAATAGCGCATATGGGCGTTGTCAACCGTTTGCTGCGCCTTGGCGCGCCATGCCGCATAAGCGGTGGCATAGTTCGGATAAACACCAACCATATCGATCTTGCTGGTATCCTTGAATTCGGTCCGCTCCAGATCGGTGAGCTCGCCGCCGAAGACGAGATGGAGCAGCTGACCGCCGGAATTCTGATCCGACATATTTCGGCCTTTCGGTTAGGAATTGGCCCGGCGGCGACAGCTTATCCGAATTCGGCGAGCCAATCGCGCGAAAGCGTGACCAACGCAGCATGGCGGTCGGCACCGGCGGCCACCAGAGCGCCATGGATCAGATCCGGCTGGTTGTAGGTCAAGCTGCGCCCCACCAAGTTCGTCATTGCCCCGCCGGCTTCGTGCACCAAAAGGTCGGCGCCGGCAAGGTCCCAGTCGTGGCTGCTGCCGGAGGCAAAGGCCACATCGAGCTCCCCCTGCGCGACACGAACCAGGCGCAGCGCGAGCGAGCCGATGCGCGGCGCGACCTCGATGCGCGACTCGACCGCGGCCAGCGCCTGCACCAGACGTTTGGGTCCAGCGACCTTCGCGCCGTCCAGCCGATCGCCGGGGCTCGCCGCAATCGGCGCGCCGTTGCGGGTCGAGCCGGCGTCGGCGCCGGCCACGAACATCTCGTCGGTCACCGGTGCGAACACCCCGGCCAGCACCGGCCTGCCATCGTGGACCAGGGCGACCGAGATCGCCCAATCGGGCCGCCCCGCCAGATAGGAGCGGGTACCGTCGATCGGATCGACGATCCACAGCCGCCGGGCGTGGCGGCTGGAGCGGTCGTCCGCGGTCTCCTCCGACAGCCAGCCGGAGCCGGACCAGGCGCCGGCGAGCCGGGCGCGCAGAAAGGCGTCGACCGCGATATCGGCCTCGCTCACCGGCGACGACCCTTCCTTGAGCCAGCTGTTCACCGGTCTCTGGAACGTCTTGAGCGCGATCGCGCCGGCCTCGCGCAGGATCGCCGCCAGCAGCTGGCGCTCGCCCGCACAATCGAGGCCGCCGTCACTGGCCCGCAACGGTCAGCCCCTCCAGGCGCAGCGTCGGCGCGTTGGTGCCGTAGCGGAACTCGAGGTCGTTCGCGGGCGTCAGCGCGCGGAACATGTCGATGAGATTGCCCGCGATCGTCACCTCGCTCACCGGATAGGTGCGCTGCCCGTTCTCGATCCAGAAGCCGCCGGCGCCGCGGCTGTAGTCGCCGGTCACCTGATTGACCCCCATGCCGATCAGCTCGGTGACGTAGAAGCCGTCGGCGATGTCGGCGATCAGCTGCTCGGGCGACAGCGCGCCGGCCTCGAGGTGGAGATTGCTGGCCCCCGGCGAGGGCGCCGAGGACACGCCGCGCTGCGCATGGCCGGTGGTGGCGAGCCCGAGCTCGCGCGCGGTCGCGCAATCCAGGAACCAGGTCTTGAGCACGCCGTCGTCGATGACGGCGAGGCGATGGCCGGCCACGCCCTCGCCGTCGAACGGCCGCGAGCGCAGGCCGCGCCGCCGCAGCGGATCGTCGACGATGCGGATGCCGGACGCGAACAGGCGCTCGCCCAGCTTGTCGCGCAGGAAGCTGGTCTTGCGCGCAACCGAGCTGCCGTTGATGGCGCTGGCGAGATGGCCGACAATCCCGCCGGCGACCCGACGATCGAACACCACCGGCACCTTCTTGGTCGCGACCTTGCGCGGATTGATGCGCGCGACCGCGCGCTCGCCGGCGCTGCGGCCGATCGCTTCGGCGGCCTCGAGATCGCTGGCATGCAGCGCGGAGGTGAAATCGTAGTCGCGCTCCATCGCGGTGCCTTCGCCCGCGATCGCCGACATCGAGACCCCCTGGCGCGACGACAGATAGGCGCCGCGAAAACCGTGGCTGGTCGCCAGCACCATGCCGCCGATTCCGGCCGAGGCCGAGGAGCCCTCCGACTTGGTGACGCCCTTGACGGCGAGGCCGGCGGCTTCGGCATGCTTGGCGCGCTCCTCCAGCACCGCGACAGTCGGCAGATCCGGATCGAGCAGATCGAGATCGGGAATCTCGCGCGCCAGCTGGGCGGCGTCGGCGAGCCCCGCGAAGCGGTCTTCGGGCGCGACCTGCGCCATGGCGACGGCGCGTTGCGCGAGCCGATCGACGTCTTCCTTGACGTCGTTGGTCGATACCACCGCCTGGCGCTTGCCGACCAGCACCCGCAGCCCGACATCGTCGCCCTCGGCGCGTTCGGAGCCCTCCACCTCGCCGTTGCGCACCTCGACCGACACCGACATGGAACGCACCGCGACCGCATCGGCGGCGTCGGCGCCGGCGCGGCGCGCGGCCGCCACCAGGCGCTCGGCAATGTCGGCGAGCGCGGACTGATCGAGCAAGGAGGTCATGTTGGTTTCCTTGGTTTCCTACCGTTGTTGGTCCGGCCGTTCGGAACGGCCGGCGCCCCATTAGCAATAGATTGAGGAAGCTCGGCAAGCTCCCGTCAAGCATGACTTGCATCACCGCGGCCGATACCGCGGGTTAACCAGGAACCTTAAGCCGAATCCAACGGCTTTGCGGCAGGTTTGCGACAACGACCGGGGATCAACCCCGGAAACCAAACGACCGGATCAACCCGGCGGGGAGTGTTGTCTTGGGGCGTCAAACAGCCATCGGCAGGCTCAGGCCTGCCGGGTCGAGCCGTGACGAGCGGCTCGACCCATTCTCCCTCCCGCTGCGGTTCGAGACCCGCGATGCGGCGGCCGACGGGAGCGTGCGTTTCGTCGAGCTCACGCGCGAGCGCGTGGTGCTGCGCCGATCCGTACGCGGCATGTTGATGGCCGTCAATCTTCCGATCGCATCCTATCTGGGCGTGGCGCTGCGCATCGAGCCAACGGTCGGGGCCGCGGAGAGCACGGTCGCGCTCGTGCTCGCGCACCGCGACCACGCGCTTTCGCTGCCGCTCTACCGCGCCGACGACGGCACCGACGTGGTCGCCGAATGGCAAGCGTGGGCCCGCGTGCTCGAGCTGCCGCTGTTGATAACCGAGGCCGACGGCCGCTTGCGCGAGCCGTTCGAGCGCATCGGTGCGCTGCGGGTCGCGGCCGCGCTGACGCGCCGGCGCAAGCGCTCGGCCGTCAAAGGCCGGCGACCGTCGATCTTCCTGCGCCGCAGGCCCGGCCGCCCGCTCGGCGGCGCGCGCGTGCACCGCGAGCGCGAGATCATCGCGCGAAATTGAGCGGACCGGCGAACGCATCGAGCGCGAGCGCCGCGAACAGGATCAGCCCGGCATCGCGGTTCGACTTGAACACCGCGAGGCAGAGCGCCGGGTCGTCGATGTCGAGACGCTTGATCTGCCAGGCCAGATGCGCCGCGAATGCCGATAGCCCGAGCGCGAAAATCACGCCCCCGCCCGCGCTCCATCCGGCGAAGCCGATGAGCGCGACCGCGAGCGCGTAGAAGATCGTCAGCATCGGCTTGGTGCGGGACCCGAACAGGAGCGCGGTCGACTTGATGCCGATGAAGGCATCGTCCTCGCGATCCTGATGCGCATAGATGGTGTCGTAGCCGATTACCCATGCGATCGCGCCGGCGTAGAGCATGAGCGCCGGTGGATCGAGCCGGCCGAACACCGCCGGCCACCCCATCAGGGCGCCCCACGAGAACGCCAGGCCGAGCACGACCTGCGGCCAATAGGTCACCCGCTTCATGAACGGATAGATCGCCACCACGCCGAGCGAGGCCAGCCCGACCAGGATCGTGAAGCTGTTGAATTGCAGCAGGACCGCGAGCCCGGCCGCGGCCTGCAGCAGCAGGAACGCGGCGGCACCCGCCACCCCGACCTGCCCGGAGGGGATCGGCCGCGAACGCGTGCGCTCGACCCGCGCGTCGAGATCGCGGTCCACGATGTCGTTCCAGGTGCAGCCGGCGCCGCGCATGGCGAACGCACCGATGAAGAACAGCAGCACGTGCCAGAGGTCGACCGGCTGCGCGGCGCGCACTGCCGCGAGGCCGGCCGACCACCAGCACGGCAGCAGCAAGAGCCAAGCCCCGATCGGCCGGTCGAGCCGGCCGAGCCGCAGATAGGGGCGCGCCCACGCCGGCGCGCGTCGGTCGACCCAGTTACCGGTTGAATCGGCGACGCGTCCGGCCGCCTGGCTCATCGCGCCAGGGGATTGCCTTGGAGCGTATCGAAGGTGCCGCCGCCGCGCTTGGTGGTGGTGTTGCCGGCTTCCGGAATGACCGGCGTGGAGTTGAGCGCATCGCTCAGGCTCGGACCGGTCTGCCGCGGATGCTCGGCCGCCTCGCAGACCTGCTTGGCCACCGCGGAGGCCTTGCCGTGCCCGTCCTGGAACTGCTTGATGACCTGGGGCGGAACCCCGCAGGTCGCGCTGTTATCCGTCAACCCCTGAATGAACTTGGATTCGCTGGCGAGGAAGACCTTGAACAATTTGCAGGCTTCCACCGCATCGACTTTTTCCTTGCGATGCTGAGCGGCCCCGAGCGTGGCGCCGTTTTTCTGGTATTCGTCCCTCAGCACCAGGAGCTGCTGGCAGGCCGGCGGCGGACCGGATGGCGCGGCAGCCGGCGGCCCCCCGAATCCTCCCATGCCGGGCGAGCCCGGCATGCCGGGCATGCCGCCGAACTGGGCCTGGGCCGGATAGGCGGTCGCCGCAGCCAGAACGGCCACAAGCGAAAGGATTTGGCAGGTCGTCATGGCAATCCCTCCCACCCCCCGGCGCGAGTCGGCCCCAAATCATACCTGACTATATTAACAGCATATTAAATCCGGCGATAACACGGCAAAGGCCGAAATCTCCGGATTTGGGCGGAGCGAGCAACGGCACCAGCCGTCTCGTTCATACCCTTATCATCCCTGATGGACCACGCCATGCCACAATATGATTTTCGCGCCCCGAGGCTCTTCGTCGACCATCCGCTGGCGGCCGGCGCCACGCTCGCGCTCGACGGCGCGCAGACCAACTACCTGCGCAATGTGCTGCGGCTCACGCCCGGCGACCCGGTGCTGGCGTTCAACGGCCGCGACGGGGAATGGCGCACGGCGGTGACCGATGGCGGCAAGCGCGCGCTCCTGCTTGCCGCCGCGGAGCAGGTCCGGGCGCAGACGCGCCCGCCCGACCTGCACTACTGGTTCGCCCCGCTCAAGCACGCGCGCCTCGACTACATGGTGCAGAAGGCGGTCGAGATGGGGGTCTCGCTGCTGCAGCCGGTGGTGACCCAGCATGGCCAGGTGGCGCGCCTCAACCTGGAGCGCATGCGCGCCAACACCATCGAGGCCGCGCAGCAATGCGGCATCCTCACCCTGCCCGAGATCGCGCCGCCCATTGGATTCGACCGCCTGCTGGCGGCACGCGATCCGGCACGGCTGCTGGTGTTCTGCGACGAGGACGCCGAGCTCACCGACCCGGTCGCGGCGCTCGCGGCGGCGCGGCGCGATGCCGGAGCGCGGACGCTGCCCCTCGCGGTCCTGGTCGGCCCCGAAGGCGGCTTTGCGGCCGCCGAGCGCGCCGCCCTGACTCGGCTGCCCAACGTCGCCCGGCTGGCGCTCGGCCCGCGCATCCTGCGGGCCGATACGGCCGCGGTGGCGGCACTGGCCCTGGTCCAAGGGGTGCTCGGGGACTGGGCTTGAGCCAAGCAGCCGTTAATCCCTTCGTGGCATTGACATCGAAATGCCGCCCGCGCCGTGCTAAAGCGCCGCGGCCAACACTTTCACCCAACCGTTTCACCCAAACCTCGCGATGACCGCCGTGCCCTCCACCGGACCCGCCATGCCCGACGCCAAGGCGCAGACGCTCGTGACCAGCTTCGAGCGCGCCGGCTATGCGCGGGTCGAGCCGGCGATTCTGCAGCCGGCGGAGCCGTTCCTGGATCTGTCCGGCGAGGATATCCGCAAGCGCATGTATCTCACCCTCGATCCGCAGGGACACGAATTGTGCCTGCGGCCGGACCTCACCATCCCGGTCTCGCGCGATTATCTGGCCTCGCCGGCCGCCGGCCGGCCGGCCGGCTTCTGCTATCTCGGCCCGGTCTTTCGTCACCGCGACAACGAGCCGGCCGAGTTCCTGCAGGCCGGCATCGAGTCCTTCGGCCGCACCGACATCGCGGCGGCCGATGCCGAGATGCTGGCGCTCGGCCTGGAGGCGACCGGCCATTACGGCCTGGCGGCGCCCGAGATCCGGGTGGGCGACCTCGGGCTGTTCGCGGCGCTGGTCGCAGCGCTCGATCTGGCGCCGGCCTGGAAGCGGCGACTGGTGAAGGATTTCAATCACAAATCCTCGCTGGCGCAGGATCTCGACCGCCTGACCATCAGCACCGCCCACACCAAGCCCGAATACCAGGGCATGCTGGCGGCGCTCGCCGGCTCCGATCCCGGCGCCGCCCATGCGCTGGTCACCGATCTGCTCTCGATCGCCGGCATCAGCGCGGTCGGCGGGCGCTCGGTCGGCGAGATCGCGGACCGCTTTCTCGAGCAGGCGACCATGAGCGTGCAGGCCTCGCTGCCGCGGGAGACGCGCACGCTGATCGAGCGGTTCCTGGCGATCGCGGGCGAGCCCGACGCGGCGGCGGCCGAGTTGCGCGCGCTCGCCCAGGATGCCGGCATCGCGTTCGACGGCGCGCTCGACCTCTTGGAGAGCCGCACCGGTTTTCTGGCCGCGCGCGGCATCGACGTCGGCCGCGTCTGGTTCTCCACCGCCTTCGGCCGCGGCCTCGACTACTACACCGGCTTCGTGTTCGAGCTGCATGACGCGGGGGCGCGCGATCTCGGCCAGCTGGTCGCCGGCGGCCGCTATGACGGGCTGCTCGCCCGCATCGGCAGCCCGGCCCCGATCCCGGCGGTGGGCTTTGCGGTCTGGATCGAGCGCCTGGCGGCGCGGGAGGGCCTCGCATGAGCGCGCCCTTCGTCATCGCCATGCCGGCCAAGGGCCGGCTGCAGGAGAACGCGCAGGCGTTCTTCGCGCGCGCCGGTCTCGAGCTGGTCAAGCCGCGCGGCGCCCGCAACTATCGCGGCACCATCGCGGATCTGCCGGGCATCGAGGTCGCCTATCTTTCGGCCGCCGAGATCGCCCAGCTGCTGGCGCAAGGCGCCGTCCATTTCGGCATCACCGGCGAAGACCTGCTGCGCGAGATGATTCCCGACGTGGACGCCAGGATCGTGTTCATCGACGCCCTGGGGTTCGGCCACGCCAATGTGGTGGTGGCGGTGCCGCAAGCCTGGATCGACGTGCATGGCATGGCGGATCTCGACGACGTGGCGACCGCGTTCCGGCTCAAGCACGACCGCAAGATGCGGCTCGCCACCAAATATGTGAACCTGACGCGGGCGTTCTTCTCCGCCCAGGGCATCACCGACTACCGGATCGTGGAGAGCACCGGCGCGACCGAAGGCGCGCCGGCGGCCGGCACCGCCGAGCTCATCGTCGACATCACCACCACCGGCACTACGCTTGCGGCCAACGCCCTCAAGGCAATCGAGGACGGCTTGATCCTGCGCTCGCAGGCCAATCTGGTGGCGGCGCGCACCGCCCATTGGGGCACGCACGAGCTCGAGATCGCCCGCCTGGTGCTCGATCGCATCGCCGCGCAAGCACGCGCGCGCGCCTACCGGGAGGTGCGCACACGCTTCATGGCCTGCGACGAGAAGCTGTTGACCGAGGCCAAGCTTCGTTACGGGGTGGAAAGCCCGTTCGGCGGACCGACCTCGTCCGGCATGGTGACGCTGCACTGCCCGCCCGCGCACGTGCATGCGCTGGCGGGCTTCCTGCGCCAGCATGGCGCCGAGAACGTCGCGGTGGCCGATCTCGGCTACGTGTTCGCGCGCGAGAATCCGCTGTTCACGCGGCTGCAGACGGGGCTTCGCGGCTGAGACGCGGGCTCACTCCCCCGAAATGTGCGCCGCCTTGATGATCGGCCACCATTTCTCGATCTCGGCTTTTTGAAAGGCGCCAAGCGCCTCCGGCGTCTGCTGGTCGCGCGGGAAGATATCCTGCCCGATATCGGCAAGCCGCCTTCGTACGTTTGGATCAGCCAATGCAACCACGACGGCGGAATTCAATTTGACGATTGTGTCGTTGGACGTGCCCTTGGGCACAAATATCGCGTGCCAATTCATGGCGTAAAATCCCGGCAACCCCGCCTCATCCACCGTGAGGATTTCGGGTGCTGCCGTGAGGCGGTTCTTTGCCGTGACGGCATAGGCCTTGATGCTGCCACCACGCACTTGCGGCAGTGAATTGGCCGCTACGTCAATCATCAAATCGATGTGGCCCGCCACAAGATCCTGCATCGCCGGGCCGAGGCCGCCGCGATAAGGTACGAATTGAAAGCGCGTGCCGGTCTCTTTCTGAAAGAACGCGCCGGCGATGGTCGATGCTCCGCCCGCTCCGGTGGTCCCCAACGACGCCTTGTTGGGGTTCGCCTTCAGCCAGGCAATAAACTCCCTCAAGTCGTTCGCCGGCATGGCCTTCTTTGCAACAATCAGGAGCGGATCGCTCGAAATCAGGGAGACCGGCTCGAAATCTCTTACGAGGTCGTACTGGAGCGCAAACATCGGGCCGTTCAAGACATGCGTGGACCAGTTGCCAAGGACGAACGTGTAGCCATCCGGCGCCGCGCGCGCGACCCGGCCCACGCCTAAAGTGCCCGATGCGCCGGGCATGTTCTCGATGACGACGGGCTGACCAAGCGCCACTCGCAGGCCCTCGGCCATGATGCGTCCGATTGTATCGGTCGGCCCGCCGGCGCCGTAAGGCACGATCATCGTGACCGGGCGCGATGGATAGACCTGCGATTTCGCCGGTGCGACCACCCCGGACTCAATCAGCAGGCCGAGCGACACCGCAAGAAACTTCTGCAGCAACATCGCTTGCTCCTCGTATTTGTGAAGCAGGGACCGCCAAAGCCGCGATTGCACGGTACGCAACTCTGCCATAAAAGAAATTCCCAATCTCGTTCTATCAATATAACCAACCGCGTATGCCTAAGAAAATCGACTGGGAGACTGAAATCGGACGGCGCCTGCGCTTGCGGGACCTGCATGCATTTTTCGCCGTCGCGAAATATGCCAGCATGGCCAAGGCGGCCCAGCAGCTCGGGGTTTCCCAACCCGCCATTTCGAAGGTGATCGGCGACCTCGAGCACGCGCTTGGCGTCCGGCTGTTTGATCGAAGCCGCCGGGGTGTCGAGCCGACAATCTACGGCCACGCGCTGCTCAAGCGTGGCTTGGTCGCCTTCGACGAATTGAAGCAAGGCGTGAGGGATATCGAGTTCCTGGCCGATCCCACGATCGGCGATGTCAAGATTCAGTGCTCGGATACGATTGCGGCGACGATACTCCCACAGCTTCTCGGCCGGTTTTTCGAGAGGTATCCGCGCGTCGTGCTGCACGTGGACACTATGATCTCGCAAACGACGGGCCTCCCGGCGCTGCTTGCTCGAAAATACGATCTCTCCTTGGGTAGATTATCGATGCCGCTCCCGGATGAGTTTCTCAGCGAGGATTTGGATATCGAATTTTTGCTGGACGATCAGTTAGTCGTAGCGGCGGGATCACACAGTCGATGGGCGCGCCGTCGCAAGATTGATCTCGCTGAGCTCGCCGGCGAGCTCTGGATTCTGCAGCCGCCGTATAGCTGGAATCATGCGCGTTTGACGGAAGCGTTCCATAGGCAGGGACTCGACATGCCAAAGACCAATTTGGTGACACTTTCCATGTCCCTCATCGTCCATTTCCTGAGCAATGGACCGTTCGTCACCGCGTTTCCAAGGTCGGTGGTGCTCCACAACTCGCTGAAGGAGCTGCCAGTCGACTTCCCGACGCGACCGTGGCCGGTCGCGCTCGTGACATTGAAGAATCGAACCCTAAGCCCGGTGGTCGAGCGCTTCATCGAATGCGCCCGTGAAGTCGCGAAATCGATCGCCGTACGGCGGCAAACCCGCAGGTCCTGACCCACCTCACCGTTGCTGAATTGCCGATCTCACTCCCCCGAGATGTGCGCCGCCTTGATGATCGGCCACCACTTCTCGATCTCGGCCTTCTGCAGGCTGCCGAGCGCTTCCGGGGTCTGCTGGTCGCGCGGCGGAATTTCCAGGCCTTGCTGCATCATGCGGCTGCGCACGGTCGGGTCCGCCATGGCGTCGACCGCGGCCGCGTTGAGCTTGGCGATGATGTCGCGCGGCGTTCCCTTCGGCACCCACAGCCCATACCAGACCGAGATGTAGAGCCCGGGGATGCCGGCCTCGTCCACGGTCGGAATGTCGGGCGCCGCCGCCAGCCGCGCCTTGGCGGTGACCGCAAAGGCTTTGACGGTGCCGGCCTGCACCTGCGCCATGGAATTGGAGGTCTGATCGATGATCAGGTCGATCTGGCCGGCGATCAGGTCGTTCAAGGCCGGACCGGTGCCGCGATAGGGCACGAACGGAAACTGCGTCCCGGTGATGTTCTGGAAATACACCCCGGCCACATGCGAGGCCGAGCCGGGGCCGGCGGTGCCGGCCGAGACCTTGGCTTGGTTGGCCTTCAGCCAGGCGATGAATTCCTTTAGATTGTCGGCCGGAATGCTCTTCTTGGCGATCACCCATTGGGGATTGGACGGCAGCTCGGCGACCGGCGCGAGATCCTTCAGCAAATCGTAGGGCAGGTCATAGATCGCGCCGTTGACCACATGGGTGCTCCAGTGGCCGATGCTGACGGTATAGCCGTCGGGCGCCGCCCGCACGACGCGGCCGACCCCGACCGAGCCGCCAGCGCCGGCCACATTCTCGATGATCACCTGCTGGCCGAGCGACACCCGCATGCGGTCGCCGATCACCCGCGCCATGGCATCGGCCGGCCCGCCGGCCGCGAACGGCACCACGATGGTGACGGGCCGGGTCGGGAAATTCTGCGCCGTCGCCGGCGTGACGTTCGCAAGCGCAACCGCAAGCGCGGCGCCCCACCACAGCTTTCGCATGCGTCCCTCCATCAAGCACTTCCCGCCGAGCACTCCCGGTCGTCCCCGATACTACCGATCGATATCAGCGCCGAAAAGCCGATCGGGCCGGACCCGATCAAAGTCGACCCGCGCGGGCTCAATGCGTCGCGGTCGGGCCACGGTGCCGGAAGACCACGAAGTGCGACAGCGAAAAATTGACCAGGAAGCTCGACCCGATCGCGAGCAGCTTGCCGATCAGCACCAGATACGTGGCGGTCCGGTCGATCCCCAGCATCATCCCGATCACGATCGGAACCAGGTAGACGGTCGCCGTGTTGGCGACGAAGCCGGCGACCTGCGCCAAGAGGAAGGTGGCATACGCCCGCAGGCGGAGCTTTCGGCCCGATTCGGCCGCGAAGGTCGTCATCGAGTTCATCACATAGGAGCCGGTGACCGCCACGAACCAGGAGATCATGTTGGCGAGGATGATCGGAAACCCGAGATAGAAATAGAAAAAAGAGAATACTCCGAAGTCCACGGTGGCGTTGACGACGCCCACCAGCGCGAAGCTCACCGCCTTGAGGGCGACGGCGCGCCGCCCGGGATCGGGAAAAACGCGGCGAGCCACGGCTTCGAAGGGGGAAGGCAACCACATGATCGGCCTCGCTTAGCACGTTCGGGCCGCAACCTTCACCCCTCTTTGCGGTTGCGGTGGGACAAGATGCGCCGCGGGCGCGGCGCGACAGCCGCTCCGGCCTGGGCTATCATGGATCGGAAGGGGCCAAGAGGCTCGAAAGGCAGCACAAATGTCGTCCAATGCGATCGGCCGCGCGGGCGCGACCGAGGTTTCGACCAGGCCGCGGGCCGGGGTCGAGGCCGGGCTCTCGATCGTGGTTCCGGTCTATAACGAGGCGGCCGGGCTCGATGCCCTGCACGGCCGCATCGTCGAGGTGGCGCGGCGCCTGCGCGCGGCCTACGGGCTCATGGTCGAGGTGGTGTATGTGGACGACGGCAGCCGCGATGCCACGCTGGCGGCCGCACGGGCGCTGCCGGCCACCGCGGTCGATCTCCAGGTGGTGTCCCTGTCGCGCAATTTCGGCAAGGAGGCGGCGCTGGCGGCGGGCCTCGATCACGCCCGCTTCGGCGCCGTCCTGTTCATGGATGGCGACGGCCAGCATCCTCCGACCCTGGTCGAGACGCTGGTGAAGCATTGGCTCGAGGACGGCTATGACGTGGTCTACACCGCCAAGGCCAACCGCGAGAACGAGCCGCGGCTGTTCCGCTTCGCGGTCAAGACGTTCTACATGCTGATCAATTGGGGAGCGCGGCAGAAAATTCCGGAGGACGCGGGCGATTTCCGCCTGCTCTCCCCGCGCGCCGCCGCGGCGCTGCGGCAACTGCCCGAACGCAACCGGTTCTTCAAAGGGCTGGCGAGCTGGATCGGATTCCGCCAGATCCGGGTCGACTATGAGCCGGCCGATCGGGCTCACGGGCGCAGCACCTGGAGCCTCTATTCGCTGATCGGGCTCTCGATCGAGGGCCTCACCTCGTTCTCGGTGGCGCCGCTGCGGCTCGCCAGCCTGCTCGGGTTCCTGCTGCTGGCTTTCGCGTTGATCTTTGCTGTGGATATCCTGGTCGAGACCCTGGTGTACGGGCAGTCGGTCCCGGGCTATCCTTCGGTCATCATCGGCGTGATGATGCTGGGCGGCGTGCAGTTGTTCATGATCGGGATCATGGGCGAATATATCGGCAAGATGTTCTCGGAGATCAAAGCACGCCCGCTCTACTTCGTGGCCGAGCAAAGCCTCAAGACCGCCGAGGACGCCGGCCGCGCTGACGACCGATCGACCCGGACGGCGGCGGAGTGAGACCGAGCCGATCTGGTTGCGGGTTCCGGATTCCGGGCAGCTGTGTTTGGGAGTGCGAGGCGTGTTGGACAAGCCGTCCGGCGGATCGGGTTTTTCTGGCGCCGCCGACGCGCTGGCGGGGCGCCGCCGTATCTGGCTGTGCGCCGACGATTACGGCATATCGAGCAGCGTCAGCATGGCGATCCGCGATCTGGTGGTGCGCCGGCGCCTCAACGCCACCTCCGCCATGGTGGTGGCGCCGAGCTTTCATCGCTCGGAGGCGCATGCGCTCGATGTCCTCAACACCGGGATGGCACGGGTCGCCATCGGGTTGCACCTGACCCTGACGGCACCGTTCCGTCCGCTCAGCGCCGCCTACAAGCCGGTGCGCGAGGGCGCGTTCCTGTCGCTTCCGGGCACGCTGGCGCGGGCCTTCCTGCACCGGCTCTCGCACGCCGCGCTCACGAGCGAGATTGCGGCGCAGTTGCGGATGTTCGTCCACACCTTCGGCCGCCCGCCCGATTTCATCGACGGCCATCAGCACGTGCATCTGTTTCCGCAGATCCGCGAGGCGGTGCTCGAGGTCGCCAAGGTCAATGCGCCCGGCGCCTGGCTGCGGCAATGCGGACGGGTGCCGCCGCGCGCCTTCAGCTTAAGCGAACGCAAGGCGTGGCTGCTCGATCGCCTGAGCCACGATTTCCGGCAGCGTGCCGATGCGCTCGGCCGGCGCACCAATCCGGGTTTCGCAGGTGCCTATGGGTTCCGCGACGGCGCCGATTTCCCCGCCCTGTTCGCCGGCTTTCTCGATCAGCTGCCGGACGGCGGAATGATCATGTGCCATCCGGGCTTCGTGGATGCGGAGCTGCAGCGGCTCGATCCGCTCACCACGCTGCGCGAGCGCGAATACGCCTTCCTGGCCGGCGACGCGTTCCCCAACCTGCTGGCAGGTCACGGGGTGGCGCTCGCCTAGCGGCGAGGGCTCGCTTAGCGGCGTTTCGCCGCGCCGCAAGACCCCATGGCCGATTAATTTTGCAGGTTGCGGTCATTCCGTTGCCATCGCGGCTGCCTACATCAGGCCGGTCGTCACGGAGGCCAGGACCATGACCCCCCAGGAACGCGAGCTCGTCACCCAGCTGTTCGACCGTCTCGCCACGCTCGAGAACCAACCGCGCGATCCGGATGCGGAACGCACCATCATCGATGGGCTCCGGCTCGCCCCCAATGCGACCTATGCGCTGGTGCAAACCACGCTGGTGCAGGACGAGGCGCTCAAGCGCGCCGATGCCCGCATCCAGGAGCTCGAAGCCCGGCTCGGCGACGCGCCGGCCGGGCAGCCGACCGGGTTTCTCGACGGCATGCGCGATGCCTTGCTGGGCCGGCGCGATCCGGCGCGCGGCTCGGTGCCGTCGGTGCGTCCGGCACAGATGCAGGATCGCGAGGCCGCGCCCGCGCCCGGCGCGTCCTGGCGGCCCACCCCGGCGGCCCCGGGCGGCTCCTTCCTGGGCACCGCGGCGGCGGCTGCGGCCGGCGTGATCGGCGGCTCGCTCCTGCTCGACGGCATCCGCTCCATGACGGGCCACGGCCATGGGGCTTTCGGCCTCACGGATCCGGCCTTCGGGGCCGGCCGCGAGCCGGGCTCGCCGTGGGACAATAGCGGGGGCGGCGATCTCGCCCGCCAGGCCGGCATCGACGATATCGGCCGTGCACCGCATGCGGATGGCGGCGGCGGCTCCGGCCTCGGCCTGTTCGACAACGGCACCGCGGATGACGCGCCGGACGCCGACCAAGCCTTTGACGACAATGACAGCGATTTCGGCAGCGGCGACTTCGGCGGCGGCGGCGACTTCGGCGGCAGCGACGTCTAGAGCAGGTTTCGTTTGCATTGAATCACCCAGCACGTCATGGCCGGGCATAGCCCGTCGAAGACGGGCGTAAACGCCCTTATGTCCCGGCCACCCACGCCTTGCTTTGTGGCGCGAAAGACGTGGGTGCCCGGCACAAGGCCGGGCATGACGACGGAGAGACCCGCGTCAACGCGACCGGAATCCGGTCTAGCGCCCAGGAAATCTTCAAGAGCAAGCAAAAAAGGCCGCCCGGAACCGGGCGGCCCGCTTGTTCTCCGAGCCGGCGACGGCGATCAGATCACCACCACCTTGGCGCCGACCTTGACCCGTTCGTACAGATCGATGACGTCCTCGTTGCGCATGCGGATGCAGCCCGAGGAGACCGCGGTGCCGATGGTCCAGGGCTCGTTCGAGCCGTGAATGCGGTAGAGGGTCGAGCCCAGATACATGGCGCGGGCGCCGAGCGGATTTTCAGGCCCCCCCTCCATATGGCGCGGCAGATCGGGACGCCGCCTGAGCATGTCGTCGGGCGGCGTCCAGTCCGGCCACTCGCGCTTGTTGGTGACGCTGTGGACGCCGGCCCAGGTGAAGCCGGGACGCCCGACCCCGATGCCGTAGCGCAAAGCCCGGCCGTTGCCCTCGATCAGGTACAGCAGCCGCTCCGGGGTGTTGATGATGATGGTGCCGGGAGCTTCCTTGCCTTCATACGGCACCTCTTGCTTGAGGTAGCGCGGATTCAAGGCTTGCGTCTCGCCCGCGTCGGATTGCCCGTAATACGGCTCGGCCGGCGCGCCCGAGTAGGTGCCCGGCTGATAGGACGGCTGCCCGCGGCCAGGACCGCCGAACAGCATCTCGAAGAAGCCGCCGCCCAGATTGGGGCCCTGCACCGCGACCTGCTGCGGCGGTACCGCACGATCGGGTGGGGCGGAGCTGAGGACAAGCGGACCGGCGGTTGCCGTGCCGCAAGCAAGCAAGCCTGCGAGTAGAGCGGGAAAGCGGATGGACATGGGTGCTGACTCTCGGAATCACGCTGGCGGGATACGCGAATTGCATCGAACGAAACGAGGTGGACACGGCGTTCCGTTCGAACAGCGCCAAAGTAAATTCAAAACATCGTCGGATTGGTAAAGGCGGAAGTTAGAATTGTTATGGATACCGACAGAAAGAACCTGTTCATCAACTTATAGTTTCTTTCGAGTAAATGTGGAACGATCATGGTTAATCGGAAGTTTAGCCCACGCTCCACCGCCCAGCCGGCTCGGATGCACGCAAAAGCATGAACAGGTGCCCGCATGTCACCGGTACATGAACCGGGCGTTAAGCCGGTCCCGGCTAGGATCCGCGAAGGACCAAGAGGGCGGCCATGCCAACGCGGCGAAAAATCTTCCGCATCGAGCGAACGACCTTGGGCGGCGAGCCGCGCGACGTGGCCCGCGAAATCGAGGCATACGGTGAGGTGTCCGGCGGCGCGGCGCCGCTCGGCGGCTTGGCACTACTTCAGCAAGAAGTCCTCGACGAATTGAAGGCGCTGCGCGCGCTCATCGAGCACCAGGCACCGGCGGCGGCACCGGCGGCCGAAAGCGCCGCCGAGAGCGGCGCCACCAGCGATCAAATAACGGTCGGCGACCTGAACAAGCTCAAGAGCGAGACCGACAGCATTCATCGCGCCATCACCCGCACCATGCAGGAGCTGGCGAGCCTGCATTTCGGCGCCTTCGGGGACACCGGCCACGGGCGCGCCAGCCGCGAGCTCGACGCCGTCGTGGACGGTACCGAGCGGGCGACCCAGCAGATCCTCGAGGCCGCGGAAAGCATCGACGAAGCCGCCAATACGCTCTCCGCCTCGCTCAAGCACGAGCAGGAGCAGGCGCTCGCCAGCGACATCCGCGACCAGGTGGTGCGCATATTCGAGGCCTGCAATTTCCAGGACATCAGCGGCCAGCGCATCGCCAAGGTGCTGGCGACCCTGACATTCGTCGAGGATCGGGTCACCCGCATGATGGAGATCTGGGGCGGCCGCGACGCGCTCGACGGCTATGCGGCAGCCAGGCTGACCGACGGGGAGAGCAAGCTGGTGAGCGGCCCCAAGCTCAATGGCGATTCCGGCCATGTCTCCCAGCAGGATATCGATGCGATGTTCGCCTGATCGGCGCCGCGCCGAACCGCTGGCCGCCGGTGGGCTCGCAGAATGACGGCGCTGACGATCCCGGCCACGGCGGCCATCTTCATCCTCACCTATGCGGGCGTGGCGCTCGGCCGGATTCCGGGCCTGCGGCTCGATCGCGCCGGCGTCGCCTTGACGGGCGCGGCTCTCATGATGGCGGTCGGGGCGCTGACCCCGCAGGAGGCCTACAGGGCCGTCGACCTGGACACGATCGTGCTGCTGCTCGGCATGATGATCGTGGTGGCGCATCTCAAGCTCTCGGGCTTCTTCCGGCTGGTGGCCGGCTGGGCGCTGACGCGCGCCCATTCGGCGCGCGTGCTGCTGGCTGCCGTGGTGGTCACCGCCGGCACCTTCTCGGCCTTTCTGGTCAACGATGCGGTCTGCCTGGTGATGGCGCCGCTGGCGATCGAGGTGACGCGGGCGCTGCGACGCAATCCGGTGCCCTACCTGCTGGCACTGGCGATGGCGGCGAACGTGGGCAGCACCGCCACCATCACCGGCAATCCGCAGAACATGATCATCGGGGCGATCTCGCACATTCCCTATATGGCGTTCGCCGCCGTGCTGGCGCCGGTCGCGGTCGCCGGCCTGGTGCTGGTGACGGCGGTGATTCTGGCGGTGTGGCATAGCGAGTTCCGCGATCCTGAGCGTCTGACCGCGGTGCCACCGCCCGCGCGCGTGCACCGACCCCAGATGCTCAAGGCGGTGCTGGTGACGGTCGGGGTCGTTGCCTTGTTTTTCGCCGGCGTGCCGGTCGCCAAGGCCGCCATCCTGGGCGGCGCGCTGCTGCTCACCACCCGCGCCATCAAGGCGCGCAAGGTGTACCGCGAGATCGATGGCGCGCTGTTGCTGATGTTCGCCGGCCTGTTCGTGGTGGTGGCGGGCGCCGAGAAGGTGCTGCTGGGCCCCGACGCGGTCGCGGCGGTGCGCGGCCTGCACCTCGACGACGTCTGGGCCTTGACCGGCGTCACTGCGATCCTGTCGAACATCATCAGCAACGTGCCAGCCGTACTGGCGCTCAAGCCGTTCGTGACTGGCCTCGAGGACGAGTTGCGCGCCTGGCTCACGATCGCCATGAGCTCGACGCTCGCCGGCAATTTCACGTTGGTCGGGTCGGTCGCCAACCTGATCGTGGCGGAGCGTGCCCGCAGGGCCGGGATCGAGATTTCGTTCCTCGCCTATTGCCGGGCCGGCATCCCGCTCACGCTGCTCACGCTCGCGCTCGGGGCCTGGTGGCTGAGCTGACCGGCATGGCCGGGAGCCGAAGCCTCAATGCGGCGGATCGAGGATTTCATCCGTGGTGTCGTCGCCCGAGCGCGCGTCACGCACGATCAGCCGTTGGCCCCGGCCGGCCAGGGCACGCAACTCGCCGGGCGTCGTATAGCTCAAGGTCGCGGTGTTGTAGAGACGGCAACCGGCGTAGCGCTTGATCAGCATCGGCTCTGCGGCGGCGCTATCGAATCTTCGGATCATGGTCGCGTGTGCCTCCGCTAGAGCGGTTTAACATAGACCGAAGAAAGAAACCGCTCTAGCATTTTTGCATTTGTCGCATTTTCGGACGAAAAACCGGATTCCACTTTTTCTGAAAATGCTCTATTTGGGCCTCGGCCGCATCGCCGCGGCCGCGTTGAGGGTGGCGTGCAGGTTGCGCGCATAGTCGATCGCGCCCGCGATGCTCATGTCGAGCGCCGTTCGTGTGTATTCCTTCACGCCCAGGCGCGCCGGCTGCGGCGCCTTCATCATGGTGGCGCACAGCGTCTCGACCGCGGCGTCGAGCTCGGCTGACGGCACCACCTCGCTCACCAGCCCGGCCTCGCGCGCGCGCGCCGCGCTGATCATGGCGGTCGAGTAGACGAAATAGCTCATCGCCTTGCGCGGCACCCGGTCGACCAGGGCCGACATCACCATGGTGGGCATGATGTTGTGCAGCATCTCCGGGACCTGGAACTGGGCGGTGTCGGCCGCGAGCGTGATGTCGCAGACCGCCGCGATGGCGCAGCCGAACCCGAGCGCCCGGCCCCGCACCACGCCGATGACCGGCGCCCGCACGCGGCGGAAGGCGTTGTAGCAATCGAACACCACGTCGCTGCCGAAGCGCCGCTCCAGCGCGTCGGCGGAGTTGCTGGCCGGCCGGCGTCCGGCCGTGGAGCGGCCGATGCAGAAATCCTCGCCGGCGCCACGCAGCACGATGATCTCAGCGGTCTCGGCGCCGAGCAGAAGCTTGGTCAGCTGCTCGGCCATGTCGTCGCTGGCGGCATTGCCGTCCTGCGGCCGGTTCAGGGTGATCTCGAGAATGGGGCCGTTCTGGGCGGTGAGAATGTCGGAAATCGCTGCCTCCTGTTGCAGAGCATCGGCGTCGGGAAATCCTTTAATGGACCGACCGCAAACCCGCAATGCGAGCGCGGCGATTCTCGCGGGCGATTCTTGCGATTGTTCGATCCCTTCCGCTTGCATATGCTGGGGGCCTGGTTGGAAACAACGTGGTTGGAAACAACAATGGTCCCGGGAAGGCTGTCATGAAAAACGTCGTCGGCACGCTGTCGCTCGCGAGCCTGGCTCTGACCGGCGTCGCCCTGCTGGTCCCCGGGCTCGCCGCCGCGGCCGAGAAGCCCGAATGGGCGTTTCCGGTCACCGAGAAGGATTTGCCGCCGCCGCGCATCGAGGGCACCAGGCTGCGGCCGCCGCCTCCCGGCAGCACGCTCTCGATCGAGCGCGCCAAGGCGGACGACATGTTCGACATTCCCAACTGGTACCCGGACATGTATCCGGCGATGCCCAAGATCGTGCAGTTCGGCAACAAGGATACCCAGGTGCGTGCCTGCGGCTCGTGTCACCTGCCGGTCGGCACCGGCCACGACGAATCCGCCTATGTGGCGGGACTTCCGGTCGCCTATTTCCTGCGCCAGATGGCCGACTGGAAGAGCGGCGAGCGCAAGTACGGCGGCATCATGATCGCTCTCGCCAAGTCCGCCACCGAGGCCGAGATCAGGGACGCGGCCAGCTACTTCGGCTCGCTCAAGCCGCGGCCATGGATCCGCGTGGTCGAGGCCGATACCGTGCCCAAGAGCTTCATCGGTCCCGGCAACAAGCGGCTGGTGCACCCGGCCGGCGGCACCGAGCCGATGGGCAACCGCATCATCGAGGTGCCGGAGAACGAGGAGGACGTGGTCTACCGCGATCCCCGCACCGGTTTCGTGGCCTATGTGCCCAAGGGCAGCATCGCCAAGGGCGAGGCGCTGGCCACGACCGGCGGCGGCAAGACGGTCGCCTGCGGCACCTGCCACGGCGCCACCCTGCAGGGCATGGGCGACGTGCCCGGCATCGCGGGACGCCATCCCAACTACATCGTGCGCCAGATGTGGAACATCCAGAACGGCGACCGTACCGGCCCCTCGGCGGCGTTGATGCGCCCGGTGGTGGAGAAGCTGAGCAACGACGACATGCTGGCGATCGCGGCCTACGTGGCGTCGCGCACGCCGTGACGGCCTGCTGAACCGGGGCATTTTCAGGAAAAGCATGCCCTCGCGAAGGCGAGGGTGGAGTCCGGTTTTCCGTCCGAAAATGCGACAAATGCAAATATGCTAGACCTCAATCCGGCTCGAACTCGTCCTTGTAGTCGATCTTGAGCGCCGGGTTCTGCTGCTGCTTCTGCAGCATGCAGTTGCCGACCACCAGGAGCTCGATCTCGTTGCCCATGAAGCAGCGGAATGCGTCCTCCGGCGTGCACACGATCGGCTCGCTGCGCACGTTGAAGCTGGTGTTGATCAGCACCGGGCAGCCGGTCTTGGCCTTGAAGCGCGCCAGCAGGGCGTGGAAGCGCGGATTGGTCTCGGGGTGGACGGTCTGGACGCGCGCCGAATAGTCCACATGAGTGACGGCGGGGATTTCCGAGCGCGCCACGTTGAGCTTGTCGATACCGAACAGCGCCGCCTCCGCGCTGGTCATGGCGCGGCGCCGTTCGCGCTTCACGTCGGCGACCAGCAGCATGTAGGGCGAATCGACGTCGAGCTCGAACCAGTCGGCGACGTCCTCGCGCAGCACGGCGGGGGCGAACGGACGGAAGCTCTCGCGGTACTTGACCCGCAGGTTGAGCGTCTTCTGCATGGTGGGCGAGCGCGGATCGCCGAGCACCGAGCGGGCGCCGAGAGCGCGCGGGCCGAACTCCATCCGGCCCTGCATCCAGCCGACCGCATCGCCGCCCGCGAGCGCGCCCGCGGTCTGCTCGATCACGTCGTCGTCGGACGCCACGGTGAATTGCGCGCCGGCCGCGGCGAGCCGGCGCTCCACCTCAGGCTGCGCGAAGGCGGGCCCCAGCAACGCCCCTTCCATCAGATCGCGGCCACCGTCGGGCTGGCGCTGCTGCCCGAGAAACTGGTGCCAAACCGCCAGCGCCGCCCCGACGGCGCCGCCGGCGTCACCAGCCGCCGGCTGCACCCAGATGCTCTTGAAGGCGCCGTCGCGCAGGATCTTGCCATTGACCACGCAATTGAGCGCGACGCCGCCGGCGAGACAGAGATTGTCGAGCCCGTGCTCGCGGGCGAGCGCGCGCGAAAGGCGCAGCATGACCTCCTCGGTCACCTGCTGGATCGAGGCCGCGATGTCCATATGGAACGAGGTGAGCAGCTCCTTCGCGGGGTCGCGCACCGGCGCGCCGAACAGGTCGGCGAACTTGCCATTGGTCATGGTGAGGCCGGTGCAATAATCGAAATAGTCGAGATCGAGCCGAAACGTTCCGTCCGGCTTCAGGTCGATCAGATGATCGAGGATGCGGGAAGCATATTTCGGCTCCCCATAGGGGGCGAGGCCCATGAGCTTGTACTCGCCGGAATTCACCTTAAAGCCGGTGTAGTGGGTGAACGCCGAGTAGAGCAGCCCCAGCGAATGCGGGAAGTGCAGCTCCTTGACGATCGCGAGCTCGTTGCCGTGCCCGACCGCCTGCGAGGCCGTGCACCATTCGCCGACCCCGTCCATGGTCAGCACCGCCGCATCCCGGAACGGCGAGGCGTAGAAGGCGCTCGCCGCATGGCTCAGATGGTGCTCGGTGAACAAGAGGCGGCCCTCGACGTCGAAGTCCGGCGCGAGCCTCCGCAATTCGCGGGCGATGAGGTTCTTCTGGAACAGCTTCTCGCGAATCCAGACCGGGATCGCCATCGCGAACGAGCGGTAGCCGCGCGGCGCGAACCCCACATAGGTCTCGAGCAGCCGCTCGAACTTGAGGAACGGCTTCTCGTAGAACACCACATAGTCGACCTCCGCGAGCCGGATGCCGGCCTCGGCCAGGCAATAGGCGATGGCGTGCTCGGGAAAGCGGGCGTCCTGCTTCTTGCGGGTGAAGCGCTCCTCCTGGGCGGCCGCCACGATGCGGCCGTCGACCAGGAGCGCGGCGGCGCTGTCGTGATAGAAAGCCGAGATTCCGAGAATTCGCATGCGGCGTTCAGCGTTCCAAGATGCCGATCATTTCCGGCGCCCGTGTACCGAGGCTTCATCCGCAAGCATCCGGGCCACCCTCACAATAGCTGCTTTGCGAGCTCACGGAACATCAGCCGGTTGCCGGCGGCGGAAAAATGGAAGTCGCCGAAGATGAAGAGGCGCTCGTACCAGTCGGCATGCGCCTCCTTCTCGGCATTGAAGGCCGGAAACAGGTCGATGAACTTCTTGCAGGCATTGCGGGCGCAGAAGTCGCGCCACATGGTGACCTGCCGGTTGTCGGCGTCGTAGGCGGCGAGCAGCGCCGGCCAGGGATAGACCACGATGGTGAGCGGAATGCCGTTCTGCCGCAACAGGTCGGCGAGCTTCTGCATGTTGGCGAGCGAGCGCGTCACGCCGCCCTCGACGCCGAGCGGCGCATAGTCGCTCGCGTCCGAGCCCGGGAACAGCCAGGCGGTCTCCGAGGTGGGAGCGAGCTTGAGCCGCTTCTGGTCGCCCGAGCGTTGCTGGAACCAGAACTTGATCATGAGGCGGATGCGGTCGGTCATCGCGAAATGACGCGCGAAGGCCTGGCCCAGATCGTCCCGCTGCGCATAGAACGGCAGGCCCTCCTGGCAGTATTTCCGGTAGCCCGGGTCGTCGTCGTTGCAGAAAT
Source organism: uncultured Alphaproteobacteria bacterium (assembly GCA_963721005.1). Taxonomy (GTDB): domain Bacteria; phylum Pseudomonadota; class Alphaproteobacteria; order Rhizobiales; family Xanthobacteraceae; genus VAZQ01. The sequence goes on along the minus strand of CAVRHR010000004.1, from coordinate 812,121 downwards.
ACCCGGTGGCCTCGTCGCGCACGTCGGAAATGTCGGAAAAGACCACAACCTCGTCGAAATGCAATCCGCGCTCGAGCAGGGATTTGGTCTTGCGATAATAGAGCACCGGCGAATACGAGATCACGCCGGCATCGAGAAACTCGGTATTGTCGGCCACGCTGGTGCCGGCCGCGGACAGCATGCCGGCAAACGAATCCTCGAAGTCGACGCCCAATCCCTCGGCGAAGGAATCGCCCATGAGCAGGACCCGGTGCAGGCCTGAGCTCATCGCGACGTCGCGGACCCGGCTGTCCCGGAAGCCCAGGCTGTCGGTCACGACCTTGAAGCGGGTGTCGCCCCAATTGTCGTAGCCGTCGAAATTCGGCGCCAGGGTATGGTGATAGGCCGGATCCGGAATGCGGGGCGAACGCCCTTCGTCGTGCAGCAATCCCGAATAGACCAGATCGAGGACCAGATAGATCGCCAGGCAATAGGCCGCCATGGCGAGGTGGCGGATCAGGCGCGATCTCGACATCTAGAACAGGGTGTAGATGAAGGGCGCGACCGCCGAGCCCTGCACCAGGATGACGAGGCCGCCGAACACCACGAGCATGATCACGATCGGCATGAGCCAGTATTTCTTGCGCACGCGCAGGAAGCTCCAAAGCTCGGCGAGAATCGACATCAGGGGCTCCGCTCGAATATGTCCGGGTTCAGAACTGCCGCTTCATGGTCTCGGACGCGGCCGGCGGCGGCTCGCGCCCGATCCAGTAGCTCGACAGATCGGGGCGGCGCTCGAGCGACAGGACGTCCTTGCCGCGCAGCCGCATGATCCAGGCGACCGGCGTTACGCACAGAAAGAACACCGCGCTCATCACCAGCGGGCTCACCACGCGGTGCAGCAGCGCCCCGAAGGCGAGCCAGGCCCGGTTGGCGGGATGCAGCAGCGCGGGCCGCAGCAGGGCGAGGAGGGCGAACACGAGCGCGACCGCGAACGCCCACCAGCGCGGCGGCGCCAGGTGCACGAGCGGCAGGCCACCGATGAGCGCGAACACGGCCGCGAACACCAGCCCGAAGCTGCGGTCGGAGCTTTCCGGCGCCGGGGCAGGCGCCAGGCTCGGCTCCAGAACGGTCGCCATGATCTCCCCTCTCAGCAATTCCGCGCCTGCGTATCACAAAAACCGGGCGCGTCCCTAGAGCGTTATCCGATCCGATTGAATCGGATAACGCTCCAGTCTTTTTTGACGTTGCGCATAATCTTATCCGAAAAGTCTGCGACTTTTCGGGATCATGCGCTAATTCACCGCTTCCTTCACGCGCGCCACGATCTCCTTGGGGGTGGCGTAGAGACGCCGCAGCACCGCATCGAGCTCGGCCCCGGTCACCCGCTCGATATGCAGCGCGCGCGCATCGGCCTCGGCCACGAAGTCCGGATCCGCCATGGTCTCGTCGAAGGCCCGGCGCAGGGCCTCGAGCCGGTCGGGCGGCACCCCGGGGGGCGCGGCGAACGGACGCGCGAACAGATTGGGCGAGACGATCAAGGCGATGGCCTGGCGATCGGCCTCGCTTTTGGCGTAGTCGAGCGCCAACGGCACCTCCGGATGCTCGCGGCTCTTCTGCAGGGCGAGCTGCACGAAGATATTGACCTTGTGGTCGCGCACCCAGCCGGGCCGGATCGCATCCAGGGTGGCGAAGCCGAGCGAGCAGAACCCCTGCGTCTCGCCGCGCTCCATGGCCAGGAGGGCGTCGTTGGCGCCCGGATAGCCCGGGATGACGCGGAATTTGGTGCCCAGCACGGCATTGAGCACGCGCGGAAAGGTGTTGGCGATGGCGGTCGAGCCGGTGCCGCCGACGATCAGCTCCCGGCGCAGCATGTCGTCCATGGTCTTGACTGCGGCAGTGTGCCAGGAGAGGCAGGTGCTGACGTCGTTGTCGGTGCTGCCCACGAAGCTGAAGCGGAGCGGATCGAAGCGGGCTTGCGCGGGGTCGAGCAGCGGCTCGAGCAAGATGCCGCGCTCGAAGGTCGCGAGCTCGGAGCCGTCGCGCGGCAGCGTGCTGTAGAGCGCATTGACCAGGGTGAGGCCGCCGGCACCGGGCGCGTTCTTGACCACTACGGCGGGCGCGCCCGGCAGGTGCCGGCCGAGATAGCGCGCCAGCACCCGGGCATGCAGGTCATAGCCGCCGCCCGCGCTCAACCCCACGCTGATGGTGACGGTGCGGCCGCGGTAGAAGTCGGCAACCGATTGGGCGGCGGCGGATGTGGCGAACGCGCAGAGCCAGAGGCCAAGTATCAGAGCTGCTCCGGCAAGTCCGCGATGGCGTGTCATGATGGGCTCCCACATCAGGAGACCTCTTGTAGGATGGGTTGAGCACACTAGGGCGTTTACGGCATAGCCCGCGAAGACGGGCGCAAACGCCCTGATGCACTTCGCGGGCTATGCGAAACCCATCAGCGGCGATTGATGGGTTTCGCAAGAGCTCAACCCATCCTACACGCCAGTCGCGCAGACTTCATTGAAAATACGGGCGCAGGCGGTGTATCGTCAACTGACTGCCCCTGAGCGGGATGTGCCGGCATTTCACGGGGAGGACCACATGCTCGATCGAAGCTCGATCCGCGCGGTCGCGCTGACGGCGGTGCTGTGTCTGCCGATGCACGGCGTGCGGGCCCAGGAAGAGACCAAGTTCCCCGACCTCTCGGGTCAGTGGAAGCGACCGCCGGGAGTCGGTATCCAGTGGGATCAGACCAAGCCGATCGGCCGCGCCCAGCAGCCGCCGCTGACGCCGGAATACCAGGCCGTCTTCGAGGCCAGCCTCATCGATCAGGCGCAAGGCGGCCAGGGCAACGATCCGCGCTTCACTTGCATACCAAACGGCATGCCGCGGATCATGAGCGTCATCTTTCCGATGGAGATCGTGCCGCTGCCGAAGATCACCTACATGATGTTCGAATACGACATACCGCGCCGGATCTATACCGATGGACGAGACTGGCCCAAAGGTGCCGAGCCGACCTTCATGGGCTATTCGATCGGCAAATGGGTGACGGACAGAAACGGCGGCAACGCGGCGCTCGAGGTCGAGACCCGCAACATGAAAGGGCCCCGCACCTACGACACCAGCGGGCTCCCGCTGCACAAGGACAATCAGACCGTCGTGAAGGAGCGGATCTACCTCGATCGGGCGGATGACGACTTGTTGCATGACGAGATCACGACGATCGACGATGCGCTGACCCGGCCATGGACGGTCGACAAGCGTTATCGGCGCGAGCGCAACGTGGTGTGGGTGGAGAATGTCTGCAACGAGTACAACTCGCACATCGCCATCCACAACGAAATCTACTATTTGAGCGCGGATGGCGACCTGATGCCCGCCAAGAAGGATCAGCAGCCGCCGACCTTGAAATATTTCAAGCCGCAGAAACCATAGGGTCGGCGGCGCCGCCTCAACCGAGCAAATTCATCTTGAAATCCGCCCGGCCCAGCACTCCGTCGCGGGCCTCCTGCGCCAGCCGCACGACCCGCGCCTCGTCGACCCCGACCAGATTGCCGCGCCATTTCTTCACCTTGCCGGCGATGAACACGTTCTCGACATTGCCGGGATTCATCAGGTTGACCACCACGCCGGGCGCGTTGTTGAGCGGCCAGACGTTGAGGCGGTCGGCGCGCAGCATGACGATATCGGCCTCCTTGCCAGGGGTGAGCGTGCCGACCTTGCGGTCGATGAGGGCGCAGCGCGCGCCCTCGATGGTGGCGAACTCCAGCACCTGCCGGCAGGTGAGGAGCGCCGGCGGCCTGAGCTCGCCATTGCGGATGCGTTGCAGCACCAGGAGGCGCTGCAGCGTGAAGGTCGAGCGCATGACGGTGAACGGGTCCTGCGCCATGGTGACGTCGACGTCGGAGCTCAGGCTCGGGCGCACCCGGTTGTCGATGGCGTCCTGGATCGCCGGCATGCCGTGGCCCATGGCCATCTCGATCGGCGGGGCAAGCGAGACATGGCCGCCGGTGTCGCGGATCAGCCGCCAGGCGATGCCGCTCAGATGGTTGCAGTGGATGTATTCGTCTCCGGGCGCCAGCAGGCCCATGCGGCCGAGCTCCACCAGCACCCGCTCGGTATTGCCGCTGACGCCGTGCGACACCGCCGGGACGCCGGCCTCGCGGGCGACCGCAAATATCTTTGCATCGAGCGTGCCGCCGAGCGCCAGCGTCAGCAGCTGGTCGCTCGAGCTGAACGCAGTCTCCTGCAGCCGGGCGATGTCCTGCGGGTATTTGGCGGCCGGCCCGGCGCCGCGCGAATAGGCGTAGACGGCGCGCAGGCCGGATTCCCGCAGCGCCGCGATGCCGGCATCGCTGTGCTCGGGGGAGTGCGAGACCTGCGAGGTGTCGACCGCCGCGGTGGTGCCGCCATCGATCATGCCGAGCGCCGTAACCAGGACGCCGGCATAGACGTCGCTCGGCCGATAGGCCGCCGTCAGGGTATTGCTGACGTCGCGGTTGTAGTCGGGATTGAGCAGGCCGTTGGTGAGGATGTTGCGCAGGATGCCTTGGTAGAAATGGTGGTGGGTATCGATGAAGCCGGGCAGCACGATGCGGTTGGTGGCGTCCACCACCGCAACGGTCTCGTCGGACACCGCGATGCCCGGCCTGACCTCGCGGATCTTGCCGTCCTCGATCAGGACGTCGGCCTCTGCGAAATCGCCTACCTGCGGGTCGAGGCTCAGCACCACTCCGCCCTTGAGGAGGATGCGGCGCTGCCCCTGCACGCGGGCAAGCTGCGCATCCGCCGCGGCCGGCTGGGCGAGCGCCGGTTGCGGCAAGGCTTGCGCCACGGCGCCGCCGACCGCGAGGCCCGCGCCCGAGCGCATAAAGGAGCGGCGTGAGGTTCCGTCGGTCTCCTCGGACATCTGAAGCTCTCCTCCGCGTGAACGAGCGGCCCGCCCCCGGCTGCCACGTCGCATTTTAGCGGAAAATGCGCCAAAAGAGGAGGGTGGATGCGCAAGGCATCGAAACCCGAGCCCGAGGGAGGAAACAGATGATCATTCGCAATTTGCAGGTGGCGTTGCTGTGCGCGGCGGCGACCGGGGTGACGGCCGCGCAGGCGCAAACGACCTATGACGGCAACGGCCAGGTGCCGCAGCAATTCGTGATCTCCGGCAAGGCGGCGGCGCGGATTCACGACCACATCTCCATCAATGCGGACACCGCGGAGAAATTATCGAAGGCCTGCGAGGACATCGCAAAAAAGAACAACAGCGCGGTCGTGGTGGTGGTGGTCGATCCCTATGGCCTGGTGGTGCACGAGCATCGCATGGACGGCGAGGGCTGGATCCAGGTCAATGCCACCGAGCAGAAGGCCCGCACGGCGTTGCGCACCCGCGCCCCCTCGCATGTGCTGACCAACCGCAACGCGTTAGACCCGTTCACCAACCAGAACATGGCGGGCTATGGCCTGACCACCCAGGAAGGCGGGCTGCCCATCATCGTCAACGGCCAGCTGATCGGCGCCATCGGGGTGGGCGGCATCCCGCCGGCGGAGCGCACCGCGACCTACGGGGAGGAGATGTGCGCCCGCGATGCGCTCGAAGCCGTGATCGGCCCGCAGCCGCCGCTGCTGCCGGATGTGGCGGCGCAGCGCAACCCGGGCTTGCGCAGCGGGGCGCCGAATCCGTAAATCGGATCGGAAGAGGATCGTTTCGACCCGCCGGGCGAGGGGCCGACATTCGCGACCCCTCGCACATCCGCTTTGGCCGAACGGCACCACCTCCCTCGGCCGCACGTCAACACGAATCTTCAATGTTGTTCGCCGAAATGCCTACCGACGATACGCGGGTTGCGTTTTCGTTCGCGCGGGTGGCGTTATAATGCACGGCTTCATTTACATCTTATTTTTCAATTTCTCTTACGTTGATTGGACTTAGGTCCTTCGCGAAGCATTAACCGAGTGTGGCTCGCTCATGCTGACCATATACGACTGCATCATGACCGCGCATGACCTACGGCTTGTGGTTCTTGCCGCCGTGATATGCGCGCTCGCGTCCTTTACGGCGATAAGCTTGCTTCATCACGTCCGAAGCTCGGCCGGCCATATGCGCCTCCTTTGGCTCGCCGTTTCCGCGACCTCGACCGGATTCGGGATCTGGGCGACGCATTTCATCGCCATGCTGGCGTTCTCGCCGGGCCTGCCGACTGCCTACAACATTTTGCTAACCATCTTCTCGCTGATTGCCGCCATCTTCCTGACCGGTACGGGCTTGGCGGTTGCCGTGATGGCCGATTGGCGGGCGAGCAGCTCGCTGGGCGGCGCCATGGTCGGCGGCGGCATCGCCGCCATGCACTATACGGGCATGGCGGCGTTCGAGATCCAGGGACGGATCGTTTGGGACCCGACCCTGGTACTCGCGTCGATTGTCCTGGGCGGGCTGATTGGCGCAATCGCGTTGCCGCTCGGGCTACGGGGCAACGAGCTGAAATGGAAAATCCTCGGCGCCTTGCTGCTGACCGTCGCAATCTGCAGTCACCATTTCACCGCGATGGGTGCGGCGTCGATCATTCCCGATCCGACAATTGAATTTTCCGCAACGGCACTGCCGTCAGGCTGGCTCGCGATTGCGGTCGCGCTCGCGAGCTTCATCATTATTGCTCTGGCGCTCACCGGCGTGGCCATCGAGATGCGGGACCGGCGGCGCGCGGAGCTCGAGTTCGACCGGATGCGGGGGCTCGCCAACGCCGCCGTCGAGGGGCTACTGGTCTGCGAAGGCGATTCCGTCGTTACCGTCAACAACAGCCTCGCGGATCTGGTCGGATCGCCGGCGGGGTGCCTGAGCTACGCAAAGCTGGAGCAGTACTTTCCCGATGAAGGCACACGCCTGAAGCTGTTCGAGCGACCAAATCAGCCGGTCGAGGGCGATTTGCTTCACGCGGACGGCTCCGCGACACCGGTCGAATTGATCCTCCGTCCGGTCGACTACGGCGGCAAACCGCATCACGCCATCGCGGTCCGCGACCTGCGGGCGCGCAAGCAGGCGGAACAACATATCCGCTTTCTCGCGCATCATGACTCCCTTACCGGGATTCCCAATCGCGGTACCTTCAACAAGAGGCTGGATCAGGAGATCGAGTTGGCATTGGGAACGGGCAGGCGGCTCGCCGTCTTGTGCCTCGACCTCGACCGATTTAAGGAGGTCAACGATCTGTTCGGACACGCCGCCGGCGACGCGGCGCTTCAGTCGGTTGCGACACGAATTGCGGGCGTCCTGGACGAGGGCCAAATATTGGCCAGGCTGAGCGGCGACGAGTTCGCCATCATGGTGCCCGGACTTTCCAACCCGATGGTCGCCGGTCGTATTGCCGACAACGTCTTGGAGGTTCTTCGAGGCACGGGCGAAAGATCGGACGCAGCCGCACCGATCTCCACGAGCATCGGAATCGCCATATGTCCGGACGACGCGACCGATCGGCAGACCCTGCTCTCGCACGCCGACACCGCGCTCTACCGCGCCAAGAACGAGGGACGAGGAATCTATCGATTCTTCGAAGCCTCGATGGGCGCCGCCGTCCGAGATCGCCGTCTTCTGGAGCACGACTTGCGCAATGCGATTCCGCGCGGGGAATTGCGGCTCGTCTACCAGCCGCAGAAGGATATCCGCAGCGACAAGGTCGTCGGGTTCGAGGCCCTGCTGCGTTGGAAGCATGCGACGCGGGGGGAGATTCCCCCGTTCGAATTCATTCCGATCGCCGAGGATACCGGCAATATTCTTCAGATCGGCGAGTGGGTGCTCCGGGCGGCGTGCCGCGAAGCGGCGACCTGGACCCAGCCATTGACGGTCGCGGTCAACGTCTCTGCGGTACAGATCCACAGCGCCGATTTCGCTCATGTGGTGCACGAGATTCTGTTCGAGACCGGGCTCGCGCCCGGGCGATTGGAGCTGGAGGTAACCGAGACGGCACTCGTTCGCGACCTGAATCGCGCACTGGCGACGTTGCGGCGGATCAAGATCCTGGGCGTTCGTATCGCCATGGACGACTTTGGTACGGGCTACTCGTCGCTCTCGAACCTGCGGGCTTTCCCTTTTGACAAGATCAAGATCGATGGCTCCTTCATCAAGTCGGTCAACGTCAACGATCAGGCCGCGGCCATCGTGCGCTCGGTGCTGGGACTCGGCCGAGCGCTGCATCTTCCGGTGCTGGCGGAAGGCGTAGAGACATCCGCCGAGCTCGAATTCCTCGAAACCGAGCTTTGCAACGAGGCGCAGGGCTATCTGCTTGGGAGGCCCGGCGACATCAGCGGCTTCCGGCAGTTGACGCACGGCGCCGAACCGGCGGAGGATCATCCCGGCGTGGTGACGCGATTGCCCAAAGCCTCCTCCCGGTAAGTTCGCTCTTTGCGGGACGGCTTCGACGCCTGCCAGGTGGCCCCGCCCAACCGGCGTCACGCGTCAGCGTTGCGCCCGACGTTTGCCGGTCCCGGTAAGCACCCTCACTTGCGTGGCGTGAAATAGCGCAGGTCGGGCGGCGTCTGGTTCTTCTTGACCGGCATCAGGAAGCCGTCCTCGCTGATGAAATAGTCGTCCTTGCCGACCCGGACGTGGTGATTGTCCTCGGCGCAATCGTTGAAGTGCCAGATCGGCGCCGCCTCGGCGACGTGCTTGTATTTCTTGATCACGGTCCAGGGCCGGGTCAGGGCATGGTCGATCACCGTGATGGTGTCGAGCAGCACGGTCTTGTCGGCCTTGTCGAGGCTGAACCGCTCCTTGATGACCGACTTGTTGTCCTCGTGCAGCATGATGCCGCTCGCCTCGTAGGTGCGCGGCCCCTTGAAGCCGCGCGTCTCCACCTCGAGCGCGGTGTAACGGCCGTCGCTGCCCATATCGACCCACTTGCCGATCGAGAGCCCGTTGAAGTTCTGGTCCATCTCCTTCGGCCACTCGCGGCCGTCGGTGAAGATGCGGCGCGACACCGTGTAGTCGGTGAGCACGTAGGTGGTCTTCGGCATGATCACCACCTCCATCGGGTAGACCACCGTCATGACGCGCGGCATGCCGTGCGGGATGCAGCGGCCGGTCGGATCGTCGCCGAGGCCGCCGAGGGCCTGATCCGCGAGGCTCGCCTCGTAGCGGGCCTGATACTCGGGCGTGAGCGGCGGCTGCTGAGCGGGGCCGAGCGGCTTGGTTGGATCCCACTGGATGCCGCTCATGCTCTTCCATTGGCCGGACCAGTCCGGCAGCTTGGCGAAGTCCTGCGCCTGCGCACCCCACGCAATGGATGTCGCCGCCAACGCAATGGCGATGAATTCTATTCGATGAAGCATGATGGTTCTCCCGCCCGCAGGCCTGTCTGCGACAAGCTACACGAACTCTCAGGGCGACCGAAAGGGGCGCCTCATCGGCTGCGCCGCCGCCCCGCCCTGCGGCCGTGCCTCCGGCGGCTCCATGGCGGCCTTCGCCTTGGCGACCACGTCGGGGGCGGCGTTGATGGTCTCGGCGACGATCGCGGCCACCTCGTCGGCGCTCATGGGATCGATGGCGATCTGCAGCTTCTCGACCTCGGCCAGGAACGCCTTGTCCTTCAGGGTCGCGGCGAAGGCCTGGCGCAGGATCGCGAGCCGCTCGGGCGGGATGCCGGGCGGCGCGAGATAAGGATGCCCGAGCCCGGCCGGGGCGGAGATGAGCTTGAGAACCTGGCGCTGCTCGGGCGTGCCGGCGAGCTCGGTCAGGAGCGGCACGTCGGGCAGGTCCTTGTCGCGCTTGACGCCGGCCTGCGCCAGGAACGCGACCTTGTCTTCCTGCAGCCAATCGGGGTGCTGGCTCTCGATCGAGTTGATGCCGAAGGCGCGCGCCTGCACCTCGCCGCGCTGCAGGGCGAGATTGATGTCCTCGGAGGTCTTGTAGCCGATCACCAGCTTGAACCTGGTGCCGAGCACGTTGTTCATGGCGGTCGGGATGATGGAGAGGCCGGAGCCGGCGCCGGTGGCGCCGAGCACGATCTCCTTCTCCATGGCCTGCTGGATGGTGCTGATGCCGGCGGTGTGCCAGACCAGGATCACCTCGTTCTCCGATCCGGTCGAGCCGAGCCAGTTGAACTTGCCGGCATCGAAGCGCACGCCGCGGCCGTCCAGCACCTGGTGCAACGGCATGGCGTTGTGGATGCTGGCGATGGTCAGGCCGTCCTTGGGGGCGATGTTGTACATGTAGTTGGTGGCCAGCACGTTGCCGCCGCCCGGCATGTTCTGCACGATCAGGGTCGGGTTGCCGGGAATGTAACGGCCCATGTGGCGCGCGACCACGCGCGCCGTGAGGTCGTAGACGCCGCCCACCCCGGTGCTGGTGATGATGGTGATGGTCTTGCCTTCGTAGGGAGATTGGCGCGGCGCGGGTGCGGCGGCGAGGACGACTGCAAACATTGCAAGGAAAACCGTGCGAAGCGTGATCTCGGCGCTCCTCGCCCCGCGTGCGGGGAGAGGGCGACACGGCACGGCGGAAAACCAGATCTCGGCTCGGTGAGGGGGTGTTTCCACAGGCTCAGACTCGCGGAAACGCCCCCTCATCCCGACCTTCTCCATAGCCCGTCGAAGACGGGCGTAGACGCCCTGGTGGCACGCGGGGAGAAGGAGCGCGCCGAGATCGCGGCTGCGTCGGCGATTATTCATGAAGTTCGGTCGATCCCTACTGATAGCGCGAGAAGTCGTAGCCTTCCTTGGCGACGATCTCGATGCAGGAACGGGGCGCCGGATTGGTCGGTGTCGACCGCCTCGCGGATGGCCGGCACGATGTCGGCCGGCTGCTCGACCCGCCGCGCCGCCACGTTGAGGCCTTCGGCCACCTTGGTGTAGTTGCCGCCCACGTTCATGGCGCCGTATTTGCGGTTCGAGGTCTTGAGCACGTCGCGCTCGGCCGCCATGACGCCGTTGTTGAACACGACGGTGAGGATGGCGATGCGGTTGCGCGCCGCGGTCTCGATGTCGAGGCCGGTCATGCCGAACGAGCTGTCGCCCATCACGTTGATGCAGAGCTTTTCGGGCGCCGCCAGCTTGGCCCCCATGATGAGGCCGAGCCCGTAGCCGAGCTGGGTCGACTTGCCCCAGCCCATGTAGGAGCCGGCCCTGCGTGGTCTCCCAGAACGGCAGCAGCTGCTCGCGCGGGCTGCCGGAATCGTGCGTGATGATGACGTTGTCGCGGTCGACCGTGCGCATCAGGTCGCGGATCACGCGGTACTGGTTGATCGGCGTCTCGTCGGAATCCAGATGCTTGGCCCATTCGGCGAGCCAGGCCTGCTTGCCGGCCGCGATCTCCTCCTTGAGCGACGCCGAGCGCATTGCCGCCGGCGCCGCCTTGCTGCCGCTCGACCTCGGCGATCAGCGCATCGAGCACCAGCGCGGCATCGCCGACCAGCGCGTGATCGGCGCGGTAGTCCTTGTTGATGTCGCCGGCATCGTTGGTCGAATGGATGATGGTCTTGCCGGGCGGCACGCCGGGCCCGAACGAGGTCTTGGTGAGGCTCGAGCCGATCGCCAGCACCAGGTCGGCGCGGGTCATGAAGGCGGCGAACATTTTCGAGCGCGAGCGGGTCGAGGCGCCGAGCGCCAGCGGATGGCTGTCCGGGATCGCGCTCTTGCCCGGATTGGTGGCGACCACCGGCGCCGGCACCAGCTCGGCGAGCGCGGCGAGGCGATCGCCGGCCTGCGCGTAGTGCACGCCCTGCCCGGCCCACAGCACCGGATGCTTGGCGGCCAGCAGCGCCCGCGCGGCTTGCCTTGACCAGCTCGGGATCGGGCGCGCGTCCGCAGCACCGGCACCGGCAGGTAATCGAGCTTGCCCTCGAAGGTCGCCTCGAACACCTCGTTGGGAACCTCGAGCAGCACCGGGCCGCCCTTGCCGCTGCGCATGGCGTGGAAGGCGCGGCGCATCAGCTCGGGCAGCTCCTGCACCGAATGCGCCATGGCGGACCATTTGGTGACCGGCCGGTAGACTTCGGCGGCCCGGAAGGTCGGCCGGATGTATTGCCGCTCCGGCGGAAAGCCGGCCGGAATGATCAGCATCGGCACGTTCTCGGAATAGGCCTGGGCGACGCCCGGGAAGGCGTTCTCGATGCCGGGACCGTGCTGGGCCGCGAACACGCCGTTCTGCCGGCCGCGCCGGATGCGCGAATAGCCGTCCGCCATGCCGACGCCGACGCGCTCCTGCCGGCACAGGATCGGCCGGATGTCGAGCTCGGCGCAGGCCTCGATCAGCGGATTGCGCGGATAGCAGGCCAGAAACGCGGTACCCTCGCGCTTGAGAATTTCCGCGATGACGTCGGCGCCGTTCATTGGTTGTTGGCAATTCACTGGCAGCATTCGCGCTCATTTGCGCGGCGACGGGCGCGATCGATGCGCACGCGCTCGTTCATGATCGGACGCGAAGGGCGCGCCGGGCGGGGCCTCGTAGCGGGTCGAGCGCACCCGGTAGCTCTCCGGCCGCATGCCCGGCAACGGCTTGCCGGCGGCGTGATCCCGCAACGTCTGCAGCAGGAGGCGCCGGATCTTCACGATGGCGGCATCGCAGGCGAGCAGATGCTCGGCGCTGCGGTCGGCGATCGGCCCCATCGATTCCTGGATGGCGCAATCCTGGGTGCCGAGCCCCTTCATGCCGGTATAGGACGCGCCGCTCGACTGCTGGGCGCGGTCGATCAGGTAATCGTTGTGGCGGTTGCGGACGCGCGTGATCGGTGCCCGGGATGTTCTCGGTATGGATGCCGCGTCCCTCCTTCGAGCGGGCGAGGTCCGTCCTCGGTGAGCGCGCGCTCCGGGCTGAAGTCGACGCTGTAGAGCATGGTATTCTCGTCGTCGATCGGCGCCCACACATGGGCGGCATGCGGCACCGAGGAGATGATCTTGTGGAACGGCATCAGCATCACGTTGACGTTCCAGAGCATGTCGCCGCCGGCCTGCTCGCGGCCGGTCCCGACCACGAAGCCGAAATCGGTCGGCATGACCTCGTAGAGCGTCACCACGATGTTGCGATTCTGCTCGGCGTCGCCGCGGTGCAGGAACGACAGGTGGGTCGGATCGAAGCCGCCTTCGAGACCCTGCAGCCAGTTGCATTCCTGGATGTGGCGGGTGGCGTAGCGCTGCGACGCCGGGCAGGCGGGTCCATTCGAGATCGGGAAACTGCGGCTTGTGCTCGGGCGGCCCCATATAGGTCCACACCACGTCGCCGCGCTCGATGCACGGATAGGCCTTGATCTTGAGCTGGGCGAGGATGTTGCGCTTCTGCACGTCGTTGCTCTGCGGCACGCAGGGCACATCGACGCAGTTGCCGGCGACGTCGAACTTCAAGCCGTGATAGACGCAGCGCAGCCCGGACTCCTCGTTGCGGCCGAAGAACATCGAGGCGGTGCGATGCGGGCAGCGCTCGTCGATGAGCCCGATGCGCCCCTGCGTGTCGCGGAACAGGACCAGGTTCTCGCCCATGAGCCGGACCCGCACCGGCGGACAGTCGGGCTCGGCGATCTGGTGCGAGAATGCGGCCGGGATCCAATAGCGGCGCATCAATTCGCCCATCGGGGTTCCGGGCCCCACGCGGGTGAGCATTTCGTTTTCTTTTTGCGAGAGCATCAGCATCCCTCCTGCAGGCCAGCCTGACGGATCATCTCCCCGAGCCGACATTCATCCTGTCACGGAAACCGCGAAGGGGTAAATGGCCGCGCGCCGCGCGCCCAGAGGCGCCGGCGCGGCGCCATCAGGCCCAGGCCGCGAAGCTCAGTCCGGTGCCGGTGCCGGCCGGCGTGCGATAGCCGGGGACGTATTCGAACCAGCTCATGTCGAGATGCTCGACCGCCGCGGCGACCGCCACCCAATTGAGGATCTCCGAGCTGCCGGCGTTGAGCTTGTTGCGCGGCAGGCTCTGCAGAAAGGCGGCATCCTTGTCGGCACATGCCTTGAGGATGGCGCGGTCGAAATCCTCGTCCACCAGGAAATGGCTGAGCCCGCCGGAGGCCAGAACCCCGATCCGCCCCTCGCCGGCGAAGCTCTCGACCGCTTTGCGCACGCCCTGTCCAAACTGATAGCAGCGCAACGGCCGCGGCTGATTGGGCGGGAAATAGGTATTGAGGAAGATCGGCACCGCCGGCACCGGATTGCGCGCATCCATCACCTGGCGGTGCACATAGGCGATCGCATGGCCTTCGCCTTCGTTCGGCGGCAGGCATTTCGAGCTGGCGATATCGAAACCCGAATCCATCAGGGATTCGATCAGATGAACCGCGAGCGCGGAATCGACCGGATAGTCGCGCGGCGCCTCGGGCTCGAAGAAGCCTTTGCGATTCTGGATGTACCAATCCGGGAAGTGCGAATAGGTCGTCGTGCTGCGCATTGCCGTTGCGGATGGTGTCGCCGAAATAGATCGCAAAGGCCGGCCGGCAATCCTCGCGATAGCTCTCGTTCTGGTCGTCGCCCATGACGATGAGGGCATCGAGGCGCGCGGCAGCCACGGTCTGGCGGATCCGCTGCATGGCGGCGCGGGCGATGTTCTGCCGCGCCACCAGATGCTCGGGCGCCACCATGTGGGCCAGCTTTGGATCGGCCGCCTCCAGCAGATCCCCATAGGTGACCGGCCGCCCGTCCTTGTCGCGGTGGCGGATGGTCTGGTCGGTCTCCAGAAAGCGCGGCAGCGTCTCGTCGGATGCCAGCAGCATCGGGGTGTGCGAGGTGCCGAGCCCGAGCACGATCCTGGCCATCTACAGAAATCTCCTTCAGGCGCTCGACCGGGCGGCAGAGGCGTGTGCCTTTCGGGCCGCGAACGACCGGGCGCTCGATCAGGATCGGATGGGCCGCCATGGCGGCGATCAGCGCGGCGTCGCTGTGCCTGGCATCGTCGAGGCCGAGCTCGTCGAACGGAGTGCCGCGCCGGCGCAACAGCTCGCGCGGCTTCATGCGCATCTCGGCGAGCGCCGTCTTGATCTGCGCCGCGGTCGGCGGGGTCTTCACATAATCGACGATCGTGGGCTCGATGCCCTTGGCGCGGATCAGTTCCAGCACCTTGCGCGAGGTCGCGCATCTCGGATTGTGCCAGATGACCACGCTCGCGGCCGGCGTCCGTGCCATCGGGATCACGCGCGCGGCGCGCAACGCACATAGACCCCGGTTCCGTAGCGCCCGGCGACCTCGGGATCGACATAGCGCAGCACCATGACGCGGCCATCGAAGGAGACGATCTCGCGGTCGCTGGTGTTGCCGCCCTCGCCATGGGGACCGATATAGTTCTTTCCGCTAGGCCCGCCCTTGAGCCAGAACTCCTGCATCTGGGACTGGTCCGGCGGATACATCATCACGCCCCCGGTCGGGCCCTGGCCGATCACGAAGGGATGGCTGCATTGCCCCTTGGCGGCGGCCTCGGTGCGCACCCGATCCTCGGGCCGGTGGAAGGAGGCATAGCCCCACCGCCCGATCACCTCGGAGGAGCGGATGCTGGCAGGGATCTCCGGGATCGCCTGCGGCTCGACCGGCACCGGCTCGGGGGCCGGGGCAGAGTTGCCGAAGCTCGGAAAGCCCCCGAAGCTGCCGCAGCCGGAAAGCGCAAAGGCCAACAACACGGCCGCAGCGGGCGCCGGACCCAGACCGAATTTTCCCATGGCGTCCCCTCCTACATCCATACCCGCGGCCCCAACATCCGCCTGCAATCCGGAACGCGAAACCGGAACGCGAGGCCAGCAGACGGTAACTCCGACCGCACTGTAACAGTTTCAGGTTAACAGGCGGCAACACGCGCCGGCCCGCTCGAAGGAACCGGGCCCTTCTGGTCTGATACGCCAAATCTGGCCGAGAAGATGCGGCCTAGGCAAGGCGGATATGGGGCGACCCGCGGCCCGGATGCGCGGCTCGCCAGCCTAGCCGCCGGCCCGGCGCGCTCTCACCGCCGCCGTACCGCCTGCGCCTCGGCAGGCGTCGCCTCGCCGGGAAACGCATTGCCGAAGTGGCTGCGGACATAATTGACCACCGCCGCCACCTGCTGATCGCTCAAGAGGTCGCCGAATGGCGGCATGGCGCCGCGGCCGTTGACCACCATGGTCAGCGGATAACCGGCGTCGGCCAGATTGGGGTTGCGGGCAAGCGCCGGATAGGCGCCGGCCCCGACGGCGCCGACCCCTCCGGGCATGTGGCAGCCCTGGCAGAGATCGGCATAGACCCCCTCGCCGGTCGCCGCCATGAAACGCGCCGGATTGGCTGAACCGGGCATCGCCGGGCTGCGCCACGGCCGGGGTCGCCCGAGCCGGGAAGCAGGCGGCGAGCGCCAGCGCGAGAGCAGTGCGGGCGGCAGGGCGCATGGCAGTCTCCTTGGCGCCGGCTCAGCCGGCGAGCACACGGCGGTGCAGACGCCCGATCGCATCGAGCGACGACAGCAGCGCCCCCTCCTGCCAACCCGGCAGATAGGAGGCATGCTCGCCGGCCAGCAGGATGCGGCCGTCGAGCGCACACAAATTGTCGTAATGCTGCTCGCGGGCCGCGTCGGTCCAGGCGCCGCTGCAGCCGAGCGTCGCCGGATTGCGATGCCAGGCGACCGCGATGCCGTTCTCGAACTCCTCCTTGTACTGAGGATGGATCTGCGCACCGTCGGCGACCGCTTTCGCCACCCGCTCGGCCGGCGACAGCGACGTGAACTCGTAGGCATAGACGCTGAAGATCGTATAGGCGCCGAGCAGCACCGCC
Organism: uncultured Alphaproteobacteria bacterium; assembly: GCA_963721005.1. GTDB lineage: Bacteria > Pseudomonadota > Alphaproteobacteria > Rhizobiales > Xanthobacteraceae > VAZQ01. The sequence continues at coordinate 795,459 of CAVRHR010000004.1, read as the reverse complement.
TTGCCGGGTGCCCCGTAGCCGGTGCACGGATAGCCGATCAGGCGGATCGGCAGGTCGGTGTAGCTGATGCCGCCATAGATGCCTTCGTCCTGCTCCCAGAAGCGCCGCCGGAACTGCAGCCCGATCTTGAGGGCGGGGGCGTACGGAACCGCGCCGATGGCGCTCCGCATCGGCGCGCCCACGTTGAGCTCGATCTGGCTCAGGACCGAGAGCGGAATGGTGCAAAGGCACCAGTCCGCGGTCGCGGTGAGCGGCTTGCCGGGGTCGGCGGTGTCCTCGTAGACCACGCTGACCCCGCGCGCATCCTGCCGGATCGCCTTTACCTTGGCGTTGAAGCGAATGAGATCGCCGACCTCGCGCGCAAACCCGCGTGCGATCATGTCCATGCCGCCGACCGGCTGGAACAGCGTGGTCTGGAACTCGTAATTGGCGCCCGGCAACAGGCCCTGCCACAGGCCCGACTTGAGGAGATCGCCGAGCCCGATCGGCTGCGAGGGAACCGGCTTGGCGGTGAGCCCGCCGCCGGGATCCTTCTCGAAGCCGCGTCGGTTGCCGGTGGCCAGGTTCGCCTTGTAGGCATAGTCGCGGTCGAGCGCGCCCCAGCCCCGCAGCGCCTGCAGCAGGATTTCCTGATCCTCACGCGAGACGGCCTCGTCGAGCTTGCCCTGGCTGGTGGCCTTGGCGAGCAGCTCGGAAATGTAGCCGTTGAAGTCGGCCTGGACGTGACGATAGCGCTGCGGCCGGCCCTCGAAGGCCTTGCCGGAATGGAGCCAGGCGTTGGTGTTGACCTGGATGAACGGCTCGAGCGCGACCTTGAGGCGCGTGCAATAGTCGAGCAACGCCCGATGATGGTAGGGAATGCGCCACGGTCCGGGATTGAGATAGAGGCCCGGATCGAATGCGCAGTGCTGGGTCTCGCCGCCGAGCTCGGTGTAGGTATCGCCGCCGCGCAGCGTCCAGCAGCGTCCGCCGGCGCGGTTGCTGTATTCCAGCACCTGCACCCGGTAGCCGGCCTTGCGCAGCTCGAGCGCCGCCGCCATGCCGGCGAGCCCGGCGCCCAGGATGAGCACCGAGGCGCCCTTGGGATCGCCGTCGAGCCGGATCGGACCCGCATAGGTGGATTCGGCCGCCAGGCCCAGGCTGGTCATGGCGCGGTACATGACCGCGCTGCCGGCCGCCGTTCCGATGAGCGCCAGCAGATCGCGTCGGCGCATCGCGCCCGCATCAGCTTCGGACATCGGTTGCTCCCCTCGGCTTTGGTGCTCCCGCGCGGGGCCATTGTCCTATCCGGCAGCGGCCTCAGCAAGAGCGCCTCCGCGTCAATCCTTGCGAGGATCGCGCAGCGGCGGGTCCTTCTTGATGTTGAGGCGCTTGACCGCGGCGGCGTCGAAATCGTCGTCGGCGCGAAAGCCGGCCGAGCGGATGCCGTCGATGGCGCACAGATCGTCGACCTCGTTGACGTCGCCGGTCACGCCCAGCGCCCCGACGATCTCGCCGGTCTCGTCGCGGATGAGCTGGCCGCCGGCTTCCATGAACAAAGGCCCATCCGACAGCTCGCCCAGCGAATGCATGAAGGCCGGCTTCTCCTTGGCCTTCTGCAGCACCTGGCGGGAGGAGCGGTTGAGCGACAGCGACGCGAAGGCCTTGCCGTAGGCGATCTCGAAGCGCAGCAGCGAGCAGCCGTCCTGCTTGTGGAAGGCCTTCACCCGGCCGCCGGCGTCGAGCACGATGGCGCTCAGCGGGTAGGCCTTGCGGTGGTCGGCAGACGCAAAGGTGCCGGCGATGACGGCGAGGGCTTCGGCAAGGCTGATGGCACGCATATGATGTCCTCCGTGGCCGACGACGGCGGGCAAATTGCCCCAGATCGCAAGCCCGTAGCAACCGTCCGGCGCGCGCTGCTACCATGCGGCACCTGCCGCCAAGGAGAGTTTCATGGCCCTGCCCCGCAAAACCGCCCGGATCGCGCCCTTCGTACTGGTGGCGGCGCTCGCCGCCGCGCTGGTCCAGGCCGGACCGGGCCGCACGGCCGATCCCACGCCGCTGAAGATCAACAGCTTCCCGAACGCCAAGGCGCTGCCGCTGCAGGTCGGCATCGGCAAGGGCTTTTTCGCGCGGCGCGGCCTCAAGGCCGAGCTCGAGCTCACCGAAAGCTCGAAGGCGCAACGCGACGGGCTTGCGGCCGGCAAATTCCAGATCGCGCAAAGCGCCATCGACAACGCGGTCGCCATGATCGAGGGCGCCAAGCAGGACGTGGTGATCCTCTCCGGCGGCGACAGCGGCATGAACGAGTTCTTCGTGCAGCCCGGCATCGCTTCGTTCGAGGCATTGCGCGGGCATGTCATTTTGGTGGACGCGCCCGACACCGCCTATGCGCTGCAGGTCAAGAAGCTGCTGCTGCAGCACGGCGTGCAGCCCGGCGACTACACCATCAAGCCGGCCGGCGCCGGCGTCTACCGGTTCAAGGGCATGGTGGAGGACAAGAGCAACGCCGCCGCCATCCTCAACCTGCCGTTCACCGTGCAGGCCGCGCAGGCCGGGATGAAGAGCCTCGGGCGCACCATCGATCTGCTCGGCCCCTATCAGGCGGCCGGCGGCTTTGCGCTGCGCCCCTGGGCGGAGAGGAACCGCGATACGGTCGAGCGCTATCTCGCCGCCTATGTGGAATCGCTGCGCTGGATCCGCGATCCCGCCAACCGCGCCGAGGCGGTCGGCCTCCTGGTGAGCGAGCAGAAGCTCGACCGCGACACCGCCGACGCGGACCTATGACCAGCTGGTCGACCCGGCCTTCGGCTTCACCCCCGACGTGCGCTTCGACATGGAAGGCTTCCGCAACATGATGGCGCTGCGGGCCGAGGTCGAGGGCAAGACCACGGCGGCACCGGAGCGCTATCTCGATTTCAGCTATTACGACGCCGCGATGAAGCTCGTCGGCAAAGGCCCCTGACCGCGCCGATCACTCCGCCGCGGCACCGGGCTGGACGCCCTTGGCGGGCTCGATCGCCTTGATCTCGATCGCCTTGGCGATCCTGGCGAGCACTGCCGGCGGGGTGCCGAGCATGTCGGCGATGATCTTCTCGAGCTCCTGGCCGGCGGTCGCGCTGATCTCGAGGCCCATCAGCTGCGCCTCGCGGATGAAGTCCGGATCCGCCATGGCGGCATCGAAGGCGCGCCCGCAGCGCGGCGACCCGATCGGGCGGCACCCCGGGATTGGTGACGATCGGGCGGGCGACGACCACCGCCTTGGAGATGAAATCGAACACCGCCCGCTGGTCCGCGTCGACCGCGAGATCGCGCAACAGCGGCACCTCCTCCCAGCCCGGCAGCTTGCGCATGCCGGTCTGGATCAGGAAATTGTATTTCGCCACCACCTCGGCCTTGCTGGCCCCCAGCACCTGCGGATTGCTGGTGCTGCGGCCCTCGACCTCGCCGCGCTCCATCGCCAGCGTCATGTCGGGGCCGCTCGGATAGCCGTAGATCACCTTGAACCGGGTACCCAGCATGTTGTTGTAGAGCGCGGCGAGCTGGGTCATGATCGAGCCGGCGCCGGTCGCCGCCACCGGAGTCTCGCGCCGGCGGGCGTCCTGCAGGGTTTTGGTCGGGGACGCCGCGGAGGTGTAGAAGAACTCGTTGGTGTCGCTCATGTTGCCGATCCAATTGAGCGTGCGGAGATCCACCTTGAGGGTCCGGTTGAGACCCAGCACCTGGTCCATCGGGAACGACTGGGTGATCATGGTGAGCACGGTGCCGTCGCGCGGCGCCACGTTGGCGACGTAGTTGAGCGCCACCAGGCCGCCGCCGCCCGGCATGTTGACCGGCAGCAGGCCCGGATTGCCCGGCAGGAAGCGCACCATGTGGCGGCCGAGCAGCCGCGAATAGACGTCGTAATTGCCGCCCGGCGCCGCCCGGATGTAGAGCTTGATCTGCTTGCCGCGATAGAAGTCCGCCACCGGCTCGGCCGCGGCCGGCGCCGCCGCCAGCACGGCGAGCGCAACAGCCGCAGGCATACGCAGCCTCGACCTCGGCGCCGATGCGGGCGCGGTTCGAGCGGAAGCAACCATCACTTCGGCGCCTGCGCTTGCGTCTGCTTGAAGTATCGCAGATCCGGCGGCGGCTGGTCCTTCTTGGTCGGCATCAGCATGCCGTCGGCGCTCAGGAAATAGTTCTCCTTGCCGATCACGACCTGATTGTTGCCCTCGACACAGGAAGTCTCGTTCCAGCGCGGACGCGGATTGGGGTTGCGCCGGAACGTCTTGTCGACACTCCAGGGCCGCGTCAGCGCGTGGTCGAACACGGTAATCTCGTTGTGCAGGATGTTGGGATTGTCCTTATCGAGATGGAACCGCTCCTTGAAGGTCGACTGGTTGTCGAAGGCGAGCGGCAGCCCGCTCGCGTCATAGGCGCGCGGACCCTTGAACGGGCCGCGCGTCTCGACCTCCAAGAGGGTGTAGCGCCCTTCGGCGTCCGGCGCGCTCCAGCGGCCGATCGAGTAGCCCTGATAGGACGGCTCGAGATCGCCAGGCCAATCGCGGCCGTCGGTGTAGATGCGGCGCAGCGGGTCCTCGCTGCCGCTCAGCAGCGCGTAGGTGGTTTCCGGGGTGATGATGTATTCCTGCGCCTGGGCGGCGGCCATGCGCGGCATGCCGCCGGGTAGGCAGCGCGCGGTCGGGTAGTTGCCGATGCCGCCCTTGGCCTGCTCCGCCATGCTGTCGGCCAGGACCTTCTGGTATTCCGGCGTCAGCGGCGCCTGCTGGGCGAGGCCGCGCGATTTGGTCGGATCGAACTTGTACTGCCGGCCCTCCAGGCCCGGGGTGACGATGGCGATCCATTGGCCTTTCCAGCTGGGATATTTCGGCTCATCGGCCGCCTGCGCGCCCCCCGTCGCTGCCAGCAGGCCGGCGGCGAGCGCTAACCCAAAAGTCGAGCGTCGATACGACATGATCGGCCTCCTCAAAAATATCGGAAAGCTTGCCTGCGACGAACGCTGGTGACGTCGTCATGAGGATACACCGCCGGCCCGCCGCTTGGAATGGCGCGCTCCCTGCGCGCGCGCCGGACGCGAGGGCTCGACGGCGCACGATGCCCCGGAACGCCGCCACTCGGAAGCCTCGGATTTGGCCCGCGCCGGCATCTGTGCATTTACCGGGGGGTGCGACGATTCTCACCGGCGATCGAGCCCCGCGTCGACCATATTAGGCGTTCCGACGGCTTGCTCGGCTTGCCAAACTCGGGCAAGCTTGTCGCAATATAAGTAAATTCTGGCAAAGCCAGACATAATCACAAGAAAACCCGGGCAGGAAACCATGACTCAGAAATCAACCAACGGCGGATTTGGCCGGCGCACGCTCATCAAGGCGGGTTTGACGATCGGGGCCGCGCAATTTGCAGCGCCCTACATCATCAAGGCGCGCGGCGAGGAGCCGATCAAGATCGGGGTGGATAACCCCCTTACCGGCATCTACACGGCGCTCGGCAAGAACGAGGTGACCGGCATGCAGCTGGCGGCCGAGCAGGCCAACGCCAAGGGCGGCATCCTGGGCCGGGAGATCCAGCTGGTGATCGAGGATTTCGACCTCGGACAAGACCGATGTCGCGGTGCAGAAAGCGCGCAAGCTGATCCAGAGCGACAAGGTCGACTTCCTGATCGGCAACGTGAACTCCTCGCACGCCATCGCCATCGCCCAGGTCGCCTCCGAGCTCAAGATCCTCCACATCGTTCCGGGCGGGCACGCCGACGTGGTCACCGGCACCTCCTGCCACTGGACCACCTTCCGCATCTGCAACACCGGCGCGATGCAGGGCAACGCGATGGCCGGCCCGCTGGTCAACAAGATCGGCAAGAAGATACTACGTGATCGCCCAGGACTACGCCTTCGGACACTCGCTGCAGGAAGGCTTGGCGAAAGCGGCGGCGAAGGCCGGCGGCGTCAGCGTCGGGGTCGAATTCTTTCCGCTCGGCACTACCGACTATTCCGCCATCCTGATCAAGGCGCGCGCCGCCAATCCGGACGTGATCGTCGATCTGGCGGCCGGCGACGACGGCATCAACTCGATCAAGCAGGCGGTGCAATTCGGCCTGGACAAGCAGGTCAAGATCGCCGGCATGCAGCAGGAGCTCGAGGTGGTCGAGGGCCTGCCGCCGGAGGCACGCATCGGCTCCTGGCTGTTCGAGTGGTATTGGAACCAGCCGAACGTGCCTCATGTGGCGGAGTTCGTGGCCGCCATCCGCAAGAAGACCAACAAGGTGCCGACTGCCCGCACCTGGTTCGGCTATGTCGCGATGTGGACCTGCGCGCTCGTCGCCAACCAGGAAAAGTCGATCGACGCCGTCAAGCTGGCCCACGCCCTGGAGGGATTCAAGCTACCCCCCGAGGTGGCGCTGATGCCAGGCTCGCCTTATTACCGGGCCGAGGATCATCAATTGGTGCCTTCGGCGTTCGTCGGGCACCTGCAATCGAAGGGCACGTCCGATCCGGAGGATCTTTTCGTGATCGATCAGGTGGTGAACGGGCCGGAATTCATGCCGTCGCCCGCCGATACCGGCTGCAAGCTGGTCTATCCGGCCTGACAGACATCGCAGATCGCAGGGCGTCGTCCTCGACGCGACGACCTTCTTCACGACACGCCGGCGGGGGCGACGACGGGGGCAAGATGGATTTGATCACGGCTCTCGTCCGGTCGTTGCGGCGCGGAACCTGGACAAGAGCGATGCCGGGGGGGCGCGTGACCGACGGCTCGTGGCCGGACGCGCGGGCGACGCAGCCATGAGCCAGGTGATACTGTTCAACCTTTTGAACGGGCTGATCGTCGGCGCCTTTTATGCGCTGATGGCGCTTGGCCTGTCGCTGATCCTCAATCTCAGCGGCGTGATCAATTTCGCCCATGGCGGCTTTCTGGCGCTGGGCGCCTATTTCGCCTATTCGCTGGCGCCCTATCTGGGATTCTGGGGCGGGCTGCTGGTCGCCCCGATCCTCACCGCGATCCTCGGATTGCTGCTGGAGCGGCTGCTCATTCGCCGCCTCTACGGCCGCGATCCGCTCTACAGCCTGCTGCTCACCTTCGGGCTGGCCTTCATCTTCCAGGACGTATTGCGGTTCATCTGGGGAGCGCAGAGCGTGCCCTACCAGATTCCCGCGGTGCTGGCCTCGCCGCTCTCCACCGACTTCTTCTTCCTGACCGGCTACCGGTTCTTCATGGTGGCGGTGGTGGCGCTGGCGGTGGGCGGGCTGTTCCTGATCCTGGGCTATACCCGGCTGGGGATGCGCATTCGCGCCGGCACGCTCGATCTCGAGACCGTCTCGGTGCTGGGGGTCAATGTCCGGCTGCTGCGCAACGTCAATTTCGGCCTCGGCATCTATCTGGCCGGGCTCGCCGGCGTGCTGGCCGCCGGCATGCTGGGACTGTCGCCGACCATCGGCGATTCGCTGATCATGCCGAGCTTCGTCGCCATCATCGTTGGCGGCCTGGGCAGCCTGCCCGGCACGCTCGCGGGCGGGCTTTTGATCGGCATCGCCTCCGGTATCACCACGGTGTTCTTTCCCACCGCCACCGAGGCGGTAATCTATGTGATGATGGCGCTGGTGCTGATGGTGCGGCCGAGCGGCCTGTTCGGCGACGAGGGGCGGCTGCGGTGAAAGCATTCGAGCGCTACGGTCTCACCGTGCTGATCTTCGCGCTGCTGATCACGGCACCCTATTGGATGCCGCTGATGGGCGGCTATACGGCGCTCGGCACCCGGGTGCTGGTGATGGCCATCGCCGCGATGGCGGTGAATTTCCTGCTCGGCTTCACCGGGGTGCTTTCGTTCGGCCACGCCGCCTATCTGGGGCTCGGCGCCTACGGGGCCGGGATGACGCTCAAATACCTGGTGCCCAGCACGTCGCTCGGCCTCCTGGTCGGGGTGCTGGCCGGCACGCTCGGCGCGATGGTGATCGGCGCCATGATCGTGCGGCTGCGCGGCGTCTATTTCGCCATGGTGACGATCGCGTTCGGGCAGGTGTTCTATTTCATCGCGTTCCGCTGGGTGTCGCTGACCGGCGGCGACGACGGCCTGACCGGATGGAAGCGGCTGCCGCTCGATCTCGGCTTCACCGAGATCGACATCGCCGACAACGACAAGGCATTCTACTATCTGGTGCTGCTGTGCCTGGCGGTCTCGGCCGGCATCATGGCGCTGCTGCTGCGCTCGCCGTTCGGCCGCACCTTGCTGGCGATCCGCGAGAACGAGCGCCGCGCGCGCTTCCTCGGCATCCCGGTGCAGCAGCACATCTGGCTGTCGTTCGTGATCTCGGCGGCGTTCATCAGCCTCGCCGGCACGCTGTACGCCTATCTCGACAATTTCGTCGATCCGCGCGCGTTCCATTGGCAGCAATCGGGCGACTTCGTGATCATGGCGGTGCTGGGCGGCATGCGCTCGTTCTGGGGCCCGCTGATCGGGGCGGCGATCTTCGTGGTGCTGCAGGACAAGCTGTCCAGCCTCACCGACAACTGGATGTCGCTGATCGGCGTGTTCTTCGTGCTGGTGGTGGTGTTCTTCCCGACCGGCGTTCTCGGCATCCTGCGTCGGAAGGCGCACGCATGAGCCTGCTCGAGGTCGACAACGTCACCCGCGCCTTCGGCAGCCTCATCGCCGTCAACGGCGTATCGCTCAAGGTCGAGCCCGGCGACTTGCGCGCGGTGATCGGCCCCAACGGCGCCGGCAAGACCACCTTCTTCAACCTCATCAGCGGCTTCTTCCCGCCGAGCTCGGGCCGCATCCGGTTTCGCGACCGCGACATCACCGACCTGCCGGCGCACAAGCGGGTCGAGCTCGGCATGGCGCGCACCTTCCAGATCACCGAAATTTTCCCCGAGCTGACCGTGCGGGAGAACCTGCGGGTGCCGGTCGAGGTGGCGGCGGGCCTGCGTCTGGTGCCGTGGCTGTCGCGGCGCCGGAATGCCGAGATCGGCGAGCGCATCGCAGCCCTGCTGGAGCAAGGCGGGCTCGCCGGCAAGGCCGACCAGCTGGTGGGCGAGCTGTCGCACGGCGATCAGCGCGCCACCGAGATCATGATGGCGCTGGCGTTGAACCCGAGCCTGCTGCTGCTCGACGAGCCCACCGCCGGCATGGGCGACCAGGAAACCCACGACATCGTCCAGCTGATCGCCAAAGTGCACAAGGAGCACCAGTTGACGATCGTGCTGATCGAGCACGACATGCGGGTGGTGTTCCATCTGGCGACGCGGATCATGGTGCTGGCCGAGGGCGCGGTGCTGGCGGAGGGCCTGCCGGCCGAGATCGCCGCCAACGAGCGCGTGCAGGCCGCCTATCTGGGGCAGACCGCATGAGCGTGCTCGTCGCCGAAGCGCTCCACACGTTCTACGGCAAGAGCCACATCCTGCATGGCGTCGGGCTGACCGTTGGGGAAGGCGAGATCGTCACGCTGCTCGGCCGCAACGGCGCCGGCAAGAGCACCACGCTGCGCAGCCTGATGGGGTTGACCCCGGCCCGCCAGGGCAGCGTGCAGATCTTCGGTCAGCCCACCACGGCCTGGCCGCCCGACCGGATCGCCGGTCTGGGTGTCGGCTTCGTGCCGGAGGGCCGCCGCGTCTTCGGCAGCCTGACGGTCGAGGAGAACCTGCTGGTGCCGATCGAGCGTCCGGGTCCATGGAACCTCGAAGAGCATCTACCAGCTGTTCCCCCGCCTGCAGGAGCGACGCGCCAGCAAGGGCCGCTTCCTCTCGGGCGGCGAGCAGGAGATGCTGGCGATCGCGCGCGCGCTGCTGCTCAATCCCAAGCTCCTGCTGCTGGACGAGCCCTCGCAAGGCCTCGCCCCGCTGCTGGTGCGCGAGGTGTTCAACGTGATCGTGCGGATGCGCCGGGAGGGAATTTCGATCCTGCTGGTCGAGCAGAACGTGCGCATGGCGGTCGAGATCGCGGATCGCGCCTATGTGCTCGACGATGGCCGTGTGGTGTATGAGGGACCCGCCGCCGAGTTCGCCCGCGACGAAGAGCGGGTGCGCGAGTTGGCCGGGGCCAGCTCGAAAGAATGGGAAGCGCGGGGTTAGTCCAAGTTGCGGATCAGGCCGCCCCGGCACGCACCCATGTGGCGCCCGATCGGGCGCGAATAGGTATTGCAATTGCCGCCTGGGGCGGCCCGGATGTAAATTTTAATCTGCTTGCCGCGATAGAAGTCAGCCACCGGCATGGAGGATCATGCCGACCAGCGGCATTAGAGTGGAGTTGCTGGGCCTAGTCGAACGGTTCTGAGGGGCGCTCGAAGAAATGCCGGTAGGAAAGAGAAAGCATGCCGACGCTGATCATGCCGAAGGGAATCGAGAGCAGGCTTACGACGAGCGGAACCAGGGTTAAGGCGGCTCGGCCGTGGCTCGGCTGGAATAGCCAGTACGACATACCCCCGCCGAATGCCATCAACGGCAGGATGCAGAAAAAATAGGCCCAAAGCATCCGCCAAGTGTTGCCTTTGCTGGCCCTCCAGGCGGCACCGAACGTGACGTCGTCGTGCCCCAAAGCTTTTCCCGGCAACGCAAGCGACAGCCGCGCCATAACAAAAAAGGCGGCAATCGTTCCGACGCCGGACAGAAACTGGACGCCCGACGCGAGAGGGTTCCGCGCGGTTACGCTGGTGCCGGTGACGATCTGGAACATCAGGCTGACGTAGCCTGGCGCCAAAGTGATCAACCCCACCCAAAACGCCAGAACCGCATAGCCGGCGACGATGCCGTCGAGCCGCAGATAGGCGCCGGCGCCAGGCTGTTCGTCTTTGAGCAGCAGGCGGTGCCACGCCACCGCGATCGAGGCGAGCGCCGGCAATGCAACCACTTTGCCGACGATTTGCGTCAACATCGTCAGCAGCGGATTGGGATCGTCGAATGGTTGGCCGGCGCGGACCGCCTCCAGGATCTCCATCGTGTGCGGCGCTTGCCACCAATGCAAAAACGCGAAAATTGGCGCCGTCAGCAACATCCAAAGCCAACAGACCCGCACCAGATCGGGAAGGTTTCCTCCCCACAACGCGTACGCCTGGCCGATGGTGCGCCACAACGGGAGCTTCGAGGGTGCCGCAACAGCCACGGTGGTCATGACAGCAACTCCGTATGCTTGCCCGGGTCGCGGAACCTCGCGATGAGGCCTCGAGACCTTCCAACGTTAGCGCATCAGCTGCAACAATCCCCCGGATGTGGCAAGCATCAGGCCGCCCCGGCACGCACCCATCTGTCGGTGTCCACCTCCCAACCACGCTGCGACAGGTCGCAGCCGTTGCCCTCGGGATCGCGCATGCGGATCTCCGATTGGGTGCGGTGGGCCGGGCGCGCCTTGACGGTGGCGCCGCCGTGCTGGACCGCTTCCGCCATGGCCTTGGAGTTGCCGACCAGGACGCCGAAATGGGCGATGCCGAAGCGCGCCTCGTGTCCCACCTCATCGCTGTAGAAGGTCTGGATCGCCACATTGCTGTGGCCGTCGCCCACATGCTTGTTGCGGTAGCCGGGCCGCTTGCGCGATTCCCGATGCGCCTCGAACAATTCGCGGAAGCCGAACACCTCGCGGTAGAAATCGAGCACCAGCTCGGTATCGAGCGCGTTGAGCGCGATATGGGCGATGCGCGGGGTGCGCATCGGCGCTGCGGCGAGGCCGAATTGGCGTTGCGACAGGCTCACCGGATTGCACTCGGGATCGTGAATGCGCACCTCGCCGTGCTGCAGATCGCCGCTTTCCGGGATCACCACGCCGCGCGGATTGAAGGCGCGGTAGCGCTCGAGCGTCTCCTCCACATCGTCGACCGCGATCCCCAGATGGTGGAGGCCGCACTCCATGCGAGGCTCGTGCAATTGCGGACGTTGCTTGAACAGGGTGAGGTTGAAGCCGCCGTCGGTGAGGCTGACGTCGCCCGCGGGGCTGCGGCCGATCTCCTCCATGCCGAAGCTGCGGCCGTAGAAACCCGCGAGCGCGGCCGGCTCCGCGCACAACATGGCGAGATAGCGTATCCGTGACATTGGGTCTGCCCTGCCTGGTTGGTGCTGATATGCTGCCCGTCCAAGGCTCGCGCACGAACGCGGCGCCGGTGGAAGGCCGAACGATCCGGCCGCGCGGCGCCCAAGCTTGACACCGCGGAGCGAAGGACCTATTTCCCCGCCAGCTCTTAGCACTCCTTTATCGTGAGTGCCAACGAGCCTGATCGACCCTTCCGCCCAAGCTGACGCAACGTCAGCCGCGCTCCGGCGCGCCCCGAGATGAAACCCAGAGGAAGCCCATGGCCAAGATGAATTTCCGTCCCCTGCATGACCGCGTGGTGGTGCAGCGAATCGATGCCGAGGAGAAGACCAAGGGCGGCATCATCATTCCGGATACCGCGAAGGAGAAGCCGCAGGAAGGCAAGATCGTGGCGGTGGGCCCGGGCGGACGCGACCAGGCCGGCGGGCTGATCAAGCCGGACGTCAAGGTCGGCGACCGGGTGCTGTTCGGCAAATGGTCGGGCACCGAGGTCAAGATCGACGGCGACGACCTGCTGATCATGAAGGAGTCCGACATCATGGGCGTCATCGCCTGAAGCCGCGACGGCCGGACGCGCCTCGACCCGGCACCGCAATCAATCGGAGTGAAATGAAATGGCTGCGAAAGAAGTGAAATTCTCCTCCGACGCGCGCGACCGGATGCTGCGCGGCGTCGACATCCTGGCCAATGCGGTGCGGGTGACGCTCGGCCCCAAGGGCCGCAACGTCGTCATCGACAAGAGCTTCGGGGCGCCGCGCATCACCAAGGACGGGGTGACGGTGGCCAAGGAGATCGAGCTCGAGGACAAGTTCGAGAACATGGGCGCCCAGATGGTGCGCGAGGTGGCGCAAAAGACCAACGACCAGGCCGGCGACGGCACCACCACGGCGACCGTGCTGGCGCATGCGATCGTGCGGGAGGGCGCCAAGTCGGTCGCCGCCGGCATGAACCCGATGGACCTGAAGCGCGGCATCGACATCGCGGTCGCCGCGGTGGTCAAGGACATCGAGAAGCGCGCCAAGAAGGTCGGCTCCTCGGCCGAGATCGCCCAGGTCGGCACCATCTCGTCGAACGGCGACGGCAAGATCGGCAAGATGATCGCGCAGGCCATGCAGAAGGTCGGCAACGAAGGCGTCATCACGGTCGAGGAGGCCAAGGCGCTCGAGACCGAGGTCGAGATCGTCGAGGGCATGCAGTTCGACCGCGGCTATCTTTCGCCCTACTTCATCACCAATGCCGAGAAGATGGTGGCGGAGCTCGACGACGCCTATGTGCTGCTGCACGAGAAGAAGCTGTCCGGGCTGCAGTCGCTGCTGCCGGTGCTGGAGGCGATCGTGCAGTCCGGCAAGCCGCTGGTGATCGTGTCCGAGGACGTCGAGGGCGAGGCGCTGGCCGCGCTGGTCGTCAACAAGCTGCGCGGCGGCCTCAAGATCGCGGCCGTCAAGGCGCCCGGCTTCGGGGATCGCCGCAAGGCCATGCTGGAGGACATCGCGATCCTGACCGCCGGCCAGCTGATCTCGGAAGACCTCGGCATCAAGCTCGAGAACGTCAACCTGCAGATGCTCGGCCGCGCCAAGAAGGTGATCATCGAGAAGGAGAAGACCACCATCGTGGACGGCGCCGGCAAGAGGAAGGAGATCGAGGCGCGCATCGGCCAGATCAAGGCGCAGATCGAGGAGACCACCTCCGACTACGACCGCGAGAAGCTGCAGGAGCGGCTGGCCAAGCTCGCCGGCGGCGTGGCGGTGATCCGGGTCGGCGGCGCCACCGAGGTCGAGGTGAAGGAGAAGAAGGACCGGGTCGAGGACGCCCTCAATGCGACCCGCGCCGCGGTCGAGGAAGGCATCGTGCCGGGCGGCGGCGTCGCGCTGCTGCGCGCCAAGAAGGCGGTCGGCCGGATCACCAACCCCAATTCCGACGTGCAGGCCGGCATCAATATCGTGCTCAAGGCGCTGGAGGCCCCGATCCGGCAGATCGCGGAGAATTCCGGCGTCGAGGGCTCGATCGTGGTCGGCAGGATCATGGAATCGAAATCCGAGACCTTCGGCTTCGACGCCCAGTCCGAGGAATATGTGGACATGGTCGAGAAGGGCATCATCGACCCCGCCAAGGTGGTGCGCGCCGCCCTGCAGGACGCGGCTTCGGTCGCCGGCCTGATCGTGACCGCGGAAGCCATGGTGGCCGAGCTGCCGAAGGACAAGCCGGCGATGCCGGCCATGCCGGGGGGCGGCGGCATGGGCGGAATGGGCGGGATGGATTTCTGAGGCTCCCAATCACCCGAGTTGCCGGACGGGGCTGCCGCAAGGCGGCCCCGTTTCATTTCGGCGACGCCCGTGGCAAACAGGCATCCGCGTCCTTGGCTCGAGGAGCCCCATGACCGAAAAATATGCTGGCGCGACGCGGCCCGCGCTGCCGCCCGCGCCGCCGCTGCCGCCACTCAGCTGCGATTGCCATCTGCACGTCTTCGGCGATCCGGCCACGTTTCCCGATCGCAATCCCAATCCGGTGCATCCCAGTCGCGAGGCTTCGTGGCAGGATGCGCTGCGCATGCATGGCACGGTCGGCTTTGCACGCGGCGTATTCGTGCAGCCGGCGAACTACACGACCGATCATTCCTACCTGCTGGAGGCGCTCGGGCGGGTGCCGCGCGGGCGCTATCGGGCGACCGGCATCATCGACGATACCGTCACCGACGCCGAGCTCGCGCGCCTGCACGCGGCCGGCATGCGCGGGGTGAGATTCAATTTCGTGCGCATGTTCAAGATGGCGCCGAGCCCGGCGCTGCTGCAGCGCGCGATCGCACGGATCGCTCAATACGGCTGGCACATCAAGATTTTCATCGGCCCCGAGGAGCTGCCCGACACGATCGAGACGCTGCGGGCGATCACCGCGGTTCCGGTGGTGATCGACCACATGGCCCGCCTCAAGCCCACCGACGGCGTCCGCAACCCCGCCCACTACCTGGTGCTCGAGCTGCTGCAGCGGGAGAATTTCTGGGTGCTGTTGTCCAACGGCGCCCGCATGTCGGCGCAGGCGAGCGGCTGGAACGACGTGGTGCCGATCGGCACGCGCGCTGTATGCGGCCGCGCCCGACCGCTGCCTGTTCGGCACCGACTGGCCGCACACCCACAGCCACCACGAAGGCGGTGGGCCGCAGGAAAGCGAGCTGATCGAGCTGTTGTACCGGTTCCTGCCGGACGCCGCCGCCCGCCAGGCCGTGCTGGTCGACAACCCGGCGCGGCTGTATGGGTTCGGGTAGGTAGGAAGTGAGTAGTGAGTAGTGAGTAGTGAGTAGTGAGTAGGAAGGTTACGGCGTTTTACTACTCACCACTCACCACTCGCCATTCTCTCAATTCCCGCTCATGTGAAAGCGCAAGCTGCGCTCGCCGGCAGGACCAGGAGATCGCCCTGCCGGCTCCAGCCGGTCACCTGCTGCAAGGCCGCGATAAGGTCCTCATCGGCCTGCATGCGCGTCGGCATCGCATTGCTTCTGTGTCGGATGCGCCGAGGATGACGGTGAGGGTGGCGTCGGCCACGACCAGCTGCGCCGGCACCGTATTGCACCACAGATCGATCGAGGCCGCGCCTCTGGATTCGATCTGCAGGATGGGGACGCGCTTGGAGCCCTTCATCGGCTTGGCCTCCAGCAACAGCGTGCTCGTCGTAGGGAAAGCTGCGGTCGGCCGCGAGGCCGGCGGAGACCCCGGCCAATACGCCGAGACACGCGAGCGGTCCGGCCAATCGGCCGGCCCATGTTACCGCAGGAAAACGCATGCGACGCTCCGATGGGATGGACGACGCAGGCTCAATACACCGGTCCGAACCCAGAGGCAATTTCGCCCATCCGATCCCAATGCTCGCTTCCCGGGACCGACCGCTTCGATCAGCCTCCCGATCCGCAAGCGCGCGACGATCGGCCGGCTCGCTGCGCCCGCAAGCCCGAAACCGCCGCGCCGAAAAGCAACGGGCGGCGGCTCGTTGTGAGCCGCCGCCCGCCGAAAAGGGCCGATGAAGAAGGCTTACTTCAGGTTCGCCAGCGTCAGGTCGGACGAGAGCTTGACCACGAAGGTCTGGCTGCACCAGTTGGAGCCGATGCCGCCCGGGTTGATCGCGGTAACGAAAGTCGCCGGGCCGGAAGCGGTATGATCGCTGGTGAAGGCGTTGCAATCACCCTTGTTCAGGTTGGTATCGTAGTAGCGGAAGTCGAGGGTGAACACCTTCCAGGTGAAGCCGATGCCGACATCGATGTTGGCGTAGCTGGTATAGGGGACGCCGGCCGCGAAGGGAGTGCCGAAACCGGTGCCGTAGAAGGCGTCGGAGGTTCCGAGCCACCAGTAGCCGCCATCCACCGATGCGTAGAACCCGACATCCTTGGGCAGCGGCATGCCGGCCGGGGCCGTATACTTGATGGTGCCGGCCGCGTAGGTGCCGTTGGCGCCGGTATTGGAGACGGACGGCGAATAATAGACTTGGGCGCCGATCGACCAGGAGTTCGATGATCGTATAGGTGGCCTTGCCGTAGACTTCGTAGAAGCTCGCCCAGGCCTTGGCTGCGTTGCCGTTGATGGGCAACGCCTGGCCCTGAAGTTGCCGCCGGCATTGAAGTCATTGCAGTCAGCCGAGCCCGGATCCGGCCAAGTTGCCGGCGCCGAAGCTGAAGCACTGGCCACCCGGATAGTAGTAGAGCCAGGCGCCGAAATCGAGGGCGAGCTTGCCGAAGGTCGGGCGAATGCCGCCGTAGAAGTCGATCTCGGCCGCGGCGTGATTCGGGAAGTCGATGCTCTCGCCCGACAGGCCGACATAGCCCTGCAGCGTGTCGCTGAAGTTGTAGCGCGGCTCGAAGTAGGCTGCGACCGATCCGCGGTGGTCCGACTGGGTAATGCCGCGCCACATGTAATCCGTCATGATTGCGTCGCCGAAGGCGAAGTCCCACGGGCTCGGCGGCGGCGGCGGCGCCTTGGTGAGCATCTTGAGATCGGCCGCGAGCGCGGGTGTCGCGAGCGCAACGGCGGCCACAATGGACAGTACGACCTTTTTCATCTTCAAGCCCCTTTTCGTCAATGCGCCCCTCATTGGGCGCCAAGCCCGCCATCTGCGACTTCAAGTCCCCGTTGCCGTCGCGCGACGTCCTTCGCATGTGAGCTAACCCCATCTTAAGAAAAACCAGCAAGCGAAATCCATCAGCAGTTGCCGCATTTTTGTGCTTCCAGGGGTTTTCCCGTTCGAAAAATCCGGGTGTTGTAAAATCAGCACAGACGACGCCGCGGATGCGCGGTCCGACCCTGAAAATCGGTGTCGTGGCGCGAGCACAGCGCCACCCCCGATGGGCCGAATCAGTGACGCGCCGGGCGATGCGCAACGCCTTGCGACCAGGCAATCGATGGTTTGCTTGAAGCTGCTCGAAGGGGCCCGGTCAGGCCGGAGCATCGGCGTTGTATGCGAGAAAAAATCGCAAGCCGACGGCCGCCCGATCCGTCCGCGAATCGGATGAGGCCGAACCGGAACACCCGAGGACGAAGCAGGTCCCGCGCATATGGCGCGGGACCTCTGCGATTACGGAACGAGGCCCGACTACGAGCCGCCGTGGCCGCCGTGACCGCCATCGCCGCCACCGGGCGGGCGGCCGGGCGCAGGCGCACTACCGCCCATCGGGCTTTGCGAATGTGACGGCGCCGCCGGGCGTGCTGGCCGCAGGCATGCTCGGGCGCGGAGCCATCGGCGGCGGCGGGCTGCCGGCCGCGGAGCGGCGGCGGCGGCGCGGGCTGGGGGCTGGTGCCGCCATGGGCTTGGGCGCGGAAGGCGCCATCGGCCTGGGGGCTGGCGCCGCCATCGGCTTGGGCGCAGGAGGCGCCATCGGCTTGGGCGCAGGAGGCGCCATCGGCCTGGGGGCGGGCTTGGGAGCCGCCGCCTTCGGCTTGGCCTTGGCTTTGCGGCTTGGCTTTGGCCTTTGCCTTCGGCTTGGCCTTTGCCTTCTTGGCGGCCGGCTTCTTGCGCGCTCTTCTTCGCTGCGCGCGCTTCTTCTTGCGCGCCACTGCGGTCTTCTTGGTTTTTTTTGTCTTCTTGGCTTTCGCCTTCTTCGACTTCTTGGTCTTCGACTTCGCTTTCTTCGCCATGATCGTCCTCCCGATCGTTTCGGCTCAGATTTCGGTACGACCCTCGGTACCAGCATCGGCACCGGCACCGTGCAGACATCTGCCGTCCGGACAGAGGCGCCACCGCCCCTGCGTATCCAATCCAATCCCCCGCTGCGCAGGTTGCGGCGGCACTGCGGGCTTCCTGGCGGTCACACACGGTCCAACACACGTCGATAAGCTATCCGGCACCGTGCATCAGCGCCTCAGGCTTGCGACCCCCGGTCGCCCAGTCGATCAGCTCGACCGTATGGACCACCGGGATCGCCGTGCCCGCCGCGATCTGGGTGATACAACCGATATTGCCGGCAGCGATCACGTCGGGCGCAAGCTTCTCGATATTCCCCACTTTGCGATCGCGCAACCTCCTCGCGATGTCCGGCTGCAAAATGTTGTAGGTCCCGGCCGAGCCGCAGCAGAGATGTCCTTCCGGTACATCTTTGACCACGAATCCGATCTTGCAAAGCAATTCTTTTGGTTGGCGCGCGATTTTCTGCCCATGCTGCAGCGAACAAGCCGAATGATAGGCGATTGATCAGGCCTTCCGATTCGCCCGACTGGGGACAAGTCGAGGCCGGCCAGATACTCGCTGATGTCCCGGGCGAGCGCCGAGATCCGCGCCGCCTTGCCGGCATAGGCCGAATCACCGCGCAGCATGAAGCCGTAGTCCTTGACCGTGGTGCCGCAGCCCGACGCCGTGACCAGGATGGCGTCGAGGCCGCCGGCGGCGATTTCCCGCGTCCAGGCGTCGATATTGGCGCGGGCGGCCGCGAGCGCGTCCTGCTCGCGGCCGAGATGGTGGACGAGGGAACCGCAGCAGCCCTGGCCCGCGCGCCAGCACCACCTCGATGCCGTGGCGGGTGAGGACCCGGATCGCGGCTTGCGTTGATCGAGGGCTTGATCACCGGGCTGACGCAGCCGGCCAGGAGGGCGACCCGGCCCTTGCGCGCGCCTTGCGCCGCGCCACCACGCCGCCGCCTCGAGCCGTACGCGGCAGCCGCGGCGGCAGCCGCGCCGGGGCGAGCCGCAGCATGGCGGCGAGCGGCTCGAGACCGCAGGCCGCGAGCAGGCCGGCGAACGGCCGCGCCAGGCGCGCCGGCCCGCAAGCGCCCAGCGCAGCCGGCCATTGTCGGGCAGGACCCGGGCGAGCGTGGCGCGCAGCCAGCGGTCCATGCAGCGGCCGGACGTAGGTGTCCTCGATGCGGGCGCGGGCATGATCGACCAGGTGCATGTAATGCACCCCGGACGGGCAGGTGGTCATGCAGGCGAGACACGACAGGCAGCGGTCGATGTGCTTGACCACCTCGGCGGCTCGCCGGCCGGTCGTACTCCAGCATGTCCTTGATCAGGTAGATGCGGCCGCGCGGGCTGTCGAGCTCGTCGCCGTCGAGCACATAGGTCGGGCAGGTCGCGGTGCAAAAGCCGCAATGCACGCAGGTGCGCAGGATGCGCTCGGATTCCGCCACCTGCGGATCGGCGAGCTGGGCGAGCGTGAACAGGGTCTGCATCGGATCAGGCTCGAACTCATTCCGGCACCATCAGTTTCCCGTCCGCCATTGCGGCGTCAAACCTGCGCCCACATCCGCCCGGGATTGAGCACGCCTCGGGATCGAAGCTCTCCTTGACCCGCTTGGTCAACGCGGCAAGGCCGGCGTCCTGCGGCTCGAACACATCGAGCGCGGCGCGCAACTGCGCCGGCGCGCGCACCAGCGTCGCGTGGCCGCCGACCGCCGCCGACCGCCGCCCGCACCAGCGCCGGCGGCTGCATCCGCCGCGCCCGGCAGTCGCGACCCAGATGCAGCCCGCCGGCCCAGTCGTAGAGCACCTCGGCCGCGATCGCGCCGGTCAGTCGCGCCGCCAGCTCGTGACCCTTGGTGGGCGCCGTGGAGATGCGCCACAGCGGCTGGTCCGCCGCCGGTGCGGCTCGCCGCGAAGGCGGCCACGTCGCGAATCGCCACCCACAAGCCGGCGGGAGACCATGTCGTCGATCATCGCCGCCTCGCCAAAGGGCCGCAGCGCCGCCAGCAGGGCGGCCTTGCGATGGGCGACCGAGGGCGCCACCCCCTCGAGCCGCAGCGCCGTCAGGGCGCGGCCCGCCGCCACCGCCTCCCCCATGGGAAGCCGCGCCGCGGTCGCGGCCGGCAGGTGGGCCGCGCCGGAGACCTCGCAGGCTCGACCCCATGGCGGCCGCCATGGCCCGCATCGCCGCCGCGTCGTCGAGCCCGGACATCACCACCGTCGCTTCGGTCTCCGGCTTGGGCAGCGTCTTCACCGTCACCTCGGTCAGGGCGGCGAGCGTGCCCCAGGAGCCCGCCATCAGCTTGCAGAGATCGTAGCCGGTGACGTTCTTCACCACCCGGCCGCCCGACTTGAAGGTCTCGCCGCGCCCGGACACCGCCGAAAAGCCGAGCAGATGGTCGCGCGCGGCGCCGGCCGCGATCCGGCGCGGGCCGCATAGGTTCGCCGCCATCGTGCCCCCGATGGTGCCGCGCCCGATCGGGCCGCCCAATCAGCTGTCCGCAATCCATCGGCTCGAAAGCCAGCCGCTGCCCTTTGGCGGCGAGCAGCGCCTCGATCTCGGACAGCGGCGTGCCGGCCTTGGCGCTCAACACCAGCTCCGCCGGCTCGTACAGGGTGACGCCGGAGAGCGCGGACAGATCGAGGGTGAGATCGGTCTGCGGCGGCCGGCCGATCGCCCGTTTCGAGCCATGGCCGAGGATCTCGAGCGGCCTGCCCTCGCCGAGCGCCCATTGCACGGCGTTCTCGACGTCCTTGGCGTCGCGTACCTTGAGCGTTCTCGTCATGGGCGCTCGCTCCCGCGTCGAGATCAAAACCGCGGCAGATCGGGAAACGGCAGCTTGCCGGCCCGCACATGCATGCGGCCGAGCTCGGCGCAGCGGTGCAGGGTCGGAAACACCTTGCCGGGATTGAGCAGGCCGCGCTCGTCGAACGCGCATTTGAGTCGCTGCTGCTGGGCCAGATCGATCTCGGAGAACATGGTCGGCATCAGATCGCGCTTCTCCACCCCGACCCCGTGCTCGCCGGTCAGCACGCCGCCGACCTCGACGCACAGCCGCAGGATGTCGGCCCCGAAAGCCTCGGCGCGCTCCAGCTCGCCCGGCTGATTGGCGTCGTAGAGGATGAGCGGATGCAGATTGCCGTCGCCGGCATGGAACACGTTGGCGACCGCGAGGCCGATGGGTCTTGCGACATGCTCGCGCATGCGCTTGAGCACGAACGGCAGCTGCGCGCGCGGGATGGTGCCGTCCATGCAGTAATAGTCCGGCGAGATGCGCCCGACCGCCGGGAACGCCGCCTTGCGGCCGGCCCAGAACAACAGCCGCTCCGCTTCCGAGCCCGAGACCCGGCAGGTCACCGCGCGGCAGTCCGCGGCGATCGCCTCGACCCGCGGAACAGGTGATCGACCTCGGCCTGCGCGCCGTCGAGCTCGACGATCAGCAGCGCCTCGACGTCGAGCGGATAGCCGGCATGGACGAATTGCTCGACCGCGTGGATCGCCGGCCGGTCCATCATCTCCATGCCGCCCGGTATGATGCCGGCCCCGATGATGCGGGCGACGCAATCGCCGGCATCCTCGGAGGCCGCGAAGCCGACCAGCACGGCGCGCGCGCATTCCGGCTTGCGCAGGATGCGCACCGTCACCTCGGTGACGACGCCGAGCAGCCCCTCCGAGCCGGTCATGACGCCGAGCAGATCATAGCCGCCGCTGTCGAGGTGCTTGCCGCCGAGGCGCACGCGCTCGCCGGTCATCAGCACGATCTCGAGGCCCAGCACATTGTTGCTGGTGACCCCGTATTTGAGGCAATGCACGCCGCCGGAATTTTCCGCCACATTGCCGCCGATGGTGCAGGCGATCTGCGAGGACGGGTCGGGCGCGTAGTAGAAGCCGGCCGCCTCGACCGCCTGCGTGACCGCCAGATTGGTCACGCCCGGGCTCCGCCACCACCACGCGATTTTCCAGGTCGATCTCGCGGATGCGGTTGAACTTGGCCATGCCGAGGAGGACGCCGTCGGCGGCCGGCAGCGCGCCGCCCGACAGCGACGTGCCGGCGCCGCGCGGCACCACGCTTGATGCCCTCCGTGGTGGCAGTATTTCAGCACCGCGCAGACCTGGTCGACGGTGTCGGGCAGCACCACCACCATGGGCAGCTGGCGATAGGCGGTGAGCCCGTCCGACTCGTAGGGCCGCATCTCGGACTCGGTCGCGATCACGCCTTCGCCCGGAACGATCGCGCGCAGCGCCCGCACGATGCGCTCGCGGCGCTCGAGCACGCTCTGGTCGGGAGCCGGCATCTTGACCGACATCGGATCTGTCCCTCGGCCCGGCCCGGCCACGCTCGCGGGCGGCCCCCGGCCCGGCAGGCGCGGCTTTGCATTGCGCGCCGCCGCTGTTTATAGCGGCAAATGGCGTGCGATACTCATGTCCGTGCGAAAAATCCGGCGGCCGGGGCGGCGCCGGCGCGAAATCCGGCGTCCGACGCGCGTTGACACTTGCGGCGCGGAGCGCCATTCCGGCATGGTGGAGGTCCGCTCCTGCGGCGAATTCCGGGCCGTCGGAACGACATCAAAACAAGAGGAACGAGAGGAGAGACTGATGAGGACGTGGGTTTTTGCTGGGCTGCTCGTTGCCGCATCGACGGGGGCCGCGCTGGCGCAGGATGTCGCCGCCGGCGAGCAGTCGTTCAACAAGTGCCGCCCCTGCCACGATGTCGGGCCGGACGCCAAGGTCAAGCTCGGACCCCCGCTCAACGGGATCGATGGTCGCAAATCCGCTACCTACGCCGGCTTCAACTACTCTGACGCCGTCAAGGGTCTCGAACATCACCTGGAACGCCGCGCTGTTCAAGCAGTGGGTCGAGCAATCCGGCCGCCATGGCGCCGGGCACCCGCATGGCGTTCAGCGGCATCAAGGACGACGCAGGAGATCGGCAATCTGTGGGCCTATGTCAACCAGTTCAAGGCCGACGGCTCGAAGAAATAGTCTGACGCAACATATACTCGCATCGGCGCGGCCCGTGATCGGTTCCGGTCGACGGGCCGCAATGCTCTGCGGCGGGGCGAGGAGCGGCAAGCCATGGTCAAGGACATCGTGGTCAATCTGACCGGCGCGGCCCCGCAGGAATTCGCGGCCGACTATGCGATCTCGCTGGCGAAGCTGTTCGAGGCCCATATCGCGGGCGTCGGTTTCATCTACGAGCCGGTGATCCCGGGCACCGTGATGGGCGGCATCCCGACCGACCTGATCGAAGCCCAGCGCGAGGAGAACACCAAGGCGGCGAAGGCCGCCGCCAGCCGGTTCGAGGCGGCCGCCGCCGCGCGCCGGGCTTTCGGCCGAGGTGCGCATCCTCGACGCCAGCGTGGCGGGAGCGGCCGATCTGTTCGGGCGCATCGCGCGGCGGTTCGATCTCGCGGTGGTGGGGCAGGCCCGGCCCAAGGAGGGCGCTTCCGAGGAGCTGTTGATCGAGGGGGCGCTGTTCGAATCCGGGCGGCCGGTGGTGGTCGTGCCGTTTGTGCAGACCAAAGCCGTCTCGCTCGAGCGGGTGCTGGTGTGCTGGGACGGCAGCCGTCCGGCCACCCGCGCCATCGCGGATGCGCTGCCGTTCCTGCGGCGCGCCAAGGCCATCGATATCGTGGCGGTCAGCGGCGAGCGCGGCAAAGGCGGCGAGCTGGCGGGCACCAACATGGCCCGGCACCTGGCGCGCCACGGCCTCACGGTCGAGCTCAAGCGCGTGTCGTCCGGCGAATGTGGACGTGCCGTCCGCGATTCGGGCGCAAATCGCCGAGACCGGCGCGGATTTCATGGTGATGGGCGGCTACGGGCATTCCCGGCTGCGGGAGTTCATCCTCGGCGGCGTCACCCGCACGATCCTGACCTCATCCACTATCCCGGTGCTGATGTCGCATTAGACGTTGCGCATAATCTTATCCGAAAAGTCTGCAACTTTTCGGGATCATGCTCTGGCCGCTCGGTGCCGGCGTCAGGACGCGCCGGCGGCCGGCGGTAGCGCGGTCTGCACCACCAGGCCGCGGGCGCGGGCGTCGACGACGCCGAGGCCGCGCAAGCCGAACAATGTCAGGGTCTGCACCTGCGCGCGGTTGCGGGCCGGATCGTCGGCCGGCCCCGGGGCGAGCGGCCCGATCAACCCCTCGATCAACGCACCGACCAGGGCGGCGGCTGCCACGGCGGCGTCCTGGTCGGGCAGGAGGCTGCGTTCCAGCGCGCTTCGGATGCGGGCCTCGAAGGCGCCGGCGAGCGCGCCCCGATAGGCGAGCCGCGCCGCCTCGAGCGCAGGCTCGACCGGCTCGGCCACCATCGCGAAGGCGAGCCGGCGGGTTGCGAGCGCGCGGGCCGCGAAAGTCACGATCGCGGCCGCCAGCGCCGAAAGCGGCCCGGGCGCCGCGTCGGCGGCGCGATCGAGCGCTGCGATCTCGGTCGCCGCTTGGGCCGCCACCAGGGCGGCGATCAGATCGGTCTTGGCGGGAAAATAACGGTAGACCGTGCCGGCCGCGATGCCGGCACGTGTGGCCACCGCAGCGATCTGTACCGCCGCCATCCCGCCCTCGGCCGCGAGCGCGCGCGCCGCCTCCATGATGGCGCCATGGCGCGCCGCCAGCTTGCGGGTGACGTTCTCGGTGCGGCGATAAGGCATGCACGGGCCGCGATTTTCGGCTCCTTAAAAAATGAATTTTGATTCACAGAACGATGAAATACAAGCCCTGCCACGCGCCTGTAGCCCGGGTGGAGCGCAGCGAAATCCGGGAACTCCCCGTCCCGCATTGCGCTTGCGCTTCATGCGGGCTGCGGCGCTACGGCACTCAGCCCTTGTGCTCGATCAGGGCCTTCTCCCGGATGGCGCCGAGCGTGGTGGTGGGGGTGATGGCCTCGGGATCGACCTTGATGTGGAGCAGCGCTGGCTTGCCCGAACGCTGCGCGGCCGCGAAAGCCTCGGCGAAATCGGCGGTGCGCTCCACGGTCGCCCCGAAGCCGCCGAAGGCGCGCGCATAGGCGGCAAAATCGGGGTTCTCCAGCTGCGTGCCCAGCACCCGGCCCGGATATTCGCGTTCCTGATGCATCCGGATGGTGCCGTACATGCCGTTGTCGACCACCAGCACGATGATCGGCAGGCGGTATTGCACGGCGGTGGCGAATTCCTGCCCGGTCATCAGGAAATCGCCGTCGCCCGCGAACGCGATCACGGTGCGCTCCGGATGCAGGCGTTTCATCGCCACCGCGGCCGGCACCCCGTAGCCCATGGAGCCGGAGATCGGCGCGACCTGGGTGCCGAAGCGCCGGTAGCGGTAGTAGCGATGCACCCAGATGGAGAAATTGCCGGCCCCGTTGCAGATGAAGGCATCGGCCGGCAGGCTCGCGCGCAGCGCGGTGACGATCTCGCCCATGTTGACCGGACCAGGCACCGCGGTCGGCTGCTCGGTCCAGGCCAGGAACTCGGCATGGGCAGTCTTGGTGGCCTCGCGCCCAGGGGATTTGGTTGGGCGGCTGCAGGGCTTCGAGCGAGGCCGCAAACGCGGTCGGGGCCGCATGCACGGCCAGATGCGGCCGGTAGACCCGGCCCAGCTCCTCGGCGCCCGGATGCACATGCACGAAGGTCTGCTGCGGGGCCGGAATGTCGAACAGGGTGTAGCGTTGCGAGGGCAATTCGCCCATGCGGCCACCGATCAGCAGCACCAGATCGGCCGCCTTGATGCGCGCCAACAGCTTGGGATTGGGACCGATGCCGAGATCGCCGGCGTAGCAGGGATGCAGCGCATCGATCACATGGGCGCGGCGAAAGGTGGTCGCGACCGGCAGCGCGAAGCGCTCGGCAAATCGTTGCAGCGCCGCGCCCGCCGCCTCCGACCAGCGGCTGCCGCCCGCCAGCACCATCGGCCGCGCCGCGGCCCATAACAGCTTCTGCAGCCGGCTCATGTCGCTCTGGCCGGGCCAGGTCTCCACCGGCGCGAAGGCCGGCGCGTCCGCGACCGCGACCTGCTCCACCTGCATGTCCTCAGGCAGCGCGATCACCACCGGGCCGGGACGGCCGCTGGTCGCGACGTAGAAGGCGCGCGAGATCAGCTCGGGAATGCGGGCCGGATCGTCGATCTCGGTCGCCCATTTGGCGATGGTGCCGAACACCGCGCGGTAGTCGAGCTCCTGGAAGGCCTCGCGCTCGCGCATGTCGCGCGCGATCTGGCCGACGAACAGGATCATCGGAGTGGAATCCTGGCGCGCCACATGCAGCCCGGCCGCCGCATTGGTGGCGCCGGGGCCGCGGGTGACGAAGCAGATGCCGGGCGCCCCGGTCGCCTTGCCGACCGCCTCCGCCATCATGGCGGCGCCGCCTTCCTGCCGGCAGACCGTCACCGCGATCGGCCGGTCGTGCAGGGCATCGAGCGCCGCGATGTAGCTCTCGCCCGGCACGCAGAAGACGTGGCGCACGCCGTGCAGCACGAGCTGGTCGATCAGCACTTGGGCGGCGGTTCTGGTGCCGTCATTGGGGCGCATGGTGTATCCCTGTCGGTTGACTGCGCGCCCCGAGGCGGGCGGCCGCGGCGCCATCTTTCGGCTTCGCCCGGCGTGGTCAATAGGGTCGGATCGCAGACGCGCGCTCCGGAAGGCGGACGGCATCGAACCCCGCGCTCGACACGCAGGCACCGGTCCTGGCGCTGCTGGGCGATCCGGCGACCCATGGCGGGCACGCGGTCGAGCGCATCGACACCCATGCGGCCTCGGTGTTCCTGGCGGGCGAGCGCGCGTTCAAGATCAAGCGCGCGGTGCGGTTTCCGTTTCTCGATTTTTCCACGCTGGAGAGACGCAAGGCCGCCTGCGGCTCGGAGCTCGAGGTCAACCGGCCGTTCGCGCCGCAAATCTATCGGCGGGTGGTCGCGATCACGCGCGCGGCGGACGGCACGCTCGCGCTCGACGGGCGCGGCGAGCCGGTCGAATGGGCGGTCGAGATGCGCCGTTTCGACGAGGCGCTCACGCTCGATCATCTGGCGGATCAGGGCCGCATCGACGCCGCGCTCGCCGACCGTCTGGGCCGCATCGTGGCGGCCGGGCATGCGCAGGCGGAGCCGGCCCCGGCCGCGCCCTGGATCGAGGCGATGGGGGCCTACATCGCGGAGCATGAAACGGAGCTCGGCAAGACCCCCGCGCTGTTCGCTCCCGCCGAGGTGGCGGCGTGGGCAGGCGCCAGCCGCGAGCACTACGGGCGCATCCGGCCGCTCCTCCTCGAGCGCGGCGCGCGCGGCCTCATCCGGCGCATCCATGGCGACCTGCATCTCGGCAATATCGCGCTGATCGATGGCGCCCCGGTCCTGTTCGACGCCATCGAGTTCAGCCCGCTGATCGGCTCGGGCGACGTGCTCTACGATCTCGCCTTCCTGCTCATGGACCTGATCGAGCGCAGCCTGCCGCAGCCCGCCAACGTGGTTTTCAACCGCTATCTCGCCCAGACCCGGCGGGCGGAGGATTTCGAGGCGCTTGCGGCCCTGCCGTTCTTCCTCTCGATGCGGGCCGCGATCCGCGCCAAGGTGACGGCCGAGCGGCTCGAGCGTGCGGCGCCCGCCCGGCAGGCCGCGATCGGAGAAAGTGCGCGCCGCTATTTCGATCTGGCGCGGCGGGCCATCGCGCCCCCGGCCGCCGTGATGGTGGCGACCGGCGGGCGTTCCGGTACCGGCAAGTCGGCGCTCGCCCACGCGCTCGCGCCGCAGCTCGGGCCGCTGCCGGGCGCGGTGGTGCTGCGCTCGGACGCCGAGCGCAAGGCGCTGTTCGGCCGGGACGAGAGCGCGCCGCTGCCGCCCGCCGCCTATGAGGGCGAGGTGACGGCGCGGGTCTATGCGCTGATCGCCGACCAGGCGCGCCGGACGGCGGCGGCCGGCCACGCCGCGATCCTGGATGCGGTGTTCGCCCGGCTGGACGAGCGCGAATTGGCAAAGAACTCGGCGGCGGTGCTTCGCGTGCCGTTCCACGGCTTGTTTCTCGAGGCGCCGCTCGCGACCCGGCTCGCCCGGGTCGGGGGGCGCAACCACGACGCCTCCGATGCCGATGCGGCGGTGGTGCGGGCGCAGGAGAGCTACGATCTCGGGGCGCTCGACTGGGCGCAGGTCGACGCGTCCGGATCGCCCGACGATACGTTGCGGCGGACGCTGGCGGTGCTGGGGTAATGCGGTGGAATTATTTGGTTGCGGCGATGCCGGGGCCGACTCCCTCCCCAATCGAAGTCGGATTTATCCGACTTCGGGAGAAACTACTTTGTTCCCACCTTCTTCAGGATCAGCACCGCGAGGTCGCCGTCGGGCGAAAAATCGCTCTTGGTCATCTCGAACTTGGTGTCGCCGGTTTTCTTGATGCCCTGGCCGCAGAAGCTGACCAGGCTGCCGGCGTCACCCTTGTCGACGGTGAGATGGAACTGCCCGATCGGCCCCGACCAGTTGGCGCCGGTGCGCAGGATGTAGTCGATGCGCACCTCGCTGTAGGGCGGCCCGAACTCGCTCTTCGCCGCCCGGCATCAGCGCGGTCACGGTTGCTCGCAAGGGAGCGAGCCTTCCGGTCGCGGACGCGTTCGCCGTCACTGGCTGTCCAGATAGGAGACCGACTTCACCTCGAACGGCTTGGTGCCGGCCGATTGCAGCACGAAGCCCGAGGCCCGCGCCGCCACCAGGGCGTTGGGCTCATGCACCTCGGCGGTCAGGGGCTGGGCCGGCTTGTCGTCGAGCCCGTAGATGTCGTCGCGGAAATGGATGGTGCCGTCCCGCGTCGCCCAGCCGGTCAGATAGGTCCAGGCCACCGGCACCTTGTGGGTGAGCCGGATGTCCTGGCGCTGGCCCTTCTCGATGCCGGCATCGATCTCGGCGCGCCCCCAGCCCGGATTGTCGCGCAACAGCCAGGCCGCGAAATCGCGCACCTCGGCGACCCGGGTGCAGCCGGAGGATTCGAAGCGGTAATCGTTGCTGAACAGGTTCTTGTGGCTGGTGTCGTGCATGTAGACCGAATAGGGATTCGGCATGTCGATGCGCACGGCGCCGAGCGCGTTCCAGGTGCCGCTGTCCTGCCGCAAGGTGAAGTTGGGCGAGCGGTCGGAATTCCAGTCGATGGTGGCGGGGTTGATCTCGTTGCCCTGGGCATCGAGCGGGCGGATGTGCATGCGGGCGAGATAGCCCGGGTCCTTGCGCATCTTGGTGATGATGTCCTTCTTGGCGATGGACAACGGCACCGTCCAGGTCGGGTTGAGATTGACGGTGGTGATCATGGTGGAGAGCGTCGGCGAGGGCCGGTCGGTCTTGCCGACCACCACCACGTAGCGGCGGACCACATGGTCGCCTTCCACCGTCTCGGCGACCGTGGAAGGAATGTTGACCACCACATAACGGGCGCCGAACTGCAGATCCATGGCGGCCAGCCGGTCGATCGAGGCGGCGAGCTGATGCAGCCGCTTGCCGACCGGCACGTTGAGGGCGGCGAGCGTGGCGGGACCGACGCTGCCGGTCTCCGGCAGGCCGTGGCGAATCTGGAAATGCCGCACCGCAGCCGCCACCGCATCGTCGAACACCTCGCCGTTGATCTTCTCGGCCGCCAGATCCTCGGTCATGGCGAGGCGCTTGCGCAGCAGCGCCACATCGGGCCCGCGCGCGCCGGGCACCAGCTTGGCGGCGGTGGCCGGCAGGGTCGGCCAGCCGCCCCGGACCTCCAACCCCGAATAGGTCAGCATGGCAGCCGCCATGCGCTGGGCGGTGCCTTCATCCAGGGTCGGCACCGTCGAGCCTGAAACATGCGCCAGCGCGGGCAGGCCCGGCTCGCTCGGCGCGGCCTGCGGCTTGGCCGTGGCAGTAGGCTTGGGGGCGGCAGGCGCGCCTTGCGCGCAGGCGGAGCCGGCGAGCCCCGGGGCCAGCAGCAGCGCCAGCACGGCCAGGGCTCCGGCCCGCCGCAACAACTTGCGGGCGCTGGGCAGCGTCGAGAAATCGATATTCCGGTCGTCCCGCATGCTTAGTCCCCCCTCGCGCCGTGGCCGAGACCCCGGCTGGATGCCAAAACTCCAAAGCGCCGAGATGTCCCGATCCCCGGCTGTCGGTTGGTCGGGCCGGAATCGCTTCAGGTTCATGCGCGCATGCAGAAGCCCCAAAAGTGTGGCCGGCTGATGGTATTGGAGCACGGTCATCCGGCCGGAACGCAAAATGCCCGCCGGACGGCGGGCATTTCGATGGTGGCAACTGGGCGCGGCCCTCAGGCCGGCCCGGTCAAGACTGCGGCTGCGGCTCGAGGCCGCCGGTCTCGGGACGCGGGCGCGGCTTGCCGGCGGGCGGGACCGCGGAGCCGCGCGGGGTGGCGGGCTCGATCACCGATTCGCGGTTGGGCCGCTTGCCTATCAGCAGGTCCTTGATCTCGTCGCCGCTCAGCGTCTCGAACTCGAGCAGGCCTCTGGCCAGGGTCTCGAGATCGGCGCGCTTGGCGGTGAGGATCTGCTCGGCCTCCGTATAGCCGGCCTCGACCAGGCGTTTGATCTCGGCATCGATCTTGCGGCTGGTCTCCTCGGAAACGTTCTGCTGGCGCGCCACCTGATAGCCGAGGAAGACCTCGTCCTGGTTCTCCCCGTAGGCGACGGTGCCGAGCGCCTCGGACAGGCCCCAGCGGGTCACCATCATGCGCGCCAGCTTGGTCGCCATCTCGATGTCGGAAGCCGCGCCCGAGGTCACCTTCTCGCGCCCGAACACCAGCTCCTCCGCCACCCGGCCGCCCATCATGATGGCGAGCCGCGAGGTCATCTGCTCCAGGCTCATGGAGAGCTTGTCGCGCTCGGGCAGCTGCATGACCATGCCGAGCGCGCGCCCGCGCGGAATGATGGTGGCCTTGTGCACCGGATCGGTGGCCTTGACGTTGAGCGCCACCAGCGCATGGCCGCCTTCGTGATAGGCGGTGAGGAGCTTCTCCTCCTCCGTCATCACCAGCGACTTGCGCTCGGCCCCCATCATGACCTTGTCCTTGGCGTCCTCGAACTCGCCCTGGGTGACCATGCGCTTGTTGCGCCGCGCCGCCATCAGGGCCGCCTCGTTGACCAGGTTCATCAGGTCGGCGCCGGAGAAGCCGGGGGTGCCCCGCGCGATGGTCTTGAGGTTCACGTCGGGCGCCATCGGCACCTTGCGCACATGCACCTTGAGAATTTGCTCGCGCCCGACCACGTCCGGATTGGGCACGATCACCTGCCGGTCGAAGCGGCCCGGACGCAGCAGCGCCGGGTCGAGCACATCGGGCCGGTTGGTGGCGGCGATCAGGATGATGCCTTCGTTGGCCTCGAAGCCGTCCATCTCGACCAGCAACTGGTTGAGGGTCTGCTCGCGCTCGTCGTTGCCGCCGCCGAGGCCAGCACCGCGGTGACGGCCGACCGCATCGATCTCATCGATGAAGATGATGCAGGGGGCGTTCTTCTTGGCCTGCTCGAACATATCGCGCACGCGGCTCGCGCCGACGCCCACGAACATCTCGACGAAGTCGGAGCCCGAGATGGTGAAGAACGGAACGTTGGCCTCGCCCGCGATGGCGCGCGCCAGCAAGGTCTTGCCGGTGCCGGGCGGTCCGACCAGCAGCACGCCGCGCGGAATTCGCCCGCCGAGCCGCTGGAACTTGCCGGGATCGCGCAGGAACTCGACGATCTCCTGCAGGTCCTGCTTGGCTTCGTCGACGCCGGCCACGTCCTCGAAGGTGACGCGGCCATGCGCCTCGGTCAGGAGCTTGGCGCGCGACTTGCCGAAGCCGAGCGCCTTGCCGCCGGCGCCCTGCATCTGCCGCGACAGGAATATCCACACCCCGATCATCGCCACGATCGGCAGCCACGAGATCAGGACCGAGACGAACCAGGGCACGTCGTTCTGCTGCGGCCGCGCGGTGATGTTGACGTTCTTCTGGTAGAGCTTCTGCACCAGGCTCGGATCATTGGGCGCATAGGTCTGGAAGCTGTGGCCGTCCTTGTAGGTGCCGTGAATCTCGGGCCCTTGGATCACCACATCGCGCACGTCGCCGGCATCGACCGCATTGAGCAGCTGCGAGAACGAGATGTCGGACGACGCAGTGCGCTGGCTCGGATTCTGAAACAGCGTGAACAACGCCAGCAGCAACAGGATGATGATGACCCAGAGGGCTAGATTGCGCAGATGGGCGTTCATGCCTCGCGTCCCTTGTGTCCATCCCCGATCCGCAGGCGCATCGGATATGCCGGCGACTGGCGATGCTCTCGGCTTACCGGGTTACTAATATCCATGAGACGTGGCCGATTCACGTCCGTCCCGCCACAATCTAGGTGTCGGCCGGCCTCCTGCCAAGGGAACCGCCCGACTGTTTCTCACCCTAGCCCGCCTCGGGACCGCGGCGCAGCCCATATCGGGGCGTGGTTAAGGCCGGGCTGCTATTGCAGCCGGGCTGCCATGCAGCCGGGCTGCTTGCTATGCGGCCGGGCTGCCATGCAGCGGCTATGCAGTTGCCCTTACGGCTCGCGGGCTCGCACGCGGCGGGGCGCGCTCGATGGTGAGCCGGCCGCCCTTGAGGGTGATCAACGCGCCCGCAAGCGTGCGGCGCACGCGAATTTGTCGCAGCCGTGCGGAACTCGATGGGACGAGCGTGCCGTAGAGGGCCTCGAGCCGACCGAGCCGCAGCGGCAGCTCGCCGGCCGCATGAACGATGGCGCGGCCGAGCACGCGCAACGCCACCTCGGCAGGCAGCCGGATGAATTTTTCGGCATTGAGCAGGATCGGCGCTCCGTCGGTCCAGGCCGCATCGGATACCGCGCCGGCCGCGACCCCTACCGCAAACTCGATCGCGGCCTCGGCACGCCGCAGCCGCCGCGCCAGCAGCGCGAGCCGTCCGGCGTCCAATCCTTCGCCGGCGAGCACCGGCATCAGCTCCCGCAACCGCGCGCGCGTGAAGCGCGGATCGATATTGGATGGATCGTCGCAGAACGGGATGCGGCCGGCCTCGAGCGTCGCGACGAGGCGCGCCTTCGGCAGCTCGAGCAGTGGACGCAGCAGCCGCAGCGGAGCAACACCGGCGGCACGGGTGCGCCGGGCCGGGCCCGGACGATCCGGCTCGATGAGAATGGTCTCGCGTGCCATGGCGGCGAGCCCGGTCATGCCGCTGCCGCGCGCCATGCGCAACAGCACGGTCTCGGCCTGATCGTCGAGCGTGTGCGCGGTCAGGACATGGCCGGCGCCGGCGGCACGTGCCGCGACCGCCAGCAGACGGTAGCGCGCCATACGTGCCGCCTCCTGCAAACCGGTCGCCGGCTTGTCGCCGGTCCAGCGCATGGTGCGGTGGCGGATGCCCAGGCGCGAGGCCAGCTGCTTGGCGGCACGCGCTTCCCGCGCCGAGGCGGCGCGTAGCGCATGATCGATGGTGACGGCGACGAGCTGCGGGCCGCGCCGCAAGCCGGCGCGCCAGCGCGCCGCCAGCACCATGAGGGCGGTGGAATCGGGACCGCCGGAAACCGCCAGCAGCAGCGCGGGAGCGGACGCAAGGCCGGCGAACAACGCGCTCGCCTCGGCGGCGGAGACCGGCGCGGCCTGCTCAGCAGCCGTCACGCTTCTGTTCCCGATCGACGCCCTGCTTCACGCCGAGGGCCGCGCGGGGATATTTGCGCAGCACTTCGCCGAGCGACGCGCAGGCGGCTTCCTTCTCGCCCAGCACCGCGAGCGACTGGCCGAGCCGCAACAGCGCGTCGGGCGCCTTGGCGGTGGATTCGTATTTGGTCGAGACATTCAGGAAGGCTTCGGCGGCATCGCGAAAGCGCTGCCGCTGGAACAGGCTTTCGCCGAGCCAGTATTGCGCCTCGGGCGCCATCCGGTCGCTGGGATATTTGCGCAGGAAGGTGCGGAATCCATCCTCCGCCAACGCATAGTCCTTGCGCAGGATATAGCCGTAGGCGAGGTCATAGTAATCCTTCGGGCTCTCCGATGGCGGCAGCGTCGCCGTCTGGGTGCCGCGCCCCTCGGGAGGCGGCGGTAAGCCGCCCGGCGGCATGGCCTCCGGACCCGCGTTGCCGCTCAGGTTGGAAAGATTGAGCGGCTCGCCGACCGACCGGGCACCCGGGGCGATCGGCGGCGGCTCCTCTGCCGCCACCTGGTCGGGCGGCTGATTCGGCGCGCCCGGCCCCACCGGAAGCGCGCCGAGGGTTCTGGGCGCGCCGGGCGCGGCCGGGTTCTGGTTGGGATCGAAGGCGTCGCCGCGCCGGCTCGGGGCCTGGCCTTGGGCCGGACTTTGGGCCGATCCGGGGGCTGGCCGGCCGGCTGTCGGCACCCCGCTCGGGGCCACCATGGTGGGGCCGACCGGGCGCGGCTGGGTGGAGGATTGCAGCGCGCCCGGGTCCCCCTGCATGCGCCGCAGCTGCTCGGCCAATTGCTGATTGCGGTACTGCAGCTCCTCGATCACCCCGGTCATCTGCCGGATCTGGGCTTCCAGACGATCGATGCGCACGCTCAGCTCGCTGGCGGACGACTGCGCGAGCCGATCCCGGCGGGCCGGCGCCGCATCACCGCCGCGATCGAACAAGCCGTCGAGGAACCCGGGCGAGCCATCGCCCGCGGCTTGGCCGAAGGCGGCCGCGGAGCCTGCCAGGATGATGGCGGCGGCGGTGAGCGCGACGCGGAGCGCGCTGCGTGAGGAGAGACCGGTCGGCGAGCTAGTGGTCATAGGCATGACTGGCTGTTGATATGCGCTGTTGATATGCGGTGATCCGGCGGCGAGGGTTGCACCCCGCAACATGGGAAATCCTGCGTCCTAATTGTGACTTTAGAGCGGTCTCCCATCAGCCGAAAACGGGAAAGCTGCGGAAAATGTCGCACGCATCGTCCCGCAAGGGGTGGCCCACAAAGCACAACCGGCGCCGCGAGGCGCCGGTTGTTCCCTTCCCCACTTTATCTCTTCGATCTTCAGGAGCTGGCGTTGAGCACCGTCACCGAACGGCGATTCTGCGACCAGCACGAGATGTCGTCGCAGACCGCGACCGGCCGCTCCTTGCCGTATGAGATCGTGTGCATGCGATGCGCCTGCACGCCGCGCGAGACCAGATAGTCGTGCACCGCCTGCGCCCGCCTGGCACCGAGCGCGATATTGTATTCGCGCGTGCCGCGCTCGTCGGCATGGCCCTCGACCGTGAAGGTGTACTGGGCGTAGCTGCGCAGCCACTGCGCCTGCTTGTCCAGGGTGGCGATCGATTGCGGCGTCAGCTCCGAGGAATCGGAGCTGAAGAACACCCGGTCGCCGACATTGACCACGAAATCCTGCTGGCTGCCCGGCGTGGCGGCGCTCGCGTTGGCCAATGCTCCAACGTCCTCGCTGGCGGGACTCTTGGCGCAGGCGCCCATTGCCAACGCGGCCGCGATTACGGCTGCGATCTTCGCGGCGCGGAAATTACGCGATACATTCATCATTCCGGTGCCTCCATTCTTGCTTGATGACCGGACCAGCCGCTGGTCTAGCTAATCCTGGTTAAGCGAAGGTTCCGTCAACCTTGATGAGGCCTTGCTGGAGTGGTTCAAATGCGATCATCGCGGGGAAAGCATTTGGTGTGGTTAATACTAGGTGAATTGCGGCACCTTCAGGGCCGCGGAGCAGCTTTTGTCACCGGTATCGGGGCGCGCCTGCTCCGGCGGTGCACATTTTCAGGACACGAGCGTCAGGACAGAAGCGGCGACCAGGCCGGATCGGACGCGAAGCTGGGCGTCGGGGTGCGTTGCTCGTTCCTGCCCGTGACATCGACCGTGAACAGGCCCGGGCCGCCGCCGTTGCCGCCCGCATCGCGAAAGAACATCAGGACGCGGCCGTTCGGCGACCAGGTCGGCCCCTCGTTGTGGAAACCCTCGGTGAGCAAACGCTCGCCCTGCCCGTCCGGCTGCATGACCCCGATCGCGAACTTGCCGCCGCTCTGCTTGGTGAACGCGATGTAGTCGCCGCGCGGCGACCACACCGGGGTCGAGTAGATGCCCTCACCGAAGCTGATGCGTTGCGCGGGCCCGCCGCCGGCCCCCATCACGTAGATCTGCGGACGGCCGCCGCGGTCGGACTCGAAGCAGATGCGCGCACCGTCGGGCGAATAGCTGGGCGCGGTGTCGATCGCCGGCGTGTCGGTGAGCCGCGTCGTCGCCTTGGAGCGCAGGTCCATCACATAGAGATTGGCGTTGCCGCCCTGCTGCAGGCTCATGATCACCCGCTGGCCCTCGGGCGAGAAGCGCGGCGCAAACGACATGCCGGGAAAATTGCCGACGATCTCGCGCTGGCCGTTCTCGATGTTGAGCAGCAGTACACGCGGCTCGCCCTGCCCGTAGGACATGTAGGTGATCTGCTGGGTGGTGGGCGAGAAGCGCGGCGTGAGCACCAGATCCTCGCCGCGGGTGAGATAGCGCACCTGGGCGCCATCCTGGTCCATGATGGCCAGGCGCTTTACCCGGCGTTCC
Organism: uncultured Alphaproteobacteria bacterium; assembly: GCA_963721005.1. GTDB lineage: Bacteria > Pseudomonadota > Alphaproteobacteria > Rhizobiales > Xanthobacteraceae > VAZQ01. The sequence goes on along the minus strand of CAVRHR010000004.1, from coordinate 758,886 downwards.
TTCGGCCCCGACTCGTCGACGAACACAATGCGGCTGTCGAAATAGCCCTTGTCGCCGGTCAGCCGCGCATAGATGAGATCGGAGATGATGTGGGCGATGCGCCGCCAGTTCTCCGGCGAGGTCGACAGCGATTGGCCGGCGAGCGGCTGGCCGGCGAACACATCCCACAGCCGGAACTCGGCCTTGAGCCGGCCCGCATCCGGGCTCAAGCGGCCGGTGACCAGCGCCTGCGCGTTGATCTGGCGCCAGTCCGGAAAGCGCGGGTAATCGAAATTGGGGTTGCGCTCGATATAGGCGGCCGGATCGATCGGCACGAACAGGCCCGAGCGCTGCAGATTGGCGGCGATGATCTGGGTGACGTCGCGGGCGGTTTCCGCCTCGCCGCTGGCGACGAAATCGGGCAGGGCGATCGGGATCGGCTGGAAGTTACCCTGGTTGAGGTCGAGGCGCAGGGCCGCTGCCACCGGCCGCGGCCTCAGGCCGGCAAGCGCACCCGCGGCCGTGCCCGCCCCCAGCAGGAGGGCACGCCGGCGATTCAACCAACTAATGCTCGATGTCGCGTTGTGCTGGGTCATCGGATCGCCGTCTCGCTGGTCGCCGGATTCAATTGCGCTCAATTGCCGCTCATGAATTGGGGATCGAAGGTGACCACCACGTCCTTCCAGAGGTCGTAATGCTCAGGCCGGAGCATGGTGTAGGGCACTCCGCGATAGACAGCGCGCAGCGCGCTTTCCTTGGCGGCCTGAAACAGCGGGCTGCTGCCTCCGGTGAGCACCCTCGGGTCAGCCGAGAGGGTGCCATCGGGCTTGAGCTGGATCTCGACCTCGAGGGTCAGCTCCTGCGGATCTCTCGCGCCGGCGGGCGGGCTCCACAGATCCTGCAGCTTGCGCCGCAGGGCCATGACCTCGGATTGGCTCAATTGCCCGGCCGAGCCTTTCGAGTCTCCGAGCGCGACGGTGTTGCTGATCTCATTGCCGGCGGAGGCGACGCGCTGCGCATCGCGTTTGTCGAGGAGTGCCTTGACCTCGCGGGGATCGAATGCGGGCGCCGGCTCCTGCTGGGCCAGCTTCTTGGGCGGCGTCGGCGGCTTGGGATCCGGCTTCCTGGGCTCGGGCTTCTTGATCTCGTCCTTTTTCAGGGCTTCCGCGATCGGATCGGTTTGCGCCGGCGGCTGCGGCGGTTTCTTGACCTTCGGCTCTGGCGGCTTGGGCTCGGGCGCCCGCACGTCGGTAGCGGCCTTGATCTCCGTCTTGGCGAGCTTGGCGGTCGGATCGGCGACCGGCGTCGCCTCGGCGACCTTTTCGGCGATGGGCTTGGGCGTTTCGATTTGAGGCGCGTTCTTGGCGCCGTTGGTCATCTGCGCGAACTCGCTCGAGGAGATCACGTCGATCGGCAGCGCCTGGGTCTGATCGACATGATAGGGCTTGGCCACCAGGGCGAGCACGCTCCACAGCAGCACGGCTGCGTGCCCGGCGCCCGATATGGTGAGGCCCGTTCTCATCCCCGCCTACGTCCCGTCTGCCTGGTCGCTCACGGCCCCTGCTCGACCTCGGTCACCAGCGCCACCCGGTGAAAGCCGGCCCCCGAGATGCGCCCCATGACCTTCATCACTGTACCGTAATCGACCTTGTGGTCGCCACGCACATAAATGCGCTCGTCGAAACCGCCGCCCCGGGCGTCGGAGATGGCCTTGAGCTTGGGAACCAGCTCCTCCAGCCCGATCTCGGTATTCTGCAGGAAGACCTTTCCCTGGCCATTGAGCGACAGTGTCAGCGGCTCCTTGTCCTGGTCCAGGCTCTTGGCCTGGGATTGCGGCAAGTCGATGGGCACCCCGACGGTGAGCAGCGGCGCCGAGACCATGAAGATGATGAGCAACACCAGCATGACGTCCACCATGGGGGTCACATTGATCTCGCTCATGACACCGCGGCGGCGCCGCCGCCGGCGGCCCGCATCCACCGCGCCGGTCCCGCTCATCCCCATGGCTCAGCCCTCAATGGCTCACACCCTCACCGTTCCGGGACCTCAGCCGCGCTCATCGATCTGGCGCGACAGGATCGCCGAGAACTCGTCCGCGAACCCCTCCAGGCGCTGGGCCTGCTTGTTCACCTCGGACGCGAACTTATTGTAGAAAATCGTCGCCGGTATGGCGGCCACGAGACCGATTGCGGTCGCGAACAGGGCCTCGGCGATGCCGGGGGCGACCACCGCCAGCGAGGTGTTCTTGGAGGCGGCGATCGACTGGAAGCTGGTCATGATGCCCCAGACGGTGCCGAACAGACCCACGAACGGGCCGGTGGAACCGACCGTGGCCAGCACCAGGAGGCGCCGCTCCAGGAGCTCGACCTCGCGCGCGATGGTCACGTCCATCACCTTGCCGATCCGCATCTGCAGGCCCGCGAACGAGCGCCCCTCGCCCTCCAGGCTGCGCTTCCATTCCCGCATCGCGGCCACGAACAGGGCCGCCATCGAATGGGTGGGCCGCGCCGACAGCGAACGATAGAGCTCCTCCAGCGACTGGCCGGACCAGAACGCTTGCTCGAAGCGGTCCATGGCCTTGCGCATGCGCATGTGCAGGAGGGTCTTCTCGATTGCGATCGCCCAGACCCAGACCGAGCATGCCAGGAGCCCGATCATCACCGTCTTGACGATCCAGTGGGCCTGCAGGAACAGCGTGAGCAGCGAAAGATCCGACGAGCTGAGCCCGATCTGCGGCAGGTCGGCGGGATTCATCGGCTATCCTTCTCGGCTCTCCGGCACGGAACCGGCCTGCGCGGCCTGTGGACAAGTGGCCGTGGGGACCAAAAGGAGGCGGCCGGGAGCGTCAACCGGCGCTCCGCCGAACCCAAAAGTGCACGAAAAACCGCGCCGTCCACCACCGGCACGGCAACGAGTTCAGCGCCAAACATGTCCAAACTAGGGCACCCGACCGGTCATTGCGGGCCTAACAGGCGCCGCAGGTGGTTAAGGCGCGGTTACCGGGAAAGGCGGCATTTGCACGCAAGGCGGTCCGGAATAGCGGGGGCGGAGCGCCTCGAGAATCGGCGGCGCAGCCGGGGTGGCACAGGTGATTCGTCCCGCCGTTGTTTTCACTCATGAAATCGAAATTGCTCGGCCAAAATGACAGCACGGCAGCCCGGGCTCGCTTCCGGGCCCGGATTGGAATGCGCCAGGGCCCGGGGGCTCGTGGCCCGCGAGGAACCAAACAGAAATGCATGGCTGCGGCGAGCAGTTGGATTGAAAATACAGTACGGAAACAATGGAACGTACTCGGGATGCCGGCGGAGCCATGCATCGTGCACAGACCTGGAGCAAACCTGCTAGCGTCGGTTCAATTGCAGATCCGGCGTGATCCTACGGCCGCAAGCCGGGGTTCGATTTGCTTGGCAGAAAATAACCCCGAGTTCTGGCACGCCGGGATCGGGCGCAGCTCGCGAGTTTCGATTTCCTAAATCCACTGATTTGGGTGGCCCAGTCAAGCTGCGCCTTTGTGCCGTAGATGTCTCGGTTCACGCCGGCAGGGCGCTTCCTAGCTTTTTGGGCCTCCAGGCATCATAGTCCCCTATATCAGCAAGCGCGTCTCCGGCTTCCGACCCTGAGCGGTCCTCACACGGCCTGAGGGCGTTGCAGAATTGCCTTTTCGGGCCGCTGACGGTCGCTCTCCGATTCGATATTCTTACCGAAGACACCGATCCTTCGGGATGGAGCCATGATTTACTTCAGCAATCCAATCTTCCTCTCTGTGCTGACGTCAAGCATCCTCATCTACCTCGGCGCTTTCACTTTCCTGACCACATACCTTCGCCGCGTTTATACGACGACTTGGACAAACCTAGGCGGATTCATCCTTTGGGACGTGCTCTTGGATGCCCGACGACGCGAGCTTGGTGGCCTAATTGAATGGTATGTTGCTGGTTTGCGCACAATCGGATTTGTGCTGTTCAGCAATCAATATAGGGCCGTCAAGGATCGACAATTGACATTTTTGACTTGGCTGGTCCGTGCGTCCTTCGCTCTCAGTCTTATCCTCATGCTGATGGTGATGGCGTCGAGCTTGTTTCGCATCGCTGAAGGGGCATAGCTACAAAGAGACTGCGATGAACCCCCGCTTGCTGTCGCCTGCAAGTCCGCTTCTGGCCCGCTGCGGGCCTGTTGCCCATATCCGCTTCCACACCGCTGCCGGGAGAAAAGCAGACAAGCGCGCGCGTGCAGCGTTCCGTTTAAGAGTACAGGGCCCAAGACACTTACCCTTCGTGCCCATGAGGCACTTGCGCAACCTGCACTCGACCCTCCTCCATGGCGAGGCGCAAAGGCTTCGGTATGCGCTGCGCCTTGCCACCGGAGACGAAGGCGACCCGCACGCGCGCCTCGACCAGAAGCTCGTCACCGCGCCTGCACTGCTGCAGCAAGGTGATCGACGCTCCCCGCACCTCCTGTGGCAGCGTGACGATCTCCAGCACATCGTCCATGAGTGCCGGCTTGAAGAAATCGATCGCCATCGAGCGTACCACGAACGCGAAGCCGGGTGCCTCGTTCTGCGTTTCTTCGAACAGAGCGCGTTGTGCGGCGCCGAGTAAACGCAGGTAGTTCGTTCGGCCCCGTTCCATGAAGCGCAGGTAGCTGGCGTGATAGACATGGTGGGAAAAATCGGTGTCCTCGTAATAGACCCGCACCTGCATCACATGGCGGCCGCCGCGGAGCTCGCCGTCAAGGTTATTCATCGCCGGAACTCTTCATCGATTAGAGCATGTTTCGGTCGGATGGATTCATTTCCATCGTCACCCGCGGGTCCATTTTCTTCGCAAGAAAATGGATTGCCGGGTCAAGCCCGGCAATGACGCCGAATTGGATCGATTCGACCGAAACCGCTCTGGCGCGCACCGCCGCGTGGCCCAAGTCACTCTTCCTCGCTCTGCCCGAACAGGCCGAACTGGGCGGGATCGCGCGCCGGCTCGGCCAGGCCCAGGTGACGGAACGCGTGCGAGGTCAAGAGCCGGCCGCGCGGGGTGCGCTGGATGAAGCCCTTCTGGATCAGGAACGGCTCGATGATCTCCTCGATGGCATCGCGCGGCTCCGACAGGGCGGCCGCGATGGTCTCGATTCCGACCGGGCCACCCCCATAGCTGATCGCGACCGTGCTCAGGTAGCGGCGATCCATGGCGTCGAGGCCGGCGGCGTCGACCTCGAGCTGGGTCAGGGCACGATCCGCCGCGCCGCGGTCGATGGTGGCGGCGCCGTCGACCAGCGCGAAGTCGCGCACCCGCCGCAACAGCCGCCCGGCGATGCGCGGGGTGCCGCGGGCGCGGCGTGCGATCTCGTTGGCGCCATCCGGCGTCATGCCGATGCCGAGCACGCGCGCCCCGCGGTTGACGATCTGCTCGAGCTCGGGCTCGGAATAGAAGTTGAGCCGGATCGGGATGCCGAAGCGGTCGCGCAGCGGATTGGTGAGAAGCCCGGCCCGGGTGGTGGCACCCACCAGCGTGAAGCGCGCCAGATCGATCTTCACCGAGCGCGCCGCCGGGCCGGCCCCGATGATGAGGTCGAGCTGGAAATCCTCCATGGCCGGATAGAGGATTTCCTCGACCGCAGGGTTGAGCCGGTGGATCTCGTCGATGAACAACACGTCGCGATCCTCGAGATTGGTAAGGAGCGCCGCGAGGTCACCCGCCTTGGCGATGACCGGCCCCGAGGTGGAGCGGAAGTTGACGCCCAATTCGCGCGACACGATCTGCGCCAGCGTGGTCTTGCCGAGCCCGGGCGGCCCGACGAACAGCACGTGGTCGAGGGCTTCCTGGCGGGTGCGGGCAGCCTCGATGAACACCGCCAGATTGGCCCGCGCCTGCTCCTGGCCGACGAACTCGGACAGACGCTGCGGCCGCAGCGAAGCCTCGGCCGTGTCGTCCTCGCGGCGTTCAGGGGTGACCAGCCGGCGCGGCGGTGTCGTCATGGCGCGGCACCCATGCAGGACGGCGGCGCGAAATATGGACGTCGCACGAGCCGCCAGCACAGCAAGGTCGGCACCAAGCAAGTCAGCATCGCGAGCGCCGGAAACAACGGCACAGCGGCACCGTCGAATATTCGCGCCTGGAAGGCCGCGCCGGGATCGAAGGCGTCGACGCCCTTGAGAAACACGAGACCGGCAATCAACCCGACGGCGCATACCATCGGCCAAGTGCTGCGGCCAAAGAACGCCTGCTTGATGCCGATCGCGACACCCGCCAATGCAGCAGGCGGCGCTCCGTAAATGTAGCTAAGCGGCATGACGAACAGCACGGCGAAGAGCGCCGAGGGCAAATCTCCAGCGCTGATAGCCAGCAACGGCAAACAGACGAAGAAACCGATCGGGGGACCCAGCACGACAAATATCAGCACAATTTCGAGCAGCCGGCCGAGGCGAGCGGCCGGACTCGGCCTTGTGTCTACGGCGGCGCTCACCTGGCAATCTCCTTCAGACCCGGGGCGACGTACCAGCCACGCACCAGCCCCCAGCACAGCAGGATCGGGATCAAGCAGGCCAGGATCACGACCGCCGAATATTCCGGGAACGGACTCTGGTCGGGCGTCGCCACAAAGGCGCGCTGGCCGCTGCGGTCGAGCACCGCGATGGCGACCAGGAGCCCGGTGCCGAGCGCGAGCGGCCAGCCGGCGCGGCCCACGAAGGATTGCCAGAAGCCGATCACCAGGCCGCCGACGGCCGCCGGCGCGGCGCCGAAATAATAGCTCATCGGCACCGCATAGATGAGGCCGAGCACCGTGGCCCAATGGCGGTCCACTTCCGTCGCCTCCCATTCGGGCGGCAGCCCGATGCCGACCAGCAAGGCGACCCAGATCAGCGCGCCGATCGGCGGAGCAAGCAGCAGGAAAACCAGCACCACCGCGATCAGCCGGCCGATGCGCGCGGCGAGGCCCGGCGCCTGGCGAAGCGCCGCGCTCACTTGGCGATCTCCTTCAAGCCGAGCCGGATCAGGCTCTTGGTGTCCGCCCCTTCGCCGGCGGCGCGCGATGCCGCCGCAATGGCGGCGGCGGCCTGCGGCTGGCCGTAGCCGAGATTGACCAGGGCGGAGACCGCGTCCGACACCGGCTGCGGGGCGCGCCGCGCGTCGAGCTCGCCGGACAGGCGCACGACCGCCGGGTCGAGCTCCGCATAGGCGGGCGCCTTGTCCTTGAGCTCGGTGACGATCCGCTCCGCCACTTTCGGCCCGACGCCGGGCGAGCGCGCCACCATGGCCTTGTCGCGCAGCGCGATGGCGGAGGCGAGATCGGCGGGGTTGAGGGTGCCCAGAATCGAGAGCGCCACCTTGGTGCCGACGCCTTGCACGGTCTGCAGCAGCCGAAACCATTCGCGCTCGCCGTCGAGCAGAAACCCGAACAGGCGAATCTGGTCCTCGCGCACATGGGTCTCGATCGCCAGGACCACCGCCTCGCCGGTCGCCGGCAGTGCCTGCAGGGTGCGGGTCGAGCAGTGCACCAGATAGCCGACCCCGTTGACATCGAGGATGACGTGGTCCTCGCCGTAGGAATCGATGATGCCTTTGAGCTTGCCGATCATCGGGCTGCCGCCTGTATGAGGATGCTCTGCCGATGGTGCGCATGGGTGATCGCGATGGCGAGCGCATCGGCGGCGTCATGGGTGCGCGGATCGGCCTTGGGCAGCAGCACCCCGATCATCATGCGGATTTGCGCCTTCTCGCCGTGGCCGACCCCGATGATGGTCTTCTTCACCAGATTGGGGGCATATTCGGCGACCGACAGGCCGGCGATCGCCGGCACCAGCATGGCGATGCCGCGCGCCTGGCCGAGCTTGAGGGTGGCGGAGGCATCCTTGTTGACGAAGGTAGCCTCGACCGCCGCCTCGTCGGGCGCATGCTCCGCGACCACCCGCCGCAAGCCGTCGTGAATGGCGAGAAGTCGCAGCGCCAGGGCGGCGCCGTCTTGCGTGGGCACCGAGCCGCAAGCCAGGAACATGAGCCGGTTGCCCTCGATCGCAATCATGCCCCAGCCGGTGCGGCGGAGCCCCGGGTCGATGCCGAGAATGCGAATCGGGCGTCCCATATCGACGCGTTGATAACCCCGGCGGGTCCCGGCGCCTAGGGCGCTACTCTAGGGCAGGTCGGTCGCGTTGATGCACAGCATCTCCGTCGTCATGCCCGGCCTTGTGTCGGGCACCCACGCCTTGCGCCGCAAAGCAAGACGTAGGTAGCCGGGACAAAAGGGCGCTTACGCCCGTCTTCCGGCGCCTTAGCCGGCGCGCGGGCTATGCCCGGCCATGACGCACGGGGTGACTCCATGCAAACCAAACCCTCCACGGCAGACGCCGGCGGCCGCCTCAGGCGCTCAGCCGCTGCATCAGGGCGTCGGAAATCTCGAAATTGGCGTAGACGTTCTGCACGTCGTCCTGCTCGTTGAGGCTCTCGATCAGCTTGACCACGGTCTCGCCCTGCTCGTCGTCGACCGGCACCGTATTCTGCGGCTTCCAGGTGAGCGCGGTCTTGCGCGGCTCGCCGAACTTGGCCTCCAGCGCCTTGGCGACGGTACCGAGTTGATCGGGCGTGGTGTAGATCTCGTGGCCGCCCTCGCCCGACATCACGTCCTCGGCGCCGGCATCGATGGCGGCCTCCAGCATGGCGTCGGGGCTCGCCACCTTGGCGTCGAACTCCACCACGCCGAGATGATCGAACATGAACGACACCGCGCCGGTCTCGGCCAGGTTGCCGCCGCTCTTGGTGAAGATCGAGCGCACCTCGCCGGCGGTGCGGTTGCGATTGTCGGTCAAGACCTCGACGATGACGGCGACGCCGCCCGGCCCATAGCCCTCGTAGCGAATCTCGTCGTAGGTCTCCGCCTCGCTGCCGGTCGCCTTCTTGATGGCGCGCTCGATACTGTCCTTCGACATGTTCTCGGCGCGGGCCGCGATGATAGCGGCGCGCAGCCGCGCATTCATGCCCGGATCGGGCAATCCCATCTTGGCGGAGACCGTGATCTCGCGCGCCAGCTTGCCGAACAGCTTGGACTTGACCGCGTCCTGCCGCCCCTTGCGGTGCATGATGTTCTTGAACTGTGAATGTCCGGCCATGGCCCTGGTTCCGTCTGTTCGGCTGCACGATCGGCCGGCGCGCCAATCCCGGATCGCTTCGCGCCAGCCGGATGAGTCGATCTGCGATAAAAAGTCTTCGATGAAATTGATTGAAGCCGGCGCCTTATAGGACGGAGCGCCGCAGAAATAAAGTTACTCCCAGAACGCCGGCCGCGCCTGCTCGAGCCGGCCGCCCAGCCGCACCGCCGGCGATGCGCCTGCGCGAGGCCGGTCGCATCGTCGGTCTCGACCGCCACCGCGCACAGGGTCGCCTCGCCGAGCGCCGGCTCGAAGCGGCTGGTGGAAATGCGGTGCAGGAACCGGTTGAGCGGCTCGTCCTTGGCCATGCCGATGACCGAATTGTAGTCGCCGGTCATGCCGACGTCCGACATGAAGGCGGTGCCGCCCGGCAGAACCTGATGGTCGGCGGTCGGCACGTGGGTATGGGTGCCGACCACCAGGCTGGCGCGGCCGTCGCAGAAATGGCCCATCGCCTGCTTCTCGCTGGTGGCTTCGCCGTGCATGTCGATGATGATGGCGTCCGCGGTCGCGCCGAGCGGATGCGCGGCCAGCGCGCGCTCGACCGCCGCGAACGGATCGTCGAGCGGGTCCATGTAGATGCGGCCCATGGCATTGATCACCAGCACATGCGCGCCGTTCTTGGTCTCGATCAGGGCGGCGCCGCGCCCGGGCGTTCCGGCCGGATAGTTGATCGGGACGGATCAGCCGCGGCGCCCGCTCGATGAAGACCAGCGCCTCCTTCTGGTCCCAGGCGTGATTGCCGAGCGTGACCGCGTCGGCGCCGGCATCGAGCAGATCCTGATAGATCGCCTCGGTGATGCCGAAGCCGCCGGCCGCGTTCTCGCCGTTGATGACGACGCAATCGAGCCGCCAGTCGCGCACCAGCCGCGGCAGCCGCTCGAGCACGATGGCGCGCCCGCTGCGGCCCACGATATCGCCGATGAAGAGAATGCGCATGCGTTCACGCCCGCCGCAGATCGATCGCTTCGCGCTCGGTTAGCACGAGATCGAGCGGCGCGTCGTGGGGGGTGGACGGGACCGCCGCGATTTCCTGGGCCGCGAACGCGATCCCGATCGCCGAGCACGGCCTTGCTGCGCCCGCAGCGCCGCGATCGTCATGTCGTAGTAGCCGGCCCCGTAGCCGATGCGGTGGCCGGCGCGGTCGAAGGCCAGAAGCGGCACGATCAAGATGTCGGGCGCGACCGCGGGCGCGGTCGGGCTCCGGCTCGCGGATGCCCCACACCCCGGCGGCGAGCGGCTCGCCGAATGCCCAGGCCCGCATGATCAGCGGCTGGCCCCGCCCGGCCACCACCGGCAGCGCGAGCCGGGCGCCCGCGTCGGCGAGCCTGCGCATCAGCGGCAGCGGATTGATCTCGCTCTTCATCGGCATGAAGCCCGCCACGATGCGTGCCGGGCGCGACCGCAACCGGAAAGGCGCGCGCGGCGATCGTCTGCGGCGGCGGCTGCGCGCTCCGCCGCGGGCAGGCCGTCGCGGCGCGCGAGCGCCTGCGCGCCGCAGCTCGGCCTTGGCGTCGGCCGGAGAGGATCACGCACGACGCTGGTCACGGATCGCGCCTCCGGCGAAAGCCGTTGGGCAGGTCGCCGGCCGGAACAAGGCGAACCGGATGGGAGCAGCGGTGCCGAGAGTGGCAGTCAAGAATGCGGAGCCACGATGGCCGTCGGAGTGTTCGATCCCGGGTTCCCTACACATGTAGGTGGGCGCCATGTGCCCGGACCCACGAGCCCGGACAGGGACAGCTCCCGTGAGATCGATAAGGCCCCGGGGATATGCTCCTAACGCACCCCGCAGCCCCGCCCCGCCAATGTAATGCGATCACGCGCCCGGCGCCACCTGGCAAACCGATCGATCGAGCTCGATTCGCAAATCGATTCTGCGAAGTCGGCCGCGTTCGCGCCCGGCGCCTCATCCCGATGACGTGACGCCGCCGGCGCGGCTGGGATTGAGCACCTTGGTCACCTGCTCGATGCGCTCGGCGGCGGAGTTGAGCGCCGCGGCGACCGCGGCCTGGGTGGCTTCGGCCCGCTCGGCGGAGGCCGCGCGCGCGTCCTGCAGCGTCGGCCAGGTCCTCCTCCAGGCGGCGCAGCTTGCCGCCGGTATCCGCCAGCTCGTCGGCCACCGTCAGCGCGGCCATGACGGTGAGCCTGCGTGTCGCCGATCTCGCCGAACGTGCCGCGCAGCCTGCTCGATGCGCTGATCGAGATCGTGGGCGAGCCGCAACAGGTGGCTCTCCTGCCCGTCCTCGCAAGCCATGCGGAACTGGCGGCCGTTGATGGTGACGGTTACCTGCGACATGACACGCTCGACTGGACGCATGCATACATCAACTGTCGTTTGCCTCGATCACGGAACGGATGGTCTCGATGGCGGCATCGAGCCGCCGGGCGACCTCCTGGTTGGTGGTTTCCAGCGCGCGCGCGCGGGCCGTCAGCGGCGTCGAGATCGGCCGCCAGGCGCGAGCGGTCGGCGCCGAGCGCGTGCAGCTGATCGGCCAGCACCGAGCTCGGCGCGATCGGCCTCGCGCCGCCGCTCGGCCGCCGCCTCCAGCCCCTCGAGCGCCAGCATCAGGCGCTTGGTAGCAGCTTCAATTGCGCCAGCATCGGTCATCGCCGCCCGACCCCACTGATCGGCCCACGTTGAGCCACCAAAATCATATGCGCGGCAAGCAGTTAGGAATGGAAGCTTACGTGCGATGACGGCCGCCCGTCAACGCTGGACGCAGATTTTCTCCCCTGCCCTGTGCATGACGGCGGTGCCGAGCGGCCTCGCCGGCGGCGCCGTTCTTTGACTCCACCGAGCCCCGTGCTAGAGGCTCGAACCCGCAACCCGCCTTGGCTCATCATGACCGATCCCGATGCCCCCCTCGGCCGCCGCAGCCGCCGCCACGGCAGCTGCCGCACCGGCCGCCACGCGCGCGACGCGGCTGCGCCGCGCCAGTATCCGGCGCACCAGCGCGAGCACCAGGGCATGGCCAACGCCATCCGGGCGCTCGCCATGGATGCGGTGGAGCAGGCGAAAGCCGGCCATCCCGGCCTGCCCATGGGGGCGGCCGACATCGCCACCGTGCTGTTCGGGCAGTTCCTGAAATTCGATCCGGCCGACCCGGCCTGGCCCGACCGCGACCGCTTCGTGCTCTCGGCCGGGCACGGCTCGATGCTGATCTACGCGCTGCTGCATCTGCTCGGCTACGAGAAGATGACGATCGAGGAGATCAAGCGCTTCCGCCAGCTCGGCTCGCTGACGCCCGGCCATCCGGAATACGGCCACACGCCCGGCATCGAGACCACCACCGGCCCGCTCGGCCAGGGCCTCGCCAACGCGGTCGGCATGGCGATCGCCGAGCGGCACCTGGCGGCCGTGTTCGGCGAGCGATCTGGTCGATCACGCGACCTTCGTGCTCGCCTCCGACGGCGACCTGATGGAGGGCATCAGCCAGGAGGCGATCGCGCTCGCCGGGCATCTGCGGCTGCGCAAGCTGATCGTGCTGTTCGACGACAACGGCATCTCGATCGACGGGCCGCTCTCGCTCGCCGATTCGGTCGATCAGGTGAAGCGCTTCGAGGCGGCCGGCTGGGCCGCGAGCCGCATCGACGGGCATGATCCCGACGCGATCGCGGCCGCCATCGAGGCCGCCAAGACCTGCGACCGGCCGTCGCTGATCGCCTGCCGCACCATCATCGGATTCGGCGCCCCGACCAAGGCCGGCACCGAGAAGAGCCACGGCTCGCCGCTGGGAGCCGACGAGATCAAGGGCGCGCGCGAGCGGCTGGGCTGGGACCTGCCCGCCTTCGAGATGCCGCCGCGACGTGCGCGCCGCCTGGCGGCGGGCCGGCGAGCGCGGCAAGGGCGCGCGCCAGGCTTGGCTCGAGCGTCTCGCCGCGCTGCCGCCCGAGCAGCGCGCCGAATTCGAGCGCCGCATCCGCGGCGACCTGCCGGCCGGACAAGATCGCGGCCGCGGTGCGCGACGTGAAGGAGAAGCTCGCGGCCGCGCCGAAGGAGATCGCCAGCCGCATCGCCTCGGAGAACGCGATCGAAGCCTTGACGGCGGCGGCGCCGGAGATGATCGGCGGCTCGGCCGATCTCACCGGCTCCAACAACACCAGGCCGAAAGGCATCGAAGATCCTCTCGGCCGCCGACTACGGCGGACGCTTCATCCATTACGGCGTGCGCGAGCACGGCATGGCGGCGGCCATGAACGGCATGGCGCTGCATGGCGGGATCATTCCGTTCTCCGGCACCTTTCTGGTCTTCTCCGACTATTGCCGTCCGGCCATCCGGCTCGCCGCCCTCATGGGCCGTGCGCGTGATCCATGTGATGACCCACGATTCCATCGGCCTCGGCGAGGACGGGCCGACGCACCAGCCGGTCGAGCATCTGGCGGCGCTGCGGGCGATCCCCAACCTCCTGGTGTTCCGCCCCTGCGACGCGGTCGAGACCATCGAATGCTGGCAGCTCGCGCTCGCGGCGCATGACCGCCCGAGCGTGCTGGCGCTGACCCGACAGAACCTGCCGCAGCTGCGGCTCGCAGCCGACGACGCGCAACCGCTGCGCGGCCGGCGCCTACGAGATCGCGCCGGCGCAAGGCGACGCCGCAGGTTTCGCTGTTCGCCACCGGCTCCGAGGTCGCGATCGCGGTCGAGGCGCAGAAGCTCTTGCACGGGCGCGGCGTGGCGGCGCGCGTCGTGTCGGTGCCGTGCTTCGAGCTGTCTGCGCGCGCGGCCCGCCGCCGAGCGGCAGGACGATGATCGGCGCCGCGCCGGTGCGGGTCGCGGTCGAGGCCGCCATCCGGCAGGGCTGGGACGAGATCATCGGCTCGGACGGCGCCTTCGTCGGCATGACCGACGTTCGGCGCCAGCGCGCCGGCCAAGGAGCTCTACAAGCATTTCGGCATCACCGCCGAGAAGGTCGCGGAGGCCGCATTAAGCAAATTGAACCGCAGGTGAAGGCCGGGTCGCGGGCGCCATTGCGCCGCGGGCCCGCGACAATTACCAATCCATCGTCGCATGTAATGCGGGCTTGACGCCGAAGCAGGCCCGCCAAGGAGCCGGGAAATGTCAGTTCGGGTTGCCATCAACGGGTTCGGACGCATCGGCCGCAACGTGTTGCGCGCCATCGTCGAGGCCAAGCGCAGCGATATCACGGTGGTCGCCATCAACGATCTCGCGCCGCCCGAGACCAACGCGCATCTGTTGCGGTTCGATTCCGTGCACGGCCGCTTTCCGGGCGAGGTCACGGTCACCGGCGACATCCTGGATTGCGGCATCGGGCCGATCAAGGTCACCGCCATCCGGGATCCGGCGCAGCTGCCGTGGCGGGAGCTCGCGGTCGACATCGCGCTCGAATGCACCGGCCTGTTCACCACCAAGGAGAAGGCTTCGGCGCATCTGACCGCCGGGGCCAAGCGCGTGCTGGTGTCGGCGCCCGCCGACAATGTCGATCTCACCGTGGTCTACGGCGTCAATCACGACAAGCTGACCCGGGACCACAAGGTGGTGTCGAACGCATCCTGCACCACCAATTGCCTGGCGCCGCTCGCCAAGGTGCTCAATGACGCGGTCGGGATCGACAAGGGCTTCATGACCACGGTGCACGCCTATACCAACGACCAGCCCTCGCACGACCAGTTCCACAAGGATCTCTACCGGGCGCGCGCCGCCGCCCTCTCCATGATCCCGACCTCGACCGGCGCCGCCAAGGCGGTCGGCCTGGTGCTGCCGGAGCTCGCCGGCCGGCTCGACGGCGTCGCCATCCGGGTGCCGGTCCCCGAACGTGTCGGTGGTCGACCTCAAGATCGTGGCCAAGCGGGCGACCTCGGCCGACGAGATCAACAGCGCCGTCAAGCGCGCCGCCGAGCAGCAGCTCAAGGGCATTCTGGGCTATACCGAGCGGCCCAACGTCTCGATCGACTTCAACCACGATGCGCGCTCCTCGATCGTCCACCTGGACCAGACCAAGGTGATGGACGGCACGCTGGTGCGGGTGATGTCGTGGTACGACAACGAATGGGGCTTCTCGAACCGGATGATCGACACCGCGGTGGCGATGGGAAAGCTGATCTAGCTTTCGAGGCCGAGGGCGCGATCAGGGCTATCGAAGCATTCATGTGGCGGTTCGCACATTCCGATGTTTGGTCGGCGACCGCTTGAGCCTTCCGAACCTTCCGCTCGATTTCGTCCGATGCCGTTTCGACGCGCCGAATTGTGATTGGTAGGGGCATGATTGGTTTCCGCACGCTCGATCAGGCTGACGTGAAGGGCAAGCGCGTACTGCTGCGCGTCGACCTCAATGTGCCGATCCAGGACGGGGTGGTGACCGACGCGACCCGCATCGAGCGCATGGCGCCCACCATCATCGGCATCGCCGACCAGGGCGGCATGGTGATCCTGCTCTCGCATCTGGGCCGGCCCAAGGGACCCGATCCGAAGGAGTCGCTGCGCCCGGTCGCCGCCGAGACGGCGCGCATCCTAGGACGGCCGGTCGGCTTCGCGGACGACTGCATCGGCCCGCAGGCCGAGGCCGCCGCCAAGGCGATGCGGCCGGGCGACATCCTCTGCCTGGAGAACACCCGCTTCCACGCCGGCGAGGAGAAGAACGACCCCGCCTTCGCGGCCGCGCTGGCCCGGCTCGGCGACATCTGGGTCAACGACGCATTCTCGGTGTCGCACCGCGCCCATGCCTCGACCGAAGGCCTCGGCCACCTCCTGCCGGCCTATGCGGGCCGCGCCATGGAGGCGGAGCTCGCCGCCTTCAACCGGGTGCTGGACGCGCCGCAGCGTCCGCTCGCCGCCATCGTGGGCGGCGCCAAGGTCTCGACCAAGCTGGCGCTGCTCGGCAACCTGATCCCCCGGGTCGACGTGCTGATCATCGGCGGCGGCATGGCCAACACGTTCCTGGCCGCCGCAAGGCAAGGAGGTCGGCAAATCGCTGTGCGAGCGCGAGCTCGCCGGCACCGCGCGCGACATCCTGAGCCAAGGCCCAGCCGCGCAGCTGCGAGATCGTGCTGCCGGTCGACGCCGTCACGGCGCGCAAGTTCGAGGCCAATGCGCCCTCGCGCGTGGTGCCGGTGGACGAGGTGGCGGCCGACGAGATGATCCTGGATATCGGCCCGCGCAGCATCGAGCATGTGGTCTCGGTCCTGGGCCGGGTGAAGACGCTGGTGTGGAACGGCCCGTTCGGCGCCTTCGAGATGGAGCCCTTCGACACCGGCACCATCGAGATCGCGGAGGCGGCGGCCGAGCTCACCACCGCCGGCAAGATCGTCTCGGTGGCGGGCGGCGGCGACACGGTCGCGGCCCTCAACACGGCCGGGACCACCGAGCGCATGACCTATGTGTCGGCCGCGGGCGGCGCCTTCCTCGAATGGCTGGAAGGCAAGCCATTGCCCGGGGTCGAGGTTTTGAGGATAAAATAGCGCAAAGTCCAGCCGACCCCTGAAGTCCGCGGACTTAGTCTTTCGATCC
Organism: uncultured Alphaproteobacteria bacterium; assembly: GCA_963721005.1. Classification (GTDB taxonomy): domain Bacteria; phylum Pseudomonadota; class Alphaproteobacteria; order Rhizobiales; family Xanthobacteraceae; genus VAZQ01. Next base: position 742,311 of record CAVRHR010000004.1, on the reverse strand, counting down.
AACGCACGAAGGAGGCTTCAAGTGAACCTCGCTGAGCTCAACCGAGTCGCCGAGGCCATGGTTGCGCCGGGCCGCGGCATCCTGGCCGCCGACGAATCATCGGCCACCATCAAGAAGCGGTTCGACGCCATCGGCGCCGAGTCGACCGACGCCAACCGGCGCGACTACCGCGAGATGCTGTTCCGCTCGACCGAGGCGATGTCGAAATACATCTCCGGCGTCATTCTCTACGACGAGACCATCCGCCAGAACGCCAAGGACGGCACGCCGCTGGTCAAGGTCATCGAGAAGGCCGGATCGCTGCCGGGCATCAAGGTCGACAAGGGCCTCAAGCCGCTGCCGTTCTGCCCCAACGAGGTCATCACCGAGGGCCTCGACGGGCTGCGCGAACGGCTCGTCGAATATCGCGGGCTCGGCGCCAAGTTCGCCAAGTGGCGCGCCGTCATCGACATCGGGGCCGGCATCCCGACCCACACCTGCATCAACACCAACGCCCATGCGCTCGCGCGCTATGCGGCGCTCTGCCAGGACGAAGGCATCGTGCCGATCGTCGAGCCCGAAGTGCTGATGGACGGCGATCACGACATCGACCGCTGCTACGCGGCCACCGAATGGACATTGAAGCGGGTGTTCGAGCAGCTCTACGACCAGCGGGTCGCGCTCGAAGGCATGGTGCTCAAGCCCAACATGGTGGTGGCGGGCAAGAAGAGCGCAAAGCGCGCCCGGCATCGACGAGGTCGCCGAGAAGACCGCTGCAGGTGCTCAAGGCCTGCGTGCCGGCAGCGGTGCCGGGCATCGCCTTCCTGTCGGGCGGCCAATCGGACGAGGATGCGACCGCGCATCTCGACGCCATGAACAAGACCGGCGGCCTGCCCTGGGGGCTCACCTTCTCGTATGGCCGCGCCCTGCAGGCGGCGCCGCAAAAGGCCTGGGCCGGAAAGAGCGAGAATGTCGCAACCGCGCAGCGCGCCTTCGCGCATCGCGCCATGATGAACGGCCTGGCGGCGCGCGGCCAATGGAAATCGGAGCTGGAGAAGAAGGCGGCATGAAATCCTTAACCGGTCGCCGGTAAAAGGTAACCATCGAACGCCCCCAAATCCGCCCGATTGCCGGGGCAAGCGACTGCGCTATGGCGTCCCGAGACGATAGGTCCCAACCGCGGCGCCCCGAACCGCGCCTTTATCTGGTCAGCCCCGAGATCGCCGACGCGGCGGGGTTCGCGGATACGCTTGCGGCGGCGCTCGCCGGCGCCGAGGTGGCGGCGGTGCTGCTGCGCCTGGCGGCGAAGCGACGAGCGCAGCCTGATCAACATCGGCAAGAAGCTCGTGCCGATCGTGCAGAACGCGGGCGCGGCCTGCCTCATCGCCGGCCATCCGGATATCGTGGCCCGCGTCGGGCGCCGACGGCGCGCATCTGACCGGCATCGAGGCTTTCGACGCCGCGCGGGCCGCCCTGCAGCCGGAGCGGATCGCCGGCTGCGGCGGGCTCGCCACCCGCCACGACGCCATGCTGGCGGCCGAAGCCGGCGCCGACTACGTCCTGTTCGGCGAGCCCGAAGCGGACGGACACCGCCCCTCGTTCGAGGCGGTCGCCGACCGGGTGACCTGGTGGGCCGAAATTTTCGAGCCGCCTTGCGTCGGATTCGCGGGCAGCGCTTGCCGAGGTGAACGCGCTCGCCGCCGCCGGAGCGGATTTCGTCGCGGTGGGCGACTGCATATTCGCGGACCGCCGCGGGCCGGCGGCGGCGCTCGCCGAGGCGGCGCAACGCTTGGCGTTGCCGGAGGCGGTCGTATGAGCGCGCCCCGGCACGCCGCCACCGCCCTGCTCACGGCCTGGCTCGCCACCGGGCTCACGGCATCCGGGTCCGCACAAACGCCAGCCCCGCAGGGGCCGGCCCCGCCGGCGCCCACCACGCAGGCACCGGCAACGCTGGTCCGCCGGCGCCAGCCAGGCCGACCAGCAAGCCTGCCGTAAAGCCGGCGCCGCAGAAGCCCGCTGCGGCCAAGCCCGCTCCGGCCGAAGCCGCTGCGGCCACTGCCACGCCCGCAACGCCCGGGCACGAGCCCGATCTCGCCTTCGGAGCCTTCCAGCGCGGCTATTACCTCACCGCCCTGTCGCTGGCGACCAAACGGGTCGAGGAGAAGCAGCGACGTCAAGGCGATGACGCTGCTCGGCGAGATCTACGCCAACGGGTTCGGGGTGGCGCGCGACGACGTCAAAGCCGCCGACTGGTACAAGCAGGCCGCCGACCGCGGCGACCGCGAGGCGATGTTCGCGCTCGCCATGTTCCGGCTGTCCGGCGCGCGGCGGTCCGCTCAACCGCGAGGAGGCGACCAAGCTGCTTGCCGCCGCCGCCAAGCTCGGCCATGTGGCGGCCGCCTATGATCTCGGCCTGCTCTATCTCGAAGGCCAGCTGTTCCCGCAGGATTTCGCGCGCGCCGCCGAGCTGTTTCGCGGCGCCGCCCAGGCCGGCAATCCGGAAGCCCAATACGCCCTCGCCACGCTCTACAAGGACGGCCGCGGCGTGCCCAAGGACCCGGTCCAGGCGGCACGCCTGCTCGCCTCGGCGGCGCTCGCCGACAACACCGACGCCGAGCTCGAGTTCGGCATCGCGCTGTTCAACGGCAATGGCGTCGCCAAGGACGAAGCCGGCGCCGCCGTCCTGCTGCGCAAGGCGGCGCGCAAGGGCAACCCGGTGGCGCAGAACCGCCTGGCCAATCTGCTGGCGAACGGCAAAGGGCTGCCGGCCGACCCGGTGCAAGCCATCAAATGGCATCTGATCGCCAAGGCCGGCGGGGACGGCGATATCAGGCTCGACGAGTTCGTGCATGACCAGAAACCGGAGGTCCAGGCCGCCGGCGAGAAGGCGGCGCAACCGTGGCTCGAGGCGATCAAGCCGCCGCGCTCTTGACGGGCCGGCGCCCGACGGGCAGACCCACACCCGGCTATCGTGACTTGATGGTCGAGAGCTGGGCCAATCGTGCCCGACCCCGCGGCCGAGCTTCCGTCACCTCGCTCGCCACGAACTTTACCAGATGGTGCCGCTCATCATGGTGTCGCTCTTGGAGTCATCCGCCGGCGCGGATGACCTGAAGCGCCATCGACCCGCGAAACCTTCGCATGCTCCGCTCCGCGCTCCTCAACGTCATGATCAAGGCCGCCCAAAAGGCCGGGCGCACCCTCAAGCGCGACTTCGGCGAGGTCGAGCACCTGCAGGTCTCGCTGAAGGGACCGGCGAATTTCGTCACCGCCGCCGATCGCCGCGCCGAGGAGATATTGTGCGCCGAGCTCGGCGGCGGCGCGCCCGGGCTACGGCTTCGTGGGCGAGGAAGGCGGCCGGCGCGAAGGCACCGACGACAACCCATACCTGGATCGTCGATCCGCTCGACGGCACCTCGAATTTCCTGCACGGCATTCCGCATTTCGCGATCTCGATCGGGCTCGAGCGCGAGGGCACGATCGTGGCCGGCCTGGTCTACAATCCGATCAGCGACGAGCTTTTCACCGCCGAGCGCGGCAAGGGCGCCTTTCTCAACAACCAGCGGCTGCGGGTGGCGGCGCGCAAGCGGCTGGGCGACGCGGTCGTCGCCTGCGGGCTGCCCCATCTGGGACGCGGCGATCTCGCGCTCGGAAACCGGGAGCTCGCGGCGGTGCAGCCCAAGGTGGCGGGGCTGCGCCGCTTCGGAGCAGCCTCGCTCGATCTGGCCTGGGTCGCGGCCGGCCGTTTCGACGCCTATTGGGAGCGCCAGCTTTCGCCCTGGGACATCGCCGGCGGGCCTCATCCTGGTGCGCGAGGCCGGCGGCTTTGTCACCGACCTCGAGCCGGCGACACGCCCTGGATCAGCGGCGACGTCGATCGCCGGCAACGAGGCGATGCACCGCGAGCTTCGGCGCGCTGCTCAGCAAGGCGGCGAAATCCTGAGCCGCGGCGGTTTCTGGTTGCCGCCGCAGACGATCCCGCGGCTGCCGCGATGGCCGGCCAGGGAACTCCCATAGCGGCAGCTGCCGCCCAGCCCGCGGTCACGCCGCCGACATAGTTCGCGCGCTTGTTGCCGGTGCTGCCGGTCGGAGCTCCCGGGGACAACAATCATTTTTGCCCCAATCCTGCTTTTTCCTTTCGCATCGCCTATGTCATAGCTTGCCGATGTCATAGTATGTGTTCGCCCTTGAACGAGCGCTGGCCGATTCCCCATGGCGCATGACCTCGATCCGCTGAAGCTGTCCTCGCCCCGGATTTTTCTGGTCCGGATGATGGTGTTCCTGGTCCTGTGCGCGCTGGTGGTGGTCATCCTCTACAAGCAGATCGCCATCGCGTTCCTGTCCAATGTGCTGCTCAACTCGGTGATCATCTTCGTGCTGGTCATCGGCATCCTGCTGACCTTCCGGCAGGTCATCCGGCTGTTTCCGGAGGTCGAATGGGTCAACGGCTTCCGGCTCGCCGATCCCGGCCTCGCCATCGAGCGGCCGCCGGTCCTGCTCGCCCCGATGGCCTCGATCCTCGGCGACCGCATGGGCCGGATGGCGATCTCCTCGACCATGATGCGCGGCATTCTCGATTCGATCGCCACCCGGCTCGACGAGGCGCGCGACATCTCCCGCTACATGACCGGGCTGCTTGGTCTTCCTCGGCCTGCTCGGCACGTTCTGGGGCCTGATCGTCACCGTCGGCTCGGTCGGCAATGTCATCAACACCCTCAAGGTCGGCGGCGACGCCCAATCCACGTTCGATTCGCTGCGCGAGGGGCTGGCGGCACCGCTCAGCGGCATGGGCATCTCGTTCTCGTCGTCGCTGTTCGGCCTGGCCGGCTCGCTGGTGCTGGGCTTCCTCGACCTGCAGTCCAGCCAGGCGCAGAACCGCTTCTACACCGATCTCGAGGATTGGCTGTCCACCACGGTCCGCGACCTCGGCGCCGGCAGCACCGAGGCCGCGGCCGCCGCCGGCGCGGCGCCGGGCGACATGCGGGTGGCGGTCGACCGGCTGAAGGAGGTGATCGCCGAAGGCGGATCGAGCCGGGCGGCCACCACCGCCATGGCCAATCTGGCGGAAGCGATCCAGGGCCTGGTGCACCACATGCGCACCGAGCAACAGATGATCCGCGACTGGGTCGATTCGCAGGCCGAGCAACATCGCGAGATCCGCCGCCTGCTGGAGATTCTGGTGCGCGAGAACGTCAACAGCAAATAGTCACCAGCAAGTCGTCACCAGCAAATAGTCAAGCAGCAAGTAGCGGCCCAACAGGTAACAGAACATGGCCCTTGCCCGCCGCAGCCGCGACAGCGGCATGAACTACTGGCCCGGCTTCGTCGACGCGCTGTCGACCCTGCTGCTCGGCGTCATCTTCCTGCTCACGGTGTTCGTGGTCGTGCAGTTCTACCTGACGCAGGAAGTGTCCGGCAAGGACACCGCGCTCAGCCGCCTCAACGCCCAGATCGCGCAGCTCACCGAGCTGTTGTCGCTGGAGAAGTCCGGCAAGGTCGGCGCCGAGGAGGAGCTCGCGCAGCTCAACGCCGAATCTGCCGCGCGACCGAGAGCGAGCGCGACCGCTTACAAGGGCCTCTACGAAGGCGCCGGCAGCGGCTCGCTCGACGTGCAGGGCAAGGTGACCGAGCTGTCGGGCGCGCTCGACGCCGAGAAGCGCATCTCGGGCCGCGCGCTGGCGCAAGTCGAGGTGCTCAACCAGCAGATCGCGGCGCTGCGCCGCCAGCTCGCCGCCCTGCAGGACGCGCTCGACGCCTCGGTCCAGAAGGACAAGGAGGCGCAGGTCCAGATCTCGGATCTCGGCCAGCGCCTGAATGTCGCGCTGGCCCAGCGCGTGCAGGAGCTGTCGCGCTATCGCTCCGATTTCTTCGGCCGGCTGCGCACCATCCTGGGCGATCGGCCCGATATCCGCATCGTCGGCGACCGCTTCGTGTTCCAGTCCGAGGTGTTCTTCGACACCGGCCAGGCCGTGCTCAAGCCCGAGGGACGCCTCGAGCTCGACGGGCTCGCCTCCGCGTTGCTCGATCTGGAGAAGAAGATTCCCGGCGAGATCGCCTGGGTGCTGCGGGTCGACGGCCACACCGACGTGCGCCCGATCAACGGCGCGCAGTTCAAATCGAACTGGGACCTCTCGGCCGCCCGCGCGATCTCGGTCGTGCAATACCTGGTCAGCAAGGGTGTGCTCGCCGCAGCGGCTGGTGGCCGCCGGCTTCGGCGAGTTCCAGCCGATCGATACCGACCGGACCGAGGAGGCCTTCAGCCGCAACCGCCGCATCGAGCTGAAGCTGACGGAGCGGTGAGCGCCGGCGCCGTTCACGCTGCGGGCATACCAGGCAGCCGACGAGGACGCGGCGATCGAGCTGTGGCGCCGGACCTGGCAGCTCGCCTATCCGCACCTTGATTTCACGGCGCGGCTCGACTGGTGGCGCCAGCGCTGGCGCAACGAGCTGGTCGGAACCGCCACCATCACGCTTGCCGAATCCGCCGCGCAACTGGTCGGGTTCGTGACCGTCGATCCGGCGACCCGTTATCTCGATCAGATCGTGGTCGCCCCGGAGGCATGGGGCTCGCGGATTGCGCACGCGCTGCTGGCCGAGGCCAAGCGGCTCTCGCCCGCCGGCCTCGACCTCGCGGTCAATGCCGACAACGCTCGCGCCATCCGGTTCTACGAGAAGCAGGGATTCACCGTCACCGGAACCGACGTCAACCCGCGCTCCGGCGCGCCGATCCGCAAGATGGCCTGGCGGCCCTGACGTGCCGCAGCCGACGACTTTGATTTTTCGTTCCGGAAAGTGCAGAAGGTCGGTCGGAAACGAGACCGGACACCCTGAGAACTCCCGATGATGATGCCATCGCGGGCCCGCGCCGAGAGCGCAGCTCGGAGGCCGAGGCGCCGCTGATCGAGCCGATCGGTTGCGTCATTGCGCCTCTGGTCCACGATGTATCCCTCGGAGCGCTCCCATGACTGCCGTTTCCACAACTACCGTTTCCGCAACTGCTGTTTCCGCAACTCCGGTTTCTTTGGCCCACCGAATTGATGCGGTACTGATCGAGACCTTTGCGGCGCTCGATCTCCCGGTCGAGCTTGCCCGCTCGACCGTGTCGGACCGGGCCGATCTCGCCGACCGCCAGTGCAACGGCGCGATGGCGGCGGCCAGGAAGCTTCGCCGGAACCCGCGGGAGATCGCCAGCGCCATCACGGCGGCGCTCGCGGCGCGGCCGGAGTTCTCGCAGGTCTCGCTCGCCGGTCCGGGCTTCGTGAATATGCGGCTGTCCGCGGCTTTCCTGGCGGAGGTTGCGCAGGCGCAAGGCCAGGATCCTGATCTCGGCCTCGCGAAGGCGGCGACGCCGGAGCGGATCGTGGTCGATTTTGGCGGGCCGAACGTCGCCAAGCCGCTCCATGTCGGCCACCTGCGCTCGCTGGTCATCGGCGAGAGCCTGCGGCGCATGCTCTCCTCGTGCGGCCACCAGGTGGTGAGCGACGTGCACCTGGGCGACTGGGGCCTGCAGATGGGCCAGCTCATTTCCGAGCTCGAGATCAGGCAACCGCGCCTGCCGTATTTCGACGCTGCCTGCGCCGGGCCGTATCCGAATGTCCCGCCGGTGACGCTCGCCGATCTCGAGGAGATGTATCCGGCCGCCGCCAAGGCCTGCAAAGACGACCCGGCCCGGCTCGATGCGGCCCGCACCGCGACCGCCGAGCTGCAGACAGGGCGTGCCGGATACCGGGCGCTCTGGCAGGCTTTTCGCGACCTATCCCTCGCCGCCCTCCAGCGGGACTTCGATGAGCTGGGGGCGCATTTCGACCTCTTGGGCGGCGAGTCCGATGCTGCCCCATTGATCGCGCCGCTGATCTCCCGGCTCGCCGCGGACGGCGTCGCGGCGGAAAGCGACGGCGCCATCGTGGTGGCGGTGGCGGAGCCGGACGACCGCCAGCCGATGCCGCCGCTCATCCTCGCCAAGGCCGACGGCGCGGCGCTCTACGCCACCACCGACCTCGCCACGCTGGCCGATCGGGTTGCGCGTCTGCGCGCGAACCGGATTCTCTATGTGGTGGATCAGCGGCAAGCGCTGCATTTCGAGCAGGTCTTCCGCGCGGCGCGCAGGTCGGGTCTGGCGGAATCCTGCCGGCTCGATCACGTCGGCTTCGGCACCGTCAACGGCCGGGACGGCAGGGCGCTCAAGACCCGCGACGGCGGGACCGTGAAGCTTGCGGACCTGCTGGCGGAAGCCGTGACGATGGCGTCCCGACGGATCGAGACGTCAGACCAGGATGGCGCCCTGAATGAAGCGGAGCGCGGGGCGCTGGCGCGGAAGATCGGCATCGCGGCAGTGAAATTCGCCGATCTGTCGAGCAACCGCATGTCCGGCTACGTGTTCGACCCAGAGCGCCTGGTGTCGTTCGAAGGCAAGACCGGACCGTATCTGCAATATGCCTGCGTGCGGATCGGATCGATCCTGGCAAAAGCCGAGGAGCGCGGCGAGGCGATCGGACCGCTGTCGCTCGGTCATCCGGCGGAGCGGGCGCTGGCGCTCGATTGCCTGCGCTTTCCGGAAGTCGTCGCCGCGGCGGCGACGGCCCTCATGCCGAGCGAGATCGCCGATTACGCTTTCGGCTTGGCGCAGCGGTTCAGCCGGTTCTACGCCGATTGCCCGGTGCTCGGCGAGGCCGACCCGGAGATGCGGGCATCGCGCCTGGCCCTGTGCGGCCTCGCGCACGCGGTGCTGTCGCGGGCGCTGTGGATGCTGGGCATCGAGGTGCCGGAGCGGATGTGAGGGCGGTTGGGATCAGCCGCTCTGGAACTGCAGCTTGGCCAGCCGCGCATAGAGGCCGCCGCCGGCGACCAGCCGCTCGTGGGTACCCTCCTCGACGATGCGGCCGGCCTCCATCACCAGAATTCGATCGCAGGACTGCACGGTCGCCAGCCGGTGCGCGATCACCAGGGTGGTGCGCTCCTGCATCAGGTGCTCGAGCGCGGTCTTGACCAGGGTCTCGCTCTCGGCGTCGAGCGAGGAGGTCGCCTCGTCGAGCAGCAGGAGCGGTGCGTCGCGCAGGATCGCGCGTGCGATCGCGAGGCGTTGGCGCTGGCCGCCCGACAGCGTCACGCCGCGCTCGCCGACCGGCGTCTCGAAGCCGTGCGGCAGCCGGGCGATGAACTCGGTGGCGAGCGCGAGATCGGCCGCATGGGTCACCTCGGCGTCGGTCGCCTGTGGACGCCCGAACCGGATGTTCTCGCCGATCGAGCCGCCGAACACCACGGCGTCCTGCGGCACCAGGGCGATCCGCTGGCGCAGCGCGAACGGATCGGCCTCGGTGAGGCGCACGCCGTCGAGCGTGATGGTTCCCGACACCGGATCGTAGAACCGCAGCAGGAGGTGGAAGATCGTGCTCTTGCCGGCGCCCGGAAGGGCCCACCAGCGCGACCTTCTCGCCCCGCTTTACCCGGAACGAGATGCCGTCGAGCACGCGCACGTCCGGCCGCGCCGGATAAGCGAAACCGACGGATTCGAATGCCACCTCGCCGCGCGCCGGCACCGGCAGCGCGACCGGATGTGCCGGTCGCTCGATCGCCGGCTTGATCGCCAGGATCTCGAACAGGCGCTCGGCCGCCCCCGAGGCCGCCGCGACCTCGCCGCCGACCTGGGAAAGCTCGCCCAGGCTGCTGGCCCCCAGTACCGCGAACAGCAGGAACTGCGACAACCGGCCCGGCGTGATGGTGCCGGCGAGCACGTCCTGGGCACCGAACCACAGCACCACCACGACGCTGGCGAACACCAGAAAGATCGCGATGGCGGTGAGGATGGCGCGCGCCCTGGTGGAGGAGACCGCGGCCTGGTAGGCGCGCTCCACCGCCTCGGCAAACCGACCGATCGCCAGCGCCTCGTTGGTGAAGGCCTGCAGGACGCGCACCGCGCCGATCAATTCGGAGACGTAGGCCGACGCGTCGGCGAGCGCGTCCTGCGCCAGGCGCGAGCGCTGGCGCACCGCACGCCCGAAGCCGTAGAGCGGCAGCACGATGAGCGGAATGGCGATGAGCACGAAGCCGGACAGCCGCGGGCTGGTCACCACCATCATGAACGAGGCCCCCAGGAACAGGACCAGGTTGCGTAGCGCCACGGAGACCGACGAGCCGACCGCGGCCTTGATCTGGGTGGTGTCGGCGGTCAGCCGCGAAACCATCTCGCCGGTCTTGGCCTCGTCGAAGAAGGCGGACGAGAGCGAGATGAGATGCCCGAAGACCTCGCCGCGCAGGTCGGCCACGATACGCTCGCCGAGCGTCGTGACCAGATAGAACCGCGACGCGCTGGCGAGCGCGAGCACCGCCACCACGCCGATCATCACCGAGAAATAGCTGTCGATCAGGTTGGCGCCTTCGCTGGTGAAGCCGAAATCGATCATCCGCCGGACCGCGATCGGCACCGCGAGCGTCGCCAGCGCTGCCAGCACGAGCGCGCACACGGCCGCGACCCGCCCGCCCGCGATAACGCCAGATGTAGGGCCCCAGCAACATGAGCGGCCGCAGCTTGGCCTTGCGGGCGGCGGGCGCCGGGGCGAGGCCGGCGTGCCTTCCGGCGGTTGCGCAACGGGTTGCGGCGGATGCGCCGCGGCTCTCTCGACCTTATTCATGGGACGCAATTCGTTTGACTGGCGCAATTTGTAGGGTAACGCAATTCATCTGCTTCAGACCTCCGGACGCATTTCCCCGATCCGGTCTTGTCGCCGGTCGACCCCGAACACTGGGCGCGGCCGGTCCATACGGCAGGCGCCCCGGTGGCGGATCGGCGCGACAATGCCCGCTCGGCCCACCGGTGGCAATCGCAGGCGTGCCTTGTTTCCGGCCACGGGCTGGGGTATAGAGCCGCCACTTCTCAGCAATCAACAGAGCTGCATTGCCGGCCGAGCCGCGCGGGACGATAGAACCATGAAACCTGACACCCATCCGGACTATCACAGCGTGAAGGTGGTGATGACCGACGGCACCGAATTCACCACCCGGACCACCTGGGGCAAGCCTGGCGACACGTTGCGCCTCGATATCGACCCGAAGTCGCACCCGGCCTGGACCGGCGGGACCCAGCAATTGCTCGATCGCGGCGGCCGGCTGTCGCGCTTCCAGAAGAAGTTCTCCGGCTTCCTCAAGAAGGAATAGGGATTTTCCGGCCGCGGCCGGCATCGGGTCGCGGCGGAGCTCAGATTTCGTCCGCCTCGAACGCGGCCTTGAGCAGGCCGAGCTGCCGCTCGACCGGATTGCTGCGATTGGACAGCGAAAAATCCGGCCGCGCATGCATGGTCGCGTCCAGGCGGCGGATGTCGGCCTGCAGCGCTTTGGAACGCGCGATCAATCCACGCAACAGCTCGGGCAGGAGGTTGATGCTGTCCTCGCTGCCGGCCTCGCCGGCCGCGAGCTTGACCTTGGTCTTTTCCTTGTTGGCCTGGGCGAGCGACATCTCGCCTTCCTTGACGGCGCGGTGCAGCAGCAGCCAGGAGGCGAGCTGCATGAGGCGCGTCGTCAACCGCATGCTCTCGGTCGCGTAGGCGAGCGCCGCCATGCGCTCGAGCTTCTTGGATTCCTTGCGGCCGGGCCCGTCCAGATAACTCGCCGTCTCCTCGACCAATGCCATGCCGTCGCGGAACAGATCCGCAAAGACCTGCGAATTCGCGAGCCTTTCGCCGAAGGAGACGGGTTCCGTCTCGTTGACCAACTGTTCGGACATTTTCAAACGCCTCACGCTGCAACGCTACTGACAGTTTCTTGATTGTGCGCCAGCCACCACCCCCGCCAGCCGATGCAGCATTGCGCGGCTTGAGCCCCGATGTCCAGCGCCCCCGTAACGAAGATCAAGACATAGTTGCCGGCCGGCCACGCTCGTCTCGCGGGCCTGCGGCGGGCCGCCAAGGCCCATTCCGCGGCAAGCTTTACTGCAAGCAAGATCAAGGCTTTGGGCGGTGCGGTTGGGGCCCCTGGAGGTGGGGCGACACCACGACGGCCGCCCCGGTCCGGAGCGTCGCCGACTTTCACGGAGATTTGTGATCGTGGTCGGGCCCTGAAAGTGGCCCGAAACGGGACAGCTGAAAAAAAGGAGCCGCCGTTTCCGGCGGCTCAAAGGTTAACAGGGAGGCGTCAAACAGAGTGGACAGGAGCCACTCGCTGTCCAGAAGTGTGGACAACATGACTAATGATCGAGAAAGCTTAACAAGTTATGAAGGTATTTCGGAATTCTGCATGGCACCCGGCAGGCCCTGATTTACCCTGTGGGCGCGCCGGTATTCTTGCGCTCACTTCTTGAAGAACTGATCGGCGGTCTGGCGTGAGGCCTGCTTGCCGGCCTTGTTGGCTTCGAGCCGGGCGACCTCGCCCTGCAGCAAGCCGATGCGCTCGTCGAGCTCCTTGACCGAAAGCAACGAAAGATCCTGCCCGATCTCGTGGGCGATCTTCTTTTTCGGCCGGTCGTCGTCGTCGATCGCTGCCATCGGGGCCCCGCGGCCCTGAGCATAACGGCCGGCCTCCCGGTTGTCACATGTTGTCACCCGGGGCGTCGCCCACTAAAAAAGCATCCCTGCCGCCAAGCGTGTACAGATGGATCACCATGAGCACAATTCCGGCCCAGATGACCGCCATCGCGATCCGCTCGCCCGGCGGGCCGGAGGTGCTGGTGCCGCAGGAGCGGCCGGTGCCGGCGCCGGGCCCGCGCGAGGTGCTGGTGAAGGTCGCGGCCGCCGGCGTGAACCGGCCGGACGTGATGCAGCGCAAGGGCCTCTATCCGCCGCCGCCCGGCGCCACCGACATTCCAGGCCTGGAGATCGCCGGCGAGGTTGTGGCGCTCGGCCCCGATGTCCAACGCTGGAAGGTCGGCGACCGGGTGATGGGGCTGGTGGTTGGCGGCGGCTACGCGCAATTCTGCCCGCTGCATGAATCGCATGCACTCCCGATCCCGCCCACCCTGTCGCTGATCGAGGCAGCGGCGGTGCCGGAGACCTTCTTCACGGTCTGGCACAACGTCTTCGAGCGCGGTGCGCTCAAGCCGGGCGAGACCTTGCTGGTGCACGGCGGCTCCTCCGGCATCGGCACCGCCGCCATCCAGCTCGCCAAGGCCAACGGGCGCTCGCGTGATCACCACCGCGGGCACGGCGGAGAAATGCCAGGCCTGCCGGCGCGCTCGGCGCCGACGTCGCCGTTAACTACAAGGACGAAGACTTCGTCGCCGCCACCAAGGCCGCGACCAAAGGACGTGGCGCCGATGTTATCCTCGACATGGTGGGAGGCGACTATATCGAGCGCAACTACGAGGCCGCCGCGGTCGAGGGGCGCGTGGTGCAGATCGCCTTTGCGGGCAGCCCGAAGGCCACGGTCGATTTCCGCCGCATCATGCTCAAGCGCCTCACCCACACCGGCTCGACGTTGCGCGCCCGCTCGATCGAGGACAAGGCCGCGATCGCGCGCGCGGTCGAGCAACACGCGCTGCCGCTGATCGCCGCCGGCCGCGTCAAGCCCGTCATCGACAGCTCGTTTGCGCTCGCCGACGCCGCGCTGGCGCATGCCCGGATGGAATCGAGCGTTCATATCGGCAAGATCGTGCTGACCCCGTGAGCAGCGCCCGCATACATCGGGTTCTCGATTCCCAGGGTCCGGGGCGCGGCTTCGGCCCGGTGCCGCCCGCACGCCGGCCCGGCGCGGGCCGCGAAATAGACGTAATGTTGGATAGCAGTGACCCGACGCCCGCCAGCGCGGCTCTTGCCGGAACGGCTCACGCACTTGGAGATCGTGGTTTGCGTCTCGTCCGCGCCGTCGCCTGGCTGGCGATCGTCATGATCGCGCTCGCCAGCGCCCCATCTGCCCGCGCGGTCGAGGCGGTCAACGTGCCGCAGGACGCCGCCGCCCTCGATCTGACCGCCGCGGTCGAGCGCCATCGCACCGATACCGATCGCCTCCTGGTCTCCGCTGCGCCGGGGCCCGACGGCATCGTGCAGCGCATGGACGTGCGGGCGCGCGAGGGCAATACCAATTGGGCGGTGTTCGCGCTCACCAATACCGGCAACGAGCAGCTCGAGCGCCTGATCGTGGTGCCGCATTATCGCATGGTGGGTTCCGGCCTGCTGTGGCCCGACCTCGGCCTCTCGCGCATCGTGAGCATCACCAGCAGCGGCGACCGGCCCGACCGGCAGGACAGCGCGACCGCGGATATCTTTCGCATCACGCTCGATCCCGGCAGCGTCATGACCTACGTGATGGAGCTGCGCACCGACAAGCTGACGCAGCTCTATCTGTGGGAGCCCGACGCCTACAAGGACAAGATCAACAGCATCACGCTGTTCTACGGCATCGTGATCGGGATCGCCGGGTTGCTGGCGCTGTTCCTGACCATCCTGTTCGTGGTCAAAGGCAGCGTGATGTTTCCGGCCGCCGCCGCGCTCGGCTGGGCGGTGCTGGTCTATATCGGCATCGATTTCGGCTTCTGGGGCAAGGTGTTCGAGATCTCGGCGGACGCCGAGCGGGTCTGGCGGGCGGCCGGCGAAGCCATTCTGGCCGCCACCCTGCTGGTGTTCCTGTTCGCCTATCTCAATCTCAACCGATGGCACGTGCGCTATTCGCACATCACGCTCGGCTGGCTGGCCTTCCTCGGCGCGCTGGTAGCGGTGGCGTTGTTCGATCCCGCGATCGCGTCCGGCATCGCGCGGCTGTCGCTCTTGGCGGTCGCGGTGCTCGGCTTCGGGCTCGTGGTCTATCTTTCGTTCCACGGCTACGACCGCGCGGTATTGCTGATTCCGACCTGGCTGCTGCTGGTGGTGTGGGTGATCGCGGCCGGCTTCGCGGTGACCGGAGCCTTGACCAACGACATCGTTGGCCCGGCGCTGCTCGGCGGCCTGGTCCTGATCGTCATGCTGATCGGCTTCACGGTGATGCAGCATGCCTTCGCGGGCGGCATCACCCACGGCATCGTCACCGACGTGGAGCGCCGCGCGCTGGCGCTTGACCGGCTCCGGCGACATGATCTGGGACTGGGACGTCTCCTCCGACAAGGTGTTCACCAGCCCGGAGACCGAGGCGCTGCTGGGGCTCAAGCGCGGCACGCTCGAGGGCTCGGCGGCGCGCTGGCTCGAGGTGCTGCATCCGCTCGACCGCGACCGCTTCCGCGCCGCGCTCGACAGCGTGCTGGAGCAGCGCCGCGGACGGCTCACGCAGGATTTCCGCCTGCGCGCGCCCGACGGCCACTATCTTTGGTTCGCCCTGAAGGCGCGCCCGGTGGTAGGGTCGGACGGCGAGGTGGTGCGGATCGTCGGCACGCTCACCGACGTCACCGAGTTCAAGAACGCGGAAGAGCGGCTGCTGCACGACGCCGTGCACGACAACCTGACCGGGCTGCCCAATCGCGAGCTGTTCATCGATCGGCTGGAGGGCGTGCTCGCCTTCGCCAAGGCCGACCCCACCATCCGGCTGACCGTGGTGGTGGTCGATCTCGACCGCTTCAAGCAGGTCAACGATTCGGTCGGGATCGCGGTCGGCGATTCGATCCTGCTGACGCTGGCGCGCCGGCTCGGGCGGCTGCTGAAGCCGCAGGATACGTTGGCGCGGCTGTCCGGCGACCAGTTCGCCCTCATCATCATGTCGGAAAAGGAATCCGACCGCATCATCGCCTTCGTGGAGACGCTGCGCCGCGCGCTTGCGCGCGCCGATCACCTTCAACGACCGGGAAATCTTCGTGACCGCCTCGATGGGGATCGCGCTCGGCGACGGGCAGCCGAACCGCACCGAGGAGGTGCTCAAGGACGCCGAGCTGGCGATGTACCACGCCAAGCGCATCGGCGGCGACCGCATCGAGGTGTTCAAGCCGTCGATGCGGGCGCGTAAGAGCGACCGGCTGACGCTGGAATCGGAGCTGCGCCGCGCGCTCGAGCGCGACGAGATCTCGATCCTGTATCAGCCGATCATCCGGCTGGAGGACCGCTCGGTCGCCGGCTTCGAGGCGCTGGCGCGCTGGGACCATCCCAAGATGGGCCGGATGTCGCCGTCCGAGTTCATCGCCATCGCCGAGGAGATCGGGCTGATCGTCGACCTCGGCCTGTTCGTGCTCGACCGCACCGCCCGCCAGCTCGGCATCTGGCAGCGCGCCGCGCGCCACCGCGAGCCGATCTTCGCCAGCGTCAACGTGTCGTCGCGGCAATTGCTGCGGCAGGATCTCATCCACGATCTGCGCACCGTGATCGCGCGCTCGGGGCTGGCGCGCGGCACGCTCAAGCTCGAGCTCACCGAATCGCTGGTGATGGAGAACCCGGAGCACGCCGCGCAGATGCTGCACCGCATCCGCGAGCTCGGCGCCGGCCTCGCGCTCGACGACTTCGGCACCGGGCATTCGTCGCTCGCCTATCTGCAACGCTTCCCGTTCGACACCATCAAGATCGACCAGTCGTTCGTGCGCGCCAGCAGCAAGGGAACCCGCCCGGTGATCCTGCGCTCGATCATCGCGCTGGCGCACGATCTCGGCATGGAGGTGGTGGCGGAGGGCGCCGAAATCGGATTCGGACGCCGTCGAGCTCTATCAGCTCGGTTGCGAATATGCGCAGGGCTACATCTTCGGCGAGCCGATGAGCGCCGAGGACGCCAAGACGTTGCTGGCGTCGGACCGGCTCGAATTGGCGCGATAGCGCATGATCCCGAAAGGTTGCAGACCTTTCGGACAAGATTATGCGCAACGTCAATAAGATCAGAGCGCCGTCCGATTCAATCTGATCGACAGCGCTCCAACGGCGGGCGTCGGAAAATAGAGCGCCCGAGCATCCTGACAGTCAACAGTCAGGCGTGCCCGGCCTCGCTCGAGAGCATGCCGACCTCGATGCCGATCTTCTTCAAGGCGAGTGCGTATTTGCCCTCGGCGTCGGCGCCGAAGATAAGATCGGGATCGGCCGGAGCAGTGCAGCCAGCCGTTCTGATGAATCTCGCTCTCCAGCTGGCCCGGCGCCCAGCCCGCATAGCCCAGCGCGAGCACCGCGCTCGCCGGCCCGTTGCCGCGGGCGATCGCCTTGAGGATGTCGAGCGTCGCGGTCAGGCAAATGCCCTCGTCGATGGGCAGCGTCGAGTTCTCGATGAAGAAGTCGGCGCTGTGGAGCACGAAGCCGCGCTGGGTGTCGACCGGCCCGCCCTTGAGCACCTTCATGCCGCCGGCCTGCTGGGGCAGCTGGATCAGATCCGCGGCCGGCAGCACATCGAGCTGCACCAGGAGATCGGAAAAGCTGACATGAGCCGCCGGCTGGTTGACGATGATGCCCATGGCGCCGTCAGCCGAGTGGGCGCACATGTAGATCACGGCACGGGCGAAACGCTCATCTCCCATGGACGGCATCGCGATCAGCATCTGTCCGTCGAGAAAACCGCGCTTGACGCCCTTGGCCGCTGCTTTCGATTTGGCGATTGCAGGCGTGCGCTCGGCAGCGGACGCGCGCGATTCCGACCCCTGCGGGTTGCTGTCCTTGCCGCTCCCCTCTTGCCCGGAAACACCGCTCTTGCGACCGATTTTCATGGCGAAATGCTACCCGATTGACCGACGTTTGCAAATGCGCCGTAACGCAAAAAATTCATGCTGATTGCGTCACAATTGCCTACAAGCATCGATTGATTCGTAATCAGCTTGACGGCGATATATGTCATTTTCATGCGTCATGCGTCCCGCCGGCACGTTCATGCGGCCCGGCATGCCGACACCCGCCGAGCTGGACATAAGGGTACCCTTCACGATGAATTCAATGGCGTGCGACACATTTCGCATCTACATCCCGGACATGATGGAGAACGGATTGCGTCCGCGGCGCCCGGTCGCGGCAGTGTTGTTGCTTGGGCTCGGCCTGTTGGGGCTCGGCGCAAATGCCGCGTGCGCGGCCGATGAGGTTTCGCCGTGGGACGGCGATGCGCGCAGCACCGCGCGGCTGATCGCGGGCGCTCGTGCGGCCGGTCAAGGCGCTCCGCTGCGCGCCGGGATCGAGATCAGGCTCGGCCGAGGCTGGCATACCTATTGGCGCTATCCGGGCGACGCCGGGGTGCCGCCGCGTTTTGACTTCGCGGGATCGCAGAACGTCAAGGCGGTCGAGGTGCTGTGGCCGGCGCCGCGGCGGCTGCCCGAGGCCGGCCTCGACACCATCGGCTACGACCGCGACCTGATCCTGCCGCTGCGCGTGACGCCGCAGGACGCGACCAAGCCGGTCACGCTTTCGGTCAAGCTCGATTACGCGATCTGCGAGAAGCTGTGCGTGCCGGCCCAGACCAAGGGCTCGCTCACGCTCGCGGGCGGTCCGAGCCAGCAGGACACGAGGCTCGCCGCCGCCGAAGCCCGCGTCCCCCGCAAGGATGCGCTCGGCACCGAGCCAGCACCAGGCGCCGGGGCGGCGCTGGCGATCCGATCGGTCCGGCGCGAGAGCGACCGGCCGCGCATCCTGATCGACGTGGCGGCGCCGGCGGGCGCGACCGTCGACCTGTTCGCCGAGGGCCCGGACGAGCAGTGGTCGCTGCCGCTGCCGGTTGCGGTCGACGGGGCCGGCAGCGGGCTGCAGCGCTTCATGCTCGAGCTCGACGGCGCGCCGCCCGGCGCCAAATATGAAGGCGCCCGCATCAGCCTCACGGCCGTCACCGCGGGGGATGCGATCGAGGTCCCGATCCATCTCGACTAATTCTCCCAGCGCGCTAGTTTGTCGCCCGGTCGCCCGCCCCTCGTTCTGCGGCGCGGCCAGCCATCATGGATCCCCCGAAGAACCCAAGAAGGATCAGAGTCATGCCCATCAAGGTCGGCGATCATCTCCCCAATGCGAAATTCAGAGTCGGAACCCCGGAGGGTCCGGCCTGGAAGACCACCGACGAGATTTTCAAGGGCAAGAAGGTGGCGCTGTTCGCCGTGCCGGGCGCCTTCACCGGCACCTGCCACAAGATGCATGTGCCCTCGATCCTGCAGAGCGCCGACGCCATCAAGGCCAAGGGCGTCGATACGATCGCGGTCACCAGCGTGAACGACGTGTTCGTGATGGACGCCTGGAAGAAGGCGACGGCCGCCGACAAGATCGAATTTCTCGCCGACGGCAATGGCGAGTTCGCCAAGGCGTTGGATCTGTCCTTCGACGGCTCCGGCAACGGCCTCGGCACCCGCTCGAAGCGCTATTCCATGCTGGTCGAGGACGGCGTGGTGAAGAAGCTCAATATCGAGGAATCGCCCGGCAAGGTCGAGGTCTCGGGCGGCGACGCGCTGCTCAAGCAGCTGTGAGCGTCGCGGGTCGCCGGCGATGCCGGCGACCCACCCGTCCACCGCGTCAAGCCGAAGGTTTTTCCGATCGCGCTCCGATCGCGCCGGAGCGCAGCGCCGCGATCCCCTCGCGGGCGAGCTCATCGGCGCGCTCGTTCATGGGATCGCCGGCATGGCCCTTCACCCAGTGCCATCGCACCCGGTGTTTCGCGAGCGCCGCCTCCAGCCGCTGCCACAGATCCACGTTCTTGACCGGCTTCTTGTCGGCGGTGCGCCAGCCGTTGCGCTTCCACTGATTGATCCAGGTCAGGATGCCGTTGCGCAGATATTGACTGTCGGTATGGAGGTCGACCAAGCAGGGCCGCTTGAGCGCCTCGAAAGCCGCGATCGCGGCCATCAGCTCCATGCGGTTGTTGGTGGTATGGGGCTCGCCGCCCTTGAGCTCCTTGACGCGGTCGCCGAATGCCAGGATGGCGCCGAAGCCGCCCGGCCCCGGATTGCCCGAGCAGGCCCCGTCGGTGTGGATGACCACGTGCGGTTCGCTCACGGCCGGCTGCCCATTCGCTTCATGGATCAATCCCGTAGTCGCGGACGCTGCCGACGGCCTGGTGGAACCGCAGCTTGCGGAAATATTCCAGCGGATCCTTGCGGCGCACCAGCGCGGAGCGCTCGTCGAACCAGTCGACCAGGCGGGTGAGCAGGAATCGCAAGGCGGCGCCCCGCGCCAGCATCGGCAGCGCCTGGCGCTCCACAGCCGAGAGCGCCCGCACCGCCCCATAGGCCTGCAGCAGGTTCCGGCCCTTGGTCACGTTGTAGGAATGATCGGGCTCGAAGCACCAGGCGTTGAGGCAGATGGCGAGATCGTAGGCGAGCGCGTCGGTGCAGGCGAAGTAGAAGTCGATCAGGCCCGAGAGCTTGTCGCCCAGAAAGAAGACGTTGTCGGGAAACAGGTCGGCATGGATCACCCCGTGTGGCAGGTCGCGCGGCCAGGCGGCCTCGAGCGCCGTGAGCTCGTTCGCCAGCCCTGCCGCCAATCCGGGCCGGATGCTGTCGCAGCGCGGCGCCACCGCCTCGTAAAGCGGCCGCCAACCGGCGACCGAGAGCGTATTGGCGCGCTTGCCCGGGAAGTCGGCGCCGGCGCGATGAAGCCGCGCCAGCGCCTCGCCTAGCGCCCCGCAATGGCCGGCCGCCGGCCGGCGCAGCCACATGCCGTCCAGGAAGGTGATGATGGCGGCCGGCTTGCCGGCGACCCGGCCCAGCACCACGCCTTCCCGGTTCTTGACCGGCTGCGGGCAGGTGATGCCGCGGCTGGCCAGATGCTCCATAAAGCCGAGAAAGAACGGCAGGTCGGCGACCGCCACCCGCTTCTCGTAGAGGGTGAGGATGAAATTGCCCTTACCGGTATGGACCAGGAAATTGGAGTTCTCGACCCCCTCGGCGATGCCCTTGTAGGCGAGCAGCTCGCCGATATCGTAGCCGGCCAGGAAGGCTTCGAGCTCCTCCGCCGCAACGTCGGTATAGACCGCCATCATGTGCTCCGATCGAGCCGGCCGGCTATCGGGGGCGGAGCCTCCCGTCAAGGGAAAAGCGAACAAGCCATTGGACATGCCACCCCGGCGTGCCTATATTCCGGCCACTTTCCAGTCATCGTCGATGACTTCAGGGGCTTCGCTTCCGACCGGGGCGAGCGGAGCGAAGAGGAGAATTTGTCATGGCCCATCCACCGCTTATGCCGAAGGCGACGGCAGTCTGGCTGGTCGAGAACACCGCCCTGTCCTTCGAGCAGGTGGCCGATTTCTGCAAGTTGCACCCGCTCGAGGTCAAAGCCATAGCGGACGGCGATGCGGCCCAGGGCATCAAGGGGCTCGACCCGATCTTGACCGGCCAATTGACCCGCGAGGAGATCGACAAGGGGGTGGCGGACCCCGCCTACAAGCTCAAGATCCTCGATTCCAAGGTCCGCCTGCCCGAGGCCACCCGCAAGAAGGGGCCGCGCTATACCCCGGTCTCGCGCCGCCAGGACCGGCCGAATGCGATCCTGTGGCTGGTGCGCAACCATGCCGAGCTGAAGGACAGCCAGATCATGCGGCTGGTCGGCACCACCAAGTCGACCATCCAGGCGATCCGCGAGCGCACCCATTGGAACGCGCAGAACCTGCAGCCGCTCGACCCGGTGACGCTGGGGCTCTGCTCGCAGATCGACCTCGACCTGGAGGTGCACCGCGCCAACAAGGAGAAGCCGGTCGATATCGAGGCCCAGGGCGCCACCTTGCTGCCGGCCTCCGAGACCACCGCGCCGCGCCACCAGCCCGAGCCGGAGGAGAAGAAGCCGAGCGAGGAGCTCAACGTCGACGCCGTGTTCGCCAAGCTCAAGCAGATCGGCGGCAAGGGGGAGTAGCTGTTGCGGCCCTTGCCGCCCGGTTCGCAGGTGTTCCGACCGGCGCAATGCCTCAGAGCGCTATCCGATCAGATTGAATCGGATAGCGCTCTGGTCTTTTTGACGTTGCCCACGATCTCATCCGAAAAGTCTGCAACCTTTCGGGATCATGTTTAGGCGACCAGTGCCCTCGGACCTTGCAGCAGGCCGATGGCGTTCTCGAATCCATCCACGCTTGCCGCCGCCCCGACTCGCGGCGACTGGTTGCCCAGCGCGGGATGCGGCATGTCGAGCCAGGCCGTCGCCGCAACCGCGCCGAATCGCGTCAGGGCCACGACCTCGAGCGCGCGCGCACGCTCCTCGCTCGCCGCGGACAGCGGGTCATGCCGGTACGCGGCGGCGGCTTGCGGAATGTACCAAGCAAGCGCGAGGCCGACGGCGGCGTTGATTACCGTGGTTAGAATGATCTTGTCGACGGCCGCACTGGCGGCGCCGAAGATGATCTGCCAGGTCGCGCAGGCGGCAATGAGCCCGCAGAGCCCGGTCAGCACGGTCTGCGAACCGAGCTCCAAGAGCCGCGATGGCCGCTGGCCGATCTCCGCATTGTCGAGGTGGAAGACGTAGAAGCCGCCGGTCACCATCGCGAGAAGCGCATTGGGTACCTCGATCTTGAATCCGTCCATCGTCGGCGCTTGTTGGGTGAGGCCCAGCAAGATAAGGCCAACATAGCCGGCGATTCCAGAGACCAGCGCGACCCGAACATAATTGGCGCCGTTGGCGCGCGGACCAGGCCCGGATGAGTTGAACCAGGATCCGCTATTGATGGCATGCTTGCGCATCAGATCGGCGACCATGATCGCGGCCGCATGGGGCACCAGGGTCGAGGCGGCATCGACGAATGGCTGGTAAATAGTCTGTGGGAACACCGGCGACATGGTCCACAGGCCCAACTGGCCAAAGCCGTCGGCGGCCAGGCCGAGCAGCGTGATGCTCACCGCGACGGCGCTCAGGCCGACGAGCTTCAGATCGCCCATGTTCTGCGCGCGGGTCGCATGCTGGAGCCTGAAGCCGAACGGCCGCAGCGCCAGATCGATGTCGGCATCGGGGTGCGTCTTCAGGCGGACCGCACAGCCGAGCAGGATGTAGAGTTTGTAGAGACTGTCGGCGATGTCGTGGCGCAAAGCGTCGTTGGTGTAGAACGGGTCGCTTGCGCGGGCGGTCCGATAGGCCGCCACCTGGGATTCCATGGATTTCTTCTGGCTCTCGATCAGCTCCAGATCTTTCTCGTAATCCTGCAACAGGCTCGCATCCAGCGAGTTGGTCAAGCCCGACATGCGGCATGACTTCTGCACAAAGACGAGACAGCACAATCGCGCCCAGCTGTGCTCGAGAGTGAGGCGTGATCGCGTGAAGTCCGCAGATTCGACGCCACGCATTTCCGGCGACTGCAACGCCTCCCCTTGGTAGGAGCTGAAATCGAAATCGGCCGCCGCCAGCCGTTGCGCGGCGGCGCGTGCCGCGTCCGGAATGTAGGCGCGTTCAAGCGCATATTGTCGCAGATATTTCTCGATCAGCATGAGCCCCGGCACGTTCGGCATGGCGCCGATCAGGACCAAAGCGATGGCGGGCGGCAGGGTGAGATAGCTCAGCACCTTCGGCAGCGTGATGCCGACCGACTCGAGGTTTTGCGGGCCGAGCAGCGCGAGGAGCAGCACCATCATCGCCATCGACCCGAAATAGATCAGGAAGCCCTTGGAATATTCCTCATGAGTCGCCAGTTGCCGCGGCAGCAATTGGTAGATGTAGTCGCTGCTGCCGGTGACGTTGCGTTCGGAGAACTTCTGCTGACAGAACAGATACACGAGCCAGATGGCACCGGCCAGGCTGAGGAAGAACAAGATGCTCAACTGGTCCAGCGGCACCCCGATATTCATGGGCAGCGAGGGCGGCATGGGCGATGACGGCGTATCCATGGCTATTCCCCATCGTGTGAATTGCCTGCAGAGTGAAAATTCTGGCGCCGGCCTCAGTAGCAGCGGCCGTTGTAGCAGCGGCCCTGCGCCAGAATTACCGGCGCAGCCGCCACCCTGTCTGCGTTTGCTCGAGCGGGCGACCGCTCGCCGCCGTACAGATTAGGGGTGGGATCAAGGCCATACTGCTGCTTCGTCACCAGCGAACCCGAAGTGGTGCCAAGAATGATGGCCAGCACAACCGCATGTTTGGTGGTCATGGCCGCATCTCCTGCTTGAATGCCGCACTGTCATGGTGGGCAAACGAAGAGTGCTGCCAAAAAGCGGGCCGCGTAAATCAGCCTGTCGTATTGCCGCTGCACGCGCAAAAAGATCCGCAAGCGGCGGAGAAGTCCTTGTCGGCCAACGGGATTTTGCCGCCGGGCGCAGCAACCAGCGGGGGGTGCTTCGGTCACAGGACCTAGGTATAGCCAAGACGCCGGCATGTCCGGGAACGCATCGAGCGCGCGCGGCTTCTTCCGAAGCTGTCGCATTGGGGCGGGTGTTCTGCGTCAACCCGCGATGCCTTTACCCTTCAGCGCCGCCCCGATCTCGCTCAGGATCGCCGGATCGTCGATGGTGGCCGGCATGGTCCAGGGATCGCCGTCGGCGATCTTCTTCATGGTGCCGCGCAGGATCTTGCCGGAGCGGGTCTTGGGCAGCCGCGCCACCGTGATGGCGATCTTGAAGGCCGCCACCGGGCCGATCTTCTCGCGCACCAGCACGATCAGCTCGCGCTCGATCTGATCCGGCGGCCGCTCGACGCCCGACTTGAGCACCACGAAGCCGCACGGCACCTCGCCCTTCAGCTCGTCCTTGATGCCCACCACCGCGCATTCGGCCACGTCCTGGTGCGAGGCCAGCACCTCCTCCATGCCGCCGGTCGAGAGCCGGTGGCCGGCCACGTTGATGATGTCGTCGGTGCGGCCCATCACGTAGAGGTAGCCGTCCGGGTCGAGGAAGCCGGCATCGGCGGTCTTGTAGTAGCCGGGAAAATCCGCGAGGTAGCTCTCGGCGAAGCGCGCGTCCTGCTGCCACAAGGTCGGCAGGCAGGCGGGCGGCAGCGGCAGCTTGACCACGATCGAGCCCATTTGGTTGGCGGGCACCACGCGGCAGCTCTCGTCGACGACGCGCACGTCGTAGCCCGGCATCGGTACGGTCGGCGAGCCGTGCTTGACCGGCAGGAGGCCTAAGCCCACCGGATTGCCGGCGATCGCCCAGCCGGTCTCGGTCTGCCACCAGTGATCAATCACCGGAATTCCGAGCAGCTTCTCGGCCCAGATCACCGTATCGGGATCGGCGCGCTCGCCGGCCAGGAACAAGGTGCGCAGCTTGCGCAGGTCGTAGGGCGCGACCAGCTTGCCGTGCGGGTCCTCCTTCTTGATGGCGCGGAACGCGGTCGGCGCCGTGAACAGCGCCGCCACGCCGTGCTCGGCGATCACCCGCCAGAATGCGCCGGCATCGGGCGTGCCGACCGGCTTGCCCTCGTACAGGATGGTGGTGCAGCCGTGCAGCAGCGGCGCATAGACGATGTAGCTGTGGCCTACCACCCAGCCCACGTCGGAGGCCGCCCAGAAGGTCTCGCCCGGCGCGATGCCGTACAGATTCTGCATCGACCATTTCAGCGCCACCATGTGGCCGCCGTTGTCGCGCACCACGCCCTTGGGCCGCCCGGTCGTGCCCGAGGTGTAGAGGATGTAGAGCGGGTCGGTGGCGGCGAGCGGCACGCAATCCCAGACCGATTTGGCGAACACGATCGCCTGCTCGCGCAGCGCCGCCCAGTCGTGATCGCGGCCCGCCGTCATCGCGGCCTCGAGCTGCGGCCGTTGCAGGATGAGGCAGGCGGCGGGCTTGGCATGCGCCAGCGCCAGCGCCTCGTCGAGCAGCGGCTTGTAGTGTACCAGCCGGCCGGGCTCGAGCCCGCAGCTCGCCGTCAGGATGACCTTCGGCCGGGCGTCGTCGATGCGGGTGGCGAGCTCGCTTGCCGCGAAGCCGCCGAACACCACCGAATGCACCGCGCCGATGCGGGCGCAGGCCAGCATGGCGATCACCGTTTCCGGCACCATCGGCATGTAGAGGATGACGCGGTCGCCCTGCGCGACGCCGAGCTCGCGCAGGATGGCGGCCAGCACCTGCGTCTCGGTGAGCAGCCGATCATAGGTGATGGTGCGCTTGGTGCAGGCAAGCGGCGAATCGTAGATGACGGCGGGCTGGCTGCCGCGCCCGTCGCGGACATGACGGTCGACCGCGTTCCAGCAGGTGTTGCAGACCGCGCCGGCGAACCAGCGGCCATAGACCCCGGCCGCGGGATCGAGCACCCGGGTGGCGGGCTCGAACCAGTCGATGTCCTGCGCGGCTTCCGCCCAGAAACCTTCGGGATCGCGCTGCCAGCGCGCATAGACGTCGTGATAGCGGCTGCTGCGGGCTTCCATCAGTGGCTCCAATCCGGCTTGCCGTGGAAATTGTGATCCCCGGGCCTGCTTTTGGGAAGTGCGGCGGCGAGCCGCCATGCGCAATTACGACTGGTGCCGGTGGCACCGCTGCGCTTTGATTTAGTGCAAGCCCACCCGACCCTTCCGGTCCCCCCTTTCCGATGAACGCCGTCACCGATCCGCTGTTCTATCCGCTCGCCATCGTGGCGGTGACGGCGCTCGGCCTCGGCAAAGGCGGGTTTGCGGGCGTCGGCATCATCGCGACCCCGCTGCTCGCTACCATCCTGCCGCCGCTGCAGGCGGCCGCCATCCTGCTGCCGATCCTGGTGGTGCAGGACATGATCTCGGTTTGGGTCTACCGGCGCGACTGGAGCGCTTGGCACCTCAAGGTAATGCTGCCGGGCGGGCTTCTGGGCATCGGCATCGCCTGGGCCCTGGCCACGCAGGTATCGGACGCGTTCGTGCGCCTGGTGATCGGGCTCATCGGGGTGTCGTTCGCGCTCAATGCCTGGTTCGGTCGCCAAGGCGCGGAGGCCAAGAAGCCGAGCCTGCCGGGCGGCATCTTCTGGGGCGTGATCGCGGGCTTCACCTCGACGCTCTCGCAGGCCGGCGGCCCGCCGTTCCAGGTTTATGTGCTGCCGCAGCGGCTGCCCAAGCTCACTTTGGTCGGCACCTACACGATCTATTTCGCCGCCATCAATCTGCTCAAGATCGGGCCCTATTTCGCGCTCGGGCAATTCTCGACCGCGAATTTCGCGAGCTCGGTCGCGTTGCTGCCGGTCGCGGTCGCGGCCAATTTCCTCGGCATCTGGCTGGTGCGCCGCACCCCGACCGGACTGTTCTACCAGATCGCCTATGTGCTGGTGTTCCTGATCTCGCTCGAGCTGATCCGCAGCGGCGTGATGACGCTGATCCGAGGTTGAATTGCCGATGACCGACGAGGAACGATTGGCTTTCCTGGAGGCGCGGGCCGAGACGGCCTACGACCGGATGTACGATGCCATGAGCAGCACCGATGCGACCGCGCGCTACAGCGACACCAAGGAGGCGCTGTACGACGCGATCGGTCTCGCCCGCCGCATCGGCCAGGAGGCGACGGCGATCCGGCTGGAGGCCCGCCTCGCCCATATCAAGGCGGTGTTCCGCTCGCAGTTTAGCTGAAGCGCGGTCATCGCTGCCGCGACGCCCCCGCGAATGGGGCGATCCGGGGTATTCCGGAGGCAGGCGAAAAGCCAAAGAATTGTACCAGAAAAAAATGCAATCACAGATTGTGATTCGCCCACATCATAAAGCACTATTTCTGACGCCCCGCCGAGACGTCAGCCAATACGCTCGCACACAAAAAACCGGGCGCTCCTAGTGAACGCTGGCGTCCTGCTGGAGTCGCACGATCTCGTCCTTCACTTGCAGCTTGCGGCGCTTGAGCTCGGCGAGCTTTAGGTCGTCGGTCGCAGGATGAGCCTTGGCCTCATCGATTTCCTGCTCCAGCGCGTGGTGCCGTCTCTCGAGCTCTGCAAGGTGCGTTTGAATGGACATGCGAGATTTCTCCTCATGTCGATGGTGACTCGCAAAGTCTACATCAGCCTGACGGCATGTCGACCCCGGTTTTCGATTGTGCAGTGCAGCAAAGACGATTTGCCCTACCGGGGTCCTGTCTTGGCTTGAACGCGAACCGCCAAAGCGGGATAATCCGATCTGGGCGCTGGTGGGATGTGGCCGGCCTGCCCGCAAACCAGCGGTGGCAATGACCCAAGAGGAAGAACGCGACTTGCGGGAGCAATTGGCGCGCCTGCAGGAGGAGCACCGCGACCTCGACGTCGCCATCCTGGCCCTCCAGGATGCACCGGGGTCGGACCTGCTTCAGATCCAGCGGCTGAAGAAGCGCAAGCTCTATCTGCGGGACCGCATTTCCTTCATCGACGACCAGCTCACGCCCGACATCATCGCGTGATGCAAGGGGCGTAAGCGCGCTTGCGCCCGCGGCACCGGCCGTCTCACTCCGGCTGGATTCCCGCCCGGCGGATGACCTCGGTCCAGCGCGCAGTCTCCGCCCTGACGAATTTCCCCATGTCGGCCGGGCTGCCGCCGGCGGGCAGAAGATTGAGCTCCTCGAACCTCTGCTTGGTATCGGGCGCCGCGATGATGTCGTTCACCGCCCGATTGAGCTTGCCGATGATCGGGGCCGGCGTCTTGGGCGGCGCGCTCAGCGCATTCCAGGTGTCGGAGACGAAATCCGGCACCCCGGCCTCGATCATGGTCGGAATTCCGGGCAGCGATTCGAGCCGCTTGTCGGTGGCGATGGCGAGGATCCGGGCGTTGCCGCCCTGGTGCAGCCGCACCGCCGACGACAGCTCCATGAAGATGAAATCGACCTGACCGGCGATGAGATCGTTCAAGGCCGGCGCCGTGCCCTTGTAGGGCACATGGACCATCTTGGTGCCGGTGAGCGACATGAACAGCTCGGTGGTCAGGTGCGAGGTGGTGCCGATGCCCTGCGAACCGTAATTCAGCTTGCCCGGATTGGCCTTGGCATAGGCGATGAACTCCGCCGCGGTCTTGGCCGGAAAATCCTTGCGCACCAGCAGCACGTTGGGAAAGCGCGACATGATCACCACCGGCTCGAGCGCGGCCGGATCGAAGCTGAGCTTCTTGTAGAGCGCGACATTGGTGGTGAGCGGCGCCGGCTGCGAGGACATCAGGGTGTAGCCGTCGGGCGCCGCCCCGAACACCGTGGACGCCCCGACATTGCCGCCGGCGCCGCCCTGGTTCTCGATCACGAACGACTGCCCGAGCCGGCGCTGCAGCTTGTCGGCAAAAATCCTGGTCACGCTGTCGACGCCGCCGCCGGCCGGCACCGTGACGATGACCCGCACGCTGCGGTTCGGATAGGTGGCCGCCAGATCTCCCTGGGCCAGCGCCGGCATCGCCAGCAACGAGCCGCTCGCAGCGAGCAGAAACAGGCGTCTCAACATCATCCCCTCCTCGGGCGCAAAACCGATCTTGCGGGCAATCTAACCCATTCGGGGGAGCCTGCGAATGTGACAGATCGCGCCCGCGGCCGTGCGGTTCGGGCGCGCCAGACCGTGCCGTCAACGCGGCGCGGCGGCGGCCGCCAATGCCGCCGCCAAGGCGCTGCGGCGGCTGGTCTTGCACAGGTACATGGCACGATCCGCCCGCTCGAGCACGCTCGCCGGCGTATCGAGCGGCAGCAGCATGGTGTGGCCGGCCGAAGCCCCGACTGCAAGCACCGCGTCCCCATGAGGTGCCGTCATGCGGCCGATCGCGGCCTCCAACGACCGGGACTTGGTCTGCGCATCCGACTCGTCGAGATTCCACAAGAGCACGACGAACTCGTCGCCGCCGAGCCGCGCCACCAGGTCGGAGGCGCGCACCTGGCGGGCCAGCACCATGGCGACCGCCTTGAGCACCGCGTCGCCGGCGGCGTGGCCATGGCGGTCGTTGATCGACTTGAAACCGTCGAGATCGATGTAGACCAGGACCGCGCTGGTCTCGTAGCGCTTCACATAGGCGAGCGCGCGCTTCAGTTCGCGCTCGAGGCCGCGACGATTGATGAGGTCGGTGAGCGGGTCGATCTCGGCGCGCGTCTCCAGGGCCGCCATGCGGCTGCGGGCGGCTGCGAGCTCGAGCTCGAGCCGATTGACCTCCTCGGCGAGCCGCATCGCCACCGAACGCCGCCGCGGCGTCGCGACCGCATCGGCCTTGGGGGCCGCCTGCGCGCGCTCGGCCGGGCGCGCGGAAGCCGGGCGCGACCTGCCCCGCCGGACCTTGCTCGTCTCGCCCTTCGGCATCCTGCCCGCCTCTCGCGAATCGCCGCGCGGGCCGAGGATATCCGGCCGCCGCAGGGGGTCAATTTGGTGCATCAAGGGTTAACCGCGAGACCAGTTGCGCCGGCACCACGATCGCGGCTACCCGCTGCGGTAGACACTTCCACGCCTTTCTGCTACAGGCCCGCGCCGAGCGCGGCTGGTTTCCGGCGTCGGGCCGATGGCCGCATCGACATCACCCATCCATTGGAGACACATGCGTGCAAATTCTCGTCCGTGACAACAATGTCGACCAGGCCCTCAAGGTGCTGAAGAAGAAAATGCAGCGCGAGGGCATCTTCCGCGAGATGAAGCTGCGCGGCCATTACGAGAAGCCCTCCGAGAAGCGGGCCCGGGAGAAAGCGGAAGCCGTCCGCCGCGCCCGCAAGCTCGCCCGCAAGCGCGCCCAGCGCGAAGGGCTGTTGCCCATGAAGCCCAAGCCCGTCCCCGGCGGCGCCCCCACCCGGGCACCGCGCCGCGAACGCACCCCGGGCTGAGCGGCGCGGCCGAGACCGCTGGCTTCCCGGCTTCAATCGAAGCGATCGCCCAGAAACGTCTTGACCGCGGCGAGCGCGCCGTACCGGTCGAGATCCTCATGCTCGCCGTCGGCGAACCGCACGAAGCGCTTGGGCTCGTGGGCGAGCCCGAATAGCCGCTCGCCGTACTCGATCGGCACGATCGGGTCGCGCGCACCGTGCAGCACCAGGAGCGGCACCGTCACGGCGCCAATGTGCAGGTCCGAGCGGAACTGGTCCTTCATGAGCCAGCGCACCGGCACGAACGGATAGCGCCGGGCGGCCAGATCGACCGCCGAGGTGAACGGCGCTTCGAGAATGAGCCGACCGACCGGCCGCTCGGCCGCCAGCGCCGTCGCCACCCCGGTGCCCAGCGATTTACCCCATGCCGCGATTCTGACAACCGGATAACGCGCGACCGCAAACGCATAGGCGGTCTGCGCATCGATCGCGAGGCCGGCCTCGGTCGGCTGTCCGGTCGAGCCGCCATAGCCCCGGTAGTCGACCGCCACCAGCCCGGTGCCGTCTTGGGTGAGGGCGCGGAACCGCGCCGTGCGATGGCTCAGATTGCCGCCATTGCCGTGCAGATAAAGCACTACCGGCCGCTCTTCGCGCGGCGGCACGTGCCAGGCGACCAACTTTTCGCCGTCCGGGCTATCGAGCAGAATCGCTTCCGCCCCCGGCAGCCCGGCGGCGGCCGGCGATATGCGGTCGGGGTCGGGGAAATACATGAGAGCGCGTTGCACGAAATAGAGCAGCGCCACCGCAGCGACATATCCGACCAGCAGAACGATCAACGTCCATTTCAGCAGCGCCATGGCCCGAATCAATAGCATGCCCGCGTGACAGGATTTAGGAAGCCGCGCCGGCGTGTCGACTGGCCGAACATGCACAGCAACGCCTATGAGCCAGCCGGATAACCAGCGCCGGACAAGGTAACGCGAACGGCGCACTCAGCCATTGATCGGAAGATCGGCGCCCCCCGAGGGGCGCGGCCGCTCCGGCGCTACAGCGACTTGACGATCTGCTCGGTCATCTTCTTGGCGTCGCCGAACAGCATCATGGTGTTGTCGCGGTAGAACAGGGTGTTGTCGATGCCGGCATAGCCCGAGGACAGCGAGCGCTTCGAGAACATCACGGTGCCGGCCTTCCATACCTCCAGGACCGGCATGCCGTAGATCGGCGATTGCGGGTCCTCCTTGGCGGACGGATTGGTCACGTCATTGGCGCCGATCACGAAGGCGACGTCGGCCTGGGCGAACTCCGAATTGATGTCCTCGAGCTCGAACACCTCGTCATAGGGAACATTGGCCTCGGCCAGCAGCACGTTCATGTGGCCGGGCATGCGGCCAGCCACCGGATGGATGGCGTATTTCACCTCGACGCCTTCGGCCTTGAGCTTGTCGGCCATCTCGCGCAGCGCATGCTGGGCCTGCGCCACCGCCATGCCGTAGCCCGGCACGATGATCACCTTGCCGGCGTTCTTCATGATGAAGCCGGCGTCCTCGGCGGAACCCTGCTTCACCGGCCGCTGCTCGGCGCCGGCGGCCGGACCCGCGACCTCGCCGCCGAACCCGCCGAGGATCACCGAGATGAAGCTGCGGTTCATGCCCTTGCACATTATGTAGGACAGGATCGCGCCCGAGGAGCCGACCAGCGCACCGGTGATGATGAGGGCGGAATTTCCGAGCGTGAATCCGATGCCGGCCGCCGCCCAGCCCGAATAGGAATTGAGCATCGAGATCACGACCGGCATGTCGGCGCCGCCGATCGGGATGATGAGGAGGCCGCCGATCACGAACGCCGTCAAGGTGAGGGCCCAGAAGGCGAGATGGCTCTCGGTGTTGACGAAATAGGCGATGAGCCCCACCAGCAGCACCGCGAGCCCGATATTGATGGCATGGCGGGCCGGCAGGATGATCGAGGCGCCGCTCATGCGCCCGGACAGCTTGGAGAAGGCGATCACCGAGCCGGTGAAGGTGATGGCCCCGATGGCGACGCCGAGCGACATCTCCACCAGGCTGGCGCCGTGGATCGCCCCGACCGCGCCGATGTCGAACGCGCTCGGCGCATAGAGGGCGCCGGCCGCCACCAGCACCGCCGCCATGCCGACCAGCGAATGGAACGCGGCCACCAGCTCCGGCATCGAGGTCATCGGCACGCGGCGCGCGATCACCGCCCCGATGCCGCCGCCGAGCGCCATGCCGAGCACCACCAGCGCCCAGGCGACGAGACCCGCCGGCGGATGCGCGGCGAGCGTCGTCACGATCGCGATCGCCATGCCGACCATGCCGAGCAGGTTGCCGAGCCGGCTCGATGCCGGGTTGGACAGGCCGCGCAGCGCGAGAATGAAAAGAACCCCGGCGACCAGATAGAGCACCGCGGCGAGATTGGCGTTCACGGAAGCGCGCTCCTATTTCTTCTTCTGGTACATCGCCAGCATGCGCTGGGTGACCAGGAAGCCGCCGAAGATATTGACCGAGGCGAACACCAGCGCGATGAAGCCGAGCACGCGCGCCCAGATCGGCCCGGCATCGTCACCCACCAGCGCGACCCCGACCGCCAGCAGCGCCCCCACCACGATCACCGAGGAGATCGCGTTGGTCACCGACATCAAGGGCGTGTGCAGGGCCGGCGTCACCGACCAAACCACGTAATAGCCCACGCACACCGCCAGCACGAAGATGGAAAGCCGGAACACGAAGGGATCGACCGCGCCCCCGGTCACCGCATGGGCGGCGCCGCCGCCCGCGGCCGAGATGATGTCGAGCTGGGCCAGCACGATGTCGCCGGTGCCGGCGCCCGCAAAGCCCGCCGGCGGGATCAACGTCAGCATGGTCTCGTCTCCTCAATGCCGGGAAAGTCACGCGACGCCACCACGCCCGCGCCGAACATACAGCACTCACTCAAGCAGCAATCACTAGAGCGGTTTCACATAGACCGGAGGAAGAAACCGCTCTAGCATTTTTGCATTGTCGCATGTTCGGACGGAAAACCGGATTCCACTTTTCCTGAAATGCTCTAAGCAGCAGTTTTGGGCGCGAAGCTCGGATGGGTGATGGCGCCGTCGCGGGTCAGCACGGTGGCCTTGACGATCTCGTCGTCCCACTTCACCGCCAGCGCCTTCGATGGCTTGTCCACCAGGATATCGAGGAATGCATACAGGTTCTTGGCGTAAAGGCTCGAGGCCGAGGCCGCGATGCGGCCCGCCACGTTGAGATGGCCCACGATCTTGACGCCGTTGGTCTCGATCACCGCGCCGGGCTTGGCCAATTCGCAATTGCCGCCGCGCTCGACCGCGAGATCGATGATGACCGAGCCCGGCCGCATGGACAGAACCATGTCCTTGGAGACCAGCCGCGGCGCCGGCCGGCCCGGGATGAGCGCGGTGGTGATCACGATGTCCTGCTTCTTGACGTGCTCGGCCACCAGGGCGGCCTGCTTGGCCTGATACTCCTTGGACATCTCCTTGGCGTAGCCGGCCTTGGTCTCGGCCTGCTTGAACTCGTCGTCCTCGACCGCGATGAACTTGGCGCCCAGGCTCTCGACCTGCTCCTTGGCGGCCGGCCGCACATCGGTCGCGGTCACGATGGCGCCGAGCCGGCGCGCGGTGGCGATCGCCTGCAGGCCGGCGACGCCCGCCCCCATCACGAAGACCTTGGCGGCCGGAATAGTGCCGGCCGCCGTCATCATCATGGGGAGTGCCCGGCCATATTCGGCGGCGGCGTCCACCACCGCCCGGTAACCGGCGAGATTGGCTTGGCTGGAAAGCACATCCATCACCTGGGCACGGGTGATGCGCGGCATCAGCTCCACGGCGAAGGCGACGACGCCGGCATCCGCCATGGCCTTGAGGGCCGCTTCATTGCCGTAGGGGTCCATGATGGCGATGACGAGCGCACCCTTGCGGCACGATGCCAGCTCGGCGGCGTTCGGCCGGCGCACGCGCAGCACTACATCGGCGCCCTTGACGGCATCGGGGGTTACGGTCGCGCCAGCAGCGGTGAAATCCGCATCCAGGATGCCGGATTTGATGCCCGCGCCGGGCTCGACCGCGACCTCGGCGCCGAGCCCCATCATCTTCTTGACCGTTTCCGGGGTGGCGGCGACCCGGTCTTCGGCGGGATCGGCCTCACGCGCTACCGCAATGCGCATTCGTCCCTCTCCTCATGGATGGCAACGGGGTTGCAGGATGTTTCGCGCCCGGCGGCGCAAAGCGCTGTCAGGCGGTGACGGCGAGCGCCAGCAGCGACACCACCGTCATCACCGCGATCGGCGCCCGCGCGCCGCTCATCAGGCCGCGCAACGCGATCAAGGAGGCGAGGATGATGACGCAGGCGGCGACTCCCCAGTGCCCTGCCACGGCCCCGATCGCGAGCCCGATCACGATATTGATGACATGCAGGGTGCCGACGGTGGCCATATGCACAAACATCTCATAGGTGCCCTCATGGGCCGCCATATCGTTGCCTGTGGCGGTCGCGTATTCGACTGTGCCGTGGTCGGCCATCCCATCCTCCAGCTCAAGCTCGTGCGGTTCATGTAAGCGGTCGGGACTTACCGCAATTGCCCCCGGAGGGCAACGGCAACACCGCATCGACGCGTCCGGAGCGGTGGAGGATCAGGGCGTGGCGGCGTGCGCTAGGCGCCCCCGCCCGGCTCGAGCCCGGCCGCCGCGAGCGCCGCATTCTGGCGCTCGGTGACCCGAGCAATGGAGAAGTCCTGGATCGCCTCGTTGAACAGCCGGTAGAAATTGAGCTCGGCGCCCAGGTGCAGAAAGACGCCGCCGAGCCCGATGGCAGCGCGATCCATGAACACGAATTCGCGGGGGACCTGCACCGGTCCCCTTTCCCTGAGCGCGCGATGCACCTGGAAGGCCTGGCGGCGGCCGTACTCCGACGGCTTGACCCCGTCCGCCAGCGTGCGCACCCGGTCTTCCAGCAACGGCCCGTAGATGAAGCGGGCCCAGATGTTGAGGCCGTCGATCAATTCGCGGGTGAGGCGGCGAAACCCCCAGGTCTCATAGGCGTGCACCACCAGGGCATCGTCGCCGCGCAACAGGCCATGATAGAGGTCGACCACCCCGCCCACGAATTTCGGCGGAAAGATGCGGATGCAGCCGTAGTCGAGCAGATTGATGCCGCCGGCCGCGGAGCGGCCGGCCGCTCCGCTCTGGAAGACCGTATAATTGCCGAGATGCGGATCCCCGTGGATCACGCCATAGCGGCTGAACGGGAACCACCAGGCGGTGAACATCGCGGTGGCGAGCCGGTTGCGGACCTCGAGCGCGTCGTGCTGGTGCTCGAGCAGGCGCCGCCCTTCGAGCCAGTCGAGCGTGAGCAGGCGGCCGGTCGAAAGCTCGGGGCAGGGCCGCGGCACCCGGATCAAGTCGATGCCTCCCAGCATCGCGCCGTACAGCATGGCGTGCTTGAGCTCGCGGCGGTAATCGAGCTCCTCGCGGATGCGCGCGCCGATCTCTTTGGCGATCTCGGTGGTGTCGATGGCCGGGTCCATCCGCCGGTGGATGGCGAAAATCCATTGCAGCTGCTGCAGATCGGCTTCGACCGCCGACTGCATGTCGGCATATTGCAGCTTGCAGGCCAGCTCAGCGTCGTCAAGGGCGCGGGCGCGATGCACCTGCCCGAGCGAGGCGGCCGCGGCCGGATGGTGCTCGAAGCTCGCGAATTTACGCTGCCAGTCGGGGCCGAGCTCCGCCATCATGCGCCGCTTGACGAAACCCCAGCCCATGGGCGGGGCTTGGCTCTGCAGCTTGGCGAGCTCGGCGGCGTATTCGGGCGGCAGCGCATCCGGAATGGTGGAGATGAGCTGGGCCACCTTCATGATCGGGCCCTTGAGGCCGCCGAGCGCCGCCGCCAGCTCGATCGCGCTCTTGCCGCGGTCGAGATCCATGCCGAGGAAGCGCGCGCCGGCAAAGCGCGCCGCGACCCCGCTCATATTGGCGCCGACCCGCGCATAGCGGGCCGCGCGGGCGGAAAATCGATTGGCTTCGCGATCGGTCATGCGCAACCTTGCGGGCCCGCGACCCGGGCCTCGTATGAGGACTTATGACTTCGTTGCGAATACCGAAAGGTGGCGCGCGCGGGCGCTCACGCCTTCGGCCAGTTGTCGCGCAGCCAGCGGGCGAGGCCGTCCTCATCGATTTCTCCGGCAGCCACCTCGAGGACAATTGCTGTGGCGTCCTCCGGCGGCACGTCGAGATCGATGCCATTGAGCCCGAGAAATACGATCATGGAGCCGAAGGCGGCCCGTTTGCTGCCGTCGACAAAAGGATGATTGCGCGCGATTCCGAACGCATAGGCGGCGGCGAGCGTGGCGAGATCGGTCTCCCCATAAGCAAACTTGTTGAGCGGCCGCGCCAGTGCGGATTTGAGAAGTTCCAAATCGCGCATTCCGTCGCCGCCGCCGAATAGGGCGAGTTGCTCGGCATGAATATCAAGGACGATATCGGTGTCGAGCCATTCCGGCTCGGTCATTTTGCCAATGCCTTGTACGTATCGGCATATTTTCGAAACGATCGCCGGGCGATTTCCATGGCCTTGGCATGCTTGGGATCATAGGGGCTGAGCTTAAAACCGCGCTCGGGCTGCTCGATGACGTGAAGCTTGTCGCCTTCCTTGAGCTTGAGGCGCGCGAGCAGCTCCTTCGGCAAGATCAGCCCGACCGAGTTGCCGATCTTCTTGACCTGAAGAAGGTAGCCTTCGATCTCGATATTGCGCGGTTTCTCGTTCACTGCCTGCCTCTAGGGTGCGTTATACATAACGTATAACACACATTCAGGGACTCTTCAACGGTTTTTGCTGTCGCGCTCACAGCCCCTCCAGCTCCACGATCATGCCCTCGATCACGCTCAAGCCGCCCTGCCAGAACGCCGGATCGCGGGCGTCGAGGCCGAAGGGCTTGAGCAGCTCGGCGTGATACTTGGTGCCGCCGGCCGCCAGCATGGCGAGGTAGCGCTCGGCAAAGCCCGCGGCGGCATGCTCGTAGACCGCATAGAGCGAGTTCACCAGGCAATCCCCGAACGCATAGGCGTAGACGTAGAACGGCGAATGCACGAAGTGCGGGATGTAGCTCCAGAAGGTCTCGTAACCGGGTCGCAGATCGATCGCCGGCCCCAGGCTCTCCACCTGCACCTCGAGCCAGATCGCATTGAGCCGCTCGGCGGTGAGCTCGCCGGATCGACGCTCGCCATGCACCCTGCGCTCGAACGTATAGAACGCGATCTGGCGCACCACCGTGTTGATCATGTCCTCGACCTTGGCGGCCAGCATGGCCTTGCGCTGCTTCTTGTCGGTGGTGTCGGCCAGAAGCTTCTTGAAGGTCAGCATCTCGCCGAATACGCTCGCGGTTTCGGCCAGCGTCAGCGGGGTCGGCGCCATCAGGGCGCCGTTGGGAGCGGCCAGCACCTGGTGGACGCCATGGCCGAGCTCGTGGGCGAGCGTCATCACGTCGCGCGGCTTGCCCTGGTAGTTGAGCAGCACATAGGGGTGCGCCGACGGCACCGTCGGATGCGCGAAGGCGCCGGGCGCCTTGCCGGGCCGCACCGGCGCATCGATCCAATTGTTGGCGAAGAAGCGCTCGGCGATCGACGCCATCTGGGGCGAGAACGCCGCATAGGCGGTGAGCACGGTTGCCTGCGCCTCGCTCCAGCCGATGGTGCGGGCCGCCACCTTGGGGAGCGGCGCGTTGCGGTCCCAATGCGGCAGGCTCTTCTTGCCGAACCAGCGCGCCTTCAAGGCGTAGTAGCGGTGCGATAGCCGCGGATAGGCGGCCCGCACCGCGGCGACCAGCGCCTCCACCACCTCGGGCTCGACCCGGTTGGAGAGGTGACGGGCATCCGCCACGTCCGCAAAGCCGCGCCAGCGGTCGGAAATCTCCTTGTCCTTGGCGAGCGTATTGGTGATCAGCGAAAACAGCCGCTGATTGGCCTTGAAGGTCTCGGCCAGCGCCTCCGCGGCCGCCTTGCGATGCTTCGGATCGGCGTCCTGCATCAGGTTGAGGGTCGGCTCGATCGCCAGCGATTTCGTTCCCACCTGGAAGCGCAGGCCCGCGATGGTCTCGTCGAACAGCCGGTTCCAGGCCGAATGGGCGGTCACCGATTTCTCGTGAAACAATTGCTCGATCCGGTCCTCGAGCTGGTGCGGCTTCTCCTTGCGGATGTCCTCCAGCCACGGCCGGTAATGTGCGAGCCCCGGATCCGCCATGGCGGCCGCGAGCTTGGCGTCGTCGAGCCGGTTGAGCTCGAGCACGAAGAACAGCAGATGCGTGGAGGCGGCGGTAATGCGGTCCTGCACGTCGCCGTAGAACTTGGCACGCGCCGGATCGACGGTGTCGCCGGCATGCACCAGGCCCGCATAGGAGATGATCCGGCCGATGAGATCATCCAGCGCCTCATAGCGCTTGACCGCGGCCAAGAGCGCCGGGCCGGCCTGCGGACCGTCGGCGAGGCCGGCGAGCTTGCCCTTGTAGGTTTCCTCGAACGCCAGGCTCTCGGCGTCGGAACGGTCGAGGTCGCGGACAATGCGCGGATCGTCGAGCCCCGAGTAGAGGTCGGCGAGATTCCATTCCGGCAGGCCAGCAAGCGATTTTGACGGGGCCGGCTTCTTGACGGCGGGCTTCTTGGCGGCGGCGCGTTTGGCTGATGCGGGCATGGGCTCGTTCATGGGTTGCGGGGAAGCAGGATGATCGCGCGCCATAGGGCAACGCCATGGCCGGGATCGCCGGAAGGGCTGCGGTGCGCCCCATATGGGCTTCGCAGAGTGACCGATCAATTCACGATGCCGCAAGGCCGGGTTGCCGGAAAAATACGGTGCCTGGCGAGGCACGGCTTCGGCCAGGAACGGTGCCGGCGACCATTGCTGCCCGCCGCCGGACTTAACACCGCCTTAAGCGTGATCGGCGACAGTGCCCCGTTTCGGCACAAGCCGCGGGTACCGGGGTCGCGTCATGAGTGAGCGGGTTCTGATTGTCGACGACGATCCGGTGCAGCGCCGGCTGCTCGAGCACATGGTCGGCCGCTTCGGCTATGAGACGCTGATCGCCGAAGGCGGCGACGCCGCCTTGGCCTTGCTCGCCGGCGAAGGCGGCCCTGCCATCGACGCGGTGGTGCTCGACCTGGTGATGCCGGATCTCGATGGGCTGGGCGTGCTGGCGCGCATGCGCGAGGCCGGGAGCGCGCTCCCGGTCATCGTGCAGACCGCCCATGGCGGCATCGACAATGTGGTGTCGGTGATGCGCGCGGGTGCGACCGATTTCGTGGTCAAGCCGGTGAGCCCCGAGCGGCTGCAGGTTTCGCTGCGCAACGCCCTGGTGGCGAGCGCGTTGCAGGGCGAGCTCGCCCGCATCAAGCGCAGCCGCACCGGCACCATGACGTTCCGCGACATCGTCACCCGCAGCCCGCGCATGCAGGCGGTGCTGCGCACCGCCGGCAAGGCCGCGACCTCGGCCATTCCGGTGTTGATCTCGGGTCCATCGGGGGTCGGCAAGGAGCTGATCGCGCGGGCAATCCACGGCTCCGGCGAGCGGCGTGCCAAACCGTTCGTGGCGGTCAATTGCGGCGCCATCCCGGACAATCTGGTGGAGTCGCTCCTGTTCGGCCACGAGAAGGGCGCCTTCACGGGCGCGACCGACCGCCATACCGGCAAGTTCGTCGAGGCTTCGGGCGGCACGCTGTTCCTGGACGAGGTCGGGGAGCTGCCGCCGGCCGCCCAGGTCAAGCTGTTGCGCGCGATCCAGGAGGGCGAGGTCGAGCCGGTGGGGGCGCGCAAGCCCGTCAAGGTGGATGCCCGGATCATCTCCGCCACCAACCGCGATCTCGCAGCCGACGCGACGGCGGGCCGCTTCCGCGAGGATCTGTTCTACCGCCTGCACGTTTTCCCGATCGCGGTGCCGGCACTGGCCGAGCGGCCGGAGGATATCGCGGAGCTGGTACGCCATTTCCTCGCCCGTTTCGCCGCCGAGGAAGGCAAGCGCATCCGCACCATCAGCGCCGAGGCACTGGAGCTGTTGTCCGCCTATCGCTGGCCCGGCAATGTCCGCCAGCTCGAGAACGCGGTGTTCCGCGCGGTGGTGCTGGCCGAAACCGAAGAGGTCGGGGCCGGCGAGTTTCCCCAGATTGCGACGCAGCTCTCCCGCCGTCCGATCGAGAGCGCCGGTGATGAGGCGGGGCCGAAGCATGCGCCGCCGGCGGCCTTCGAGCCGGCCGTCCCGATCGAGGAAAATCATCCGGTCGGAATGGGCGGCTCGATCGCACCCTATGGGCTGCCAGCCGCCACCTTGCCGCTGCTGGACCAAAGCGGTGAGGTCCGCCCGCTCGAAGAGCTGGAGACCGAGGTGATTCGCTTTGCCGTCGCCCACTACCGGGGGCAGATGTCCGAGGTGGCGCGCCGCCTGCGGATCGGCCGCTCGACTCTCTACCGCAAACTCGATCTGCTCGGATTCGAAGCGGATGCCCCCGAGGCCGACAACCAAAGCGCCGTCAAGGCGTTGTAACTGGGTGACAGGCCTCCAAAATCGGCCACGATCGCCACGAATAATCGCGCCGCGCTGTTGCGTCAGCGGCCGATTTGGAGTCATTTCGGCGCCGTATGGGCGCGGGTGGATGAAGGCATGGATGAAGATGACGGAACCGCCGATTCAGGGACGGCTCCGCAACCGGGAGTATTGATGATGCGCGGCCTTCGCTATAACCGCATCTTGGCCGGATCCGCCTTGGCTCTGGTTTTGGCCATGGCGACTGGCGCCGATGCGGCACCCACCCCCAGAGGCACGATACCCACCAGAACTGTCCACAAGCCCGTCAAGGTCACCACCGCGGCTCCGGCCCCGACCGCGACCCCTGCCGCCACGACTCCTGCTGCCACCACGCCAGCCACCACCACGGCGGCCGTTACCAGCGATCCGGCCGCTACCTTGCCTACGGAAACCGGGACGGTCTCGACTCCGGCGGCTGCGCCTGCGGCGGTCACACCGGCTCCCACCACCCCGGCGCCGGCGGCCGCGACCGAGACCGTCCCGCCGCCCGATCCGTTCGCGTCCCTGGATCCGGCCGACCGGCCGATTGCCGAGAAGATTCGCGACCTGTTGGCGGCCAAGACCGACAAGATTTTCGCCAGCAAGAAAGAGCACGCCGCCGTCGAGGCATTCTACCAGAAGCGCAACCAGGCGCCGCTGTGGCTCGAGAAAGGCGTTCTGGACGATCGCGCCAAGTCCGCCATGGCGCGTATGCGCGCCGCCGACTCCGACGGCCTCGACGCGAGCGATTACAAGTTTCCGGATTTTGCCGCGACGTCCGGTGCGGACGCGCTCGCGGAGGCGGAGCTCAAGCTCACCGAGACGCTCCTCACCTACGCACGGCACGTGCAGGCCGGCCGTTTCAGCTATGCCAATGTCAGCAAGAACATCGAGCTGCCGCAGCAGCCGCCGGAGCCAGCCGAGGTGCTGGCCAAGCTCGCCGACGCGACTGACGCGGGCAAGGCGCTCGACGAGTTCAGCCCGCCGCAGAAGGGCTACCAGGCGCTGAAGGCGAAGCTGGCGCAGCTGCGCAACAAGTCCGGCGCCGGCAGCGGCCACGAGATTCCCGACGGCCCCGAGCTCAAGCTCGCCAAGGTCCCGATGGAGGACCCGCGGGTGCCGCAATTGCGCGAGCGGCTCGGCCTCAAGGGCGACGCCGCCGACCTGCATTACGACGCCAAGCTGGCCGAGGCGGTCAAGAAATACCAGCGCGCCAACGAGCTCAAGGTCACCGGCGCGCTCGATGCCCAGACCATCCGCGACCTCAACGGCCCGCCGCGCGACAAGCAGATCGACATCATTATCGCCAACATGGAGCGCTGGCGCTGGATCCCGCGCGATCTCGGCAAGACCCACGTGATGGTCAATCTGCCGGACTTCACGCTGCGGCTCATGCACAACGGCTCGATGATGTGGACCACCCGCATCGTCATCGGCAAGCCGGCGATGCCGACCCCGCTGCTGGTCGAGACCATGAAATACATCACGGTCAACCCGACCTGGAACGTGCCGCAATCGATCGTGCAGAACGAATATCTGCCGGCCCTTGAGCAGGACCCGACTGTGCTCGATCGGATGGGCCTCAAGGTGGTGCGGGACCGGGACGGCGTCCACATCTCGCAGCCGCCCGGCGATGGCAACGCGCTCGGGCGCCTGCGCTTCAACTTCCCCAACCGGTTCGATGTCTACCAGCACGATACGCCGGAGAAGTACCTGTTCAACGAGACGCGCCGCGCCTACAGCCACGGCTGCATGCGGGTGCAGGATCCGGTCAAGTACGCCCAGCTGCTGCTCTCGATCGAGCGGCCGAACGAGGGCTATACGGAAGACAAGATCCGGCGGATGTTCGGCCATGACGAGCAGGACATCCAGTTCCCGACGCCAATCCCGGTCCATCTGACCTACCAGACCGCCTATGTGGACGACGATGGTCAGTTGGTCATGCGGTCCGACGTCTATGGGCTCGACAGCCGGGTCATGGCGCTGATCAAGACCGAGCGCGGCATGATCGATGTCGCCACCAAGGAGCGCGACCGCGATTCGGCCAACAGCGCCACCGCAAGCGCCCGGCGGGCACTGAAACCGCCGCCGCAGCCACAAAGCGGCGGCTTCTTCCAGGCCTTGTTCGGCGGCGGCCAGCCGGCGCCGGTGGGCCGTCCGCCGAGCAGGATCCGCTAACCTAATCAGAATCTTAACAAACCCTATCGGGTCCGATAGGGTTTGTTATCCACTCCGCAAGGGTTTTGTTCCGCGCGGCCACTTTTCGCCACAGTCCCCCTCTACCGTTTTGTCATCGGGGGGAAACGGGGCGCGCGGTAAGACCGCATTAACCCTTTCCCATAAGACTGCGTTAAGCCTGTTCGCCGCGGCCGTTCGCCGTGCGTGAGGGGTTTTGTCTAACGGGGAAGGCGGGATCGCTCGTGCCGATTGACGTCGCGCGCAAGCTCTATTCGTCATCGTTTGTGGCTCGCGCCGGCTA
Source organism: uncultured Alphaproteobacteria bacterium (assembly GCA_963721005.1). GTDB lineage: Bacteria > Pseudomonadota > Alphaproteobacteria > Rhizobiales > Xanthobacteraceae > VAZQ01. Next base: position 698,947 of record CAVRHR010000004.1, on the reverse strand, counting down.
TTGCGTCGGTTTCGCCGCCTTGCTCACGGCAATCGGCTGCAACAGCCTGCAGAACGCGACCGCTGAGGGCGATACCCGCACCATCAGCCTTCATCACATGCATACCGATGAAGACCTGACCATCACCTACAAGGTGAACGGCCGCTACGACGACGAGGCCCTCAAGAAGATCGACTATGAGCTGCGCGACTGGCGCCGCGACGAGACCATCCATATGGATCCGCGTCTCATCGACTTGGTCTGGGAGGTGCGGCGCGACGTGGGCGCGACCGGGCCGATCCAGGTGGTGTGCGGCTACCGGTCGCCCGAGACCAATTCGATGCTGCGGCAACGCTCCAGCGGAGTGGCGAAATTCAGCCAGCACACGCTCGGCAAGGCGATGGATTTCTATATTCCGGGCGTGCCGCTGGAGCAGCTGCGCGCCATCGGCTTGTATCTGCAGCGCGGCGGCGTCGGCTTCTACCCGACCTCGGGCTCGCCGTTCGTGCATCTCGACACCGGCAATGTCCGCCACTGGCCCGCCGTCGCGGCCGACCAGATGCCGCGCCTGATGGCGGAGGGGCAGAGCCTGCATACCGCCGCCGAAGCCGCCGAGGTCGCCAGCAATCGTCGGCAGCCCGCAGTCTTCGCCAAGCTCGGCGGTGCCCGCAGCGCGCCCGACCCGGTCCCGGCGCGCCCGGCCCCGGTCATCACCGTCGCCGCCCAGATCGACAAGCTGATCGCCGTGCCGATGCCGCAGGCCAAGCCGAGGGTCGCGACCTACGAGGTCGCCTCCGCGGAGTCCCGGCCCGCCCAGCTTCGCACCGCGCCGGCCGCGACCTACGAGGTCGCCTCAGCCGAATCCCGCCCGGTCCAGCTGCGCCCGGCGCAGGCAGCGAGCCTGGTGGCACGGCCTTCGCCCTCCGCCAACGACATCATCAATCAGCGTGACTATTGGCGCGGCGTTGAGCTGGCCGACGCGGCCGCGCCGCAAGTCAGTGTGCCGCAAGCCAATGCCGCGGTGCCGCGTCCGCCGGCATCGATCCCGACTCCGCCCCCGGCCGTGGTGGTGGCTTCGGCCGATCCGGACATGACCGCGAGCGCGACCGCCGGCTTGGCGCCCTGGCCGCTGCCCGAGCGTGACGACCCGCGCAGCGCCGGCGCGCTGGCCTATGCGGACCCGACCGCCCCCATCATGGCGCGGGCTCGCCCGGCCCCGATGGGCACTCTCGACCGTCCGTCCGCGCCGCCCGATACCACGGTCGCGGTCAAGCGTATCGGCGACCGTCCCTCGGTGATCTCGTCGAGCCCCTCCAAGCCGGCGGCGGCCGTTGCCACGGCGCCTGGAGCAGCCAGGATCGGCGATCGCTTCAACGAGCCGTGGTTGCGGGCCCTGATCGTGAGCCCGAGCGCGCAAGACTTCATGAGCGCATCGACCTTCGGAGCGCCCGACTATCGCGCGCTCGCCCCCTTCATGCGCAAGCCGACCTCGACCGTCATGATGTCGTTCTCCGGCGACCCGCAGCTCGGCATGACGACGCGCAAGTTCAGCGGTACCGCAGTCGTCTTCGTCTCGACCGCGACGTTCGGCACCCGGACCGCCTCGCTGCGCTGAAGCGGGCCTCGCCGGGCCGGGAGCCGGCGACCGGCGGCGCACGAATTTTTCAAATCGGATGGTTCAATTCAGCTGGCGCAATTCGGCCCGCTCAATTCGTTGGCGTGGAATTTCTCGGCGCCCACCTCCCGATATGGCCTCAAGCCAGCATCCCGAGCGCGTGCATATAGGTTTCCAGGATCGCTTCCTGCTCCTTGCGCTCGTCGGCGTCCTGCTTGCGCAGCCGCACGATTGCGCGCAACGCCTTCACGTCGAAGCCGGTCCCCTTGGCTTCCGCGTAGACGTCGCGGATATCGTCGGCAGTCGCCTTCTTCTCCTCCTCGAGCCGCTCGATGCGCTCCACGAAGGCTTTCAAATGATCCTTGGCAAATCGGGTCGCCGGCTCTTCCTTGACAGCGGCAGCAGTGGCCATCGATGACTCCTCGGTTGAGCGCGGAGGTTCGAAATCCGCGGGCTCCGGGTCAAGTCCGATGGCGATTCATCCACAGCCGTGCAAAGCAGGTGTGGAGATCAATGCTTTTGGCTGGACTTCGAGAAGGCGGCGAGCTGCGCCTTGGAAGCATCGTTCTGATACTTGGCCTTCCATTCCTCGAATGGCATGCCGTAGATCGCCTCCCGGCTTTCGTCCTTGCTCATCGGCACGCCGTTCTGATCGGCGGCCTCCTTCATCCAGTTGGAGAGGCAGTTGCGGCAGAAGCCGGCGAAATTCATCAGGTCGATGTTCTGCACGTCGCTGCGCGAACGCAGGTGCTCGACCAGGCGGCGGAACGCGGCCGCCTCGAGCTCGGTGCGGGTTTTCTCGTCGATCGCCATGACCGCAACCTTTCGTTGTTGCAACAGTTCCGCCCTGAATTCCGGGCCGCCCGAGGTTACATAGGCGTGTAGCCGCCAGCTTTCCAGCGGCCCGCCGGAACCGCAAGTCGCAATCCCGATTTGTGATGGGGACGGCCGGCGACGCCCGACTCGATGAAATTGCCGCTCGACGGCTTGGGGCAGCGTGGCGAATCATGCAAACAAGGCAACCGAAAAAGGGCGGCCCTTGCCAGCTTCTCGCGCATTCCTGGTCGACCTGTTCGGCGCCGCGGTCGCGGTCGCCCATCCGGACAATTGCCTGGCACCGCATCTGCCCGATCCGCCGGCCGTCGGCCGGCTGGTGATCCTGGCGGCCGGCAAGGCGGGCGCCTCGATGGCCGCGGTGGCGGAGCGCCATTATGTCGACCGCTGCGGCATCGCGGCCGACCGCCTGAGCGGCCTGGCGGTCACCCGGCACGGCTATGGGCGCCCGACCCAATTCGTGCGGGTGATCGAGGCCGGCCACCCGGTCCCAGACGCGGCCGGGCTCGCGGCCACGGTCGAGACCCTCGCGCTCGCCGACGGCGCCGGCCCGGACGACCTCGTCCTGGTGCTGATCTCCGGCGGCGCATCCGCCAATTGGATCGCGCCGGCGCTCGGCCTCTCGCTGGCCGAGAAGCAGGCGCTGACCCGCACGCTGCTCGCTTCGGGCGCCTCGATCTCCGAGATCAATACGGTGCGCAAACATCTGTCCCGTATCAAGGGCGGGCGCCTAGCGGAGCGGGCCGCGCCGGCGCGTCTGGTGGCATTGGCCATTTCCGATGTGCCCGGCGACGACCCGGCGGTGATTGGCTCGGGTCCGACCGTGCCCGACCCGACCACGCTGGGGGACGCGCGCGCCATCGTGGCACGCTATGGCGTGAGCGCCTCCGACATCGTGACCCGGGCGCTGCAGGACCCGGCGAACGAGACCCCCAAGCCGGGCCAATCCGTCTTTGCCGGCACCTCGTTTGCGCTGGCCACCCGCCCGGCCGAGGTCCTGGGCCACGTCGAGGCGGCCGTGCGCGACGCCGGCTACGACTGCGTGCTCGCGGGCAGCCAGATCGAGGGCGAGGCGCGCGCGGTCGCGGCCGAGCATGCCGGGCTGGCGCGCCGGCTCGCAGCGCAGGGCCGCCGTGTCGTCATCCTGTCGGGCGGCGAGCTCACCGTGACTTTGCGGGGCGGCGGCCGCGGCGGCCCCAATCAGGAATATGCGCTGGCGCTCGCCATCGCGCTCGCCGGCACGCCCGGCGTGGCGGCGCTGGCGGCCGACACCGACGGCACCGATGGCGGCAGCGGCCGGCCCGACGACCCGGCCGGCGCCTTGATCGACGCCAGCACGCTCGCGCGCGCGCGCCGGCTCGGCCTCGATCCGGAGCGCCTTCTCAATGACAACAATTCGACCGAATTCTTCGCGAAGCTGGGCGATCTTCTCAAGCCAGGGCCGACTTTCACCAACGTCAATGATTTCAGGGCCATCGTCGTTGACAGCCCGTAGGGCTTCACGCGATATCCGGGCGCGGCGACGATGTGGGCACGATGCGATGTGGGCACGATGACACGTCAACCGAGAGGCAAGGGCGATCGCCGATCCCTCTCCCGGCTGATCGGCGCGCGCACCCTGATCGCCGCTCACCTGCTCGCCGTGCCGTTCGCTATGATGCCTGATTCGGCGGCCGCGGATTTCCGGCTCTGCAACAATACGAGCAGCCGGGTCGGCATCTCGGTCGGCTACAAGGAGAACGAGGGTTGGACCACCGAGGGCTGGTGGAATCTCTCCGCCCGCACCTGTGAGACCTTGCTGCGCGGCGTTCTGGTCGCGCGTTTCTACTATATCTACGCGATCGACTATGATCACGGCGGCGAATGGTCCGGCCAAGCATTCATGTGCACGCGCGAGAAGGAATTCACCATCAAGGGCACCGCCGACTGCCTGGCGCGCGGCTTCGACCGCACCGGCTTCTTCGAGGTCGATACCGCAGAGCAGCCGTCCTGGACGGTGCAGCTCACCGAGCCGGCTGAGCTCGCCCCGAAGGCGCCGCTGCAATCACGCGCGCCGCCGGTTCAAACGCCCGCCGGCACCACCACCCGGCCGGCACCGGCCCCGACAGCCCCGAAAAGCAAGAACTGATGCGGCGGCTCCGTCGAACCAAGATCGTCGCCACGCTGGGCCCGGCATCGTCCGAGCGCGGCATGATCGCGAACCTGTTCCGTGCCGGTGCAGACGTGTTCCGCATCAATATGAGCCACACCACGCACGACAACATGCGGGCGCTGGTGGCGGCGATCCGCGCGGTCGAGACCGAGTTCGGGCGGCCGATCGGCATTCTGGTCGATCTGCAGGGCCCCAAGCTGCGGGTCGGCAGATTCAAATCCGGACCGGTGACGCTGCAGAACGGCGCCACCTTCACGCTCGATGCGGATCCGACCCCGGGCGACGAGACCCGCGCCGAGCTGCCGCATCCGGAAATCTTCGCCGCCGCCATGCCGGGCCACGCTTTGCTGCTCGATGACGGCAAGGTGCGGCTGGTGGCGACCGCGGTCGATCCCACGCACATCGTCACGCGCGTGGAGGTCGGCGGCCGATTGTCGGACCGCAAGGGCGTGAGCCTGCCCGACACCATGATCCCGTTCTCGGCCCTGACCCCGAAAGACCGCTCCGATCTCGAGGCCGCGCTCGACACCGGCATCGACTGGGTGGCGCTGTCGTTCATCCAGCGGCCGGAGGACATCGCCGAGGCCAAGAAGATCACGCGCGGGCGCGCCGTGGTGATGGCCAAGATCGAGAAGCCGCAGGCGGTGGCCCGGCTGGACGAGATCCTGGACCTGTCCGACGCCCTGATGGTGGCGCGCGGCGATCTCGGGGTCGAGATGCCGCTCGAGCGCGTGCCGGGCGTGCAAAAGCAGATGACCCGCATGTCGCGCCGTGCCGGCAAGCCGGTGGTGGTGGCGACCCAGATGCTCGAATCCATGATCAACAGCCCGGTGCCGACGCGGGCCGAGGTGTCGGACGTGGCGACCGCGATCTACGAAGGCGCCGACGCGATCATGCTGTCGGCAGAATTGGCCGCCGGGCAATTTCCGATCGAGGCGGTGGCCACCATGAACCGCATTGCCGAGGAGGTGGAGCGGGACGAGCTCTATCGCACCATCATCCACGCGCAACGCACCGACCCGGAGGCGACCGGGGCCGACGCGATCAGCGCGGCGGCGCGGCAGATCGCCGAGACCCTCGAGCTGTCCGCCATCATCTGCTGGACCAGCTCGGGCGCGACCGGCCTGCGGGTCGCCCGTGAACGTCCGCAGCCGCCGATCGTGGCAATCTCGCCCAACCTGCTCACCGGCCGCAAGCTGTCGCTGGTGTGGGGCGTTCATTGCGTGGTGGCGGAGGATGCCCACGACCAGGACGACATGGTGCAGCGGGCGTGCCGTCTCGCCTTCAAGGACGGATTCGCCAAGTCCGGCCAGCGCGTGATCATCGTGGCGGGCGTGCCGCTCGGCACGCCGGGAGCCACCAACATGTTGCGCATCGCGTTCGTCGGGCAGGACGCCGCGCAAGAGCTTTGAACCGCGCCGCTCACGCGACCAAGCCCACCAGATGCAGCGCGATGCCGGCCGCCGTGCAGGCGATCAACGTCGGGATCATGCCCACCCGGAAGCGCAGGATCGCGACGACGGCGGCAAGCGACAGCGCCAGCGCCCACGGATCCACGCTGCCGATGATCGGCATGTCGAAGCTGAGCCCATAGGCGCGCACCGGTGTCACCTGGCGGAACACCGCGTGGAGCGCAAACCAGATCGCCAGGTTGAGAATCACGCCCACCACCGCGGCGGTGATGGCCGAGAGCGCGCCGTTGAGGGCCTTGTTGTCGCGCGCCAATTCGATGAACGGCGCGCCCACGAATATCCATAGAAAGCACGGCGTGAAGGTGACCCAGGTGGCGAGCAGACCGCCGAGCGTGCCGGCCACCACGGGCGACAGCATGCCGGCGTCACGGTAGGCCGCCATGAAGCCGACGAACTGGAGCACCATGATGAGCGGTCCGGGCGTGGTCTCGGCCATGCCCAAGCCGTCGAGCATCTCGCCCGGCTTGAGCCAAGCATACTGCTCGACCGCCTGCTGCGCCACATAGGCCAGCACCGCGTAGGCGCCCCCGAAGGTGACGACCGCCATCTTGCTGAAGAAGACGGCAATCTGGCTGAACACATTGTCGGCTCCCAGCATCGCCAGGAGCGCGATCACCGGCGCCAGCCAGAGCGTGAGCCAGAGGCCGGCGATCGCCACCGCCCGCGCCGCATTGGGCCGGGCATGCGCGGGCAACGCGTCTCCCAGCACGGTCTCGGCCGCAACGATCTCCTTGCCGCCGCCGGCGCCATGGCTACCCGCAAGCTTGAAGACCTGCGCACCGCTCGCCGCACCCGCCCAGCCGATCAGGCCCGCCCCCAGGATGATGACGGGGAACGGAACGTCGAAGAAGAAAATGCCGACGAACGCGACTGCCGCCAGCGCGCGCAGGACGTTGTTCTTGAGCGCCCGCTTGCCGATGCGGAACACGGCTTCCAGCACGATGGCGAGCACGGCGGCCTTGAGGCCGAAGAACGACGCGACCACCAGCGGGACATTGCCGAACGCCGCATAGACGTAGCTCAACCCCATGATGGCCACGATGCCGGGCACCACGAACAGCCCGCCCGCCATCAGGCCGCCGAGCGTGCGGTGCATCAGCCAGCCGATATAGGTCGCGAGTTGCTGCGCCTCCGGGCCGGGCAGCAGCATGCAATAGTTGAGCGCATGCAAAAAGCGCCGCTCGGAGATCCAGCGCTGCTCCTCCACCACGATGCGATGCATCACCGCGATCTGGCCGGCCGGACCACCGAAGCTCAGCAGCGCGACCCGCAGCCAGACCCGCAACGCTGCGCGCAGCGAAACCGTACGCGGCGCCGCCGGCGGGCTCCCTTCGATACCTGCCAGCGAACTCACGCCGCACCTCTTGACTGGGCCCGGCACCAGGCATGGAGGACGTCGCCGACCAACAACGGCTTGAGCTCAGCCGGAAGGACCGCAGGGGTGGCCTGGTCCATGCGCAATCACCTCGACATGCGAGTGCTGCGCAGAGCTTGGACGACGGCGCCGTCTGACCGGGAGCCTGCGTTGTCCCGGGATTTGGACGATAAGCCGATTTTCGGCGCGACCGCAAGCTGACGGAATTTGGCCATTGCAGCCAATCGGATTCATTGGCATGTGCTTGCCGCAACGGCGTTCCGGCGGAGCGGGCTCGTCCCGCCGAGCGGGCCAAAAAATGCGCCGGGCAAACTGCGCGGGAGGCTGACATGTTCCTGACAACCGGTCCAAATCCGCTTGCGCCCCCGAGGCGGAGCCATCGCGGCCGCGGCATCATCCTCGGGCTCGCCATGGCGGCCCTGTGCGCGGGCGGAAGCTTCGGGCAGAGCGAAGAGCAGGTGAAGGCCGGGCTGGAGGTCTGGAAGTCGTCCGGATGCGCCGACTGCCATGGTCCGTTCGCTGACGGCGACAAGCAGCGCGACGAGATGCCGACCGGCGCGAACCTGCGCGGCAGCCGGCTCGACGGCAAGGCGATGAAGCAAACAATCAGTTGCGGACGGCCCGATACCGGAATGCCTTCATTCGATGCCGGCGCCTATACGGTGCGGGCCTGCTATGGCCAACCGCTTGGTGCCGCGCCCGACAATCTCTACCCGGCGCCGCGCCTGCTCACCCCGGCCCAGATCGACAGCGTGATCACCTATCTGCAAGCCCATGTGCTGGGCCGGCTCCAGATCACCCACGAGGATTGCCTGTATTATTATTACGACGCGCCGAGCTCATGGTGCGAGGACAAGTGAGCCAGATGACGTCACTGTGGTTCGACTGATCGAGCACTGACTCCCTCCTCCTGAGGGGCCAGAGCCTGCCGGCCGTCTTGAAGGATGCCGCCCGAACAGCGCTGCGCGCGTGGCCTTGGTTCGTCCTTCGAGAGCCTCAGGACGCGCGGACGTTGCCCGCGCCCTCACCATGAGGCTGAAGGAGTCAAAATCGACCGCTCAGATGTCGCGGCCTTCGACCTTCTCGGTCAATTGCTTGACCAGATCCGGAATGTGCTCCAGATGCGGATGCACCGCGAGCGCGCGGCGGAACGCCTCGAGCGCGTGCTTGTCGTCGCCGACCTCCTGCATGATCATGCCCAGGCCCGACAAGGCGCCGAAATGGCGCGGCTCGCGCTTGAGCACCTCGTGGATGTCGGCGAGCGAGTTGTCGAAATCCTTCTTCATGTAATAAAGGGTGGCGCGGCGATTCCAGGCCTCGATATAGTCGGGCTTGATGTTGATGATGGCGGTCAGGAGCTTGATGCCGAGATCGAGATCCTTGGCATCGACCGCGGTCTTGACGCGGCTCATCAGCAGCGTGGTGGTGTCGCTGTCGGTGGCGATCCACAGCGCCCAGATGCGGTTCTCGACGTATTTGGCGCTCTCGTCGTCGGGCGCCACCTTCAAGGCCGCGAACAGCCGGTCCAGGTTCAAATTGCCCTGGATGCGCGGCAGGTTGCTCGGCGGCTGGAGGAATTGCCGGTTGGCTTGAGCGAGGGTGGGGGCCGGCGAAAGGGCCGGCACGGCGAATGCGGCTGCGAGAATCGCAGGCAGCAAAATCGCACCGAGTTCGCGTGCTCATGGGACAAGTGTAATCCCATCACCGCAATGCAGCAAAGCCGGAATTTTCACAAAAGCGCTAGAATCCGGCCGGGCGTAGCGGCCGGGCCACACTCAGCCCTGGCGGGCCTTGAAGCGGCGCTGGGTCTTGTTGATCACGTAGACCCGCCCCCGGCGGCGCACCAGCTGGTTGTTGCGGTGACGACTCCGCAGCGATTTCAATGAGTTACGGACTTTCATGACGCACTCCCGGCCGTCCGCGCACCGGCGGGGGCAATGTCTGGTGTTGCTGGCGCGGAAAATAGGGACGGGGCGGCGTTTGTCAATCGGACTCTGGGTCCAACCCGGTCCCGGGCGGCCGTTTTGCCAGCGGGAATCGGCCACCGGCTCGGAACCCGAGCATGCACGGTTCGCCCCGGGGCCACCGGAGCCCGGACCATAACCGCTCCGCGCCTCAAAAGTCCGGCCTCGCGGCTTCCGGGATCGGGAACAGATTGTGCTCGAAACGGTCACCGTTGTTCTCGGAGCAGATGAACTCCTGCCAGAGGCCCGGCTGCTTGCGCCAGCGGGTGGTCATGTACATCGGCTCGTTGAAGGTATCCGGGTCCTCGACCTTGACCAGGACATCGAGGAATTTCCCGTCCGGGGTCAGCTTGAAGCGCTCCGTCACATGGAGCTTCTCGGTGTGCGGAGTGCGGAACATGTCGAGGAAGCTCAGCTTCGTGGACAAGCCGATGGTGTCGACCGCCAGCTCACCGTTCTCGTAATGGCCGATCGATTCCCCGAACCAGGACGGCTTCGGGTGCTCGGAGTGCTGATCCGTCATGTAGATTCGGCGCGAGAGCGAGTTGCGCTCCCACACCATGTGCACCATCTTGGGCTCCTGCACGAAGAACATCCGCTCCGTGGTCCACAGCAGCTGTCCGGGAACGCCGCCCGGATAGCAGCGCGAGGTGGCGAGGAACGGCATGCCGCGCTTGCCGGTGAGCACCTCCTCGTTGGATATCCGCATCTGCTCGGCCGCCCAGGGCTTGAGGATCGGATCCCTGTAGTCGCCCATCGGCAGCGTCACCTGCCGGCCGGGGCCGCGGTCGACATTGCCCTGCAACGGATGGGCCGGGTCGTTCCGGATCGGCCCGCGCAGCCCGGCCGGCGGATCGAGCCAGCCATCGCCGAACAGCGAGTTGCGGCCGTCCGCCCGGATGCGGACCCAGGCCCATTCCGACGGGTTGGCGCTGAACTGCGGGATCTTGCCGCCGGCCTGAGCGAAGGCGCCGCCATGGGCTGCAGCCGCGATGCCGACCCCGATGACGAATGCGCCGACCCGCCGAACGGTCTCTACCAATAACGACTTCATCCTTTGGTGCTCCCTCCCCGGATGACCGCCGGCTTCTGGTGGCCGGTCGGTCAGCATCTTGCTGTCAGTGTACTGCGTGGCTCCGGCATCCGCCCCCGAGCGAAATGACGCGGCCAAGCATCATTTGAGAAGATCGTAAAGCCGCTGGTCGTACATATTGGCCCGCGCCGGCATCACGGTGGCGGCACGGAACTGGCGCGTATAGGCGGCGGTCTCGTGCTGATCGTAGGCGGCGCGGCTCGCCCACACCGCCACCACCGTGTAGTGGTTGGCGTGCGGCGGCGGCTCCTGCAGGATGTCGTAGCGCACCGCCCCCTCCTCCTTCTGGCTCGCCTGCGCCAGCGCGGTGACGAGCGGCGGCGCGGCGGCGCCGAAGGCGGGCTGAAAATCGACGTGCTCCACCATGTGCACCGCGCCGGCCGCCGGCGCGGCGCGCGCCGGTGCGGTGGCGAAGTTCTGCAGCACATGCTGGTTGGGCGGGCTGTTGCGGATCGCCTCGAGGGTGAAATTGAACAGCGCGGCATCCGCCGACTTCTCGTGCGCCGCGAACGCGGCCTGGTCCTTCCAGCCTTCCACGATGGCGAAGCGGTTGGGCCGGGCGGTCTCCTGCATGACCGAGAATTCCAGATTTCCGGCTTGGCGCGCGCTCAGCTCGCGATACTGCTTGAGCAGGCCGGCACCCTGCACGACCCAATCGGTCGCAACGTCCAGATAAGTGACCACGTAGACCGGGGCGACGGTCTGCGCCGGCGCGGATGGCGCAAGGGCGATGCCGAGCGCGACCGCGAGGCCGGCGGCCGGAGCGAAGCGCCGCGCGAGCGGCGACTGCGGAATGAAACGCATGAGCCAGTCTCCTCTGTTCGGCAATCAGTTGATCGAGACGTACAGGCGGTCGTCATAGGGCGAGCCCAAGAGCGGCCCGATGGTCTCGCGGAAATGCCGGCCATAGGCCGACATTTCATAGGCATCGAACGCCTGGCGGCTCTGCCAGCCGGCAAACAGGGTCATGTGGCTCAACGGCGCCTTGACGGATTGCGTGACGTCGTAGCGCAGATTCCCGTCGCCTTTGCGCGCCGCCTCGGCGACCTGCTTGACGGCCGCGAGCGTCGGCACCAGCCCAGGTGGAAACACGTCGAGATGCACATGCATGTAGATCGCGCCCGCCGCCGCCGGTTTCGCCGGCCCGACGCTGATGACGTGATAGTCGCGCCGGTCGAAGGACGCGCCCGCTATCGGCTTGAGCTTGTCGCGCAGCTCGACGGTGTGGGCGGCCTTCTCGTTGAGGTCGTAAGCCGACTGGTCGGCCCAGGTCTCGTAGATGAAGAAGCGGCTCGGCCAGCCCGCCTCCTGCAACAGCTCGAACCCCTGATTGCCGGCCTGCTTGCGCGCCGCCTCGCGGTACTGCTTGAGGAGCGCGACGCCTTGCGCGACCGAGCCGGCCGCGACGTCGAGCGCCGTAACCCCGTAGATGGCATCGGCGCTTGGCTGCGCGCGCGCGGCGGAGCCGAACCCCAACGTCAGCAGGCCCGCCAAGCCCGCCAGGCATCCGGCCAGCAGCTTCCGCGACGCCAGCCGATTTCGCACAATGCCGATGAACCCCGAAACGCCCATCGCTGCCCTCCCATGATCCCTTGTCGTTGAGCCGCATTATAGAGACCGCGCTGCCCCTGCCCAGAGCCTTGCCCCGGCCCGCGCCCGCAAGGGTTGACCGGGCACCGTAACGTTATATTGTTCGGTTCGGGCTTACCCGGCTTCCCGGCCGGGCTGGACCCGGGGGCCGATGCGCATGCTTTCCGTCCCGCGGCCTGGTCCGCGCCGGTCGGTTCGAGTTGCTTTTGAGGAGAACAGCGTGACGCAAGCCGAGGCCGCGACCGAGCCCGCCTCCCCGCGCACCGCCACACCGGCGGTGCATCGGCATCATCACCCGCGACATTACCGGCACTCCGCGGCCTCGCTCCTGGGGGCGAGCGTGCTCACCCGCCTGGCCGTCGTGGCCGGCATCGCGGCCGTGCTCTGGGTCGCGATCCTGTGGGCGCTCGCATGAACATCGCGGTCGCGGCGCGGCCCAACCCGGTCGTAGTCTCGTTTAAGGATCTGACGCTCGGCTACGAACGTCATCCCGCGGTCCATCATCTGACCGGCGAGATCCGGAGCGGCGACCTCCTGGCCCTGGTGGGTCCCAACGGCGCCGGCAAGTCGACCCTGCTCAAGGGCATCATGGGCCAGCTGCGGCCGCTCGGCGGCTCCATCAACCTCAACGGCGTGCGGGTGCGCGACATCGCCTACCTGCCGCAGCAGAACGACGTCGACCGCAGCTTCCCGATCTCGGTGTTCGATTGCGTCGCCATGGGGCTGTGGCGCGACATTGGCATCTGGCACAGCGTCGGCAAGGACGGCAAGCGCGCGGTGCTCGCGGCGCTGGCGACCGTCGGACTCGCGGATTTCGAGCACCGCTCGGTCGGCTCGCTCTCGGGCGGCCAGTTTCAGCGGGTGCTGTTCGCGCGCCTGTTGCTGCAGGACGCCGCCGTGGTGCTGCTCGACGAGCCGTTCCGGGCGGTCGACACCAAGACCGTGCAGGATCTGGTCGAGCTCATCGTGCGCTGGCATGCGGAGGGGCGCACCATCATCGCGGCGCTGCACGATCTCGACCAGGTGCGCGCCTATTTTCCGCAGACCGTGGTGCTGGCCCGCGAGCTGGTCGCCTGGGGGGAATCGAATGCGGTGCTGGCGCCCGACATTCTCACCAGGGCGCGCCAGCTGTGCGAGGCCTGGGACACCGACGCCGCGGTCTGCGAGCGCGGCGAGCACGAGGCGCAACGGAAGATCGCATGATTGACATCTTGACCCAGCCGTTCGTCGAGTTCTCGTTCATGCGCCGCGCCCTGGTGGGGTGCCTCGCGCTATCGCTCGGCGCGCCGCCGGTCGGGGTGTTCCTGGTGCTGCGCCGCATGAGCCTGATGGGCGATGCGATGTCGCACGCGATCCTGCCCGGCGCCGCCATCGGCTACTTGCTCGCCGGCTTGTCGCTGTTCGCGATGAGCGCCGGCGGCCTGGTCGCCGGGATCGTGGTCGCGGTGCTGGCCGGCATCGTGGCGCGCTCGACGGTGCTCAAGGAGGATGCGAGCCTGGCGGCATTCTATCTGGTCTCGCTGGCGGCGGGCGTGCTTATCGTCTCGGTGCGCGGCAGCAGCATCGACCTGCTGCACGTCCTGTTCGGGACGGTGCTGGCGCTGGACGATCCGGCCCTGATCCTGATCGGAGCGATCGCGACCCTCACCATGGCGGCGCTGGCCGTCATGTACCGGCCGCTGGTGCTCGAATGTCTCGATCCCATGTTCCTGCGCTCCGTGAGCCGCGCCAGCTCGCCGACCCACATCTTTTTCCTGGTGCTGGTGGTGCTCAACCTGGTGGGCGGATTCCAGGCGCTGGGCACCCTGATGGCGGTCGGCATCATGCTGCTGCCGGCGGTGACCGCACGGTTCTGGGCCGAGGAGGTGCCGAACCTCATCATGGTGGCGGTGGTGGCGGCGTTCGCCTCGAGCGCGCTCGGGCTGCTGTTGTCCTACTACGCCAATGTGCCCTCGGGTCCGGCCATCATCCTGACCTGCGGGGTCGCCTATCTGCTGTCGCTCCTGGTCGGGCCGCGCGGCAGCCTTCTGCGGCAACTGCTGCCGGCCAAGCATCTGGACGCCTGATCCGGCAACCCGGCAACGGAGACGAGCCATGAACCGACGTGTGCTGCTTGGCGCGGCCGCCTTGCTGGCGCCGCTGCTGATCGGATCGGCCGGCGCAAACGCGGCCGACAGGATCAAGGTCGCGGCCTCGTTCAGCGTGCTGGCCGACATGGTGCGGCAGATCGGCGGCGAGCGCGTGGAGGTGACGAGCTTCGTCGGCCCCAACGGCGATGCCCATGTCTATGAGCCGACGCCCGGCGACACCCGCACGCTCGCCTCGGCCCCGATCCTGGTGGTCAATGGGCTGGGTCTCGAAGGCTGGATGAGCCGGCTGGAAAAATCATCCGGCTTCAAAGGCACGGTGGTGACGGCGACCACCGGGGTCAAGACGCGCCAGATGGAGGAAGAAGAACATGGGGCGACCCACAAGATCACCGATCCCCATGCCTGGCAGAGCCTCGCCAACGGCCGCATCTACGTGCAGAACATCCGCGATGGCCTGATCGCGGCCGACCCGGCCGGCAAGGAGGTCTACGCCGCCAATGCCACGCGCTACCTGGCCGAGATCGACGCGGTGGAGAAGCTGGTCCGCGACAGCATCGCCAAGCTGCCGCCGGCGCGCCGCAAAATCATCACCACCCACGACGCCTTCGGCTATTTCGGCGCCACCTACGGCATGGAGTTCATCGCCCCCGAGGGCGTGAGCACCGACAGCGAGGCCTCGGCCCGTGACGTCGCCAAGATCATTCGCCAGATCAAGGCCGAGAAGGTTCCGGCCGTGTTTCTCGAGAACGTCACCGATCACCGCCTGCTCGATCAGATCGCGCGCGAGACCGGCGCCAAGCTCGGCGGCACGCTCTACTCGGACGCGCTCTCGGAGGCCAGCGGACCGGCCGCCACCTATCTGGACATGTTCCGCCACAACATCCGGACGCTGGCGGCGGCGCTTTCTTCATGAGCGCATGACCACTTCGGGGCAGACCGACGCCGCCACCGCCGGCCAGGACGGCAACTGGCGCGAGGTGCTCCTGGTATTCCTGCGGCTGGGGCTCACCTCGTTCGGCGGCCCGGTCGCGCATCTGGGTTATTTCCGCGAGGAGTTCGTGCACCGGCGCCGCTGGCTCGACGATCGCGGCTATGCGGATCTGGTGGCGCTCTGCCAATTCCTGCCCGGCCCGGCCTCGAGCCAGGTGGGCATGGCGGTCGGGCTGTTGCGCGGCGGCTATGCGGGGGCACTGGCGGCCTGGACCGGCTTCACGCTGCCTTCGGCGCTCGCCATGGTGCTGTTCGGGTATGGGGTCGGGCTCATCGGCAATGCGGCCGGCTCCGGCTGGCTGCACGGGCTGAAGGTGGCGGCGGTCGCGGTGGTGGCGCAGGCGGTGCTCGGCATGGCGCGAACGCTCGCGCCCGATCGGCCGCGCGCCACGCTCGCCGTCGCGGCCGCCATCGTGGCGCTGGCGGTGCCGTCCGCCTGGGGCCAGATCGGCGCCATCCTGCTGGGCGGCGCGATCGGGGTCAGCCTCTTGGAGCGTCAGCCGCACGGTGAGCCTGCCGCCTTGCCGCTGCGGGTGAGCCGCACCACCGGCGCCGCCTTGCTCATGGTGTTCGCGGCACTGCTGATCGGGCTGCCGATCCTGGCGTCGGTATCGGCCTCGCAGGCCGTGCACGAGCTCGATGCGTTCTACCGCGCCGGCGCGCTGGTGTTCGGTGGCGGCCATGTAGTGCTGCCGTTGCTGCAGGCCGCGGTGGTGCCACCCGGTTGGGTGAGCGATGAAACATTTCTCGCCGGCTACGGTGCCGCCCAGGCGATGCCGGGGCCGCTGTTCACCTTCGCCGCCTATCTGGGCGCCGTCATGGGGCCGGCCCCGAACGGCTGGCTCGGCGCCGGCATCTGCCTGCTCGGGATTTTCCTGCCGTCGTTCTTCCTGGTCATCGGCGCCATGCCGTTCTGGGAGGACCTGCGCCGCGGCGCGACCGCACAAGCGGCGCTCGCCGGCGTCAATGCCGCGGTGGTCGGCCTGCTGCTGGCGGCGCTCTATCGGCCGGTCTGGACCACCGGCATCACTGGCGCAGCCGATTTTGCGCTGCTGTGCGCAGCTTTCCTGATGCTGTTCATGTGGCAGACGCCGCCTTGGCTGGTGGTGACCTTAAGCGCGCTCGCGGGCGCGGCCATTGCGGCCTTCTAGGGCGCCGACTATCACTTCGGCCATGACGGTCATCAACCAGCTCGCCGGTTTCGTGGCGCAGGCGAATGCGACGGCGCTGCCGGCGGCCGAGCAGGCGCTGCAGCGCCGGCACATATTCGACGCCGTGGTGGCGGCTGCGGCCGGCGCCCGCACCGGCGAGGCCGGCAGCCTCGCGACACTGCTCGGCACCCGCGCGGCGCCTGAGATCATCGGGCAGCGGGCCGCCACCATCCGGCTGTCCGAGATCGACGACATCCATCTGCCGTCCTGCACCACGCCGAGCGCCGCCGCGGTCGCGGTGGCGCTGTCGCTCGCCGCAGCGGCCGAGCGCTGCGACCCGGTGCAGGTGGCGAGCGCCATCTGGGCCGGGACCGAGACCATGACCCGCATCGGGGAGGCGGTGCGCGGCCCTGACATTCTCTATCGCGGGGTCTGGCCGAGCTGCTTTGCGGCGCCGATGTCGGGAGCGGCGACTGCAGCCCGCATGAGCGGCTTCGACACCGACCAAACCGCCGATGCGCTGTCGCTCGCCCTGATGCTCTCGACGCGCGGCACCGGCCGCCCGCATGGCTCGCCGTCGGGACGCTGGGTGATGTTCGCGATGGCGGTGGCGGCAGGACTGTCCGCGGTCGCCGCAGTGCGGGCCGGCTATCGGGGCGATCCGGGCCTCCTCGACGGCAATGGCTTCGAGGACACCTGGAGCTTTGCGCTCGACCGCGAGCGCCTCACCGCCGCCGCCCCGCACAGCGTCTATCCGGCGCTGAGCATGAAACCGTTCTGCTCCGCCAAGCAATCGATCGCCGCGGTCGAGGCGCTGCGGGCAATCCTCGTGACCGGCATCGACCCCGGCGCGATCACGGCGGTGCGGGTGCGGGTGCCGCCCGCCTATGCCGGGATGGTGGGGCTCAAGGCACAGGACCAGGTGCGCACCACCACGCTGGTCAGCGCCGCCCGCCAGCTCGCCTTGCTGGCCTGCGATCCGGCGCGGCTTTATGACGTCGATCGCACCAAGCCCGGCAGCGATCCGGCGGTCAACGCGGCGGTGCTGCGCTTCGAGGCCAAAGTGGAGATCGTGGCCGAGACGGCGCTGACGCAGTATTATCCGAAGCAATGGCCGGGCGAGGTCGAGGTGGTAGGCAAAGACGGCAGCACCCGGCGCGAGCTAGTGGTGGCGGCGCCCGGCGATCCGGCCCGCCCGCTCGACCAGGCCGCGCTCGAGGACAAGGCCCACCGCGTGCTCGATCGGCTGATCCGGCCACAGCGGGTGGCGCGGCTGATCGGCATCGCGCGGCGCGGTTTCGACAGCGAAGCCGGCTGCCGCCTGTTGGCGGACGAGTTCGTGCGCGGCTTCGCGCCGGCCGACCAGACGGGAGCGACCGAATGAGCGCAGATGTGAGCCCCCAGATCCCGAACACCGTGCCTGGCACGCCCGATCCGGCCTTGCTGGATGACCTGGTGGCGGCCAACCGCATCCTCTCCGACCACGGCGTGCTCGACGCCTATGGGCATATCAGCGCGCGCGACCCCGCCCATTTGCAGCATTATTGGATCTCGCGCAGCATGCCGCCGGCGCTGGTCACGGCCGCCGAAATCATCGCCTGCGATCTCGACAACAATCCGGTGCGGCTGGGCGAGACCAGGCTGTTCTTCGAGCGCGTGATCCATGGCGAAATCTACAAAGCGCGCCCCGACGTGATGGCGGTGCTGCATAATCATTCTCCGAGCCTCATCCCGTTCTGCAACAGCGACACCCGGTTGCGCCCCATGGTGGGCAGCGCGGCCTTCCTGGGCGAGGGCGCGCCGGTGTTCGACATCCGCACCGTCGACGACGACGGCGACCTCAACGTCTGCACGCCGGCGCAGGGCCAAGGCTTGGCGCGCGCGCTCGGGCCCCACTGCCTGGTGCTGCTGCGCGGCCACGGCGCGGTGCTCGCCGGCAACTCGGTCCGGCAGGTGGTGCGACGCGCCATCATCGCCGAATCCAACGCCAAGCAGCAGATCCAGGCGACGACGCTCGGGCCGATCCATTTCCTGACCGCAAGCGAGATCGAATACGCCAAGCGCCAGCAGCCCAAGGACCCGGACCGCGCCTGGCGGCTGTGGAAACAGCGGGCGATGGGCGGCCCGTAGGGTGGGCAACCGCGCCTTTGCGGTTGCCCACCGACACAGAAACACTGTTCTCTCATGTCCCGCTTGCGACTAATCTTGAGCGCCGCGCGTGGGCAACCGTAAGCGCGGTTGCCCGCATCACCGCCGGGGAGAATGCGTCGATGTCGCGATGGCTTGCCTTATCGTCGATGATCGGCGCGCTACTGCTGAGCGCGCTTCCTGCCGCCGCGCCGGCGGGCGCCCAGGACGCGGTCGCGCAATTCTACAAAGGCAAGCAGATCAACCTTTACGTCGGCTCCTCGGCGGGCGGCGGCTACGACACCTATGCGCGCCTCCTGGCCCGCCGCTTCGGCAGCTTCATCCCCGGCAACCCGACGGTGGTGCCGCAGAACATGCCGGGCGCGGGCAGCAACAAGCTCGCCTCCTACATCTACTCGGTCGCCCCCAAGGACGGCACCGCCATCGGGGCGATCTTCTCGGGCGCCATCCTGCAGCCGCTCCTGGGCGATCCGGTGCAGCACGACCCGAGCAAATTCATCTATCTGGGCAATGCCAACAACGAGGTGTTCCTCTGCCTCGCCCGCACCGACGCGCCGGTGAAGAGCTTCGCCGAGGCGCTCGGCCGCGAGCTGATCGTCGGCGCCACCAATGAGGGCGGCTCGAGCCGCGACTTCACCGCCATGCTCGACAACCTCCTGGGCGCGCGGCTGCGCATCGTGACCGGCTATCCGGGCAGCAACGAGATCCTGCTGGCGCTGGAGCGTAACGAGGTGCAGGGGGTTTGCGGGCTCGGCTGGTCGAGCATCGCGCCGCAGCGGGCGCGGCTCCTCGACAGCGGCCTGGCGCGGGTGCTGGTGCAGCTCGCCACCACCGGCCATCCCGAATTGAACCGGATGGGCGTGCCGCTCGCGATCGATTTCACCAAAACCGAGGACGACCGCAAGGTGATGGAGCTGGTCTACAGCCAGCTGATCTTCGGCCGGCCCTTCATCCTGCCACCCGGGGTCCCGGCCGAGCGGGTCGCTGCCTTGCGCCGCGCCTTCATGGCGGCGCTGCTGGACAAGGACGCGCTCGCCGAAGCGCGCGGCATGCAGCTCGATCTCGATCCGCTCGCGGGCGAAGCGGTGCAGGCCGAGGTCGCCAAGGCGTTTGCAATGCCGGCGCGGATCGTGGAGCGCGCCCGGCAGTCGCTGATCTATCGGCCGCAGTAGGCGATCTACAGATCGATACGGAAACGGCAGGCCTCCGCTCCGCCATAAGCGGCAGGTTTCCTGAATCGTTCGATCAGCTTTCCGCCGTTGGCCTGTATCACGCGCCGGGAGGCGGCGTTGTCCTGATCGGTCGTGAGCTCGACAAACGTGAGACCCTTGTCTCCGATTTCACTCAAGAGCAGCGCCAGAGCCCGCGTCGCGTAGCCGCGGCGGCGTTTCCAGGGCACCACCGCAAAGCCGATGTGCCCGAGCACATGCGACGGCAGCGCGGAGGTTCCGGGCTGCCAGCGAAACCCGATGTTGCCGCAGAACCCGCCATCCCAGAGCCAGCGGCGAAAGCCCGGCAGACGTGGGGCCATCGACCCGTCAGGAAGCGTAACCGGCCCGCCCTTGGCATCCGGATCATCGAGCCGTGCCACGAACGACACAGGATCCGACTTGATGCTTTCCAGCTCCTCGCGTGCGGCCGCGGCTAGCCGCACGTTGTCGGGTGACCAGCCGCGCTCGAGCGCGGCCACGTAGTCCGGGAGGACATCAAGGCTCGGCCTGATCAATCCAAGTGTCATCGCGACGCCCCTGGGTTGAGCCGGACACGCGCCATGACATGGGCATCGACATAAGCACCGCCCCGGAACCCATTCGCCCGCAGTGTTCCCTCCACCTCGAAGCCGAACTTCCGGTAGAGGCGGATGGCGCGCGCGTTATCGGTCTGCACCGTCAGCTCGAGACGCTTGAGATCGAGCCAGTCGTCGGCGAGCTCGACCAGGGCTGCCATCATGGCGGTGCCGATCCGGCGGCCGTGAAAGTCGTCATGGACGCAAAGGTTGATCCCGCCCGCGTGCCGGCGCCGTCCCTGATATTGGGTGACATCGGCGCAGCCGACGATGCGGCCGTCGAGGACCGCGACGATGCCGGTCACGCCCTCGGGCGGGCTCTCCAGCCATTTGCGATACTGCTCCTTGCTCTCGAACGGCAGGCGCAGCGTTCCCCAACGCACCTTCGGCAGCGACAAGAGCTCGGCAAATCCCGGCAAATCGGCGAGCTCGCGGGCGCGGATCACCAGCCCGGCGACCACGGGGCTCGCGGCCGGCAGGCTGTGCGCCAGCACGGGACTGGGTGCGGGATTCGGCTCGTGATTGGGCATCATGTCCTCCATGCGTGGAGCCGACATGCGGAGCGGAGCAAATAAAAAAGCCCCGTCCGAGGTCGGCGGGGCCGGTCGAAGAACGTGTCACGGGAAAATCAGCGTGCGACATCCTCCACCGGCCCGGCGAGATGGGCCATGGATTGGCGGCGGTTGCTGATTTCAACGTGGCACATGGGCAAGCTGATAACACGAGAATCGGTCCCGGTAAACGCTCAAACGCGATTTCTGTGTCGACGCGTTCGGGCGGCTGGTGCGAGCCGGCATTTCAAGTAAAGTCCGGCGTCAACAGCCTGCACCTAAAAAGTGGCCTTCCCTCGTGCATCACCGCACCCGACCAGACACGCAAGAGGTCGCCGCGCATTCCATCGCGGCCCTGGCCGGCCCGAGCCGGCGGCTGCCGCCGGGCGCCGACTGAGCCCGTGGTCCCCGCCATCTTCGCCGACATCTCGATCGCCCAGCTCGCCCTCATCACCGGGGCGGCGCTGATCGCCTCGGTCATCGGCGGAGTCTCGGGTTACGGCACCGGCGCCCTGATGCCGCTGGTGCTGGTGCCGATCCTCGGCCCCGCCCCGGTGGTGCCGATCATCGCGCTGTCGAGCATCTTCTCCAATAGCGGACGCGCCATGGCGTTCCGCCGGCTGATCGACACGCGGCGCGTGCTGATCGTGCTGGCGGGTGCGGTGCCGACCTGCGTGCTGGGCGCCTGGGGCTACACCTTGCTGTCGGGCCGCGGCGCCGCGCTGGTGATCGGCACCATGCTGGCGCTGAGCGTGCCGCTGCGGCGGCGGCTACGCCGGCGCGGCTTCAAGCTGTCCGACCGCGGGCTCGGCGCCGCCGCCGTCGGCTACGGGGTCGCGGTGGGCGGCACCACCGGCTCCGGCATCCTCCTGCTGTCGCTGCTGATGGCGGCCGGCCTGCAGGGCGCCAACGTGATCGCCACCGATGCGCTCATCTCCATCATCATCAGCTTCGTCAAGCTAGTGGTGTTCGGCATTGCCGGCGTCATGGACGCGCAGGCGGTCGCGGTCGCGCTCCTGATCGGCGCCATCGCGCTGCCGGGCTCGTACCTCGCCAAGCTGATGGTGGAGCGCATGCCGGTGCATGTGCACAGCGCCATCCTCGACGCCGTGGTGATCGTCGGCGGCGCCACCATGGCGGTGGCGGCGTTCGCGGGGTGAGACCGGCGGCTCCGGCGACGAAATACCCATGCGGACGTTTTCTGAGCGGTCCGGGTAAGACGCTGAAGACGGTGCAGGCCGAACGCGCCTATCTCATCGCCATGGACGGCAAGAGGACAATGCTCGCGGTATGCGATCTGCAAGCAGCGTCGGATATTCCGCGAATTGCCGAGCCGCTGTTCATGGGGCTCGACGCGTCGGTCGAGTTCATTCCGTGCATGAACGTGGAGGAACTCGAGACCGGGCTGTCCGCCTTCGGCTAGCGCGCGCCCGACCGCCGCATCGTGACTGGTCAGCCGACGCCGGGAAAGCGGACTTGGCACTTGAGTCCGGCAGGCAAGCTATAATCCGGGTTGGGGAGTTCCAGTCGAACCCCGATGGTGGCACTGGCGGCGTCGAACACTTTATCCACGACGGTTACCGTAGCCCGATACCTTCCACCAACCGGTTGTTCTGGAATGACATCAGCCGGCATACCGGGCACAATCTTGCCAAATTCGCTCAGCGGCACAAAGACCTCGACGACGAGCGGATCGATTTGCGCGACCGTGATGAGATGGGCCTGATCGAATGCGTATTCCCCCGGCCCCAGCGTGCGCTCGACAACCACGCCGTCGATCGGGCTACGGATCGTGCGCAGCTTGAGCAACGTGTCGGAGCGCGCCATATCGAGTTGCGCCAGCTGCAAGTTCACCTCCGCCTCGCGCAGGTCGCTTTCCGCAACCCGGGCCGACGTTTCCGCCTCATCGGCGACGGAAACCGCAATATTCTCGTTCTTGCGCAGCTGCTTCGCCCGATCATCCTTGCGCTTCTGGAACTCGAGCTTTGCGCGGCCGGTCAGCACCGCCGAATCGTTTTCGGCACGTGCCTTCGCCAACGCCAAGGTGGCCTCCTCGACGCTCAACTCCAGGCGGGCGACGACATCGCCCTTTTTAACCACTGCACCGCGATCGACCAGAACCTCGGTGATCAGGCTCGGCGCCGGCGAACCCAGCTTGAGCAGCATCTTCGGCTGAATAAGGCAAGCGAAGTCGGGGGGCTGACTTTCTTGACCGGCCGCCGGCGCCACAATCGCGATCGCCAACGGAAGCACGAGGATGTGCCATCGACACAACCGGCGAAAAAGAACCGAGGCCGTCCCTGTCATGATCATGCTCTGTCGCCTATCGTTTGATCCACAACGTTGCATCAGATTGGGAGTGCGCCTTCGCAGGTGCTCGCCGCCCCTCACTCCCGCCTCCCGGAAAAAGCAAGTACCCCGTCGAGCCGCCGATCGAGCTTGAGATTTTGCGCCCGCAGATAGGCGCCATGGCGTTCGGCGCAATTCTGGGCGAGCCTGCGCAATGCTTCATAAACGAACCCCGGAAGCTTCACGTCGCTTCGGCAGAGCCCGTTCACGAGGCGGACCGCGGCCGGCGCGAAGTGGACGTAGAGGTCATCCTCAAGCGACACGATGGCTTCGCAACTTCCGGAATCGCCTTGACGCGCGCAGCGTCCGAAGAACTGCCGGTCGACACGCCGGAACTCGTGATACTCGGTCAGGATCACGCACAGCCCGCCCTTCTGGGCAATTCCCTCTCCCAGCCGAATGTCCGTCCCGCGACCGGCCATGTTCGTCGCCACCGTGACTCGCGACGGCTGGCCCGCAAGCGCTACGATATGGGCTTCCTCCTGATCCTGCTTCGCATTCAGCAATGCATGGGCAATTCCCCGCTCGTTCAGCACGGCACTGATTTCCTCGGACGCGCGCACCGAACGGGTGCCGATCAGCACCGGACGGCCGCCGGCGACGGACAGCTGCTCGACCCTCTCAGCCACCTTGCCCCACTTCTGCGCTCGCGCGAGACAGACCTGTGCCGGAAAATACTTGCGCCGCGAGGGACGGTATAACGGGATGCGCACAACATTGAGCCCGTAGATCGAGCGAATCTCAGGCGCGACTTCGCTCGCTGTTCCGGTCATCCCAGCCAATCTGATGTAACGGCGGAACAGGCGCTGGTAGGTCAATCGGGCCAGCGTTTCGTGCCGATCCGTCGGCTCCACGCCCTCCTTGACCTCGATGAGTTGGTGCAAGCCGCGCTCCCAGGATCGATCGGGCATTACCCGGCCGGTCAATTCGTCAACGATCTGCACCTTTCCATCGGTGACCACATAGTGTTGATCGCGCTGGAACAGCGTCTGCGCGCTCAAGGCCTGCGTCACCAACTCCTCGCGGGCACCACCAGATGTCCAGATTCCCGAGAGACCGTCGGCAAGTTCTGCAAGCCGAGCTCGGCCGGAGCGCGTCAGGGTGATGCTTCGTTCGGCCGGATCAATCGCATAGTCTTCGTTAGCGGTCAGCTGCTGCGCCAGTTGCAGCGCCTTCTCGCATTGCTCCTTCTCCTCTGTCGAGCCGGTTTTGATCGAGAGGATCAGCGGCGTGCGCGCCTCGTCAATAAAGACGCTGTCCGCCTCGTCGACGATCCCGAAATAGAGGCCCCGAAGCACCAGCCTCTCCTCGCGCGGACCCGACCCGCGGAGCTTCTCCAGGGAGAGATGCAACCGGCTGCCGCCATGCGCCAGCGCCACCCGGTCGCGCAGATAATCGAACGCCAACTCCTTGTTGCTGCAATAGGTAACCGATCGGGCATAGGCCTGCCGGCGCGCGGCTGGTGGCATGCCCTGAACGACGATGCCGACGCTCAAGCCCAAAAAGCGGTAGAGCGGGCCCATCATCTCGGCATCGCGCCCGGCCAGATAGTCATTGACCGTGACGACATGCACCGGGCAACCCGCGAGCGCAGCCGTACTCGCCGCAAGCGTCGCGGCAATCGTCTTGCCCTCGCCGGTCTCCATCTCGACCAGCCGGCCTTGCAACAGAGCCCATCCGCACATGAGCTGAGGATCGTAATGGCGTTGCCCGATGGTGCGCGAGGCCGCCTCCCGAACCAAGGCAAAGCATTCGCCGACCAGCGCAGGAGGAAACCCCTCGCGGCGCAGCCTTGCCCCCATAGTCCGCGCTCGCATCGCCAGGGCCGAATCGTCGGCAGCGCGCATCGCCTGGTCATGACGCTCGACATGCGCGACAATGCGTTCGAGGCCGCGGGCGGGACTACGCAACCGATCCCACGCCGGCTTGGCTGCGCCGATCAGGCTCTGGGCCAATCGGTCGTGCCAGCCGGGTTCCCGATCGGCGCGCTCCGCATAGGGCCGCCCGCTCGCAAGCTCGCCCGGAGCGCCCAAAATCGTTGCCCTAGACATAGAAGCTCGTCAGGAAAAGCAACCGAATGCTGCGATACCATTGCACCGAGAGCGGCTCCATCTCGTGCTCGAAGCGGACATAGACGCGCTGCCCGAAGTGATCGAAGCCGGCCGGCGCCTCGAGCTCGACATCGAATTGGAACACGCGGCGCAGCGCCCTTGGGCCCTTTGCGTCGCGCGGATCGGTCGCGATTTCCCCGCCTCCCTGGCTGGCGAGCGCCGGGCTCGGCAGCATCTCATCGCCCGCCGGCACCTCGCGCACCACCCTTCCCTCCAGGACCGGCAGCGGGCTTTCAGAAAGGCGCACTCGAACGTGATCCGCGGCAAGCCGCACCTTATCGACCGCCTCCTGCGGCACTACAACTCTGGCAAGAGGGCGCGCTTTGCCGAGGACATAGCCCATCAGCTCGCCCTTGCGGTAATAGCGCTCCGGCATGTCGACCATATCGGGCGCGACAAAGATACCGTCGGTGTGGGCGCGCACCACCAGACCGGCCGCCCGCTCGCGAGCCAGCGCCAAGCTCGCACGTTCACCGGCGAGCTTGTCGCGGACGATCTGAGCCTTGACTTGATCCGAAACAAACTCGGCGGTGTACGCGGCCTCGAGCTCGGCGACCTTGGCCTCGCTGCGTCGGAGCTGCGCTTTCATGGCAGGCTCATAGCACTCCAAGAGGGCGTCGCCCTCGACGACGCGCGTACCGGGTTGGACGAGAAAAGTCCCGAGAAAGCCGTTGGCTCCCGCCCGCACCATGGCTTCTTCCGGCA
Source organism: uncultured Alphaproteobacteria bacterium (assembly GCA_963721005.1). Lineage (GTDB taxonomy): Bacteria > Pseudomonadota > Alphaproteobacteria > Rhizobiales > Xanthobacteraceae > VAZQ01. The sequence goes on along the minus strand of CAVRHR010000004.1, from coordinate 672,992 downwards.
ACCAAAGCACGCCCTCGGCGTGGGTGTGGTATGGCATCGGCACGGCGAGCAGGAAGGCAGCAAGCGCGAGCACTGCACTGACGCTCACCGCAATCGCCCGCGCGCGGTGCTTGCGGAGCTGGGGGCCCGCGGTCACCAGCGATACCGCCCTGATCACCGGAAACACCGCCATCGCGGTCACGGACCAAAGGGCGAGGAGCACGCCGACAAAAAAGAAGCGACCCGCAATGAAAAGCGCGATGACCACGGTCACCAGGATCCGGTAGATGGTCGCGGCAAGGCCGTAGAATACGAACCATGCTTTTTCGGTGCCGGATCCGTAAGGTGCCTCCGCCTCGCGGAAAGCAAGAATATAGCGCTGAAGCAGGTACCCCCAGTAACGCGCAGAGCGCGCGGCCAAGTTCGGAATCTCGATCAGGTCGGCCAAAATATAGTACGCGTCGTAGCGCAGCAGTGGGTTGCCGTTGAAGATCAGCGTGGACACGCTCGCGATCAGCATGACGTTGAAGAGAGCGGCCCGCACGACACCAGGCTCGACCAGGAGCCATGCATAGAACGCCAGCGCCGCCACAAAGAGCTCGATCGTGACCCCGGCTGCGCCCACGAGGGCGCGCTCGTATTTCGACTTGAAGATCGTTGCCGCCGAGGCCTCGACATAAGGGACCGGCAGCATGACCAGCACGATGATTCCAAGGTCGTGGACCTCGCCCCCGCCGGCTTTGGTCGCAGTCGCGTGACCGAGCTCGTGCAGCACTTTGAGCAACGGAAAAACGAGGTACAGCACCATGAGGTTGTCAAGAGCCAGCACCCGGTCGGTGAAATTGTTGCTCAACTCCGGCCAGTGCGGTGGGACCAGGAATAGCGCAGGCAACACCACCGCAAGCCACACCATGGCTCCCCAGCGGCTCCAGATGAGCCGGATCGGACGTTCAAAGCGGCTCAGAAATGCGTCCGGATCCCACAGCGGGAGGCGCAATGCCATGGGATTGGCGAAGGAGCGGCGGTGGCGTGCCCTGTCCTCGCGCTCGCCCCGGGTGAACAGCTCGGCAACGTCGGGCGTGACATCGCTTTGCAGAAGGTTGATCGAATGCAGCTGTCCGAGCAGCTGGATTATCTCATCCTGGGTCGGCGCGTCATCGCCCAGCCGCCTGTTGGCGATCTCCCACAGCTGGGCGACGGTCCGCGTGCCGTCCATCAGCGAGATCACCAGGCGCGCCGCGGGCGTGAACCGATGCACGCGGGCGGACGCCGGATCTTGCAGAAGAAACCACACCTCGCCGCGGTAGCGATGGCGGTACAGCCGCGCGTGCGAGCGCAGCTTCGGCTTGCGTTCTGCGACGCGATACCAGGAAGTGCTGAGAAGCGGAGGGGCCATGGGGCGTGCCTAGGGGAGCCATTTCCACGCCAAAAGGCGCAGCCAGTCGACCATGCCGTGCGTCCAGATCCAGATCAGCTTGCGATCATCGACCATGATCTTGCCGACTCCTTCCATACCTGGCCGCACGCGATCGCCAAGACCTTCCAGATGCGCTTCGACACGAAAAAAATTGCGTCCCTCCTGCGTGGTCGATACCGGCGTGATCTGCTGGACCGTAAATTCCATGCGCTGGTTTGGAATGCCGGAAAGAGTCAGCTCACCCTGCTGGCCAATCGTCACTGCGGTGATGTCACGCTCGTCGACCTCGAGAACGACCCGGTAAGAATCCAGCGGGGCAATCTGGAACAACATCTTGCCCTGCTCAACCGGCGTGCCCAGGAGTTGGGAGAGGTCGCCTGCAACGACGATGCCGTCAAATGGAGCAGCGAGGGTGGCGCGCGCGAGCTTGTCGCTGACCAATGACAGCGTCGCCTCGGCCTCGTCGATCTGGGCGGCCAGCACGGCCATCGCGGCGCGATCCCGGGCGGCAAGCGCCTGTCGATGCTTGCGCAAGAGCTGCTCGCGCTCCGACCCCAGCCTGGTTTGCTCGAGCTTGAGGTCCCTCTCGTCCAAGCGGGCCAGCATCGCGCCTCGTCGCACGGTATCGCCGGCACGCGCCGCACTCTGCAGAATGTAGCCGTCAAACGGTGCCGCCACGACGCGCTGGACCGTTCCTTCGACGACGGTCTTGGCGGAAATGCGATAGGTGCCGGTTGCCACGCTGCCGAACACCAAGACTCCGGCGGCCACGATGGCGATCAGCTTGGCGCCGGGATGACCGGGCCCGACTATTACCTGTGCGCCGCTGCGCGCAGCGCCCCAACCGCGTTGCCAGGCGCCACGCTCATTCTCGCGCTTTAGCCCAAAGATCGGTCCAAGCAGACCGCCGACCGTCTTCAAGAGCTCGACGGTTTCGGCATCGAAGGTCGCGCCGGAGCCGCGCTCGAGGGTCAACACGCCCGCCGTGTCTCCATCATCGAGCAGCGGCACGGAACAAACCGCGATATCCCGAAATTCCCGAGCCAACTCGGCATGAGCGATCGCGCCGATGTCGTCGTTATGCGGCGGGTAGACCACCGCGGTGTCGAGATCGAGCGTTTCGTCCATGGCCTCGGCGATGAGGCGCGCCAGATTCATCTTCGGGTCGAAGGTTGCGGTGTGCGAGATCGCCTTGACTTCGATGCTGCCTGAATTCTCAAAGCCGACGCTGACGCGGTCGCAGGCCATGCGGGCAGCAAGCTCGTTGGCCACACCGAGCGCGGAGGACGCCGCGCGGCGCTCTTGCATGGCGGTGGCGACGATATCCATCGCAGTTGCGAGCCGCATCAGGCGAGCGTCGCGCTCCTCCAGCACCCGCCGCTGAAAGCGATCGATCAGCCACGCGCTCGCCCAATGCAGCAGCCGCAAGGCGCGCTGCAGCGCAAGCTCGGGTCCAGGCGCAACATCGAGCACGACAGCGCCGTGCAGCACACCGGAAACCTCGATCGGGTAACCCACATAGGCGCGCTGATCGCGGTCGAGCGCGGACGCACCGTCGGGCGCGATCACGATCCCCCGCCGCTCCGTGATGGTGCGCTCCGCCGCAGGGCTCAAATATTGCACGTCGCGCCTCGCGTGCGGCCATACCGCCGCCGGCGTAAAGGCGCCCTCCGCATCCGGCCCAAGCAGCAGGAGGGCGCCGCCCACCCGCCCGATCTGCATGCACAGGATCGCGAGCCAGCTACGACAGAACTCGGCATTGTCCTTGGCAGACGAGAAGCTGTTCCAAGCGACCGCCTCCGCGTGGCTGGTCTCCTCGCTCAGCGAGTAGATCGGCGCTGTGCCACTCATCGGGGTCCCTATCGACGCGGCCTACTGGCGAGCAACGCAGCCGCCGCGATCGACGGTCCGGCCACTGCCCGAGATGCATCGGCTTGTTGTAAGTCGGATTTCCGCCAGCATCCTTTCCAGCCGTCTGCACTACCCTGCGGGCAGCACCCCTTGGCCCAACGCCACTATTCAGCCGCTGTCGCAGCCGCGCGGCCTTTGCGCCCGCCTCCCGAAGGGGCGGCGGGTTCAGCCGCCTTCTTGCCGCCCTCAGAGACAGCAAGCCTGTCCTTGAGACCAGCGAAGTTGCGCATCGACTGCAAGTGCAGATAGAGAAGCTCCAGCTCATCTGTTTGCGCGAGCTTGGCCAGCTTGTCGCCCGACAGTGCCTTCAGCTTCTGTCGGCTCACCGCCATGAACCCGCCCAGCGCCAGCTTCTCGCCCGAAGCCAACTCGACCTGTGCCTGCATCGGCTCGAGGATGTCGAGATCGCCGAGATTGGCGCAGAACCTCTGCGTGCGCAGGAACTGCGTCTGAAATTCCTGCTGGAACTTCAGAATATTGTCCACGTACTCCGTGGGCTTGCCGTCATCGCTGAACAGCCGCTGCCGGCCGCCTTCGTCGCGCCTGAACCCGGCATATGCCTCGTCGATGCACAGCATCAATTTCTTGCCGTCGGGGCTGGCCGAAAACACAAACGGATAGCGGCGCACGAACGCCGGAATGTACTTGGCATCCCAGGCATTCTTCTTCGACAGAAAGAGGTTCTCGGTGTCGCGGAGACCGAGAATGACGGCCGGCATCAGCTTGCCGCCCTCTCCCGCAAACACAATGGCATATTCGGTCGCCGCGTGCGGAAATTCGACCGCCATGAGAGGCACCGAATTGACCTTGCCGCTGAACGCGTAATCTTCCGAAATTTCAACCGAGCAACCGCCGTGGCGACCAGCCGACAGGGGTACGACCGTCTCATAGATCAATAGCTGCTTCGACATACGCAACAGGCTCCCTCAGCTTCAGACCCGATACCCAGTCCGGCAACTCTTATAGCACTCTTTGTTCACATCCGCGCGTGCGTCGGAAGCACGCGGATGGCAGCATTCGGGTTCGACGTGGCTCCGTTCTGGCCCAGATGGTTAAGGAAGTCGTCGAGCCACTCCTGGGACGTTCCGGTCGAGCTGGAGCCCAAGCCTTCAAGCGAGGCGACCCCGTCGCTGCCCCAGGCGATCACCGGCCCGTTCGAGCCATGTTTGCCATTGATGGGGGCGTCATCTCCAGGAAGCGGCGCCGGGGTGGACAGCCCGCTCGTACCATTGACCGACCAGCCCGCGGGAAGGCCAATATCGGCCCAAGAGCTGCCGAGGTTGATCGCCTGCGGCGGGTTGACGGCCGAGCGCACCGGGTCAGGTCCCACCACGATCCCCGACACCAGCAGGGTGCCGTTGGCGATGGCGTTCCCACCCGGCGACATATCGAACGGCGCCGCCCCGACCCCACCGCTCGCGCTATCCGCCGCCGGACTGCCCGCGAGGATCGACGACCCCACGTCGCTTCCGAGGCCATCAACCGCGTCGACCGCCGGCGCCAGCCGGATGCCGGCCCTGAGGTCCTCCGACATCAGGCCGCTCGTGGTGTCCCCGAAGCCGAACAAATGGGCCAGTTCATGCATCTCGACAGTCAGCAGATCCATCCCGGATGCGGCGGCGCTGCCCGGAACTGCCGCGCGCCCGTTGGGGGTGACGATCGGGAACGAGCCGTCGTTGTAAGGTGTCGGATCGACAAACCAGCCCCAGCCATCGGCGTTCGGCGATAGCGTGATCACGCCATCCACCGCAATGCCGAGCTCGCCCGCCGGGAGCGGCTTGATCTGGATGGGAGTTGCCCACAGTTCGTCGATGGTCGTCTGGTCGAGCGACAGCATCGCCGCCAGCCGATTGATCGCGGCGCCGAGCACCGAATCGGCCTGCGTCATCGTCAGCGAGGTCACTCCGGCCGTGGGGCCGGTCGGATCCGATGCCGCATTCATATGCTGCACCGTCTCGGTCGGGAATGCCGGATCGTTCGTCGTCACGGTGAAGGAGGTGAAATTGTTGGTGCCATTGATCGACAGCAGGCCGAACTGGCCGCCGGTGACCACCGCACCATAGGTGTAGGTTAGCAACTGGCTGCCATTGACCAGCAGGTTCGCGACACCGCCGTTGGCGACAAGCTCAAGGGTGTAGGACTTCCCGCTGTTGAGCCCATAGTTCGCCGCAGCGTCGATGACCCAGCCACCGGCGGTCGTATAGTGGCCGAGCACGACCTGCTGGGTATCCGCATACAGGGCCGCGAAGTTGAACGAGCCGGTGCCGTACATGTCGTAGACCAGCCCGGCACGCGGCCAGACCTGCTTCAAAGTGGCCTGGATGTCGAGGTTGGAGTCTTTTTGCAGCTGGAAGGTGCCAGGCGCCTTGCCGATGGCCAAGCCGAGATCGATGTTGGTAATCGCAACGCCGCCGCTGGGCGCCGTCCCGCTATACCAACCGCTGGACATTGTCCACGTTCCGGCGGCCGGGGCGTCGAGATATTGGGCGGTGCCGCCCTTGAAAGTCTCGTTGTAGGTCAGGGTGGCTGGCGCTATCGGTGTTTGGGTGACCACGTTGTTGAAGCTCGCCGTCGAGTTGTTTGTTCCAATCCCGACCGCGCCGTAGCTGAGACCCAGATTGACTCCGTCCACCACGTTCCAGGGATAGGTGAAGTTGATTGTGGTTGTGGTTTTCGAGCCGTTGAGGACGAAGGTCGCATTGTTGTTGTTGATTGCCAGGAATACGTTGTAGGCGTTCCCGGCGGAGATGCCGGCAGCCGCGGAAGCGTTCACGGTCCAGCTCGTCCCATTGTAGGAACCAAGCTCGATCTTGCCGGTTACGGCGTTGACGCCGGCAAAATCGAAATTCGTCGCGCTGATGTAGTTGAAAATCAGATAGGCGTTCGACAGCGAGCCGTTGACCACCTTTCCGGGCGTGAGCGAGGCCGTCGCTTCAAAATAATCGGGCAGCGTATCGGCGGGCGAAATCAGCGAAAACGTGCTGCTTCCGCCCGTTGTCGGAGATGCATTCAGAGCGCTGCTCGTCAGGGTCCAGCTCCCGGTCGCCAGCGCGATCGGGTTCGTCGAGCCAGAACTCGCGGTGAACCTGCCGGTGACCAGACGCTGCCCGCCAGGGTTGTTGCCGGGCGGCTGCTGGTTCGGCTTGCCGTGCTGCAGGTGCCAGAATGGATCCTGATGACTGACAAGCGCAAGCTCGCCATAGGGCTCTGCATTTCGCGTCGGATCGAGGCCGCTGATGTGATCGATATTGGCGGTTCCGTTGGGATTTGTCGCGGCGTTGTAGTCGGCGAAGAGATTGTCGGCGCCGTCGGCCGCCCCCAATGCAATGAGGAACGCCTGGTTGTGGGGTGCCGGGCTGCGGGTTACGGTCGGCTCGCCCCACGGAGCAAACGGCACGATGAAGGTGTTGAAATTGCCGCCCCAGGCGATGAGCCGGTCGTAAGCCCCGCCGGCGATCAACGTGCTGATTCCGCCGCCGGCGAAGGCAAGCCCCTGGAAATTGGACGAGGCATTGTTGTCGGTGACGTCGTTGAGGCCGCCGTCGAGCGTCAGAATGCGCCGCACGTCCAAGAGATCGTTGCCGTAGCCGCCGAACAGGTTGCTCGCACCGTTGCCGCCGACCATCCAGTTGTTGCCCAGGTCGCCAAAGATCTTCTTATTGCCGGCATAGGCGTACTCGATCGAGCCCGGTGCGGTACCGGCGATCGTGCCCGTGGTCGGAATGCCCTGGTACTGGTTGAAGTTGAGGAAGAACCCGTTGAGGGTTCCGCCGATCAGCGTTCGCGGCGACGCCTCGCTATAGGCAGGGAACAGGTTGGTGGTCGAGTTGTATCCGAGAATGCCGCCACCGGATCCCGGCGTCGAATAATCGTGTGGATTCTTGACCGGGTCGCTCCAGAAGATCGGCAGCGCCTCGACGCCGGAGATCGCATCGCTCCCCGGTCCGCCATGAATGAAGGCGTTGCCGAGCCCGCCGTAGATGATGTCGTCGTAATGCTGCGGCAGGTACGTCGTCCCGTTGAGTACGCTGTTGGTCCAGTCCGTCGTGCCGTTCGGATCGACGTTGAATGGCGTCAAATCGGCGGTGACCGTCAGCGCGCCGGCGACATTGATGGTCGCCTGCAGGATGCCACCGGGGGTGCTGATTACCTGGTTGAGCGTCTGTCCGGCCGGAACGGCCGCGATGCCGTAAAGCGGCTCGGCAATGCCGTAGCGGCTGATCGACAGCCTTCCATCGGAACCGAGGATGCCGGTGGTGTTGATCGTCTGCGGGCCGCTCGTTTCGCCGGTCTCGCCGTTGCCACCCGAGATCCACTTGCCGCCGTAACCGCCGACGATCAGATCGTTGCCCGAGCCGCCGAACAGATAATCGAGATTCGGACCGCCATAGACCTGCGTGTCGCCTGACTCGGCGTGCACCTCGGCGACGCCGCCGCGATCGCTCGCAGCCGCCGTCGGATTGAAGTCCGGGCCGCCGATCGTGTAGTCGAGCAGCTTGACGGCGCGCGGAATAACGAACTGGTTGCCGCCGTAGTAGTTGGTCGTCGAGGTCGTCCCGGGCGCATAGATATAGCCGCTCTGATTCGAGTTGTAGTTGAAGGTCAGGAAGCCGTTGCTGTCCGTCCCGTTGATGCCGACGAGATCGTAGATGTCGGCATTGTTGGCGGCGATGACCGACGCACCGCGGGCGTGCACATTGCCCTGCGCGGTACCGACCGTCGCCCCGCCTTGGGCGATGGCGAGCGTCTCGGTCTTCGTGCCGCTGACCGACCCGGCGACCGTGTATGCTCCGGCGCTGTTGATGGCGAGCACGCCCCCGTTCACCGTAAAGGTGAAACTCGCCCCGGTCAGCGTCGCATTGCCCTCGGCGGCCGCCAGCAGCCCTGCGGCCATGTTGGCGGCGCTGTCGCCTGTCTGGACCGTATAGCTCACCGTCGCGCTCTTGCTGGTACCGTCGGTGGTCGAGACCCAGCTGATGGTGAGGTTGAGAACGTCGTTCTTTGTCGCGGTACCGCCGATCGATGCGGTCGACTGCGAATCCCCTTCAGCGATCTCGGTGCCGGCGCCGGCAAAGATGAATACCTTGCCGGAATCCGGGCGCTGTTGCGGTGTCGTCAGGCTGAACATGTCGGAATTGCCGCCGACGATGTCGTTCTGGCCGGCCCCGCCGAAAATCACGGTGTTGCCGCCGCCGCCCTCGATATAGTTGTTGCCGTCGCTGGCCGCCTCGAACGAGGGATTGACGTGCAGCGCGCCGATAGCGGTGACGATCTGCCCGGGTGCGACCTGCTCCTGGATGTCGGCATCGCGAGAGGCATAGACCTTGCTGTTCACCGAATAGGTCGCGGTGCCAAGGCCGCTGATCGTATATGATCCACCGATCTTGCCGCTGACGGTCACGCCGGAGAGGCCGGGAAGCGCGGCGATCGCGCTCTGCAGCATCGCCGCCGTCGCTGTGCTGCTGATGCCGTCGATGGTCTTCCCGTTGAAGGTCAGGCTGTAGGTGGTCGTGTACGGGGTCAACGCCAGGATCGCAACGCCCGGTCCGCCGGCAGTCAGCGTCGGCGGATTGAGCGCGCCGAGGATCGAGCCGGCGCCCTGGATCGTGTTGTTGCCCTGGCCGCCGAAGATCATGTTGTCGCCGGCGCCGCCCGCGATGTAGTTGTTGCCGTAGTGGGTCGACGGGGTGGTGTCGGACTCGTCCAGGAAGGTGATCGTGAAATTCGCCCAGCCCGGTACGTGGCCGCTTTCAGTACGGAAAGCGCGGCCGATGTTGCTGACGTTGACGGCGTCAGTCGTCGCGGTATCGGTGTAGATTTGCGTCCCGGTCAAGGTCTGGAAGCGCGGATCGTTGGTATTGGCCGCCCTTACCAACGTGACGTTGTTGCCGAAGATCAGGTCGTCGCCGGCGCCGCCGCCGATCCAGTCGTTACCCGGCCCGCCTACGATGATGTGGTCGCCGCCGGTGGTCGGCGTCGGACCGGACGCGCTCGGATAGCCCTCGATGATATTATTGACTCCGGGCGTGCCGGCCACGGTGCGGCCGGGGCCGTGCGTGGTCAGCGCGCTCAATCCGGTGTAGAGGCCGTCGATGAAATTGTCGGTGATCGTCAGCGAGTTGATATAGCCACGGCCGGCCGGATTCAGCGTGACGTCGCCGTTGTCGCCGAAGATCAAGTCGTTGCCGATCCCGCCGTAGATATGGTCGTCGCCGCTACCGCCGATGATGATGTCGTTGCCGGTGCCGGCATGGATCTCGTTATTGCCGAAATCGTTGAACCGGTCGCTCTTGACCTCGATCACATTCCCGGTGGTCAGGATGCGTTGGGTCGCCGCCGTCTGGGTGATGATGCCATGGTTACCGATGATGATGTTGTCGCCAGCGGTACCGTAGATCGTGTTGCTGCCGGCGACCAGCGCATCCGCGTCGGGCTGGCTCGAGCTGCTGGAGTTGACGACCAGCAGGACCTGGAGGTTGTTGGCGGCGATCGCCTGGCTCAGCCGCAACGGTACGAGGACATTGTTCTGAGTGACCTGCGATTGCAGCACCCCTTCATATTGACTGATCGGAGTTTCGTATATCGGGTTCAGGTTGAAGCCATCGCTGCCCTGGATGTCGTCGTTCCCGGTGCCGCCATAGATCAGGTTGTTGCCGCTGCCGCCGGCGATCCAGTCGCCGTCGGCACCGCCATAGATGGTGTCGTTGCCGGGACCGCCATATAGAATAACCGGGTTGAGGTCGTTACGCGCGTCGAGAGTGTTATTGCCGGGATTGTTGAAAACGCGCCCTTCGCCGGTGATGTTGACGGTGGTCGAGTTGTAGAACACGCCGTCCTGGGTGGTCGAGCCGAGCAATACCAGGGCGGAATCCTGGCCACCGCCGCCGTTGGCAATCAGGTCGTTATTGCCGCCGCCGCCCTGTATCACCGTCAGCGAATCGCCGACGTCCGCACCGAAGCTGCTGGTCGGTTGCACCGGCGTCGCGTTTACGGTGAACGTGTCGTTACCCGAGCCCAACAGCACATCGACGACCTGAACGTCGCGATAGGTGATGCCGCCTGGGTAGAATACGTTGTTGGGGTTGAGCACCGTGCCGAAGTTCAACACCAGGGGCGGCGACGAAGCCGCGCCGACGGCCGCCCCGGTCATATCCTCGCCGGCAATATTTCCGAACTCCAGCGGGCTGACAGCGCTGGTCGAAACGCTGCCCAGCGCCTTGTTGAAGCTGATCGTATACGGGCCGCCGGCACCGCCGGTGACGGTTACGTTATTGGCAAAGCCCGGCAATGCCGCAATCAGATTCTGCAGCTGCACCGCCGTGGTGGCGCCGCTGATGCCTGTGATCTTGCCGCCGGTATTCGCGGGCTGGCCGGCAAAGCTCAGGCTGTCGGTGGTGCTGAAGAAGGCGTTGAGGGTCAGGGTCTCGACCTGCCCGGTGGTGCCGAGAACGCCCGGCGTCGTGATCGCGACAGTCGGATCCACGTATTGCTGCAGGATGCCGCCCATGTCGACGGCAGGTAGATTGTTGAGCGTGGTCAGCGTGCCCGCGTCGGCCTCGCTGCTGCCGGCCTCGAACACATTGAGCGTATTGGTCTGGGTCGCTTGCGTATTCGGCCTGACAACCACCCCCACCGCCACATCGGTCTCGGTCGGCAGCTTGACCGCCGCCCGCAACGACAGGTTCAGGTTGGGGATGTCGTAGCCTTCGACGATGATCGGTCCCTGGATCGACGACGTCCGCTGCGGCTGCGCCGGGAAGACGATTTCCGGCTGGCTCGTCACGAACGTGAACTGCTGGGTGCCTGACCCGGGCGAGGTCAACTTGACCAACCCGGCGGAACCGCCGGTCAGCGCTTGGTCTTGCGTCTGATAGAGCGTGACGAGATTGCCCTGGAGGTTCACAAAGTACGTCTGGTTCTGGGTCAGCCCGCCGATCGGCGTGTGGCCCTCGTCGTCATAGGTGACAGCGAAACCGCTCTGCAACCCGCTGCTTGCGCCGACATTGATGGTGTTGGCGGGGTTGACGCTGACCACGCCCGGGGTCGAAGCGTTGAACGACACCGACGATGTCGGCGAGAAGCTCGGGTTGAACGCGACGTTGATGGTAACCGGCGTGTTCCAGTTGCTGTTGTTGAACGTGACGAAGGGCGGATTGCCGCCGCTCGCCGGCGTAAACCGTGGATCGCCGGACGATAGCAGCGTCTTGCCGTCGTCAAGGAGCTGCACCACGACGGTGTTGGTGCCCGACGGCGGCACGGTCAGCTGCATGGTGTAGCTGGCGGACTGGGTCGGCGACACCGTGATCGGCGTGCTCGGACTGATCAGCACCTGCGGCACGTCGCTGTCGATGACGTTGACCGTGAGCCTGTGCTGTTCAACGTCGTTGTTGAACAGGCCCGATCCGCCGCTGCTGGTCACCGTGTCTTCGAGGACGGTAAGCAACGGGTTGAACGGCGTGCCTCCGTCGGAGGCGGCTCCCACCGTCACCGTGACCGCGTGATTCCAGTTCGACGCGTTGAAGGTAATCGTCGCGCCGGTGGCGGTTGCCGCGAACACCGGCTCGCCGGGCGCGTTCGCAGCCGACAAGGTCAGATAATCGTGGGTCGTGAAGACCTCGGCGTTGAGCGTGACGGTTACATTCTCGCCCGCGCTGGGCGCACGGTTCAGCTGCACCGTGAAGGAATTGTTCTGCGCCGCGAAGCCGGAGGAATTGCTGTTGATGACCTGCAGATTGCCCGGATGCGCCGGAGTGAGGACGGCATCGGGAAGCGTCTGGTCGATGACGTTGACCTCGAGATTCGCGATCGGCAGATCGTTGAACCTCGGATCCGCGCTCAGGCTCGAATGGCTGACGATGATCGTCTGCTGGCCTTCGGGAACATGGTCGCCGACGGCCTTCACGTAGATCGTCTGCTTGGCGCTGAAGTCGCCCGGGGTAAACGTGAGCACGAGCGATTGGGAGAAATGGACATTATCCGTCGACACCTCGAGCGACGCGCTGCCCGCCGACGTGTCCAGATACGGCCGCAGCGCGGCCGCCACCGTCACGTAGACGTTCGCGGTCGGCAAGGCCGCCAAATTGACCGTGTACTGGCCGGTGGTCGGTCCGCTGAGCGCATTTTCGAACAACTGCGGGATCGGGCTTGACAGACTGTCGGTGAGCTGGCCGATGACAACCGTGCCGGCCGTGCTGGTGGCCACGTTGACCGAGACGCCCGGGGCGTAAATGCCGTTGTACTTTTGATCGCCGCTGATCACGTTGTTGTTGATCACACCGCTGACACCGTTGATGTCCTCGGCGATGATCGGGGTCGTCACGTCGCCGGCGACGTCGAACGTGTTGTTGTTGCCGGTGCCGCCAATCAGCGTCACGACCTCGCCGGGCGCGGTGCTCAGCACATAGAAGGCGTTGTTGCCGCTGACTCCATCGACCTGCAGGATCTGGACGTTCGTCATCGTGACGTTGAGCCCGGCGCCCACCACCCCCTGGTTGGTGATCACAAAGCTGTCGCCGAAGCCGCTGCCGAGCACGGTGACCGTATTGATGCCGCTGCCGCCGTCGATGCTGACCGGCGCGTTGATGTTGTACTCGATTTGATTGTTGCCGTTGCCGGTATGGATCGTGGTCAGCTCCGTCGTCGACTGCCCGGTCTGGTGGGCGAGCGCAAAGGCGTGGACGACGAAGTCGTCGTTACCGTCCTCGCCATAGAGCTTCAGCTCAGCCTTGTTGCTGTAGACGAAGAACTGATCGTTCCCGGCGCCGCCATAGGCCGTCGTCGAATATTCGGGGCCGCTCGTCAGGAAGCCGGGAACCACATTCCCGCCGGCGTCCAGGCCGAGCGCGACCTCGATCGTGGGGACGTCGTCACCGAATTGCACGGTGGTGCCGCCGACGCGCTGCGAGCCGAACACCTGGCCGAACTGGAACGTGTCGCCGCCGTCGGCGCCGGTCAGGGTCGTGATCGCGCTGTTGCCATCGACATAGAAATTGGTCTGGCTGGTTGCGCTCGCCGCCGCATAGTTCGCAAAGCCCCCCAACGGCAATGCATTTGCGAACACCTGCCCAACCAGGTTGCTGGCATCGCTGTAGACATAGTCGTACGGCTCGAGCCCGTTGACATCGAGCACCTTGATCGGGTTGCTCGTGGCCCCGTTCAGCACGCTCACGGGGTTGTTGTAATTGATTCGCTCATAGGTCGGCTGCAGAACGCCGTTCACATATTGCAGCAGCGCCACGAAATTCGGCCGCAGCAGGAACGTGTCGGTGCCGGGCACGCCGTTGATGGTCAGCGTATCGGAGCCGGTGCCGGGAGCGCCGATGCGATTGACGTTGAGGATGTAGTCGCTGTTGCCGCTCGCATTGACGTCGAACTGGCTCGACCCGTCGCCGCCGAACAGGTTGATCGTGTGGCGCACGCTGGTGATGCCGGCAGCCAGATTTTCTCCGGTGCCCGGATCTATGCTGGTCGCTCCGCTCTGGCCGGCGATGAATTTATGCGCCAGATCGACATTATTGAGCTTGTTGACGATAATCGTGTCGTTGCCGGTATTTGCCCACACATTGATCGGCCCGGTGATCGCCGCCGTGTTCAGCGTGAAGCCGTCGGCATTGGTCGGGTTGAGGGCTATCAGGGCATTGCCGGTGCCGGCATTGCGGCCGGTGCCGCCGTAGACGTCGGTCTCCTTGGCGCTGAGGCTGCCCCACAGCAGGATCTGCTCGCCACCGCCGGAGCCGCCGAAAATCGAGATCTGCGACGTGGTCGGCGGGCTCGCCGGGAACGGGATCGACGCGAGGCCTGCCGGAGGACTGCTGAACGGCCAGGTGCCCGAAACCCACGGGAAGCCGGCGGCGAGAATGCCGGTGGTCACCTGGATCAGGCTCTGGGCGGCCCCGCCGTCGAGCTCGATCGTCGGCGCCTGCAGCTCGCCCGCAACCGTGATGACGTTGCCCTTGCTGCCGTCCTTGGCGGGCGTCGTCAACGTGATCTTGTTGCCGGCCTGCAGCAGCGCGCCTGCCGTGGCGGCGCCCGCCGGCCCATTGATCGTGATGTTGTTTCCGGCCGTCAAGGTGATGTTGCCGAGCGCCTGCAGCACCAGCGGCGCGCTGGTCAGCGTCAGCGCTTCGACGACGATATCGTCGCCGCCGCTGCCGTCGTTGGTCGCCGTAATGTTGATGTCGCTCTCCGAGATCGCGCTCTTGTTCACGACGACCGGGCTCAATGCCGTGACATTGATGCTGCCGCCGGCATACATGCCGGTCGAGCTGCTGCTGATCAGGCTGCCGCCGATCGACAGGAGGCCCAGGTTCTGGATCCAGGTGCTGCCGGTCGTCGATTGCCCTTCGAGATTGCCGACCTTGGTCTGGATCTGGTTGCTCTGCGCGCCGATATCGTTGAGCGCGAACAAGAGCGTGTTGCCGCCGAGCACGTTCTCCGGGTGCTTGTCGCTGTTGAGAATGCTGCCGGCCGGCGCGGTGATGAAGGCGACGTGGGTCGCGCCGGTCGTCACCGTGTCGAGATAGAGATCGTCCGGGAACGGCGTCGGGTCGACCTGGATAATGTAGATGTTGGCGAGATCCTCCTCGGTCTGCGCCGTCAGGGCGCCTGCACCCGACCAATGGCTGTGGATGTCGAGCGGGTCGCCGGCCAGGCCGATGCCGCCGGTCACCGCGTCGAGGAAGATGTTGTTGCCCAATATGTCGGCAATCGGGTTGTCGGAGGTCAGAAGGTGCGTCGTCGGGTCGGCGTTGGCTTGGTCGAGAATGTACTCCTCGGCCTTCAGATAGACGTCGCCGTGCTGCGATACGATATTATGGACGTAGAGGTCGAGGTCGGTCTCGAAAATGAAGATGTCGCCGTGCGCGGTGGCGTCGATCGACCCGGCGAAGGTCTGGTCGGCCTGCACCCCGATGTAGTCGGGCGTGCCCAGGTTGTTGCCGATCTCTCCGTTTATGGCCTCGAGATAGATATGATGCGCCTCGACCTTGACGAAGTCGTTGTGCAGCGCGTCGAGAATATCGGTGTCGGCCGTGAGATAGGCGCTGCCGCCCTGCGAGAAGACCAACTCGATCGCCATGGTGCCGACGCCGTGCCCCGCCACCTCGTAGATATTGACGAGACCCTGCGCGCGCGCCGTCAGCGAGCCGCCGTTCACCGTGTCGATCGTGACCGGGTCGCCGGGATCGCCGGCGGTGAAGGCGCCGTCCGGGCCGTAGTTGCCGCCTTGGCCGTAATTGCCGCTGCTGTCGTGCGTTCCGATCGTGCCGTTGGCCGCTTCAAGGACGAGGTCTTGGCCGATGATGTCGGGCTTGCTGCCGCCGTTGGCGTCGAGAATGCTCTCCTTGCTCTTGATGCGGATGTTGTCGCCGAAGTTGTCGGCCCCCGAGCCGGCGACCACCTGGTCGATGCGCACGTCGGTGTCGGAGTCGAGGAACACGCTCTTGCCGGCGGTGATGTCGATCTGACCGCTGGCGTTGACCTTGAAGGCGGTAATCTGCTCGACCTTGATGAACGCCACGGAAGGCGCCTGGCCGCGAGTGATGCTGATCGTTTCGTTCGTCTCGGCGAAGATCACGTCACCGTCTTTCAGCGTGATCGTGCTGGCGGTGGTGAGCTTCTGGGTTCCGGAACCGGCGGAGCTCAGGGTCAGCAGCCCGACATCGGTGCCGGTCACCGCGTGCGCCTCGCTGTCATAGAGCTTGACGCTGCCGTCGGCCTGCACATTGACGTAATACTGGCCGGCCTGCGTAAGTCCGCCGATCGCGGTGTGCCCTTCGCCGTCATAGGTCACGATGTCGCCGGTGCGCAGGTTGGTGGCGCCGAGATTGATCGTGCTATTCGTCGTATTGACGGCGGTGCCGGCGTTGAAGCTCAGCGAGGCGCCGTTGGCGATCGCGCTGATCGTGTAGGTCAGCCCGCTGGTCGTCGAGTTGTTCGGCGAGCCGGTCAGCCGCAGCAGGTCGCCTACCTGGAAGCCGTCCGTCGACCAGCTGCCGCCGTCGGTGCGCTCGATGCGGCCCGGGATCGGCTGGCCGGTGTTGACGTCGAGGGTGTTGGCGACGAAATAGACCGGCACCGACTCGGTTCCGCTGGCTGAAGCGACCAGCGGCGTCGACTCGAACGCCGGATCGAGCACGACAGGAGCGATGCTGACCTTCTCGGCGTTCTCGGTGACCAGCCCCTGATTGACCTGGAGCACCCAATTGCCGGACCCGTCCTGGTACGGATCCAGGGTGAGCTGCGGGAACACGTTGGTGTTGGTGGCGTTCTGCGACACTTCGCCGTTGCCGTCGATCGAGATGAAGTCGCCCTTGTGGAAGCCGCTCCAGTTGCCACCGTCGGTGCGGGTGATCGTGTCGCCGCTGATATTGACGGTGGCATTGGTCGGCGCGGCAGCGAGGAACTGCACGTCGAGCCGCTCGGCCGCCGCCAGCGCGATGCGGTCCGGGGTGCTGAAAGGCTGCACCGACAGGTCGATCAGGATGCTGCCGCCGGTCTGGCCGACGCTCTGCCCTGTCAGCAGCGTGACGTTGTTGCCGATGACATCCGGATCCTTGACCACCGGCACGGTGTCGGTGACGTTCTTCATCAGCCCGGCGCCGATCGCGTAGAGCAGCTCGTCCGGCGTCCACTCCTTGATGCTGGCGGTCAGCGTCGCCTTCTCCACCGGCGTCGGCGTGTAGACGAAATTGGTGGTGCCGATTGGGTTGAAGGTCGCCGTCTCGGTCGTCGCGCTGCCATCGGCGTTCTGCGAGATGATGAATTTCTGGTCGGTACCGGTGCCGGTCGAATTCAGAAGTTTCAACCCGGTGCTGCTGCCGGCCTGGGCATGGATCTTGGAGTCGTAGAGCAGCATCGTGCCGTCGGCCTGCAAGCGGACGTAATAGGTATTGCCGTCGACGAGGCTGCCGATCGCCGTGCCGCCTTCGGCGTCGTAGGTCACCTGGGTGCCGTTGACGAGACCAGCGGTGGAGCTGAGGAAGATCGTGTTCTTGGTGGTGTCGATGACCGCGCCGGCCTGCGGGTTGAAGTGGATCGACGGCTGGAATGCGAATTTCTGCTCGGTGCCGGTGCCGGTCGAGCTCAGGTTGATCCCAGCGCCGCCGGCGTAGGCTCCAAACTCGCTGTTGTAGAGCTTGAAGGTGCCGTCGCCCTGGTCGGCGACATAGTAGGTGCCGGCGTTCGACAGCCCGCCGGGAGCGGCATTAGTTTCAGTGTTCAGCGTCACCTGGTCGCCGGTCTGCAGCCCGGTGCCCTTGCCGAGGAAGATCGTGTCGTTGGCGGTGCTCACGATCGGGTCGCGATGGATCGTCGTGCCGGTCGGGTTGACGGTGGCGGTGTTGGTGACAGCGGTAATAAACTTCTGGTCGACACCGGTCGCGCCCGAGCCAAGGATAACCAGCCCAGCGGTGCTGGTTAGGGTCGTCGCCTGCAACGCGCTGCCGTAAAGCTGGACCGTGCCGTCGTTCTGCACGCGCACAAAATAGGTCCCCAGCTCGCTGAGACCGCCGATCGCGGTATTCCCCTCATCGTCGTAGGTGACCTGGTCGCCGGTGTTGAGGCCGGCGCCAACGCCGAGGAAGATCGTGCTCTTGGCCGTATCGACGACGTCCATGCCGGTCGGATTGAAGTGAACCGACGGCGAGAAGGTGAACTTCTGCTCGACGCCCGCGGTGCCGGCGCCAGCATTGGCATAGGTGAAGGTGACGAGCCCGGTACTGCCGCCGGCCATCGCATGCGCCTCGGTGTCGTAGAGCTTCACCGAGCCGTCGCCGAGCGCGAGCACGTAATAGGGCCCGGGTTGGCTGAAATTGATCGCCGTGGTGCCGTTGGCGTTGTAGTTCAGCTGGTCGCCGGTCTGCAGCCCGTTATTGCTGCCGAGGAAGATCGAATTGTTCGCGACATTGACGATCGGGTCGTCGAACTTCGAGTACTGCACGTTCAGCACGTGGTATTCGGCGGTGCGGGCGTTGACCAGCGTCTGGATCTCGGCGTCGGTGTAGCCGATGCTCTTGTAGTAGGATTCCTCGCCGACCGAGAGCACCACCTGGAAATTCGGGTCGAACACCGACGGGTCGGGCTGCTCGTTACGGAACTGCCAGTAGGTCTGATACTCCTGCGACTTCGCCTGCGAGAACGTATCGATCGCCGCCTGCACCTGCTGGTGATAGCCGGTGGCGTCGGTCAGCGACAGGCTGCCCCACACGCCCGACAGCAGCTGGGCCTCGGTGCGCTGGTCGACATGCGCGTTGGAATTCTCGTCGACGAGGCTGCCGTTCGGCACGTTGAGCCAGACATCGCCGCCGGTGTGGATGTAGTTGACGCGCAGATCGCCGCTCTGCTCCTGCAGGTAGACATTGGTCACCGCCGTCACTGTGAGCTTGTCGTTGGCGAAGTCGGTGACGCCCGGTGAATCGAGCAGCAGCGGCGTGCCGGTGCTGTTGCCGATCGCGCCCTGCGCGAAGAGATTGATCGCCCCACCCGAGACCAGGCCGGTATAGCCGCCGGCAACGCCGATATTGCCCGACGAGGTCAACGTGATCGCGCCGAGCGAATCCGATTGCACGGTGTCGACCGGCAGGTCGGCGCCGGGTACCTGGGTGATGCTGATGTCGCCCGACGTCGTGGTCGCGTTCAGGCTGGCGGCGGTGCTGGTGGTGACCGTGAAACGCTGCACCGTGCCGGTGCCGAGCGAGGTCAGATCGACCAGCCCGGAGCCGGCCCCGGTGAGGCCGGCTATGGCGTCGGCCTGCGTGTCGTAGAGGCTGATCTTGCCGTTCGGCACGTCCACGATCCGGGCGAAATAGTTGTGCCCGGCGGTGAGCCCACCGATCGCGCTGCTACCCTCCGGGTCATAGGTGATCTCGGTGCCGGTGTTGAGGCCGGGGACCGTGCCGACCGTGATCGTGTTGGCGCCCAGGTTGACATTCTGGCTCGGGTCGAACGGGATCGCTATCGGCCCGACCTTGACCTGCAGCGGGGTGCCCGACAACAGCGTCACCTCGTGCGTGTCGTCGTTGGGGTTGGGCCCGTAGACCGCGTTGCCGATGCCGTCCTGGGCCTGCAGCACGACGCGATTGCCGCCGACCACGCCGGTATTGGCAGCCTGCAGGATCGACCCCTGCGAGGTGATCGTGGTGGTTCCGGTCGGGTTCAGGATCGGCCCGTCGATCAGCACGTTGCCGACCGAATTGACGGTGACCGTACCCTCGTTGTGACCGATGAACTGCACGTCGACCGGCCGGTGCGCCGAGACATTGTGGGAGTCCAGCACCTTCTGGCCCTGGAAGTCATCGTGCTCGACGGTGATGGTCGTCACGCCGTACCAGGTGGTCGACGTGCCGAGGGGCCGCGTCTCAAAGTCGTTGCTCAGCGTCGCCGTGGCCGAGCTGAAATTGTAGGCGTCGTTGCCCGGGCTCTGATCGGTGTAGTAGTACGGCCCGGCGGGGTCCAGATGCGGCGTCCCGATCGGGATCGTCGAATCGAACGGCCCGGTATAGCCGTGCCCGGTGCTGATCAGCCCGATCCAGCTGCTCGAGGTCTCGATCGAAAACGCCTGGACGGTGCGATCGGTTTCCACGGTCCAGCCGTAGCGCCAGTCGCTCATCGGATTGTAGGTCTGGTCGAGCGACTGGTTGGTCGCGACCGTCGCCGGGTTGACGCCGTCGTCGGTGGTGACGGCCAGGTTGCCGCTGGTCTCCTGGTACAACGTCGTGTAGACGTGGCCTGCCTGCCGGCCGTCGGACAGCGCCGTGGCGTTCGGGTTCGTGCCCGAGGTGTCGTTGATGATCAGCGTGCCGGCGCCGGGGGTCGACACGTCGAGCCGCTGCACTTCGAGGTCGTAGATCGTGTTGTTGGTCACCGACAGATTGCCATAGCCGCCGAGCACCTTGATCTGGCCATTGCCGGAGTTGGTGATGGCGCCGGTGATCTGGACGTTGCCGCCCTGCACGCGGGTGTCTTCGACGATCAGCCGCTGCCTGACCGGATCGAAATCGATCGTGAAGTCTTTGCTCGGCTGATGCGCCAGCGTTTGGATGTTCGAATTGCCGTCATTGCTTATGTTGGTGATGTCGGCCAGCAGCGTCGCGGTCGGGT
This sequence comes from uncultured Alphaproteobacteria bacterium, assembly GCA_963721005.1. Taxonomy (GTDB): domain Bacteria; phylum Pseudomonadota; class Alphaproteobacteria; order Rhizobiales; family Xanthobacteraceae; genus VAZQ01. The sequence goes on along the minus strand of CAVRHR010000004.1, from coordinate 652,588 downwards.
CGATCGTCACCGAATAATCCGCTTGGCCGCTCTGCACCAGGCCGTCCAGGTCGATGATGTCGGCCCGGATGCTGATCTCGGCGGCGAAAATTCCCGGCGTCGGGGCCGGCATCGCCAGGATGTCGCTGATCGTCGGGCGGCCGTCGACCTTGAAGGTCGTGCCGGTGTGCGAGCTCGATGCATTCCCGCTCAGCGTTGCTGACAGGCCGTCGCCCGCGATCGAGGCGATCGTCGTGCCGGCCGGAATGTCGCCGGCGGTATCGGTGATCGCCATGCCGACCGCCCAACCCGCCGTGTGCACGTCGTAGGTCAGATTGTTGATCGCGTTGCTGCCGTGCGTATCGCCGGTCACCGTGGCCGCATCGGCGACGCCGCCGCCGAGCTGGTTGAGGAAGTCCGGGTCACCGGGGTCGAGATAGGGGCCCTCGGTCGGGCTCGTCGGGCTCGGGTTGATCTCAGGTTGGCCGTCCCATACCCCCAAGGTGTGGCCGGTGCCGGCGGTCTCGAAATCCTGGCCCGGCAGGTCGATGATCAGCTGTCCGTTGGTGCTGATGACGAGATGGAGGGCGTTGAGCGGCCCGAGGATCGGAATGTTGCCCTGACTGCTGGCGGGCGGCGCCGGCCCGAAGTCGGCGCCATTGACGACGATGTCGCCATTTTGATCGAGGGCGCCAAGACCGTTCGGCGCGGTCGCCAGGATCACATAGCCCGCGTCATTGGTGATGCCCACCCCTCTGGAGCCGTTGGGGCTCTGATCGGAGCTGCTCATGACCTGGATGTCGGGCCACGGGTACTGGGTGCCGTTATTCTCGTTATAGAGATTGACGTTCAGCACGTTGTCGACGACCACCACCGGCTGGGTCGCCTGCGGGTCCGGTAGCGCGCTGAAAGTCGGCAACACGGCGGTGAGACCGGCGATCGGGTTGCCCGTCGCATTTATGATCGTGTTGTAGTAGACAATGTCTCTGGCGTTGTGGAGCTGGATGTCGGCGTTGCCGAGCTCCGGCGTTTCCTCGACCGCGTTGAAGAACAGCCCGCCATTCTCGTCCGGGATCGTGATCCCGAAGATGTGCAGGAAGGCCGGCGTATAGTTGATGATCTTGACGGTCGCATCGCTCGGCGCGATCCACGCGCCGCTGCCCTCGAGCTGGACGCCCTGGGTGAAGATGCGGCCGGCATCGGCGACGATCGGGTCGATGTCGACGGTCATCACGAAGACGTTGAGGGGCTGACCGGTCGTGGGGTCGACCAGATTGTCGGCCGCCAGCTCGGACTTCAGCTGGGCGACCTCGTTGGTGTAGAAGGCGTTCAGCGTCGGGTTGGTGCTGCCGTACTGCGCCAAAATCGCCTCGTCTTGGGTGATCTGGTCGACCAGCGCACTCGAGAGTGACGCGACACCGGTCGTGTAGTGGACGCCGTCGCTGGCGGTGACCTGATCCACCTTGCCGTCGTGGCCGATGTCGAACCCGCCCGGGTTGTTGACGTCGGGATTGCCGAGGATCAGCTGCTGCTGGCGGTTGATGCCGGTCTCGACGGTGCCGTTGTTGGTGATGGTGCCGATCGTCAGCGACGGGGCCGAAGCGTTCTGGAAGTCGAGCAGCGCGCCGCTGCCCAACAGTGCCTCTGACAGGTCGCTGACCCAGCTCTCGGCCTTGGCCTGCGCCGTCATCGCGTTGGTGTCGGGCCCCGGCGTCGGGGTCAGCAGATTGGCGGTGCGCGCCGACTCGGCCAGCGCCCCGGCATCGACGACGATCTGGTCGTTCTGGAACAGGTCGGCGACCGCGTGCACGTCGCTGAGCGGAATGGCGCTGCCGGCGAACCCGTCGAAGCGCGCGGTCAGCGCGTAGTGGTCGGCGTTGTCGCTGGCGTCGGTGGCGGCGAGCAGGTTGAGATCGCCCCACGCCTTGACCTGCGCGTTGCTGCCGATCTCGACCTTGTTGTCGGGCCGCAGATCGACGGTCGGTTGGCCGAGCGTGGCGGTGCCGGCCCCATAGGTGTCAACGTCGATCTCCTGGTCGAGGCTGCCATTGCCGTCCGCCGCCATCGTGATCATGCCGGTGCTGAACAGCTTGGCCCCGGTGCCGATCGTGACATGCGCCTCGTCGGCGCCGTGGCTGCCGTTGGCCAGCATGCTGGCGTATACGGCGGCGCCGGATATCGCCCCGCCCGTGGTGAAGGCGATCTGGTCGTAGACGTCAAAGGTATTGAGCGCCGACAACGTGAACAGCGGACTTTCGTTGGGAGGAGCCGGGAGCGTGTCGACGGTCGCGTAGTCGCCGATATTGACGTGCGTGTAGAACGCGATCGTCGTCGTCTCGTTGACCCCGGCGCCGCTCACCAGCCCACCCGTGGTGCCCAGCACGTTCTCCGGCGTGCTGCCGGTGAGCCGAGGCTTCTCGGCGTGGTCGGCGGCCGTGATGGTGATGCTCGCCGCGCAGACGCTGGTCTGCTGCCCAAAGCTGCTGTCGATATAGGCATTGGTGTGGGCCGTCACCTCATGGCCGAGCGAGGCGCCGGCGCCCGCCAACAGACCGCCCGCAAAGGTCGTGATCTGCGCGTTGAACGCGGCCGTATGGTCGGCGACGATCGACAGGTCGCCATCGAGATAGAGATGAGAGCCCTGGCCGACATAGGCGTTGGTCGTGTTGTCGTCGTTGGTGTTGGCAACCGCCGCGGCGCCGGCGATCGCACCGCCCGAGCCCGCATTGGTGAAGGCGAAGTTGTTGTCGTTGCTGCGCGCCCCGATCGCGACGCCACCGGGGTTGTAGAAGAGCAGGCTGCCCACCGTCACGTTGGCGCCGAAGAACGCCTCGGTGTCGGTGCTGGAGCCGGCGTGCGAGGTGGCAATGCCGGCGGCGATCAGGCCGAAGGCGTTGCTGTCGGCGCTGGCGAATTGCCGCGACGTGCCGACCGCGCTGATGGTGGTCAGGCCGCTGACCGACAGGACACCATTGTCCGCCACGTAGCTCTTGACCACGGCATTGTTGTTGACGACGGCGTTGGTGCTAGTGGCACCATACAACGCGCCGGCCGAGCCGGTGGACTTCGCCGTGCCGGTCGCGACATTGCCATTAAGCAGTGGTGTCTGCGCCGTGACCGTCAGCAGCGCCGCGGTGACGTGGACGCCGCCCGAGCCGGAGTTGCCGGGATCGCCCAGTGCAGCCACGACGTAGGGGTTCAACGTCACCTCGGTCAAGGACACGCCGACCGCAAGCGCACCGGCCGAGATGCCGAACATGTCGGCTTCCGCCGCCATCGTGCTGCTCGCCGTCACCGTCACCGAGCCAGTTGCCGTGACATGTGCGCCCGCCCCGATATAGGCCTCCACCTGGGGGTCGACCTCGACGAACGAGAAGTTGGCGGTGAAGGCGCCGATGCCGCCTGAAATCGCGACCGTGTCGGCGTGCGGCTGGATGGTCGAATTGGCCGAGACGTTGAGCGAGGCAATCGACGACAGCGTCGCGCCGCCATCGACCGAGGCGTACGTGCCGGTGTTGGGTGCGGTATTGACCGCAAGGCGCGTGTAGGAGGCGCCGGCCGCCACCGCGCCGATCGAGACCTGGCCGGTGGTCTCGTTGAAGTTACGGTTCGAGGTCGCCGTGACCGAGACGGCGCCGGCGCCAGTGACGCTGCCGAGGCTCGCCTGGGTCACGCTGTTGTCGTTGATCACCGCCACCGCGGCGCCGATCCCGACGAATCCGCCCGCCCCGTCGATCACCGTCATGTTGACGGTCTCGTTGAGCGTCGCGTTGATGTTGATATTGCCGCCGGCGTTGAGCGTGCCGTCGGCCAGCGCCGAGACGTTCTCCGCCACCGACAGGATCGCGACCGAGGCGCCCGCCCCGACGGCGCCGACCGAGACCTGGCCGCCCGTGATCGTGATGGTCGCGCTTTCGTCGGCGGTGACCCCGATATTGCGGCCGGCATGCGCGGAGCCGTCCATGACGGCCGAGGTGCCCGCCGGAGTTGGGGTCTCGGCACCCATGATGTCCGACGATGTCGGCGCCTTGCTGGCGAGGGTCGCCGAGGCCGAGCTGGTCGCGGATTGGGTACGGTTCTGGTTGGTGTTCGCGTTGCTGCCGCTGCTGCTGAAGTTGCCGAGACTGCCGTTGCCGCTGGTCACCGTGCCGGTGGCGCTCTGCGCCTGACCGCCGGCATTGCTGTCGGCCGATTTGCCGTTGGAGTCGGTCGCGTTGCCGGTATTTTTGCCGCTGCTGTCGGTCGTGCTCTTCTGAATCTGGGTGCCGATCGACCACACGCTCACCGCACCGCCGACCCCGACGAACCCGCCGGCGCCGCTGATGTCGAAGCCGCTGATGTTCTTGATACCGACCGCGTCGACCTCGACGTCGTGCTTCGCGTTGACCGTGGCGCCCGATCCGATCTTGGCCGTGATATTGTTGTTGAGCGCGCCGACATCGACCGCGCCCGAGACGCCGACAAAGCCGCCGGCGATCCCGATGATGAAGGTCTGCACATTGGTGTCGTTGCCGGCGTTGACGTAGACGCTCTGGTTCGCGTTCGCCAGCCCCTGGTGCAGCGTGTCGATCTGGGCGCTGCCCGCGATTTCCGCCAGCGTGCCCGAGTTGATCAGCGTCACCCCGACCGAGCCGGAGACGCCGACAAAACCACCCGCGCCGGCGGCCACGATGTGCGTAATGTTCTCGCTCGATTCGGCCTGCACGATGACGCCACGTGCCGACGCGGTGTGGAAGCTGCCGCCGGAGATCACATCACCGTCCGGTGCCTGGAAGCTGCCGCCGACGATGCCGCCGTCGAAGAGGCCGCCGATGACAGAGGTATTGCCCAGCGCGTCGACCATGGCCGACGCCCCGATCGTCGCCTCGGTATCCTTATCGAGGATCATGACGCCGACCGAGCCGCCGACGCCGACGAGACCGCCGGCTAGCGCCCCGGACAATTCCAATATATGCGTGTCGTCGCTGGCGTCGACCAAGACGTTGCCGCCCGCATAGACCGTGGCGGAATTGCCGATGTCGGCGATGGTGTGGTCGCTGATGCTCAGCACATCGACCGCGCCGCCGACGCCGACCACGCCAGCCGCGATGCCGAAGCCGATCATCACGATGTTTTCCGAGCCGCTCGCCGCCACCGCGATGTCGGCGAGCGCGTTCACCGTCGCGCCCTGGTCGATAGAGGCCGTGGTGGTGTTGGTGATGATGTTGACGCCGACTGCCGGCGCCACCCCGACCGCGCCGGCCGCCAGGGTCCCGGCGACCGACAGGTGATAGAAATCGTCGCCCGCGCCGACCAGGACCGACTGCGCGGCATTCGCTCCCGAAGTATTGCCGTTCACGGTCGCGTTGTCGCCGATATAGGCACTGGTCGTGGCATTGACGACATCTACGCCGGCCGAGACCGCGACCCCGACGACGCCGGCCGCAAGGCTCAGCGTGAAGGTGCGGACCTCATCGCGGTTGGACGCGGTGACCGCGACCCCGTGGAAGCCCGAGTCGGTCGCAAGGCCGGCCGTCCTCACGCCGCTCAGTGACGGGTCTTGCACGCTTTGATTGCCGCTGCCCTGCAGGTTCATCGGAGCGAGCGTCGGCGTATTGACTTGGCCTTGCCCCCTGAGCGTGCTGCGGTCGCCGCTTGTCGCGCCGCTCATGGTGCCGGGGTCGTTGGTCTCGATGCCGACCCCGCTCGCATTGCTCGGGTCGAGGTGACTCGTCGCCGGGGTGCTGCCGATGCTGATCCCGCCGGTGTCGACCGTGACGCCGGGGCCATTGCCGTCGCCGGTGACATGGGCGCCGGCGCCGATGAAGGATTCGGTGTCCGGGTTGAAGATATTGACGCCGATGGCGGCGCCGACCCCGACTTCGCCGGCGGCGAGCACGCCGACGATCTCGTTGATATCCGACACATCGGTCGCCGATAGCGCGATGCTGCCGTGCGCGTGCACGTTGCCCGCACCCGCGCCCGACGGGTGGTTCGGATCGTCGCCGATGAAGGCGCGTGTCTGCAGATTGAAGATGTGGACGCCGGCATTGGCCGCGATCCCGACCTCCCCGACCCCGATGCCGGCCGAGACCGAGATCAGGCTCTCGCTCGATTCGGCGGTAACGATGATGTTGCCGGCGATGTCGGTGGTGACGCCCGAATCGATATAGGCGTTGGTGTGCTTGGTGTAGACTCCGACATCGGCACCGACGCCGGCCCCCACGCTGCCGCCCGCAGCCAGCGAGCCCGCCACCGAGATGACCCCGCCCTGCGGGTCCGACCCATCAGCGCTCGGCCCGGTGTAGTCGGCGGCGTTGACGATGAGGTCGCCGCTGGTCGTCGAAATGTTCGCGCCATGGCCGACATAGGCGGCCGTCGTGTCATTGACCACATTGACGGCTGCGGAGCCCGCGACCCCGGCGGTGCCGCCCACCGCGATGCCCGCCGCGATCGTGAGGATGTCCTCGGACGCCCTTGCGGTAATCGAGACCGTGCCGCCCGCACCGACCTGCGCATCGTGGTCGATATAGGCCTGGACGGTGCCGTTATACACCATCGTGGTGTTGGCGACGCCGATCCCTGCCGTGCCGGCGGCGCCGACCGAGCCAGCGATCATCGTCGTCTTGAAATTGCCGGTCGCGCTCACCGTCAGGCCGCCGCCGGCCTGCACTTGCGCGGCGGCGCCGATATAGGCCTCGCTGTCGGGATTGATGTCGAGGATCGAGATCGAGGCCGCAAAGCCCACGTCGTCGGCCGCGCCCACGGTCGCGGCGATCGACAGATAAGTCTCGGATGTATTGGCCGTTATGCTGACCGTGCCGCCCGCAGCGACGTTTGCCGAGGCCCCGATATAGGCGTTTGTGTTCGCGTGCAGGATCTCGACATCAAGCCCGATGCCGACCCCGGCATCGCCCGAAGACACGCCGAGCGCCCCGGCGACGCTGGTGATCGTCACCTCGTCGACGGCCGTGATCGTGATGGTCTGGCCGCTGCTCGCCGAATAGAGCGAGCCCTGATTGACCTGGCTGCTGGCCCCAATATAGGCGTCGGCTTCGAGATGAAGGTCGTTGATGATGAACGAGCCACCGATGGCGGCATCGCCTCCGCTCGCCGCTCCCGCAACCGCGATCGAGGTCGCCGTCGGTTGGATCAGCGGAAGCTGGATCGCCGTCGGATCGAGATGGTTCTCGGCATCGATGCTGAGGGCGCCCGCCTCGTCGGCGTTACCGGCTACGTAGGCCGAGGTCGTGGCATGCAGCACGTCCACCACGATCGTCGCACCGATGCCGGTCCCGTCCTTCGAGAATGCCCCGGCGGCGCCGAGCGTCTGCGGATCGAGATTGGCGGTCGCGGTGACGTTGATTGCGCCGCTGAACTCCAGATGTGATCCGCTGGCCGCATAGGCCTCGGTATCGAAAGTGCTGACGACATTGATGGCAACCGAGCCCGCGATCCCGAGGTCGCCTTTGCCACCGGCCGCCGCCGCGCCCCAGGCGATGAAATCGTCGGTCTTTCCAGAAGGCGTGATCGCCTCGATCGTGATGCCGTTGCCCTGGACGACGGAGCCCCCTCCATTGACGAACGCCTCGTTGGTGGCACTGACCACGTTCAAGCCGACGCCGGCGCCGATATTGGTGTTGTTGTCCATCGCGACGGCCGCGCTGAGGCCCTTGGCGTTGGCGACATCCTGTGCCTGCGCCTCGATCGTCACGGCGCCGTGGGCGGTGATGCTCGCCCCATGCGTGACCTTGGCGGTGTTGTCGGTGGTGACCCAGTTGACCGCCACCGACGCGGCAACGCCAACCCCGCTCGAATCGCCCTGGCCCTCGGAACCGCTCGAGCCTTCGCTGCTCGAGGCCTGGCCGCTCGCCGACGGCAGCGATGTGCTCTTTCCGCCCGCGTTCTTGGTCGTGCTGTTGTCGTTGACCTGATGATCCGCCTGGCCGTCGGCGCCGCCGCCCTTGTTCTCCTTCGAATCCTTGTCCTTGTCCTCACCCGTGACGCTCGAGGTCGAACTCGACACGCTCGAAACCATCGAGGTCGACATTACGCCGACCGCACCGCCGGTCGAGGTGATGGTGCGCGCAAGCTCGGCGCTCACGCTCTCGTTCACCACCGCAACCGATATGGAAGCGCCCACGCCAACGCTCGACCCCGCCGCCTTGGCGTCGGTCTCGGTGCCGAGATCTGCATTGTGGGTCGCGGTGATCGAAACCGCGCCGGATGCGGTGACCGCCCCTCCGGTGCCCACATAGGATGTCACCGTGTCGCTGACGACCGCAACCGCCACGCCCACCCCGACCGACACGCCGCCGGAGGCGCCGTTCTCGCCATGGGTGTAGACCGAATTGCCCGATGCGACGGCGACCGTGAACGTGCCGGCAGTGCCGCTGATCGAGGTCCCGTCGGTGATCGAGGCGTTGACGGTATTGCCGATCACGTTGATGCCGACCGAGGCGCCGACCCCTACGCTGTCGCCGTCGACATCGCCGTCCGCGGGCGTCGCGGTCGCGATGTTCATCTCGTCGCTGCCGACCGTCCCGCTATTGGGATCGCCGGCATTGACGGTGACATTGCCGCCGCCCGTGATGGTGATGTGGGCGGTGCTGGGCGGGCTGTCCACGCCAGGCGTGAGGCCGACCACCGCCTGGGTGTTGTTGTTCACCACGTTGACGGCGACCGAGCCGGCGACTCCGATATCGCCGCCGCCGGCGCCCGACTTGGCGTCGGCGCGCGAGGAGTTGGTGTCGTCGTGCACGAGCTGATTCAGATTGCCGCCGCCGGAGAACGTGATCGCCTTGCCCTCGATGGCGTCGTCGCGCGAGGCTGCAAGCTGGTAATTGCCCTCGGTCAGGTCGATGACGTAATAGACACCGCCGTCGGTCAGCTCGGGAATCTTGGTGCCGCTATTCGCGTCGTATTTGACGGGATCGCCGGTGCGCAACGCGCTGTCGTCGCCGAGGTTCAACAGCAATACATTGCCGTTCGGGGTGAAGGTCAGCGGATGGAGGGCATCGGGGACATCCGTGCCCGCTATCTTGGTGTACTTTTCGAGAATCCCCGACCCCGCTGGCTGGCCCAGCGTCTTTACGGCATTGTCCTTCTCGGCATCGTCCTTGCTGCCGTAGAGCTTGACAGTGCCATCGTCCCCGACATTGACGTAGTAGTCGCCGGGGCTGACCGAGCCCATCACCGGTCCGATATAAAGGACCTTGTCGCCGGTGTGCAGGTCGTCGTTGTCGAGACCGATGAAGATCGAGTTCTTGACGGTGTCGACGACCGGCACCGTGACGACCGGCGCGGCGATCGTCCTGTCGGCGATGGTTGCGCTGACGGTGAGCCCGCCGCCGGTGATCGTGGTGCCGGTGCCGATATAGGCCTCGTTAGTCGGATCGTTGACGTTGACTGAGACGCCCACGCCGACGCCGGTCCCGCCGCTTGTGGTCGTCGCCGCGCCGCTGGCAATCGCATGGCCGTCAATGTTGGCTTGCGACTGCACGCTCACCGGGCTGTTGGTGCCGGCCGAGATGGTGCGGTTGTCCGGAATCGAGGCGATCGAGGAGCCGTGCTCGATATTGATCGCGACAGCGCCGGCCACGCTGACCGACCCATCCGAGTCCGAAGCCGACGGCGAGCTGTCTTTGCTGCTGTTGCCCTTCGCGGTGCCGCCCGCCTTGGATTCCTCGTCCTTTGACTTGGTGTCGGCAAAGGTCTTCTGATCGCTGGTGTGGTCATCGACGCTCTTGCCGTCCTTGCCCTTGCCGTCGTTGTTGCCGTCATCCTCCGAGCCGCCCTTGACGCTCGCCTTGGCGATGCTCTCGCTGCTGGAGATGGCGCTCGACATGAAGGAGGCGACGCCGCCGGCGGCGAGGTCGCGCGCGGTGGTCGCGAGCGAGCTGTCGTTGACGATGTTGAGCGCGATCGAGATGCCGATGCCGGTGTTGGAAGCTTCGGTGTCGCCCTCCGCCTTGGTCTGGACGGCGTCAGTGAGCGACGAAGTAGCGTGGAAATCGCCGCCGATCGTCAGCAACCCGCCGGTGCCCAGCGTTGCGTGGGCGTCATTGTTGGCAACCGAGATGGCGACGACCGGCGTGATCCCGGTTTTTCCCGCGCCGCCGTTCTTCGCCTCGGTATCCATCTTGTGGGTCGAATTCGGCGGTGAGGCTGAGGCCGTGCGCGCCGGTGACTGACGCGTTGTCGTCGAGATAGGCCGCGGTCGTGTCCTCGCCATAGTTGAACGCAACCGACGTGCCGATGCCCACCGTAGCCGAGCCACCCCCGCCCCCCTCGGCCGGCGTCGCCGTGGCGGTATCGGTGATGTTGGTCTCGGCTTCGATCGTGACGTCAGGACTGCCATGGAGCGTCAGCGTCGCGCCGTTGTCCACGTAGGCCTTGTTGTTGGTCACGATGATATTGAGCGCGAGCGAGCCCGCAAATCCGACATTGCTGGGATCACCGATGCCCGAGGTCGCCTCCGCGCTGAAGCTGCTCGCGTCTGACGGCGCCGGAGACGGCGGCGCGACCGTGATCGATATCGACCCGGCGGTGATGTCGGTGGCGCCGGTGATGTAAGCCAGATTGTTGCGGTCCGCGACATTGATCGCAACCGCGACGCCGACCCCGTTGGTCCCGCCACCGCCGCTGGTATCGCCGGTGAACGCGCCGTCCGCCGTGGTCAATACGACATCCTGCGGGGTCGCCGAAACGACGACCGCACCGGAGCCGGCATCGATGGTGCCGCTCTGGATGTAGGCCGAGGTCGTCCCGGTATCGACGGTCACCGCCACTGCGCCCGCCACCGAGATGCTGCCGTCGCTGGTCGAGGCGTCGTTGTTGCTGAGCGAGCTCTGGCTCGCGTCGCCCCCGCCGCCGTCGGTGGAGCCGCCGAGCGAGGCATTCGCCGTCGTCGTGAGCTGGCGATCGGAACTGGCGCCCAGCGTGACCGAGCTGCCGTCGACGGTCGCGCTCTGGACCGAGGCCGTGGTATCGCCGAACACCACCGCCACGGCGACGCCGGCACCGGCCGTGCCCGCCTGGGCGTCGCCGGTCGTCGTATCGATGAGCGTGCTGCTGGCCGTCAATTTTGCGGCATTGGTCGCGTCGAGATGAGCCGAGCTTGAAACGCCGAGGATCGCCTCGCTGTGGAAGACCGAGACGGCGACTGCCCCATCCTGGCTGGCATCCGAGTTTCCGTCCGGCGTGGTCACCGCCTGGATGGTCACATGCGACGTCGCGGTCGCATCGATCTCGCCGCCGGCGCTGAGGCTCGTGGACAGGTCGTGAAATCAAGACCTCGGGATCCGCCTGGCCGGCGACGACGGCAACGGCGAGGTTCGCCGGATTCGCGGACGCCGACGCCGTCAGCGTGCCCTCGACATTGGAGGTGATCTTGATATCACCGGCGGTCGCGGTCAGAACGGATCCGCTGCCGATATCGATCTTGGCGCTGGAAAAGCTGGTGACGAGCGATATGCCGAGATTTTCGTCGCTGCTGCCGACGTTGCTGTCGACGGCCGATTTGATGAAGCTGTCGGTGATTGACGAACCCAAGCCGCTCGAATTGGCGGTGGCCGAACCCGTGGCATTGACGTTCAGGCCCGAATGTGCGGTCAGCGTCAGCGTGCCGCTCGCGGTCAGGTGCGCCCCGGAGAGCGTAATTCCCGTGTTGGCGTTGGCGAGCAGGCCTTCGTTGATGATCGGGTCGTTGACGGCGGTTTGGTCCGATATCAGGGTCAGGTCGCCGGTGACGTCCGCGGTGCCGCTTGAAGAGATTTTCGAGTTGCTCTGTACCGAAAGGCTGTACCCGGTGACACCGGTAGAGCCATCGAGCGTGACCAGATCCTGGGTTGCACGCTGGTCGCCGCCATCATAGACGATGCCCAGCGTTTTGCCGGCGGTGCCGCCCACAAACGCGTCAAGCAGGTGCATCGTATCCAGGTCGACATGGATCGTATCGGCTTGAACGTCGCCCGCCGGCGAGTTGCGCTGGATCTGAAAGCCGGTGACGTTCGCATTGGTCAGCTGCGCGCTACCGACCGAGGTCGAAGTGCCGGTCTCGTAAAGATCCAAAAAATAATTCCCGCCGCTCGTCTCCGCTTTCAGAGTGAAATTGTTACCGACCCCGACGGACGCATAAGAGATATCAGCCGACATCAGGAGCCGCGGCTCGATCGGCTCGAGCGCGAAGCCCTGCCGCCGCGCTTTCGCCGCGCCGAGGAGCGGGCGCTGTGACCGCTTCGCGCGGCCGAACAGCTGGTGCATTACTCTGTCGAGGACGATGTCGAAGGCCGACCGCTTTCGATCCGGAGCAACTTCGAGGGGAGACCGTTTTGATTGGACGATATCTTCGCGGCGATGTTTCCTCATGAGGCATCTCCTCCAGAGGTGACGATCATAAGTCGGGCGATGTCTTAGCGGCGATGTTTCCTCTTGAGGCATCTCCTCCAGAGGCGACGATCATAAGACGGCGAGGATTCGACGATCGAAAACTTCCCAACGACGGCGGCGCTCAGAGAACGAGCATCGACCACGAACCCTCTCAACTTATGGGAGTGGCCGTCAAGCCGAATACACTTTTTGAGCGGCATCAGAACCGCCTCCAAGTCGATTCAGTTTCTTATTTTAATTCATTTTTTTCAATCATTTGACTTCACCCGCAACTGGATTCTGAACGTTGCAGATGCGCACCAAATCCTCCGACCAACGGCAGACCATGTCAAGTGAATACCACATGACAAGGACGCGACGGTGCGCGGTAGGTTCGCGAAGGTAACGGCGTCCTGTCGGCTTGTTGAAAAGTGTGATTTCCAATAATCATCTGCTATTGATGATAAGCGATCCCGATAAGTTCGTTGCGAACCCTCTCAATCACAGTCGACCAGTCGGCCGGCCGCGACTGGCGGAATAGACGCATGGTCGGATACCACGGGCTGTCTTCGCGCCCCAACATCCAGCGCCAGTCCGGTGCATGGGGCAGCAACACCCAGACCTGCTTGCCCATAGCGCCGGCGAGGTGAGCAACCGCGGTATCGACTGCGATCACCAGGTCGAGCTGGGCGATGAGCGCTGCCGTATCGGCAAAATCGCGCAACGCCTCGCCGAAATATCGGATATTGCTGAACCGCGCGAATGCCGGCAGGTCGCCCGGGCGCAACTCGCGCTGCAGGCAATAAAACGGCCGGCCGAGCGCAACGATCGGCTCAAGCTGCTCGAGCGCGAGCGAGCGCTTACGGTCGCCTTTGTGGAGCGAGCTGCCGGACCAGGCGATACCAATTCGCGGGCCGTTTTTTGCGCCAATATTCTCCCGCCAGCGCCTCAATCGCGACGCAGGCGGCTCGAGATACGGCACGGTGCCGGGAATTGTCCCCATGCGCGTGCCCAGCGCCAATGGCAGGCTCAGAAGCGCGCATTGGATGTCGGCGGTCGGCACCCCATTGGTTCCATCGGCAACGTATGACGCGCCTGGGAGGCTCGACAGCAACGATTTGAGCAGCGGGGGCACCGCGAGCACTACTGTAGCGCCTCTCGCCGCGACCAGCGGTACATAACGGCAGAACTGGATGGTATCGCCATGGCCCTGCTCGGCATGAAGCAGGATCGTACGGCCCGCAATGTCTTCCTCGCCGAGCCAGCGCGGGAGCTGCAAGCGCGGTTTCTCCTTCTCGAACCCCGGCATCCGCCAGCGCCATTCGTACTCCTCCCAGCCGCGCTCGAAGTCGCCCGCCAGCAGGCGGCAGGCCGCACGGTTGAAATGCGACTCGGCGAGATCCCGGTTGGTCGCCAGCGCGCGGTCGTAGCAATCGAGCGCCTCCGCGATGCGCCCCAAGCTCACCAGAGCGTTGCCGCGTTTGTTGAGCGCCGAGGCCTGGCCTGGATCGAGAGCAAGGGCGCGGTCGGCTGCCGCAATCGCCTCCTCGGGGCGATCGAGGCTTCGCAGCACGGAGCTGCGGCTTGCGTGGGCTTCGGCGTAATCTTGCCGGAGCGCGACGGCTCGGTCGTAGCTCTCGAGCGCGTCGGCAGGCTCATCGAGCTCGGCGAGAGCGATCCCGCGAGCGTTCCAGGCCTCGGGGTAATCCGGCCGAACCGCAATCGCCTTGTCAAAAGCCTCGAGTGCCTCGGTCCAACGCCTGATGGCCCCGAGTGCTCTGCCGCGAAGGAACTGCGCTTCGGCAACGCCAAGCCGATTGACGGCATCGACCGCGCCGGCCCGACGGGTCCGCGCCTCGTCGAGATCCGGGCTCAGCTCGAGCGCGAGGTCATAGCAGGCGAGCGCCTCGTCGTAGCGCTCGAGCCGGGACAGTAAAACGCCCTTTCCGATCAATGCCTTCGAGCGATTGGGCGCGATCGCGATGAGCCGATCATAGCCTTCGAGCGCCCCTTCCAGACGATCGAGCGTAGCCAGCATCATGCTGCGGCCGTGCAGCGCCTCCAGATGGCTCGGATCGATCGCGAGCCCACGATCATAGCTGTCGAGCGCCTCCTCGTGGCGACCCATTGTCGCCAGCGCATCGGCGTTGTTGAAGAAGGCCTCGACATAATCCGGCCGCAGCGAAAGCGCGCGCGCGAAGCTCGCCAACGCGGCCGCGCACCGGCCCAGCCGCGACAGCGCGACGCCGCGCGCGTTGTGCGCCTCGGGATCATCGGGGCCGAGCTCAATCGCCCGGTTGTGGAGATCGAGCGCCTCGCGATATTGCCCGAGCCCGGCGAGAACCATTCCGCGATGGTTGATGGCCCCGGCATGGTTCGGCTGCAGCGCAAGGCACCGCGCATAATTCGCAAGGGCTTCCTTGGCCCGGCCGAGGGCGCGGAAAGCATCGCCGCGATTGGCGAGCGCTTCCGCATCGTCGGGCCGATCAGCCAACACCCGATCAAAGCTCGCCAGCGCTTCCGGGTACCGCCCGAGCGATGCCAAGAGCTCGCCACGGCTGTTCCATGCTTCCGGATAATGGGGTCTCGCGGCTACGGCACGATCATAGCTCGCCAGCGCCTGATCGTGACGCTTCAGTCGCGCGAGTGCCATGCCCTGATCGTGCAGGACCGCGGCCGGATCCGACACGCCCGGCAGCGCTTTCGAAAAAAGGTCGACAGCCTCCTCAAACCGCCCAAGCCGGCCGAGTATGGTGCCCAAAAGATGCAGCATTTGCGCCTCGCCGGGGCTCGAGCGCAGCATCCCGCGGCACAACAATTCGGCACCGGCCAGATCGCCGGACCGCAACTGCGACAGGCATTGCCGGAATGCCATGGCTTGCAAAGCGGCCTCGGCCGGCAGACCCGTCTGCGAAGATCGAGGCTCGATGGCCATTGGTCAGCTCGCCCCCCGCTCAAAAGACGCCGTAATAGCCGCTCTTGAGGACCGCCAGCCTCTCTCCCTCCATCCGATAATCGAAGCCGACATCGAACAGCAGATGATCGAGGTTGGAGCGGTTGGAACGCACGAAATCGACAATGGCAGGTGGATAGACGAGGCGTCCGAGGAACAACAGCAGCTGATCGACATTGATCCCGGAAAAATAAACGCAGTCGTGGTCGCGCTTGTTCGCCACGCAGATTGTCCGGCACTCGCGCAACCCCGGGACCAGAATTGAGTCGAGAGATCTCCGGGTGTCATCGAAATGCGCCGAGCTGGCGATCTTTTTCGCCGCCTCGTCGATCTGGCTCTGCCCATCGAAAAAAAAGTACAGGTTTTCGAGCGTCGTTCCCTCGGCGCGGACGTCAAAGGCGATGCCGGACGAAACAGTGCTGCCGGGATTGCCGATATACATGTGGATCACGTCGAGCGGGCGGCGGCCGCTCGCCAAGTCTGCGTCGAGGTCGAGCGAGAACATGAAATAGGGCAGGTTCTCGTTGACCGGCAAATCGCAGCGCAGAAACGGACGAATGGCGCGCAGTACGCGGGTGATGGAGACCTCCCGGTGCCGCCTCGCATAGTCGTAAAAATAGAATTCCCATGCCAGCCGGTCGGGCAACAGCTTGATGCCGAAGACGGTGCGGAACGGCCCGATTTTCTCGCGAATCGCCTCCACGACTGCGAAGGCGTTCGCGTCGACTCCCGCCAGATCGAAGGACTGCAACAGCAGATTGATCGAGCGGAACTTGTCCTCGGCCGGAGCGGCAGAGCTATATTCCCAAAGGCAGTAGTTGAGCGCCGGGTCACCCGCGGACGCGTATTCGAAATGCTGGGCAACGCTCATTGGCCCTACTCGCTGCGCATGTAGCAAAAATCGACTGCGGGCGGCCGGCGGCTCACCGGAGTTGCTGGTTGAAATACGGCAGACCCACGACGCCGTAGTAGACATTGAAGAAGTCGTCTCCGTTCCGATGGACGCCGCCGGCCAAATGACCGAGCGCCTTGCCCTTGATCTGATCATACAAGGCCTGCAATCGCCCGGGCCGGACATTGAAGTGCTCGCGCATCCGATGCAACAACAGGTGTTGCATGTCGCTCATCTGCAGACGGGCGTTATAGAGATTGAGATCGAATGATCGCCGTGCGTTCTCCGCCTCCTCGACCTCCAGGTATTGTAACTGTTCCGCGGCAACCCTGCCGTCGGTAAGGTGGAGGACGGCCTTCGCGAGCGCCAAAGACGCCTGCGGGCCGTCGCGATAGACATGCGCCAAGCGGTCCTCGATCTCGGCCGCCGAAAGCGCGGGCCGCCAGAGGTATCTTGTCGTGACCGCGGTTCCCTTGATCATATCCCACTTGAGGGCAAGGTGAAGCAATGTCGGCTGACCGTCCTTGCGGGCGCGTTGCAGCTCCGACGATGGAACGGCCCGTTCCAGGTACAGCTTGCAGATGATGGCCTCGTCGTCCGACTCGAACCCGAAATGGATGCATTTGGCCGTCGCGAAATTGGCCTCGGCGGACTCACGCGCCGAGCCGGGGATGCGCATCTTGTCGCAGATTTCGAGCGTCCGCGCCGATGCATCGCCGGGAATGTTCTCGACATCGAGCGTCAGCAGGAACCGGTTCGCCAGCAGTGCGCGATCGCAGATCCGGAACGAGCGCTCATATTGGTAGGGAACGCCGAGATCGCCGACCAAGCGCAACAGCTGCGCCGCCCGCTCGCCGGCCTCGCTGAGCGGCGCCCGAACCGAGGCCTGTCCGGGTCGCGCCGCCAGCGCCGCCTGGGAGGGCGGCAACGCCTTCGCCTCCTCGGCCAGGATCGCGGTCGCGTGCGGTTTCAAGCAATCGTTCAGACCATGAGCCAGCCGCCGCGCGATATCGAGCGGGAGGATGACCCGATCCGCAACCGCAACCCCGGCCGCGCTCGCGGTCGATCCAGGCTCGACAATTTGGCCAAACTCGACCACCACCTCGTCGGCTTCAATCGATAGCTTGAATGCATTGGCGGCGCGCGCCTTCGTCGCGTCCATTCAGCGCTCCTTCGCGAACGGCACCAGGACGTCGGCGTGCCAGCCGTATTTGTTGACATAGGCGGTGTTCAATCCAAGGCAACGTCGCGAGGCACAATAGTCTTTGTGCACGCATTGGTGAAAGCCATTGCGCATGAATTCCGGCCAGAAATTCGGATCGATGATCAGCTTCGGTTGATCGTTATCGAGAGCGTCACCGGAATCTCCCAGCAGGCATTCGGGAAAATTCTTCACCTCGACCAAGCGTCCATGAGCCCTCGCCGCCGCGATGGCCTCACGCAGGTACGGCAGCACGTCGAGATGCGAGGGGATCAAATTCTTGTCGTCGGTTTCCCGCATCGGCCAATAGGTCCAGAATTCCATCTGCTCCAGCCGGCGCAGATGGCGCAGCCGCTCCACCACCAGCGGCAGCTGCCGATAGCTGCGCTCGGTGATGACGGTGTTGGTGAGCGTCGCGACCTCGTCGAAGGCGTCGAGGTTCTCGAGCCCACGAATGGTCTTCTCGAACGAGCCGGCAACCCCGGTGATCGCGTCGTGCGTCGATGCGTCGGCGGCGGTCACGCTGATGAAATATTCGTTGATCCCGGCCTCGACCAGCTCGCGGCAATAGCTCTCGCCGGCCAGACGCGTTCCATGGGTCTGGATTCGGACCCGCTCGAAGCCATGCTCGCGCGCCGCCCGTGCCAGCTCCGGAAGGTCGGGGCGCAGCGTGACCTCGGAGCCGGTAAGCGTAATACCCTTCCATCGGCGCTCGCGGGCGTTTTGCGCGAGAATCCGTGCGAATTGATCGTCCGAACTCCGGCCGCAACCAATCCATCGTCCCTTCGATCATGCAGTGCACGCACTTCAAATTGCATCTGAAGTGTACCGTCACTTCCACGTAATCCTGCGCGTCAAACCGTTTTTCGGACGCTGCCATGGCCAGAAAAATCTCATCTAACGAGCGCGGGACGCTACTCCCACGCGAATCGATGCCTCAAGAAGTCGGTCGGCCGATCGTACGGCCTGTTATGATTGCGGCCTTTACGCTCACGGTTTCGTACCGGTCACCAGGAAAAACGGCGAGTCGAGCTCGATATCCTGGTGTCTGATGTTCCGAAAGCCCAGCCCCCGCAGTTGCGCCATATAGTCCAGCGGCGAACGGTAGGCCCGGAAGAAAAGCAGGATCGGCAACATCGAGAGCGGAGGCACCGTCGCGCCCACCCGCAACGGCCCGCGTTCGAAGATCAGCAAGGTGCCGCGCGGGCTGAGCGCCTGCGCCGCCTTGTCGATGAACTGGCGTGCGTCTTGGGCCGGCCAATCATGAAGCATCGACTTGAACGCGATCAGATCGTAGCCTGACGGCACGGGATCGCTCCTGATGTCGGCTTTGATGAAGCTGATCCGCGAATGCTCGGGCTCGGGAAGCACGTGCTCCATGCCGATCTCGCATACCAGCGGCAAATCGAGCACGGTACCCCGCAGGGTGGGGTGTCGGCGGCATAACTGGAGCACGAGCTCGCCGCTGTTGCCGCCGATATCGAGCATTCGCTGGTGTGGGCCGAAATCGTAGAGCTGCATGCAGGCGAGAGCCTCGTAGCGGGTCAATGTCGAGGTGAAGTGCATCCATGCACGGGTCGCCGCATAATTCTCGATCCGCGTATCCAGGCACCGGCGGTAGTCGAACAGCTCGAACAGGCGCGCCTTCCCCATGAACCCACCAGGGTTCTTGATCAGCGCGGTGAACAGATCCGCAAAATCGTTGATCGTGATGCCGGCAAAGCCGAGCTTCGCCTCCAAGAGGTCGCGATAGCGCAGCGCGGTCAGAAATCGCTGGGTCAATCGAACATCGCCGCTCCGCTCAACGAGGACGGAATTCGCCTTCAGCAGATCGAGCAGGAATCCCAACCCCTGCCGATCCACACCCAGCGCCCTCCCGAGCGCCTCGATCGAGCCGCTGCGGTGCTCTGCCAGGCGATCGATCAGCCCCAGCTCGAACGCGGTTTTCAGGACGCGGGCATCCACCAGGGTTTTCAAGAACTCGTCGACGACCAGGAACTCGAAGGTCGGCGGCGACGGCGCGCGCTGTGCGTCCAGTTGGGTCACGAAAACTCCTGAATTGCGCCCGCCGCGCCCTCGCGCCAAGCTAAGGCGATGGTCGCGCGCCGGCGTCGCGCTCGGCGATCAGCTTCTCCAGCATTTCGAGGAAGCGCTTGGCGGTGAGCGGGCGTAGCGCGATGCGCTGAAGGAGCTTCACCGCCACTTCCTTCCCTTGGCCACCCTGCGCCATCTTCGCGCCGAAGCTCAGGACGATCTCATCATCCACCGACCTCGCCGCCGCGAGGGCGCAGCGATGACTCTCGAGCTGTGACGTGTCCCAGCGCAAATGGCTGGGCGCCGCGGCCGCAGACGCCTTCGGTTCGCCTGCCTGATCCATTCCGATCTCCAACCGATGCAAAGCAATCGGCAGGACCAATTCCGGCCCGCTCCTTTAGGACTGCAAATTCCGCACGGTTGAGAATAGGGACGCGGTCACCCCGATGCAAGCGTGGCGGCTCCGCGTCTCGGAATCCCGGTCGGCGCGGTCATGCCGGTATGGCGCGCGCTCCCGCCGGGAGACGGGGCGGGAACGACCACCAAAAAGCGCCGGCACTTCCCCCCACCATGAGCGCACTTTGGCGCAGCTCCGCCCGCATCGCCGTGATCGCGTCCGCGGTCCAGCCGGAACAAGAAACCATCGCCAGCGTGCGCGGTTCGAACACCATGTTCCATTCCGGCAATCCGCGGGTCATCAGCGCATCGGGCAGAACCAGGCAATGATAGGCGCGGACGGCCGCGGGCAATGAGCGCGCGTAATCGAGAGTGCGGCGAAACCCTTCCGGCGTATCGCCTGGCAGTCCCAGGATCACCTGCAATTCGATGTTGGTGACCGCGGCGAGCCGCCTGACCGCTTCCTCGAAGCGCGCCGCATTCGCGGGCCGCTGGTGGAGGCGCAGGACTTCGGGGTCCATCGATTGCAGACCGACGCCGAGATAGACGGGGCCGGCCTCGCGCAGGAATTCCAGATGCTCGTCGCGGATCGCCGAGGGGTAGATCTCAGCCCAGAACAACATGTTTTTCAGCACCCCGGTTTCCGCCGCCGCTTGCCGGAGGTTGCGGAAGGCGCGGATATTGAGGTTCAGTCCCGCATCGAGCAGGAACACGGCCGGGGCGGAGGCGCGAGCGAATGCGCGCATCTCGCGCGCGATGTAATCGGCTGAAAAGTGGCCCTGGGCGCGATCGTGCGTGCCCCACTCGCAGAACCGGCACGATAACGGGCAGCCGCGGAAGGTCTCGAGATATGCCACCGCGCCGTGCGGCATGAGCCCGAGCTGAAACGGCGACGAGAGCAGATCGAGATCGTCGGGACCGATCGCCGGCGCGGTGCGATGCCAACTGCCTTCCGACGGCATGGTCAGACCGCGCACGCCCTCCAGCGCCGCCCGGGTGAGCTCGCGCAATCGGGCGACGTCGCGGAAAACAACCTCGCCGTCGCCTTCCACGACCGCGTCCAGATAGGTGTCTGGATCACGATAATAGTCGAGGTCGAACAGCGCCGCGCGCGCCGAGGGGCCGCCGAAGACAATAAGACAGGACGGCCGGCGACGCTTGATCTCTCGCGCCACGGCCACCAGGCAGTCGGTGGACCAGACATAGATCGAAACACCGAGCAGGTCGGGTTCAAATGCAAGGATTTGCGTCAAATAGCCGGCAACGTCTTCGCGCCCAAGATCGAACAGTCGCACCAAATGCCCCGCGCCCTGCGGATCTCCCACCACCGCGGCTTGAATGCGGCGGATGCCGAAGCTCGGCAAATGCAGCGTTCCGAGCTCGTCGCCGTCGGGGCGCGGCGTCAGGCATGCAAGTGCTATGCGACGCGTCGGCAAGATGACTTCCACCGTTCTCGAGGACGTCAAGCCATTGGAGCGAGATAGACGAGCAAGGCGGCCATCCTAGACGGTTGCAGCATCGAGCGATAGAGTTGGCGGTACGGTTCACCCGCGGTCCTTCCTGCCGGGATGGAGATTCGGCTGGATGGTTCGCGACGGGTTCAGGCGCATGCTATCCTGCCGCCCTCCATCCTGTGAGCCCTTCAAGTGCCGATGTCGGCCCCGGAGCTCTCGATGTCGTTCTTTCGCAGTATGGCGATTTGCGCAACGGAGGCGGAGCAGATTCCGGATGCAATTTCGCGCCTGCGGCGGGGGGAGTTTCATGGAATCATCCTGCGTCAAGTCTACGATGCGCCGGAATGTGCCCGAGTCTGTGCCCGGCTCGAGGAAGGCCGGCACGGCTTGGTGCGAACCGATTTCCCGCCCGTCATGCGCGCCTTCTTTCTCGGCATGAATCTCAATCTGACGTCTCCCGACCTCGGCGAATATTTTCGGGAAACCCCGACGTTTCGTGCCAGATTGAAGCAGCTCTTCGCCGACGGCATCGATTTGGAATCGAGGGTCACGGCGCTACTGTCCTCGCTCGATGGCGGTCGCCCTTACCGGGCCGCCCCCGGACCGCGACCGCAACTGGATCATATGTTTGCGACCCTGCGAGCGCACCTGCCGGGCGGCTTCATTCCGCCGCACTTTGATAACGAGCAAGCGTTTCGCGGGAGCTACCAGCTGATCGTTCCGCGCATCGGCTCGGATCTCTTTTCGTATGTCCTTTCCTTCCAGGCAGCCGAGGCCGGCGGAATGCTGGAGGTCTTCGATCGACAGCACGAAGGCCAGCGCTATCGCATGGTCGATGGCGAAGACGACGCCTCACGTCTCGATCTCGACGGGATCGAGAGCGTTACATTCCGGCTGGAACCCGGCGAGATGATCATTTTCAATTCAGGTCGCTACTTGCACCGTGTTACCCCGGTCATCGGCAGCACGACTCGCTGGACCGCCTGCAGCTTCATGGCGGAAAGCCGAACCGGCGAGCAGGTGTATTGCTGGGGCTGAATGACGCGCTTTCGCACGGTATTGCCGGCACGAAACGCCGTAATGATCGGCTCCAAATGGGCTGGCAATCACCTTTGCTCACATCTCGAACTCGAATTTGATTTGCTTGCCAATTTCGCCCGGAGGGCTGCCGGCTGGCTCAAAGCCGAGCTTCGGCAGTTGCTCCTCCATGTCCGGGTGATCATGACATGGCTTACATTCGATAGCGCAATATGGCCGCAAGCGATTTGCCGCCCGGAATATCGGCCTTTCGCACGCCGAGAACCCGGCCGCCACCGTGGATAACGCGACTGCCGATCTCACTCACCACGCCGTAGTCCGTGGCGTTCGCCGATTCGGCGAAGGTGACGGTGCCATCCGTCTCATCGACCGTGCCGGGAACGGTCTCGTCGATATCGACCAGCATCGTCTCCACCGCGCCATAGGTCGCGGCGCGCGCGGCGCGTGCGATGTCGGTCGTCGCCCGATCTTCGTTCTCGCGTGCCGCAAAGAGCCTTTTCCATTGGGCAATCTCGTCCCGATACAAGCCATCCAGTAAGGCGCGCGCCCGATCGGCGAGCTGGGCGTCGGTCGCGTGCACGGGGCTGCCGTCGATCCCCGCCGAAGCCAGATGGGCATAGGTGTTGACCGACCGATAGATGGACGCAAGTGGCTCGCTCGCGGCAAGCACGAGCGGGACGTCACTGCCGGACAACAGCGCGCGCAGCGCCTGATCGATCTTGCGCGCGAATTGACGCAACAGCACCTTCTGACCCTCCGACCCTTGAATGCGGCCGCTTGGCGAGCGGTCATTGACGGATGCGCGGCCGACCGCGCTGCCCGCATCCTTCGGCATGCCATCGACCTTTACGACCGCAGGCGGCAGGTCGGCGGAGACTTGAACAAGGCGGAGCGCGCCCTCCGCCAGCGCTAGCACAAAGCAGGTATTGGGAAAGGCGATCGTGCGCAGCAGCGGCTTGAGGTAAAATCGATCGGAAACCTCGACAATCGCCGCCAGCGCATTGGGCACGCGAAAGGTCCGAACGTTGTCGGGGGTCGCCAGCACCGCAAGGCTGCGCGCCTGGAATCGCCAGAACTCGTCGTCATCGATCAGGTCGTCGAGATGGTCCTTGAGCGCAGCAACGCGGCGCTTGTCGGCCTTTGCGGTCTCAAGCTGGCGCACGGCCTCCTTCGCGAGGTTCTTCAATTCGATCCGGTCACCCGCTGCTTCCTGACTGACCGGCGTGGTGGGCAGATAGATCGAGACACAGATGTCGTCGCGATGGGCAGCGAGCGACTTCAGGTCGGCCAGGCTCGGGATGTCGACATAAAGCATAGCTGGGATGCTCCACTATCTGGGCGCCGATGCAGTCAGCTTTGCTCGCAATGCTGGTCCCGCGGTCGAGCTCGGCGGCGGTGTCAGCGGCAGGCTCACGCGGCTCCTCAGCGTCCACGGCAACGCGAGCTATCTGACCTCGGTTCAAGCCGAGCGAAACACGACCGTCGAGGGCAATGTCGGCCCGCGCGTCGCGTGGTAGCGCTGCCCGGCCTTCAGCGGAATCCTGATGCATCCCGGCATCGCGCTGCAAAGCCGCGACGCTTCACTTGGCGTGCGCCGGCCGACGACGGTCAGCGCACGCAACAAATGTCAGGTCTTCGCGAGCGTATCGAGCTGGGTCCGAATCTGGTCGATCGCGGGCTTGGCCACGGTCGCGGTGCCCGGCATCGCGAGAACCTTGTCACAGAGGTTGGTGATCGCCGGCGTGGCCGCCTTGACCAATGTGCCGAACGTCTTTCTGGCATCCGGCGGAAGCTGGTTGGCAAGAGAGCTGATCTTGTCGAGTTGAGCCTTCGCATCCTGGATCTTGGGCAATGCGGCTTCCGCCGAGGCGGTATCCGTAATGCCTGCCAGTGCGGTTCTCAGACTGCCGAGCGAAGTCCCCACCTGATTGGCGAGGTCCACCCCGCCCACGGTGAGATTGGAGGAGGCAAGGCCCACGGTGCCGCGTGACCCATCCGCCATCGGGGTTGCGCGCTCGGCAACCTTGTTCACATCGCCGCTCGGCAGGAAATACCAACCGAGACCGCCGAGCGCGACGAGCAGCAGCAGCCAATAGGGCCACATGGGCCGGCTCCTGGTCCCGCTCATCGCGTAAGCCGCTTGGCTTGCGCCGGCGATGGTGTGATCCGCCGTCCTGCCGACCCAGCCCGCGGCATCGGCCGCCGCTGCCGAGCCGCCGCGAATGCCGCTGTCGATCGTATTGACGAGCCCGGCGTTGCTCAGTCGGTCGGCGAGACCCGATGGAATCGCCGAAGCAATCTGATCTTTTTGCGATGCGAACATTGCCGCAAGACCACTCGCATCCATCCCGGTGCTGCGCTGTTGTTGACCGAGAACGCCGAGAACGAGTGGGGCGAGCATGCCGGTGAGCGACTTGCTCGCCTCCCCGCCGATGCCGGCGAAGCGACCGATGGCGCTGGTGAGCTCGTTCATCTGACCGCTTCCGAGCAACCCCGAGAGCAAGCTCGATCCGGTATTTTCGAAGGCCTGCTGCTCGGCTCCGCCGACCGCCTTTGTCAGGTTGCCGACGACATCGGCCGGCTGCCGCGCCAACACACTGGAGAGCCGCTGCGCTCCTCCGGACTGGGAGGCGAGACCGGCAAGGCTGGCCAACACTGCGGGCACCGACGCGCCGATCGCTTTCTGCGCGACAGACTGGTCGAGACCGAGAGCAGACGCAATTCTGCCAATCAAATCCGGCGTGAGGAATTGACTGACCAATGAGACGAGGTTTGCAGCCATGATTGGCTCCTCTCGTTTATCGCCTAGCGGCGTCACGGGTGGCGACGGGGTTGCGAAAGCGCTTCCGGACCAACCGACGTCGTCGACGAGCGGCAATTCGATCTTCCAAATCATCGACGGAAAATGTGCGCGCGCTGCCACGAATTCCGTTTGCTGCCGCGTTTACCGCGACCCGAACAGTTGGGATCCGGCCCGTGCTCAGGGAGGGGAACCTGCTCCCGCAAATGTAATCGACGCCATAAATAGGGAGCGGTCATTTGAGTCAAAATCGCCGGCTTTCCGCGGTCATCGCTACGGCGTTTGCCCATCCCCCCGGCGGCGGCTGTCCTGCATGCCGCCAAAGAAGAGCAGAGCGATGTTCCGGGAGATGAAGATAATGGCGGGAGTGCGTCCGGCAAGCACGGGGCATTGCCCCCACAAGAAAGCCATT
Organism: uncultured Alphaproteobacteria bacterium; assembly: GCA_963721005.1. GTDB lineage: Bacteria > Pseudomonadota > Alphaproteobacteria > Rhizobiales > Xanthobacteraceae > VAZQ01. The sequence goes on along the minus strand of CAVRHR010000004.1, from coordinate 627,081 downwards.
GCGGTCGGACGGGCCGCCAACATGGCCGCAAATGTATGAGCGGAACGCACCGGTACGCCGCCCGGCCGGCACCGGATACGCCTCGTGTCCAACGCCTACAGTGCCGACAACGAGGCATCCCCCTTTTTGACCCTCGACGCGCCGGGATGGTGCCAATCCGCATGGCCGCCTAACCCCACGGCACAAGCTCCACTTATCAACGCGGAAATTCTGTTCAGACAACCGGAGCCACCTCAAGTCTATCATAGTCCATGCAGGACCACCCCCGGAGAGTCCCAATGCCAGACACGGTCCTCCTGCCCCAGGCCGGTGTCGATGCTCAGATCAGGCCCCTTGAGCCGACCCTGGCCGATGTTCTGGCCGTGACTGAGCGCGATACCTCGCTGTCCAAGTCCAAGCGGGAAGCCTGGTGCTGCAGCATTCGGCGGGGCGCGGAATTCCTCGAACGAGACCCAGCCCAGTTGCCGGCTCGGCTCCTGGCCTTGCGTTTCGGCATCACCCGGTTGCATCACGTCCAGCTGGGAGTCAGCCGGAAGACCCTCCAGAATCACATCGCGAACCTTAAGGCCGCGGTTCGTCATTTCACTTCCAGCGGGCGCTTGAGCGGCCGTGGCGTCCCTTTGACCTCGGCCTGGGAGGTTCTCTATGAGAAGCTCGCGGTTCCGCGCCTGCGCCTGGGCCTTTCCAGCTTTCTCCGGTATTGCTCGGCCAACGGCTTCAATCCCCCGTCCGTGTCCGACGCGACCGTCGAAGCCTTCATCCGCCATTCCAATGAAGTGCAGTTCACTGTTAAGCCCCGGAATCTTCACAAGCAGGTCACACGCTGTTGGAACTGCGCCCAGACGACTTTTCCCGGCTGGCCGCAGACCATCCTGACCGTTCCGGATTTCCGACCGAAAGCCGACTCACTGCCCTGGGACGCCTTCCCTCGCAGTTTTGTCGAAGATGTCGAGCGTTATCTGGCGCTGCTGGGCGGCGACAATATCCTCGATGAGGACGCTCCCGATCGGGCCTGCAAGCCGAGCACCATCACGACACGACGGAGCTATCTAAGGCTCGCCGCTTCGGCCGCCGTAAAGCAGGGTGTGCCAGCTGAAACCCTGCGCTCGCTGGCGGATCTTGTCTCGCCGTCGACTGCGCGGCTGATTCTCGATCACTATCTCGCCAAGAAAAACGGCGAGATCGTCACCTTCACCATCGACATGGCGGAGCGGCTTTGCGCCATTGCCCGGGTCTACGTTAGGGCCCCTCAGGCGCAGATTCAGGTCTTGGAGCGGTATTGCGCCAAGCTGCGCACAAAGCGACGCCCCGGTCTGACCAAGAAGAACACGGCCGTCATCCGAACATTCAAAAATCCAGAGAACCGGAACCGGCTTAAGATATTACCTGGTCGCCTCTTCGACGAGGCCTTGGCTGAGCGCGGCGCGCCGATCAAGGCTGCGGTGAAGGCCGAGATTGCCCTGGCCATTCAGATCCTGTTGCTCGCTCCGATGCGAGTTGCGAACCTGGCGGCGCTGAACCTGGAGAAGAATCTCATACGGGTAGGTCGGATTGAACCAGTCTATCATCTCGTCATCCCACCCGAGGAGGTCAAGAACGAGGAGCCGCTCGAATATCCCCTGCCCAAGGAAATGAACGAGATGATCGGAATGTATCTTGGAGTTTTCCGGCCGCGCCTCTGTCGCAATCCGACGCCTTGGCTCTTCCCCGGCGCGTCTTTTGGGCACAAGACAAAGGCCACGCTGAGCGGACAGATCATCGACCGCATCACCAAAGAGATCGGCATCCGGGTGACGCCGCATCAGTTTCGCCACTTGGCCGCGGCGTTCATCCTGGAAAGGGACCCGGCCAATTACGAATTCGTTCGTCGCGTTCTCGGTCACAAGAACCTGCAGACCACGATCAATTTCTATGTCGGACTGGAGACTGTTGAAGCCGTCCGCAAGTTCTCGGCCATGGCACTTGAGGGCGTCGCCTGGAGGCCCGCGCCATGACCGCGCGCAGAAACCCGCCGACCCAAAAGGCCCTCGCTCTCCCGGCCTGGCCAAAGGCCGATCGCGAAACCTGGCAGGCCGCGCAAGAAACGGTAGGCGTGCTGGACGACGGTGGCACGGCCAGCCATCTGAGCGCGTTCACCCGTCAGGATTTGACGAGGCGATATGCTTATTTCCTTTCCTTCCTTGCGCACCGAGGCGCGCTGGATCCTCAGGGGTCTGCGGCCGCCGCGGTGACGGCGGAGAACATCCTGCAGTATCTGCGTTACCTGGAGCCGCATGTCAGTTCGGTGACGTTGGCCCAAAGCCTCTACAAGATCGCGCGAGTAGCTCGCTGTCTGGACCCCGGACGCGACTGGCGCTGGCTCCGCCGCGTCGTGCGTCGGCTCGACCTGCGGGCCAAGCCGCGCGACAAGCGCAATGACGTCGTTTCGATCAAAGACCTTTTCCATCTCGGCATGCAGCTCATGGATCAGGCCGAAAACGCTGTCGAGGCGACGACCTTTTTCCGGGCCCGGCTATATCGTGATGGCCTGATCATCGCCCTTCTCGCTGCTGACCCGCTCCGCCTCGCCAATATCACGGACCTGGAGATTGGCAGATCGGTCGTCAAGGATGGCACGACCTGGAGCTTCAATATTCCATCGGATGAGACCAAAGCAGGTCGCCTGCACCTCGCCATCCTGCCAGACTGGAGCGCGCCCTGCATCGATCGGTATGTTCAACACTACCGCCTATTCTTCCGTAACGACGAGTCCACCAACCGACTTTGGCTCGGCCAATTCGGTCGACCGCTTACCCACAACGCACTCTATCGCCGGGTCTGCAAGCGGACGCTTGACGCTTTCGGCAAGCGGATCAATCCGCATTTGTTCCGGTCCTGCCTGGCAACCAGCACTGCCATCGATCACGGGGCCGAGATAGGATTGGCCATAACTGTGCTTGACCACACGAGCTCCAAGGTTATCGATCGCCACTACAATCAGGCCAAGATGATCGACGCAATACAAGCTTACCAGGAGATCCTGCTTGCCGATCCGCAGGACTGAGGAGAAAAGAATGACCCGGGCCGTCATCTACGCTCGCTATTCGTCAGACAATCAGAGAGACGCATCGATTGAGGATCAGGTCCGGCAGTGCCGCGCTAGGATCAACCAGGAGGGATGGCAGACAGGTGAGGTCTATTCTGACCATGCCATCAGCGGCGCCACCACCCTACGGCCCGGTTACCAAAAAATGCTCGAAGATGCACGGGCAGGCCGCTTTGAGGTCCTTGTCGCCGAAGCCCTTGATCGCCTCTCGCGCGACCAGGAGAATATAGCGGGCCTGTTCAAACAGCTTTCCTTTGCCGGTGTGCGGCTGTTCACTTTGTCTGAAGGCGAGGTTAGCGAATTGCATGTCGGCTTAAAGGGTACCATGAACGCTTTGTTCCTGAAGGACCTCGCTCAGAAAACACGGCGCGGCCTGGAGGGCCGTATTCGACAGGGCAAATCGGGAGGTGGTCTATGCTTCGGTTATGATGTTGTTCAGAGTGTCGATCCTGCCGGCGAGCCTGTTCACGGCGAGCGCCGCATCAATCAGATTGAAGCCGCGATAGTCCGCCGGGTCTTCGAAGAGTTCGCAAAAGGCCGCTCTCCAAGAGCGATCGCCGGCGCTCTCAACAAGGAGGCCATTCCCGGTCCCGCCGGCAAGAACTGGGGACCTTCCACGATCTACGGCAACTGGCGGCGCGGCACGGGAATTCTTAATAACGAGCTTTATGTTGGGCGACTAGTTTGGAACCGTCAGCAATTTATCAAGGATCCAAATACCGGCAGGCGGCAGGCGCGGCCAAACCCGGAAACCAAATGGATCGTCGAGGGCGTGCCACACCTTCGTATTCTTCACGACGATCTCTGGAAATTGGTCAAGGAGCGCCAGCGAGAGTCCCGATCTCGCGTCATGACCAAGGACAAAGGCATACGCTCTGAGCGGGCTCGCCGACCGCGTTACCTTCTCTCTGGCCTCCTCAGATGCGGAACCTGCCGTGGCGGATTCTCCAAAATCAGTCAATCCCACTACGGCTGCTCCACCGCCCGGAACAAGGGGACTTGCGACAATTTGCTAACCCTGCGGCGAGACGACCTGGAAGCCAAGGTCCTGGACGGGCTCCGGCATCAATTGATGCACCCGGAGTTGGTCAAGACGTTCGTTGACGAATTCCGCAGAGAAGTGAACCGACAGGCGTCTGAACAAGATGTGCGCCGGGACCGCGCCATACGCGATCTGGAGAAGACCGAGCGCGAGATTCGCAGGTTGATCGAGGCTATCAAAGCGGGCGTTCCGGGTACCGCCGTCAAGGACGAGATGACGGCCCTGGAAGCCCGGCGGAGCGATCTCCTCGGTCAGTTGGAAGCGGCGCCCCCTCCGGTGCCGCGGCTGCACCCCAACATTGCCGAGTTGTACGGGCAAAAAATCGTCAATCTGGCCAAAGCCCTCAATGACGAGAATACCCGCACGGAAGCTGCGGACTGCATCCGCCGCCTTATCGAGGAGATCCGGCTTGTCCCGGAAAAAGGCAAGCTCAGGATTGAGCTATTTGGCGAGC
>CAVRHR010000004.1:0-617500 GCA_963721005.1 uncultured Alphaproteobacteria bacterium | reverse complement strand
GCTTATCAAGCGCGCGCTCTAACCAACTGAGCTACAAGCCCGGGAGTTTAAGGTCCTTCGGACCGGCCGCCCGGCATCCGGACGCGAATTCGGGACAAACATCCAAATCGCGACGTCCAGAGGATGCGGCGGCACGGGGCTCGTCCGCGAAGAAAGAGAAACGTAGACGGCGGTGTCCCGCCAATGGATGCGCCCATCCTGAAAACGAACGCATCCTGATGTTTCCAAGAGATCCGATAGAGGACGCGTGAGGCGCCTCTGAAGGATCATCCTTAGAAAGGAGGTGATCCAGCCGCAGGTTCCCCTACGGCTACCTTGTTACGACTTCACCCCAGTCGCTGAACCTACCGTGGCCGGCTGCCCCCTTGCGGTTGGCGCACCGTCTTAAGGTAAATCCAACTCCCATGGTGTGACGGGCGGTGTGTACAAGGCCCGGGAACGTATTCACCGCAGCGTGCTGATCTGCGATTACTAGCGATTCCAACTTCATGTGCTCGAGTTGCAGAGCACAATCCGAACTGAGACGGCTTTTTGAGATTTGCGCAGGATTGCTCCATTGCGTCCCACTGTCACCGCCATTGTAGCACGTGTGTAGCCCAGCCCGTAAGGGCCATGAGGACTTGACGTCATCCCCACCTTCCTCGCGGCTTATCACCGGCAGTCCCCTTAGAGTGCCCAACTGAATGATGGCAACTAAGGGCGAGGGTTGCGCTCGTTGCGGGACTTAACCCAACATCTCACGACACGAGCTGACGACAGCCATGCAGCACCTGTCTCCGGTCCAGCCGAACTGAAGGGATCCATCTCTGGTTCCCGCGACCGGGATGTCAAGGGCTGGTAAGGTTCTGCGCGTTGCTTCGAATTGAACCACATGCTCCACCGCTTGTGCGGGCCCCCGTCAATTCCTTTGAGTTTTAATCTTGCGACCGTACTCCCCAGGCGGGATGCTTAATGCGTTAGCTGCGCCACTGACGGGTAAACCCGCCAACGGCTAGCATCCATCGTTTACGGCGTGGACTACCAGGGTATCTAATCCTGTTTGCTCCCCACGCTTTCGCACCTCAGCGTCAGTACCGGGCCAGTGAGCCGCCTTCGCCACTGGTGTTCTTGCGAATATCTACGAATTTCACCTCTACACTCGCAGTTCCACTCACCTCTCCCGGACTCAAGACCGTCAGTATCAAAGGCAGTTCTGGAGTTGAGCTCCAGGATTTCACCCCTGACTTAACAATCCGCCTACGTGCGCTTTACGCCCAGTGATTCCGAGCAACGCTAGCCCCCTTCGTATTACCGCGGCTGCTGGCACGAAGTTAGCCGGGGCTTCTTCTGCGGGTACCGTCATTATCTTCCCCGCCGAAAGGGCTTTACAACCCTAGGGCCTTCATCACCCACGCGGCATGGCTGGATCAGGCTTGCGCCCATTGTCCAATATTCCCCACTGCTGCCTCCCGTAGGAGTTTGGGCCGTGTCTCAGTCCCAGTGAGGCTGATCATCCTCTCAGACCAGCTACTGATCGTCGCCTTGGTGAGCCATTACCTCACCAACTAGCTAATCAGACGCGGGCCGATCCTTCGGCGATAAATCTTTCTCCTTGCGGACTTATCCGGTATTAGCCCAAGTTTCCCTGGGTTGTTCCGAACCAAAGGGTACGTTCCCACGTGTTACTCTCCCGTCTGCCGCTCCCCTCCATCAAGCGAGCCATTTGGCTCGTTTGATCTCGAAAGCGTTTCCTTCAAGCGAGCTTGCGCCCACCCGAGAAAACCGCTCCGCAACCTCCAAGCTCGCTTGAAGGAGGGGCGCTCGACTTGCATGTGTTAAGCCTGCCGCCAGCGTTCGCTCTGAGCCAGGATCAAACTCTCAAGTTTGGATGAGAACTTTACCCGGCTGATCACAACGTTTGACGAGGTCCGACACGTTTTCCATGCGCGCACCTGCACGCCTCAAGCTCTCGCCTGAAGCCCGCACGCCGCCTGCACGAAAACAGTGTACGACCTAGAAACGTAAGACCGCCGAAGTCTCTTCCGGCCACTCGCCCGCGAAGGCCTTCCCGTGAAGGTCGACCTTCTCGAACAGAGCAGCCCGCAGGGACTCCGCCGTCCACGTTTCTCTTTCTTCCGATTCACTTGTCAAACAGCCCGGGACCGCGCCGGCCCCTCTCCCCGCAAAGCCGGAGAGCCGTCGAAGCTCCACGCTTCCGATCGAGATCGGAAGCTTGGGTCACCGAATATCAGTGAGGTGCTTCACAGGCGCGACATCGCGCCGAGAGGCGGACGGCGCGCCGTATGGGTTTATATAGTCTTAGGGCCGGTGGGCTGTCAACACCAAAAGGCGGCCTTGACGTCGAACTTAATGCTGGAACCCGTAGCCACAAAAGACACCGCTTCATCTGCGCCTGCTCGCAAGCAGGCGCTTCGAGAACGCCCAATAGCGGCTACGGCGGGATTGCGATAGGCGGGAAATCGCGGTTCCGGGAAACATGTGCGGGGTTGGGGTGACAGTTGGGGTGACGCCGCACTGCGGCCACATTCCTCCGCCGTTCTTGGCGTTCTGGTGGGAGGTGTCGGTTCGGGGGGTATCTGCGCCAAGGTCGCTTGCTTCGTGACCTCGTCCGGCGTTCCCGAAAATCGGCTGAAACAATCGGTTCGAGGGATCGGCAATCGTCGATCCGCCGCGCCGATTGCAATGACGGGCAGGCCCGGTCCGAGGGACGGACCGTTTGGGGGCAGGCAGGCCGTCCAGCCGCGTGGCGCCTTACGGGTTGTTGCGGCAGTCCGCTCGCTTTCGCGGGTCGGTGGGGACGTCAGTCTTGGAACACGGCAAGCGGCGCGGCATATACCGGAATTTCGATGCTGAGCGTTTGGACCTCGGCAACGAGCCGCCACTTTCCGTGGACGGCGAGACCCATGGCGAGATCGACCGCCGCCGGGTTTCGGTCCAGTGGTTCAGCGGGACTATCCTGACGGGTCTTTGCGGCGCTGCCCTCATGGGCGGCGCCGTTTTCGCAGCGCTGGACGGCCAGACCAATTTTGCGACCGTGCCGGAGCGGGTCGAGGTCGCGCTACGCGGCGCGGTCGGCAACCTCGCCGATCACCTCGCCTCGCTACGCAAGAGCAACCGGCTGCCGCCGGCCGGCGAGACCAACACCCACCGCCAGGTCATCCGGGTGAGCACCACCACCCATGTGGGCAACCGCGAGCTCATGCGGGTGCGCCCCTTCGTGCGGGTCGCCGGCAACCTCGCGATGTCACTGACCGAGCTGTCGGCCAATATCCCGCCGTTCAATCCGCAGAAGATGCTGGCAGAGGCGGAAGCGCCCGGCGGTGCCGCCGGGGCCGACGACCCGGGCGCCGAGCCGGATGCGGAAGTGTCCTTCGTGACCCGCGACCTTGGGCCGGTCCTGCCGAAAGCCAAGCTGGCGGTGGTGCTGGCCATGGACGAGGTGGTGATGGGGGTGCGCGACGCCGCGATCCGGGTCGGCAGCACCGGTTCGCTGGCCGCTGCCGACGGGCCCAACCTCAAGATGGCCTATGCGGCGGAGGGCGGCCCCAACCCCTATGCGGGCTTCGAGACCCGCATCGCGCCGGAAAACATCACCCTGCTGCCCAAGACCACCGCGCAGACCACCGGCGGCAATCCCTGGAACGAGCGCACCGTCACCCTGAAGAAGGGCGAGTTGGTCGGCTCGGTGCTGCGCGATCTCGGCACCCGGCCCGAGGACATCAAGGACGTGACCACGGCGCTCGGGCCGCGCGGCCGCGACGGCGGCCTCAAGGAAGGCCAGAAGCTGCGCGTTCTGCTCGATCCGACCGACCCCAAGCGGCTGCGGCCGCTGCGGGTCGCCGTCGCCGGCGACAACGGCGTCGACGCCATCGTGGCGCTCTCGGAATATACCGACAAATACGTGCCCATCGACGTGCTGGCGTCCACCACCGAGGTGGCGCAGACCAGCGACAGCGACGTCGACGACGGCAGCGGAGTGCGGCTCTACCAGAGCATCTACGAGACCGCCTTGCGCAACCAGATCCCCCGCCCGGTGATCGAGGATCTCATTCGCATCTATTCCTACGATGTGGATTTCCAGCGCAAGGTACAGGCCGGCGATTCGCTCGAGATCCTGTTCGCCGGCGAGGACGAAAGCAGCAACGAGAAGGCCGACGTCCTCTACGCCTCCTTGACCACCGCAGGGGAGACCAAGAAATTCTATCGCTTCCAGTCGACCGACGACAATGTCGTCGACTACTACGACGAGACCGGCAAGAGCGCGAAGAAATTCCTGGTGCGCAAGCCGGTGTCGGAAGGAATCATGACCTCGCCGTTCGGCGACCGCAACCATCCGCTGTTGCACCAGGTGCGCATCCATACCGGGGTCGACTGGGGAGCGCCGTTCGGGACGCCGATCTTCGCCTCCGGCAACGGCGAGATCGAGTTCATCGGGGTGGAAGGCGGCTACGGCAAATACATCAAGATCCGGCACGCTAACGGTTACGAGACCGCCTACGGCCACATGTCGGCCTTTGCGCGCAACCTGCAGGAAGGCAGTCACGTGCGCCAAGGCCAGGTGATCGGCTATGTGGGATCGACCGGCCTCTCGACCGGCTCGCATGTGCATTACGAGATCATGATCAACGGCCGCTTCATCGATCCCATGAAGGTCAAGCTGCCGCGCGGCCGGGTGCTCGAAGGCCCGCTGTTGGCGGGCTTCGAGGACCAGCGCGAGAAGCTCGATCAGGTCCTGGCCCGCGCCACGCCGTCAGCGCGCGTCGCGCAGACGACGTCATCGATCAAGTAGGACCCGCTCGGCCTAGAGCGCACCCGGCCCTTCTCGCCCCGCGCGCGGGGAGAGGGCGACACGGCACCAAAGAAAACCAGAACTCGGCTCGGTGAGGGGGCGGTTCCACAAGCTCAAACTTGCGGCTGCGCCCCCTCATCCCACCTTCTCCCCGCACGCGGGGAGAAGGAGTGAAACGCATTGCGTCCCTGACGGTGAGGCACCCTGCGTCGCCACCGCCGGCCTCAAGCCGCGGCGGCCAGCTTGCCGTTGAAGGCAAGGCCCTGCTTGCCGGCCGTGACCACCACCTTCTCGCCGTCCTTCACGCGCCCGGACAGAATCATCTCGGCGAGCGGATCCTGCACGGATTTCTGGATCGCCCGCTTGAGCGGCCGCGCCCCGTAGGCCGGATCCCAGCCCTTGTCGGCGAGCCATTCGCGCGCCGAAGGCTCGAGCACGATCGCGATCTTGCGCTCCTCCAGGAGCTTGCCCAGGCGCCGCATCTGGATGTCGACGATCCGGCTCATCTCGTCGCGCTGGAGCCGGTGGAACAAGATGATCTCGTCGACCCGATTGAGAAACTCGGGCCGGAAGCTCGCCCGCACCACCGCCATCACCTGGTCCCTGACCGCCTCGATGTCCTCGCCCTCGGGCTGCGCGACCAGATATTCGGAGCCGAGATTGGAGGTCATCACGATCAGGGTGTTGCGGAAGTCGACGGTACGGCCCTGCCCGTCGGTCAAGCGTCCGTCGTCGAGCACCTGCAGCAGCACGTTGAAGACGTCCGGGTGCGCCTTCTCGATCTCGTCGAACAGTACCACTTGATAGGGCCGCCGCCGCACCGCCTCGGTCAAGGCACCGCCCTCCTCGTAGCCCACATAGCCGGGCGGAGCCCCGATCAGGCGGGCGACCGAATGCTTCTCCATGTATTCCGACATGTCGAGGCGCACCAGCGCCTGCTCGTCGTCGAACAGGAACTCGGCGAGCGCCTTGGTGAGCTCGGTCTTGCCGACGCCGGTCGGCCCCAGGAACATGAACGAGCCGATCGGCCGGTTCGGATCCTGCAGGCCGGCTCGCGCGCGGCGCACCGCGGTCGCGACCGCCCGCACTGCCTCGGCCTGGCCGATGACGCGCTTGCCCAGGCCTTCCTCCATGTGCAGCAGCTTCTCCTTCTCGCCCTCCAGCATCCGGTCGACCGGGATGCCGGTCCAGCGCGAGACCACCTGCGCGACATGATCGGCGGTGACGGCCTCCTCCAGCACCGCGCCCTTGCCTTCGCCGGCCTCGATGTCCTTGAGCTTCTTCTCCAGCTCGGGAATGCGGCCATAGGCCAATTCGCCCGCGCGCTGGTATTCGCCCTTGCGTTGCGCATTGGCGAGCTCGACGCGCAACGCATCGAGCTCGGTCTTGGCCTTCTGGGCTTCCGAAAGCTTCTCCTTCTCGGACTTCCAGCGCGCGGTCAGGTCGGCGGAACGCTTCTCCAGCGCGGTGAGCTCGGTCTCGAGCGACTTGAGGCGCGCGCGCGAGCCCGCATCGTGCTCCTTCTTCAGCGCCTCCTGCTCGATCTTGAGACGAATGACCTCGCGGTCGATGGAGTTGAGTTCCTCGGGCTTGGAATCCACCTGCATCTTGAGGCGCGCGGCCGCTTCGTCGACCAGGTCGATCGCCTTGTCGGGCAGGAAACGGTCGGTGATGTAGCGGTTCGAGAGCGTCGCCGCCGCTACGATCGCGCTATCGGTGATGCGCACGCCATGGTGCTGCTCGTAGCGGTCCTTGAGGCCGCGCAGGATCGAGATCGTGTCCTCGACGGACGGCTCGTTGACGAATACCGGCTGGAACCGGCGGGCGAGCGCCGCATCCTTCTCGACGTGCTTCTTGTACTCGTCGAGCGTGGTGGCGCCGATGCAATGCAGCTCGCCGCGCGCCAGCGCCGGCTTGAGCAGGTTCGAGGCATCCATCGCCCCATCCGCCTTGCCGGCGCCGACCAGGGTATGCATCTCGTCGATGAACAAAACGATGCCGCCCTCCGCGCCGATCACCTCCTGCAGCACGGCCTTGAGACGCTCCTCGAACTCGCCACGGTATTTGGCGCCGGCGATCAACGCTCCGAGGTCGAGCGACAGCAGCTTCTTATCGGCGAGGCTTTCGGGCACGTCGCCATTAACGATGCGCTGGGCGAGCCCCTCCACGATCGCGGTCTTGCCCACGCCGGGCTCGCCGATCAGGACCGGGTTGTTCTTGGTGCGCCGCGACAGCACCTGGATGGTGCGCCGGATCTCCTCGTCGCGCCCGATCACCGGGTCGATCTTGCCGTCGCGGGCCGCCTGGGTGAGGTCGCGGGTGTACTTCTTGAGCGCATCATAGGCGTTCTCGGCCGACGAGGTGTCGGCGGTGCGGCCCTTGCGCAAGGCTTCGATGGCGGCATTGAGGTTCTGCGGCGAGACGCCGACCCGAGAAAGGATCTTTCCCGCCTCGCTGTCCTTCTCGAGCGCGAGCGCCAGCAGGAGCCGCTCGACCGTGACGTAGCTGTCGCCGGCCTTCTGGGCCACCTTCTCGGCCTGGTCGAAGACCCGCGCCAGCGCGGGCGCGAGATAAACTTGGCCGGCGCCGCTGCCCGAGACTTTCGGGAGCGCGGCGAGCGCCTTCTCGACCTCCGCCAGCGCTTCGCGCGAGCGTCCGCCGGAGCGATCGATCAGCCCCGCCGCCAACCCTTCCGGGTCGTCGAGCAGCACCTTGAGCAGATGCTCGGGGGCGAATTGTTGATGGCCTTCGCGCAACGCCAGCGATTGCGCGAATTGCACGAAACCGCGGGCGCGGTCGGTGAATTTCTCGAAATCCATGGGGGTGGTTCCCTCGGCCTGCCTGTCCGCCCCAGGGGCACGGAAAGGTCATCGTCATGGGGTGAAGTCAACGCGGCGGCGGACCCTAGCGGCATCCGCCAAGGCACATGTGGTGCCGCCGCTGGGCGGACGGAAGAGGGGTTGATCGAAATCCGGCACCAGGATTGCCGGGCGGCAGGATTGCGTGCCGGCGGGCAGGCGCATAACAAGCCGTAACTGATCCGAGAGGCGCCCATGGTCGCGGCCGCGAAAATCCAGGCCATCTACCGCTACCCGGTGAAGGGGCTGAGCCCCGAGCCCCTGCTGCGGGCTTGCCTCGCCACCGGCGAGACGCTCCCGGGCGACCGCGCCTATGCGATAGAGAACGGGCCGTCGAAGTTCGATCCGTCGCTGCCGCGCCACCAACCCAAGATCCACTATCTCATGCTGATGCGCAACGAGCGCCTGGCCACGCTCAAGACCCGGTTCGACGCGCGAAGCCGCACGCTCGTCGTCGCCCGTGCGGGGCACGAGACGGTCCGCGGCGATCTCGACACCCCGCATGGCCGCGCCGCGATCGAGGCGTTCTTCGCGGACTTCTGCCCCGACGAGCTGCGCGGAGCCGCGCGGGTCCTGCACGCGCCGGGCTTCAGCTTCTCGGACGTGGCCCGCAAGGTGGTGTCGATCATCAATCTCGCATCGGTGGCGGCGCTGGCAGAGCGGATGGGCGCGGCGATCGATCCATTGCGCTTTCGCGCCAACGTCTATTTGCACGGCTGGCCGGCCTGGAGCGAGCTCGATCTGGTCGGGGAGGAGATCGCGATCGGCGGGAGCGCCCGCCTCAAGATCGTGAAACGCATCGTGCGCTGCGCGGCCACCAACGTGGACCCCGACACCGGCGCCCGCGATCTGGCGATCCCGGACGCGCTGCAGCGGGCCTATGGCCACGCCGACTGCGGCATCTATGGCGAGGTGGTGACGCCGGGGGAGATCGCGGTGGGGGATAGGGTAGAGAGTGGTGAGTAGAGAGTGGTGAGTAGTAGTGAGTAGCCAAACCAAGCCGCGCCACTTCCTACTCACCACTCACCACTCACTACTCCCTAATCTCTTTCTTCCCCCGGCTCAGCCGGAACACCGCCTGCTCGCCCAGCATGTTCCAGAACCACCAGGGCGCATTGAGGCGCAGCGGCGAGCCCCACGGATTGAACGCCACCGCCTTCTCCATCTCGGCCCCGGCGGCTATGCATAGCTCGCGGAAATCCTTGATGGTGCAGAAGTGGATGTTGGGCGAGTCGTACCAAAGGTAGGGCAGATTGTCGGTGCGCGGCATGCGGCCGCGAAACATGACCTGCATGCGGATGCGCCAGTGGCCGAAATTGGGAAACGACACGATGGCGCGCCGCCCGATGCGCAGCATGTGCTCGAGCACCACGCGGGGCTGGCGGGTGGCCTGCAGGGTCTGCGACAGGATCACGTAGTCGAAGGCGTCGTCGGGATAATCGGCGAGATCGGTATCGGCATCGCCCTGGATGACGGCGAGGCCCTTGGCGACGCACTCGTTGACGCCCTCGCGCGACAATTCGATCCCGCGTCCGTCGACGTTGCGGGTCTCGGCCAGGAGCCGCAGCAGCTCGCCGTCGCCGCAGCCCACGTCGAGTACCTTGGCGCCGTGCTCGACCATGTCGGCCACCACCACCAGGTCGACGCGCGAGCCGCCCGGGATGCGCGCGGCCTCCGCCATGGTGAGATCGTGCTTGAGGCGCGAGAGCATCATCATCGCCGCACTACCGGCAGGCCGCGCGCCTTGGCGGCGCCGTCGAGAAAGCCGCTCACGATGGCGAACAGCTCGGGCTCCTGCAGCAGGAAGGCATCATGACCCTTGTCGGTGACGATCTCGGCGAAGGAGACGCGCGCGCCGCCGGCATTGAGCGCATGCACGATGGCGCGCGAATCCGAGGTCGGAAACAGCCAGTCCGAAGTGAAGGAGATCACGCAGAAGCGGGTCGGCGTATCCTTGAAGGCATGCGCCAGCACACCGTCGAAATCCGCCGCCAGATCGAAATAATCCATCGCCCGGGTGAGATACAGATAGGAATTGGCGTCGAAGCGCTCCACGAAGCTGATGCCCTGATGACGCAGATAGCTCTCGACCTGGAAATCGGCATCGAACGTGAAGGTCGGATTGTTACGGTCCTGGAAGCGGCGGCCGAACTTGCGGTGCAGCGCCACGTCCGACAGATAGGTGATGTGCGCCCCCATGCGGGCGACCGCCAAGCCGCGCCGTGGATTGCTGCCGGCGGCGAAATAGCGGCCGCCGCGCCACTCCGGATCCGCCATGACGGCCTGCCTGCCGACCTCGTGAAACGCGATGTTCTGGGCCGAATGGCGGGTCGCGGTGGCGAGCGGCAGCGCCGAAAAGACGCGCTGCGGATAGCTCGAAGCCCATTGCAGAACCTGCATGCCGCCCATCGAGCCGCCCGCGATGGAGAACAACGAGTCGATGCCGAGATGATCGAGCAGCATGGCCTGAGCGCGCACCATGTCGCGCACCGTGATCATGGGAAACTCGAGCCCCCAGGGCTGGCCGGTCTTGGGATTGATCGAGGCCGGCCCGGTCGAGCCCATGCAGGCGCCCAGCACGTTGGCGCTGATGACGAAATACCGGTCGGTGTCGATCGGCCGGCCCGGCCCCACCATGGTCTCCCACCAGCCGGGCTTGCCGGTGACCGGATGGACATTGGCGACATGCTGATCGCCGGTGAGCGCGTGGCATACCAGGATGGCGTTGCTGCGCTCGGAGTTGAGCGCACCGTAGGTCTGGTAGGCGATCTGGAACGGAGTGAGCTCGACGCCGGCGTCGAGCTTTAGCGGCTTGTCGGCGCCGAACCTCACCACCAGCGAACGCGGCTCGTCGGCTTCGCGCGCGCGCTCGGCTGTATCGCGGTCGGCTGTATCGCGGTCGACTACATCGCGGTCAAGCTTGTCGCGATCAGCCGCACCAAGCGTGGCACTCACTTCGGCCATCTTTTCGCTCCGCGCCGGCACGGCGGAATTGCCGATGGCGCAACCGGCAAATGTAGGCAGCTGGGACGGGTTTAGATAGGCCGCCGCCCGCCGCTGTCAATGTTTTCTTTGCTTTCGCCCCATCCGGCTCCTATCAATGCGGCGACCGAACCGCGAGCCCGACCAAGGCGCCATGGCGAAATCCTCCCCTTCCGACACACCCTCGCTGGCGGATTTGCGCCGCGAGATCGATCGCATCGACGAGGCCATGCATGGTCTTTTGATCGAGCGCAGCGAGATCATCGACCGTCTGATCAAGGTCAAGAGGACGCAAGAGAAGGGCTCCGCCTTCCGGCCCGCGCGCGAGGCCGACATGATGCGCCGCCTGGTCGATCGCCATAAGGGCATCCTGCCGCTCGATACGGTGGAGAGCATCTGGCGCGTCATCATCGCGACCTTCACCTATGTGCAGTCGCCGTTCAGCGTCCATGCCGACCTCTCGGCGGGCGCGGCGCAGATGCGCGATTCCACCCGGTTTCATTTCGGCTTCACGGTGCCGTTCGTGGCCCATATGGGGGCTTCCGCGGTGGTCGCCGCGGTGTCGGAATCCACCGGCGACCTCGGCCTGGTGCCGGCCCTGGCGGTGCCCGGTGCCGGCGCCTGGTGGAACGCGCTCGAGTTCGACAGCGCGCCCAAGATCATCGCCAGGCTGCCGTTCGTGGAACGCGACGACCATCCGGCGGCGCTGCCGGTGTTCGTCCTGTCGCGCATCGCCGACGACGCCAAGGTGACCGAGGTCGAGGTCTGGAGCATGCGGGTCGCGGGCTGGAGCGCCGCGGCCGCCGCGGCGCTGGGTCCGCTCGCCGAGGTGGTGGCGGTGCCCGACCAGGCCTTCGATGGGGCGGCGCTGCTGATCTCGGTGCCGCAGGGCGGCAGCGTCGCGACGATCACCGCGGCGCTGATCAAGGCCGGCGCCACGGTGCGGGCCTCTGCCTGCGTCGGCAGCCACGCCACCCGCTACCGGGTTTCCGCGAAGGGCGCGCGGCCGGTCGCCACCGGCCGTTGAGGAAAAAACCGGTTTCCACTCCGCCCTCGCGAGGACATGCTTTTTTGCCGAAAATGCTCTACTGCATGGGCGCTGCGTATTCCAGTTGTCATGGCCGGGCTTGTTCCGGCCATCTCGATGAGGATGGCACAGTGCGTTCTCTATCGAGATCGCCGGGACATAAGGCGTTTGCGCCATAGCCCGCGAAGAGCATCAAGCCGGAACAGAATCATGTCGATGCAGCGTCCACAACCCCGCCCCGGCGTGCTCGAGATCGATCCCTATGTGCCGGGCAAGAGCGCGGCGCCGGGCGTCAGCCGGGTGTTCAAGCTGTCGTCCAACGAGACGCCGCTCGGCCCGAGCCCGCATGCGATCGCGGCCTACCGGGCGGTCGCCGACCGGCTGGCGGATTATCCCGACGGCGCCGCTACCGCATTGCGCGAAGCCATCGGGCGCGCCTTCGGGCTCGATCCCGGTCGCATTGTGTGCGGGGCCGGCTCCGACGATTTGCTGAACCTGCTCGCCGACGCCTATCTGCAGGACGGCGACGAGGCGATCCACACCATCCACGGATTTCTGGTCTATCCGATCGCCACGCTCGGTTCGGGCGCCAGGCCGGTGGTGGCGGCGGAGAAGAATTATACCGCCGATGTCGATGCCATGCTGGCGGCGTTGAGCGCGCGCACCAAGATGGTGTTTCTCGCCAATCCCAACAATCCGACCGGCACCTATCTGCCGTTCGACGAGATCAAGCGGCTGCATCGCGCGCTGCCGCCGCAGGTACTGCTGGTGCTCGACGCCGCCTATGCGGAATATGTGCGCCGCAACGACTACGAATCCGGGATCGAGCTGGTCGCCACTTCCGACAACGTGGTCATGTGCCGGACCTTCTCGAAGATCTACGGCCTCGCCGCACTGCGGCTGGGCTGGCTCTATGGGCCGGCGCATGTGGTCGATGCCGTCAACCGCATCCGCGGACCGTTCAACGTCAACGCGGCCGCGATGGCGGCCGGCATCGCCGCCATCGAGGACAGCGGCCATGTCGAGGCCGCGCGGTCGCACAACGACAGATGGCTGGCCTGGCTCACCGATGAAATCCGCAAGCTCGGGCTCGAGGTGACCCCGAGCGTCGCCAATTTCGTGCTGATCCATTTTCCGCAAGCTCCCGGCCGCACCGCCGCGGAGGCCGACGCTTTTCTCAGCAAGCGCGGTCTCATCCTGCGCCGGGTGAGCGCCTATCACCTGCCCGATGCGCTGCGCATGACGGTCGGCAGCGAGGAGGCGAACCGGCTGGTAGTCGAGGGACTAGCCGCCTTCATCGGAAGCGCGGCGTGAGCACCGCGCCGCTGTTCAACCGTCTCGCGCTGATCGGGGTCGGTCTCATCGGCTCCTCGATCGCGCGCGCGGCCCGCGCCCAGGGAGCGGTGCGCACGATCGTGGCCACCGCCCGCTCGGCCGCGACCCGCGCCCGCGTCGCCGAGCTCGGCCTCGCCGACCAGGTGGTAGAGAGCAATGCGGCGGCCGTTGCGGGCGCCGACCTGGTCATCGTCTCGATTCCGGTCGGCCAGAGCGGCGCGGTGGCGCAGGAGATCGGCCCGCATCTGAAGGCCGGCGCGATCCTCTCCGACGTGGGCTCGGTCAAGGCGTCGGTGCTGCGCGACATGGCGCCCCATATTCCGGCCGGCGTGCATTTCGTGCCGGCGCATCCGGTCGCCGGAACCGAATATTCCGGGCCCGACGCCGGCTTCGCCGAGCTGTTCGTCAACCGCTGGTGCATCCTGACCCCGCCCGCGAACGCCGAGAAATCAGCGGTCGAGCGGCTCGCCGCGTTCTGGAGCGCGCTCGGCGCCAATGTCGAGGTGATGACCGCGCAGCATCACGACCTGGTGCTGGCGGTGACCAGCCATCTGCCGCATCTCATCGCCTATACGATCGTGGGCACCGCGGACGAGTTCGCCCAGGTGACGCGCTCGGAGGTGCTGCAGTTCTCGGCCGGCGGCTTTCGCGACTTCACCCGCATCGCGGCTTCCGATCCCACCATGTGGCGCGACGTCTTCCTGGCCAACAAGGAGGCGGTGCTGGAGATGCTCAGCCGCTTCAACCTGGACATCGCCGGGCTCACCGGGGCGATCGAGCGCGGCGACGGCGAAGCGCTGTTCGAGCACTTCACCCGCACCCGCGCCATCCGCAAAGGCATCGTGGCGGTCGGCCAGGATTTGCCCGCCCCGGATTTCGGCCGACCGCATCCGGAGCTGCCGCACGAGCCGCTGCCGCGGCCCTACGCGGCCGATGAGGAGTGAGCGGGCGCGCGGCTCGCAACAACGACCAGCCGTCGCAGCTGGGCGCCGATCCCGCTAGAACAGCGGCGGGGCGCGGCCGATCCGGAACGGTCCAAGCGAGATATCGCCGTCGTCGAAGCGCAGCGGCACCGTAACGGCCGGCTTGCCCTCGAGGGTGGTGCTCTGCCCGGCGGCACCGAGCCCGGCCACGATGCCGGCGCCGGCGTTCTGGCGGGCAATGCCGCCGAGGCCCGGCAGCACACGGTCGAGCGCGTCGAGGGCGGAGCCGATGTCGCCCTGGGAGACGATCTGGTTGATGCCGAGCTCCTGCAGCACCTTGGCGAGCCCGACGATGGTCACCTGCATCCGGCCGTTGAGGCCGCCGCGCGGGGTGAGGCTGAGCGTGCCCTCCCCCACCGCGACCACGTCGCCCTGCTGCACGCGCGCCTTGCTGATCTGCAGGCTGCCGCCGCGCGCCTGCCATTGCCGGAACAATACCGGCCAGGGCTTGGGGGCGACGTCGCCCACCCCGCTGAGCACGGCGGTGACGTCGGCATCGAGCGGCTGCGCCAGGATCGCGTGGAGCTCCGGCGCGGACGCCGCGACCAGCCGCCCTACCAGGTCGACTGCCGGATTGTCGGCTGGGGAACCCACGACGCGGCGGCCGTGCAGCTCGACATGCTCGGCCTTGAACACCGGCGGCGCGCTCGCGCCACCGACACGATCGAGACTTGGGCGTTCACCCACGATCGAGACCCGCTCGGGGCCGGAGAGCGACACCCGCAGGCTGGCCTGGGCAAGCCCCCACTGGGCCAGAAATCCCGGCGGCTTGCCCGGCTCGCCGAGCGCCAGCGGGCCGGTGAGCTCGCCGATCAGCAGGGCTGGTTCATAGACCTGCCAGGTGACCAGTGCGTCCGCGGCCTTGAGGCCGAGCGGCGGCGCCATACCGGAGAGCTGCGCGCTCGGATCGGTGCAGCGCACCTCGATGCGGAACGGAAAGCCCGCGATCGATTGGTTGCTGCAACCAAAGACCCGGCCGGCGCTCGCCTCATGGGCGCGCCAGGCCTCGATCTCGCCCGGTGCCCGCGCCGCGATGGTGAACCATGCGCCGGTCCAGAGCACGGCCAGGATCGCCACCAGGAAAAAAGGCACCAGGAGCGGCCAGCGACGCCGGCGCGAGGCACTCGCGGAATTACGCATCGGCAACGCTCCTTGGCCGATCGGTCTCCACCGCCGGGCGGCCTTCACAAGCGGCCGATTGCGGCGTTTCCAAGTCACCCGGCGGCGCTCGCCCGTGGCCGCGGGCGAGCGGGTTTTCAGCGCGGGCGACTCGTGCTCTATTGCGGCCCCGGGGCCGATGCGCGCACCGGAACAGATGTCCGGCAAATCCTGGACCGGATCGCCCTGCCGCCATGGACCCCGATCTCGCACATGTGGCCGAAGACCTTTGGGTGTTCGGCTATGGCTCGCTGATGTGGCGGCCCGGCTTCGATTTCCGGGAGCGCGTCGAGGCCCGCCTGACCGGCGCCCACCGGGCGCTGTGCGTCTATTCGTTCGTTCACCGCGGCACGCCCGAGCGGCCCGGCCTGGTGCTCGGTCTCGACCGCGGCGGCGCCTGCCAGGGCATAGCGTTCCGGGTGGCGGCCGCCGACCGGGCCAGGACCGTCGCCTATTTGCGCCGGCGCGAGCAGGCGACTGGCGTTTATTGCGAATGCATGCGGCGGGTCTGGCTCAAGGGCGAGCCGGCGCGGCAGGTCGCGGCGCTGTGCTATGTGGTGGACCGCAGCCATGTCCAATACGCGGGCCGCCTGCCGCTCTCCGATCAGTTGCACTATATCCGCCAGGGCCATGGTCAATCGGGCCCCAACCGCGATTACGTGATCGCCACCGTGGCCGCCATGGAGGCGCTGGGGTTGCGTGAATCCGAGCTGCATCTACTGGCGCAGCGCCTCAAGGGAACGCACGAAGGCGGCGCATCGTAACTACCGCCCACCGAGCTGGCGCTCGCCCTCCTGGATCAGCCGGGCGGTGGCGATCTCGATCGCCCGCTGCAGGCGCTCGAAAAACACCTGCTTGTCGAGCCCGGGCGCGATCGGCTCGAGAAACTCCGCCACGATCGTGCCGGGGTAGCGGCGCAGCGACCGGCGCGGCCAGAACAAGCCGGAATTGAGCGCGACCGGCAGGCACGCGACCCCGCTCTCGGCGTACAGATGCACGACGCCGTATTTGTAGCTCGGTGCGGCGCCCGGCGGCCGGCGGGTGCCTTCCGGAAAGATGACGATCTGCCGGTTGCGGGCGAGCTCGGTCTTGGCGCGGACCGCGATGGCGGCGAGCGCCTGGGAACGCGCACCTCGGTCGACCGGGATCATCTCGGCCTTGCTGGCGTACCAGCCGAAGAACGGCAGCCACATCAGCTCGCGCTTGAGGATGAAGGCCGGATCGGCGAACAGCGGCACCAGTGCGAACGTCTCCCACAGCGACTGGTGCTTGGCGGCGATCAGCAACGGCCCCGGCGGAATCCGCTCCAGCCCGCGCAGCTCGAAGGTGACGCCGCAAACGATCCGCAGCAGCCAGCTGTTGCTGCGCGCCCAGAACCGCACGACCGCCAGGATGGCGCCGCGCGGCAGCACTAGGGTCGGCAGCGCCAGGCACATGAGCACAATCATGTTCAGGTAGAACAACACGTTGAACAGAACGGAGCGGATGATCACGAGCACGACGGGACCTGGTTCAACAGCCGCGATCCGATCACCTGCCACGGCGGGAGAGCGCAGGCTTCCGGCAATCGGGAAAGGGTCAGGCGACGGGGTACCGGGACCGGCGATGGAAGAACGCAAGCCGGATTTGCGCGGCGGTGCCGCCGGCTCCCGCCGACGCGGCCGCGCGCGCGGTGGCGGCGGGATCGAGCCGGATGCGCATCCGGGCGGCCATGTATTTCAGATACTCGGAGAGCATCAGCTTCATGGTCGGGCCGTGCGTCCACCAAGGCTCTGCATGCAGCTTGTCGGTGATCACCGGGAACGGCAGCAGGGCCACGTCCGGAAGCTGGTGGGCGATCTCCGCGATGGCGCGCGGCATGTGGTAGCTCGACGTGACCACGATCAGCGAGCGGAACCCGCGGCTCTGCGCCCAGTGCTTGGTCTCGATCGCATTGCCGAGCGTGTTCAGCGAACGGTCGAAATCGACACAGCAGCTGACGATCCCGCCGTAGACGGGGTTGAGGCGCGAAATCTCGCCCGAGGTGGTCGCCGGGTTGGCGCCGCTGATCAACAAGCGCTTGCCGCGGCCGGCGGCGAGCAGTTCGATCGCATCGGTGATGCGCGAGGCCCCCCCGGTGAGTACCACGATCCCGTCGGCATCGCGTTGCAGCACGACCTCGTCGGCCGGCAGGCTCCAGAGGAACCAGCCGAATCCGGCTGCCAGCAGCAGCACCGCGACCGCGCCGAACCCGATCGCCGAGCGCCCCAGACGGCGCACGAGCCAGCGCGCGCCGCTCTCGCGCGCGGCGCTCTCGCGCCCCGCCGGCTCCAGCCGCCGCGCCGTGCCGCCGCCATCGGTCTCTGATTCGACCATCGGCATCGTTCTTTCCATCCGCTGAAATCATAGCCCAAAATCCGGCGGAGGGGTGGCAATGTGTGTGGTCATTGAACCGTTTCGAGCGTGCGGTTGACGGTGTGGCGCGATGTCGCCGCCGTCACCAGGGCGGTCACGGCGATCTGCGCCAGCACCGCCGCATAGCCGGCAAGCCCGATCGAGAAGGTGCCGAACAGCGCGCCCAGCTGCGCGCCCGCCGCGCTGCGCAGAAGCCAGCCGTTGGCGAGATCGATCAGGACGAACAGGAGAAGCGCGAGCCCGCCCCCGATCGCCCCGCCCTTGAGACCGAGCAGCAGGAAATGGCGTTGGAAGTGTCCGGCGATGAAGCCGTTCTTGGCGCCGATGAAATGCAGCACCTCGATGACCTGGCGGTTGGTCGCCATCAGGCCTCGGGTCGCAAACGTCACCGACAGCACGGTCGCGATCATCACCAGGACCAGCACGCCGGTGGCGGCGCCCAGGATCGTGCGGGTCACGGCCCGCATGTGGCCGACGAACTCGCGATGGTCGTCGAGGCTGGCGGCCGGAACCTGCCCAGCCAGCGAACCGCGCAGGCCTTCGAGATCGGGCGCCTCGTCGGCCGCGATCGTGACGGCGATGAGGCGCGGGACCGGCAGCTCGTCGAGCGCCAATGCGCCCAGCCACGGCTGCAGCAGCTGGTTGGATTCCTGCTTGCTGTAGGGCCGGACACTCGCCACACCGCGCGCCGCGCCGGCGATGGCGGCGGCCGTCGCGACATCGGCCTCGATGTCACGGCCGGCGAGCGGCCGGACCTGGATGGTGACCTCGCGCGCCAGGTCGGCCTGCCAATCGCCCGCCGCCGCCCGCAACAGCATGACGCCGCCGATCGTGATCGAGGCCAGGAAGGTCATGATGGCGATGACGGCGATCAGGGCACGCCCCGCGATGGTCGCCTTAGGGACGATCGAGGCCTCAAAGCGCGGCAGCGGGGATTCCGCGACAATCGTCGCCGGCTCGGGCGGGTCCGGCCCGCCCGCCGCGAAGCCGTCGTCAATCATAGACATGCAGCCGGCCCTCGTGCAGCACGAGCCGGCGAGCATCGTACTGATCCATCAACGCGATATCGTGGGTGGCAAGCAGCACCGAGGTACCCGACTTGTTGAGCTCGATGAACAGCCGCAACAGGCGTTGCGCGTGATTGGGATCGACATTCCCGGTCGGCTCGTCGGCCAGCAACAGTTGCGGCCGCGCGATCACGGCGCGCGCGATGGCGGCGCGCTGCTTCTCGCCGCCGGACAGAATCGGCGGCAGCGCCCACATGCGGTCGCCCAGCCCGACCCAGTGCAGAAGCTCCACCACCTCCTCGCGAAAGCTGTCCTCGGTCCGCCCCATGACCCGGAACGGCAGCGCCACGTTCTCGTAGGTGGTCATGTGGTCGAGCAGGCGAAAATCCTGGAACACGATGCCGATCCGCCGCCGCAGCGTCGCCAGCGCATCCTTGCTCAAGGTCGCGATATCGTGGCCGAACAGCGTGATGAGACCGCGCGTGGGCCGCAGCGAAAGAAACAGCATCCGCAGGAGCGAGGTCTTGCCCGCCCCCGAGGGGCCGGTCAGGAACTGGAACGAATGCGAAATCGATCCGGAAGCTCAGGTCGCGCAGAACCTCCGGTCCGAGCCCGTAGCGCAAGCCGACATTCTCAAATCGAACCACGTCATTCTCCGATGGCCGGCCGGTGCGGCCGCAAACCAAGACAGGCGTCACGCTGATTCGCGTTTATATCAGTGGCCGCGATGCCTGAACTCAGGGCGCCTGCGGGTCAATCCGGCGCGTCGCGACGGTGCGCACATGCTGGCCCCCGGAGACTATCGGATTCCGGGTATGCCGATACCGTCTCCGGGCCGGGCATGCCGCCCGGCCCCGACATGGTTTCCGATCCGTTAACGGATCGGCTGGTAGGTTTGCACCAGCCCATCCGCGGCGAGTGGCCGATGCAGATCGTCTGTCCCAATTGCGAGACCGCCTATCAGGTCGAGCCGTCCTCGGTCGGGCCGAGCGGGCGCTCGGTCAGGTGCGCGCGTTGCCGGACCGTTTGGTTCGCCGCCAACACGGAAGCGCTGTCCGAGATCGCCGAATCCCACCGGGCCGAGATGGCTCAATTCGCCACCGCGTCCGGGGGTGCGGGGCCGGAGAGCTGGCCGCAACCCGATGGCGATACATCCGTCCTCCAGCCGACCGCCGCGCCCGATCCCGCCGATATCGGGCACGACGCCCCGCCGATCGTGGCGGCCGATTCGGCGATGTCCGGGGCGACGCCGGGGGGAGCCGCAGACGGGCCGCTGATCGATTCGCCGGCGCTCGCCCCGGTCGATCACGAGCCCGCCGCCGATGCCGCCCCACGCGAGGACATCGAGACGGTGGCGGCCCGGCGCGCCGCAGCGCTGGCCCGCAAGCGCCGCTTCGGCTGGCCGCTGCCGGGCTTGCCGACCCTCATTCTGGGGCTCGTCCTCGTGGACCTGGGCCTGTTCGCCTGGCGCGCCGAGATCGTGCGGGCGGATCCCCAGACCGCGTCGCTCTATGCGGCGCTCGGGCTCGCGGTCAATTCGCGCGGCCTCCTCATCACCGACGTCACGACCGACACGCTGACGAGCGAGGGCGTGCCGGTGCTGGTAGTCCAGGGCAAGATCGCGAGCGTGGCCAAGCGCACCATCGAGGTGCCGCGCTTGAGATTTGCGGTCCGCAACGCCAGCGGCAACGAGATCTACAGCTGGACGACGCTGCCCAGCCACAGCCTGCTCGGGCCCGGGGAGGCGTTCGCGTTCCAATCGCGGCTGGCCTCGCCGCCGCCCGAGACGCGCGATGTTCTGGTGCGGTTCTTCAATCGTCAAGACCTCGGGGTCGGCATCCAATGAGGACGAAGTGGCACGCATACTGATCGCCGAGGACGAGGAGGCGATCCGCACCCTGGTGGCGCGCGCCCTGGTGCAGGACGGCCATGAGGTCATCACCACCGCCGACGGGGCCGAGGCGCTCGACGTCCTGGCTCGCGAGAACAGCGCATTCGAGCTGCTGCTGACCGATATCCGCATGCCGGTGATGGACGGCATCGCGCTGGCCCTGGCAACCGCGCGCGATCACCCCGCCGTCACCATCCTCCTGATGACCGCCTATGCGGACCAGCGCGAGCGTGCGTCCGGGCTCAACAAGCTGATCCACGACGTGATCACCAAGCCGTTCTCGCTCCCGACCATTCGGGCAGCGGTCGCCGAAGCGCTCACCGCGGGCGCACCGCGGCGGGTCGCGGCGGCTGCGCCGCTCTGACAATTTCGTAAAGCCCCGGCGGCCCGGCCCGCATCCCGGATCAGTAATCCTTGAGCAGCCGCTCGATATAATCGAGCTCGAGCTGCGGGCGGGCGATCTCGCCGAAGCGCCGGCGCAGTTCCTCGAGAATGCGGCGCGCACGCTGCACATCGATCTCGCCCGGCACCTTGACGGTGGAGTCGTCGCCGTAGTCGCGGCCCCGCAACGGCCGGCCGAGCGGATCGGTCTCCTGGTCGGCCCGCCCCTGACCCATGCGGCCGGCGCGCCCCGGTCGGCCGGGGCCTCCAGGACGACCCTGGCCCATCTGTTGTCCCTGGCCCTGCCCCATCTGATTTGCCATGCCCTGCTGGCCCTTGCGCATGGCATCGAGCGCCTTGCCCTGCAAATCGACGGCGCCGTCGGCATTGCCCTGCCCCATCTGGCCTTGCGCGGATTCCATGTCTCCCTCGGCCTGTCCGAGCTCGTCGGGCTGTCCCTGGCCTTCCCCTTGGCCCGGCTGCTGGCCCATGCCTTTCTTGCGCATCTCCTCGAGCAGCTTCTTGAGCTGATCGCGGAGCGCCTGCTGACGCTTCTGCAAGTCCGCCATGCTTTGCTGGCCCTGCTGGCCCTGCTGCCCCTGCTGCCCCTGTTGGCCTTGCTGACCGCGTTGACCCTGCTGGCCGCGCTGGCCTTGCTGGCCGCGCTGGCGGCGCTGGTCCTGCCCCTGCTCGAAGGTCTTGTCGCGCAGCTCCTGCTGCTCGCGGATCATGTCGCCGAGCTCGTCCATCATCTGCGCCATCTCGTCGTCGGCGTCATCTTGTTGCTGTCCGGGCTGCGCCATCTGCAGGTTGTCGAGCATGGCCTGCAGGTCCTGCAGCATCTGGCGCGCGGCGTCGCGGGCGCCGGAGCGGGCCATCTGCTCCATCCGGTCGATCATGCTCTGCAGATCCTGCGGCCGCACCTGCCGCGCGTTCGGGTCGAGCGGGCGCGCGAGCTGCTGCGGGTTCTGGCGCAGCTGCTCGGCCAGCGCCTGCATGAACTTGTCCAGCGCGGCGCGCAAATCGTCGGTGAGACGCTTGATCTCCTCGTCGGATGCGCCCCGCTCCAGCGCTTGGCGCAACGCATCCTCGGCGTTCCGCAGCGCCTGCTGGGCATCCGATAGATTGCCGTCCTCCAGATTGACCGCCATGTCCCACAGCCGCGTCACGACCTCGCGCAACGCGTCGTCGTTCTTGGCGTGGGCCAGCTGCCAGAAGATGGAGCGCAACCCGAGATAGACCTTGCTCTCCATGTTGAAGCGGTCGGGCGCGAGCGTGAGCGCGTCGAGCGCGGTAAGCACATGGGCCTGGGCCTCGGCGTCGAGCGCGAGAATTCGACGTTGCTCGATCAGCGCGCGCGCCATCGGCTTGGAGAACGGCCGCTCCGGCAAGCGCACCTCGGCAGGCTCGCTCTTGCCTTCATTGCCGGCCTCGTCGCGGGCGGTGAGCGTCATCTCGGTGGTGGCGCCGGCCCATGGATTCTCGGTCAAATCCTTGCTGGTCTGGCCGACGCCGTTGCGGGTGCGCGCCTGCGGCAACGCCAGCGGAAACTCGGGCGCCTCGAACAGCGCACGCGGCGGCGACTGCCCATCGGCGCCTACCCCGCCCTTGAGCTTGAAATTCGCCCGCGCGTCGACGACGCCGTAATCATCCTCGACCTTGTAGGTGAGCTGCAGGTTGCCGCGCCCCTGCACCTCCGGATCCTTGGTGAGCGCGATCGTCGGTGGCCGGTCCGGTATGGCGGTGAATTGCCAGGTCACCTCGTTTGGACCGACGCCGCGCACGGTGGCGCTGCCCGCATCGTTGATGGTGAAGCGGCGCTCCTCGGTGCCCCGCGCCGCATTGCTCGGCGCTGCCGCCTTGGCGTCGCCGGGGGCGGCATCCTTCGGATCGGCCAAGCCGCCCGTCACCGCCACGTCGAGATGGACATCGCCGGTCGCACGGATCACCAGCGTGCTGCCGGCCGGCACCGACAACACCGGCCCCGGGGGGTTGGACGCCGTCTGCGTTGCCTCGCCGGGCCGCAGACCCGGCAGGATCACCGGCGGCTTGCCGGTATAGGTCGGCGGGTTCACCCAGGCGTCGATGCGAAAATTGACCGGCGCAATCACACCGTGCCAATCGAAGGCGGCGGCGATGCGCCGCAGATGCTCGCCGCCGGCGGCCACGAAGGTCGCGATCACCAGCACCAGGACCAGCGCCCGCAGCGCGAACGGATCGCGCTCGGCAAGGCGAGGCGCGGGCGTGCCGGCCTTGAGCTGCGTGGCGGCCCGTAACGCGCGCTCGATATGGGCGCGCCAGATCGCCAACGAAGTCGGGTCGGCGGTATTGGCGGCGAGATCGTCCGCAATGGTGGTGGCCGGCCGATGCGGCAGGCCGGACCTGCGGTCGAGCCGCCGCAACGCATCCTCCCGGGTCGGCAGGCGCAGCCGCAGGAGCGGCACGGTGGCAGCGGCCGTCAGCAGGAAGAACAAGCCGAGCCCGATGGCGCGTCCGACCGGCGGCAGCCATAGCCAGACGCCCAGCCACGACACCGCCAGGAACAGGCCGACGGCGGTCGACGGCGCCGCCAGCGCGGGCCACAGACGCTCCCACAGGATGGCGGCGCGGGCGCGCTCGAGCGCCCGGGAAAGGACCGCATCGTTGCCGCGTCCGACCGCGCTGCGGGCGTCCGCAACCAGCCTGCTCGACGTGGCGTTTTCCTGGGCACGGTCGTTCAAGCGCATCTCCCGCGACTAAGAATCTGCCTGATTTTCGCATCTTAACACGGTACCAGACCCGGGCCACCAGGCAAATCAAAGGCACCATGATCAAAACGCCGGCATGGAGGGACCGTTCTGGCCCGGCCCGGGAATTCACTGCCAGGGCGGCAGGCGGTCGAGCCCGATCAAGGCCTCGGCTTCGAGCCGGGGCCGGACCAACGCCCATTCTCCTTCGCGCACAAGCACTTCCGGAACCAATGGACGGGTATTGTAGGTGCCGGCCTGGACCGCCCCATAGGCGCCGGCCGACATGACGGCCAGCAGATCCCCGGGCCGCGGCGCCGCCATGTCTCGGTCGAGCGCCAGGAAATCGCCCAATTCGCATACCGGGCCCACCACGTCGGCGACGATCCGCCGCGCGAGCGGATCGGGCTCGCGCAC
The DNA here is from genome assembly GCA_963721005.1 of uncultured Alphaproteobacteria bacterium. Taxonomy (GTDB): domain Bacteria; phylum Pseudomonadota; class Alphaproteobacteria; order Rhizobiales; family Xanthobacteraceae; genus VAZQ01. The sequence continues at coordinate 593,552 of CAVRHR010000004.1, read as the reverse complement.
CGGTCGGATATCGTGATGGGCCTCGTACAGGGTCGGGCGGATGAGATCATTCATGCCGGCATCGACGATGACGAAGCTCTTGGTCTCGCCGCCCTTGAGATAGAGAACGCGGGTGACCAGGATGCCGGCGTTGCCGACGATCAGGCGGCCCGGCTCGAAGATCAGGGTGCAGCCGAGATCGCGGGTGGCGCGCTTGACCATGGCCGCATAGGCGTCCGGATGCGGCGGCGGCTCGTTGTCCTCGCGGTAGGGAATGCCGAGCCCGCCGCCGAGGTCGAGATGAGAGATGGTGTGGCCGTCGCCGCGCAGGGCGCGCACGAATTCCGAAAGCAGCGCGAAGGCGTCGTCGAACGGCGCCAGATCCGTGATCTGGCTGCCGATATGCATGTCGACGCCGGTCGCCCGCAGGCCCGGCAGCTTGGCGGCGCGGGCATAGACCTCGCGCGCCTGGCTGATCGGGATACCGAACTTGTTCTCGGCCTTGCCGGTAGCGATCTTGGCATGGGTTCGGGCGTCGATGTCGGGGTTCACGCGCAGCGAGACATGGGCGGTGCGGCCCTTCTGCTGCGCGATCGAGGACAAGAGCTCGAGCTCCGGCTCGGACTCCACGTTGATGCACAGGATGCCTTCGTCGATCGCGAGCGCGAGCTCATCGGCGGTCTTGCCGACGCCCGAGAACATGATCTTGTGCGGCGGAATGCCGGCCGCGCGGGCGCGCTTGAGCTCGCCTGCGGAGACGACGTCGGCACCGGCGCCGAGCCGGGCCAGCGTCTTGATGACGGCCTGATTCGAGTTGGCCTTCATGGCGTAGCAGACCAGCGCGCCCACATCCGCGAAAGCATGCGCGAACACCTGGTAGTGCCGTTCGATGGTGGCGGTGGAGTAGCAATAGAATGGGGTGCCGACCGCGGCCGCGAGGTCGATGAGATCGACCGCCTCGGCGTGCAGCACGCCGGCCCGATAGGCAAAGTGGTGCATCGCCGGCCGGCTCAGTCAATCAGCCAATCGAGAGGGGTTTTCCGTTTTTCGGAGGGCGGCGCCACCGGCTTGCCGGCGGCGCCCGGCGCCGCGCCAGGCTGCCCGCTGCCCTGGAGATCGCCGGCGGCCGCCATTGGGGGCCGATCGAGGCCGGCCTTGCGGCCGCAACCCGCCAGGGTGAGCGCAGCCGCCAGCGCGGCGAGCACGGCAAATCCGGCGTGACCGAATCTGACGTGACCAAATCTGACGTGACAACGTCCGGCGCGAGCAGAGCTTGGCGGTTGGATCACCCGGCGACCTCCTGATCGTTGGCAGCATAGCAGATCGAGCTGTTTTTCGAAACGCTCATCCGCAATTCTTGGCCAGGACCTTGAGCCAGCGCGCGGCTTCGCGGCGCACGTTCTTGGGCGAGGTACCCCCGTAGCTGACGCGGCTCTTCACGGAATTGTCCACGGAAAGCACCGCAAAGACGTCGTTGGTAATCCGCGGCTCGATCGATCGCATCTTGTCGAGCGTGAGCGCGTGGAGCGCAACGCCCTCGGCGGCCGCCCTGGCCACGATCCGCCCGGTAATATGGTGCGCCTCGCGAAACGGCATGTGCAGAACGCACACCAGCCAGTCGGCCAGGTCGGTCGCGGTCGAATAGCCTTCGTCGGCGGCCTGGCGCATGCGTGCCGCATCCGGCAGCAGGTCCGCCACCATGCCGGTCATGGCGGCGACCGAGAGGCCCAAGGCCGCGAGCGCATCCATCGCGCCTTCCTTGTCCTCCTGCATGTCCTTCTGGTAGGCGAGCGGCAGTCCCTTCATCACCACCAGCAGGCCCAGCAAGGCCCCGATGATGCGGCCGGTCTTGGCCCGCACCAGCTCGGCGGCATCGGGATTGCGCTTCTGCGGCATGATCGACGATCCGGTCGTGAACCGGTCCGACAGCAGCGCCAACCCCGAAAGCGGCGACGTCCAGATCACGATCTCCTCCGCAAAGCGCGACAGATGCATGGACGCGATGGCGGCGGCGGCGAGCGTCTCCAGCACGAAGTCGCGGTCCGAGACGGCGTCGAGCGAGTTTGCCATCGGGCGCTCGAAGCCGAGCGCCTTCGCGGTCATGTCGCGGTCGATCGGGAATGCGGTGCCGGCGAGCGCGGCGGCGCCGAGCGGACATTCGTTGAGGCGCCGGCGCGCGTCCGCAAACCGGCCGCGATCGCGCCCCGCCATCTCCACATAGGCCAGCAAGTGGTGCCCGAACGTCACCGGCTGCGCGGTCTGCAGATGGGTGAAGCCCGGCATCACCGTCGCGGCATTCGCCAGCGCCTTCTCGGCCAGCACCTGCTGGTAGCCGGCCAGCGCCTGATCCAGGGCGTCGATCGTGTCCCTGACCCAGAGGCGAAAATCGGTCGCCACCTGATCGTTGCGCGAGCGCGCGGTGTGCAGGCGGCCGGCCGCGGGCCCGATCAGCTCCGACAGCCGGCCCTCCACGTTCATATGGATGTCCTCGAGCGCACGCTCGAAGCTGAACGTGCCGCCTTCGATCTCTGACAAGATCGTGTCTAGACCCTGGGCGATCGAGGCGGCATCGTGCGCCGAGATGATGCCCTGCTTGGCCAGCATGGCGGCATGGGCCTTGCTGGCGGTAATGTCCTGGCGATAGAGGTGCCGATCGAAGTCGATCGAGACATTGATCTCGTCCATGATCGCGTCGGGACCTTGGCCGAAGCGGCCGCCCCACATCTTGTTGCTCATGTTCGGTTATGGCTCATGATTCGGTTATTGTTCACGATCTCTTGTTGCTCATGATACGCCGTTACGCGTGATACGCTCACGAGATGGTTTCGATCGGATCGGTCGGGACAGGATCGGGACCGGACCAAGACAGGAACCAAGCGAACCGTGGCCGCCAACCCTGAAAATGCAGCACCGCATCCCCACCCCCGCCGGGTCGCCCTGATGGCCGGAGCGGTCGTCGCCGGAGCGCTTGCCGGCCTGGCTGGGGTATACGGGATCGGCGGGTTCATGCGCAATGCGGGCGATCCCGATTGCCTGCCGGCGCTGGAGATCGCCCGCAGTGTCGGCCCGCTGGCGCGCGGCGAGGTGGCCGCGATGGCGATCGCCGAAAGTCCGCTGCGGCTACCGGACCTCGCCTTCCGCGACCTGTCGGGGGCCGAGCGGCGGCTGTCGGATTGGCGCGGCCGCACGGTGCTGCTCAATCTGTGGGCGACCTGGTGCATCCCGTGCCGCAAGGAGATGCCGGCGCTCGATGCGCTCGAGGGAGCCTTGGGCGGGGGGCGCTTCGAGGTCGTCGCGGTCAATATCGACACGCGCGATTCGGTCAAGCCGCACGTCTGGCTCGAGGATGTAGGCGTCAACCGGCTGGCCTATTACGCCGACCAGAGCGCCAGGGTGTTCCAGGATCTCAAGCTGATCGGACGCGCCATCGGGTTGCCCACCACGGTGCTGGTCGACCCCGCCGGCTGCGAGATCGGTACCGCGGCGGGCCCGGCCGAATGGGCGAGCCCGGACGGGGTCAAGCTGGTACGCGCGGCGCTCGGAGGTTAGGGGCGGCGGCATTCGCACCGCCGCCGCAAGAAGCGCCAGGCTGCTCAGACCGTCCGGTCGAGATTGCCGCCGATGCCGGCGGAAACGCTGCCCTGCGTCGCCGTGTCGATCATTTTGACGACCGCGTTGCTGGCCTGCTGGGCCATGGCCAGCATTTTCACGCCGACAGCCTGCTGGAATTGCCCAGCACTGGCGCCAATGGCAGCGGAAGCGATCGAAGAGGGATCCATTGCAAGCTCGCGCGTGAGAGCGGCCGGAGCCTCGGCCGGGATCGCACCTTCGACTTTAGCGCGCAGGGGTAAACGAGAGATAAATCACGCAGTCGGAACGACCACCTAGGCGGATGTCTCGCCGGCTTGGCCGCGGCCATTTGGCGACTGGACCCGCATCCATGAACGCGAGGTCGGTCAACCGAAGCCCTGTTGAATCCAAGCCAAGCTAATTGGGAGAAAGTCGTGCGCGCCGGTTAGCGCGTCGGCACCGGCTTCTCGCCCCGGTAATCATAGAACCCGCGCTTGGTCTTGCGGCCGAGCCAGCCGGCCTCGACATATTTCACCAGCAACGGGCAGGGCCGATATTTGGAATCGGCCAGCCCCTCGTGCAGCACCTGCATCACCGACAGGCAGGTATCGAGCCCGATGAAATCGGCGAGCTCGAGCGGACCCATGGGATGGTTGGCGCCGAGCTTCATGGCGGTATCGATCGCCTCGACGTTTCCGACGCCTTCGTAGAGCGTGTAGATCGCCTCGTTGATCATGGGCAGCAGGATGCGATTGACGATGAAGGCGGGAAAATCCTCCGATACCGCGATGGTCTTGCCGAGCTTGGTGATGAATTGCTTGGTGGCCTCGAAGGTGGCGTCGCCGGTGGCGATGCCGCGGATCAGTTCGACCAGCTTCATCAGCGGCGCCGGATTCATGAAATGGATGCCGATGAAGCGCTCGGGCCGGTCGGTCGAGGAGGCCAGGCGGGTGATCGATATGGAGGACGAGTTGGTGCCGAGAATCGCGTCCGCCTTGAGCAGCGGGCAGACATTGGCGAAGATCGAGCGCTTCACCTCCTCCTTCTCGGTCGCCGCCTCGATGACGAGATCGCAATCCGACAATCCGTCGAGCGCATCGGCGGGCGTTATCCGGTCCAGCGCCACCTGCCGCTCCTCGTCGGTGATGAGCTTGCGGCTCACCTGACGCGCCAGATTGCCGTGGATGGTGGCGATCCCGGCCCTGACGCGGTCGGTCGCGATGTCATTGAGCTTGACGTCGAATCCCGCGAGCGCGCACACATGCGCGATGCCGCTGCCCATCTGACCGGCCCCGACCACTCCGACTTTCTTGATATTCAACGCCATGGCTCCAGTCTGATCCCCCGGGTCGCCTTCGCGGGCTTCCCCGCGAGGACGCATGTTCTACGCCGATCCGGCGGCCCGCGCCACCGGCGCGGCGGCAGTCACCCGGGTCACCTGGCGGCCGCAATTGCTCGGCGGCCCAAGCCGCAGGGCGGCCGTGACCGGCGGGCTATTTCCCGATCTTTCCGAGCTCCTGCGCGAGCTCGGGCAGCGCCTGATAGAGATCGGCGACCAGCCCATAGTCGGCGACCTGGAAGATCGGCGCTTCCTCGTCCTTGTTGATGGCCACGATGACCTTGGAATCCTTCATGCCGGCGAGATGCTGGATCGCCCCCGAGATGCCCACCGCGATATAGAGCTCGGGCGCCACCACCTTGCCGGTCTGGCCGACCTGCCAGTCATTGGGCGCGTACCCGGCATCGACCGCCGCCCGCGAGGCCCCCATGGCGGCACCGAGCTTGTCGGCCACCGGCTCGATATAGGTGGTGAAGTTCTCGCGGCTCTGCATCGCGCGACCGCCCGATATGATGATTCTTGGCCGAGGTCAGCTCGGGACGATCGGTCTTGGAGAGCTCCTCGCCCACGAAGGCGGAGATGCCGGCATCGGTCGTAGCCGCCGCGTCCTCGATCGGCGCCGTGGCGGCCGGCGCGGTGCCGGATGCCGGGAAGGTCGAGGTGCGTACCGTGATGACCTTCACCTTGTCGCGGGAGCGCACGGTCTGCAGCGCATTTCCGGCATAGATCGGGCGCTCGAACGTGTCCGGCCCGATCACCCTGACGATGTCGGAAATCTGCATGACGTCGAGCAGCGCGGCGACGCGCGGCATGAAATTCTTGCCCGTGGTGGTGGCCGCAGCGACGATCGCGTCATAGGCGGGCGCGAGGGCGACCACCAGCGCCGCCAGCGGCTCGGCCAGCGCATGCTCGAACGCCGGTGCGTCCGCCAGCAGGACCTTGGCGACGCCGTCGAGCTTCGCGGCGGCTTGCGCAACGCCGCGGGCGTCGCGGCCGGCGACCAGCACATGCACCGGCGACGCGAGCGCCCTGGCGGCGGTGAGCGCCTTGCTGGTCGCATCCTTGAGGGTCTTGTTGTCGTGCTCGGCGATGAGGAGGGTGGTCATGACAGGACCCCGGCCTCGTTCTTGAGCTTGTCGACCAGCTCGGCCACCGATTTCACCTTCACGCCGGACTTGCGGCCGGCGGGCTCGGCGGTCTTGAGCACCTCGAGCCGCGGCGCGATGTCGACACAGTAGCTTTCGGGCGTCTTCTCCTCGATCGGCTTCTTCTTGGCCTTCATGATGTTGGGCAGGCTGGCGTAGCGCGGCTCGTTGAGGCGCAGATCGGTCGTCACGATCGCCGGAGCCTTGAGCCGCAGCGTCTGCAGGCCGCCGTCGACCTCGCGGGTGACCAGCACGCTGTCGCCCTCGATCGCCAGCTTGGAGGCGAACGTGCCCTGCGGCCAGCCCGTGAGGGCCGCCAGCATCTGCCCAGTTTGGTTGCAATCGTCGTCGATTGCCTGCTTGCCCAGGATCACCAGGCCGGGCTGCTCCGCGTCGACGATGGCCTTGAGCAGCTTGGCGACAGCGAGCGGCTCGACCGGCTTGTCGGTCTTGACCAGGATGCCGCGGTCGGCCCCCATGGCGAGCCCGGTGCGGATGGTCTCGGTGGCCTGGGCGGGGCCGATCGACACGCACACGACCTCGCTCGCCTGCCCCTTCTCCCTCAGCCGGAGCGCCTCCTCGACCGCGATCTCGTCGAAGGGGTTCATCGACATCTTGACGTTGGCGAGCTCGACGCCGCTGCCGTCTCCCTTCACGCGAATCTTCACGTTGTAATCGACGACTCTTTTGACCGGCACCAGGATTTTCATGAATGCGCTCTCGCGATGGGTGGCAAAGGCGAAGGATCCCGGCGCTGCGCGGCAAGCTAATGGGGCGCAGGACGCGGTGTCAACTTTCGTGCCGCGCCGCGGCAATTCGGGACGCCCATTTTGGCGCCGGCATGCCCGATCGGGCGGCTGGAGCGGACCTATCTGCCCTCCGGGCCGGCCCCGGAGGTCGGGCGCACCCGCGGTGCGGCCGCACCGACGGCCGGATAATTCGGCATCCGCACACATTCGAACAGCTGCACGCCGGGACGCCGCATGATCGGAAACAGCACCGCGCCCGCCAGCATGCCGCCGAGGTGGCACCAATAGGCGACGTCGCTCTTGCCGGTCGCTTCCAAATTCCACAGCTGCGTGAGCACGAAGGCGCCGATCACCCAGAAGGCGCTGATCCGCAACGGAATGATCCCGAGCAGGACCGTGACCTTGGCGCAGGGCCGCCACATCGCATAGGCGACAATGACGCCCGAGATCGCTCCCGAAGCTCCGATCAGCGGCCCCGCGAAGGTCGGATCGCTGGCCACGAAGGCGAGCGCGCCGATGATGCCGCACAACAGGTAGAACACGAGGAAACGGCGGCGGCCGAGCGCCTCCTCCACGTCATCGCCGAACACCCAGAGAAACACCATGTTGCCGAAAATATGCCCGATGTCGGCGTGGATGAACATGTAGGTGAGGAGCGTGAGAATCGGCGCCGGCGTCACGCCGCCGAGCAGCGCGGCCGGCGTGACCCCGAACGCGTTGGCGATGGCCTGCGTCTCGGCATCGCTGCCGCCGGCCTCGACCAGGAACACCAGGAGGTTCGCCAGGATCAGGAGCCAAGTGACGATCGGCCTGACCGGCAGCTTGAACGGATTGTCGTCGTAAAGCGGAAACACCATGTCGATTTCACTGTTCAGCGATTCCGGCCCGGTACCCAGAGCACGTCGTCTGCGCCCTTGTGGTTGGCGAAGCGGGCGGCGACGAAGAAGAAGTCCGACAGCCGATTGACGTATTTGATCGCCGCCGGCGTGACGCTTTCGCCCGGCTTGTCCTTGAGCTCGACCATCAGTCGTTCGGCGCGCCGGCAGACCGTGCGGGCTAGATGCAGATGGGCCGCGGCCGCGCGGCCGCCCGGCAGGACGAATGACCGCAGCGGCTCGAGCTCGCCGTTGAGCTTGTCGATCTGCTGCTCGAGCCATTCGACCTGGGAATCGGTGACGTCGAGCCGCGCCCCACCCGGGCCCTTGCCTTTGTCGGGCATGCAGAGATCGGCTCCGACGTCGAACAGGTCGTTCTGGATGCGCGCCAGCATGGGGTCGAGCTCGAGCTTCCCGGCCGCATGCAGCCGCGCGACGCCGATGACCGCGTTCACCTCGTCCACGGTCCCGTAGGCGGCGACCCGCAGATCGTATTTCGGACGCCGCTCGCCGCTGCCGAGCGCGGTACTGCCGTCATCGCCGGTACGGGTATAGATTCGGTTGAGCACCACCATCTCGCGCCTCAGCCCCGCATGATCCAGATCGTCAGCATGATGACGATCAAGGCGATGAACTGCATCAGCACGCGCAGCCGCATCAGCCGCTGCGACAGGTGGGGCGAGCCCCCGCGCATCATGTTGACGAGGCCGATCAGCAGCACGATCGCAACCGCGCCGATCGCGATCGGCACCATGATATGGGACATGAAGTCGGCCATGGTTGGTCTTTAGCATCCCCCGGGGGGCGAAACCATCGCCGCCGCCGCGATGCCCGGCATGCAGCTGTGCCGCGGCGACAACGGGGCGGCGGGTCCCGTATATAGTGGGAGAGCGGCGCGGCCGTATCGGCGAGAGCTCGGGCGACCCGGCCCGGGGCGTGATGCGTTGACCGCGACTGCTGCTTTGACCGATGAGAGGGCCCATGACGAACGGAACGCCGCCCGGCTGGAAGCCGCGCACCGTCGCGGCACAAGCGCTCGGCCTGGTCGAGCCCACCACCAAGGCGGTGGTGCCCCCGCTGCATCTGGCGACCACCTTCGTGCGCGATCCGGACAACCAATACCGCTCCGGCTACGCCTATGGGCGGCCCGACAATGCCACCACCCGCCACGCCGAAGCGGTGCTCGCGAGTTTGGAGGACGCCCACGAGGCGGTGCTGCTCGGCTCCGGCATGGCGGCCGCGACCGCGATCGTGCTGGCGCTACCGGGGCCCTCGCACATTGTCGCCTCGCAGGTGATGTATTGGGCGTTCCGGCACTGGCTCACCCATGAGGCGCCGCGCCTGGGACACCAGGTGGATTTCGCCGACAGCACAGACCTCGCCGCCATAGCGGCGGCGATCAAGCCGGGCGCCACCAAGCTGGTCTATATCGAGACGCCGGGCAATCCGCTGTGGACCATCAGCGACATCGCGGCGATCGCCGGGCTGGCGCACGCGGCCGGCGCTCTGGTGGCGGTCGATTCGACCGTCGCCACGCCGGTCTTCACCCGCCCGCTGCGGCTCGATGCCGATCTGGTCATGCATTCGGCGTCGAAATATCTCAACGGCCATTCCGATGTCATCGCCGGCATGGTGGCGACCGCCAGGCCCGGCGAGATCTGGGAACGCGTCAAAGCGGTGCGCACGCAGCTCGGCGCGATCATCGGGCCGTTCGAGGCCTGGCTGCTGCTGCGCGGCTTGCGCACCCTCGATGTGCGGGTCAAGACGCAGGCCGCGACCGCAATGCAGATCGCCACTCGCCTCGCCCGCCATGCCGGCATCAGCCACGTGCTCTATCCGGGCCTGCCCTACCATCCCGGCCATGCGGTCGCGGCGCGCCAGATGACCGGGGGCTTCGGCGCCATGCTGTCGATCCGGCTCGCCGGCGGCGAGCGCGCCGCCATCGCGGCCGCGGCCGCGGTGCGCCTATGGAAACGCGCCACCTCGCTCGGCGGCGTCGAAAGCCTGGTCGAGCATCGCGCCTCGGTCGAGGCCGCGGGCTCGCCTTGCCCGCCCGATCTGCTGCGGCTGTCGGTCGGCCTGGAGGATCCGGACGATCTGATGGCCGATCTCGAGCAGGCGCTGGCCGCCGCCGGCTGAACGGCCGCCGACCGGCAAGGGCGGCTTGCCACGGCTGCGGCGGTCGGCTTTATGTCGCCCGCACGCGATATCTCGCCCGCACCAAGAGCATGAGCCCGAAGAGGACGCCGATGATCATCGATTTCCAGCACCATTTCACGCCGCGCGAGTTGATCAAGGAGGACCCGGGCGACCGCATGATCCTGCATTACGACGCGCAGGGGGCGCCGAGCTACACCATCCATTCGCTGTTGTACGATCTCGACGAGCATGTGCGCATGATGGATCTCTCCGGCATCGATGCGGCCTGGCTGACCAGCGCGCAGGGCATGTGCGCCGATCTCGAGACCTCGCGCTTCATCAACGACAAGGCGAAGAAAGCCGAGCGCGACTATCCGGGCCGGTTCATCGGCGCCGCCCACGCCCATCCGCTCGGCGGCCCCGACGCCATCAAGGAGCTCAACCGCTGCCGGCACGAGCTCGGCTTCCAGGGCGTGGTGATCACCTCGGAATGCGACGGCCTGTTTCTCGACAACGCCGGCTTCGAGCCGTTCTGGAGCGAGGTCGCGCGGCTGGGAATGTTCGTCTTCGTGCACCCGGCGCTCAAGCTCAATTTTTCGCAACAGTTCGACGGCTTCGACACCGCGCGCTCGGTCGGCCGCGAATTCTCGCTGATCATGGCGACCATCCGGCTGATCAATTCCGGCGTGCTCGATCGCCACCCGGAGCTGACCGTGCACATGGCGCATCTCTCCGGCGGCATCGCCTCCACGCTGGGCCGCATCCGCTGCTTTCAGGACAAGGCGTTCTGGGGCACCAAGGGCAACGCCCGCCACGGCATGACGCCAGCCAAGGATTTCGATTACTACATCCGCAACCGCATCATTTTCGACACCGCCGGCTTCGCCGGCGACATGGGCTCGATCAAAACCGGTCTGGTCGAGATTCCAGCATCCCAGATTGTGTTCGCCACCGATTATCCGCAGGAGATCCGCCAGCGCGAGGTGGTGCGCGACTTTGTGCGCGACTTGCGCGCGCTCGGGCCGACCGGCGAGCAGATCCTCTCCGGCAATGTCGGCAAATTGCTCAAGCAGCCCGCCAAGGCGGCGTGACGCTCATTCTGTAGGGTGGGCAAAGGGCGCCGTTTGCGCCCGTGCTCACGATGTCTCTCAGCAGACTGAGCGGCTCCACGTGGGCACGGCGGACCCGGCGTGGTGCATCAATCAAAATCTCGCGGCCGCCTTTGCCCACCCTACAGCCCTGGCGCCGAGTTTCAGTTCGAGCCATCCAGCAGCCTGCGGGCGATGACCTTGTCTGGTTTTGTCATCGCCCTGGCGCTGAGTTTCAGTTCGAGCCGTCCAGCAGCCTGCGGGCGATGACCTGCGCCTGGATTTCCGCCGCGCCCTCGAAGATCGACAGGATGCGGGCGTCGCACAGCAGCCGCGACACCGGAAATTCCAGCGCAAAGCCGTTGCCGCCGTGAATCTGCACCGCGTTGTCGGCCGCCGCCCAGGCCACGCGTGCGGCCAACAGCTTCGCCATGCCGGCCTCGAGGTCGCAGCGCCGTCCGGAATCCTTCTGGCGCGCAGCGAAATAGGTGAGCTGGCGCGCGATCATGATCTCGGTCGCCATCATGGCGAGCTTGTCGGAGACACGGGGAAAATTGACGATCGGCTGGCCGAACTGCTGGCGCTGCTGCGCATAGGCGAGCGCCTGCTCCATCGCGGCCTGCGCCACCCCGATGGCGCGCGCCGCGGTCTGGATGCGGGCGGATTCGAAAGTCTGCATAAGCTGCTTGAAGCCGAGACCTTCCCGGCCGCCGAGCAGGTTGTCGGCCGGCACCTCGAAGGCATCGAAGGCGATCTCGTATTCCTTCATGCCCCGATAGCCCAGCACCTCGATCTCGGTCCCGGTCATGCCGGCCGCCGGAAACGGGTCGGCGTCGGTGCCGCGCGGCTTGGGGGCCAGCAGCATCGACAGGCCGCGATGACCCGGCTCCTGCGGATTCGTGCGCACCAGCAGCGTCATCAGATCGGCGCGCACCGGATGGGTGATCCAGGTCTTGTTGCCGGAGACCTTGTAGGTATCGCCTTCGCGCACCGCCCGCGTCCGCAGCGAGGCCAGATCGGAGCCGGTATTGGGCTCGGTGAAGACCGCGGTCGGCAGCACCTCGCCGGACGCGAGCTTCGGCAGCCATTCGGTCTTCTGCGCTTCGGTGCCGCCGGCGAGGATGAGCTCGGCCGCGATCTCGTTGCGCGTCCCGAGCGAGCCGACCCCGATATAGCCGCGCGCGAGCTCCTCGGAGACGACGCACATCGACTCCTTGCCGAGGCCGAGGCCCCCATACGCCTCCGGTATGGTGAGGCCGAACACGCCGAGCTCCGACATCTGCGCGATGATCTCGAGCGGGATGTAGCGGTTCGCGCGGTGCCATTCCTGCGCATGCGGCACGACCTCGTCGTCGGCGAACTTGCGCATCTGATCGCGCACGGCCGCGAGCGTCTCGTCGAGGCCGCAGTCCCCGACGGTGGCGTCGTGGTGGCTGCCCATCAATTCGGCCAGCCGCGCCCGGCGCAGCTCGTTGCCGACGGCGAAGTACTCGCCCCACGGCCCGGCCATGCGGCGCTCGACCGCGGCGGCGGCGAGCCCCATGTCGGCCGGCCGCGCGATCTCGCCCTGGCTCATCGGAATACCGCCCTGGATCTGGGCGAGGTATTCCCCGATCCCGAGCTCCACGATCAGTTGCTCGAGCTCGCCCAGCCGGCCGGCCTCGCGCATGCGTTCCGCGTAGGCGGCGAGCTGGCGCACCGCCTCCACATAGGTGGCGAGCCAGGCGAGCCCGTGGGTGGCGCGCTGCTCGCGGTCGAGCGCGCGGTCCACCGTCCGGCCGTCCTTGGCGACCCGCGCGCGGACCGCCCGGATCGCATCCTGAAGCACCGCTTCGGCGGCGCGGACGGCCTCTGCAGCCAGGCCGGCGAGGTCGGTTCCAGATTCGCGGCGGGCGCTACCTGGCAACATGGGTTCATCTCCGTTGCACGCCGCGGCCGCATCGACCGCGCACCTATTGGTGCAATGCACAAATTCTAACCGATTGCTAAGCAAATGCCATGCCGACGCGAACGGGCAGGCGGATTTGCCGGAACAAACGGCCGCCGTCCGGCCTCTCATACGGGTTCATTAACCAATTCGAATTTCTATGGTGCCGAGAGGCCCTTGGCCGGGGCTGACCGCGCGGGAACCGGTCGCGGATCGAGCACCCTCAATGACCGCCAACCGAGCCCATGCCATGGCGAATTCAGTGCCGCGCCTCTTCAACTTCAAGTTTCTCAACTCGAAGACCTCGGTTCGCTCCCGCATCGTCGCCATCGCGGTCATTCCGGTCATCGGCTTCCTGACCAACGGCATTACGTTCACGGCCAGCGAGACCGACGTGCAAAGTGCGTTCTTGAGCGCCAAGCATGCCACCGACATCGCGGACGCGAGTGAAGGATTCAAGGCCGGGCTCGCGGCCATGCGGATCGGAATCCGGGACTTTGTCGCGGATCCGAGCCCGGACGCGATCGCGGCCTTCGAGGCCGGCGGCGCCCAGGCGTCGCAAAGCCTCCATAAGATCGAGACCTCGGTCGGCGAGGACGAGCGCCCGGTATTGGCGACGCTCACCCGAAGCATCGGGGCCGTTCAGGATAGTTTCCTGGCAATTAAGAAAGAGCAGGAAATCCTCGGCTTCAGCGAAACCGAGGGGATCCGTGGCCGCCTCAATCGCGCCGGCGCGGGGGTCGAGACCATCATCGATCAGGAGCTGACCTGGGTGGCCGAGGAGGACGCCCGAAAGCTCATGATCTCGCTCTTGACCATGCGCCGCCACGAGGCCGAGTACCGGTTGAACCAGGCGCCGGCGACAAGGCGACAGTTCGCCGAGGAGATCGCCCGTTTCAACACGCTGTTCGATTCGGTGGACGGCGCGCCGGAAATGCGACAGCAGCTGATCGACCAGGTCCAAGCCTATGCCGACACGTTCGCCCAATGGGTGAGCGGCGTCGAGACGGTGAGCTCCCTGATCGCACGGATCGACAGCGATACGCTGGGCATGATCCCGATCGCCGACAAGATTCTCGGTGACGCGCGCGCGCACGTTGCGGCGGCCTCGGCAGCGCTTTCGGCATCGCAAGCGCGCACCCGGCGGCTGATGATCTGGGTCGGCTGCGTGGCGGCGCTGATCGGGTTGGGGTTCAGCTGGTGGATCGGCCGCAGCATCACCCGGCCACTGAGCGGGCTCGCCCGAGCAATGACGCGGCTGGCGGCCGGCGACACCTCGGCCCGGATTCCCTCCACCCATGCCAAGAAACAACTCGGCGCGATGGCGCGCACGGTCCTGGTGTTCCGCGACACCATGCTGGAGCGCGAACGGCTGGCCGCCGATCAGTCGGCGGCCAATCGCGAGCGCGAGCAGCGCGGCGAGAAGATCGCCGCCACCATCGCCCGGTTCGAGACCTCGGTCGACCAGGTGCTGGCCAAGGTGCGCGAGGCGAGCCAGCGCCTGGAGGTCACCGCCACCCAGCTCAACAGCGCCGCCGACGAGGTCTCGGCCGAGGCGCGCACCGCCGAGCAGCGGGTCGGGGTCGCGTCCGGCAACGTCACCGCCGCTGCCGGCTCGGTCGAGGAGCTCGCCGCCTCGATCGGAGAGATCGCCGAGCAGGCCACCCGCTCCACCGAGGTCGCCTCGCGCGCCGTCAAGGACGCGCGCCGCACCGTCCACACCATGTCGGAGCTCGGCAGCGCCGCCACCCGCATCGGCGAGGTGGTCGGGCTCATTCAGGCGATCGCCGGGCAGACCAACCTGCTCGCCCTCAACGCCACCATCGAGGCGGCGCGCGCCGGCGAGGCCGGCCGCGGCTTTGCGGTGGTGGCCTCGGAGGTGAAGTCGCTCGCCGGACAGACCGCCAAGGCCACCGAGGAGATCGCCGGCCAGGTCGGCGCCATCCAGTCGGCGGTGGCCGACGCCGCCCAGGCGATCGAGCAGGTCAACCAAATCATCGCCGAAATCTCCACCATCGCCTTGACGGTGGCCACCACCGTGGAGGAGCAGAACCGGGCGGTCGCCGAGATCGCCGAGGGGGTGCACCGCGCCTCCAGCGAGGCGCAGGGCGGCGCCGAGGCCATGGGCCGCGTCGCCGGCGCTTCCAAGGACGCCCGCGCCGCCGCCGCCGACGTCAAGTCGCTCGCCGATACCCTCTCGGCCGAGGCCGAAAGCCTCAACCACGAGGTCCATCGCTTCCTCACCGACGTCCAGGCCGCGTAACCGCCGGCCGCCTGGGCGGATACCGGGCACCGCGGGATCGGCCCGGTCGCTTGAGCCGATTTTATGCAAGTTGGCTGTTTTGTTAACATTTTGGCTGTTTCTTGGGCGCACAGTTCTGCGCCGCTTGCCCGGCCACGAGTCCGGCCATCACGAGGGCAAGTCGCCACTGCCGGGTCGATGCCATACATGCCGCCTCCGATAGTGCGCAATTTCTCGCTTCAGCAGCTCATCTCGAAGCTCTCGGTACGCGGCCGGATCGCCGCCATCGCGGTCATCCCGGTCGTCGGCTTTCTGGCCAACGGCCTGGCCTTCACCGGCGGCGAGACCGCGGTGGGGAATGCCTTCGAGAGCGTACGAAACGCCGCAGTGCTCGCCGATGCGAGCCGCGAATTTCGGGCCGCCCTGGCGCGCATGCAGATGGCCTCCAAGGATTTCGTGGCGCAGCCCTCCGAGGAGGAGGTCGCCGCCTTCGGGGCCGGCCACCAGCGCGCTTCGGAGAGCCTCGACAGCATCGTCGCCTCGATCGACGCCACGCAACGCGACGAGATCGCCAGGGCGGGCCAGGCATTGGGGGAGATGAAGCTCAATTTCGACGCGCTCGCTCAAGAGCAGCGCGAGTTGGGATACAGCCCGACCGAAGGCACCCGCAAATTGCTCGAAGAGTCGGGAGCGATGATCGAGCGCACGATCAACACCGACATGTCATGGCTCTCCGGCTCGGACCGCACCAGGCTTCTGGTCTCGCTGTCCAACATGCGTCGCTACGAGGCGCAATACCGGCAGAGCCGCCAGGTCGACACCTGGGAGGCGTTCTTCAAGGAATATCGCGCCTTCGGCGACGTCGTGAAGAGCATCGCGGCGGAACCCGCGATGAAGTCCCAGCTCGACACCAGCGTGAAATCCTATGCCGCCAACCTGGCGCAATGGAACCGGCGCGCCGAGAACACGCAGAACCTGCTGAAGCAGATCGCGCTGAGCAGTCAGCAGCTGCAGCCGCCGGCCGACAAGATTCTCGCTTTGGCCAAGCAACGGGCCGCCGCCGCCTCGGCCGCGCTGTCGGCATCGCAGACGCGCACCCGGCAGTTCATCATCTGGGTCGGTTGCACGGCGGTGCTGATCGGGCTGGGGTTCAGCTGGTGGATCGGCCGCAGCATCACCCGGCCGCTCGGCGATCTCGGGGATGCGATGACGCGGCTGGCGGCCGGCGACACCTCGGCCCGCATCCCGGCCACGCAAGTGCAGGACGAGCTCGGCGCGATGGCGCGCACGGTCCTGGTGTTCCGCGACACCATGCTGGAGCGCGAACGGCTGGCCGCCGATCAGTCGGCGGCCAATCGCGAGCGCGAGCAGCGCGGCGAGAAGATCGCCGCCACCATCGCCCGGTTCGAGACCTCGGTCGACCAGGTGCTGGCCAAGGTGCGCGAGGCGAGCCAGCGCCTGGAGGTCACCGCCACCCAGCTCAACAGCGCCGCCGACGAGGTCTCGGCCGAGGCGCGCACCGCCGAGCAGCGGGTCGGGGTCGCGTCCGGCAACGTCACCGCCGCTGCCGGCTCGGTCGAGGAGCTCGCCGCCTCGATCGGAGAGATCGCCGAGCAGGCCACCCGCTCCACCGAGGTCGCCTCGCGCGCCGTCAAGGACGCGCGCCGCACCGTCCACACCATGTCGGAGCTCGGCAGCGCCGCCACCCGCATCGGCGAGGTGGTCGGGCTCATTCAGGCGATCGCCGGGCAGACCAACCTGCTCGCCCTCAACGCCACCATCGAGGCGGCGCGCGCCGGCGAGGCCGGCCGCGGCTTTGCGGTGGTGGCCTCGGAGGTGAAGTCGCTCGCCGGACAGACCGCCAAGGCCACCGAGGAGATCGCCGGCCAGGTCGGCGCCATCCAGTCGGCGGTGGCCGACGCCGCCCAGGCGATCGAGCAGGTCAACCAAATCATCGCCGAAATCTCCACCATCGCCTTGACGGTGGCCACCACCGTGGAGGAGCAGAACCGGGCGGTCGCCGAGATCGCCGAGGGGGTGCACCGCGCCTCCAGCGAGGCGCAGGGCGGCGCCGAGGCCATGGGCCGCGTCGCCGGCGCTTCCAAGGACGCCCGCGCCGCCGCCGCCGACGTCAAGTCGCTCGCCGATACCCTCTCGGCCGAGGCCGAAAGCCTCAACCACGAGGTCCATCGCTTCCTCACCGACGTCCAGGCCGCGTAACCGCGGCCGTCCGGGGAGATGCTTCGGCACCGCCGAAGCTTGCAATCCCCGCCGCAAAGCTCGATTGAAGACGCGACCCATTCCCGGCGGCAAGTATTGGGATTTCCCGATGCGGCGTGCATGCGCGATCGCGATCGAAGCCTTCTACAGCTTTCTCAAGGACGACGGCTGGGCGATCGCGAGCTATATCGCGCTCTCGACCCTGATGGCGTTGTTTCCGTTCCTGATCCTGGTCACCACGCTCGCAGCTTACCTCGGCTCCAGGAATCTCGCCGACGAGGTGGCGAACCTGTTGCTCGATACCTGGCCGAGCGAGGTCGCCGGGCCGATCGCCGCCGAGGCGCATCGGGTGCTCACCACCGCGCGCGGCGACGTCTTGACCGCGAGCGCGGTGTTCTCGGTCTATTTCGCGTCGAGTGGAGTTCGAAAGCCTGCGCATCGGCCTCAATCGGTCCTATGACGCGGTGGAGACACGCAGCTGGATCCTGCTGCGCCTCGAATTGATCGCGTATGTGCTGGTCGGCGCGCTGGCGCTGCTGGCGCTCGCCTTCCTGGTGGTGCTCGCGCCGCTGCTGTTCGCGACCGCGCTCAAATACGCGCCCTGGCTCGCACCGCTCGAATTGACCTTCACCTTCGTGCGGTTTGCGGTGGCGACCAGCATCATCACGGCGGCGCTCGTCCTGGTGCACAAATGGCTGCCAGCGGGACACCGCCGATTCCGCGAGATCGCGCCCGGCATCCTGGCGACGCTGGTCATGTGGCTCGCCGGCGGCATCCTGTTCGGCCGCTACCTGGCGGAATTCGCCTCGACCTACGTCACCTACTATGCGGGCCTGGCATCGGTGATGATGGCGCTAGTCTTTCTCTATCTGACGGCGTCGATCTTCATGTACGGCGGCGAATTGAATTCCGCGATCTGCCAACCGCGCGGCCCGGATCAGGCGCGCGGCAAGGCGGCGCAGCGCCGAAACCGCTAGACCGGATTCCGGTCGCGTCGACGCAGGTCTCTCCGTCGTCATGCCCGGCCTTGTGCCGGGCACCCACGTCTTTCGCGCCACAAAGCAAGGCGTGGGTGGCCGGGACATAAGGGCGCTTACGCCCGTCTTCGACGGGCTATGCCCGGCCATGACGTGCTGGGTGATTCAATGCAAACGAAACATGCTCTAGCTGCTTCCGCCCGCCGCCTCCACCGTATCCTCGAGGTTGCGCAGGCCGGCGCGCGGCGCGTTCACCAACACCGCCATGTTGCCGGGCGGATGCTGGTTCTTCCACATCTTCATGTGGGCGAGCGCGATCTCGCTCCAGGGCAGCACCGCGCTCATGCACGGGTCGAGGCGGCGGTCGAGCACGAACTGGTTGGCGGCGCTGGCCTGCTTGAGATGGGCGAAATGCGAGCCCTGGATGCGCTTCTGCCGCATCCAGACGTAACGCGCGTCGAAGGTGATGTTGAAGCCGGTGGTGCCGGCGCAGAACACCACCATGCCGCCACGCTTGACCACCAGGCAAGAGACCGGGAAGGTCTGCTCGCCCGGATGCTCGAACACGATATCGACGTCGCGCTTCTCGGTGACGTCCCAGATCGCCTTGCCGAACCGGCGCGCCTCCTTGACCCATTCGTTGTACTGGGCCGAGTTCACCGGCGGCAGCTGGCCCCAGCAATTGAAGTCCTTGCGGTTGATCACGCCCTTGGCACCCAGCCCGAGCACGTAGTCGCGCTTGCTCTCGTCCGAGATGATGCCGATGGCATTGGCCCCGGAGGCGGCGGCGAGCTGCACCCCGAACACGCCGAGGCCACCGCTCGCGCCCCAGATCAGCACATTGTCGCCGGGCTTGAGCGTATGGGGCGCATGGCCGAACAGCATCCGGTAGGCGGTGGCCAGCGTGAGCGTGTAGCAGGCCGATTCCTCCCAGGTCAGGTGCTTGGGCTTGACCATGAGCTGGCGCGATTGCACGCGGCAGAATTGGGCAAACGAGCCGTCCGGGGTCTCGTAGCCCCAGATGCGCTGGGAGGGCGACAGCATCGGATCGCCGCCATTGCAGTCCTCGTCGTCGCCGTCGTCCTGATTGCAATGGACGATGACCTCGTCGCCCACCTTCCAGCGCTTGACCTTGGCGCCGGCCGCCCACACCACCCCGGCCGCGTCCGAGCCCGCGATATGGAACGGATGCTTGTGGACGTCGAGGACCGAGACCGGCTGGCCGAGCGCCGCCCAGATGCCGTTGTAGTTCACCCCGCCCGCCATGACGTGGACCAGCACTTCGTCGTCGCGGATCGGCCAGGTCGGCACCACCTCGATCTGCATGGATTGCTCCGGCGGCCCCAGGCGTTCCTTGCGGATGGCCCAGGCATGCATGAGCGCGGGCACATGGCCGAGCGGGGGGATTTCCCCGATCTGATAGAGATCCTTCAGCTCCGGCGGCGTGGCCGCTCGCTGCGCGACAGCCGACATGCCCGATCCTCCCGCGGCGCACCAGAGCCCTCACCCTGGATTGATCGGCAGTCTGCCGCAGTCTATGCTGCAGTGCAACAGGAGCTTTGATGGGACGCCGGCAGCGGTACGCGCAGACACCCCGGCCGGCGCCCGCAACGGTACGGCATCATCGGGCTGAAAACATGGGGATGATGGCAGGACTCGTTGGCGGGCTCGGCGGAGTGCGGCTGACACGCCGGCAAGGCCCGAATATCCTGAGCCGTCGCCACATCGAGCAACGACGTGGCGCAGCGCCATCAGCCGCATCCCGAGGGGGGAATCGTCATCATGATTGCCGCCAATAGCCTGATCGTCATTCTTGTCGTCGGTCTCGTCGCCGGCTGGCTCGCCGGCCAGATCATGCGCGGCGCCGGCTACGGCCTCATCGGCGACATCGTCATCGGCATCATCGGCGCCTTCATCGGCAGCTGGCTGTGGGGCCAGCTGCACCTCCCGACCATCGGAAATTTCTGGATCAATGCCATCGTGATCGCGACCGCAGGCGCGATCGTGCTGTTGTTGATCCTGAGGCTGATAAGACGCTAGCCACGCCAGACACAAAGCCGGCTGCCGGGGCCGGGCGGATCGGAGACGGATGCGCGACAAGCCCTGGATTTTCCGCACCTATGCGGGCCACTCGACGGCACCGCAATCGAACGCGCTCTATCGCAAGAACCTCGCCAAGGGGCAGACCGGCCTGTCGGTCGCCTTCGATCTGCCGACCCAGACCGGCTACGACAGCGATCATCCGCTGGCGCGCGGCGAGGTCGGCAAGGTCGGGGTGCCGATCTCGCATCTGGGCGACATGCGCACCTTGCTCGACGGCATCCCGCTCGGCGAGATGAACACGTCGATGACCATCAACGCGACCGCCGCATGGCTGCTCGCGCTCTATGTGGCGCTCGCCGACGAGCGCGGCGTGCCGCGCACCGCGCTGCAGGGCACCACCCAGAACGACATCATCAAGGAGTATCTGTCGCGCGGAACCCACGTCTATCCGCCGGCGGCCTCGATGCGGCTGATCAAGGACACCATCGTGTTCGCGACCCGCGAGATGCCGAGATGGAATCCGACCAACATCTGCTCGTATCACCTCCAGGAGGCGGGAGCGACGCCGGTGCAGGAGATCGCCTTCGCGCTCGCCAACGCGATCGCGGTGCTCGACCGCGTGCGGGCGTCGGGCGAGGTCGAGCCGGCGGCTTTCGGCGAGGTGGTCGGGCGCATCTCGTTCTTCGTCAACGCGGGACTGCATTTCATCACCGAGATCTGCAAGATGCGCGCCTTCGTGCAATTGTGGGACGAGATCACCGCGACGCGCTACGGCGTCACCGACCCCAAGCATCGGATGTTCCGCTACGGCGTGCAGGTCAACTCGCTCGGGCTGACCGAGCAACAGCCGGAAAACAACGTCGCCCGCATCCTGATCGAGATGCTGGCGGTGACGCTGTCGAAGAACGCGCGGGCGCGCGCGGTGCAGCTGCCGGCCTGGAACGAGGCCCTCGGCCTCCCGCGGCCCTGGGACCAGCAATGGTCGCTGCGCCTGCAGCAGATTCTGGCCTACGAATCCGACCTCCTGGACTACGGCGACATCTTCGACGGGTCGCCCGCGATCGCCGCCAAGGTGGCGGAGCTGGTACAGGAAGCCACCCAGGAGCTCGCCCATATCGAGGGCCTGGGCGGCGCGGTGGCGGCCATCGACCAGGGCTACATGAAGCAGCAGCTGGTGGAATCCAACACCCGCCGGATCGAAGCGATCGAGCGCGGCGAGCGCATCGTGGTCGGCGTCAACCGCTTCGTCGAGACCGAACCCTCGCCGCTCGCCGACGCCGCCGACGCGATCCTGACGGTCTCGCCGCAGGCCGAGGCCGACCAGATCGCTCAGCTCGAGGCCTGGCGCGCGGCGCGCGACGCCACGGCGGTGGCGGGGGCGCTCAAGGAGTTGCACGCCTGCGCCAAGGACGGACGCAACATCATGCCGCCTTCGATCGCCTGCGCCAAAGCCGGCGTCACCACCGGCGAATGGGCGTTCGCGTTGCGCGAGGCGTTCGGCGAATATCGGGCGGCCACCGGGGTCGGGCGCGCGGTGCGCAACGACAGCGAAGGGCTCGACGACATTCGCGCCGATGTCGAGCGGGTCTCGCGCAAGCTCGGACGGCGGTTGAAATTCCTGGTCGGCAAACCCGGCCTCGACGGCCATTCCAACGGCGCCGAGCAGATCGCGGCGCGCGCGCGCGACTCCGGCATGGACGTGGTCTACGAGGGCATCCGGCTGACGCCGGCCGAGATCGTGGCGGCGGCGCGCCACGAAGGCGCGCATGTGGTCGGGCTGTCGATCCTGTCCGGCTCGCATCTGCCGCTGGTGAAGGAGGTGGTGACCCGCATGCGGGAGGCCGGGCTCGACGAGATTCCCCTGGTGGTCGGCGGCATCATCCCGCCGGAGGACGCCAGCCTGCTCAAGGCCGCCGGCGTGGCCGCCGTCTACACGCCCAAGGATTTCCAGATCAATCACATCATGGCCGACCTGATACGAATCGTGGACACGGCCGCCGCCGATTGAGCGCGCGGGCAAGAAAAACCGTATATCGGCGCCCCGCTGCAACCCGATTGCAGCCGGTTTTGATTTCCCGGCGGGCTGTCGCGCAATTGCAACAGATTGCGAAAACATCAATCTTCACAGCGGACTACACTCGATCAGAAAACCCACGCAGGCGCTTTCGCCGCTCTGGCGCCGATCCGTCGTGCTTGACAAAGCGGCGCCTGAAAGCGACCCTCGCATCACGAATTGATCGGGTTTGACGGGGGGTATGGGCAGCAGCGCCGCACACGCAAGTGGGCGGCGTTTGCTTTTTCAGCAATCGGTTTGCGCGCTCCCGGACCAAATCCGCGCCGCCAAACCCGTAACATTCAGCACCGGCAGTTCATGTACGCGTCGACAGCGCGACGAGCAGGCGCGTAAGCGCGGCCGGGCTGATGGGCTTGACCAGATAGCCGTCCATCCCGGCGGCGCGGCCGGCAGCCTCGTCGGCCGCATGCGCGCGTCCCGAGATGCCGATCAGCAGAACGCCGCCGGCGGAGCCATCGAGCGCACGGATGCGCCGGGTGGCCTCGAGGCCGTCGAGGCCCGGCAGCGTCACGTCCATCAGCACCACGTCATAGCCGCCGCGCGCAGCGGCCTCCACCGCGGCGGTGCCGGTGCCGACGAAATCGGCGCGGTGGCCGAGCTCGGCCAGAATGGTGTTGAGCACCACCCGGCCGTAGGGATTGTCCTCGGCGCAAAGAATATTCAGTGGCCGCAACGGCAGCAGGGCGCCTTCCCCCGACGGGCCGTCGCGGTCGGCGGCCGGCGCCTCCGCGACTTGATCGAAGCTCGCGGTCAGCCGGAAGCTGCAGCCGCCGCCCGGCTCGCTGGTGACCGTGAGATCACCCCCCATGGCCTTGGCGATGCGCTTGACGAAGGCGAGACCCAAGCCGGCACCACCGAAGCGGCGAGCGGTCTGATCGCTGGCCTGGGCAAACGGCCGGAACAGCCGCCTGATCTCGGCTGCGGTCAACCCGATGCCGCTGTCGGACACCGTGAAGCGCAGGCGCACGCGGCCGCGCGCGGCCTTCTCGGCGGTCACCGCCAGCGCGACGCTGCCGCGCTCGGTGAACTTGACCGCATTGTCGATCAGATTTTCCAGCGCCCCGCGCAACCGCAGCGGATCCCCGATCACCCCCTCCGGCAGATCGGCGGCGATCGCGATCTCGGCGTTGAGGCCCTTGGCGTCGGCACGCGCGGCGAGCGAGACCCCCAGCGCCTGCGCCAGGCGGTGCGGACGGATCAGCTCGCGCCGCAAGATCAGACCCTTGGCGTCGGCCCGCGCGGCATCCACGATGAGCGAGGTGAGCATGGCCAGGTGCTCGGCCGTGGTTTTGATGGCGGCCGCCCAGCCGCGCTCGCGCGCACCCAGATCGGAGGTAGTCAGCAGCTCGCCCAGCGCCAGGATGCCGGTCAGCGGGGTGCGAATCTCGTGGGCGATCTCGGCCAGCGTCGCCTCGATGGCGCGTGCGGGCGAGGCGGCGGGCCGACGCGGCACGGCGGGCTTGCGCGCCCGCACCGCGCGCTTGCGCGGACGCGTCCGCGTGGCGGATGTCGTTGTTTTCCGGCCTGGCATCGTGCGCAATCCCCGCCGCAGAATGGCACGAAGCGAACCACGGGACCAAATTGATTCGGCGGCGGAAATCCTCACTCCGGCCCGACCATGCGGCGGATCCCGGCGGCGGTGACGCCATCTTGGCGCAGCCCCCGCAGCGCCGTCGCCTGGGTGGACTTCGACAGCTTGCGGCCGTCGGGGCCGAGCACCAGGCGATGATGATGATAGATCGGCGCCGGCAACCCCAGCAGCGCCTGCAGCAGGCGGTGGACGCTGGTCGACCAGAACAGGTCCTGCCCGCGCATCACATGGGTGATGCCCTGGCACGCATCGTCGATGACGACGCTGAGATGATAGCTTCCCGGCATCTCCTTGCGGCCCAGCACCACGTCGCCCCACCGTTCAGGCTGAGCCGCGACGGTGCCGGTCTCGCGCTCCGGACCCGATCCGGTCTCGCTCCAGCTCGAGACCGTGCCGGTGCGCGCGATGGCGGCCGCCATGTCGAGGCGCAGCGCATAGGGCTCGCCGGCCGCGATGCGACGGTCGCGTTCGTGGCGCGACAGCAAGCGGGCGGTGCCGGGATAAAGCGGTGCGCCATCGGGATCGCGCGGCCAGGTTCCGGGTGCGGCGGCGACGCGTGCGGCGATCTCGGCGCGGCTTTCGAAGCTCGGATAGACCAGCCCTTCCGACTGCAGGCGCGCGAGCGCCGCCCGGTACGCGTCCAGATGCTCGCTCTGGCGCCGCACCGGGCTTTCCCAGGCGATGCCGAGCCAGGCCAGATCCTGGTAGATCGCGGTCTCGAATTCGCGGCGGCAACGCGCCCGGTCGATATCCTCGATGCGCAGGAGAAAGCGCCCGCCCCCGGCGCGCGCCAGATCGAAGTTCATCAAAGCGGACAGCGCATGGCCGAGATGCAGATAGCCGTTCGGGCTCGGCGCGAATCGGCAGACCAGGGAGCTCATCGGCGATCAGCAATCATGGAGCAGCCTGCATGCGGAGAAAACCATTGCGCCAACGGCGCATTTGTAGATGCTTCGCGCATGCCGTTCTACATCCACACCGAGGCCGATCTCGATCAGGCGATCGAGGGGCTGATCGCGATCGATGCGCGCTGGCGCGATGCGCTGGCGGCGGCCGGGCGCCCGCCGTTGCGGCGGCGGCCGGACGGCTTTGCCGGGCTGGCCGCCATCGTGGTGTCCCAGCAGGTCTCGACCGCGAGCGCCAAGGCGATCTGGGAGCGGCTCGCGAGCGCGTTGCAGCCGTTGAGCCCCGAGGCGGTGCGGCGGGCCCGCACCGCCAAGCTGGCGCGCGCCGGCCTCTCGGGCCCCAAGATTCGCACCCTCAAGGCCATCGCGCGCGCCGTCGAGCGGGGAGAGCTCGATCTGGCCGGCCTTGCCGCCCTGCCGGCCGACGACGCGCATCGGCGCCTGACTGCCATCCACGGCATCGGGCCGTGGACCGCCGACATCTATCTTTTGGCCTGCCTCGGTCACGCGGATGCGTGGCCGGCCGGCGACCTCGCCTTGCAGGAGGCGGCACGGCTGCTGCTCGGGTTGCGGGAACGGCCGTCGAGCCGCGACATGGGGCCGCTCGCCGAAGCATGGCGGCCTTGGCGCGGCGCGGCGGCCTGCATGCTGTGGAGCTATTACCGGGTCGCCAAGCAGCGCGACGGCGTCGCCATCGCGGCCACGAAATCAGCCAGGAGAGCATGATGGCGAGCGAGCTCGACGGTCCGCGGATCGAGCCGAAAGCGGGCGGCGCCGCCCGGCAGCTGGTGGTGTTCCTGCACGGCTATGGGGCCGACGGCAAGGATCTGATCGAGATCGGCCGCGCCTGGCAGCCGCTCTTGCCGCATTGCGCTTTCGTGTCGCCGCACGCGCCTGAGCCGTGCGGGCAGGCGCCGGTCGGGCGGGAATGGTTCCCCTTGACCTTCCGCGACCCCAACGAGCGCTGGCTCGGCGTCAATCAGGCGGCGCCCGTGCTCGAGCGCTTTCTCGACGCGGAGCTCGCCCGCCGCGCGCTGCCGCCCTCGGCGCTCGCCCTGGTCGGCTTCAGCCAGGGCACCATGATGGCGTTGCATGTGGGATTGCGGCGGCCGACCGCGCCGTTCGCGATCGTGGGCTATTCCGGCCTGCTGGTCGAGCCGCCGGAGGCGCAGGCCGACAAATTCGTCGCCGACATTAAATCCCGCCCGCCGGTCCTGCTGGTGCATGGCGACGGCGACGAGCTGATCCCGGTCGAGGCCTTGTTCCATGCTGCCAACGGGCTGGGCGCGCTCGGGGTGCCGGTCGAGTGGCACATCTCGGCCGGCATCGGCCACGGCATCGATCAGGACGGCCTGCGCTACGGCGCCGAATTCATCGCCCGCCGGCGCTGAGGCGAGGACGGCACCGCGATTCGGACCGCGGCCTTAAGGCCCGGGCCCCGTTCCCCGAGCTGAAAGCCCCGTCGCATGTAAGCCTTGGAGCATGCTTCACAATCCTGTCACGCTCCCCTATAAACTGAGGCGCAGCTGCGGCCCGCAGCCATAAGGAGGTCGAGGAACGCTGCCGTGAACGTGCATGTGTCGCCCTCGGGCTGGCCGGCCCTCGTGCTCAACGCCGACTTTCGGCCGCTCAGCTATTACCCCTTGTCGCTGTGGTCGTGGCAGGACGCCATCAAGGCCGTGTTCCTCGAACGCGTGAACATCGTGGCGCACTACGACCGCGCGGTGCACAGCCCCAGCCTGGAGATGAAGCTGCCGAGCGTGGTCTCGCTCAAGACCTTCGTGAAGCCCGCGACCCAGCCCGCCTTCACCCGCTTCAACGTGTTCCTGCGCGACCGGTTCTGCTGCCAGTATTGCGGCTCGCGCGACGACCTGACCTTCGATCACCTGCTGCCGCGCTCGCGCGGCGGGCACACCACCTGGGACAACGTGGTGGCGGCCTGCTCGCCCTGCAATCTCATGAAGGGCAACCTGACCATCAACGAAGCCAAGATGTGGCCGGCCCAGATGCCGTTCCAGCCGAGCGTGCACCATCTGCACCGCAACGGCCGGCTGTTCCCGCCGAACTACCTGCACGACAGCTGGCTCGACTATCTCTACTGGGACACCGAGCTCGATCCCTGACGGAGCGCGGGCGCGCTGCGTCAGCCGTCGGCGCGGGCCTGCCGCGCGCCGGCCAGCAGACCCCATCCGGCGATTGCGGCGAGCGCAGCCGAGATCAGGACGTCATAGCCGGCGAGCGAGATGCCGAGGAAACGCCAAGCCGCCTCGTCGCAGCGCGCGATGTGGATCGACTGCAGATCCCGCAGCAGGCTGCCGGCACTGAGGCTGTCGAGCGGACCCGAGCAATCGCGGGGGCCTGCCCACCATTTCCATTCGACGCCGGCGTGAAAGATGCTGAGCCCGGTGTTCCAGATCATCCCGGCCATGATCGCGAACAGCGCCAGCAGCAACACCTTGCGCGAGGCGCCCACCTTTTCGCCGAGCGCCACCATGACGGCCAGCGGAATGCCGAAATAGAAGGCATAGCGCTGCTCCAGGCAGAGTGGGCACGGCATGTAACCCAGCACATATTGGAAGAACCAGGCCCCCAGGATGGTGGCCGCGCCCCCGAGCGCGACCGCGATGGCGGCGGCGGCGACCGGCCGAGCCCGCAGGCTTTCGGCCTGGGACCGGGGCGTGGTGTGAGAAGAAAGCTTCGCATCCATGATTCGGTATCCGGAATTGGCGGCCGATGTGGCAGCCCAGATCGCAGCCGGGCCTCGCCCGGACGCCCGCGCGCCCCGGCCTGCCCCGATGCTTACCACCAAATCATCGTGGTGGAACCGGGACACAAATTGTTGACCGGCCGCGCTTGGCCACCATGATCGACCCATGCGCCCACGAAGTGCTCACGCAGCACCCGATCGACGGCATCGTGACCGGTCGGCAGCAACGCCTCGTCCACCTGTGCGCCCGCCTCCAGCAGCAGACGTGCGCACTCGCCGTGCCGCCCGGTCGAGAATCCCCAAGGTTCGAGCGCGCCATGAATCAGCCAGCCCAGCGGGGTCCCGTGGAATTGGCGATCTTGCGCGTCGATCGGCGGGTTGTGCTTCAAGACATCCTCCAGCATGCCGGGGTTGCCGTGAAACGCCGCCCAATGCGACGGCGTGACGCCGTGTTGCGACAGCGCCGTCACCGGAAAACCGCGGCGCAGCATCGCTCTGACGGTCGCAACATCGTTGTTGCGGGCCGCATCGGCGACCTGACGCAGAACCTTTGCTGACGCACGGGCGATAACCTGCGGATCGGCCGCCAGCACCGCGTCGGCTTCCGCATCATCGCCGCACCAAAGTGCATCGAGGAGGCGATCGAGCGGTCCGGCTCGCTCGAGGCTGGGCGGAAGGTGGAGGGGTAAGCTTCGCGTCCATAGTTCGGTGTCTGGATTGGCCGCCGATATCGCGGCTTGTGTCGCGACCGTGCCCGGACGCCGTCGCGCCCCGGCCCGTCCCAGCGCTTACCGGCAAATCATTGTGGTGGAACCGGGACACAAAACGTTGACCCGCCGCGCTTCCCCACTATTATCCGCGCGCGTGCCCCTGTGGCGGAATTGGTAGACGCGCCTGACTCAAAATCAGGTAGTCGCAAGGCTGTGCTGGTTCGAGTCCGGCCAGGGGCACCAGAAACATTTCGCCGGTGATATCAGCAACTTACAAGTGAGGCCTGCCATTGATCCGGCACCGAACTTGACTTCGCCCATTGGAATCGCACGCATAAGTTCGCCCCAACGCGCCGATGTGAGGGTACATTTAAGGATACGCTACGCGCTTGCGCGTTTTCGCTGACGTGATTTCAATGAAGGTCTGCGGAATTAGCGACCTAGATACCGGCATTCGATGCGGTCTCTTGATTCGCCGCCACTGCTCAGACCGCTCGAACTTCGGCAAGCCGCTTGATTGCGGTCGACGATCGCCAACCTGGGCGCTGCGGCCAGCCCTGCGTCAACCGCGCAAACTATGGTTATAGTTGACAACCGCCGTCGAGGCTGACATCATCTACTATATCTATAGTAGAGGCGGTGGATGGATATCCAGTTCACGGATCGCGAAATCGACGTGATGGAAGTGCTGTGGGAGCGAGGGCCCTCACTGGTCTCGGAAGTCCGGGCCGCCCTGAAGGATGATCTCGCATACACCACCGTCCTGACGATCCTGCGGACGCTTGAAGGCAAGCAATACGTTGGCCACAAGCAAGAGGGGCGCGGTTATCGATATTTCGCCGCAGTCAAGCGACAGGCCGCGCAACAAAGTGCTTTGCGTCACCTCACAAGCAGGCTCTTCAAGGGATCGGCCGAACTGCTCTTCACCCGTCTGGTTTTCGATCAGAAGCTCAGCGCCAAGCAGATCCGCAACATGCGCGCTCTTCTGGAAGGCAAGTCGCCGAAGAGAGAGAGCTGATGCTGGCTTGGACGTCTTACGTCATCGTGGTGAGCTTGCTGCTGAGCTTGGCTGCTCTCGCCCTGGAGCACTCGGCGCGCATACGGCAAAAGCCGACGCGCTGGCTCTGGGGAACCAGCATGACTGCCTCGCTGCTGGTTCCACTCATAGTCTCCTCGGTTTCCGTGCGGATTCCGCAGCTGGCCGGTGTCGCCGACCCGGCAATACCTCAGCGAATCGTCGCGGTGCGAGACATAACCGTAAGCGGACTATCGCCATCCGGCTGGCTGACGGCGACTGCCGGATCACTCTCGGCGTCTCCCGATCTCGACCGACTGTTGCAGGTCGGTTGGAGCGCCGCGTCCGCGATCCTGTTCGTGGCAATCCTGGCCAGCAGCGCGCAGCTGAACCGGCGCCGACGTCACTGGAAGCGCGGCAGCATGGCTGGCGTCCCGGTGCATATCTCCGAGGACGCCGGTCCCGCCATTGTGGGGCTGCTGGATGCGCACATCGTCGTGCCGCGCTGGCTGCTGCAGTGCCCTCCCGATGTCCAGGAACTGGTCATCGCACACGAGCAGAGCCATCTCGAGGCACACGACGCGCGGCTGGTGACGATAGCGCTTGGCCTTCTCGTTTGCATGCCCTGGAACCTGCCGCTCTGGTGGCAGCTGCGGCGCCTGCGCTTCGCCATCGAAATCGATTGTGACGCGAGAATCCTGCGACGCGGCTACGACATTTCACGTTACGGCGAAACCTTAATTGCGGTTGGTGAACGGCAGTCGGTGAGCATCAGCATGGTGGCTGCGATGTCCGAGCCGAGATCGTTGCTCGAACAGCAACTCCGCAACATGCTGCGGAGAAAGACAAGGCACGCCCATGCGGCGGCGGTGGCGCTTGCCTGCCTGGGGTTCGCATTTGCCGTGGGCGCTGCCGAAATCAGTCCACCGGACAAAAATGACCCGAATAAATCCGTTTCAGACGAAAGCGCCGGCGCTCAAGCTCCGTCCGACCCTCAAGGGTACTGTGTGAATCGCAGCGCCGACTTTTATCCGTATACGGGTGAGCTCTGCAAAAGCGGCTATCAGCTCGGATCGGGTAATTGCCGAAGAACTGACGGGCGCACGGTTGCCGTGCCAAGAGAGCAGTGCGTTTCAATGGACGGCACAGTCGAATTGCCCTTCGAAATCGGAATACCTCCGTTACCCCTCCGTCCGCTCCAAGCTCCAAAATCCGCGAAGTGATCGTCAATGAAGAGCGCCGCTCTCACGCCGCCCGGAACGCCGTTTTGGCCCGTTAATCGGGGAAGAACGATGCCGGCTAGGATCGTGACGATCGCGGTACTGGCGTTGTGTCTCGCAGCGCCTTGCGCCGCCGGCGCGGAGCCGGAGGCCACGCCTTCCACTGCACCCATGGAGCGCGCCGTCGATCAGCTAATTGAGCAATGGGCCGGATCGGGCACGCCAGGCGCTTCCATTGCCGTCATTGAGAACGGCAAGATCATTTACAGCAAAGGCTATGGCTCGGCCAATCTGGAGTATGGCGTGCCAAACACGCGGGCAACGGTGTTTGACCTGGCCTCGGTCTCCAAGCAGTTCACCGCCTTTGCGACCAAGCCATCGCTCGATGACAAGCAGGAAGTTGCGATCGATCCCAAGGTACTCGACGCCTACGTCGGTGACTATGAACTCAGGCCGGGCATCATCGTTTCCTTCAGCAAAGATAAGGACCATCTTGTCTGGCGCGAGCCTGGCCGGTCATCGTTTCCAATGTACGCAGTCTCCAACACCGTCTTCCGCCTTAGGGTGGTTCCGGTAGAAGTCGTCTTTGACGATCCAACAGAAGACGGAAAGAATCAGAACGCTGTCTGGCCTGCACCCGGTTTTGTAGACAAGCAGTTAAGCTAATCCGGCCCGCATCTCGAACTCCATGGGGCTTAGATAGCCGATTGTCGAGTGCCGACGTTTAGCATTGTAGAAGCGCTCGATGTAATCGAACACGTCGGCCTTGGCTTCATCCCTCGTCCGATAGGTCTTGCGTGCGGTCCGCTCGGTTTTGAGGGACGAGAAGAAGCTCTCCATCGCAGCGTTGTCCCAGACATTCCCCGACCGGCTCATCGAGCAGACGACGCCGTGGTCAGCCATGAGGCGCTGGAACTGCTCGCTGGTGTACTGACTGCCGCGATCCGAGTGATGCAGCAGCGCATCCGGCTTACCACGCCGCCAGATTGCCATCAGCAGTGCGTTGGTGACCAGTTCGGCCGTCATCCCCGCGCTCATCGACCAGCCCACCACACGTCGAGAGAAGAGATCGATGACCGCCGCCACATAGAGCCACCCTTCCGCCGTCCAGATATACGTAAAGTCAGCAATCCATTTGCGGTTGGGAGCGGAGGCTTCGAAGGTTTGCTCGAGGAGGTTCGGAGCGACGGCGGCGACCTGCCGC
The DNA here is from genome assembly GCA_963721005.1 of uncultured Alphaproteobacteria bacterium. Taxonomy (GTDB): domain Bacteria; phylum Pseudomonadota; class Alphaproteobacteria; order Rhizobiales; family Xanthobacteraceae; genus VAZQ01. Next base: position 561,833 of record CAVRHR010000004.1, on the reverse strand, counting down.
TCACCCAGATCGGGCGGCAGTCGACGCCGTCGCGGGCGCGACTTGAGGGCCTGCAACCGCATCAAACGCTCAATCCGGTGCAGCCCGCACGACACTCCGTCTGCAAGAAGGTCTTTCCAAACCCGCCTGGCTCCATAGGTCCGATCGCTGGCAAGGAAGCTGGCGCGGACCTTTGCGCCGAGCTCTTCATCACTACGACTACGTTGGCTGCGTGGTCGTGTCAGCCAGGCATAGAAGCCGCCTCGCGAGACACCGAGCGCCCCGCACAACCAGTCCGCCGGCCAGATCCCCCGGTGCTTCGCAATGAAACCGAATTTCATGTCAATTCCTTCGCGAAGTAGGCCGCGGCTTTTTTTAGGATGTCTCGCTCTGCCTTCAGCTTGTTCACCTCGCGCTTGAGCTGCGCGATCTCCAGCTGCTCGGGCTTCATCTGACCCTGCCCAGGAAATGCTTGTTGCGGATCATCCGCAAGCGCCTTCACCCAACCGCGCAACTGCGACTGATGCACACTGAGATCGTGCGAGGCCTGCGCATACGAGACGCCCCGCTCCTTAATCAGCCGCACAGCCTCAAGCTTGAACTCGCGTGTAAACTTCCGCCTCTCCATGACCCACCTCCGGTTCCATTAAAACACCTAACTCGGCGTCTTCGGAACCGGGTGCAGGCCAGTCCTCCATCAGGACGGCGCAAGCGTTCCTATGAGGCGCATCATGAACATCCGCCCTACGTCGGAGCAGCTCAAGGCCTACGAGGGCCAATTCTACAGCGCTGAACTAGCTAGGTGTCACGTATGACGTGTTCGTTCGCGATGGTGCTCTGAAAGTTCGCTATCCGAGGGGAGAAATCGATCTGCAACCCCTGGGCAATGACGCTTTCTCCGGGGCCTTCCCGACCTCCGGTCCCTTTCCGATCGGAATTCTGAAGTTCGTGTGCGCAGACGACGGCGACTGCAATGCCTTGTCGATCGATGTCGACCGCGTCCAGAAGCTGCGGTTCGTCCGGGTCGCGATCACTCCGGTCGGTCCGAAGTCGCCACGGTGATCCGGGGATGAAAATCCGCGCCCCGCGTGCTGGAGAATTGCCGCTTTTGGTCAGACCCGGAAACACTCATTTTAAGCAATTCAGGTCCGCACTCTCCATCGGACGCTGTTGCAAAAGTCCTTTTGCAGTGCTGATCAAAAATTTCTTTGGGCTGTAGGCGCGACTTTCATCGCTACCCAATCTTCTGAGGGTACCGGCGAGGGTACGACCTCATCACCGAACTTGATTCATTAATCAATCACAATAGCTTAGACGACAAGAATGGTTGAGGCCAGGGGCACCAATCGAGCTCTGCTGATTTCCATCGACGGTTTTGAAGATCGACGCGCGCCGCTACGGCGTAAATTCGCGGATTTGGCAGGCGCGTCTGACAAAATATCAGGCGGTTTCAGAAATTGGCGCGATTTCTCAGGTAGCTGCCGACGATCTTCGACTTCGAAACACACTCGATACCCATCGAAGGTTGGTGGAGAGGCCGGCCTCTCTTCAACTCCTGCTGGGAGATGGTGTTCGCTCGATTCTGACCACCGACATCGCAACGCAATGCGTGGGCGATCAGCTGAAATGTCGCATCCCATGCCCGGTGCGAATGACCCAATAGAGACCTGACGCCAAGTCCGCGGCCCTCCAAAGCAGATCTTTGGCACATTCCAGCAAGATTCGGCGAATCCCATTCAGTACAGTGCGCCGCTGCATGCGCTTGAAGCGCGGCGTCGCGCCTGCTCTCGACCGATCGCCGGTCGTCTTCGCGGCTCGTGACAATATCAACGACATATGAGGTTATGAATGAATGGTAAACACAAAGTCATATTCGCGGTTTTGAGTTTTATTGCAGTTGTTTCATTTTCTTCGTCGCTTATGGCGGCCCCAGAGACCGGGATTGCATCGGTATACAGTGGCGAGAGAACCGCCAACGGCGAGTATGCCTCTGCCTCCGCACTTACCGCGGCTCATCGCTCTCTGCCGTTCGGCACGATGGTGGCGGTCACCAATACGCGGACCGGCCGCTCCGTGGTCGTCCGCATCAACGATCGCGGCCCCTTCGTCCGGGGGCGCGTAATCGATTTGACCCCGGCTGCCGCCCGGGCGATCGGAAATTCCGGCTTGGCGCCGGTCAGGCTGACAGTGTTGGCCGACGCAAAACGCCGGGCCAGCCGTTCGGTCGGCGCCATCGAGGGTTGACCCGATTTCAGGCTGGGCGGATATCGTTCGGCCTGATCTCCCCCGATCGTGATGGGGCTTTCGCAGTTGATGAAGCCAGCGGCGCGATGTCCGTTGCCCGGCGCAAGATTCGTTGTTGGCCCGCTTCGAACCTGACCGTCTTCGCCATAAGACACAGTATCTCAGTCCTGGGACAAAAGCACGGTGGTGCGATTGCCGGCCGCGCCGGAAAAGCCTTCAGACATTGGACATTGGGTACCGCGCCGTCTTTTCGCGGATCACATTCCCAAGACGTCAGGCTGATTTACCGGGCGACCTTTCGCGAGGCACAGTGCGCCTGGATTGGTAGAGTCGAAATGAGACCCGTCATGCGAACCGCCCTTCAGCAGAGGTTGCTCCAGCCCAGGGCTCCGAGCCTGGCCGCGGATCTTGCCGAATTTGGGCGGATGCTGCGGAGCCTCGTCGACCCCTATCGGCCCGAGAGCCACTACATGCGTGGTCCCGGACCCAAGTGGCACGCCAAGCACGACCCGGCGCCGACCAGCGTGGATGCCTCCGCGGTTCCCGCGCTGTACCGGTGAGTGGCTCGGCTCGGCATTTTCGGGAAAAGCGAAATCCGGTTTTCCGTCAGAAAATGCAACAATGCAAAATTGCTGACGCGGTTTCTGTCTCCGGTTCGGTTCCGATTGCTTGCCGCCGACGCACGAAATGTCACGCCGTCCGCGACCGGTAGGACGACACGATCGTGCGTTTATCCCGAGGGACCCTGCGATTGAGCTGGCGAATGGCAACTGTGCCGGCATCGGTTGCGCGGATTGATTTACGTGGCCGTCGGAGATAAGGTCGCGTCTGCGGTGCAAGCCGCTCCCGGGCCCGCGGGAAGGGTGGAACCCACTTGCATCTGTCAAACAGCGTCTGAGCCTTTGTGCAGCCGGTATTGCGGGTCTACGGCGAATTGATGCACGGAGGTCTCCAATGGAAAAATTGCCCGAGCGGGCGAATCTTGCCTATCTGAAGAAGCAAGCCAAAGACTTGATCCGTCTCTACCGAGACGGCAATCCCGAGGCGATCACGCGGTTTCGTGAAGCACTGCCTGCGGCCGCGAACCGGAGCGACGAGGAAATCGCGGCGATTGGGCTTCGCTTGCATGACGCGCAGTCCTGCGTCGCGCGCACCTACGGTTTTGCCTCCTGGGCGGACCTGCGGAGCTATGTCGAAGTCCGCTCGGCGTCGCGGGACGATCATGCAGCCCGGGTGCTGCATTGGCTCAGACTCGTCTATTCCGGCGATGTCGACGGACGGGGAATTGATCGCGCCAATCCCCGCGTTGCCGCTCGGGTGCTCGTCGAAAGCCCCGATGTCGTAGCCGGCAACTCCTATCTTGCATGTGTGATCGGCGATGAAGACGCGCTGCGGGTAGCGACCAAGGCCGATCCGGCCTGGATCAATCGACCGGGCGGACCGCTGCGATTGCCGCCGCTCGTCGCAGTCACGCACTCAAGTCTGTGCCAAGTGCCGGAGTTTCGCGAACGCCTGCATCAGTGCGCGAGATTTCTGCTCTCGGTGGGCGCGGATCCGAACCAGCGGATCGGCCTTCGTTGGCCGCCGGCGTCCGTGAGTGCACCGGACGATGATCACCCTTTGTCTGCGCTTTATGGCGCGGCGGGAAAGAATCACGATCTCGAGCTGACGAAAATCCTGCTCGAAGCGGGCGCCGATCCCAATGACGGCGAATCGCTCTACCACTCGCTGGAGACTTTCACCTGCACCCGCCTGCTGTTGGAAAACGGCGCCCGCATCGACGGCAGCAACGCGCTTTACCGCGCGCTCGACTTCGATAATTTTGCCGCGCTCGAGCTGCTGCTCCAGCATGGTGCCGATCCGAACGAGCCCCTGAGTAATTCGCCCTTGGCCGAGTGGGGTTTGCCGCTGCTGTGGGCAATCAGACGGCGACGATCACGCCGGCACGTCGCGGCGCTCTTGAGGGCGGGTGCCGATCCCTCGGCATCGACGCCAAGCGGTGTCGGCGCCTACAGCCTGGCATTGCAGCTCGGACTGAGCGATGTCGCCGAGCTCCTGCGTGAAAGTGGCGCGGCGAAACCGATCTCCGAAGAAGAGCAGTTCATTGCGGCCTGCGCGCGTGGCGACGAGGCAGAGGCCCAACGTATCCGCTCCCGACGGCCTGACCTGCCCGGCTCGCTCCAGGAGGCGCGGCTGAGATTGCTACCTGATCTGACGGCAGAGGGCGGCGACGAAGGCGCGAGACTGATGGTCAAGCTCGGTTGGCCCGTGGCGGTGCGTGGCGGCGACTGGAATGCGTCCGCACTGAATCTCGCTGTCTTTCGCGGCAATGTCGGATTGACCCGATTTCTGCTGGAACATGGTGCGAGTTGGCAGGAGGAACACGGTCACGGCGACAATGTCTGCGGCACGTTGGGATGGGCATCATGCAACGAGCCGATCGAAGGTGGTGACTGGGCCGGCTGCGCGCGGGCGCTGCTTGAGCATGGCATGCCAGGAGCGACGCTCGATCCCGAAGATCCGGAGCGGGTTCTGATCGCCGGTCGCAAAAGGCGCTTTTCCGACGATGTCACCGACGTCTTGCTGGAAGTGCGCGACCTGCCGTGAGGCAAGGCGGCCGGGATCGCAGGTCCATGCGCTTGCGGTCCCGGTGGCCCGATGTGGCGCAATGCGGATGACAGACCGGTCGCGGACGAACGAAAAGTGGGTAAGCTCGGCCTTCCCGGGCGCCCGCGCCACCGGGCAGGCCCAAAAGGGAGTGACATGAGAATATTGCTTCTCGCCGTCGCGATCGCTCTCGCCGTGCAGGCCACGGACAGCGCCCGCGCCCAGACCTATCCGTCGCGTCCGGTCACCATGATCGTGCCGTTTGCGGCCGGCGGACCGACCGACCGGATCGCACGCATCGTGGCCGAGGGCATGCGGGCCTCGCTCGGGCAACCCATCGTGATCGAGGACGTGTCCGGGGCCTCCGGCACGCTCGGGGTCGGCCGTGCCGTCCGCGCGGCGCCCGACGGCTATACGTTGAGCATGGGCATGTGGGCGACCCATGTGCTCAACGGCGCCGTCTTCGCGCTGCCCTACAACCTGCTCGACGATCTCGAGCCGATCGCGCTTTTGACCAGCAATCCGCAACTGGTCATCGCCAAGAAGGCGGTCCCGGCGGAGAATCTGACCGAGCTGATCGCCTGGCTCAAGGCCAATCCCGGCAAGGCGTCGCAGGGAACCGCCGGCGCCGGTACGCGGGTCAGCGGCGCGTTCTTCCAGAGCCTCTCGGGTACCAGCTTCGAGTTCGTGCCCTATCGGGGCGCCGCGCCCGCCATGCAGGACCTGATCGCCGGGCAGATCGATCTGATGTTCGATCAGGTCTCGAACTCGCTGCCGCAGGTGCGCGCCGGCAACATCAAGGCGTTCGCGGTCACCGCCAAGACACGGCTCGCCTTGGCGCCCGAGATCCCGACGGTGGACGAGGCCGGGCTGCCGGGATTCTACATCTCGCTGTGGAACGCAATCTGGGCACCCAAGGGCACGCCCAAGGAGATCATCGCCCGGCTCAACGCCGCGGTGGTGGCGGCGCTGGCCGATCCGCGCATACGCCAGCAGCTGACGGATCTCGGCCAGGAAATCCCGCCGCCCGAGCAGCAGACCCCGCAGGCGCTCGGCGCCTACCAGAAGGCCGAGATCGAGAAATGGTGGCCGATCATCAAAGCCGCCCACATCACCGCGGACTGAGAGAACCACGCATGCCGGACACCAGGATGTGGGCTGCCCTTGCGCTGCTGCTCGCCACCGCGCCGGCGGCGGCGCAGGATTGGCCGGCGCGGCCGGTCACCATGGTGGTGCCGTTCGCGGCCGGCAGCGGCAGCGATATCCTGGGCCGGATCATCGCGCCGCGGCTCGGCGAGCAGCTGGGCGCCACCGTGATCGTCGAGGATGTCGGGGGCGCCGGCGGGATGATCGGCGCCGCCCGGGTGATGAAGGCGGCGCCGGACGGCTATTCGCTCCTGCTCGCCACCGCCGGCACCCATGCGATCAACCAGACGCTCTACAAGAAGCCGCTCTACAACGCCGCCACCGATTTCGCGCCGGTCGCCTTGGTCGCCAGCACGCCGATTCTGCTGGTCACCCGCCGGGACCTGCCGGTCGGAAATCTGCCGGAGTTCATCGCCTATGCGAAGGCCAACCAGGCCACCATGCAGTTCGGCTCGCCCGGCGCGGGCTCCACATCGCATCTCGGCTGCGCCCTGTTCAATGCGGCGATCGGCGTGCAGATCACCCACGTTCCCTATCGCAGCACCGGGCAGGCGCTGCAGGATCTGCTGGCGGGCCGGCTCGACTACCAGTGCGTCCCGATCGCCGGCGTGGTGCCGCAGATCGAGGCCAAGCTGATCAAGGCGATCGCGATCATGTCGAAGCAACGCTCGGCGATTCTGCCGATGCTCGCCACCGCGGCGGAGCAGGGCCTCGCCGATTTCGAGGTCGAGACCTGGTATGCGATCTTCCTGCCCAAGGGCACGCCGGCCCCCGTCGTCGGCAAGCTGCATGCCGCCGCGGTCGCCGCCATGAACGCCCCCGACGTGCAAGCCAAGCTGCAGGAGCTCGGCATCGAGGTGGTGGCGCCCGAGCGCCGGTCGCCCGAATACCTGGCGGACTTCGTGGCACGCGAGATCGAGAAGTGGGCCGGACCGATCCGGGCGACCGGGGTCAGCATGGATTGAGCCGTGCGGGCCCACTTCCAATTGGCGCCGACCCGAACTTGCTCCGCGGCGGCATCCGGTCTTCCGTGCCGGCCGCGACCAACAAGAATGCCGAAGGACAAAAATCATGAACCATGCGGGCACAGCCGCGAGCCGGGCCGCCGAGGCCTCCCATGACCTGACCCGCAAGCTGGCGCGATTCATCCTCGCCACCGGCTTCGAGGATCTGCCCGCGGCGGTGCAGCACCAAGGCGCGCGCACGCTGCTCAATTGGGTCGGCTGCGCGGTCGGCGGCGCGCGCCACCAGACCGTGACCAACGCCGTGGCGGCGCTGTCGCCGTTCTTCGGTCCCGGCCAGGCGACGCTGCTCGGCCGCGGCGAGCGCGCCGACATCCTGCATGCCGCGTTGCTCAACGGCATCAGCTCCCATGTGCTCGATTTCGACGACACCCACATCGAGACCGCGATCCATCCGGCCGCCCCGGTGGCGCCGGCGATCCTGGGGCTGGCGGAGCACATGCCGGTGCACGGGCGCGACTTCATGGCGGCCCTGGTGGTCGGCATCGAGACCGAGTTCCGCATCGGGGTGGCGGTCACGCCGGCGCATTACAAGGTGGGCTGGCACATCACCGGCACCGCCGGCGTTTTCGGCGCCGCCGCGGCGGCCGGCAAGCTGCTCGGCCTCACCGAGCAGCAGATGTGCTGGGCGCTCGGCCTCGCCGCCGCGCAGCCGGTCGGATTGCAGGAAATGTTCGGGTCCATGACCAAGAGCTTCCATCCCGGCCGGGCCGCGCAAAACGGCCTCACCGCGGCGCTGCTGGCGCAACGGGGCTACACCGCCTCGGAAGCGGCGCTCGAGGCCAAGCGCGGCTGGCTCCATGTGCTGAGCACCGCGTGCGACTATGCGGCCTTCACCGACCCGACCTGGGAGATCCTCAACAACAGCTACAAGCCGTTCGCCTGCGGCCTGGTCGTCCATCCGGTGATCGACGGCTGCCTGCGGCTGCGCGCCGCCCACCACCTCACGCCCGACATGATCGATCGCATCGAGGTCGCGGTGCATCCCCGGGTGATGGACGTGACCGCGATCAAGGAGCCGAGGTCCGGTCTCGAAGGCAAGTTCAGCGTCTATCACGCGGCCGCCGTGGCGGTGGTGGCGGGCGCGGCCGGCGAGGCGCAATTCAGCGACGAGGCCGTGCAGGCCGACGCGGTCGCGCGCTTGCGGGCGCGGGTGGCCGCCACCATCGATCCCGGCCTCGGCAAGGCACAGGCGCGGGTCGCGATCCTGCTCGGGAGCGGCGAGCGGCTCGCTGTCCTGGTCGAGCACGCCGTCGGCAGCGTCGAGAATCCGATGAGCGACCGCATGCTGGAGGAAAAATTCCGCGGCTTGACGGCCGGAATATTGTCCGCCGGCCGGACCGACCGGCTGATCGATCTCTGCCGGAACGTGCACGCGCTCACCGATGCCGGCGAGATCGCCCGCAACGCCGCGAGCGGGTGAGCCTAGAGCGCGATCCGATCCGTTTGAACCGGATAGCGCTCTAGTCTTTTGACGTTGCGCACAATCATATCCGAAAAGTCTGCAATTTTTCGGGATCATGCTCTTTGACGTTGCGCATAATCATATCCGAAAAGTCTGCAACTTTTCGGGATCATGCTCTGGGCTGACGCAGAAGAGCAGGCCGCGCTTGCGGCTGCTCTCGGCGACAATCTCCCAGCTATTTCCGCGCCGTGCTGCGGCCGGAGCCGTCGACGGCCGAGCAGCTTTGCGCATCGTGGCAGTTCTGCATGCCCATCACCATGGCGTGCAGCGACGTCTTCTGGTCGGCGGGAAGCGACGCATAGGTGTTGTGCAGCTCGTCCGGATCGGTGGTGCGGTCGTAGTATTCCTTCTCGCCGCCATCGTACTCGACATAGACCCAGGTGGCGCCGCGGATCGCCTCATAGCTCGGCGGATTGCCGCTACGCATTGGGGGGAAGTCCGGATCGGCGCGATCCGTGAGATGGCCATGGTGCTCGACCAGTGCCGCCTTGCGCCACTCGGTGACCGTCTGCCCGTGCAAGAATGGCACCAAGCTGCGGCCGTCCACATTGGCGGCGGTGGCGGCGGCGCCGATCTCGGTGAAGGTCGGGTTGAGATCGATATTGTCGGCGATCTCCTGCACCACCCGCCCGGGCGCGACGCCGGGCCCGGTGACGATCAGCGGCACATGGATATCGGTATCGAAGGCGGTCATCTTTCCGGGCATCAGACGGTGCTCGCCCATGTGATAGCCGTTGTCGGAGCTGAACACGAAATAGGTATTGTTCGCCTCGCCGATCGAGGCCACCGCCTCCTCGAGCTCGCCGATCATCTTGTCGACCGCCTGAACCGACTGGGCGCGCTTGCGGAAATCGCGATCGATGCCGGCCATGTCGGCATCGGTGAGCGCCGGATGGGTACGCAGCCACGCCGGCGCGGCGGGATCCGGAGCCACATTGAATGCCGCGGAGCGCGGGGCGCGCAGATCCGGGAACGCGTTGGCGTCGCGCGGCGCCGGCGTATAGGGCGCGTGCGGCGAGAAGGTCGCGACCTCGATGGCGAACGGCTGTCCGGCCGACTGCTTGACGAAATCCACCGCCTTGGCGGCCAGCACATCGGTCAGGTATTCGCTCGGCTGGTTGCCGGCGCGCAGGAATTTGCCGTTGTCGCTGAAGTCGTAGTGGAACTGCGGATAGCCGTTGCCGGCCACCTCCCACAGGCTCCAGCCGGGCTCGGGCGGATTGATCTGCGGCTTGTAGCCGTTGAGATATTTGCCCAGCATGGCGGTGCGGTAGCCGGCGGTCGCGAGCGCGGTCGCGAAGGTCATCTGCTCGTGATGACGGTTGTGGAACGCCAGGAAGCCGCCGTCATTGCCGGTATTGCGGAAGATGCCGGTGTCGTGCGGGAAGCGCCCGGTGAAGATCGAGGAGCGCGACGGGCAGCACAGCGAATCGGTGACGAAGTAGTTGGCGAAGGTCACGCCGTCCCGCTGCATCTTGACGACATGCGGCATGTACTGGACGAGATTCAAGGCCAGGTCGTCGGTCAGGATGAAGATGATGTTCGGCCGCTTGGGACCACCGGCGGACGCCTGCGGGGCTGGCGCTGCCGCAACCGGTGCGGCCGGGCTCGCCGGCGGGGCCTGCACCACCGGGGCCGCGGCCGGTCCCGGGCCTCTGCCCTGCCCGAATTCTGGATTGCTCGCCTTGCAGGCCGCGACCACCTGCGGATCGACGTTCGGCAACGGCAAGCGCGCTTTCCGCGGTTGATTGGTCCCCTGCATGATGGGACCGATGCAATCCACCTGCAGCCCGGCACCGCCTTTGGCATTGCCGCGCGCAAAACCGGCGCTCTCGCAGGCTGCCGTGACCTGCCCGCAGGGACCTTCCTGCCGTGCTGCCCGCCTGTCCCCCGGGGCCGCCAAGGTCGCCGCCGCCCCAACCACGAGCAATAGAGAGAGCGCACCGACCGGCATCAATATCTGTCGCATCGTCATCACTCCGCTTGCATGAAGCCCACGACTGCGAGCTTATAACCGGCAGTTGTAATGCTTTCCAGCGCCCGGGAGCCCCATTGCTGTGACGGCGATCACATTCGGTTCGATTGTGCGGGCCCTTCCGTGCTGGCCCGTAACCGGTATAGATTCATCGCAAGGCCGGCGGCGGGCGCACCTGGATGCGCGCGCCGACGACAAGCCCCCGGTCGCGGACAAAGCGGCGGAACGGGCTGGATCGGCCAGGCGATGGGGAAACAATCGAGGGAACCATCATGGCTTACCGCGGCTTGCTCGGTGCGATCGCATTGACGGCACTGTCGATATCGGGTGCCGGCGCGCAAATCTTCGATTACTCGAAATATCCGGACCTCAAGGGCCAGTGGCTGCCGATCGGCGGCCCCGGCCGGTACGACATCAGCAAGCCCTGGGGTCCGGAGCAGGAAGCGCCGCTCACGCCTGAATATCAGACGATCTTCAAGGCCAATGTGGCGGACCAGGAGGCCGGCGGGCAGGGCTGGGACCGCGACTGGGTGTGCCAATCGCCGGGCATGCCGCGCGTCACCAACGGCTATGGCCAGATGGAGTTCGTCATCGCCCGCGGCAGCGTCCACATCCTGACGCAGCACATCCACGACAATCGCCGCATCTTCACCGACGGACGCGATTGGCCGGCCGATCTGCCGCATACCTTCATCGGCTACTCGATCGGCCACTGGATCGACACCAATCAAGACGGCCACTTCGACCTGCTCGAGATCGAGACGCGCGGCTTCAAGGGACCGCGCTCGTACGACACCAGCGGCCTGCCGCTCCACCTCGACAACCAGACCATCGTCAAGGAGCGCATCTACGTCGACAAGGCCGATCACGAGATCGCGCACGACGAGGTCACGGTGATCGATCACGCACTGACGCGTCCCTGGACCGTGATGAAGAACTATCGCCGGGTGCAGGAGCCGCGGCCCTATTGGCGCGAGATCAGCTGCTTCGAGAACAACGATCACGTCGAGATCGGCAAGGAGCCCTACATGCTCAGCGCCGACCGCAACCTGATGCCGACCAAGAAGGATCAGCCGCCGCCCGATCTGCGCTATTTCAAGCAGCCGCAGAAGTAAGGGGAACCATCATGCTCGCCCGCGCGCTCATCTGCGTCATCGCCTCGGCCGCGTTCTCGGCTGCAGCCGGCGCCCAGATCCTCGATTACTCGAAATATCCGGACCTCGGCGGCCAATGGCGCCCGATCGGCGGTCCCGGCCGCTTCGACATCAGCAAGCCCGCCGGCCGCGGCCAGCAGGCGCCGCTGACCGCGGAGTATCAGGCCAAGTTCGAGGCCAATCTCAAGCAGCAGGCGGCCGGCGGCGGCGGCGCCACCACGACCGTATGCCTCTCCCCCGGGATGCCGCGCGTCACCAACGCCTACGGGGAGACGGAGTTCATCATCACGCCCGACACCACTTACATCCTGATGGACCACATCCTGGACGATCGCCGCATCTTCACCGATGGGCGCGAATGGCCGGCGGAGCTCGAGCCCAGCTTGCTGGGCTATTCCATCGGCAAGTGGATCGACAGCAAGGGCGACGGCCATTTCGACGTCCTCGAGGTCGAGACCCGCGGCTTCCGCGGCCCGCGCCTGTTCGACGGCAGCGGACTGCCGCTGCACGAGGACAACCAGACCGTCGTCAAGGAGCGTATCTTCATCGACAAGGCCGATCCGCAGGTTGCCCATGACGAGGTCACGGTGCTCGACCACGCCCTGACGCGGCCCTGGACCGTGATGAAGAACTACCGGCGCGTGGCGGATCCGCTGGTGTCCTGGACCGAGGAGTATTGCGAGACCAACTATCATGTGCTGATCGGCGACCAGCATTATGTGCTCAGCGCCGACGGCTTGCTGATGCCCTCGCAGAAGGACCAGCCGCCGCCCGACCTGCGCTATTTCAAGCCGCGGCCGAAGTGAGGGCGCGGGCGCCCGGAGCCCTGGTTGCAAGACCGAGTGATTCGTTCGTTCTCTGATTTCATTGAAGAAATCGAAATTGCTCGGCCAAAATGGAGCCCATCGGCGCGACCGCCAGTCCGACGCATCTTCGAATTGGCGGTGCGTAGGGGCGGGCCTTGTGCCCGCCCTCCTCGCTGCGGGATTGGCCTGAAGGGCGACCACAAGGGTCGCCCCTACGAACGAACCGATCCATCCGACCTTGGTTAAGCGCACGGCTAGCCGGGCGCCGCGTGGAAGGCCCGGATGGCAAACTTGCGGCGCGAGAGGGCGCGTCGCTCGTAGCGATCGAGCGCCGAGCCGCACTGCCAGATGCGAGAGCGGCGACGCCGGACGGCTCGCGGCCGTCCCTTTGGCGCGGCCCGCGACTTCGGCGAAAGCCGCAGCGAGCAGATTGCGGCGCACGCGCCGGACCCGGATGAGATCGATCTGTGCTTGGGCCACGGCGCGCGCGAGCTCCTCGACCTCGGTAGCGGCGCCTGGAGCGTCTTTGGTGATTTGTTGCGCCAATGCCCCAACAGCGGCGGTTGTCGCCGGATCGGCGAGAACCGGCGGGCTCAAGCCGTGGCGCAGGCCATTGCGCGCCACCCGCGCTTTGCCACTGGGTGTGCGCGGCCCAGTGCGCCGCGCCGTCTGCGGACCATCACAGGCCTGCGTCATGCGGCCCGCTCCGCCGCGTCTCCCTCACCGGCGCGCCCCACCTCCTCGGCCTCGGCCTCCAGCACGGCCTGCCGCAATTGCCGGCCGAGCGTGTCGCGATGGCGGTCGATCTCGCGCAAGGCGGCATTGCGGCGCGCTTCCGCCGCCATGATCATGCGCTCGATGCGCTCGATATTGCCGAGCTCGACGCACAGGCCTTGCGCCGCGACGCCTTCGAGCCCGATGCCGGCGGCGGCGAGATGCTCCTCGACCGCCCCGATGGCGCCGGGCTGGCGCGCCGCCCAGCCTCTGGCGAGCCCATCCGCCTGGGCCCAGCCGACCACCGGCGCCAAATCCTTCACCAGCGCCTTGCGGGCGCCCGCCGTCATCAGGCACGCCTTGAGGCGGCGCAGGCGAAACGCCTCCCAGACCAGGTCGACGATGTCGCGCACCCAGATCTCCTCGAAGATATCGGCCGGCCTGACCGCCGTGGAGACGCGGACCAGCAGCTCGTCATAAGCGCCCGCATCTTCCCCCTCGATCAACGGCGCCGGCCCGAACGGAACCGGCTCGAGGCTTTGCTGTTCTGCGCTCGCGCGCGCTGTTGGTGCTCGCAAATGGAGATCTCTTCACGGCGCTCGTCATAATTCCCTACGCGCTCACCTTTCCGGCCGCGTTCGCACCGGGCGGCTTGCTAGGCGTCCATGCGCAAGGCGCTTGGTAACCTCATTCAATCGATGGGTCTGCGGGTCGCCCAAGCGGCCCACCGGGGGCGGCCCGGTGATCCGTTCATCTACAACCCGAACTAATCGGCGGTCTTGAAATCGGACGCGGAAGGGAGCGCGTTGACGGCGGAACTTCGTATTGCTTTCGGCAGCGCAGCGACTGAGTCACTAACGGGACATAAACAACAGCAGCCGGCGAGCTGATCTGCAAAAATGAATTATCTTAGCGTACGAGCAAAAATACCCATATCGTTTGCAAGAACAGCAATGGGATGGTGAAGAGTGTCCGAGTTGACCGTCGCGGGTCCGATGAAGGTTTCATCGGTCGACCTATGGAGAAACCTTCACCTCGACGGTGAGGTGCGAGAGCGAGCGGAACCGCGCCAGCCGGGCGCGGTAATAGTCCGGGTCGCGGTCCTGCTTGGTGACCACCGAGACGATGGCCGCAAGGTGTCCGGGACCCAGGCGCCAAAGATGAAGGTCGGCGAGCTGGTCGCCCTGGCTCTCGATGGCTTGCCGAATCCGGCCCGCCATGTCGCGGTCGGGACTCATGTCCAGCAGGATCGCGGCGGTGTTGCGGATCAGGCCATAGGCCCAGCTGGCGATGACACAGGCCCCGACGATGCCGGCCAGCGGGTCCATGAACAGCCAGCCGAAGGCGAGGGCGAGCACGAGACCGACGATGACCAGCACCGAGACGGCGGCGTCCGCAATGACGTGGACAATGGCGGCTTGCATATTGTAGTCGCGCGACAGGCTCGCGGACCCGTGCTCGTGCTCCTCGAACTCGACCAAATGATCCTCTCTGTCGATGTGCACATGCGCCGTGAAGGCGTGTGGCTCGGGAATTTCCTCGACGGATTCGAGGTGGCCGTCGCGTGCCACCATGGTGAAGACTTGGCGCGCTCCATCCGGCCGCACAGTCGCGATCGAGGTAAAGCCAGCCGCCAGTGCCGGACCTGCCTGCACCCGCATCCGGAAGCGTGGCGGCACGTTCTCCTCAAACACCTCGACGAGCACGGTCCGCCCGCCGGCCACGATGGCATGCGACCCGTCATGGTCGTACGCGTCTTGTCCATGGTGGTGTCCGTGATCATGCCCCTGATGATGGCCGCCGCCGCTTAAAATGAGGGCGCTGGCAATGTTGACGGCGAGGCCGACGCAGGCGATCGGAATGGCCTCGGCAAAGTGGATCGGCACCGGCGCAAAAATCCGGCTCACGGATTCGTAGCCGATCAGCAGCGCGATCATGATGAGGATGATGGCGCTGGCGAAGCCGGCGAGGTCGCCGAGCTTCCCGGTTCCGAACGTGAAGCCCGGATCGTCCGCATGTCGCCGGGCGTAGCTGTAGGCCAGCGCCGCCAGCAGGAGCGCGCCCGCATGGGTGCTCATATGCATACCGTCGGCGACCAGCGCGATCGAGCCGAACATGAGGCCGCCCACGATCTCGGCGATCATCATGGCGCCGCAGAGCCAGATGACGGCCCACGTCTTGCGCTCGCTCTGCTCGTGCTCCGCTCCCAGGAACACGTGGCGGTGCCGCAGCGGCGTTCCTGCGCTGGTGTCGTCCGTCATGGCAGCCTCGCGTGGCAACCTCGTTTGCAGGCAGGTGCACCGCCGATGCCAGGCGGGCATTCACAGGTATTTTGTGACGGCCCGGAACTCCCGCAAGGCCGCATTGCCCTTGCGGCCCGGGACCCTGATCGACTGATCGAGGCAGTGGTCGATGTGATCGTGGATCAGGGCCTTCTTCGCATTCATGACCGCGCTCTCGACCGCCTGCAGCTGCTGGGCCAGCTCGACGCACGGCCGGCCCGCCTCGATCATCCTGATGATCGTTTGCAGATGGCCGTCGGCCCGCTTGAGCCGCTTGATGATCTCGGGGTGGTGCTGGTGGGTCATAGCCTCCCTTGGCCTCTCTTATTATCCAGGGGGGAGGATAGCAACGATCCCCCCGGGTGGATACATAAAAATTCTTGACAGCCAAGGACACGAGGACTAATTGGCAAACGGTCGCTAAAGTCGACGGCTTGGCGACCCCCCGAACCAAACGATAACTCCAACCGACGAGCAGATGGGCAGTACCCCCTTCGACGGCAGTGGCCTGATGGTTTCGATCGGGTCATCGCCAAACATCTGGATTGACCGCGGCAGCAGCGGCCGCGTGAGGGTTGGCGATCGGGCCTGACCGATCGGCCTGCGCTCACCGACCCGCGTTGTGCGCGGATGGAGGTGAGCAATGATCAGGAACCTCGCGAGAATCGAAGCCCTCCGCCTGCGTGCGCTGCCGAAGACGGCGCCCGCCCATTGCAATGACAATCGTTTGAGCCGCCGTCAGGCCGTAAATCCGGCCACGGCGCGGCCGCGGCTCGCGAGCCACTGGCGCACGTCTGGCGGCCGGCTCGAGTGTTATTGGCAGATCGAGCCCGCGGACCAGGCCTTGGCCGGGGCGCCGGGACCAAGTTGTACTGGAAACAAGGCAGCGGCGGCTGGTCGGCGCCGCGGCGTGAAACGAGGATACGCAAATGAACGAACAACCTAGTTGCCCCGCTGCCGGGCGCTCGGGCGCGGCAGCGGGAACCCCGATGGGGAATGAGCCCGATAGTCGAATGGCCGTGATCAATCCCGGCCGAGGTCGCGCGGAGCCTTGAGGCTCTCTGCTCGCCTCGGTGCCGCGACGGACGGCAAATGGAGGTGAGCCATGAACGAGATCAACCAGACCGTCCCTGAGGTGCGTGCGCCGATCTATCGGACCGCGGCCCTGGACGAGGCGCATATCGGCGACATCAACGGTGCCTTCGGCACCATCCGCCATGGCGACCACGGCCCGCGCACCGGTTGGCGCGCGCGCGTCATGACGCTTCTCGCCATCCTTGGGCCGGGGCTCATAGTGATGGTGGGCGACAACGACGCGGGTGCCTTCAGCACCTATACCCAGGCCGGGCAGAACTACGGCACGACCTTGCTGTGGACCCTGATGCTCCTGATCCCGGTGCTCTACGTCAATCAGGAGATGGTGTTGCGGCTCGGCGCCGTCTCCGGCGTCGGTCACGCCCGCTTGATCCTGGAGCGCTTCGGCAAGTTCTGGGGCGCCTTCAGCGTCATCGACCTGTTCTTGCTCAACGGGCTCACCATCGTGACCGAATTCATCGGCATCAGCCTGGCATTCGACTATCTGGGACTGCCGCGGAACCTTGGCGTGCTGGGCGCCGCCGCTCTGGTCATGCTCGCGGTGAGCACGGGCGACTTTCGCCGCTTCGAGCGCTTCGCCGTTCTCCTGGCGCTCGGCAGCTTCCTGCTGGTTCCCGTCATCTTGCTGGCTCACCCACCGGTTGGGCAACTCGTGCACGACTTTGTGGTGCCGCAGATGCCCGAAGGTGCTCCGTTGAATGAGGTGATGCTGGTCATCATCGCCATCGTGGGAACCACCGTGGCGCCTTGGCAGCTGTTCTTCCAGCAGAGCTACGTGGTCGACAAGCGCATCACACCTCGCTTCATCAAATACGAGCGGCTGGACCTCTGGATCGGCATCGTCTTTGTGATGATCGGGGCGGTCGCCATGATGGGCTTCGCGGCCGAAATCTTTTCCGGCCAGCCCGAGGCCGGCAACTTCGCCGACACCGGCGCGGTCGCGGCCGGCCTGGAGAAATATGCCGGACGGTTGCCGGCAATCCTGTTCACGCTTGCGCTCATCGATGCCTGCATCATCGGCGCCGCGGCGGTTTCTCTTTCGACCGCCTATGCGATCGGGGACGTGCTGTCATTGCACCATTCCCTGCATCGAAAAGTACAGGACGCCAAGGGGTTCTACGGCGTCTATTTCGGCTTGATCCTCTTGTCCGCGGTGCTCGTCCTCACCCCGGGCACGCCGCTTGGGCTTCTGACCAATGCGGTCCAGGCGCTGGCCGGCGTCCTGCTGCCGAGTGCC
The DNA here is from genome assembly GCA_963721005.1 of uncultured Alphaproteobacteria bacterium. Classification (GTDB taxonomy): domain Bacteria; phylum Pseudomonadota; class Alphaproteobacteria; order Rhizobiales; family Xanthobacteraceae; genus VAZQ01. The sequence continues at coordinate 544,107 of CAVRHR010000004.1, read as the reverse complement.
ACGGTATTCCTCCTTCTGCTCTGCAATGACCGGGCCGTGCTGGGGCCGTGGGTCAACTCGCGCGGGCTCAACCTCTTCACGGGCGCCATCATCGCGGTCCTGGTGATGCTGTCGCTGATCTTGACGCTTGCGGTCCTCTTCCCAGGCATCACCGAGACGGAGATCGTGACAATCCTCGTCGGCGGCAGCATTGTCGCCGTTATGATAGCTATGGGCGTGCGGCTGGCCGAACCTGTATTTGTGCCGACGACGGCATCGCAAGCCAGCATTCCGCCAACCGAGCAAATGCAGCGCGACCGCAACTTCTGGCGGATGCCGCCGCTCGGCGAGCTGCCACCGGCCAGGCTGACGACCTTGAGCCGCATTTGGCTCATCGTCCTGCGCGGCTACCTCATTGTGGCGGCCGGGCTGGTTCTGGTGCGCATCGTCGAGCTCGCGATCGCGGGGGTGTGACCAATCGAGAGAAGGGATCGTCATTTCGATCCATATTGTGCCCGTCACGCCCCGTGCGTGTCACGGCCGGCTGGCGACCCAAAGGAGGGGACGATGTCCATAATCCCCTCGCCCAAGCTCGCCTTCGATAGTGCTCGCCGCTGGGGGGCCCTCGCCCTCTTTCGGCTCGCGAGTACACTTTTGCGCCGTGCCACCGATCTGTTTCAAAGAGGCCGGATTGCCCGTTTCGACCTTCGTGTCGCACTTGCAACGGCAAGACTGTTGGAGCGATGTGCCGGCGTCATATTATTGGGACTAAGACGCCACAGCGACTAGCCGTGTCGAGAGGGGCATCAGACCGACCGCTCGCCTTGAAGAACGTGTCATGATTCAGAGAGTCCGGTTGGGCGCCAACCTGCCACGCCGGCCGTCGGACAGAGAGTCCGCTGATCGAGGTGAATCCGACGCGCCAGCAAGACGCTCGACGCGGTCAGCAAAGCCGGCGAGGCGGCCGACCGCTGCCGGCTTTCGATCTGTTTCGGCGGCATCCGCGTCGCCTACCGCGCCGAGCGCGGCTTGCGACGAAGCGCAGGTTTCCGCGGCCGGAAGACGCGGCTCGGGACCTACCAAAGATTCCGAGCGAGCAAGAGTATCAGAGCACCGGGCGACACGGTGTTGAAGCACATTCGGCGATCAATTGCGTACCGAGATAATTTTATTCTATCCCCCATTATGAGCGCCCACCATAATTGCTGATCTATCTGGCCTTGGATCGTTTCACCAAACAAAAAGTCGGCTTTTTCTTCCAACCGTCTTGTCATGGTCACGGCCGCGGAGTCATAGTTTCAAATCTTCGCCGCTTGAGGAGGAATGCTGTTCCCGGCGAAGCTTCATTCTATCGCGAAATTTTCACAACATTAGTGCAACAGGGAGGGTGTGATAAGTCATAAAGTCTTTGCGTGTCTCTTGAGTATCCTCGTGCCTTGCATGTCCACGATGGTTGGAAGCGCCATCGCTGACGAGATTTTCAAACCTACGAAGATCATCACCGTGCCTGGCGGCCTCAAGTCGTTCGACATCGGCTTCGTCGATGCGGACATCCATACCTACGTCCTCGCCGACCGCACGAACAGGGCGATCGAGGTCGTCGATACGAGCACCAACACGTTAAAGCAACTCACTGCAAATCCGCCCTTCGCCGGCGTACGCGCGAACCCCGGCGCCGCTTCCGGTCCCGATGGGACCATCATCGTTGACCATAAAGAAGTTTGGGCCGGTGATGCTCCCTCCGATTGCACGACTTCGGCGCCATTCACGTGCAGTCCTGACAGCACGGTCAAGGTGATCGATCTAAAGACAGGGGCCACTACCGCAGTGATGGTTACAGGTGGACAACGAAGAGCCGACGAGCTTTGCGAAGATGTCGGTCACGAGGTCGTGTTGGTGGCAAACGACGACCCGATCGATAGTTTCATCACCTTCTGGTCCACCGAGTCGCATAAGCTGCTGGGGAAAATCTCGTTCCTGTCAGGCTCGACGGATCCCAATGGCGGCGTTATTGCCAACGGGATCGAGCAATGCAAGTACGATCCGCGAACGCGCAAATTCTATCTGAACATCCCGGCAACCTTCAACTCCACCCTGCAGAACTCGCTTCCTGGTGTGCTCGTGGTGATCTCGAGGGACGCACCCTTCCATGTCGAAAAGGTGATCTCCGTTGATCCTACCTGCGTCGGAAACGCCGGGCTGACGATCGGCCCCGATCACCAGATTGCGCTGGGCTGCGGCTCCGGAAATGGGCCGGGAACAGGATCGGTGATCATCGACGACCGTACGGGCGGCACCCGCAAAAAGCTTCCCGGCATATTCGGCGACGAGATCTGGTACAACCCCGGGGACAATCAATACTTCTTTACGGGAGAAAATACCCTCGGCGTGGTCGATCCCAACGGAAACCAGGACGCAGCTGCGGCGACACAAACCGGCTCACATTCGGTCGCCGCCGACATGCTCAAGAACCAAGTCTACGTGCCGATCAATTCCGGCGGCGGGATTTGCGGCGCCACGTCAACGACCGGCTGTATCGCCGTATACACCGCCGAGCACGACGATAAATGCCTTGCGGACGACATGCCGGTTCTGGGCCACGGCGACAACGACGACCCGGTCTTCATGCGAACACGTTGTGACCGCGATCGTCGCGCCGACCGTGATGATCATCGCTGAACGCTAAGCCGTCATAAGCTGGACAGGGAACCCCACTTCCGAGTGGGTTTCCCTCAGCTGCCCGAGCTGTGAAGCACAGTACACAGTCTTTTCGGCTCGAAGCGCCACCTGCGCCCGACCGATCAATGAAATAGCGTGTCTTTGGTTGCGGCGCGCTATTGAACGCAGGTTCGTGCTCGAGCATTTCGCGTCGATGGACGCTCACGGCGAATGCGGTAGGTCACCCCAATGTGGTGATCTCATATGGCGAGCGTTATGACCGCACGGCATCACTCTGAGCCAGCCATGGTCGGTTCATCATCATCGCGGAGCAAGTTCAGCCGCAAAAAACGCCTAACCAATCAACATCAGCGGGAAATGCCATGCGGACAAACCCGTCGCTGCTTGATGCATCGCCGACCGCACAGCGCGACATCATGCGCCAACGTCGATGTGCCTTCGGCCTGTGGACCGCTCTCATTTGCGGCCCTTTTGCGCCTGCGCACGCTGAAGTCCAAGTCGTAGGCAGCCTAACGGCGGTTCGTATCACCACCAGCCAGGATGCGATCTCCGATGTTCTTTCGGCGCTTGCTGCGACTTTCAACGTTCGATACCGCACCGCAATTCCCCTCGACGCGGCTGCCAGCGGAACCTATTCGGGCTCGTTCGGACGGGTGATTTATCGCCTGCTCGACGGCTACAACTATGTGATCAAGACGGACCGGGAATCGACCGAGATCGTTGTTTTCGGCAGGCGCGGCGAGGTGGCAATCCGCCCAACCCCGCCTAGGGCGTCTCCCGCTGAATACCGGCGATCTGATCACGTCTATTGACGGACAGGAGGTCGACGATCCCAACGCGTTCGATTATCGGTTCTGTGCCATGGCCGACGCGACTACGGTCACGCTGGCGGAGCAGTCCATGAACGTCGTGACGTTCCTAGCATACTTGCAATTTCGGCGTTGGGGCTTGCCCTACTGCCGACCGGTGCCGTCGGCCAGCAAAAATCCCTTGCCGAGATGACCGCTTCTGGCCCACTGCAGACGCTTCGCCGGCTATTGAAGGAGTCTGATTACGGTATCAAAGTGGACATCGATACACATCGACCTATTGGGCGGACATCTCCGTTCTGATCCGTTGAACCACTCCCGTTTCGCAGCCGACGGTCTTTCCGATCCGAACTATCCCGACACCCTCGCTGAGTAGTTCCCGAATCCTGGTCTCCTTGTCGGCGCCGACCCGTGGCATCAGACTTGATTGCAGGGGGTCAATTTTGGACGCCGATACCCCCCTTTAGGGGGTCAAAATTGCACGCCGAATGACAGCCCACTGTGCAAGTATCGAGCATCGAAAGCGAGTGGCTGAAGGAGCAGGCCCAGCAGCGCGCCGAGGCGACGCTCGTTGCTCACGTAACTCGGACGGTCGTGCAAGCCTTCAACGTCGCGGTCAAAATCGCAGGCAGCAACCCGGCGCTGGCGCCGCTCGTCTTCATGGCACCGCGCAGTGGCTGGTGGCAATGCGCGAGTGAGCAGGGGAGCCGTCTTGCGTGTTGGCTGGAAGCGATTCGAATCCTAGCTACTGGCAGGCCGGCGCGCGACGCCTTCTTCGTTGCCTTGAGCGGTCACGAGCTCGGATTTCTAGGAATTGATGCGTATCTCAAACGCCGAGGAGACCTTGTGAAGCGCGCGTACATGTGGATTTTCTTTGGCTCCGACATCGGTGCACCGGGACAGCCAAATCTTATCCACGCATCCGACGACGAGCTTGAACAATGGGCCGTCCGAGCAATGGAGAAGGAAGGGCTCGCCGTGAACGCTAAAGAGCAGCACGGTTCCGCGGCTCGCGGAGAAGTCCGTGCCGTGCAGCAAGGTGGCGGGCGGTTCGTGACACTCGTGTGTGGCAGTGACCTCTATCACAACGTATCCGACCGCTGGCCGGAGGCGATCGATGCCGCAACACTAGCGCGCTATGCCAGCGCGTTCGCAAACGGTGCCTTGGAGGTCGCGAAGCAACAAAGCTGACGACGCGAGGGGTACTCACCCTATTGAGGCATGGGAAGAGAGTCCGCTGTTGGCAACCGAGGTATAAGTTTGCGCTGGAGGATCTTCAGGCCCATGCGAACGGCACGCGGGAGGATAACATACGCCGCAATTCCATAAGTGAGGCCCAAAGCCAGAGCCATTGGCAGCCTTCGGTCCGCAAAATCGAACATTAGCACAGCAGGGGAATATGACATGATCAAGCTCTTGGTGGAACGCGACCGCCCGCCCACTTTCAATCTTGCCAACGACAAAGAGGTTGCGTGGCACGCCCGGATTTCGGTGAACGCCATCTCCGAGTTGGCGGGCCGATATCACTGGCTATGTACCTATGCGACCGAGGAGAAGCTGTTTAGCGTGATTGTCGTCGATGACGAAGCGACCTACGGCGAGTGGGTCAAGAAAACCAACGCCTACACGGCTGGCCTCAAGATCCGGCGCATCGTCCGGGTGCTGGACCCGTCGCTGGCGGAATAGGTGATCGAGTAAGACCGGCCTTTGTTGCGGTGCGACAGTATGGAATTGGCCCATTGCTGAAGGTCCGCCGGCTGAGAAGGATGTCTGCTTTCGGTGTCAAACCGGTCGGCGCCCATCATCACGCCGGCTGCCACCGCCCCCGGACCCCGCCAGGGCGGTCAAGCACTGATCCCTCTCAGTAGTCGTCCATGCGGCCCACCGTGAGAACGCGGGTCGTAATTGTCGGATCGCTCGGATCCTCGGACCCGTAGGTCACCGTCAGGTCGTAGTAGTCGGCCTTCCAGAAGTACTGCTCGTACTTGACGGTCACGACGCCGAAGTCGTTCTCACCGTGGGGGTTGTTGTCAGGGTTGAAGTCGGTGAACGCCCGGACGCTCTCCAACACTTTGATCTTCTCGGCCGGATCGAGGGCCGCGACGGCTGCGGTCATGGTGACCCTTCCGCCGGTGAAGGTGCGTCGCAGGTGATCGTTCAGCTCGGCGATCTTGGCCGCGGTCATCGCGCCATCTCCGTCCTGATCCTCTGCACCACGCCGGTCCCGCATCCGACCGTCTTTCCGATCCGAACGATCACGACGCCCTGGCGAAGCAACTCGCGAATCCTGGTCTCCTTGTCGGCGCCGATCCGTGGCCTACCTAATCTGTTTCCGGACGCCTTCGCCCGAGCCAGCCCGGTCCGCATGACCGCCGCATCATGTGCGCTAAACTCATACCGGGGGTCCCTGGGTATTGGTGACAATCTCGGTTACCAGTTCGCTAAAATATTGAATTCAATCGCCGGAGCTGACTTAGCGGTAATGCAAAGACTTTATGTCAAATTGGCCGCATTAGGAGGGGACCGTGGCTGTCAACACCACGATAATAAGATGGGGGAGAGCTATCAGCATAGCGGGGTTGATCTTCGCCGCTTCTGGGATGCTGCAAATTGCCGGGGTGCCGTTGTTTGATGTCGTTGGCGAGGTAGCGATCAACTTGGCGGCGGTTCAATCCGAGGCAGAGAAGTTGCGCAGGAGGGTAGGTCTGTTGCGATTAGGTCGCATCCAACAAGAACTAGCCACTGAGACACCCAGCCCGCCCATTGATGCAACTCAAATCATCGCGCCCTTCCGTTCAGGCTCGCCTTCACTCGCTGGACGACGCTGACGCCGACGCTCAATTCCCGGGCGATCTTCTGCATGCCCCGGTCCCCCTTCATGAGGGCCTCGCAGATCTCCTGCCGGCATTTCATCAACCCTCGTCGGCTGGCAACTCGGCGAAGACCAGCCAGCGAGCGGCGTCACTGGCGTAAAGACCGTCAGCACCCGGCGGCCCTGGATGTCCTGGGCGATGGGGAACCGCGGCACTGCAAGGACAATGAGAAAAATTGAGGAGATGGGGAGGTCCGCTATCGGGGTGGAGCGGAAGACATTTGCTTGTTATGAGGTTTTCCGGGTTTTGACCCTAAGCGGACCATCGGCGACTTGCCGAGGGGCTGATATGCCGCCGGAAACGGCCATATGCCCATATCCCGTTACAGTCGGTAAGTTTTAACGAGCTGGACAAGGGCGATCCCGGTCCAGCCGCGACTGGCCATTGTGATGACGATCACGAAATAGCTGATTGCATGAGCGGCCGTAAACCTGAGGCTCTCGTGTAACGACGAAAGAGAAGCAGCTGCTGGTCGGGAGGCGTGCTGACTAGCGATAGCTGAAAATGAGACCTCAATTCACGCCCGATCAAAACGGAGACTACAAATGTTCAGCACCTCAAAGTTTACCCGCACGGCAATCGTCATCCTGTCGCTCGGCATCGCCTTGCCGGTTCCAGCCAGTGCTCATCCACACCATAGGTTCTTGAGTGGGAGTGTTGGTCATGAGGCGGATGCGGCGCAAGCTGCCCTGCTCAGGGCGATGCAGGCAGCCAGGCACGGGTGGGTTAACTATCAGCCGCGGACCCAAATCTGACGGCTTGCCGGCGACAAGTTCTCGCCGGCAAACTGATCCTCTCGCTGCGCTGATCGAGAAGGAATGGCAAGATACGCCGAGGCTAAACATGTCGCGCATTTCGACAATCCGTCTATTGAGCGGCGCGCTGGCGGTGCTTGCTCTGACCGCCAACAGCGCGAGCGCCGGAAACCTCACCATTCAGACATCGAAAGTCACCGTTCACTCGCCGGCGCCGCGGAAGCTCAACAACGCGACCACTGCTCAGTACCGCAATGGGCTGCAGTATACGATGCCCAGAAAATTACCGGGACGAACAGGATTCCACCCTATCACACTCAACCGCGGCCTCGCCTCCGACCAAAGATTCCAGCAATGGAAACGGGGAATTGGCGGCACCAAATAGGCTGCCGCCCCAGCCTGGCGAAATGATTGAACAGGAGAGCAAGCCGCTGCCCCCGCCGACGTTGTGGTCGAATGGAGGCACCGTTTGGCTGCACTGCGGGAGTCTGCTCTCGGCCCAACTCGGACATGGAAGGATGCCCGACTTGAGTCCGCAAAGCGCCCCGAAGCGGAAATCGACCAACCAAGTTCTCGATCTCTCGTCGGAACACTGGCACTATAACTCTGAGTTATCTGCTGTAATTTCCCAAGGGAGGAGGCGCGCACCAGACCGCCGAGCCAGCTCGGTGGAGCGCGCTGGATTCGCCGCATGGGGGCCAGCGTCGAAAGCAGGTCTGAATTTCCGGCTCGAAAGCTATGCAAGCTGCCGCCGAAGCCGCCAAATGCCGGAGATGTCTATAGTCACCCTGCGGCTGGGACGGGGTTCGGTCTGGCACGTGCCTATCGAGCTGTCGGCCATGAAGTCCGGAAGCTGGAATCTCACAGTACCAGCAAGCCTAGGCTCTCCGGCGAGCGGACCAAATCCCTTCGGCGGCCGGCGGTGCCAGGTGCCTAACTCGTATGCCGTGGCGCGTGCCGCCGATGCGTATGATCCGCCGCACGCGCGGCGCGTCCTCAAGGCAGGAACGCCCGCCCGCCGGCTACCCCAGCGCCTTCTTTACGCGTTGAGAAGTCATCGGAGTTTCACGCAACCGGACGCCGGCGAGTTCGGCAACCGCATTGGCAATAGCCGGCGCCACGAGCGGCGTCGCCATCTGGCCGACGCCGGTCGGGTGGTTGTCGGTCGGAACCACCTTAACGGCGATCTCCGGGATCTCGTCCATTCGCGGCACATAATAGTCGTAGAAATTCGACTGCTGGACCGCACCGTCTTTGATGGTGATGCGCTCCGACAGCGCGAACCCCAGCCCGTACACGACGCTACTCTCCGTTTGCGCGACGATGTTGTCGGGCTGCACCGCAATGCCAGGATCGAGCGCGACCCAGACGTTTGGGACCCTCAGCCTGCCGGAGCTGCGATCGAGTGCGACTTCTGCCACCAGCGCAATTTGCGTGCCTGCATAGTTCATGTAGGTGAAACCGAGCGCGCTTGCGTCGCGCTTCCGGCCCCAGTCCGCCATGCCGGCGACCGTGTCGATGATGTTCACGGCGCGCGGATTTGTCTTGACGAGATCCCGCCTAAACGTCGCCGGATCGATGGCGCGCTTGCGGGCAAGCTCATCCATGAACGACTCGATAGCAAAGATGTTGGTGAGGTGCGCTATGCCTCGCAAACTCGAGGTGCGCAGACCGCTTTCCTGCGGTACCGCTTCACCGAGACGATTGGGAATGTCGTAATAAGGCGCATCCAAGCCGGTGAACGCAATGCCGTCACGGCCGTTCTGGCGTTTGAAGCGTAACGGGTCCTGGAACGCGGTCACCTCGTCGCAGGCCTTGCGATGATGGAACGCAATTAGCCTGCCTGATGCATCAAAGCCAGCACGCAGATAGTGCGCCGACAGCGGGTTGAATTGACCATTGTGGATATCGTCCTCGCGCGTCCACATCATTTTTACGGGCTTCTTGACGGCGTTCGACAGTACGACCGCGTCGTGCACATATTCTTCGTCGCGGTGACCGCGGCGTCCGAAACCGCCGCCCATCAGCATGTCATGGTAGACGATCCTGTCCGGCTTGATGCCAAGGGCGTCAGCCGCGACTGTCACGGCGATGGTCTTGGACTGTACGCCGCACCAGACCTCGCAGGCATCGCCGTCGGACGATACCGAGGCGACTGCGTTCAACGGCTCCATCTGGGCGTGGTAGACGAGGTCGTTCCTGAATTCGCCTTCCACGATGGTCGTCGCCGTCTTCAGTGCGGCCGGGGCATCTCCCTCCTTGGCCCACAATTTCGTCGGCTGCGACAAATCGCGCGCCGCCGCCGCGAAGACGACCAGTGCGTTCTCGCTGTCGAATCCCCAGGCCTTGCCGGCATGCGTCCAGGCGACCGTGAGCGCGTTCTTGGCTTCGAATGCTGCAAAAGGCGTCTCGGCAATGATGCCGACGCCGTAAGGCAGCGCGATGATGCGCACCACGCCTGGGATCGACTTTGCCTTGGCGTCTTCGATCGTCTGCGGCCCGGCGCCTTCGACCGGGGCTCGCAGGATCGCCCCGTACAGCATGCCCGGCACCTGCACGTCGATAGCGTATTGCGCGGTGCCATTCACCTTTTTGGGCAGCTCGACCCGCATGACATCCCTGCCGATGAGACGGAACTGTGCCGTCTTCTTGAGCTCATCCTCTGTGACATCCGGCGCTTTAGCCGGGACCTCGGCAAACGCCGCGATGTCGCCATAGGACAGACGCCGCCCCGATTTCTCGTGAATAACGACGTTCGGTCCCGTGGTCAGCTCAGCGACCGGGACGTTCCAGCGTCTCCCGGCATTCGCCAGAAGCACTTTGCGGACCTGTGCCCCGAACAGGCGCAGCTCTTTAAAATAGGACGTCACGGCATTGCTGCCGGCCGTGTACATGAATCCGAAGCTCGGGTTCTTGTAGAGTTCGTCGTTTGGCGGCGCGACGATCACCCGCACCTTCGACCAGTCGGCGTCAAGTTCCTCGGCAAGGATCAAGGGCAGCGAAGTGAGCGACCCCTGCCCCATCTCGGCCGCCGGAGACATGATCGCAACCGTATCGTCGGTCGAGATCGTCACCCATGGGCTTAACGCCACGCTGGTGCCGCGCGCGGTCTGCGCCTCTGCAAGTCGCAGGCCCGATACCACGGCAAATGTAAGTCCGGCGGTGCCGACCATCAGTCCGCGGCGGGTCACTTCACCGTTACGTAATTGGATGGTCATGGCTCAGCCCTCCTGCGCAGCGCGTTGGATGGCCCGCACGATCCGTGGATAGGTTCCACAGCGGCAGATATTGGTACTCATATGGGCAATGATCTGGCCGCGATCGGGTTTGGGATTCTGCGCCAGCAGGTCGGCCGCACTCATGATCTGGCCGGACTGGCAGTAGCCGCATTGCGGCACTCGCTCGGCCAGCCAAGCCTTTTGCACCGGATGGGACGAATTCTCCGACAGCCCCTCGATGGTAGTGACTGCTTTGCCGTCGATCTCGGACACCCGGGTTTGGCACGAGAACGCGCGCTTGCCATCGACATGGACCATGCAGGCGCCGCAGAGGCCGGTCCCGCAACCGAATTTCGTGCCCGTGAGCTTGAGCTCCTCTCGGATCACCCACAATAGCGGCGTGAGCGCCGGGGCATCTGAGTGGGCCGCCTTGCCATTGACCTTGAAATCGAATCCCATGGGTTCCTCCACTTGATTCAATCCGACGTCGGAGCCGACGTGTCAGAAGCCACGGAACTGCGCGTCGAACAGACACCGACGCGGCGCCGCCCACTGACCTGTCCGCCCTAGCCTAGCTCGAAACTCGGCTTTTGTGCAGCGGCAATCGGCACTCAGCGGTATAGCCCGTTGGGACGGTCCTTCGTGGGCCGGCGGGGCTTTTAAAGTACCCGTGCCCACTATCTCTCTTGCCAAGTCCGGCTATGGCATCGCGGTCGTTCCCCCTCAGATGATGCGGATTTCGCGCGAAGGCGTTAGCGCCTTTCCGCTGGTTCGCCGGGCGGCGTACCGGCCTGAACAGAAAACACAAAGATCGAATTTGGGTCGCCAAGCGTCTTCATCTGCGATCCTGACATCGCCACACGCGAAGCGCCGGCGGGACCTGCAGCGTCTAGTGAGTGGCCTACAACGAGATGGATTTCTACGATGGATCGGCCCACGGCAGTAGGCGATGATCTCCGGCGAGCACTTTAATCGGGATAGCCGGGCCTTGAACCCGCGCAACGGGATATTCAGCGCTCCCGGCAGATGCTCCAGACCGGCAGGACGCGATGTGGTATGTGTTGAGCCGCACGGCGTGACCCTGGGCCTTTGGGTAACTACATGAAGCGGCGCGAATTGATCACGCTTCTCGGCGGCGCGGCGGCTTGGCCGCTGGCGGCGTGCGCGCGGCAGCGTGACCGAGTGCGGCGCATCGGGCCATCGCGCATATTCGTAATCATCCATCTTGCGCTGGCCGCATGCGTTTTCACCGGAGGGACGACGGCGGCCGCCGCGGAGTATCCGAGCAGGATCATCCGTCTGATGGTCGGGTTTCCCGCCGGCGGACCAACGGATATTCCAGCCCGTTTCATCGCAGAGAAGCTTGGAGACAGGCTCGGTCAACGTGTCCTGGTAGAGAACAAGCCCGCGGCGGCCGGAATGCTTGCAACCAGGGAGGTCGTGTCGCAGCCGAAAGACGGCCATACCCTCCTGCTGTGCACGCATTTCGAGCCCATCAATGTGGCTTTCTACAAGAATGCAGGATTCAAGATCGGCGATATCGCGCCCATTTCGTTGATCGCCGAATATTACTATGGGCTCGCGCTGTCCTATTCGACCCCGGCCCACGACTTCGCGTCTTTCGTGCAATACGCCAAAACCCACCCGGGCGAGATTTCCTATGGGGTCATCGGCGCCGGCTCCGCCCAGGAGATTCTGGCACGGCAACTTGAGAAGCTTGCCGCCATCACCATGAACCGGATTCCGTTCCGCGGCGGACCGCAAGTGGTACAGGAACTGGTGGCAGGACGCCTTGACTTCTATGTCGCTCCGATGCTGGCGGTGACTTCTCAATATCAAAGTGGGCAGATCAAATTGCTTGCGGTTACGGCGCCAGCGCGGCTACCGAGCGCGCCGCAAATTCCGACCCTGAAAGAAGCCGGCCTCGAATACGTGCGTTTTGGGTGGCTGGGCATCTGCGCCGCCGAGGGCACGCCGCAGCCGATCATCGATCGTCTCAATCGGGAAATCGCGCCGATTGTCGCCATGCCGGAATACAGAGCTCTAATCGAGAATTCCGGCGAGATCGCGATATCGTCGTCTCCCCAAGAGCTAGGACAAGTGATCAGTCAGACGCTTGACGAGGCTGCGACTGCAATCGTGGAATTCAAGCTCCAGCCGGAGTGAATGCGGCGGCTTCTGGCCGCTCAACATCGACTTTCAAGGGACTGCACCCCTGGTGCGTGCCGACGAAGCGATCAAGTAGGGTTATTTGCTGTGCTGCATATGTCTCTTCCTAGCCCGTCTCGGAAGCTCGGCTCACTGTCAAAGGAGTCCGGTTTTGGGGGCAGAGCGGAAGATATTTGCTCGTTCTGAGGATTACCGAGTCTGACCCAAAGCCGACGTGGGCCGCCCTTTTCTTCCGTGCCGCCCCCGTGCCGCGTCTTGGTATGGCGGGGTCTGGCTCTGGGCGAACTGCCAGCCGAGTTTCGTGGTGGCTCAGGGGGGGCGCTCGCCAGTCTAAGATGGAGTGCTCGCAAGGGCGTTCTCAAGACATTCAATCAAGGCATCAGGGTTCAGGAGATCGGCAAAATATTCGACCGCTCCAGCCATCGACACGTGGGCTCGGATAGTCTCGGTGCTGTTGGCATATCCGAATGATACGATAAAGCTGTTTGAGGATTCACGAACGCCACCGTCATCCTCGCCATGAAATCAGCGGCTTTCCGAGAATTTGTCGCCCCCTTTAATTCAATGGGCTGCCGTCCCCTTGACTGCCGGAGGATCGAAAGGGCGAGCCATGCCGGCGAACGAGCCCAGGCCGATAGCTCTGAAAGTCGTTAAACTCTCGGCGAATTGGTGCTTTGTTACCCTGCATCATCTCATTCGTTAACCCATCTGGTCAGTCTTTAACCCGTCCAGTCAATTCTCCTTAGGTTGCGAGGGTCTCTACCGTAAAATGCTATGAAAACGTTTCGGTGAATACTCCACCGCCTAAAGGCGGTGGCTTCGAGTTACGGCTTAAAGCCGGATTCGGTCCGCCTTCGGCGGACTTCAGCTCAGGTCACTGTGAAGTTGTCATCCGGTTCCGGTGGCTTCTGGTTCTTGATGTACCCGACCCATGCCTCGTCAGTTGCGTTCTGCTGCTGGCAACCCAGTAGGCCCTGCCCCGCAATTGCTGGCCCCAGGCTGTCCGCTTCTACGCTTCCATCCAGCTATTCTACCTTTGGAAGCGTCGCGATCCCAGCCGCCTAAAGGCGTGGGGTTTCCTGATCCCCTATCGGGGACTCTAAAGGCGCCCTGTCCAATGTGCGATGCTTCGGGTGACTGATGCGTTTGTTTTGTCTCACGCTGATCTGCGGGATAACCGCCTTTATGTCGGTCGCCGCCGTAGCGGCTGGACCGCGGTCGCGCGCGGTCTTGATTATCGATGAATCCGACCCTTCCAACGGTGCACCGACCACTTTCTCCAGGACGCTGAGGGCTACCCTGAATGAGTTTACGCCCCATGTCGCCACTTACGGGGAAACCTTGGATCTCGATCGGTTCGCCGGGCCGAGGCAGGACGATATTTTGCGCAGCTACCTCTTGGAAAAATATCGCGGCGTGAGCTTTGGCGTGATCGTGACTGTAGGCTTGTCGGCGTTCAATCTCGTAGAAAAATGGCGTTCGGAATTATGGCCCGGCGTGCCGGTGCTCTTTACGGCAGTTGACGAAATGAGCGCTGCTCGAACTCAAACTCGATTCCGATACGACCGGGCTGGTGATGCATCGGACGATCAACTCCATGATGATCGCTGCGCGCTTGCTGGTTCCGGACCTCAAAGGCGGCGCGGTGCTGGGCGGAACGCTGACACGTGACGCCTATCGACGACAGTACCTCGAAGAGATTCCGGCGCTGGCAAACGAGATCAACGTCATAAATCTAACCGGCCGATCGCTGACTGAACAGGCAGAACGCGCAGCCGGGCTCCCCGACAAGACCGCGATACTTTATACGTCCCTGTTTATCGACGATGCGGGTACGATATATTCCTCCGCAGAGGCATTGTCCGCGATATCCGAGGCGGCAAATCGCCCAATCGTTGTCGATGTGGAGACTTTAGTTGGTCGCGGCGCGACGGGTGGATTGGCTTTGAACAACGTATCCTACGGCCGGGAGGCGGCTTCGCTCGCGCTACGAATTATTGATGGTGTCGGCGTTGACACGATTCCTGTTTCAGTCAGCGAATTTACCCAACCGATTTTCGATTGGCGGCAATTGCAGCGGTGGGGAATTAGGGAGTCCAGCTTGCCGGTGGGCAGCGAAATCCGATTCCGCGATCCAAGCGTATGGGATCAATATCGTGCGCATATTCTGGTGATCATTGCCACGATCCTCGCGCAGGCCGCTTTGATCGGTTGGCTGATTTTCGAGCATCGGCGTCGGCATCTTGCCGAGGTGCAATCGCGCGAAGCTATGACCGAGCTGACGTATATGAATCGCAGGACTGCAGCGGGACAATTGTCCGCCTCCATCGCCCATGAGGTCAATCAACCGCTGACGGGAATTGCCCTGAAGGCGGGTGCAGCCTTGCGGTGGCTTCGTGCAGAGACACCCAAGCTCGAGGAGGCAAAAGCGGTCCTGGAGGAGATCGTATCCGCCAGTCATCGGGCTGCCGAAATCGTAGCAGGCGTCCGCGCGATGTTCAGAAAGGACACGGGCAAGCTGCTCCCGGTCGACATCAACAAGCTGATATTAACGGTATTGACAATCGTGCGGATCGATCTGCGGAAAAATGGTGTCGAGCTTCGGGCAAAGCTCGACGATAAAGTGTTGCTCGTGGAAGGCGACAACGTTCAATTGCAGCAAGTTGTCTTGAATCTGGTCATCAATGCCATCGAAGCGATGCAATCTGTACAGCCTCGGATATTGACGGTGAAAACCGTACAAACCAAGCCTGAAATGATCCATGTATCGATCGAAGATACGGGGACAGGAATTGACCCGTCCAATTTCGAGCGAGTGTTCACCCCACATTTCACCACCAAGGGGCAGGGGATCGGAATGGGCCTGTCCATCTGCCATTCGATTATCGAAAACCATAACGGACGGATTTGGGTGTCACCGGGCGCCGACAGAGGTGCGATTTTCCATTTTGAATTGCCGGCAAAAGCCGACAAGAGCCCGGCCGGCACGATGGCGGCTCAAGGTCGATAGTGCTGAAAACCCCGGCCGGCGCGAGATCCATCGGGTGCCATCAAGGGAGATGCCGCCGCCCGGCACGATGATGTGGACGTGCGGATGGTGGGTGAGCGCCGAGCCCCAGATCCAGAGCGCATTCCGATCCGACCCAATCCGAATGCGCTCTGGTATCGATTGACCTACTTGAGCCGGTCCTTGATCCTATCAAGTCCAGCCTTCGCGCACGCTTCGTCCCCCAGGCCCCCGGCGATGCCGTTTCGGGTGGGCGTGCCGCCGACGCCGATCGCGCCGATGACCTCGTTGCCGAGCATGATGGGCAGGCCGCCAGGTCGGGCGCGGAGGCTGGAATCCGCGTCCAATTTCGCTTCCAGCGCCTTATCGGTCTTCATCTTTTCCACCAAGTCGGAGGTCGTGGTCTTGAATGCATTCGCCGTAAAGGCCTTCTTGGTGCTGGTCTCGACCGAATTCGCGCCCGCGCCGTCGGCCGAAACGAGCACCCGCAGCACGCCTGCGGAATCCACGATGGCGGCGACGACCTTGTCGCCCTTTGCGGTGCAGGTGCTGACCGCCGTCTGCGCGGCTTCAAGCGCAAGCGCCATCTGCGGGCCCCTGGCGGGCGGCGGCTGTCCGCCTTGCTGCGCCAAGGCAGCATTCGATGTGGCGGCAAGGGCAAGAGCCCCAAGCATGGCCAGTGATTTGATCATGGGACGAGTCCGGTTTGTTTTAAATGCAGAGCTGAATTGGGTTGAAGCCGAAGGAGGCTATCGGCTCCCCGCAATATCGGCAAGCTCCTACCCAGCTCTGAGCCGCGTAGCGAATGCATCCGCCGCCATCCGGAGCGCGTCGCGTCAAGCCCCGCTCTGAGGCGCGTACCGCCATGCCCCGATATGCTATGTCTTGAGCCGGATGGAGCGGTCCTGAGGCTATTGGGGAGGACTACATGAGGCAGCGCGAGCTCACCAGTGCTCTCGGCGGCGCGGCCGTGACGCGGCCGTCGGTGGCGTCGATCCGGCGACATGTATGCGGCATGGAGATAGTCCTCTTCTTCGGCTTGGGGATAGCCCTTTCGAGTCCGGGCTGGCTCCCGACCGGCTCCGCGCAAGCCCAGCCTTCTTCGTGCGAAGATATCCGAAAGGCCTGCCGGAACGCGGGCTTCGTCGTGGGCGGGCCGGAGGGCGACCGGCTGGTACGAGATTGCTTCGAGCCCATCGTTCAAGGAACGGCGCGACCGGCCGGCGGAGCCAGACCTTTGCCGAACGTTCCCGCGCAATGGGGCAGCAACTGCCAAGCGGGGCTGACCTCTTCGCCCGCCAATCAGCGGGCGTATCAACCGGCGCTTCCCAGCCAGATTCCTTTCAAGCCGAGTGCCTCCATCACACCCGAGGTCGACCTGCGGCCCGGGATCGAAAAGCTTGGACTAACGGTACGAGACCAGGGAAGCCGAGGGACGTGCTCGGTCTTCGCTACTACGTTTCTGATCGAATATCATGCTGCCCGGACACAAAAGGCGAATGGGCTTGATCTCTCGGAAGAGTACCTCAACTGGGCGAAGAACCAAGCGAGCAAAACCGACGTCGACGGCGGGAAATTTTCCGACATCATCCGCGGCTACCAAGAATTCGGCATGGTCCCTCGGAACGACATGCCCAACGAGGCGACCTTCACTCCCAAACACCCCACGACACCCCAGAAATCGCTAATTGCCGCCGGCAAGAGCTTTGCGCGCTTTCGGTTCAAGTTCATAAAGGAATGGGATAACCAAAAGGGCATGTCAGACAAGGAGCTTGAAGCCACTAAGGCCGCACTGAGCTCCGGCCGCCCAGTGGCAACGGGCATCTGGTGGCTCGCCCATTTCGAGACCGTGATGGTCGATCAGGTGCCTCTCATGAAGGAATATCCGCGGAGCGCAAACAAAAACAGCGACGCGTCAAAGAACCCGATGTTCGACGGTCACTCGATCGATCTTGTCGGGTTTCACGAAGGCAAAGAATTTCCGGGAGGCGGCTATTTCATATTCCGCAATAGTTTTGGTCCCCGTTTTGGCCATGACGGATACGGCTTCCTCTCCTTCGACTACATGCGTAATTATTCAAACGATGCCATCGTTATCCAGCCAGGAGGTTAAACAACTCCCGTGCGGCCGTTGCAGTGCGGTCGGGTTGTGACTTAAGGCAGACATAGGAAACGTAGGGCGCAAATAAAGCGATTGCGCCCTACGGTTACTTCCTAGGAGCGGCCTGCTCGTATTGAGGCAGATCGTCGGTGATCTCGTACCAATCGGGTTTTGAGCGAACCCATACGTGCGCCGCGACTATTGCGTTCGTATCCGTGTCCAGCGTTCCGAGTTCGCACACGGGTGTGATCCGGATCACTAGTGACCCGGGCGTAAGCTGGCGACCCGCAGCATGAACAAAAGGCTCGAAAGGCTCCCGGCGATGATTCGTATTCACGGATCAGCTCCGCGCCGGAGAGAAGCTTATACGATGATGCGGGAACGCGGACGTTGGCGGAAAATGCGCTGCCATTGGCGCGTCGGCACAGCTCGCAGTAGCAAAGCCGAGTTGAACCGAGATGGCCGCTCACTTCAAATCTGACTTTGC
Source organism: uncultured Alphaproteobacteria bacterium (assembly GCA_963721005.1). GTDB lineage: Bacteria > Pseudomonadota > Alphaproteobacteria > Rhizobiales > Xanthobacteraceae > VAZQ01. The sequence continues at coordinate 526,030 of CAVRHR010000004.1, read as the reverse complement.
CGCACAGGCATCGACCCTGGACCATTGTCCCTCCAAGGCAGCCTCCGTTCGCAGGCTGCTCGATCTCTTCGCGTGACAGAACCTTGCTTGTGATCCAATGCGTTCGTCATCGGGCATAAAGATGCACATTACCATACGTCACCAGAGATCAGCCGGCCTCGAAAACCTCGCAGCATATCCATTTGCGCGGGTCGGGGAGTTGGACCGAAAATGTAAAGCCGGGCACAATAGACATAGAGGAGGCGCAAGCGCACTAGAAGGCCGGACAAGTGGCAGTCACCGGGCAGCGGGCGCAGCTCTTGATAGCCTTCGACAATCCATTGGACCAATTTCTCGCGGTTCGGCCTGAGGCGGAGGACCGATTGCGAAACCGCGATGTCACAAAGGAACCAGTGCCGGCAGCAATTGTCAAAATCGAACGACGTGATACCTGATCGTGGCTCGTACCTGAAGTTTTGAGGCCCCATGTCGGCGTGAATTGTGCCCATTTCGCCCAGCACGCCGGCATGCGCCCCAGCTCTGCAAAAACGTTATCTGAAGTTCGTGCAAGCTCGTTGTCTGTCGCCTGGATTCTTGCCGGCCCATGGACGAGTTTCCGACGGGAATCTAGTCGGTCGTCGGTGTGCCGACCTCCCCAAGGTCCCAAAAAAGTCCGGCCATGAGTCCCAAGCCCTCGCGCACGATGGGTATGAGCAGATGCTCGTTCGGGGCGTGCTGCGAGCATCCCGCATAGGAGTGCGGGACCCAGATGGTTTTCAAGTGCAGCACGTCGGCGAAGATATCGTTGGGCAACGACCCGCCGAGATTCGGCAAGATGGTCGGCGCCCGGCCGGTGGTGCGCGCGAGCGAGCGGCTGGTCCAGCTCACCCATGGATCGGATGGGTCGAGGCGGCTGGCGTAGAAATGCCCGCCTTGCCCCGCCCGCACCTCGACCCGCCCGAATCCATGGCGATCGAGATGGCGACGCAGCGCCGGGAGGATGTCTTCGACCTTGGTGCCGACAACATAGCGAAGCTGGCAATGGGCGCGCGCGCTGCCCGGAATGGCGTTCACCGGGCGCTCCGGCGTGCCGGTGTGAAGGGTCAAAATCTCGAAGCTGTTCCACCCGAATACGCGTTCGGCGGGCGTCAAGCCGGGCTCGCCCCAATCGCGATCGACCTTTGGGCCGTCAGGGCCCCCGTCGACCTCGACACCCGCCAGGGCTTGTCGCACCGATGCCGGCAGCGGCGGCCGCCATTCGGCAAGGCTGATCGCCCCGCGCGGATCCGTGACCGAAGCCAGCGCGTGTGCCAGCATGATCCCTGGATTGGCGAGGAGGCCGCCGAAATTGCCGGAGTGATGACCTCCTTCTCTCAGGTCGACCACCAGCTCGAACGGACAGGTCCCGCGCGCGCCCAGGAAGATCGTGGGCTCGGCGGGCGCGTTGCGCGGTCCGTCCGAGCCGATCAGCAAGTCGGCCTCGAGCACGTCGCCGCGATACCGCTCGCATAGCTCTTTCAGCCCGGCTGAACCGACCTCCTCGCCCATCTCGATCAGAAACTTGCAATTAAAGCCGAGCGCCCCGCGTTCCGCGAGCACCGCCTCGATGCCCGCGATATTGACGGTGTGCTGGCCTTTGTTGTCCGCCGTGCCGCGTCCGTAGATGCGCTCGCCCTCGACCACCGTCCGCCAAGGCGACAGTCCCGGCCGCCAGAGATCATCGAGACCGCGCACGGTATCGCCGTGGCCGTAGAGCAGGACAGTGACGAATGCGGGGTTTTCGAGACGCTCGGCGGCCAGCACCGGCGGCCCCAGAGGATTATCGAGAACGCGGCAAAGAAATCCGAGCCGCGCCAGCGCCGGCACCATCTCCTCGGTGAGGTAGCCACGCAGCGCCGAGTCCCTGTCGGGCTCTTGACTGGAGCTCGGTATCGCGACGCGGCGGCTGAGATCGGCGAGAAAGCGGCCGTCGTCGAAATAGGCATGCGCCCTGGCGATGGCGTTGGCGCGGCTCATACCAATCGGCTCGCGGCCCTGCCGGAAGAGGTCATGGGTGCTCGCAACCGTTCAAGCATCATTCCGGCGCCATCCCGAAGCACCATCACCCAATGGTAGCACGACCAACCTCGGATATCGAGAAGGCAGTACGACGGTTGCTGCTGCCCGCCTGTCGCGTGCTATCGTCCCCGACCGCGAGATGGTAGCGTGTCGCCAATGGTTCAAGGTACCAAAGACCACCAGGGAAATGTTTCGTGGTGATGCGCCGAACGCTCATCGTCCTCGCCGTCGCCTTGCTGGCCGGCCCGGTACCGTTGCATCGGGCGGCAGCGCAATCCGTCGCCGATTTCTATCGCGGCCGGACGCTGCAAATGCTGATCGGCTATACGCCCGGCGGCGGCTACGACCTCAACGCACGGGTGCTGGCGCGTCACATCGGCAAGCATATCCCCGGCAATCCCAGCGTGGTGGCGCAGACCATGGCCGGGGCCGGAAGCTTGCGGCTCGCCAACTATCTCTACAACGTCGCGCCCAAGGACGGCACCGCGATCGGCATCGTGGGGCGCGGCATGGCGATGGAGCCGCTCATCGGCGCCAGCGCCACGCAATACGACGCACGCCTGTTCACCTGGATCGGGAGCGTCAGCGATCAAGTCAGCTTGTGCGCGAACTGGCATACCTCGAAGGTCAAGAGCTGGCACGACATGCTCACGACCGAATTCACGGTCGGGGGCGAAGGATCCGGCTCCGATCCCGACATGTTCGCCATGACGATCCGGAACCTTTTCGGCGTGAAGATTCGGCTGGTGTCCGGATATCCCGGCGGCAATGAGATCAATCTCGCAATGGAGCGCGGCGAGGTCGACGGCCGGTGCGGCTGGTCCTGGGCGAGCATCAAGATCACCAAGCCGGACTGGCTGAGCACGAAAAGCATCAACCTTCTGGTACAGATGGCGTTGCATGCCAATGACGAGCTCAAGGACGTGCCGCTTATCATGGATTTCGCCCGCACCGAACGTGAACGGCAAATCCTGAGATTGGTACTCAGCCGCCAAGAGATGGGATGGCCCTTCACCGCGCCGCCGGACCTGCCGTCCGAACGCGCGGCAGCGCTACGTGCGGCCTTCGACGCGACGATGAAAGATTCGGAGTATCTCGCCGAAGCACGGCAGCGGCAGCTCGACGTCAACCCGATGACCGGCATCGCCATCGACCGGCTGGTGAAAGAGCTCTACCGCACGCCCCCCGAGGCCATCGCCGCGACCAAATCGGAGATTTCAGAGCGCAAAGCAGCGCCATGATGTGACGTCCGGTTGGCCGGGCTCCCGGAGAGCCCCGCCCCCAACATCACAAAAATCGGGTCCGCATGCATCGGTTTGTCCGACTGGGAGGACAGAGAAACGAACCGATGGCCGGATAGAACGCAGCTCTATTCCTGAGCCGTGTTTCTGCGCCTGCTGTGAGATGCTTTTCGGGACGTCGCATCAGCCGGCAATTCAAGCCGACGCCCGTCCGGGAATTCGACATACCGCGAGCTGATACGGCCCTGCAGGCCTTCAATTACATAGCGGGTCCCGACCGGAAACCGGCTCGGAAGCACAGCAGCTCTACTGACCACTCGACCCTCCCACACGTAAGTTACAGGCGCATAGCACGTTGAACAGAAGCGGCACTTTCGCGGCGAAACAAGTCCTGGCGCATAATTGCTGTGTATTGCTGTGGACGCAGATTGACATTTGGTAGCGCCGTACCATGCGCGGTGCGATGTCACCGTCGCGCGCGCATCATCGACACACCAAAGGTTCCCCCATTCGAGTCCGATGATCTTGCCGCAGAGCTTGCGGACGCTGCCGCCGACGATGAGGCTGTCGACATCGCGGCCTGCGTGCCCGACATTTGCGGCAAGGCGCGACCCGAGGGCGGCCTACGCGGACTCCGATGCCCGGGTGCTTACTTGCCGGTACCTAACCCAGCAAGCAATCGCTCAGCTGCCGCTTCAAAACGACCGACATCGTCATACGAGCGCGCCAGCATCATCGCGCCTTCGAGCGACCCCACCAGGAGCTGAGCGACCTCGCGGGCAGAGCCGGCGAACCGCAGCCTGCCCGTAGCTTGCCCCTGCTCCAGGACCGCGACGAGCCATCGCTCGTTCTCGTCGAAGAAGTGCTTGAGCTCCGCCTTCATCGGTTTTGGCAAAGTTACGTACTCGGCAGCGAGCATGCCGCACAGGCACATTCGATCATTGCGCAGCACGCCGAGGTAGATGTCGACATAGCGCCGCAGCTGCTCGCCGGCATCGGCGCTGCCCTGGTCGATCGCCGCCAGCGCGTGCAGGAATGATTCCTCGTAGCGCTCGATCAGGCGCCTGCCCAGCTCGGCTTTGGTGGGGAAATGATAGTGCAGGCTCGCCTTGGTGACATGCAACGCATGAGCGATATCGGCGTAGCTGAATGCGTTGTAGCCCCGCGTCTGCAGCAGGCGTTCGGCGATGTCGAGGATGCGTTGCGAGGTGTCCGGGCCGGGCGATCGTTTGAGCATTGCTCTTCTTCTGGGATGTTGCGGGCGACAGACCGGGGACGCGGTGCCGCGGGTTTCGTGCCAAAGGATACCCCAGGCGGACCGCCGTCGCAATAATTTTACCTACTAGTTGACAAGTTACCTACTGATTGGTAATCCCCTGCAGGTTGGTAATCCAATGTCCGGCCGGGTATCAATCGAGGTCGAGCCGTGTCGTCGCCGCATTACGGCCCTGACGGGCGCATGGGCTGCAGCAATCCGCCGAGCCGCCGCCGCGGGATCGGGAGCGGTTCGGACGTCCTGTCGCCGCGCCGGACCCTGATATCTCGCCGGTCGGCATTTATGGAGCGGCGGCAATGACGTTCGACTACCACGAAGGGCATCGGCGGCTTCAGGATCAGTTCGAGACTCGTCGCATCGCCGACCGGCTCCGCCAGGTGACGATGCGAACGGCGTTCACGGACGACGACAAGACTTTCATCGCGTCCCGGAGCTTTTTCTTCGTCGCCACCGCCACCGCCGCAGGGCATCCGACCTGCAATCTCAAGGGCGGGGCACCGGGCTTTGTGCGCGTCGTCGCGCCGGACGAGCTCGCCTTTCCGGATTATGACGGCAACGGCATGTTCTTGAACCTCGGCAATATCGCCACCAATCCTCATGTCGGTCTGTTGTTCATCGATTTCGAAAGGCCGAAACGGCTGCGCGTCGAGGGCGAGGCATTCGTCTCGAGCGACGATCCGTTGATCGGGAGCACGGTCGGTGCCCAGCTGATCGTGCGGGTCAAGGCGCGCGCGATCTATCCGAACTGCCCGCGCTACATACCCAAGATGCAGCTCATCGAACCGTCGATCTATGCGCCGCGTGCCGGCATCGAGCCGCCGGAGCCGGCTTGGAAGAACTTTCCGGAGTTCAAGGACGCCGTTCACAAACGGCAGCGGACCTGCAGCGGAACCAACGAGTAGGCGATTCAACAGGAGGAGCACATGAGCGACCTGATTCAAACGATGGTTGACGCCACCCCGCGCCGCGGATTCTTGCGCCGGGTCGGAAGCGCGGCGGCGCTCGGGCTTGCCGGACTGATGCCCGGCGCGCTGCATGCACAGCCGGCGCCGGCACGCTCCGACGGTCCGGATTGGCCCGGAACCCTGAAGGGGCGGCATCGCCAGGTGGTGGACGCCTACGAGGTCAACTCGGGATTTCCGCTCGCATTTGCCCACACGTTCCTGGCCCCGAACGAGTCGGCGACGGCGGTCATCATCTTGCGCCACGGGGCGTTCCCGATCGCGCTCGGCGACGCCATGTGGGCCAAATACAAGATCGGCGAGACGTTCAAGATCATGGATCCGGAAACCAAGGCACCGGCGACGAAAAATCCTTATCTCCACCCGAAGCCTGGCGTGCTGCTCGTCGACGACATGGCGCTCGATCGGTTGCTGGCGAAGGGCGCGGTGGTCGGCGGATGCGGCGTCGCGCTTCAGGTCCAAAGCAAAATGCTCGCCGGCAATGCCGGGGTGAGCGCCGAGGAGGCCGCCAAGGAATGGGCCGCGAACGTCGTTCCGGGGATAACGATCCTTCCGTCCGGGACGTGGGGCGTGAACCGCGCGCAGGAGAATGGCTGCAGCTATTGTGCGGGAGGCTGAGGCGAACCCCCAACCTGCTCGGCAACGTCGGAGACGGGAGGCCAGTGCATCTTCGAGATTGAAGGGAAGTCGTTGTGTGTAGGGGCGGGCCTCGTGCCCGCCCGCCTTACCGCGGGATTGGCCCGACGGGCGACCACAAGGGTCGCCCCTACGGACGAACGGATCGCTTCAACTTTGGTTGAAAAACGGAATCCATGCCGACGAAAATCGCTGTCGTCCAAACGCCGCCCGTCCTGCTGCATCGCGAGGCCACGATAGCGAAGGTGCTTGCATCGATCGGCGAGGCCGCCGGGGCGGGCGCATCGCTGATCATATTTCCCGAAGCTTATGTCCCGGGCTACCCGAGCTGGATTTGGCGCCTCAGGCCCGGCGGCGACATGGGACTGTCCGGCGAAATTCACGCGCGTTTGCGCGAGAACGCCGTCAATCTGGCGAGAGCCGACCTGCGGCCCGTACAAGATGCCGCTGCGAATTGCGGTGCCACTGTCGTTCTCGGCATCAACGAGATCGACAGCGAGTTCAGCGGAACGACGTTGTTCAACACGGTGGTCCTGATCGGCCCGGATGGAACCCTCCTCAACCGGCATCGCAAAATGATGCCGACCAACCCGGAACGCATGGTGTGGGGGATGGGCGATGCCTCGGGATTGCGCGTCATCGATACGCCGGCCGGGCGAATTGGCTCGCTCATCTGCTGGGAAAGCTATATGCCGCTTGCGCGCTATGCGCTTTATGCCCAGGACATCGAAATCTATGTGGCTCCGACATGGGACGCCGGCGAGAGCTGGATCGTCACCATGCGCCACATCGCCAGGGAAGCCGGATGCTGGGTGATCGGCACCGCGACGGCAATGCAGGGCAGCGATGTTCCGAGCGACTTTCCGGAGCGCGACCGGTTGTTCAAGCCGGATGAATGGATCAATGACGGCGACGCCATTGTGGTCAAGCCCTCGGGCGCGATCGCCGCCGGACCGCTCAACCGCCAAAAGGACATCCTCTACGCCGACATCGACAAGGACGCGGCCCGTCGCGCCCGCCGGTCGCTCGACGTTTGCGGCCATTATTCCCGCCCCGACATCTTCGGGTTTTCCGTGGTTCGAAAGCCATTCCCGCCGGCCAGCTTCGTGGATTGAGTCCCGGTTGCCGATCGTTGGCCAATCCCACGCTTTGTGTGACGCCCTGCGGGGTGTAATCTCCGTCGCCGAGCGCGCGCGCGGCAACCGTCTGGTGCGGATCGGAATCTCGCACTTGCGCCGGAAACCATAACGACGGGAGGAGAGGCGATGCAAAAATCGGTCCTGGGGCTGGCCGTCCTGCTCCTGTGCTCCTCCTCGGCATTTTCCCAACAGACGCAGCGTGCGACCGCCTTGCGAGAGATCGTGCCGGGCCACTACGCGTTCAGTTCCGGCACTTTCAACAGCGGGGTCATCGTCACCAGCGAAGGGGTGGTGGTGCTTGATGCCCTCAATTCCGAGAGCGTCGGAAAGGCCGAACGCGAGGCGATTGCCAACTCGATCCGGCAGCCGGTTCGTTTCCTGGTCTCCTCGACGTTCCACAACAACTATTCGAAGGGCAACATGGCCTTCGCGGACGTCTGGAAGATAGGACACGAAAACTACCGAACCGATCTTCTTGCGCTGATGCAACGCGAGAAGGTGCCGGCGGAGGAGCAGAAAGCGAGGCTCCCCAACGAGACTTTTCGGAATCGGGTCACGCTCTATCTCGGCGGCAAGGAGATTCAGATTCGCTATCTGGGTCGCGGGCACACGCGAGGGGACAGCATCATCTATGTTCCGCAGGATCGCATTGCCTATCTGAGCGAGCTATTTTTCGCCGGGCAATTTTTGTACATCGACGACGGTTACGGCCTCGACTGGCTGAAGACGCTGGATGCGGTCGAAGGCCTGGGGGCGGAAATCTTCGTGCCGGCGCATGGTCCCATTCCGGCGGACCCACGCGAAACGCGCCAAGAGCTCGACCGCTTCCGGCAGATGTTGGCGGATATCCGCGATGCCGTCCAGAAAGAGGTAGCGCGCGGCGCAACGGAAGAGCAGGCGGTCGCTACGGTCCGCTGGCCGCAGTATGAAAAAATGCAAGGCTACAACGCCGAAAGGGAGGTGGCGGTGCGGCGGCTCTATCGGCAGCTGACCGGCGCGCTCCCGTGACCACATAGATGGAGATAGGATGAGGTCCGTGCCGAGACTTTGTGCCGCCGGAATTGCGTTTCTGGCCGCCGTTGCCACGCTGGATTGCGCCACCGCGCAACCAAGCGGGCCCACCCGCGCCGCGCCGTTCACGCCCCGCGTCATCGCGCTTGCCCCGGCCAAGCCGGGCGCGCCGGCGATCACGGTGACGTCGCCGGATTTCGCGAACCAGAATTATCAGGACAAAAGGTTCTTTCAAACCGTGGTCGGCGGCCAGAACATGGCGCCCGGGGTGGCGTGGTCGGCCGGTCCTTCAGACACGCAATCCTATGTGTTGGTGATGGAGGGCGAAGGCGGCCTGCGTATCGACCCGACCGTGCATTGGATAGTCTATGACATCCCGGGGACCGCCACCCGCTTGCCGACGGGAATTCCGAAGGATGTCTACATCAAGGACCCGGCAGGCGCGATCAACGGACGCGAAGACTTCGAGCGTGTTTCGCGGGGCGATCGGTGGTGAGCCGGGCTACCGGGGGCCCAATTTCTCCGCCGACGGCGGCAGACCCCATCCCTATCATTTCGAGGTCTTCGCGCTGGATACGAAACTCGGCCTCGACCCCATCCAAGCGAACCGCAAGGCAGTGATCGACGCCATGCAGGGACACGTTCTGGCTTCCGGAGAGCTCGCGATCAAATTCGGCGCGGAGAATTTCAAGCCGCCGGGATAAACATCGCGACCTCGCTTGCTCTAAAGCGCGCCTGCGAGGACGACCACAAATCCGATGATCAATGCGGCCAGGCAAAACAGCACAAGAACGTCATTCAGGGTCCTGATCATCGCGACGCCTCCGATTCCATGCGGGCAGACAGAGCCGGTCCCGGAAATCTGGACAGGACGCTAAGTGGAGTTTCTGCCTGACGGCGGGCAAGATTGACCCGCGAATCAGGAGAGACAATGAGCAGACGAGCACGCCGGACGCACACGCCGGCCTTCAAGGCAAAGGTGGCGCTTGCGGCCATCAAGGGTGAGCTGACGCTGGCCCAACTGGCCGAGCACTTTGACGTTCATCCGAACCAGATCACGCAATGGAAGGTGCAGCTTCAGGAATTGGCCGCCAACGTATTCGGGCCAGGCGGCCAGGTGCCTGCCCAGCCTGCGGTCGATGTGAAGGCTCTGCACGCCAAGATCGGCGAGCTGACGCTGGAGAACGATTTTTTAGAAGGCGCGCTCACCAAGGCCGGGCTGTTGAGCGCAAAGCGATGATCGACCGTGCACACGATCTGCCGATCACCAAGCAAGCAGAAGCTCTGAACATCAGCCGTGGCAGCGTCTACTACCTGCCGCGGCCGGTGTCGGAAGCCGACCTCGCCTTGATGCGACGTATTGATGAACTGCATCTGGAGTTCCCATTTGCCGGTTCGCGAATGTTGCGAGGGCTGCTGGGCGCCGAGGGGAGCAAGGTCGGACGGCGTCACGTGAAGACGCTGATGCGGCGGATGGGGATAGAAGCGCTCTACCGCCGTCCGCGCACCACGAAGCCCGAGCCGGGACACAAGATCTATCCGTACCTGCTGCGCGGGCTGCAGATCACGCGGCCGAACCAAGTGTGGGCGATGGACATCACCTACATCCGGATGGAACGCGGCTTCGTCTATCTGGCCGCGGTGCTCGATTGGTTCAGCCGCCGGGTTCTGTCGTGGCGCGTGTCGATCACGATGGAAGCGGCGTTCTGTGTCGAGGCGCTGGAGGAGGCGCTGGCCAAACACGGCACGCCTGAAATCTTCAACACCGACCAAGGCTCGCAGTTCACCGGCACCGCATTCACCGGCGTGCTCGCCTCCAACCGCATCGCGATCAGCATGGACGGCAAGGGCGCGTGGCGTGACAACGTCTTCATCGAGCGGCTGTGGCGCAGCGTCAAATACGAGGAGGTGTATCTCAAGGCCTACGACAGCGTGTCGGAGGCTCGGGCATCTATCGGCCGCTATCTCGACTTCTACAATCGCCGCCGGCCGCACTCGAGCCTTGACGGCGCCACACCGGATCAAGCCTACTTCGACCCGCTGCCGTTCCGCGCGGCGGCCTAACCCTGGCAGGAACTCCACTTATCGACGCGGAAAATCTGTTCAGACAACCGGGACCATCTCTCTAGTGCGAACCGTGCTGGCGCATTCCGAGCGCGCCTTGCGGCAACCCGTCTCCGTAGCGACCTGATAATCGCGACGACTAGAATGCAGAAGCCTTCTCGAGCTGCTCGGGCTTCATCTGACCTTGGCCGGGAAACGAATGCTGCGGGTCAGCCGCAAGCGCTTTCACCCAACTCCGCAACTACGACTGATGCACACGAAGATCGTGCGAACCCTGCGCATACGAGACCTCGCTCCTTGATCAGCCGCACAGCCTCAAGCTTGAACTCGCGCGTAAACTTCCGCCTCTCCATGATCCACCTCCGGTTCCATTATGACACCTTAACTCGGTGTCCGCGGAACCGGCAGCAGACCATCTTGTTCTTCACCGCCTCTCGCAGTGACCCGTGGGTCTGATCGAAATCGGAGTGAGGCGCCGTCGCGGACTAGGCGTTGAAACAGGGAATCCCAATCATCTTGGAGGACCGCCAGCGTGCTCGGTCTTTTTGCGCGCCGATTGGTATGCACTAGGCGATTGCGGGTGCCCGTTTCTATAAGCCGCGTTCGCGCGTCAGCGAGAAGAGCGTTGAGCTTCGCGGCATTAGCAGTACGCCCGGGCCCTGCGGTTGCAGACGCGTCCATCACGAAAAGCCCTCATAAAGCACGTGCCGACTTCTGCTGCCACTGGCAGTAGCATGTCAGCCACAGGAATCAATCTACAGGAAAGGCGTACCATGGTGCGGGTAAAATGGCCGAATTTTGGGAGGCTGGTCTAGTGCTTTCGGAAAACGCGCCCATATCAGGCTCTCAGAAATGCCGTACAGCGTCCCGCGCGGCAATTCCAGCGAAACAATCAAAGGAACGTCAATGTCAGACCTCTTGCACAGACACGTCGGACCGGTCGAATCAGCCCGGTTGGGTGTTGAATTGGGCTGGTACGGGACGAAAGTCAGCGGAACATTTGTGACGGGGCCGCATGCCTCAGAGGCGGAATGCGTCCGGAAACTAGCGGGGCTCAATGCCGCTATCACGAAGGGCAAGGCCTGAAGCCCTCACTGGCACCGGCAGTTCGATTGGTGCCTAGCCCGCAAGGAACACTGGGGCGGCGGTTGCCGTCGCGGTAATGCGCCGGATCCGGAAACGGTCGCCTGCACCGTCGGTCAGGCGACGGATGGCGGACCAGACGGGCCAGTGTTGATGTTCACCTGCCGCTCTCCGCTTTCCGGGCCGCATATTCCTTCCGGAACGTGGCCCTTGCCTCTTCGAGCGTCGAGACGTGCTCATAGCTCTTGCGGTTGGTGAGGATAGAGCTTCCACCTCCAAGTCAATGCCTATGCCGGGCGCACAGAAAAAGGCCCGGAAGAAATCCCGGGCCTTCGTCATTATCTCTTGAGTGGACTTAGTAGTCCATACCGCCCATGCCACCGCCAGGCATAGCCGGAGCCCCACTGTCCTTCTTAGGCCTTTCGGCGACCATTGCTTCTGTGGTGATTAGAAGCCCGGCGACCGACGCTGCATTCTGAAGGGCCGCCCGAACGACCTTGGTCGGGTCAATGATGCCTTTGGTGACAAGGTTCCCATATTCGCCAGTCTGGGCATCGTAGCCGAACGCGTATTGATCCTTTTCCAGGATCTTGCCGACGATGACGGAGCCGTCCTCGCCCGCATTGATCGCGATCTGCCGGGCCGGCCAGGAGAGTGCTTTGCGCACGATATCGACCCCGGTCTTCTGGTCGTCGTTATGGGTGCGCACCTTCTTAAGCACTTCACTGGAGCGCAACAATGCCACGCCGCCGCCCGGCAGGATGCCTTCTTCGACCGCCGCACGGGTCGCGTGCATCGCATCATCGACGCGATCCTTGCGCTCCTTCACCTCGACCTCGGTCGCACCCCCGACACGGATCACCGCGACGCCGCCCGCGAGCTTTGCAAGGCGTTCCTGCAGCTTCTCCTTATCGTAGTCCGAAGTAGTCTCCTCGATCTGCACTTTGATCTGAGAGATACGCCCTTCGATGTCGGCTTTCGTGCCGGCACCGTTGACGATCGTGGTGTTCTCCTTCTCGATCATCACCTTCTTGGCGCGCCCGAGCATGTTCAAAGTAACCTTGTCGAGTTTTATGCCAAGGTCTTCACTGATCGCCTGAGCGCCAGTGAGAATCGCGATGTCTTCGAGCATCGCCTTGCGACGATCGCCGAAGCCCGGAGCCTTCACCGCCGCAACCTTAAGGCCACCGCGCAGCTTGTTGACGACGAGCGTGGCAAGCGCCTCCCCCTCAATGTCCTCGGCCACGATGACAAGCGGCTTCGAGGTCTGCACTACCGCTTCCAGCAGCGGCAGCAATTCCTGCAGGCCGGAAAGCTTCTTCTCGTAGATCAGGATATAGGGGTCGTCCATGTCAACGCGCATCTTTTCGGCGTTGGTGATGAAGTAGGGAGAAATGTAACCGCGATCAAACTGCATGCCTTCGACCACTTCGAGCTCAGTCTCCAAGGACTTCGCCTCCTCGACCGTGATCACGCCTTCGTTGCCAACTTTCTTCATCGCATCGGCGAGGAACTTGCCGATCTCCACATCGCCATTGGCAGAGATCGTGCCGACCTGGGCGATCTCTTCGTTGGATGTGACTTTCTTCGAGTTCTTCTTCAGGTCCTCGACAACCGCTTCAACAGCCAAGTCGATGCCGCGCTTGAGGTCCATCGGGTTCATACCGGCGGCGACGGCCTTCGAGCCTTCTTTCACGATAGCGTGCGCCAGAACCGTTGCGGTTGTGGTGCCATCACCGGCGAAGTCGGATGACTTCGAAGCGACCTCGCGCACCATTTGGGCGCCCATATTCTCGAACTTGTCTTCGAGCTCGATCTCCTTAGCGACGGTAACGCCGTCCTTGGTGATGCGCGGCGCGCCGTACGACTTGTCTAACACGACATTGCGCCCCTTGGGACCGAGCGTCACGCGAACCGCATTGGCGAGTATGTCGACGCCACGCAACATCCTGTCGCGCGCATCAACGCCATATTTCACGTCCTTGGCAGCCATTTTTGTTCTCCGTTATGTTTTTGACACGACAGCAGTTAGGCGGCCTTCCTGCGGGCAGCAGTCTCTTCGATCACGCCCATGATGTCGCTCTCCTTCATGATCAGATATTCGGCCCCCTCAATCTTGACCTCGGTGCCCGACCATTTGCCGAAGAGAACGCGGTCCCCTACTTTGAGGTCGATAGGGATGATCTTCCCAGCCTCATCGCGACCGCCGGGACCGACTGAGATCACCTCACCCTCAGAAGGCTTCTCTTTGGCGGTATCGGGAATGATGATTCCACCTGGCGTCTTATCCTCGGCGTTGATGCGGGTAACCACGACGCGGTCGTGAAGCGGTCGAAATTTCATTATCAATCCTCCTAAGCATCTGTTGCTATTATATTTTACGGCTGTAAAAGCGGCAGCCTAGGGCGCCCGATGACCCACCCTCTCCTTACATGGTCTGCGCTTGGCACTCTTCAAGTGAGAGTGCCAAATACTTTCCAGCACGAGAGGACGTCGCCGAAGGTATTATTTTACGGGTTCACAGATCGGCGGGGATCGATTGGTTCTGTCATGTCGACGGCGGTAAATGCCGGCCCCACGATAGGCGACGTAAGGTCTTCCCTCGCCTGGCCAGACTGACCCCAGGCGCCTCATCAGGCTCAAATGGTTGCGCGCAGCATGGTGCGAAACTTTCTGTCACGCTTTATGTACCACTCGCGACTTATGGCTTCACTGCGGGTTTTGCAGCGTTCGGAATAGAGCAGAATCCATTTCCGCCCTCGCGTTGACTTGGCGCCGACCCCTGCATTGTGCTGCCGAAGGCGTCTGTCCCGGTCGGTCGTCCAGCCGACGTAAGTTCGGCGATCGTCTTTGCGTCGGCTTCCCAGCACATAAACGAAAAATCGGCATCTCGAACGAGCCCGAGCGTTTTCTCGCGACGCGGGTTTCACGGCACCAGTTTGTAGCCGCCGGACTCGGTGATCAGAACAGAAGGGCTGCCGGCATCCGGTTCGACCTTTTGCCGCAGCCGATAAATGTGGGTTTCGAGCGTGTGGGTGGTTACACTGGAATTGTAGCCCCACACTTCTTGCAATAGCATCTCGCGCGAAACCGGCCGCGGGCGGGCGCGATACAGATATCGGAGGATCGCGGTCTCCTTTTCGGTGAGACGAAGCTTGGCGCCCTTGGTTCGCGACTCATTGGTTCAGAGTGGTCGTCGCAGCGTGGTTGGCAATATCAAGTTCTAAAAGTGCAGCGCGTCCGGCATCCGTGATTTTGGATCGACGAACGCGATCCTTCGCCGGAAGGATCTCCTGATAATCGATGAATTCCATTAACTGGCGATGCTCAAGGTCACGAAACATCTTGATATCGCCAACCCAAACTCCGTTGTACGGGCGGCGCAAATGGGCGCAGCCATCGCCGCTCAGGGCGCTTTCGGTCATTAAAGCCGATTCGGAAGCCGAAATGATGTGGTCGATCATAGGAGTCCTGCATCGCCGTCGCCGGACGAGTGCCCGGTCAGGTCAAACGCGTGCGCTAGGCTGTCGATTTGAGTGGTCGGGCCGCCCAGGCGCTGAAGACGCCGGGGCAGCCCTAGCCCTACCGAGGAGATTTTACCCCGAGCAAAGATAAATTGATCGTATCACAGCAGCCTAGTGAATACTCCCGAATTCTAATGCCCTTGGCTTTATAAAGAACAAGGTTTTGCACTCGGGGCGCCCACTATCGGGATTGCTGGTTCTCCTGCCGACATTTTGTCGGCCAACAGGACAGAATATCATGCAAAAAGCTCACACCAAGGCGGCCGAACACCACGGCAAGAGCGACCACGTGAAGGGCAAGGAGCACTCTGCCCAGGCGCAGCAGGAGTTTAAGATCGCCCATGAGCATTCCGAGACGGCGCACGGCAAAAGCGCTGCCAGCGGCGAATTGCCGAGTTCGATCCATTGTATCGCCGGCTTCGTCGGGGGCTCGGCGTCTCACTTACTTTTCGCGCTTTGGGGTCCATACAGAGCGGCGGGAGCCAGTTCAAACGTCAAATCCTGCAGAGCAGCCTTCACAAGCCGATGGGCGGAATCATAGTCAGACTTGATAAAATCTGCCGACCTTGGGTCTGTCTCGATTTGGTTTAGCCTGACGAGCAGGAAATTAAGTGATCCGGCGATCGGTTCGCATCGCTGCACTAAACCAACGTCTGTCAACTTGCTGAGACGCTTCTCGGCTTCGGTCTTGGCCATCGACTCTCTCTCTCCCATCGCTTCGGCGTGCCCGCGTGAACGGCAACGCGTCACCGCGCGCCCCTTAATTGCGGAACCGGACCGTGATCCGCTACGTCCGTCCACACGCTGGCTGCTTGGAGGAAGTGCGTCCTTAGTTCAGGCTCCTGCACCTGCGTTGCAATGCCTCTGCACTCGCCGCCAACCGTAGGCACTAGAACTAGTGTTTACAAAAGTGGCTTGATTTGGACATAGCGCTTACTCCTGACAGGCCGGAGCGCTTGCATCTTTTAGTCGTCGGCGGCCGATAGAGGTGCGGACGATGAAGTGAGTATGCGAGCAAGTGGGTCGTTTAGCCAGTGATACTTTCGGGTCCTTCGCCTCGACGCTGGCCGCCGCCGATTCTGAGCCTCGGAACTAGGCCGCCTCAGTTGGCGACCTCCGTTGAGGTTCGCCAGTGGCAGATTACGCGGAATTCATGGTCTACAAACCGGGCGCCTGCATGGTAGGACAGGGCCACGGCCTCGCGGATCAGAACCGTCGTTTTGGTCCCGTCGGTAGGACTGGCAATCCATTTTCTCTGCTGTGGCGCCATCATTGCGACGATAACCATGAGCCGCGCCCCGAGGCCAACTCGTCGCTACTGCCGATCGCCATCGTGTCAACGGCGCCCAGCAATCGCGACCCCGGCGGCCACGTCGCGCAACCAAGAGCCCTGGTACCACCTCTGGAACCGGCCCCGGAGCACAACTTCGCCGCAGCCGATGGCGGGCGCTCGACATTGGCAGGGCGTACCCTAATCAGGTCTTCACGGCAGTGATCTTTGGCGGCGATCGACCGAAATTCAGAGCGCTAGAAGCGCTGCGGGGTAGCCGTGTCTGTGTCACAGGGGAGATTTTCTTATATCAGGGAACGCCAGAGATCATGCTTCGTGACCCGCGACGGAATCCGTAGCTGAACCCGAGGAACTCCTCCTCATAGATGCAGTTCAGCACGGTCGCGGTCGCTCTCTGAACAATCTTGTCCTCGAGTGCCGCCACCGCCAAGGGGCGCTGTTTCCCATCAGCCTTCGGAATGTATGTCCGGCGTGATGGCAGCGCCCGGTACGCTCCGCGATGGACTCGTGCATGCAGATCAGTGAGGTTTCGGTCAAGGTCTGCTGCATAGGCCTGCCATGTCAGTCCATCCACACCGGGGGCGGCTTTGCGTTTGAGCGCAGAGAACGATTCCCGTAGCAGATCGACGTCGACGTGGTGCAGAAGCGCGGTGAACTTCTCCTTCTTCCTTTGCCTTGCGGCTTGCCGTACGCGATCCAGCCCATGTGACACGCATTCCCGTCCCTGTGTCCGGTGCATGCTTTGCTGGCCCGCGTTCCTCTCGGCCCCCGCCCTTGGCTCCACCGGATCCGCCGTGGCCGAGGCCACTTTGTTCGTCGGCTTCCCAGCTACTATGGCGGGGTCTGACTTCTCGTGTCCGTGCATCATCGGCTACGGCTCCTCGCCTCCCCGATGCGGACCGGCGGCTTCTGCCAAACGGTCGGACACGAGACCTCCCGGTTCCCGCGCAAGGAACGCCTGCACATGCCAGGGTCTCTGACCACGCCAAGTCGTTCGGGCGCTTGCGATGGCGCGCCCGTCCGTATCGCCTTCCACGTAATCCACCGTGTCGGCACCCGGGATACCCTTTCGCGGCTCAATGGCTGGCCTATGCACTCCCCTACCGACGCTTCGCCAACGCCCTCGCGAGCGCCTGCGCACGGCTCGGGGCCGATGTGGATCGCTACTCCTTCATCGTAGTGGACTTGCACCACCTACTCCTTGCCGGTCTCCCGGCGCACGGATTTCGGGTCATGACCCAGACCGGACCCTCATCAGATTCGCCGCGTGCGGTTTTTTTTGCATACAACCAGACGCATTCTTGCTATCTTGAAGCGCGGGTCGAAACCGTGCTCGGAGGTGATCGAATGAAGCGCCGCGAGTTCATTTGCCTTTTCGTTGGTGTGCTAATCGCCTTGAGTGCGGCATTCGCCGCGGTGTTTTGGCCGGCACGGGACGCCGGTGCACAGACACCGGGCCGCGCCGCGACGCAGGCCGGGACACGCCTCATTACGCTCGGGACGCGCCTTAGCCCCGTTCCAGTTGCGCACCAGGCGCAGTCGTCGAATTTGTTGATCGTCAATGGGGCTTTGTACCTGATTGACGCTGGTGACGGCACTCTGCGGCGGCTGGCGAAAGCTGGCATTAAATTCAATGAAATTGGCGTCATCTTCATCACCCACCCGCATAGCGACCACATGGCTGGATTGGCCCCGCTGATGGCGATCGAACGGCACGATGGACGTACGGACCCGATCAACGTTTATGGGCCTCATGGGGTTGAGACGATCGTCGCGGGAATAATTCAATATTTCACGCCCGACTCTGAAATACGTTGGGACGAGGGCCTTCGCACCTCGATGCAAGACATGTTTCGAGGCCACGAGGTAGCACCCGGCTTGGTGTATCAGGATGCGAATATCAAGGTGACCGCCGCCGAGAATACCCATTTTCATCTGACGACGGCCAATCCGGCCTACGGCAAATACAAATCCTATTCCTACAGGTTCGAGACACCGGACAAGGTCGTGGTCTTCACCGGTGACACCGGGCCATCGCAATCGGTCGAAGAACTCGCGAAGAATGCGGACATGCTCGTCTCGGAGGTGCTGGTGGTCGACGATTTCGTGGAGACTTCTAAAGAAAAACGGCACATGGGACGCAATGTCCACTGAGCGCCAAGTTGGCCGTGTCCGGCATTTAAGCGAGGATCATCTAACGCCGGCGGAAGTTGGCAAATTGGCATCGCGCGCGGGGGTAAAGCGCGTTGTACTCACCCACTTGATCCTGACTGGAAATGATGACGCAGACAGGCATCATTATGTCGACGAGGTGAAGAAGTTTTATTCGGGCCCGATCGATCTCGCCAAAGACCTCAAGCGGTTCTAAATGCAAGGATGCGTTAATCATTTGCATCGACCGAACTGCAACACACAACGAAAGCCTCTCCTGGCGTGTTGCCGCCAGCGAAAAGGCCGCCCAGGCGACGGATCAACCGACGAGACGGAACGATCATTTACGGTGCCCTATTAATCTTCGTGAGCGGCAGCGCAACCTTGTGAGCGCAGTCGATGAACAGCTGTGCCAGCGCGCTGATTGTCCGATTCTTGACGGTGACAATTCCAACCGTGATCCGCTGCGCCGGCAATTTTACGGGCAAAATCTTCAGCGACAATCGATCAGCGCTGAATCGCGCCACGGAGCCGGGGAGTAATGCGATGAATCGCCCGGTCGCGACGAGCGCGGTCGTCAAATGGATGGACAGGTTGACCATACTTGCAAGCGGCACCCGCAGCTTGTTCGCAGCGAATATCTCCGCGATGAGGCGGCCCGGCACGCTGTCGAATGGCGGCAGGACCCAAGGCTCGTTGACCAAGTCGGAAAGCTCCATGCGCCGACGGCGAGCCAAAGGACTTTGAACAGCGGCGACAACAACGAAGCGCTCATCGAACAGGCTTGCCGCAATCAGATCGTCTTCGAAAAAGGGCCTCGGTATTGTGCCGATCAAAAGGTCGACGTTGCGCTCACGCAGCTCGTCGAATTGCGAGTTAGCGGTATCTGCGTAGATGACATGAAGGCGTGCGCCGGGACATTGACGCGAGAATTGCTCGGCAATGGACGGCAATAAGCCGGCCGCCATCGCCTCCGGGCAACCAATCCGCAATTCTCCCGAATTGGCGTTCGTGAGGAACTCGATTTGCTTCAGGCCTTGCCGCATCTCGTCGAATACGGCCGTTCCGCACTTCAGCAACGCTCGGCCATACACAGTGGGTTCCGCACCTTGCGAGCTGCGATCGAGCAGGCGCACACCGAGCGTATGCTCCAAATCGGAGATCGTCTTCGAGATGACCGGATGAGAGACTGAGAGTCGATTGGCCGCTTTCGCCATGCTTCCCCACTGCGCCACGGCGCGGAGGATATGAAGATCCCGCAACTTGATACGGTGGCCGATGCGATCTGCCCAATCCATAAGGCCTCCAGGAAAAAGCTACAGCCATGACGCGAAATAGAACTATCTCGTTACAACGAATTCAGGCAAGAATTCAACCGCAATCGAGATGCCGGGGGGTCGAGACAGTCGACCCATTCTGCGCCGCCGCAACATCTCGCTTCGCGCGGACACGAGGAGATGCAAGCATGACACGGGATTTAACGCGGCGAAGCCTCCTCCTCGGTGCCGCAACGCTCTCGGCCATTGCCATGCCGGGTGGCCGGCCGGCCTACCCGCAATCCTACCCGGCCAAGCCGCTCCATCTTCTGCTTGGGGCCGCGGCTGGAAGCACGCCGGATATCCTGGCCAGGCTCGTCGGCGACCAGCTCTCGAAGGCCCTGGGGCAGTCCGTCGTGGTGGAAAACCGGCCCGGTCCCGGCGGGATCGGCGCGATGCAGGCCCTCATCGCGAGCGCACCCGATGGTCATACGCTCGCCCTCGCAGGGGTGAACCAGGCGGTATTCAACAGCTACCTCTTCGCCAGCCTGCCTTATGATCCTTTCAATTTCGAGCCCATTACCCTTCTTGCCACCAATTCATTCACCATCGGTGTTCCCAAAGACTTCCCGGCGAGCACGTTCAGCGAGCTCGTAAGCTTTGCCAAGGCCCAGCCGGGGCGAGTTTCTCTCGCCACTGCACTGCCGGGAACCCCGCCTCATGTTTTCGCACACGTGCTGGCGAAGATGGTTGGGATCGAGGTCACGTTCGTGACCTACAAGTCGGGCCTGGACGGATTGACGGGCATCATGCGTGGAGACGTCCAGGTGTTGCTGGATTCGCCGGCCGTCATGGTGCCGCAGGTAAAGGCGAGGACGATCAAGGTACTGGCCGTCACCGGGCGGTCGCGCGAGCCTGAATTACCCGACGTACCTACCATTGCGGAGGCCGGATTTCCGGCGGCGGAGTACGAATTGTGGTTCGGGCTGATCGCACCCCCACACACTCCTGCCGGTATCGTGGCGCGGCTCAATCGCGAGGTCGCAGCCATTTTGACCAACCCTGAAATTCGCCAACGGCTCACGGGGTTGAGCTTCGAGCCGCGCAGCACGAGCCCCGAAGATTTCCGCCGGCTGATCCGTGAGGAGCATGCACGCTGGGGAACGCTCATCCGAGATTCCGGAATCAAGCTCGACTGACCTAGCGGGAATGCGGCTCCGTCCTGCGGGATTGCTTGGGCGACCCCCGGGCACTCATGACCCTTCGGCCGCGTGATCGATGATGATCGGCGAGAATGCACGGGAAAATGATGCCAATAAATATGAGCGCAAGCCGGAAGCTGCGGGTCGCTTTGGTGGGAGGCGGGCTTGGCGGCTTGACGGCGGCTTTGGCGCTTGGTCGCAATGGGTTCGAGGCGCATGTATTCGAGCAAGCGAATGAGCTCAGGGAGATTGGCGCGGGTGTCAGCATAACTCCCAACGGGGTGAAGGTTCTTCGCGCTCTCGGCTTGGAAAATGCGCTGAAGGTACGGGGATTTGAGGCGGAAGCGATCGTTGGGCGCGATTGGAAGACGGCCCGGCCTTTGTTTCGTGTGCCCCTGAAGAATGTCGCCATCGCCCGCTTTGGCGCAACGAATGTTGATCTGCACCGCGCCGATCTTCTCGATATCCTTGCGAGCGCCGTGCCAAGGAGCCAAGTCCATCTCAGCAGCCGCTGCGTAGGCGTCTCATCGTCGGATCGCGCGGCGACCGTCACGTTGAGCAGTGGCGCGCAGGAGGAGTTCGACTTGGTCGTTGGCTGCGACGGAATACGCTCGGTGGTGCGCGCCGCGTTGCACGGACCCGATGCCCCTCGGTTCACAGGGAACATGTGCTGGCGCGCCTTGATCCCGGTGGAACGGCTGCCGCCAAAGCATGTGTTGCCGGATGTCACGATCTGGACGGGTCCGGATGGGCATGTTGTGACTTTTTACGTTCGAGGGGGCGCATTCGTGAACGTTGTCGCGGTCCGCGAGACTGCCGATTGGGTTGAAGAGTCCTGGTCGGTCAAAACGCAGACAAGCGAGCTCGTGGCTGCATATCCGGGTGTCCATGGGGATTTGCACACGTTGCTTGAGCGCGCCGAGCACTGCTTCAAATGGGGTCTCTTCGATCGGGAGCCCCTCACGACATGGGGCACCGAATACATCACGCTGCTCGGTGACGCCGCCCATCCCATGCTGCCGTTCCTGGGTCAGGGTGCCGCGATGGCTATCGAGGATGCTTACGTGCTTGCCCGCGAGCTTGCGGCTTGCCCCGAAGACATCGCCGGCGCATTGCGGGCTTACGAGGCAGAACGAATCCCTCGCACGGCGCGGGTTCAACGTGCTGCCCGCAAGCAGGCAGGAATTCTGCACCTCACCTCGCCACTGGCGCGAATCCAGCGCTCGCTCCGAAATTGGACGGGACAGTTGGAGCGCAGAAATTCTACTGATTTGCAAACCGAATGGCTTTACGCCTACGATCCTACGCGCTAATCGTCGCGTCGATCTAGTCCGGGTGGACCGAGCGCAGCCTCAAATCCGGAGGACAGCCTCACTTCTTCGGCTGGTTGAAATATTTCAAATCTGGAGGCGCTTGATCCTTTTTGGCCGGCATCAAGAGGCCATCCGCACTCAGATAATAGTTTTCCTTGCCGATGAAGACTTGCGCGTTGTACTCGATGCAAACCGATTCAAGCCAGTCCGACAGCGGGGCGGCATTGCGAACGTATCGCTTGTCGACGGTCCAAGGCCGTGTCAAGGCATGGTCGATCACAGTGATCTGGTCGTGAAGCAGGTTCGCATCTATCTTGTCGAGGTAGAAGCGTTCCTTGAATATGGACTGATTGTCGCGGTGCAAAGCGAGGCCGGTGGCGTCGTAAAGCCGCGGACCCTTGAGGTTGCGAGTCTCGACTTCGAGTACGTCGTAGCGACCGTCGCCATCCTCGTCGATCCATTTTCCAATGGAATAGCCCGCATAGGTTGGTTCGCTGTTCTTCGGCCAATCGCGTCCATCGGTAAAAATTCGGCGCAAGGCGTCGAAATCGGCAATGACGATGTAGGTCACCTCAGGTGTGACAACGAATTCCAACGGCCGCAACGCAAGCATCATCCGGGGCATGCCAGCGGCGACACAGCGGGCGTGGTCGACGTTGGCACCATGCCCGCCGGCGGCTTGATCTGCCATGCTATCCTCCATGATCTTCCGATACTCGGGCGTGAGTGGCGCTTCTTGCGACGGTCCCCAACCTTTTGTCTGGTCGAATGAAGGTTGGCCGGGAAGCCCGGGGACGACAAACCGATCCCACTGGCCTTTTAAGTTGGGGTACTTGGTTTCATCACGCGCCTGAGCGCCGACTATTGCCATCAGCAGCGGCACCAAGGCGACTGCTAATGCACCGATCGAAGTGCGGTAGTTCATGCTATCCTCCGGTGATATCCGCCAACAGCTGGAGCATTGCCGCTTAAATTGAATAGCCAGGATCGGCGCGCCCACCGCTTCGCGATGTTATTAGACTACCTCAGGTCCACATCGACTCGGAAGGGCAAGCATGGCCGCTCCTGGCCCCAACCGGCTGTTCGGTGCGGCGCGGCAATACGTCCGGAGTCAGGGGAGAACCGGACTCTCGGCGGAGGTGACTCAGGGGTCTGTTCATGACCCAAAGCGGTCCTTCGAAATAGCTTCGTAGCGGGAGGATTGCCGCGACTAAAAAAGCCTGATCGATCCGCTGCTATGCGCCGGGTTTCGCGCCAAGCGGCCAGCGGCGAACGCAGTAAGAGGAGTCGCCATTTATAATGCCGTGGGCAAGCAAGTGCTCACTTGCGTGCTCCCCGAGGCTCCGCACCAAATGACCGGCCCATTTCCATTAAATGGCTTTGCCCCTCAAGACCCGGATGGAGAGCCGATGCTATCGCAGCTGCTCCGCAGCCGACCGGTCGGACGGCTACTTTGTGGAGGGTTCTGTCTTCGCCCCCGTCAAATTCAGGACCCGTGAAAGGAGGTCCTCGAGATAGGACAAGCTGAGCGGGAATAAGGCGCCCGGTCCTCCCGGCGCGGCGGTGGACGGCGTAGCCGGAGCGGCAGCCGGCGTCTTCTCCCGCGACGTGGCCGAGTTCGGCCGCCGGCATTTTCTCCGCCGGCATTGCCAAGTCGGCGGCGGGCGTTTTTTCCAGCGGCACCGCCGGAGCGGCGGCCGTAATCCTTTCCTCGGCCATGGCGCCGTTTTCAGCTGGCGACGTGCCCCGCGCGGGTGCCGGAGCCGGCGTATCTACATTACCGAGGATGATCGGCAAACCGTCCTTGCCCCCGCCGCCGATGATCACCACCTTGGAATTGTTGGATTGCGCGAGCTGAAGCGTCGCTTCGACGCCGCGCCATCGCAAGTAGGAGTTCGAGATTCCCTGGCTGACGATCTGCTGGAATTCGTGAATGCCTTCTGCCTCAATCGCCTTGCGCTCCAACTCTTTCCTCTCACGATTGATCCGAAATTCATATTCCTGAGCAATGTAGTATTGCTCGGTCTTGCGGTTGATCGCCTGGACCACAGAGGCGGGCAGCTCGATGCCGTACAACAGCGTATCGTAAAGGATGACCATATCCTCCATCGAGACATTGTTGGGTGCGTTGGACGCGCGGGCCTCGTCGGGTGTCTCGGCTTCCATCATCTTATGGCCCAATCTCTCTACGGCGTTCTCGCAAATCTTGTCCTGAATTTCCTGGCGCGCGGTCGAATAGACTTGTTGGGCTGTGTATTCAGCAATGACCCCACGCATCTGACTGGCGATCTGGGGACCCAGCAGCTTCGTATAGTCCGGACCGATCGCCTGGTGAAGAATCGGAACGGAGTTGCGCTGCAGTCGAAACCGGATATTGAGCGTCGCGTTCAGAGTTCACGCCGTCCTTGGAGATGGCGTTGTATGTGTCGGTCAGGGACTGGATCCTGAGATCATATAGGAACAGTTTGTCCCACGGTAAAAGCAGATGGAGGCCCTCGCCTCTCAGCTGACGCGGATCCTGGACGGTTCCGTGGGCGAATCGTTTCCACAGGACTCCGACTTGCCCGCTGGGAACCGTCACCACGATGTGCGGCCAGAGCACCACAATGACGAGCGTTGCGACCATCAAGAAGATCATCACGCCCAGCAAATGGCGCCCGACGAACCGCCGCCATTTGTTTCGGGCCGGGAAATACGGCTTCATCACCCGTTCTCCGCTGACTGGATGAAACGACCCTCGTCCATAGAGCTACGACCGTCGCACCGGACGATCTTGAACTCAGTCTTAAGCCGCCTGGGCAACAGTTATGTCCGGCGAAAGGCTACGCTTTTTCCTGCGCAAGCGGAAGTGGACCTCAAGGGCCGCTGCTGGCCCAAACCAGATGTGCCGGCCGACTTCGGCAGAGTCCGGTTATCGGGGTAGAGCGGACAACATTTGCTCGTTCTGAGGATTTCGCATTTTGACCCGAAGCGGACCCTCGCTGCCCGATCAATTGACCCGCTCTTTCGGTCGGGGCAGCGGTGGTGCGCGCCGCGTGAGATCGCGGCCCGGATAGCCCCGCCGTGCGGAGACCATCAGGTCTTCGACGAACTGCTTTGCATAGGGGGCCAGAAATCGTTGCGGATCCCAGGCGATGGTCGCCCATCTCCCGATCGACGCCCCCGATGAACCAGCGGAACGGCGCAAACGCCTTCGCGCGAAATCCGCATCATATGAGAGGGAACGACCGCGATGCCATAGCCTGACTTGGCAAGAGCAATAAGTGTGTGTGGAGCAGCGCTGTGCAAGAGCACGCGCGGCTTGATATGGGCGATATGACACGCGGACTCGAACCACACAAACGTCGCAAAACCAGAGCGCAACAACAGCAGAGGCTCGTCCGCGAGATCCCTGATCTCCAACAGAGTGCGTCCGCCCAGAGAATGTCCCTTCGGCAAAACGGCCAAGAGGTGCATTGGATAGAGTAGTCGACCGTGAAAGCGTTGGTCGCCTGCTGGCATGATGGTGAGGTGAACATCGCCCCGCTCAAGCCGGCCAGGCAATTGCGCTCCGCCGTCCTCGATCAGGTTCACCTCGATGTCGGGATAACGACGCCGGTAGTTTGATAGGAAATCCGCAAGCAAATTCTCGATCACCTGTGGAGTGGCGCCGACTCGAAGGAGGCCCGTTTGTCCAGTTTTGAGGGCACGGGCCCGCTCGCCCAGCGCTTCGGCATCTCCCAAAAGGCGGCGGCTCCGCCGCAGCAGGTCTTCGCCCTCTGAGGTCAATTGGACGCGCCGACCGACGCGGGTCAAAAAGCGGCACTCCCAACTCAATTTCCAATGCGCTGATCTGCCGAGAGGCGGCGGACTGGGTTAGGTTCAGTCGCGCGGCAGCGCGTGCGACTCCACCGTTATCGGCGACAGCGACAAAGGTTTGCAGCTGGATGAGCTTCATCTGGATACATGCTCAAATTTCATCGATTTTAAGACCATAAATGAATTGGACGCAACGCCCAGGAGCCATCTATCGTTCCGGGACAGTTGTCGGCCAAACACCATTGTTTATGGTCGCACGGACCAAGTTGATCGAACTCGAGTCCGGTTGCGAGCCCTGGAGGCTGTCATGACGGTATTTACGCGCCGCGCGGTGCTGGGTGGGCTGTCAGCCTTGATAGCTACGCCGGCCCTTGCCGAAGCCTCTTGGCCAGCGCGGCCGATCAGGCTGATGATAGGCTTTCCGGCGGGCGGTCCGCTCGACGTTGTTTCTCGGATTATAGCTCAGGCCATGTCGAGACGTCTTGGCCAGCAAGTCGTGGTTGAAGGCAGACCCGGAGCGAGCGGCACGATAGCTGCGGCGCAGGTCGCTCACGCCCAACCCGACGGCTATACGCTTCTCTCGATTCCCGCAACGTATGCGGCGAGTGCTGCTCTATTTCGCAAGCTTTCGTATCGCCCTGTTGAAGACTTCTCGATGATTGGCACAACCACGGAGTTTCCCTATGTCCTAGTGACATATTCCGACCATCCGATCCGTACGATGGCAGATCTCGTCAGCGCGGCACGGTCCCAAAATAGCCGTCTGACCTATGGGACGTCCGGAGCCGGGTCGCTCCAGCATCTCTCGATCGAGCTTTTCGCAAGCATGGCGAACGTCAAGCTCCAGCACATACCATACAGCGGGGGCGCGCCGGCCATCACCGAGCTTCTCGGAAAACGCATAGATTTTGTTGTCGATCAGCCGACAGCGTTAATCGACTTTATTAGAGATGGCCAATTTCGCGCATTCGCTGTGACGGGCGGAAAGCGTTTTTTCAGCTTGCCTGACACTCCAACAATTGCCGAAACTGGTTTTCCAGGATACGCCGTCACGGGATGGCAGGGAATTATTGCGCCCGCGGACCTGCCCGCGCCTGTACTGAACCGGCTACATAGGGAGCTGACTGGCATCCTCGTGGAGCCAGGTGTCGCCGAACAGCTTAGGAGGCTCGGCAACGACCCCAGCCCTGCGACCCCTGGCGAGTTCAAGGCTCGTCTCATTGCCGACATCGATACATGGACAAAGGTGGTGGCATTGTCGGCGCGGCACTGCCGTTTTCTGTCGGGTCGGGTTGATGGCTTGCGCTGACATGCCTTGGCCGCGCATCCGGGGGCGATCGATTTAGGCTCGTGCGGGTGCGGTGCTATCTCCACGACGACACCCACACGGCGCAGGGTTGGTATCCGAACGCCGAACGCGTTCTCGAATTGTCGAAGCCGCTTTATCGAAGTTGAACCAAGCCGGTTGCCGCCGGGGCGTTACGGTGTGCGGCATCCCCGCGGCGCGCGCGGGTTCCTGCGCTCGCGATATCGTGGATACGCATTCTTTGACCTCAGCGACCGCTCAGGTTGCTAGATCCGGTTCCGTTCGTGCCGCGACATCCACGGGACGCCCTATTTAAGAGACCAGAGATTGCGCAGCCCTGGCGCCCCCGGGAGCATTCGGAGCTCTTCCAGCAAGCCCGGTCGCAAACTCATCTCTGAGGGGGAGGAGCGTGGAGAGATCCAGGGTCGACCGCTTGCCGACCGAATCCAAATTCTCCTTGATCCAGACGTCCGCCGCTGTCCGGCCGATATCGAAAAGGTGGCGCAGGAACGCAGGATCGTTGTTCATCTTGCTCGATGCACCAAATATGCCGAGCGTTCCGTGGGCCTCGATCTTGTGAATCCAAAGCGGCTTGTACCTGCTCGCATCCACAGCTTTGGATTCGAGGAGATCGTCGATGAATGCAATCGCTGCCAGCTCCAGCATGAACGTCGAATTGAAACTGATCTCATTGGTGCGATTGATGATGTCTCGGGCGCTCTTGGGCACCGAATCGCGAAATAACGGATTGATCCCGATTATAATAACGTCAGTTGCGCTAGTGCGAAGGTAGAGCGGGTCGAGGGCGGGGTTGCCCGTATAACCGCCATCCCAATAGGCCTCCCCATCGATCTCGACCGCCTGAAACGTGTTTGGCAGACAGGCCGACGCCAACAAGACGTCGACAGAAAGCTCGGCATTGCTGAAAACCCGTCGACGTCCGGTGCGCACATTGGTCGCGCAAATAAAGATGCGAGGGGCCGCGGCGTCGGCGCGAAGGCCCTGGAAGTCTATCTGTTCCAACAACTTGCGCAGGGGATGAAGGTTGAACGGATTGGTCTGATAGGGTGAGCAAATGCGGGTCAGCATATCAAGCCAAATGAAGAGCGGAGCATCGTCGAAGTGCCACTGCCCTGTCGGAGTTTGGCCGATAAGACTGGCAAGCCCCGGTATTCGGCCGACCGCTTCCCAATAACTCCGCAGCGCGATCCGCGCCTCCTCCGGTCCGCCACGGCGCAGCCCGTCGACCATGACGGCGGCATTCATCGCGCCGGCGCTGGTTCCGCTAATGCCAACGATCTTGAGAGTCGGTTCTTCGAGCAACCGGTCGAGCGCACCCCAGGTAAAGGCGCCATGCGCTCCGCCCCCCTGCAGCCCGAGTGCGATCTGCCGGCGCTCCAAGTGGCGTGAATCCGTTTCTCGCTGAGCTGACGTAAACGAGGATCGCGTGACGCTCTTCTTGGGCTGATCATTGATCACGGAGGCATCCCTTCGCGCGAGTAGCCTTTTTTGAACGTTGCGTCAAGAGTCGCCTGTGTCCCTCCGCGCCGACGGAGAAAGGGGGGATGCACAGCGCGCCTTCGGAGCCCTGGGGATCGAACTTAGAACTTCGGTGGCAGCGCTAAATAGTCGTTTATCTGAGTTACCCTTTGCAGCCTCAATCCCGCCGCCGAGCGATCAGTCGGCCGCGCTCGTTGGCTGGCACCTGATATTCCTCGATCGCGCGCTCGATGGCGGTCTTTCGTCGGGGGCGTTGTCGACGATGCCGACAAGCTTCGCGGGCGTGCCCTTGATGTGGTAAACGGCCCAGGATTGGCTTTGCGGCTGCTTGGTCGGTCGCTTTGGCATTCCGCAGTCTAACACGCGGACCAAGGGAAACCCCGCCAAGGAGTTGGTCGTCACTCGGCGAGGCTTCCCGACGGGAAGCGGGGGTTGGGGAAGGTCATCGCGATGATGCCGACAAGATTTAACGCAACCGATCCCCCTCGGCTGGGCCAGGCGATTCCGGCTTATGCTCGACCGTCTCGACGTGGCCGCACTTGTTGCACCGGTACACGGTCAATTCCAGAAGAGGGCCGAGTTTTGGAACCGCGCGAACCCGTCGCATTTTGGTTCGACAATGTGAGCACGATTGTTCGGATTGTCGGTACTGATCCATTATCGCCTGCGCCCCCCCGGGTCGGCGTTGATTCGATTGCGTAAAAATAACTACGAGGCGCCATTCGTTCCACACTAACTGGACTTGCAATTTCTTACATTTTTGTAAGAGTTGCCTCGCGGACCCCGCCGGGCAGTACTGCCACCACAGCGCGATCATCGATGCCGATCGCTGGCCAGACAATACTGTGCTCCTCGACCTCGATCGGAGGTTGGTCTGCACCAAGTGCGGCATCATCGGCGGCCAGGCCCGGCCGAATTGGGATGACAAAGTGCTCGGGGAGAGCCTGACCGGCACGCAATGGGGCGCGGGCTATACTGAGGCTCCCGTGGTTCTCGATCCGAACGATCGTCGTCCTTCGAACGCCGACCAGTCCGACTCTTGGTGGCTTTCCCCCAGGAGGCGAGCGGCTGCCGCTGCTCACAATCATTGCCGCTCGGCTGTCAGAAGTTTGGGCACAGCCGGTCGTCATCGAACAAAGAGCAGCTCCGGTGGCGATAGAGGGAGCAATAGCTATACCGGGAGAGTGTCGGCCCGGCAGCGCGTGCCTAGAGCGCCAAGCCTCTTTGAAAGACATATGCCGTGTTCAACTGCACCGATCTTCAGTCCACGCCCTCGATTGCTGGGCTATCCAACCCCACGCCTCGGTGATGGATCCAAATTGACCGATTTCGTCAATTGTGCCGTCAGCCCATTCCGCTTCGACATACCAATGAGACACGTCGGGCGCTTTTATCTCTCGCGGCCTGAACATGGGCCTAGAGTTCGTGGGCAGGACAATAGACATGCTAATTCCCCTTATTAGCTGCCCCGACACGAGGCGCTGCATTTTGTTATTAAGATTTCTTCCGCGTCCATCAATCTCACACAATATCCACCGATTTCCGGACGACCCGCCGCGAAGACCGAGACGCGAGCGCTCCCGAGGCCGGCGATGACGCTCGCCAACATGCGTCACTCTATGCCGGCAGCCGTGGAAACCCGGTCCGGCCTTCCCATATCATGGGTATGACCGACCCAACCCCGCCGCCCTATGAGCTAGTGGTTCGGGCCTGTACGATCTATGCGGGCCGATATCGCTGGTCCGGCAGAGCGGAACCCCTGTCCAATCCTCCATGGAATCATTTGCCAGCGCGCAAGAAGCCCACACGGACGGTCGCCAGGTGATCGAAAAATTAATGCAAGTTCCAAGACCGGATCGATGAGACCACGCTCGGATGGACCGCGGAAGCTAGGCTTTCGGAGCTGACTGGCAGGTCTGGGATGGCGATAGTGGAGGAAAATCGTGGCCGCCGGGGATGCACAGCTACTAGCAAAATATCGTGCTGCCTTGGTCGTGAAACCGAGGCCGCAGCCGGTAAAGCTTTGCAGATTCTGCATGGCGGAAATCCCACTGGGCGCGCTCGTCTGCAAGTTCTGCTCCCGAGAGGTTAACACCGCCGAAGAGGCCAGTCGGCTTACCCGCACTCACATGGAAGAGGTTGTGGCGCAACACGATACGCGAAAGAAGGCCCGATTCTGGAAGTGGATGGTGGTCGGCGCTGTTATCGTCATCATAATTTTCTTCCTGTCGGCATCACGGCCTTAGATCGGGGCCAGAGCTGGGGTAACAGCGAAATATCGATGAAGCGCATTCCGCATAGATTTTTGTCGCCGCTGGCTTCTTCTGGCTTCGCTACGATCCTAGCCTCCTGCTGCGGCTATCGCGGTATTGGAACCGAGCGACGCCGGCCGCGTTACCCACGCGACGGGGCGATAATCTCCCGTCCTAGTCTAGTGTTGTCATGGCGTGGTGGGTGTCCCTCACCTCGCAACCTTCGGCCCCGCCTATGCGGGGCTTTTTTTAGTCGACTGTGAAGGATAGGAAATGACCATCGAGCGGACAGCGCGCCAGGACGCCATCCGCGGTGCAGTTATCGGAGCCCTCTGTTTTCTCGGGGTCATGCTGGTCTTAGCTTTCGTCGTCTTTTGGTTTTGACGTGAACACGTCATTCCGTCGTACTCGCGCAGACCATGAAGCCCTCTGTGCGATACCAGAAGCAGATCGAGTATCTCGCCAGCATGATCTCAGCAAAATTCCGAGAAGTCCGGCCCCCCTTAGTGCCACTGCCTTTGCCGGGCTTGTCTATTGCTTGGCTGGGTTCCCTGACCCTCTCCCGGTTCATCGTGTGGAAGCCGCGGAGGCCGCGCGGCTAGGTCATCGGCTTCTCACGGAGTGACCCACTGCGCGCCGGTCAGGCTCTCTCCGAGTTCCCTGTCACTCCAATTCGGCCGGGCCTGGCCGCCGATGATGCCGCACTTCGTTCAGACCAGCTTCCGACCGAGGTCGAGGGGCGAAGTGTCGTCGGGCCAGCGATCAGCGTCGATGACCGCGCTGTGGTGGCAGTAGAGCCCGGTGGTGCAATAGACCAGCAATCGCCGGACGCCATGCGAGCGGATATCGCGAGCATCATCGGCGGACCCGGTAGCGTTCGCATCGTGGTTTTCGCGGCGGGGGTTGACGCAAACTGCCACCGCCGAATTGTGACCCTGCGGCTAATTGAGACTCGATGACTGCCGTTTTCCACCTCACGAGGAAGCAACATTTTCCAACGATTTCAATGCGCGTAATTGAGCACCGCCGAAGAGGACCACCGCCGTCTCCGGCGTTCCAGGCAGACAGAGCGACCCTGGCCTTATCCGCCCAGAGGTGGGGGCGTTACGGGTAACGTACCAAAGTGGGCCCGACACGGGGTAATCCAAAGGAAACGGCCGTCGTGATCATTGGCATGAGCACTCAAGATAGAACAGCGCCCCTAACCCCGGCCGAGCGCATGCGTCGCTATCGTCAGCGACGTCGCGAACGAGAGGAGTACGTCCGCATCCCGTTACACGTAACGGAGATCGACACCCTAATTCGCATGAGGCTTTTAACGGAGGAACTGCGTCAGGATCCCGGAGCGCTTCAGACCGCGGTTCTGAGCATAGTCTACCGAGCTCTGGAAGACGCTGAGGCTGCAAGCCGACGAAAACCGAAAGCGTCGGCCTAGTTCGCCGATCAAGCTGTTCGCAGGTTCCCGCACTTGCGCTGCGGCCCCCTCGGCATAAATTCGGTGCATGGAGTGGCGTACCAAGCCGCCCGTGAAGCGGCCGGGCATGATTGAGCCGTGCATTCCGACCCGAACGACAAAGCCTCCGGTCGGGCCTCAATGGATTCACGAGATCAAGCACGACGGCTACCGGCTGATCGCCCGCAAAGAACCCAGCGGCGCCTGGAATGCTCCGGAACTCGTACTGCGCGTCTTGCCGCCACTTGATAACGACGGCACGGTAAGACAGGATGTGGCGGTTGTTCGCAAGGCCGACCCGCCAAGCGCGGGTTGCCGGAGCTTTCTGGTAATGGCCGGTGGGCTCCGCTTCTGATCTCAGGAGGATTCCATGCGTTATCCAGGCTTGACGTTGGCAGTCGCACTGGCAACCGGGCTGCTGGCGACATCAGCGATCGCCCAGGTGGTAGATTACGGGAAATATCCTGCCTTCATGGGTCAATGGGATCGCAACGGTCCTCCAAACAACTGGGTGGTGCTAAGCGGCCCGCCACCACTGACACCCGAATATCAGAAGGTCTTCGATGCCAGTAAGGCCGATCAGAAAAGCGGCCGGCCCGGCAATTGGCCGTCGACCTTCTGCCTTCCGGAAGGCATGCCGGCGATGATGAACGTCTACAATCCTCTGGAGATCATCATCACGCCGGAGACGACCTACATTCTGACGAGCCACAACAATGATATGTATCGTCGAATTTATACCGATGGTCGCGATTGGCCCGAGGATCCCGAGCGCACGCTCGCGGGCTACTCGATCGGCAGGTGGGTCGACGAAAACGGCGACGGCAGGTACAGCGTCCTCGAAGTCGAGACCCGCTCCTTGCGGGGGCCGCGCGCCTATGAAAATTCAGGCATCCCCTTCCACGAGGACAACCAGACCATCATCAAGGAGCGGTTCTACCTCGACAAGGCCAACGGCAACACGCTCTATGACGACATCACCGTGATCGATCACGCCTTGACGCGCCCGTGGGGCAAGCTTGAGAAGCTCGTCCGCAGGCAGGATCCGCGCCCGCCGTGGGCCGAGACCTGCCCGGAGGACAACAGCTGGCGAAAGATTGGCGACGAGGTCTACGTCGTGAACACGGCGGATGGCAAGTTGATGCCGGCCTACAAGGATCAGACCCCGCCGGATTTGCGTTATTTCCCGCAATCGCGGAAGTAACAGCGTCAGAAGTGGGCAAAGCCCGCG
Source organism: uncultured Alphaproteobacteria bacterium (assembly GCA_963721005.1). Lineage (GTDB taxonomy): Bacteria > Pseudomonadota > Alphaproteobacteria > Rhizobiales > Xanthobacteraceae > VAZQ01. The sequence goes on along the minus strand of CAVRHR010000004.1, from coordinate 492,304 downwards.
ATCCCACGACGGTCCGCCTTCCAAGCGGCGCCCCGAGCGCTACCGGGGCCCGCCGATGACACTCGCCAACATGTGCGCCCAGAGCGTGCGGTCGCTTTCCGTGAGTTGCTGACTGTGCCACCACGGTGCCGTGCTTGCAGTCGACAAATGGCCCGATGACGTGCCGGTGCCGTCCTTCGGCCCTCGCATGGTCTGCACCGGCTGTGGGATCGTTGGCGCCGACGTCCGGCCGAATGGCAGGAGCGCAAAGGGCGGGAGAGCCTGACCGGCGCGCAAGGCGCTGAAGCGTCTTTTTTCAGTCGATCGGACCGGCAGAACTCGGCTCACGGTCTGCTTTGGAGCCAGGTCGACGGACCGTGCGCCGTTGGATTGAAGGGACCCGTCCAACGCCGAAAGTTGCTATCGAACGCCTCCGCTCTTGGGCCAAAGCCCGCGCCGCGACCCGCAGTCTCCGTGGCGTTAAGGCGCCTTTTAGTAAATCTTTAAGCAAATCCGCAGCTTAACCGGAACCTCGGCAGGCGCCTGAGGGTTCCCAAGTCGAACAGATTTTGGGGGCCCGCATGGAACATGACCAGTATCACAAGAAGGCGCTGGAATGCCTCTCGGCGGCTTACCGCATGAACGACCCGGGCGAGCGGCTAAACCTGCTTACTGTGGCTCACCAGTTCGCGTTGCTCGCGGCGCATGTTAGCGCGCGCCCTGATCGTGGCCCATATCCATCGGGTGGACACGTTATGCCTAAACCTCTTGACTTATAGAGGCGCTTCGGGCCGATACGTCTCGATCTCGATTAGGTTGGTCGGCAGGGCAGTGCAGACGACGCCGAGGCAAGCTGTGGGATAAGGGGCCGGCGAAAAGCAACCCAGATCTCTTGATAGGCAGAGACGGAAGCGCTCCGAACAGTTCCTGCTCCCTTACGGAAAATGAACTCCAATGCCGACGTCGCCGTCGAACAGCCCACTTTCGCTCCGCCAGCAACACCGAGTTCGCATCAGGACTCAATCTCGCCCTCAATCTGGTCGACGGGGGCGCGCGCCTCGCGAAAGATCGCTTCCGGACGGCCGTGATTTCGTAGATCGCGACCCGCAGAACAGCGCCGCAATGCTTCTTTCGGTGTCTTAGCCGACTTCGCGAGTTTGGCGCACTCAAGAGCGTGCTCCTGACATTCTATCGGAGTGATTATGCCCACACCGGCAGTCTGTCGTTCGCTCAGCGTTTTCATGAGGAATTTGCAAGTTCATCGGTGATGTCGCCAACGAACAACAAGTTATGTGGCATGGCGGGCGGCGCCATTAAATTTCCGTTCAGAAAAAGCTAAACTTGAGTTTAAGCGTGAGCTATACATCTGCGAGTGCCCGGTCAATCATGCGCCTCAATCCCGACGCTGGGCGATCAGGCGGCAGGCCAATGGTTCGGTCGACAAAGGGGCCAGGCACATGAGTGCTACCACTTAGCTCGAGCAGCAGTTCGATCAGGCCGCAGCTGCCGCGGAGAGGTCATTCAGACCAGCGTAGAGTAAGCCGGCAGGGATTAGCTACGCTGCCTGCAAATTCCCGTCGCACCAAGGGGCGCTTCCTCGCGGCGTTGTGGGGTCGAAAATCTATCCAGCACAGCCGGGAAAAACGTCGGCATTTCAATCCCGGCTGAGCAAAGATTCTGGAGGGTTTTCCGTATGGCCTTTCAAAACGCGCCCCGGGCGCTTGGCGGCAGTCAGGCGAGCGGGTTCGAACGCTTGGAGATAGGAGAGCCACGCCGGCTCGTCGAAATGCTCAGGTGCCCCGCGTTAAGTCATCTTCGTAGCGCTTTTGCGAGACGCGGCGACTGCATTCCTGCTATCAAGGCGCGGGGTGGCCGTTCTTGCCCCGCGCTCCTGCCGACGGCCATCTCAGCACCGGCCGCACGGGCGTGCCGTCGGCGCGGCCACGGGTGGGTCCCGAGGCCGTCGCGGGCTGTTCGACAGGCGCGGCGCCGGCTCATGGATGCGTGGGCGCAGTTATGGGAACCCGGCGGCGCCCGGCACAGTCCTGATGTTACACTCCGTGAAGGGATAACAACCGGGATGGACTTGCTTCGCGCTTGGCTAGAATATGACATACTGTGCCCGCTAACCCGCCGATTCCGCCACGTGGCCGCCGGCGGCCGGACCCATTGGCCGAGGTTTGGGACGGCGAGATTGTGCCGATCCTGAAGTCGGCTCCCGGCATTCGGGCCATAGCGGTGCTCGAAGAGATCCGGCGGCGCCATCCCGAGATCGCGGCCGGCATTCGACGCACGCTGGAGCGGCGCATGCGCGCGTGGCGAGCGCTGGTCGGCCCCGAGCAGGATGTGATCTTCCGCCAGGAGCACGAGCCCGGCCGTCTTGGCTTGTCCGACTTCACCGACACGAGCGTACTCGGCATCACGGTCGGTGGTGTCGTGCTGGGACATCGGCTCTACCACTTCCGGCTCGCGTTCTCGCGCTTCGAGCATGCCCACGTGGTGCTCGGCGGCGAGAGCTTTGTCGCGCTGGCCGAGGGTCTGCAGAACGCGCTGTGGGCGCTCGGCGGGGCACCGCGCGAGCATCGCAGCGATAGCCTCTCGGCGGCATTCTGCAACTTGGACCGCGACGCTCAGGAGGATCTGACACTGCGCTATCAGGGGCTGATGCGCCATTACGACATGATACCGACCCGGAACAACCTGGGCGTTGCACACGAGAATGGCTCGATCGAGAGCTCGCACGGGCATCTCAAGAAGACGCTGGAGGACGCCCTGCTCCTGCGTGGCAGCCGTGACTTCGACGACCTGGATGGCTACCGCCGCTTCATCGACGAGATCGTTGGCCGCCGCAACGCCAACAATCGCAAGCGGATCGAGCTGGAGCGGCCAACGCTCGTTGCGCTACCCAAGCGCCGGACGGCCGATTACGAGGAGAAGATCGTCACCGTCACATCGAGCGGCGGCTTCATCCTGCGCCGCGTCTTCTACACCGCGCCATCGCGGCTCATCGGCCACCGCCTGCGCGTGCACCTCTACGATGACCGGCTCGAGTGCTTCCTCGGCGCAACTGCGATGATGACCCTGCGGCGTGGACGGCCGGTATCGGAGAGCAAGAGTGGACACGTCGTGGATTATCGGCACGTGATCCACGCGTTGCGCAAGAAGCCGATGGCGCTCAACAATCTGGTCTACCGCGATCAGTTGTTCCCGCGCCCGGCCTATGCACGAGCCTTCGAGGCCTTGCACCAGAGCGTGGGCGACAAGCGCGCGTGCAAGTTGACGGTCGAGTTGCTGGCGCTCGCCCACGATCGCGGCTGCGAGGCTGAGCTGGCAGGGCTGATCGATGCGGACCTGGATGCGGGCCGGTTGCCGGATCTGGCGATGCTGCGTGAGCGGTTCGCTCCAAACCCGTCATCCGTACCGGCGATCAAGGTGGAATTTGTACCACTCAGCGCCTACGACGAGCTCGCGGCTGTCTGTGCCGTCAACCCGACCTCCAACCTGGAGGCCGTGGCATGACGACGACCAACACTGTCGATGCCGCCCGCGTCGAGCTCTTGCTGAACGAGCTGCGCCTACCGGGCATCAGGCTGATGTGGGCCAAGCTGGCGGGGCAGTCCGACAAGGAAGGTTGGCCGGCGGCCCGCTTCCTCGCGGCGCTGGCCGAGCACGAGATGGCCGATCGTGGCCGCCGCCGCATCGAACGGCATCTCGCCGAAGCGCGTCTGCCCGCCGGCAAGACGCTCGCCACGTTCGACTTCGAGTCCGTGCCCATGGTCTCGAAAGCTCAAGTGATGGCGCTGGCGTCCGGCGACGCTTGGTTGGAGAAAGGGGCCAACATCCTGCTCTTCGGGCCGCCTGGCGGCGGCAAGAGCCATCTGTCGGCAGCGCTCGGGCTCGCTCTGGTCGAGAATGGATGGCGCGTGATGTTCGCCCGCACCACCGATCTCGTCCAACGGCTCCAGGTCGCTATATTCCTGCAGTGCAGCTTGAACTCCTTCACCGCAAGGTGGTTTGGACGTATCCCGCTGCGACAAACACAGCTCGAAGGCCCGTGCGGGCTCGCGTCGATGACGGGCTAGACTACATGTTGAAGGACGATAGCGGAGGGCTGCCGATTCGCGCCCGCGAATGGATTTGCCATCGTTTAGCAGACCGCGCTGGCATTCCTGTGGTCGAATATAGGCCGGTGCTATCTCCTACGGGGCAGATTCTCTTCGGGTCGAAAGTGGTGCTCAACGGCGGTCCCGGCGGAACTGGCTTCAACATGCTTGCCGGCGCTTTGCCGCTCGCTGAGGCGTCCAGCGTCCTGTCCGGAATCTACGCGATCGACCTTGCACTGGGGAACGGCGATCTTCATCCGGACAATTTTATGGTCGAGACAGATGGCGCCACGCCACGAATTCGCGTTATCGACTACAGTGAATCCGCGGCGCTGATCGACCCGGCTCAACGAACGAAAATTCCCGGCGTAGGCACCTCAACGGTTACCGTCGGGCGCGCGCTTCGAAGTTACTACCCGTTTTCGGTCCCGGCCGCACAGCTCGCGCTCCATCGACTCGCAGCGGTCGATTCGGTGAAACCGATCCTCGACGAGATGCCAGCGAACTGGTTGCCCGCCGATGCTCGGAACGAAATTGCCGCTTGGTGGTTACTACCTGCCAGGTTGGCCCACATCATAGCGATACTAAATGGGTTGTCCAATGGCACGCTCCTTTGACTTCGCGATCGTAAAAATCGCGCCTGATCCAATTCGCGATGAAACATTGAACGGCGCGGTGGTGATCTTTCGCCCAGATCGCCTGGAGGTATGCGTCACTCCTAACCCTGAGCGTTTGCGCGCCATTGCCCCTTCGCTGCAAACTCAGGGGCTGGACGAGCTCAGCGCTTCACTGAAGACGATTGACGACCCAAATCTCTCAACGGCCGAACGCCTGCAACGCTTGCGACGTATGCCTGGGATAACTGTCTCCGAGCCGGGGACGTTGTACGGCGAAACCGAGGACGAATTGATGGTCCACGTCGGAGAGCTTGTTACGCGAATGCTCTCGACGGTCCGCGCGCAAGCGTTCACCGCGGCACCCAAGATTACACGATTGACTAAGGAACTGTCCCGCACATTCAGTCGAGAGAAGCTACTGGGACGTGGCGAGGATGCCATCAACCAACACAAGATCGTTCGTAACGTTTCGGTCTCCTCAGACGGCAAACTGCGCGCCGATTTTGCTGCTCGGAACAAAGTAATGCACATAACGGAGACGGTCGACCTTCGAACTGGCGGTGAGGTCAGTACAGCGCGGATGAAGGACATTGCCGTCGCAGCCATGACGCTCGATGAAGCGAAGCGAGCTTTTGGCAGATCGACACAGCGATATTTTATTTATGCCGGTGGGGCCTCCGCGGAGCGGCAGGCTCGTGGCTTTTTGCAAGCGGCCGAGCATTACGCTGACCACGTATTCAACTATTCGAGCCGTGATGATCGAGCCAGCTACCTCGATTTCATGTTTACAGCGCTCCGTGGCGATCTGGCCGCGCGCCAAGTCGGAAACGATTCGCGCAAGAAAGCCGCCCGGAAAGCAGCGCGACGTAGCTGAAGGCCTACAATCAGCGCCAATATGCGCCGGTCAGGCTCTCCATTCTAGACCGCGGGTGGGTTTTTCCTTGAGGAATCTGTCCGGGTAGACGCCGACTCGGTGCCGCACCTAGCCGAGCGAAGAACGTGCCCATCACTGGTGGTCGCGCGTAAACATCCGAACCCCAAGCAAATTGTGGAGCACGATCGCACTCAGGAACATGACCGGGATTCCTAAAACCGTGTTCCAATGCAGGGTGCTAAGTAGCTGATCCTGTTCCGGTGTGATGTAGCGCACGTCTCCGTGATTGTCCAACGGCACACTGTGCGTGGCTGTCGGAATTGGCGATCCATCGCGCATCCTCGCGTGAAACAGATAGAAAGAAGCGAGATTATTCAAAAACAAGAGAAAAAACAAAACATAAAGCCCCGCCCGCACCCACCGCTTCCATGCGGGCTTCATGTCTGTCGCCGCCGGATCATCGAGCCCCATGTTGGCGCGCCTCGCATCGCAGAGAGAAGCTGATTGTTGCATCACAGCCGGACAATTTCTAGGCTTGGTCTGGGATATTGAAGTTGACCGCGAGAGTCCGGTCTTGGCCCGACTCGGAAGTGCCAGCCGACTTCGGCAGAGTCCGGTTATTGGGGTAAAGCGGAAAACATATCCTCGCTCAGAGGATTTCTCATTTTGACCCGGAGCGGACCTTGGCTCGGCCTTTTCAAGTTGGGCATGCTGGCGGTGTTGACATAAATCAAGAACGTGCCAGGGCGACTGTGCATGCTGCGACCTCGTCGTGCGGTAACAGGCAGCGTCGGTTGCAAGAGCTAAAGGTCGGGAAGGCAAACCGCCATCCCGCCGCCGCCTATCTTCCAACCGCTTGGAGCGAAAGTAAGTGGGAAACAACAAATGTTGACTAAAACTAAGCTAGTTCTTGCGGCCGCTCTCATGCTCGGCACCGGTTCTTTGGCTCAGGCATCCGAAAGTGATGGCGGGAAAAACACCGGTGGGTATGTGTTGACCGCAAGCATGGTCGGGGTCTACCCGGTCTACCACCCGCGCTCGGGTTCCAATCACGCCGGCGCCAAAAGAAGCTATGCTTTTGCCCCGTCGGTGACCCGCAAAGGCGCGGTCGCGGCTTCCCAGCCTTGGTCTGGCTGCGACCATGTCTTCAACTACGATTGGGCCATGAACGGTTACACCTATGATCTGGTCTGTAACGGTGTTGACTTGACCAGCCGCGCCGGTGTCTCAAATTGAAGCTTCATGAGATCGATCACGCCTAAGCGCACGCCGGCTTCGACATTTCGCCGAAGCGGTGGTCGACCCGGACACCGGTGACGTGCGCGTTCGACGCATGCTGGGCGTGTTTACGGTCGGCGGCGTCCTCAGAATTTGCACAGCGCGCAATTGGCCCTTGCCGCAATCTTGCAGACAACGAGGCGTCAACGAGGCGGCGCGCCGTTTCGAGGGGAGCGGCCGGGTTCGCGTGAGGAGCCGCTGGTCGCCATTTGATGTAGATCAAATCAGCATCTGTTTGTCGAGCTAAAATAAGGAACCGGGAGGACCGACAGGAGTGGGTAACATAAAACGAATTGGCAGGGGATGCAGAAGGCGCGTGCTCTGGCCAATACTTGTCTAGTTGTTTGTACCTAAGTGCAGTATCGCGCACGCGCGCCGGTGCGAAAAGTGTGGCTCGAATGAGGCATCACCCATCGGTCGAGTGTAATTGGGCGCTGGCTGCCGGCCCGTCCTCGGGTAGCCAACACAACGAGGAGTCAAAGATGAGTCTGACCAGAAGCCTCTGGCTCGGTATGTTGGCTTTATTTGCCGCCGTTTCGGTGACGAGTATGCCGGCGTCCGCGCAGCAACAGAAACCAAACATACTCTTCATCATGGCCGACGACGTCGGCTGGATGTCGGTGCAGTCGTACGCGATGGGACTTGGCAACGGCGAGACGCCGAACATCGATCGGCTCGCTCGCGAGGGCATGAAGTTCACCGACTACTATGCAATGCAGAGCTGCACGTCCGGGCGTACCGCTTTCGCGACGGGCATGTATCCTCTCCGGGTGGGCTTGATCCCGCCGCAGCTTCCGGGCAGCCCGACGGCGCTTCTTCCGGGGACGCCGCACATCGCCAAGGTCATGCTCGACCTCGGCTATAACACAGGCCAATTCGGCAAGAACCACCTCGGCGACACGAACTTCTCCCTGCCGACGGCGCACGGGGCACAGGAATTCTTCGGATATCTGTATCACCTGGATGCCATGCAGGGAGTGAGCTTTGGCGACCTCAATAGCAGCCCCACCGTGCAGACCGTCGCCGCCCCGTGCGCGAACACGCCGGTAAAAGGACTTGCTCCAGTGCCGGGGGAAGTCGATCCCAAGGGCAATGTTGTCTGCCTCACGCCGCCCCGGCCGGTGCTCTCGTGTACCTCCCTTGATGGCACGGAGGCTAAGCAGTCCTGCAAGGACGAAGGCCCGCTGACCTTGGATCGCTCGAAAACGGTGGACGAAGAGATTTCGGCCAAGGTTATCAGCTTTCTCGACCGCAACGATCCGAAGAAGACCAACAAGCCCTTCTTTGTCTGGTACAACCCGGCCCGCATGCACGTCACCACCGTCCTGTCCGAGCAGTACATGAACATGACGGGCGTAAAGGGTGGCAAGGATTGGGGCACCAACGAAGCCGGCATGAAGCAGCTCGACGACAACATCGGCCTCGTCTATGCCAAGCTGGAGGCGATGGGGCAAATGGACAACACGATCATCGTCTTCACCACCGACAACGGCGCCGAGACGATGACCTTCCCGGACGGCGGTATCACGCCCTTCAAGGGTCAGAAGGGTGACTCGTGGGAAGGGGGCTATCGCGTCCCGATGCTGATTCGCTGGCCGGGTCACATCAAGGCGGGCGTCACGACCACCGAGATGATGGCCGCGTTGGACTGGATGCCGACACTGACGGAGCTGGCCGGCGGCCCGACCGGCGATGGACTGAAGAAGCAGATCGAAGCGGGCAGCTATCCGGGCTTCGTCAAGACCACTCTGGATGGCATCAACCAGGCTGACTTCCTCCAGGGCAAGTCGGAGCAGTCGGCGCGCAACTTCTTCTTCTACTACTCCGGCGCCCAGCTCGCCGCAGTACGCTGGAAGAACTGGAAGTTCACTTACTATGGTACGGGACAGGGAGCCACGGGGTGGCTGATGCCGCTCATTCCGTATCACTGGACGCAGTTGACGAACCTAAAGCGCGACCCGTTCGAGCAGGCCATGAACGATAAGACCGCGATGAGCCTGGGTGGTGCCTACAACTCGACCGTGACGGCGTACATCTACGACTGGAACCTGCTGCCCATCGGTCAAAAGCTGGCGCTGGAGCACCTGGAGACCTACTCCGCCTTCCCGCCGATGCAGGCGCCGGCGTCGTATAACCTTTCCCAGGTCATGGAGGAGATTCAGCAGGAGAAGCAGCAGCATTCGAAGGGTGCGTCAGGTACCGGCGATTGAGCCGGACCTGATAGAAGCGAAATATGACCAAGTGGGCGCCTCGCCAACGGGGCGCCCACTTTCCCGGATCAGGGTGGGGTACTCTCCTTCGGCATATCGGACGAGCCCACCGCCAATTAAGTAAGGCTGGCGGCGCCCGCGTGATGACGCTACTCAAATCATCTTGCTGGGAGCCGCCGAATGTCTCCTCTTGGCCCCAACCGGCTGTTCGGTGCGGCGCGGCAATATGTCCGGAGTCAGGTGAAAACCGGACTCTCGGCGGAGGTGACTTAGGGGTCTGTTCATGACCCGAAGCGGACTCTTCAATAGACCGGAGGTGTGTAGGGGTCGGGTGTTCCGACTTTGATCGGAGGATATTTCTTCAAGCTGGCCTCGAACTCACCAATGATCTTGACCATCGGGTCGGCAACCCAAGAGTTGTACGCGCCAACGTCGCGCTCTTCTTTCCGGTCGGTTAGTAGGTTGATGAGCTTCGGCAACGGCAGCTTCTCTGGCACGTCGTACATGCTGTCCTGTTTGATCAGGTGCATTTTCCAATTCCGCCATTTGACCGCCGTCAGCCGGTCAGCCACGTAGGCAGGAAAGCCTTCGCGATTGGAGGATTGCTGCTTGCCCAGAAAGAAATCCGACTGGTCCACGCCGTCAATCGGGCGGTCCTTGGGAACTTCCGCGCCGCCAATATGTGCGAGAGTTGTGTACATGTCTACAATGTGCACTATCTCGTTGTTGGTGCTGCCCGCTGGCACCTTGCCCGGCCACCGGATGATGAACGGTGTGCGTAGTGAGGCTTCCATCGCCGTGAAATAGGTGCCACGCCAAGGCCCACTGTCCCCCTGCCAAGGGTTGGTTGCCTCTGGGCCATTGTCGCTGGTGAAGACGACCAGTGTGTTGTCCTCGATACCGGCTTGCTTGATCGCATCGAGGATTTGCCCGCTGCGGTAATCCATTTCAGCTAGGCAATCGGCCCAATCGCCGTTGCCAGTTTTGCCCGCGAATTCCAGATTTGGCAGCGTGGGCATGTGCATCAACGAGAATGAAACGTAGGCAAAGAAAGGCTTGCGCGTGCTCGCGTTGCGTTTGATGAATTCCACGGCGCGGCTCGTGATCTCCGCTTCCATTGTTCGCCGATTTTCTACGTCCAATACCGCGACCACCCGAGGTTTTTCACCTTTACTCGCTTCGTAAATTGGTTCCGGGTCGACGACCTTCGCGTTCCAACCCTGCTTGTCGCCGACCGAAGGCCACATACTTTTCGTCTCGTTCAATGACGGCCACATCGCCTCGTCGTAGGTGCGCGGGATGCCGTACCACTCATCAAATCCCCGATTTGAAGGCAGCCGCGCTTCGGCACTGCCGAGATGCCATTTCCCCCACATGCCAGTGGCATAACCTTGCGCCGACAACAACTGAGGGAGGGTAATCTCCCACTGCGTCAACCCGTCTGGGACACCACCAATGGGTACTTCGTAAGTACCGGAGCGGATGGAGAAGCGGCCCGTCATGAACGCCGACCGGGACGGCGTGCACTGCGCCTCGACATTGAAGTTGAGCAGGCGCATTCCTTCGGCGGCGAACGTGTCGACGCGCGGAGTGGGCGCGCCGCGTAGGATGCCGCCGCCGTAGACGCCTAGCTCGCCGTAGCCCAAGTTATCCGTGAGAATGAAGACAATGTTGGGCTTCTGGGGCTGCTGCGCGGCTGCTGGCATTATCGCAACGGTCACAGTGGCGACCCAAGACAATACAAAGAGCCAACGACGTCTGGTCATGCTCAAACTTGGTCTGGTCATAGCTTCGCTCCTTGACACGCGAATCCGTGCGCGGCGGCTGCGCAGTTACCTCGTTCGGGGATCACAAGTAGAATGCTATTAGCAGATTTATCACAAGTCGCGTCGTCTGGCATCTATTGTACCAAAGGACAATATCGCCCGCGTTCGGATGCCTAACTTTGCGAGAACCCTGGGCGAAGCCACCGACCCATAAGCGAACCAGGGGTTGGAAAGCAATTGCTATCGCCGGCGCTGCCCAGCCACCGGGTCCGCTATTAGGGGTACTGCGGTCGCGCCCGTGAAAAAATGGCGAGGCGGTTCATGACCCGGAGCGGACATTCATGGGTCAGAATACATCGACCGTGGGAAAGCGCGGCTGGCCTGTCAGGCAATCCCAGAGATAGATCGCAAGGCCCACATCACCGGTCCAAAGCGAGTATCGACCGCGTCCGTATTCGTGCCGTGCCTCTCGGCACTGTGCAATGGCCGTCATCGCGAACGCCCGAGCGCGTTCGAGCCACACGGTGCGCTGCGTTCGTTGGTGGAGCACGAGAAACGCGTAACCATTGCCGCCTGTGCCATGGCAAAGATTGGAGCCTTTGACGAGCGGCCCTGCCGCCCAGGCAAATTGCGCCCCTTCCTCGAGAAGCGTCTCTAGCTCCGGCTGGCTGAATGGCGCACCGCCAAATGTCGCCACCATGCCGGGAGCTCCGTGGCAGTACTGGCAAAGCGACGGTGGTTTGTCGCCGACGGCCTTCGCTCTTGGTCGCCATGACGTTCCGATGTCGGTCCGCCAGGCGTGTCGGCTGAGTGTGCGCGGGATCGCATTCATGAGGCGGGATCGCTGCTCCTGCGTCAGCCAATCCCATCCGCGCAGCAGCGGGAGCATGTTGCCCGCGTAGCCGTGGACTGGGCCGAGGAACTTTGCATGCTGGCCATAAAGATCCTGTTCCCAGATCGGGCCATCAGCCGTGTCCCGCAGGTCGGCAAGCAGTCGCGCTGCTTGAACCCCAAACAGCGATCGCCAGCGCGCCTCATTTGTCATCTCGCTCATGAAAAGGCATGCGAGCATCGAGCCAGGCATGCCCCACATCAGCTCCCGAATGGGCAGACGCGTGTTCACGTCGGCGCGCGCGTAGATGAGTTCAGCCATGACGGCAGACGGCGCAAGGCGCATCGCGACGAGCGCAGTGCCCATATCGCCGGCCAGAAGCGAGCCGTGGGTCGCATAGTCTCCGTAAGCGGTCATGTCGGCTTGGATATTGGTCAGGAGCTGCGGCAAATGCGGCTTGAAGTCAAAATCGGCGTCGATCGCCCCGATGCGACGCAAATATTCGAGGCCCCAAACGACGCCAGTCGCGCCGTAATAGATGCCGCAATGTCTTCTTTGGTCATCGAGCGGGTGCCCGGGCCAAAAAGGATCAGGCCCGAAATGAGCGAGCGCATCGGCGGCTATTTCGGCGATCGCCTCTTTCGCTGCACCTGGATCCCACGGCACATCGCGCAAAGGAACATGACGGGAATGGTCGATCATGGCGCGCTCTTGGGAACGTGGTCTGCGGTCAACCTGGGCCAACATGCATTAGCATGGTTCCGCTTGCTCGGCAGCGAGCAGCACGTCATCATGGCGAGGGCGGACATCGAAGCGAAGGTGGCGAATTGGCATGAGCGGACCGCAGCCGGTCAATACCGAAGGTTCAAGAAACAGTATGAGCGCAGGCGCCAGGTCGAGATCGATGTCGACGCCGGCCGAATGATTCAGCAGGGCAAGTCCTTCATCGTGGGGTCGGGTCCGCACTGGAAGCCGGATCAAGCGAAGAAATATCCCTGGCGTTGATTCCGGGATATGCTGTTACAAAACGAGGATCGCGTCATGACCCCTGAGCAGAAGCGCGAGATCATAGCGCGAGCGCGTCGCGCAACTTTTGCGAAAGCCGAGCACGAGTCCGCTCATGCCACTGATAATGCTGGCTTGGTCTACAGGCGCCGCGACAATTCTCTTGTTGCTGCTGCCAACCCGAAAGTTGCACGCACGGAAGCCGATGACGGCAATCCGTCGGCGAATGTCTCGGTCTACGCTGCTTCCGAAACTACGGAGGAGCAGCCCTGGTGGCGATGGGTCCAGCGGCATTGTGACGATCGCATGGACGTTATGAGTGAAGCGGTTGCGCAAGCTCTCGGTTGGACCCGAGCCGAGATACGCGCGGAGAGCGAGCGCGAGGTCGGCGTCGTCAAGCGCGAGCTCGATCTGATGCGGCGCGAGCTTGCGGCACTGCGCGAGCAGGTCGGGCTTGAGCGCGGGCTGCGCGCTCTGCGGGACGAGGTCGCGGAGGCACGCGCGGAGGTGCCGAAGTTGCCCGGCGTCACGACCCGCCTCGAAGCGGAGCAGGTGCGCTTGCGGAGCGAGCTCGATGCAGCGAAGCGCAAACTGCAGGCGAACCAGCTGGTGACGGACCACAGCTTGTCCAAGCTGCGCAAACAGACGGCGGCGGCGACCAGGGCAGCGGCATCGGTGGAGGTGAAATTGGAGACCAGCTCCTCCTTCGTGATGCAAACCATCCACCCGGCGGCGGCGAAGGAGCTGCAGGAATTCGCGCTGCGGAACTTGCCGGCGGGCACGGCGTGATCAGGCACGAAAACCCAACGGTTGCGCTGCGGATCGCCGAGCTCCGCGTGTTGGCGAGCGTGACCGCGCTGGTCCAGAAGCATTCCCCGGAGAAGCCATTCGAGCAGATTGCTGTCGAGGCGTATGCCAGCGCCAGGCGCTTTGCCGGCAAGTGCGGGCAGACACAATTCCTCGGGATCGTGATCGAGCCGGCGGCGGCGGGCTCTCCCGCGGCGGCGCAATTCGCCGCGCGGATGTTACTTCGAGCCGATCAGATAGCAAATAAAACAGCTCGGTAGCGTCCCCGCGCCAGGCGCTTTGCCGGCAAATGCGGGCAGACACAATTTCTCGGGATCGTCATCGGGCCGGCTGAATAGCCGCCGCGCGGATGGGTTCGCCAGTCGCCTGGCCATTTTTCCAAACCATATTGAACACCAGACGACCGTCCCGCCGCCAGAAGCCCGCTGGAGTGCGCGCCAGCGCCCCGCTATGGGATAGCGGCCTTCCCAAAATAACGCACCGCCGCGCGCGACCAGCCCTGGGGGGGGCGCCTGTTTTAGCCGGCGCCATCAAGTTGCGGATCGCGCGGCCGCTGTCATTTTAGCGGGCGCAGATTGCGGATTTTTCTCGGAAATAAATTCTACGGGCCATTGGTTCTGGTGGTAACCGGCTCCCTTGTCGGAGAGGCTCCTGAAATTGCCGCGCGCGTCGTTCCGGCGCATAGTCGCTCGATCAAAGGGACATCCGCGATGCCACCAGGCCCGCCGCCGACCCCGACGTATTTGAAATTGTTGCGAGGAAACCCCGGCCGGCGCCGCATCGCCGCCGAGCCCGAGCCGGCGGTCGCGCCCGAATGCCCGAGCCCGCCGTCCTTCATCACCGGATATGCCGCCGATGAGTGGTGGCGGACAGCGTCCGAGTTGCACCGCGTCCGTTTGCTCACGCGGCTCGATGTCCCTTGCCTTGCAGCGTATTGCAACTCGTATGCGCAGTGGCGGACCGCCGTCGAGGCGCTGGCGCGGATGGCCGCGAACGATCCCGTCATGTCCGGGCTGCTGGTGCGCACCACGGTGGGCGATGCGCGGCGCAATCCGCTGGTGCGGATCGCCCGCGATGCTGCCGATGATATGTTGCAGTTCGCCGCCGAGTTCGGCCTAACCCCGGTCGCGCGCGCCCGACTCGGTGCGGCCGGCTGGGAACCGCCGAGCGGCGGCGGAAAGTTTGCTGGGCTGATCGCGGGAGACGAGCCGTGATGTCGCTCGACGACGACGAATTGAGCGTCATCACCGATCTGGCGCGGCGCCGCTGCCGCCGGATCGGCGCTCGGCTGTCGTCGAGGAAGCGAGCCAGCACGCGGAGACGGTGTTGATATAGATCAAACTGGCGCGGCTGCAAACGGGGTACGCCGAACCTGCCAATGAGGTAAGCCGAAGTGATGTACGGCAGTCTGCGGGCCGGCTATCCGTGCAAGCGACCCTAGGCGATGCCTCGCTGCTGCCCAGGGTTCGCGCCGGTGCAAACCCGGCGTCAGTTCGAAAAATTGGGGAGGCACCCAATGAACAAGACGTTCAGCAATCTGGTGGCTGCATGGATGGCAGTCGTGAGCGTGATCACATTGGTGGCCCCGGCCATGGCCGCGTGTCACGGTCACCAAGCCGATGCAAACCACTGGATCCTCGGGAGCTGGCCTAATAGCGATTGGGCCGAGATGACCGATCTGTACCACCAACTTAAACGAATCCATCCAAACCTGAAGGTTGACTCGGTGACCATTTCAGCCCTAGTCGATCAGATAGAGTGCTCCGGTATAAGCCACGAGCGGGCGCTCCAGAACATTATGAACATCGTCAAATCCATGCACGAGTTCGACGAATAGGACTCGCGCAGAAACGGTGTTTTACTATTTTATTCGCGCGATCCAGACGACGCAGTTTTTTAAGATCCCGCGCGAGCCGGCCGGCGCAACGCGGCAACAAGAACGGCGGCGATAGGCGACCGGCGGGGGTTTCTATGACCGACGACGATGCCAATCCGGCAAGAAACCTTGATGTAGATCAACACTCGACGGGCGGCTGCGGCGCTACACCTTAGTCGCGGCCCTCCCCACACGTGGGGTCGCGGCCCCGGCGCGAGGCCCCTTGTCCGTTTCTCCACCCGCGCCGGGGTCTTCATGATGCGCGGGCCGCCTCCATTTTCAAAACCAGCCACTAGGGATGCTTGGGGTTAAGGCGGATTACGAGTTGGGCTTTTTGACCCGCCCAAGCCCCCGAAGGGGCGCCCGACGCGGCAGCACGCGCGGCGCCGCTGAAGGTCTAAAGTAGGGCTATGGCTTTCAGGCGATTGATAATCGAGGGGGCCATTGCCAGTGCCTCGCACCATACGGCGAGTTCACCGTTGACTAGGTCGGCTCTTCCGGTTGGAGATGACTTATCGTATTGACCGCGCTGCGCCATGATGCAGGTCGTTCGGACGCCGGCAATCAGCGTATAAAATCGTGCTAGATCGAAGCAAATGTTGCCAAGCATCCCAATTTTTTCGATTGAGGCGAGGAATAGAGGAAATTGATCGAGTGGTTCGTCATCCTCCTGGGCAAACCCTCGGATCGGGATATCCATCCCTTGCCTCAACTGTGTTTCCAACTTCCGAGCGGCGTCGACGTGACATCGCCGCTCCATCAATTCAATGTAGGCATCGATTTCAGCAGCTAACGACGCGGCCAATGCCTGTTTCGCTTGAGTCCTCTCGTCCTGGTCTCGCGATCTTTGACCAAGATACGAAATGCCGCCGCCAACGAGAGTGCCCAAAAGTCCGCTGCCTGCCGCGATAAGCGAATTGATTATGTTAGCGTCCGCCATGTGCCCTCCTGGACCTAAAATATCCGAATCGCGCCCTTCAGACTCTCAGTGCCCGGCAAGTATCGTCACCGTGACACCGACGATTTCGATCAGGACAGCACCGACGGCAGCCCAAAATGTCCATTTCACATACCAGTGCGTCGAATGCTCACGTTGTTCGCGGTCCTTCTCCTTTTGACGGAGCCAGCGAAAAGCGTACTGGCGTTTCGGCTCATCAGAAATCCCGACACCCACGCCGCCGCGCAATTGAAGGTCGTTGCGTATCGCGGACTCTCCGATTGCCTCGAACTCTGCCTTCCATGTTGCCTCTTGTTGGGTCACGGCGGATCGGTCCCCCCTTCGCTGATCAAAGCCGCCAGCACCGCGCGCCCCTGAGTTGGTCAGAGTGTAATCGCATGGCAGAACCCCCGCCGGGCAAGGACCGGCCGCGCATTTTGGCGGCGCGCGCCGGGCCACCGGACACGCACGGACGGCCACGCGGCGCAGCCTACCGGGCGTTCTGGCGCAGTCGAACGCTCGGCAAAATTAGCCCAGCGTTAGCCCGACATCGGAGTGATCTCGTCCCTATCGCATAAGTCTTTGAAAACATTGGAGCGGGTGAAGGGAATTGAACCCTCGTCATCAGCTTGGAAGTCTGGTGCGCGACGAACTCGATGCCGTCGGTCAAGCGAGGGCGTCGTCGCATTCGCCTTTCCTAGAAACCGATGGTCCGTGCGGGAGGCGTAGGGAAGAATTGGGTTTCGTTCCCCATATCAGGCCCCGTAGCGATCGAAATCGGAAGAAAGTTGGTCGGAGTGGCAGGATTTGAACCTGCGACCCCCACGTCCCGAACGTGGTGCGCTAGCTAGCAAAGCATTTATGGGGTGTTCGCCTCGCTCAACATGCGCACCCAGTTTCATCCATGGACGTCCAATCCGCGCGTCCAGGTGGATGGCTTCCATCACTTAGCCCGATAGCCATGAGTGACGGAAGCAAGAGCGTTTCCTGCACTGACCGAGGACGCCCGATTGTAATGTTCTTGGGTGACCGGACCAGGTTGATGGTGTAGAAGGGCGCCACCAGCATGAGGTTTGTCGCCGGCGCGGGTCGCCAAGGTTGTTACTCCGGCAGTCCGGAACAGATGCGGGCTAACTGGAACGCCTACAGTCATCCTTGTTGTTTCGGTGATCAGCTCGCCTGTCGTTGCATAGCTCATCGGCGTGCCGTCCATGGCTAGCCAGAGGGCATTGGTCTCAGGATGGCCTCTCGCCAGGATGGGCCGATAGGTGTCGAGATAGCGTTCGATGAAAGGCGTCAGTTCCTCCGGAAATGGGCGCTCGTCTGGTCTTTTTTCTTTCGTTTCCGCAGCCGAGAGCAATATCCACCAGATGTCGCCAACATTCACAAAGCTGCGGCCGATTGCCAAGGCGGCAAGGTTCTTCAATCGGATAGGACAATATCCAATAAGCGCGATCATGAAACCATTGCGGAACATTCTGGCCCGCGTGAGCTTGGGCCGCTTTGCGATCTCGGCTTCGGCCATCAGCGTCAGTCCTGCGTCTATCAGAACGTCCGCGTAAACGACCCGGTCCCATTTTGAACTTGGTCGCGTTTCAGAGGCAAGCGTTCGTTCGACGGTAATAAGCCAGTCAAGGACGAGATCGGGCGCAATCAGCTGAACCATCCGGCGCAATTTTTGGATGGAGCCATAGACAGTGACAGAGTGAACGCGGCTTTTCAGCTCGGTCACATAGGCGTCCACGTTATCCGGCGTCACCTGAGTTCCTGCACGTGCTTTCCCGTCGAGCCGGCCGGATCTGAATAAAGAGTCGAGGAAGAGCCCGTACCGCCTTGCCAGATCCCGTTGGGTCACCGGCCTCATATGACTGGCGGCTCCGCCGCGCTTGAGGCGCACGCTGGGCCGGCAGGCTTCCTCCCAGGCCGCCCTATCGGCCGTGGGCCAGACCTCTATCGGCAAGGACCGCACTGCCGTTGGCGGATTTCCTGTCCGGACCTCCTTCATGGCGTGTCACCAGTCTCGTCAGAATCCCCGCCGGACTTGCGATGTCGCCGGACCACCTCGTTCAACATCCGGCTCGCTTGAATGGTCTCCAGGCCGCAGTAGAACTTTGACGTCGTCCTGATATTTCGGTGGCCGAGGAAGCGCCGAACCGTCTCGTAGTCTCCGGGATGCTCCTTCAAGTAGACCGCGGCAGCGGCGTGGCGATACTGGTGCAAGGTGATGCGCAACCAAGTTGCCTTTTGAATGCGCTCGGAGATTTGGATGCCAAACAGATGAGGGTCCTTTGATCCTTCCCCTGTCCCAGGGAACAACCAGTCCTGGTTGGAACCGCGCATGACGGCTGGCCGAAAGTCGTGGACGTATTCGTCGATGATAGCGGAGACGTACTCGTCCAGCTCGAAGGTCAAATCGACCCTGTTCTTCACATCATATTCAGGGAACACCAGCAGGTAGGGCGTCTCAGGCCCTCCGGGTTTAATGAGGTTTTCGCCGAGACGGATGGCGGAGAGGTTCGCCGCCCGAACCGGCGCGACCGTCTGGATGGCCACCCCGACGGCGATCTGAGCGGTGACCGCAGCCTTCACGGGCGCCCGGTCTTTCAAGCTACGGGCCTGGCGCATCAGCTGGTCCGGGCAATTGATGACTCGGGCCCAGACTTCACTGTTCAGAACCTGGCGGATCACCTTGAGGTTCTTCGGGGTCATTCCCTCCCTTCGGTATTGCTCGAGCGCTGCTCGCCTATCATCGAGCTGGGTGAGTTGCTCTTTGGTCAGGCAACCAGCTGAACGCGCCACGGCGACGAGCTTCTTCGCGAGATCGATGGTGCTGGTCTTCGGTTCAGCACCGTTCTGTTCCCATTCCTTGTCGAGGATGCGGTCCACAAGCTCCGGAGCCAGCAGGACCGACAGCGAGGAAAGGGTATCGATCCGAATTCCGAGCCGGACCGCCTTCTTGGCAAAGGAGATGAGGTCCGTGCGCCGGGTCCGGAGTGTTGAAGCCTTGCAGGGCCTTAAGTGCTTCCCGGTATGCCCCCGCCGGTGTGAGGCCAAGAACCGTAGATGACTGGTGACGTCATCTTGCAATTGCTGCGGAAATTCCTCCCAGGAAGGGCCCGCCTTTGCTTTGAGCGGCGGCTCGATCAGCAGTTGCTGGGGCCAGCCTTCGATGCTGCGGCTTGCGTTCCAGGCTCGCGCGATGGCCCGCCGCGCCTTGGTGTCCACCGCAAGGGCCGTGGTCTCCTTCCTGTACGCCATGTAGGCGTCGATCGCGGGCTCATCGACCGCGCCCGGCGGGATACCCTTGATGCTGCAGAAGCGGATCAGGCCCGAGAGCTTCGCCAGCCGGGACAGATCCTTCAGGCGCCGCCGCAATTGTTGCCACTCCGGCTTCAGGGGTGTGCCCCGCAACGGCAGTCCTCGCTCCCGGCTGAACCAGGCCAGTGCCTGTTTGGCGTTCGACTTGTGGTTCGCCAGGGTCTTCCACTCTACACCGCTGTTGGCGTGATGAAGCTGGTTGACCTGCAGCGCCACCGCGCCCCATCGCGCCGCGACGCTCTCCACCGGCCGGTCGAGTGCCTTGGCAATGCGGCGGAGCGAGCAGCACCAGTGCGTCCGCTTGGACGAGGGTAATTCCATGTCCCGCTCGATCGCCACGACGGCGTCGGCAAAGGAGGGTTCGAGAAGTCGGTTTTCGGTCATTGGGATCACCGGGTTCGTTGATTGGCATTCCTTGGGATGGTCCAGCATGTATTATAATTCTTACCCTCCGTCGCGCCGGCGATGGACATGATTTTCCAGCTGGTCGATAAGCGTGTTCCAGGCGTAGCAGCAGTGGTCGACGATGTCGTCGAAGGATTTGAAGACACGGTTGGACAGCCAGTTTGCCCGCATGAACTGCCAGATGTTTTCTTGTGGATTGAGCTCGGGTGAGCGTGGCGGCAGCGGCAAGAGCGAGATGTTGCCTGGAGCTTTGAGGTCCTTGGCGCCGTGCCATCCGGCTCATCGAGGATTAGAACAGCGTGTGCACCGGGGGTGACTTTGGTGGCGATCTCGTGAAGATGAAGCTGCATGGCTTCGGTGTTGCAGGCTGGCAGCACGAGGGCGGCACCGGTTCCAAGTTCAGGGCAGACCGCACCGAACACATAGGTCGATTGCGTGCGTTGGTCGTGGACGGCCCGGGGGCGCGAGCCCTTTCTGGCCCAACGGTAGGGAGCTTGTTTTTCTGACCCACCCGCATCTCATCTTGCAACCACACTTCTACGGGTGTGCCGGGCGCGAGTGTCGCGCGACTTCCTCCAAACATGCGGCAAAGTTTTTTTAAACGCCGCTATGGCGTCCAGATCTTGCTTATAGGCTCTCGGCCGGGCGCTCACATGCGAGTAGCCCAAGTCCTTCAAGGCGCGATAGATCGGTCGTCCGACACCGAGAGTGCAAATTCCTCGTAGAGCCGCATGATCAGATCGCAAGCCCGCCAGCGAACCACACCGTGGATTGCAGGGGTCGGGCCCTCCTCCACGATCCGGGCGAGAAAGGCCCTGTGCGTGTCGTCGAGTATGGGCGGCACCCCAGGCGAAGGTATGTTGATGAGACCGTCCGGGCCTTGCTCATTGAAGCGGATCACCCAGTCCCGCAGCGTCTGGCGATCCCAATCTGGATGAGAACGGCGCGACAATCTGGATGGGACGAGGCGGCCGAGCGGAGCGATGATACGCTGGCGGGCATCTTGGCAAGGCTTTGATTGACGCGGACGTCAATCAGTCTTCGGCTGTCCCTGTTTGATGTGGCGGGGCTGGTGGTCGGCCGCGACTGCGCTATCGATCGAGGGCTTCGCGGCGGCGATAGCTTCGACATTCATCTCCATGATCGGGAGGATGGACGAGGCGATCGATGGCCGCGAGCGTCATGGCCTGGTCGGGGAAGATCTGCCCCATTCGCCGAACGGCTGGTTGGCCGTGATCAGCATAGATCGCCGCTCGTAACGCGCGGCGATCAACTCGAACAGCACGCTCGTTTCGGCTAGATCCTTGGTGACGTAGGCGATGTCATCGAGGATGAGCAGATCGTAGCGGTCAGCTGCGATCGACTTCGAGGGCCAGCTCGCGACGAGCGACCTGGAGCCGTTGGACGAGATCGGTGGTGCGGGCGAACATCACGCGCCATCCATTCTCGACCAGAGCGAGCCCGAGCGCTGCCGACAGATGGCTCTGCCGCCGCCAGGCGGCCCGAGAGCAGGATGTTGGCCCCTTCTCCACCAGCGTCGCCGGCGCCAGCGCCATCACTTGAGCTTCGAGACCATGGGCGCGGACTCGAGTCGACGTGGCGAGCGTCTGCCGGCGGCGCGCGCTTCGGCGAGATGCCGTTCTGCGGCGGCGGCCACGATCGGCCATCTCGGCTCGGCCAGCGCCGCGAGGAGCGGCGCCGGCCACCTTCCTTGTCGGACTGCCCGCCAGCTTGGCCCACATCAGCCTGATGCCCGTAGGCGCAGCTCGTTCAGCAGAGCTCGACGCGGGCGGCGACAGGTTGGTCGTCGTCAGCCACGGCCTCCAGGTGGAGGTCGGTGACGGCACAGACAGCCGCGAGCTCGTCGTAGGCGCTGGGGTACAAATCCACCTTGATCGCCGGTACGGATGACGGGTTTGGAGCGACGCTCACGCAGCATCGCCAGATCCGGCACCGGCCCGCATCCAGGTCCGCATCGATCAGCCCTGCCAGCTCAGCCTCGCAGCCGCGATCGTCGGCGAGCGCCAGCAACTCGATGAACTTGCACGCGCGCTGTCGCCCACGCTCTGGTGCAGGCCTCGAAGGCTCGTGCATAGGCCGGCGCGGGACAACTGATCGCGGTAGACCAGATGTTGAGCGCCATCGGCTTCTTGCGCAACGCGTGGATCACGTGCCGATAATTCACGACGTGTCCACTCTGCTCTCCGATACCGGCCGTCCACGCCGCAGGGTCATCATCGCAGTTGCGCCGAGGAGCACTCGAGCCGGTCATCGTAGAGGCTCGCGCAGGCGGTGGCCGATGAGCCGCGATGGCGCGGTGTAGAGACGCGGCGCAGGATGAGCCGCCGCTCGATGTGACGGGACGATCTTCTCCTCGTATCGGCCGTCCGGCGCTGGTAGCGCAACGAGCGTTGGCCGCTCCAGCTCGATCCGCTGCGATGTTGGCGTGCGGCGGCCAACGATCTCGTCGATGAGCGGCGTAGCCATCCAGTCGTCGAGTCACGCGCCACGCAGGAGCAGGCGTCCTCCAGCGTCTTCTGAGATGCCCGGCAGCTCTCGATGAGCCATCTCGGGCAACGCCCAGTGTTCCGGTCGGTATCAGTCGTAGGCGCATCAGCCCCTGATAGCGCAGGTCAGATCCTCCTGAGCGTCGCGTCCAGTGCAGAGCCGCCGAGAGGCTATCGCTGCGATGCTCGCGCGGTGCCCCGCCGAGCGCCCACAGCGCGTTCTGCAGACCCTCGCCAGCGCGACAAGCTCTCGCCGCCGAGCACCACGTGCATGCTCGAGCCCGAGAACGCGAGCCGGTGTAGAGCCGATGTCCCAGCACGACACCACCGACGGAGCCGAGACGCTCGTGTCGGTGAAGTCGGACAAGCCAAGACGGCCGGCTCGTGCTCCTGGCGGAAGATCACATCCCGCTCCGGCCGACAGCGCTCGCCACGCGCGCTGCGCCGCTCCAGCGTGCGTCGATGCCGGCCGCGATCTCCGGATGGCGCCGCCGCATCTCTTCGAGCACCGCTATCGCCCGATGCCGGAGCCGACTTCAGGATCGGCACAATCTCGCCGTCCCAAACCTCGGCCAATGGGTCCCCGCCGGCGGCCACGTGGCGCCTTCTTCTGCGAGGCAGCCGCGGATCATCCTCGATGCGGTAGCCGCTGCCCTGCTGAAGCCAGACTTAGCGGCAGCAACGGCGCATCTTTCCTTGTCGGTAAATCATATACAGCCTCATCTGGTGGTCGGTGATGTGAGGCCGGCAATGTCTGATCCCTCAATTTCGAGACGAATCAGATACTTGACCCGGTCGCTCAGACCGCCAGACCGCACTAACCCACGAAAAGGCGCCGCCGGGGCTGGCCGACCTTCGCTCGGGCTACGCCCTCGCTCCGTCCGCCCAGCCGGCCATTCTCATCCTGATTGTCGCTGCTGTCTCACTTTAGTATCTTAGGATAGTGTTGCTAGTGAATAAAGGTCGTGTACATGAGTATACCTTCCTAATCTCGGTTCTTCTTGTGTCATCTTGATGTATACTTATGTATTGGGATGGACAGTTATTCCACATCCTCGCCAAAAGATCTGGGAGTCCTCTTGGACTCGCCACGGGCATGCGTTCCGCCAAGGCAGAAGCCGGTCACGACTATTGCTCGCTGGTCGATAAGCGCTGCCGGGACTTCATCCACTGGATCAGAGCGGCCTCGGCATAGCGAACCGACCGACCGATCAGAATGTAGGGCGGGCCATCGCCGCGCATGCGGGCCTTGGCCAACCAGGACAGGCTGACCTTCAGAAGCCTGGCGGCTTCCTTGGCGGTGAGCAGCACGATGGGCGCCGCTGGAGCCTTGCCGGGGCCGCCGATAAGAGAAGATTGCGTCGTCATTTGTATGAGTTCCCATGGTCGATGATGCGCATCGAGGCGCAACGGCCCGGACCTCCGGACCATCATTCGCGCAGATGGGGAACACTCAGCGATGGATCACATCGACATAATTAGTCAGCGAGTGCGGGATTTTTGTCATTCAGCTTTCTGCAGATGGCTGAGGCTCCGCTCAAGCCGTTTCCCGCATGCTTCGCTGCTAGGAGAACGCATTGATGGGTCCAGAAAGGTTTCCAGCGCCTGGGCGGCATCAAGGAGCCAGCCGCTTCGGATCTTGGTGATCCTGTCCTTTTTCAAGCCCGGCTTGAGTCCAGCCTTCTTGGCGATCTGCAGCAGGAGCGAAGTAAATACGTCGTACCACTCGTGCGCCCGACGGCCGCGCTTGCCTGGTGCTTGGGGAAGGTCCGCAGCTGCGACGAGGCAGACATGGGCAATGCGATCGGCCTCGACGCGAAACGATCTGAGCAAATCCTGCCCCGACTGGCCGCCGACGGTTGGATCCATCGACAGCAGATTAGCTACTCGGGATGCGACAGCGATCTCGATGTCGGAGCGAATGCCCGTTTCAAGGCCTCCGAGAAGCCGAGAAACCTCATTCAGGTTTTGTGCCGTAGACAAGAGTGCACTTGCGACCGGTGAAACTTCCAGCCGTAGCTGCTCTGCGGACCATCGCCCAATAATCGCGCCGAGCTTCAAATACAATTTATGTTCCGCAGCCTCGTCGAAGATCCGCGCGAGACCGAGATCGCAAAGAACAATCTTCACCTCCCTCTCGGGTCGACGGGGCGTTTCCACCCATGCTCCGCTGGCCGGCAATCGTGGCATATCAACACACACCGCTTTGGGGCGCTAACACGGCCGGTGAAGTCCCCGGAGGCCGTGAGCCGTCGCGCGCCTGCTGTCCTCCGTCGTCTTCTTCTTTGCCAAGCGGGGTAGCTGCTCGGCTGTGCTACAATTATGCAACCGCCTTTAGCTCGATTCGGATCTCGCCGGGCACCCCGCTGAGAATCTTGCCAACATGGGATCCCCACAGGTCCAATGCTTGTCGACGCTCCGCGAGGAATTCGTGCCGCTGATACACGGCCGCAACCCCTGAGATCGTCCCAGACTGATGGTTAAGGATTTTATCGGCAACATGCGGTGCAATCCCGAGCCGGGCCATCCCGGAGACGCAGGTCCGGCGCAGATCATGAAGACGCCATCCAGTTACTCCGGAGAGCTCATCAATCTGTCGTTTAGCTAGGCTAAACCCTCGGAGGGGCTTGGTTCCCAGGATGGAGAAGACAAAGGGTCCTCGTACGGTCGTGCGCTCCAGCACAGCTATTGACTGTTCGGACAGGTGTACGGCGTGCTCCTTGGCATTCTTCGTCCTTGATTTTGGGAGCGTCCAAACTCGCTGATGCAAGTCCAGTTCCACCCAAGGCATCCCTGCCACCTCTTCGCGGCGCTGTCCTGTGAGGGCCAATAATTCAACGATGCCACCGTAGGGTCCGCTCATCTTTCGAGCCGCGAGGATGATTTGCGCGAGTTCGTGATCGGTAAGAACTCTATCCCGGGCAACCACCTTCGCAGGCAATGGAACGCCTTCGGCTGGGGATCGATCAAGAACGGCTCGGCCCACGCACCAGCGTAGGAAGGTCTTGATCACCTTCAAGGTCTTGTTAGCCGTGCCGGGTGCTCCGCGTTGCTGAATAGCCGAGATGACCTCAACCACGTCGCGCTTGGTAATCTCGTGAATGCTCCTGCCGGTCCAGGATCTCCCCATTTCTCGGCGAAGGAGCCTCGAGATTTCGTAGGCGGAACGATTCTGAGAGACATGTTGGACGATGAAGGCTTCCATCAGGTCCTCCACCCGGTCAGCCACAATCCGGCGCCTTGCCTCTCCCTTTTCGGCCGCGAGGTCACGTCCCTCGAGCTTCGCGGCAAACACTTTCTGAGCCGCAACCCGGGCCTGATGAAGCGTTACACGCCCGTATGGCCCAATGGTGTATTTGCGCAGCTTCGATCCGGCACCGCCGGTGCGGTAGAGGACGACGAACACCTTGCGACCCTTTGGCGTAACCTTCACGCCGAATCCGGGACAACCAGCGTCCCAGTAAATTACGTCGGACGAGGGCGTCGGAAGCACGTCGATGGAACTTTTGGTCAACTTGATTCGTGGCATGGAATGCTCCCGTCAGCCGGTGCTACCTTCATGTCACATAGGTAGCACCGCATATGAAATGACAGGATCGAACGTGATACTGCGTCCGCAATGATGCAAGTAAAATCAACGCGTTATGAACCGCCAGCAATCAACTTCCATCTCGGGGAAACATGAGTCCGAGAACCATGAGGCCGAAGAAGCCGCAATGAAGGGAGGCATTGGGGATATTCAGCCCGAACTTTTCTTCGCCCTTACAGAGAACGACAAGGGCATGCGGGGATGGCCATCGGGAAGTCGCCACATTCCATTGGATGCGCGCACCAAGATTTGCACATCCCCTGCGACCGCGATCCTCTCGCCAGGCCGCACGGTGAGGTGCCCGGCATCACGGCGCGAAGCCACGAACTCGTGTTCACGAAACTTCGTGATCATCAGACCGGCATCGATGAGCGCGCTGAGGATCGCGGATAGTGAATGGATCCAAACCCGGCTTGTCTGATTCTTCATGACGGTCGGGTCACCCGTGTAGGTCGTTTCTTCGATGAACTCCAAGGGCTGCCCGGGCGGCGTTTGGAAATCGTGCGTTGGCATCAGCCTGCCTGCATGCTCCTCCAGGGTGTAGAAGCCGGGATGAGCATCGGCACAGTAAAGCTCGCCGCCCGGTGCAAGCACGGATGCAACGACTTTCGCCCAATTCCACATATCCGGCAGCCAGCAAAGCGTTCCCCAAGTTGCAAAGACGAGATCGAACGGGCCAGGCGCCAGAAGCGGCGCCTCATCTACGGTTCCTTGAACGAAGCTGGCCTTCAGCCCGGTCTCGATGGCAAGCTGCCGTGCGAAGTCCAGGGCCGCACCGGAGAAATCGAGCCCAGTGACAACAGCCCCGCGTCGCACCAGGCAAAGCGTGTCGCGCCCGATATGGCATTGCAGGTGGAGGACGCGCTTTCCGGAAACATCCCCAAGCTCGGCCGCTTCGATCGCAGCCAGGCAGTCTTCGCCCCCACGGAAGCGATCGAGCCCGTAGCCGCCCGTGGCATCGCGGGCGTGAATGTTGGCACGCTCGTCCCAATTACGGCGGTTGATCTCGATCAACTCGTCCATGTCGAAGCTCAAAGTCACCATGCGAGAGAAAGCGCGGCTGACTGGTGCGCTGAGACTATCAGGCGTGCGTAGCGGCGAAAAGTGGACCTACAAGGGAGAAAAATCGCGGGCGGGGTTACTGCAAACTGCGCGGCTCTCATCAACGAACAGTGCGCACGGCGTGCGGGCGCGTTGCCTGCGGGCCCTGACCTCAGGGCGCTATCGTGTGGGCAAGATTGCGCGACGCCGCGCAAAATCGTGCTCGCGGTGCCCGGCAATCCTGCCCACCCGACGCTGCCCGGCCTCGCAGCAGCCCGGCCACCACAAAGCCGGAATGCCGACCTGGACGAGAATTGCGGCCCGGTCGGCGCCGGCATGCGCGAAAGGCGCTTGCGGCGACCGCCGGTCGGGCGGCAATGTAGGGGCGCGAGAGTCGGCCGTGGCGACCGGGGCGGGGCCCAAAACGGAGCAGAAAACACCATGCTGGCACGATCGTTCCTGTCCGCCACCGATCTCCGCATCTCGGAGCTCGAGCGCGGCGCCCTGATCGCCACCTTGTACGCATTCGAGCGCGGCGAGATCGAGACCTTCACGATGCGGCATTTCCGCGAAAGCTGCGGGACGCCGGCCTGCATCTGCGGCTGGGCCAATCATTTCTCGGAAGGGCGCGCGTTCGCGGAGGTCTCCACCATGTCGGGCACGCTGGCGGTCAAGCGGCTGTACAGCCGGCTGCCCAAGCAGCTGCAGTACCTGTTCGACATCCAGGGCATGCCGCAGCAGGCCGGCGCCACGCAGGCGCAAGCCGCCGCGGCGCTCTCCAACTACCTGACGTTCGGCGAGCCGCGCTGGGACGAGGTCGTGCGCGGCTAAGGCGGCCGAGGCCCGTTTGCGGGCAGCCCATCCGAGCGCTCATCGGCTATAGTTCTCCCGGTAACAACCAAAGCTCGGGAGGAAACGATGGGTACACGACACGACTTGTCCCGGCGGCAGATGCTGGCGATGTCGGGGGCGGCGGGAAGCATCCTCATCGGCGGCAGCCGGCGCGATGCTGTCGCGCAGGCGGCCAAGCGGATCGAGCGGCTCGATCCGGCGCTGGACGAGATCATCTCGCCATCGGAGCCGATCGTCGATCTGGCCACCAATCTCGGCGGCACCGTCAATGTGGAAGGTCCGCTGTGGTGGCGGGAAGGCGGCTATCTGTTGTTTCGCGGCACCGACGAGAAGCGCTGGAAATATGCGCCCGGGCAGCCGCTGTCGGTGTTCAAGGAGAACACCCATGCGGCCAACGGCATCACCCGCGACCCGCAGGGAAGGCTGGTGGCCTGCGAGGCCGCGACGCGGCGGATCGTGCGCGAGGAGCAGGACGGCAGCATCACGGTGCTGGCCGGCAGCTTTCAGGGCCGGCCGCTAAACCGTCCCAACGACATCGTGGTGAAATCCGACGGCGCCATCTACTTCACCGATCCCTGGACGCTGGCGGAGCCGCCAGGCGAGACCGACCTGACCTTCGCGGGCGTGTTTCGCATCTCGCCCGACCGCGGCACGCTCACGCTCCTGGTCGACGACATACTGCGGCCGAACGGCATCGCGTTCTCGCCCGACGAGAGCGTGCTCTATATCAACGATTCGGCGCGCCGCCACATCCGCGCCTTCAATCTGGCGCCCAACGGCACGCTCGCCCGCCAGACCGACCGGGTGTTTGCCGACCTGGGCGGGCCTGAGTCCGGCGTACCCGACGGCATGAAGGTAGATTCGGCGGGCAACGTCTATTGCGGCGGGGCCGGCGGGCTCTACATCCTCGACCCGAAGGGCAAGAAGCTCGGCCGCATCGTCCACGGCTACGGCAATACCTCCAACATCGCGTTCGGCGGCGACGACTGGAAGACCGTCTACTTCTGCACCCGCGCGAGCCTGGGCTCGTTTCGGATCAAGATCGCGGGCGTGCCGGTGCCGGTGGCGAAGAAGGCGTGATTGCGGCCCGGCGGCGGGCGCCGCGCCGGGGTGAGATCACTCGCTCGTGATCAGGCCAAGAGGTTGCGCGGCGCAGTCCCTGGCGAGCCCGCGCCTGCGCAAATTTGCTTCTATCATGCCAGATCATCGGCAGCCGATCGCACTGAAATATCGCGCCTTTTTCCCAAGCGGCACCAATCTTCGACGGATCATCCAGGGGTCGCGATCCTTAGCCAAAACCGGCGGCGGGATTTAGTGCAAAAATAGCTCACCGCAAGGGGCGCAATAAGCAATGCTGCGGTGCGGTTTGCATTGTGGCTGTTCGGATTCTCGCCATATAGCCTGCACGCTCCGAATGCAGGAGGTGACGGCAATGGCGGCGTTCACGCTCAAGGTCAACGGCCGAATTCATCAGATCGATGTCGATCCCAGTACGCCCCTGCTGTGGGCAATTCGCGATAGCGTCGGGCTCACCGGCACGAAATACGGCTGCGGCGTCGCGCAATGCGGGGCGTGCACGGTGTATGTCGACCAGCAGCCGGTGCGCTCGTGCTCGCTACCGGTTTCGGCGGTCGGCAGCAGCGCGATAACGACCATCGAGGGCTTGAACAGCAAGCAGGGCGCCGCGGTGCAAAAGGCGTGGGTCGCGCTGGATGTGCCGCAATGCGGCTATTGCCAGTCCGGCCAGATCATGAGTGCCGCAGCCCTGCTGGGCCTCAACCCCAAGCCGACGGATCGCGACATC
Organism: uncultured Alphaproteobacteria bacterium; assembly: GCA_963721005.1. Classification (GTDB taxonomy): domain Bacteria; phylum Pseudomonadota; class Alphaproteobacteria; order Rhizobiales; family Xanthobacteraceae; genus VAZQ01. Next base: position 462,504 of record CAVRHR010000004.1, on the reverse strand, counting down.
GATCTTGCCATGAACGGCAACATCTGCCGCTGCGCCACCTACGTTCGTATCCGCGCCGCCATCCACCGCGCTGCGCAATCGTTGGGAGGCTGAGCCATGATCAGATCCCATGCGGTCATGGCCGCCGGCGCAAAGATCGAAGACGCAACCGTCGCGGTGGCCACGACGTTGTCGCGGCGTTCGATGCTCAAGGCCGGCGCAGGTCTTGCGCTCGGCATCTATCTCGCACCCGGTGGCAGATCGCTGGCACAGACGCCGCCGGCGGCCAACGTCAATATCGCCCCCAACACATTCCTCATCATCGGAAACGACAATACCGTGACGGTGCTGTGCAAGCACATCGAGATGGGACAGGGGCCGTTCACCGGCATGGCGACGCTGGTTGCCGAGGAGCTCGACGCGGATTGGTCGCAGATGCGCGCCGACCATGCACCGTCGAATCCGGTGCTGTACAAGAACCTGCTGTTCGGCGTGCAGGGCACCGGCGGCTCCAGCGCGATCGCGAATTCCTACGAGCAGATGCGCAAGGTCGGGGCCGCGGCGCGCGCCATGCTGGTCGCCGCCGCCGCCGCCGAATGGCGGGTGCCGGCGTCCGAGATCACGGTCCAGAATGGCGTCATCCGGCATTCCTCCGGCAAGGAAGGCCGGTTCGGCGCGTTCGCCGAGAAGGCCATGCAGCTGCCGGTGCCGGGCGATCCGAAACTCAAGGATCCTTCGACCTTCAAGCTGATCGGCAAGGAAGGCGCCGTGAAGCGGCTCGACAGCGCCAGCAAGTCGAACGGCTCCGCACAATACACGCTCGACATCCATGACCCGGACACGCTGACGGTGGTGATCGCGCGCTCGCCGAAATTCGGCGGCACCGTCGCGTCCTTCGATGCGGCGGCCGCGAAGGCGGTCGCCGGCGTGGTCGATGTCAAGCAGGTGCCGACCGGCGTAGCGGTTTACGCCAAGGGCTTCTGGCCCGCGAAAACCGCGCGCGACCTGCTCAAGATCACCTGGGACGACAGCAAAGCCGAGACGCGAAGCACCGGCCAGCTGTTGGCGGAATTCCGTGCACTGTCGAAGACGCCCGGCAAGACCGTAAGGCAGGTAGGCGATGTCGATGCGTCGATCGCCAGGGGCGGCCGGCTGCTGGAGGCGGAATACGTGTTTCCGTATCTGGCGCACGCGCCGATGGAGCCGCTCAACGCATTCATGAGATGGGAGGGCGAAACCGCATCGGCGCGGTTCGGCAGCCAGTTCCCGACGCCCGATCACGCCGCGATCGCCCAGGTGCTCGGCATCGGAAACGACAAGCTGCACCTGCAGACCATCATGGCGGGCGGCAGCTTTGGACGTCGCGCCCAGCAGACCACCCACGTTGCGCTCGAGCTTGCCGAGGTGGCGAAAGCCATCGGTCCCGGCAAGGCCGTCAAGCTGGTCTGGACCCGCGAAGACGACATGCGCGGCGGCTACTATCGCCCGTTCAGCATCCATCGCATGCGCGGTGTCGTCCGCGACGGCAAGATCGAGGGCTGGAGCGACACCATCGTGGGCCAGTCGATCATGAAGGGCTCGCCATTCGAGGCCCTGACGTTCAAGGATGGCATGGATTCGACCGCCTATGAAGGTTCCAACGACATTCCCTATGAGGTGCCGAATTTCAAATGCGATCTGCATCAGGTCGACGTCGGCGTGCCGGTGTTGTGGTGGCGTTCGGTGGGGCACACCCATACCGGCTATGCGGTCGAGGCTTTTGTCGACGAGTTGCTCGTGGCCGCCGGACAGGACCCGGTCGAAGGCCGTCTGGCATTGATGAGCCAATCGCCGCGGCATGCCGGCGTGCTGCGGGCCGTCGCTGAACGCGCGGACTGGAAGGGCGCCAGGCTTGCGCCGGGCCGCGCGCGCGGTGTTGCGGTGGTCGAAAGCTTCAACACCTATGTGGCGCAGATCGTCGAGCTGTCGATCGGCACGGAGGGTCCGATCGTTCACAAGGTCTGGTGCGCGGTGGATTGCGGCGTTGCGGTCAATCCGGACATCATCCGCGCGCAGATGGAAGGTGGTATCGGGTTTGGGCTGGGTCATATTCTTTATGCCGAGCAGACCCTGGACGAGGGCCGGCCGATCGCCGGCAACTTCGATACCTATCGCTCGCTGCGCATCAACGAGATGCCGGAAGTCGACGTGACGATCGTGGCGTCGACCGAGAAGCCGACCGGCGTCGGCGAGCCTGGCGTGCCGCCGATCGGCCCCGCCGTCGCCAATGCGATGGCTAAGCTGGGCGCGGGACGGCCGCGGCAATTGCCGATCCTGCGGGGAGGCCTGGCATGACCGGCTTCAGGCAAAGGATGATGGCGCTCGCCGTCGGCGGTCTCGCGGCAGGTTTGCTTGCCTTCGCGCAGCCTGAATTTCGAGGCGAGGCCGATGCTGCAGAGCCGGCGGCAAATCCGGTGACGCTGAAGTCTGTCTCCGACTTCGACAACATCGCGGACAAGAGCAAGCGTGCGGTCGCGCTGTTCGAGGAGGCCGGCAAGGTTATCCAGTCGCCGCGCTGCATGAATTGTCATCCGGCGACCGAACGCCCGACGCAGACCGACGCGATGCGGCCGCATCAGCCCCTGGTCATTCGCGGCGAGGCCGGCATGGGGGCGCCGGGTGGCCTCGCCTGCCCGACCTGCCATCACGATGCCAATTTCGACCCGGCGGGCGTGCCCGGAAATCCGGTTTGGCATTTGGCACCGGCCGAGATGGCATGGCAGGGAAAACCGCTCGGTCAGATCTGTGTTCAGATCAAAGATCGCGAACGTAACGGCGGCAGGGACATGGCCGAGCTGATCAGGCACATGGCGGAAGATCCCCTGGTCGGCTGGGGCTGGAATCCCGGAGCAGGACGAACGCCCGCGCCAGGGACGCAGAAGCAATTTGGCGAGTTGATCAAGGCTTGGGCCGAGGCCGGCGCGACTTGCCCTTGATTTTGCAAATTCTGGGTCCCGGCGGGAGCTTGCCTTCGCGAAAGCAGGGGCCGGAATGAGCCGAGGTGGCAAATCGCGCGGCCGCCTTCGCCCGCCCTAGACCGGATTCCGGTCGCGTTGACGCAGGTCTCTCCGTCGTCATGCCCGGCCTTGTGCCGGGCACCCACGTCTTTCGCGCCACAAAGCAAGGCGGCCGGGACATAAGGGCGTTTACGCCCGTCTTCGACGGGCTATGCCCGGCCATGACGTGCTGGGTGATTTAATGCAAACTAAACATGCTCTAGCGGGCGGAGCGAAATCCGTTCTGGGCGCCGTGCTTCTCGCGCCAGCGCGGGCCGGGGCCGCGCATGTAATGCAGCTCGGGCCGGTAGGGATCGCGCGTAAACTGCACCCGCGCGGCGAGCCCCAGCAACAGGCGCCGCCCAATCTCGCGGGCCGCGGCGGCGGCGAGCGCCAATTCGGCGAAAACGGAACTGCCTGTGGCCGCGTTTTGCAGCGCCATCGTGCCTTCTCTTTGGATAGCCGGGGTTGCCGAAGGAAAACGCGATCGAGCCGTCAGACCATCAGGGCCAGCACGCCAGCCAGGAAGAAGCCGCCGAGCAGCATCGACCAGTCGCCGGTGTCGAAGCCCAGGAGCCGACCCTCTGCGGTGAGACGTAGTGTGGCGGTACGCAACATGATGGACGCCTTTTGCGGTTCGACTGATTGCAGCTCCGTATAAAGCACAGCAAGCGCCTTTTGGCTGTTGCGGAGCAGCAACAGCGGGCCACAACCGTGCTTGGCGCGCCTTCCGGCCTCTCGTCATTTCAATGACTTAACAAATGCGCGCGCAAGCATTTGCCGGGTGTGGCTTTACCAACACACAACAGGTCCCCGGTTGGCTTGCGCGCTCGCGCCGGGGCCAAGTCCGGCAATGAAAATTTGAACGGAGCCGTTGACGGCCGCTTAACCCTAATGCCGCACACTCCCCGCATCGTCGCATGGGGCGAAGCGGCGGGCGGGATCGGGGTTCCGTGTCCTTTTCGGTCTGAAGTGCGGTCGACGCGCCGGTTCGGCGCGGCCGGCGGCAGCGTGTGTGTGAGCAATAGCGTTTCGAGTAGCGTTGACGATGACGGATGCGACCGCGGCCTTCCACCGCAGCTCTTACCTCGATGGTCGCTCCCCTCCAGGCAGGTGTCGCCGGGTCTTTCGGTCAATTGCCCGCGGTATCGGCATCGGGCTTGGAGCCGCGGCTGCAGCCGGCGCGCTCGTCACCACCGGCACCCTGACGGCCGTCTGGATGTTCCAGACCGCCCGCGCCACCAATCCCAATCTCAACGGCATGCGAAGCGGCCCGGCCGCGATCGCGCTCGCCGACCCCGACCTGGCGCTTGCCGGGATCGCGGATATCACCGGCTCGACCACGGTCGTGGCCGGGCAGGGTCCGGCCGAGCCGGCTTCCGCCGATGCGGCGGCGGCCGATCCCGCCGATGCGCTGGCCTTTGCGACCAGATGGGCGGGCGGCATGTTCCCGGCCGCCATGCCGGCGGCAACCGAGCCGCGGGCGGCAACCGAGCCGCGGGCGGCAACCGAGCCGCGGGGGGCAACCGAGCCGCCGGCGCCGCCGCCTGCCGCCGAGCCCGGCTTCAAGCTGGCATCGCTGGCATCGTCCGGCCAAACCGTGGCGCCGCTCGCGGCGCCCGCCCCGGCCAAGCCGGCCGCGTCCCTGCAGGCTCACAACAAGTCGACGCCGCTGCTGCCGGAGCCCGACAGCCACACCGCGGTCTACGACATCGCGGCGCATACCGTCTATCTGCCCAACGGAACCAGGCTGGAAGCGCATTCGGGGCTCGGCGACAAGCTGGACGACCCGCGCTACGTCAACCTCAGGGATCGCGGGCCGACGCCGCCCAACGTTTATGATCTCACCTTGCGGGAGCAGCTTTTCCACGAGGTCAGGGCCATTCGACTCAATCCGGTCGGCAGCGACAGCATGTTCGGCCGCGACGGCATCCTGGCGCATACCTACATGCTGGGCGCCAACGGCCAGTCGAACGGCTGTGTGTCGTTCAAGGACTATCCGGCGTTCCTGCATGCCTATCTGCGGGGCGAGATCGATCGCCTGGTCGTGGTGCCGCGCCTGGGCAATATGTCGTGGCGCACCGCCAGCGCCCGCGGCACCGGCAGGTATCCCGACAATAATCCCTGAGCGCCCGGCGCCATGGGCGCAGCGCCCGCCAGGGTGCTGCCGAAAATGCGCGTGACCCGGTGCAACCGGCAGCGTAACCTTCTTGGCGTCTTCGCTCGAGCCCGGGGTGTTTCGATGCCGAACTTCGCAACCGAGCGCCGCTTCGCCGCCGGCGTGGCGCTGTGCGCGGGCCTCACGGCTTTTGCGGCTGGCGTACAAGCGCAGGAGCCAGCCGCCGGCAAAATTCCGACGCTGGCGTCCGTCAGCTTCGCCTGGCTCGCGCTCGGGGTGGATTGGCTCGACCCGCCGGCGGGCGTGGGCCGCGGCCCGATCCGGCAGGATCCGGCCTATCCGCTCCATGGCAATCGCGACGGGCCCGGCCAGGTGACGCCGCACCTCGGCAACGCCAAGGATCCGGTGCTCAAGCCCTGGGCCGCCAAGCAGATGCAGGCCTCCAACGACGAGGTGCTGAGCGGCAAGCGCGGCCTGCCGTTCTCGTCGCAGTCGACCTGCCATCCGGGCGGAGTGCCCGAGCAATTGCTGACGCCGGCCGAGCCGTTTTATTTCGTCCAGACCCCGCGTGAGGTGTGGATGATCTGGCAGACCGATCACATGGTGCGCCGCATCTACATGACCGGCCAGCATTCGCAGACCGTGCGGCCGTCTTGGTTCGGCGAGTTGATCGGGCATTACGAAAGCGGCGACACTCTGGTGATCGACACCATCGGGCTGCAGGCCCACGACAGCTATCTGGATTGGTTCCGCACGCCCCATACCGAGAAGCTGCATGCGGTCGAGCGTATCAAGCTGGCGGCCGACGGCAACGGGCTCGAGGCGCTGGTGAAGGTCGACGACCCGGACACCTTCAACGAGCCGCTCAACATGGTGCGGCGCTGGCGCAAGGTGCCTAACCCGCTTTATGAGATGGTGTGCGCCGAGAACAACGGGGATTTTTTCGGCAAGAATCTGTTCCCGGTCCCGCAGGCCAGCACGCCGGATTTCTGAGGCGGGAGACGCATCGCTCCGGGACCCCCACCCGGCCGCCTGCGGCGGCCACCCTCCCGCTTGCAGGGGGAGGGAAATGGCGAATGCGGCTCAGCACGATCGGCAGCATCAAAACGCACGATTCACCAGGGAGAAAATCATGAGAGCGCAGCCGCGGGATTTTCTGTTGCCGCTGATGTTGCTGGCGGCAGCGACAGCCGCCGTTGGACAATCGGCCAGCGTCACCCAGCGCGCCGCGGCGATCCCGGATTTCTCCGGCATCTGGGCCCATCCCTATCTCACCGGCTTCGAGCCGCCGGGATCGGGGCCCGGCCCGGTGACCAACCGGGCGCGGCGCAACGGGGTCGGCAACTTCGCGCGACTGGTCGGCGACTACACCAACCCGATCCTGAAGCCGCAGGCGGCCGAGATCGTGAAAAAGCACGGCGAGATATCGCTGGCCGGCGGCGGCTATCCGACGCCGAGCAACCAATGCTGGCCCGGCGGCGTGCCGTATGTGTTCTGGGACTTCCTGCTGGAGATGTTCCAGCAAGGCGACCGGATCACCATGGTCTATCGCCAGGGCAACGAGATGCGCCACGTGCGGCTGAACGAGCCGCATCCCGCGCAGGTGACGCCATCCTGGTACGGGGATTCGGTCGGCCACTACGAAGGCGACACGCTGGTGATCGACACCGTGGGAATCAAGGTCGGACCGTTCGCCATGGTCGACATGTACGGCACGCCGCACAGCCCGGCTCTGCACGTGGTGGAGCGCTACCGGCTCCTCGATTTCGCCGACGCCAGGGATGCGATGGCGCGCAACGCCAAGGAGAACCAGCGCACCCCGGGCGCCGACTTCGACGACAACTACAAAGGCAAGGTGCTGCAGCTGCATTTCGCCGTCGAGGACGAGGGCGTCTTCACGGTACCGTGGACCGCGACCATCACCTATCGGCGCGCCGTCGGCGAATGGACCGATCTCATCTGCGCCGAGAACATCCACGAATACTTCGCCGGCCGCGACACCGCGGTGCCACAGGCGGACAAGCCGGATTTTTGAAGTTCGTTTGTTCCGCTGCTCGCGGCGCTCCTCGCCCCGCGTGCGGGGAGAGGGCGACACGGCACCGAAGAACCCCCGATCTCGGCACGGTGAGGGGCGTTTCCACAGGGTCAGACTCGCGGAAACGCCCCCTCATCCCACCTTCTCCATAGCCCGTCGAAGACGGGCGTAACCGCCCTGATGGCGCGCGGGGAGAAGGAGTGAGAGGCCCTGCGTCCCAGAAGTGGGATTGAGCAGGTTGAACCATTCGCCGACGACCGGCGACTAATCTTCTGCTGCGCATTGCGCCCGAGTCCCAATTTGGTGCACCGGCTTTTCATCCCCGCCGGCCTTAACCCAAGCGCGCGATCCCGCAACCCTTCGAGGAGACAGCCATGCGTTTCCTGACCCCGCTCATGCTCACCTGCATCCTCACGGCGGTCGCGGCGCCGGCCTCCGCGGCCCCCCGCAAGGCCCATGACGATTGCAACGCCAACGACCCGGATCGCAATATCGCGGGCTGCACCATCGTGGCGGAGGACCCGAAAGAGAGCATCAAGACGCGCGCCATCGCCTATGTGGGCCGCGGCCTCGCCTGGCACGACAAGGGCGACAACGATCACGCCCTGGCGGACTTCTCGGAGGCGATCCGGATCGATCCGCGCAATGCGCTCGCCTACAACGATCGCGCGCTCGCCTGGAAGGAAAAAGGCGACAACATGCGCGCGGTCGCGGACTTCACCGCGGCGATCAAGATCGACCCGCTACCCCGGTCGGACCTCGCCGGCCCCGGCCACGTCAACATCTACGCCAACCGCGGCCTCGCCTGGCAGGCCGCCGGCGATCTCGATCGCGCGCTTGCCGATTTCGATCAATCCCTCCGGCTCGACCCCAAGGATGCCGACGCCTTCAACCGCCGCGGCGCCGCCTGGAAGGCCAAAGGAGACCTCGACCGCGCGATCGCCGACTTCACCAGCGCCATCAAGGCGAACCCGAAATTCACCAGCGCCTACTTCAACCGCGGCCTGGTGCGTCAGGACAAGGACGATCTCAGCGGCGCCATCGCAGACTTCACCGACACGCTGCGGCTCGCCCCGGAGGCCGTCAACGTCCTTTACGCCCGCAGCCAGGCCTACATGGCGAAGCTCGATCCCGACAGCGCCATCGCGGATGCGAGCGCGGCGATCCGGCTCGCCCCCGACCGGCCCTACCTCTACTACCTGCGCGGCGTCGCCTGGTATGACCGCTACACGCGCGCCAGCGCCTCGATCGACCCCAAGGATCTCGAGCGCGCGATCGCGGATTTCACCAAGGCGATCCACTATGGCCCCGATTTCGCCAGCGCCTATTACGCGCGCGCCCAAGTGCGCAGCACCAACGGCGAGCGCGATCGCGCCATCGCCGACCTCACCGAGGCGGTGCGGCTCGAGCCCAAGAACGAGCAGATGGCGGCGGCGCTCAAGCAGCTGCAGCCCTGATCCGCTACTGCTTGTGGGCCACGCTGGTCGGGATGTGGTTGAGCTCCTCGCAGCCGGTCGCGGTGACCACGACGGTGCCGCCGATGTTGACCCGGTGGTGGCCGAGGCAGGCGTTCGGCTCGAACGCGAACACCATGCCGGGTTCCAGCACGGCCTGGCGGGCCCTGATGCCGCTCGGGCCGGCGAAGCGCACGTCGAGCTTGGCCTGCTCCTGGTTGACGGTGGTGCGGCCGGCCAGGAAATGCGGGCCGAGCGAGTGCACCAGCGGGGTGTAGCCCCAGCATCCGGCCGACTTGAGCGACTCCTCCATCGCCGCCACCAGATCCGCGAAGGTCATGCCGGGCTTGAGCGCCTTGATGCCGGCATCGTAGGAGGCGCGCGCCACGCGCTCGCATTTCAGGTTGATGTCGTCCAGCGGATCGAGCGCGACCGTCATCTGCACCTGGACCTCCTGGTTGCCGCACAGCGGCATCAGCTCGGCCTGCATCAGATCGCCGCGCGCCAGGATGCGCGGCGCCTCGGCGCTGGTGGTCCAGCGCGGCGGTCCCCAGGACAGGGTCTGGGGGCCTGAGTTCATCACGATCATCGGATAGCGCAACCCGATGCCATGCCGCAGCATCTCGCGCGTCGCCTCGGCGAACACCACCTCCTCGCCGACGCCCGGCGCCGCGACCTCGACGATCACTCGGCAGGCGGCTTCGGCGGCGCTCGCGGCGTAGCGCACCTGCGCCAGCTCCTCGTCGCTCTTGACCAGCATCAGGTGGCTGAACTCCTCGGAGATGTCCTGCCAGCGCGCCAGCGGCAGCGCCGCCGTCAGCTCCATCCAGAAATTGGCCGGAATGGCCCCGTAGATCTCGGTCGGCGCCTGCGACTTGAGACCGACGACGCCGAGACTCCCGATCGCCAGATGTTTCTCGGCCAGCACCTCCGCCACGCCGGCGCCGCAGGTCGCCACCCGATAGTCGGCGACCCACAATTTGGCCCCGCGCACTTGCGACCAGCGTGCGCGCATCACCCGCAGATGCGCCCAGGTGATGACGACCGGATCGCCCTCGAGCGGAAACAGCACGCAGCCTTCGTTGTAGTCGTCGCTGATGTAGGTCTCGTACATCTCGCGCGCGCGGAACCCGGCGACCAAGAGCCCGTCGAGCCCGCGCTCGCGCATCAGATGGCGCACCCTCGCCCAACGGCGGTCGCGTTCGGCGAGAGAGAGGACGGGAGGCTGCGGGTGCGGGATGGCCATGGGGTCCTGGGGGATGGTGTGAGTGGTGTGAATGGTGAGTAGTGAGTAGTGAGTGGTGAAAGCGAATGAGGCGTTGTCAGCGATTCTATTTCTACTCACTACTCACTACTCACTCCGCCTTGATATTCGCGGCCCGGATCACCTTGCCCCACTTCTCGGTTTCCTGGACGATGATCTTGCCGTATTCGGCCGGCGTCAGCGGCACCGTCTCGCTGCCCAGCTCGGCGAATCTGGTCCTGATCCTGGGGTCGACCAGGCCGGCATTGATCTCCGTGTTGAGCCGCGCGATGACGTCCGCGGGCGTCGACTTGGGGGCGCCCAAGCCGTTGCGCAGGCTCGCCTCATAGCCGGGCACGAACTCGCCGACCGTCGGGATATCCGGAAACGCGGCCGAGCGCTCCGCGGTCGTCACCCCGAGCGCCCGCACCTTGCCGGCCTTGATGAACTCGCTCGCGCCGGCGAGCGCGACGAAATAGACCTGGACCCGGCCGCCGATGAGATCGGTGAATACGGCCCCGTCGCTACGGTAGGGAACGTGCAGCATGTCGACGCCCGCCATCGCCTTGAACAGCTCGCCGGCCACGTGGGTCACGGTGCCGGTGCCGCCCGACGCCATGTTGATCTTGCCCGGATTGGCCTTGGCATAACTGATGAACTCGGGCACCGACCTGGCCGGAAACGACGGCGCCACCACCATGACGAAAGCGCTACGGGTCAAGCTCGCGACCGGCGCGATGTCGCGGATGAAATTGAAACGCAGGCTGTCGTAGAGCGCCGCGTTGGTGAAGGCCGCGGTGCTGTTCATGAGCAGGGTGTAGCCGTCGGATGGCGCATTGACCACCGACTCGGTGGCGAGATTGGTGCCGGCGCCCGGCCGATTGTCGATCACGAAAGTCTGGCCGAGCCGTTCCGACAGCCATTGCCCGATCAGGCGCGCATAGATGTCGAGCCCGGTGCCGGCCGCAAAGCCGACCACGATGTGTACCGCGCGCGTCGGATAGGTTTGGGCGAAGGCCGCGGCCGGAAGTACGGCTGCACCGGCTGCCAGCTGCAGGAAACGGCGGCGCGGAAATCTCATGACGTGCACCTCATGATTCCAAAACTATCCAAATTCCCACGCATCACAAGGGCCGCGTGACCACGTTCCATGCTCTGCAGCAGCCCGCATCTCTCGCGTTTATTTCAAATTTAGAGATTCCGTCAGGTCGGCAACTGCGGCATCACGCGTTCCCAATGGCTCCAACCCGAAACGCGTTTCGATCAGCTTCAGAATGGACGTCGTGTCATATTGCGTATGATCGACGAAACCGGTCTTGGCGAAAGGAGAAATGATGATCGCCGGTATTCGCCGTCCAGGACCCCAGCGGTCTACCTTGGGAGGGGCCACGTGATCCCAGAAACTATGACCCTCGTCATAGGTGACGATTATAACGCTGTCCGACCAGTAGGCGCTTTCCTGAACGGCTTTCACAAGCTCGGCGGTGTGAGTGTCGTCGCGTAGAAGCCCTGACATCTGATTCGGATGTTCGTTGAAGGCGGCGGGTTTAACAAATGACACACTTGGCAGCGTTCCGCGACGGAGGTCGTTGACGAATTCCGCGTCATCCCTGAGGTGAGCGTCCGCCCCGGGCGTACCAACCGCGAGGTTCCGGAACAGAAGGAAGGGCCGCTTGTTGTCGCGGTTTTTTTGCTTGTTCCAATCGCCGCTGTACCAAGTCCAAGATACTTTGGCGGCATCCATACGATCGCCGATGTGGGGAGTGGATTGAAGTGGCGCGCGATCGGCGTAGGCCACCAGATTGTTGACCATGAAACCATCAGGGCTGATGATGCCATCCTTAGCTAATTTCCCATCACCATCCACCTGCGCCGTGATTTCGGCAGGCGCGTTGGGCCACGCGGGAACACAAGCGCAAAACAGCAACATGTGATTTATGGCCGTGCCACCGAAAGCGGCCTGAAAAAAATGATCCGCCAGAACAAACTGTCGAGCGAAGCGCCACATCGGAAGCAGCGAACCGTCGAAATATCCCATCGTCGGACTGCCGGAAACCGAAACAAATCGATCCATCTTTCCACTGTTGATCGACTGTTGGGCCTGGTAATAGTTATTGCCCTTCTCAAACTGGGCGTTCATCGGCTGATCTATTGGAATAAATGCGGCGAGATCGAATGGTTTGTTGGGTAATTCAGGCAGTTTCAGCGAAGGTCTGGATGCATCGATGGCTGGCCCATTGAACGCCGGCAGTTTTTCATAGGGATGCCCATTTTCATCGACTTGGAGGGCCGCGGCGCCCGCGTGCGCTATCCCTTCGGCACCGGGAAAAGCGCCGTACAAATGGTCGAAACTTCGATTTTCCAGATAAATCACAACAATGTGGTTGATCTTTTCCAAGCCGGGCATGGCCTTGGGCGGGTCGGCGACTGCTGGTGCCGAAAGCAGAGCCAAGCTAAACGCGGTCACCCCGACGACACATCCAATTTGCCTCATGACGTTTCCCCTTTGCGAAGAGACGGCTTGACCAACATTTCACGGATGGCTTCAGATTACGATCGAAATTTCCCACCATTGAATAGTACGTAACGCGGATGTCGCTAAGGGTCAATTTCTGCCGCCTAGCTTCGTGCCCGCTGGCGACGGGACCTGCTTCGATAGTGGGCTCGGCCAAGCACGGAACCGCTTGATTTCGGGCGATTTTTTCTGTCCCGGCTATACGTGCCCCTTATCACTCATAGGCTTAGACCACTCCAACAACTCGCGACTGCTGACCAAGACTGGCGCCGGATCATTCGCCGCGCGTCGATCCGTACAGGCGCGCGGCAATTGCAAAACTCTTACGCAGCGGCGCCGTCAGGCGCCAGGACCGCGACCCGAGCATATAGTTGATCTCATTCTCCTTGGCGGTGGCCAGCGCGGTCGTGCGCGCAAGCTCGGCCGCCAAGCCGTCGCGGGCGGCGCCCAGCACCAGCACCTGCCGTTCGCTCTTCAAGTCGCGATCCAGCAGCGAATGCCACGCCGCCGCGACGATCTCGTTGCGGCTGGCCGGATCGCGGATGCGCTCCAGATAGGTGCGATTCTCGACCTGCCTTTGCGCCAAGGTGAGGTCGTGCCGCTGCGGCGTCGCAAGCACGAGCGCGCTGACGACCGCGCGCGTGGCAAATACCATGTTCTCCATCCGCAGGAACTTTCGCCACATGTGGAGATCGACCCAGACGTCGGGCGGCGCCGGCGACCAGCCTTCCGGCAGCGCGCGGTACGCGGCCAGGCGATATCCGGCCACGGTCGGCCCGAACAGGTTGAACTTCTCGCCGAGCATGCGCTCGCGCATGGCCGGCAAGCCGATGTCGCCGGGCAAGATCTCGACCCGTCCGCCGGGATGAACGTAAACATGCAGCAGGTTGCCGAAGTCGGCCTTCGCCAGCAGGGCACCCAGCTCCGCCAGGTGGTCCGGGAACCAGAGGTCGTCGTCGCCGATATGCGCGACGTAGCGGCCGCGAGCGCCCGCGAGCGCCGCATGGCGGTGGGCCTCGCCGTGGCGCTCGCCTTTAGGGAAGACATGCACCTGCACGCGCGGATCCCGGCCCGCATAGTCCCGCGCGCAGGCGAGGGTCTCCGCCGGCGCTCCGTCGCAAACGATCAGCAGCTCGAGCTCGGGCACGCTCTGGGCGAGCACGCTCTCGATCGCGAACGGCAGCAGGGCCGGCGGACGGACGACCGGCAGCAGGATGGTGAACAGCGGCGGCATACCCTCGCTCATCGGCAGCACGCGACAGGCGGCCCTGCCGGCACCGGCGATGAACCCGCAACCTCAACGATCGGCTGCCGTTCCATATTGCGCCGCCCATGCCTGCCCGAATGCCGCGAACGATTCCGCGTAGCCAGGCGCCGCGGCATCGCGCTCGGAAAGCAACGGCCCGCTTGTCGGCCAGGCGAGCCCGAGCTCCTTGCAATCCCACCGGCAACCGATCTCCTCGCCGGGCTCCCACTGCAGTGACAAGCCGTAGGTCAGGACGGAGGCAACCGGGAAGTACAATCCGTGCGCGACGCCGGGCGGGACGATGACGGCGCGCGGCTCGTGCGCATCGAGGTCGAGCAGGCATGACGCGCCGGCCGTGGGCGAGACCGGGCGCATATCATGCAGTCCCACCACCGCGCGGCCGGACAGCAACACCAGATGGTCGACGTGGCGGACGTGGACATGGACGCCGCGCAGCACCCCGGCGGCACTCGTCAACGCATTGAACTGGACCGGACGGCAGCCCAGATCCCAGGTCTCGCGATAGATTTCGACCACGCTGCCGCGCGCGTCGCAGTGCGGCGTCAGCGCATACAGGCTGACGCCTGCGGGAAGCGCGACCACTGAGCCATCCATGACCATGACATCTCTCGCGGCGAGTGCCCAATCTAAAGAAGAACACGCGCCCGCACAATCGACGCGAATTCGTGCGCATCATGCCGGCGCTCGCGATCCTCATCTCTCGCGTGCACCGTCTCGGCGATCGAGGTAAGATGGGCTGGCCCGCAGCGGACGTGGGCCGACATACCGAGCGATTCATGACGGGAGGTCGACATGAAGGTGCGGCGGAATTTGCTTCTATGCGCGACGTTGTGGGCGGCAGCGGTCGGGCAGCCGGCGGGCGGGCGTGCCGATGCGCTCGAGCAGGGCGCGGCGATCCCGGATTTCTCCGGCATCTGGCGGCACGGCTCGCTGCCCTGGTTCGTGCCGCCGGCGTCCGGCCCCGGCCCGGTCACCAACCGGACCCGTCGGCAGGACAATGGCGCGAGCGACTACGGCCAGCTGGTCGGCGACTACACCAATCCGATCCTGCAGCCCTGGGCGGCGGACGTGGTGAAGCGCAAGGGCGAAATCTCGCTCGCCGGCGCGGACTATCCGAACCCGGCCAACCAGTGCTGGCCCGAGCCGGTGCCGTTCCTGTTCAAGCACATGGCGATGCAGATGCTGCAGCGGCCCGACGAGATCGTGATGCTGTTCAGCGAGGATCACGAGGTCCGCCGGGTGCGCATGAACCAACCGCATGCGGCACCGGTGACGCCGTCCTGGCACGGCGACGCGGTCGGCCATTACGAAGGCGAGGCGTTGGTCATCGACACGGTCGGGATCAAGCCTGATCGGCCGTTTGCCATGATCGATCTGTTCGGCACGCCCTATACCGAGAAGCTGCACGTGGTGGAGCGCTATCGGCTCGCCGACCTCGACGCCGTGAAGGGCGCGTTGCAGCGCGGGGCCAAGGAGAATTGGCGCCCCGGCGGGCCGGCCAACCCGAGCTACAAGGACAAGTACCTCTCGGTCGATTTCAGCATCGAGGATGCGGGCGCCTTCACCACGCCGTGGATCGCCAGCATGGTCTATCTGCGCGACCGGCTCGAATGGCCGGAAATTGCCTGTGCCGAGAACACGTTCGAATTCCATCAGGACCCGGACGCAGGCATCCCGCGAGCCGCCAAGCCTGATTTCTGAGCCCGGAACCTCGATCGGGACGCCTTCTGGCAGGCCGGAAAAATTGCTATCCTGCCATCGAGCCGTCGTCGAATCCGCAGGCGGACCGCGCAATCCCGCTCCCGGTCGCATTTCGCCGATGCTCGCCACGCAAGCGACAGGGCACGAGCAACCGTGAAACGCAAGATCTCAGCCATTCTGGCGGCCGATATTGCGGGCTATAGCCGGCTGGTGGCGCAGGACGAGGAGGATGCGCTGCGCCGTCTCGCCAGCTACCGGGCGGATTTCGACGCACTGGTGGTGCAATGGGGTGGCCGCATCTTCAACACCGCCGGGGATGCCGCGCTGGCGGAGTTTCCGAGCTCGGTCGATGCGGTGCGCTGCGCGGTCGATATCCAGGACGGCATCGGGGCGCGCAACGTGCCTTATCCGCCGGATCGCCGGATGCTCTACCGGATCGGCATCACGGTGGCGGATGTGGTGGAGCAGGACGGCGATCTCTTGGGCGACGGCGTGAATGTCGCGGCCCGGCTGGGCGGCATCGCGGTGCCGGGCGGGATCTGCTTGTCCCATGCGGCGCATGAGCAGGTCGCCGGCAAGCTGCCGGTCGCCTTTGAGGATCTGGGCCGCCAGCAGGTGAAGAACATCCCGAATGCGATTCATGCCTACCGGGTCGCTCCCGGCTCGGCCGCCGTGGGCAAAGCCGGCGACGCCGGTGCCCTGCCGGATCGCGCCAAGCGCCGGCGGCTGGCCGGGCTGGCGATCGGGGCGGCGGTGAGCTTGGTGCTGATCGCGCTGGCGCTGCACGGCCTGCCGCAGGGCTCCTCGGTGGCAGGCTCCGCTCCGGTGGCCCAGCCGGTTTCGAGCCATGACGCTCCTCCGCCCTTCGATGAGGCCAAGCTGCGGGCACTCGCAGCCGACCAAGGCATCCCGTTGCCGCCGACCTTCCCGATCAAAGCGCCGGCGGCGGTGGTGCCGGCGCGCCTGGCCGGATATCTGGGTGCCTGGGGCGGCGATCAGGGTTGGAACGGCGGCGGCCGGCGGGTCATCCTGGTGGTGGAGAGCATCGATGAATCCGGCACCGCGCTCGCCATCCTGGCGCAAGGAGCGCCGCCGAACGGCAACGTTCCGGACCAGCGGCCGGCGCGTTACCGATCGGTCGCGGGCACGATCACCGAGGCCGGCCTGGTGTTCGTGCTGGGCGGCGCCAGCTTCACCTTCAAGGACACGGCGGATGGCCTGATGTGGGGGCACCAACAAATGCTGGGCGAGAAAAAAGCCGAGCTGAGCATTACGCTCGAGCGGATCGAATAGACGATGATCCGCGATCGCGGGGCCATGCGGCCGCCGGCACGATTTGACCCGTCACGCTGTGACCGCCGTCACGATTTGCCCGATTGCGCCGTCGCGGCCGGCGATACGGCGAACCTCCGGCCGGCGCGCTCCTACCAACAGACGGCGGACTGGCCGCGACCAAACAGAGCTGGATGACATGCAGGATACGCGCATGACACGCGACACCCCCTCCTCGGTCCTGCCGGCGGATTTCGCCGCCACGCTGTTCGGCCATGCCCGCGAGGTCGTGCTGCCGCGCCATCAGACGCTGTTCCGCGCCGGCGATGCTTGCGACGGCTGCTATCGCATCACCGACGGGCTGTTGAAGGTGACGGCCGCCTCGCCGTCGCGGCGCGAGCGCATCCTCGCCATCCTGGGGCCCGGCGCGCTGGTCGGCGAGCTGTCGCTGATCGATGGGGCGGCGCGATCGGCCTCGGTGACCGCGATCCGGGAAGCCAAGCTGCGCTTCGTGGCGCGCGCGGATTTCGAGACTTTCGCGAAAGCCCACCCGGAGGTTTTCCGCCACATCTCGGCGGTGCTGGCACGCCACCTGCGCGACAACAACGATGCCCTGGTGGCGATGAGCTTCCTGTCGGTCAAGGGCCGCGCCGCCCGCGCGCTCCTGAGCCTCGCGGAGGCATTCGGCGAGGACGTCGGCGGCGGGCGCATCCTGATCCATCAGAAGGTCAGCCAGGGCGACCTGGCCGCGATGGCCGGTATCGCGCGCGAAAATCTGAGCCGCATCCTGCAGGAATGGATGCGCGACGCGCTGATCAAACGCCTCGCCAGCTACTACTGCGTGGAGAACAAGGCGGCGCTCGAGCGCGAAGCGAACAACTAGATTAGCGGCTCTGCACCGGAATTCGATTCCTTCAGCCTCATGGTGAGGAGCGCGGGCAACGCCCGCGCGTTCTGAGGCTCTCGAAGGACGAACCATGGTTGCGATGCCCGGGCTTTTGTCCTTCGAGACGGCCGGCGAGAGCCGGCCTCCTCAGACCGTATGTCCCCTTCCCGTGAAGAGGCGACTCACCCTCGATGCCGTTGCGAGGGTTACCCGGATAGGCCGGGCAGAGCCTCAAGCAAGGAGGGCGAGTCATGGAGCATTGTAGCGAAGCTTTCGTAGGTTTCGATACCTCGAAGCTGAGACATGCGGTTGCGATCGCGGATGGCGGTCGGACAGGCGAAGTGCGGTTTCTGGGCGAGATCGAGAATACTGCGGCGGCAACGGCGAAGCTGGTGCGCAAGCTGGCCGCCAGATACGAGCGGCTGACGTTCTGCTACGAGGCGGGGCCGACCGGTTACGGGCTGCACCGGCAGATCAAGAGCCTTGGTCACGAATGCGTCGTGGTGGCGCCTTCGCTGATCCCGAAACGGCCCGGCGACAAGGTAAAGACCAACCGGCGCGATGCGGTTGGCTTGGCGAGGCTGCTGCGCGCCAACGAGCTCACCGCGGTATGGGTGCCGGAGGGGAGACACGAGGCGATGCGCGATCTCACGCGGGCGCGCGAGACGGCGATGCTGGACCTGCGATCGAAGCGCCAGCAGATCTCGGCCCTGCTGCTGCGGCAGGGGAGATCGTATCCGGAAAATAAGAACACCTGGACCAAGGCGCACATGAGCTGGCTGGCGAGCCAGAAGCTCGAATATCCGGAGCAGCGCCTGGTATTCGAGGAGATGATGCTGGCGGCGCGCCAGGCGCGGGAACGTCTCGAGCGCTTGGAGCAGGCGATCCGCGCCGCGGTCCCGGACTGGTCGCTGGCCGAGCTGGTCACCGGGCTGATGGCGATGCGCGGCCTGGATGTGATCTCGGCCGCGACGCTCCTGGCCGAGATCGGTGACCTGTCGCGCTTTCGAACGCCGCGACAGCTGATGGCCTATCTCGGGATGGTGCCGTCCGAAGAGTCGACAGGGGATACGATCAAGCGCGGCCCCATCACCAAGACCGGTAACCGGCGAGCCCGCCGGATGCTGGTGGAATGCTCATGGAGCTATCAGCATCCGCCGCGCGTGGGTGCCCTCAAGCAGCACAAGGTCGATGCTGCCCCGCCGGCGGTTCGCGAGATCACCTGGAAGGCGCAGTGCCGCCTCTATCGCCGCTACCGAGCGCTGATCCGCAAGGGCAAGCTCAAGACCGTGGCCATTACCGCAATCGCACGTGAGCTCGCTGGCTTCATCTGGGCGATCAGTCGCGAGATCACCCCAGCTGCGGCGCCATAAAGCGGCTTTCCGAGGGCGAGCGAGCGGCACCACTCAACCATCACCAGGGAGCCTGCGCCGGGGGCATGGTCCGGTGAGGACAAATCTCGTGCAACGGCGGGGGCGGAGCCGCGGCAAGGGGAATTCCCGATCGTCCTGTGTGGCCGATCACCAGATCGACGCCCGTTCTCAGACCGGGACAGCCCCAGACGGACTTACGGATATGCGCGAACCCGCGAATAAGAGGATGTTGACCGACGTCTCTGGGTTCCGCTCCCACCGTTGCACGATCATCGAATGCCAAATCCCTCCGAGTTCCGCGAGGGGGACGCTTCGCTTCGCCTCTACCCTTGACAGGGGACATAAGAGGACGAGGGAGTCAGTGAGCCGGGCATTTCCGGGCGGACTTCGGCTGCCAATTGCGGCTCGCCCGGGCGGAATTGAGGAACTCAGCTTCACACCAGATAGAGCGCCGCCACCACGCCGCCGACCAGCACCAGCGCGCCGACCGTCACCCAGAAACCCAGCCGCTCCTCCAACATGGTGCGGGCGCGATCGCCGTAACGCTTGAGCAGGAACGCCTCGGCAAAGAAGCGCAGACCGCGGGTGAGCAACGACAGCAACACAAACAGGCCGAAATTGTAGCCCGCAAAGCCTGACGCGATGGTGATGATCTTGTAGGGGATCGGCGTGAGCCCCTTGAGCAGGATGATCCAGTGACCGTATTGCGCGTAAGCTGCGCGAAACGCCTCGACCTTGTCGCCATAGCCGTAGAGCCGGATCAACCACAGCCCGACCGAATCGTAGAGCACGGCGCCGATGAGGTAGCCGAGCATGCCGCCGGCGACCGACGTCAAGGTGCAAACCGCCGCGAAGCGCCAAGCCCGTTCGGGCCGGGCGAGCGACATCGGAATCAGCATGATGTCGGGCGGCACCGGCAGGAACGAGCTCTCCATGAACGAGACCGCACCCAGGATCCACAAAGCGTAAGGTCGTTCGGCGGCGTCGATGCACCAGTCGTAGATTTTGCGAAGCATGGCGGTTGCTAACCAAGGCGGGCAGGAATGTCCAGGCGGAGGCTCGAGTGCTTCTGCAAGCACTGCCTCCCTCGTCCCGAGGAGGCCGGCTCTTGCCGGCCGTCTCGAAGGACACAGCCCGGGTGGCCCACGCACTTGACCATGGTTCGAGACGCGCGGGCGTTGCCCGCGCTCCTCACCATGAGGCAGAGGAGTCAATCTGTGGGAGAAAGCTTCGTCCGGCGAAAATCAGCGGCGCTTGCGCGTGCGGCGGCTTTCGAGCGCCACCACCTTGCGCCGGCTCGCGGGCTCGGCGGCATGCTTGGGCAGCTTCTCGGCGATGCCGAACAGCCGCTCCCGCCGCTCCATCTCGGCCCAGACATGGCGGGGCTCGATGCCGGCCTCGACCCAGAGCGCCACCAGGTTGTAGATCAGATCCGCGCTTTCCTTGATGGCGGCGTCGGTATTGCCGTCGATGACGTCGATCACCACCTCGATCGCCTCCTCGGCCAGCTTCTTGGCCATCTTGCTGCGGCCGGAGCGCAGCAGCCGGGCGGTGCGCGAGGACGCCGGATCGGCGTGCTTGGCGGCCACGACGGCTTGGTGGAGGCGATCGATCGAATCAGTCATGCGATCCACAATAGCTCGACCGGGTCAAGATTGCGTTAGCGCATCGGGGCCGCGCAGAACTTCGCGGCCCAAGCCTAACGTCAGTTTAACGCCGCGGGTTGCGGCCGCGCCGCGGCGCGATGTCACTCTTCGGCGGTCAGCAGCGAGGCATTGCCGCCGGCCGCGGCCGTATTGGTACTAACCACCTGCTCGGCAGCGAAACGCCGGAGATAGTCGGGCCCGCCGGCCTTGGGTCCGGTCCCGGAGAGCCCGCTGCCGCCGAATGGCTGGGTGCCCACCACGGCGCCGATCATGTTGCGGTTCACATAGACGTTGCCGTGCGACAGCCGCGCCGCGATGCGGCTCGCGGTCCGGTCGATGCGCGAATGGATGCCGAGCGTCAGACCGTAGCGGTTGCCGGCGATCTCATCGATGAGCGCCTCCAGCGCATCGGCGCGCCAGCGCACCACGTGCAGGACCGGGCCGAAAACCTCCTCGTCGAGATCGGCGGCGCGCGCGAGCTCGATGATGGTGGGCGGCACAAACAGCCCACCCGCCGGCAGGGCGCGGCCGCGATCCCAACGGAAGCGCAAGCGGGCCCGCGCCGGCGGGCTCGCAATCCATCGGTCGAGCCGGTCCTTGGCGTCCTGATCGATCACCGGCCCCACATGGGTCGCGGGATCGCCCGGGTCGCCGAGCTTCAGCTCGCACGCGGCGCCCTCCACCATCGTGAGGATGCGCTCGGCCACGTCCTCCTGCACGCACAGGAGCCGCAGCGCCGAGCAGCGCTGGCCGGCGGAGCGAAACGCCGACGCCACCACATCGTCGGCCACCTGCTCGGGCAGCGCGGTGGCATCGACGATCATCGGATTGATGCCGCCGGTCTCGGCGATGAGCGGCACGATCGGCGTATCCCGGGCGGCGAGCGAGCGATTGATGCTCCGCGCGACCGCGGTCGAGCCGGTGAAAGCGACGCCTGCAGTGCGCGCATCGGCCACCAGGGCGGCACCGATCGCGCCGTCACCCGGCACCAGGTGGAGCGCGCTCACCGGCACGCCGGCTTCATGCAGAATGCGCACCGCCTCGGCGGTGATGAGCGGGGTCTGCTCGGCCGGCTTCGCCACCACCGCGTTGCCGGCGAGGAGCGCGGCGCTCACCTGGCCGAGAAAGATCGAGAGCGGGAAATTCCACGGGCTGATGCACACGAAGACGCCACGGCCGCGATAGCGCAGCAGGTCGCTTTCGCCGGTCGGCCCCGGCATCGGGGCGGGCGCCAGCGCCCGGCGTGCCTGCGCGGCGTAGTAACGGCAGAAGTCGACCGCCTCGCGCACCTCGGCGATGCCGTCGTCGATGGTCTTGCCGCCCTCGCGCCCCATGAGGGCAATGAGCCAGCCGCGCCGCGCTTCCAAAAGATCGCCGGCGCGCGCGAGCACGGCGGCGCGCCGCTCGACCGGTACCGCCTCCCAGTCCGCGAAGCCCGCCTGCGCCGCCGTCATGGCGGCTGCGGCGATCGCCGCGTCGCCCTGCGTCACCGTCCCGATCGCGGCACCATCGATCGGCGAGATCACCTGGCGGGTGCGGCCGGGAAGCGGAATTCCGTCGACGAGCGGCGCTGCGTCGGTGGCGCCGGTCGCCTGCCCGATCTCCGTCAATAACGCGCGCAGCGCCGCCCGGTCGCCGAATTCGACACCGGCGGAATTGCGGCGCTCCGGCCCATAGAGATCGCGCGGCAGCGGGATGCTCTTGTGGCGGGCGTGACGCGCATCCCCGATGGCGCTTTGCGGCCGGCGCAGTAGGTCGGCGATCGGCACCTTGGGATCGGCCGCCGCCGACACGAAGGAGGAGTTGGCGCCATTCTCGAGCAGGCGGCGCACCAGATAGGCCAGCAGATCCCGATGCCCGCCGACCGGCGCATAGACGCGGCAGGCCGCCTGCGGCAGCTCGGCGAGCAGCGTCTGGTAGAGCGCTTCTCCCATGCCGTGCAGGCGCTGGAACTCGTAGTCCGCGACCCCGCCCGCATTCTCGATCACGCTCGCGACCGTGAGCGCGTTGTGGGTCGCGAATTGCGGGAAAAGCCGCGGCCGCGCCGCCAGGAGCTTGCCGGCGCAGGCGAGGTAGCAGAGATCGGTCATCGGCTTACGGGTGAAGACCGGATAGTCGGCGAGCCCGCGCTCCTGCGCGCGCTTGATCTCGCTGTCCCAATAGGCGCCCTTGACCAGCCGCACCATCAGGCGGCGGCGGTGCGCCTGTGCGATCTCGGCCAGCCAATCGATCACCGCGCCGGCACGTTTCTGATAGGCCTGCACCGCCAGGCCAAAGCCCTCCCAGCCGCGCAGCGACGGATCCGCCAGCACCGCCGCGAACACCTCGAGCGAAAGCTCGAGCCGGTCGGCTTCCTCCGCGTCCACCGTGAAGTTGAGGTCGTGGCGCCGCGCCTGTCGGGCCAGACCGATGACATCGGGCACCAGCTCGGAGAGCACGCGCGCGCGCGACACCGGCTCGAAGCGCGGATGGAGCGCCGACAGCTTGACCGAGATACCGGGCCGCGCCGGCAGCGCCGCATCGCCGGCGCCCGCCCCGATGGCGTCGATCGCCGACGCATAGGCGGCGCGATAGCGCGCCGCATCGGCGGCGGTGCGCGCGCCCTCGCCCAGCATGTCGAAGGAGTAGCGCGCGTGCGAGGCATCGGCGCGGCGCAACGCCTCCTCGATGGTCTGCCCGAGCACGAAATGGGAGCCGAGCAGCCGCATCGCCTCGCGGGTCGCGGTGCGCACCACCGGCAGGCCGAGCCGCCGGATCAGCCCGTCGAGAATGCTGTCGGGCGTCTCGCCCGGATGGATGATGCGGGCGGTGATGCCGAGCGTCCAGGCCGAGGCCGAGACCAAGAGCGTGTGCGACTTCAAGTCGGCGGACGACCAGTCGCCGGTCGCGAGCTTGTCCTCGATCAGTCGGTCGGCGGTGGCGGAGTCCGGCACCCGCAAGAGCGCCTCGGCCAGCACCATGAGGGCGAGGCCCTCGCGGGTGGACAGCGAATAGGCGTGCAGGAAGTCCTCGATGCCGCCGAGACCGCCGGTGCGGCGCCGGATCGCCTCGATCAGGCCGGTGGCGCGCCGGTCGATGCGCGCTTCGGCCGCAGGCAGCCGCACCGCCGAGGCCAGCAAGCGCGCCGCGATGTCCTCGTCGGGCGGCGCATACGGCGCTCTGAAGGTGGGCGCGCTGAAGCCGGGCCCGCTGAACGACGGTTCAGGATCGGTGCCCGGGGCGTGGCGAATGAGCGCGTCCTTGCTCATGACATGATTCGGCCCGGCCTCCCGGTTAACCGATCTTAAGGCAAAAGCGCCGCGCGGGAGCAAACGATCGCGGCGGCCCGCGTTCGCAATCCCGTGATGATCGCAGGGCTGCGGCGATCCCGGCTTGCGCTTTGCGCCATCCTGTTCTCTTGTGATTGCATCAACAAGGTTTGCGGGGCTCGAGAGGCCGGGCCGGGTCAGGAAACCGCATCGGATCATGTCATGACCCTCCGCCAAGCCACGACGTTTCGCCGGGCCGCCACGCGCGCGGCGGGGTTGCTGGCCGCCCTCTCGATCGCCGGTTCCGCGCAGGCGCAGACCGCCCTCAAGCTTTCGCTCGACGATCGCCTGGAGGGACCGGCGGCGCTGTTCCTGCTGCCGCAGGATCGGGGCTATTACCGCAGCGAAGGGCTCGAGGTGACGATCGACGAGGGCGCGAACGCGCTCGAGCCGATCACCCGGGTCGCGTCGGGGGCCTACGAGCTCGGCTTCGCCGACATCAATGCGCTCATCAGATATCGCGACCAGAACCCGGCGGCACCGGTCCGGGCGGTGTTCATGCTGTACAACAAGCCGCCGTTCGCGATCGTGGGCCGCAAGAGCCGCGGCATCAGCGATCCCAAGAGCCTGGAGGACAAGAAGCTCGGCGCCCCGCCGACCGGCGAAAGCTTCGACCAGTGGCCGATCTTCGCCAAGCTCAACGACATCGACCCGGCCAAGGTGACGGTGGAGAAGATCGGCGTGCCGGTGCGGGCCCCGATGCTGGCGGCCGGGCAGCTCGACGCGGTGCTGGGCTATTCGTTCCGGGTCTATGTCGATCTCAAGGATCGCGGCGTGCCGGTCGACGACGTGGTGGTGCTGCCGATGGCCAATTACGGCCTCAAGCTCTATGGCGGCGCCATCATCGTGAACGCCAAGTTCGCGGCCGAGAAGCCCGAGGCGATCGAGGGGTTTCTGCGCGCCTTCCTCAAGGGGCTCAAGGATACCATCAGAAATCCGTCGGTCGCGGTCGATTCCGTGGTCAAGCGCGAGGACCTGGGCAAGAAAGAGGTCGAGCTCGAGCGGCTCAGGATGGCGATCCGGGACAATATCGTCACCCCGGAGGTGCGCGCCAATGGGCTCGGCGCGATCGACGCCGTGCGGCTCGGCGAGGCGATCAATCAGATCGCGCTGACCTATACGTTCAAGGCCAAGCCGAAGCCGGCCGACATCTTCGATCCGGCGTTTCTGCCCCCCGCCGCGGATCGCAAGCTGAATTGAGGCGCGATCTTGTCCCGGATGCAGGTGCAGCGCGCAGCTCTTGCGGAGCGGTGCACTGCAGACCCGGGACCGTTCCAAACGCAAGAATTTGGAACGGTCCCGGGTCTGCAGCGCACCACTAAGAAGTGCTGCGCGGCGCCCGGGACAAGTGCGGAGCATCCGTCGGAGTCCAGCTACGAATTCGGCTCCAGCGTGATCTCGCGCTTGAGATAATCGGCGAGCTCCTCGATCACGGCGCGGTCGCCGCCGTCGCGGACCATGATGGCGCAATAGAGGTCGGGCAACGGCGGCAGCGGCGCGTCCTCCCAGATCGACAGGTTGTTCCTGATCGCGCGCCCGCGCGGCACCACCATCACGCCGAAGCCGGCCACCACGGCGGCCACCAGGCTGACCAGGCTGTGGGAGGTGAACACGAAATCGCAGTCGCGGCCGGCGCGATGGAGCGTGGCGACCGCGATGCGCTGGCAGGCGCTATCGCCCCCATAGGACACCAGCGGCACCGGACCTTCGGGATCGAGCTCGGTGGCGTCGCTGTGCACCCAGACGGTCTCCTGGCGCCAGACGTGGCGCGCCTCGATGGTCGGCTCCTCGGTGAACAGCGCCAGCACCAGGTCGAGCTCGCCCTGCTTGAGATCACGCAGCATGTCGTCGACCGGTCCGCTGCTGACGTTGAAGCTGATATCGGGCCACTGCTGGCGAAACCGGATCAGGGTTCCGGGCAGCCGCGAGCCGGCGTAGTCGATCGGAATGCCCACCCGGATGGTCTGTCCGGGCATATGGCCGCTGGTCAGCTGGAGGATCTCGTCGTTGATGGACAACAGGCGGCGGGCGTTGTTGACCACGATCTCGCCCCGCGGGGTGAGGCTCACGCCCGGCGCGCTCTTGTCGAGCACCTCGTAGCCGAGCAGGTATTGCAACCGCTTGATCTGAGCGCTAACCGCCGGTTGTGTCACGCCCAGCGACTGGGCCGCCTTGGTGAAGCTGCGCATCTCGGTCACCGCCACCAGGGTCCGCAGCAGGTCGGTCGGAATATTCAGCATGCATCAGCCCCCCGGGGTCGGCGGCTCCCGGCCTCGACCTCCAACAATGCGTCCGACACCGGTCGGATGTCATCCGCTTCTTTCAAGCTATAGCGTCCGGCCCTGCCACGATCATTTCCGCCACCGTCGATAATTTCAAGCAAGCGGCGATTGTGGGCCACCCAAAATCGGAGGATTGGAGACAAACGTCTTATTTGCAAGCGCAAAGGGGACGAGGCGCCTCTGTGCCGCAGCCGAAATAGCAAAATCGCCCCTGCCTGCTTTTGCACAGCCCTCGTTGCAGGCGCACGAGTTTCCGCTAAAGTAGATTTCCCTCGCATTAACAGCATCGGCGCCATGAAGTTTCTGCGTCTTTACCTTCGCGTTCTCGAGCTCTTGGGACGCGAGGCCCGGCTGGGCTGGGTGCTGGCCGTCGCGAACGTGGCGCTGGCCTTTGCGATCTTCGTGGAGCCGGTCCTGTTCGGCCGCATCGTCGATACGCTGGCCAACGCCCAGGGCCACCTCGCCGACCTGTCGTGGCCGACCTTGCTGAGCCTGGTGGGGGCCTGGACCGGCTTCGGCCTGTTCTCGATCCTGTGCGGCGCGCTGGTGGCGCTGCATGCCGACCGGCTCGCGCACCGCCAGCGCCAGGTGGTGATGACCGCCTATTTCGAGCACGTCCTGCAGCTGCCGCTGAGCTATCACGACGGTTTCCATTCCGGCCGCCTGATGAAGGTGATGCTGACCGGGACCAACGCGCTATGGGGTCTGTGGCTGTGGTTCTTTCGCGAGAACTTCACCGCCTTCGTCTCGCTGATCGTGCTGTTGCCGCTCACCCTCGCGCTCAACTGGCGCTACGCGCTCTTGCTGATCCTGCTCTGCGTCGTCTTCACGGTGCTGATCGCGCTGGTGATCGGCAAGAGCGAGCAGCTGCAGGCCAAGGTCGAGGAGTATTATTCCGACGTCGCCGAGCGCACCTCCGACACGCTGGGCAACGTGGCGCTGGTGCAGAGCTTCGACCGCATCGAGATCGAGGTGCTGGGCCTGCGCAAGGTGGGCGACATGCTGCTGGGCGCCCAGATGCCGGTGCTGTCCTGGTGGGCGGCCGCCGCGGTGCTGACCCGCACCTCGACCACCCTGACCATGCTGGCGATCCTGATCGCCGGCATCTGGTTCTATCTCAACGAGCTCACCACGGTCGGCGAGATCGTCATGTTCATGGGTTTCGCCGCGCTCTTGATCAACCGGCTCGAGCAGGCGGTGATGTTCGCCAACCGGATGCTGATGGACGCGCCGCGGCTCAACGAGTTCTTCGAGGTGCTCGACACCGAGCCGGCGGTGCGCGACCGCTCCGACGCCATGGATCCGGGGCGGCTGCGCGGGCTGGTGGAGTTCGACGACGTCTCGTTCTCCTACGACGGCAAGCGCTCGGCGGTCGCCGACCTGAGCTTCACGGCGCTGCCGGGCGAGACCATCGCGCTGGTGGGCGCCACCGGAGCCGGCAAGTCGACCGCGCTCGCGCTCCTGCACCGCGCCTTCGACCCGCAATCCGGCACCGTGAAGATCGACGGCATGGATGTGCGGGCGCTCCGCCTGTCGGGGCTGCGGCACAATATCGGGGTCGTGTTCCAGGAGGCGCTGCTGTTCAACCGCTCGATCGCCGAAAACCTGCGGGTCGGCAAGGCCGACGCGACCGACGAGGAGCTGCGCGCCGCCTGCGCCCGCGCCCAGGTGCTCGACGTCATCGAGCGCCACCCCGAAGGCTTCGAGGCCAGGGTCGGCGAGCGCGGCCGGCTGTTGTCGGGCGGCGAGCGCCAACGGCTCTCGATCGCCCGGGCGCTGCTCAAGGACCCGCCGATCCTGATCCTGGACGAAGCCACCAGCTCGCTCGACGCGCTGACCGAGGCCAAGGTGCAGGCCGCCTTGACCGAGGTGATGAAGGGCCGCACCACGTTCGTGATCGCGCATCGGCTGGCGACCGTGCGCAGCGCCACCCGTATCCTGCTGTTGGCGAACGGCCGCGTCGTCGAGACCGGCAGCTTCGACGAGCTCTCCCGCCAGGGCGGCAGCTTCGCCGAGCTCGCCCGCACCCAGTTCATGCTGCCGGTGGAACGGGCGGCTGAGCCCCAAGAAGCCTCATCCTGAGGAGATCGCGCCGTTTGCGCGATCGTCTCGAAGGATGGATGCATAGCCCGCAAAGACGGGCGTAAACTCCCTGATGGCACGAGCTTGCGGCCATCCTTCGAGACGCATCGCTTGAGCGATGCTCCTCAGGATAAGGCTGATGATTGCTTCGACCGATCCAAGTCCTACCTGATCCGCTCCAAAATGCTCACGTAGTTGGCGACCGCGGTGCCGCCCATGTTGAAGATGCCGCCGAGCCGCGCATTCTTGACCTGCATGCCGCCGGCCACGCCGGTCAGCTGCATGGCGGCGAGCGCATGCATCGAGACCCCGGTGGCGCCGATCGGGTGGCCCTTGGCCTTGAGGCCGCCGGAAGGATTGACCGGCAGGCGGCCGTCCATTCGGGTCCAGCCTTCCCCGACAGCGCGGCCGCCCTGCCCTTGGGGCACAAGCCCCATGGCCTCGTACTCGATGAGCTCCGCAATGGTGAAGCAGTCGTGGGTCTCGACAAAGGAGAGATCGGCGAGCATGACGCCGGCGGCGGCGAGCGCGCGAGCCCAGGCCTGCGCGCAGCCCTCGAACGCGAGCACGTCGCGTTTGCTCATGGGCAGGAAGTCCTGCACGTGCTCGGCGGCGCGGAACACCACCGCCTTGCGCAGCGCCAGCGCGGTCTCGACGTCGGCCAGCACCAGGGCGGCAGCGCCATCGGAGACCGGCGAGCAATCGGTGCGCTTGAGCGGCCCGGCGACGCGCGGATTCTTGTCGCTCTCCTGGCGGCAGAATTCGTAGCCCAGGTCCTTGCGGATTTGCGCATAGGGATTGGCCACGCCGTTGCGATGGTTCTTGGCCGCGATCTGCGCCAGCGCGTCCGACTGGTCGCCGTAGCGCTGGAAGTAGCGCCCGGCGATCTGGCCGAAGATGCCGGCGAAGCCGCCATCGATCTGCGCCTCCTCGCCCACATAGGATGCCTTGAGCAGATTACGGCCAATGTCTACGGGGGGCGTAGTGGTCATCTGCTCGACCCCGACCACCAGCGCGACGCGCGCCTTCTTGGCGGCGATCGCCTGCAAGCCCTGATGCACCGCGGCCGAGCCGGTCGCGCAGGCATTCTCCACCCGGGTCGCCCGCTTGAAGCGCAGATCGGGCGAGGCCTGCAACACCAGGGCAGCGGTGAAATCCTGGGCCGAGAAGCCGGCATTGAAGTGGCCGAGCATGATCTCGCCGACCTCGGCAGGCTCGATCCCGGCATCGGCGAGCGCATCGCGGGTGACCCGCGTGATCAGGCTTTCGACCGTCTCGCCCTCGAGCCGGCCGAAGGCGGTGTGGGCCCATCCGACGATGCAGGCGGTCATTGCGGTCTCCTCGCAGGGCGGCCCTCGTGCCCGCCCGGTAGCGGTCTTGCCGAACTTTGGTCGCTTTCCTCAGAGATGAACATAATACCGAGGCGAATGCAGTCCCGGTCCGGTGGATCATTCGACCGGCTACTTTGCTTTCAGCCCTGTCTTCGGTCTAGATAGTCACCCTTACCTGCCAATGGAACTCTCGTTTCCGAGGGCCGCCCTGAGCAACGGACCACGAAACCTGATGTTTTCACGCCGATCGCCTCCGCTGCGCACCCTGGCCCTCGCGATCGTCGCGGGCGCGCTGGCGGGTCTGGCGAGCGGGCGCGCCGGTGCCGAGGCCCTGTTGCTGGTCGACGTCACCACCGGCAAGGTGCTGCACGCCGAGAACGCCACCTATCCGTGGTATCCGGCCTCCGTCACCAAGCTGATGACCACCTACACGACGCTGCGCTCCGTGCGCGAGGGGCGTATCACGCTGGACAGCGTCTTCACGGTGTCGGCCATCGCGGCGTCGCAGTCCCCCACCAAGATGGGATTTCCGGTCGGCACCCAGGTCACGGTCGACAACGCCATCAAGATGCTGATGGTGAAGTCGGCCAACGACATGGCGGTGCTGCTGGCGGAAGGCGTCTCCGGCTCGATCGAGAATTTTTCCGCCGAGATGAACCGCAACGCGCAGCACCTGGGCATGACGCAGACCAACTACGTCAACCCGAACGGGCTGCCGGCCGACGAGCAGATCACCTCGGCGCGCGATCTCGCCATCCTGGCGCGGGCGCTGATTCGCGAGTTTCCGGAATACGATGCCTATTGGCATCTGCCCGGCATCCGCATGGGCAAGCGGGTGGTGCGCAACTACAACACGCTGCTCGGCCGTTATGCGGGCGCAGACGGCATGAAGACCGGCTTCATCTGCGCCTCCGGCTTCAATCTGGTGGCGACCGCGACCCGCGACGGCCGGCGCCTGATCGCGGTGGTGCTGGGGGCGCCGTCCTCTGGGGTGCGTGCCGTGAAGGCCGCGCAACTGCTCGAGCAGGGCTTCAACTCGGGCCCGCTGTCATGGCTCACGCCCTCGCTCGGCACGGTCGAATTGCTGACGCCGGTCGATGCCGCGCCCGCGAACCTGCATGAGGAGATGTGCGGCAACCACCGCAAGCGTCCCGCCGCCGAGGAGGAAGAGGAGGCCGCCGGCCCCGCCCCGGCGGCCGATTTGCCCTATGCGGTGTTTCTGTCCAGCCTGCGGCCGCCAGCCAAGGGCGCCAGCCTGTTGCAGATCGAAGCCAATCTGGGCGAGCCGGTGCCGGTATTCACCGGACCGCCCCGGGGCCAGAGCGCGGCGGCGCCGCAAATGGCGTCCGCCGACGGCAAGCCGGTCAAGCCGACCAAGGGCGGCAAGACGGTGGCCGGCAAACCGGCTCCGGACGGAACCACGGCCGCGCCGCCGGTCGCCACCGCCAACGTCGTTCCATGGACCAGCCTGAGCCCAGCTGCGCTCGCCGCGAACCCGCCGACCGAGCTCGGCGCCGCACCGGCCGGATCGGCCCGAACCGTGCCGCTGCCACGGGCGCGACCGCGGCACATCGCCGAAAAGCCGGCGACTCCGTGATCCGGATTTCGTGACCGAGCATCGGCAGGCGCGGCCACCGGGGCCGCCGGAACCCATTCCTTTGACCGTGCTGACCGGCTTTCTCGGCGCCGGCAAGACCTCGCTCCTCAACCGCCTGATCCACGACCCGGCGCTGGCCGAGACCGCGGTGATCATCAACGAGTTCGGCGAGATCGGCCTCGATCATCTGCTGGTCAAGCCGGTGCGCGACGGCGTCGTGCTGCTGCAGAGCGGCTGCCTGTGCTGCACCCTGCGCGGCGATCTGGTCGAGGCGCTCGAGCAGCTGCTGCGCGATCTCGACAACGGCCGTGTGGCGTTTCGGCGGATGATCCTGGAGACCACCGGGCTCGCCGATCCGGCCCCGGTGCTGCAGACCGCGATGGCGCATCCCTATCTGGTCCAGCGCCTGCGCCTCGACGGCGTGATCACCGTGGTGGACGCGGTGAACGCGGACTCAACGCTCGATGCGCACATGGAATTGGTCAAGCAGGTCGCGGTCGCCGACCGCATCGTGCTGACCAAGACGGACTTGCTGCCCGCGCCGCGGCGCCCGGAAGCCGTGCAGGCATTGCGGGCGCGGCTCGCCGCGCTCAATCCGGCCGCAGCGATTCTGGATGCCGCCGCCGGCGAGGCGAGCCCGCAAAATCTCATCGGTTGCGGCCTGATCGATCCGGACCGCAAGATTCCCGATGTCAAACGCTGGCTGGCCGAGGAGGCCTATGCGGCCCGGGCGGCGCATCCGCCGCAGGCGCCAGGGGCGGATGCGCATCACCACCACCATGATCCCAATCGCCACGACGCGCGCATCCGCGCTTTCACGCTCACCTCGCAGGCACCGATCCCGGCCGCTTCGTTCGAGATGTTCATCGACCTGTTGCGCTCGCTGCATGGCCCGAAGCTGCTGCGGCTCAAGGGCATCGTGAAGATCGCCGAGGAGCCGGCGCTCCCGCTGGTGATCCACGGGGTGCAGCACATTTTGCATCCGGCGGTGCGGCTCGAGCGCTGGCCCGACGCCGACGAGCGCACCCGCATCGTGCTATCACCCGCGACCTCAGCGAAGGCGAGGTCAGGCCCCTGTTCGACGCCTTTCTCAACCGCAGCGCCCCCGACCAGCCGGATCGCGCCGCCCTCCTCGACAATCCGCTGGTCCCGTTCGGGGGGCCGGATCGCTGACGCCCAGGCACGGTCGCGTAGGGGCGCCCCTCGTGGGCGCCCGCCGCCAGCACGAGGGCGGCCACAAGGGCCACCCCTACGGCCACGATGTCCGCGGCCGCCCAGGGCAACGAGTCGAGGTTAACATCGGCGTGGGCCGAGGATTTGGAGGAGGTAGTCCGGATCCCAGGAGGCGCGCTTTCGCCGTCGCTTGATGGATAGCTTGTCGTTTGCTTGCCGTACCAGGTTGAGGGCGAAGTGGCGAACGACGGCCATGTTTTTGGCCCCATGACCGACCCGCAGGCGGGATTGGTCTTCATTGAACGTCATATCGAGCGTCCAGTGGAGATTGTTCTCGATGGCCCAGTGGCTGCGCACGGCGTCGGCAAAGGCGTCGGCGGCAAGAATGCGAGAGGAGATGTAAGAGCGCCGTTCGGTCTCGATTTTGTCGCCGCGTTCGATCCGGCTTTCGACCATCGCGATGGTGGTGAGCTTGGGGAAGCGGAATGCTCCCGGAAAGGAACGCTCTGGGGTCATCCAGTCGACCTCGTGGGAGACCGTATGGGTTCGGATTTCGAGCCTGCCATGGCCTTTCTCGACGACCTTCGAGCGCTCGAGCTTGTTGCACGGGGCGGTATCGAAATAGCTTTTGATTTCGGCATGAAGCGTCGGCTGGTTGTCCTTCACGGCCAGAAGGTAGTCGGCTTTGGCATCGAGGATGCTCTGAGCGATGTTCGGATTGCATCCCATGGCATCAATGGAGACCAGGGCGCCTTCGAGGTCGAGGCGTTCCACCAGCGCCGGGATGGCGGTGATCTCGTTGGATTTTTCGTCGGTCGCTTCCTGGCCGAGCACCAGTCGGCGGGTGGTGGCGAACGCGGAGACCAGATGCAGGGCCTTCTGCCCGCGCTTACGGTCGTGGCTGCGCCGCGAGGTCTTGCCGTCGATCGCCACCAGGTCGGGCTTGTCCGGCCAGCATTCGGCCACCCACGAGGAAAAACAGGCCGCAAACAGCTCCGGATCGATCCAATTCATGACCGTTCGCAGCCAGTCGGCGCATGGGATGCCGAAGTGAAACTCGGAGAACTGCTGCAAGAAGGACAGGTGCGCTTCGCCCCAATCGACGATGTCGTCATAGTCGTCGCCGCTCGCGATCGTGCCGCACACCACCAAAAACAGCACCTCGCGCAGCGGATACGCGACCTTCCACGATTGCCGCGTATCCTGGATCGTCGCCAAGTGGTCGAGCAATAGCCGCAACTGCGGCCGGGCGGACAAGGTTTCCATCGGCGCCTCCCGAATCGGAAGCTCCAAGGGAATCAGCTCCGCCGAACCGGCGAAAGAGCCTACCCCCGCCACGTCAAGCCAAAATCCACGTTAACCTGGCCCCGCCGCCCTGCGCGGCCGCCGCCGGCTCTTGCACCCCGGCGTCGGCTGCCCGATGCTCGCCGCGAGCGAGTCGAATCGCTTCGGCCGCCGCGACCGGGACTTTGATTCAATGGGATGGATGACGCGGCGCGCATCCGATCTGGCCTGCCTCAAGGGTGCGCTGCGCACCTTGAAGATGACGACGCCGATCGCCAAGCATCCCACCCGCATCTTTCCGGTCATCGTGGATGAGCTCGCGGAGCGCTACGGCGACGCGCCGGCGCTGATCTCCGACCGGGAGAGCTTCAGCTACCGGGAGCTGGCGGCGCGCGCCAACCAATACGCCCGCTGGACCCTGGCGCAGGGGATTCAAAAGGGCGACACCGTCTGCCTGATGATGCCGAACCGGCCCGAATACATGGCGCTGTGGCTCGGCGTCACCCGGGTCGGCGGCGTGGTGGCGCTCATCAACAGCAACCTGACCGGCGTCACCCTGGCGCATTGCGTCAACGTCGTCACCCCCCGGCACATCATCGTGGCGGCGGACCTCATCGAGCGGTTCGAGACCGCGCGCACGCTCGTGACCGGGGACCCCGAGCTGTGGGTGCACGGGCAGACGGGCGGCGGCGAAGCGCGCATCGATCAGGCGGTCGCGGCATTCTCCGGCGGCAAGCTCGCCGGCAGCGAGACCCGCTCGCTCACCATCGAGGACCGGGCGCTCTTCATCTACACCTCCGGCACCACCGGCCTGCCCAAGGCCGCCAACATGAACCACTATCGCCTGATGCTGGCCGGCCATGCGTTCGCGGGCGTGATGGCGACGGGGCCGAGCGACCGCATGTACGACTGCCTGCCGATGTACCATACGGCCGGCGGCCTGGTGGCGACCGGCGCCATCCTGGTGAGCGGCGGCTCGGTGGTGATCAAGGAGAAGTTCTCGGCGCGGGAGTTCTGGGACGACATCGCGCGCTGGAACTGCACCATCTTCCAATATATCGGCGAGTTCTGCCGCTATCTGCTCAACTCAGCCCCGCACCCGAAGGAGACCGCGCACCGGCTGCGGCTCGCCTGCGGCAACGGGTTGCGGCCCGACGTGTGGCACGACTTCAAGCGCCGCTTTCGCATCCCGCACATCATCGAGTTCTATGCGGCGACCGAAGGCAATGTCTCGTTGTTCAACTTCGAGGACAAGGAAGGCGCGGTCGGCCGCATTCCGTGGTTCCTGGAGAGCCGTTTTCCCACCAAGGTGGTGCGCTTCGACATCGATCTGCAGCAGCCGATCCGCGGCGCCGGCGGCTTCTGCATCGAATGCCGGCCCGAGGAGGCCGGCGAGGTGATCGGCAAGATCCTCAAGGACGCCTCCAAGCCGGGGGCGCGCTTCGAGGGCTATGCGACGCAGGTCGAGACCGACAAGAAGGTGCTGCACGACGTATTCGAGAAGGGCGACAGCTGGTTCCGCACCGGCGACCTGATGCGCAAGGACGCCGACGGCTATTTCTATTTCGTGGACCGGATCGGCGACACCTTCCGCTGGAAGGGCGAGAACGTGTCCACCACCGAGGTCGAGGAGACCATCGGCCAGTTTACGGGCGTCGAGGAGACCAACGTCTATGGGGTCAGCATCCCGGGGCGCGACGGCCGCGCCGGCATGGCGGCGGTGGTGGTCAATCCGGGCTTCGATCTCGCGGCCTTGCGCAAGCATCTGGACAGCAGCCTGCCGGATTACGCCCGCCCGTTGTTCCTGCGCATTCGCGGCGAGATGGACGTCACCAGCACCTTCAAGCAGAAGAAGATCGACTACGTGGCGCAGGGCTTCGATCCGGCCGCGACCGCCGACCCGATCTATTTCGACGATCCGGCCGCCAA
Source organism: uncultured Alphaproteobacteria bacterium (assembly GCA_963721005.1). Lineage (GTDB taxonomy): Bacteria > Pseudomonadota > Alphaproteobacteria > Rhizobiales > Xanthobacteraceae > VAZQ01. Next base: position 426,993 of record CAVRHR010000004.1, on the reverse strand, counting down.
GTCCTTCGTGCGGATCGATCAGGCGCTGTACGAGCGCATCCGCGACGGCGGCGTGCGGCTATGAGCCTGGTGGGCGGCCCGCAACCTTCGCTGCCGAAACCGGCAGAGGTGACCGCCTTCTGGCGCGCCGCCGGGCCGAAGCAATGGTTCCGCAAAGATGCCGACTTCGACCGCGAGATCGCGGCGCGGTTCCTCGCCGCCCATGAGGCCGCGGCCGCGGGCAAGCTCGCGGATTGGGAAGCCACGCCCGAAGGCGCGTTCGCGCTTCTCCTGCTGCTCGACCAGTTTCCGCGCAACATGTTCCGCGGCAGCGCCCGCGCCTTTGCGAGCGATCCGCTGGCCCGCGCGGTCGCGGAGCGTGCCATCGCGCACGGCTTCGACACCGCCGCCGCCAGCGCGGAGCGGATCTTCTTCTATCTGCCGTTCATGCATTCCGAGCATCTCGCCGACCAGGAGCGATCGCTCGCGCTGGTCCGCCGGCTCGGCGACGCCGAGAACGAGAAATTTGCCGAAATTCACGCCGACATCATCAGGCGCTTCGGGCGCTTTCCGCACCGGAACGCGGTGCTTGGCCGCGCCACCACGCCGCCGGAGCAGGCGTTCCTCGACGCCGGCGGCTTTGCGGGCTGAGGCAGGAATAATGCCCGCGATCGTCCGAACCGAATGTTAACAGTTCGTTGCTAGTGCTCGCCGCTGGCGCGCGGCCGCGCGCGGTGCGGAGGCTCATGTGGCGCTGACCGGTTCCCATCAGGCAGCAAGCTTCTCGGCCGCAGCGCCGTTGCGCCGGCTATGGGCGCAGCTCGGCGGCGCCGACATGCTGATGCAGCGCCTGGCCGGCACCGTCTTCATGCTGCGGGTGGCGAGCGCGGTGCTGGCCTATGGGTCGCAGGTGCTGCTGGCGCGCTGGATGGGCAGCTTCGAGTTCGGTATCTATGTCTATGTGTGGACCTGGGTGCTGCTGATCGGCCAGTCGCTCGACCTGGGGCTCGGCACCGCGGCCCAGCGCTTCATTCCGGAATACCGCGAAAGCGGCGCGCTCGATCTGTTGCGCGGCTTTCTGTTCGGCAGCCGCCTGGTGACGCTCGGCATGGCCACCCTGATCGCGCTCGGCTGCGCTGGCGGAGTGTGGCTGCTCACCCCCTGGCTCAACGATTATCTGGTGGTTCCGCTTTATCTCGCCTGCATCAGCTTGCCGGCCTATGGGCTTGCCAACACCCAGGATGGCATCGCGCGCAGCCACGATTGGGTCGGCCTGAGCCTGATGCCGACCTATGTGGTGCGTCAGCTCCTGCTCACCGGCCTGATGGCGGTCGCCTACCTGGCGGGCCTGCCGATGAACGCCGAGACCGCCATGATCATGGCGGCGGTCTCGATCTGGCTGCCCACCATGGGGCAGCTCCTGGTGCTCAACGCCCGGCTCGGCGTGCTGATCGCGCCCGGGCCGCGCGCGCACGCCATCCGGTACTGGCTGGTGACGTCGGCCCCGATCCTGCTTGCCGAGGGCTTCTACCTCTTGCTCACCTATGCCGACATCTTGGTGCTGCAGCAGTTCCGGCCGCCCGACGAGGTCGCGGTCTATTACGCCGCCGCCAAGACGCTGGCGCTGGTCTCCTTCATCTATTACGCGATCTCGGCCACCAGCGCGCATCGCTTCAGCGTCTATCACGTCGCCGGCGACCGCGCCGGCCTGTCGGCCTTCATCGCCCAATCGATCCGGTGGACGTTCTGGCCCTCGGTCGCCGCCACCGCATTGCTGCTCGCGCTCGGGCAGCCGTTGCTGCGACTGTTCGGAGCGCAATTCGCCGGCGGCTATCATCTGATGTTCATCCTGGCGGCCGGCCTGTTGGCGCGCGCCTCGATCGGGCCGATCGAGCGGCTGCTCAACATGCTGGGTCAGCAGCGCATGTGCGCGCTCATCTATTTCGGCGCCTTTGCGATCAATTTCGCGGCTTGCCTGGCGCTCATTCCGCCGTTCGGCGCCGCCGGCGCCGCGGCCGCCACCACCACGGCGCTGATCGTCGAATCCATCATGCTGTTCCGGGTGACCAAGAGCCGGCTGGGCTTTCACGTCTTCATCTGGGGCGGCGCGGAGCGGTGAAGCGATGGCATGTGTCGAGCCTGTCTGCACGGGCCAAACCCGTAAGGTCCTCATCCTGAGGAGGTCGCGCCCTTCGCGCGACCGTCTCGAAGGATGGCTGCACGCACGGACTCGTTCCATCCTTCGAGACGCATCGCTACGCGACGCTCCTCAGGATGAGGCTCTTCGAGGCGCATCGCTGCGCGATGCTCCCGCGGATGAGGTTCAGTCGTGCACGGCATGATCGAGACCGACTATCGGGTGGAGTGGCGGCCGCTCGCCGAGCTCGCGCCGATCGCCGCGCAGTGGCAGTCGCTCGCCGATCGCGCGCTCGAGCCCAATGTTTTCCTGGAGCCCGCCTTTGCGCTCGCCGCTGCGCCCGTATTCGGCCGCGACGTCGGTGCCGGCCTGGTGTGGTCGCGCGCGGCCCCCTACCGGCTCATGGGCTTGTTCCCGGCCCGGATCGCGTGCCGGCGCTACGGCATCAAATTGCCGGTCCTGATCGGCTGGACCCACCCGTTTGCGCCCCTCGGCACGCCGCTCATCGATCGTGACGCGGGCGTGGCAGCAATCTCCGCCTGGCTCGATCATCTGGCGGACTACCCGGAGCTCCCGGGCCTGTTGTTGATGCCGTTTGTGCCGGCGAGCGGGCCGGTGGCGCAGTCGTTCGCGGCTGCGCTTGCCCGGCGTGGCGGAGCGAGCATCCCGCTCGCGGCCCACCAACGCGCGCTCATGGCGCCGGAGGGCACGAGCGCCGACTATCTCGACCGCTCGGTCGGCGGAAAGAAGCGCAAGGAGCTGCGGCGGCAGAAAAAGCGCCTGGCCGAGGCCGGCGGCCTCCTCTGCGATACCGCGCGCGAGCCCGCCGCCATGGCGGCGGCGCTCGGCGATTTTCTCGCGCTCGAAGCCGCCGGCTGGAAGGGCCGCGCCGGCACCGCAGCCCGCACCAATGCCGACATCCGGGCGTTCATGGAGCAGGCGGTCACCGGCCTCGCCCGCGACGGCAAGGCGCGCATCGCCAGGCTCATTGCCGCCGGCCGGCCGATCGCCGCGCTGGTGACGCTGGAAAGCGGCACCACCGCCTGGTGCTGGAAGATCGCCTATGACGAAAGCTTCGCCCGCTATTCTCCCGGCGTGCTGCTGCTGCTGGAGGCTACGCAAGAGCTGCTCGACGATCCGAACGTTACCCGCGCGGATTCCTGCGCCACCGCCGGTCATCCGATGATCGATCACATTTGGCGCGAACGCCTCGCGCTCGCCGATGTTCTGATGAGCGTTGGACCGCAGCGGCGGGGCGCCTTCGCGCTCGCCGGCGTGCTCGAGCGGGCGCGCCGCGCCGGGATCGCGGGCGTCAAACGCCTACGCGATCTTCTGCGCGGGCGATCGTAGCGGGCGACGCCGCCCCCGGCCGGCAAAGACCGGCATGCGTCATTGCAGACATACCGGCCCGGCATGCCAAATGCCCTTTCCGCGGCCTGCGACTGCGGATAAGCCACTTGAGGGAAAACCGGGCCGGGAAACCAATGCTGCAACAGTCGCCGGTCCGCGCCATCGCCCCCGACATCGATTGGCGCCTGTTGGCGCCGCTCATCGCCAACTCCTTCATGGTGCACACGGTCATCGGCATCATCCGGGTGACCACCTCCTACCGCACCATCGAGCTCGGCCTGCCGGTGGTGTGGCTGGGCGTCATCTCGGCGGGCTTTGCGCTGTTGCCGGTGTTCTCGGCGGTGTCGCTCGGCCGCTTCATCGATCGCGGCAATGACAGCCAGGCGGCCTGGATCGGGGCCGCGCTGGTGCTCATGTCGGCGGCCGGCTTCTGGGCCTGGTCGGCGACCGGGCCGCTGCTGCTGCTCTTCACCGTCGTGCTCGGCTTCGGGCACATGTTCTGCATGGCGTCGCATCAAATGCTGGCGGTGCGCTGCGCCAACATGCGCGGCCGCGAAGTCCGCGTTCGGGCACTACATGGTGGCGGTCTCCACCGGCCAGGGACTCGGGCCCTTCATCGTGGGCTGGCTCGGCGGCTCGTCCACGGTGCCGGCCACCGGCTATCTGTTCGGCATCGGGGCGATCGCCGCCGTGCTGTGCCTGGCGGTCGCGCTCACGCTGCGGCCAGCCCCGCGGCCGGCGGCGCACGCCTCGGACGGCCCGGTGCTCGGGGTCGGCGCGCTGTTTCGCATGCCCGGAATGCTCGCCGTCCTGATGGCAAGCGTGGTGACCGTCACCTCGCTGGACCTGCTGATCGTCTATCTGCCGCTGGTGGGCGCCGAGCGCCATGTGGATGCAAGCGACATCGGCATGCTGCTGGCGATCAGATCGGTGGCGGCGCTGGTGGCCCGAGCCTTTTACTCCCGGCTGATCGTGCTGCTCGGCCGCAAGCGGCTCACCCTGGCGAGCATTACGATCGCGGCGGCGGCCTTTGCGGTACTGGCGGTGCCATCGCTGCCGCTGATGTATCTGTCGATCATCACGGTCGGGCTCGGGCTCGGCATCGCGTCCACCACGACGCTGTCCAGCATCGTCGATCTGGCGCCCGCGCAGGCGCGTGGCACCGCCCTGTCGCTGCGCATCACCGGCAACCGGGTCGGCCAAGTGCTGGTGCCGTTCCTGGCGAGCCTGATCGCGGTCGCGGCCGGGACCGCCGGAATATTGCTGGTGATCGCGTTCACGCTGGCGGCGTCGGGCGCGGCAGTGCGGGAGAGCTGGCGGCAGAAGGGTGAGTGAGGGAAGGGTTGCCGAAAAGGGGCCTCGTTCCGATGTTGCCACAGTTCGGACCGCTCCGCATCCACTTAGGCACATCATATCAAGCCTTTAACCATCGTCGCCCTTAAGCGTGCATATCGAAAAATAGGGCTATCCGCTCGCCGGACAAACACACTCGAAGTGACCGTTGACTTGGCTCGTGACCGCCCGATTTCCGCCAAAACGCTGCGGACCGCCGGACGCGCGGTCGACCTATCCCCAGCGCGGATTGAATTCGGCTGGCAAGCGCTTGCGGGACCGCCCGATTTATCCATTGTAGTGGTATTTATAACCCGAGATTCCACGAGGTGGGCGAAGCCAGATGCGGGAATTTGCCACCACAACGATCGCCGAAGGCAAGGATGCTTTGGCTTGCCTTATCGCAGACATCTCCCACCAGGAACTCGATTGGAACGAAGCTGAGACCAGATTTCAGATAATTGACCGCATCATTATCGAGTGTTTGGGGTGGCCTCGCGAAGTCGTGCGGCTTGAGCAAGCGCAAGGGCGAGCATATTCGGACTATGAACTCGGTCAGCCGCGCCAAGCGATCTGGGAGGCGAAGCGCGAAAAGCGGACCTTCGAGCTTCCCGCGAGTCCGCATCCAAAATTGGTCTCAGACCTACCATCAATATTGGCGCTCGGAGGCGAAGCCGCCGATGCAATTCGCCAAGCTCAAGGATATTGCAGCGCGCGGGGTGTCGAAATTGCCGTTGCCACAAATGGGCCTCAGCTTATCGCCTTCTTGGCAACTCGGACCGACGGCACAGCACCGTTCGAAGGTCGCTGTTTGCTCATAAATGGCTACGAGCACCTTCTATCTGCGTTTCCGTTGATCTGGCAAATGCTGTCCCCCGGAGGGGTGGCAGAACGCCGCCTCAATCGCCTGCTAAACGTCGGCGAAGACAGAGCGCTTCCGCCAAAACTATCAACGCTCCTAGTAAACTATCCACGGTATCGATATCCTAGCGACCTGCAAAATACCCTCCGCACCGTCAGCGAATTGTTGCTTATTGATGTGGTCGACCATAAACAGGTCGAACGCCTATTTTACGAGCGATGCTACTGTGAAAGCGGCGCGCTGTCGCAGCACGCACTTGTCAGCCGGCAACTCTTGGCCGCTCGGTACGCGTCGCTCTTTGATCCGGCTGAGCCAGCACCGACCGTCACACCCGTCACAGCAAGTCGGGGTAAAGCGGCGCTGACCCCCGAAATAATGGCCGAGGCGATCTCGCAACGCCCAATTGTGCTCATCGGCGATGTCGGCGTCGGCAAAACATCGTTTTTGAAGCACCTGATGTATGTGAGCGCCTTCGAAGAGTTTCAGAATGCGCTCTACATTTATATCGACCTTGGTTCGCAAGGCGCGCTTACGACCGATTTGCAAGACTTTGTCTTAACCGAAATCGAAGACCAGCTGAACGTGAAATATGGCGTCGACATTCTCGAGGCCACATTCGTCAAAGGCGTTTATCATGAAGATGTTGTTCGGTTTCGCCGCGGAATTTACGGGTCACTGCAGAATACGAACGCGCCGCTCTATGAACAAAAACTTTTAGAGCACCTTGTCGAAAAGATCAGACATCGAGATAGACATCTAAAGGACGCTATTTCTCATATCGCGAAACATCGAAAGCAACAAATTATCATCGTACTCGACAACGCCGACCAACGTGATTATCAGGTACAGCAGTCGGCGTTCATCATCGCCCAAAATCTAGCAAGAGATTGGCAATCTGCCGTTTTCATCGCGGTCCGACCGCAGACATTCTACCTGTCGAAGCAGTCTGGAGCACTCACCGCTTATCCCCACCGCGTGTTCACAATTCTGCCGCCCCGCGTTGACCACGTAATCGAGCGGCGCATAACGTTCGCGCTCAATTTGGCGGAGGGCCGCATTCAGACGGAGATGCTGCGGGACATCGGCCTTCGGCTTGGCAATCTCGCCTTATTTTTAAAGGCGCTACTGTTCTCCTTGGAGAAGAACGGAGAGCTGGTTGAATTCCTATCAAACATCACTGGCGGCAACATTAGAGCGGTAATCGAACTAGTGGCGAAGTTTCTCGGAAGCGCAAACGTCGATTCCCAGAAGATAATTGATATAATGGACCGCCAAGGCAACTACATCGTTCCCGTGCATGAATTTTGGAAGGCTGCGTTGTTGGGCGACTTCTCATACTATCACCCGCCTTCTTCACTCGCACTGAATTTGTTTGATATCAGCACCGCAATGCCCAATGAGCATTTCCTTTTGCCGATAGTCCTCGCTTACTTACTTTCGGACGGGCGCCACAAATCGAAAGAGGGATTTGTTGCATCATCGGCGATCGTGAGTGAAATGCAGGGCTGGGGATTTATTCCAACTGTCACTGAGTCGGCTCTTCGGCGAGCAAACAACAAGAAACTTATTGAGACCTCGCAGCGGGTCACGTTCGACGAAGACGAGGCGGGCCTCCACGGCGGCATGCCGGACGAATTTCGGATCAGCACCATTGGTGCCTACCATTTGAAGCGCTGGATTGGAGAGTTCGCGTATCTTGACGCCATGTCATTCGATACTCCCATTCTCAATTCTGAAACACGCGCCGCCATCCGACCAAAGATCAATTCCTTTGGTATCGTTGATCGATTCGAAAGGGCGCTTGCTTTCCGGACGTATTTGACCGAGACGTGGAACGCCTCGAACCTGAGACCGACCTACTTCGATTGGATGACTGCCACTGCGTCTGGGTCGGAAAGCTTTGAGGGGATTCGCCGAGCAATAGAGCGAATCAATCGAGAAAAAGCTCGTGACGTGGGGGCCGGAAGAATCTAAGAAAATCTCATCCAGCGTCCTTTAAAGCAAGCTTCAAAATCTTTCCAGCGCGCCCACGGGCGAGTCGGAGGATCCAAGCCTGTCACATTGGCGCCTAGCTCCGGCCATCGCCGGGGGCGGCAAGAATCGACGCCCAATACACCCGGTACTTCGAATTCGGCGCGTAAGCCGCCGCGATGCCGATGCGGGAGGCGCCGGCGAGCAGCATGTTGCGGCGGTGCGGCGGCGAATCGCGCCAGCCCGAGAACGCTTCCGCCAGCGTGTGATAGCCGGCCCCGATGTTCTCGGCCGCCACCGTGGACTTGTAGCCCGCGACCTTGAGGCGCTCGCCGAAATCCCGGATGACGTTGTGGTCGAGCTTGTCCTTCGCCGCCATGGCGCGCGCCTGCGCGTCGGCGAGCTTCATCAGCTCGGGGTCGAGGCTGACCGAGGCGAGGCCATTGTTGGCCCGGTAGCCCGAGATCATCGAGGCGGCGGCGCCCGCATCGAGCTCGGCTTCCGCCGCCGCCATGCTGGCATACATGCTGGGCTCACCCGCGGGTGGCGGCGGCCGATCGGCCGCGCAGCCGCAGAGACCGGCCACTCCCAAAGCGGCGAGCAGGCGCGCCGCCGGGCGCGTGGGCGAACGTCGGCAAATCATCAGTGGTAAGCCCCCAAAGCGATCTGCCTATCCTGCGCCGCCACCATGGCGCAAGCATGGTGGCGGCCTCACATCGTCCATCGGACCGATCCGGGAACATATGGCTTTCTTAATATTTTGGTAACCGCACATTAACCCCAACACAACGGGTGTCCGGATAAGTTTCTTTCCACAGTGGGCTCGAGCGCAATCAACGCGCCCGAGCTTGCCAATTCCGGCCGCCTCAGCCGGCCGCAATATCTCCTCGCGCCGGAAAATGCCTCGAGCCAGCGACGCCAGCCATGTTCCGTGTCCTTGAATGCCTCACCACCGAGCACGATTGGCGACTGGTCATCCTGGCCGGCCTCATCTGCTTCCTTTCGAGCCTGGTCGCGATCAATCTCTTCCACCACGCCCGGGCCGCGGCAAAAGCCACCCGCGCCAGCTGGATCCTCGCAGCCGGCATCGCGGCCGGCAGCGGCATCTGGGCGACGCATTTCATCGCCATGCTGGCTTACGATCCCGGCATCGGCATCGCCTATGATCTCCAGCTGACCGCGCTGTCGCTGGCCGCCGCCATCGCGATAACGTCCTTGGGGCTCGCCGCCGCGGTCTACGGTCCGGCGCCGTGGGGGCCGGCACTCGGCGGCGCAATCGTGGGAGCGGGCGTCGCCGTCATGCACTACACCGGCATGTCGGCGGTCGAGCTGCCCGGCCACATCGACTGGGACACCCCGCTGGTGACGACTTCGGTCGCGCTCGGCATGCTGCTCGCGGTCGCGGCCCTGACGACGGCAGAGCGCGGCTCCGGCCCGCGATCGAGATTGCTTGCCGCCGTTCTGCTGACCTTGGCGATCGTGGCGCATCACTTCACCGCCATGGGGGCGATCGAGATCGTCGCGGATCCGGCCCGCGCGATCGATGCGTCATCGCTTTCGCCTTCCCTGATGGCCATTGCGATCGCGGCGGTCGCAGCCTCCGTCTTGAGCATGAGTCTCGCCGGCGCGTTCCTGGACCACCGGGTGCGCGCGCAGAATATGCGGCTGGCCGCCGCGGTCGACCATATGTCCCAGGGCCTGGGCATGTTCGACGCCTCGGGTCACCTGATCCTGGTCAACCGGGCCTACCTCAAGATGTACGGTCTGTCGCCCGAGCATGCCAAGCCGGGCTGCTCGCTGCACGACCTGTTCAACCAGCGCGTCATGGTGGGCACTTTCGTGGGCGACATCGATCGTTACATCGACGAGGTCATGCAGGAAATTCGCGCGGGCCAGCCGGTCGACCGGACCCTGGAGATGGGCGACGGACGCATCTATTCCATCTCGAACCGTCCCATGGCGGACGGCGGCTGGGTCTCCACCCACCAGGACGTGACCTCGCAGCTGCGCGCCGAGCAGGAGCGCGACCGGATCGCCGCCCAGGAGCAGCGCCGCGCCAGCATCGATGCAGCGCTCACCGGCTTTCGGGCGCGGGTCGAGGCGCTGCTGAGCACCGTCGGCGACAACGCCATCGCGATGCGCTCGACCGCCACCAAGCTGTTTGCGGCCTCCGACAAGAATTCCGAGCGGGCCCAAGGCGCGGTCCGGGAGTCCAACAAGGCGTCGATGAACGTGGACAGCGCCGCCTCGGCAGCGGAGGAGCTGTCGGCTTCGATCGGCGAGATCAGCCAGCAGCTGGGCCAGACCAACAATCTGGTCGGCATCGCGGTGCGCGAGGCGGCCGCCACCAACGAGCAGATCGGCGGGCTGGCGCAGGCGGCGCAGAAGATCGGCGACGTGGTCAAGCTGATCCAGGACGTCGCCGGCCAGACCAATCTCTTGGCGCTCAACGCCACCATCGAGGCGGCGCGCGCCGGCGATGCCGGGCGCGGTTTCGCGGTGGTGGCCTCCGAGGTCAAGTCGCTGGCGGTGCAGACCGGCAAGGCCACCGAGGAGATCGCCAGCCAGATCGCCGCCGTGCAGGCCTCGACCGCGGCCGGCGTCGGCGCCATCGCCCGCATCGCCGACCGCATGCAGGAGATCAACCAGTTCACCGCGGCGGCCGCCGCCTCGGTGCTGCAGCAGAGCGGCGCCACCGGCGAGATCTCGCAGAACGTCGCCGGTGCGGTGCGCGGCACCAAGGAGATCATGGCGGTGCTCGGCGAGGTCGCGGTCACCGCCACCGAGACGCGGCGCTCCGCCGAGACGGTGCTGGCCGCGTCGGAGGCGGTCGAGGCCGCCGCCGCCGACGTCCGCGCCGAGGTGGAAGGCTTCCTGCGCAAGGTCGCGGTGTGAGTCTCCGGCAGATATCTCCTGCCGCACGGCGTTATCCCCGCACCCCCGGCCGACCGGCCCGAATGACGAACGGACGCAGCTATGCTATATTCGCGGACATGACCACGATTGAAGACATCGAGAAGGCAGTGGCCGAATTGCCACCCGATCAGCTCCAGCAATTCCGTGACTGGTTCGCGGAATTCGAGGCTGATCGTTTCGATCAGCGGATCGAGCGGGATGCGAAGGCCGGCCGGCTGGACCAGTTGGCCGAGCAGGCGCTTGCGGATTACCGTGCCGGCCGCGCTCGCGAGCTGTGAAGCACTTCGCAAGCCCGGCGTTTTGGGAGAGGTATGCCGGGCTCCCCGAGAACGTTCGGGCGCTCGCCGACAAGAATTATACCTTGCTGAAAGAGAATCCGCGACATCCGTCGCTCCAGCTGAAGAAGGTCGGACGCTTCTGGTCGGTTCGGGTCGGAAGTCGTTATCGCGCTTTAGCCGTTGAGGTCGAAGGTGGGCTGCTGTGGTTCTGGATAGGATCCCACGCCGACTATGATGCGGCCCTTTGAGCGCCGTCGATTATCTTAACGGCCCACGCCCACTACTGAAAAATCTCGTTGAACTGCTTCTTGATGCGGGCGCCTTCGCGCTCGATGTAATCGTCGTCGACCGCCACGATGTTCAGGCTCTTGAGGTCGGGCGAGCCCGCCGGGGCGGCGATGTCGATGCGTGCCGAATAGCCGCCGTCGGCCGGGAATATGCGCTGGACCTCGTCGCTGATCATGAACTGCGCGAACAGCTTGGCGGCGGCCGGGTCGGGCGAGCCCTTGACCACTGAGGTGGGCGAGGGAATGACGAACACGCCGTCGGAGGGGTAGAGGGTTTTGATCGGATGGCCCGCCGCCTTGAGATCGGCGGCGTAGGAATCGAGCGCCCCGACCGCGATCAGCCGTTCGCTGCGCTTGAGGAGGTCGGAAACCTGCTGGTTGCCGGGCACGATCATCACGTCGTTCTGCCGCAGCTTCTCGTAGAACCCCCAGCCGCGCTGCTTCGACATCATGCCCACCACCGAGACCTGCAGCGAGGTGAATGAGGGGTCCGCCATCGCCAGCTTGCCCTTGTATTTCGGCGCCGTGAGGTCGTCCCAGCTCTTGGGCTCGGCGGCGGGCGCGATCTTGTCGGTGCGCAGATAGTGGGTCATCATGTTGAGCCGCTGGCCGATGAAGCTGCCGTCCGCGGCCTTGGCGGCGTCCGGGATGCTGTCGAAATGCGCCGGCCGGAACGGCACGAACAGCCCTTTCTTGGCCATGGCGCGGGCGGCCGCCGGATCCGAATGGGTGAGCACGTCGACCGCGACCCGCCCGGCATTGATCTCCTGCTGGAAGCGGCTGAGAATCTGCGAGCCGCCGGAGCGGAACAGCTCGACCGGGATGCCGGTCTGCATGCGGAACAGGTCGGCGATCCTCTGCGCCTCCTCGATCGGGGTCGAGGTGTACCAGACCACCTTGCCCTCAGCCTTGGCCTTGGCGGCGTCGACCGCGTCCTGGGCGAAGGCGGGCGTCAGCAAGCCTAGGACCGCGAGACCGGCGACCAGCGCGCGTTTGAGAGCGAGCATGTTTCCCCTCCGTTTCAGCCGCGATAGATCGGGTCGGGCTGCGTGAAGAAGCTCAGCAGCAGGTGATAGACCAGCGCATAGTTCTTCTGCTGGAACGAGGCATGGGCGATGCCGGGCATAACCGCAAACTGCTTGTCCGGGTTCGGCAGCTTCTCGAAGAACGCGATCAGGTCAGCCATGCTGGCAATGCCGTCATATTCGCCGCGCATGATCATGGTCGGGACCGTGATCTTCAAGGGATCGATCACCGGCAGGCGCGCGCACATGTCCACATAGGTGCCGGTCGGCACCGAATCATCAACCGCCAGGATCGCATCCGCGAACGCTTCCACCACGTGCTGCTCGGCGGTGCCGGCATGATCGCGCTCGAAGATCGAGTGCACGAAGGCGCGGTTAATCGGACGGCGGTTCTTCGACTCGAACTCGGGCAAGCGCTTGCGCCGCTCGGCCAAGGTCGGCGAACCCTCGCCGGTCCACACCATGGCGTCGAGCGCGAGCCGCTTGACCATGCCGGGATGGCGCTCCGCGAACATGGCGGCGCGCAGCGCGCCCGAGGATATCCCGTAGACCAAAAGTGGCCGCTGCCCGCGCAGCTTGCCGATGTAGCTCGCGGCCGCGAAGCAATCGTCGGCGCCCTGCGCGATCGGGGCATTGTTGTCGCGATCCTTGGTGGAGCGCCCATAGCCCTCCATATCCACGCACCAGCAATCGAAGCCGCGCGCCGCGAACCAATCCATCACCGAGCTGTCGGGCCGTCCCGGCACGTGCAGGTCGAAGGTCGGCTGCGACGCCATGGACGAGCCGTGCACGAACAGGATGGTGCCGGCCGGGCCCGACGGGCCACCGGCATATTTCTCGAACAGGAACAGGCGCACATCGCCCTTCTGCACCCAATGCTCCTCGCCCCGGATGGTACCGGACGGCGTAACAGGCTGGCTCATGCTTGGTCTCCGAACCTTTCGTTGGTCACGCGACGCGGCGCGATCGTTTGTAGGATGGGTTGAGCCCTTGCGATACCCATCGCGGGCGGCCGATGGGTATCGCATAGCCCGCGAAGACGGGCGTGAACACCCTTTTGCGCTCAACCCATCCTACAGATGCGGCAACCGGGCCCCTGTCAAGGAGGCGCCTGTCGTCCCGCGCGCCGATGCGCTACACTGCCGCCAATGCATAAACTGTATCAGGGGAGGACCATCATGAAATCCAGCATCATCGTCGCCGTCATGGGCGCGCTCCTGCTGCCCGGCGTCGCCGGCGCGGTCGAGATCAAGGTGCTCTCCACCCAGGCCCCCGAGGAAGCATATCGCGAATTGGTGCCGCAGTTCGAGAAGGCTTCCGGCCACAAGGTCACCACCATCTTCACCGGCACGCTCGACCTGCAGAAGCGGATCGCGGCCGGCGAGACCTACGATCTCATCATCATGGCGGGCCCGGCGATCGACGACTTCATCAAGGCCGGCAAGATCGTGGCGGGCACCCGCGTCAATATCGCCAGATCGGGCGTCGGCGTGGGAGTGCGGGCCGGCGCCCCCAAGCCCGATATCAGCACCACCGAGGCGTTCAAGAAGGCGCTCTTGGCCGCCAAGTCGATCGGCTATTCGACCGGACCGAGCGGCGTCTACGTGACCGGGCTGTTCCAACGCCTGGGCATTGCCGACCAGATCAAAGGCAAGCTCAAGCAGACGCCGACCGGCATATTCGTGGGCAGCCTGCTGGCGAGCGGCGAGGCCGAGATCGGGGTGCAGCAGGTGAGCGAGATGTCGCACTTCCCGGGCGTCGACTATGTGGGCCCGCTGCCGGCCGACATCCAGGAGATCACGGTGTTCTCGAGCGGCATCCAGGTCGGGGCCAAGCAGACCGAGGCCGCCAATACCTGGATCAAGTTCCTGACCGCGCCGGCCGCGGCGCCGGCGTTCAAGAGCCGCGGCCTGGAGCCGGGGTGAAGCGCGCGCAAGCCTGCGGCAGAAAAAGTTGGAAGGGTTTGCTCACTCAGGGATATCAGCCCCCAGCGCCCCGCAACATTCAGTCCGCTTGATCGGTCCGGCCCGACGCAATATCCTCCAACCTGCCGGCAAGACCGTCGAAGAAAGATAGGTCCACCACTGCGCTGCCACGGGAGGGTTCCATGACGACCGCCACGCGACTTGGAAGTGCTCTTACGAGATGGTGCTTCGGCCCGCTAGCCAGCATGGGCCTGCTGGCTCTGCCGATCGCGGCGAGCCATCCGGCGACGGCGCAAAGCCACGGTCCGGCGGCGCTGAACGGAACCGTATCCTCGCCCGAAGAAGGAAAAATGGAAGGCGTCGTGGTCAGCGCCAAACGCCCTGGCTCGACGATCATGGTTTCGGTCAGCACCAACGCGCAAGGGCAGTACAGCTTTCCGCAGGACCGGCTCGCCCCCGGTGCTTATGACATCACCATGCGTGCCATCGGGTACACGCTCAAGCCGACAGTGGCGACGATACAATCCGGCGGCGCCGCGCAACTCGACCTCACGCTCGCGAAGGCCGCGCCGAACGTTCTCGCCCTGCAAATGTCCAACAGCGAGTGGATGCAGAGCGCGCCGGGTACGGCCGGGCAGAAAATGGCCTTGCTGAGCTGTCTCGATTGTCACGGCCTGCAGCGCCCGTTCTTTTCCAAGGACAATGCGTCGGAAATGGCGATCACGGTGCAGCGCATGAGGGCGCATACCCCGAATGCTTCTCCCAATTTTCCTTTCTTCTTTCACGACGCAAACGAGATTTTGAGCGGTCCGCCGACCAAGGCACAGGCGGACTTCGGGGCCTACATCGCTTCGGTCAATCTCAGCTCCGGAGAGACTTGGCCGTATCAACTGAAGACCCAGCCGCGGCCGACCGGCAAATCGACGCAGGCCATCGTCACGACCTATGATCTGCCCGACGAGGCCGCGCCCCACGACACGCTGCTCGACAAGGAGGGCAACGTCTGGTTCACCGATTTCCAGCACCAGTTCATCTCGAAGCTGGATCCCAAGACCGGCAAGGTCACACGCTATCCGGTCCCCGTGTCGAAGCCCGGCTTTCCGACCGGCAGCCTCATGGTCACGATGGATAAGGATGGAAACATCTGGCAAGCCATGATGGGGCAGGCACAGATCGCCGAGCTCGACCCGAAGACCGGAAAGGTCTCCGTCTACCTGGCGCCCCATTGGGACAAGGGCGACACGCGGTTCACCATGATCGACGCACTGCATTCGAACGTCGACGGGAAACTGTGGACCAAGGCCAACGACGGCGAGTCCAACAGAATGTATCAGTTCGACCTGGCCACCAAACAATTCCACGAGGTTCTGCCGCCCCCTGGAAAGCGAACCATCGCCGGCTACGGACTGGTCACCGACCTCGACAACAATGTCTACAGCCTCGACAACAATCCGAACCAGAGGCAAATCTGGCGCACCGACGCCAAGACCGGAGAGCAGACTTATATCGATCTTCTGCCCGGCATAGGTGGCGCCAGGCGAGGACATATCAATTCACAAAATCGCCTTTGGTTCTCGCAATTCCATGCCAATCGCTACGGGATGTTTGACCCCAAGAGCGGCAAAGTCACGGCGTGGGATGTGCCGGTCGCTTACGCGGGCGCGTACGATGTCGGGTTCGACGACGTCAAATACGCTTGGGGCGCCGATATGAGCACTGATCTGGTTCAACGGCTCAATGTGGAAACCGGTGAATGGAGCTCTTATCTCCTGCCCACCTCCATCAATACGCGCCATATCGACGTGCAGAAGAGCTCGAGTCCCGACGTCCTCTCCAGCATGTGGACCGAAGGCCAGCAGTCGAGCAAGCTCGTCCATATCGAGCCGCTGACGCCGTAACGACCTTTTCGCCAGGGCGTCAGCGCCGCGATCAGGTGTGGGCGCCGCGGTCGAGCGGGGAAAACGTCGTATAGATGGGACACCAGCCCGTCGGGCTGATCTCGCCCTCGACCAGAACGCAACCCTTCGGGGATACGAAATACGGACAGGCGCCGCAAATTTCGTTCCCCTTCGGGTGGTCCTGATACCGGGCGGCGGCCTGAGTCAGCTTCTTCTGGTCCTGCGGCTTGAAACCCTGGGCTTTGGCGGCCGCGGCACCGCCATACGTCGCGGCGGCGACAACGCCCATTGTCTTGATAAAACCCCTCCGCGATGATCCGAAAGTCGGCATGGCTGTTTCCTCCCTGACGCGTTGGCTCGATGATATCCGAAGTACCATAATCCGCCAATGCTCGCGCAGGACAATCCCGGCACACGGACCCTGAAATCAGCGTCGGGTCATACCCTGGAAAGTACTGCCCGCGGCAATACCTCTGGCTGCTTGGTGATTTCTCCGCTTTGCGCGTAGGCGGTAAGCCGATGCGGCACCGGGCTGAACCGGCGCGAACGCGACGCATGGCTGTTGGTGCGCGGCTGCATCATCAGAGCGGGCGCCGACCCGGCATGACCCAGAACGTCAGCATGCGCGCCACGGAAAGCAGCGCGTCACGATGTCCGGCAGCATCAAACAACTTTACGGCGGCACCGATGGTCGTTGTAACGAAGCTGGCCACGAGCATGAAGGCCGCCAAAATGCCGACGGTCGCATAGCGAGCCTGTGTCACGTGCATCAATGCGTGTGCACCGAAATAGGCGTTGAGGCTGAGCGCGATCATGATCTCGGTACGATAGAGCGATGCCAATCGGCCCGGAATCAAGAATAGGAGGGAAAGGCCGAGCGCCAGGATTCCCAGCCCGATGGTCAATGTCGGTGTGATCCAATAATGGCTCCAAAATGCCTTGAACGCCAAGGGAAGGCTCTCTTGATCGATGCGTTCGGCCTTCAGCTGCGCCTGTTCCGGATAGCGCGCGAGAATCGACTCCGGCACGGCATTGCGAAGTTGCGTTTCCGATGCGGTCTCGAGCAGCGGCTGAGCCCGTATGTCGATTGTCGCTAGCCTCAACGGCAGGATGTTGCCCAGGTCGCGCCAAAGGCCGTAAAAATGCGCGGCCGCATGGCGGAAATATGTGGCCGGATGTGCCCGAATGCTTGACCAGGCAAATTGAAGATAGAACGAGTTCCGCCGCCTGACCGGTGGTAAAGTGGGGCGCGCCGACCGGGTACAGGGCTCCCCAGAAGAGCCCATCATATTCTCGAGCAGTGTAATCGACGTAACGGTCCAGCGCGGCAATTGAATCGATCCGTGCCAGGTCGGCCGGCCGCTTGCCGACCACCTGCGCTGCCGCGGCGATCATTGGGCGCGTAAGGTCGGACTTCGGCACGGACGAGTCGTCCAGCATCCAGGCTACATTGCCGACAAGCGTAGAACCGGCGAAGCTCTCCGGGGAGAACGTGCCGGTGCGGGAGAAATTTACCGCAGCCATGCCCCCATATGCCACGAGACCTGCCGCCACGAGCGAGACAGCGACACGAATGCGCGCTTCCTTTGGCAAAAATCTGACGACTAACAGAGCGGGCACGACAAGCACCAGCCCGATGGACTTGGCGAGCGTCGCGAGCACGATACCGATCACGCCGGCTATCACGGCGCCGGTACCTGGGCGCCAGACGAGTGCCCCCAATGAAGCCGCAAAAAGCGTAAGCCCAGCGGTAAACAGCGCCTCCGTCAATATTTGATCCGCAAAGCCTGATGTTGCTCCCTGCAGGACAAACATCAGCGCGAGAAGCGGTCCCAACCACTTGCTTTCGAGGTACGACGCGAGGAGCGACACGCCAATGAAGTAGCAAGCGACTATTGTGCCGAGCTGAATCCACGCCAGGCGATCGAGACCAATCGTCCCGCTGACCGCGACCAGGAAGCTCGGATAGCCGGAATTGCGGTTCGAGGCGAAGGTGCCGGCCAGAAGCCTCTGCAGATAGGACGGCGAATCGTTGTAGTGAAGAATGTGATACCCGACGTAGCCGAACGAATAAACCGAAACGAACAGTGCAATCGGGATCGCGAATGAGGCAAGCAGGCGCGTCGGCGAAAGACCCGAAGGCGAGAAAGCAAACAAAAGAATGAAGGCCGGTATCAGGCAAAGCCACGCCACATCTATCGGGATCCGCCGGAGGACTTCATAGCGCGTGATGAAATCGGCGTCGCCCAAAGGGGTATCTGCCGCTCCGGATGCAGATTTGGGAGGCGTCCGGGCCTCCGAGACGTCCAACGACGTGCGGCCGGTCTGTGAGACCGACAACGCATCGGCGTCTCGCGTGGAGGGCTCGATGTGCTCGAATAGAGCGCGCAGCCTGCGCTCGAGCTCGGGTGCAAGAGTGCGGATAAATGCGGCCGTTGCATGCGTGCCGTCGCTGTAGACGAGCGTATCGCCTTTCACCGCCGGGCACACTTCGTCGTCGCAGAACCAATCGGTGAAATCCCACACTTGAACACCGGTCAGATTGGACGCGGCCGTCGCGATTTCTTCGACGAGCTTTGCATCTATCGCATCCTTGCGCAGAGCATCACACACTTTTGGATCGCTGATCCATCCGGGGCGCATCAGGCAATTCGGCGCGTCAATGCCGCTCGTCGGCGTGGTCGCAATCACGACCGTCGGGATGCCCAGCTCGCTGAAGCGCGCGAGCGTAGCGCGTAGCGCTTCCTCAAATCGGGCTCGGCCTGCCCACAGCGGATAAACCCGGGAGAAACTGAGGATGACCGCAGATGGGTGCAACTCCGCGATCCGCTCCATCGCGCGCTGGCGCCACGGGTGACAATCGGGCGGGCCGCTCGGAAAGATGTCCGGAACCGAGCATTCGCCTTTGAGGAGGGTAGTCATTCGCCACCGCTGCTGCTCCGCGATGGTTTTGAGCGTCGAAGCCCACTCGCCGGCGAGCGAGTCGCCGAATAAGACCGCGGTAAGGGGCGCGTTTGCGTCACCGTAGGAGCATTCAAGAAGCTCGCTTCTCTGCCACTGCGTGCACAGCCGCGGCTCGGATGCGGTCATCCACAGCTTCTGGTACTGGGGGTCGTTGGAGAACACCCCTTTGGCCCATTGCTGGTCCGCGATCGAGGCCGCGATGGTCCCGCCGGTCATGAGCGAGGCCAAGACAATGGCAAGTATCGGGCGCAAAGCAAGACGCCGCGAAGAGCGTACCGGTTGCTCGACCAGAACGTAGCTCGCCACCGCGATCACAAGTGCAAGCGCTACGCACAGCAGCCGGGTCGTCGGCGGGATCCACGTCTCTACCAGACGCGGTATGACCAAAAGCGGCCAATGCCACAGATACCAGCCGTAGGACACGCGGCCGATCATCCGGAACGGCCAAAGGGCAAGCAGGGACGAAACAATAGACCCCTGAGTCCCGCTTACCAGCACTGCGACCGTACCAACAACCGGGAGCGCCATCGCGACGGGGCTCAGGGTCTTGGCGTCGGCCGTGATCACGAACCAGACGATCGCGGCAAGGCCGGCGAAACCGGTCAACGACCGAGTGGTGGCCGACGAGCGCATGGCGATGAAGCTGCCGAGCGCCCCCATTCCGAGCTCCCAAGCGCGCGCCGGCAGGCTGAAAAATGCCCAGGGCTGATTGAGCATGAACCCTGCAGCAAAGGACAACGCGACCGCCAACGCGCAGCACGCGATGAATGCGCGCCGGCCGCCCAGCCAATAAGCGGCAGCGATAAATGCGGGCCAGACCAGATAGAACTGCTCCTCTACGCCGAGGGACCATGTGTGCAAGAGCACGTTCGTCTTGATGTCCGGCGCGAAGTAGTCGGCGGACTGCGCGATGAAATAGAAGTTGCTGACATAGGAGGCCGCCGCGAGCGCGGTTCGGGCCAGCGTATCCTGCTCGATCGGAGTCAGGAGAAACACCCCCGCCCCGAGCACACATGTCAGCATCAAGCCGAAGGCCGGGAGCAATCTCCTTGCCCGCCGCGCATAGAATTGCATGAACGATATGCGACTCGTGCTTTCGATCTCGCGCACCAGCAACTCGGTGATGAGATAGCCGGAGATCACGAAGAAGACATCGACGCCGACGAAGCCGCCGGAGAATAGCGGAACATCCGCATGGAAAAGCACGACGGGAAGTACTGCGACGGCACGAAGCCCATCAATGTCAGCGCGATATTTCATGGCGAACGACGCTCGGAGAAACCGCGGCAGGGGCATTGCCTCGCCACACGACCCGTGGCGCCGCTGTGTATCCGAGTTGGCCCCCGGAGGCGAGGGCTCTGGTCCGGGGACCCAAAGGGCCGTGGCTGGCTCCCTGAAGCGCGGGGGTCCAGCCCCCGATCCCCTCGGCGGTGGACCGCCGGTCGGCACCGGCCTCGGGTCCGCCCTGGGTTCCTTGTCGCGGCCCTGGTGGCGACGACCGCCGCTGGGAGGTATAACCCGCCAGCTGTCTCCTTCCGGAACCTCATTCAACCAGTCCCGGCACTTGACCCTCGCTGGCGCTCAGCCCCCCGACAGGACGTCGAACCGTGTCAGCCTTAAAGGCGCTCGCCGTCCTTCTCTTTGTTGGCGTGGCCGGACTCGCTGTTGGGACGCTCCTGGTATCTCGCGGACCGATTCCGGTGGAGGTCACCGGCTCGCCCACGCCGCCCGAATTCCCGTGGGCTACGGTAAACAATATTTTGGACGACGGCGGCTTTGTCACGCGGGCGCCGGATGGTGAAGCTTATGCGATCTCGCGGTACAGCTCACCCCAGGCGTTCAAGCGGCTCATCCATACTTACCGCAACCACGTTTCGCCGGAATACCGTATTGCCGCAGCGACCGTTCAAACCAGCGACGACGGAGCGAATTGGACGGACGCAAGTAAGGCCGAGGATGACAACGGCGAGCTTGTTTTCGATCTCGCAGAAGCTGGAGGTCACACATTCTGGAAGATTCTTGTCGTGAGATCAGGCGACGCTCCAGAAGTTGTTTTTGGTCATCTTTCATTCGAAGCAGACAGATACACATTCATCCGAATGATGCCTCTGGATGCCGTATGGCTTGGCCTGCTGCCGGCGTCAGCACTGATCTTGATGGCCTTTCGATTCACGGTCTCCTTGGGTCTGGTGTTCGCTGTCACGGCCCTTCCTGCATCATTGTTTGCCGGTTTGTATTCGCTGGGGTACGTCGAGTTTCGCACCGTCATTTCTCCCAACTCGTTCGGCTATTTGGGACCCATCCTGTATGGTCAGTATTCCCCTCTGAGAAATGTCGGCTATCCTACCATTCTGTTGGTCCTGCAAAACACGATCGGGCTTGACCGGCTTGCATGGGTTCAGTTTGGCGCTGGCTTGGCGTGCTATTTTGCAGGCGCCTGGCTTCTGGCTGCTCGATTTGAAAGAAGATGGATTGCAGTATTGTTGGCGCTTGCCTTCCTGCTTCAGAGCTCCCTTTCGCAATATGCGCCCCAACTGCTCACGGAAGCGCTGTTTATGGCGGGGTTCGGGCTCTTCGCGGCAGCGTTGGGGGTCTTGGCCTGGCGGCGCAAGACCGGAGCCGTCGTGGCGGCCGCGGTCGGCATCGTTCTAATGACGCTGACAAAGACTCTTGGTGTGGTGGCTGTCGTGCCCGCGCTATTGCTCGTGCGATTTCTCCCGGTGGGAGCCCGTCTTTCTGCCTCAGGGGTGATCGTTGCTTCCGGGCTGGCCACATACACGCTGATGGCGATCAGCTCATATGCACGCACTGGAGCGACCACCCCCGAAAGCTACATGGGATACCAGCTTATCGGCAACGTAGGTTGGATGCTGGACGATACCTCGATGCCTCCATCCAATCTCACGCGCGAATTGATCAGCGCTGCAGCGGCCGTGATCGAACGACGACCTGTCGATCTTGCCGATATAGATTCGCATGCCAGCCTTGATCGCTACGTCGATATTACAGAGCAGGATTTCGATGCTGTCCTTTGGGGGAAGCTGGTTCCGATCGCCAATACCCGACTCGCAACGGCACCGGAGGTCGATTCCTTCTTTTTGCGCTTTGGCCTCTCCAGCATCCGGGCGCACCCGCTTGCCTATATGCGCCACGTCGCAGCGCATTTCTACGGCATGTGGCGCGACCTGGGCCGGGCCTTGTCGTTGCGTTACGCGACCATGCACTTTCGTCGTCAGCTTATTTTTGAGGGACCGCCGGAATTCGACCCAACCCAAGTTCCGATCAGCGTCGTCAGGCCTTATCCCAGCGAAGAAGCCGTCAAAGGCGATATCTTCAGGCAGTCAA
Organism: uncultured Alphaproteobacteria bacterium; assembly: GCA_963721005.1. Classification (GTDB taxonomy): domain Bacteria; phylum Pseudomonadota; class Alphaproteobacteria; order Rhizobiales; family Xanthobacteraceae; genus VAZQ01. Next base: position 404,724 of record CAVRHR010000004.1, on the reverse strand, counting down.
CACTTCCATTGATACTCAGCGAGGTTTGGAGCGCCAATCTAATCCGCTCCGGATTGACGGTCGCGCTCGGCGCTCTGTCCGTATTTCTATCCGCCTTGTTCTTCGTACCCGGTCAATTGACGCAAATTTACCGGACCGAAATCATGATCGCGTTGAGCCTGAACGCCTATTTTGGTGCGAACGTCTTGCTGCATGTCGCAGACCCACGCTATGCTTGCGGAGGAATTTTCGCCGCGATCTTCCTGGCCGCAAGCTTTGCTTTCACCACATTGTCGATTGCTCATATCCCTGCTCGCCGCTCAAAGTCCAGCCCTTGAAACCGGCCCCTTAGCCAGTCTCATCCCAGCGCTGCCTTGCGTTCATGGCGGGCCAGTCAGCATTTGGCAGCGCTCATTCGACTCGCCGACCCGTGTGCCGACGAAACGCGCAAACAGCACCGGCATCGAGTTGTTGGCAAGAAGGTAACATTGGCCGGGCTCCAACGGGTTCTCCCGCCCGGGATTTAGCCGCCGCCGCCTCCCTGAGTTGCGTTTGGTTCCTAGCAAAACTGAATTATTTGGAACTTTTTGCTCAGGGACCTGCTCAGCTGTCGCCTGTATCAGTCAATGCTGCCGAGCGGGGCAGAACCATTTGCGAAAAGCGAGGACGATGGTAATAACGCAAGGGTCCGCACAATACATATTGGGCTTATAGTATCAATGGCCAAGGTTGCGTTCCCATCTTATGACGTGCAGACAATCAACGGTCGGGCCGGCGGGATCGGCTCGTTCATAGTACATTTCGCCCGACAGCTGCGCGCGCGGGGCGACGCAGTCACCATCATTGCGCTGGAACGCCGAGTCGACCCCGAGTGGCGTGAGCGCTATCGGTCTTGGGGCATCGGCCTCATCGAGATTCACAACGAGGTTGCGCCCGAGCGTTCGCCTAAAATCTGGACGGTGACGATTTCAGAGCATCTGACGCCGTTGCTGCGCGATTTTGACATTGTCTATTTCTGCGACGTGGGAAATGTCGCGTTCAATACCGTGCGGATGAAACGCCTGGGCGACGGGTCGATGCCCGTGTGCGTCACCGTCATGCACGGCTCACTGAATTGGGTACATCAGCTCGAGGGCGACGCGCTCGAGCTTCCGGATCACCTGTATCACGTGTTTGTCGAGCAATACAGTGCCCGGCACAGCGACCATGTGATCGCGCCCAGCCGGTATATGGTCGATTGGGCGGCTCACCAAGGCTGGCAATTGGCTCCTGAGCCGGAGATCCTGGGCCTGCCTTTCATACCGCTCACCCCCTCGTCCGCCGCGCAGAGCGCCGGGGATTTGAAGCGCATCATCTATTTCGCTCGACTCGAGCGGAAGAAGGGCTTCGATCTCTTCGTCAATGGACTCCTGCAATTGCATCGGGAAGCGCCCGAGATTTTGGCGAAAATCGACGAGGTCGTTCTGCTCGGCCACGAGGATGTATCCGGCGCGTCGGATTGGGTACGTGAGAAGCTGCGTCCAACCGGCCTGTCGGTCGGTCACATCGGCAATCTCGATAGCCGGCAGGCGCAAAGCTACCTCGCTTCGCATGTCGCCGACGCCCTCGTGGTGGTACCGTCGGCATTCGAGAACTTTCCCTATGCGGTGATCGAAATCCTCCCTCATCTCCGGCCTGAATGTCATTTGCACGCGCGGCGGAGGCACGCCCGAAATATTCGCCGGGCGCGGCGACGTGCAGCTTTTCGATCCGACACCCGACGGGTTGGCGGAGAAAATCCGCGAGCGCCTGGCCAGGCCCCTCAAGCCAAGCGAGCTTTCGCAATACGATTTTGCCGCCCATAATGACCGCTGGCTCAAATTCCACGACCGCATCTGCAATACTTTCCGCAATAGAGCCCCCGCCGTCGCCACACCGATAACGGCCCGGGTGGATGTCTGCGTCACCTATTTCAACAAGGCACGACATTTTCCGCATTTGCTCCAATCACTCGAGTTGCAAACCTGCCGGAACTTCCGCGTGATTGCGGTCGATGACGGCTCGGCGGCGTCAAATGCAGCCGCTTTATTCGACTACATGGCGGAGAAATATGGTGACCGGGGGTGGATCTTCTTCCGTCAAAGCAACCAGTCCGTCAATGCGTCGCGCAACCGCGCGGCGGAGCGGGCCGACGCCGAGTATCTACTGTTCATCGATGCCGACGACGTGCTCGCCCCCAATGCAATCGAACGTCTCCTGCAAGCGGCGCTGCATGCGGGCGACGATTGTCTGACGCCTGGCATTCGGCACTTCGCCGGCGACCAGTTCCCTTTTGACAAGCGCACAGGTCGACCGACCGCACCAATTCTCCAGGCTGAAATGCCTCTGGGACCCGCCCTGGCCGCCGCCGCCATCAATCCCTCTATCCTGGGCAGTGGCGTTATCCTGATACGCCGTAGCGTCTTCGAAGCAGTCGGAGGCTATCAGGAGCTTCACCGCGCCGGGCATGAAGACTGGGCGTTGCAGGTCAAGTTGGCGGCCACGGGATATCGTACCGAGGTGGTGCCGGAATATTTGTATTACCATCGGCAGACCGACGACAGTCTTTCACGAACTGTCGATCCGGCTCGGGCGAAGCGGCGTCTGATGGAGCAGCTTGACGACCAGATGGCGACCGTCGGCCTGCGAGGCGCCGCATCGGCCATGCATTTCAACCTGTCGAAGATCCGCGAACGCAAGGATCACGCGGATTTTCTCGGCCAACAGCTTCGCCTCAGCCACGAGCGATTCAATGCCTTTGGGTTCGAGCCGCTTCCTGCGGCGCCCGCGCTCGCAGTCACGCCGGCGGCGTCGATCATCCGCAGGTCGATCGCTCCACCGCGACGGACAAAGCTGCTCGTCGTTATTCCGACGCTGGACGTCGGCGGCGCCGAAGTCGATTTGCTGCGAAATCTACCGTGCCTCGACGGTTCGGAGCTCGAGATCGTGGTGTTCACGTTTCTCTCTCGCGGAGCTCTGGCGTCGCAGCTGGCGGCCACCGGTATCGAGATCGTCGGCCCGTTTATTCCCTATCGATTGCATTGGCTCGGCAACCTGAGGCGCGCAGCGCGCGGTTTCGCGCGCAACTCGGCGCTGCTGGCATCCCGATCCATAGCGCAGGTCCGGGATCTCGCCGCCGCGATGGCACCGGAGACGGTGCGGCGGGCGTGGCGGGGATTGAAGCTTTGGCTTCGATCAGGGCATAGGCCGCTTCGATCGCGGCGTTTGAGAGAAATGCTTCGGCGTATCCGGATCGCCACACGGCGGTTTTGGGCGAAAGGCCGTGCCGAATTGAGATCGCGTCTTTCAGCCCTCATCGGCCTTTGCCGGAGCCTCGCCCGCCTTCTTCCGTCACCGCTCTCGAAGCTGATCCAAGAGGTGCTGGTATGGGCAAGCTACGTTTCGATCGGCCTCGGGCTGGTCCCGTTCATTCGCGCGCGCAGGATCGATCTCATTCACACAGTCCTGCCGAATTCCTATATCGTCGGCTCGATCGCCAATTTCTGGATCAGCGGCCGGTCGTTGATCATGAGCCGGGTCGGGCTCAATTCGTATCAGCAGCAGCACCCGCTGCGCCGTTTCGTCGAACGACGGCTGTGTCACCGCAAGATAAGCGCCGCCGTCGGCAATTGCGCGGCGATCCTCAAGGAGCTTCGCGATGAGGGAATTCCCGAATCGAAATTGCGCCTGGTCCGGAATGGGATCGATATCGCGGATTTCTCCTGGCAGATGGTCGAGCGCGACGGCGCGCGGGACGGCTTTAATCTTCCCCGCACCGCGATTGTGATCTCGGCGGTGGCCAATCTCCATGCCTACAAGGGGCACGCCGATCTTCTGCGCGCCCTACATTCGGTGCGCCGTGACATGCCGGAATGGGTTCTGCTGGCGGTTGGACGTGACATCGACGGAAACCAGGCACGGCTGGAAAGCTTGTCGGACGAGCTTGGGATTCGGCGCCGGGTGCGCTTTCTCGGCCAGCGCGCGGATGTACCGACCATTTTGTCGGCAGCCGATATTCACGTGAGTTGCTCGCACACGGAGGGGATTGCCCAACAACATCCTCGAGGCAATGTGCGCCCATCTGCCCGTTGTCGCGACCTCCGTGGGCGGGGTGAGCGAACTCATCATCGATCGCCAGACCGGGATCCTGGTTCCCCCGAGCGATCCGGCCAGGCTCGGGCAGGCGATACTTGCATTGGCGCGCACCGAAGACGTCCGGCGTCGCATGGGCGACCTCGGTCGCAGGCGCGTCGCCACTCATTTCGCAATCGACCGCAGTGTCGATGCATGGGCGCGGTTGTACGCCGAGGTCGCGGTGGGCGGGCAGCAACGCGATGTGTTGCAAGGCAAGCCGTCGGCCCAAGACGAGTCACGCGCCATGAGATCGGCGGTTGTGGGGCTGGCGACAGAGGAGATCGCGACCCGCGAGCTGGCGGCGACGCTCGCGAGCAGCCTTGGCGCCGCGGGCCGGCCCTGCACGCTCATCTGGGTCTCGGAGCGCACGCAGCGCCACATCGCGCCGCCGCCGGTCGCGGCGGGCGTCGATGTTCTAGCGATCGATGCAGCCGATCCGGGGCGACCATGGTTGCCGGATTTTCCCCTGCTCGACCTGAGCCGGCATATCGCACCAAAGCTCCGAGAGTTCGACGTCGTATACGGGCTGACCTCAGGCCACCCTTTGATGCATGCCATCTGCGAGCGCCGCCATTCACCCAGGGCGGCGCCGTATTTCGTCGCCGTCCTCGACCACGTTTCGGCGGAACATCGGGATCCGGACCTGAGCGCCAGTGCCATCGCGCGGCAATTCGGCGAGAGATATGTGCTTACGCATTGTGATTTGATCGTCTGCCTCGACGCGGCTGGTTCCCGACAGCTGGCGAACCTCGGCGTAGCGCCGCCTGCCGCCCGGTTGCTGTCTTCCGATATTCCGGCGATTCAGACGCTGCTCGACCAGGTCGAGACGCGGGCGCGCGCGGTTGCGGACGATCGCGCCGCGCCCGCAAAAGACATGGTGCACGCAACGAACGCGTCATTGACCATATGCCTGTCGCATTCCGAACGTGCGCACAACCCGACGCGTGTCCTGCAGGCCCTCGATCGACAATCGCGCGGCGATTTCTCAGTCATCGCGGTCGATAGCAGCGCCTCGGGCAAATCGGCAACGGCCTTCGCGCATCTCGTGGAACACCACCGCGGGCGCGGCTGGATCCATCGGCATGAACCGCAGTGCGGCGAGGCCCGAGCGATCGCCCTTTCGGTCGCGCAGGCGTCGAGCAAATACCTGATGTTCATCGACACGGACGACGCACCCGAGCCGCGTCTGGTCGAACGCGCGCTGGAGGCCGCCGAGCTATCGGGCGACGACCTGCTCGAAATCTGGTCAACCGAGGTACCGGCTCCTGACGTCCTGTCGCAAGTGAAAGATGATGGAGCCTCGCCACCCACCGCCGTCCGCGCCTCCTACGGTCTCGACCTCGTCAATGCCATCGGCGGGAACGGCGACCCCAAGCCCGTATTTCTCGTTCGACGTACGGCTTTTGAAGCCGTCGGCGGCTACCCCACGGGTCTGGTCGCCGGCTGTGAGCGGCAAGCTCTGGCGGTGCGGATCGCGGCGGCGGGCTATTGCTGCGACGTGCTGCCGGAAATCCTCAACACCCGGCACGTCGCCTGCGAGGTTGCGCCGCCCGATCCGATCCGCGGAGGCGAATCGCTTCGGCGCGCCTTCGACGAGCGACTGAACACGATCAACATGCAATCGTTCGCCCTGACGTTCCAGACCATCGCACGGGAGCTGCGCGAAACCGAGCAGACGGTCGCGGCACGACAACGCGATCTTACGCGACGCTTTGCAATTCCTGCAGCGCATGAGCGGCTCCGCCTGTTGATGCTGGTGCCGAGCTTTCCTTATCCGCCGACGTCGGGTTGCCGGCAGCGCTGGTGGGCAATGATTCGCTTCCTCGGTCAGCGGCACGATCTTACCCTCGCGACCTTTTGCTCCAGTGCGCAAAGTCGGGAGCGGCCGGAATTGCTGCGCTACTGTCGGTCGGTCTATGCGGCCGCCCCCGGCGGCCCCGAGCTCCCAGGCGTCGAAAACCTGCCCGATCCCGTCCGCGCGCGGATGCGCGTCACGATGCGTGACGCCTTGCGCTCGATCCCAACCAATCTTTACGACGCGGCATTGATCGACACAATTTCTCTCGCACCGTTTCGCGTCGAGATCAGCGCACCGGCCATGCTCGGCGTGCAAAACATCGAATCGCGACTGCTGATGCAAGCCGCGCAGGTCGACCTCCCTGGTCCGATATCCTCAGGCTTCCGTAACCTGCAGCGCGAAGCAGAATTGATGCACGACTTCGAAGATCAGGTCTGGCCGCAGTTCGCCATGCGGGCGGCCGCTGCCGCGCGGGACCGCGACGAAATTCAACGCCGCTCCAAGACCGGCCAGACCATCCTGGTCGAGAACGGAACCAATCCCGAGCTTTGGCTCGCGGACGCACGACCGGACACCGGCCGCATTATTTTCTTCGGCAATCTGGGACATCACCCGAACGTCGATGGAATCCTGCATTTTTGGCGCGATATCTGGCCGCACGTCGTTCGCCGTCGACCTTCGGCCGAGCTCCTGCTGGCTGGCAGCGGTGCGACATCGGAGCTGCGCGACCTGGCGCAGCAGCCCGGCGTCGTACTGGTCGAAGGTCCCGGGGATATCAGGGAAGTCGCCGCCACGGCCAGCGTCTCGATCGTCCCGCTGCGTATCGGATCAGGCGCAAATCGCCAGATCCTCGATTCCATGGCTTTCGGCCTACCGGTCGTAAGTACCAGCATCGGCTGTGCGGGTTTATCGGTACAGGACGGTGAGGACCTTTTGGTTCGCGACAGCGTCGTCGATTTCGCCGAAGGCGTAGATCAGTTGCTCGGCGCTGCAGACTTTTGGCGACGGATACGCCAGAACGGCAGAGCAGCCGTTGCGGAACGTTACCGATGGGACCGGGTCCTGGCACCGCTCGAATCCGCATTATGGAGCCTTGCGCGCTGAACCAAGCCGAGGTCGCCGAGCTGCGCCCTCGAGGGAATACCAAGGCCGGTGTGACTTAAATGCCTGATACGAAATCGCGCGCGGTTGCAAATTTCGACGTTGGCGTGCTGTTCCATAACAGAGCTCGCCAGACTTTGGATTGCATCTTGAGTTTCTTGAACGAGCATGTTCAACCATCTGTGGTCGTCTTAGATCAAGCCAGCGCCGCCGAGCAACGCGAGTTCCTGACCGATTCGTTGATTCACCGGCCGAACGTCCGATTCATCACGCTTGGCGAGAACATCGGCGTCGGCCCAGGCCGAAACCGTCTCAGCCGGGAATGTTCCTCGGATTGGGTTTTATTCGTGGACAACGACACCGTGCTCAATACCCCGGATGGCGTGGGGCTGATCAGCTCCGCCGTCGAAGGTGCACAGGATATCGACGGATATTCGCCCAGAATTCTGAACGTCCACGAGAACCTCGTCATGGATCGGCTCCGAATCACAGAGCAGAATTGGCTGTTGCGGCTCGAGGTGGTCGGCCCAGAGGTCCCCGTGACAAACATGTTTTCGGGATGCGCGGCCGTCATGCGGCGCGCTTTCTTGCTCGATGAGCCCTACGACGAACGCTACTTCGTGGGATTTGAAGACTTTGAGCTGGCGCTCCGGGCCTTCACCCGCCGCCAACCGATGCGGGTGAGGAGCCTCGACAACGTAACCATCGTGCATAGGCACATGCCGGTCGTCGACGATCCGGATGTTGCGTCGACGCGGACGCGGTACAGCTTTCCGCACATTGCTCGAAGTTTCGATGTCCTCAAGTCACAATATGATGAGGACCTATTCGGCGGCTGGGAGCAGTGGACCACAAAGCAGCAGAAGGAGATGATAGCTTCTCGGCGAATTGCACCGCGACCTATCCACGACAAGGTCAATCTGACTTTCGTCGTCGACGCTCCCGGCACAGCTTCGGACGGCATTGTCCGAAACCTGGATCGGCACCTGGCCGCGACACATGTTTCGACCACCGTGTACACCCACGCCATCGACGAGCCCGGGCAAGCGCTCCGCCAGGTCATCGAGTTCACGTCCTGACGTCATTCACTTCATGTGGCGGTCCGATTTCCGAAAATATGTCTGCGCAGCCGCCGTGAAGAGATGTGCCGCACTGATGCGCCTGGGTGAATCCGAGCTGTTGGATATCCTGTGCCAAAGTCACTTGACGTTTTCCGTGGGGGACTACCTGTTTTTGGATCCGGAAGAAATCGGCTTGTTGCGGCCTTTGTATTGGCTTAGCGATGGCTATGGGGTTACCTCACCGAGGCTGTTCGACATTTACGGAGGAATATCCGACTATCCGAAGCCGGCCGCTTTGATCTTGGAGGACGTGGCCAGGGGAGGCCTGACGGAAGAAACCCTGAAACAAATTGCTGATCATCAGGCGAGTGGCGCCGCAATGTGGCGGCGCTTCTTCGAGGATGTCGTGCGGAAAGCCCATCCTGATGCCCCGAATTGGAGACGCTTTATGATTGACAAATTTTTTCTTTCTACAGGCGAGCCTTAGGGCTCCGGGCCCGAACCGCGACAGCGTGTTTTTGGACGGATTATGGACGGCTTGATGAGCTACAGTGCCACCATTGTCGTACCGCTGCGGCGTCAGGTTGATGAGTGGCTTGATGAGGCGGTTCGCTCGGCCCTTCTGCAAAGCGTTACAACCGAGGTCGTGGTTGTTCGGGCGGAGATGACACCGGCATCCAACTTGACGATTCTGAGCAGCCTGCAAAGACACTTCGCCAATCTCGTGGTGCTCGACAGAGACAAGCCGGAGAGCTTTCCGGGCGCGATAAACAAGGGAATCAGGCATGCCAGCTCCGGGCGAATAGGGTTGCTGCTATCCGACGACTGGCTGGACGAGCGTACGGTCGCCGAGTGCTTGCGGAGCGAAGCGGATATCGTCTGTACCGGCAGAGTCGTTTATTTTCCTGACGGCTCCATCAACGTGCGCGCGTCCCGGCATCCGTCGCTACAGGAATTCAATTCAATCGCGACACTCGAGGAGCGAGCGAGCTACCTGGGACACTTCTTCATGCTTCGCAGGCAAGCCGTTCTCGATGCCGGCGGCCTGGACGAGAGCATCGGAAACTACCCCGGCATAGATGACTTCGACCTGATCTGGACGTTGCTGGAGCGTAATGCCACCGTTTCTATCGTGGAGAAAGATCTTTATCATTACCGAGACCATGACGGCGAGCGGCTCACATTGCAGGACTCGGCTGTTATGGGCGAAAATTTCAAGAAGATACTGCACAAGCACGGCGTCGCCGACGAGCAAGCGGTCGATATCATCAAACGACACGCAAGGTGGTTCGGCAAACCCATATATCAAGTCATGAGTGAGACCTGAACATGCTCAGGCGCGGTTGTGTGTGCCTGAATCGATTTGAGTTTTTCAAGCTTGCTTCATTTGGCTCATTGTCGCTGCATCCTGGCGACATAGACCCCGGGTTTTCCGGCCTGATGGGTCGGCTCCCGGCACAGGACCGCCCCATGTAAATCATGATCCTCCGGCGTTCCGACCTTGAACGATGAAACAATCCGAAACTCCGGCTCGAGCTTGGCCATGTCGCCTTCGGAAATGACCAGCGGCTCATAGACCGTCGGCAGGTGGTCGATCTCGACGCTGACCAGAAAAAGACCCCCTTTCCTGGTCACGCGCTTGATCTCCGCGATGGTTTTTTCAAAGCTGTCGACATGATCAAGCGCATTCAAGCAGGAGACGATGTCGAAATATCCGTTGGAGAACGGAATGCGCTCGGATCGGGCCGCGACATAACGCATCGCGTGCTTGGCGGCGCCGAGCCTCAGGTATTTTTTCGCCAGAGGGTCGAGCCCGACGCGTTCCGCGGCCATCGTGGCCCATTCCAGGCTGCCGCATGGGCCGCATCCGATATCCAGAATCCTCTTGCCGCGGAAGTCATTCGGCTCCAGGTCGTAGACCGTCGTCAGAAGCGGCTCGAAGTGTCCGTTCCATAGGCGCCCGCCCGAAGCGGCGCAAAGCCCCCGCCAGAAATCCAATTCCGCGCGATGTTTGTCGGCTCTCGGAAAAACCGCATAGAACCAGTCCAGTGCGCGGTGCTTGAACGATAGAGCCATCGTCAGTTGTCCTGGTTCACCTCAGGATCGCCGCCGCAAGTAGTTCTCCAAAACCGCTGGCACGACGAGCGCGGCCGGACTGCCGCCGCCCGACGAAGGGCGCTCCCGCTCTGATCTCTTTGGCCGTGCGCACAATCTCATCCGGAAAGTCTGCAACTTTTCGGGATCATCGGCTAGCTCGACAGGAACAGCACCGAGCCCGGCGATTTCCCGAACACGGCGGCGGCGGTGTCGCCGAAGAACAGCTTGTCCCCGGGCCGGCGCTGCACCCCCATGACGATCAGGTCGTGGCCGCCCTGCTTGGCTTGCGCCAGGATGGCCGCGTCGGGGGCCACGTCGGAGCGCACCGCGGTCTTCACCTCCACGTCGTAGCGGTCCGCCATCTGGACGATCTCCTTCAAGATCGCCTGCTCCTGGCGGCGCTCGCGCACGCCGCGGCGGCGCTTCGCACTGGCCCCGGTATTGGCCACATACAGCGCGGTCATCGGGCATTCGCAGGCGCGTGCGATCGTGACCGCGACCTCGGCGGCCCGGCGCGACACCTCGGTGCCGGCGACCGGGACCAGGATGTTGAAACGGCAGCGATCCGGCTGCTTGAGATGCTCGCCCTGCCCCATCACGATCGCCAGCGGCCCTTCGAACGCGAGCGCCATGCCGGCGATCTCCGGATTGAACGCGCCGCTGCGTGACTTGGTGCTCTGCAGCCCGATGAACAGAAGGTCGTAGCCCTTCTCGGCCTCGCTGGTGATGGTTTCCTCGATCGGGCTCTCGGAGAGCTTGCGCACCGTCACGTGGACCGGCGCCGGCGCGTCCTCCTGCGGCTCCGTCTTCTTGACCTCCCGCGCTGCCGTCTCCAAGGCCTGCGCGGCAGTATCCTGCGCTGTGTTGTCCGCCTCGGCGGGCTGCTTGGCCTTCGCCTCGCCGCCGGATTTGCTCAGGCCCTTGGGCAAATCCTTGGGCAGCACCGTGGTGGGCAGGCCACCGCGGCTCGCGATCAGGCCCGCGACATGGGAGGTGAGCTTGCCGTTGGGGCTCTCATCCACAACCAGAAGCAAGCGCTCCAGGTTCGAGACGAAGCCCTTGGCCTCGAACTCCTCGCGCTCCAGCCGCTCCTTCTCGGCCTTGCCGAGCGGGACCCGGGCCAGGCTCCAGCGCAGCATCGGCGGCATCCCCATGGTGGTGACGAACGCCATGGTGACGATCATGGTGAACAGGTTCTGCGTGAGCGCCCCCATGGCGAGCCCGATGCTGGCGACGATCACCTCGGTCGAGCCGCGCGCGTTCATGCCGCATGCGAGCGCCAGCCCCTCGGCGCGCGTCAGCCCACCGATCTTGCCGCCCACGAAGGCGCCTGCGAACTTGCCGATGCTGGCGATCGCGATCAGGCCGAGCGCCAGCATGAGGAGCTGCGGGTCCTTGAGCACGGTGAGATCGGCGCTCAGGCCCGCGGTGCCGAAAAACACCGGCATGAAGAACGCCACGATCAGGCCGCGCAGCTGCTCGTCGATATGCTTGGTGAGAATGGGCGACTCGCCGATCAGGACACCGGCCGTGAAGGCGCCGAGCACCGTGTGGACGCCGATGAAATGCGTGGTCAGCGCCATCGCCCCCATGATCACCAGGATGGTGGTGATGACCGGGAAATCGCTTTTGAAATTATCGTTGGCGAAACGGATTGCATAAAACACCAGCGGGCGCCCGACCGTGAAGCTGGCGATGAGAAAGACCGCGGTTCCGAGCACGCTCTTGGCGACATTGGCCAGATCGATGGTGCCGGCCTCGGCGAGCCCGAAGGTGATGGCGATGATGATCCAGCCGATGGTGTCTTCCATGATGGCGGACGCCACGATCACCTGACCGAGATTGCGGCGCGTAAAGTTCATCTCGCGCACGATCGCGGCCACGATCTTGATCGAGGAGATCGACAGGGCGATGCCGAGGAACAGCGACGTCAGCAGACGTTTGCCGGGATCCGGCAGCAGCGATTCCGGCAGCAGCAGGCCGAGCGCGACCCCGCAACCGAATGGCACCGCCACCCCGGTCAGCGAGATGCTGGCGGCGGCGCGTCCAACCTTCCTGACCAGCTTGAGGTCGGTCTCCATTCCGGTCAGCAGCAGCAGCAGCAGGATGCCGAACTGGGAGACGGCATCGATCATGCTCTTCTGCTCTTTGCCGGCGGGAAAAATCCAATGCTGGAGATCGGGCCAGAGCCAGCCGAGCAGCGAGGGACCGAGCAAAATTCCGGCGAGCAGCTGCCCCATCACCGAAGGCTGGCCGATGCGCTGCATGGCTTCGCCCAAAAGACGACCGACCAGCATCAGCAGGACCAGTTGGGCGAGGAAGATGGCGTCGGACGGAGCGCTTTGCGGGCTGTCGGCAGCGAACGCGGGCAGCGTGCTCAACAACAGGGCCGCGCACGACCAGAAAGGGCCGGCGCGCCAGCGCAGCCCGGGTGGGAGGACGACGGAGTGGATCATGGCTGCGGCGGCGAGCCGGTCGCTCCCGGTGCGAGGCAGGTCGATGTCTTGCCCCGTTCTGCTATAGCGTGGGCGATATCCGGTAAGGTGGGTAACGCGCCAGCGCCGCAGCCTCGAATTATGGGGCACGGCGAACCCGGTGCGTTGACCACGCGGCGGAATCTCGCCGCGCAACCCGTGGGCAAAAATGCGCGGCGCCGCGCGACTCCCCCCCGTGCTCGGCAATTTTGCCCATCCTACGCAAACGATTGGAACGTCAGTGGCCGCCCAAGCCGAAATAGACACTCAGCACAACGAGCGCCGCGATGGCGCCGGCCAGCCCGAATCCCAGCACGTAACGCACCCCTTGTCCGGTGACGCCGGCGCGGGCGTCATCGGCGGATTTCACGATCGGCATGTCGTCTTCTCTACTCATCCTGGTCTCGAGCCGCGCCTCAGGCCGCTATGTGCGAGCCGGACTTGCCTTTGCCGGCATCCTCCAGCATCGCGGCGACGTGCTCCCAGCTCACCAGATGTTCCAGGAACGCCTTGAGGTAATCGGGCCGCCGGTTGCGGTAGTCGATGTAGTAGGAGTGCTCCCACACGTCGCAACCGAGAATCGGCTGGGCGCCGTGCACCAGCGGGTTTTCGCCGTTCGGGGTCTTCATGACCACGATCTTGCCGCCCTGGACGGCGAGCCAGCACCAGCCGGAGCCGAACTGGCCGACGCCGGCCTGGACGAAGTCCTCCTTCATCTTGTCGACCGAGCCGAGGTCGGCGACGATGCGCTTCTCCAAGCTGCCCGGCATCTTGCCGCCGCCGCTCGGCTTCATCCATTTCCAGAAATGCAGGTGGTTGTAATGCTGCCCCGCATTGTTGAAGAGGGGCTGGTTCTTGCCGAACGATCCCTTCACCACCTCCTCGAGCGGCTTGCCTTCCCATTCAGTCCCGGCCATCAGCTTGTTGCCGGTATCGACATAGGCCTTGTGGTGCTTGTCGTGATGGAATTCGAGCGTCTCGCGTGACATGTGCGGCGCCAGCGCGTCATACGGATAAGGCAGCTCCGGAAGGCTGAACGGCATGGTTTTTCCCTCACTCGGTTGCTCACGCATTGGTTGCGGAGGCAAATTGGTTGCGGAGGCAAATCTCCAGCCCCGGCTCGGACCGGGTGCCCCGATGACCGGTAACGAAGCCCCGCCATATCGGTTCCATCGTTATCGATGAATTTCGTCCGCATGGCCACCGCCCGCGCCGCGGAAATTGCAAGCGGCGGCGTTCGGTTGCGGGCGCAACATTCCCGGAATGCGCCAGGATGCAGCTTCATGATCGGGCGCAAACGGCGTAGAAGCAGCGCGCAGGCGCAGGACAGAGCCGAGAGGAACCCATGGGCAAAATCGTCGCAATCGGGCAGAGCACCAAGGCCAAGGCGGTCGCCCGCTTGCCGGCCGCCGATCGTCCATCGCGCACCGACGCCGAGGACGCGGTGCGCACGCTCATTCGCTGGGCCGGCGACAACCCCAACCGGCAGGGACTGCTGGGAACGCCCGCCCGGGTCGCGCGCGCCTTCGAGGAGTGGTTCTCGGGCTACCGGGAAGAGCCACGCGACTATCTCAGCCGGACCTTCGACGAGGTCGCGGGCTACGACGAGATGGTGGTGCTGCGCGATATCGCGTTCGAATCCCATTGCGAGCATCATCTGGCGCCGATCATCGGGCGCGCCCATATCGGCTATCTGCCGCGCAACCGGGTGGTCGGGATCTCGAAGCTGGCGCGGCTGGTGGACGTCTATGCCCGGCGGCTGCAGATCCAGGAGAAGATGACGGCCGAGATCGCCTCTTGCCTCGACGGCGTGCTCAAGCCGTTCGGGGTCGCGGTCGTGATCGAGGCGGCGCATCAATGCATGACCACCCGCGGGGTGCACAAGCCGGGCGTCACCATGGTGACGAGCCAGATGCTGGGGGTGTTCCGCAAGCGGGTGGAGACCCGGCAGGAGTTCCTGTCGGCAATCAATTTACGCGGTGCGGTGCATCTGTGAGCGCGAGCCGCTCCCGCGCGCTCGATTGGAAATGAACCCCATGCCTCGTCCCCGCCGCATCGAAGCTTATGCGATCGTCTCCACGGATGGGATGCTGGCGAACTCCGCCGGCATCATGCCGGAGGCGCTCAAGCTCGACGCCGATCAGAAATTCTTCGCGCAGGGGCTCGACGGCGTCGAGGCGGTGGTGCACGGCCGACACTCCCATGAGCAGCAGCCGCATTCGCACTTGCGCCGCCGGCTGATCGTGACCCGGCATGTTCCGGCGCTGGCGCCCGATCCGTCGAACCCCAAGGCGCTGTTCTGGAATCCGGCCGGCGTATCGTTCGCGGACGCCTGGGCGGCGCTGGAGCTGCCGGACGGCAGCCTGGCGGTGATCGGCGGCACCGAGGTGTTCGGGTTGTTCCTGCCGGACTACGACGTCTTCCACCTGACCCGGGCGCCGAACGTGCTGCTGCCGGGCGGCCGGCCGGTGTTTCCGCAGGTGCCGCGGCAGACGCCGGAGCAGGTGCTGGCGGAAAGCGGGCTCGCGCCCGGTGCGCCGCAAGTGCTGGATGCGGCAATCGGCCTCCGCGTGGTGAGCTGGCGGCGCCCGCCAGCGCACCGCGGCTGAGCGTCGCTATTCCGCGCCGTGCTCGCCGCGCCCGCGCGGAAAGGCGCTGCATTGGGTGGCGTCGATCGCGATCGCCACCGGGTCGCCGACGCGGAAATGCTGCAGCGGATGGGTCTGCACACGCAGCAGCTGGCCCGACGGCAGCGCGACCTCGTACTCGCTGAGATTGCCGAGGAACACGTGATTGGTGACCCGGGCGAGCGTGCCGTTGGCGGGCGCTGGCGCGGGGGCGGCGAGCGAGATGTCTTCCGGACGGATGGCGACGTCGACCCGCTCGCCCATCGACAGACCGTCCACCCGGCCAACCCCGATGGTGAGATCGGGCGTGAGCTCGATGCTGGCGACCCCATTCCGCAGCTCGCGGATGCGGCCCGGCACCAGGTTCACCAGACCCATGAAATCCGCCACCATGCGGTTGGCGGGATGCGCATAGACCTCGAACGGGGTGCCGAACTGCTGCAGGCGCCCGCCGCTGATCACCGCCACCTGGTCCGACAGCGCCAGCGCCTCGGCCTGATCGTGGGTGACGTAGACGAAGGTGATGCCGGTGCGGCGCTGTAGCTGCTTGAGCTCGGTGCGCATGCGCTCGCGCAGCTTGGCGTCGAGATTGGACAGCGGCTCGTCGAGCAGCAGGATGTCGGGCTCGACCACCAGCGAGCGCGCCAGCGCCACGCGCTGCTGCTGCCCGCCGGACAATTCGCCCGGATAACGCCCCTCGAGCCCGCCGAGATTGACCAGCGTCAGCATGTCGGCGACCTTCTGGCGGGCGGCCGCGGACGACAGCTTGCGCAGCTTGAGGCCGAATACGACATTCTCGTAGACGGTCTTGTGCGGCCATACCGCATAGTTCTGGAACACCATGCCCATGCCGCGCTCAGCCGGCGGCACCACGTCCTGCGGCGACGACAGCAGCCGGCCGGCGACCTCGATGGTGCCGGCGTCGGGCGTGATGTAGCCGGCGATCAGGCGCAGCGTGGTGGTCTTGCCGCAGCCCGAGGGGCCGAGCAGGGTGACGAACTGGTTGTCCTTGATGTCGAGCTCGAGCTCCGCGACCGCGGCGAGCTCGCCCTCGCCGGCACCGAAACGCTTCGACAGGCCCCGGATCGTGATCCCCGCCATTCAAGTCCCCGCCCCGTGCGCCGCATCGCCGCGCGCCAGGATACGGCCGCCGCCGATCTTGGTGGCGAGCCAAATCGCCGCACCGATGATCACCATATTGACCATGGCGAGCGCCGCCACCGGCTCGATGTAGCCGGTTTCGTAAAGATTGTAGATGGCGACCGCGAGCGTGATCGAGCTCGACGAGAACAAGAGGATCGAGGCGCTCAATTCCTGGATCACCGGCACGAATACCAGAAGCCAACCGGCGAACAGGCCGGGCCGGATCAGCGGCAGCGTCACCTCCCGCATGGTGACGAGCCAGGAGGCGCCGAGAATCTGGGCGCTCTCCTCCAGCGAAGGATCAATCTGGCGCAGCGCCGCATTGGCGGCGCGCACGCCGAGCGGAATGTAGCGGCCCACATAGGCGAGCAGCAGGATCGCGAGCGTG
Organism: uncultured Alphaproteobacteria bacterium; assembly: GCA_963721005.1. Lineage (GTDB taxonomy): Bacteria > Pseudomonadota > Alphaproteobacteria > Rhizobiales > Xanthobacteraceae > VAZQ01. Next base: position 387,904 of record CAVRHR010000004.1, on the reverse strand, counting down.
CCGTAGAGCGCGACCGGCATGGCGAGCCAGAACTGGATCAGCGCCACCGCCACCACGATGCCGGGCAGCCCGAGCGGGATCAAGGCGAAATAATCCAGCAGGCGACGGCCCGGCACCTTGGTGCGCAGGTCGATCCAGCCGATCACCGCGCCGAGCAGCACCGCGATGGTGGCCGCCATGGTGGCGAGCATGAGGCTGTTGAGGATGGCGCGGCGGGTGACGTCGTAGTCGAACAGGATGAACTTGTAGTTGGCGAGCGTGAGACCCTTCCAGAAATCCAGGCCCCAGGATTTCGAGAACGAGACCGCGATCAGGGTCGAGTAGGGGGCAACGATCGCGACGATGAAGATGACGATGCCGATGCCGAGCAGCACGAACCGCATGGGGCCGAGCCGCAACAGCTGCAGGCGCGCGCCCTTGCCGGCGAGCGTGACATAGGAGCGGCGCGCTAGGAACGCGCGCTGCAGATAGAGCGCCACGATGGTGATCAGCACGAACACCAGCGAGAGCGCGGAGGCGAGGCCGTATTCGGGCGGGTAGTCGAACAGCGCATAGATGCGGGTGGGCAGCGTCACGATGCGGCCGGGCAGGCCGATGATCGCCTGCGAGCCGAACAGCGCGATGGCGTTGACGAAGCCGAGCAGCGTTCCCGACAGCACCGCCGGCGCCACCAACGGCGCCGTGATCGAGAACGCGGTGCGCAGCTTGCCGGCGCCGAGGATCTGGGCGGCCTCCTCGTAGGAGGCGTCGACCGACTGCAGCGCGCTCGCGGCCAGCAGATACACGAACGGAAAGGTGTGCATCACCGTGACCAGGACCAGGCCCGGCATGGAGAAGATGTTGAAGGTGAGCCAGGGCAGGCCGGCGACGTCGCGCAGGAAGACGTTGACGAGGCCGGCATTGGGGCTGAACAGATAGGTGAAGGCGATCGCGGTCAGGAACGGCGGCGACAGGTAGGAGAGCGTGGCGGTGAGCTGCAGGAGCGGCTTCGCCGGCACGTCGGTGCGGCTCACCGCCCACGCCAGGGTGAGGCCGATGATGGTGGAGAACAGGCTGGTCCAGGCGCCCAGCATCAGCGAGTTCTTGAGCGCCGTGACGTAGAGCCGGCCGGTCAGCACCTCGGCGAAATGCTCGAGGCTCAGGCCGTCCTCGCCGCGCACGCTGCCGAACAGGAGCGACATGAGCGGCAGCACCACCAGGATCACCAGCGCCGCCACCGCGCCGCCCATGATCAGGTGCTCGAGCCGGGGCCTGCGCCATCGCGGCCGCGCCGGCCGCAACGGCCGCGCAAGACTTGCGGCTTCAGTCGACATCACGCTGCCCCGGCCTCGGTTGGAAGATCGCCGCCCCGATGTATCAGCCCGCCCGGGGGGAGACCAGCACCCGCGCCCGGCCCGGCGAATTCGCGGCGGCGGCTCGTCAAATCCCTAGCAAGCTTTTGATATTGCTGGAATATGCGCGTCATGGGGCGGCCAATCGCCGCCCCGGCGCTGGTTTCGGCGGCGCCGACCGTGCCGCCATGGAAACCAGCCAACATTTCCTTTATTTAAGTAGTCCCAGGGAACCAGTTTGATAATTTGCGTTTCGGTCGCCGCCCGCCGGGCGCGCGCGCCGGTTGATGCTCGTCGGGACACGGGTATCGGTGGAGCATCGAAGGCGACTCATGAAGCTCATGCGCGATGGTAGGGACGGTTGGTCGGCATTCGCCGCCCGGCCGGCCGATTTCCGGGCCTGCGCTGCGACCGGATGCCGGCCATGATGCGATTTATTCGACGCGTCCTCATTCTGGCCTGCCTCGCCGTGCTCGGCGGCGCCGCCTATTGGTATTTGGGTCCCGGACAGCCGCAACAGGCGAAGCAGGGCCAGCAAAAAGGACCCGGCGGCTTTCGCCGCGGCGGCGGCAATCCCAACGACACCGTTCCGGTCCTGGCCATCGCGGCGAAGCTCGCCGACGTGCCGGTCTATCTGGACGGCGTCGGCAGCGCCAAGGCGCTCAACACCGTCCTGGTGCGCCCGCAGGTCGACGGCAAGCTGATGAAGATCGCCTTCAAGGAAGGCCAGGAGGTCACCCAGGGCTCGGTCATCGCCAAGATCGATCCGACCACCTATCAGGCCATGTACGACATCGCGGTCGCCAAGAAGGCGCAGGACGAGGCGACGCTCGCCAATGCCAAGCTCGATCTCGAGCGCTACATGCGGCTGGCGGCCACCAACGCGGTGCAGAAGCAGCAGGTCGACACCCAGAAGGCGCTGGTCGATCAGCTGACCGCGCAGACGCAATCCGACCAGGCTTCGATCAACAACGCCAAGGCGACGCTCGACTACACCGACGTGGTGGCGCCGCTGACCGGGCTGACCGGCATCCGTCAGGTCGACGAGGGCAACATCGTGCATGCCTCCGACGCCACCGGGATCGTGACCATCACCCAGATCAAGCCGATCGCGGTGCTGTTCAACCTGCCGCAGCAGAACCTGCCCGATCTCAACAAGGGCATGGCGGCCGGGCAATTGCCGGTGCAGGCGGTCGGCGCCGACGGCACCACCGTGGTCGACAGCGGCAAGGTGACGGTCATCAACAATCAGGTCGACCAGACCACCGGCACGGTCCAGCTCAAGGGCGAGTTTCCCAATGCCGATACCCAGCTTTGGCCCGGGCAGTTCGTCAATATAAGGTTGCTGATCAACACGCTGCGGCAGAGCGTGGTGGTCCCGACCGCTGCGGTCCAGCGCGGGCCGGACGGCACCTTCGTCTACGTGGTCAAGGAAGACAGCTCGGTCGCGGTGCGCCCGATCATGGTGCAGCAGCAGGACGATCTGCAGGCGGTGATCGCCAGCGGCCTGATGGCAGCCGAGCGCGTGGTCACCACCGGCTTCGGACGGCTCGCGGACGGCACCAAGGTCGAGGTGACGAGCGCCGAGGATGCCGGGCAGATCGTCACCGATCCGGCGCAACGCCCGGCCCGCCCCGGTGGCGGCGGCAACCCCAAAGGCCAAGGCCAGGGCAAAGGCCAGCGCCAGCAAGGCCCCGCCGCGGCACCTGGCGCGGCGGCGCCCGCGGCCACTGCACCGAGCCCGGAGGCGACCGAGACGCGGTCGCCGGGCCAACGCCGCGGCGGTGCCCCCAAGGGTCCCGAACAGCCAGCCCAAGCCGCCGGAGGCCCGCCGAGCCCGACGCCATGAGCGTATCCTCGCCCTTCATTCAGCGTCCGATCGCGACGTCGTTGCTGGGCATCGCCGTCATGCTGGGCGGCATGCTGGGTTATTTCTGGCTGCCGGTCGCGTCGCTCCCGCAGGTCGATTTCCCCACCATCCAGGTCACCACCCAGCTGCCCGGCGCCAGCCCCGATACCATGGCGTCACTGGTAACGGCGCCGCTCGAGCGGCAGTTCGGACTCATCCCTTCGCTCACCACCATGACGTCGTCGAGCTCGTTCGGGATCAGCCAGATCACGCTGCAATTCGATCTCACCCGCGACATCGATTCCGCCGCCCAGGACGTGCAGGCCGGCATCAACGCGGCCGGCTCGACGCTGCCGCGCACGCTGCCGTATCCGCCGAACTATTCCAAGGTGAACCCGGCCGACGCCCCGATCGTCACGTTGGCGCTCACCTCCAACACGATTTCGCTGCGGCAGCTCAGCGATCTCGCCGACAGCCTGCTGGCGCAGCGGCTGAGCGAGCTCAGCGGCGTGGGGCGGGTGACGATCGAAGGCAATCTGCGGCCGGCGATCCGCATCCAGGCCGATCTGGCCAGGCTCGCCAGCTACGGCATCTCGATGGAGGACCTGCGCAACGTGATCGTGGGCGCCAATGTGGCTGGCGCCAAGGGCTCGCTCGACGGCGCCCACCAGTCCTACACGATCGCAGCCAACGACCAGATTTCCGCCGCCAGCGCCTACCGCGATGTGGTGGTGACCTATCGCAACCAGGCACCGGTGTTCATAAAGGACGTGGCCGACGTGGTCGACGGCCTGGAGAACACCAAGGTGGGCGGCTGGTATCAAGGCACGCCCGCCGTCATCGTCGACATCCAGCGCCAGCCCGGCGCCAACGTCATCGCCACCGTCCAGGGCATCCAGAGGGAGCTGCCGCGGCTGCAGCGCTCGGTCCCGGCCGGCGCCACGCTGGCGGTCGTGCACGACAGCACCACCACCATCCGGGCCTCGATCTGGGACGTGCAGATGACCCTGATCCTGAGCATCGCGCTGGTGGTCATGGTGGTGTTCGTGTTCCTGCGCACGGTGCGCGCCACCATCATCGCGGGCGTGGCGCTGCCGCTGTCGCTGATCGCGACCTTCGGGGTCATGTGGTTCTGCGGCTTCAGCCTCGACAACCTCTCCCTGATGGCGCTGACCATCGGCACCGGATTCGTGGTCGACGATGCGATCGTGATGATCGAGAACATCGTGCGCCACCTGGAGGAGGGCGAAGGCCCGTTCGAGGCGGCGCTCGAGGGTGCGCGCGAGATCGGCTTCACCGTCATCTCGCTCACGCTCTCGCTGATCGCGGTGTTCATTCCGCTCCTGTTCATGACCGGCATCGTGGGCCGCATGTTCCGCGAGTTCGCCCTGACGCTGACCATCGCGGTGGTGACCTCCGCGGTGGTGTCGCTGACCCTGACCCCGATGATGTGCAGCCGCCTGCTGCGGCACCAGGCCGAGGCCGGCGGGAACTTCGTCACGCGGAAATTCCACCGCATGGTGGATTCGACCGTCAACGTCTACCGGCGCACCCTGGAATGGGTGCTGGAGCGCCAATTCCTCACCCTGATGGTCACGCTCGCGACCTTCGCGGCCACCATCTGGCTCTACGTCATCATCCCGAAGGGTTTCCTGCCGTTGCAGGACACCGGCCTCATCTACGGCGTGATGGAGGGCGGGCAGGACGTCTCGTTCACCGAGATGCAGCGGCTGAGCGGCGAGATCGAGCGCGTGATCCGCCAGGATCGGGACGTGACCGGGGTGGTCTCGGTGATCGGCGTGACGCCGCTCAATGCCACGCCCAATGCGGGCCGGCTCGCCATCACGCTGCGCCCGCGCGACCAGCGCGCCGCGACCGTCTCGGCCATCATCAACCGATTGAAGCTCGAGGTCCGCAAGGTCCCGGGCACGGTGGTGTATTTCCAGCCGGTGCAGGACATCCAGATCTCGACCCGCACCAGCCGCGCCCAATTCCAATATACCCTGACCGGAACCAATTCCGACGAGGTCGGCGAGTGGGCCGGGAAGCTCGCCGCCAGCCTGCAGTCCTCCCCGGTCCTGCTCGACGTCGCCTCCGACGCGCAGAACGACGGGCTGCGCATGATGATCCAGGTCGACCGCCCGACCGCCGGCCGGCTCGGGGTCTCGATGCAGACCGTGGTCGACACCTTGAACGACGCCTTCGGGCAGCGGCAGATCTCCACCATCTATGCCCAGGCGAACCAGTACCGCGTCATCCTGGAGGCGACCCCGCAATACCAGAGCGATCCCAACTCGCTCGCCAAGCTCTACGTCCCGGCCTCAGGCACCCAGGCGGCCGCCGCCCAGACCTCGCTCACCGCCGGCAACTCCCCGACCCAGCTGCTCACCACCGAAGGCGCCACCCAGGTGCCGCTCAGCACCATCGCGCAGTTCAAGTTCACCACCGCCCCGCTGGTGATCGCCCACCAGGAGCAGTTTCCCGCCGTCACCATCAGCTTCAACCTGGCGCCGAACGCGGCGTTGAGCGACGCGGTGGCGGTGATCTCGGCGGCCGAGCAGGGCATCGGGGTCCCGACCTCGGTGATCGGCAGCTACTCGGGCGACGCGGCGGAGTTCGGCAAATCGCTCGCCGGCGAGCCGTGGCTGATCCTGGCGGCCGCCGTCACCATCTACATCGTGCTCGGCGTGCTGTACGAGAGCTTCATCCATCCGCTGACCATCCTGTCGACGCTGCCGTCGGCGGGCGTGGGCGCGCTGCTCGCCCTGATGCTGTACGGCTACGACCTGTCGGTGGTCGCGCTCATCGGCATCGTGCTGCTTGATGGGCATCGTGAAGAAGAACGCCATCATGATGATCGACTTCGCGCTCGAGGCCGAGCGCGTGCAGGGCCTCTCGCCGCGCGATTCCATCCTGCAGGCCTCGCTGCTGCGGTTCCGGCCGATCATGATGACCACGCTGGCGGCCCTGTTCGGCGCGCTGCCGCTGGCGCTCGAAAGCGGCACCGGCTCCGAGCTGCGCAACCCGCTCGGCATCACCATCGTGGGCGGCCTGTTGCTGAGCCAGCTGCTGACGCTCTATACGACGCCGGTCATCTACCTGCAGATGGAGCGCCTGCGGGCGTTCCTGGTCGGCGCGCCGCCCGAGCTGTCGCAACCCGAGCTCGCGCTGCCGATCGCGCCCGAGCCGTCGCAACGGCCGGCGGAGTAGCCGCGATGAATTTCTCGGAGCCCTTCATCAGGCGGCCGATCGGCACCACGCTGATCGCCGTCGGGGTGTTCCTGATCGGCGCCGTCGCCTATCAGCTGCTGCCGGTCGCCAGCATGCCGACGGTGGACTTTCCCACCATCACGGTCAGCGCCAACCGGCCGGGCGCCGATCCGGAGACCATGGCGGCGACCGTGGCGGCGCCGCTGGAGCGGCGGCTGGGAGAAATTCCCGGCGTCACCGAGCTCACCTCGCGCAGCTCGCTCGGGCTCACCCGCATCTCGATCCAGTTCGATCTCACCCGCAACATCGACGGCGCCGCCCGCGACGTGCAGGGCGCCATCAATGCGGCGATCGCCGACCTGCCGGGCGACCTGCAGTCGACGCCGTCGTTCCGCAAATCCAATCCCGCCGCCATCCCGATCCTGATCCTGGCGCTGACCTCGAAGACGGTGTCGCCGAGCGCGATCTACGATGCGGCCGATACGGTGGTGGCGCAGCGCCTGTCGCAGGTCAAAGGCGTCGCCGAGGTGAGCGTCAACGGCGCCGAGCAGCCCTCGATCCGGGTCCGGGTCAATCCGCTGGCGCTCGCCGCCATGGGGCTCGGCCTGGAGGACGTGCGCACCGCCATCGCCAACGAGAACGCCGCCGGCCAGCTCGGCGTGTTCGAAGGCACCGAGCGCGCCACCACCATCGGGATCAACGATCAGCTGCGGACCGCCAGCGAATACGATCCGATCGTGGTGCGCAGCGCCAACGGCACGGTGGTGCGGCTGTCGGCGGTCGCCTCGGTCCAGCCGGGGGTGCGCAACAATCTGTCGGCCGGCTGGTACAACAAGCAGCCATCGGTGCTCCTGGTGATCACCAAGGACGCCACCGCCAACGTGATCGAGACGGTCGACAACATCTTCGAGATCCTGCCCGACATCCAGCGCTACATCCCGGCGGACATCGACGTCTCGGTGCTGTCCAACCGCACCAGCACGATCCGCGCCAGCATCCACGACATGCAGATCACGCTCGCCATCACCATCACGCTGGTGATGATGGTGGTGTTCCTGTTCCTGCGGCGGCTGGCCGCCACCATCGCGGCTGGCATCACGGTGCCGCTGGCGCTCGCCGGCACCTGCGCGGCGATGTGGGCGGCCGGGTTCTCGATCGACAATCTGTCGCTGATGGCGCTGGTGGTCTCGGTCGGCTTCGTGGTCGACGACGCCATCGTGATGATCGAGAACAGCTTCCGCAATCTCGAGAAGGGCCTGTCGCCGCTGCGGGCCGCCCAGGAGGGCGCCCGCCAGATCGGCTTCACGGTGATCTCGATCAGCATCTCGCTGATCGCGGCCTTCATTCCGCTCCTGTTCATGAGCGGCGTGGTCGGGCGCGTGTTCCGGGAATTCTCGGTGACGCTGGCTTTCGCGATCATCATCTCCACCGCGGTCTCGCTGTCGGTGACGCCGATGATCTGCGCCCATTTCGTGCGCGCGCCGCCGAGCCCCGACGCCACGCTGTTCGACCGGGTGGTGGAGCGGTTCCTGCGGGGCATGACGCGACTCTATGCCCGCAGCCTCGCGCAGGTGCTCGAGCGCCGCAAACTGATGCTGGTGGTGATGGCGGCGACGCTCGGGCTCACCGCCTACCTCTACAACATTGCGCCCAAGGGTTACTTCCCGCGCGACGACACCGGCCTCATCTTCGGCGGCACTCAGGCCTCGCCCGACATATCCTTCCAATCGATGTATGTGCTGCAGCAAAAGGCCGCCGACATCGTGCTGTCCGATCCGGCGGTGTCGGGGGTCGGCTCCTCGATCGGCAGCTCGGGCTTCAATTCCTCGGTCAACCGCGGTACCCTGTTCATCAGTCTCAAGCCGCTTTCGGAGCGCGGCATCAGCGCGGAAGCGGTGATCAATCGGCTGCGGCCGAAGGTCGCCAATATCCCGGGGCTCAGCGTGTTCATGTTCGCGCTGCAGGACGTGCGGGCGGGCGCGCGCTCGGCCGATTCGACCTACCAGTTCACGCTCTGGGATCCGGACTACCAGGAGCTGGTGACCTGGGCCCCGAAGGTGCTGGACAAGCTCAAGACCATTCCGGAGATCACCGACGTGAGCACCGACCGGCAACCGGGCGGCCTGCAGGCCAATGTGATCATCGATCGCACCGCCGCGGCGCGGCTCAAGGTGAAGATCCAGGATATCGACAGCGCGCTCAACGACGCGTTCGGGCAGCGGCAGATCTCCACGCTGTTCACCCAGCGCAACCAATACCGCGTGGTGATGGAGATCGATCCGCAATACCAGCGCGATCCGCTCGACGTCAGCCGCATCTACGTGAACAGCTCGAACGGGACGCAGGTGCCGCTGTCGGCCGTGACCAAGGTGGTGCGGGGCCTGCAGCCGCTCACCATCAACCACCAGGGACAGTTTCCGGCCGCCACCCTGAGCTTCAACCTGGCCGAGGACGTTCTCCTGGAGGACGCCACCCGCGCCGTCGACCGGGCGGTCGCCGAGCTGCACGTGCCCGACACCATGCACGCCGAATATGCCGGCGACGCGCGCGCCTACCGCGATTCGGTGACCGGGCAGCTGCTGCTGATCGGGGCGGCGCTGATCGCGGTCTATATCGTGCTGGGCGTGCTGTACGAGAGCCTCGCCCATCCGCTCACCATCATCTCGACGCTGCCGTCGGCCGGCCTGGGCGCGCTGCTGGCGCTGCAGCTGTTCAAGACCGACCTGTCGCTGATCGCCTTCATCGGCATCATCATGCTGATCGGCATCGTCAAGAAGAACGGCATCATGATGGTCGACTTCGCGCTCGAGGGCGAGCGCGGGCGCGGGCTCGAGCCCAAGCAGGCGATCTACGAAGCCTGCCTGGCGCGGTTTCGCCCGATCATGATGACCACCTCGGCGGCGCTGCTCGGCGCGCTGCCGCTGGTGATCGCGACCGGCCCCGGCTCGGAGCTGCGCCGGCCGCTCGGCATCACCATCGTGGGCGGCTTGCTGGTCTCGCAGGCGCTCACGCTCTACACCACCCCGGTGATTTATCTCTGGCTCGACCGGCTGCACCGCCGGCGCACCGCCGCACGCGCGCCGCGCGAGCGCCGGCAGTGGTTCCGTGCGGCGGTGCGGGCGTTCCGGGCTTGAGGCTGGCGTCGGCGCCGCCGATATGAGATGAAGCCCGCCGGCCCGCCCACCAGGGCCGCTACCCGGGTAGTGATCTCAGCCGAGCAGGTGCGCACATGTCCGCTTCTCACGGCGCTTTCGTCTGGCACGAATTGATGACCTCCGACCCGACCGCCGCCATGGCGTTCTATGGCAGCGTGGTCGGCTGGAGCGCGCAGCCCTCGCCGGTACCCGGCATGGAGTACTGGATGCTCAAGGCCGGCGAGACTCCGGTCTGCGGCCTGATGCGCGTGCCGGAGGAGGCCAAGCAGCAGGGCGCGCGGCCGATGTGGGTCGGTTATGTGGGAGTCGACGACGTGGACGCCGCGACCGAGAAGGCGAAGCAGCTCGGCGGCGTCGTGTATCGGCCGCCGGCCGACATTCCGATGGTGGGGCGCTTCGCGATCATCGGCGACCCGCAACGCACCATGCTGGCGCTGTTCAAGACCGCGAATCCGATGCCGAGCGCGCCGCCGGCGCCGGGCACGCCGGGCCTTGTGGGCTGGAACGAGCTTTACGCCGCCGACTGGGAGAAGGCCTTCGCGTTCTACAGCGAGATGTTCGGCTGGCGCAAAGATCAAGCCATGCCGATGGGCGAGATGGGGACCTACCAGCTGTTCGCGCACGGCGATCTTGCCATCGGCGGCATGATGAACAAGCCGGCCCAGATGCCGATGCCGGCCTGGGCATATTACTTCAACGTCAGCGACATCGACGCCGCCATCGAGCGCACCAAGGCGGGCGGCGGGCAGATCACCAACGGACCCATGCAGGTACCGGGCGACATGTGGATCGCACAGGCGCTCGATCCGCAGGGCGCGATGTTCGCGCTGCTGGGCAAGCGCGCCTAAAGCATTTTCAGGAAAAGCATGCCCTCGCGAAGGCGAGGGTGGAATCCGGTTTTCCGTCCGAAAATGCAGAAATGCTAGGGCGGGTGAAACCACTCTGGCAATGGCCATGCCGATTCCGTTGAATTGAGGCAAGCTTGCCTTGGCTTGCCAAACTTGCAGCTTAATGCCGCCAAATAATCGCACGAACGGGATTCGAACATAGGGGCTCACTTCAGGGGGGAGCCCGATGTCGATACGCGTCAACTCGCCTATCAACGCGGCCTGCGCCGGCCTGTTGGTCGCCGCGGTCATGCTCGGCACCAACCAGGCTGCGCGCGCTGCCGATGATTGCCTGACGGCACCGAACCGCCAACCGGGCCCTGGAGGCCATTGGTATTTCCATCTCGACCGCGCCACCGACCGCAAGTGCTGGTATCTGGTGGAGGCGACCGCGCGGGCGCCCGCTGCCGAAACGGTGCCGCAGCCAGCCGAGCCGCCGCAACCGCAACCGACATTCGGCTCCTTCTTCTCCTCGCTGGGCTTCACCGGATCGACCGCGCAGGCGGACCCCAACACCGGCGACCCGCGCATCATGCAGCCCAACCGTGCGGACGACGCCCGCAGCGACGACGGCGCACCGGGCCGGCAATCGCGCGTCGTGCGCCGGCCGATCGCGGAAGCCTCGCTCGCCCCCAAGCCGCGCCGGCCGGCGCCCGTCCGGCCGCCCGCCCCGCATACCGACGATCAGGCCGCTCCGCCCAAGCCAGACGAGCGCGACGCGCTGTTCCAGGAATTCTTGAAGTGGCGGCAGCGTCAGTGAACCCGAAGCGCCGGCGGGAGCGCCGTCCGATCAGATTGAATCGGATAGCGCTCAAAACATTTGACGTGCGCATAATCCTATCCGAAAAGTCTACAACTTTTCGGGATCATGCTCTACCGGCCCTGCTTGACCACGATCTGATCGTAGAGCTTCGACCACTTGTCGGCTTCATCCAGCATCAGGGCCGGGTCGATCACCTTGAAGGGGATTTCCAGCGGCTTGACCTTCATGTTGGTGGGCGTGAAGTCGCGGTCCAGCAGCAACCGTTGTGCGTCCGACAGCATGAAGTCCAGGAACAGGATGGCGGCATGGGGATGCGGGGCGCGCCGCAACACGCCGGTGCCGAGGAAACGGGCGATGCCGGGCGGCACCACATACCATTGGATCGGGGCGCCGCTCTTCTTGAGCTGCTCGGCCTTGTATTGATAGGCGGTGAGGTTGAACGGCACCTCGCCCGACACCACCAAGTTGGCGAGCAGCGTGTGGCCCTTGCGCAGCGACAGGCCGTTGGTGCGCGCGATGTTGCGGAACAGCTCGAGCCCCCGCGCCTCGCCCAGTGCCGTGACCAGGGCGCCGAACCAGATCGAGTCGTCGGCCTCGATGCCGAGCTTGCCCTTCCAACTCGGATCGATCAGGTCGTCGTAGGTTTTCGGCAGCGCCGCCGGTTTGATCAGGTCGGTATTGTAGGCGGTGGTGATGAGATTGAGCCGATCGCCGATCCATTCGCGATGGGGCAGCAGCGCCGCCGGGCTCAAATCCGCGATATGGGGCGACTTCACCTCCTGCAGCAGCTGCTCGCGATGCAGCGACTCCATCTCGGCCGCGCTGGTCTCGATCGCATCGACCTCGAAGCGGCCGCCGCGGGTCTCAACCACGGCGCGCTGCAGGATGTCCTCCGAGCTCGACCGCCAGAGTTGCAGCTTGATGCCGTATTTCTTCTCGAAGGCGCCGCCGAACACCTTCATGTCGTCGACGGTCAGCGACGAATAGACGCTGACCATGCCCTCGCGCTTGGCGCCCGCGATCAGCCGCGCGGTGCGGTCCGGCCCGGCATACATGGCGAGCTCGGCGAGGCTCGTGCCCTGTGCGCGGGCCGGGGTGGTCCAGAGCGGCGCCGCGATAATGACCGCGATCAGGGTGGATCGACAGGCCGACGAGACGGCGCGGGAAAGGCCGAGCGTCGGTGAATGGGCGTTCCGTTGAACCAACGGCGCATTCCTCCGCATTGCGGTATGGAAAGCATGATCCGAAGCTCGACCGTTTGCAAGCGAGGCGCGCCGCGTCACCTCACGCCATCCACACCAAGGTCCACCGATTTGAAGATTCAATCCCGATGACTTCCGCCGATATGGCGCGCCGGCTCCATCCGCTCGTGCAACACCCGAACAATCTCGATCACGCCAGGCCGGATAGATCGGTAGTAGATAATGTGCACCGGCCGGCTCACCTTCGCCTCAGGGTCATCCGCGCGTGCGTGCCGGAGATGAAACGCGCGGATGCCACGCGCGAGATCGGCACGGTCCCGTGCCGTGAGACTGTCCGGATTATCTGCGACTTCGAGCATCGCAATGTTGAGAAGCGCAGAGTAGCGCCGTCTGGCTTCGGGTCCCCACCGGCTGGCGCTGGTGGCAAGAATGTGGGCGAGATCGGACTGGGCCAGCCGGGATAATCGGAAGCGTGCCACGGCATTTCAGCGGGCGGGTGCACTTGGTGCGACGGCCAGCCCATCGAGGTAGCCTTCCAGGTCCCCTGCCTCGACTTCGATGAAGTCCCCCCTGTCGAGCTCCTCCATGCCGGCCCGAATCTGCTGGCGAAGCACCTTCAGCTTCAGGGCATCCTCTCGCCGGCGTTGCCGGAGCGCGCGGAGCGCGTCGCGAACGGCCTCGCTCGCATTCTGATACTCGCCCGCGCGGACGACACTCTCCACAAACGCGTCCTGCTCGGGCGTCAGACTGATATTCCGTGTCGGCATTTCATTCTCCGTGCTCTCGCGGAATATAGCCGTCTTGGCAAAGTTTGCCAATGTTCGACTGAGGTCAAAAAAAGCGGCGCCGGTTGTGCCGGCGCCGCATCGTCGGAAATTCAGCCTTGGGCCGTTACGCCGACTTAGCGAGCGGCGGCAGGTCGGCGAGCTCCTGGGTGTAGGCCTGGTCCATGCGCGGGGTGAGGCCGTGCTTGGCGAGCTCGTCGGTGAAAATCTTGCGCACGAACGGCTTCTCGTCCGCGTAGTCGATCTGGTCACCGCCCACCCGGCGGCTGATCCACGCCTTGGGCACGCCTTGAGCATTGCGGATCGACACCACCTCGTGCTTGAGCGCCAGGTAGCGGGCCGGCGTGGTGCCGGAATTGAAGTGCTGGTGGAACCACATATTGGGCGGAACGATCAGCGTGCCGACCTCCCAATCGTAGCGCTGCGGCTCCTCGCCTTCCGGCCACATTAACGAATAACCCTCGCCCGAGAGGATGATCACATAGGCGCCCGGACCATGGGCATGGCCCTTCTTGTAGGTGCCGACCGGGAACTGCGAGATGTGGCTGTTCATCGAGCCCTTGGCCATGCTGAAGCGGATATGGCCGCCGCCGGCGCCGCGCTCCTTGGCGCTGATCAGCGGCAGGTTGATGGCGTCGGCCACGAAGTTGGTCTGCAGCAAGAGGCCCTGCTGCTCGCCCTTGGCGCTGAAATAATCCGGCTCGCCGTTGAAGCGGCTCTTGAAGTCGTGATCGCAGCCGAAGACATAGTCGATGTCCTCGTAGAGGTTGATCACCGGCGGCGCATTGGTGACCGAAACGTAGCGCGCCGGCTCCTTGCCGGAGCCGTTGAAATGCTGGTGCCAGGTGTTGAGCGGAATGGCGAACAGCGAGCCCGCCTTCCATTCGAAGGTGATGCGCTTGCCTTCGCCGTTCCACACGGTGGTCGAGCCGCGGCCGTCGAGAATGAGGACCATCTCCTCGAACAGCTGCCGGTGCGGCTCGAGCTTCTTGCCGGGCGGGATCTCCATCACATAGCTGTCGTTGGAGATGCGCGAGGCGTCGTGATTGACGAACACCGCATTGCCGCCGCGCCGGGCCCAGGGCTTGAGCTCCACGGTGCGCAAGTTCTTCACATAAAGAGCCGGGATGATCTCGAGCCCCTCGTTCTTGATCCAGCGCGTGTAGGGCGTCTCTTTCTCCGTGGCGAACTTCTTCGCCAGGTCTTCCGATACGAGGGCGTTCTTGGCCATGCAGATCTCCTTGCGGTCTTGCGGTCGGTTGGCTTTGCTTAACGGACGGCGCTTCCGGATGCAAAACCGGATACCGGCTGTTCTATGAATGAATTCCTTATATAGGGGCCTTTCAGGCCGGAAAACCGGAATTCGTCAGGCCTGCGGCATCCTAGCCGCGCGGGCCGGCGCTGGCCGGGGGTTGGTTGACGGGCGGCGGCGGCATTGAGGACGCCGAGAGGGGTGCCGCCGAGGTCGCGACCGCCGGGGCAGCGGCCACCGGGGTCGGGATGGCGACGCATTTGTCCGCCTTCATGCGCAGGTAGATCGCATCGCCGACCGGAGTGCGCAGCGAGGGATGCGCGCGCGCCACCAGCACCACCTCGCCGACCTTGACCTGGAAATCCAGGTGCTCGCCCAGGAAGTCCTTGGCGGTGACCACCGCCTTGCACACATTGGCGCCGTCGGTAGCCTGCGGCTGCGGCTCGGACAGCTCGACATCCTCGGGCCGCACCGAGATCGTCACCGCCGTGTCCTTGGCGACGCCCTGGCTCGCCTGCACCCGCAGCGGGCCCATGGCCGAGCTGACCAGGCAGCGGCCGTTGCCGTCGTCGAGCGCGGTCACGACGCCGCCGATGAAATTGGTGGTGCCGACGAAATCGGCCACGAACTGGTTGCAGGGCTGCTCGTAGATCTGACGCGGGGTACCGACCTGCACCACCCGGCCGTCGTTCATCACCGCGATCTCGTGCGAGAGCGCCAAAGCCTCGCTCTGGTCGTGGGTCACATAGACGGTGGTGAGCCCGAGCTCGCGCTGCAGGCGCTTGAGCTCCGAGCGCATGGCGTCGCGCAGCTTGGCGTCGAGGTTGGACAGGGGCTCGTCGAGCAAGAGCAGCTGCGGCTCCATCACCAGGGCGCGCGCCAGCGCCAGGCGCTGCTGCTGGCCGCCGGACAGCTTGGTGGCCTCGCGGTCCACCAGATGATCGAGCTGGACCGCCTGGAGCACCCGCGTCACCCGCTCCTCGATCTCCTTGCGGCGCAGCTTGCGGACCTGGAGCGGGAAGGCCGCGTTCTGGAACACGTTCATGTGCGGCCAGATGGCGTAGGACTGGAACACCATGCCGAAATTGCGCTTGTTGGGTGCGACGAAAACCCCCTTGGCGGAGGAATATATCACCTTGCCGGCGACCTCGATCTCGCCCGAGGTGGGCCGTTCCAGCCCGGCGATCGAGCGCAAGGTCGTGGTCTTGCCGCAGCCCGAGGGCCCGAGCAGCGTGAACAGCTTGCCCTCCGGCACCTCGAAGCTGACGTCCTGCGCCGCCTTGACCACGGTCCCGCGCTCGCCCGGGTATTCGGTAAACAATGATCTGACGCTCAGCACGTTCGTCCCCGTCCCTTCTGGCATCCCCCTTCCCCGCCCTCCCGGCAAGCCGGAGGGAATGGGTGGAGGTTGGCCTGCTCACGCCTCCGCTATGCCGAACCGCTTGCCCACGAGCTGGGCCAGCATCACCAGGCAGAACAGCATGATGATCAGCATGACGCCGAGCGCGGACAGCTCGACATACTGACCATTCTGCCACAACTCCCATATCATGACCGATACCACCTCGGTGCCCGGGCTGTAGAGCAGGATCGAGCTCGACAGCTCGCGGATGGAGACGATCAGCACATAAATCCAGCCCGCGAGCAATCCCGGCTTGAGCAGCGGCAGGACCACGCGGCGAAATGTCATGCCCCAGGAAGCGCCGCTCATGGCGGCCGACTCCTCCAGCTCCCTGTGGATCTGCATCATCGAGGTCGAGTTGTAGCGCATGCCGTAGGGCATGAAGCGCGTCACATAGGCGATCAGCATGATCCAGATGGTGCCATAGACCCCGATGTCGATGTAAAGGTAGCAGATCATGATGGAGAGGCCGAGCACCAGGCCGGGGAACACCAGCGGCAGCGAGGCGAGGTTGTCGAGCAGCCAGCGGCCCGGCAGCTTGGTGCGCACCACGATCCAGGAGATCACCGCCGACAGGAGCATGATCAGGGTCGCGGTTGACAGCGCCAGGAACAGGCTATTGCCGACGATGGCGGCAAAGCCAGGATAGTCCAGGACGGTGCGGTAGGACGCCAAGGTGAGGCGGTGGAGCGCCGCCCAGGACGGCGCGCTGTAGAACCGCTGCAACGACGACCACACCAGGACCAGGAACGGCAGCAGCACGATCACCACGAAATACAGGATGAAGAACGCCGCCGTCAGGTAGCGCCAGCCGCCGAGGTCGATGGTGCGCGGCCGGAAGCCCTTGCCGGTGACGGTGGCGAAGCGCGCGCCCTGCCGCGACAGCCGCGATTGCAGGTAGATGCCGACCGAGGTCATCAGCAGGAGCGTCACCGCATACGCGGAGGCGAGGCCGACCTGGCTCGGATATTGGTGGATCGCCTGATAGATCGAGGAGGTATAGACCTGGATGCCGACCGGCAGGCCGAGCAGCGCCGGCACCTCGAACGATTCCACGGCGCGCACCAGCAGGATCAAGAGCGAGCCCGCCGCCGCCGGCCAGGCCAGCCGCAGCGTGACGCGGCGCGCGACCTGCAGCACCGAGGCCCCGCTCATCAGCGCGGATTCCTCGAGCGCCGGATCCATCGAGCGGAAGGCCGCCGTCATCAGCAGGAAGGCCATCGGGGAATAGTGCAGCCCGTCGACCCAGATCATGCCGGTCATGGTGTAGATGTCGACGAACACGGTGTCGGTGCCAAACAGCCCCTGCAGCGCCACATTGATGATGCCGATCTTCGGGCTCGCCAGCATGATCCAGGACACCGCGAACAGGATGCTGGGGATCACCAGCGGAATGATGGAGAGGCCGAAGAACAGCTTCTTGAACGGCGTATTGGTGCGCTCGTTCATCCAGGCCAGCACCGTGCCGAGGCAAAGCGATAGCGCCGCTGCCCCGATCGCGAACTCGACCGAGGTCAGGAACAGCCGAACGGTCTCGGTGCTGAAATAAGCGGTGCGGAAATTGTCCAGCGTATAGCGCGCCGGCACGGTCGCGGTCTGCGGGGTGAGGAAGCTCTGCCAGAGCAGAAACACCAGCGGCACCAGCGACAGCCAGACCACCAGCGCCACCGGGCCGCAGATCAGCAGCCACTTCGATTCGAGCCCGGACGCGGCCGGCGCCTGCCCGCGCGACGGCTGCAGGCCGGCACCTGGGGGCAAATGCGCGAGCTGGCCGACCGTGTCCGTCATTTCGGCGGGCACGCGGTTTCAGGCCGGCGGGCACAGGCGTCAGGAGCGCAGGGCGTTTCACTCCTTCTCCCCGCGCAAGGGGAGAAGGAGTGATGAGGGGGCGTTTCCGCGAGTTTGAGCATGTGGAAACGCCCCCTCACCGGGCTGAATTCAGGTCTTCCGCCTTGCCGTGTGTCCCTCTCCCCGCATGCGGGGCGAGGAACGCCGCTGCCGATCCGCCTCCAGATCAGTCCCGATTACTTGCTCTTGCTGGCTACGTGCTCGTGCCCATGGTGGTGGTGATGATCGTGGCCGTGGCCATGCCCGTGCGCATGATCGTGGCCATGAGAGTGATCGTGATCCTCGGCGTGATGATGGATGCGCTGCGGCTTGGCGGCGGTCGGGTTCTCGCTGAACACCAGCGATTTGATCGTCACCGGCACCGTGTAGGACGGCATGCGGATGCGGCCGAGATCGATATAGTCGAAGTCGCGCAGCATCACGCCGTCGATGGCGAGGATCTCGCTCTCCACCAGCAACTCCTCGCGCAGGATCGCGCCGAGCGTCTGGGCGATGTCGCCGTCGAGCATGATGTAGATCGGCAGCTTGCGGGCGATGGTATTGGCCAGGCCGTGGCGGATGCCCTCGGCGAAGGCCGCGATCCGCTCGTAGGACGGCAGCCCCAGCCAGCGTAGCGCCAGCGCCACCTCGCCTTCGCCCTCGATCAGGTCGAAGGAGGTGAAATGCGCCTGGATGGCCTTGGTGAGCTTGACGGGGTCGATCACGTCCTCGCACACGAAATTCGGCTGCAGGACCTGCAGATTGCGGCGCGGCAGCAGCTCGCCCGGCTTGCTGATGTAGCTGGTATTGCCGCTGAGCTGGACCGAGTATTCGGAAGCGCCGAGCGCGGTGGCGCGGATGCATTCGCCCGCCGGCAGCAGTGGCCATGGCAGCGCGCCGGAATCCACGCGCGAGCGGATCGCGGCGCCGAGCCGCCGCCCCATGTCGCCGAAGTCGCGGGTCTCGCGCCCGTAGACATATTCGCCGACGCCACCGGAGAACATGATGCCGTCGAGATGACCGAAGTCCGCAATCGCATCGGTCAGGTAGAGATGCTCGACCGTGTGCGACATCGGCCGCTCGGTCAAAGCCTTGACCAGGGTGTCGGCCATGCCGCCCGCGACCTTATCGAGATCGTGCGGCCCGACCGTGTCGCCCTTGCTCCAGGAAAACCCGGCCTGCTTGGCGTGGAACTTGCCGGCCGGGTCGAGGCGGGTGATCTTGCGGGCGTCGTCGACCACCTGCAGGCGGCCGCCGATATGCACTGCGGCGGTCGCGGTCACCTGGCCCTTCTCGACCAGCGCCAGCTTGGTGGTGCCGCCCCCGATATCGATATTGAGGACGCGCTTGTTCTCGTCGTGGGAGACCCGCGAGGCGCCGGAGCCGAACGCCGCCAGGAGCGATTCCATGTGGTGCCCGGCGGTGGCGCAGACGAACTCGCCGCCCTGCTCGGACAGGATGCGGGCGATGCCCTGGGCATTCTCGCGCCGCAGCGCCTCGCCGGTGAGGATCACGGCGCCGGTGTCGATGTCGTCGGGGTGGAGACCGGCGCCCGCATAGGCGTCGTCGATGATCTTGCCGAGCGCCGCATCGTCGATGCGCTCCTCGCTCTGATAGGGCGTCAGCGCCACCGGCGACTGATAGAGGGTCTCACGGGAAACCACGTAGTAGCGGCTGGTGAGATCTTCCCCGTAACGGCGCAGCTTGATGCGGGAGAAGATGACCTGGGTGCCGGACGAGCCGATATCGATGCCGACGCTGACCAGCGTCACATGGTCCTGCAGCCAGATCGGGTTCTGCTCGAGCGGGCCATCCTCGTCGAACTCGAAATGATCGTGATCGTGATCGGCTTCGCCCTCGTGCTCGTGGGTGAAGTTGGTCCCCAAGGTGTGATCGGCGAGCGAATGTCCGCTCAGGTCGGCTGCGCCCTTGTCGTTCTTTTCGTTGTCCTTGGCGTCCGCCATCAAGCTCTCTCCTCGCACCCGCACTCGATCGGTCCCTCCCGGCGCGCCGGGAACGTCCTTCGGCAGGCCGAGCCGCCATGGAAAGCGGCAGGCGCGAAACGGGCGGGAGGGGCCACGCGAAGTAGCCCGCCCGCAAGCCCAAACGCAAGCCCCGGAGAGGAATTCGTTCCCACCGCCGCCACCCCGCCGTCCCTGCGAAAGCCGGGACCACACCGAGGGTCAACCCGGGCCCGCGAAACCCCGCCCCATCTTCATTGACAGGCCGGCGACGGACGGTAGGGTCACGCCGCTGCAGCAACGGGATGGACAACGTGAACGATAAAACCAAGGGCGCTTCGCAGGACGCTGCCACCGAGATGTCGGCGGAGGCCTATCTGAGCCGGCTCGGCGAGCGCGGCATCGAATACGTGTTCGCCAATGCGGGCACCGATTTCGCGCCCATCGTCGAGGCGCTGGCCCGGCCGGCGGGCGGGAAAAAGTATCCCCGCTTCATCACCGTGCCGCACGAGAACGTCGCCATGGCGATGGCGCATGGCTACTACCGCACCTGCGGCAAGCCGGCCGCCGTCATGGTGCATGTGACGGTGGGCACCGCCAACTCGATGAACGGCCTCATCAACGCGGCGCGCGACAACATACCGCTGCTGCTGGCCGCCGGCCGCACCCCCTTGACCGAGACCGGGCACATCAGCTCGCGCAACCGCTCGATCCATTGGGGTCAGGAATCCTTCGACCAGGGCGGCATGGTGCGCGAATACGTGAAGTGGGATTACGAGCTGCGCGCCGGCCAGCCGGTTGCCGCGGTGGTGGACCGGGCGCTCGATATCGCCATGACGGAGCCGCGCGGCCCGGTCTATCTCACGCTGCCGCGCGAGGTGCTGACCGACCGGGGCGTGCCGACGCGCCGCGACACCGTGCGCCCGCTCGGCTCGCTCGCTCCCGAGCCGGCCTGGGCCGCGGTCGAGGAGGCCGCGAACCTGATCGCCAAGGCGGAGTTCCCGCTGATCATCACCTCCTGCATCGGGCGCGATCCGGCCGCCATCGACGCGCTCGCCGCGGTGGCGGAGGAGTTCGCGCTGCCGGTGGTCCAGAGCGAGGCGCGCGACTTCAACCTGCCCGGCACCCACTCCATGCATGTGGGCTTCGAGCCCGCCACCTTCCTCGCCAAAGCCGACGTGGTGATCGTGCTCGAAAGCATCGTGCCGTGGATTCCAGGCGCCCACGGGCCGCGGCGCGATGCCAAGATCATCCAGATCGCCGGCGATCCGCTGGCGAGCCGCTATCCGTTCCGCGAGATGGAGGCCGATCTCGTGGTCGCCGGCGACCCGCGGGCTGCGCTCGCCATGCTGCGCGAGTGCCTGGCCGCCGCCCTCAAGAACGCCAAGAACGGCTCCGCCGACGGCCGCCGCAAGGCGATCGCGGCCGCGCGCGAGGATTTGGCGGCGCGCCGCAAGAAGCTGATCGAGACCGTCCGGGACCAGACCCCGGTGCATCCGGCCTGGCTCGCCCATTGCCTCAACCAGGTAAAAGCCGAGAACGCCATCGTGGTGAGCGAGCTCGGCGTACCGGTGTCTCAGCTCGACCTGACGCAGCCGCGCTCCTTCATGGGCAGCCTGCTCTCCGGCGGCCTCGGCTTCGGCATGGGGGCGGCGCTCGGCGCCAAGCTGGCGGCGCCCGAGCGCGAGGTGATCGTCACGGTCGGGGACGGCTCCTACATGTTCGGCAACCCGATCCCCTATCACTTCGTGGGTCGCGCCGAGAACCTGCCGACGCTGACCATCGTGGCCAACAACCACATGTGGGGCGCGGTGCGCTCCGCCACCCTCGACGTGTTCCCGGACGGCGCCGCCGCCAAGGCCAATATCATGCCGATCACGCAGCTCAACCCCTCGCCCGATTTCGAGAAGGTGATCGGCACCTGCGGCGGCCGCGGCGAGCGCGTGGATGCGCCCGGCGACCTGCTGCCCGCGTTGGAGCGCAGCTTCGCGGCGTTGCGCAGCGGCACACCGGCGATGCTGAATGTGATCACGCAGGGGCGGAGGTAGGCGGCGAGTCGGCTGCGAGAATTTGGTTGGACGCAAAGCGCAATCAGGAAGCCCAAATGTTGTCCAATCGGTTGCTGTCCTGGCTCGGACGCACCCCGGTGCAGACCTTCATCCTGTGTCCGCTGGCGGTGATCTGCTTCGAGCTGGCGTTGCACGGCGGCGGATTGAATTTCGTGCCGTGGGGATTGCCGCTGCTGGCCTGGGGCTATGGGCAGTATCGGCTGGTCGGCGGCTATCGGCTGGGCCACGCCGGCGGCGGGCCCGGGATGGCGACGCTGCCGCAGCGGATCCTGGAGGTGGGGCCTTATCGCTACACCCGCAACCCGATGTATCTCGGGCATCTGATCTTCATGCTGGGTCTGGCGCTGACGTTCTGGTCGTGGTTCGCCCTCGCGTTGCTGGTGCTGCGGGCGGCGTGGTTCCAGAAGCGCGTATGGGGCGACGAGGCGCGGCTCAAGGCGACGTTCGGGTCGGAATACGAGGCATATTGCGCGCGGGTGAAGCGCTGGGTGCCGGGGGTGATTTGAGGCGAACGCCCTCATCCACTCCGTCATGCCCGGCCTTGTGCCGGGCACCCACGTCTTGCTGTGCAGCCAAAGGCGTGGGTGGCCGGGACAAGCCCGGCCATGACGCCCGGGGTGTGCGCTTTGCCACGCTCTCGCCGCTTGAGCACGTTGCCATGTGATTGTCGCGCCCATCCACACCTGTCATGCCCGGCCTTGTGCCGGGCACCCACGTCTTGCTGTGCGGCCAAGGCGTGGGTGGCCGGGACATCAGGGCGTTTACGCCCGTCTTCGCAGGCTATGCCCGGCCATGACTGTGCAGTGACGAGACGCCGTTCACGCAAACGCCGACCGCTCACCGCTTCGGCGGGTTGCGCATGTAGTCGTTGATGAAGTCGCGCATTTGCGGCGAGGCCACCATCATGGCGCGGACCTTTTGGCTCATGTCGGGGGCGGTCGGGTAGTCGGGGGCGAACTCGATGGTCCGGGTGGCCTCGGCGGCGAATTCCTTGTCGGCGTTGAGGCCCTCGATGCCGGCGCGCAGCGCCGCGAGCGCGGCCGGCGGGGTGCCGGGCGCGAGCGCGATCATGCGCTGCAGGGTCGAGTTCATGTCGTTGAGCACCCGGTAGGCCTCCCATAGCTGGCCCGACGGCAGGGTGCCTTTAATCTGGCGGTGGAGCTGCGGAAAGCTCGGGATCGAAAGGCCCTCCAGCTGCTTCTGCGGCGGCGGCGGATCGGTGACCTCGTCGTAGAACACCGGCATTACCTGGCCGGTCTTGACCAGCGAGGGCTCGACCACGGAGCGGTAGCTCGGCGGGGATTCCGAGAACATGGAAATCTCGCCGCGCTGCAGCGCGAGGCGGGCCGGCGGGCTACTGCGATAGCCGGTGACGTATTGGTAGGGCACGCCCAGCATGTCGAGCGCGAGCCGCAGCCGCAGATCCTTCGAGGTATCGGCGCTCAAGCCCCCGGCGATCAGGCCCTGCGCCTTGGCGATATCGGCCGGGACATGCATGCCGGGTTTGACGTCGGTGCGCATGAAATGCACCGTGGTGCCGGGCTGGTAGGCCACGAACTCGTATTTGCGGAAATCCACCCGCCAGCGGTCGGGATCGCTCACGTAGAGCCAGGCCGAGCCGCTGAGATAGCCCACCACGGTGCCGTCCCGGGGCGCGACCTCGCCCAGGTACTGCGCCCCGATCAGCCCGCCGGCGCCATCCATGTTCTGCACGATCACGCCGGGCTGACCCTCGATATGCTTGACCAGATACTTGGCGAACAGGCGGCCCTCGATATCGGTCGGTCCGCCGGCCGCGAAATTGATCAGGAGGGTGAGCCGCTTGCCCTTGTAGAACGGCTCATCGGCCTGGGCGCCGGCGACAAGCCCCAAAGCAGCCACAAGAGCCAAGACCGCAGGGCGCGTGAAAGCCTGGAGCATCGCATCCCTCCTGCATGTGACTATTGATTGTGAGGAAGCTTACACCTATGGAACCAAATGACGACTCTCCGCCGACACCATCTGCGAGCGCGGACGCGAGAGGCTTAAGAACACCGCAACGCAGAATATCCCAATCCAGGAGAGAAATGCCCATGCCCGATCCGCTTGCTGAAGCCCGCCAAGAATTGGCTATCGCCAATCGCGTGCTCGCCAATGAAGGCGTGCTCGATGCGTTCGGGCATATCAGCCTCCGCCATCCCACCAATCCGAACCGCTATCTGATCTCCCGCTACGGCGCGGCCGAGCTGATGCAGCCGGAGGACATCCTGGAGCTGACGCTCGATTCCAAGCCGGTGGTGCCGACCAGCGCGCGGCTGTTCAGCGAGCTGGTGATCCATGGCGCCATCTATCAGGCGCGCCCCGACGTGCATTCGGTCTGCCACCACCATGCGGTTGCGGTGCTGCCCTATTGCATCACCGGGGTCGAGATGGTGCCGGTCATGCATCTGGGCGCCTCGCTCGGCGGCAAGGTGCCGTTCTGGGACAGCCACGACGAGTTCGGCGATACCCCTCTGGTGGTCACCAAGCCGGAGGAAGGCGCTTCGCTGGCGCGCGCGCTCGGCCCGCACTGGATGGTGCTGCTAAGACGCCACGGCGCCACCCTGGCGGGCCGCTCGCTGCGCGAATGCGTGTTCCGCTCGGTGTTCACCTGCCGCAATGCCGAGTTGCAGAGCCGCGCCATGGCGATGGGAACCATCAGCACGCTCAGCCCCGGCGAGGCCGAGATGTGCAGCCAGCACAGCCTGACGCCGCGCACGCTCAGCCGCACCTGGGAGTATTGGAGCGTCCGGCTCGCCAAGGTGGAGGCGATGACGGCGCGGCCCGGTGCCAAGCCGGCCGCCAGGACGCCGGCCAAGGCGTCGGCGCGGCGCGGCAAGGCCACGGCCAAATCGGCCAAGCGCGCGCCTGCCCGGCCGGCCGCCCGCAAGGCCAAGCGGGCGAAGAAGCGGTAGCGGCGGCGTTCGGGCTGCGCGTTTCTACCTAACGCCCGCGCCGGGACCCCCTCCCCGACCCTCCCCCTTGCAAGGGGAGGGAGCGCGCCGTGCTTGCGGCGCGGAAGCGCGCCGCGTTTGCGGGAGGGCTGGACGCGTTGCGCGCCGCGCGGCAATCGCGTAATGACCAGCTTAAACTAAATGCCGGTCCTGGCTTGGGGACCCGGCGTGCAGCAGCCGCCGAGCAAGGAGCACAAGAATGACGGGATTCGTCGACGCAGTCGCGGGCATCGGCCACAACCAGCCCGACCCCATGGAGATGGAGAAGAAGAACCAGAAGTGGGACCGTTGGGCCAAGAAGCGCACCTTCGTACGCGCGCTCGAGGGCACCTACAGCCATCTCTACAAGACCCTGGTCGACGAGCCGCGGGTCTATTCCTCCTCCGACGTGGCCTGGAAGGGCGGGCCACAGATGTTCGGCAAGAGCGTCATCAGCCCGCAGGCCACCTCCATCATCCAGTCGATCGAGTCCCACATCGAGGCCTATGCGCCCAAGACCGGCGGCCAGAAGCACGGCCATCTCAACAGCGCGGTGTTCTACGTGCTCAAGGGCCACGGCTACGACGTGCACGACGGCCGGCGGATCGAATGGAAGGCCGGCGACGTGATGCTGGTCGAGAACGGCTGCGTGCATCAGCATTTCAACGATTCCGAGACCGAGGAATGCGTCCACCTGGTGTTCAAGGCCAAGCCGCTGTTCCTGTTCATGCACCTGTTGTTGCAGAAGATGGTGGAATGGCCGCCCGAGCGCGCGCCGGACGACAAGCCCTATTCGCCGCCGACCGACCTTTGAGCAAGCCCGCAGGAGCAGCACCGCAATGAGCGCGATCGAAGACAAGAAGCACGCCCTGTCCGGCAACAAGACCTGCAACTGGCGGGCCGAGGAGATCCTGAAGTCGGCGGAGTTCCGCAAGGAATATGCGACCCGGCCCAACGTGGTGGTGGCCGAGGACATGCCCTGGGAGCGTTCTCCCGACGGGCTCATCAAGCACCTGATCAATCACCGCATGAACACGCCCGAGCTGTGCGTCGAGGCCTACATGCTGTTCCTCAAGGACGGCGAGCGCTCCGGCAAGCACCGGCACATGTGGGAAGAGCTGACCTTCGTGGTGGAAGGCTCCGGCTACGACCTGCACTGGGACATGAAGTTCGATTGCCAGGACAAGTTCCTGTGGGAATGGGCCGACGAGCCCAAGAAGTTCGAATGGAAGCAGGGCGACTACATCTACATCCCGCCCTTCACCAATCATCAGCACTTCGCCACCAAGGAAGCCCGGCTCATCGTCATGAGCAACCGCATGATCAAGGAGATGGGATTCGACTGGCTCGATCAGCTCGAGAACGCCCCCGGCTTCTGAGCCCCTCGATCGGTCGTCCTGCTTCCCGGGTCGGCGCGCCCGCGCGTGCGGCGATATGCCTGAGGCGGCCGGCTTGCGTTTGCGGCGTTCCTGCAACGGAATGCCGTGGCGCGGGGGCAAGGAGAACCGACATGCAGAATTTCGCGCCCGGCACCCGCCTTGCGACGCTGGCGCAGGCTTCGCCTTTCCTCATTGCGATTATGGTTCTGGGCGCCCGGATTCCGGACGCCCGGGCGCAAGACGCCGCGGCCTTCTTCAAGGGCCGCACCGTCAACATGGAGATCGGCTATAGCGCGGGCGGCGGCTATGACGTCTACGCGCGCGAGGTCGCGCGCTACCTCGGCAAGCACATCCCGGGCGCGCCCGCCGTGATCCCCAAGAACATGCAGGGGGCCGGCAGCCTGCGGCTCGCCAACTGGCTCTATACGGCGGCCCCCAAGGACGGCACCGAGATCGGCACCATCGGACGCGGCATCGCCTTCGATCCGATGCTGGGCAACAAGAACGCCCAGTTCGATGCCGGCAAATTCACCTGGCTCGGCAGCGCCACCAACGAGGTCAGCGTTTGCGTGGCCTGGCAGGGCTCCGGCATCACCAAGTTCGACGATCTCTATACCAAGCCGATGACGGTCGGCGGCACCGGCGGCGGTGCCGACACCGACGTATTCCCGCAAATCCTCAACGCCGTGCTCGGTACCAAGATGAAGGTGATCGCCGGCTACCCGGGCGGCAACGACGTGAACCTGGCGATGGAGCGCGGCGAGGTGCAGGGCCGCTGCGGCTGGTCGTGGTCGAGCGTGCAGGCGACCCACAAGGACTGGCTGGCGCAGAAGAAGATCGTGGTACTGATCCAGCTGGCGCTGTCCAAGCATCCGGACCTGCCGGACGTTCCGCTGGTCACCGATCTCGCCAAGACCGACGAGCAGAAGCAGATCCTCAAGCTGATCTTCGCCCGCCAGGTGATGGGCCGGCCCTATCTGGCGCCACCCGGCCTGCCCAAGGAGCGGGTCGAGGCGCTGCGCCAGGGCTTCATGGACACCATGAAGGACAAGGAGTTCCTGGCCGAAGCCGAAACCGCGCAGCTCGAGATCAATCCGGTGAGCGGCCCCGACATCGAGAAGCTGGTCCACGAGGTCTACCAGACCCCCGCCGACATCGCCGCCAAGGCGGCGGCGGTGCTCAACCCGAAATGATGCTAAGAGAAACCAACCTGATGACCCTCCGCTGTCATCGTCCGCGAAGGCGGACGACCAAGTAACCACCAACGCTTCAATGAAAAATCTGCATTTGCGTTTACTGGATGCCCGCCTTCGCGGGCATGACAGCGCAGACTGAAAGGCCAATCGATGCAGGAAACCACACCGTCGCCGGGCGGCGAGCCGGGCACCAACCAGAACTACCGCGGCTGGCAGTCCGATATCATCGTCGACCTGATCAAGCGCTACGGCTTTCCGGCCATCACGCTCAATCCGGGCGCGAGCTTTCGCGGGTTGCACGATTCGCTGGTCAACTACGGCGGCAACGAGCCGCCCATGATGCTGTGCCAGCACGAGGAGATCGCGGTGCAGATCGCCCACGGCTATGCCAAAGCCTCCGGCAAGCCGATGGCGGTGATCCTGCACAACCTGGTCGGGCTGCTGCACGCCACCATGGCGATCTACTACGCCTATCTGGACCGGGTGCCGATCTTCATCATCGGGGCGACCGGCCCGATGGACGAGGCGAGACGGCGGCCGCACATCGACTGGACCCACACCGCGCTGGTGCAGGGAAACGCCATCCGCGATTTCGTCAAATGGGACTACCAGCCGACCGCGATCGACGGCGTGCCGGAATCCTTCGCGCGCGCCTATTCGGTCATGACCACCGAGCCGCAGGGCCCGGTCTACATGTGCTACGACGCCGCCCTGCAGGAGGATCCGCTGACCCGCGAGATCCCGCTGCCGCCCACCGGCGCGGTCGCGACCCCGGCGCCGATGGCGCCCGATCCGCGCGCCATCGCGGCGATCGCCGAGAAGCTCATGCGGGCCGAGCATCCGCTCCTGCTGGCCGAATATGCGGGCCGCCGGCCGGGCGGATTCGCGCAGCTGGTGGAGCTCGCCGAGACCGCCGGGGCGGCGGTGTGGGACATCAACAACGCGCTCAACTTCCCCAACAAGCATCCGCTCTGCCTGAGCATGGACAAGGCGTCGCTGCGCCACACCGATCTGGTGCTGGGCCTCGACGTGCGCGACTGGGAGAAGTCGCTGACCGACCTCAACAGCACCAACCGCACGATCGAGACCCTGGTGCCGGAAGCTTGCGATTTCGCGGAGATCGGCTTCGGCGAGGTCGGCATCAGCAAATGGTCGATGGACTATTGCCGGATGCAGCCGGTCTCGGTGCGGGCGCTGGGCGACACCGCGCTCGGCATCCCGGAGCTCACCCGCATCTGCAAGGCGAGGATCGCGGCCGATCCCAAGCTGCAAAACCGCATCGCCGAGCGGAAGGTCGCGATCGGCAAGCGCCACGATGAGGTCTGGGCGAGGTGGCAGGAGGAGGCGCACCAGAACTGGGACGCCTCGCCAATCACCTTTGCGCGGCTGTCGCTCGAGATCTGGGAGGTGATCCGGACCGAGGACTGGGTGCTGACCGCCAACACCCTCAAGCAGCAGGTGCGCAAGCTGTGGGACTTCGACAAGCCTTACCGGCACCCGGGCGTCGAGCTCGGCACCGCGACCCAGATCGGCATCTCGCTCGGCGTGGCGCTCGCCCACAAGGCCGCCGGCCGCCTCGTGGTCGACATCCAGCCCGACGGCGACCTGATGTTCGATGCCGGGGCGCTGTGGGTGGCGGCCAAGTATCAGATTCCCATGCTGGTGGTGATGCACAACAACCGCGCCTACTACAACGATTGGGCGCACCAGATCCGCATGGCCAAGCTGCGCGGCACCGACGAGGCCAACGCCCATATCGGCATGGACCTCTACGGCCCCGAGCCGGACTTCGCCTCGCTGGCGCGCTCGATGGGGTGCTGGGGCGAAGGCCCGATCGACAATCCCAAGGACGTGCGCCCGGCACTGGAGCGTGCGCTCGCCGAGGTGAAGAAGGGCCGGCTGGCGCTGGTGGATACGATTACGCAGCACCGGTGAGGCGGAGCCTTTTTCTTGTCATCACCGGGCTTGTCCCGGTGATGACAAATGAAGGGCCGGAATCCGCTCACTCCGCGTCGATCAGCACCCGGCCGTTCTCCACCGTGGTCGGGTAGGTCTTGACCGGGATCATGCAGGGCGGGGAGACCACCGCGCCGGTCTTGATGTTGAACTGGCCGTTGTGGAAATTGCATTCCACCACGTCGCACTCGATATAGCCCTCCGATAGCGAGCCTGGTCCGTGCGTGCAGGCGTCGTCGGTCACGTAATACTCGCCCTCGACGTTGAACACCGCGAGCGTCAGCCCTTCGGCCTCGACCTTGAGGGCCGCGCCGGGCGCCACGTCGGCGGCGTCGCACAGATCGATCCGGTTGGCCATGCGGTAGGGTCTCCTGAGTTGGCGCCAGCGCACCATCGACGCCAGGCGGCTTGGATTTAGCCGAACATCGGGCCCAGTCAACTGCTGGCGCGGAGCGTTGGCGCGGCGCGCCCGGGTCTCTGGCGCCCGGCCGCCCCGGGCTATATGTCTTAGCCTGACAATGGAGAGACGCTATGCTGAGTGAAAGCGCCCGGATGACCACCGCCGAGGAGGCGCGGTTCCGGATCGACTATCCCAATTCCAAGCCGCGGGCCATCAAGGTGGTGGCGCTCGATGCGCCGAGCGAGCTGGTGGTCAAGCGGCTGGCGCAGGGTAAATGGCAGCGCGCGAGCTTCCTCACCGCGCCCAAGTTCGACGGCGCGCCGCGCGGCGGCGAGGGCTGGACCATGAAGGCCTGGCTCAGCGATCTCGCCGGCCGCACCAAGGATCTGGTCGACGAGGTGGCGACCGCCGACCTGGTGGTGATGGTGGCGGCGGCCGGCACCGGGGCGGAGGCGGCGGCGGTGATCGCAGAGGCCTGCGGGGCGCGCAAGGTGATGATCACGGCGCTGATCATCGACAGCAAATCGAAGTCGGACGAGGAGCTTTCCAAGACGCTCGCCAGCCTGCGGCCGCATGCCTCCATGCTGGTCATCGCCAACGACGACGAGTACATCGAGACCATGCTGGCGGCGCTGCGAGCCTGAACGCCAAGCGCGGCCGCCCGGCCGTCCAGGATCATTCCATCACTGACCGAACGAGCCAACCCGCGCGATGAGCACCGCCCGCAGGATCGTCATCGTCGGGGCCGGCCCGGCGGGAGTGGGAGCCGCGCTCGGGGCCCGGCAGCAGGACCCGTCGGCCGACATCCTCCTCCTCACCGACGAGCTCTGCGAGCCCTACGAGAAGCCGCCGCTCTCGAAGGCGGTGCTGACCGGCAAGGCCAAGCCGCACGAGGCCCCGATTGCCGGCCCGGGCGGGGTCGCGGGACACGGGATCACGCTCAAGCCGGGCGCGCGCGGCGCCGCCGTCGACCGCGGCGCGCGCGCCGTGCTGACGGAGGCGGGCGAGCGCATCCCCTATGACGCGTTGGTGCTGGCGACCGGCTCGATCAACCGAGTGCTGCCGATGTTTCCGCCCGGACAGCCGCGCATCCACTACCTGCGCCACCACGGCGAGGCGCTGGCGCTGCGCGAGGAGCTGGCGCGCAGCCGCGACCTGGTCGTGGTCGGAGCCGGGCTGATCGGCCTCGAGGTGGCGGCCTCGGCGGCCGAGCTCGGCATCAAGACCACCGTGCTCGAGCTCGCGCCGCGCATCCTGGGCCGCGTCTGCGATGCGGAAACCTCAGGGCTCATCCAGGCGCACCACGCCGCGCGCGGGGTCGACATTCATCTCGGCACCGCCATCACCGGAACGCACGCGCTGCCGGATGGCCGCATCGCGGTCGAAACGCCGGGCGACACTTTCGCCGCCGGCCTGGTGGTGGTCGGGACCGGGGTCGTCCCGGACGACCGGCTCGCCAAGGCGGCCGGCCTCGACACGCAGGACGGCATCTTGGTCGACGATCATTGCTTCACCTCGGATCGCAGCATCCTGGCGGCGGGCGATTGCACGCGCTTTCCCGGGCCCGGCGGCCCGGTGCGGCTGGAGAACTGGCGTCACGCGCAGGAGCACGGCGCGGTGGCGGGCCGCAATGCCGCGGGCGGCGAGGCGACCTACAACACCACGCCCTCGTTCTGGTCGGAGCAATACGATCTCTACATCCAGGGCATGGGCTGGCCGCTGGCGGCGCCGAGCGTCCAGGTGCGCCGGCAGATCGGGCCCAACGCCATGCTGCGGTTCGATCTCGCCGGCGATCGGGTCGGCTATGTGCTGGGCATCAATGCGCAGCGCGACATCGCGGTGGCGCGTCGCCTGATCGAGCGCCGCGTGCCGGTCGATGCGGCCGATCTCGCCGACCCGGCCAAGCCGCTCGCCGCGCTCCTCAAGGCCAAGGCGTAACGCAGGATCAGGTGCGGCCCACCTGATCGCCCACCAATCAAACCAGAGAGGCTCAAATGGACGCAGCCAAGGAGCGGATCGGCATCGTCGGGGTCGGGCGGATGGGGCTCGCCATGCTCAAGCACCTGGTCAAGCACGGCTATGCGGTGACGGCCTGCGATCTCGATCAGGCGCAGCTCGCCAAGGCGCGCGAAGCCGGCGCCGCCACCGCGGATTCGCCGGCGCGGCTCGCCCGCGCGGCCGATTTCGTCATTCTCGGCGTCGGCTATACGGACGAGGTCAATGCCGTGGCGCACGGGCCCGATGGCCTCATCGCCAATCTCCCCAAAGGCGCCATCATCGCGATCTCCTCGACGGTCTCGCCCCACACCGTGCAGGCGATCGACAAGGCCGCGGCGCCCAAAGGCATCGGCGTGCTGGATGCCCCGATCTGCCGCGGCCGCTGGGCGGCCGACGAAGGCACCTTGCTCGCCATGGTGGGCGGCAAGCCCGATGTGGTGGAGCGCGGCCGGGCCGTCTACGGCTGCTTCTGCTCCGACTATGCGCACCTGGGCGAGGTCGGCCACGGCCAGGTCGGCAAGACCATGAACAACCTGCTGCTGTGGATCAACTCGGTCGGGCTGATCGAGGCCGGGCGGCTGGCCGAGACCACCGGCATCGATCTGGTCAAGCTGCGCGACGCCCTGCAGATCAGCTCCGGCGCCTCGGCTGCGCTGAGCGACTGGGACATGATCACCTTCACCTGGGCGCTCAAGGATATGCAGGTG
Source organism: uncultured Alphaproteobacteria bacterium (assembly GCA_963721005.1). Taxonomy (GTDB): domain Bacteria; phylum Pseudomonadota; class Alphaproteobacteria; order Rhizobiales; family Xanthobacteraceae; genus VAZQ01. Next base: position 355,624 of record CAVRHR010000004.1, on the reverse strand, counting down.
GTGGCCGAGATGACCGACAAATCCGGCCTGTCGCTGCCGGTCACCGGCGCCGTCAAGGAGCTGGTCAAGGAAGCCCGCCGCATCAAGGCCGCCAACCCGCCGGACTGGACCGGGAGCAAGCGGACGAAGACGCAGTAACGTTGTTGATTCCACCCACAAATCCTCGGTCGTCCCGGCCGAAGAGCCGGGACCCATACCACCAGGGCGTTTACGCCCGTCTTCGACGGGCTATGGCAGCTGATCGATAGGGCACGGAGTATGGTCCCTGCTTTCGCAGGGACGACTGCGCGAGCGGCAACGCCACGCACACCACCATCGCAGACCAAGAACATGCGAATCTGCTTCTTCGGCGACAGCATCGTCAACGGCACCGGCGATCCCGATTGCCTCGGCTGGGTCGGCCGCGTTTGCGTGGCCGCGCGGCAACGCGGCGTCGACGTGACCAGCTACAATCTGGGAATTCGGCGCGACACCAGCGCCGACATTCTGGGGCGCTGGCGCCGGGAGGCGGAGCTTCGCCTGCCGGCCGAGCATGCGCGCCGCCTGGTGTTCTCGTTCGGCGTCAACGACTGCGTTCTCGAAAGCGGAGCGTGCAGGGTGCCGCCGGCACAAACAATTGCAAATGCGCGGGCCATATTGAATGCTGCGGCGGCCTGCGCACCCGCGCTCATGATCGGCCCGACGCCGATTGCCGAGGCTGACGTCAACGCGCGCGTGCGGGAGCTCATCCCGGCCTTGAGCGCCGCCTGCCGCGAGCTCGGCGTTCCATTTCTCGATGTGTTTGATCGGCTCGAGGCATCGTCAACGTGGATGCGCGAGATCGCCCAAGGCGACGGCGCGCATCCGGGCCGGGGTGGCTACGAAGCGCTCGCGGCGCTGGTGAATGACTGGCCGGAATGGCGGGCTTGGTTGGGCTGAGCGCGTTTATTCCATCCATGCGGCCGCGGCCAAACCCCTCGGTGTCATGCCCGCGAAGGCGGGCATCCAGTAATCCGCGCGCTTTCCGTGAAGCACCTCTGCTGACCAATGATAGTTCAGTGGTTACTGGGTCGTCCGCCTTCGCGGACGATGACACCGGTGGGGTCCTGTCGTCGGAAGCCAAACATCTAAGACGTATGATCCATCGCCATGGTGCCGCCGTCGACGAACAGATTCTCGCCGATGATGAACGAGGAATCGTCGCTCACCAGGAACAGGATGGCCCGGGCGGCCTCGTCGGGCTGGCCGGGGCGCTTGAGCATGTTCTCGACCGGGCGGGTGGGATCGAACTCCTCGCGGCCGACCGGCGAGCCGATCTTGTTGGGCACGATGGCGTTGACCCGGATGTTGTGGGGCGCGAGCTGCACCGCCAGCGCCCGGGTGAAATTGGCGATCGCCCCTTTGGCGGCCGAGTACGCGATGGCGCGGCGGCGGCCCTGCCAGCCTGACGTGGAGCCGACATTGAGGATGTTGCCGCCGCCGCCCTGCGCGATCATCTGGTGCGCCACCTGCTTGGACATCAGGAACTGGCTCTTGAGGGTCACGTTCATGACCCGGTCCCAATCCTCCTCGGTGATCTCCAGGATGCTCTTGTTGTCGGAGACCGCCACGTTGTTGACCAGGATGTCGATGCGGCCGAAGCGCGCCACCACGCCCTTGACCAGCGCCGCCACCTCGCCGGCCTTCGATACATCAGTGACGAAGGCCGCGGCGGTGCCGCCGGCGGCGGTGATCGCCGCGGCGACGCGCTCGCCGCGCGCGCGATCCAGATCCACGACTGCGACCTTGGCGCCTTCGGCGGCGAACAGCTGGGCGACCGCCTCGCCAATATTGCGGCCAGCGCCGGTGACCACCGCGATCCTGTCTTTCAGCTTCATGGCTCGATCATCCCCGAGATTGACAGTTACGGCCGCCCCGAACCGGCGCCATTGGCGACTTGATCGGGCCTCCTTACATGGGGGGACGGCCGCCGGCAACACGGCCGGCCGGCTCGCGAAGCTGCGCCGAACATGGTAGGAAGCGCCCGGACCAAAGCCATGACCGCACCGTTCAAGACCATCGAAGGCACGCCCGACATCGCCGGGTTGATGCGCGAGATCGGCCGCGAGGCCAAGGGCGCCGCGCGCGTGCTGGCGCTGGCGCTGGCGCCGCAGAAGAACGCGGCGCTGGCCGCGATGGCGCAAGCCATCCGGGCCACCGAGAGCCAGATTCTCGCCGCCAATGCCGAGGACCTGGCCGAGGCCAAGGCGGGCGGCGCGACCGCGGCGTTTCTGGACCGGCTGGCGCTCGATCAAAAGCGCGTCGCCGCAATGGCGGCCGGGGTCGAGGTGGTGCGCGACCTGAACGATCCGGTCGGCACCGTGATGGCGAGCTGGACACGGCCCAATGGCATGACCATCGAGCGGGTGCGGGTGCCGCTCGGCGTGGTCGGCATCATCTACGAGAGCCGCCCCAACGTCACCGCCGATGCCGGGGTGCTGTGCCTCAAGGCCGGCAATGCGGCGATCCTGCGCGGCGGCTCGGAGAGCCAGCGCTCCAATCGCGCCATCCGCGCGGCGCTGGCGCAAGGGCTGCGGCAAGCCGGCCTGCCGGAGGCAGCCATCGCCCTGGTACCGGTCCGCGATCGCGCGGCGGTCGGTCTGATGCTGGGCGGCCTCGATGGCGCCGTCGACGTGATCGTGCCGCGCGGCGGCAAGGATCTGGTGGCACGCGTGCAGGCGGAGGCGCGGGTGCCGGTGTTCGCACACCTGGAGGGCGTCTGCCATGTCTATGTGGACCAGGCGGCGGCGCCGGACATGGCCAAATCGATCGTGCTCAACGCCAAGATGCGCCGCACCGGCGTGTGCGGGGCGGCCGAGACCTTGCTGGTCGACCGCGCCGGCGCGGCCACCCATCTGGCGCCCTTGATCGACATGCTGCTCGCGGCCGGCTGCGAGGTGCGCGGCGATCCGGCCGTGCAGGCGGTCGACCGGCGGGTGAAGCCGGCGAGCGAAGCGGACTGGTCGACCGAATATCTCGACGCCATCATCGCGGCCAAGCTGGTAGATGGGGTGGAGGGCGCGATCGCCCATGTGGAGCGCTACGGCTCGCACCACACCGACGCCATCGTCACCGCCGACCAAGCGGCGGCGGAGAAATTCCTGAGCGAGGTCGATTCGGCGATCGTGCTCCACAATGCCTCGACCCAGTTCGCCGACGGCGGCGAGTTCGGCTTCGGGGCCGAGATCGGGATCGCGACCGGCCGCTTCCACGCGCGCGGCCCGGTCGGGGTAGAGCAGCTCACTACCTTCAAATACCGCGTGCGCGGGTCCGGGCAGATCAGGCCGTGAGCGGCGCCACGGGCTGCGCCTCCAGCATCGGGTCCCGGCATTGACGGATCAGGGCGGCCCAGCAGGCGCGGCAGGCAACAGCTTGCGCATCCCGCCCCATGCCCCCGGCATGCGGATCGGCCTGTTCGGCGGCAGCTTCGATCCGCCCCATGCGGCCCATCGGGCCGCCAGCCTGATCGCCATGAAGCGGCTCGACCTCGCCCGGGTCTGGTGGCTGGTGACGCCGGGCAATCCGCTCAAGGACAGCCACGGCCTGGCGCCGTTGCCGCAGCGCATCGCGGCCGCCCGGGCGCTGGCGCACCACCCTGGCATCTGCGTTACCGGCTTCGAGGCGGCGATCGGGGCGCACTACACCCATGACACCCTGCGCTACCTCCTGGCCCGCTGCCCGGGGGTGCGCTTCGTCTGGATCATGGGGGCCGACAACCTGCGCAGCTTTCCCCGTTGGCAGAAGTGGCGCGACATCGCCGCCATGGTGCCGATCGCGGTGATCGACCGTCTGGGGCCGAGCCTCTACGCCACCGCGGGCCTGGCCGGACAGGCGCTCGCGCGCTACCGGCTGCCGGATGGGCAAGCCTGGGTGCTGGCGGATCGCCGCCCGCCGGCCTGGATTTACCTTCATGGCCTCAAATCGCCGCTGTCCTCGACCGCATTGCGGGCGGCCCGTGCGAACCCGCCGCAGACGTCGTCATGATTGAGACGCCCAAATCGCGCATATTAAGGATTGCGGAACTGCGAAAGGTTGAAACCGTTGACCCGCCATGCCTATGTTAGGCGCGGCAATCGCCATTGAAAGGAAAGGCCCCCTGCCCACATCTGCAATCCCCCGGGCTCGCGCCCGTCGCGCCCCCGAAAAAGTCGCCAAGGTGCGTCCTGACGCCAAGGAGACTCTTCGCCTCGTCCTCGCCCGTATCGACGACATGAAGGCCGAGGATACCGTCACCATCGATCTCGCCGGCAAGACCACCATCGCGGACGCCATGGTGGTGACCTCGGGCCGGTCTAATCGCCAGGTCGGCGCCATCGCGGATCATCTGCTCAAGGATCTGGCCGCGGCCGGCCTGCGCAATGTGCGGGTCGAAGGCATGCCGAATTGCGACTGGGTGCTGATCGACGCCGGCGACGTGATCGTCCACGTGTTCCGTCCCGAAGTGCGCACCTTCTACAATCTCGAGAACATGTGGGCGCCCGGCCAGGCGTTGCGCCGGCAGGCCAATTGAGCGCGAGCCCCGCGGGCGGCGCATGCGCATCCTGATCGCCGCGATCGGTCGCTTGAAGCAGGGTCCGGAGCGCGAGCTGGCCGAGCGCTATCGCAAGCGGGCGGTCGATTTCGGCCGCAAGCTCGGCCTGCAGGCCTTCGACGTGGTCGAGATCAAGGAGAGCCGCGCCGACAATGTCGAGCGGCGCATGCTCGAGGAATCGATCGCCATCGCCAACGTCATCCCGGAGCGCGCCGTCACGGTGATCCTGGACGAGCGCGGCGCGGCCATGAACAGCGCCGCCTTCGCGGGCCGCCTGCAGGAGTGGCGGGCCGCCGACCGGCCGGCGCTCGTGTTCATCCTGGGCGGCGCCGACGGCTTGGCGCCCAGCCTGCGCGACAAGGCCGATCTGGCGCTGGCGTTCGGCGCCTTCACCTGGCCGCATCAGCTGGTGCGGATCATGCTGCTGGAGCAGCTCTACCGGGCGGTGACGATTCTGGGCGGACACCCCTATCATCGGGCATGATCGTTGGTCGGCGATCGCGTCGGCGGCCGCAATACGGCGCGAATCGGAGTATCTAGTCGGGTCTGGGGCTGGATTTGGATTGGGCTGGCTTTGATGCAGTCCGCGACTATACGGGTTTTGACGCCGCTCACCCGCGCTTGCGGCGTCGCCTTGCTGGCGGTGCTGGCCATGGCGCTCGGGCTCGCGAGCGCAGGCGCACAGGCGCCGGCGCGGCAGAACGGCGAAATTCCGTATCTGCCGTTCCGGCCGGCGAGCCCCGGGACGCCCGCCAAGCCGCAGCCCGATCTCGAAACGGCGAAAAAAGGCGCCCAGGATCTGGAAGCGGTCCGCACCGAGCAGAAACGGGCGAGCGAGGCCGAAGCCGAGCTCAGGCGCGAGATCGAGGCGATCGGCGAGGACCGCCGTAAGCTCAATCAACAGCTGATCGATGCGGCGGCGCGGATTCGCGCGGTCGAGACCGAGGTGGCGGCGACGCAGGACCGGCTCAAGCCGCTCGACGCCCGCGAGCAGATGCTGCGGCAATCCCTGGAGGAGCGGCGCAGCGTCATGGCCGAGGTGCTGGCGGCGCTGCAGCGCATCGGCCGCCATCCGCCGCCGGCCCTCATGGTCACGGCGCAGGATGCCTTGCAGTCGCTGCGGTCCGCCATGATGCTGGGCGCGGTGCTGCCGGAGATGCGCCAGGCGGCCGACCTCTTGATCGCCGATCTCGCCGAGCTGACGGCGCTGCGGGCGCAGATCGCCGGCGAACGCGACGGATTGGCACGCGAGCTCCTGGGCCTGGGCCTGGAACGCCAGCGCCTGGGCCTCTTGACCGATCAGCGCCAGAAGCAGCAGGCCGACAGCGAGCAGGCACTCGCGCAGGAGCGCGCCCGCGCCGGCGAGCTCGCCCGCCAGGCGGACAATCTCAAGGACCTGATCGCAAAGCTCGACCCGGGCCTCGCGGCGCGGATCGGACGGGAGGAGAAGGCTGCCGAAGGGCGGCCGGATTTCGCCGCGCTGAGCGATCCGGGGCGGCTCGCGCCCGCCATCGCCTTTGCGAGCGCCAAGGGCCGGCTGCCGCTGCCGGTCAATGGCGCGCGAATCAAGGAGTTCGGCGCGCCCGACGGCGTTGGCGGCACCGAGAAGGGTCTCACCGTGGCGGCCCGGCCGGGCGCCCAGATCACCGCCCCGTGCGACGGCTGGGTGGTTTATGCCGGACCGTTCCGCAATTACGGCCAACTCTTGATCCTCAATGCCGGCAGCGGCTATCATGTGCTCCTGGCCGGGATGGACCGGATCTCAGTCGATCTGGGGCAGTTCGTGGTGACGGGCGAGCCCGTTGCAGTGATGGGCGGTGGCGGGGGCCAGGTGCCCGCTGCACTGGCGGCCGGCTCAAGACAGGCCAGCTCGGTGCTCTACGTCGAGTTTCGCAAGGACGGGACACCCGTCGACCCCGGCCCATGGTGGGCGACAAGTGACGGCGAGAAGGTTCGCGGATGATGCGCAAGACTTCCCTCATTCTCCTCGGTGCGGCGGCAGGCGCGGCCCTGACGCTGATGACCACGCAGCCCCGGATCGTGTTCGACGGCTCGAGCGCGAAGGCGGCGGGCGCGGACACCTATAAGCAGCTGAGCCTGTTCGGCGATGTGTTCGAGCGGGTGCGCTCCGACTATGTGGAGAAGCCCGACGACGCCAAGCTGGTCGAGACCGCGATCAACGGCATGCTGACCGGGCTCGATCCGCATTCGAGCTATATGGACGCCAAGAGCTTCCGCGACATGCAGGTGCAGACCCGCGGCGAGTTCGGCGGGCTCGGCATCGAGGTCACCATGGAGGAGGGCGTCATCAAGGTGGTGGCGCCGATCGACGAGACCCCGGCCGCCAAGGCCGGCGTGATGGCGAACGACTACATCACCCATATCGACGACGAGCCGGTGCAGGGCCTCACCCTCAACCAGGCGGTCGACAAGATGCGCGGCCCGGTGAACACCAAGATCAAGATCAGGATCATCCGCAAGGGCCAGGACAAGCCGGTCGAGATGACGCTCAACCGCGAGGTCATCAAGGTGCTCTCGGTGCGCTCGCATTCGGAAGGCGACGACGTCGGCTATATCCGCATCACCCAGTTCACCGAGCAGACCACCGAGGGCCTGAAGAAGGCGATCACCGACATCACGGCGCAGGACGGCGACAAGCTCAAGGGCTACGTGATCGACCTGCGCAACAATCCGGGCGGCCTGCTCGACCAGGCGATCTCGGTCTGCGACACCTTCCTGGAGAAGGGCGAGATCGTCTCGACCCGGGGCCGCAACGCGGAGGATATCCAGCGCTTCAACGCCCGCCCCGGCGATCTCACCAAGGGCAAGCCGGTGATCGTGCTGGTCAACGGCGGCTCGGCCTCGGCCTCCGAGATCGTGGCCGGCGCGATGCAGGACCACAAGCGCGCCACCATCCTGGGCACGCGCTCGTTCGGGAAGGGCTCGGTGCAGACCATCATCCCGCTCGGCTCCGGCAACGGGGCGCTGCGGCTGACCACGGCGCGCTACTTCACCCCGTCCGGCCACTCGATCCAGGCCAAGGGCATCGTGCCCGACATCGAGGTGCTGCAAGACGTGCCGGACGACCTCAAGCTGCGCACCGACACCAAGGGCGAAGCCTCGCTGCGCGGGCATCTGAAGGCCGAAGGCGACGAGGGCACCGGCTCGCAGGCCTATGTGCCGCCGGACGCCAAGGACGACAAGGCGCTGCATGCCGCGCTCGATCTCATCCGCGGGGTGCAGAAGAACGCAGCCTTCCCGCCCGACCCGAAGCTCGGAGTGCCGAACTGAATAGAGCGGCCTGCTCGCTCGATTTGCGCCACGGGGCGGCCTTCGGGCCGCCCCGTTTTGCGTTTGGGACCCGAGCCCCGGCGCGGCTTGCGCGGCGCCGAGCGCAACCCGCGAGACCGCTTTGACGGATTCATTACCATGCCTGAAAAACGCCAGTACGGCTCCGGAAGCCGTTAAGGACCGGAGGGCAACATGCGAGCGGAACCAAGTGTCCGGAGGCATCCATGGCCCAAGTCTGGCTCAGCTTCGACGAAATTCAGCAGGCATTCGGCTGCGATGCGGCGGACGCCCGCAGGCGCGTGATCGCCAACCAGTGGGAGCGGCGCAGGTGCGGCGACGGCGTGGTCCGGGCGGAGGTTCCGGCCGACGTTGCACACGATTTTTTCATCCTCAGCTGCCGCAGCCAGGCGGACTCTCGTCCTGCACCGGCAAACGAATTCGAGGCCGCCATGGCGGCGCTGTGCCGCATATTCGGGGCCGAGGCAAACGCAGGTCCCGCGACGCCTGTCAGCTTGGTGGAAGCATGCACTGCAGGCCGCGAGAGCGCACAGGTGCAAACCGCCGCGGTACAAACCGCCGCTTGAGGCGTCTTCGCCCCCTAGTCGAGCTTCAACTAAAGTTGAGGGATCGGTTCGTTGGTAGGGGCGACCCTTGTGGTCGCCCATCGGGCCAATCCGGTGGCGAGGAGGGCGGGCACACGGCCCGCCCCTACGCACAGTCAAGCCACATCACGTTTGCCCTCGGACGCGGTAAACGAACGGTTAACGACTGCGGATGCCTAGTCTTGCGATGCTGATTCGCGGGATGATTGATTCGCGAGGGTGTCTTGACCGATGACTTGAGCGCTCCGCTCGGCCTGCGCCGCCGCAAGAGCCGCAAGAGCCAGAAATACGAAAAGTGGGCCGGCATGGCCCGGGCCGCGGCGATGTGGGGATTCGCCGGCGCGCTCGGCTGTTTCGCCGTCTTGTTCCTGGGCTGGACCCTGTTTGCTGACGGCCCGCTCGGGGGCGAGCCGATAGTGGTGGCCGCGGTCGACCTGCATGCCGGTGCGAGCGCTCCGGACAGCAAATCCGTCGAGGCGCTCCCGGCACACCCGATCGAGGCCGATCGCGCGCGCCCCAACCGCTACGATGGCCCGCCGAACGGCGACGGCCCGCCGGCCGGTCCGGCGACCACGGCGCCCAACACGGTCACCATCATCGACGGCAGCAACGGCAAGCGCCAGGATGTGGTGATCCCGGGCCAAGGAGCCGACAAAGGCACCGGCAAGCCGGTCACCGATCAGCGCTTCGTAGAGGCTTCCAAAAGCGGCCCGATCCCGCGGATCGCCCCGGACGGCACCCGTCCGGCGGACGTCTTCGCGCAACCCGTCAAAGCCCTGGCGGATCGGCCGAACGCGCCGCGGATCGCGATCGTGGTGACCGGGCTGGGGATCAGCGCGCTCGGCACCAGCGACGCGCTCGCCAAGCTTCCAGGCCCGGTGACCTTCGGGTTCGCTCCCTATGGGGCCGATCTCGACCGTCTGGCGGCGCGGGCGCGCGACGACGGGCACGAGGTGCTGCTGCAGGTGCCGATGGAGCCATTCGACTATCCGGACAACGATCCGGGGCCACAAACCCTGCTGACATCACTCAATCCCAACCAGAACGTCGAGCGGCTGCACTGGCTGATGAGCCGATTGCAGGGCTATGTGGGCATCGCCAACTACATGGGGGGCCGCTTCACGGCATCCGAGCCGGCGCTCGCGCCGGTGCTGCGCGAAGCCGCCAAGCGCGGATTGATCTATGTGGAGGACGGCAGCTCTCCCCGCAGCCTGGCGGGCCAGATCGCCGGTGCCAACAACCTGTCCTACGCCAAGGCTGATCTCACGCTCGATGCGGTGCCGGCCGCGGGCGAGATCGACCGGGCGCTCGCCCGCCTGGAGAAGACGGCGCGCGAGCGCGGCTTCGCGGTCGGCATGGCCAATGCGCTTCCGGCCTCGATCGAGCGCATCGCGATCTGGGCCAAGGCCGCCGAAGGCCGCGGCATCCTGCTGGTGCCGATCAGCTCGGTGGCGATCCGGGGCAAGTCGAGTTGAGCCGACCGGCCGAAAGAGCGTAGGCTCGCCTCCCCTTCCCGTATCCGGTTGCCATCGTTGCCGCACATGTCACGCTCACCAGAACTTTCCGAGCTTCCCTATCGGCCCTGCGTGGGGATCATGGTGCTCAACCGCGGCGGCCGCGTCTTCATCGGCCGGCGGCGCAACGGGCCCGAGCACGTGGACGCGACCCATGCCTGGCAGATGCCGCAGGGCGGCGTCGATCCGGGCGAGGACAGTTGGCAGGCGGCGTTGCGCGAGCTCCATGAGGAAACCAGCATCCGCTCGGTCGAACGGCTCGGCGAGATCGCGGATTGGCTGACCTACGACATCCCGAGCGACCTCGTCGGGGACGCATGGAGCGGCAAGTATCGCGGCCAGACGCAGAAATGGTACGCCATGCGCTTCGTCGGCGACGAGCGCGAGATCGACGTCGCGCATCCGGGCGACGGCCAGCACAAGCCGGAATTCACCGACTGGCGCTGGGAGCCGATGCAGAACCTGCCGGCGCTGATAGTGCCGTTCAAGCGCAACGTTTATGAGCAGGTGGTGTCGGCATTCAGCCGGTTCGCAGCACCGGGCGCACGGTAACGCGAATTCGTTTCGCCCCAGGCTGCCGGAGCGGTTTCACATAGACTGGAGAAAGAAGCCGCTCCAGCATTTTTACATTTGTCGCATTTTCGAACGGAAAACCGGATTCCCCCCTCGCCTTCGCGAGCGCATGCTTTTCCTGAAAATGCTCCAAGGCCCTGCTTCACGGCTTTCAAGCATCACGCATCCAGCACGTAGGCATCCCTGTACCTGCGCGCGAAGTCCTGGGGAGGTTCATGGAGCCTTCGCCGGATTGTCACCTGCGTGCCATGGCGGCTGCCTTCAATCGCCGGCGTAGATGCTCTCCCGCCCCCCTCCCTCGAGAATTGATCCGACCCACAGGAGCAAGCCATGACGCGAAGATCGTTTGCCATGGGTGCCGCAGCCCCGCTGCTGCTCGGCGCTCTGCTGACAACCGGCGCCAGCGGAGCCGCGCAAGCCAATTGCGGGCTGCAGTCGGCCGACGGCAACATCAAGCACGTCATCCATATCCAGTTCGACAACGTGCATCTGCGCCGCGACAATCCCAACGTTCCCTCCGATCTCGAGCAGATACCTCACCTCCTCGATTTCATGCGCGACAACGGCGTGGTCAGCGGCAATCACCACACCCCGCTGATCTCCCACACCGCGACCGACATTCTCACCATCCTGACCGGCACCTACGGCGACCGCATGGGCATTCCGGTCGCCAACAGCTACGGCTTCTTTCGCGCCGACGGCTCGGTCGGCTTCTCCAGCTCGTTCTCCTACTGGACCGGGCTCGGCGGCGACGGCAAGCCACAGATGGTGAACGAGAGCGGCAAGACCGCGCCGGCGCCCTGGGTGCCGTTCACCAAGGCGGGATGCGATGTCGGCGCCTTCTCGATCGCCAACATGGAGTTCGAGAGCCTGCCGGGCGACGTGCGCACCGTCTTCGGCACCGGCTCGCCGGAGGATGTGGCCGTAACCGCGGCCCTGGCGCTGCCGCGCACGCCTGCCAATGCGCCGGCCCGCCAGGCGCCCAGCACGGACTATCTCGGCATCGCGGTTCACTGCGCGGCGGGCAGCCCGCTCTGCAACAACAGCCACGCCCGCAGCGATCTGCTGCCGGACGAGCCCGGCGGCTATACCGGATTCAAGGCGCTCTACGGCAACGTGAACGTGGCGCCGGTGATCTGCGGGTCCGCCCCGACGGCGTGTGACCCGGGCAGCCATGTGAAGGGCACCGACGGCAACGTCATCCAAGACGCTTATGGGCGTCCCGGCTTCCCCAACATCTTCAGCCCCACCGCCGCCCAGTCGCTCGGTTACGCGGCTACCCTGCTGGAAGCGGGCGTCCCGGTCATCTACCTCTATGTCGCCGATGCGCATGACCGCAATCCGCTGCCGCTCGATCCCACCACCAATCTGCCGGGCGCAAGCCATGCCTTCGGGCCGGGCGAAGCCGAATACGTGGCGCAGCTCAAAGCCGACGACGTGGCGTTCGGGCAATTCTTCGACCGGCTCAAGAACCACGGCATCACCAAGGAGAACACGCTGTTCATCGTCACCGCCGACGAGAACGATCATTTCGTCGGCGGCGCGCCGAGCCCCGCCAATTGCGACGGCATCGACGTGCCGTGCACCTATGCCCAGATCGGCGAGATCAATACCGCCCTCAACCGGCTGTTGATCACGCAGCGGCTCGACGCGACGCCGTTCGATATCCATTTCGACGACGCCCCGACCTTCTACATCCATGGCAATCCGGCCGCGACCGATGGCTCGACCCGCACCATGGAGCACGATCTCGATGCGCTACGGGTGGTCAATCCGATCACCGGCAATACCGACCGGCTGTCCGCGTTCCTGGCCGACCGCGCCGAGATGTCGCTGCTCCACATGGTGACGTCGAGCGCGGCCCGCACCCCGAGCCTCACCATGTTCGGCAATCCCGACTATTTCAACACCACCACCGGCAGCTCGGCGGACTGCTCGCAGGCTCCGTCCTGCGTGTTCGTAGGCCCGGGCTTTGCCTGGAACCACGGCGACGTGCAGCAGGACATCACCCGTACCTGGATGGGAATCGCCGGTCCGGGCGTGCGGCAGCTCGGCCGCAACGACGCGGTGTTCTCGGATCATACCGATCTGCGCCCCACCATGCTCCGCCTGGTCGGGCTCAAGGACAGCTATGTGCATGACGGCCGGGTGCTGGTCGAGATCATGCACGACGATGCGTTGCCGCAGGCGTTGCGCCAGACCAAGGAGCGGTTCACCGACCTCGCCCGGGTCTACAAGCAGCTCAACGCGCCGCTCGGCTCGGTCGGGAGGAACAGCCTCGTGTTCGCCAACCGGTCGATCCTGAGCGACGACAGCACCTACGGAAAATTCCTGGCGAGGATCGGCGCCATCACCAGCGAGCGCAATGCGCTGGCCGGGCAGATCGTATCGCTGCTCGACGGCGCCGCGTTTGCAAACCAATCGATCAGCGACCGGCAGGAGGACGATCTGGTTCGGCGCGGACAAATACTGATCGACAAGGTCGAGGATTTGACCGAACGCCGCGAGAGCGACTGACCGATCGCCGCGTGCCCTGCGAAGCCCACCGGCACCGCCGGTGGGCTTTCGTTCACTGATCCCTGCCGCGATTGTTTCGAAGCTCCGGACTCTTCCCATGCGGATCCTTTTGCATCATCTGGCCGAACGGCTCGCGGCGGCGACCGTGCTGGCGGCCTGCACGTTCGGCGCGCCGCTCCCGGCACGCGCCGAGCTTTCGATCGCCGGCGCACCCGCCGCCATCCGCTTGGAGGCTGAAGGCGCCTCGCTCGAGGAGATTCTCCTGGCGCTGCAAACCAGCTTCAATCTGCGCTACCGCACCCTGGCGGCGCTCGACGGCCCGGTATCCGGCACCTATCGCGGACCGCTAGCGCGGGTCGCCGCGCAACTGCTCGAGCGCTACGATTTTGTGATGAAAGTCTCGGCCCAGAACGTGGATATTTCCGTGCTCCGCCGGCACGCCGAGAGCGGGCCGGCCGAGCCCGCGAGCCCGGCCCCGCAACGCCCCCGCGTGCTGCCGGTGCCGCCCGCCATGAGCGCGCGCGAAGCATTTTTGTCCGAGCGGCGGTGAAGGCGCGAGTTTGGAACGACGCGGGCGCAACAAGCAGCGCCAACTCCCTCCCCCTGAAAGGGGGAGGGTCGGGGTGGGGGTCCCGCAGCACATTGCGGCATTGCCCGGGACCCCCACCCGACCCGCTTCGCGGGTCGACCTCCCCCTTGCAGGGGGGCAAAGGGCCTCACGCGCCGAACAGTTTGGCGTAGCGCGTCCTGATCTCCTCGCTCATGGTCGCGACCGCCGCCGCGTCCTCCGGCAGGGTCTTGATCTCGCGGAACGGCTTGCGCCCGGCCTTCTCCTTGACCAGCGGATGGAACGAGCGCAGCGCGCCGAAATCGGACATCAGCTGCTGGCACGGCGTGGTGAAGCAGAAGCACTGGAACAGCCGCGCCGCGTTGGGATGGGGAGCGGCGGCGAACAGGCCGTTCGGCCCGACCCCGAGCGGCGTGCCTTCGCGCGGATACACGAGCTCGACCGGGCTGCCGGCCTCCTTGAGCTGGATGGTGGTGTGCTCGTTGCCGTCCACCATCACGGCGCGCTCGCCGAGCGCGAGCTTCTTGGACGGATCGGTGGCGGATTGCACCTGCATGACGCGCTGGCGGGCGAGCTTCTCGAGATAATCCCAGCCGAGGTCGCGCGCGAGCTCGTAGGTCGCGGTCATGATCGAGCCGCTGTAGCCGGGATGCGCCTTCACCATCCGGCCGGCCCAACGCGGATCGAGCAGATCGGCGAAGCTTTGCGGCGCGTCCTCAGCCTTCACCTGATCGGTGTTGTAGCCGATGAGGTTGAGGCCGGCGCGGAAGCCCGCGAACATGCCGTCCGGATCGCGGCGCTCGGCCGGGTAGTGCTTGGCCACGTCCTCCGGCACGCAGGCGGCCAACAGGCCGTCGCGCTTCCAGGCGATGAAATGTGACGCATCGGAGGAGTTCACCACGTCGACCGCATGAATCCGGCTCGCATATTCCTGGCCGATGCGCTGGAACACCCGCTCGGCGCCGCTGCGCTCGACCCGCACCGCAATGCCGGGGAACTGCGCTTCGAAGGTCTTGGCGAGCCGCTCGGAAACCGGCAGATCCAGCGAGGTGTAATAGACGACCTGCCCTTCGCGCATGGCGGCCGCGACCAGGGCCGGCGTGATCGCGGTCGGCTCGGGTGCAGCCGCCCGCAGCGGCTGCGCGAACACCAAGCCGGCCGTCGCGGCGGTCGACGCCTGGAGCACTTCGCGCCTGGACCAACCCCTCTCCGGCATGGGTTCGCTGCCAAATGTGTCGCAGGGGCGCAACTGAGCGCGCCTTGCAATCGGCAATTCCGTCGCTCGATGAGGTTATACTAGACCATAATTTTTGCATCGTAGCATTTTCGGACGGAAAACCGGATTCCACCCTCGCCTTCGCGAGGGCATGCTTTTCCTGAAAATGCTCCATGGGCACGCCGAAGCGAAGCAGGCCGCGGCGGTCAATGGTCGGGCCGGATGCCGCCTTGGCCGGAATACGCGAGCGCCGCCTGCAGCGCCTTCAATTGATCGAGGCGGTTGGCGAGCTTGTCGCGCTGCCAGCCGTCGGTCGCATCGGCGAGGTCTTCCTCGGTATCCTTGATCTCGCCGGCGAGCACCGCCAGGTCGAAGTCAGCGATCGGCACCGCCATGTCGGCCAGCACCGTCAGGCCCGCCGGCCCGACCTCGGCAAAGCCGCCATTGACCACCACCCGCAGATCGCCGCTCTCGCGAAACACCACGATGATGCCGGGGCGCAGCGCCGTCACCAGCGGGGCATGGCCGGCGAGCACGCCCATATCGCCCTCGGCGCCGGGGAGATCGACCTGGCTGACATCGCCGGCGAA
Source organism: uncultured Alphaproteobacteria bacterium (assembly GCA_963721005.1). Taxonomy (GTDB): domain Bacteria; phylum Pseudomonadota; class Alphaproteobacteria; order Rhizobiales; family Xanthobacteraceae; genus VAZQ01. The sequence continues at coordinate 340,204 of CAVRHR010000004.1, read as the reverse complement.
CAGGAGCTTCTCGGGCGAGACGAGATCGAGATGGAAGGTGGCCATTGTTGTTCCCGTGAGTAGCGAATGGTGAGTAGTGAGTTGTGAGTAGAAAGTTTTTGCTGTTCCTACTCACCACTCACTACTCACCACTCCCGGTTTTGTCCGCTCACGCCGCTTCCGCGGCGAGCTTCTTGCCCTTCTCGACCGCCTGCTCGATGGTGCCGACCATATAGAAGGCGTTCTCCGGCAGGTGATCGTACTTGCCTTCGCACAGGCCCTGGAAGCCGCGGATGGTGTCGGCGAGGTCGACGAAGACGCCGGGCGAGCCGGTGAACACCTCGGCGACGTGGAATGGCTGCGACAGGAAACGCTCGATCTTGCGGGCGCGCGAGACCGCGATCTTGTCCTCCTCCGAGAGCTCGTCCATGCCCAGGATGGCGATGATGTCCTGGAGCGCCTTGTAGCGCTGCAGAATCTGCTGCACCTGCCGGGCGATGGCGTAGTGCTCCTCGCCCACCACCAGCGGCGAGAGCATCCGCGAGGTGGAGTCGAGCGGATCGACGGCCGGATAAATGCCCTTCTCCGCGATCGAGCGCGACAGCACCGTGGTGGCGTCGAGATGCGCGAACGAGGTGGCGGGCGCCGGATCGGTCAAGTCGTCGGCCGGCACGTAGATGGCCTGCACCGAGGTGACCGAGCCCTTGGTGGTGGTGGTGATGCGCTCCTGCAGCGCCCCCATATCGGTCGCCAGCGTCGGCTGATAGCCGACCGCGGAGGGAATGCGCCCGAGCAGCGCCGACACTTCCGAGCCGGCCTGGGTGAACCGGAAGATGTTGTCGACGAAGAACAGCACGTCCTGGCCCTGGTCGCGGAAATATTCCGCCACCGTGAGGCCGGACAGGCCGACCCGGGCGCGGGCGCCGGGCGGCTCGTTCATCTGGCCGTAGACCAGCGCGCATTTGGAGCCTTCGGTCGAGCCGTTGTGCTCCTTGGGGTCCTTGTTGACCTTGGATTCGATCATCTCGTGATAGAGGTCGTTGCCCTCGCGGGTGCGCTCGCCGACGCCGGCGAACACCGAGAAGCCGCCATGGGCCTTGGCCACGTTGTTGATGAGCTCCTGGATCAGCACCGTCTTGCCGACGCCGGCGCCGCCGAACAGGCCGATCTTGCCGCCCTTGGCGTAGGGCGCCAGCAGGTCCACCACCTTGATGCCGGTGACCAGGATTTCCGCCTCGGTCGACTGCTCTGTGTAGGACGGGGTCGGCTGATGGATGGCGCGGCGCTCGGTATGCGGCACCGGGCCGGCATCGTCGACCGGCTCGCCGATGACGTTGATGATGCGCCCGAGCGTGCCGGGGCCGACCGGCACCGAGATCGGCTCGCCGGTGTCCCTGACCTCCTGACCGCGCACCAGGCCCTCGCTGATGTCCATCGCGATGGTGCGCACGGTCGATTCGCCGAGATGCTGGGCGACCTCGAGGATCAGCCGGTTGCCCCCGTTGAAAGTCTCCAGTGCATTGAGAATCGCCGGCAGCTCGCCCTCGAACTGCACGTCGACGACGGCGCCGATGACCTGCGAGATGCGGCCGGTTTGGTTGGAAGCCATGGAAATCTCCTCTGAACTTTTAAAGCGCCTCGGCCCCGGAGATGATCTCGATCAGCTCCTTGGTGATCATCGCCTGACGGGTGCGGTTGTAGCGAAGCGTCTGCTTGCGGATCATCTCGCCGGCATTGCGGGTGGCGTTGTCCATCGCGCTCATTTGCGCGCCGTAGAACGAGGCGTTGTTCTCCAGCAGCGCCCGCAGAATCTGCACCGCGATGTTGCGCGGCAGGATCTGCGCGAGAATTTCCTCCTCCTCGGGCTCGTAGTCGTAGCCGGCGCCGCCGCTCGATCCGGCTCCGTCCTCGGAGCGCCTAGCAGAGGCGGCCGCGGGAGCATCGAACACCGGCGGGATGATCTGCTGGGCGGTCTGAATCTGCGCGATCACCGACTTGAAGCGGGAGAAGATCAGGGTGCAGACGTCGAACGCGCCCTCGGCATAGAGCCGCAGGATGCGGTCCGCGATCGCCTCGGCGTTGGCGAAGCCGAGCGTGCGCACCGAGCGCAGCTCGATGTGCTCGATGATCATCCGCTCGTACTGGCGCTTGAGCTGCTCGTAGCCCTTGCGCCCGACGCAGAAGAACTTGACCTGCTTGCCCTGCGCGATCAGCACGTTGGCGCGCTCGCGCGCCAGCCGCACGATCGCCGAGTTGAACGGGCCGCACAGGCCGCGCTCGGCGGTGCAAACCAGCAGCAGATGCACGCCGTCGCTGCCGGTGCCGCGCAGCAAGGGCGGCGCCGACGGGCTGCCGGCCACGGCGGCGGCGATATGGCCCAGCACCTTGTCCATGCGCTCCGCATAGGGCCGCGCGGCCTCGGCCGCCACCTGCGCGCGGCGCAGCTTGGAGGCCGCCACCATCTGCATGGCCTTGGTGATCTTCTGCGTCGCCTTGGTGGAGGCGATGCGGTTGCGCAGGTCCTTCAAGCTGGGCATGGGCTTTGATTTTCCTCGGTCATGCCCGGCCTTGTGCCGGGCACCCACGTCTTGCTTACCTTGTGTCCACGCCAAAGACTTGGGTGGCCGGACATTAGGGCGTTTACTCCCGTCTTCCGGCGCCTTAGCCGGCGCGCGGGCTTTGCCCGGCCATGACGACGATCACGCATCAAGCGAACGTCTTGGCGTAGCCCTCGACCGCGCTCTTGAGCTTGCCGGCGGTGGCGTCGCCGAGGTCGTTGCTGGCGCGGACCTCGTTCAAGATTTCCTTCTGGTTGCGCAGCAGCGCCAGCAGGCCCTGCTCGAAGGCACGCACCCGGTTGACCGGGATCGGGTCGAGATAGCCGTTGACGCCCGCATAGATGACGCAGACCTGCTCCTCCATCTTCAACGGCGAGAACTGCGGCTGCTTCAACAGCTCGGTGAGCCGCGCGCCGCGGTTGAGCAGGCGCTGGGTGGTGGCGTCGAGATCGGAGCCGAATTGGGCGAAGGCCGCCATCTCGCGGTATTGCGCCAGCTCGCCCTTGATGCGGCCCGCCACCTTCTTCATGGCCTTGGTCTGCGCCGAGGAGCCCACCCGCGACACCGACAGGCCGACGTTCACGGCCGGGCGAATGCCCTGGTAGAACAGGTCGGTCTCCAGGAAGATCTGGCCGTCGGTGATCGAGATCACGTTGGTCGGGATGTAGGCCGACACGTCGTTGGCCTGGGTCTCGATCACCGGCAGCGCGGTGAGCGAGCCGGCCTTGTTGTCGTCGTTCATCTTGGCGGCGCGCTCGAGCAGGCGCGAATGCAGATAGAACACGTCGCCCGGATAGGCCTCGCGGCCGGGCGGGCGGCGCAACAGCAGCGACATCTGCCGGTAGGCGACCGCCTGCTTGGAGAGATCGTCATAGATGATCACGGCATGCATGCCGTTGTCGCGGAAATACTCGCCCATGCTGCAGCCGGCGAACGGCGCCAGGAACTGCATCGGCGCCGGATCGGACGCGGTGGCGGCCACGATGATCGAATAGTCGAGCGCGCCCTGCTCCTCCAGCACCTTGACGAACTGCGCCACCGTGGAGCGCTTCTGCCCGATCGCCACATAGACGCAGTAGAGCTTGATCTTCTCGTCGGTGGAGGCGTTGAGCGGCTTCTGGTTGAGGATGGTGTCGAGCGCGATCGCGGTCTTGCCGGTCTGCCGGTCGCCGATGATCAGCTCGCGCTGGCCGCGGCCGATCGGAATAAGCGCATCGATGGCCTTGAGGCCGGTCGCCATCGGCTCGTGCACCGACTTGCGCGGAATGATGCCGGGCGCCTTGACGTCGACGCGGCGGCGCTCCTTGGCGACGATCGGGCCCTTGCCGTCGATCGGGTTGCCGAGCGCGTCGACCACGCGGCCGAGCAATTCCTTGCCGACCGGCACGTCGACGATGGCGCCGGTGCGCTTGACGGTCTGGCCTTCCTTGATGTCGCGGTCGGTGCCGAAGATCACGATGCCGACATTGTCGGTCTCGAGATTGAGCGCCATGCCGCGCACGCCGCTCTCGAACTCGACCATCTCGCCGGCCTGCACATTGTCGAGGCCGAACACGCGGGCGATGCCGTCGCCGACCGACAGCACCTGGCCGACCTCGGAGACCTCGGCCTCCTGACCGAAATTGTCGATCTGATCCTTGAGAATCGCGGAAATTTCAGCGGCCCGGATATCCATCAAGAGACCTCTTTCATCACATGCTTGATTGACTTGAGCTTGGTGCGCAGCGAGCTGTCGACCATGCGGCTGCCGACCTTGACGATGAGCCCGCCGATGATCGAGGGGTCGACCTTGACCTCGACCTGCACATCCTTGCCGGTGACCGCGCGCAGCGCATCCTTGATGGCGGCGAGCTGCCGCTCGTCGGGCTTCTCCGCGAGCGTCACATCGGCCGTGACCTCGCCCTTGTGCCGGGCCACCAGCGTGCGGAAATCCTTGATCATGCCGCGCACCGCGAACAGGCGGCGGTTCTGCGCCACGACCTGGAGGAATTTCGCCGTCAGCCCGCCGATGGCGGCGAGCCCGAGCACGGCGGTCAGCGCCTTGGCCTGCTGCTCGGCCGAGAACACCGGGCTGCGCACCAGCCGCGTCAGGTCGGGGCTTTCAGCCAGGAGCGCTTCGAAGCGGTCGAGATCGGCCTTGACGACATCGATCGATTTCGCGTCGCGCGCAAGCTCAAACAGCGCGGTCGCGTAGCGACCCGCCATGCCGGTAACGATCGTGCCTTCGCTCTTCACGCCGCGCGCTCTCGGTTGAGGCAGTCTTTCAGGCTCGGTCTCGTCCCGCTCTAGACGCCAAGCCTTGAATCCATAAGCCCTTGAATGCGAATGGGACTTTGGTCCTCGCGGAGAGCACGCGGCGCCGCCCCGAAACCCCGCGAAAACCGGGCGGTTGCTAACACACCCCCAACTGCAGTGCAACATTCACGCCCGCGTGAAAATCGAAGGCCGAAGCGCGTCCATTTCAGCCGCCCGGCGGCGGTCTTCAGCCGCCGAGATGGCGGCCGATCACCGCGAGAAAGATGTCGCCGTATTGGGCGAGCTTGACCTCGCCCATGCCGTGGACCTGGCGCATTTCGGTGAGCGTGCGGGGTTTGCGCCCCGCCATGTCGATCAGGCTCTTGTCCGCAAACACCAGATAGGCCGGCACGCCGCGCTCCTTGGCGAGTTCGAGGCGGCGTCGCTTGAGGGCTTCGTACAGGCCCGGATCGGCATCCGCGGCCTGCGCCATGGCGGCGCTGGTGGCGCTGCGGGCGGCCCGCGGCGGGGCTTTGAGCGTGTCCTGGCGGAGCGCGAAGGTGGCGGCGCCCTTGAGCACGCTGCGGCCCTCCGGGGTGAGGTTCCAGCCCCCATGGCCGGCGCTGTCGAGCGCGATCAGGCCGGCGCCATGCAGCTGGCGGAAGATCGAGCGCCATTGCGGCTTGCCGTGCTCCTTGCCGACTCCGAAGGTAGGCAGTCGCTCGTGCCCGAGCCGCAGGATCGCCTCGGTGCCCTCCCCGCACAGCAGGTTGGCCAGATGCTCGGTGCCGAAGCGCTCGCCGGTGCGCACCATGGCGGACATCGCCTTGCGGGCCGCGATGGTACCGTCCACCATCTCGACGCCATCGAGACAGACGTCGCAATTGCCGCAAGGCTGCGCCGCCTCGCCGAAATAGCCGAGCAGGACCTGGCGGCGGCAGCGCACCGATTCGCATAAGCCCACCAGGGCATTGAGCCGCTTGCGCTCGACGCTCTTCTGCTCGTCGGAGGCCTCGCGCTCATCGATCTGCATGCGGCGCAGCCGAATGTCGCCCATGCCGAACAGCGTCAAGGTATCGGCCGGCAGCCCGTCGCGGCCGGCGCGGCCGATCTCCTGGTAGTAGCTTTCGATATTGGCCGGCAGATCGGCATGCAGCACGAAGCGCACATCGGGCTTGTCGATGCCCATGCCGAAGGCGACCGTCGCCACCATGACGACGCCGTCCTCCTGCAGGAACATGTCCTGGTGGCGCGAGCGCAGGCCTTGCTCCATCCCGGCATGATAGGGCAGCGCATTGGCGCCGCCGGCGCGCAGGAAGTCGGCGATCTTCTCGGTCTTCTTGCGCGACCCGCAATAGATGATGCCGCTCTCGCCTGCATGTGCGCGCACGAAATCCAGGACCTGGCCGCGGCCGGAGATCTTGGGCCGCATGCGCAGGCGAAGGTTCGGCCGGTCGAAGCCGTGCACGAACACGGTCGGATCGCGGCGAAACAGCTTGCCCAGAATGTCGGCCCGGGTCGCGGTGTCGGCGGTCGCCGTGAAGGCGACGGTTTGCACGCCGCCAAGCGCCGCCTGGGCTGAGCCGAGCGCCAGATATTCGGGCCGGAAATCGTGCCCCCATTGCGAGATGCAATGGGCCTCGTCGACCGCCAGCAGCCCGACCCGGACGCGCTTGAGCAGGCCGAGGGTTTCGGGCTTGGCGAGCCGCTCGGGCGAGACGTAGATGAGCCGCAGCTGGTTGCCGCAGAGCTGCTCGTTGATCTCCCGGTTCTGCGCGAAATCGTTGGCCGAGTTGAGGCACGCGGCCGCGATGCCGTAACTTTTGAGCTGCGCCACCTGGTTGCGCATCAGCGCGATCAGCGGCGACACCACCACGGTCAAGGTGTCGCGCAACAGTGCGGGCAGCTGGTAGCACAGCGACTTGCCGCTGCCGGTCGGCATGATGGCGAGCACATCGGCGCCCTTGAGCACGGTCTCGATGATGGCGCCCTGGCCGGGCCGGAAGTCCTCGAACCCGAAGGTCGAGCGCAGCGTCTCTTGGGCCGCGGCGAGATCAGGCATGGGCGGGTCCAGGTCTTCTCAAGCGCAACAGCCTTCTCCACCAGCTGCGCCCCGCAAGGCACACATCGCAATTGCCGCAGGCCTGCGGCGCCAGCTCGCCGAAATAGCCGAGCAGGCTCTGCCGGCGACAGATATCCGATTCGCACAGGTCCACCAGGGCACCGAGCCGCTTGCGATCGATATTCTGCTGCGCCTCGGAGGCCCCATTTTGCGCGATCTGCATGCGGTGCAGCCGGACGTCGCCCATGTCGAACAGCGTCAAGGTGTCGGCCGGCAGCCCGTCGCGGCCGGCGCGGCCGATCTCGTGATAATAGCTTTCGATATTGGCGGGCAGGTCGGCATGCAGCACGAAGCGCACGTCGGGCTTGTCGATGCCGAGCCCGAACGCGATGGTGGCCACGATCACGACGCCGTCATCGGCGAGAAACATGTCCTGATGGCGCGCGCGCATGTCTGGCGCGAGCCCGGCGTGATACGGGCGCGCATCGGCGCCGTTCGCCCGCAGCAGCTGCGCGATTTCCTCGGTCTTGCGGCGGGAGCGGCAATAGACGATGCCGCTGTCGCCCGCGTGCTGGCGCACAAAATCCAGGATCTGGTCGGGGCCGGAGGTCTTGGGGCGGATGCAAAGATGCAGGTTGGGCCGGTCGAAGCCGTGCACGAACACGGTCGGATCGCGGCGGAACAGCTTGCCGACGATGTCGGCGCGGGTGGCGGCGTCGGCCGTGGCGGTGAAGGCGACGGTCTGGACGCCGCCAAGCGCGGCATGGGCGGCACCGAGCCGTAGATAGTCCGGCCGGAAGGCGTGCCCCCATTGCGAGATGCAATGGGCCTCGTCGACCGCGAACAGCCCGACATGGGCGCGCTCGAGGAGCGACAGTGTCTCGGGCTGAGCCAGCCGCTCGGGCGAGACATAGACGAGGCGCAGCCCGCCGGCGGCGACGCGCTCGCCTATCCGCCGGTTCTCCTCGGGAGCGTTGGCCGAGTTGAGGCTCGCGGCCGCGACCCCGCGGTGGCGCAGTTGGGCCACCTGGTTGCGCATGAGGGCGATCAGCGGCGACACCACCACGGTCAGGCCGTCGCGCAAGAGCGCGGGGAGCTGGTAGCATAGCGACTTGCCGCTGCCGGTCGGCATGATGGCGAGCACGTCAGCGCCCTTGAGCACGGTCTCGATGATGGGGCCCTGGCCGGGACGGAAGTCCTCGAACCCGAAGGTCGAGCGAAGCGCCTGCTGCGCCGCCACGAGATTGGGCATGTGCGGGTCCATCCGATCCGGAATGTTCTATATTTGTTCCGGAGGCGGCACAAGGGCGGGCACACGGTGTCCGCAAAGCAAGGCGTGGGTGCCCGCGACGAGCGCGGGCATGACTCCCGGGGATGACAGGTTTGTGCGGAGCGCGCCGCAACCCTCGGCGTCATGGCCGGACTTGTTCCGGCCACCCACGCCTTGCTTTGCCCCGGACGACCTGGAACTAGGTCTGCAACCCGGCAGATCGGACGCTTGCGATCCGCAACCCCTACAATAAATACCCTATATACTAATCGTAACTTTGGTGTATACTCTCGGCCTAGGCGGCTTCAAGGTCGCTCACCGTGAGCATTCGATCAGCCATGAGGTCACCGAGCCCCGGCGGGCCACCGCCGGGGTTTTCTTCAGCGGGCCTTCGGCAAGGCCGCCCCGAAAAAGTCCGGCCGAATTCAAGCCTCACAGCTTCTCCGAACCCTCCACCTTGGTCACCCACAGCAGCGCCAGAATCACTCCCTTGCAGCGGGGCAACAGCCCCAAGGCGAGCAGCACGATGGCCGGCACGTAGATGGAAAGCGCCATCCAGAGCGGGAGCTCCCACATATTCCTCGACCATCAGGATGACCGGCACCGTGAGATGCCCGACGATCAGGATGGTCAGCCAGGGAGCGGCGGCGTCGGCGCGGAAATGGCCATAAGCCTCGCCGCAGCCGGAGCAATTGTCCACGACCTCGAGATAGTGATGCAGCAAGCGGCCCCGGCCGCAGCGCGGGCATCGCCCGAGCGCTCCCCGGATGAGCGCATTCTGCGTCGATGGCTTGATTGGGTCGGCCACTGTCACGGTATTGCACCTTGCTTGGGTCAGGTCGGCGCGGACCGACACGGGCTGCGTGGCCCCTTGAGTCTTCGGCCGGTTCCATTCGCCTTGGCGGCGATGTAGCCTTATCGGACCGAACAAAAATCGCACCCATCACCGTGGAGAAAGCGATCGGACAATCCCGGGAGGACAATCATGCTGCATGGAAGCTCGACTGCCGTCTTGGCACTGACCGCCGCCCTGATGATGACGATGGGCGCGGCGCACGCGGCCGACGCGGCGAAATACCCCGACTGGAAAGGCCAGTGGGACTACATCAACCCTCGCTTCGGCGGCCAGGGCGTGAAGTACGACCCCACCAAGGCGTTCGGGCCGGCGCAGCAGGCGCCGCTCACGCCGGAGTATCAGAAGGTCCACGAGGAGAGCATGGCCGACCAGGCCAAGGGCGGGCAGGGCAACTTCATCGATCATGCCCGCTGCATCCCGGGCGGCATGCCGGCCATGATGTCGGCCGGGCGGGTGGAATTTGTGGTCACGCCGCACACCACCTACCTCTCGGTCGGCAGTGATCTGCGCCGGATCTTCACCGACGGGCGTCCGTGGCCGACCGATCTCGATCCGACCTATCAGGGCTATGCGATCGGCAAGTGGATCGACGAGGACGGCGACGGCGTCTACGACGTGCTGGAGGCCGAGACGCGCGGCCCGTTCAAGGGCCCGCGCGCCTATGACGCGACCGGGCTGCCGCTGCATTTCGACAACCAGTCGACTTTCAAGGAACGGTTCTTCATCGACAAGGCCGGCCTGCTGCACGACGTGATCACGACGTTCGATCATGCCCTGACCAGGCCTTGGACCGTCGACAAGACGTTCCGGCACGACCCCAATCCGTATCCCAACTGGAGCCGCACCGCCTGCACCGAGACCACGCAGCAGATCGTCATCGGCAAGGAGCCCTACATGATGAGCGCGGACGGCTATCTGATGCCGGCCAAGAAGGATCAGACGCCGCCTGATCTCCGATACTTCAAGCAATCGCAGAAGTGACGGCCCCGACGCCAGCGAGGATCGCATGAGCATCACGCGAGGCATGATCGCGCCGTGGGCGCTGGCGGCGGCGCTGTGCATGACTGTCGCAGACGCGCGGGCCGCAGACGACACGCTCTATCCGGCATGGTCCGGCGGCTGGACCCGCGTGCGCGACGGCAAGCACGGCAATTGGGATCCGGACAAGCCGCGCGGCCTGGGGCAAGAGGCGCCGCTGACCCCGGAGTACCAGGCCCGGTACGAAGCGAACCTGGCCGCCCAGGGCCGCGGCGGGCAAGGCGAGAATCCCGGCTATCGCTGCCAGCCGCACGGCATGCCGCGCATCATGAACGCCGACCATCCGGTGTTCTTCGCCGTGACCCCTGGAGGCGACCTACATGATGCGCGACATCAGCAACCAGTTTCGGCGCGTCTACACGGACGGCCGCGATTGGCCCGCAACGCTGCCGCATTCCGCCAACGGCTACTCGATCGGCAAGTGGCTCGACCAGGACGGCTACGGCCGCTACGACACGCTGGCGATCGAGACCCGGGGCTTGAAGAATCCGCACAGCTACGACAGCAGCGGCATGCCGTTCCACGACGACAATGCCGCCGTGATCAAGGAGCGGCTGTTCATCGACAAGGCCGATCCCGAGGTGATGCTGAACGAGGTCACCGTGATCGACCACGCGCTGACCCGCCCCTGGACGGTGACGCGCAGCTACCGGCATGTGCGCGATCCGCAATGGCTCGAATATGTCTGCGCGGAAGACAACCATCATGTGGTCATCGGCAAGGAGGAGTACCTGGTGAGCCAGGACGGCTTCCTGATGCCGACCAGGAAGGATCAGAGCTCCGCCTCCCTTGCGGGATTTCGATCCGCCGCGGCGGTAGCGGGCTTTCTCCAATGGGATCGTTGCAGTTGTCGGCGACGTGAGGGGCGCACCGCATTTCACTCCTTCTCCCCGCATGCCATCAGGGCGTTTACGCCCGTCTTCGACGGGCTATGGAGAAGGGGGGATGAGGGGCCCCTTCCGCGAGTTTGAGCTTGTGGAAACGCCCTTTCACCGGGCCGAGTCCGGGTTTTCCGCCTTGCCGTGTCGCCCTCTCCATAGCCCGTCGAAGACGGGCGTAAACGCCCTAATGGCACGCGGGGCGAGGAGCGCCGAGGGTGCGTCCCGCAACCGTGCGCCCATCGCAACGTCGTGGTAAGTTCGCTCAAAACGGGCAGGCGGTCCCTACGGGAGGAATGTCGTGATCGATCGAAGCTTGGTGGGTGCGTTGGCGCTGGCGGCGGTGCTGGGCCTGGGGTGCGGGGCCGCGCGGGCGGGCGACGAGAGGAAATTTCCCGACTGGTCCGGCCAGTGGCTGCGCACCTACGGGGGCAATCCGCGCTACGACCAGACCAAGCCGATCCGCAAGCAGGAGGCGCCGCTCAAGCCGGAGTATCAGGTGCGCTACGAAGCCAGCCTGAAGGACCAGGACGAGGGCGGCCACGGGCTCGACCGCGGCTATTCCTGCCTGCCGCAAGGCATGCCGCGGATGATGTCGGGCGTGTCGCCGTTCGAGTTCCTGTTCGCGCCGGACATCACCCACATCCTGTTCGAGCGCACCGAGTTCGCGCCGCGCCGCATCTACACCGACGGGCGCGACTGGCCGAAGACCGAGCAGACCTGGTTTACCGGCTACTCGATCGGCAAATGGCTCGATACCGACGGCGACGGCCGCTTCGACACGCTCGAGATCGAGACCCGCCGGGTGCGCGCGCCGCGGGTGTGGGACCAGAGCGGCATTCCCATGGCGGACGACCCGGACGGCATCATCAAGGAACGGATACATCTGGATCCGAAGGACGCGGGCAAGCTGCTGGTCGAGATGACCACGATCGACAACTCGCTCACGCGGCCATGGACGGTGCTCAAGATCTTCAAGCGCCAGACCGAGGTCTGGTGGAACGAGGACGATTGCGTCGAGGGCCAGGCCCACGTCACCATCGGCGATCAAGTCTATTTCAAGAGCGCCGACGGCACCATCATGCCGATGAAGAAGGGCCAGCCGCCGCCGGATCTGAAATACTTCAAACGGCCGTAGCGGCGACGCGAGCACGCACCAAACTCGGAGTTCCTCATCCTCTTATGTCCCCTGTCAAGGGTAGAGGCGAAGCGAAGCGTCCCTCCCGCGGAACTCGGAGGGATTTGGCATTCGATGATCGTGCAACGGTGGGAGCGGAACCCAGAGACGTCGGTCAACATCCTCTTATTCGCGGGTTCGCGCATATCCGTAAGTCCGTCTGGGGCTGTCCCGGTCTGAGAACGGGCGTCGATCTGGTGATCGGCCACACAGGACGATCGGGAATTCCCCTTGCCGCGGCTCCGCCCCCGCCGTTGCACGAGATTTGTCCTCACCGGACCATGCCCCCGGCGCAGGCTCCCTGGTGATGGTTGAGTGGTGCCGCTCGCTCGCCCTCGGAAAGCCGCTTTATGGCGCCGCAGCTGGGGTGATCTCGCGACTGATCGCCCAGATGAAGCCAGCGAGCTCACGTGCGATTGCGGTAATGGCCACGGTCTTGAGCTTGCCCTTGCGGATCAGCGCTCGGTAGCGGCGATAGAGGCGGCACTGCGCCTTCCAGGTGATCTCGCGAACCGCCGGCGGGGCAGCATCGACCTTGTGCTGCTTGAGGGCACCCACGCGCGGCGGATGCTGATAGCTCCATGAGCATTCCACCAGCATCCGGCGGGCTCGCCGGTTACCGGTCTTGGTGATGAGGCCGCGCTTGATCGTATCCCCTGTCGACTCTTCGGACGGCACCATCCCGAGATAGGCCATCAGCTGTCGCGGCGTTCGAAAGCGCGACAGGTCACCGATCTCGGCCAGGAGCGTCGCGGCCGAGATCACATCCAGGCCGCGCATCGCCATCAGCCCGGTGACGAGCTCGGCCAGCGACCAGTCCGGGACCGCGGCGCGGATCGCCTGCTCCAAGCGCTCGAGACGTTCCCGCGTCTGGCGCGCCGCCAGCATCATCTCCTCGAATACCAGGCGCTGCTCCGGATATTCGAGCTTCTGGCTCGCCAGCCAGCTCATGTGCGCCTTGGTCCAGGTGTTCTTATTTTCCGGATACGATCTCCCCTGCCGCAGCAGCAGGGCCGAGATCTGCTGGCGCTTCGATCGCAGGTCCAGCATCGCCGTCTCGCGCGCCCGCGTGAGATCGCGCATCGCCTCGTGTCTCCCCTCCGGCACCCATACCGCGGTGAGCTCGTTGGCGCGCAGCAGCCTCGCCAAGCCAACCGCATCGCGCCGGTTGGTCTTTACCTTGTCGCCGGGCCGTTTCGGGATCAGCGAAGGCGCCACCACGACGCATTCGTGACCAAGGCTCTTGATCTGCCGGTGCAGCCCGTAACCGGTCGGCCCCGCCTCGTAGCAGAACGTCAGCCGCTCGTATCTGGCGGCCAGCTTGCGCACCAGCTTCGCCGTTGCCGCCGCAGTATTCTCGATCTCGCCCAGAAACCGCACTTCGCCTGTCCGACCGCCATCCGCGATCGCAACCGCATGTCTCAGCTTCGAGGTATCGAAACCTACGAAAGCTTCGCTACAATGCTCCATGACTCGCCCTCCTTGCTTGAGGCTCTGCCCGGCCTATCCGGGTAACCCTCGCAACGGCATCGAGGGTGAGTTGCCTCTTCACGGGAAGGGGACATACGGTCTGAGGAGGCCGGCTCTCGCCGGCCGTCTCGAGGGATACAGCCCGGGCACCCGCCGCCGTGGTTCGTGATGCGCGGGCGCTGCCCGCGCTCCTCACCATGAGGCTGGGAGTTCCACCCTACTTGAAATACTTCAGGTCCGGGGCCTTCTGGCCCTTGGCGGTCGGCATCAGATAGCCGTCGGCGCTCACCATGTAGTCGTTGGGTCCGACGCGGACATGCGGGTTGGTCTCGGGACAATTCTCCTCGTTCCAGACCGGGCGGGCCGCCGGATCGCGCCGATAGTTCTTCACCACCGTCCAGGGATGGGTGAGCGCATGGTCGATCACGGTGACCTCGTCATGAACGATGGTCGGATCCTTGGCGTCGAGGTAGAACTTCTCCTTGATGACGGTCTGATTGTCGTGGTGGAGCGGCAGGCCGGTGGCATCGAACGCCCGGGGACCCCGGAAACCGCGGGTCTCGACCTCCAGCACGTCGTATTTGCCGTCGCCGCGGGTATCGATCCACTTGCCGATGGAATAGCCCAGCAGCGTCGGCGCGATCTCATCCGGCCACGGGCGCCCGTCGGTGAAGATGCGGCGGTTGTCGTAGATGTGGTCGACCAGGATGTGGAAGGTGGTCGGCGTGTTAACGAACTCCATCTCGCCGTAGCCGTTGACGGCGCGCGGCATGCCGGGGGAGAAGCACAGATAGGTCATGTTGCTGGTGCCCTGCCCGCCTTCGTCCTTGGTGGCGTCGAAGATGGCCTGGTACTCGGGCGTGAGCGGCGGCTTCTGGTCGCGGGCGAAGCGGCCGGGCCCGCCGATCGGGCGCCACTGGCCGCTGAAGTCGGGGTATTTGGAGTCGTCCCAGGCAAACGCGCCCGGCATGGTGACGCCGAGCGCGCCCATAAGCGCGACGGCACTGATCAAGCTGCGGTAGAGCATCCTCATCCTCCCTCTCGTTGCGTTTCGGCCCGGCTGGCTCCGGGCGGACGTTTTTTTGGCGACCGAGCATACAAGCAGCCGGCGCGGGCCGCTACTTCCCGGCCGGCTTGAAGTAGCGCAGGTCGGGAGGCGCCTGGTCCTTGCGGGCCGGCATCAAGAAGCCGTCCGCGCTCAGGAAATAATCCTCCTTGCCGACCGCGATGTGCACGTTGTTCTCCGCGCAGACGTCCTCGCGCCACCAGACCGGTCCCTTGGCGGCGACGCGGCGGTAGGTTTTTAGCGCGCTCCAGGGACGCGTCAGCGCATTGTCGATCACGGTGATCTGGTCATAGAGCGTGTCGGCATTGGCTTTGTCGAGATAGAACTTTTCCTTGATGATGGTGCGGCCGTCGGCGTGGAACGGAACGCCGGTGGCGTCGTAGGTACGGGGGTTCTTCAGCCCGCGGGTCTCCACCACCAGCGCGCCGTAGCGGCCCGCGGCGTCCTGCTCGACCCAGCGGCCGATCGAATAGCCGGAGAACTGCGGGTCCTCGTACATGTTGGCGGGCCAATCGCGGCCGTCGGTGTAGATGCGCCGGTTGTCGTGGATGTGCTCGATCAGGATGTAGGTGGTGTCCGGCGTCACCACGATCTCCATCGGCGAATAGACGTGCATGACCCGCGGCATGCCGGGCGACAGGCAGCGATAGGTCGGGTCGATGCCCTGCCCGCCCTTGGCCTGCTCGTCGAGGTTAGCCTGGTAGAGGGCCTGATATTCCGGCGTCAGCGGGGCTTCCTGCCGGAGCCCCATTCCCTTGGCGGGATCGAAGCGCGCGAGGCCGGGGTAGCCCCTGACCCATTGGCCCTTCAAGTCCGGATATCGGGCGTCGTCGAACGCGCGTGCGCCCGCAAGGCTCGCGACCAGGACCACCGCAAGCGTCGCGGCGGCGATGAAGCTTCGGTGCAGCATGGCTGTCCTTTCGGTTGTCGCCCGCGGCGCTGGCGCGACGCCCTGGGAATTCGCACGACGGCCGCGGCGGCGGGTGTGTCCAATATAAATCGCCCCCCGCTCACGTCCATTTCAGGCGCGCCACGATGGCGCGGCCCATCACCCAGTCCTTGTCGCTTTCGGAAAGGAAGCTCAGCTCCTCGGTGAAATGGGTGATGCGCTGGCGGTAGCTGCCGCGGGCGTAGGTGTTGGTGAGATCGGTGCCCCAATAGCTGCGCTGCGGCCCGAAGGCGTCGAACACGCGTTTGATGTGCACCGCGACGTCGCGATACGGATAGGGCTCGCGCGACAGGCCGGGCGAGGCGGAGAGCTTCACGCTGACGTTCTGGTACCTGGCGAGCCCGGCGGTCTGGCCGATGGCTTCCGCGATGGTGCCGTCCCGCACCATGGCGCCGGTGACCGCCATGTGGTCGAGGATCAAGGCGAGCCCGGGGTAGCGCTCGGCGACACGGGCGAGCGCCGGCGCCTGGCCGGGCGCAAAGCACATGACCGGAAGCTCGGCCTTCTCGGCCGCCGCCCAGAACCAGTCCGCGGTGCCGTCGGTGAGCCAGGGCAGCGTCTGCGGGGTGTTGAAGATCACCCGCAGACCGGCCATGCCGGGCTGCTCCCGCCACTTGGGCAGAAGGGCGGCGCTTTTGGGATCCTGCAACGGCAGCTTGCCCATGATGCGGAAGCGCCGAGGATAGCGCCGCGCCGCCTCGAGCGCATAGTCGTTGCGGTCGCCGGGCCAGGACGGCGGCACGATGACCACGCGGTCGACGCCGGCTTCATCCATCATCGGCACCAGCCGCTCGATGGTGAACGGCTCCGGCAATTGCGGGGTGAGGCCCGGCACCCATTTCCAGTCCTCCGACTCCGCCTTCCAGAGATGGACCTGCGCATCGACGATCCTGCGCCGGTCGACCTGCGCGGCCGCGCGGCGCGGCCCCGGCGCCGCCAGCGCGGCACCGGCCCCGATGGCGGCGTTGAGGAAACTGCGTCGTGACACCATGGCCTCATCCTCCCTGGCTCGAGCGCCTTTGCGCTTCGCGATTTTGACGCGGCTGCCGTGGCGGCACCGCGTCGGCGTGACCTCCGGATGCTACACCACTTGCCGGCGGGCATGGCAGGCGGGCCGAGCTATTTCGCCGGCGCCCGACATCGCGTAAACTCGTGGGCGAGCTGCCGCACCGGAGCCCGGGCGGACGTCGCGCGCCGGGCGCCGGGAGCGAAGGACAAAAAACGGAGGATACCCAATGGCGAGCGTGGCCGAAAAAATCAGCACGGTCTCCGTCACCAAGCTGCACCCGATGATCGGAGCGCAGATCCACGGCGTGGACCTGCGGCGTCCGCTCGACGATGCGACCATCCGCCTGGTCAAGGATGCCTGGCACGACCACACCGTTCTGGTGTTCCGCGGCCAGAACCTTTCCGAGGACGATCAGCGCCGGTTCGCCTCCTATTTCGGCCCGGTCGCCAAGCGGGTGCGGCCGCCCTCGAAAAAGATCGGGATCGACGGGCCGGACTGGAACGAGATGATGCTGATCACCGACAACGTGAACGAGAAGGGCGAGCCGCTGGGCTCGCTCGGCCATGGCGAGATGTGGTTCCACACCGACAAGTGCTACCACCGCCGGCCGCACCGGGCCTCGTTTCTCTACGGCATCGAGATTCCCTCGGAGGGCGGCCATACCAAGTTCTCGAGCCTCTATGCGGCCTATGATCGCCTGCCGGACGCGCTCAAGCGCCGCCTGGACGGCGTCACGGTGATGCAAGGGCATGAATACAGCGTCGGCCGGCGGATCAACCTGGAGCGAAAGCTCGAGGACATCCATCATTGCAGCCAGCCCATCGTGGTGCGCAATCCCGGCTCCGGGCGCAAGGCGCTCTATGTGGCGAGCCAGAACACCATGTGGATCGAAGGCATGGACCGGGCCGAAAGCGAGGTGCTGCTGCAGCAGCTGTTCGACTTCGCCGAGGACCCGGCGATCATCTACGAGCACGTCTGGCAGGTCGGCGACCTGGTGGTGTGGGATAACCTCGCGTGCCTGCACGCGCGCACCGACTGGCCGAAGGAGCAGCGCCGCACGCTGCGCCGGTGTACGGTCGAGGGCGAGCCGCTGTACTGATTTTACAGCCTCGCGGCCGTCAGAGACGCACTGCGTTTCACTCCTTCTCCCGCATGCGGGGAGAAGGTGGGATGAGGGGGCGGCTCCGCGAGTTTGAGCTTGTCGAAACGCCCCCTCACCGGGCCGAGTTCTGGTTTTCCTTTGTGCCATGCTGCCCTCTCCATAGCCCGTCGAAGACGGGCGTAACCGCCCTAGTGGCACGCGGGGCGAGGGACGCCGCGCGCCGGGGAGCCGCCGAAATGCCAGACGAGAGCAAACGAGAAGCACGCTTGCATCATTTTATCAGCTCGGCGATTCGCTCCACGATCGGCTTGGGGGTGGCATAAACTTTCTGGATCAGCGCTTGGAGATACGCGCCGTCCTTGGAGCTCACGTCGAGCTTCTGCTTGCCGGCATCGGCCAAGAATTCCGGGTCGCGCATGGTGGCATTGAAAGCTTCGCGCAGCATCTGGACGCGATCGGGGGTCAGGTCGGGCGGGGCGAAGAACGGGCGCCCGATGCCGGTGCCGGCATAGAGGAACTCGACCGCCTGGCGGTCTTCCGGGGTGCGGGCGAGGTCGTTGACGAACGGGACGTCGGCGAGCTGCGGATTCGGCGCAGCGCCGGCCTGGAAGATGAGCGCGACCTTCTGGTCGCTGATCCAGTCGGGCCTCGTCTCCGCCAAGCCGGCGAGACTTTGGCAGATGCCGTCGACCTCGCCGCGCTCCATGGCGAGATACACGTTGGAGGCGTCCGGAAAGCCGGCAATGACCTTGAACTTCATGCCGAGCAGCGCGCCCAAGGCCTTCGGAAAATAATAGGAGCCGGCGCCCGGGCCGGTCGCGCCCACGATCAATTCATGCTGGTAGAGATCCCGGAACGTCTGCACCTTCACCTGCGGCGAGCGGTAGGCGACGCATACATAGGTTTCCGTGGTCGGGGTTCCGAGCCAGGCGATCCGGGTCGGATCGAAGCGCGCCCCGGATGCGCCGGTCAAGGGCGCCATGGCGGCGGAGCTGGCGATCAAGCCGATCACGGTGCCGTCCTTAGGGGCGCGGTTGTAGATGAAATTGACGGCGCTGAGCCCGCCGGCGCCGGGCATGTTCTGCACCACGATCGACGGATTGCCGGGCAGATGCCGGCCCATGTGCCGCGCGACGGTGCGGCCCCACAGGTCGAAGCCGCTGCCGGCGCCGAGGCCGATGATCAGCTGCACGTCCCGGCCGGCGAGGCTCGGAGCCTGTGCCGCCGCCGGCGCGGTCAACGCCGCAAACGCGACCAGAGCGGCGCTTAGTCCGATAGAGGCCATGATCTGCCGCCTGCGATGATCCGCCGCGCATTTTCTGGCACGAATTCGCGCCCTCAAGCCCCAAAAAAGCAAGCGCCGGAACCCCTTTGAAGCGCGCGGATTTGCTGCAAGAATGGCGGCGACGCACGTGCGGACGCGCGCGACCGGGGACCGCCTGGAGATCGGAGGCGACGACATGCTGATGCGAGCCCTGCTGGCCATCGCCCTGATGCTCGCGGCGCTGCCGGCAAACGCCCAGTTCTACAAGGGCAAGACGCTCACCCTCCTGGTGAACTACGGGGTCGGCGGCAATGCCGACACCGAGGCGCGCATCTATCAGCACTATCTGCCGCGCTACATCGCCGGCAACCCGACCGTGATCACCCGCAATGTGCCGGGCGCCGGCGGCGCCGCCGCCATCAACCAGCTCGGCCTCAACATCGCGTCGCAGCCCGATGGGCTGACCGTCGGCTATTTCACCACCAGCGCCACCACCTCGCTGACCGAGGATCCCTCGCTGCGGGTCAAGCTCTATGATTTCGCCGCGATCGGGGCGTCGGGCGGCTTCAACGTGGTCTATGCCCGCCGCGATATCGTCCCCGGCGGCATGAGCCGGCCGGCCGACATCGCCAAGGCCCGCAACGTCTATGTCGGCGGCTATGCGCGAAGCACCTCGCACGACACCAGGCTTCGCCTCTCGCTGGAGATCCTGGGGCTGCCCTACGCCATGGTGACCGGCTTCCCGGGCACCGCGCAGATCAACAAGGCCATGCTGCAGAACGAGGTGAACTACTCGGGCAGTTCGTTGCCCGGCTACAACACCCAGGTCATTCCGCAGATCATCAAGCCCGGCGTCGGCATGACGGTGTTCCAGTTTCCGGCGATCGGGCCGGATGGCATGCCGGTCGGCGATCCGGTGCTCGAGCGCGCCGGCATCCAGACCTTCGACAAGGTCTATGCCCAGGCCTTCGGCAAGCCGCCGACGGGCCGCAAGTTCGAGGCGCTGCTGCTGATGAACGACATCAGCACCAAGCTGCAGCGCCTGGTGGCGCTCCCCAAAGGCTCGCCGCCGGAGGCCGTCGAGGCGCTGCGCAAGGCGTTCAATGCGCTCGGGAGCGACAAGGATTTCGTCGAGGACTATATGCGGGTCACCGGCGAAGAGCCCGACCTGGTCAAGGCGGAGGCGATCGAGCCGTTGTTCCAGCGGATGCGCCATCTCGATCCGGAGATCGTGCGGACCCTGAAGGAGTTGATCGCGGAGTAAGCGCGGGAGCGGCTCAGCGGAATGCCGGCTTTTCCTTCAGATAATGTTTGGCCATCAGCGGCCGGAATTTCTCCATCATGGCGCGGTTGAGATCGACCGGCGGACGCTGCTCGGCCGGCAGCAGCGGTGTGTATTCGGTGCCGCGGATCTCTTCCGCAAAAGTGCGCTTGGCTTCCGCCACTACCGCCGGATTCTTCAGGCATTCGACGATCGCGGCCGCCATCACCTTGGCGCCGGCGAGCGCGCCCTTGTGGGCGATGGAGGTAGCGAGCGGCACGCCGGCCGCCCAATGGTGGAAATTGATGTGCGGGATGCTGCCGGGAAAATAGAACTTCACCATCGGCACCTTCCAGGAAATGTCCCCCGCATCGTTGGCGGCGGTCTTCTGCACCGCCGGGCCCTTGAGCGCATCGATGCTGCGCTTGAGACCCTCGACCGGCACGTTCGCCTTGGCCTGCACGGCGCGGGCGAGGTCGTCCTCCTCCTTGGTCCAGTCCGGCTGGCCCACCGCCTCGATCTCGCGCTGGAACAGCTCGGCCAGCGTGCGGTTGCCGCGCACCGGCCACACCGCGCTGATGATCTCGCTCTCGACGCTGGTGTTGGTCATGAGCGCGGCGCCCTGCGCGATCTTCTGGGCCTGCTCGAACAATTTGCGCACGCCCTCGGCAGTCGAGTTGCGGAACATCCACCAGACCGCGGCGGTGCGCGGAATCACGTTCGGCTGGTTGCCGCCGTTGGTGATGACACGCTGCGCCCGCATGCTTGGCAGCATGTGCTCGCGGTATTGCGCGAGCCCCATGTCCATCAGCACGACGCCGTCGAGCGCGTCGCGTCCCTTCCATGGCGCGACGCCCGCATGGGCGGTCTCGCCGTGGAACGTGAAGCTGGCCGAGATCAGCGCCGATTGGATCAGGCCGTAGCCGACCAGGAGGCCGGGACCGATGTGATCCGCGAACGCCACGTCGACATCGTCGAACCAGCCGTCCCGCACGAAATAGGGCCGGCTGATCAGCTGCTCCTCGGCCGGCGCGCCGAAAACCTTGAGGGTGCCGGTCAGACCATAGCGGTCCATCGCGGCCTTGGCGGCGAGCGCGGAGGCGACCAGCACCGCGCCGTTGGCGTTGTGGCCTTCGCAATGGCCAGGCGCCCCCTCGACAATGGCGCGCGGCTCGGCAACGCCTGCGGCCTGGGAATTGTCCGGATTGGCATCGTACTCGGTGTGGATCGCGATCACCGGCGCGCCGCTGCCGCAGGTGGCGCAAAAGCCGCTGGCAAAGCCCGAGATGCCGCGCGTGACCGTAAAGCCCGCCGTCTCCAGCAGCTCGCACATCAGGCCGGAGGTCTCGATCTCCTGCATGCCCAATTCGGCGAAATAGAAGATGCTGTCGTTGAGGGTGGCGATGGCCCGGGCGTTGCGTTCGAGATAGTCGAAGCAGAAGGCCTTCTCGCCGCTCGGCTTTACGGCTAAGTCCACGCGCGTTCTCCCGGGCTCAAATCGCGGCTACTTGCTGCAGCCCTTCTCGGCTTCCTCGAACCCGTCGAACAAGCGACCGGCATTGGGGCCGGCCAGCGTATCGAGCCGGTGCGGCTGGCCCTTCTCGATGCTGAAGCGCGCGAGCGTACCGCGGGCGCTCAGAAAATCGGCCTCCCGTTTCATCTCGCCGTGCCACATATAGGGGTCGAGCTCGCCCACATACATGAAGGCGCACATCTTCGCGATCGCCTGCAGCTTGGGGACGCTCGGCTCCCACATGTAGCCCGGGAAAGCCGTGACCGAGCGGAAATATTGCGGATTGGCGGCCGCCACATGAAACGACGCGATCCCGCCGTTCGAGGGTCCGGCGATGTGGAATTTGCCGTCGCGGATTTTGTAGTCCGCCAGCATCATCTTCAGGAATTCCGGAAACACGCGGGCGCCGTCCTCGAAGAACAGGTCGCCTTCGGGCGCCGCCACGCCGATCACGATATAGCCGCGCTTCTCGGCCTCGGCGCGGAAGTTGCGCGACAGAATGCCGTCCACCGTGCTCATGGTCTGCGGGCCGCCACCCATGGCCAGGATCGCCGGATACGCCTTGGCGGGATCGTAGCCGTCCGGAAGCACGGTTTTATATTGCACTGTGGTGTCGGCCACCTTCTTGCTGCTCTCCAGTACCTCTGCCCGTATCGGCTGGACCAGGAAAAGAACGGCTGCCAGCGCGGGCGCCGGCAGCATCCACCTCGAGTCATGTGGCTTCATCGGGAGCCTCCTCATCAGCAAGCCTGGCGAAACTGTATATGAGAGCGATTGTCCGTCAATCGCATGCGCGGGGACGCATGGACTTCCGCCGCGTGGCCGATCAATGGTCGCATGCCGGCCAAGCTGTGCGGGCGGGCACGCATGGAGCATTTGAAGTCGCACCGGATTTGAGCCAGTCTGCCACCGTTCCTCGCCGCCCGCCGAAACGAGTTGCATCCGACATCGCGTTGATTGAACCCGAGGCCCTCACGAACCATGTTGACGATCGATGAAATCCGGGCAATCCCGCTGTTCTCGACACTCGCGGAGGCCGACCTCGAGCGACTTGCCCAAACATCCGCCGACGTGCACCTCAGTGCCGGAGAATTCGCGGTTCACGAAGGTGGCGAGTGCGCGCTGTTCGCGGTTCTGGGAGGCAAGATCGAGGTCGTCAAATTGATCGACGGGATCGAGCGCACGCTGGGCTGGCGTGTGCCGGGCACCATTTTCGGCGAGGTACCGATCGCGCTCGGCACGCCGTTTCCGGGCGGCTACCGGGCATCCGAGCCCTCCCGCGTCATGCGGGTGGAGACGCGGCAATACTACGCCATCGCGGCCGCGGCGCCGGAGGTATCCATCAAGCTCGGTGCGCTCGCACGCGAACGCCTCGGCGGGCTCCAGGGCATCGCCGCCAAGCCCCCGCAGGCACGTCTGACGATGGTGGGACACCGCTGGGACAACGCCTGCAGCGACTTGCGCCGGTTCCTGGCGCGCAACCAGATCACCTTCGACTGGATCACCCCGGATTTGCCCGAGGTGTCGAAACTCTGGCCCGTGGACCGCCCGTTGGAGAGCGATTACCCGGTGGCTCGGCTAGCCGACGGAACGGTGATCAGCCGACCGAACGCACGCGATCTTGCCCGCCGGCTCGGGTTGCAGACGGGCACACGCTTTGCCGAATACGACACCATGATCGTCGGCGGCGGACCGGCCGGTCTCGCGGCAGCAGTGTACGGCGCCTCCGAAGGCCTGCGCACGGTCGTGGTCGAGCGTGAGGCGCCCGGAGGCCAGGCCGGCACCTCGTCACGGATCGAGAACTATCTGGGATTCCCGAGCGGCGTCTCCGGCGACGAGCTCGCAAGCCGCGCGCTGCAGCAGGCGCGGCGGCTGGGGGCGGAAATTCTGGTCACCCGCGCCATCACCGCCATCAATCCGGCGACCCGCGAGGTCTTCCTCGATGGCGACGACGTGGTGCGCGCCCGCACGGTCATTCTGGCGACCGGAGTCTCGTGGCGCCGGCTGGCGGTCGAGGGCTTCGAGCGGCTCATCGGCAAAGGTGTCTATTACGGAGCCTCGCGCAGCGAGGCGGGCCTCACCCACGGGCTCGATATCCACTTGATCGGCTCCGGCAATTCGGCCGGTCAGGCGGCTCTGCACTTCGCCAACCACGCACGCACGGTGACGCTCGTGGTCCGCGGCGACGCGCTGGAAAAGAGCATGTCGCACTACCTGATCGGGCAGCTACGCGGGAAATCCAACATCGCGGTGAAGTTGCGGTCGGAAGTGCAGGCGGTCCACGGCAACGCTCACTTGACCGCGATCGACATTCGGGATGCCGCCAGCAAAGCGGTGAGCCGGCATGACTGCGGTGGATTGTTCGTCTTCATCGGGGCCGACGCAGAGACCGGCTGGCTGCCGCCCGACATCGCTCGCGATGCGCGCGGCTATGTGTTGACCGGCGACGACGTGGTGAAGGCGGGACGCTGGAAGCATGGGCGCGATCCTTACCTGCTCGAATCGAGCGTGCCGGGTGTCTTCGCCTGCGGGGACGTGCGGCTGAGTCCGGTCAAGCGGGTCGCTTCCGCGGTCGGGGAAGGCAGCATGGCGATCGCATTCGTGCACCAATATCTGCAACACGAAACGCGGGCGGCGTCGTAGCACAGACGGCCTCGGCTTCGACATGCGGTTCATCGCCAGCTCGCGCGTGGTACATGGCCTTGGAGGGCACGTCGATTGATCAGAAGATCATTACAAAAAGCTCTGCGGATCGACGTCAATTTCGAGCGAAATCTTAGCCGCCGGTTTCGGCGCCGCCGCCATCCAGGTGCGCAGATAGGCGGAGAGATCGAAGGCGCGCGGCGATTTCACCAGGAGGCGAAATCGGTAGCGGCCGCGGATGAGCGCGAGCGGCGCTTCGGCCGGGCCGAGCACCCGCGCGGCGTCCGAACGCGGCGCCGCTTGGGCTAAGCGGCGCGCATGGGCTTGCGCGGCGTGCTTGTCGGCGCCGGAGATCACCAGGGCGGCGAGCCGCCCGAACGGCGGGTATTGGGCCTGCTCGCGCAGATCGATCTCGCTCGAATAGAACGCTTCGCGATCGCTCGCGGCCAGCGCCCGCATCACCGGATGCTCGGGCTGATGGGTCTGCAGATAGCCCATGCCGCGGCCGGCCTCGCGGCCGGCGCGGCCGATCACCTGGTGCAGCAGTTGAAAGGTGCGCTCGGCGGCGCGCGGGTCGCCGTTGCTCAAGCCGAGATCGGCATCGACCACGCCGACCAGGTTGAGCTTGGGGAAGTGGTGGCCCTTGGCGACCAGCTGGGTGCCGATCACGATGTCGACCAGGCCCTGCTCGACCGCCGCGAGCTCCTCGCGCATGCGCTCGACCGAGGTGATGAGATCGCTGGACAAGACCATGATGCGCTTGTCCGGAAACAGCGCGACCGCCTCCTCCTCCAGCCGCTCCACGCCCGGACCGCAGGCCACGAACGTGCCGCGCGCCGAGCAGTGCGGACACTGCTCAGGCTGCGGCAGCGAATAGCCGCAGTGATGGCACACCAGGCGGCGCTTGAAGCGGTGGTCGACCAGCCAGGCATCGCAGTTGGGGCAGGCCAGCCGATAGCCGCATTTTCGGCAGAGCGTCAGCGGCGCATAGCCGCGCCGATTGAGGAACAACAAAGCCTGCTCGCCGCGTTCGAGCGCGGCTTGCACCGCCTGCGCCAGCCGCGGCGCGACGAACCGGCCTGGCGGCGGACCCTCCTGGCGCAGATCGATGGCCTCGATCGCCGGCATGTGCTGGCCGCCGAAACGCTCCGGTAGATGCAGCCGCGTATAGCGGCCGCGCCGGGCATTGACCTCGGTCTCGACCGAGGGCGTCGCCGAAGCGAGCAGCACAGGAATTTTCGAAATATGGCCGCGCACCACCGCCATGTCGCGGGCGTGGTAGTGGACGCCGTCCTCCTGCTTGTAGGCGGGATCGTGCTCCTCATCCACGATGATGAGGCCGAGCTCCCGGTAGGGCAGGAACAAAGCCGAGCGGGCACCCACGATCACGCTCACCTCGCCGGCCGCCACCGCCTGCCAGGTGCGGGCGCGCTTGCGCGGGGTGAGCTGGGAGTGCCATTCGGCCGGCCGCACCCCGAAGCGCTCGGCAAAGCGGTCGAGCACCTGGGCGGTGAGCGCGATCTCCGGCATCAGGATCAGCACCTGGCGGCCGCGCCGCACCGCCTCCGCCACCGCCTCGAAATAGACCTGGGTCTTGCCGGAGCCGGTGACGCCGTCGATCAGGGTCACCGAATAGCCGCCCTGCCCCACGGTCAAACGCAATGCATCGGCGGCGGCGCGCTGGTCGGCCGAGAAATCGGTCGCGACGTGCTCGGGATCGACCGGCAGCGCCAGCGGCTCGGGCGGCAGCACCATGGTTTCCAACGTGCCTTCATCGACCAAGCCATCGATGACCCCGGCCGAGACGCCGGCTTCCTCGGCAGCCTCGCCCTTGGGGCGCGCGAAACCGTCCGCCAGCAGGCGCAGCACGCGCTGGCGCGCCGGGGTCATGCGTTTGGGCGCCGGTCCCGCGAGCCGCACGCCGAGGCGCTCGCGCGCGGGCCCCAGATGCTCGCCCATGCGCAGGCACATGCGCAGCACCATGCCGCGCGCGCCCAGGCAATAGAGCGAGACCCAATCGACGAATTGCCGCAGCTCCGGCTTGAGCGGCGGCAGGTCGAGCCGCTCCTCGACATATTTGAGCCGGTTGTCGAGCCGCGGATTGGGCGCCGGATTCTCGGCCCACACCACCCCGGTCGCGGTGCGGGCGCCGAGCGGCACGCGCACCAGATCGCCCGGCGCGAGCGCCATGTCGTCCGCCACGCGGTACGAATAGGCCTGGTCGAGCGCGACCGGCACCAGGATATCGACGACACGCGAGGCCATGGGCTTTCGATTCTTGCAGATTTAACAAACCATAAGGCAGCCGGTGGGATTATCGTCACCATGTCAAGCGGGACACGATTCCCGTAGGGGCGGCCCTTGTGGCCGCCCGGCACTGGCGCGGATTTGGGGAATGGGCGCCCACGAGGGGCGCCGCTGCGCGGCGAGTGCGTGACCGATCGGGAGGCCTCGGACTTGTCCACAACCGCATCCAGAACCGCCGAACCCGAGCCCGAGCTGCTGGCCGCGGATGCGCAGGTGGCGGCGCAGCTGACGCGCTGGCGGATGCATCTCGGCGCCGAGCGGCGCATGTCGCCCAAGACCTGCGAGGCCTATGAGCGCGACGTCCGGCAGTTTCTCGCGTTCATGGCGGAGCACCTGGGCAACCGGGTGAGCCTCGCGCGGCTCGCCCGCCTGGCGCCGCCGGACATCCGGGCCTTCATGGCGGCGCGGCGGGCGGACGGCATCAGCGGGCGCTCGCTGGCGCGCGGGCTTGCGGGTACGCGCTCCTTTGCACGCTTCCTGGAGCGCAACCGCGGCGGCAAGATCGGGGCGCTGTTTGCGGTGCGCTCGCCCAAGATCGCCAAGACGCTGCCCAAGCCGCTCTCGGTAGGGTCCGCCAGGAGCGTGACGGAAAGCGACGCGCGGGCCGGCGAAGACCGCGCGCCGTGGATTTTCGCCCGCGACGCCGCCGTGCTCGGCCTCCTGTACGGCTCGGGACTGCGCATCTCCGAGGCGCTCAGCCTCAAGCGCAAGGAGGTGCCGGCACCAGGCGCGGGCGACGCCATCACGGTGACGGGCAAGGGCAATAAACGCCGCATGGTGCCGGTGCTGGGCCAGGTGCTCGAGCTGGTCGCCGAATACGTGGCGCTGTGCCCCGCCGCGCTGCCGCCCGACGGCCCGTTGTTCATCGGCGCCAAAGGCGGCCCGCTGTCGCCCCGGATCGTGCAACTCGCCATGGAGCGGCTGCGCGGGGTGCTGGGCCTCGCCGACACCGCGACCCCGCATGCGCTGCGCCATTCCTTCGCCACCCACCTGTTGGCGCGCGGCGGCGACCTGCGCTCAATCCAGGAATTGCTCGGCCATGCCTCGCTATCGACCACGCAGGTCTATACCGCGGTCGAACTCGGAACGGCTGCTCGAGGTTTATCGCAGCGCCCACCCCCGGGCTCAAAAAGCGTCGTGATTACGGCAGCGTCACAAACATTTATCCGCGAGATTGGTCGCCTTTTGATCTCCTCGGGTCTTGCGCCCGCCCCCCGGTTGGTTCAATCGTCCATCTATAGAATCAGCCATAGGGGACGACTATGAGCGACGTACACGAGCATCTGGAGCAAGCAGAGCACGTCGAGCATGCGGCGCATTCCAACAAGAAGATCGCGCTGGTGATCGCGGTGCTGGCGCTGTTCCTGGCGTTTTCCGAGACGCTGGGCAAGGGCGCGCAGACCGCGGCGCTGTCCGAGAACATCCAGGCTTCGGACCTGTGGAGTTTCTTCCAGGCCAAGACCATCCGCCAGACCGTGCTGCGCACCGCCGGCGAGACTAATGCGATCGCGGTCCTCGCCGACCCGGCCGCCAAGGCCGCCATGGAGAAGCAGATCGATACCTGGAAAAAAACTATCGATCGCTACGAGTCGGAACCCTCGACCAACGAAGGCCGCAAGGAGCTCACCCGGCGCGCCCAGGAGCTCGAGCTCCAGCGCGATACCAATCTCGCAAAATATGAGAACTACGAGCTGGCTTCCGCCGCCTTCCAGATCGGCATCGTGCTGGCGTCGGCATCGGTCATCACCGGCCTGCTGGCACTGGTTTATGGCGCCGCCGGTCTCGGCGCGATCGGGCTCATGTTCACGGGCTTTGGATTGTTTGCGCCCGAGACGTTGGAGCACCTGCAACATTGGTTCGAGCATGCCGGTCCGGTGGCCGGACACTAAGTATCAAACCGCCGGCCGCGTGCCCTGCATGCGGCGGGGATGCGCCGGAACAACCGACCGGCGCGCCCGGCGCGCGCCGGCGAGAACATGCGCAGCCACCTCCTGATGCGCTCCTTGAGCGGATCGACCAGCGCGTGGGCGCACGCGAGCAGCCACATCACCCATTCGTAGAAGCGCGCGAACCAGGGCATCCGCAGGAGCTTCGGCCGCGCCGCCGTGAAAACGAAGGCGGTGATGCCGAGCCCCAGGAGCTTCGCGGCAATGAGCGTCAGGACGGCGCCCACCCAATGGCGGTGCGCCAGCAGCCAGAACTCGAGAAACTTGAGCGGGAACAGCACCACGAACGGAATCGCGAACACGATCAGGGTGGCGGCCGGCGACAAGCGCTTGATCGCGGCGGCGATCCGGGCCTTGAGCCCCTGCAGCGGAATGAGGCCGACCGCCCAGGCGACGATCGGCTCGAGACGGGTCCACAGCCACGCCTCGAGCAGGAACAGCAAGGCGAGCAGAATCAGGAACGGGCGCGCCACACGGCGCATCAGCGAGGCAGCACCTGCGGTCATGCCATCCGCCTCACATGCTGATCGCGCGCTTGTCCACCGCCATGGCTGCTTCCTTCACTGCTTCGCTCAAGGTCGGATGGGCGTGGCAGGTGCGGGCGATGTCTTCGGCGGCGGCGCCGAACTCCATGGCGACGGCGGCCTCCGCGATCATGTTGCCGGCGTCCGCCCCCACGATATGCACGCCGAGCACGCGGTCGGTTTTCGCATCCGCCAGGATCTTCACGAAGCCATCGGTCTGATGATTGACCTTGGCGCGACCGTTGGCGGTGAACGGAAACTTTCCTGACTTGTAGGCGACGCCGGCTTCCTTGAGCTCCTCCTCGGTCTTGCCCACCGAAGCGACCTCGGGCGCCGTATAGACCACGTTGGGGATCACGTCGTAGTTCACATGGCCGGCTTGGCCCGCCAAAATCTCGGCGACCGCCACGCCTTCGTCCTCGGCCTTGTGGGCCAGCATCGGCCCCGCAATCGCGTCGCCGATCGCGTAGATGCCGGGCGCGTGGGTGGCGAAATGCTGGTCCACCACGACGCGGCCGCGATTGTCTTTCTGCACCCCCACGGTCTCGAGCCCGAGGCCTTCGGTGAAGGCCACGCGGCCGATGGCGACCAGGATCACGTCGGCCTCCATGGTCTGCGCGGCGCCGCCGGCGGCGGGCTCGACCCGCGCCTTGAGGCTGGGGCCGGAACTGTCGACCGAGGTCACCTTGGCGGACAGATGAAACACGATGCCCTGCTTCTCCAGCAAGCGCTGGAACTGGCGGCCGACCTCGCCGTCCATGCCGGGCAGCACCCGGTCGAGGAATTCTACCACGGTCACCTGCGCGCCCAGCCGCCGCCAGACCGAGCCGAGCTCGAGCCCGATCACGCCGGCGCCCACGATCAGGAGCCGCCGCGGCACTTTGTCGAGCACCAGCGCGCCGGTCGAGGACACGATGCGCTTCTCGTCGATGGTGACGCCGCGCAGCCGCGCCACGTCCGAGCCGGTGGCGATCACGATCGCCTTGGTGTCGAGCATCCGGGACTTGCCGTCGGCGCCCTTGACCTCGACCATGCCGATGCCGGCGATCTGGCCGAAACCGTGAAAGCTCTCGATCTTGTTCTTCTTGAACAGGAAGGCCACGCCCTTGACGTTGCCGTCGACGCCCTCGTCCTTGAATTTCATCATGGCGCCAAGATCGAGCTTGGGATCACCTACTTTGATACCCATGCGGGCGAACGCGTGCCCGGCCTCCTCGAACAGCTCCGAGGCATGCAGCAAGGCTTTCGATGGAATGCAGCCCACATTGAGACAGGTGCCGCCCAAGGTGGCGTCCTTCTCGACCACCGCCACCTTCATGCCGAGCTGCGCCGCCCGGATGGCGCAGACATAACCGCCGGGACCGGAGCCGATGACGACCAGATCGTAGGGCATGAAACCGATTTTCCTAACTTACACGAAGCAATGAGAAATTGCTTACGCTCGGCTACGATCTTGAAGGCTCAACGATCGACCACGTGGCCAAAACATCGGGATCCTTAACCACCTCACCAGTCGACCGAAGTTTGTATTCTCCAGGATTGGCCAGACGAAACGCACTCAGAACAGGCGGAAGTCCCATTGTCTTACCGGCCCAAGCACCTTCGCATTCAATCGCAAATCCCCTGCTTTGCTCTGCACTCACGATTCTGCCGTGATATTGCCCTTGCGAACTCACCGTCACACCATCAGACGCCAAATATGTCACCCCTACCAGAGCGTATTTTCCGATCAGCCAATCAGCTTCATCTTGATCCCAGGCTGGCGGCCCATCCGATTCGTCGGATGCCGGCATCCATGGCGGCCGTTGAGAGGGCTCATCGGATCCCATGCAGCCTCTTCAGCGATCACAATTCGAGCACCAACCTGGCCGGATCCTCCAGACACTCCTTGACCCGCACCAGGAAGCTGACCGCCTCGCGGCCGTCGACGATACGGTGATCGTAGGAGAGCGCCAGGTACATCATCGGCCTGATCTCGACCTTACCGGCCACCGCCACCGGCCGATCCTGGATCTTGTGCATGCCGAGGATGCCGGATTGCGGGGCGTTGAGGATCGGGGTCGACATCAGCGAGCCGTAGACGCCGCCGTTGGAGATCGTGAAAGTGCCGCCCTGCATCTCCTCGAGCTTGAGGGCGCCGTCGCGGGCGCGGCGGCCGAAATCGGCGATCTCCTTCTCGATCTGGGCGAACGATTTCTGATCGCAGTCGCGCAGCACCGGCACCACCAGGCCCTTGTCGATGCCGACCGCCACCGCAACGTGGTAGTAGTTCTTGTAGACGATGTCGGTGCCGTCGATCTCGGCATTGACGGAAGGGATATCCTTCAAGGCCTGCACGCAGGCGCGCACGAAGAAGCTCATGAAACCGAGCTTCACGCCGTTCCGCTTCTCGAACAGTTCCTTGTACTGGTTGCGGGTGTGCATCACCGCGCTCATGTCGACCTCGTTGAAGGTCGTGAGCATGGCGGCGGTATTCTGCGCGTCCTTGAGGCGGCGCGCGATGGTCTGCCGCAGCCGCGTCATGCGCACGCGCTCCTCGCGCGCCGCATCGTCGGCCGGCGACGGCGCGCGCACCTGCACCGGAGCGGCGGCGACCGGCATCGGCGAGGCAGCGGCGCGCTCGATCGCCGCCATCATGTCGCTCTTGGTGACGCGCCCGTCCTTGCCGGAGCCGGGCACGGTCGAGGCATCGAGACCGGATTCGGTCGCGAGCTTGCGCACCGAAGGCGGCGCCGGCGTGCCGGAAGGCACGGCTTTGGGGGTGGCTTGCGCCGCGGCGGGCGGTGGCACGGCCGGAGCAGGTGCGGCAGCCGGCGGCGGCGCTGCGGCTGAGGCGGGCGCTTTCGCGGCGGCGGGCGTCGGCTTGGCCGGTGCGCCGGCCCCATCCTTGATCTGGCCGAGCAGCGCGCCGACCGCGACGGTCTCGCCGTTCTTGGCCGCGATCTCGGCGAGCACGCCGGCGGCGGGCGCCGGCACCTCGATGGTCACCTTGTCGGTCTCGAGTTCGACCAGCGGCTCGTCGACCGCGACCGCGTCGCCCGCCTGCTTGAACCATTTCCCGATGGTCGCCTCGGTCACCGATTCGCCGAGGGTCGGAACCCGGATGTCAGTCATGTCCTGATCCTTCTGGCCATTGCGGCGATCTTCGAGTCCAAGCATCCCGGCAACGCGTGCAACTCAACACGAGCCCGAGCCCCCTCACCCCAACGCCTCTTCGAGCAGCGCCTTGAGCTGCGTCAGGTGCTTGGTCATCAGCCCGGTCGCGGTCGCGGCGGAGGCGGCGCGGCCGGCATAGCGCGGGCGGTCGCGGCTGGCGCCGATCTGCTTGAGCACCCAGTCCAGATACGGCTCCATGAAGTGCCAGGCGCCCATGTTGCGCGGCTCCTCCTGGCACCACACCAGCTCGGCCGACTTGAAGCGGCCGAGCTCCTGCACCAGCGCCTTGAGCGGCACCGGATAGAGCTGCTCGACCCGCAGGATGTAGACGTCGTCGATGCCGCGCTTCTCGCGCTCCTCGTAGAGATCGTAGTAGACCTTGCCGGAGCACAGCACGACGCGCCTGATCTTGTCGTCGGGCACGAGCTTGATCTTCTCGTCCGGCAGCATCTGGGCATCGTCCCACAACAGCCGATGGAAGGTCGTGGCCGGGCCGAGCTCGTCGAGCCGCGACACCGCGCGCTTGTGGCGCAACAGCGATTTCGGGGTCATCAGGATCAACGGCTTGCGGATGTCGCGCTTCAATTGCCGGCGCAGGATGTGGAAATAGTTGGCCGGCGTGGTGCAGTTGGCGACCTGCATGTTGTCTTCAGCGCACATCTGCAAGAAGCGTTCGAGCCGCGCCGAGGAATGCTCCGGTCCCTGCCCCTCGTAGCCGTGCGGCAGCAGGCAGACCAGCCCCGACAGGCGCAGCCACTTGCGCTCGCCCGATGAGACGAACTGATCGAACACCACCTGGGCGCCGTTGGCGAAGTCGCCGAACTGCGCTTCCCAGAGCGTGAGCGCATTGGGCTCGGCCAGCGAATAGCCGTACTCGAAGCCGAGCACCGCCTCCTCCGACAGCATCGAGTTGACCACCTCGAAGCGGGACTGGCCGTCGCGCAGGTGGTTGAGCGGGATGAAACGGTCCTCGTTCTCCTGGTCGATCAGCACCGAATGGCGCTGCGAGAAGGTGCCGCGCTCGCTGTCCTGGCCGGAGAGCCGCACCGGGTGGCCGTCGAGCATCAGCGACGCGAAGGCGAGCGCCTCGCCGGTCGACCAGTCGAGGCCGCTGCCGGTCTCGATCGACTTGCGGCGGGCATCGAGGAAGCGCTGGATGGTCTTGTGCAGATGGAAGCCCTGGGGAGCCGCGGTGAGCTTCGCCCCGATCTCCTTCAAGGTCTCGACCGCAACCCCGGTATTGCCGCGGCGG
This sequence comes from uncultured Alphaproteobacteria bacterium, assembly GCA_963721005.1. Lineage (GTDB taxonomy): Bacteria > Pseudomonadota > Alphaproteobacteria > Rhizobiales > Xanthobacteraceae > VAZQ01. Next base: position 306,689 of record CAVRHR010000004.1, on the reverse strand, counting down.
GGATCGTCGAAATCGCGCGCCGCCTTGATGTCCGACCAGCGGCCGTCGAGCCAATCGGCGCTGTTGGGCCGATAGCTCAGGCTGGCCTCGAGCTCGACGTCGAGCCGCGCCCGCCAGTCCGCCTTCATCTTCTCGACCTCGCCGTCGGTGAGCACGCCGTCGCCGATCAGCCTCTTGCCGTAGATCTCGACCGTGGTGGGATGGGCGGCGATCGCCTTGTACATCAAGGGCTGGGTGAAGGACGGCTCGTCGCCTTCGTTGTGGCCGTGGCGGCGGTAGCAGAACATGTCGATGACCACCGGCTTCTGGAACTTCTGCCGGAACTCGGTCGACACCTTGGCGGCGAACACCACGGCTTCCGGATCGTCGCCGTTGACGTGGAAGATCGGCGCCTCGATCATCTTGGCGACGTCGGAAGGGAACGGCGAGGAGCGGGAGTAGCGCGGATAGGTGGTGAAGCCGATCTGGTTGTTGATGATGAAATGCACCGAGCCGCCGGTCCGGTGCCCGCGCAGGCCCGACAGGCCGAAGCATTCGGCGATCACGCCCTGGCCCGCGAAGGCGGCGTCGCCCGAGATCAGGAGCGGCATCACCATGGTGCGGTTCTCGGGCGTGGCGCCGCGCTGGTCCTGCTTGGCGCGGACCTTGCCGAGCACCACCGGATTGACGATCTCGAGATGCGAGGGATTGGCGGTCAGCGACAGATGCACCCGGTTGCCGTCGAACTCGCGGTCCGAGGAGGCGCCGAGATGGTATTTGACGTCGCCCGAGCCCTCGATCTCGTTGGGGGTCGAGGAGCCGCCCTTGAACTCGTGGAAGATGGCGCGGTGCGGCTTGCCCATCACCTGCGCCAGCACGCTCAGGCGGCCGCGATGCGCCATCCCGAAGGCGATCTCCTTCACGCCGAGCGCGCCGCCGCGCTTGATGATCTGCTCGAGCGCGGGAATCATCGATTCGCCGCCGTCGAGACCGAAGCGCTTGGTGCCGGTGAACTTGACGTCGCAGAAATTCTCGAAGCCCTGCGCCTCGATCAGCTTGTTCAGGATGGCGCGCTTGCCCTCGCGGGTGAAGCTGATCTCCTTGTCGGGGCCCTCGATGCGCTCCTGCATCCAGGCCTTCTGGGCGCCGTCGGAGATGTGCATGAACTCCACCGCCAAGGTCTGGCAGTAGGTGCGCTGCAGGATGGTGACGATCTCGCGGATGGTGCCGAACTCGAGACCGAGCACGCGATCGAGAAAGATCGGCCGGTCGTAGTCGGTCTCGTTGAAGCCGTAGGAGCGCGGATCGAGCTCGGAGCGGTCCTTCGGAGGCTCGAGCGAGAGCGGATCGAGATTGGCGTGGAACGCACCGCGAATGCGGTAGGCGCGGATCAGCATCAAGGCGTGAATCGAATTGCGGGTGGCCTGCTGCACCTCGGCGGCGGAGATTTCAACGCCGCGGCTCTGCGCCTTGGTCTTTAGCTTGTCGCCGACCGTGCGCTCGACCTCGCCCCAGTCGCCCGCCAGCGCGGTGATGAAATCGTTGTGCGGCGGCTGCGGCCAGTTCGGCAGGCTCCAGGACGGGCCGCGGGCGTTCTTGAGCACCGCGGTGGAATCGTCCTTGAGGCTCGCGAAGAACATCCGCCATTGCGCATCGACCGAGTTGGGATCGGTCTCGTAGCGGGCGTAGAGCTCGTCCATGTAGGTGGCATTGCCACCATAGAGGAACGAGGAAAGGGCGAAGGCGGCGTTGGCGTCTTGACGGGACATGCAGGCAATCCTGTGCAGGCAATCCTGGCTGAACGGGGCGATCCCCGACGGGAAGACAGCCCCCAAACCCTCCCGCTCGCGGCAAGGGCATGGAAGAGGGTTACGGAGCGACCAGCCCCAGCATGCCGACCCCGGCTGAACCGGAGATCGGCGTGTCATTGCGCGAATTGGGCTGATTGACCCCGATTCGCCTCCCGGCTCGCACCTATTACCTTATTTAGTGGCGGAATATGACGCTGAAAGTGCAAAAACTGAATCAAGCCTTCAAAACTTCGACAAGCGTTCGGCCGAGCCGCGCCGGCGAGGGCGAGACCCGAATGCCGGCGGCTTCCATGGCGGCGGTCTTGGAGGCGGCGTCGCCCTTGCCGCCCGAGATGATGGCACCGGCGTGGCCCATGCGGCGGCCCGGGGGGGCGGTGCGGCCGGCGATGAAGCCCACCATCGGCTTGCGCCGGCCGCGCTTGGCTTCGTCGATCAGGAACTGAGCCGCATCCTCCTCGGCGCCGCCGCCGATCTCGCCGATCATGATGATGGCTTCGGTCGCCTTGTCGGCCAGCAGCATCTCCAGCACGTCGATGAACTCGGTGCCCTTGACCGGATCGCCGCCGATGCCGATGGCGGTGGTTTGCCCGAGCCCCTCGCGGGTGGTCTGGAACACCGCCTCATAGGTGAGCGTGCCGGAGCGCGACACGATCCCGACCTTGCCGGGCTTGAAAATATTGCCCGGCATGATGCCGATCTTGCATTCGCCCGCCGTCATCACGCCCGGGCAATTGGGGCCGATCAGGCGCGACCTCGAGCCGCAAAGCGCGCGCTTGACCTTCACCATGTCGAGCACCGGGATGCCTTCGGTAATGCAGATGATGAGCGGAATCTCGGCCTGGATGGCCTCGCAGATGGCGTCGCCGGCGCCGGGCGGCGGCACATAGATCACGCTCGCGTCGCAGCCGGTCTTGTCCTTGGCCTCCGCCACGGTGTCGAACACCGGCAACCCGAGATGGCTCGAGCCGCCTTTGCCCGGCGAGGTGCCGCCCACCATCTTGGTGCCGTAGGCGATCGCCTGCTCGCTGTGAAAGGTCCCGTTCTTGCCGGTGAAGCCCTGGCAAATGACCTTGGTGCTCTTGTCGATGAGGACGGACATGGGGGATGGCTCTTTCTTAGCCTCCCCCTGAAAGGGGGAGGTCGGCGCGCCAGCGCCGGGTGGGGGTCCCGCCACGAATTCTGAGTTCATTGGCAGCCGACAGAATGGCCTCGAGCACGCCTGCGAGATTTTGCGTGGCGTGGTTGTTCCAGAAACGCAGCTCGGTGACGCCGCGCGCGCGAAGCCACGCGGTCCTTTGCTCGTCGCGCATTTGATGCTGCGTTTCCCCGTGCTGACTGCCGTCAAGCTCGATTGAAAGCCGCAATTGCGGACAATAGAAATCCAGCACGTAGGGGCCGGCCGGGTGCTGGCGCCGGAAGCTCAATCCATCCAGCCGGCCGCCCTTGAGCTGGCCCCAGAGGCGGGCCTCGACTTCGGTGGCTGCTCGGCGCAGCCCGCGGGCTCGCATTGTTTTTTCCTCGGTGCGATTGAATTGCTGAAGCGGGACCCCCACCCGGCGCGCTTGGCGCGCCGACCTCCCCCTTTCAGGGGGAGGTAAGGAAGAGGAGGGCGCTCCGCCCTTCATCACGCGTTCCCCTTCACCGCCTTGACGATCTTCTGGGCGGCGTCGTCGAGGTCGTCGGCGGCGATAACGTTGAGGCCAGACTTCGAGATGATGGTTTTGCCGAGCTCCACATTGGTGCCTTCCAGCCGCACCACCAGCGGCACCTGCAGGCCGACCTCCTTGACCGCCGCCACCACGCCGGCCGCGATGATGTCGCACTTCATGATGCCGCCGAAGATGTTGACCAGGATGCCCTTCACCTTGGGGTCGGAGGTGATGATCTTGAAGGCGGCCGCCACCTTCTCGGTGGTGGCACCGCCGCCCACGTCGAGGAAGTTGGCCGGTGCCTCGCCGTAGAGCTTGATGATGTCCATGGTGGCCATGGCGAGCCCGGCGCCATTGACCATGCAGCCGATGGTGCCGTCGAGCGCCACGTAGTTGAGATCGTATTTCGAGGCCTCGATCTCCTTGGCGTCCTCCTCGGTCAGGTCGCGTAGCGCCACGATGTCGGAATGCCGGTAGAGCGCGTTGTCGTCGAACCCGATCTTGGCATCGAGGCAGATGAGATCATTCGACTTGGTCACCACCAGCGGGTTGATCTCCAGCATGCTCATGTCCTTGGCGACGAACGCCGCGTAGAGCTTGCCGACCAACGCCTGCGTCTTCCTGGCGAGATCGCCGCCAAGCCCGAGCGCCTGCGCCACCCGCCGCCCGTGATGCGGCATGATCCCGGTCGCCGGATCGATCGAGAACGTCATGATCCGCTCCGGATGGCTCTTGGCCACCTCCTCGATGTCCATGCCGCCTTCGGTCGACACCACGAAGGCGATGCGCGCGGTCTCGCGGTCGACCAGGGCGGAGAGATAGAACTCCCGATCGATCAGCGAGCCGTCCTCGATATAGAGCCGGTTGACCTGCTTGCCGTGCGGTCCGGTCTGATGGGTCACCAGCACCGAGCCGAGCAGACGCTGCGCCTGCGCCCGCACCTCGTCGATGGACTTGACCACCTTGACGCCGCCGGCCTTGCCGCGGCCGCCGGCATGGATCTGTGCCTTGACGACCCAGACCGGTCCGCCGAGCTCGTTCGCCGCCTTGACGGCCTCCTCGGGCGTGAAGGCGGGCGCGCCGCGCGGCACCGGCACGCCGAATTCGGCCAGCACCGCCTTGGCCTGATATTCGTGAATGTTCATGCCAAAGCCTATCCGATGTCGGGGCCCGCAACGGCCGCCCGGTCAACAGCAAAACGCAAAATGCAGGCAACTTCGATCGGACCGCCGGCGGCGATCCGATCAGGCTCACTTGTCGAGATTGGGCGCGATCGACCGGCAGGCGTCGACCAGGGTCTTCACCGCGCTCGCCGACTTCTCGAACATGGCGCGCTCGGCGCTGTTCAACTGGATTTCGACGATACGCTCGACCCCCTTGGCGCCGATCACGGACGGCACGCCGACGTAGAGATCCTTGACGCCGTATTCGCCGTTGAGCCAGGCCGCGCAGGGCAGCACACGCTTCTTGTCGCGCAGATAGCTCTCCGCCATGGCGATGGCGGAAGCGGCCGGCGCGTAGAAGGCTGAGCCGGTCTTGAGCAGGTTGACGATCTCGGCGCCGCCGTCGCGGGTGCGCTGCACGATGGCGTCGAGGCGGGCCTGGGTGGTCCACTTCATCTTGACCAGATCCGGCAGCGGAATGCCGGCGACGGTCGAATAGCGGATGAGCGGGACCATGGCGTCGCCATGCCCGCCCAGCACGAAGGCGGTGACGTCCTCGACCGAGACATTGAACTCGTCGGCCAGGAAATAACGGAAGCGCGACGAATCGAGCACGCCGGCCATGCCCACCACCATCTGCTTGGGCAGCCCGCAGGCCTTCTGCAGCGCCCACACCATGGCGTCGAGCGGGTTGGTGATGCAGATCACGAAGGCGTTGGGGGCGTATTTCTTGATGCCCGAGCCCACCTGCTCCATCACCTTGAGGTTGATGCCGAGCAGGTCGTCGCGGCTCATGCCGGGCTTGCGCGGCACCCCAGCGGTGACCACGCAGACGGCGGCGCCCTCCATGGCCTCGTAGGAATTGGTGCCGGTAAAATGGGCATTGAAGCCGTCCACCGGCGCGGATTGGGCGAGGTCGAGCGACTTGCCCTGCGGAATGCCCTCCGCGATGTCGAACAAGACGACGTCGCCGAGCTCCTTCAAGCCGACCAGATGGGCGAGCGTGCCGCCGATCTGGCCAGCCCCGATCAGTGCGATTTTATTACGCGCCATGTGGGGAGAACCCTCGAATACGGGCGTTGGGACGGAGGTGTGGAATCGACTTTGGAAAACGCCCGCTGCACTGCGTCATAGCCCCATTCGGGGCTGTGGTTCAAGTCATCGGCGCCGGCGGACGGCCATTCTTGGGACATTCTCGATCACCCCTGGGAAACTGGCGCTTCAGGTTTCCACGATCCCGCCCTGGGCCGAGGGGCTGGCGGCCGAATTGCGCCGACCATGCGGCAGCGCCAGGTAGGACTGCGAGCGCATCTCGATCAGGCGCGATGCCGTGCGTTTGAACTCGCGCGCCTCGAAGCCGTCCTGGGCGAGATAGAGCCGGTCGGGCTCGGCTGCCGCCGAGGCCAAGAGCTTCACCGCATTGTCGTAGAACGTGTCGATCAGGATGATGAAGCGCTTGGCCTCATTGCGGGCTTCGTAGTCCATGACCGGGATGCGATCCAGAATGACGGTGTGGAATTCGTGGGCGATCTTGAGATAGTCGGGCGCCGCAAGCGGCTGCTCGCACAGCTCATCGAAGCCGAAGCGCGCGACCCCGCGTGCGGCGCGCGGAACGCGCAGCACCCGGCCGAGCAGGTGCAGGTCCTGCGCGGCGCCCACCTGGCCGCCGGCGAGGCGCCGCCAGGCATCGTCCAGCGCCGCGGTCGCGGCGACGTCGGCCGGCACGTACCAGACCGGCTGCCCGGCCAGTTTCTCCAGCCGGAAATCGGTGCGCGCCGCCAGCTCCACCACCTCCATGTGGCGCTCGATGAGGGCGATGAAGGGCACGAACAGCGCCCGATTGAGGCCATCGCGGTAAAGCTCGTCCGGCGCCACATTGGAGGTCGCCACCACCACCACGCCGAGCTCGAACAGCCGCCGGAACAGGCGCCCGAGAATCATGGCGTCGGCGATATCGGTGACGTTGAACTCGTCGAAGCACAAGAGCCAGCTCTCGTCCGCGATGGCGGCGGCAGTGAGCCGAATCGGATCCTCGTCGGCGGCGGCGCCGTTCTTCTGGTGGCGGCGGATCACGGCGATGCGCTCATGCACGTCGCCCATGAATTCATGAAAATGGACGCGCCGCTTGCGCACCACCCGGCTGGCGGCGAAGAACAGATCCATCAGCATGGTCTTGCCGCGCCCCACCTCGCCGAAAATGTAGAGCCCGCGAATCGGCTCCTCGCGCTGCTCGCGCGCCCCGAACAGCCAGCCGAGCGAGGACGACTTGCGCGCCAGCCGATGCTGCATCAGCCGCCGGTCGAGCGCCTCCAGCCGCGCGACCACCGCCTCCTGGGCGCGGTCGCGCTCGATCTCGCCGGTGGCGACGAGCGCCGCATATTGCGCGGTGAGATCAGCGGGCATGAGGCGGCCGGAGGGAAGCAGCAGGGCGGGGACGCGAGCCATAACCATGCGGGACGCCGACGAGCAAGCCAAGCCCCGGGCAAAAAGCAGGCCGATCGCGGCGCCGCGGGCGCACGCGAAACCCGATTGCCAGCGCGGACGCCGGTGTGAGGGGCAAGGCCTACGCCGCCAGCGGATAGGCGGCCTCGACCACATAGGGGCCGCCGCCGACCGAGGAGCGCGAGGAGAACAGCACGAAACGCGACACCCGGAACGGCGGCATGCCGATGAGGGCGCGGGCCGACAGATAGTCGGCGACCTGGCGGCTGGAGGTTTCGCGCAACCGCGCCAGGGTGACATGGGGGGTGTATTTGCGCCCTTCGGCTTCGAGGCCGACGCGCCGCAGCAGGCGCTCATGCTCGGCCTGCAGGTCCATCAACGCCTGGCTGGGCGCCACGGTCGCCACCAGGGCGCGCGGCCGGCGGCCGCCGAACGAGGCGAGGCCGTCGAAGCGCAGCTCGAGCTCGGTCCGCCGCACCATGCCGAGCGTGGAGGCGACCTCATGCGCCACCATGTCATCCACATCGCCGATGAACCGCAGGGTCACGTGGTAATTCTCGGGATCGATCCAGCGCGCGCCCGGCAGGCCGCCATGCAGGATGGACAGCTCGCGGCCGACCGCGGCGGGGATTTCAAGACCGGTGAAGATACGCGGCATGGGAGCTGGGCGGCACGATCGAAACGCGAGCGGCGTCCGACCGGAGTCGCCGCCTGGCCTCATATAAGGCAGCGGGCGCAGAATCGCACGCCGCGCCCGACCGCCCGCGTCGGCTCAGCCGCCGCTGCGGCCGCGCACCCGCGCCACCAGCTCCTGGGCGGTGGGGAGAATGCCGGCCACGATGGCGTCGACGCCGGCGGCGGTCGGATGCAGGCCGTCGCGCTGCACCAGCTTCGGGTCGTCGAGGACGCCCGCCAGGAAGAACGGATAGAGCAGCAGCTGGCCGCTGGCGGCCAGCTCCGGAAAGATCCCGTCGAACGCCCGGGCGTAGTCGGCGCCCAGATTGGGCGCCGCCAGCATCCCGCACAGCAGCACCTCGATGTGCCGTTCCTTCAGGCGGCTCAGGATGTCCTGCAGCGCCTTGCGGGCGATTCGCGGATCGAGGCCGCGCAGCATGTCGTTGGCGCCGAGCTCGAGGATGACGGCCTGCGTGCCCTCGGGCACCGACCAGTCGAGACGGGCGAGCCCGCCCGAGGTGGTATCGCCGGAAACCCCGGCATTGCCGATCTCCACCGCCAGGCCCTTGGCGGCCAACGCCTTCTGCAGCCGCACCGGAAATGCCGCATCGGCCGGCAGCCCGAAGCCGGCGGTCAGGGAATCCCCGAGCGCCACGATGCGCACCGGTCCTTCGGCCGCGGGCGCCGGCGCCAACAGCAAAGCCGTGCCCCACAACATGGCGGCGAGCGCAAACGCCCAGGCCCGCATCTGGACCCCGGGGCCGCGCCTCCCATATGAGCGGGGCGCCACCCGCCGCGGCGCCTGCCGAAGCCTCCAGCGCGCCGCCAAGACCAAAGACCTACCGACCGCCAGCATTCAGGACCCCTCCATGCACGACATTTCCGGATTGCGCGCCAGCGCCGCCGTGGAGCTCACCGGCATCAATCTCTCGCTCGGGCGAGGCGCAACCCGGGTTCATATCCTCAAAGACGTGAACCTGCATATAGGCAGCGGCGAGGCGGTCGGCCTGGTGGGGCCCTCGGGCTCCGGCAAATCGAGCCTGTTGATGATCATGGCCGGGCTGGAGCGACCCGATACCGGCACAGTGCGGGTCGCGGGCGAAGACCTGCGGGCGCTCGGCGAAGATGCGCTGGCGCGGTTTCGCGGCCGCCATGTGGGGATCGTGTTCCAGTCGTTTCACCTCATCCCGACCATGACGGCACTCGAGAATGTCGCCATCCCGCTCGAGCTCGCGGGCGCCAAGGATGCGGCGGCGCGCGCCGCCGCCGAGCTCGCGGCCGTCGGCCTCGCCGACCGGCGCGGACATTATCCGGCCGAGCTGTCGGGCGGCGAGCAGCAGCGGGTCGCGCTCGCCCGCGCCCGCGCCCCCGATCCGGCGATCCTGCTCGCCGACGAGCCGACCGGCAATCTCGACGAGTTCGACCGGCGCCGAGATCGTCGATCTCCTGTTCGCGAGCCAAGCGGGCCGCGGCACCACCTTGGTGTTGGTCACCCATGATCCGGCGCTGGCGCGGCGCTGCGACCGGGTGGTGCGGATGCGGTCCGGGCGGATCGACGCCGCGCCGGGGCGCGAGACCAGCGGGGCGGTAGCACCGTGACCGCTGATCTCCGCCGCCGCTCCGTCGTCGCTGGCCTCGCCCTCACGCTGCGGCTGGCGGCACGCGACCTGCGCGCCGGGCTGAGCGGTTTCTACGTGTTCATCCTCTGCATCGCGCTCGGCGTGATGGCGATCGCGGGCGTCGGCTCGGTGGCGGCGAGCCTCACCGCCGGGATCGCCCGCGAAGGCCGGGTGATCCTGGGCGGAGACCTTTCGTTCTCGCTGATCCCCAACGAGGCGACCGCAACCGAGCGCGCATTCCTGGAGGCGCAGGGGCAGCTCTCGGTGGCCGCAACCTTGCGCGCCATGGCGCGCGCCGGCGACGGCTCCGGAAGCGGAGCACTGGTTGAGGTCAAGGCGGTCGACGGCGCCTATCCGCTCTATGGCGCGGTCGTGCTCGATCCGCCGGGGCAGCCGCTCGCCGGCGTGCTGGCGGAACACAATGGCGCCTTCGGGGCGGCAGCCGATCCGGCGCTGCTCGCAAGACTCGATCTCGCGCCAGGCGCCGCCATCAAGGTGGGACAGGCCACCATCGAGATTCGGGCAGCCCTTGCCTCGGAGCCCGACAAGCTCGCAGGCGGCATCGGGTTCGGGCCGCGGCTCCTCATCAGCGAGGAGGCGTTGCGGGCGACCGGGCTGCTGCAGCCCGGCAGCCTGGTGCGCTGGCACTACCGTTTGCAGCTACCGCCCGGCGCCAGCGAGGCCGATGTGAGCCAAGCGGTGGCGGCTGCGGCGAGCGCGTTCCCGGATGCCGGCTGGGACGTGCGCACCCGCACCAATGCGTCGCCGTCGCTGGCGCAGGACGTGGAGCGGTTCACCCAATACCTGACCCTGGTCGGATTGACCGCGCTGCTGGTCGGGGGCGTCGGGGTGGCCAACGCGGTGAAGAATCATCTCGACCGCAAGCGCACCGTCATCGCGACCCTGAAATCGGTGGGTGCGACCGGCGGCGAGGTGTTTGCGATCTATCTGGTCCAAGTGATCGGGCTCGCTTGCCTGGGCGCGCTGCCGGGGCTCGCCGTCGGGGCGGCGCTGCCGTATCTGATCGTGTGGGGATTCGGTAGCGTGCTGCCGTTGCCGGTCGCGCCCGCGCTGCATGCCGGCGCGCTCGGACTCGCGCTCCTCTACGGCGTGCTCACCGCCGTCGCCTTTGCGCTGTGGCCGCTCGGACGCGCCCAGGACGTGCCGGTCTCGAGCTTGTTCCGCGACGAGGTCGCGGGCGACACCGGCTGGCCGCGCCGCTCCTACGTCGTGGCGACCGTCGGGGTGGCCGCAGCGCTGGTGGGCCTGGCGGTGGCGCTCGCCCACGATCAACGCACCGCCGCGATCTTCGTGGCGGCGGCCGGCGCGGTGCTGGTGGCACTGCGCCTGATCGCCGGCCTCCTGATGCGGATCGCACGCACCCTGCCGCACGCACGCTCGACCGTGCTGCGCCTCGCGATCGCCAACGTGTATCGGCCGGGCGCGCTCACCACCAGCGTGGTGCTGTCGCTCGGATTGGGGCTCGCCCTCCTGGTCACCGTGGTCGAGATCGACGGCAATCTGCGCCGGCAATTCATGGCGGCGCTGCCGGAGCGGGCGCCGGCATTCTTCTTCATCGACATCCCGCCGGCAGATGCGCTCCGGTTCGACGACGCCATCCGCCGCAATGCACCCGGCGCCACGCTGGAGCGCGTGCCGATGCTGCGCGGGCGCATCGTAGCGGCGAACGGCGTACCGGCCGAAGCGCTCAAGCCGGCGGCAAGCGCCGCCTGGGTGCTCCAAAGCGATCGCGGCATCACCTACTCGGACGCGGTCCCGGCCGGCTCGCGCGTGGTGGAGGGGCAATGGTGGCCCCCGGACGATCAGGGACCCCCGCTGGTCTCGTTCGAGAAGAAGGTCGCCGACGGGCTCGGGCTCCGGCTCGGCGATAGCGTCACGGTCAACGTGCTGGGGCGCGTGCTCACCGCGCGCATCGCCAATCTGCGGGCACTCGACTGGCAGAGCCTCGGCATCAATTTCGTGATGGTGTTCTCGCCCGGCAGCTTCCAGGGCGCTCCCCATACCGACATCGCCACCCTGACCTATCCGGACGGCAGCACCAGCGCGCAGGAGATCGCCCTGCTCAAGGCCATGGCGAACGATTTTCCCGCCGTCACCGCGGTGCGGGTGCGCGAGGCGCTCGACGCAGTCGGCCATGTGGTCACCAACCTGGTGCTGGGCCTGCGCGGCGCGACCGCGCTCACTTTGGTGGTGGCGCTCCTGGTGCTGGGCGGGGCGCTCGCCGCCGGCCATCGCAACCGGCTGCATGACGCGGTGGTGCTCAAGGTGCTGGGCGCCAGCCGCGGCCGGCTGCTGGGCGCCTATATGCTCGAATATCTCCTGGTCGGCGGCGCGACCGCGGTGTTCGGCATCGCGGCCGGATCGGCCGCCGCCGCCTTGGTGCTCACCCGGGTAATGAATTTGTCGTTCGCCTGGCTCCCGGGACCGGCCTTCGGGGCCGCCGCCGGCGCCATCGCGGCGACGGTGCTGCTGGGGCTGTTGGGCACCTTCGCAGCGCTGGGGCAGCGGCCGGCGCCGGTGCTGCGCAACCTCTAAAGCCGCGGCGTGCGGCCATGGGCCGCGCGCCTTTGCGCCACGTTACGGCGTTGTAACGTCGCCGGGCGCACGAGAATCGCCGCCGGGGCCAGCAATCCAGCGGCCGGAGCATTGTCGGCGCGTTAACAATTCCCATGCTCAGCATCTGGCGCGCGGGTCCCGGCCGCACTAAATTCCGCGCATCGGGCGCCAACCGGGCAAGGCCGGCGCGGCGCCAAGGCATCCGGCTGGTGCGCCGGAGACAAGAGAGAGGGAATTCCAATGTCGGATTTCGACCGGAACTACGCGACGGCGGCGCGCGGCGTCGGCGCGGGCCGGGCCGTTGCGATCGATGCCGGCCTGCGCGCCTACATGATCCGCGTTTACAACTACATGGCCATGGGAGTCGGTCTCACCGGCGTGGTGGCCTGGTTCACCTTCCAGGCGGCCGTGGTGACCAACGCGGCCGGCAACATCGTCGGGCTGACGCCGTTCGGCCAGGCCGTCTACGGCGGGCCGGCGGCAATCGTCCTGATGCTGGGAACGTTCGGGCTGGTGATGTTCATCAGCTTCCGCATCCAGCGTCTGCAGCCCGCCACCGCCCTGACCTTGTTCATGGTCTATGCGGGAGCCCTTGGTCTGCTGCTGTCGACGGTGTTCCTGACCTACACCGGCGCCTCGATCACCCGGGTGTTCTTCATCTCGGCGGCATCGTTCGGCGCCTTGAGCCTGTACGGCTACACCACGCAACGCGACCTTTCGCCGATCGGCTCGTTCCTGATCATGGGGCTGTTCGGCCTGATCCTCGCGAGCCTAGTGGCCGCGTTCTTCCCGAGCCCCGGGCTGACATTCGTGATCTCCGTCGTCGGGGTCCTGATCTTCGCCGGGCTCACCGCCTATGACACCCAGCAGGTCAAGGAAATGTACAGTGCCATGGACGACGGCACGGCCGCCGGCCGCAAAGCCGTGATGGGCGCGTTGCGGCTCTATCTCGACTTCATCAACTTGTTCCTGTTCCTCCTGCGCTTCATGGGCGATCGGCGCTGAGCCAGCAGAACACTTCTGACGTTGCTGCGCCCCGGCCAATAGCCGGGGCGCAGTCGTTTTAAAGGCTTGGCCACCGCGACGGCGGCGATCAGCCGGCGACCACGCTCAGGGATTTGTCGATGGCGCGCAGCACCCGATCGAGCTCCTGGCCGCGGCGCACGATGAGGCCGGTCGACGAGATCACGCTATAGGTGCCCTGCCGGCGCGCGAGCTTCGGATTCTTCTCGATGCGGTACAGCGGCACCTCGCAGGCGCGGCGGAACACCGAGAACACCGCACGGTCCTTCAGGAAATCGATGGCGTAGTCGCGCCACTCGCCGGCCGCGACCTTGCGGCCATAGAGCCCGAACAGGCGGTTGAGCTCGGAGCGGTCGAAAGTGACCTGGCTCGAAGAAGCTTGGCTCGAAGTGATCTGGCTCGAATTGATATGACCTAAAGGAGCTTGGCCTGCCGTGGCGGCGGCCTTGCCGGCGGGAGCGAGGGGCGGAGGAACCGCCACCAAGCCCCCGCGGGACTGGCTGGGTTCGCTGTCGCCTGGACCGAGACTCATGCGGCGCCTCCTTCCGAGTATGACCGTGGTTTGACAGATGATCGCGCCGTACGGGCGCATGGGCAAGAGGCAGCATCGACATCGCTGCCGCGGGCACGATCGAGGCCCGCCCAGGGTACCGTCGAGTCTCACGAATTCTTCAACAACATCATATTGCTGCCCGAATTCGGACAAGCGCGCGCCAAGCTGGGATGCGAGACAAAACACTGTTGCCTCAGGGCCCGGTCTGCCTCCGAGCACCCGGATTCTTCAGCCCCCAGCCCCCCGGGGTTTGGAGCGGATCGGGCCTGAGAGCATCGCTTCGATCTTTGAATCAGAATTGTTTTCGGCCGGCCGTAGCGCCGGCATTTTCTTTTTTGCGACCGTTCGCGATCGTCGATGCTCTCACGGAGTGTCGCCGTGATTTGCCTCGTCGGAGCGTCAACGAATTCGAGGAGAATGGCGTTGTGGGTAGGGGCGGGCCTTGTGCCCGCCCTGCTCGCCGCCGGATTGGCCCGACGGGCGACCACAAGGGTCGCCCCTACGAACGAACCGACCTTTTCAACTTTGGTTGAAGGACACGACTAATGCAGCGTCGCGACCGCGGCGCCGTACATCTGGCTCGGCTTGTCGACGGTTCCGCTCTGCACCATCACGGCGGCTTCATCGATGCCTTCGTCGAATTCGTGGATCGGCAGGCTCCAGGTCGCGCTGCTGCCGTCCCAGGTGCCGAGCTTCACCCAATGCCGCGCCACGTTGTGGTAGGTGATGGTCTTGCCGCGGTTCTCGCCGCGACCGATGGCGACCGTGGCGGCCTTCATGAGACCGCAGATCCATACCTCGGCGAACGAATGCCCATCGCCGCCGCCCGGCACGCTGACCAGGAGGCGCCCGTCCGCCAGCGTCATGGTCACCGGCAGCGAGAGCGTCATCCCGCTCTTGTGGCTTGCCGCGATGGCGGCCTCGATCGCCTCCTTGTCGCTGCCCAGCGTATGCACGCTGCCGTTCACCACCACCTGCGGGGTGTAGACATCGCGGTCGCCGCGCACGCGCGAATAGGCGCGCTGGCGCGCCGAGTTGCGCGGATCCGCCAGCGTGTCCTTCCAGCCCAGATAATCCCAGTAATCGATCGGCAGGCTGATCGGGATCAGCGAAGGATCCGCGACGAACTGGCTGAGCAGCTTGTCGGCCGGGGGACAGGAGGAGCAGCCCTGCGAGGTGAACAGCTCGATGACGGCGCGCGGCTCGGCGCCCGCGAACGAAGACGCAACCGAGGCGCAGGCGACCACCACCGCATATGCCAAGCAATCACGCACCATCTGGCGACCCTCCCGGCCTCCCGACCCGGTTGCACGGCGAAGGCTCGCCGCGACCGGGCCGACTTATGAGAAACCCCAGCGAAATCCTGGTACGCCCTCCCCGGGACCGTCAGCGATCACGCCCACGATCGATGTCCGCGAACACTGTCCGCGGCCACTTCCGCGGCCACTGTCCGCGATCGCGCCAGCTCCGGCATCGGTGAGATTCCCATGAACGCCCACCGACCGCCGAGATTGATAGTCGCACCGCCGTTCACCCGCCACTCACTTCGAGGTGAGGGAGCGGGTTTCAGGCCGCCAGCAGGTGGCGCAGCACGTATTGCAGGATACCGCCGTTCTTGAAGTAGTCGAGCTCGTCCAGGGTATCGATGCGGCAGATCAGCGGGATGCGCCGCAGCCTGCCGTCGGCGGCGATGATCTCCGCCATCAGCCGCTGGTGCGGCTTGAGCTCGCCTTGCAGCCCGCGGATGGTGACCTGCTCGCTGCCCTTGAGGCCGAGCGTCTGCCAGGAGGTGCCTTCCTCGAAACACAAAGGCAGCACCCCCATGCCGATCAGGTTGGAGCGGTGGATGCGCTCGAACGATTGGGTGACCACCGCCCGCACGCCCAGGAGATTGACTCCCTTGGCGGCCCAGTCGCGCGAGGAGCCGCTGCCGTATTCCTTGCCGGCGAAGATCACCAGCGGAACCTTCTCGCTCTGGTAACGCATCGCGGCGTCATAGATCGTCATCCGCTCGCGCGACGGATAGTGGATCGTCATGCCGCCCTCGACGCCCGGCACCATCTGGTTCTTGAGCCGGATATTGGCGAAAGTCCCGCGCAGCATCACCTCGTGATTGCCGCGGCGGGTGCCGTATTGGTTGAAATCGAGCGGCTTGACCTTGTGGGCCACCAGGTACTTGCCGGCCGGCGAATCGACCTTGATCGAGCCCGCCGGCGAGATGTGGTCGGTGGTGATCGAGTCGAGAAACAAGCCGAGCACGCGGGCGTCGACGATGTCGGTGACCGCAGCAGGCGTCCGCCCCATGCCGACGAAATAGGGCGGGTTCTGCACATAGGTCGACTTCGCGTCCCAGGCATAGGTCAGCGCGCCCTTGACGCTGATCTTGCGCCAGAGCGCGTCGCCCTTGAACACGTCGGCGTATTTCTTGGTGAACATCTGCTTGGTGATGTTCTTGCGCACGAAGCTCGCGATCTCGCGGTTGCTCGGCCAGATGTCCTTGAGGAAGACCTTCTTGCCGGCCTTGTCGAGGCCGAGCGGCGCGCGGTTGAGGTCGACCTGCATGGAGCCGGCGAGCGCATAGGCGACCACCAGCGGCGGCGAAGCGAGGTAGTTCGCCCGCACGTCGGGATTGACCCGCGCCTCGAAGTTGCGGTTGCCGGACAAGACCGCGGCGTTCACCAAATCGTGATCGTTGATGGTCTTGGAGATCTCCGGCGCCAGCGGCCCCGAATTGCCGATGCAGGTGGTGCAACCGAAGGCCACCAAGTTGAAGCCGAGCTTATCGAGGTCGGTCTGCAGTCCGGACTTGTTGAGATATTCGGCCACCACCTGCGAGCCGGGCGCGAGCGAGGTCTTGACCCAGGGCTTCACGCTCAAGCCCTTGGCGGCAGCTTTGCGGGCCAACAGGCCGGCCCCCATCATCACGCTCGGGTTGGAGGTATTGGTGCAGGAGGTGATGGCCGCGATCACCACGTCGCCGTGGCCGAGATCATGCTGGCGGCCCGCGACCGGCGAGCGTTTGGCGATCTCGCCGCCCTTGCCGAACTCCTTATCCAGCGAGGTGGCGAAGCTGTGCTTGAGATCCTTCAGCGCGACGCGGTCCTGCGGGCGCTTGGGTCCGGCCAGCGACGGCTCGACTTGCGACAGCTCGAGCTTGAGCACATCGGTGAAGACCGGATCCGCGGTGGTCTTGGTGCGGAACATGCCCTGCGCCTTGGCATAGGCCGCCACCAGGGCGACACGGTCGCCGGCGCGGCCGGTGTCGCGCAAATACTGCAGCGTGTCGTCGTCGACCGGGAAGAAGCCGCAGGTCGCGCCATATTCCGGCGACATGTTGCCGATGGTGGCGCGGTCCGCGATCGAGAGATTGGCCAGGCCAGCGCCGAAGAACTCGACGAACTTCGACACCACCCCGCGCTTGCGCAGCATCTGGGTGACGGTAAGCACCAGGTCGGTGGCGGTGACGCCTTCCTTGAGCTTGCCGGTGAGCTTCACCCCGATCACCTCGGGCAGCACCATCGAGTAGGGCTGGCCCAGCATGGCGGCTTCCGCTTCAATTCCGCCGACCCCCCAACCCAGCACCGCCAGGCCGTTGACCATGGTGGTGTGCGAATTGGTGCCCACCAGCGTGTCCGGATAGGCGAGCTCCATCTGCACCGGCTTGCCGTCGACCTTGAGCTTCTCCTTCCGGGTCCACACCGTCTGCGCCAGGTATTCCAGATTGACCTGGTGGCAGATGCCGGTGCCGGGCGGCACCACGCGCAGATCCTCGAACGAGCGCTGCGCCCATTTGAGGAACTCGTAGCGCTCCTGGTTCTGCTTGTATTCCTCCTCGACGTTCTTCTTGAACGAGGCGTTGCTGCCCGCATAGTTGATGATCACCGAGTGATCGATGACCAGATCGACCGGCACCAGCGGATTGATCTTCTTGGGGTCGCCGCCGAGCTTCTTCATGGCGTCGCGCATGGCGGCGAGATCGACCACCGCTGGCACGCCGGTGAAGTCCTGCATCAGCACGCGCGCCGGCCGGAACGCGACCTCGCGCTCCGAGGTCTTGGTCTTGAGCCACGCCGCCACCCCCTGCAGGTCTTCCTTGGTGACGGTGCGGCCGTCCTCGTTGCGCAGGAGATTTTCCAACAGCACTTTGAGCGAGACCGGCAGGCGGGAAATTCCCTTGAGCCCGTTCTTCTCCGCCGCCGGGAGGCTGTAATAGGCGTAAGTCTTGGTTCCGACCTTGAGCGTTTTGCAGCACTTGAAGCTGTCGAGCGACGTCATTTTCGTTGATCCCCCATCCGACCGGTTTGAAGCCGTCCTGGCGCCACGCCCTGTGGCGCCGCACCATGATACCAGCACGCCCCTTCAATCGCCGGCCGCGATCTCCGCGAGGGTTGCGCCAAAATAAGCCCGGATGGTTCTGGCTTATAAGTTCTTTTTTTCCGCTGTTCCAGATAATCAACAGTTGTCGATGTCTTGGCGGGCAGATCGGGGTCCAGGAGGGCTCCCGGGAAGACCGCCCGGACGAGAGTTGGGCGGCGGGGGCCTTCTCAAATGCGCCTTTTGGGGTCGGATCTCGCCTGCTTCCGGGGCGGCCGCCAGGTGTTTGCGGCCCTGAGCTTTGCGGTCGCGGCCGGCGAAGCCCTGGTGGTGCTGGGGCCTAACGGGGTGGGCAAATCCTCGCTGCTGCGCCTGCTGGCCGGCCTGGTGGCACGCGCCGGCGGGGCACTTTCGCTCGAGGGCGGCGATCCGGAGCTCACCATCGCGGAGCAGGCCCATTATCTCGGCCACCAGGACGCCCTCAAGCCATCGCTCACGGTCGAGGAGAACCTCACGTTCTGGTCGCGTTACCTGGGCGGCCGCGCCGGGGAGCTGGCCGAGGCGCTGGCGGCGGTCGGGCTCGAGGGCATCGCCCACCTCCCGGCCGCCTATCTGTCGGCCGGCCAGCGCCGACGGCTCTCGATCGCCCGGCTGATCGCCGTCAAGCGGCCGATCTGGCTGCTCGACGAGCCGACCACCGCGCTCGACACCTCCGCCCAGGCCCGGCTCGCCGCCTTCATGAGCCGGCACCTCGCGACGGGCGGGCTCATCGTGGCGGCCGCCCATGGGCCGATCGGGCTCGAAGCTGCCCGGGAGCTGCGATTGGGAGCCCCGCCATGAGCGCGCTTTCCGCCTTGTTCTGGCGCGACATCCGGCTCGCCACGCGGGTCGGCGGCGGTGCCTTGATCGGCGTGCTGTTCTTTCTGATCGTGGTCACCCTGGTGCCGTTCGCCATGGGGCCGGATCTGGCGCTGCTGGCGCGGGTCGGCCCGGCCATTCTCTGGATCGGCGCGCTGCTCGCCAGCCTCCTCACCCTCGACCGCCTGCTGGCGATCGATCACGAGGACGGCTCGCTCGACCTCATCTTGACCTCCCGGGTGGCGCTCGAGCTCACGGTCGCCGTCAAAGCGGTAGCCCATTGGCTGACCACCGGGCTGCCCTTGGTGATCGCGACCCCGCTGCTCGGATTGCTGCTCAATCTCGAGCCGCCGGCGACCGGCGCGGTGGCGCTTACTTTGCTGGTCGGGACTCCGGCCCTGACCTTCATCGGGCTGATCGGCGCCGCCATCACGGTGGCGCTGCGCCGCGGCGGCCTGTTGGTGGCGGTTCTGGTCTTGCCTTTGACGATCCCGGTGCTGATCTTCGGGGTGGCGGCCTCGAATGCCGCTATCGTGGGCCCGGTACGGTTCGGAACGCCGTTCAGCATCCTGTGCGGGCTGGCGCTGATGAGCATGGTGATCGGCACCTTCGCGGCCGCTGCGGCGCTACGACACGCCATGGATTGATGGACCGCGAACCCCAAGCCATGCTGTTGACACACCGGCCCCGAAAGCACATTCCGATAGGCTCGCAACCCGGGAACAGCCCGCCATGGCCCTGATCGATCTCGCCAATCCGACGCGCTTTCGTGCGCTTTCCGGCAGCCTCCTGCCGTGGCTCATCGCCGCCACCGTGGTGGCATTCGGGGTCGGGCTGACCCAGGCCTATCTCGCGCCGGACGACTATCAGCAGGGCGCCACCGTCAAGATCATGTTCATCCACGTGCCGGCCGCCTGGCTCGGCATGATGGCCTGGGGGGTGATGAGCCTGGCGGCGCTCGGCACCTTGGTGTGGCGTCATCCGCTGGCCGACGTGGCCGCCAAGACCGCGGCTCCGCTCGGCGCCGCCTTCACCCTTCTGTGCTTGGTCACCGGCTCGCTGTGGGGCCGCCCGATGTGGGGCACCTATTGGGTATGGGACGCGCGGCTGACCTCCGAGCTGGTGCTGTTCCTGATGTATCTCGGGGTGATCGCGCTGTGGCGCACCATCGATGATCCGGGCCGCGCCGCCCGCGCCGCCGCGATCCTGACCCTGGTGGGCGCGCTCGATCTGCCGATCATCAAGTTCTCGGTCGACTGGTGGAACACGTTGCATCAGCCGGCCTCGGTGTTCCGGGTCGGCGGCTCGACCATCGATCCTTCCCTGCTGCTGCCGCTCCTCACCATGGCGATCGCCTTCACGCTCTTGTTCTACACCCTGCACTTCGCCGCCATGCGCAACGAGATCATGCGGCGGCGCGTGCGTACCCTGATGATGATGCAGGCCGACGCCGCCGGAGGGCATTGAGCATGGATCTCGGCCCGCACGCGGATTTCATCATCGGCTCCTACGCGTTCGCGAGCCTGATCGTGGCCGGCATGATCGGCTGGATCGTGATCGATCATCGGCGGCAGACGAGGCGGCTCGCCGACCTGGAGGCGCGCGGTCTGACCCGCCGGTCGGAGCGGGCCTAGACTTCTGATCCAGCTGAATTGGATCAGAGTTTGGATTCTTTCGAATGAGCATGATCTTTTTCCGAAAACCGGTATCCACTTTTCGGGATCATGCTCGAACAACCGGGGACGGAAATCCCGCGGGGACGGAAGTCCCGGAGAGGTAGTTCAACGTGGCTGCAGCTGACGATACCGCAAAGGTCGGACGCCACCGGTTGGTGGTGCTTATTCCGCTGGTAGCTTTCCTCGGACTGGCGCTGCTGTTCGTCATCCGGCTCAATGCCGGCGATCCTTCCGCCATTCCCTCTGCGCTGATCGGGCGGCCGGCGCCGCAGACCACCTTGCCGCCGCTGCCCGGCCTGGCGCGCGACGGCACCCTGGTTCCGGGTCTCGATCCGGCCGCCTTCCTGGGCGGGGTCTCGGTGCTCAACGTGTGGGCATCCTGGTGCGTGCCCTGCCACGACGAGGCGCCGCTCCTGGTGCGGCTCGCGCAGGACAAGCGCATCCGGGTGGTCGGCATCAACTACAAGGACCAGCCGGACAATGCGCGGCGTTTCCTCGGCCGCTACGGCGATCCCTATGCGGCCAACGGGGCCGACGAGAACGGCCGCGCCGCCATCGAGTGGGGGGTCTACGGGGTGCCA
The DNA here is from genome assembly GCA_963721005.1 of uncultured Alphaproteobacteria bacterium. GTDB lineage: Bacteria > Pseudomonadota > Alphaproteobacteria > Rhizobiales > Xanthobacteraceae > VAZQ01. The sequence continues at coordinate 285,769 of CAVRHR010000004.1, read as the reverse complement.
GAAACCTTCGTGGTGGGCCGCGACGCCCGCATCGCGTTCAAGCTGATCGGTCCGATCACGCCGGACAATCTCGACACCGTGCTCAAGCCCGAGATCGAGAAGGCGATCGCGGCCGGCGGTTGAGCGGCGGCTTATTCGATCGCCGGCTCCGCTTCAGGAGCGGCGTATTTGGTCAGCAGCGGATACTGCAAGGCGGCGAACAGGAAGGTCAGCGGCACCACGCCGAAGACCTTGAAGCTGACCCAGACATCCGTGGTCTGGGTGCGCCAGACGATCTCGTTGAGCACCGCCAGTGCCAAAAAGAACAGCGCCCAGCGTAAGGTGAGCTTGCGCCAGCCTTCCTCGGTCAGATGGAACACCGAATCGAACACCACCCCGAGCAGCGACTTGCCGAAGGCGAGCCCGACCAGCAGCACGCCACCGAACAGCACATAGATGATGGTCGGCTTGACCTTGATGAACAGCTCGTCGTGCAGCACCAAGGTGAGGGTGCCGAACACCAGCACCACGCCGGCGGTGACCAGCGGCATGATCGGCAGATGCCGGGTCAGCGCATAGGCGATCGCGAGCGCGAGCACGATGGCCGCCATGAAGGCGCCGGTGGCGGCAAAGATGCCGAAGCGCGAATTGGCGGCGAAGAACACCAGCAGCGGCCCGAGGTCGAGCAAGAGCTTGAGGGTCGGATTGAGCTTGCGCTTCTGGGGCGGCGGACTGGACGGCTGGCTGGTCATGGGGCGGGTCTAGCGCGAACCCGCGGCCTTGTCATCGGTCACGAGCGCGCAGCGGGATCGGGATCGGGCGTCAGGTTTCGATCCCCGCTATGGCGCGTGCAAAATCCCCGGCCGCGAACGGCGCCAGGTCGTCGATGCCCTCGCCGACCCCGATGAAATGCACCGGCAGCGCGTGCTTGGCCGCGATGGCGGCCAGAATGCCGCCGCGCGCGGTGCCGTCGAGCTTGGTCATGGCGAGCCCGGTGACGCCGGCGATCTTGTGAAACACCTCGACCTGCGACAAGGCGTTCTGTCCGACGGTGGCATCGAGCACCAGCAGCACGGCGTGCGGGGCGGCCGGATCAATCTTCTTGAGCACCCGCACCATCTTGTGCAGCTCCTCCATCAGCACCGCCTTGTTCTGCAGCCGGCCGGCGGTATCGATGAGCAGCACGTCGGCGCCCTCGCGGCGCGCGATCGCGAACGCCTCGAAGGCGAGGCTCGCCGCATCGGAGCCCGCCGCCCGCGCGATCACGCCCGCGTGGGCGCGCCTGCCCCAGATCTCGAGCTGCTCGATGGCGGCGGCCCGGAAGGTGTCGCCGGCCGCCAGCACCACCTTGTGGCCTTCACGATGAAACCGCGCCGCCAGCTTGCCGATGGTGGTGGTCTTGCCGGAACCGTTGACCCCGACCACCAGGATGGTGAATGGCGGGGCGCCGCCGATCAGGAGCGGCTTGGCGACCGGCAGCAGCACCTTCTCGACCTCCTGCGCCAGCACCGCCTTGACCTCGTCGGCGGTGATCATCTTGTCGTAACGCCCCTCCCCGATCGCGGCTGCGATCTTGGCCGCGAGCCCGACCCCCAGGTCGGCGCGGATCAGCACCTCCTCGATCTCCTCGAGCATGGCGGCATCGAGCTTGCGCTTGGCGGCGAGATCGAAAATGGCCCCGGTGATGGCCGTGGAGGTGCGCTTGAGCCCGCCGCTCAGCCGCTGCCACCAATTCTGCTCTGCCATCGGAGATCTTTCAGGTGCCAGGGAGGGGCCGGGGGGAACCGGCGCGGCGCCATTCCGACGCTCCCGACGAAAGAGCGTGAAGGAATGATGGCAGGCGTGATAGCGGTTTCGTCATGACACCGGAAGATATGGTGGCCCGGCTGCTCTACCGCGACGCCCTGATGCTGGTGATCGACAAGCCGGCCGGCATGGCGGTGCATCGGGGCCCCAAGGGCGGCGAGAGCCTGGAGGATCATTTCGACGCGCTGCGCTTCGGGCTGCCGCGGTCGCCGGCGCTCGCCCACCGGCTCGACCGCGACACCTCCGGATGCCTGGCGCTCGGCCGCCACCGCAAGGCGCTGGCCGAACTCGGCCGGCTGTTCAAGCTAGGTGCCATCGGCAAGACCTATTGGGCGGTGGTGGAAGGCGGCCCGGCGGAAGATGACGGCCGCATCGATCTCGCACTCGGCCGCCTCGACATCGCGCGCGGCTGGTGGATGAAGCCCGATCCGGACGGACAACCGGCCGTGACCGAATGGAAGGTGCTGGGGCGCTCGGCTTCCGCCGGTGGGCCCAATCTAACGTGGCTTGGGCTCGAGCCGCTGACCGGCCGCACCCATCAGCTGCGGGTACATTGCGCCGCCATCGGCTGGCCGATCGTGGGCGATCCGATCTACGGCACGGCGCCACGCCCCGGGATGCCGGGCGCGGGCGCGACCGCTATGCAGCTGCACGCTCGCGAGATCGTGGTGCCGCTCTACAAGAAGCGCGACCCGATCCGGGTGACCGCCCCGGTGCCGGCCCACATGGCGGCGCGGCTGGAAGCGTGCGGATGGAGAGAGGAAGCGCCGGCGTCCGCGTAGGGGCGGCCCTTGTGGCCGCCCTGGTCCTTGGCGAGGGCGCCCACAAGGGGCGCCCCTACGTGGGTTCTTTGATCAATACAGCTTCGCCATGGTGCGCTCCAGCTGGCCGCGGTCGTGGGCGGCGCCGCCCAGGCGGCCGGCGGTTTGTGCGGCCAGGATCGTGCCGGTGGTGGGCAGGGTCGAGCGCTCCACGTGGCGCGCCGCATCCCACAGCTTCGAGCGCACGATTGCCTTGGTGCATTGATAGAACACCTGCTCGACCGCGATCACGATCACGCAGCAGGGCGGCTTGCCGTGGACCACGAAGCTCGCGAGCAGGTCCGGATCGACCGAGAGCGCGGCGCGGCCCACCACCCGGATGGTCTCGCCGATGCCGGGGATCAGGAACAGTAGCGCGACGCGCGGATCGCGCACGATGTTGCGCAAGCTGTCGATGCGGTTGTTGCCGCGGCGATCCGGCACCATCAGGGTCTTTCGGTCCGCCACCCGCACGAAGCCCGGCGCGTCGCCGCGCGGCGAGCAATCGAGGCCCTCGGGCCCGCCGGTCGCGAGCGCAAAGAACGGCGCCGCCTCGATGAAGGCGCGGTAGTGGTCGCTGACGTGATCGATCTCCTTGGCGATCGAGATGTCGGAGGGGGCGTCGTAGAGCGCCGCGAGCTGGTCCGGGGTGGTGATGAGATGGCCGTTGCTTGGCGCCATGGCGCTCCTCCTGAGATTCGCAGTCGACTTCCAGCCTATCGCATTTCATGGCGACGGATCAGCGTAACGGCGCCGCCAGCAGCTGCCGCCCGTCGTGGGCCGCAATGGTGACGTCGACGATGGTACCGGGCGGCAACGGGGTGGGCAGGCGCACCTTGGTGAACGGCTCGGTGCGGCCGCCGCCGCCGGCCTCGGCGAGGACACGGCGGCGCGCCCCGATCTCGCTGTCGAGATGACGGCACAGCGCCGCCTCGCCCTTATGGCGCAGCGCCCGGGCACGTTCCGTGACGACGGCGGGCGCCACCGGCGGCATGCGGGCGGCCGGCGTGCCGGGCCGCGCCGAGAACGGGAAGACGTGCAGATGGGTGAGCCCGCATTCGTCGACCAGATCGAGCGAGCGGGCGAACATGGCGTCGCTCTCGGTCGGAAAGCCGGCGATGATATCGCCGCCGAACACCACCTCGGGCCGCAGCCGCCGCACCTTTGCGCAGAACGCGATCGCGTCGGCGCGCAGATGCCGCCGCTTCATGCGCTTGAGGATGACGTCGTCGCCGGACTGCAGCGACAAGTGCAAGTACGGCATCATGCGGGGCTCGGTGCCGAGCGCGTCGAGGAGATCATGATCGGCCTCGACCGAATCAATCGAGGAGAGGCGCAGCCGCGCGAGCTCCGGCACGCGCTCGAGAATCCGCTTCACCAGGGTGCCGAGCCGCGGCGCGCCGGGCAGGCCCGCCCCATAGCTGGTGAGATCGACCCCGGTGAGCACCACCTCGCGATAGCCGCGCGCGACCAGGCGGCGCACCTGATCGACCGTCTCGTCCATGGGCACGGAACGCGAATTGCCGCGGCCGAACGGAATGATGCAGAAGGTGCAACGATGGTCGCAGCCGTTCTGCACCTGCACCACGGCGCGGGCGCGACCCTCGTAGCCGTCGATCGCCGGCGCGGCCGTCTGCGTCACCGCCATGATGTCGCCGACCGCCGCCTTCTCCCCCGGCGCCGGGGTCCGGCCCGGATGGCGCGCGAACAGCGTCCGCGTGTCGCCCCACGATGCGGGCGCGAGCTTCTCGGCATTGCCGAGCACGCGATCGACCTCGGGCATGTCGGCAAAGCGCGCGGGCTCGACCTGCGCGGCGCAGCCGGTGACCACGATGCGGGCGAGCGGGCGCTCGCGCTTGAGCCTGCGGATCGCCTGCTTGGCCTGCCGGGTGGCCTCGGCGGTGACCGCGCAGGTATTGACCACGATGGTGTCGGCGAGACCCGCCGCCAGCGCATGCGTGCGGATGACCTCGGACTCGTAGGCGTTGAGACGGCACCCGAAGGTCACCAGATCGACGTTCATGAGCGGACCCGCATCAGGCCGCACCGGCGGAAACGAACAGTGCCGGATCGAAGGTACCGGCATATTCGTACTCGACCGGGCCGGTCATCAGCACATGATCGTCGCGGGCGCGCCATTCGATCACGAGGTCGCCGCCCGGCAGCGAGACCGTGACCTTGCGTTCGGTGCGCCGCAGGCGCGCCGCCGCGACCGCGGCCGCGCAGGCCGCCGATCCGCACGCTTTGGTCAAGCCAGCGCCGCGCTCCCAGGTGCGCAGCACGATATGGTCGCGGGCCGTGATGGCGGCGAGCGAGATGTTGGCGCGCTCGGGAAAGATCGGATGATGCTCGAGCAGCGAGCCGATCTTGCCGAGATCGTAGGCGGCGACGTCATCCACCCAGAACACCGCGTGCGGATTGCCCATATTGACCACCGAAGGCGAATGCAGGATCGGCTTGTCGATCGGGCCGATCTGCAGCTCGATCGCCCGGGTGTCGCGGAACTCCTCGGCGAGCGGTATCTCGTTCCAGGCGAAGCGCGGCGCCCCCATGTCGACCGTGAAAACGTGGGGCGCCTCGGTCTTCCAGCAGTTCAGGAGACCGGCCCGGGTCTCGAATGTGAGCGCGCCCTTGCCGGTCTCCCGGAACAACAGCTCGGCGACGCAGCGCATGCCGTTGCCGCAGGCGCCCGCCTCCGAGCCGTCATTGTTGTAGATGCGAACGAAGGCATCGATACCCGGCGTGCGTGGCGCCTGCAGGACCATCAACTGGTCGTAAGGCGCGCCGGCCGGCTGGGCGGCAGCGCGCGCGTCGGCCGGCGTGACAGCGGTTGCCGGCGCGGCCCGCAGATCGACCACCACGATCTCGTTGCCGAGACCGTTCATCTTGACGAAGGCATGGTTGGCCAGCGCGCTCATCGGGGCTCGTCGATCCAAGGGTCCGGACCGCCTTATATGGACAAAATCGCCAGATTGACCAGAGCCGCCATGCAATCCGGACACGCAGTACCGGGATCATTGCATGCATTTCAGGCACGATGCCGCGGCGCGGCATGTTATAGCGAGACGAGATGTCGCGCGTCGCGCACGCCGGCACTCACCGGGCCGGGGATGCAAGGAGACCGCAATGTCACGCCGCCGTCTCGCACCGTTGCTGGCGATTGCCGCGATGATCATCGCCGCGATGATACCCGGCTTCGCCGGCCCGCAGCCCGCGCTGGCGCAAACCCGCGTGCCGACCCAATCGATCGATCCGTTCGGCCAGGAGGTGAAGCTTGCGGCCAAGACCATCGTGTATGTGGCGGGCTCGGGAACCTGGGACAAGGCCTATGACGTCCTGATCGAGGCCTTCAAGAAGGTGAATGCCTACCTCGACGGCGCCGGGCTCAAGGCGTCGGGCCCCGCCATGACGATCTATACCTCGACCGACGATACCGGCTTCGATTTCAAGGCCGCGGTCCCGCTGGCGGAGGCGCCCAAGGCCCCGCCCGGCAAGGAGATCGCGGTCGGCCAGTCGCCCGACGGCAAGGTGCTCAAGTTCGTGCACCGCGGCTCCTATGACGAGATGAACCAGACCTACGAGGCGATCACCAATTATCTCGACGAGAAGGGGCTCGACGCCAAGGACCTGTTGATCGAGGAATACGTGACCGACCTGGTGACCGCGCCGCAGGACATGCTGGTGGTCAACGTGCTGGTGCCGCTGCGGTAGCGGCAAGACCTGTCGTGCTCCGCGAAGGCGGAGCATCCAGTAGTCGCAAACGCCAGTCTTTATGTCGAGGCGTCAGTGATTGCTGGGTTGTCCGCCTTCGCGGACGATGACAACGGAGAATCGATCTCAGCGCTTACTCGGTTCCGGCGAGGCCGGCACGCCGCACGATCCCGCCCCAGCGCACGATCTCCGACTTGACGAAATCCTGCAGCCCCTCGACCGAGGGATTGTCCATGGGCAGCATCCCGCCGGCGATGATCTGGTTGCGGAACTCCGGCGTCGCCACCGCGCCCAAGAGCGCGCTGTGCAGCTTGTCGACGATCGGCCGCGGCGTGTGGGCAGGCGCCACCAGCATCTGCCAAGACGCAGCGTCGAAGCCCGGGACGGCGTCGGCGATCGGCGGGATGTCGGGAAATTGCGCCAGCCGCACCTTGGTCGAGATGCCGATCGGGCGCACCTTGCCGGCCTGCAGCATCCCGATCGAGGGTCCGAAATCGATGAAGGCCAGGGGAATGTGGCCGGCCACCACGTCGTTCAAGAGCGGCAGGCTGCCCCGGTAGGGCACATGGCCCATCTCGATGCCGGTCATGCTCTTGAACAGCTCGGCATAGAGATGATGCGGGGTGCCGGGCCCGGCGGAGCCGAACGAGAGCTCGCCCGGCTTCTCCTTGGCGAGCCGGATCAGACCCGCCATCGAGTGCACCGGCAGCGCCGGATTGACGATGAGCATGAATGGGGTCTGGGCGATGAGCCCCAAGGGCACGAAGTCGGCGACCGGATCGTAGGCGATGCTCTTGTAGATCGCGAGCGCCACCGCGAGCGTGTTGCTGGGTGCCATCAGGAGGGTGTAGCCGTCCGGTTGGGCCCGGGCCACAAATGCGGCCGCGGTGGTGCTGCCGGCGCCCGGCTTGTTCTCGATCAGAAAGGAGCGGCCGAGCCGCTGCTCCAGCTGCTGCGCCACCATGCGGCCCAGGATGTCGGTGCCGCCGCCGGCCGCGAACGGCACCACGATGGTGACCGGCCGGCTCGGATAATCCTGTGCGAAGGCCACGAGCCCGCCCAACCCCAAGGCGATGAGGGCGGCAAACAGGCAGCGGATTCGGGCTGAAATGGTCATAAGCATCTCTGATAGCCCAGGAGGGACGGTTTTGGCCAACCCTGCTTTTTCCAGAGATTGGGTTTTTATGCCTATCGTGCGAGGCAACGGCGCCGGCTGGTGGCACCTGAAAATGCTCCTTTGGGCCGGCTTTCTTGACAGTCGGGGCCCGCGCCGTCATAAGCATCGCCGCGGCAACCCGTGGCAGCAAGCTTTGGGGCGTCGCCCAATCCATTCAACCGACTGGAAGAAGCCGGTCCGGACATTTCCGAACGCCGGGATCGAACACGAGGACGAGAACGATGTTCGCAGTCATCAAGACCGGCGGCAAGCAGTACCGGGTGGCCGCCCAAGACATGCTCAAGGTCGACCGGCTCAAGGGCGAGCCCGGTGAGATCGTGCAGTTCGGCGAGGTTCTGCTGGTGGGCGGCGACAACGTCACCTTGGGCAAGCCCACCATCACCGGCGCCTCGGTGGCGGCCGAAGTGCTGGAGCAGGGGCGCGGCCCCAAGATCATCGCCTTCAAGAAGCGCCGGCGGAAGAATTCCCGCCGCAAGCGCGGCTTCCGGCAGGAATTCACCCTGGTGAGGATCACCGAGATCCTGACCGACGGTGCCGCCCCCACCATGACGGCGAGCGTGCGCAGGGCCTACGCCAAGCCGGCGCCGGTTGCGGCCGAAGTCGACGCCGAAGCCGCGCCAGCCAAGCGCAAGGCCAAGCCGAAGGCCGCCAAAAAGCCGGCCAAGAAGCCGGTATCGCGGAAAGCCCAAAAGGCCAGGCCCAGCGCCGAGTGATGATTTCGACACAAATCCGGGCTAGATTGCCCGGACATCCAGGATAACGACTTCAGGACAACGACACTTCAGGGTAACCACCATGGCTCACAAAAAAGCAGGCGGCTCCTCCCGCAACGGCCGCGACTCCAACAGCCAGCGCCTGGGGCTCAAGATTTTCGGCGGTGAAGCCGTCGTGGCCGGCAACATCCTGGCGCGCCAGCGCGGCACCCAGTGGCATCCGGGACGCAATGTCGGCTTGGGCCGGGACCACACCCTGTTCGCCCTGGTGAACGGTCATGTCGAGTTCCGCACCAAAGCCAAAGGCCGCATCTACGTCTCGGTAGTCCCCGTGATGACGCAGGCTGCCGCCGAATAAACGGCCGACCATATCGAGGTCTGCCGGTATCCAGTCGAACCGGCGGACCCTCGAGGGTTCCATGCAAGGGGAGACCGGATACCGGCTCCCCTTTTCGCTTTTGCGCCTGATGCGCGATCGCAAGCCTGGAGCCCGTGTGATGACATCGCTGGAATTGGCTGCCCGAGAGTCCACCCGCAACGCCGGCCCCGTGGTCATGACGACCGAGCGGCTCGTGCTGCGCAGCGCACGCCCGGCCGACGCCAAAGCGATCGTCCGCCTCCTCAATGACCGCCGCATCGCCGAGAATACGGCGCGCATTCCGCATCCCTATGAGGTGGCGGATGCGCACGCCTTCCTGGCGCAGGCGAACCGCAATCCGGCCGAGCCCTCGTTCCTGATCGGGCTCGCCGACGGCACGCTTATCGGGGGCTGCGGGATCGCGGCCACCAGCGCCGGCGACCCCGAGCTCGGCTACTGGATCGGCGTCGCCCATTGGGGACGCGGCTACGCCACCGAAGCAGCGCGGGCGCTCATCGACCACGCCTTCGGGGAGCTTAACTGCGAGCGGCTGTCGAGCCGCACCCGGGTGAGCAATCCGGCATCGCGCCGGGTGCTGGAGAAATGCGGCTTCCAATGGAGCGGCGTGGCGCTCGTGCGCATCCGGGCGCTCAAATCATCGGCGCCGGTCGATTGCTTTCGGCTCGACCGCGGCCTGTGGGCGTCGCTGCGCAGCTGGGGGAATGCGGATCCGTTCCGACCGGGGACGAGGCCATGAGCGCGCAATGCCTGTTCTGCCGCATCGGCCAACGCGAGATCGCGGCCCACATCGTCTACGAGGACGAGCGGCTCATCGCATTCCTCGACCGCGGCCCGATCCGGCCCGGCCACACCCAGATCATGCCGCGCCAGCACTTCGCCTATTTCGACGACGCCCCGCCCGAGCTTCTGGCCGGGATCGTGACGGTCGGGCAGCAGCTCGCCCGCGCCATGAAGCAGACCCTGCGGGTGCCGCGCGTGGCCTTCCTGTTCACCGGCGGCGACATCGCCCATGTGCACGCCCATGCGGTCCCGATCCATGAGGAGACCGACATCACCTCGCGCCGCTACATCGTGGAGGACAATGTGACGTTCCGCGGCCTGCCCTCGCCCAGCGACCGCGAGCTCGCCCGCACCGCCGCCGACCTGCGCCGCGCCATGGCGGGACGCCGCGACGCACGGGTCGCGCAAGTGGTGTAGGCTGCGGGAAAACGATCAGCCAGGGAGCTGCACCATGCCGGTTCCGTTCGCGATTCGCGGCATCGATCACGTGGTGCTGCGCGCCACCGATCCGGCCGCGCTGGAGCGTTTCTATATCGAGGTGCTGGGCTGCAGCCTGGAGCAGCGTCAGGGCACGCTCACCCAGCTGCGCGCCGGCAATGCGCTCATCGATATCGTGCCGGCCGACGCGGCCGGCCCCGCCGGCGGCAGCTCGCGCAGCGGCGGCGCCAATCTCGATCATCTGTGCCTGCGCATCGCTCCGTTCGACGCGGCCGCGATCGCGCGTCATCTCACGGCGCACGGAGCGAGCTGCGGCCCGCAGGCCTCCCGCTACGGCGCGGAAGGCCGGGGCCCCTCGATCTATCTGACCGACCCCGAAGGCAACGGCGTAGAGCTCAAGGGTCCGGTCGGAGATTGAAACATCAGCCTCGACCCACCGCAGGGCCGCAAGCCCGCATCATTCGAGGCCCGGCAGCACCTTGGTGTGCTCGAGGCGCACCGCCTCGAGCTCTTCCGGTGCGATGCCGAGGACCTTTAGAATCGTCGGCGCGATCTGGGCGGTCGCCACGTTGGCGGTGACCACATCCTTGTCGAAGTCGGGATGCGACACCACCAGCGCGACGTGGACGTCCTGCTCGTTGAAACCGCCATGCTCGGCAATCTTCGATCCGCCCGTATAGATGACGCCGACCCGGGTGATGCCGATGATGTCGGGCGGGCGCGAATCGTGGGCCGGATCCTGATAGAGCGCAGCCAGCGCTGGACCGAACAGGAACCGGGCGATGCCGGTGTCGCCGCTGAAGCTCTGCAGCGCCGCAACCGCATCCGCGGTCTTGTGTCCGCTGTTGTCCTTCAGCCAGATCAGAACCCCGTCATCGGCGATGTCGAAGGCGAAGTTGGGGCCGATCGGCGCGGCGATGACCGCGGCGTCGTCGAGCGCAACCCGCTTGGTGCGATCGATCGGCGATTGCCCGTGCTTGGCGCTGACGATCACCAGCGTGCTCTCCGCGAGCCCGGCGTTGTGTAGCGTGTTGAGCATGAGGCCGATCGAGCGGTCGACAAATTCTATGGCATTGAGCAGGTTGGGGCTCGGGGTGCCGGCTGCATCCGCATAGCCCGCGTTCTTGAGCTTCTGACCGACGCTGACCGACTGGAAGTTCATGCCGAAGACCCTGGGCGTGCCGAGCTCGCGCATGCCGGTATGATCGAAGCCGTAGATCTGGTTGACGGTCGCTTGGACCTTGATGCCATCATAGAACTCGACGCCATCGATCGAGGAGGTGAAGTCGCTGCCGCAGCTGGGACCCGGACAGGTCGGATCGGTGACTGGATCGGGTGCCGTCGAGTGCAGGCCGAGCGCGGCGATCTGGTGGACATTGGCGGCGCTCAGATCCGAATTGATCTCGGGCGCGAAGAATTCGTCGACATTGGTGCCCGGCGCATTGGTCGGCTGGCTATCCGGGTCGTTGCCGTTGATGAGGTCGTAGGCGGCGTGCTTGTCGGACCATGCGGTGCGCATATGATGCTGCTTGAGGACGCCGAAGATCGTGTTGGTGCGCACGAAATCATGCGGCCACACCGGCTTGCAGACGCCGTGAACCAGCTGCCCCGGCAGATGGTTGGGATCGATCGCGACCGCACTGTTGAGTTCGGTCAGGCTGGCCGGCACGCCGCCATCGATCGAATGCTGATTCTTGTCGAGATTTTCCGCGAGATTGGTTTCTGCGCCGGGGCCGCTCACGCAGGGCGCCGGTGGATTGCCGGCCGGTGCAAACAGCTTGCGGTCGTAGCTGTCGTCGTAGAAGACGCCGGTCGATTTGGAGGTGCCGCCCGTGAGTTGAGCCAACAGACCGGGAAAGGAGTTCGGACGGCTTCGTGGTCTCGGCGTTGGTATAGGTGGTTCCGTGATCGGCGAGCCTGGCGAGGTTCGGGCAGGTGCGGGCTGCCACGCAGGTCGCGAGGTCGATCGAGTGGAAGCCGTCGATGCTCAGCAGCAATACATTCCGAATGCGATCATCGTCGCGGTGTCGAGGCGGCCCGTCGTCGGCCCGCGTCGTCGCAGATAGGAAAACCTGGCCAGAGAGCAATGCGGCGGATGCGGTCGTCATCAATCTCCACGTCGACGTCTTCATTCAAGCCTCCTCCATGATAGGGCCCGGCACGATGCGCATCGACACATGACAAGCGATTGTCAGTTCGGTGACCAACCAAATGCCGTGAAAGGAAGGAGAGGCTTGGCCGCCGCGCATGGTTGCCCCGGCGACGCCAGGTGCCATCCCGCTACCTCCGTCAAAGCCGAGCCCCCAGGGCGCCCTGAGACTCGGTCACAATCCGTTTGCGCATACCTGGATTGCGCCGGCCGCCTGCAATAAGCTGCGCGTCAGGGCCTGTGGAAATGAGGGGCGCCGTGCAGCTGATCTGGCCGTGGCAGGACCGGCAACGCAATTTCTCCTGGCTCAAGGCCGGGGCCTTCGCGCTCGTGCTGCTGCCGGCGATCCGCTTCGCCTATCAGTTCGCCACCCGGGAATACGGCTATCTGCCGATCGCGTTCGGCAACATGACCTATTGGTCGGGGGTGTGGGCGACCGTGATCCTGCTCATGGCCCTGGCGGTGACGCCGGCGCTAGCGATCTTGCGCTGGCCCGCCCTGGTCGACGTGCGCCGCATGATCGGCGTGACGGCGCTGGTCTATACGGTCGTCCATACGGTGCTTTATTTCGGCTTGCGGTCCTGGAACTTCGCCAACATCGCCAACGAGACCTTCACGCGTTTGACGCTGGTCGTCGCCACGCTTTCGACCATCGGCCTGATCGTGCTGGGCGCGACCTCGCTCGACGCCGCCATCCGCCGGATGGGAACGCGAAACTGGCAGCGGCTGCACAACACCAATTACGTGATATCCGGCCTGGCGATCCTGCATGTCGCGCTGGCGCGCGGCACCTACCCGGAGCAATACCTGCTGAGCGGGATATTCGTCTGGCTGATGGCCTGGCGGGTGCTGGCGCGCTACCGGCTGGGCGCCGATGCGCGCGCGCTGGCGCTCCTCGCCGTGGCATCGTCGCTGTTCACGGCGCTGCTCGAAGCCGGCTTCCTATGGAGCCGCCGCGGCTACGATCCGATGGCGACGCTCTACAACAATTTCAATCCCGCGATGCTTGAGATCGGCATTCCGGCCGCATGGCAGGTGCTCGGGCTCGGGCTCATGTTCGCGTTTGGGGCCTTTGCGGTCGCGGCGAGCGCCGGCCGCACAGCGTTGCGCGTCAAGGCGGCGAGCCTCACGGCGGGTCGGACCGGATAGCGGGCGCGCCTCAATACCGTGCATTCCCCGGCGTCCGCGGAAACGGAATCGCATCCCGCACGTTCGACAGCCCGGTGACATAGGCGAGCGTGCGCTCGAAGCCGAGCCCGAAGCCGGCGTGCGGCACCGTGCCGTAGCGGCGCAGATCGCGGTACCAGGCGTAGTGCTCCTTATCGATGTGGCGCTCCGCCATGCGGGTGTCCAGCACGTCCAACCGCTCCTCGCGCTGGCTGCCGCCGATGATCTCGCCGATGCCGGGTGCCAGCACGTCCATGGCGGCGACGGTGCGGCCATCGTGGTTGACCCGCATGTAGAACGCCTTGATGTCCTTGGGGTAGTTCATCACGATCACGGGCTTCTTGGCGTGCTTCTCGGTCAGATAGCGCTCGTGCTCGGACTGCAGGTCGATGCCCCACTTCACCGGGAACTCGAACTTCTCCTTGGCCCGCTCGAGCACCGCGATCGCCTCGCCATAATCCATGCGCACGAACTCGGACGCCACGATGCCTTCGAGCTTAGCCACCAGGCCCTTCTCGACCCGCTCGTCGAAGAAGGCGAGGTCCTCCTGCCGTTCCTCGAGCAGCGTCTCGAAGGTGAATTTCAGGAGCGCTTCCGCGAGGCTCGCATCGTCGGCGAGATCCGCGAAGGCGATCTCGGGCTCGATCATCCAGAACTCGGCGAGATGGCGGCTGGTGTTGGAGTTCTCGGCCCGAAAGGTCGGCCCGAAAGTGTAGACCTTGCTCAGCGCCAGGCAGTAGGCCTCGACATTGAGCTGGCCCGACACCGTGAGGAACGCCTCGCGGCCGAAGAAGTCTTTGGCGAAATCGATTTTGCCTTCCGGGGTGCGCGGCAGGTTGGCGAGATCGAGGCTCGATACCCGGAACAGCTGGCCGGCGCCCTCGGCGTCGGAGGTGGTGATGATCGGGGTGTTGACCCAGAAGAAGCCGTTCTGGTCGAAGAAGAGATGGATCGCCTGCGCCAGCGTGTGGCGCACCCGGGTGGCGGCCCCAATCACGTTGGTACGCGGGCGCAGATGCGCCACCTCGCGCAGGAACTCCATGGTGTGGGGCTTGGGCTGGATCGGATAGGTGTCGGGGTCCTCCACCCAGCCGATCACCTCGATGGCGCTCGCCTGCAGCTCGAACGGCTGGCCTTTGGCGGGCGACGGCACCACCATGCCGGTCGCCGCGACGGCGCAGCCGGCCGTGAGCTTCTGCACCTCGTCGGCGTAATTGGCGAGCGTGGCCGGCGCCACCACCTGCACCGGATGGAACGCGGATCCGTCCGACAGATGCACGAACGAGATGCCGGCCTTGGAGTCGCGCCGGGTGCGCACCCAGCCTTTGACCGTGACCGGCGCGTCCGGCGGCGCCTGCCCGGCCAGGATCTGGCGCACGTTGAATGCTTTCTTTTCCATCGATCGAGAGTGACTCGGGTGAAGCGGCCTTGTCCAGTGCTGCCCACGATTGGGCGCAAACCTGTGCGCGTCACCGCGCGACCGCTCTTTCGCCCACGCGGGTAAATATTGTAGTTTTCGCTCCTCTGCCCGTTTCCGCGCAAGCGCTTCGCGACAGGGAGATCAGCCATGCGGTTCCGAGGCGCGATCGGCACGCTTGCGCTTGCCGCGCTGCTGATCTGCACAGTGGCGGCGCAGGCCTTCGACGACGCGACCTATCCGGACTTTTCCGGCCAGTGGCGCGCAGTACGGCCGCCCGGTGTCGATGGTCAATCGGCGTTCGACCCGACCAGGCCCTGGGGCCGCGGCCAGCAGGCCCCGCTCACGCCGGAATATCAGGCCATATTGGAGGCGAGCCTCGCCGATCAGGCGGGCGGCGGCCAGGGCAACTGGCCCTCCGGCATACGCTGCATGCCGGCCGGCATGCCGACATCCATGAACGTCTACGGCGAGATGGAGATCGTGGTGCTGCCGGAGACCACGTATGTGCTGCTCAACCACAACAGCGAGATCAAGCGCCGCATCTTTACCGACGGGCGCGACTGGCCGGCGGAGGTCGAGCCGACCTATCAGGGCTATTCGATCGGCCGCTGGATCGACAGCGGCGGCACCGGCCGTTTCGACGTGCTCGAGGCGGAGACCCGCGCCTTCAAAGGTCCCCGCGCGCTGGACCCGGCCGGCATGCCCACCCATGTCGACAATCAGTCGATCGTCAAGGAGCGCTTCTTCTTCGACCAGACCGACCCCAAGCTGCTGCACGACGAGATCACCTTGATGGATCACGCCTTCACGCGGCCCTGGACGGTGCTGAAAACCTACCGGCGCAGCCCCGCCAAATTTCCGATCTGGACCGAGCAGAGCTGTCCGGAGATCAGCTCGCTGGTCGATATCGGCGGGCAGATCTATTTCAAGGGCGCCGGCGGCACCCTGTTGCCCACCCGCAAGGACCAGCCGCCGCCGGATCTCAGATTTTTCAAGCAATCGCGGAAGTGACCGCGCGAGCGCGTTGCTGAGCCCGCTAGCCAGTGCCTGTGACTGAACCTGCACAAACGGGGTCGCCCTTGATCAGCGCGGCCCCTTCTTCTCATCCGCGGCGGCGATGGCCGGCTGCCTATGTCTTTGCGATCGCGCCGGACCGGGCCAACTCTTTATTGTCTTGCAAGCGCGCGACGATCAGGTGGAGCAGGCGGAATCCGAATTGCGGATTCTGAAAATAGAGCTCCTTGAAGCGGTCATAGTCGATCACCGCCGTCTGGACGTCGGTCTTGCAGCGCACCGTCTTGGTGCGCCGGCCGTCCGGCGTGAACAGGCCGATCTCCCCCAACAGGGTGCCCTTGCCGAAAGTCTGGTCGTTCTCCACCACCTCGACCTCGCCGGCGACGAGATAGAAAGCCGCGGTCGCATATTCGCCGCGCTCCATGAGAATGGAGCCGGCCTTGAAATTCTTCGGACGCGTGTAGGGCAGCAGCCAGGCGACGTTCATATCGCCCGCGGCGGCGAGGCCGGTGTCGCGGATCAGGCTCACCATCGCGCGCAGCCGCCAGGCATTGAGCGGCAGCAGGACCGCATTGAGCATGAAGGTCGGATGGGTACCGTGCAGGAAGCTGTAGATCATGGCGAAGATGTTGGCCGCGATCGCTGCCGCGCGCAGCGGGATGATGGTCTTCGATTGCGCCGCATAGAGGCTCGCGGCCGCCGCCGCGATGCCGATCAATTCCGCGAGCTCAGGCTGCATCGGGGTGACCTCTCTGTTTCCAGCACCACTGCGTCGGTCACAGCATATCCGGGGCCAAGGCAGCCTGCGCGCCATGCCGGAGCCGACGACGCCTTGGCTCGCGATTTGATCCGCTGGACAGTGACCCTGTCCTTGATGATAATTGGTCGATTAGCGGCCATCGAGAACAGGTTCCTCCGTCCAGCGCCGGGCAGCGGGAGGCTTTCAGATGCGCATTCGACTTGTGCGGTCTATCGGAGCATCGCTGATCGTCGCGATGCTCGTAGCCACGCTTGCGGCCGCCGTGAAATCTCCGGCGGCGCCGGCGCCGCATACGTCCTGGGGCGAGCCGGACCTGCAGGGTATCTGGACCGACGAATCCGATACGCCGCTGCAGCGTCCCGCCAAATATGCGGGCCAGGAGATCTACACCGAGGCGCAGAGGCGCGAGCTGGACCAGGAGCGCGCGGCGATGCTGCGCCGCGACCGGCGCGTGGAGCGCGGCACCGAGCTCGACGTCGCCGGCGCCTACAACGCGGTGTTCATGTCCCAGAAGCGCACCGGCACCCGCACGTCGTTGATCGCGGATCCGCTCAATGGCCGGCTGCCGCCGCTGACCCCGCAGGCCGAGAAGGTCGCGGCCGCCGACCGGGATTTTCGGCTCGCCCTGTTGCAATCGACGCAAACCTGTCGGGCCAAGTCGGTGGCGTGCAGCGGCGGCACATACGATCCGACGCCCTCAGTGCGGCGCGCGGAGCTGCCGCCGCGCTACAACACCGGGCGCATCAATCGCCATGACGGGCCGGAGGACGGAGCGCTGGGGGACCGCTGCCTGACCGGCGGGCTGCCCGAGTTTGGTACCGCCTATGGGGGCAGCTTCCGCCGCATCGTGCAGACACCGGGCGGCATCGCGATGTTCTATGACGTCGGTCAGGGGCAAGGCTGGCAGCGCAACATCGTCATGAACGGCAGCCCGCATTTGCCGGCCGGCATCCGCCAATGGTACGGCGATTCCCGCGGCCGTTGGGAGGGCGAAACGCTGGTGATCGACGTGACCAATTTCAGCCCGAAGACCGATGTCCAGGGCTCGCGCGAGAATCTGCACGTCGTCGAGCGCTGGACGCGCAGCGGGCCGGGCACGCTCGAATACTCCGCCACCATCGAGGATCCGACCGTGTGGAGCCGGCCCTGGACGGTGCGCCAGGAGTTCGCCCGGCAGAGCGAGCAGGACAACCGGATTTATTACGAGCCCCGCTGCGTCGAGGGAAACTACGCCTTCCCGGCGATGCTGCTGGCGGCGCGCATCGAAGACCTCGCCTTTGCACAGGGCCGGGGTCCGCATCCAGCCACCAAGGACAACGCCACCGATTTCGTGGGCGTTGAGCAGGATCCGTTGCAGTAGCGCGAAAAGGCAAAAGGAGGCCCTCATGCTCGACCGCCGTACAGGCTCGATGATAACGGTCGCTCTCGCGGTGGCCGCCGTCGGCGTCGTCTCGGTGACCGTCACCCGGACCTCGGCACAGGCGCCGGCCTCCGCATCGCTGAAGACCCCCTGGGGCGAGCCCGATCTGCAAGGCATCTGGACGGTCGAGACCGATACGCCGTTCCAGCGCTCGTCCAAATATGCCAACCAGGAATTCTTCACCGATGCCCAGCGCGCCGCATTCGACCGGGAGCGCTCCACCCTGCGCGGCCGCGACAACCGCGGCGAGAAGGGCAGTGAGCGCGACGTCTCCGGCGCCTACAACAACGTGTTCGGGGCGCTCAAACGCACCGGCAGGCGCACCTCGCTGATCGTCGATCCGCCCGACGGTCGGATTCCGACGACGACGCCGGAGGCGCAGAAGATTTCGGCCACTGACCGGGACTTCCGCATGGCGCTGATGCGGGCGACGCAAACCTGCAAGACCCAGCTGCCCGGCTGCGCGGGCGGCAAGTACGATCCGACCCCGGCGGTGGCGCGGCGCGACGAGCGTCCGCCCCGCTACAACACCGCGCGCATGAACCGCCACAACGATCCGGAGGACGGCGCGCTGGCGGACCGCTGCCTGACCATCGGGCTGCCCGAGTTCGGCGCCGGCAACGGCGGCGGCAGCTTCCGCCGGATCGTGCAGACGCCGGGCGGCATCGCCATCGCCTATGACGTGGGTCAGGGCCAGGGCTGGCAACGCAGCATCGTGATGAACGGAAGCCCGCACCTGCCGGCCGGCATCCGCCAGTGGTTCGGCGACTCGCGCGGCCGCTGGGAGGGCGACACGCTGGTGATCGACGTGACCAATTTCAGCCCGAAGACCGATTACCGGGGCTCGCGCGAGAACCTGCACCTGATCGAGCGCTGGGCCCGGACCTCGCCGACCACGTTGGACTACGCCGCCACCATCGAGGACCCGACCGTGTGGACCCGGCCCTGGACCGTCAAGCAGGAGTTCAGCAAGCAGAACGAGGCGGAGAACAGGATCTATTACGAGCCGCGCTGCGTCGAAGGCGATATCGGGTTTCCCTCGATGATGAAGGCGGCGCGCCAGGAGGACCGCGAGTTCGCCGAAGGCCGCGGCCCGGACCCGCTGACCCGGGACAACGCCTCGGGATTTGCCGAGCCCGATCCGCTGCAGGAGTAGAATTTCGCCAAACCCGAAGCCTGTTTTCGTCCGAGATAACGACCAGCAAAAGCGTTGCACAGGGAGACCATCATGCTCGACCGCCGCTCAGGCTCGATGATCACGGTCGCCATTGCGGCGGCGGCCGTTGGCGCCGTCGCCGCCATGTCCGTCACCCGCACATCCGGGCAGGCACAAGTGACACGCCCGGCCCGCATCGAGGGCAAGCCCAATTTCAGCGGCATCTGGCAGGCCAACAACGAAGCCAACTGGGATCTGCAGGCGCATGCGGCACTGCCCGCCGCCATCACCCAGCCGGGCATCTATTCATATGACTACGCGCGGGTGCCGGCCGCGCCGGTGCTTGCGCTCGGCGCCGCCGGCGCCATCCCGGGTTCGCTCGGCGTCGTGCAGGGCGACGGACAAATCCCCTACAAGCCGGAAGCCCTGCAGATCAAGAAGGCGAACGCGGAGCACTGGGTCGACCGCGACCCGGAGCTCAAGTGCTATCTGCCGGGCATTCCGCGCGCCATGTACATGCCCTATCCGTTCCAGATCACGCAAAGCACCAACAAGATCCACTTCGCCTACGAATTCTCCAACTCGGCGCGCACCATCCACCTGGACAAGGTCGACGGGCCGCCCGACGATACCTGGATGGGCCATTCGGTCGGAAAATGGGACGGCGACACCCTGGTGGTCGACGTCACCAATTTCAACGACCGGACCTGGCTCGACCGCGCCGGCAATTTCCACAGCGACGCGCTGCACCTGGTCGAGCGGTTCTCGCCGATGTCGCCCGACGTCATCCAGTACGAGGTGACGATCGAGGACCCGAATGTGTTCACGCGGGCTTGGCGCATCGCCATGCCGCTCTACCGTCGGGTCGAGCCGAACATGCAGCTCATCGAGTTCCGCTGCAACGAGTTCGTCGAGGAATTCATGTACGGAAACCTTCGCAAGCAGCCGCTGGTCAAGCACTGGGAAAGCGATACGATGACGATCGACATCACCCGCAAGGTGCCGCCCGGCGACAGCTTCTATCAATGGTACCGGTAGGCAACATCGGCGCCATCCGGGTGTCGGCGCAACGGGAGGAATGAATGCGAACCAAGCTCGCCATAGCGGTCTCGATCACGGGTCTGACGCTCTGCGGATGGGCGTCCTCGACCTCGGCCCACCATGCCTTCGCGGCCGAGTTCGACGCCAACAAGCCGGTGAATTTCAAGGGCACCGTCACCAAGATGGAATGGATCAATCCGCATTCCTGGCTGCATGTCGACGTGAAGCAACCGGACGGTACGATGGTGAATTGGGCGATCGAAGCCGGCACCCCCAATGTCCTGTTCCGGCGGGGATTCACCAAGGAGACCCTGCTGCCCGGCATCGAGGTCGTGATCGACGGCTACCAGGCGAAGGACGGATCGCACCGCGCCAATGGCCGCGATCTGACCCTGCCTGACGGCCACCAGCTGTTTCTCGGCTCGTCGGGAACCGGCGCTCCCTACGAGCTGCCGCCCGGCACCCAATAAATCCAGCCGAAGATCGCGCATCATCCGATGCCGCGCACGTCCGCGCGCGGCATCGCGCTTCCACGGGATCGGAATGTCGCCCCTGAGTTTCTTCGAATGGCTGGCGGATGTGCCGTGGAGCGTCGACCTCCACGAATCGCAATATGCCTATTCGATCATCGAATCCATGCACGTATGGGCCTTGAGCCTGTTCTTCGGCATGACGGTGATGTTCGATCTGCGCCTGCTGGGCTGGACCATGCGCAGCGTGCCGGTATCGGAGGTCATTCGCCGCCTGCGGCCATGGACCATCGCGGGATTCGTCCTCATGGTCATCAGCGGCTCGCTCCTGTTCTTCGCCATCCCGCTGCGCTCCTATCAGAACATCTTCTTCCGGACCAAGATGCTGCTGCTGGTGCTGGCCGGCCTCAACGTGCTGATCTTCCACTCGCGCATATTTCGCGACGTCGCCGGCTGGGATGCCGACACCGTTCCGCCGCGCGCAGCCCGGACCGCGGGCGCGCTGTCGCTCGCGCTGTGGATCGGCATTCTGTTCTCGGGACGGATGATCGCCTACAACTGGTTCGACTGCGACCGGCAGCCGCAACCCGGGATCATCAATTTCCTGACCAGCTGCACCGCCACGGAAGCGGGGCCCTGATGTCCCTGCTGCCGTTCTTCCAATGGTGCTACGCGACCGGCATCGGCGAGACCATCCGGGAATCGACCTGGTTGTTTCCGGTGATCGAGGCCTTCCATCTGCTCGGCTTGGGATTGACGGCGGGCGCCGTGCTGCTGGTGGACCTGCGTCTCCTGGGCGCGGGCCTGAGCCGACAGCCGGTCGCCCGGCTCGCCGCGGGCGCCCGGCCCTTTCTGCTCGGCAGCCTGACCTTGATGTTCGCCTCGGGCATTCCGTTGTTCTTGTCCGAAGCGATCAAGTGTTATTACAGCTTCCCGTTCTGGGTGAAGATGACGTCGCTGTTGCTGGCGCTGGTCTTCACCTTCACACTGCGCCGCCAAGTGACCCGGACGGATGTGGCCTCGGAGCGGCCGCTGCCCGGCCGACTGACCGGGCTGATATCCATATGCCTGTGGTTCGGGGTGGCGTGGGGCGGCCGCTGGATCGGGTTTTCTTGAAGCCGCGCACGTTGGTCTGCGTAGGGTGGGCAAAATTGCCTGGCACTGCGCATTGTGTCGACCCGGCGTTGCGCAATTTTGCCCACGCGTTTGCTTGCGAGACCCGAACGCGTGGGCATCGCGCCGCCACGCTGTGCCGCTTCAATCAAGACTGCGGCGATGGCGCGTTGCCCACCCTACGGACTTCTTCTTGAAGGCACCCGCACGCGGGCTCACGCCCCGTTGCGGATCGCGGCTTCGAGCTTATCGCCGAACTCCTGCAGCTCCTCGGCATTGATGTCGCTCGCCGCCCAGAAGCCGAGATCGGCGCGGGTCCAGTGCCAGATGTTGAAGCCCTGAACCTGATCGATGCCGGCGCCCCGCTCCGGCCCGGCGACCAACGTTCCGACCGGCGCCACGAACAGATTGATCACATGGGCGCGCCGCTTGTACACGATAGCGGCGACCGGGCGGCCGTCGATGTAGTCGAGGCGGCCGCCGATCAGGGTGAAGCCTTGCGCGGTGAGGTCGACGACCGGCGGCGCCACGTCGAGCCGGCCGTTGAACCAGGGCTTGACGGTGTGCTGATCGCTCGACTGCACGTCGATCAGGCGGTCGCCCTGCAGCGAGCGCAGATGCGCCGACACCACGTCGCCCAGGATGCGCTGGTCCTCCTGACCGCGCAGCAAGAACACCGCCAGGCTGGCGGCGAGCGCACCGGAGAGCATGCTGCCCATGGCCATGCCCTTGAGGAGGCTGCGGCGGCTCGGCGCCGGGGCGGCGCGTGCCGGCAGCGCCGGCGCCGGCAGCGCGGACTCGATGCGCGAGCGCAACGCGTCCGGCGCCTGCTGGCGCAGGGCCGGTGCGGCCAGCGTCCGGCGCATCACCCGATAGTCGCGCAGCTGCGCCGCGCAGGCCGGGCAGCTCGCCAGATGGGTCTCCACCTCGTGGGCATGCCCCGCGTCGAGCTCGCCGTCGATGAGGGCATGCACCAGGATGCGGGTCTCTTCGCAGGTCATGTCGACCGCTCCTCATATTGCGGCCCGTGCTCCGACTTGAGCCAGGCCTCGCGCAGCATGCCGCGCGCGCGCCCCAGGCGGGACATCACGGTCCCGATCGGGGCACCCACCACCTCGGCGATCTCCCGATAGGAGAGATCGTTGATATCGCGCAGCACGATCGCTTCGCGGAACGGCGCCGGCAGCGCCTCGACCAGCGCCCGCACCGTCGCGGAATCGCGCTGGCGCAGGATCGCGGTCTCCGGCGAGTTCTCGGGCTCCTGCCACAGCGGCAGGGCATCCTCCGCAAGCTCGGCCGGCTCGCCGGCGGAGCCTGCGCGGCGCGCGAACTCGGCGCGGCACACATTGCGCAGGATCGCCATCAACCAGGGCTTGGTGGCCTGCCCGCGAAACCCGTCGAAATGCCGGAACGCCCGCAGGTAGCATTCCTGCACGGCGTCGTCGGCATCGGCAGCGCTGCGCATGAGATAGCGGGCCAGCGTGTAGACGTCATCGAGATGCGGCAACGCGGCGTCACGAAAACGCCGCGCCTTGTCCGCGTCTGCGCCTGCGTCATCGACGCCTGCCGCCATCAATTCCTCTCCCGGTCGCCGGCCGCGAACGCGGCCGGATTGGCGACGGCGGCCCTGGATCACGGGGCCGCACCGCCCCCCGTGCCCTCGACCACGATCGTACCGGTCATGTGCGGGTGCAAGGAGCAAAAATATTCGAAGGTGCCCACTGTCATGAAGGTGAACGAGAATTTGTCGTTGGTGTCCAGCACCTTCGAGCGGAACTCCTTGCCGGTCGCCGCGACCGTATGGGGAATGTCGTCCTCGTTGACCCAGGTGACGGTGGTGCCGGGTTTGATCGTCAGGCGTTGCGGCACGAAAGTGAAGTTGTCGATCTTCACCTCCATGGCGGCCGGCTCCGCCCTGGCGGCGGGGGGGACCGCCAGGGCGAGCGCCAGCAGGCCGGCGAGGATCGCCGGGCGCAGAAAAGACTTGTTCATTGTTTGCTTCCGCGGTTCGGGTTTATCGAGCTGTCAGGTTTTCTGGTTTGGGTCGCTGCGACTCAGGCCTTGAGCGGCGTGTCGACGATGGCGAGACGCTGCTGGCCGGGCATGAAATTGATGCTGGCGATGCCCAGCACCGTGCGCAGCTTGTCGTCGTCGACCTTCATGGGGCCGGGCGCGGGGGCGGACCCGGGCGCCGGCTGCGGAAAGGCGGTCGAGCGGGCGGTGTGGAAGGTCACGTTGCCTTCGACCTTCTGGATGATCTGGTGGATGTGGCCGTTGAGCACGGTCACCGAGCCGAAACGCTTGAGCATGCCGAGCACGCGCTCGCCGTCGTCGGTGCCCCAGCCCCACTGCGGATAGACCACCCAGAGCGGGATATGGGCGAACACCACGATCGGGGTCGAGGCGGAGCGGGCCTTCAGGTCGTCATCGAGCCATGCGAGCTGGTCGTTGCCGAGATTGCCGAGCCCGCCGGCCTTGAGATCGACCACATTGACGAGGCCGACGAAATGCACCCCGGCGGCGTCGAAGCTGTACCAGCCCGCCCCCTTGGTGCCGCGGCCATAGCGCTCCCCGTAGAGCTTGACGCCCTCGTCGATGACGTCGTGCTCGCCCGGCACGTAATGCACGTCGAGGCGGGCCTGCGAGATGATGCGCTCGGCGTCGTCGAACTCGGAGACTTTCGACAGATGGGTGATGTCGCCGGTGTGGATCATGAACGAAGGCTTCACCGGGAGCGCCCTGACCTTGTTGATCGCCTCCTCCAGCGTGCCGAGCGCGTTGGGATTGGCCGGCTTGTCGAAGCCCACATGGCTGTCGCTGATCTGCAGGAAGGTGAGAGCACCCGCCGCCTGCGCATGCGCCTCGCCGACCAGGCCGAGCGAGCGCGGCACGCCGCCCGCGACTGTCCACAAGACGCCGGTCCCGGCCCAGGTCATGCATTCCAGCACCTTGCGCCGGCTCAAGCCCTCGCCATCGCGGTTAATGGAGGTGTCGTTCTTGGATGTCATCGCGGCTCTCCCGGTTGGATTTGGTTGCTCCAACCACTAGATCGGACGAAGCCGCTGTTTATTCCCGGGCTGGCATGATTTAAGGAAGCCCTAGGAAATCCGAAGAAAATCCGATGAAATTCCTCGACGAAGCCAAGATTTACATTCGCTCCGGCGACGGCGGGAACGGCTGCGTGGCGTTCCGGCGCGAGAAATACATCGAGTTCGGGGGCCCGAGCGGCGGCGACGGCGGCAAGGGCGGCGACGTGATCGCGGTCGCGGTCGACGGCCTCAATACCCTCATCGACTACCGCTACCAGCAGCATTTCAAGGCCAAGCCCGGACGCGGCGGGATGGGCAAGGACCGCCACGGCGCCGGCTCCGACGACGTGATCCTCAAGGTGCCGGCCGGAACGCAGATTTACGAGGAGGACGGCGAGACCCTGCTGGCCGACCTCACCGCGGTGGGGCAACGCGCCGAGCTCGCCCACGGCGGCAACGGCGGCTTCGGCAATGCGCGGTTCAAGTCGTCCACCAACCGGGCGCCGCGCAACGCCAATCCGGGCCAGCCCGGCCAGGAGCGCATCATCCGGCTGCGGCTCAAGCTGATCGCCGATGCCGGCATCGTCGGCCTGCCCAACGCGGGCAAATCCACCTTTCTGGGGGCGGTGAGCGCTGCCAAGCCCAAGATCGCCGACTATCCGTTCACCACCCTCAACCCGCAGCTCGGCGTGGTCAGCGTCGATGGGCGCGAATTCGTGCTGGCCGACATCCCGGGCCTGATCGAGGGAGCGCATCTGGGGTCCGGCCTGGGCGACCGTTTTCTCGGCCATGTGGAGCGCTGCCGCGTGCTCCTGCATGTGGTCGACGGCACCGCGGAGCACGCCGGCACCGCCTACAAGACGGTGCGGGCCGAGCTCGATGCCTACGGTCACGGTCTCACCGAGAAGCCCGAGATCGTGGCGCTCAACAAGGTGGATGCCGTTTCGGTGGAGGAGATCAAGCGCCAGCTCGCGCGCTTGAAGCGTGCCGCCAAGACCACACCGCTCCTGATCTCGGCCGCGACCGGCGAGGGCGTGCCGGAGGTGCTGCGGGCGCTGCTTCGCACCATCGACCAGGCGCGCGGGACCGTTCAACCGCGCGCGGGCGTCCCCGAACCGGCCTGGCAGCCATGACGGCCCCGGTGTTGGGCGACTTTCGCCGCATCGTGGTGAAGGTCGGCTCCTCGCTCCTGGTCGATGCGGCGGCCGGGCGGGTGAAGGAGGAATGGCTGGCGTCGCTGGCGCAGGACATCGCCGCCCTGCACGCCGGCAAGCGCGACGTGCTGGTGGTCTCCTCGGGCGCCATTGCGCTCGGACGCTCGGTGCTGCGGCTGCCGCCCGGCCTGCTCAAGCTCGAGGACAGCCAAGCCGCCGCCGCGGTCGGCCAGATCGCGCTCGCCCGCATCTGGGCCGAGAGCCTCTCGCGCCACGGCATCACGGCCGGCCAGGTGCTGGTCACCCTGCAGGACACCGAGGAGCGGCGGCGCTATCTCAACGCCCGCTCGACCATCGAGCGGCTGCTGGAATGGCGCGCGGTGCCGGTGATCAACGAGAACGACACGGTGGCCACCAACGAAATCCGCTACGGCGACAACGACCGGCTCGCCGCCCGGGTCGCCACCATGGCGGGCGCCGACCTCCTGGTGCTGCTGTCCGATGTCGACGGTCTCTACGACGCGCCGCCGGGCGAGAATGCGCAGGCTACGCTCATTCCGCTGGTGAGCCAGATCACCCCCGAGATCGAGGCCATGGCGGGCGCGGCCGGCTCGGAGCTTTCGCGCGGCGGGATGCAGACCAAGATCGAGGCCGGCAAGATCGCGACCCGGGCCGGCACCCATATGGTGATCGCCTCAGGCCGCGTTCCCCATGCGCTGGATGCGATTGCCCGCGGGGCGCCCTGCACCTGGTTCCTCACCCCTGGCAATCCGGTGGCTGCACGCAAGAAGTGGATCTCGGGCTCGCTCGAGCCCAAGGGCGTTTTGGTCATCGACACCGGCGCGGTGGCGGCGCTACGCCGCGGCAAGAGCCTGTTGCCGGCCGGGGTGATCCGGGTCGACGGCCAATTCGCCCGCGGCGATGCGGTGATCATCCGCGGCCCCGACGGCGACGAGATCGGCCGCGGCCTGGTGGCCTATGACGCCGAGGACGCGGAGCGGATCAAGGGCCGCTCATCGGGGGATATTCTCTTGATCCTGGGATTCGAGGGCCGCACCGAGATGGTGCACCGCGACCACCTGGTGGTGGGCCGGAATTAGGCCGCCGCGCGGCGGCCAAAAAAAGACCCTGGAACCGGCGGCCCAGGGTCTCTACGCCGGATGGGTGAGGGGTTGGGGGGCTGGGGGGCACGCCAACCGACGCATCTGATCAATTCCCCAAGCCCAGGACTGTTCCGCCCGCCCAAAATTATTTCGTTATTTTTTTCGGCCTGGGGCCCGCGGGTTTCGGCGCCGCCCGGCAGCGCTTCGGGATTTGGTGCGGGCCGCCAGATCGGCCGGCAGATCGACCTTGCGGCCATCGGGAAACTCGAGATATCGCAACCGGATACGGCCCTCGTGGCCCTCGATCACATA
Source organism: uncultured Alphaproteobacteria bacterium (assembly GCA_963721005.1). Lineage (GTDB taxonomy): Bacteria > Pseudomonadota > Alphaproteobacteria > Rhizobiales > Xanthobacteraceae > VAZQ01. The sequence continues at coordinate 258,678 of CAVRHR010000004.1, read as the reverse complement.
GCGGGTGCCGACCGGAAACCGGCTCGGCAGACGGATCCCGTCGCCACGCATTGACGCCTCCTCGCACGCAACAGACGCGACAAATATGCATGCCAGACGTGCCAATTCCGTGACGAAGGCGCGGCGCCGGCAAGACGGCCTGTGAACGGATGTGGACGGCCGAAACGGCCCTGAATCTGCCCGGGACCGGATAGTCCCGGCCCCGCGCTTCAGAGCCCGAGGCCGTTTTCCTCGGCCAGCGCCTTGAGTGAGGTCTCGGGCCGGGCCCCCAGATGCCCGATCACCTCGGCAGCCGCCAGCGCGCCGAGCCGCGCCGCCGTGCGGTAATCGGTTTCGCGCGCCAAGCCGACCAGAAAGCCGGCCGCAAACAGATCGCCGGCGCCGGTCGCGTCCACCACGCGCTCGACCGGAATGGCCGCGACCGCATCGGTCTCCTCGCGCGTCACCACCAGGCAGCCCTTCTCGCTGCGCGTGATCACGGCCAGCCGCGCATCCAGCCGCAGCGCCTTGACGGCGGCGTCGAAGTCGGCAGTCTCGTAAAGGCTGTGCAGCTCGCGCTCGTTGGCGAACACCAGATCGACCGCGCCGGTGCGGATGAGATCCAGGAACTCGGCGCGGTGGCGATCGACGCAGAAGACGTCCGAGAGGGTCAACGCGACCCAGCGCTGCGCCCCATGCGCGATCTTGGCCGCCTTGAGGAAGGCCTCCTTGGCATGCGGGGGGTCCCACAAATAGCCTTCCAGGTAAGTGATGCCGGCGCCCGCGATCGCATCGGCGTCGATGTCGCCCGGATAAAGCTCCTGGGCGGCGCCCAGATAGGTGTTCATGGTGCGCTCGCCGTCGGGCGTCACCAGCACATAGCAGCGCCCGGTCGAGGGCCCGCCGGCCGCCGGCGGCGTCGCAAAGTCGACGCCTGCGGCGCCGATGTCGTGGGCGAATACGCCGCCCAGCGGATCGCCCTTGACCTTGCCCACGAAGGCGGCGCGTGCCCCCAGGCTCGCCACTCCCACGATGGTGTTGGCGGCCGAGCCGCCGGATATCTCGACCGCCGGCCCCATGGCGTCGTAGATCGCGCCGGCCCGGGCCTCGTCGATCAGCGCCATGGTGCCCTTGCGCATGCCATGGCGGACCAGGAAATCGTCCTCGGTGCGCGCGATCACGTCGACAATGGCATTGCCAATGCCGATAACGTCGGTGCGAAGCATGTTCATGGGGGCTCGGTCGGGTGAACAGAAGCAGGATCGCGCGCACTATAGCGGTCGAATCCAAGGAGGCAATCGCCGGACTTGCGATGCGGCAGAGCGTCGAGTAGCGAAGGGCGAATGGTAAGTTAGCGAGTAGGGAGTAGTGAGTAGTCGTCCGTGGATGGTCCGGGCGGCCCTCCTCACTACTCCCCATTCACCACTCACTAAATCCGCTCCAACCAAGGACTGCCGCAATGGCATTCAAGGAACTCGTGTTCTCGGGCGTGCAGCCGACCGGCAACCTGCATCTGGGGAATTATCTCGGCGCCATCGTCAAGTTCGTGGCGCTGCAGGAGCGCTACGACTGCATCTATTGCGTGGTCGATCTGCATGCGCTGACGCAGCCGATGGCGGTGTGGGGCGGGCCGGAGGGGCTGGCCGGCAATACCCGCGAGGTGACGGCCGCCTATCTGGCGTCGGGCATCGATCCGAAGAAAAACATCGTGTTCAATCAAAGCCAGGTGCCCGAGCATTCCGAGCTCGCCTGGATCTTCAATTGCGTGGCCCGGATGGGCTGGCTCGGCCGCATGACCCAATTCAAGGACAAGGCCGGCAAGGACCGGGAGAATGCCTCGGTCGGCCTGTTCACCTATCCGAACCTGATGGCGGCGGACATTCTGGTCTACCGCGCCACCCATGTGCCGGTCGGCGAGGACCAGAAGCAGCATCTCGAGCTTGCGCGCGACATCGCCCAGAAGTTCAACAACGACTTCGGCGCTTCGATCCAGGCGCATGGTCACGGCGAGGCCTTCTTTCCGTTGCCCGAGCCGCTGATCCAGGGCCTGGCCACCCGGGTGATGTCGCTACGCGACGGCACCAAGAAGATGTCGAAGTCGGACGCATCGGATTATTCGCGCATCAACCTGACCGACGATGCCGACGCGATCGCGCAGAAGATCCGCAAGGCCAAGACCGACCCTGAGCCGCTGCCGCACGAGGAGAAGGACCTGGAGCAGCGGCCCGAGGCCGACAACCTGGTCGGCATCTACGCGGCGGTCGCCGAGACCAGCCGCGCGCAAGTCCTGGCGCAATTCGGCGGCGCGCAATTCTCCGCCTTCAAGGCGGCGCTGATCGACCTCCTGGTCGGCAAGCTGGCGCCGCTCAACGGCGAGATGCGCCGCCTGATCGCCGACCCGGCCTATATCGACCGGGTGCTGGCCGACGGGTCGGAACGGGCCCAAGCGCTGGCGGCCGAGACCATGAAAGCCGTGAAGGACATCGTGGGTTTCGTGCGCCGCTGAACCGGCACGCTCGGCCGGAATGCCGACCGGTCCGGCTCGCAGCGGCCTTGTCCGTCCACAGGGCCTCATGGCAGGATTCGCCCGCAAGCGGCGCCGTCATGACGGGCGGTCGCCGGGGGAGGGCCGATGAGCCTGCGGCGGCGAAGCTACGAGCCTGGCCACTCGCCGAAATTCCTGGTCGTGATCGACGACACGCCGGAGTGCGACCGCGCGCTTTATTTCGCCGGCCGGCGGGCGCTGCGCACCGGCGCCAGCGTGCTGATGCTGCGGGTGATCGAGATGCATGACCGCAACCAGCAATGGCTCGGCGTCGCCGACATCATGCGGGCGGAGGCGCACGAGGAGGCCAATTCGGCGCTCGACCGCGCCGGCGCGCGCGCCGGCAGCATCACCGGGGTCACGCCCGAGCGGGTGGTGCGGGAAGGCGAGATGGCCGAGGAGATTCTCAAGCTGATCGAGGAGGACGAGGACATCGCGCTCCTGATCCTGGCCGCCAGCAGCAACACCGAAGGACCGGGGCCGCTGGTCGCGAGCCTCGCCAAGACGGCCGGAACCTTTCCGATTCCGGTCGCCATCGTGCCCGGGCATCTGAGCGACGAGGACCTCGAGTCGATGTCGTGACGCTCCCGGGGTGCCGGCCCTGGATCGGCCCGATCCCGGAGCTTGATGGCGCCCTCGGATCGTGATGACCCCGCGCGCCTGAAAGGCTTGAACTTCCGCCCGGCACGGCCACCTATTGGAATGGCCGAGGAATCAATAGTCTGCGCCGGCGGAGCGCGTTAACCCAAAGGCCGTCCCGCGAAGGAGACCGCGATGTTCATTCAGACCGAGCCGACCCCCAATCCGGCCACCCTCAAGTTCCTGCCCGGGCGCTCCGTGCTGCCCCATGGGACGCTGGAGATGCGCGACAAGGCCGCCGCCAACCAGTCCCCGCTCGCCGCACGGCTGTTCGAGGTCGAGGGCGTGAGCGGGGTCTTCTTCGGTTCCGACTTCATCTCGGTCACCAAGGCGGGCGGCGGCGAATGGCACCAGCTCAAGCCCGCGATCCTGGGTGCCATCATGGAGCACTTCATGTCCGGGGCGCCGGTGCTGCGCGCCGAGGACCAGGCGGCGACCGGCGAAGCGGCAAGCGGCGAGTTCTTTGCCCCGGAGGACACCGAGACGGTCGGCCTCATCAAGGATCTGATCGAGACGCGGGTGCGTCCGGCGGTCGCCAATGACGGCGGCGATATCACTTTCCGCGGCTTCAAGGACGGGATCGTCTATCTGGACATGAAGGGCGCCTGCTCGGGCTGCCCGTCATCGACCGCGACGCTGCGCCATGGCATCCAGAACCTGCTGCGCCACTACGTTCCGGACGTGGTGGAGGTGCGGCCGATGGAAGCCTAGCCCAGCATGAGCCGGTAAGGCGGTAAGGTAGCGCTTGCCTGACGCCGTTTTAGCCGGCACCTTGACGACTGCCGCCGGAGGGCTGCGCGCCAAACCTGAGTCACTATGCGAGTCCTTGCCATCGACTGCGCGCTGGATGCCTGTGCGGCCGCCGTGTTCGACAGCGATCCCGGCACCGTCATCGCCAGCCAGAGCCGCATCATGTCGCGCGGCCATGCCGAAGCCCTGATGCCCCTGATCGCGCGGGTGATGGACGAGGCCGAGGCCGAGTTCAGCGAGCTCGACCGCATCGCGGTCACGGTCGGACCCGGCAGCTTCACCGGCCTGAGGGTCGGCATCTCGGCCGCCCGAGGCATCGCCTTGGCGGCGGTCAAGCCCGCCATCGGCCTCACCACCCTGGCGGGCCTGGCGGCGCCGCATATCGCGAATGAAGGCCACACGCCGGTCATGGTGGCGATCGATGCGCGGCACGACAACGTCTACATGCAGGTGTTCGGCCCGGGCGGACGCAGCCTGCTGACGCCCCGCGTGGTGCCGCTGCGCGAGGCCGCGCGCGCCGCTACCAGCGGACCGGCCCGGATCGTGGGCTCGGCAGCCGAGCTGGTGGCACGCGCATGGCCGCGCGGCGCGCCGCCGCCGGAGGTGGTGGACCAGCGCCCCGCGCCCGACATCGCCTGGATCGCACGGCTGGGCGCCGTCGCCTCGCCGGCGGAGGGCCCGCCGAAGCCGCTTTATCTGCGCGCCCCGGACGCCCAGCCACAGCTCGCCGGCAGGCTGCCGCGCAGATGATGGGATTCCTCGCCAAGCTGCTCGCGCGTCCGCAGCCGCGCGTGTCCGAAGCGACGCCACGCGATGCCGCCGATTTTTCCGCCCTGCACGCCGCCTCCTTCCACCGCGGCTGGAGCGAGGACGAGATCGAGCGGCTGCTCCTCGATCGGGCGGTGGTCGCGCATCGGGTGGTGATCGGGAACCGACTGGCCGGCTTCATCATCTCGCGCATCATCGCGGGCGAAGCCGAGATCCTCTCGGTCGCGGTCGCGACCGCGCGGCGCGGCAAAGGCCTCGCCGGGCAGATGCTCAATCTGCACCTGCGTCGGCTCGCCGGTCTCGGCACCCGCAGGGTCTTTCTCGAGGTCGACGAAGGCAACGTGCCAGCCAACCGGCTCTATCAGCGCGCCGGATTCCGTGCGGTGGGCCGTCGCGAAGGCTACTATCCGGACCGCGCCGACAAGAACCGTGTCGGCGATTTTCCCGGTCAGACCAGCCGCGGCTCGGCGGCGCTGGTATTGCGCTGTGAGCTGCCCTGAGTTCGGCGAGCGCCCAACTCCGGGGCTTTCCGTCGCGTCCGGCGCAGCGTATCCTGCAAAGAAAACCGCAGCAGCCAAGCTGCCGCGCGGGAGAACGCCGGATGAAGCGCAGCATCGTGGCTCGGATGTTCGTGGCTCTGCTGCTCATGTCACTGCCGTGCGCGGCTGCGTTCTTGCGGTACCCCGCCGCGGCTCAGAGCGCGGCTGCGGATCAAGCCCTCGATCCGACCCAATTGGCGGGCCGCAACCTGTTCACCCAGCATTGCGTCGTCTGCCATGTGAAGACGCTGATCACCGCGGTTCGCACCTATGGTCCGGCGCTGTCGAAGCAATCGCTCGGCGGCCAGGAGGATGTCATGCGCGAGCTGATCAGCAACGGCACGCCGAACATGCCGGGATTCAAGTACAGCCTCGAGCCCGGCGAGATCAGCTCCATCATCGCCTACCTCAAGACGCTGCCGCCGCAACCGCCGGCCGCGCCACCGGGCCCCGCAGCCCGCTGAAGCGATCGACGCAACCCATTGGAGGACGAGCCAATGACCCGCACCCCCATCCTGGCACGCCATGCCGCCCGCCTCGCGCTCGGCGTGGCGCTTTCCTCGCTCATGCCGGCAGTCGCCAGTGCCGCCGATGTCCTGCTCAGCGGCACCATCAAGTCCGCGACGGGCGAGATCATGGGGGGCGTGACGGTGTCGGCCAAGGCGCAAGGGGCGACCATCACCACCACGGTGTTTAGCGACGAGACCGGCGGCTACTTACTTTCCGCCGCTGCCCGCGGGCAAATACCGGGTCTGGGCGCAGGCACTGAGCTTTGCGGCCGCCAAGAGCGAGGTCGATCTCGCAGCCGCCCGTCGCCAGGATTTCGTGCTGGCCCCGCTCGCCGACTTCGAGCAGCGGGTGCGGCAGCTGCCCGGCGATCTCATCCTGGCCGGATTGCCGGACGGCACGCCCGACGACCAGCGCCTCAAGCAGATCGTGCGCAACAATTGCACCAGCTGCCACACGCCGAGCTACACGTTGCAGCACCGCTTCGACGAGACCGGCTGGAACGCCATCATCCAGACCATGAAGTCGATCAACGTCTATGGCATCTACAAGCCGGGTGCCGAGCCCAACCAAGTGCTCGATTTTCATCAGAAGGAGCTCGCCGCCTATCTGGCGCGGGCGCGCGGTCCAGGCGCGGGCGGCTTCAAGATCGTGACCCGTCCGCGGCCTTCCGGCGAAGCTGCGCGCGCGGTGTTCAAGGAATATGACGTTGCGCTCAATCCCGACCAGGCGCTGCCGGCGCCCGACCATCCCAACGACGGCAGCGATTGGTCGCTGGGGACGCCATCGCGCGTCGGCTCGCTGCCGCACGACGCGGCTGCCGATCTCGACGGCAATCTCTGGTTCGCCGCCACCATGCCCAACCGCACCATGTCGGTCGGACGGATCGATGCCAAGACCGGCGCCGTCAAGCCGTTCCGGGTCGACGCCCCCAACGGCCTGGCGGCGGTCTCCCACGGCCTGATCCGCGACCCGCAGGGCATGATCTGGTTCAACGCCCATATCGGGCGCGGCAGCCTCGCCCGGATCGATCCCAAGACCGAGAAGGTCTCGGTCTACATCCCGCCGACCGGCATGTCACAGATCGACGGCCCGGTGACGCTCGACTTCGACGGCACCGGCGGCATCTGGGCCGGGACCCAGGACGGCGTGCTGCGCTTCGATCCCGCGGCGGAAAAATTCGCCGAGTACAAGTCGATGACGCCGCGCACCCCCAAGGGCGGGGTCGGCACGACTTACGGAATCGCGGGCGATCGCGACGGCAATGTCTGGTGGACCCAGATGGCGTTCGACATCGTCGCCAAGAGCGACGTGAAGACCGGCAAGTCGCTGGAATGGACGCTGCCCCCGGTGGTCGAGCAGATCAAGCTCGCCACCCCGGTCGACATCAAGTTCTACGACACCTACGCGCCGACCGACATCGGCACGCCGTTTCCCTGGTCGCAGGGACCGCGACGCATCGGCATCGACCGCGAGGCCGGGGTGCTCTGGGTCGCGAATTCCTGGGGCGGCAGCCTGACCCGGGTCGACACCGCGACCGGCAACATGACGTTCGTGCCGTTGCCGAACCCCGCCACCCAGCAGCCCTACGAGGCCAGGGCTGACAAGAGCCACAACGTCTGGGTCCCGATGTGGACCACCGATCAGATCGCCAAATACGATCCTGCGACCTCGCAATGGACCATGTTCGACCTGCCGACGCGCGGCACCGAGGTGCGGATCGTCAACCTGCTCGAGCAGGGCGGACAGAAGGAAGTGGTGTTCGCCTTCCCGCGCTCCAGCAAGGTCGCCGTCATGACGGTTCGCAGCGAAGCCGAGCTGGCGGCGCTCAAGCAGCAGGCCCGTCCGTAAGGGCTCCGGATCGCGGCTGGCCGCCCGCCCGACGGGCGGCCATTCCTTTTTGGAGCGAAAGCGGCTAAGACTGTGAGGCCGTCGGGAGGCCCCCGCGGCGGAGCCGAATTGTCAATTCCTGCAAAGGGTTAAAGTCGCCGAACCGGCATGAGCGGAGCCCGCAAAGTCCATATCAAATCGTTCGGCTGCCAGATGAACGTCTACGATTCCCATCGTATGGCGGACACGCTCGCAGGCGAGGGCTACGCCGAGACCGCGACCCAGGACGACGCCGACCTCATCATCCTGAACACCTGCCACATCCGCGAGAAGGCGGCCGAGAAGGTCTATTCCGAGCTCGGGCGCGTCCGGGAGCTCAAGCAGGCGGCTGCCCGCGACGGGCGGGAGATCGTGGTGGCGGTCGCCGGCTGCGTGGCGCAGGCCGAAGGCGCGGAGATCATCCGCCGTGCCCCAACGGTCGATCTGGTGGTCGGACCGCAGAACTACCAGCATCTGCCGCAGCTGCTTCGCCGCGGCGGCCATGGCTCCGTTGTAGATACCGAGTTTCCGGTCGAAGACAAGTTCGACAGCCTGCTGGCCCCCTCCCCGCCTGCCATCCGGGCACGCGGCGTCGCGGCCTTCGTCACCGTGCAGGAGGGCTGCGACAAATTCTGCACCTTCTGCGTCGTGCCCTATACGCGCGGCGCCGAGCTGTCGCGGCCGGTCATGAAAATCGTCGCCGAGATCGAGCGACTGGCGCAGGCCGGCGTGCGCGAGGTCACGCTGATCGGCCAGAACGTCAACGCCTATCACGGCAGCGGACAAGACGGCGCGCCCGCCCGGCTCGGCGGCCTGCTCGCGCGGGTGGCGCAAGTGCCGGGGATCGCGCGCCTGCGCTACACCACCAGCCATCCGGGCGACATGGAGGACAGCCTGATCGCTGCCCATCGCGACCTCGCCAGCCTGATGCCGCACCTGCACCTGCCGGTGCAATCGGGCTGCGACCGCATCCTGGCCGCCATGAACCGCCGGCATACCCGCGCCCATTATCTGGATGTGATCGCGCGCTTGCGCCGGGCGCGCCCCGACATGGTGTTCTCGACCGACTTCATCGTCGGCTTCCCGACCGAGACCGAGGCGGATTTCCGGGAAAGCCTGTCGCTGATCGAGGAGGTCGGATTCGCCGGCGCTTATTTCTTCAAGTACTCGCCGCGCCCCGGGACCCCGGCCGCCGACATGGCCGAGCAAGTGCCGGAAGACGTGAAGCATGAACGGCTGCAGCGCCTGCAGCACGCCGTCGAGCGGGCGCAGCGCGCCTTCAACGCCGATTGCCTGGGACGCACCTTGCCGGTTCTGTTCGAGCGGACCGGGCGCTATGCTGGCCAGATCGTGGGCCGATCGCCATATCAGCAGACGGTGCAGGTCCCGCTCGGCCCCGACACCGCCGTCGCGATCGGGGATACGGCCGAGGTGACGATCACGCAATTGAGCGCCAACAGCCTGTTCGGCCGGCTCGCCGGCGAGCCGCTTCCCCTGCCCGGCACTCCGCCGCCAGCCGGAGCCGGAAGGGTGGGGGCGCCGATGCTGGCGCAATCAGGAGACTAGAGCTTTTGCGCAACACGAGATCGAACAATGGGACGCTGGTGCAGCCGGCTCCCCCCGCCGCGGAAGGCGCGGCCGCGCAGATCACGCTCGCCTTCGACGACAACCGGCTGGCCTCGCTGCTGCTGGGACAATACGGGCAGCATCTCGCCCTGATCGAGCGACGGCTCGCCGTGGTGGCCGACCAGCGCGGCAACCACGTCACCATCGTGGGACCGCGCGAGGCCTGCGAGCAGGCGCGACGCGTGCTCGAGGGCCTCTACGAGCGATTGAAGCGCGGCGACGAATTGGCGTCCGGCGACGTCGAGGGGACCATCCGGCTCGCCATCGCGCAAGGGTCCCTGTTCGACTTCGATCCGGCGCAGGCGCGGCCGGGCTTCGAGGAGATCAATCTGCGCAAGCGGCCGGTGCGCGCCCAGACGGCGGCGCAGGACGGCTATATCCGGGCGCTCAAGCGCCATGCGCTGGTGTTCGGCATCGGTCCGGCCGGCACCGGCAAGACCTGGCTCGCGGTCGCCCGCGCGGTGCAGCTGTTCGAGCGCAAGGAGGTCGACCGCATCATCCTGTCGCGCCCGGCGGTGGAAGCCGGCGAGCGCCTGGGCTTCCTGCCCGGCGACATGCGCGAGAAGGTCGATCCCTATCTGCGACCGATCTATGACGCGCTCTACGACCTGATGGACGCCCGCATCGTCGAGCGGGCGCTGCAGTCCGGCGAGATCGAGATCGCGCCGCTCGCCTTCATGCGCGGGCGCACCCTTTCCAATGCGGTGGTCATCCTGGACGAAGCCCAGAACTCCACCTCCATGCAGATGAAGATGTTCCTGACGCGGCTCGGCGAGAACAGCCGCATGATCGTGACCGGCGATCCGAGCCAGGTCGACCTGCCGCGCGGCCAGACCTCGGGCTTGGACGAAGCCACCAGGCTGCTGGCCGGCATCGAGGGCATCGCCCAATCGGTCTTCACCGCGCAGGACGTCATCCGCCACGAGCTGGTGGCTCGCATCGTGGCGGCCTACGACGCCGCAGCGCTGAACGCCCTCCGGTCGCGCGAGGCCGATGAATGAGCCGGCCACCGCCGGACCGCAAAGCGGGCCCGCGCCCCTCGCGTCCCCCGGTACGCTTGCATCGAGCCCGGGCGGCGCCCGCCATCGACATTCTGGTGGAGTCGCCGCTCTGGAAGTCGCAACCCGGCGTCAAGGCGGTGCTGGAGCGCGCCATCGGGGCGGCGGCCGCCATGGCGGCCACAAGCGGCGGCGAGCTTGCTATCGTGCTCACCGATGATTCGGCGATCCGCGCCCTCAACCGCGACTGGCGCGGCAAGGACCAGCCCACCAATGTGCTTTCCTTTCCGGCCAATGCGCCCTCCCGGTCTCGGCGCGCCGACGCGCGCCAGGCCCGCCCGCGGCTGCTCGGCGATATCGTGATCGCCTACGAGACCATGGCGCGCGAGGCGCTGGCCGAGCACCGGCCGTTTCGGCACCACCTCGCCCATCTGGCGGTGCATGGATTTCTGCATTTGCTGGGCCACGATCACGCCGCCGATGCGGAGGCGGAGGCCATGGAGGCGCTCGAGATCGCGGTGCTGGCGCGGCTCGATGTGCCCAACCCGTACCGCACCCGCGATGTCGAGGCCTGATTGCTGAACCCCATGCCCGAGCAAGATCAATCCGGTTCGCCCGAGGCGCCCGGTCCGGCCAACGAGGGGCGCAATCTTCCGGTGCCGATCCCCCGCAGCGGCGTGGTGCCGCACGAGCGCCGCGAAGGCTGGCTGGTGTGGGCGTTGCGGATTTTCTTCGGATGGAACGCCGGCTCGATCCGGGCCAACCTTTCGGACGTGCTCAAGGCGGGGGCGGGCGAGACCGGTTTCTCGCCCAAAGAAAGCGTCATGCTGCAGAACATCCTCGGCCTGCGCGAGCGGCGGGTCGTGGACGTCATGGTGCCGCGCGCCGACATCATCGCGGTCAAGCAGGAGATCGCGCTGGGCGAGCTCATGAAGGTGTTCGCCAGCGCCGGCCATTCGCGCCTGGTGGTCTATGACGAGATGCTCGACGACGCCGTCGGCATGGTCCACATCCGCGACCTGATGGCGTTCATGACGGCACGCGCGGAAGTGCGCCCCACCGGCAAGCCGCGCCGCAAGAAACTCCCGGCCGCCAATCTCGACCTCAAGGCGGTCGATCTGTCGATGCCGCTGTCCGCCGCCAAGCTCATTCGCGAGATGCTGTTCGTGCCGCCGTCGATGCCGGCGATGGACCTGTTGGCGCGCATGCAGACCAGCCGCATCCATCTGGCCCTGGTGATCGACGAATACGGCGGCGCCGACGGGGTGGTCTCGATCGAGGACATCGTGGAGGAGATCGTCGGCGAGATCGAGGACGAGCACGACGAGGACGAGCGGCCCAACGTGGTGCGCCAGACCGACGGCTCTTTCCTGGCCGACGCGCGCGCCCAGCTCGAGGACGTCACCGCCACGGTCGGGCCGGACTTCGACGTCGGTGAGATCGCCAACGAGGTGGATACCCTCGCCGGCTACATCGCCACCCGCATCGGCCGCGTGCCGGTGCGCGGCGAGCTGGTGCCGGGTCCCGGCCCGTTCGAGATCGAGGTGCTCGACGCCGATCCGCGCCGCGTCAAGAAGCTGCGGATCTATCTCTCGGCGGACCGGCACAACGGCCGCCGCAGCGAAAGCCCGCGCCGGCCGGCCGACGCCGCCGCGGCGCCGGCAGCGCCGGGCGATGCGCCGGCGACCCGTGACGCCGCGATCAAGCCGCCCCCCGACCCCAGCAGCTCGAAGACGCCGCCCCGACCGTGAAGCTCGCCCCCCTCGCTCATTGGATCATGCTGGCGTGGGGATGGCGGCGCATCCTGGTGGCGTTTCTCGCCGGCGCGGTCTCGACGCTCGCGCTCGCGCCGCTGAATTTCTGGCCGGCCCCATTCCTGACGTTCCCGATCCTGGTCTGGCTGATCGACGGGTCGGCCGCTGGCCGTCTGGGCGGCGCGCTGGCGGCAGCGGGCGCCGGCTGGTGGTTCGGCTTCGGTTATTTCGTGGTCGGCCTCTACTGGATCGGCAACGCGCTGCTGGTCGATGCCAAGACCTTTGGCTGGCTGTTGCCATTCGCCGTGGTGGCGCTGCCGGCCGGGCTCGCGCTGTTCACCGCATTAGGGACCGGGCTGGCGCGCTGGATGTGGGGGCGCGGGCCGAGCCGCGTCCTGGCGCTCGCGGTGGGGCTCACGGTCTCGGAATGGCTGCGCGGACATGTGCTCACCGGCTTTCCCTGGAACGCCTTCGGATACGCGCTGACCTCGCCGCTGCCATTGGCGCAGAGCGCCGCGCTCTTCGGCATCTGGGGCCTGACCTTCGTGGCGGTCGCGGTCTATGCCAGTCCGGCCGTGCTGGCGGACGAGCGCACCGACACCAAGAAGCCCTGGCTCGCGCCCGCGGCGAGCGCGATCCTGCTCATCGGCCTCGCTGCCTACGGCGCGCTCCGGCTGCGCGAGCACCCCACCGCCTATGTGGATGACGTGCGGCTGCGCATCATGCAGCCCAATCTGCAGCAGGACGAGAAATTCAACTTCTCCCAGCGCGCACAGGTGATGAGCCGCTACCTGGCGCTCTCGGACCGCGCCAGCGGACCGCGCTCGACCGGCATCCGCGACGTCACCCATCTGATCTGGCCGGAATCGGCGTTCCCGTTCTTTTTGACACGCGATGCCGAAGCGCTGGCGCAGATCGCTGCGCTCCTGCCGGCCGGCACCGTGCTGATCACCGGCGCGGTACGGGCACCCGAAGGCGTTCCCGAGGCCGCGGTCACGCGCGCCTACAATTCGGTCTACGTCATCGATCATGGCGGCTCGATCCTGTCGGTCTACGACAAGGTCCACCTGGTCCCCTTCGGCGAATACCTGCCGTTCCAGGACTTTCTCGAAGAGCTCGGTCTGCGCCAGATCGCCAATATGCGGGGTGGCTTCATCCCGGGCGACCGGCGCCGCGTCCTGAACGTGCCGCGGGCGCCCGATGTGCTGCCGCTCATTTGCTACGAGATCATATTTCCGGAAGCGGTGCCGCGCGGCGAGCGGCCCGGCTGGATGGTCAATCTCACCAATGACGGCTGGTTCGGGGCCAGTCCCGGTCCCTACCAGCATCTCCAGCAGGCCCGCCTGCGCGCCATCGAGCAGGGGCTGCCGCTGGTGCGGGCCGCCAATACCGGCATTTCGGCGGTGGTCGATCCGTTTGGCCGTGTCATCGATTCGCTGCCTTTGGGGACCGAGGGAGTGCTGGATGCGAGGTTGCCGCAGCCGGCACCGCTCACCCCCTACGCCCGCATGGGTGATCTCCCGACCGGGCTTGTGCTCGCGCTGGCGACCGTTCTGGCGCTGCGCCGCCGCCGGCCCGCGCCGGGCGAAACCGCTCCGGTCCGTTAAGCATAAATTCTCTATATTTCGCAGCTTTGGCAAAAAAATCTTCTGTGGAGCCGTGAACCTGCCAGGGGCTCTTGCGTCGAAATTAACGCGGATCAGCAGTATTTACACCTGTGGCGGTTCCAGGGGCGCCAGCGTCACGTCGACCGGCCGCGAAAACGCCACATACCCAAGGCCTTCCGCACTTGACATAAATATTGTTGGGACCCCATACGCTCGATCGATGTCCCATAGGAGAAGGTTATGGTGAAAAAGACTCCGAATCCCATCGACAAGCACGTGGGCAGCCGTGTGCGCATGCGCCGGATGATGCTGTCGATGAGCCAGGAGAAGCTCGGCGGCGCACTCGGGCTCACGTTCCAGCAGGTGCAGAAATACGAGAAGGGGACCAATCGCATTGGGGCCAGCCGATTGCAGCAGATTTCCCAGATCCTGCAGGTACCGGTGGCGTTCTTCTTCGAGGGCGCACCGACCTTCCATCCGCAACAGGACGACAACATGAGCGAGGCCCCGTCCCCGACCTACGTGTCGGACTTCCTCGCCACCTCCGACGGGCTCGCCCTCACCAAGGCGTTCATGGAGATCAAGGAGCCCAAGCTACGGCGTCGCATCGTCGATCTGGTCGAGGAGATCGCCGGGCGGGCGGAATGAGGATCGCGGCCCGCCCGATTGGCGGCAACCGCCAAGGCGGCAAACCGCTATCCGCAGGGCGGTAACGATGCGCCAACGGAGCCAGGGAGCGTCCGGCCGGCCTCGGCCGCATTCGCCCGCACCATCTCGATCTTGACCGCGCTCCTGGACGCTGCAAGAAACACGGCCTGCGGATGAGCCGGCCGACCTTCCAAACGCGGGCGTGCTCGGGCAACGGGGAGAGCTCCAAAGTGTCACGCGCGAATTATCTGTTTACCAGCGAATCCGTTTCCGAGGGGCATCCCGACAAGGTCTGCGACCAGATCTCGGACGCGGTTCTCGATGCCTTCCTGGAGAACGACATCAAGCTGGGCATTGCCGACGACAGCAAGGTGAACACCAGGCTGGGGTGCGAGACGCTCGCCACCACCAACAAGATCGTGATCGCCGGCGAGGGCCGCGGGCAATCGCCACTGTTCAGCAAGTTCGGCAGCCAGGCAGTGGTCAACCGCGAGCTGATCTCGCAGATCGCGCGCAATGTCGTGAAGGAGATCGGCTACGATCAGGAAGGATTTTCCTATCACGGGGCCGAGATCGAGATCCTGCTGCACGGCCAGTCGCCCGATATCGCCATGGGGGTCGACGCCAAGAAGAAGAAGGACGGCGAGCATGAAGGCGCGGGCGATCAAGGCATGATGTTCGGCTTCGCCTGCACCGAGAGCGAGGTCTACGAGAAGAACTCGTTCATGCCGGCGCCGATCTTCTTTGCCCACCGCATCCTGAAGATGCTGTCGGACAAGCGGCGCTCCGGCCAGCTGTTCGACCTGCAGCCCGACGCCAAGAGCCAGGTGACGGTGCAATATGTCAAAGGCCAGCCGACCGGCTGCACCAAGGTCGTGGTCTCGACCCAGCACAATGCGCAGACCCGCAACGGCAAGAAATATACCCCCGGCATGGTCAAGGAGCTGATCGCCGATACCGTGGAGTTGGCGCTGCCGGAGGGCTGGATGCCGAAGAAGCCATCCGACTTCCTGGTCAATCCGACCGGCAATTTCGTGGTCGGCGGACCCGATGGCGACTGCGGGCTGACCGGTCGCAAGATCATCGTGGATACCTACGGCGGCTATGCGCCGCACGGCGGCGGCGCCTTCTCGGGCAAGGACCCGACCAAGGTCGACCGCTCGGCCGCCTATGCGGCGCGCTATCTCGCCAAGAACGTGGTGGCGGCCGGCCTCGCCGAGCGCTGCACCATCCAGATCGCCTATGCGATCGGGGTCGCGGATCCGATGTCGCTCTTGGTGGACACCCACGGCACCGGCAAGGTCGACGAGGCCAAGCTGCAGAAAGTGCTGCCGGAAATATTTCCGTTGCGGCCGACCAACATCCGTCGCGCCCTCAAGCTCAGCCGGCCGATCTATCGCCGCACCGCCGCCTATGGGCATTTCGGCCGGGCGCCCGAGAAGGACGGCGGCTTCTCCTGGGAGCGGACCGACCTCGCCGACGCGCTGCGCCGGGCCCTGAAATAGCCGGCCGTCATGCGCAGCGCGGGGCGCGCCGGCACCGACGCGGCGGCGCAACGGAATTCCCACGATGGATGAGGACCGCAGCGCGCGCGGTGCCTTTTTCGGCCGCCGGCAGGGCCACAAGCTCACACCGCGCCAAGCCGGATTGCTGGCGACCCTGTTGCCGCGGCTGGCGCTCGACCTGAGCAACCCGCCCGGCGCGCTGCTCGGGCTGTTCTCTGCCCGGGTCGATTGCGTCCGCATGGAGATCGGTTTCGGAGCCGGCGAATACCTGCTGGCCGAAGCCGCGCGGCAGCCGCAAATCGGCTTCATCGGGATCGAGCCCTTCGTCAACGGCATGGCCAAGGCCCTGTCCGGAATCCAGGCGCGCGCGCTCGTCAACATCCGGCTGCATCACGGCGATGCCACGCAGGTGCTGGGGTGGCTGCCCTCGGCCGCGCTCGCAGGCGTCGATCTGGCCTATCCGGATCCGTGGCCCAAGCGCCGGCACTGGAAACGGCGCTTCGTGCAAGATGCGAGCCTTTGCGAGATCGCGCGCGTGCTGCGGCCGGGGGGGGAGTTCCGCTTCGTGACCGACATTGCGGACTATGCGGCCTGGACGCTCGAGCGCGGGCTGCGCTCGCCCGACCTCACTTGGACCGCCGAGCAGGCCGACGATTGGCGGCTGCCGTGGCCGGGATTTACCGGCACCCGCTACGAGGCCAAGGCCAAACGCGCGGATCGCCACTCATGCTACCTGATTTTCCGGCGCCGGTGAGCCGACTTTCGCCTTGCCCTATCCGTCGGCCCGCGGCGGCGGGACCGCGTCCTCGGGCTTGCGCGCGCTCAACGGCCCCATTTGCCAGAACCGGATGACGCGCGCGGCGGTGGCCGGGGTCAACCGCTCGAAATTGGAATAGGCGGTATCGAGGCCCTGGTTGGAATTGACCTTGCGACCCAGCCGCGCCCCGATGATGGCACGCGCGGTCGGCCAGCCCCAACCGACGGACTTGCACAGAATGAGGATCGGATCGGGCCGCTCGCCGCCCATCAGGCGGTCCACGACGTCGATCGGGACCGCGCAAAGATCGGCCAGCCCGGCGATCATCTCCTCGTATTGCTCGGCCTTGGCGAACTCGACGATTTGCCCTTCGTCGAGCTGGCCGCGCTGCCGCAGGCCCGCAACGGTGCGCCGCGCCGCGCTGAAGTCGCGGGGCGCCGCCTTGGTGCCGATCTCCTTGGAGACGCGCGCCAGCACGTTGCGTATCTCGATCTGGATTTCCGGCGTCGCCGACGCAAACAGCCGCTGCTGCACCACCGCGGTCGCCTTGAGCAGGAGCGCGCGGAACAGCGGCGGGGGAATCTCAGGCCGCTGTCCGACCCGCTCGGCCAGCACGTCGTCGCCCTCGGCGCGCTCCACCAGGACCGTGAAGCTGTCGTCGGAGAGGAGCGCGCTGCGGTTCTCGGCGACGCTGCGCGCCACCTCGCGATCGCCCCGGCGCACCAGCACGTTGGTCACCGTCTGGGCGATGCCGGAACGGCCCGAGATGGCGAGCAGATGGGCCTGGCTCTTGGTCTCGGCGATCTCCACCAGATCGGTCTCGGCCAGCCGGCGGGACTGCCGCAGCACCGGACCCGCCACCAGGATATCGTCATCCCGGGCCAGCCGGGAGATCACCTCGCCGGGCGCGTTGCCGAGCGGCGCCAAGCGATGAGACAGCTCCGCGCGGGCCTTCGTTTCGATCTCGTCGATGAGACGATTGAAGACGTCGTCGAACAGCTTGACATGATCCTCGTTGAACAGGGTGGCGCCGTCGAGGAACAAGGCGGTGATGCGCCGAAGCGCCTGCTCCCGGCGCCGCGGCGAGCCGTGCTGGACGATGTCTTCCAATTCGGGAATGAGGGATGGCGCAGCCGACATTTGTGCAAACCTACGCAACCGACGCGGAAAAAGCTTTCCCAAGTGAGCATTGAACCCTATTTAGGGAATTTGAAGGAACGGTTAGTTCGCAGCCCACTGGTTGCGCCCGGCCGCGACGACGCGCCGCCCGCTTGCTGTTCTGGCGCGTTTTCCGTCCGGATCCGGCTCCCCATTGCCGGGGAACGCCGGCCGCAAAGCCGATCCCGCCTCATCGACAGGTAAAAACATCGCGTTTGCTCGCAATTTGTCGCAATCATGTCGGGGTGCGGACATGGCTTGCGCGAAAAATGTCTGCCCCGGACCGGCTTGCACGCGCCGGTAAAATCGCTATATTTGCCGTGTCTGCCATGGCGGCTTTTCCATGGTGGACATCTCATAACGGTCGGATTTGATCCGGTCGGTTTTTGAGAGTGGGTTCCTCCCGGGGCCCGCTCTTTTTTGTTACCGCGATCCGCCCCGGAGGGCCGGTCGCACGCCCGGGAATGACACCATTCGACGACATCAAAGTGGCGACATCAAAGTAGGTAGCGGCGGATCAACGAACGGATGACCGAAATTACCGACCCGCAAGCATTTTCCGAAGCCCGCCTGATCCTGGAGGAAGGCGTCGCGGCGCGGCTGGCCGTGCTCGTCGAGCCGGTGATCGCCGGATTGGGTTTCCGGCTGGTGCGGGTGCGGATTTCCGGACTCTCCGGCTGCACCGTCCAGATCATGGCGGAGCGGGCGGACGGGACCCTGACGATCGACGATTGCGAGGCTATATCGCGCGCATTATCTCCGGTCCTGGACGTCGCCGATCCGGTCGCGCAGGCCTACCGGCTGGAGATTTCATCCCCCGGCATCGACCGCCCGCTGGTGCGCCGTTCGGATTTCGAGCGGTTTGCCGGCCATCAGGTCAAGGTGGAGATGGCGGTCTCGACCGCCGGACGCCGACGCTTCCGGGGCACGCTCCTGGGCACGCAAGGCGATGCCGCCCACGTCCGGCGCGAAGATGCCGCAGCCGGCGAAGCCGTCGATGTGCTGCTGCCGATCGCCGACGTGACCGAGGCCCGGCTGGTCCTCACCGATGCCCTGGTGGCGGAATCGCTCCGGCGCGGCAAGGCGGCGGAGCGCGCGCGCGGGCTCGGCGACCCGCTCGTCCACGACGACGAAGCCGAGCTGCCGCAAGCGCCCCATCCGGACGAGATCGATCGTCCGCATCGCGGGCGCCGCAATGCCGCGCGTGCATCGCGCCGGCCCAAGGATTTTCAGCCCGCGCCCGCCCACAGGCGGCGCGTGGCCCAGCACGAGGGAGAGTGACCGATGGCCGTCAGCGCCAACCGGCTCGAATTACTGCAGATCGCCGACGCGGTCGCCCGCGAGAAGTCGATCGACCGCGGGATCGTGATCGCCGCCATGGAGGATGCGATCCAGAAGGCGGCGCGCTCGCGCTACGGCAGCGAGACCGAGGTCCGCGCCGAGATCAATCCCAAGACCGGCGAGATGCGGCTGTCGCGGCTGCTGCTGGTGGTCGATCTGGTCGAGAACGATTCGACCCAGATCGCGCTGACCGACGCCAAACGCCGCAATCCGGCAGCCCAGGTCGGCGACTTCATCGCCGAGGCCCTGCCGCCCTTGGAATATGGGCGCATCGCGGCCCAATCCGCCAAGCAGGTGATCGTGCAGAAGGTGCGCGAGGCCGAGCGCGACCGCCAATACCAGGAATACAAGGACCGCATCGGCGACATCGTCAACGGCATCGTCAAGCGCGTGGAGTACGGCAACGTGGTGGTCGATCTCGGCCGCGGCGAGGCGATCGTGCGGCGGGACGAGCTGCTGCCGCGCGAGGTGTTCCGCAACGGCGACCGCATTCGCGCCTATATCTACGACGTGCGGCGCGAGCCGCGCGGCCCGCAGATTTTCCTGTCGCGCACGCACCCCCAGTTCATGTCCAAGCTGTTCGCGCAGGAGGTGCCGGAAATCTATGACGGCATCGTCGAGGTCAAGGCGGTCGCCCGCGATCCCGGATCGCGCGCCAAGATCGCGGTGATCTCGCGGGATTCCTCGGTCGATCCGGTCGGCGCCTGCGTCGGCATGCGCGGCTCGCGCGTGCAGGCGGTGGTCAACGAGCTGCAGGGCGAGAAGATCGACATCATTCCGTGGACCTCCGACCCGGCCAATTTCGTGGTCAATGCGCTGGCGCCGGCGGAGGTCGCCAAGGTGGTGCTCGACGAGGAGCGCCAGCGGATGGAGGTGGTGGTGCCGGATCAACAGCTGTCGCTCGCGATCGGGCGACGCGGCCAGAACGTGCGGCTCGCCTCCCAGCTCACCGGCTGGGACATCGACATCGTGACCGAGCAGGAAGAATCGGAGCACCGCCAGGCCGAGTTCGAGAAGCGCACCAAATTGTTCATCGATGCGCTCAATGTCGACGAGGTGGTGGGCCAGCTGCTGGCTTCCGAAGGGTTCAATTCAGTCGAGGAGCTGGCGCTGGTGGACGAGAAGGAAATTGCGGGCATCGAAGGCTTCGACGAGGACACGGCGCGCGAGCTGCAGGCACGCGCCGCCGAATATCTCGCCAAGCTCGACGCCGAGCTCGATGCCAAACGGGTGGAGCTCGGGGTCGAGGACGCGCTGAAGGAGGTTCCCGGCGTCACCTCCGCGATGCTGGTGGAGTTCGGCGAGAACGGCATCAAGACGGTGGAGGATCTGGCCGGTTGCGCGACCGACGATCTCGCCGGCTGGAGCGAGCGCAAGGACGGCGAGACCACCAAGCATGCCGGCATCCTCGAGGCGGCCTCGCGCGAGGAGGCCGACGCTTTGATCATGCAGGCGCGCGTCAAGATGGGCTGGATCAAGGAGGAGGATCTGCTGCCGCCGCCCGCCGCCGAAGAGCCGGCGGAGGCCGAGGTCGAGGCCTGAGACATCATTGGGACCGGGACCGATGCTGGCGGACATGGATCTCGCGATCGGAAATCCTGCGGCCGGTAATCCCGGGTCTGGGAAGCGCATGCAAATGAACGAGGTAGTGGCGGATCACGAGGAGCTCGATGCCGGACCGCGCCAGACAGCGCCCGGCATGGAGCGATTCTGCGCCGCGACCGGCACGGTGCGGCCGGTCGCCGAGATGATCCGTTTCGTGGTCTCGCCCGACGGCGAAGCGGTCGCTGATCTCAAGCGTCGGCTGCCGGGCCGCGGCATCTGGATCACGGCGACCCGCCAAGCGCTGCGCACCGCGGTTACCCGCAAGGTGTTCGGGCGCGGCTTCAAGCGCGACGTCATGGTGGCGCCCGATCTGGTGGAAGCGACCGAGCGGCTCCTCGAACAGGGCGCGCTCGCGGCGCTCGCGATCGCCCACAAGGCCCGCAAGGTCGCGATCGGGTTCGCGAAGGCGGAATCCGCCCTCAACCGCGGGCGGATCGTGGCCCTCGTTCATGCCGCCGAGGCGGCCCGGGACGGCGCCCGGAAGCTCGATGCCGCGATGCGCCGGGGGCTCGACCTCGACACCGGCAAGATCGTCATCATCGATACGTTTACCTCGGCGCAATTGGATTTGGCTTTGGGACGGTCAAATGTGATACATGCAGCCCTGCTGGCCGGTCGCGAAAGCGACACATTCATGGCCCGCGCCGGGCTCCTGGATCGTTTCCGGACCGGAGCCGTGGCCGATGGGAATGCGCTAAAGCCAGCAAAGACCGAAAAGCAGGGACGGAATGGTTGAAACGACGAAAAATCCTGGCGACAAGACGCTCAGCGTCACCCCCACCAAGACCTTGACCCTCAAGCCGCGGGGCGTCGAGCAGGGGGTGGTGCGCCAAAGTTTCAGCCATGGCCGTACCAAAGCGGTGGTGGTGGAGAAGGTGAAGCGCCGCGTCGGCGGCCCCATCAAGGCGGAAGCACCGCCGGCTGCCACCGACCTCACCGCCAAGCGCTCCGCCACGGCGAGACCCGCCACGGTCGCGCCGGCCGCGGCTCCCGCCGCCGCACCGGCCCAGGCGCCGGCCGCAGTGGCTCCCAAGCCTTCCGGAGTGGTGCTGCGCACCCTGACCGAGGACGAGCAGAAGGCGCGCGTGCATGCGCTGGCCGATGCCCGCCTGCGCGAGGCCGAGGAACGCAAGATCGCCGAGGAGGAGGCCCATATCCGCTTCGCCCGCGAGGCCTCCGAGCGCGTCGAGCGCGACGCCGCCGAGGCCCGCAAGCGCGGCGAGGAAGACCGCCGCCGCCACGACGACGAGACCAAGCGCAAGGCCGAGCTCGAGGCCAAGAAGCGCTTCGGCGAGGATGCCGCCGCCACCGCGGCCAAGCAGGCGCCGCGCCCGGTGCTCGAGGCCGACGAGGAAGAGGCCCCGCGCACCACCCGCCGCGGCGGCGTCATCCGTCCGGCGGTGGCCGCCAAGCCGGTGCGCCCCACCGTCGAGAAGAGCCGCCGCCGCCTCACCGTGGTGACCGCCTTGAGCGCCGACGAGGTGCGCGAGCGCTCGGTCGCCTCGTTCCGCCGCCGGGTCCAGCGCATGGCTGGCCATCGCGACACCGAGCCCAAGGAAAAGCTGGTCCGCGAAGTGATCATTCCGGAAACCATCACCATCCAGGAGCTCGCCAACCGTATGGCGGAGCGCGGCGTGGACGTCGTCCGGCTGCTCATGCGGCAGGGCCAGATGGTGAAGATCACCGACGTGATCGATGCCGATACGGCGCAACTCTTGGCCGAGGAGATGGGCCACACCGTCAAGCGGGTGGCCGAATCCGACGTCGAGGAGGGCCTGTTCGACGCCAGCGACGACCAGGCCGCGCTGGAGCCGCGCCCGCCCGTCGTCACCATCATGGGCCACGTCGACCACGGCAAGACATCGCTGCTCGACGCCATCCGCTCGACCGAGGTGGCGGCCGGCGAAGCCGGCGGCATCACCCAGCATATCGGCGCCTATCAGGTGACCGCGCCGTCGGGTCACAAGATCACCTTCATCGATACGCCGGGCCACGCCGCGTTCACCGCCATGCGGGCGCGCGGCGCCAAGGTGACCGACGTGGTGGTGCTGGTGGTGGCGGCCGACGACGGCGTGATGCCGCAGACCGTCGAGGCGATCCATCACGCCAAAGCCGCCAAGGTGCCGATCATCGTCGCCATCAACAAGATCGACAAGCCGGACGCCAAGCCGGAGCGGGTGCGCACCGAGCTGTTGCAGCACGAGATCCAGGTCGAGTCGCTCGGCGGCGAGGTGCTCGACGTGGAGGTGTCGGCCACCAAGAAGCTCAATCTGGACAAGCTGCTGGAGACGCTCGCCCTGCAGGCGGAATTGCTCGACCTCAAGGCCGATCCCAACCGGCCGGCTGAAGGCACCGTGATCGAGGCCAAGCTCGACCGCGGCCGCGGCCCGGTCGCCACCGTGCTGGTGCAGCGCGGCACCCTCAAGGCCGGCGACATCGTGGTGGCGGGCGCCGAATGGGGCCGCGTGCGCGCCCTGATCTCGGATACCGGCAAGCCGCTCACCACCGCCGGACCGTCGATGCCGGTCGAGGTGCTCGGCTTCAGCGGCACGCCCGACGCCGGCGATCGGCTGGCGGTGGTCGAGAGCGAATCACGGGCCCGCGAGGTCACCGACTACCGGGCGCGGCAGAAGCGCGACAAGATGGCGGCGCGGGCGACCGGCCTGCGCGGCTCGCTCGAGCAGATGATGAGCCAGCTCAAGACCGACGGGCGCAAGGAATTCCCGCTGGTCATCAAGGGCGACGTGCAAGGCTCGATCGAGGCGATCCTGGGCGCGCTGGAGAAGCTCGGCACCGGCGAGGTCGGGGCCCGCGTGCTCTATGCGGGCGTCGGCGGCATCACCGAATCCGACGTGACCCTGGCGGAGGCGGCCGGCGCCGCGATCATCGGCTTCAACGTGCGCGCCCACAAGGAAGCGCGCGAAGCCGCCGAGCGGGCAGGAGTCGAGATCCGCTACTACAACATCATCTACGATCTGGTGGACGACGTGAAGAAGGCCATGTCCGGCCTGCTCGCCCCGACACTGCGCGAGACCATGCTGGGCAATGCCCTGATCCTGGAGGTGTTCAAGGTCTCCAAGGTGGGCAATGTGGCGGGCTGCCGGGTCACCGACGGCACGGTGGAGCGCGGCGCCAATGTGCGCCTCATCCGCGACAACGTGGTGGTGCACGAGGGCAAGCTGTCCCAGCTCAAGCGCTTCAAGGACGACGCCAGGGAGGTGGTGGCCGGCCAGGAATGCGGCATGGCGTTCGAGAACTATCACGACATGAAGGTCGGCGACGTGATCGAATGCTACCGGGTCGAGACGATCCAGCGATCGCTGTAAGTGCAAAATCCGACCCGCGCGCACCGGTTTGCATCGATTTGGAGGCGCGAGTCCAAGTACCAGCGGACCTCATCCTGAGGAGGTCGCGCTTCTCCGCGCGGCCGTCTCGAAGGATGGAGGCGCGTACGAACATCTCCCATCCTTCGAGACGCATCGCTTAAGCGATGCTCCTCAGGATGAGGTTGATGGTTCCGGTCAGTCCGAGGCGGCGCCTCGTCAGAGAGTTCATTTGCATGCCACGCCGTCAACATCGCGGCCCACCGCGGCCCCCATCGCAACGCCAGCTGCGCGTCGGCGAGCTCGTGCGCCATGCGGTATCTGAGATGCTGATCCGCGGCGACGTGCATGACCCGGTGCTGGAGGGCCATCTCATCACCATTCCGGAAGTGCGCATGACGCCCGACATGCGCCTCGCCACCATCTATGTGATGCCGCTCGGCGGGCGCGACGCCGACGAGGTGCTGGCCGCGCTCGATCGCAACAAGCGCTATTTGCGCGGCGAGATCGCGCAGCGCGTCAACCTGAAATTCGCACCCGATATCCGCTTCCTGATCGACGAGCGATTCGAGGAGGCGGAACGAATTGAGAAGCTGCTGCGAACCCCGCAGGTGCGGCGCGACCTCGAGCGCGAGAAGGACGACGAAACGTGACCGTGCCGACCACCGAGCCGACGATCGATGAGCCGACCATCAATGTGCCGACCACCGAAGTGCCGGCACCCGAGGCGCCGCCGCGCGGCGGGCAGCAGCGCCGGCGTCCCAAACGCGACGTGAACGGTTGGCTGGTGCTCGACAAGCCGGTCGGCATGACCTCCACCCATGCGGTCAGCGTGATCAAGCGGCTGTTCGCCGCCAAGCGCGTCGGTCATGCCGGCACGCTCGATCCGCTCGCCTCGGGCTGCCTGCCGATCGCGCTCGGCGAAGCCACCAAGACGGTGCCGTTCGTGATGGACGGCCGCAAGACCTATCAGTTCACGGTGCGATGGGGCGAGGAGCGCGACACCGACGATGCCGAAGGCCGCGTCGCGGCCACCAACCCGGCACGGCCCACCGCAGAGGCGATCCGCGCTTTGCTGCCGCGTTTCACCGGCACCATCGCGCAGGTGCCGCCGCAATACTCCGCGCTCAAGATCGACGGCGAGCGCGCCTACGATCTCGCCCGCGAGGGCAAGGTGGTGGAATTGGCGGCGCGGCCGGTCGACATTCACCGCCTCGAATTGGTGGCCATGCCGGACGCCGAGCACACGGTGCTGGCCGCCGAATGCGGCAAGGGCACCTATGTGCGGGCGCTGGCGCGCGACCTCGGCCGCGAGCTCGGCTGCCTCGGGCATGTGGTGGCGCTGCGGCGGACCGCGGTCGGGGCCTTCACGGAAGACCGCGCCGTCACCCTGGAGACCCTGCAGGCCGCCGTCAGCCCGGGCGGCGAGCACGTTCCGGCCTCGGTGCTGCTGCCGATCGAGGCCGGGCTCGCCTCGCTGCCCGCCATGGCGGTGAGCCGGGCCGACGCCGGCCGGCTCGCCCGCGGCCAATCGGTGCTGCTGCGCGGACGCGACGCCCCCCTGATGGAGGGCTGGGTGGCGGTCTCGACCCAGGGCTCGCTCCTGGCGCTGGCCGAGATCGAGAAGGGCGAGCTGCGCCCGCGCCGCATCTTCAACCTGGCGGGCCAAACCGCGGGCGGGGGCTAAATTCCGCTGGTATCGGGAGAATTTTGGTCTATATATTGCGCCGCGGTCGCGCCGGCCCTCGCCGGCGCCAGCCGCTTTGTGGGCAACCGCGCTGGACGACATCCCGGCCCGGCCGCCGCTCGTGAAATTCCTCGTCGACAAATAGGAGACCCGATGTCGATTACACCCGACCGCAAGGCGGACGTCATCAAGACCTATGCGACCAAGACCGGCGACACTGGTTCGCCGGAAGTTCAGGTAGCGGTCCTTTCGGAGCGCATCAACAACCTGACGGAGCACTTCAAGACCCACGTCAAGGACAACCATTCCCGGCGTGGATTGCTCAAGCTCGTGTCCCAGCGTCGCCAGCTGCTTGATTATCTCGCTCGCACCGATGAAGGGCGTTACCGATCATTGATCGAGCGGCTGGGTATCCGCCGCTGAGGCTATTATGCGCGGCTTTTGCCGCGCGTCCGAAGCGCCTGCAGAAGTCAGGCGCCGTTCGTCCGGCAGCGAGGCCGCTGCCGATTTGAGTGATGGGCCGATTTCCATTCGCCCGTCCGTTCACAAGGAGGGCCCGAAGGCCATGGCAGGATCGCCGGATGCTGCATCCGCGAGCGCCACACGCGCGCCGCAGCGTCTCGCCGTCTTGCCGATGGCCTTCGCCCTCCGGCCCCCTCCGCTTCCCTCTCCCGCCAGCCGGGAAGGGCGGGGATGGGGGACAATCATCATGAAAGACCATCGCAATGTTTGATATCCATCGTGTTGAGCTCGATTGGGGTGGGCGCAAGCTCGTCCTCGAGACCGGCAAGATCGCCCGCCAAGCCGACGGCGCCGTCGTCGCCAGCTACGGCGAATCCAAAGTCCTGGCCACCGTGGTGGCCGCAAAGGAGCCCAAGGCCGGCATCGACTTCCTGCCGCTCACCTGCAACTACTTCGAGAAGACCTACGCGGCCGGGCGGATTCCCGGCGGCTATTTCAAGCGCGAAGGCCGCCCGAGCGAGCGCGAGACCCTGACCTCGCGCATGATCGACCGGCCGGTGCGCCCGCTGTTCGCCGACGGCTGGCGCTGCGACACCCAGGTGATCGTCACCGTGCTGTCGCACGATCTGGAGAACGATCCCGACATCCTCGGCATGGTGGCGGCCTCGGCCGCGCTCACGCTTTCGGGCGCGCCATTCATGGGCCCGATCGGCGCCGCCCGGGTCGGCTTCATCAACAACGAATACGTGCTCAATCCGCAGCTCGAGGAGATGCCCGAGAGCCAGCTCGATCTGGTGGTGGCGGGCACGCACGACGCCGTGCTGATGGTCGAATCGGAAGCCAAGGAGCTGTCCGAGGAGGTGATGCTGGGCGCCGTGATGTTCGGCCACCGGCATTTCCAACCGGTGATCCAGGCCATCATCCAGCTGGCCGAGAAGGCCGCCAAGGAGCCGCGCGAGCTCGCCACCTCCGACAACGCGGCGCTCGAGAAGGACATGCTCGGCCGTGTCGAGCAGGACCTGCGCTCAGCCTATGCGAATCCGCAGAAGATGGTGCGCCAGAAGGCGGTCGATGCCGTCAAGTCCAAGGTCATGGCGCATTACCTGCCGGAGGGCGCCGAGAACCCGCCCCACACCAAGCAACAGGTCGGCAGCGTGTTCAAGGAGCTGGAATCCAAGATCGTGCGCTGGAACATTCTCGACACCGGCCGGCGTATCGACGGCCGCGACGTGAAGACGGTACGCCCGATCGTATCCGAGGTCGGCATCCTGCCGCGCGCCCACGGCTCGGCGCTGTTCACCCGCGGCGAGACCCAGGCCCTGGTGGTGGCGACGCTCGGCACCGGCGAGGACGAGCAGTACATCGACGCGCTGCCCGGGACCTACAAGGAGACGTTCCTCCTGCACTACAACTTTCCGCCGTTCTCGGTCGGCGAGACCGGCCGGCTCGGCTCTCCGGGCCGGCGCGAGATCGGGCATGGCAAGCTCGCCTGGCGCGCCATCCGTCCGGTGCTGCCGCTGAACCACGAGTTCCCCTACACCATCCGGGTGGTGTCGGAGATCACCGAATCGAACGGCTCGTCCTCGATGGCGACGGTGTGCGGCACCTCGCTCGCCCTGATGGACGCGGGCGTGCCGCTCAAGCGGCCGACCGCCGGCATCGCCATGGGGCTCATCCTGGAGGACAAGCGCTTCGCGGTGCTGTCCGACATCCTGGGCGACGAGGATCACCTGGGTGACATGGACTTCAAGGTGGCGGGCACCGAGCGCGGCGTCACCTCGCTGCAGATGGACATCAAGATCGCCGGCATCACCGAGGAGATCATGGGGGTGGCGCTGACCCAGGCCAAGGACGGCCGCATCCACATCCTGGGCGAGATGGCGAAGGCGCTCACCCAGGCCCGCGCCGAGCTCGGCGAGCACGCGCCACGCATAGAGGTGTTCACCATCCCGGTCGACAAGATCCGCGAAGTGATCGGCACCGGCGGCAAGGTGATCCGCGAGATCGTGGAGAAGACCGGCGCCAAGATCGACATCCAGGACGACGGCACCGTCAAGGTGGCGTCGGCGAGCGGCGACGCCATGAAGGCGGCGATCAACTGGATCAAGTCGATCGCCTCCGACCCGGAGGTCGGCCACATCTACGAGGGCACCGTGGTCAAGGTCATGGACTTCGGCGCCTTCGTGAACTTCTTCGGCGCCAAGGACGGCCTCGTTCACATCAGCCAGCTGGCCCCGCGTCGCGTCCAGAAGGTGACCGACGTGATCAACGAGGGCGACAAGGTCAAGGTGAAGCTCTTGGGCTTCGACGAGCGCGGCAAGGTGCGGCTGTCCATGAAGATGGTCGACCAGGCGACCGGCGAGGATCTTGAGGCCAAGCAGAAGGCCGAGGGCGATCAGCAGCAGGCGATCGGCGGGGAGTAGCCGACGCGGCTGCAGCAGATTGAGAGAGGCGGCCGGGGCATCACCCCGGCCGTTTTGCTGAGCGGCCGATCACTTGTCCCGGCACAAGCCCGCGGCGGGTATCCCGACCCAAAGCAGCGACTGCTCTTCATCGCTTCGAGAGTAGCCTCGTCTCGCCGCCAGTTGCCTCGACCAAGCCCACCGCCTCTCTGTCGAAGCTCGTAAAGACTCGGCCGCCAAGACGTCGGCCTTCGAAGGCGATCACCCCGTCGGCGAAATCACCCCCTCTATCAAGAATGGCGAGCCCCGCTGCCACAGCCGGTCGATCAACCAGAACGCTCGCGCCGGCGATCGGATAGCGGCCGCGACCTCCGCGCCGCTTCTCCCATAACCGCGCATCAGTACCCAGACGAACTCGCACAGACATGGAAGCGTCACGGCGACGGCTTCCGCTTCGAGCAGCGCTCTGGCGGCAAGCGCGCCCTGCGCCCGATCGTCCATCATCGCCGCGCGCACCAGAACGTTGGTGTCGGCGGTGATCTTCATCGTCCGCCTGCCCAACCCTGACGGGCGATCTTCGTCATCTCCTCCAGGGTCAATTTCCGCGCGTCGGCTTTCTTCAGACAGCCGACGAAATCCGTGAGCGCAGCGCCGGGCCGCGCTGGGCGCACTTCCACCCGGCCGGGGCCGACCAGCTCCACGGTGATCAGGTCGCCCGGCCCGACGCCGAGCTGATCCAGCACCTTCCTCCGGAAGGTGACCTGGCCTTTGGATGTGATCTTGAGAGTGCTTTTCATGGCGACCTCGAAGTAGGTTCGCGCTACAAGTAAGGCAAATCTACCTTACTTTCAAGGTCCCTGCCCCCCATGCCGCTTCGCAAAGCGAGCCATGCTCCGCCGTGTCGGCGGCGCGTCGTTGGACCTAATCGGCTGCTGTAACCACCCGCTCGCCGCCATCCAGCTCCCCGGCCCGCGCCAGCAGCTCCGGGTTCGGCATGGTGATGATGTTGTAGCCGGAATCCACGAAGTGGATGTCGCCGGTCACGCCGCTCGAGAGGTCGGAGAGCAGATAGAGCGCGGCGCCGCCGATCTCGTCGAGCGTCACGCCGCGGCGCAGCGGCGAGTGGCGCTGCTGGAAGCTGAACATGGCGCGGGCATCCGAGATGCCGGCGCCCGCCAGCGTGCGGATCGGGCCGGCCGAGATGGCGTTGACCCGGATGGCGGAGGGGCCGAAATCGACCGCCAGATAGCGAACCGAGGCCTCGAGCGCCGCCTTGGCGACCCCCATGACGTTGTAGTTGGGCATGGCGCGCTGGCCGCCGTTGTAGGTCAAGCGTCACCATGGCGCCGCCGTTTGGCATCAGGGCGGCGGCGCGCTTGGCCAATTCGGTAAAGGAGAAGCAGGAGATCATCATGGTGCGCACGAAATTCTCGCGCGTGGTGTCGGCGTAGCGGCCCTTGAGCTCGCTCTTGTCGGAAAACGCGATGGCGTGCACCAGGAAATCGAGCGAGCCCCATTTCTCCTGGAGGGTCGCGAACACGGCGTCGACCGAGGCGAGGTTGTCGACGTCGCATGGCAGCACCAGCTCGGAGCCGAGCGATTCGGCGAGCGGGCGCACCCGGCGGCCGAGCGCGTCGCCCTGATAAGTCAGTGCCAGGGTGGCGCCATGCGCCGCCAAGGTGCGGGCAATGCCCCAGGCGATCGAATGATCGTTGGCGACCCCCATGATCAGCCCGCGTTTTCCCTGCATCAGCGCCGGCATGCCAAAACCCCGCCTGTTGTTTGTTGCCCGCCCGCCGCGTGCCCACCGGGCGGACGAAAAAGATTATTCAAAGCTCACGCGTCCGGCCGCTTGAACACGACCGATGCGTTGGTGCCGCCGAAGCCGAAGGAGTTCGACAGCACGCAGTCGAGGCTCACGCCGTCGCGGCGCTCGCGCACGATCGGCATGTCGGCAAAGGCCGGATCCAGATTGACGATGTTGGCGCTCTCGCAGATGAACCCGTTGCCCATCATCAGGAGCGAATAGATGGCCTCCTGGGCGCCGGCGGCGCCGAGCGAATGGCCGGTCATGGACTTGGTGGCGGCGATCGGCGGGGTGGCCTCGCCGAACACCTCGCGGATCGCCTCCATCTCCTTGAGATCGCCGATCGGCGTCGAGGTGGCGTGCGGATTGATGTAGTCGACCGGCGGCCTGACGTTCTTGAGCGCCATCCGCATGCAGCGCACCGCCCCCTCGCCCGAAGGCGCCACCATGTCGTGGCCGTCGGAGGTGGCGCCGTAGCCCGCCACCTCGGCATAAATCTTGGCGCCGCGCGCCTTGGCATGCTCGAGCTCCTCGAGCACCAGCACGCCGGCGCCGCCCGCGATCACGAAGCCGTCGCGGTCCACGTCATAGGGGCGCGAGGCCGTGTGCGGCGTATCGTTGTATTTGGACGACATCGCCCCCATGGCGTCGAACAGCACCGAAAGCGTCCAGTCGAGCTCCTCGGAGCCGCCCGCGAAGATCATGTCCTGCTTGCCCATCTGGATCACCTCCATGGCATTGCCGATGCAATGGTTGGAGGTCGCGCAGGCCGACGAGATCGAATAATTGACGCCCTTGATCTTGAACCAGGTGCCCAGCGTCGCCGAGGTGGTCGAGCTCATGCACTTGGGCACCGCGAACGGCCCCACCCGCTTGGGCCCCTTGCTGCGGGTGACGTCCGCGGCCTCCACGATGGCGCGGGTCGAGGGCCCGCCCGACCCCATGATGATGCCGGTCATCTCGTGGGAGATCTCGTGCGGCTCGAGGCCGGCGTCGCGGATCGCCTGCTCCATGGCGACGTGGTTCCAGGCTGCGCCGCCGCCCAGGAACCGCATGGCGCGGCGGTCGACCACGCCTTCCGGCTCGAGGCTCGGGGCGCCGTGCACCTGGCAGCGGAAGCCGAGCTCGACGTATTTGTCCGCGCGCACGATGCCGGATTTGGCTTCGCGCAAGCTCGCCACCACCTCCTGGGTGTTGTTGCCGATCGATGAGACGATGCCCATGCCGGTGACGACGACCCGTCTCATGGAAGCCTCTTGTACATCTTTGAGATTTTGCCGGGATCCTTGCACACGGTCACGCCGTCACGCACCGCTCGGCTGCATCTCTTCCTGGCGGAACAGCCCGACCTTGAGATCCATGGCCCGGTAGATGACCGCACCGTCGGCCTTGAGCCAGCCGTCGGCCACGCCGAGCACCAGCTTCGAGCGCATGACCCGCTTGATGTCGACGCCGTAGACGACCTGCTTCATCGTGGGCAGCACCTGGCCGGAGAACTTGACCTCGCCGAGCCCCAGCGCCCGGCCTTTGCCGGAGGAGCCGAGCCAGCCCAGGAAGAAGCCCAAAAGCTGCCACAGCGCGTCGAGGCCGAGACAGCCCGGCATCACCGGATCGCCCTTGAAGTGGCAGGGGAAGAACCAGAGGTCCGGCTTGATATCGAGCTCGGCGCGCACCATGCCCTTGCCGTATTCGCCTCCGGTCTCGGCGATCTCGGAGATGCGGTCGAACATCAGCATGGGCGGCAGCGGCAGCTGGGCGTTGCCGGGCCCGAACAGATCGCCGCGGCCGCAGGCCAGGATTTCGTCATACTCGTAGCTCGAGCGCCGGTTCATCAGCATCCTGTCTCGCCTGTTGCGGCCGATCGGAATTTCGATGCTACAATATAGGCGTTGGAGGGGGGGCAAAGCCAGACATCCGCACTGGTTGTGCCCAGCCGATGCGTCACGGTACCGCAACTGCCCGGCCCGATCGCGATCGGGGGCGATTTGCATTTCCGGGGCAACATGTTACAAACGCAACGATCTCCGGAAGCCCGTGCTCGAGTGGAGTTTAGGCCCCATGTCCCCGCCCCCGACCCCGTCGCGAACCATGGTTTTTGCCGCTGCGACGCCATCGCAAGCGCAATCCATGCCGGCGCCGCGCGCCGCGCTCACCGGTTGCCCCTGGCACGACGTCAAGGCGATGCTGCGTGACGTGGGACTGCGCCCCACCCGCCAGCGCATGGAGCTGGGCTGGCTGCTGTTCGGCAAAGGCGACCGCCACATCACCGCCGAGCTGCTGTTCGAGGAGGCCAACAGCGCCAAGGTGCCGGTGTCGCTGGCGACCGTCTACAACACGCTGCATCAATTTACCGACGTCGGGTTGCTGCGGCAGGTCGCGGTCGATGGCGCCAAGACCTATTTCGACACCAACGCGTCGCAGCATCACCACTTCTTCGTCGAGGGCGAGAATGTGCTGATCGACATACCGGATGCCGACGTGCTGGTCGGCAAGCCCCCGGTCCCGCCCGAGGGCTACGAGATCGCCCGCATCGATGTGGTGGTCCGGCTGCGCCGCAAGGCGCGCTGAAGCCTTCCCGGCTCAGTCCAGCTTCTCATTTGCGTAGACGCCCCACAGGCGCTCCTGCGCGATCCAGCCGTCGAAGCCGGGGCCCGAGATACGGCACCAGGCTCCGGTGCAATGCTTCACCGAGGCGAGCACGCCCGGCTGCAGGCGCGCCACCAGGGCGCTCTGCGCATCGGCCTTGTCGTAAAGCGGCACCAGCTCGTCGGGCTGCTTCGCCGCCACCAGGGCGGTGCGCCGGCCGGACAACAGCGAGTGATAGACCCAGCCCTCGGCCCCCTCCCAATCGCGGATGCGGCGCCAATTGTCCGACTCGGCGGTGATCTCCACCGGCAAGCCGGAGCGGGTGAACACGAAGGCGATCTCGTGATCCCGGTTGGGCCCGCCCCGCACGGTGACCCGATCGGGCTTGAGGCTGACGAAGCGCGGGACCGGCAACCCGCTGGCGGCGCCCACCCCCAGGTCGCCGGCCGCGGAGGCCTTCGGCATCGAGACAACCGTCGCGGCGAGGGCGAGCAGAAGCGCCAGGGCGCCGGCCGCCAAGGTATAGCGCGGGTTCGCCCGGTGCGGCAGCGCGGGAACATTTCGGCAAGCGGCGGGGGCAAGGATCATGGGGCGGAGCAAACACTCGGACGATGGGCGTGGATACGGCACAATGCTTTGTCTTGACCGGACCTTCTGGTAGAAGGAGCAGAATGCCAGGACCACCCCGCCGAGACGCGCCGAGTGTCGACCCGCACGGTTAAAGAGGCCTGAACGCCTGACAGAAAAACGGCAAGTGGTGCCGTTTTGCCACGCGCGGGTATTGCAAACGCCCGCCCTCGCGACGCGGGGCCCAAAGCCCCAGGTAGCAAAATGCCGAAACCCAAGAAACCCGTGGTGGTCATCACCCGCAAGCTGCCGGATATCGTCGAGACCCGCATGCGCGAGCTGTTCGACGCCCGCCTCAATCTCGACGACAAGCCTATGAGCCAGTCCGATCTCGCCGAGACGGTGCGCACCGCCGACGTGCTGGTGCCCACGGTGACGGACCGCATCGACGCGGGCGTGCTCAGCAAGGCCGGCGAGCGGCTCAAGCTGATCGCCAATTTCGGCAACGGCTTCGACCACATCGACGTCGCGACCGCCTTGAGCCGCGGCATCACGGTGACCAATACCCCGGCCGTGCTCACCGAGGATACCGCCGACATGACGATGGCGCTGATCCTGGCGGTGCCGCGCCGGCTGGCCGAAGGCGCCGCGGTGCTGTGCGCCGACAAGCCGTGGGGCGGCTGGTCGCCGACCTGGATGCTCGGCCACCGCATCTGGGGCAAGCGCCTCGGCATCATCGGGATGGGCCGGATCGGCCAGGCGGTGGCGCGGCGCGCCCGCGCCTTCGGGCTGCAGATCCACTATCACAACCGCCGCCGCGTGGCGCCGCACATCGAGGAGGAGCTCGGCGCCACCTACTGGGAAAGCCTCGACCAGATGCTGGTGCGCATGGACATCATCTCGATCAATTGTCCGCACACGCCGGCGACCTATCACCTGCTGTCGGCCCGCCGGCTCAAGCTGGTGCGGCCCGAGGCCTATATCGTCAACACCGCCCGCGGCGAGGTGATCGACGAGAACGCGCTCGCCCGGATGATCGGCGCGGGCGAGATCGCGGGCGCCGGCCTCGACGTGTTCGAGCGCGCGCCCGCCGTCAACCCGAAGCTGGTCAAGCTCGCGCACAACAGCAAGGTCGTGCTGCTGCCGCATATGGGCTCGGCCACGATCGAAGGCCGCGTCGACATGGGCGAGAAGGTCATCGTCAACATCAGGACCTTCCTGGACGGCCACAAGCCGCCCGACCGCGTGCTGCCCTCGATGCTGTGAGGTGCCCGATCTCGCGCGGCTGCACAAAATCGTGTATTGTGGTTCGCAAGATGAATCTTCGGAGGAAACCGATGCGTCTACGTTTAGCGGGCGCCGCGTGCGCCCTGTTGGCCGGTGTCGGCATGGCGCTCGCCGCGCCGCTCGCGCCCGCCGAGGTGCAGAGCACCTTCTTCAACGGCGAGCCGTTCACCTCCTCGACCCCGCAGAACATCAAATACACCATGGTGTTCACCGCCGACGGCAAGATGACCCGCCAGCCGCTCGGCAAGGCCGGCGTCAAGGGCGAAGGCACCTGGAAGCTCAGCAAAGACGGCTTCTGCACCACCTGGAAGAACTCGGCCGCCAATTGCTTCAACCTGGTCGCCAGCGGCGACAAGAAATGGTCGGTCATGAAGGGTACCGCCGCGATCGGCACCTGGTCGAAGTGACGCCTGCTTCCTGATCCAGCTCGGCGTCATTGCCGGGGAGGAAAGTCACTTGTGCGCGGACAGATCGCGGATGGTGGGATGCTCGCCCGACAAGGGATTGGCCGGGTCCCACGCATAGGCGAGCGTCTCGAACCGCATGGAGCGGGCATCGACCATCAAGAGCCGCCCGACCAGGCCTTCGCCGAAGCCGACGATCTCGCGGATGGTCTCGAGCGCCATCATGGAGCCGAGCACGCCGGTGAGTGCTCCGAGCACACCCGCCTCGGCGCAGGCCGGCACGCTGCCGGCGGGCGGCGGCTCGGGAAACAGGCAGCGATAGGTCGGGTTGGGGGCGCCGCCGGGCGCGCGCTCGTGCGCCCGGATGGTGGTCAAGGTGCCGTCGAAGCTGCCGACCGCGGCCGTTACCAGCGGGCGCTCGGCGAAATAACATGCATCCGAGACCAGGTAACGGGTGGCGAAATTGTCGGAGCCGTCGGCCACCAGATCATACTGCCCGATCAAGGCGAGCGCATTGCCGGCCGCCAGCCGCACGGCGTGACGCTCGACCCCCACATGGGGATTGAGGCGCGCGATCGCGGCGGCCGCGCTTGCGACCTTGGGATCGCCGACCTCGGGCGTGCCATGAATGACCTGCCGCTGCAGGTTCGAAAGCGCTACCGTATCGTCGTCGACGATACCGAGCGTGCCGACGCCGGCGGCCGCCAGGTAGAGCAGCACCGGCGCCCCGAGCCCGCCGGCCCCGACCACCAGCACGCGCGCGCGCTTGAGCGCTGCTTGGCCGGGTCCGCCCACCTCGCGCAGCACGATGTGGCGGGCATAGCGCTCGAGCTCATCGGAGTTCAGCATGGCGGCTATATATCATCTTCGGGGCGCAATGCCTCTCGGCTTGCGGCACGGCGGCGATCAGATAGGCTCGGCCCCGATCTGAACGTCTTGCCAGTTGCGGGTTGCCATGCGCAGCGCCACTGCGGCCCTGATCGTTGCAATGACGCTGGTGCCGGCGAGCGCGCCGGCCCAGAACGCCACGCCGGCTCACCCCAGCAGCCATCCGGCCGCGGCCCCCAAGCCTGCGGCCGCCGCCGATGCCAAGATCGAACCAAAGAAGAAGGCCACGCCGCCCGCCCGCGACGTCGCGGGCGTTTCGGTCGCCGATCGCGCCTTGATCCAGCTCGACCTCGCCTGGATCGGTGCCTACAACGGCCTGATCACCGGCGAAGCCAATGACCGCACGACCGCCGCGATCAAGACCTTCCAGAAGGACCGCCAGCTCAAGGAAACCGGCACGCTCGTCCCGCCGGAGCGCGCACAGCTCGGCGCGCTGTCGAAGGAAAAGCAGGATCAGGCCGGCTGGCGGATGGTGGACGACAGGGTCACCGGTGCGCAGATCGGCCTGCCCACCCGGCAGGTGCCAAATACCGGGCCGGGCAAGTCCGGCACCCGCTGGTTTTCCGCGCAAGGGCAGATTCAGGTCGAGACCTTCCGGATCAGGGGGCCGGGCACGACGCTCGCGGATGTGCTCGAGCAGCAGAAGAAGGAGCCGCAGGGCCGCCATATCGAGCTCAACCTGCTGCGCCCCGACTTCTTCATCCTGTCCGGCATGCAGGGCTTGAGGACATTCTACGTGCGGGCGGAAATCCGCGACGCCGAGGTGCGCGGCATGACGGTGCTCTACGACCAAGCCACCGAAGGCATCATGGATCCGGTCGTGGTGGTGATGTCGAGCGCGTTTGCGCCGTTCTCGGGCAGCGGCATCGCGGCGCTCGCCGGGCTGCCGGCGAAGCGCAAGGTCGAGTACGGCACCGGCATCGTGGCGAGCGCGGCCGGTCACATTTTGACCGACCGGCGCCTGACCGACGGCTGCAACATCATCGAGATCGCGGGCTATGGGAACGCCGAAGAGGTGACGCAGGATCAGGCCGCCAATCTGGCGCTGCTGCGCATCTACGGGGCGAGCGATCTGGCGCCGACGGCACTGACAGCCGAGGGCCCCAAGGGTCCCGACCTGACGCTCATCGGCATCTCCGATCCGCAGGCGCAAGGCGGCGGCGCCGCGGTCGCGACCGTGGCGGCGCGGCTCGCCGGCGGCGCCATCCTTCCGGCGCCGCCACCAGGCTTCGACGGTGCCGCCGCCGTCGATGCTCAGGGCCGCCTCTACGGCATGGTGCAGCTCAAGGACGCGGTGGTGGCCAATGCCGGGACCGCGGCTTCGGCGGCATCGGCGACGCTCGCCCCAGCCGAGACGCTGCGCAAATTCCTCGCCACCCAATCCGTCACGCCCGCGGGCGGCAGCACCGGAGCAGACGCCGCCAAAGTCGCGGTGGTGCGGGTGATCTGCGTGCGGAAGTGAGAGATCGTTGCTTAAGCGTTGACCCGCCCTCTTGTCATGGTCGGGCCTTGTCCCGACCATCTCGATCAGAATGCTCGCCCCAACTAAGTGAGATGCGCGGGACCAGCCCGCGCATCACAAGTTGATATGTTGGTCATTCGTTCTTGAAGTTCGGCGCCCGCTTCTCCACGAAGGCGGCCATGCCTTCCTTCTGGTCGGCGGTCGCGAACAATGCGCCAAACACGCGGCGCTCGAAACGGAAGCCTTCGGCGAGCGGAGCCTCGTAGGCGCGGTTGACCGCTTCCTTGGCAGCGATGAGCGCCGGCAGCGACATGGCGGCGATCGTCTCGGCGACTTTCAAGGCCTCCTCCATGAGGCTGGCCGCCGGCACCACCCGGGCCACCAGGCCGGAGCGTTCGGCCTCGGCGGCGTCCATCATGCGGCCGGTAAGGATGAGGTCCATGGCCTTGGCTTTGCCGACCGCGCGCGGCAGCCGTTGGGTGCCACCGATCCCCGGCATGATGCCGAGCTTCATCTCGGGCTGGCCGAACTTGGCGGTGTCGGCCGCGATGATGAGATCGCACTGCATGGCGAGCTCGCAGCCGCCCCCCAGCGCAAAGCCCGCGACCGCGGCCACCACCGGCTTGCGGGCGCGCGCCACCGCATCCCAGCCGCCGGTGAAATCGTCCATGAACGCCTCGACGGCGGACTTAGCTGCCATCTCCTTGATGTCGGCGCCGGCCGCAAACGCCTTGTCGGAGCCGGTGAGCAGCATGCAGCCGATCCCTGCATCGGCATCGAAGGCGGCGACTGCCCGGCCCAACTCGTCATTGAGCCGCGCGTTGAGGGCATTGAGGGCCTGCGGGCGGTTGAGCCGGATGAGGCCGACGCGGCCGCGCTGCTCGACCAGAATGTCTTGATAGGTCATGACGGGGTCTCGTGGTGAGCCCGAGCACTAGCCGATATTCCCCGGGCCTGCCACTGTGCCCTACAATGCCGCCCGGGAGGAACCCGACCCATGACCCAGAAAACCAGATTGATCGCCGTCTGCTGCGCCACCGCCCTCGCCGCCGGCGCCGTTCTCGGCACCGTAGCGGCGCGGGCCGAGGATGACCCGCCGCTTGCGCTCGCGCGCGACGGCTTCTTCTATGTCGGCGGCAAGAACACCACCGTCGACGGCCACACCTATGTGGTCGGGCAGATGTATGTGGAGATGCGCATTCCGGTGAAGCAGACCCATCCGTTCCCGATCGTCATGGTGCATGGGGGCACCCGCACCGGCACCACCTTCACGGGCACGCCCGACGGCCGCGAGAGCTGGGCGCAGTATTTCGCGCGCCGCGGCTATGCCGTCTATGTGGTGGACCAGCCCGGCCGCGGACGTTCCGGCTATCTGACCGAAGCCTATGGACCGCAGTCGCTCGCCGATGGCGAGAGCGGCCAACGCCGTTACCTGCAGCAGGAGAAGTTCAAGCTCTGGCCGCAGGCGCATCTGCACACCCAATGGCCGGGCAATGGCACACCCGATGATGCCGTCACCCTGCAGATGACCGGCAGCTACGTGCCGGAGATGAAGGACTTCGCCAAATCGCAGGTCTTCAACCGCGACGCCCTGGTGGCGCTGCTCGACAAGATCGGCCCCTCGATCATCCTAGTGCATTCGCAGGCTGGCGCCTTTGCGTGGCCGGTCGCGGATGCAAGGCCGGAGCTGGTGAAGGCGATCGTGGGGGTCGAGCCCAACGGGCCGCCGGTCCATGGCGTGGAGCTGGTCGGCGCGCCGGATTGGTTCAAGGAAGGGCCGGTGGCGCTGCCTTACGGAGTGACGGCGGTTCCGCTCAGCTATTCGCCCGCCGTCAAGGACGCCGCCGAGCTGCGTTTCGTCAAGGAGGACAAACCCGACGCGCCCGATCTGGTGACCTGCTGGAAGCAGGCCGAGCCGGCGCGGCAGCTTCCCAACCTGCAGAAAATGCCGGTCATGGTGCTGACGTCGGAGGCCTCCTATCACGCGCCTTACGACCATTGCACCGTGAAGTACCTGCGCCAGGCCGGCGTCGCGGCCACCTGGATCAAGCTCGCCGACCTCGGCATCAAGGGCAACAGCCACGTCATGATGCAGGAGAAGAACAGCAAGGAGATCGCGGCGGTGATCTACCAATGGCTCGACAAGGCGTTGGTGGCCAAGCAGTAGGGCAAGAGCGGTTGGACTTTTCCCGGGCGCAGCGCAACAACTCTTGTAGATGCGCTGCAGACCCGGGATCGTTCCACGCGGTGAATCCGGAACGATCCCGGATCAGCGGAGCACCGCTTCGCAAGAGCTACGCGCTGCACCGCATCCGGGAAAAGTGCAATGGGATCGCCTGGCTTCACCGCTGGCACACCGGGCAGAAGAAGGTCGAGCGCCCGGTCTGCACGATGCGCTTGATGGTGCCGCCGCAGCCGCGGCGCGGGCAGCGCTCACCTTCGCGGTCGTAGACCGCGAACTGGTGCTGGAACAGGCCGAGCTCGCCGTCGGTGCGCCGGTGGTCGCGCAGCGAGGAGCCGCCGGCCCGGATCGCATCGTTGAGAACGTCGCGAATGGCTTGCACCAGCGCAGTCGCGCGCTCGTTCGGCGCGCCGGTGCGGGTCGCGATGGTGGCGGCGCGGCGCTTCGGCGACAGGCGCGCGCGCCAGAGCGCCTCGCAAACGTAGATGTTGCCGAGCCCCGCCACCACCCGCTGATCCAGCAACGCCGCCTTGAGGCTCGTTTTCTTGCCCCGGCAGGCGCGCGCCAGCATGGCGGCGTCGAACGCGTTGCCGAGCGGCTCGGGCCCGAGTGCGCGCAACAGCGGCTCCTGGTCGAGCTGGCCGCGCGGCACCAGCTTCATGGAGCCAAAGCGGCGCGGATCGTTGAACGCGATCGCGGCTCCGTTCGACATGTGGAACACCACGTGGTCGTGCGCCGCATGTTGCGGCGGCGCCCGATGATAGTTGCCGGGCTTGGCGGTGCCGCCGTCATGCGACACCCGGAACGATCCCGACATGCCCAGATGCATCAGCAGCACCTCGCCGGAGGAGAGATCGAGCAGCAGATATTTGGCGCGGCGGCCGAGCCCGGTGACGGTCTGGCCTTGCAGCCGCGCCGCGAAGTCGGGCGGCAGCGGCCAGCGCAGATCGGGCCGGCGGGCCTCGACGGCCGCGAAGCGTGCGCCCTGCATGACCGGCTCGAGGCCGCGGCGAACCGTCTCGACTTCGGGTAGCTCAGGCATGCGGCGGATATCCCGGCGTGAATGCTGAGGACGCGCGCGGCCTGCTCAACCATACCGGCGAAACCTCGGACCGACACATAGAACTCCTCCGCGCCCCGCGCTATGGTCTTGTCGGACAAGGACGATCGCCGATGAACGCGCCTCCCGCGGAACCGCATGAAGACGCCGAGACCACCCATTTCGGCTTCCGGGACGTGCCGCTTGGCGCCAAGCAGACCCTGGTCGACGACGTGTTCCACAGCGTGGCGAACCGCTACGACCTGATGAACGACCTGATGTCGGCCGGGCTGCACCGCGCCTGGAAGTCGGCGCTGGTCACCGCCGCGAACCCACCCCGGAACCGGCGCTTCGCGCTGCTCGATCTCGCGGGCGGCACCGGCGACGTGGCGTTCCGGGTGCTGGCGGCCGGCGGCAGCGCCACCCGGGCGACGGTGGTCGACATCAATCCCGACATGCTGGAGGTAGGGCGCGCGCGCGCCGCCGCCCGCGGGCTCGCCGGCGTCGATTTTGTCGAAGCCGATGCCGAGAAGCTGCCGTTCGCGGACCGCTCCTTCGAGGCGGTGACGATCGCGTTCGGCATCCGCAACGTGCCGCGCATTGAGGCGGCGCTCGCCGAGGCCCGCCGCGTGCTGGCGATCGGGGGCCGCTTTCTGTGCCTGGAGTTCTCCACCGTCGACCTGCCGGGGCTGGACGCGCTCTACGACTTCTACTCGTTCAACGTCATTCCGGCCCTCGGCCGCCTGGTTACCGGCGATGCCGAGGCCTACCGCTATCTGGTCGAATCGATCCGCCAGTTTCCGCGGCCGGAAAGCTTCGCCGGGATGATGCGGTCAGCCGGTTTCGCGCGTGTCTCCTTCCAGCCGCTCACCGGCGGCATCGTGGCGCTGCATTCGGGCTGGCGATTGTGATCACCGGCATTGCCCATTTGGTCCGGCTCGCGCGGGCGGGCCTGGTGTTCGCCCGCGAGGGCGTGTTCGCTTTGATCGATCCGGCACAGGTGCCGGTGCCGGTGCGCTTGGCGTTGCGCGCCGCCCGCCTGATCGAGCGGCCCGCCGGCACCATCGCGGCCAATCGGCTGGCCGCCGCGCTCACCCGGCTCGGCCCCACCTACGTCAAGCTCGGCCAGTTCCTGGCGACCCGGCCCGATGTGGTCGGGGTGGTGCTGGCGCGCGACCTGGAATCCCTGCAGGACCGGATGGCACCGTTCCCGCAGGCGGAAGCCGTTCGCGCCGTCGAGGCGGCGTTCGGGCTTCCGCTCGCCGACATGTTCGCGTCGTTCGGCCCGCCGGTCGCGGCCGCCTCGATCGCGCAAGTCCACCGGGCCGAGATCACCACGGATGCAGGCCGGCAGGCGGTGGCGGTGAAGGTATTGCGGCCCGGCATCGAGCACCGCTGCAAAGTCGACCTCCAGGCTTTCGCCTTCGTGGCCCGGCACGCCGAGAACCTGTCGGCCGAAGCGCGGCGGTTGCGCCTCATCGAGGTGGTGGAGACGCTGCGCCGCTCGGTCACCATCGAGCTGGATCTGCGGCTGGAGGCGGCCGCGCTTTCGGAGATGGCGGAGAACACCAAGGCGGATCCGGATTTCCGCGTGCCCACGGTCGATTGGAACCGGACCGCGCGCGACGTGCTCACGCTCGAATGGATTGACGCCACCCCACTGTCGGACCGCGCCAAGCTGGAGGCGGAGGGTTTCGATCTCAAGGATCTGGGCCGCGCTGTGATCCAGACCTTCCTGCGCCATGCGCTGCGCGACGGCTTCTTTCATGCCGACATGCATCCCGGCAATTTGTTCGTCGACCACGATCGCAAGCTGGTGGCGGTCGATTTCGGCATCATGGGTCGGCTCGGACGCAAGGAGCGCCGCTTCCTCGCCGAGATCCTCTACGGCTTCATCACCCGCGACTATCAGCGCACCGCCGAGGTGCATTTCGAGGCCGGCTATGTGCCGGCCCACCATTCGGTCGAAAGCTTCGCGCAGGCGATCCGGGCCATCGGCGAGCCGATCCACAACCGCACGGCCGAAGACATCTCCATGGCCAAGCTCTTGATGCTGCTGTTCGAGGTCACCGGCCTGTTCGACATGCGCACCCGCCCGGAGTTGCTGCTGCTGCAGAAGACCATGGTGGTGGTCGAAGGCGTGGGGCGCGGGCTCGATCCCAAGCTCGACATGTGGACGGTGGCGGAGCCGGTGGTGCGGGAATGGATCGAGCGCCATCTCGGGCCCGCCGGCCAGCTCGAGAGCGCCGCCGACGGGGTGCGCGAGCTCGGGCGGTTCCTGGGCGCGGTGCCGGCGCTGCTCGCCCGCGGCGCCGTCCTGGTCGGGCAGCTCGACGCCATCACCCGCGACGGCATGGTGCTGGCACCCGAAACGGTCGCCGCAATCGGGCGGGCGGAAGCGCGCCGCAACCGCTGGAGCGCGGCGGCGCTATGGGCGATCGCAGCGCTGCTGGGCTGGCTGGTGGTTCGCGGCTGGTAGCCCGGCGACCCGGGTTGGTGATTGCGTTGATTGCATTGCAATCACCTGCTAGGTTTAATCTGGTCTCGGCCCCACGCTGGCGGCGGTTTTAGGGACGCACGGCGTTTCACTCCCTCGCCCCACAGGGGAGAAGGAGTGAAACGCTCTGCATCCCTGACATCATTCGAAGACGTGCCCACAACGGCCGAGCATGGAGCAGATCGATGGCCAGCATCACCATTCGCGGGCTCGACGACGACCTCAAGCAGCGGCTGCGGCTGCGCGCGGCCCGCCACGGCCGCTCCATGGAGGACGAAGCCCGCACCATCCTGCGCGAGATGGCGGACGGCGCGGACCCAATTCCCGCACCATCCCGGGCCGCCGACGCGGCGCCGCAACCACAGCCGGAGCCGCACGCGCGGCGTGTCCTCTTGATCATCGGCGGCGGCATTGCAGCCTACAAATCCCTCGATCTCATTCGCCGGCTGCAGGAGCGCGGCGCCACGCTGCGTTGCGTGCTGACGGCGGCGGCACAAAAGTTCGTGACGCCGCTTGCGGCCGGCGCGCTGAGCGGCGAGCGCGCCTACACCGATCTGTTCGATCCGGCGAGCGAGCATGATGTCGGCCATATCCGGCTGGCGCGCGCCGCCGACCTGGTGGTGGTGGCGCCCGCGACCGCCGACCTGATGGCCAAGATGGCGAACGGCCATGCCGACGACCTCGCCACCGCGGTGCTGCTCGCCACCACGGCGCCGGTGCTGATCGCGCCCGCCATGAACCCGCGGATGTGGGGCCATGCAGCGACGCGGCGCAATCTCGCGCGGCTCGCGGCCGACGGAATTGTCGTGGTGGGACCCGGCGAAGGCGAGATGGCGGAGCGCGGAGAAGCCGGCACCGGCCGGATGGCGGAGCCGCTCGAGATCGCGGCCGCCGCCGAGGCGCTGCTCGCCAAGCACAGCGCGTATCAGGATGAAATGCTCGCCGGCAAGAAAATGCTGGTGACCTCGGGACCTACCCATGAGCCGATTGATCCGGTGCGCTACATCGCCAACCGCTCCTCCGGCAAGCAGGGCCATGCGATCGCGGCGGCAGCGGCCGCAGCCGGCGCCGAGGTGGTGCTGATCAGCGGCCCGGTGAGCATTGCGGAGCCGCCCGGGGTGAAGACGGTACGGGTCGAGACCGCGCGCGAGATGCTCGCCGCAGTCGAGCGGGCGCTGCCGGTCGATTGCGCGGTGTTCGCCGCCGCGGTCGCGGATTGGCGGGTGGCGGAGGCGGGCCGCCAGAAAATCAAGAAGCAGAAGGGCGCGACCCCTGCCCTCACCCTCATGGAAAACCCGGACATTCTCGCCACCATCGCGCACCGCAAAGCCAAGCGGCCGCGCCTGGTGATCGGCTTTGCGGCCGAGACCGAGAAAGTGATCGAGAATGCGCAAGCCAAGCTCGCCCGCAAGGGCTGCGACTGGATTTTGGCCAATGACGTCTCGACCGCGACCGGGATCATGGGCGGCGACAGCAACCGGGTGCATCTGATCTCCAGCGCCGGCGTGGAATCGTGGCCGCCGCAGTCGAAGGACGCGGTGGCCCAAGCACTGGTCGCCCGCATCGCCGCAACACTCGCCGGAGCAGCGCCGTGAGCGAGGCAAAGCCCCAATG
The DNA here is from genome assembly GCA_963721005.1 of uncultured Alphaproteobacteria bacterium. GTDB lineage: Bacteria > Pseudomonadota > Alphaproteobacteria > Rhizobiales > Xanthobacteraceae > VAZQ01. The sequence continues at coordinate 213,876 of CAVRHR010000004.1, read as the reverse complement.
GCAACTCGACGTGAGGCAACTCCCGCATGGCGCCGGTCTGCCGCTTCCCGCCTATCAGAGCGCGGACGCGGCCGGCCTCGATCTCATGGCCGCGGTCGCGGTCGAGGCGCCGGTCAGCATCGCGCCCGGTGCGCGCGCCCTCATTCCGACCGGCTTGGCGATCGCTTTGCCGGCGGGAACCGAGGGACAGGTGCGGCCCCGCTCGGGCCTGGCGGCGCGGCATGGAGTTACCGTCCTCAATGCGCCCGGAACTATCGATGCCGACTATCGGGGCGAAATACAGGTCATTCTGGTGAATTTTGGCCAGGAATTGTTCACCGTGACCCGCGGCATGCGCATAGCCCAGTTGATCATTGCGCCGGTGTTGCGCGTCAAAATCCGTGCGACGGTAAATCTTGATGAAACCACACGCGGAGTTGCGGGTTTTGGTTCTACGGGCATGAAGAATGAATAACCGATGGGGCGCATCCCATCGGCAAGCTTCCGCTGCCCACCCCGTTACCGTGGAACCGCGCATGTCATTGTTGCCGCGCAAAGGCTTGCTGGCGATCGCCGCTGTCATCGACGTGGCCCTGCACGCGCGCGGCCAGCCGGTGGCCGCCAAGGCGCTGGCGAGCCGCCACCGGCTGCCGCCCCGGCATCTCGAGCCGGTGCTGCAGGCGCTGGTGCGCCAGGGCGTGCTCAAGGGGGTGCGCGGGCCGCGCGGCGGCTATGAGCTCGCGCGCGAGCCACGCGGCATCACGGCTCACGACATCTTGCGCGCGATCGGCACCATGGAGGAGGGCAGCAACGGCGCGACGCCGCGCTCGGCCCTGCTGGCCGAGGTAGTGCTGCCGGCGCTGACCCAGGCCGAGGTGGTGTTCTCGGGGGCGCTAGGCCACATCAACATCGAGGACCTGGCGGCCGCGGCAAGGGCGCAGCAGCAGAACAGCGCAGCGTGACCGGCGGCAGCGCCGGCGTTCCGACCGCTCACCCGATCTTTTGCTCTTGCTTCAGCGCGTCGAGCCACGGGCACTCCCCGGGCATCAGGGTGTAGTTGCCCTCGATCACCTGCACGGGCTGGCGCAGGCCGGCTTCGGCGGCTTGGCGGCGCAGCTCGCGCGCCTCGATCTGCTTGTCGGCCGTCATCCAGGAGCGGTCGTGGCCCCACAGGCTCGCTCCGAACCTGCGCTCGAACGGTTGCCAGGTGGCGGGATCGATCGATTGGGCGCCCCAGCCGTACTCGGTCATGAAGCCGGACGGATTCCACGAATAGAACGAGGTGATGTAATCGCCCGAATGGCGGCCGAGCGTGACTGCGACGCGGCCGTCCTCGGCCTGCGCCAGATCGTAGCCCTGGCCGACGTCGTCGAGGCTGTAGAGCTCGATCATCATGTGATGGGCGGCGTTGCGGCCAGTCTCGATGAAGGCGAGGCTGTGGTGGCGCTGGTTGACGTTCATGAAGTAGCCGCGGAACGGGCGCAGCCAGAAATCGCTCAGCCGGAAGCCGAGCAACTCGCGATAGAACGGCATCACCCGATCGATGCTGTCGACGTGCAGCACCACGTGTCCCATGCCGAGCGGGCCGGTGCGGAAGCCCGAGATGCTGCGCCCGGGCACGAACGGCTCGGACGCGGTCTCCGGCCCGTGAAAAAATTCGAGCCGGTTGCCGGCCGGGTCGTGCAGCACGATCAGGTCGCGCACGTGGCGCTCGGCGGCGAGCGCCTGCGAGCCTTGCGCCACCTGGGTGCCGGCCTGCTCGAGCCGCCCCGCAAGCGCGGCGAGCGAGCCTGCGTCCGCGAGCTCCCAGCCCATGAAGCCGATGCCCTCGCCGCCGTCGGCATCGACCAGCAGCCGCTGCTTCCGGTCGTCCATCCGGAACGCCAGCGTGGAGCGGCTCTTGTCGATGCGCTGCATGCCGAGAAAGCGGCTGCCGAAATCGCCCCACTCCTCCAGCGCCTTGGCGCGGACCCCGACATAGCCGAGAGCTTGCACTTCTCCGGAAGTTTGCATGTCGGGCTCTCTTGGCGCGCGGTCAGGCCTTGGCGGGCGCCGGCTTGGCCCTGGGCTTGAGGCGTTTGTAGACCTTGCGGGCATTGCCTTCGAAGATCTTGTATTTGTCCTCGGCAGTGAGCCAGGACACCTTGTCGATATAGCGCTTGGTGTCGTCGAAATCCTGCCCCGTCTCCGGATCGATGCCGCGCACCGCGCCCACCATCTCGGAGGCGAACAGGATGTTGTCGATCGGCACCACCTTGGTGAGCAGCTCGATGCCGGGCAGGTGATAGACGCAGGTGTCGAAGAAGACGTTGTTGCGCATCATCTCGTCGAGCGGCGGCCGCTTGTTCATCATGGCGAGGCCGCGGTAGCGGCCCCAATGGAACGGCACCGCGCCGCCGCCATGCGGGATGATGAGCTTGAGGGTCGGGAAATCCTTGAACAGGTCTCCCATGATGAGCTGCATGAAGGCGGTGGTGTCGGCATTGATGTAGTGGGCGCCGGTGCCGTGAAACACCGGATTGCACGACGCGCTCACATGCACCATGGCGGGCACGTCGAGCTCGACCAGCTTCTCGTAGAATTTGTACCAGTAGCGGTCGGTGAGCGGTGGCGCCGTCCAATGCCCGCCCGAGGGGTCGGGATTGAGGTTGCAGCCCACCATGCCGAACTCGTTGATGCAGCGCTCCAGCTCCCCGATGCAATTGTCGGGCGGCACGCCCGGCGTCTGCGGCAGCTGGCAGACCCCGACGAAATTGTCCGGATAGAGATTGCAGACCCGGTGGATCAGCTCGTTGCAGACCTGCGACCATTCCAGGCTGACCCGGTAGTCGCCGATATGGTGGCCCATCCCCATGGCGCGCGGCGAGAAGATCACCAGGTCGGTGTTGCGCTCGCGCTGGAACTTGAGCTGGGCGCCCTCCAGGCCCTCGCGGATCTCGTCGTCGCTGATCTTGAGCGACGCCCGCGAGGGCATTTTCGAGGGGTCTTTGATGGCGGCGATCTGCTCCTGCCGGAAGCGGCCGAGGTCTTTGGGTTCGGTCGTGTAGTGGCCGTGACAATCGATGATCATGGTACCTTCACTGCGGCTGTGGGGCGCGTCGGCCCGGCGGCGGGAATGCCGGGGCGATGCTAGGGAACCGGCTTCACCCTTGTCAAACCGGGATTTTTTCGGTCGACCAATCTGCTAACGTCGGATACGAGCATATCCGCTTGACCAGCATAACCGATACCGCATGGGGAAACGATGGCTGACATTCCGCGTCTTAATGGTGTGATCCGCGCCCTGGAGCAGGGCAAGCACGCATTCACGGCCTTTACGCCGGCCGATCCGGAGGCCGCGCTCGTCTACGGGGCCGCCAAATACGACGGCATCGTCTTCGAGATGGAGCACAATCCCTACGACATCCGGGCATTGCGCGACTCGCTGCAATACATGCTCAACCGCCGGCAGATCGCGCAGGCCGGCTCGCTCGCCCCCGCCGTCACCCCGATGGTACGCATTCCCCCCAACGGCGCCGAGAAGGCGCAGTGGCACGCCAAGCAGGCGCTCGACATCGGCGCCTACGGGATCGTGTGGCCGCATATCAGCTCGGTCGAGGAGGCCCACAACGCGGTGGCAGCCTGCCGCTACCCGCGCCTCAAATCGGCGCCGCTGTACGAGCCGGCGGGCCTGCGCGGCGACGGGCCGACCGCGGCGGTGCGCTACTGGGGGCTCACCCAGCAGGAATATTACGAGCGCGCCGACGTCTGGCCGCTCAACCCGAAGGGCGAGATTTTCGTGATCCTGATGATGGAGGACACCCGCGGCATCGAAAGCCTGGGCGACATCCTGACCAAGGTGCCCGGCATCGGGGCGATCCTGATCGGCGAGGGCGATCTCTCCCAGGAGCTCGGCTATCCGCGGCAATACGAGCATCCGGTGGTGCTCGAATGGATGGCGCGCGTGGTCGACACCTGCAAGAAGCACAATGTGGTGGTTGGCCACCCGCATGTGGACAGCAGCAATGTCGAGCGCATCATCGGCGAAGGCTACCGCTTTTTGATGGCGGCGCCGGTGCGCAGCTACGCCGCGCTGGAGAAGGGAATGAAGCTCGCCGGCAGGGGATAAGTCGCAACCACGGCAGCCGTTTTTACGTTCACGGTCTGGACTCTTACCGTTCGGCTTCCCTTAAGGGTAAAGTCGACCAATTCGCGGGGTCTTTTCCCCGCGACTTGAGCTTTGCGACCTGAGGCGGGCCGAGGTCGCACGGCGCCGGGGAAATGCGGCGATTGGGGCAGGCGTGAATGCCGGACACGATCCGGATCACCGGCGGGAGCATCGGGTTGCATCGGCGGCGCAGCGGATATGGCGCCGCCCTCGCCAGCGGTCTTTGCTTCCTCGCGGCGGCGCCCGGGCCGGTGCTGGCGCAAGACACCATTTCTCCCGCTTCCCCGGCCGAGACGGTGACGCTCGGCGCCTATGTCTCCGCGATCTCGCAGCTCGACCGCCACGAGATCGCGGCGCTGGCGCTCACGCTCGGCATCCTGTGCTTCGCGGTCGTCACCGCCATCCTGCTGGTGCGCACCCGCCGGCGTCTCGCCGAGACCGAGGCCGCCGCGCGCGACCAGGCGCTCGCGTTGCGCGCCCGCGCCGACCGCGCCAACGCGCTGCTGCAGTCGGAGCCGCAGGTGGTGATCGCCTGGTCGACCACCGACGAGGATCCGGAGATCATCGGCGATCCCCATCTGGTGACCGACCTGGCGGCCGCGGACCACGTGCTGGTGTTCAGCAGCTGGCTCGAGGCCGAGCAGGCGCACGCCATCGAGAGCGCGGTCGAGGCGCTGCGGGCGCGCGGCGTCGGCTTCGGCATGACGCTGACCACGCAGGCCGATCGGCTGATCGAGGCCGACGGCCAGGCGATCGGCGGCCGCGCGGTGCTGCGCCTGCGCAATGTGAGCGGCATCAAGCAAGAGCTCGGCGATCTCCTGGTGCGCCATCACCGGCAGATCGAGGAGACCGAGGCGTTGCGTACCTTGATCGATGCCGTCACGGTGCCGGTCTGGGCGCGCGATGCCAACGGCCGGCTGGTGTTCGCCAACAAGGCCTATGCGGGCGCGGTCGAGGCCCGCGACGGTGCCGATGCGGTGGAGCGTGGCATCGAGCTGTTCGATCGCGCGGCGCGCGCCGGGCTCGCGCAGGCGGAGCACGCCGCGCAGCCCTATCGGGGCCGGCTGCCGGCGATCGTTTCGGGTGGGCGCCGCAGCTTCGCGGTGCAGAGCTTTCCCAACCGCAGCGGCAGCGCCGGCATCGGCATCGACGTCACCGAGGCGGACCGCATGCGCGCCGATCTCGCCCGCATGGCCGAGGCGCATCGGCGCACGCTCGATCAGCTGACCACCGGGGTCGCCATCTTCGGCCCCAACCAGAAGCTCGCCTTCTACAACGCGGCCTACCGCTCGCTGTGGGACCTCGATGCCGGGTTCCTGGATCAGGAGCCGAGCGACCTCGCGGTGCTCGACCGCCTGCGCGCCACCCGCAAGCTGCCGGAGGAGCAGGACTTCCGGCAGTGGAAGGCCGCGCTGCACGACGCCTATCACGCGACCGAGGCGCGCGAGCATATGTGGCACCTGCCGGACGGGCGGGCGCTGCGGGTGGTCACCACCCCCAATGCCGAAGGCGGCGTGATCTACCTGTTCGACGACGTCACCGAGCGGCTCGATCTGGCGCGGCGCTACGATGCGCTGATCCGGGTGCAGGGCGAGACCCTCGACAACCTGGCCGAGGCGGTCGCGGTGTTCGGCAGCGACGGTCGCCTGCGGCTGTTCAATCCGGTGTTCGCGCGGCTGTGGAAGCTCGCGCCTTCGACGCTCGCCGAGCATCCGCACATCGAGACCGTGATCGGCTGGTGCCAGCCGCTGTCCGGCGACAGCCCGCTGTGGCGCCGGCTGCGCGCCGCCATCACCGCCATCGACGAGCGCGAGCAGGTCAGCGGCCGGATCGAGCGGCGCGACGGCACTGTGATCGATTGCGCCACCGTGCCGCTGCCCGACGGCGCCACGCTGGTCACCTTCCAGGACCTCACCGACACCGTCAACGTGGAGCGGGCGCTGCGCGAGAAGAACGAGGCGCTCGAGGAGGCCGACGAGATCAAGGTCGACTTCGTGCACCACGTCTCCTACGAGCTGCGCTCGCCGCTCACCAACATCATCGGCTTCGCGCATTTCCTCGGCGACCTGGCGACCGGGCCCTTGAACGAGAAGCAGCGCGAATATCTCGGCTACATCACCACCTCGACCAATGCGCTGCTCGCCATCATCAACAACATCCTCGATCTCGCCAGCATCGACGCCGGCGCCATGACGCTCGACCTCGGCCCGGTCGACATCCGCCGCACCATGCACGACGCCGCCGAGGGCGTGCAGGACCGGCTGGTGCAGAGCGACATCGCGCTCGCCATCCGGGTCGCCCCCGACATCGGCAGCTTCGTGGCCGACGAGCGGCGCGTGCGCCAGACGCTGTTCAACCTGCTCGCCAACGCCATCGGCTTCTCGCCGGCCGGCGAGACCATTACGCTGTCGGCGCAACGATTGAAGGACGCGGTGGTGTTCTCGGTCACCGACCGCGGCCCCGGCATTCCGGCCGACGTGAAGGACAAGGTGTTCGACTGGTTCGAGACGCATTCGCTCGGTTCGCGCCATCGCGGCACCGGTCTCGGCTTGTCGCTGGTGCGCTCGTTCGTGGAGCTGCACGGCGGCACCGTGACGATCAATTCGGCGGTCGGCACCGGTACCACCGTCACCTGCGTGTTCCCGCTCGGCCAGCTCGCCGAGCGGCCAGCCGCATGACCGCCCATCTGCCATGATGGCGCCCCCGAGCATAGGCGCGAGCTTCTCGGTGGCGCTGCCCGACGAGCACGCCACGCGCCGGCTCGCGGTCGACGTGGCGAACGCGCTTCGGCCCGGCGACCTGGTCACGCTGTCGGGTGATCTCGGCGCCGGCAAGACCACGTTCGCCCGTGACCTGATCCGTTATCTCGCCGGCGACGAGAGCACCGAGGTCCCGAGCCCGACCTTCACGCTGATGCAGACCTACGATCTGCCGCGCTTCCAGGTGGTGCATGCCGACCTCTATCGCACCTCCGGCGCGACCGAGCTCGCCGAGCTCGGTTTCGACGACCTGCACGAGGGTGCCGTGACGCTCCTCGAATGGCCCGACCGCGCCGGCGGCTGGCTGCCACCCGACCGGCTCGACATCGCGATTACGCTCGCCCCCAAGCTCAAGGTCGAGTTCCGCCACGCCCGGGTGACCGGCCACGGCAGCTTCGCGCCGCGGGTGGGGCGGATGGGAGCGATCCGCGGCTTCCTGGCGGACAGCGGCTTGAGCGATGCGCAGCGGCACTGGATGCCGGGCGATGCCTCGACCCGCGCTTACGAGCGGCTGATCCTGGGAGACCGCCATCTCATCTTGATGAACTGGCCGGCCCGGCCCGAGGGCCCGAAGCTGCGCGGCGGCCGCAGCTACAGCACCATCGTGCATCTCGCCGGCGACGTGGTGCCGTTCGTGGCCATGGCCAAGGCATTGCGCGAGCACGGGCTGCTGGCGCCGGAGATCAATCACGCCGATCTCGCGCTCGGCCTCCTGGTGATCGAGGATCTGGGCGACGAGCGCGTGGTCGAGGGCGACCCGCCGGCCCCGATCGAGGAACGCTACGAGGTCGCGGTCGACGCGCTCTTGGCCCTGCATGAGCAACAGCTTCCCGACCTGCTGCCGGTCGCGCCGCATCTCGAATATCGCATTCCGCGCTTCGACCTGGAGGCGTTCCTGACCGAGGTCGAGCTGCTGCTCGACTGGTATCTGCCGCGCCTGAACGAGCAGGTGTCGGACGAGCTGCGCCAGGAGTTCCGCGCCGTGTGGGCCGAGGCGCTGGGGCCCGTCCTGGAGGCGCCACCGACCTGGGTGCTGCGCGACTATCATTCGCCCAATCTCTTGTGGCTGCCCAATCGCAAGGGCCTGGGGCGGCTCGGCATCCTGGATTTCCAGGATGCCGTGATGGGACCGGCCGCGTACGACCTGGCGTCGCTGCTGCAGGATGCCCGCGTCGACGTGACGGAAGCAACCGAGCTCGCTTTGCTCAGCCGCTATCTTCGGCGACGCGGCGCCGCCGAGCGCGATTTCGACGGCGGCCAATTCATCAGAAGCTATGTGACCTTGGCGGCGCAGCGCGCCAGCCGCATCCTCGGTACCTTTGCGCGGCTCGACCAGCGCGACGGCAAGCCGCAATATCTGCGTCACATACCCCGCCTATGGGGCTACTTGCAGCGCTCGCTGGCGCATCCGGCGCTGGCGCCGCTCAACGACTGGTACGCCGCGCACGTGCGGGAATGGCGGCCACGCTGATGGACGGAGGCACCGGAGCCGGCATGGAAGAAGCTCGAGCACGGCGCGGCAGCGCCCCGGATCGCGCCATGGTGCTGGCGGCGGGCCTGGGCACCCGCATGCGGGCGTTCAACGGCCAGCTTCCCAAGCCGCTGGTGCGGGTGGGCGGCAAGGCGCTGATCGATCACGTGCTCGACCGCCTGGCCGACAGCGGGGTCGAATGCGCGGTGGTCAACGTGCATCACCTGGCGGATCAGATCGAGCAGCATCTGCAGACGCGGCAACGGCCGCGCATCGTGATCTCGGACGAGCGCCAGGAGCTTCGCGGCACCGGCGGCGGCGTCGTCAAGGCGCTCACTACGCTCGGCGATGCTCCATTCTTCCACGTCAATTCCGACACCATCTGGATCGACGGCGTGCAGCCCAACCTGTCCCGCCTCGCCGCCGCCTTCGACCCAGCGCAGATGGATGCGCTGTTGCTGCTCGCGCCCACCGCCACCAGCATCGGCTATGCGGGCCGCGGCGATTACGCGATGGCGCCCGACGGCCGGCTCATCCGCCGCGGCGAGCGCGACGTGGTGCCGTTCGTCTATGCGGGCGCCGCCATCCTGGCGCCGGCCCTGTTCCGCGACGCGCCCGGGGGCGCCTTCCCGTTGACCGCGATGTTCGACCGCGCCGGCGAAGCCGGGCGGCTGTTCGGGCTGCGGCTCGAAGGCGTGTGGATGCATGTGGGGACGCCCGAATCAGTGGCGGCTGCCGAGGCGGCGATCGTGGAGAGCGCGGCGTAGGGCGGATCGAATCGCTTTGGACGCTTGTGCCAGAACGCGCTCGTTGTTTTCATTGGTGAATCTTCGGATTGTTCCGCCAAAATGAAGCCAGGGACAGACACACGACGCTGTTCTTCGTGCGTAGCCCGCACGCCCTGCTCTCCCCGCACGCGGGGCGAGGGGCGCGAACAAGGCCGGCCAACACGTCAATTTTCTGGAAATCTACGCAGGCGATGTGCTTCCCGACGACATGCAGCCGGTGCTCAAGGACGCCGCATCGCTATTCCACCAGACCAGTATCGGGATCAGATGACGGAAACCACAATGGACTTGATCGAAGCGCGGGCGGCAACATGAAACATCGGGCCATTTCCTGGGTTGTGAGCCTCACCCTTGGCGTGGGTCTGGCCGCCAGCGCTACGGCCGAAGAGAGCCAAGCTCCGCAAATGGCGAGCGACAGCTCGCCGTGCCTGCCTGATATCCAAATCTCGGCCGGCGCGCCGCACATCTTTGCGACCCATGCCCAGCTCGCGAGCTACGGTTTCCCTTGGGGACCATCGGATGGAAATTTCGGCGCAATCCCGGCCGGGAGCGGCGCCTACACTTTCTTTGGCGCCGCCGGCGCCCCATGCCGAGCGGGTGGCGCGTGCAACGGCACGTTCGCGTTCTCCGGCACGCTCGATCATGTAACCGGCGGCAAAGCCGCCAAGGCGGTGTTTGGCGCGGGCGCCGGCCCTGCCGGCTGGATCTTCGACAAGAATTACGCGGGCGGCGGTCAGGTCGTGCGGTTCGACGACCGTCAGGGCCATGCCGGCTGGTTCATGAGCTTCCACGGCGAGTATCAATGGAAAAACACGGCAAATCCGCCGCGCTATTGGTGCTTCATAGGCAATACCACGATGCAGGTGCCCTGCTTCTACTCCGGCATCGGACTGGCCGTATCGCTCAATCACGGACAGACCTTCAAGGTCGCAGGGCAGATCTTTCAGCCGATGCAATCCTTTTCCAGCTATCTCAACAGCGCGGGCAATCTCGCCGTCGGCTACGGCTCGCTGCTCGTTGCCGACGAGCACGGCAGGCATCTTGAAAATCCGCCACCTGCGCCACGCGAGGCCTATTTCTATCTCATCTTCTCCGACAAATTGCCGGCCAGCGCCGGCAACGCCGGCGTATGCCGAGACCTCAACTGCATGGGGATCGCGCGCGCGAAATACCTGGAGGTCGTCGATGCCGCTCTCTCCGGCGACCCCGGTCGGGTCGCCAAGGCTTTCCACAAATATGACGCGAGCTCCAAGGACCCCTGGGCCGAGAGCTCCTGGAGCCAGCCGGCCACCGGCGGCACGCCGGACATGTCGGGTCCGGCCGGCGCCTTCGCCCCCCTGTGGACCGACGAGGTCGCACCCGGAGGCAGCGCGCTCTACGACCGAAGCCTGGACGTTTATCTCGTCGCCTATGTTTCGCGCGGCAGCGTCCATGTTCGCGCCTCGCGGGATCTGATCCATTGGACCGGAACCGTCGGCGTGATTCCGTTTCCGACCGCGCCCGCCGCAAGTTATTTCTACCCCAACCTCCTGGGCGAGACCGGCGACCCCACCGTCGGGGGCGGGTTGCCGCGCATCTATTTCAGCGCCTTCCCGGCCAACGCCTTCCCGGACTACAAGCAGTCGACGTTTGAGTTTGTCGAGTTTGACTCTGTCCGGGTCAGGGGGCGAAAAGCAGGCTTCTGCCGGAGAGAAGCGATAGACGGCGGCGGTCTCATCCCGTCCACCAAGCCAAAGACGGGCTTCGGGCTTCCCGCTCGGCAATCGCCCAAAGTGCAAAATCGCAGGGCCAGGAGAAAGTAATGCCAAAACTGTGTGTCCGCGCTTTCTCCGTGTCGCTCGACGGCTATGGAGCCGGGCCCGACCAGAGCCTCGAAAATCCGCTCGGCGTGAACGGCATGAACCTGCACCAGTGGGCGTTCAAGACCCGAACCTTCAAGAGGATGTTCGGCCAGGACGGCGGCGATACCGGCGTCGACGACGAGTTCGCCGCGCGCGGCTTTGCCAATCTCGGGGCCTGGATCATGGGTCGCAACATGTTCGGACCGATCCGCGGCAAATGGCCGGACGAGAGCTGGAAAGGCTGGTGGGGAAGCAACCCGCCCTATCATGTGCCGGTGTTCGTGCTCACCCGGCACGCGCGCGCTCCTCTGGTCATGGAGGGCGGAACGACCTTTCATTTCGTGACCGACGGCATCCAGTCCGCTTTGGCGCAGGCGCGGGACGCTGCCGGCGAAAAGGACATCCGGGTCGGCGGCGGCGTCTCGACCGTCCGGCAATATCTGTCGGCCGGCCTGTTGGACGAGCTGCATCTCGTCATGGCGCCGGTCTTGCTCGGCGCCGGCGAAAATCTCTTTGCGGGAATGGATCTGCCCGCGCTCGGCTACGCCTGCACCGACCGGGTCTCGACCCCGGCGGCGACGCACCTGGCGGTGACGAAGCAGCATTGACCAGCGCAGCAAGTCCGCGCCCGGGCGAAAAACAACCGCGGCCTTGATACTATTCCCGGGCTCGGCGGCGCGCAGTTACGGTCGAGCTCCTTCCGCATCTGGCAGCAGCGACCGCAACTTTCCCCCGGAGGCCGCCGTCGCAGAACCGCCGTTCGTCACCCCTCAAAAGTCCGGCTTCTCGGCTTTCGGGACGTCCGCCAGCTTGTTGTTGTAATACTCGCGCGGATTTTCGGCGCAGACCGTCTCCGCTATCTGGTCGCCTCCCGGCACATAGGTCAGGGTCGAGGTCCAGGGCATCGTGAAGACGCCTGCATCCTCGATCGTGACATGCAGCTGCAGGAACTTGCCGCGGTACTTGCTGAAGACATCTCCGGCGAACAGCCAATTCTCCTTCTTGTTCCTCTCGATGGCGTCTTTCACGTCGTCATAGTCGCGTAGCCGATAGCGTTCCACCACGTGCAGCTTGTCGGTATAGGGCGTGCCGAACAGGTCGATCATCGCATACGGGTGATCGGTCTTGACCCCGACGGTATCGATCACGAGGGTATCGCCTTCGTAGCGGCCGACGGAATCTCCATACCAGGACGGCCTCAGCGGCGACGGATGGAGCCCGTTCAGGCGTACCCGGCGCACTTCATGATCGCCGCCGTACATCAGCGTGATCCTGTCCGGCTGCTGTATCATCATCATCGCCGACTGCTTGAAAATGAACGGCATCGGAAACGGCCAGCACTGGTTCGACGCGTTCGGATAGGTGGTGCCTGCGAGCGAGATTTCGCCGAACTTCTTCACCACCTGCGCCGCCCACGGCTGCAGGATCGGATTGGTGTAATCGCCGACCAACTGGTCGTAGTCGCTCACGCCGTCCCGGGTCGGAGGCGATGACTGCGAGCCGGCGGAGTCGGCTGGCCGCTGGGGTGCGCGCGACCTGTTGGTCACCGGGCCGGGACCCGAAGCCGGCGGCTCGAACCAGGGAAAGGCCGGATGATTCCACACGCGGGAGAAATCCGGGATCGTTGCGCTGGTGGCCGGATCGACCGCCGGCATTGGGGTTTGCGCGAGGGCGGGCGTCGCAGCCGCCGTCGCCAATGTGATGGTTAGAAGGAGATTCCGGTGCCTGTTCATCCCAACCTGCCTTTCATGGCATTTGCATGAAAAACATGAAGCTGCAGCCCGATGGGGCGCGCCTGGACCGTGCTCCAGAATACCGGATTGGCGGGAATCAGCCAGCGGGCATGGACGCTATTTTGCATTCGCCGGCCGGGCGGCTCGGAAGCTCGGTCCGGTTCAAGGACTAGTCCGCTCGCGCAGTGATGCACCGCCGACGCCCACCTCGGCCGCCCCTGGTCTTGTCGTGCGCCGGTCGCAATCCATGAACAGCTCGGATCCTGCAGGAAAACTGCGTTGACGCCAGCCTGCGCGGTTCGTTCGGCGACGAGTTGCTCCTCGACGGCTTGGTAGTGTCGAGCGGCACCGGCCTCTGACATCCTGCTGCGCCGCCGTGAACCGCCGCTTTGCGCATGAAGCGCACTTTCGTCCGTGCGGACGCAATGTGAGGCAACCCGTTGGACAAATGATTTGTTTACCCGACCGATGGACAATGCGAAGCTCATGTGGTCACGCGGATTTCTTTGGACGGGCCTAACGAGCGGCACTGCCGTTGCGGCATTGACGCTCGCGGTCCTTTGGCTCGCATTGTTTGCCGTATCGGGCAGCAAGGATCCGACCGTGAGCTTCGCCAACATTGTCTTGTTCGCGCTTCCCGGCCTGATCGTTTATTCGGCATGCTGGTACGCGATCATATTTCGCCGTCACGATTATTCGCTGCGCCAAACATGGTACTGGTTGTCGCAACTTTCGCCGCGGTCACCGCCGTCGTCGGCGCATTCATGATCGTCGGCGGCGCCTATGTCGCAATCACGATGTTGCTGTCGGTGGCGCAACCGTGGAAAGCAACGCCGTTCCTTGCGTTGGGGCCGTTCGCATACGCGCTCATGACTGCCCTGGGCGCCATCTTTCTAATCGTCCCATACCTGGTCGTCGCCACCCCGATAGCGTTGCTTCATCGCTGGTGCCTTTCGAAGCTCTTTGCCTCGGCCGGTCCCGCCGCTCCGAGCCCGGGTCCAAGCGCTTCCACAATCCCGTCGTCCCGATCATGAGCCTCTGCGGGACAAAAGCGGTTTGGTGACGTCTTCTTCGGATGAAATGCGGAGGCCGCGGCATCGCCCGCCGACCGTCCGGTGTTGTTATTGCAGACATCCCGCTGCACTGCCGTAAACGGCCGCTTGGGCCATATCCGGTCTCATGCAGCGCATCAACATCAGGCAGGGCCGTCGCCGCGGTCGGCTTCGGGCGTTTGTCGGTCGAGTGCCCTTTTGACGAATTCCACGGAATCGATTGCCGCCCCGAGCTGGCTGCGGAACTGCTCGATCAATTCTTTCATCGGCGGCGGCAGGTCTCCCCACCAGTCAATAACGCGAACTCATCGCTTCTTCGACGGTTCGCAGCATGTCCTCCATTGCAATTTCACGGTAGGTTCTCGCCACAGCGCGTTCGCCTCCACTCCCAGCAAATCAGCCGCCGCGCGCTGGAGCACGTCGAGCGTCTGTAACGCCTATGTCGCGTATTTGTTCCGCCCACCTCGGTGCGGGCGGTTTGCGTTGCGGGCGTGGCCGATCCACGGACTCCGATGGTCGGGGGCAGCCCCGTCGCGCGCGCCGCGGCGGTGACCGCGAGCGCCCCCGGCTTGCCTCCCGACTTGCTCGATTGATCCGGCGCCAGCCAATCACCTTCATTCGTGATCCTGGTAGTCGAACCAGGTCTTCTCAAACTGAGTGAACGGCCGCACCGCGCGTGTCGGCGTCGTCGAGGAGCTCGGACCCCCTTTGAGGCTCGGTACTACCTGGGCCTGGGCATAGCTCCCGCGGGCGTGTCCCGCGGCCTTGCCGGCATCATTCGCCAGAGCTGCGGAAGCAGTGCCGAGGATCAAGGCTGCCGCGAGAACGGTCTTTGTGTTGGCTGACATTGCGAGTCTCCTGAGGTCTGCAGCTCACACCCTGCTGGTGCGCGCGCATATCTTGTCGATATGAACGCGGGGGCAAATCCGCCTGATGTACTGAGAAAATCGATTGCCGAAGCGCGGCGCGATGCGGGAAAGGCACTGGAAATGGATTTCTGCAGCTTCTTCGGCTTGCGGAAAGACAGTGCTTTGGTCCTAGGACTGGAGTATTCGGCCGGCCGGCGGGGCAAGAAACGCCGTGCGCCCGGCATTTTACCGGAGCAAACCAAGCGTGCGTGCAGACCGCGCTATTCCGGCTTGATGCTGGCCGATCGGATCACTTTGCCCCTCTGCGGCGCGACCGCATCGCTATCTGTCACACCGACGCTGCTGACAAAAACGCATGATCCGCGCCTATTTCAGATTTCCGATCCATGGATGTCCCGGGTGTGCGCGCGACAACGCATCTCTTAACCATGCACGCGCGGACGGCTGCAAGCGCGGGACGCAGGCCCGGAAGTCTGCTTCGTCCTTTGCGTGCACCGCCTTGGCTTTGTAGAGCAAAACGCCTTCTGGCTTGAGATACGGCACCCCCTCGCGGGTGGCGGCGATCATCTGCGAACGCTGGCGGCGGATGGTTTCGTCGCGGCGAAAAACCCACGTCAGGCTGTCACCCGGTTCGAGGAAGATATCCATGCGCCAACTTTGAATAACCTCGTCTAGAATCCGTATTTGATGTCTCCCTGGTTCCGGGATCGAACCTGGTGCCAGAGCACTCACTTTGCCGTCGCTCGCGACGTAACACTTAAAATCGGCAAGCTGCGACTGAAAGAGCGGAAAATGCGGGCGCAAAATCGCAATCTCTAAATCGACGTGAGGACGCGTCTGCTTTCCGTGCCAAAGATCGAGAGCCCAGCCGCCGGCAATGCACCATGGCGCCTGCACACCCGCAAGCCAGTTCATTGCCTCAAAGGGTTGCCAGGGATTCCAAGAGTAAATCCCGGGCATATCACAATCTTGCGGCTGGTCCTTCCGGTCACGCATGCTTCCAAAGCTATCCGGCTCGTCGATGTCGGGAGTAAAGCGGACATTGGACTATGCAGGGAAAGGCGCGCCCGGCGTTTTCCCGAAGCAACACGTGAACGCCGTGCCCGCGCTATTCCGGCTTGATGCTCGCTGACCGGATCACTTTGCCCCATTTCTCGGTTTCATCCGCGAGAATCTTGCCGTATTCGGTCGGGCTGAGCGCGAGCGGGGTGCCGCCCAGATCGGCGAAGCGCGCCTGAATTTTCGGGTCGGCGAGCCCCGCGTTGATCTCCCGGTTGAGCTTGTCGACGATCTCGGCCGGAGTATTTCTGGGGGCGCCGACGCCGAGCACGTCGCTGGCCTCGAAGCCGGGCAGAAATTCGCCCACCGTCGGAACCTCGGGCAGTGCCGTCGCGCGCGTCGCGGTGGTGACCGCGAGCGCCCGCAGCTTGCCGGCCCTCACCTGCTCGATCGAGCCGGAGATCCCGGTGACCGCCGTCAGCACCTGCCCGCCCAGCAGATCGCTTAGTGCGGGCCCGGCGCCGCGATAAGGCACGTGCAGCATGTTCACGCCGGCCATCATCTTGAACAATTCGCCGGCCAAGTGACCGCTCGAGCCGGTGCCGGCCGACGCCATGGTGATCTTGCCCGGGTTGGCCTTCGCGTAGGCTATCAGCTCGGGCACGGTCTTGGCCGGCAGCGACGGGTGGGCCAACATCATCTGCGGCTGCCGGATGGTGCTCGCAACCGGCGCGATGTCGCGCAGGAACACGAAGCCGAGCTTGTCGTAGAGCGTCGCGTTGATGGTGCTCGACGGGCCGACCATCAGCAGCGTGTAGCCGTCGGGGGTCGCGTGCACGACCAACTCGGTTGCGATATTGGTGGCGGCGCCCGGCCGGTTCTCGACCACGAAGGGCTGGCCGAGCCGCTCCTGCAACCATTGCCCGATCAAGCGTGCCCCGATGTCGCTGGAGCCACCGGCGGCGAAACCCACGATGACGCGCACCGGCCGCGACGGATAGGCCTGCTGCGCGCTGGCGAGGCGCGCCGCCGCAGGCAGCGCGACGGCGCCCACGGCGAGCCGCAGAAATCGGCGACGGGGAAGTTTCATGGCGCTCCCTCCAGGGATCTGGCGCGCGCACCGACGCGCCTATCGCGGATCGATCTCAACCGGCGCCTGAACATGCCCGCCGGCCCCGAGGCACTCTCGCTGTCGCCAAAATAAAGGGAAGCCGGCCTATACCACCGACCGGTCTTCGGCAAAAGCCGCATCTCGTCGCATCCGAACAGCGGCGCCATGGCAACCGGTTCAGTTCTTGATGTCCTGCAAGAACCATTCGGTCGGCAGCGCGCGGCCGAGACCCTGCTCTCTCGCCCGGCGATACACCACCGCGCCGACGCTCGAGAATTGCAGGCCCCAGTTCCCGACCGGCCGGTATTGGGTGATCTGGTCGCGGTTGGTGCGGCCTGGCGCCTTGCCGGAAATAACGTCCGCATAGAGCGGACCCGCCGATGGCGCCACCCGCTTGGGCGAGGACTTCGGCAGCCGCATCTGCTCTTGCGGGCTGCCGCCGACGAAAGCGCCGTGGCTGTGGCCGACGCCTTTGCGAAACACATCGTCTTCCGGCATCGGCAGCGCCTCGATGCCCTGCCTGATGACCACGTCCATGCGCTTGACCGCGTCCGGGCCGAGATCATGCGGCCCGATATTGACCACATGCATGCCGGGCTCGATCCAGCCGCCTTCGATCACCGGATCCATGCTGTCGGTGCAGGTGGCCAGGATATCGGCGCCCCGCACGGCCTCGCGGGCGGTCGCGACCGGCTCGACCGCGACATGCAAGTGCTCGGTCATCTCGCTGGCGAACGCCGCGCGGTTGGCGGCGACGCGGCTGTAGACTTTTACGGACTTGATCTCCCGCACCTCCACCAGCGCTTCGAGCACGGTGCGCGCCATGCCGCCGGAGCCGATCATCCCGACCGCATGCGCGTCCTCGCGCGCCAACAGCCGCGCGCCGACGGCCGCCGATGCGCCGACCCGCATGTGCTGGAGGTGCCCGTCATTGATGATGGCGAGCGGCGCGCCGTTCTGCGTGCTGAACAGCAGCACCAGCCCGCAATAGGTGCCCGGCTGGATGCAGTATTTGGTTTCGGTGCGGGTGCCGCCGGGGCCTGCCGGCCAGGTCATGATGTCCGACTTGAGCCTGACCGCCAGGACGCCGTCGCTCGCGCCCTCGACCGAGCCCCAGCGATAGTAGCCGTCCTCACGATCGCACGGAACGAACATGTCGATCCGGGGACGCGAAACCGACGCGCCGGTGAGCGTGCCCGCAAAGGCGCGCTCCTGCGCCTCGATGCATTCGCGCATGGTCAGCACGCGCTTGACGGTCTCGTTGTCGATCAGCAACATCCCGCGCCATCCTCCCGGCACGCCAGCGCCAGCATCCGGCGCACGCCGTTTCCGTCCAGTTGCTCGAATCGGCCACCGAGCCCCAAGAGCTCGTCGATCGCCGGCGGCGCCAGCGAGTCGGCCAGACAGTCCCGCACCTTCACGATGTGCTCGGCCTGCGAGATCGGCTCGGCGCCCCAGGATCCGCGCGGCCGCTCGCAGCGCTCACGCACGATGCTGCTGTCGGCAAGCTCGATCTCCAGGTCGACGTAGCGGCCGGCGTTGTACTCAGTGGTGATATCCGGCGACATCGTGACCGCGATCTTGCGCAGCAGTGCCTGCATATCGGGCCGATGCAGGCGCGCGTCGGTGAAGCTCGAGAGCGTCACGGCGCCGTCGAGCAAGGCTGCCGCCAGCGTGTATTGCATGCTGAATTTGCCTTCGAGCCCGGCCCTGGGCTGCGGCCGGTCGCCGGTCGGAACGATCGGGGCGAGCATCCGCACTGCCCGGATCGCGTCGGCCGTGGGTATGCGCGGCCGCGCCGCCAGCGCGGCGGTGATGCCGTAATGCGTGGTGAATTTGCAGGGAAAAATCTTGAGGGTGAAGCCCGGATCGACCAGCCGGAACGGCGGCCCGAAGCGCAGCAGCATCTCGCGGTCGAAATGGGGCGGCAGGAATATGGCGGCATAGCCGGTCGGGCTGTCGAATGCCTGATCGTCTCCGGTGAAGCCGCTCGCTGCCAGCAACGCCGATTCGAGGCCGAGCGAGGCCGCATAGCCACAATGGGTCGACTTGGTCATGGTGCCGGTGTTGCTGGTGAGGCTGCCGCATCGCGAGGTCGCGATGCCGATCGCATGGGCGAGCGCGGAGGCGTCGAGCCGCAACAGATGGGACGCGGCCACAGCGGCGCCGATAGGCCCCACCATGCCGGGCGGATGAAACTTGAAATCGCGCGACGCCACGTGCCCGCAAGCCTGCCGGATCCAGCCCTGGATCTCGACCCCCTTGACGACGGCGGCCAGCACCTCACGGCCATCGGCGCCGGTCGATTCCGCCAGTGCCAGCGCCGCGGCGAGCGCGGGCGACAGCGCATGCGTCGCCGGCGTCCACATCGGCTCGAAATCAAGCACATGCATCGAGGTGGCGTTGAGCAAGGCGGCCGGAACCGGCGCCATGCGAAAACCGAAACCCAGGGCCGCGCATTCCGCCTTCGATCCCTGGTCGCGCAAATAGCCGGCGAGGATCTTGGGCGCTTCCTCGATGCAGGCGCCGGCCACCGCGACCGCGACGCCGTCGAGGACGAGCTGGCGCGCCTTGGCGATGGCGGCCTCGTCCAGGTCGTCCACTGTCGTCGCGACGATCTTCTCACAGAGCTTTCGGGTGACGGTCACGCGAGCGATGCCTCCAAAGCAGCCTGGAACATGCCGCCGCGCTGAAGCAGACCTGCCTCGGCGGCGGAGCGGACGTCGGCGGTGACCTCAAAGCGGAGCTCCTCGCCGCCCACGCGGCGCGCCATGACCCCGATGGCTGCGCGCCTGGCGATACCCTCAGCGATGCCGTCGAAGGCGAATTCCTCGCTGCCGTCGAGCCGCAGCGCCTCGACGCTGTCGGGCTCCGCGAACCGGAGCGGGACCACGCCGACGCCGATCAGGTTGGAACGGTGAATGCGCTCGAACGAGCGGGCGATCACGGCGCGCACGCCGAGCAAAGCGGGCCCTTTGGCGGCCCAGTCGCGACTGCTGCCGGCGCCGCAATTGCGCCCGCCGAAAACGATGAGCGGAACATGGCGCGCGCGGTACCGCATGGCGGCGTCGGGAATCGCGATCATCTCGCCTTCGGGATGGATTTTCGTCCACCATCCGTCGCGGCCGTCGGCCATGCGATTGCGGATGCGCACGCTCCCATAGGTGCCGCGCATCATGACGTGATGGTTGCCGCGCCGGCCCACATAGCTGTTGAAGCCAGGAGGCTTCACGCCGAGCGACTGAAGATATTGTCCGGCCGGGCTGTCAGGCGGTATCTCGCCGCCGGGCGACACATGATCCGTGTTGAGGTTGTCGCCGTAGATTCCGAGCACCCGCACGCCTGCGACCCGCTGCGCCGTCGCAAACCCGGCATCATTGGCGGCGAAAAACGGCGGCTCGACAATGTAGCTCGAAGCCGCGTCCCAGTCGAACAATGTTCCGTGCTGCGCCGCGAGCGCGTCCCAGCTCGCCTTCACCAGAGGGCTTGCGTCCGCGGTACTGACAAAGATGTCGGAAGTGACGCTCGCCCGGACGACGGCATCGACCTCGGCATCGTCCGGCCAGAGATCGCGGAGAAAGATGGGGGCGCCGGCGGCGTCGTTCGCGATCGGGTCGCGGTCGATGTCGGTAGTCACGCGTCCGGCCAGCGCAAAGGCGACCACCAGCGCGGGCGAGCAAAGATAGTTCGCACCTACCTGGCGATGGATGCGTCCATCGAAATTTCGGTTGCCCGAGAGCACCGCCGCGATGGTGCGGCCGTCCTGCTCCACCGCTCTCGCCGCAACGGGCTTGAGCGGCCCCGATTTGCCGGCACAGGTGGTGCAGCCATAGCCGATGACGCCGAAGCCGAGCGCCTCGAGCGGCGCCAGCAATCCGGCGCGCTCGAGATAGGTGGTGACGGCGCGCGAGCCGGGCGCCAGCGAGGTCTTGACCCAAGGCGCGGACTGCAGCCCGCGCTCTACCGCCGCCCTTGCGACCAGCCCGGCGCGGATCATCCCGTGCGGATTGGAGGTGTTGGTGCAGGAGGTGATGGCCGCGATCCCGATGGCGCCTTCGGGCAGCGCGCCGGACGCTCGCAGTTCCGCGGCCACGCCTTTGGCCCGTTCGCGGAAGCTCGCCGCGACACTCGCGGTATCCTGCCGAACATGCGGCATTCCGGGTCCCGCGATGGTCCGCCGCACCACGCTCAAATCGAACCCAATCACGCGATCGTAAACCGGATCGGCCGCATCGGCGGTGCGGAACAGGCCGGCGGCGCGGGCGTGCGCTTCCACCAGCTCCACATGCTGAGCCGTGCGGCCGGTCATCCGCAGATAAGCGATGGTCTGTTCGTCGACGGGCCAGAAGCCGGTGGTCGCCCCATATTCCGGCGCCATATTGGCGAGCGTCGCGCGATCCGGAACCGTCAGGGCCCGGGCGGCCGGGCCGAAGAACTCCACGCAGGCTCCGACCACGCCGGCGGCGCGAAGCTGCTCGGTGAGGGTCAATGCCAGGTCGGTCATGGTGATGCCCTCGCGGAGCGCACCATCGAGACGGACACCGACGAATTCCGGCTTCGGCAGAATATAGGGCTGGCCCAGCACCACGGTCTCGATCTCGATGCCGCCCACGCCCCAGCCGAGCACGCCGAGCGCATTCACCATCGGGGTGTGCGAATCGCCCGCGATGGTGAAATCCGGAAATGCCAGCGGGGGCGTCCTCCCCCGGTCGACGAGAGTGACGGCGGCGACCTGCTCCAAATGGATCTGGTGGATGATGCCGGCGCCGGGCGGAAACACGGTCAGGCCATCGAACGCCTGCTCGGCCCATTTCAGAAATCGATAGCGCTCGCCGTTGCGCTCGAGCTCCCGCGTGAGGTTGATCGCTTCGGCGTCGGACGACGCCGCTACATCGACCTGAAGGGAGTGGTCGACCACGAAAGTCATCGGTACCGTGGCGTTGACGCGCGCCGGATTGCCACCCCGTCGCGCCACCGCCGAGCGCAACGCCGCCAGGTCCATCAGCACCGGGATGCCCGAGGAATCCGGAACCACGACGCGGGGCACGTGCAAGGGCAGCGCGACCGCGTCGGGCGCAACCCGGCGATCGGCGAGCGCGCGCAGAAGCTCCGCCGTGACGCCGGGCTTGCCGAGATGGCGCAACAGGTTTTCCGCCAGCACTCGCGCCACATAGGGCAGCGGCGCGTGCGCCTCGGTGCCGAGCGCCGCGCGCACATCGTGGAAGACGTATGCGCTGCCGCCGGAGGAAAAGCTGGAATGCGTTTCATTCATGAGACGAGGATGACGGCGACGCTTCGGCGCGATTGAAATTCGGGTGAGATCACAGCTCGGCAGGCGCTGTCCGCCACTGCCAGCATACTCTATTCTGGCCCCAGCTGTCGCGCGCGCGCCTACCGCCATCCGGGAGAATGAGATGAAGGACGGTCCCAAGAAATTCCGTGAGCTCCTGGCAAAAGGCTCCCTGATCGTCGCCCCCGGCGTCTACGACGGCTACAGCGCCCGCCTGGTCGAGAAGGCCGGCTTTCCGATGGCGGCGACCACCGGGGCCGGCATCTCCAACTCGCTGCTGGGAATCGACGACATCGGGGTGATGGGACTTGCGGAAAACGTCGGTCATTGCCGGATGCTGGCCCGCACCCTGTCGATCCCGCTGACCGCCGACGCCGACACCGGCTACGGCAATCCCATGAACGTTCACCACACGGTGCAGATGTTCGAGGAAGCAGGCCTTGCCGGCATCAATATCGAGGATCAGGTGCATCCCAAACGCTGCGGTCACATGCCGGGCAAGGAAGTGATCCAGCTGGTCGAAGGCGCGAAAAAAATCGAGGCTGCGTGCCTGGCGCGCCGGGACGACGCGTTCGCCATCATCGCGCGCACGGATGCGCTGGCGGTCGAGGGCATCGAGGGCATGCTGCGGCGGGCACGCGCCTACGCGGAAGCCGGCGCCGATCTGATCTTCGCCGACGCGGTCCGGACCGAAGACGAGATCAAGCGCCTGGTCGATGCGGCGCGCGTTCCGGTCACGGTCAATATGGGGTTCGGCATCAGGGCCCGGCCGACCACGCCCTTGATGTCGATCAAGCGCCTTGAAGAGATCGGGGTGCGCCGGGTGACCTTGCCGCGCATGCTGCCGGCGGCCGCCATCCACGGCATGACGCAGGCGCTCGAGGCGATGCAGGAATTGATCGCCAGCGGTGAGCCCGCCGACCGGCCGGATCTGGTGGTCGACATCGACGCCATCATGCGCCTGATGGACTACGACGCCATGCGGGCGCTCGAACGGCGGCTGCTCGCCACCGAGGCGCTCGAGGCGAAATACGGGTCCGCCGGCGAAGCTTCAGCCTGACGGAGTCGCCACCCTCTTGGTCATGCCCGGGCTTAGCCCGCGCGCCGGCCAAGGCGCCGGAAGACGGGCGTAGACGCCCTATTGGCCCGGCCGTCTACGTCATCGCCCACAATGGCTTTGTCTGCTTGTTGGCGGACCAGAAATCGCATGCTCACTTCGCTCATCCCGATTTATGACAGAAAGAGGACATTCTCAAATTTTATGACTGAGAAGTACCGACGCCCTGAAATTATATGAAAACGTTACATGGCGGCGGAGCAGAGTTCAATTATCATGCAGCAGCTGGGGGGCGATGCCGTTGATGATTTCATCAGGCATCAAATGGGGTTGCTGCAGTCGATCGAATCCGGCGTCAAGAAGATTTCTTGGGCCGCGAGCAAGCCTTTTGCAGGCTTCCTGGAGCCGTCGTCGAGCGAATTCTATGATCGCTTGTGGGCTGACGGTTGCGAGCCGGACTCGCTGATCAACGTCCTGCCGACACACAAAGTCATTTATGTAGCAGTCCCCAAGGCTGGCTCGACACATATCCGAGCGGTGCTGGCCCGGGTCACAGGAAAACATTCTCGCTCCCTGAAATCCAGCCGCAGGCGAAAGTTTCGCGGCCCCTATGGCCCGCGCAGCATGACGGCACACTCGTTTTTCCGGCTGGCGACGGATGCGCAAACGCTGCGCTTTTCCTTTGTGCGCAATCCCTATGCCAGGGCGGTTTCCTTGTGGTGCGACAAATTCAGAGGCAAGCCGCTGGTGAGCGGCGATCACTTCATCGACAAGTATCTTGCAAGACGCCACCAGATCGATGCACGCCTTCCAGCAGGGCCCGACCGCACATTGTCATTCCCGGATTTCGTCACCTTTGTTTCGGCAATGGCGAAATGCCGCTACGACAAGCACATTCAAGCTCAAGGCGACATTCTGTCGATGCCGGGAATCCGCCTGGACCTGGTCGGCAAGCTGGAATCCTTTTCCAGGGATTTCGTACGGGTGCTCGATCATTTGGGAGCGCACCCGCTGGTGTGTCGGGAGGCGATGTCATGCATCAGGAATAAGTCGAGCCATGACCATTGGCCGGAGTACTACACCGGCGAGCTCGCCGATTGCATCTATGGCGCATATGAATGCGACTTCGATCGGTTCGGCTACCCCCGTGCCTTCCCCTAGCCGAACACAGTGATTTTTTGACTGGTTGAGCGCTAACTCCTCATCCTGAGGAGGCCGTGCTCTTCGCGCGGCCGTCTCGAAGGATGCGGCCCAGGCTGCCGACGCACACGCGGCCATGGTTCGTCCTTCGAGAGCCTCAGGACGCGCGGGCGCACGCCCGCGCTCCTCACCATGAGGCTGAAAGAGTTCACGCGGCGAACGCCGCGCCCTTAGACTCTCACCCAGTCCAGGGTCTTCTCGTTTTCGATATGCTGCAGCCGTTCGAACATCGCTTCCATCTTGTTGCGCTCGAGATTCCCCATCAGCAGCATGAACTTCTCCTTGAGCTCCGCCTGGTCGAGCGGACGCTGCGGGGTGCCCATGAAGTTCGAGACCCGCCGCGACACCTCGCGCCCGTCCTTGAGCCGGATCGTCACCGTGGATGTCGTATCCTGGCGGCTCTGGTTCGTCGCCCTGGCGATCTTGATCCGCGACGCGAGATCGAGAATGGGGCGATCGTGAACCACCGCGTCGTCGAACGAGCGCGGATCGCGCGCATCCCGGTAGAGCGATAGCGCGACGCTGAACGGGACCGAATATTGCGCCAGCATCTTGTCCTCGGGCGCCGGGATATTGTTGCGGGTGGCCATCCGGTCATCGCCGGCGATCGCGATCGATACCACGTCGGCGGCGGCGAACTTGTGCTCCGCCCGCAGATCCTGCGTGGCCTCGATGGAGTTCTGCGCCGTCATGTGGCAGGCATAGCGTTTCAGCGAAATGTCCCGCGTCAGGTATTCGGTGCCGAGACCGCGCGTCAACGCGGCCAAGTCCCACTCGTTGCAGAACACGTGCAGGAAGCCGAATTCGCCTTCCAGCACGCTCGATGGCCCGGTGAAGCCGACATCCGCGAGGCTCGCCGCCAGCACGCCGCTTTCGGCCGCGCGCCCGAGGTGGAGACGCTTGACCATGGCGCCGTTGCCCGCACTGACGAACTCCAGGAGGCCGCAGGCGAGCGAGCCGGCAATGCCGAGCGCGTTGGTCATCTTGCCGGCATCGAACTGCCGAAGCTTGCCCACCGCGACCGCGGCCCCGAACGGACCGGTGGTGCCGGGCGCATGGAAGCCGCGGGTCTCGTTGCTGTGCTTGGTGGCATAGCCGATCCGGAACATCACCTCGGCGCCGGCCACGAAGGCGGTGATGAGCTCGCGGCCGCCCAGGCCGCGCTCCTGCGCGACCGCGAGCGCGGAGGTGAACAAGGTCGCGGCCGGATGGGTGCCGCTGTTCGGCTCGGTGGTGGCATCGAGCTCGAAGGCGTGCGCCAAGGCGCCGTTGGCGAGCGCGGCCGCGGGCGCCGCGACGCTCACCCCGCCGGTGCCGAGGATCGCGCTGTTGCCGGCGGCGCCATAGCGTTGCGCATAGGCGATAACCATCTTGCTCCACGGCAATTCGGCGCCGAAGCTGACGGTCGACACCCCGTCGATGATGCAATCCTTGGCGCGCTGCACCACGGCGGGCGGCAGATCCTCATAACGCAGCGCCGCCGCATAGGCGGCGAGCCGCTCGGTCTCGTGGTCGGTGGCCTCCTTCTGGGCGGGCGGCGCCGTCTGGGCTGAAGCCGCGGTGGCGCCGATGAGCGCCGGCGCGAGCGGCGCCGTGCCGGCCACGGTCGCTATCTGCTTGAGAAAGGTTCGTCGGCCGAGCCTATCTTCGTTGGCGTTCGTCATTGAATCCTCCCTGCCATGATTGAACGCATGTTGCGCGCCGCAGTCGCGAAAACGGGGCGAAGCTCGATCATACCCGTCATGCCCGCGCCTGTCGCGGGCATCCACGTCTTTGCCGCCTTGCGACGCCGAAGGCGTGGATGGCCGGGGCGAGCCCGGCCATGACCAGGTATCCACGCATGACAATCGGGGAAACAAACACTCCGCTCGAGCGCAAAATGAATTAGCCTCCGCGCCGACGAATCGCCCTTCGCGCGGCAACCGCCAACACATCGCCTCATGGTCCACACCCCGCGCGTCTTCACCATTCCGGCCTCGGTGCCGTTCCTGCCCACCCTGATCCGGGCGCTGATGGACGGCACCTTGGTGCAGGGGTTTGCGCCGGGCGCGATGCTGCCGCGCGATCCGCTGGCGCTCGCCTCAGCCACCATCTATCTGCCGACCCGCCGCGCCTGTCGCCTCGCGCGCGACATGTTTCTCGAGGTGAGCGGCATGGAGGCCGCGATCCTGCCGCGGATCGTTCCGATCGGAGACGTGGACGAGGACGAGATCCTGTTCGATCAAGCCGCGAGCGGCGCGGGCGCGACCGATGCGTCCGACCTGCCCGAAGCGCTCGAACTGCCTCAGGGGCTGGGCGGGCTCGAGCGGCGGCTTTTGCTTGGCAAGCTGGTGCTGGCCTGGGCGGCGCGGCTCGCCCCGGCGCATGCCGGCGAGGCGCCGCTCATCGCCAATCATCCGGCGACCGCGCTCGCGCTCGCCGACGATCTCGGCCGGCTCATCGACGATATGACCACGCGCGGCGTGTCGTTCGATCGCCTCGACGACCTAGTGCCCGAGCATCTCGACAAATATTGGCAGCTCACGCTCGATTTTCTCAAGATCGCCCGCACCGCCTGGCCGGCGATGCTCGCCGAGCGCGGCATGATCGAGACAGCCACGCGGCGCGATGCGCTGATCAAGGCCGAGGCGGCGCGGCTCGCGCGCAATACCGGGCCAGTAATCGCGGCCGGCTCGACCGGCTCGATTCCGGCGACCGCCGCCCTGATGGCCGCGGTGGCGCAGCTGCCCGGTGGCGCCGTGGTGCTGCCGGGGCTCGACACCGATCTCGACGAGGAAACCTGGCGCCTGATCGCGGCCCCCTCCCCCGCAAGCCCGGGAGGGTCAGGGTTCGCCGCCCCGGTCGTCGGCCATCCGCAATTTGCTCTGCACGCTTTGCTCACGCGGTTGGGCATCGGCCGCGACGAGGTGCTGCGGCTCGCACCGCCGGCCGATTGCGGCCGCGAGCCGCTGGCCTCGGAAGCGTTCCGGCCGGCCGCCGCCACCGACCAGTGGCGCGTCCGTACCGGGGCGGGCGATTTCATCGCCCATGCGCAGCTGGCGCTCGCCGGGCTTGCGGTGGTCGAAGCCGCCAATGCCGAGGAGGAAGCGCTGGCGATCGCGCTGGCGCTGCGCGAGACGCTCGAGCAAGCCGGCAAGACCGCCGCGCTGGTGACGCCCGACCGCGCGCTCGCCCGCCGGGTGCTGGCCGCGTTGGCGCGCTGGGGCGTCGCGGTCGATGATTCCGGCGGCGATCCGCTCGCCGACACGCCGGCCGGTTTGTTCGCGCGGCTGGCCGCGCAGGCCACCATCGAGGGACTGGCCCCGGTCGGCTTGCTGGCGCTGCTCAAGCATCCGCTGATCCGGCTGGGGGCGCCGGCGGGCGCGCACCGGCATGCCATCGCGGTGCTGGAGCGTGCGATCCTGCGCGGCCCGCGGCCGCGGCCCGGTAGCGCCGGCCTGGCGCGGGCGCTGGCGAGCCTGGGGGACGAGCTCGCAAAGCTGCGGCGCGGCGAGCGCTCCGATCTGCACCGCTCCGATCCGCGCTTCGACTTGAGCGAGCGCGATCTGACGGCCGCGCAGGATCTGATTTCGCGGCTCGCGGCTGCGCTGGCGCCGCTCGAAACCCTGGGGCGCGGCCCACATTCGTTCGGCGCAATCGCAGCCCGCCACCGCGACGTCATCGCGGCGCTCTCGCTCGAAGGCGACGCGCCGGCCGCTCTCGCGGGCACGGACGGCAACGCGCTCGGCCTAGTGTTCGACGACATCGCGGCCGGGCTGCCCGATGCCGATCTCGCGATCCCGCCCGGCGACTATCCCGATGTGCTCGGCGCCGCCATCGCGGACCGGGTGGTGCGGCGGCCCGGGCTGCCGGGGGTGCGGGTGCGCATTTTGGGGCCACTCGAGGCGCGGCTCACCAGCAGCGACCGCCTGGTGCTGGGCGGATTGAACGAAGGCACCTGGCCGCCGCAGCCGCGCAGCGATGCCTGGCTGAGCCGGCCGATGCGGCTCGAGCTCGGGCTCGATCTGCCGGAGCGGCGCATCGGCTTGTCGGCGCACGACTTCGCCCAGATGCTGGGCGCCCGCGAGGTGATCCTGACCCGCGCCGCCAAAATCGCGGGCGCCCCCACGGTGGCGTCGCGTTTCGTGCAGCGGCTCGCCGCGGTGGCGGGCCCGCACTGGCAAAGCGCGCTCGATCACGGCGAGAAATATCTTGCCTGGGCGCGCGCGCTCGATCGCTCGGACGCGGCCCCGCGCCCGACGCCGCGGCCGGTTCCCAGGCCGCCGGTGGCGGCGCGGCCGGCGCGGCTCTCGGTCACCGAGATCGAGCACTGGCTGCGCGACCCCTACACCATCTATGCCAAGCATATTCTCCGGCTGTTCCCGCTCGATCCGATCGACACCGCGCCGGGCGCCGCCGACCGCGGCACCGTGATCCACGGCGCCATCGGCGATTTCACCCAGGCCTACGCCAAACAGCTGCCCGACGACGCGCTCGAAAAACTGCTCGCGCTCGGCCGCCAGCACTTTGCGCCGCTGGACGAGTTTCCGGAGGCGCGGGCGTTCTGGTGGCCGCGCTACGAGCGGATCGCGCGCTGGTTCGCGGCCTGGGAAACCAAACGGCGCACCCAGGTGGCGCAAGTCCAGGCGGAGATCCGCGGCGAGATCGAGATTCCGCTCGGTGGCCGCAGCCTGCATCTATCGGCGCGCGCCGACCGGATCGAGCGGCTCGCCGACGGCCGCTACGCGATCCTGGACTACAAGACCGGGCGTGTGCCCAC
Organism: uncultured Alphaproteobacteria bacterium; assembly: GCA_963721005.1. Taxonomy (GTDB): domain Bacteria; phylum Pseudomonadota; class Alphaproteobacteria; order Rhizobiales; family Xanthobacteraceae; genus VAZQ01. Next base: position 184,821 of record CAVRHR010000004.1, on the reverse strand, counting down.
CACCCCGCAGGTGGCGAGCGGACTCTCGCCGCAGCTCACGCTCGAAGGCGCCATCCTGCGGGCCGGCGCCTTTCCGGATATTCCGCGCGGCGCTTCGCTCGCCGCGTTGATCTACGTGTCGCTCAAGGGCGGCGAGCCGGGCGGCGAGGAAAAATCGATCGAGGTCAAGGATTCGACGCCGGACCAGGAGGCCGACCGGGCGCTAGTGAAGCTCGCCGAGGTGGCGCGCCGGTTCGATGATCCGGCGACGCCCTACCGGTCGCGCGAGCGGCCGATGTTCCGGGGCCGCGCCTATGGGGACTACGATCATCTGGCGCGGGTAAAGGAATGGTCGCCCTCGGGCGGCGCCAGCGACGAGGAGGCGCCCGATGACGGCAGCGCCTGAGATTCCGCCCGAGGTGCTGGAGCGCCAGCGCGACGCCTCCGACCCGGCGCTCTCGGTCTGGGTGTCCGCCAATGCGGGCTCCGGCAAGACCTATGTGCTGGCGCAGCGCGTGATCCGCCTCTTGCTCGGCGGCACGCCGCCCGCCAAGATTCTCTGCCTCACCTTTACCAAGGCGGCCGCCGCCAACATGGCGACCAGCGTGTTCGACAAGCTGGCGGCCTGGACCGCGCTCGACGACCGCGCGCTCGACGATTCGATCCACGCCATGTCGAGCCAGCGGCCGCAGCCGGAGCAGCGCGCCCGCGCCCGCCGGCTATTTGCCCAGGCGCTCGATACCCCGGGTGGCCTCAAGGTGCAAACCATCCATGCCTTCTGCACCCGGCTGCTGCAGCAATTCCCGTTCGAGGCCAATGTGCCGGCGCGCTTCGAGGTGCTGGACGAGGCCTCCGAATCGCAATTGCTCGATCAGCTCACCTTCGATGCGCTGCTGCTGGGCTCAGCCCAGCCCGACTGCGCGCTCGGGCGCGCGCTCGCCACCATCATCGCCGGCACCAGCGACCAGGTGTTCCGCGACGTGCTCGGCGAAGCGATCCGCAAGCGTACCGAGCTGATGGGCTGGATCGACCAGGCGGGCGGCATCGCGCCCGCGATCGCGACGCTTTCGGCCACGCTCGGCCTGGCGCCCGGCGAGACCACGCCCGACATCGCGGCGCGGTTCTTCACCGACAGCTTGATCGCGTCGAGCGAATGGCCGGCGGTGTGCGGCGCGCTGGCGCAAGGCAGCCAGAGCGACATCGAGCAGAGCGAGCGCTTCAACGAATTGGCGCAATTGCCCGAGCAGGCGCGTCTCAAGAGCTACTTGTCGATCTTCTTCACCCAAAAGGGCGAGCCGCGCAAAACCGTGGCCACCAAGGCCATCAAGGGGGCGCTGCCGGAGCGCCTGCGCGCCGAGCAGCAGCGGATTTGCGATCTGCTGCCGCGCTGGCGCGCCGCCGTGACCCGCGACCGCACCGCCGCACTCGTTACCATCGCCGGCACCGTCATCGAGAGCTTTCGTGCCGAGAAGGACCGCCGCGGCTTGCTCGACTATGACGACCTGATCGAGAAGACCGGCGCGCTGCTCACCCGGGTCGAAGCCGCCTGGGTGCATTACAAGCTCGATCTCGGCATCGACCATGTGCTGATCGACGAGGCGCAGGATACCAGTCCCCGGCAATGGGAGGTGATCGAGCGGCTGGTCGCCGAGTTCGCCGCGGGCGAAGGCGCTCGCGGGCAGCTCGGACGCACTATTTTCGCGGTCGGCGACGACAAGCAATCGATCTTCTCGTTCCAGGGCGCGCTGCCGCAGGCATTCGCGCAAAAGCGCCGCGGCTTCCAGCGCAGCTATGAGGCGGCCGGGCTGCGGTTCCTACCGCTCGAGCTCAAGCATTCGTTCCGCTCGGTGCAGACCGTGCTCGATGCGGTCGACCTGGTGTTCAAGACCCCGGGCGCGCTTCGCGGTCTCGACGATCCGGTGGCGACCGTGCACACGGCAGTGCGCAGCAACGCGCCCGGCCTGGTCGAGATCTGGCCGCTGCTCGAGCCCGAGAGGACCGCCGCGCCAGAAGGCTGGGACGCGCCTTTCGACACCAGCTCGGAGACCAGCCCCCGGGTGGCGCTGGCGCGCCGGATCGCCAAATGCGTGGCCGATTGGATCGCGCGCGGCATCCAGGTCGGCGACGCGGCGCGGCGGCACGCCATCACGCCGGGCGACATTCTCATTCTGGTGCGCCAGCGCGGACCGCTGTTCGAGGCCGTCATCCGGGCGCTGAAGAATGCCAATATCGCGGTCGCGGGCGCCGACCGGCTGATCTTGACCGAGCACATCGCGGTGATGGACCTGCTGGCGCTCGCCGACGCGCTCCTGCTGCCCGACGACGACCTCGCGCTCGCGACTGTGCTCAAGAGCCCGCTGTTCGGCCTCGACGAGGAGGAGCTGTTTGGGCTCGCCTGGCAGCGCGGCGGCACGCTGCGCAATGCGCTGCGGGCCAAGGCGGCCGAAAGCCCGGCGATGCAGGCCGCCGCCGAGCGGCTCGACCGCCTGGCCGCGGCGGCGCGGCGCGAGACGCCGTTCGGCTTCTATGCCGGGGTGCTGGGAGCCGAGGGCGGGCGCAAACGTTTTCTGGCGCGCATCGGGCCGGAGGCCACCGACGCGCTCGATGAGCTCCTCAACATCGCGCTCGACTACGAACGCCGGCAGCCGGCTTCGCTGCAAGGATTCGTGGCCTGGCTGCGCAGCGCCAATGCGGAGGTCAAACGCGACATGGAGATCAGCCGCGACGAGGTGCGGGTGATGACCGTGCATGGCGCCAAGGGGCTGGAGGCCCCGGTGGTGTTCCTGGCCGACACCACCACGCCGCCGGCCGGCCCACCGCAGCGCCAACCGCGCCTGTTGCGGCTCGCTCAAGGCGCGGCGCCCCCGGATGCGCCCGGCCCGGTGGTCTGGGCCGGCCGCCGCGACGACGATGTGCCGCCGGTGGCCGCCGCCCGCAGCGCGGCGAGCGAAGCCGCCGAGAACGAGCATCGCCGCCTCCTCTATGTGGCGATGACCCGGGCGGCCGACCGGCTGGTGGTGTGCGGGGCGGCCGACAAGCGCGGAACGCCAGTAGGTTGCTGGTACGACCTCGTGCATGCCGCACTGACGCCGGGCGCCCTGGAGGAGCCGGCGGATGACGGCGACGGCACGGTCTGGCGGTTGCGCAGCGCGCCGGCGGCAGAAACCGTGCCGGTCCGCATGACGGCGGGCGGCGCAGCTGGCAGTGCGCGGCTCGCGTGGCTCGATCAGCGAGCGCCGCCCGACCTACCCCATGCGCACGGGGTCTCGCCGTCGAGCGCGGACCAAGAGAGCATCGCCTTCGGCCCGACGGCGGCCGGCGCGGTCGAGCGCAACAAGGCGCTGGCCCGCGGCACGCTGGTGCATCGGCTCCTGCAGGCGCTGCCGGCAATCGCGCCGGGGGCGCGCAGACAAGCCGCCCATCGGCATCTCGCCCGCGCGGCGGCGCAGTTCTCCGCCACCGAGCGCGACGACATGTTGGCGCAGGTCGGCGTTATCCTGGCGGACCCGCGCTTCGCCGAGCTGTTCGGCGCCGGCAGCCGCGCCGAGGTGCCGATCGTGGGCCGCATCGCCATCGGCAGCGGCATTGTCCCGGTCTCCGGCCAGGTGGACCGGCTGGCCGTGACTCCCGGCGGGGTGCTGATCGCCGACTACAAGACCAACCGTCCGGCTCCCCGGCGGCTCGAAGACGTGCCGCACGGCTATCTCACGCAGCTCGCGCTCTATCGGGCGGTGCTCCGGCGGATCTATCCGGACCGGAGCGTCCGGGCCGCCCTGGTCTGGACCGATGTGCCTGATCTCATGGAGGTTTCAGGCGACGCCCTGGACCAGGCGCTGGCCACCCTCACCTCCCCGTGAAGCGCCTTGACGCGTTGCCGGCACGTTCATAGTTTCGCTCTCCTGTCGGGCCATCGCTCCTTAAGCGATTCTCTCCTGCAAGCACGAGGTAGTTCCCATGGCGGTTGACAAGGTTTCGGCGGTTGGCAAGGTTTCGGACGCTGATTTCGAAGCCGAGGTGTTGAAGGCGAACGGCCCGGTGGTGGTGGATTTCTGGGCCGAGTGGTGCGGTCCCTGCCGGATGATCGCGCCGGCGCTCGAGGAGATCGCCGCCGGCGCGCTCAACGGCAAGGTCAAGATCGTCAAGCTCAATGTGGACGAGAACCCGCAGACCGCCTCCAAATACGGCGTCATGTCGATTCCGACCCTGATGCTGTTCAAGAACGGCGAGATGGCGTCCCGCCAGGTCGGCGCCGCCCCCAAGCAGAAGCTCGAGCAGTGGATCACCGGCGCCATGTGAGGCGGGGTTTTCCGGCCTACGGTTGCCTTGTCATCGACGCCAGGGGTTGTCATCGTCGGGCTTAGCCCGCGCGCCGGCTAAGGCGCCGGAAGACGGGCGTAAACGCCCTTATATCCCGGCGATCTCATTTGCGCGGATCACCGGTGCGTGGATCACCGGGACGATGCCGAATTGCCGCCGCGGGTCGCGACCTGGATCTGGTCGAACACGCTGCGGACATTCTCGATGCCGGTGAATTGCGGCGTCGGATCGAGCGACGGCGTCCAGGACGAGAAGCTGTTGCGACCGCCCCAGATCTGCGCCGCCTGCCCGAACCTGATGGTGCCTCGCCCGCCTGATCTTTCGCTCAAGCTCGCATCCGGCAAGCGGTCGAGGCTGAGCGCCGTGAACTTGCTGAAGGGCCCGGACCGCGAGATGAGAATACGCTTGTTGGTGACCGCATAGACCATGCCGCCACGAATCCAGGCATCCAGCAGGAAACGGCCCGCGATCAGGTAAAGCCCGATCAGCACGAATGGAATGCCCCAAAGGCCGAAGAAGCCGGGGGTCTTCTGCGTGGTCATCACCGTGGTTTCCCAGAACACCGCGAAACCGCCCCACATCAGGCTGAACGGGATGAGGAACGCGTCCCGGCCGGTGAACAGCAAACCCTGCGCCGGCCTGCCGGACCAGAGGATTCGCTCACCCGTCAGCATGCGATCGGTCAGGTCGGTGGTGCTCATGCGCTATATTCCGCGGGTCAATGAATTCGTGTTGTTAGGTAACACAGCGATGCTTGCCGCTGCAAATCAATCAAACACGAAAGCGCGATGCACGCCCTGAGTTGTCATCGCCGGGCTTGTCCCGGCGATCTCGTTTAGGTGGGCATCGCAGTGCTCCGCTGATCGAGATCACCGGGACACAAGGGTGTTCACGCCCGTCTTCCGGCGCCTTAGCCGGTGCGCGGGCTATGCCCGATGATGACACGGTAGTTGTGGCGTTCACGGAACCAATAACCATCACTCCGGCGGCGTGCCGTTTAGGGCGAGCGCGGCGCCGGCCAGGTAGAGCGAGCCGATGATCACGATGCGCGGGGGCTGATCGAGATCGAAGTGCCCGATCGCGGCGAGCGCAGTCTCCAGATCGGGACCCTCTTGCGCCGGCAGCCCGATGGCGCGGGCGGCAGCGGCGAGCGCGGCGGCCGAGAACGAATTTTCCTGCTGCGGGATCGGCACCGTGACGATGCGGCGCGCCAGTCCGGTGAAGTTCTTGAGAAAACCTTCGGCGTCCTTGTTGGACAGCATGCCGACGATGAGCACCAGCGGCCGCGACACCCGTTCCTCGAGATCGGCGAGCGCGCTGGCGATGACGCGGCCGCCGTCCGGATTATGCCCGCCGTCGAGCCACAGCTCGCCGCCTTGCGACACCAGGGCGGCGAGCTTGCCGCCGGGCAGCCGCTGCATGCGGGCCGGCCACTCCGCCTTGGCGACGCCCTCGAAGGCTGAGGGCGGCAGCGCCAGCGTTCCGGCGGTGCCCAAGGCCGCCGCGCGAAGCGCCCCGGCGCGAAGCGCCGCGATGGCGAGGCCCGCATTCTCGAACTGATGGCGGCCATAGAGCTTGGGGGCCGGCAGATCGATCAAGCCGGCGTCATCCTGATAGACCAGCCGGCCGCGCTCCTCGGTCGCGGTCCAATCCTCGCCGGCGATGCGGATCGGGGCACCCACCCGCGCGGCCTGCCGCTCGATCGCGGCGAGCGCCTCGCGAGGTTGCGCCGCCACGATGGCGGGCACCTCGGGCTTGAAGATGCCGGCCTTCTCGGCCGCGATCTTGCCGACCGTGTCGCCGAGAAATTCCGCGTGGTCGAGCGAGACCGGCGCCACCACGGTGACGAGCGGCCGCTCGATCACGTTGGTGGCATCGAGCCGGCCGCCGAGACCGACCTCCAGCAACAGAATGTCGGCCGGGTGGCGCGCGAACAACAAAAGCCCGGCCGCGGTGGTGATCTCGAACACCGTGATGGGGGCGCCCGCATTGGCGCGCTCGCATTCGCTCAAGGCCTCGCCGAGCTCGTCGTCGCTCGCCAGCCGCCCGGCGCCGGCGGCGCCGAGACGGAAACGCTCGTTGAAGCGCACCAGGTGCGGCGAGGTGTAGGTGTGCACCCGCAGGCCGGCGGCTTCCAGGATGGCGCGCATGAACGCGACGGTCGAGCCCTTGCCGTTGGTGCCGGCCACATGGATGACCGGCGGCAAGCGCTGTTCCGGATGGCCGAGCGCCTCGAGAACGCGCCACATGCGCTCGAGCGTGAGATCGATGCGCTTGGGATGCAGCTCCAGCAGCCGCATGACGATGGAATTGATCCGGCTCAAAGCAGAACCATTTGCATTGTCGCATCTTCGGACGGAAAACCGAACACCACCCCCGCCTTCGCGGGGCGGGCTTTTTCTGAATCCCTAGGCGTGCGCCGGCACCGGCAGGTTGCTGGCCGCCGCCTCGGGCGCCGGCGACTTGGTGAGGATCCGGCACAGGTTCGAGAGCGTGGCGCGCAGCTCGTGGCGATGCACCACCATGTCCACCATGCCGTGCTCCTTGAGATATTCGGCGCGCTGGAAGCCCTCCGGCAGCTTCTCCCGGATGGTCTGCTCGATGACGCGCGGGCCGGCGAAGCCGATGAGCGCGCCCGGCTCGGCGATCTGCACGTCGCCCAACATGGCGTAGGACGCGGTGACGCCGCCGGTGGTCGGATTGGTGAGCACCACCAGATAGGGCTTGCGAGCCTCCCGCAGCATCTGCACCGCCACGGTGGTGCGCGGCAACTGCATGAGCGCCAGAATCCCCTCCTGCATGCGGGCGCCGCCCGAGGCCGCGAACATGATGAAAGGCGTGCTCTTGTCGACCGCGGTCTGCAGGCCCTTCACCACCGCCTCGCCGGCCGCCATGCCGAGCGAGCCGCCCATGAAATCGAAGTCCTGCACCGCCACCACCACCGGCAGGCCGTCGAGCTTGCCGTAGCCGAGCTTGATGGCGTCGTTGGCGCCGGTCTTGACGCGCGCGTCCTTGAGGCGGTCGGTGTAGCGGCGCTCGTCGCGGAACCTGAGCGGATCGACCGGCACATCGGGAACCGCGATGTCGAACCAGGTCTCGTTGTCGAACACCGATTTCATGCGCGCCATGGCGCCCATGCGCATGTGGTAGTTCGAGCCCGGGATGACGAACTGGTTGGATTCCACGTCCTTGTAGAACACCAGCTGCCCGGTCTCCGGACACTTGATCCACAGGTTCTCCGGCGACTCGCGCCGGTTGAGAAAGCTGCGAATCTTGGGCCGCACGACGTTGGAGATCCAGTTCATGGCGTTCCTCGGGGCTCTCAGCCGCCTGACATATATGAACTCTGAAGCCACGTTGTAACGTGTCGCCCCGGCGAACGCAGCAGGCTGTGCGCACATCGTCAAGAATTGACTATGTGCATTGTCAGGAACGCACTGCGTTTAACTCCTTCTCCCATCCAAAGTCGGATAGATCCGACTTTGGACATGAATGGTGGCGAAGTGGGATATATCCCACTTCGCGTGGGGAGAAGGTGGGATGAGGGGGCTCTGGCGGTGCGATATGGAAACATCGTAACCCCCTCACCCCACCCTCTCCCCTTCGGGGCGAGGGAGTGAAATAATGTGCCCGCCGAACACGACCTGCGGGTGGTCTCTACCCCGCCGCCACCCGCCGCGCGTCGCGCACGCCGGCGGCCAAGGCCGCCACTAGATCCGTCACCGCATTGACGCTCGATGCCGTCGCCTTCATGTCGCCATCGAGGCTCTGCTTCAGGGCATCGACCAGGGCCGAGCCGACCACCACGCCGTCGGCGACCTCCGCGATGGCGCGGGCCTGCGCCGGGGTGCGCACCCCGAAACCGACCGCGACCGGGAGCGCGGTGTGGCGTTTGATGCGCTCGACCGCGGCCGTCACTTTGCCGGTGTCGGGGGCCGCCATGCCGGTGATGCCGGCGATCGAGACGTAATAGACGAAGCCCGAGGTGTTCTGGAGCACGGCCGGCAGGCGCTTGTCGTCGGTGGTGGGGGTGGCGAGACGGATGAAGTTGAGCCCGGCTCGCAACGCCGGCAGGCAGAGCTCGTCGTCCTCCTCGGGCGGCAGATCGACCACGATCAGGCCGTCCACGCCGGCCGTCTTGGCGTCGACGAGAAAGCGCTCGACCCCATAGATGTAGATCGGATTGTAGTAGCCCATCAGCACGATCGGGGTGGCGGCATCGGCGGCGCGGAACTCGCTCACCAAATCGAGCGTCCGCTTCATGTTCTGCCCGGCCGCGAGCGCCCGCAGCGAGGAGGCCTGGATGGCCGGGCCGTCCGCCATCGGATCGGTGAACGGCATGCCGAGCTCGATCACGTCGGCGCCGGCGGCGGGCAGCGCCCGCAGGATGGCGAGCGAGGTCGCATAGTCCGGATCGCCGGCGGTCACGAAGGCGACCAGCGCGGCGCGGCGTTGCGCCGCGATGGCGGCGAAGTGCTGCTCGATGCGCGTGCTCATGAGCAATGCCGTTTCAGGTAATCATCGACGCTGGACAGATCCTTGTCGCCGCGCCCCGACACGTTCACCACCATCAGGTGATCCGTTGGCTTGGCGGGCGCGATGTCGAGCACGCGGGCGAGCGCATGGGCCGGCTCGAGCGCCGGGATGATGCCCTCCAGCCGCGAGCACAGCCCGAACGCCGCGACCGCCTCGTCGTCGGTGGCGGAAAGGTATTTCACCCGCTTGATGTCGTTGAGCCAGGCATGCTCGGGCCCGATGCCCGGATAGTCGAGGCCGGCCGAGATCGAATGGGCCTCCTCGATCTGCCCGTCCTCGTCCATCAGCAGATAGGTGCGGTTGCCATGCAGCACGCCAGGCCGGCCGCCCGCGATCGAGGCCGCATGCAGGCCGGTCAAGCCATGGCCGGCGGCCTCGACGCCGTAGATCTCGACGCTCGGGTCGTCGAGGAACGGATGGAACAGCCCCATCGCATTGGAGCCGCCGCCGATGCAGGCGATGAGCGAATCCGGCAGCCGGCCTTCCGCCGCCTGCATCTGCGCGCGGGTCTCCTCGCCGATCACCGATTGGAAGTCGCGCACCATCATCGGATAGGGATGCGGGCCCGCGACCGTGCCGATGCAATAGAACGTGTCGGCCACGTTGGTGACCCAGTCCCGCAGCGCCTCATTCATGGCATCCTTGAGGGTGTTGGAGCCGGAGGTCACCGGCCGCACCTCCGCGCCGAGCGCCTTCATGCGCAGCACATTGGCCTGCTGCCGCTCCACGTCGACCGATCCCATATAGACGATGCAGCGCAGGCCGAACTTGGCGCACAGCGTGGCGGTCGCCACCCCGTGCATGCCGGCCCCGGTCTCCGCGATGATGCGCGGCTTGCCCATGCGGCGCGCCAGCATGATCTGGCCCAGCACATTGTTCACCTTGTGGGCGCCGGTGTGGTTGAGGTCCTCGCGCTTGAAGTAGATTTTGGCACCGCCACAATGCGCGGTCATGCGCTCGGCGAAATACAGCGGCGAGGGCCGGCCCACATAGTGGGTGAGATGGAATTCCATCTCGCGCCGGAACGCCGGATCCGCCTTGGCGTCCGCATAGGCCCGGTCCAGGTCGAGGATCAGCGGCATCAGGGTCTCGGCGACGAAACGGCCCCCATAGATGCCGAAATGTCCGCGCTCGTCGGGACCGGTGCGGAAGGAATTGGGTTGCTGGACCGACATCGACTCCACTTTCAGAAACCTACTGGCGGGCGGCCGAGCGGCGCGTCTGCAGCTTCGCATCGGCCTCCCGGGCTTCGCGGATGAAGGCGCGGATCTTTTCGACGTCCTTCTCGCCCGGCGCATGCTCGACACCGCTGGATACGTCGAGGCCGTCCGCCCGGGTGATGCGCAGCGCCTCGGCCACGTTGCCGGGATCGAGCCCGCCCGAAAGCACGAACGGCACCGGCACCGCGAGATTTTCCAAGAGCCGCCAATCAAACGACTGCCCATGCCCGCCCGGACGGCTGGCGGCGCGCGGCGCCCGCGCATCGAACATGAGCAGATCGGCGACCTTGGCGTAGAGCTGGACCGAGGACAGATCGGCGCGCTCGCGGATCGGCAACGCCTTGATCACCGGCAGCCCGAAGCGGGAGCGGATCACGGCAACACGCTCCGGCGGCTCCTTGCCGTGCAGCTGCAGGAGGTCTGGCTTGAGGGCGGCGATGCATTTCTTCAGGAGCTCGTCGGTGGCGTCGACCGAGACCGCGACCTTGCGGGCGCGGCCGGCCACCCGCTCGCCGAGCATCCGCACCGCCTCGAAGCCGATATGACGCGGCGACGGCCCGAAGAACACGAAGCCCACCATATCGGCGCCCGCGTCGAGCGCCGCGTCGAGCGCGACCGGCGTCGTCAGGCCGCAGATTTTGATCAGCACGGGCATGCCGGGTTCCGGATGTCTGTCTCGTAGGATGGGTTGAGCACATTAGGGCGTTTACGCCCGTCTTCAACGGGCTATGCGAAACCCATCAACCGCCGCCGATGGGTTTCGCAAGCGCTCAACCCATCCTACGGTCCGCCCCCGGCTTTAGAGCATTTTGCGGAAAAGTGGAGTCCCGCTTGCGCGCGCGGCCCCTCAGGCCGCGGGCGGCGGGATGACCAAGCGGGGCCGGGTATTGCCGGCCGGGGCGGCCGCACCCTCCCGGCCGGGTCGGGCCCGCAGGGCGGCGAGCTCTGCCTCGGCACGGCGCGCTCGCGCCCGCCACTTGGCCTGCCGCAGCCAGGTGGCGCAGCCGCCCAGCACGACGCCGCCGATCACCAGGCCGAAGGCAAAGAGGTACATAGGCTGCGCCAGCACCAGGGCCGGGTTCGCCGCATCGAACGGGTCGAGCGAGACGGTGACGACCTGGCGATTGGCGACCGCGAAGGCGATCAGGACCAGCGCCACCAGGATCAGGACCAGCGCCGTGACGATTTTGCGGATCATGGCTGCGCGGCCGGCCGCTCAGGCGGTCGGGCGATTGAGCCGCTCGCGCATTTCCTTGCCGGTCTTGAAGAACGGCACCGATTTGCGGTCGACTGAGACATGGGCGCCGGTGCGTGGGTTGCGGCCGGAGCGGGCCGGCCGGTGCTTGACCGAGAACGCCCCGAAGCCGCGCAGCTCGACCCGGTCACCGCGTGCCATGGCGGCGATGATCTCGCCCAGGATGGCGTTCACGATATTCTCGACGTCGCGTTGATAGAGATGCGGGTTCTGCGTGGAGATGCGCTGAACGAGCTCGGATTTGATCATGGTGGCCGCCGCCTCATGAGCCTCGAAGGAATCTAATTGCCGGCGGAAGGGTGCCAAAGCGCCAGAAGACCGTCAAGGTTGAGCTGGTCGATTGCCCGCGCGCCGCCCCATTCGTCGAAGCGCTGCGCCAGCGCGCCATAGCCGGCCGCACCCAGCACCGCGCTCACGGCGGTGTGCAGGAACGACAGGTCGCTCAGCCGATCGTGCAGCGGATAGTCCCGCACCGGGGTCTTGGGATCGACATTGCTCTCCTTGGCCAGCCAGGCGATCGCGGTCTGCTCGTCGCCGAGCTCGTCGACCAGCCGCAGCGGCACGCCCTGGCGGCCGGTGAAGACGCGGCCGTCGGCGACGCGGTCGAGCCCGGCATCGTCGAGCTGCCGGCGATTCTTCACCAGGTCGCGAAACCAGGCGTAGGAATCGCTGACCAGGTCGGCGATCGCGGCGCGCGCCGCCGGGCTGGTCGGCTCGAAGCCGTTGGGCGCCGCCTTGAGGGGCGACGACTTGATCTCCTCCATGGCGACGCCGATCTTGCCCAGCAGCTCGCTCACATTGGGGAACTGGAACAGCACGCCGATCGAGCCGACCAGCGAGGTCTCCTGCGCAATGATGTGGTCGGCCGCGATGGCCGCGATGTAGCCGCCCGACGCAGCGAGCCCGTCGACCACCACCACCATCGGCTTCTTGCCCTTAAGCGCGATCAAGGAGTGATGCAGCTCCTCGGAGCCGGCCGTGGTGCCGCCCGGGCTGTTGATGTGCACGATCACGGCCTTGGCGCGCGAGCGGCCCAGCCGGTCGAACGCCTCGACCCGCTCCTGGTCGCTGCGAATGAGGCCGGTGATCGATACCCGGGCGATCGAGGCGCCGGACTGGCCGGTCAGCATCTCGAAGCCGGGCCCGCGCGAGGCGGCGGCGAGGGCGACCACCGCCGCGATGGCCAGGACCACGGCGAAGACGCGCCAGAAAGTCAGCTTGCGCCGCAACCGGCGGCGATCGACGATTTGATCGGCATCGAGCGACATTTTTGCGTTCCTTGCAGTTGGCGAGTTGAGCGGTGGCGGCGCCTCGTGAACTCCCCCCCTTTGTGGGGGAGGGGAGAGCTTCGCGGCACTGTCGCGTGCTCATTTGACAATCATAGACGGTGAAGCAAACAGACCGACGACGACTATTCCTCGTCGTCGGCCTTTTCTTCCTCCGCCTTCTCGCCCTTCTCGCCGGCGCGCTTGAGCGCGGTGCCGAGAATGTCGCCCAGCGTCGCGCCCGAATCCGACGAGCCGTATTGGGCGATCGCCTCCTTCTCCTCGGCCACCTCGAGCGCCTTGATGGAGACCGTGATCTTGTGGCTGCGGCGGTCGAACTGGGTGACCCGCGCGTCGACCTTCTCGCCGACCGCGAACCGCTCCGGCCGCTGCTCGCCGCGATCGCGCGCCAGCTCCGAGCGCTTGATGAAGGCGGTGAGATCGGTGCCGATGATCTTCACATCGATGCCGGCCTCCTTGACCTCGGTGACCTCTCCGGTGACCACCGCGCCCTTCTTGATGTCGCCGGCGCTCTCGGTGGTGAAGGGATCGCCTTCGAGCTGCTTGATGCCGAGCGAGATGCGCTCCTTCTCGACGTCCACGTCGAGCACCTGCGCCTTGACCATGTCGCCCTTCTTGTACTCCTCCATGACCTGCTCGCCGGGCCGCTTCCAGTCGAGATCGGAGAGATGCACCATGCCGTCGACGTCGCCGTCGAGCCCGAGGAACAGGCCGAACTCGGTCTTGTTCTTGACCTCGCCCTCGACCTCGGTGCCGGGCGGATATTTCTCGATGAACACCTCCCAGGGATTGCGCATGGTCTGCTTGAGGCCGAGCGAGATGCGCCGCTTGACCGAATCGACCTCGAGGATCTGCACCTCGACCTCCTGGGAGGTGGAGACGATCTTGCCTGGATGCACGTTCTTCTTGGTCCAGGACATCTCGGAGACGTGGATCAGGCCCTCGATGCCGGGCTCGAGCTCGACGAAGGCGCCGTAGTCGGTGATGTTGGTGACGCGGCCCTTGAACCGGGTGCCGACCGGGAACTTGGCCTCGATGCCCTGCCACGGATCGTCCTGCAGCTGCTTCATGCCGAGCGAGATGCGGTGGGTCTCGTGGTTGATCTTGATGATCTTGACCTTCACCTGCTGGCCGATGGTGAGCACCTCGGTCGGATGATTGACCCGCCGCCAGGCGATGTCGGTGACGTGCAGCAGGCCGTCGATGCCGCCCAGATCCACGAAGGCGCCGTAGTCGGTGATGTTCTTGACCACGCCGTCGATGACCTGGCCCTCCTCGAGATTCTGCACCAGCTCCTGGCGTTGCTCGGCGCGAGTCTCCTCCAGCACGGTGCGGCGCGACACCACGATGTTGCCGCGGCGGCGGTCCATCTTGAGGATCTGGAACGGCTGCGGCACGTTCATGAGCGGGGTGACGTCGCGGATCGGCCTGATGTCGACTTGGCTGCGTGGCAGGAACGCCACCGCGCCGTCGAGATCGACCGTGAAGCCGCCCTTGACCTGGTTGAAGATGACGCCGGTCACCTTCTCGTTGCCCTGGAACGCCTTCTCGAGCTTGCCCCAGCTCTCCTCGCGGCGCGCCTTGTCGCGCGAGAGCACCGCCTCGCCGAGCGCATTCTCGACCCGCTCCAGATAGACCTCGACGGTGTCGCCGACCTTGAGCTCGTTGGCCCGCCCGGGCCCGGAGAACTCCCGCAGCGGCACCCGTCCCTCGGTCTTGAGGCCGACGTCGATGACGGCGACGTCCTTCTCGATGCCGACGACGGTTCCCTTGATGACGGAGCCTTCCTGCAGATTGCCGTTTCCAAACGACTCATCCAGCAGGGCGGCGAAATCCTCGTGCAACGGTGCGGCAGTGGCGACAGCAGTGGCCATGAATGCTCCCAGATAGCGGTCAGCGCCGGATTTGAGTTGATGAACGTCTCGGACGCGCGCACCGAAAGCCACGAACGGCTTCAAGTCTCGATGACTTGAAAGCCTGGGCGACCTTCGGCGCCCCCGGTCAACGGAGGCCCCGGCGCATGAACGCGCGATCGAAACGATGGTTCGGATCCGGTCAAGCCGTCAGAAACCGGCCAAAGGTGAAGCGGGCGGAGCAGGCTGAACCCTCCACGACGGAAGCACGGTCAGCCGCGCTTCCGGCCTGCTCGGACGGCTTCGACGATATCGACGGCGGCCCGGAATGCGGCGTCTATATCCAAATGCGTGGTATCGAGCAAGTGCGCATCGGGGGCGGGTTTGAGCGGGGCGACCGCCCGCGTAGTGTCGCGCTCGTCGCGGCGCAGGATATCGGCCAGGATCTCGGGCTCGCTCGCCTGCCCGCCGGCCGCCCGCAGCTCCAGGGCGCGGCGGCGGGCGCGCTCTTGAGGGGTCGCGGTTACCAGAATCTTAACCTCCGCGTCCGGAAAGATGACGGTGCCGATGTCGCGGCCGTCCAGCACCGCGCCCGGCGAGGAGCGGCCGAAATCCCGCTGGAAGGCCAGCAAGGCGGCCCGCACCTGCGGGATGGCGGAAACCAGCGAGGCCGCCTCCCCGACGGCATGGCGTTTGAGCGCCGGCTCGTCGAAGCGCGCCGGCTCCAGCGCCTGGGCGGCCGCGACGGCGCCCACCGTATCGTCGAGCGGGCGGCCGGCATCGATGAGCGCCTGGGCGACCGCCCGGTAGAGCAACCCGGTATCGAGGTGCCGCAACCCGTAATGGGCCGCCAGCCGCTTGCCCAGCGTGCCTTTGCCGGACGCCGCCGGCCCATCGATGGCGATGATCATGACAGCTCGGCCCCGAGCCCCCGCAGCATCGGCACGAATCCCGGGAAGCTGGTGGCGATGAACGCGCCATCGTCGATCCCGACCGGCTGGCCGGCGGCGAGCCCCATCACCAGGAACGACATGGCGATGCGGTGATCCATGTGGGTCTCGACCAGACCGCCGCCCGGCACGCTGCCGGTGCCGTGCACGATCAGGTCGTCGCCGTCGATCTCGACCGCGACCCCGTTGGCCCGCAGACCCTCGGTCACGGCGGCGAGGCGGTCGGATTCCTTGACCCGCAGCTCCTTGAGGCCGCGCATGATGGTGGTGCCGTGGGCGAAAGCGGCCGCGACCGCCAGGATCGGATATTCGTCGATCATCGAGGGCGCGCGCGCGGCCGGCACGTCGACCCCATGCAGGCCCGAGGCCCGGACGCGGAAATCCGCCATCGCCTCGCCGGCATCGCCGCGCACCTCCTGGGTCTCGATGCGGGCCCCCATCTCGTGCAGCGTGGTGATGAGCCCGGTGCGCAGCGGATTGGTCATGACCTCGGTCACGATCACGTCGGAGCCCGGCACGATCAGGGCCGCCACCATCGGGAACGCAGCCGAGGACGGATCGGCCGGCACCACCACCGGGGCGGGGCGCAGCTCGGGCTGGCCCTTCAGGGTGATCCGGCGGCCGTGCGGCCCCTCCTGCACCACCGTGACCTCGGCCCCGAAATGCGCGAGCAGGCGCTCGGTGTGGTCGCGGCTCGCCTCGGTCTCGATCACGATGGTCTCGCCGGGGGCGCCGAGGCCCGCGAGCAGCACCGCCGACTTGATCTGCGCCGAGGGCACCGGGGTGCGATAGAGAATCGGGACCGGGTCGCGCGCGCCCGCCACCGTGATGGGCAGCCGGCCGCCATCCGCCACCCGCACAGCCTGCGCCCCCATCAGGGCGATCGGGTCGAGGATGCGCCGCATGGGCCGCCGGCGCAGCGAGGCATCCCCGTCGAAGGTCGCGGTGATCGGGCAACCCGCCACCGCGCCCAGCATCAGCCGGCAACCGGTACCGGAATTGCCGAAATCGAGCACTCCGGCCGGCGTTCGCAAGCCTCCGACCCCGACCCCGTGAATGCGCCAGAGCCCCTCCCCGGTGCGCTCGACCTCGGCGCCGAGCGCCCGCATGGCGGCGCCGGTGCGCAGCACATCATCGCCTTCGAGCAGGCCGGAAATGCCGGTTTCGCCGACCGCGAGCGCGCCGAAGATCAAGGCCCGGTGGGAGATCGATTTGTCGCCGGGCACGCGCACCCGGCCCAGCAGTGGGCCGCAGCGGCGGGCGGCGAGCGGAGCTTTGGCGGAATTGGTCACCAGGGATCACCTCGGGCGGGCGCGTGTCCTATCACGCTGCCCCGGCGGCGTCATCGGCGCCCGCCACCGCCTTGCGGCGGCAGCGGATCGACGGTTGGCCCGGCCGGGCGGCAAGACACGGGCGCCCAAGTCCTATTGACAGAGCCGGTGCGACTAGCCAAGTGAAGCAGCCTCTTTTCATCCCGCGCAAGGATCCCGGACCGTGGCAAAACCCGAGCTCGGCACTAAACGCCTCTGCGGCAATTGCGCCGCAAAGTTCTACGACCTCGGCAAGGACCCGATCGTCTGTCCGAAGTGCCACACCGTTCTGCAGCTCGCCGCCGTCACGTCGCGCTCGCGGGCGGAGCCGGCGCGCGCCCAGGCGGCCGCGGCCGAGGAGGCGGTGGTGCCGGAGACCCAGGAGGCCGAGTTCGTCTCGCTGGAGGAGGCCGATGCCGAGGTCGAGGGCGGCAAGAAGATCCCCGAAGGCGAGGCCGTGGACGGCGCCGACGAGGAGATCGAGATCGAGGACGAGCAGCTGGACGACGCCGCCTTCATCGAGGAGCAGGAGGAGGGCGACGACGACGTGGCCGACATCATCGGCGACGTGGAGAACGAGGAAGAGCCTTGAGGTTCTGCGCGATCTGTGATTTCAGGCTCTGGTCTCGGGCCGCGCTCGCGGCTTGAGGCTCCTGGTTTCAGGCCGGCGGCATCGCATCATGGGTGCAGGACCGGCTTGAAGGTTTACGCAAGTATCAATTCCGGACGCGGTTGGTTCCCGACCCGCGTCCTCGAGTTGGGGCCATAGCTCAGTTGGGAGAGCGCTTGGATGGCATTCAAGAGGTCGTCGGTTCGATTCCGACTGGCTCCACCAAAATTCAGCTCGGTTTCGCGCCTGCAGGCGCGCTGATCGGCGGAGCTGCGCTACCGCGACACAGTGATGGCCGGGCGCCCCCACGGCATGCGTACGTTGTTGTACGTACGTCTCGGGCCCGATGTGCCCGGTGGCGCAGCCCTCAGCTATGCCGACGCAACGCGACATCGAGAGCCGCAGCCTCGTCGATCTGATCGATGTCACGCTCGTAGTCCTCCGAATCGCGATCCTCCAGATCGTCGTCATGGATGGGGTGATCGGCCGCGCCGCCGTCTGGGGCGATCTCTTCCGCGGTCGAGGCTGGCGATTCGGGGGAGCTCTGCGGGCCCGGCGCGGCGCGCGCGGTGTCCGGCAGGACATCGGTACGCGCGTCCTTCGGCAGCGAATTAGGAACGTCTTGCGGTGCTCGATCTCGTTTCGGGGCCATGGCATCATCCTCGCGACTGCACGCGATGAGAACGCGAGCCCATCCCGCAAAGTTCCGCCGGGCGGCGCCTTCGCCGTCTACAAATACTCAGCCCGGCTTGGCGGTCCGGAAATACGGCTCGACCGCACCGCTGAGCTTGATGGTCATGGGATTACCGTTGCGGTCCTTGGCGGTCGCGTGCGCCACCCGGACCCAGCCTTCGCTCACGCAATACTCCTCGACATTGTTCTTCTCGACGCCCTTGAAGCGTATGCCGATGCCGCGCTCGAGTAGCGCCGCGTCATAAAATGGGCTGCCGGGATCGTTGGAAAGGCGGTCCGGAGGTTGGTCGTCCATTGAAACGGTTCCTAAAGGCAAGGTGAGCTGCCGGGCGGATAGATAGCTTCTCCGGGCCGGAATGCCAATTCGGGCGGTCAGCCGGCGGCGCCTTTGGGCAGCTCGAACATCCCGGCCGCCAGGCCGTCGAGAAACGCCAGCACTTCCGCGGTCTTCACCACATCGGCATATTTCGCGTTCATGTCGCAAAGATTGATGGCGTGGCTCGCCTGCGAGCGGTCGAAGCAAGCCTCCTCGGCGAGCGCGACCCGGTAATTGAGGCTGAAGGCGTCGAGCACGGTGGCACGCACGCAACCCGACGTGGTGGTGCCGGTGACGATCACGCTGTCGCAGCGCAAGAGCGTCAGATAGCTCGCCAGGTTGCTGCCGAAGAAGCCGGACGGCTTCTGCTTGCAGACCACGATATCCCGCGGCCCCGGCGCAATCGGAGTGACGATCTCGTTGCCGTCGAGATTGCTGGCACGCGCGCCGGCATCCTCGGCGCCCCGCGCGTTCTTCCACAGCCAGGAGCCGCCGTCCCAGTTGTCGGCGCGCCGCACCCCGGTGGTGTAGATCACCGGAACGCCCTTCTGGCGGCATTTGTCGATCAGCGCCCCGATATAAGGCAGCGCCTCCCAGGCATCCTCCCCGCAGGAATTGCGCCAGCGCTTGATCGATTCGAGGATCGGCTCGGGCTTGTCGCCGCAAAATGCCCAGTTGACGTCGATCACCAGGAGAGCGGGGCGCTCGCCGAAGCCGCCGCGCGCACCGTAGCCCGAGGCCGCGAACACGGCTCGGTCGCGCGGCGTGAGGAATTGGTTCCAGATCGGCTCCGACATGCTGTTTCGTGTGCTCCTGCGCGATGTGCCGCTGCCGGCGTGGGAATCGCAGCATAGCGCGATCGCGGCGGTCGTGCAGCGCCGCTTGGGCCGGCGCTATCCTTGCCGTCCCCGCATCCCTAGAATAGCGCGCTGGTCCGGTCGCGACGGTGCATCAGAAAGAAGGTTGCTCATGTCCAGGTCCGTGCAATGGATTGCCGCATCGTTCGCGGCGCTCGCGGCGCTTGCGTGCCTCGAGCCGGCGCCCGCGCGGGCGCAAGCCGGCCCCAGCCTCGCCGGCCGGAACGTGCAGATGCTGATCGGCTTCGGGGCCGGCGGCGGCTACGATCTGTGGGGCCGCGTGGTGGCCCGCCACATCGGCCAGCATCTGCCCGGCAATCCCACCGTGGTGCCGCAGAACATGCCGGGCGCCGGCAGCTTCGTGGCCGCCAACAACATCTACAATCTCGCCCCCAAGGACGGCAGCGTGATGGGAATCATCGCGCGCGACGCCGCCTTGGGGCCGATCACCGGCGCGGTCGGGGCGCGCTTCGATCCGACCAGGATCACCTGGCTCGGAACGCCGACCACCGAGACCAATGTCTGCATCGCCAACAGCACCGCCAAGGTGAAGACGCTCAAGGATCTCTACGACAAGGAGCTGATCGTGGGCGATACCGGGGTCGGCACCGGCACCCACTCCTACCCGAAGGCGCTCAATGCGCTGCTCGGCATGAAGTTCAAGATCATCGCCGGATTTCCGTCCTCTTCCGACGTGTTTCTCGCCATGGAGCGCGGCGAGGTCGATGGCATCTGCGAAAGCCTCGACAGCGTCTCCGGCAAGCGGCCGGATTGGATCCCGAGCAAGAAGGTCACGATCCTGTTCCAGGGCGGCGCCGCCCCCAATCCGGAGCTCAAGGACGTGCCGTTCGTGGCCGACCTGGCGCGCAACCCGAGACGACCGGCTGGCGATCGAGTTTCTCTATGCGGGCCAAGGCATCGGCCGCCCGTTCGTGGCCCCGCCCGACCTGCCGGCGGACCGCCTGAAGATGGTGCGCGATGCCTTCACGGCCACCATGAAGGACCCGGAATTCCTCGAGGATGCCAAGCGCAACATGCTCGATGTGGAGCCGGAGGACGGCGAGCATCTCGCCGCACTGATCAAGAAGATCTACGCCACCCCCAAGCCGATCGTGGACAAGATCGGGGAGCTGATCAAATAGCCGCAAACGCTCCCGGGGCTGCTCCGCGGCCGTTCTTGAAGGTTTAACCGGGTCGCACCATATTGATGGAAGCCGGGATGCGGGCGGGCCATGAGGGCCCGTCCGCCGCCGGTCGAGGGAGGCGCCGCAAGGGCCTCCGTCAAAGTCGCTTGCAAAGGACTTTGAAACGATGTCCCGAGTTCCGTCCCTGTCCAGCCCGTTCCTGCTCGGATTCGACGAGATCGAGCGAGCGCTCGAGCGCGTCACCAAATCCTCGGACGGCTATCCGCCCTACAATATCGAGCGGGTCGCCCCTGCAGGATTGCCGTCCCGAGCGCCTGCGGATCACGCTGGCGGTCGCCGGCTTCACCCGCGATCAGCTCGACGTGACGGTCGAGGAGAACCAGCTCGTCATCCGCGGACGGCAACACGACGACAAGACCCGGCAATATCTCCACCGCGGCATCGCGGCGCGCCAATTCCAGCGCACCTTCGTGCTGGCGGACGGCATGGAGGTGCTGGGAGCCGACCTCAACAACGGTCTCTTGTCGATCGATCTCGCCCGCCCGGAGCCGGGCCGGCTGGTCAAGACGATCAGCATCACGGACCATGAGTGAGGCTGATCCTGGAGGGACTGAAACTTAATCCAGGACTCGACCGTTGATGTAGAAAGGAGTTGAGGGCCATGAACCGCAATATGAACGACATAGCTTCAACGACACCATGATCTCGCCCGAAGCGCTGGCGCTGCTCGGCGACGGCAAGATCGCCTATGTGAAGAGCATCCGCTCCGAGGACGTGCAGGCACTGTTCCCGCAGGCGCCGCAGATCGCGCCCGGTCTCGACGCTGTTCGCGCTGCATGCCGCCGACGGCACGCCGATCATGCTCACCGACAGCCGCGAGGCCGCGATCGCCAATGCCTGGAGCCAGGAGCTCGAGACCGTCAGCGTGCATTGAGGCGCGCCAGGCTCGGGGGCGGGTGGTCGGCGCTCCTTCGTCGTTCGCTCAATTTCGTCGTGGCCGGGCTTGGGCCGGCCATCCACGTCTTTGGCGGTGCATGGCTGCAAAGACGTGGGGTACCCGCGACAAGCGCGGGCATGACGAGTTTCGGGTTGCTCAGGCCGCGCTCGCCGGCGGCATCGCCAGCACCGCGTAGAGCGCCTTGCGCGTCGCGCGAATCGCGCAGCTTGCGCGCGACCTCGGGATCGCGCAGCAGACGCGCCACGCGCGCCAGCGCCTTGAGATGATCGGCGCCGGCGCCTTCGGGCGCCAGCAGCAGGAACACCAGGTCGACCGGCTGGCCGTCGAGCGCCTCGAAATCCACCGGCCGCGCCAGCCGCGCGAACAGACCGAACAGCTTGTTGAGCTTGGCGAGCTTGCCGTGCGGTATGGCGACCCCGTTGCCGACGCCGGTCGAGCCGAGCTTCTCCCGCTGCAGCAGAATCTCGAATATGGCGCGCTCGTTCTGCCCGCTCAACTCGGCCGCCTTGGCGGCGAGCTCCTGCAGCGCCTGCTTCTTGCCATTGACCTTGAGTGCCGGAATGACGGCATTGGGCGCGACGAGATCGGCAAGCGGCATGGAACTCTTCCAGGGATCCGGGAAGCTCTGCGGGCGGACGTCGCTAGAGTGGTTCACCGTTTATGGTGCGCACCCGTCAGGGCGCTCACCGGGTCGCATTTTCGGACGGAAAACCGGTTTCGCCGGTCCTGAAAACGCCCTATAGAAGGCGCCGGACCATAAGGAGCCGCCCGACGCGCCGTCAATGGGCGTCAATGGACGTCTTGCGCCTCGATCCTTGCGCCTCGATCATCGGCGGATCGATCCAGCCGATATGGCCGTCGCCGCGGCGGTAGACCAGGTTGACGCGGCCGTGCCCGGCGTGCCGGAACACCACGACCGCCGCCCCGGTCAGATCGAGCTCCATCACGGCGTCGCTGACCGAAAGGCGTTTGAGGGCGGTGGTCGATTCCGCGATGATGACCGGATCGAACCCCGTACTCTCGCCGTCGTCGTCGTCGTGCTCGGGCGTCGCGATGATGTAGCTCGGCGCCTGCGATCCGTGGTGCCGGCTGCGCTTCCGGCGCGTCGCCGTCCGGTCGCGCCGCCTGATGATTCTTGAGCCGGCGCTTGTAGCGGCGCAGCCGCTTCTCGATCCGCCCCGCCACCTGGTCGGCGCTCGCATAGGCGTCCGCCGCCATGGCCTCGGCTTCGAGCATGATGCCGGAATCGAGATGGATCACGCATTCGGTGCGGAACCCGAAACCTTCCTTGCCGACCGTGACATGGCCGGAGAACCCGCCGTCGAAATATTTCGCGGTAACCTCCGCGATCCGCTCGTTGATGCGCGCGCGCAACGCCTCGCCGACGTCGATGTTCCTGCCCGAGACGCGAAACGACATGAGGGCCTCCGATTACCGAGATTTACCCGACGTCGATGTTACCGACATCGGTCCTAGCGACATCTACGTATGCCCCGGTCGACCGCGCCCACCTCATCCATAGATAGGATCAGCCGGCGTGCGCCGCCAGATGGCGGTCGCGGTCGCGGCGCTTCACGTGGCTCGCCCGCGCCGAGGTCTGCTTCTCGCGCCGGCGCTGCACCGAGGAGGGTATGCGCATGGCCTCGCGATATTTGGCGACGGTGCGCCGCGCGATCTCGATGCCGGCGCCGCGCAGCCGCTCCACGATGGTGTCGTCGGAGAGCACCGCGCGCGGGCTCTCGGCATCGATGAGCTGCTTGATGCGGTGGCGCACCGCCTCGGCGGAATGGGCCTCGCTGCCGTCGGCGGCCGCGATCGCCGAGGTGAAGAAATATTTCAGCTCGAAGATGCCGCGGCTGGTCGCCATGTATTTGTTGGCGGTGACGCGCGAGACCGTCGAACTCGTGCATGGAGATCGCATCGGCGACGGTCTTGAGATTGAGCGGACGCAGATGCTGGACCCCGTGCACGAAGAAGGCGTCCTGCTGCCGCACGATCTCGGTCGAGACCTTGAGGATGGTCCGGGCGCGCTGATCGAGCGCGCGGATCAGCCAGGTCGCGGTCTGCAGGCAATCGGCCAGATAGGTCTTCTCCTGGTCGTTGCGGGCGGTCTTGGCGACCTGCGTGTAGTAGCTCTGGTTGACCAGCACCTTGGGCAGCGTCTCGGAATTGAGCTCGACCAGAAAGCCGCCGTCGACGCCCGGCCGCACGAACACATCCGGCACGATCGGCTGCACCAGCGTGGTTCCGAACGCCAGGCCCGGCTTCGGATTGAGATGGCGGATTTCCGCGATCATGTCGATGAGATCCTCCTCGCTCACCCCGCAGGCTTTCTTGAGGCCCGCCAGATCCCGCTTCGCCAGCAGATCGAGATGGGCGACCAGCGCCTGCATGGCGGGATCGAAGCGGTTGCGCTCGCGCAGCTGGATCGCGAGGCATTCGGTCAGATTGCGCGCGCACACGCCGGGCGGATCGAAGCTCTGCAGGACCGCCAGCATGGCCTCGACCGCGCCGAGCGGCGCGCCGAGCTTGTCGGCGACGTGGGCGAGATCGCCGGTGAGATAGCCGGCCTCGTCGACCAGATCGATGAGATATTGCCCGATCAGACGGCGCGCCGGATCGACCACCGCCAGCACCAGCTGCTCGGCCAGATGGTCCGCGAGCGTCCGCTCGGCCGAGACGAAGGCTTCCAGATTGTATTCGCCGTCCGGCTGGCGGCCGGTGCCGGCCCCGGTCCAGTCGGTGTAGCCCGCCGACTGCTCGGCGCTCGGCGCGCGGCGCCGCCGGCTCGCCGTCGTCGCCGCCGCTGACCTCGCCGTCCGGGCGCTCCGCCACCGCCTCGCCGCGGCGCCGCGAAGCTGCCCTCGGTCCAATCGGCAGCCGGGCGATCGTCGGCGGCAGCGTCCCGCTCCGGCGCTGGCGGCTCGCGCCTCGGCCTCGCCCTCGCCGGTGCGCTCGAGCAGCGGATTGCGCTCGAGCTCGCTTTCCACATAGCCGACGAGGTCGAGGTTGGAGAGCTGCAGCAGCTTGATGGCCTGCATCAGCTGCGGCGTCATCACCAGCGCGTGGCTCTGCCGGAGTTGAAGTCTTTGGGATAGCGCCATGTCGCCTACGGAGACGTCGAGTTTAGGAACTGGTCCGGTTCTTGCTTCCATTCTTGCTTATAGGGTTCCGGACGTCCGTGTATACCAGTTCGCTTGGCCGGCGTTAAGCCCTTCGGACGGACCGCTAAAATCCTGGCTGGGCTTTTAGGAAATGCGGAATTCCTCGCCCAGATAGAGGCGGCGGACCTCAGGGTCGTTCACGATCTGGTCCTTGCCGCCCTCCATCAGCACCGCGCCCGAATAGATGATGTAGCAGCGGTCGGTCAGGTCCAGGGTCTCGCGCACATTGTGGTCGGTGATCAGCACCCCGATACCGCGATTGGTGAGGTGCCGGACCAGCTTCTGGATCTCCACCACCGCCTTGGGATCGATGCCGGCAAACGGCTCGTCCAGCAGCATGTAGCTCGGCCGGCTCGCCAGCGCACGCGCGATCTCGACCCGGCGGCGTTCGCCGCCCGAGAGCGCGATCGAGGGCGTCTTGCGCAGACGGGTGATGCCGAACTCCTCCATGAGCGCGTCCGAGATCGGCCTCGCGGCGGCGACGATCGGGCTCGGTCACCTCCAGCACCGCGCGGATATTCTCCTCCACATTGAGACCGCGGAAAATCGAGGCTTCCTGCGGCAGATAGCCCGACCCCGAGCCGCGCCCGCTGATACATGGGCAGGCGGGTGACGTCCTGGCCGTCGAGCTCGATGCGGCCGCGGTCGGCCTTGATCAGCCCGGTGATCATGTAGAACACCGTGGTCTTGCCGGCGCCGTTGGGACCAAGCAGCCCGACCGCCTCGCCGCGGCGCACATGAATGCTGACATTGTTGACGACCTTGCGGCCCGAGAAGCTCTTGCTGAGGCCCACGGCGGCCAGACAGTCGGCGCGCGGCGGCGCCTGATCCGGGCGGACCGTCTGCAATTTCGGCCGTGCAGCCCGCGGCTCGGGGCGCGCCACCGGGGGCTCGGGCCGCAGGACCTGCGGCAGCGCCGGCGGCTCCCGGACCGCCTGCGGCAGCGGCTCGCGGACCGCTTGCGGCGCGCCCCGTATCACTTGCAGCTCCGGCCGTAGCGCCGCCAGCTCGGCCCGCAGGTCGGCCGGGTCGGGCCGCAGGACGGCTGGCTCCGACCGCGGCGCCGGTGGCTCGGCGGCCCGCCCGGAGCGCGGTTCAGCGCGTCCCGTGGGCCGCGCGGCGGGCTCGGCCCGTCGGCGGCGCGGCGGCGCCGAGCTCAAATCCATCGGCTCGTCGCGGAGGTCCGGGATCTGGCAGCCGAGGGAGTGGAGCTCGATCGGCATCGGCCAATCATCACCGGTCGACCGGCGCCGGCTTGGCGGTGGCCGGCGGCGCCGGAAGGAAGCCAAGAGGTTGCGCACGCCGGCCTCAAATCCATGGATCTGCCTGGTATGGACCAGGTCAATTTGCGCTGTGAGGGTCGCGGCGGCGGCTGACCCGGAACACTGACCTCGCCGTTCGGCGGCCGATCCGAACAGAGCGTCGACGCGGCCGCCATCGATACGCGATACGCCGGTGCCGAGATCGACGATCAACCGCTGGCCGCGCACGACGTCTTTGCCGTGGGTCACCACCACATTGCCGTTCAGCGTCACGGTATTCGACTGCATATCGAAAATACCGGTGTCGCCGGCGGCATTCTGCTCCTTCTGGGTCACCAGCACGCCACCGGTGGCCTCGATCCGGCGGATTTGCTGCTGCTCGCCGATTCCAGGCTGGACCGTCTTCATGGTGCCGGCCGGGGCTTGGCCGGGCTTGCTGTTGTCCACATAGTAGACCACCAGCGCCTTGCTGCGCATCTCGGTGTCGCCCTGCGTCACATGCACGTTGCCGGTGAAGGTCGCCATCTTGTCCTTGTCGCGCACCACCAACCCATCGGATTGGATCCGCACCGGCTGGTCGCGATTCTGCGAGAAGCCTTGCAGCGCATTGGGCAGCCCCTGGTTTTGCGGAACCGAATTTTTCTGCGCCGAAGCAACGCTTGCCGGGACGAAGCCTATCAGCGCCGCCGCAAAGATCACATGCGCTTTCATTGTGCCCCCGACTTGCCATCGAGATGCATGGCATGGTTGGCCGCCGTCATCACCATGGTCACGCCGCCACCGAAACGGATGAGGTCGCCCGAACTCCAGCACCTCCATGCGGTTGGCATTGATGGTTCCCTGCTGCATCCGCACCTGGACCGGTTTCTCCGACACCATGTTGCTGCTGTGGACGTCCACGACCGCCTCGCTCAGATAGACCTCGAACCCGCTGGTCGACTTGAAGACGATGTTCTGCCGCAGCGTCAGCATTTCGGCCTTGGCGTCGTAGAGGCCGCCATCCGCCGTCATCTCGTACACCGCCTGGTCCTGCATCTCGGTCTTGCCGTGGAGGCCTTGCAGCTCGATCGTGTTCGGATTGGTGACGTCCTGCGCGGCCGCGCGCGCGGTCAGCTCGTAGGGCCGCGAATCCTTGGTGAAGCCGGCGATGCGGGGCGCCTGCATGGTGATCTTGGTGCCGGAGACCACCAGGCTGCTGAAGTCGACCGGCAGCGCGCTGAGCATGCGCAAGGGATTGAATTGCGCCGCCACCAGGCCGCCCGCGACCGCGCCCACGACGGCGAGCGGGATCGTCAGCCGCAGCGCGCGCACGTAGCGGCTGTGACGGATCGCCTTGCGCAACAGGCGTGCGCCGTCGCCGCGGCTTCCCATGGCGTAGCCGCGCGGGCGTTGGTCGATGGGCGACGCGATGGTCAAACGGCTCACCCCGAATTGCGCCCGGCGGGCCCCACCCGTCTCAGGCGCCTGTCGTCGCTGCAGGAATCACCCGGCCCCCCCGGGCCAGTCTAGCCTTTTCGACCACGCAGAACAGCCGACAAATGTGGCCCGGCCACGGCATCGCGGTGTCGCCGCGGCCCATTCGGCAGGCTCAGGAATGGGCAAAAATGTCGTCCGCCGCCCAGCCCGCGATGTCCAACCGCACCCGGTCGGGGAGAAAGCGGAAGCACGCCGCCGCCAGCGCGTCACGCCCCTCCCGCACCAGCATGGCGTCGAGCTTGTCCTTGAGGGCGTGCAGGTGGAGCACGTCACAGGCCGCGTAGGCGACCTGCGAATCGGTGAGATCGGCGGCGCCCCAGTCCGACAGCTGCTGCTGCTTGGAGAGATCGACGCCGAGGAGCTCGCGCGCCAAGTCCTTGAGCCCGTGCTTGTCCGTATAGGTGCGCGCCAGCCGCGAGGCGATCTTGGTGCAATAAACCGGGCTCGCCATGACGCCCAGAGCCTCGCACAGCACGCCGAGATCGAACCGCCCGAAATGAAAGATCTTGAGGATCGCGGCGTCCGCCAGCAGCTGCTTGAGGTTGGGGGCCGCGATCCCCTCCGCCGGTATCCGCACCACATCGGCGGAGCCGTCCCCGGGCGACAGTTGCACCACGCAAAGCCGGTCACGGCGCAGCGCCAGCCCCATGGTCTCGGTATCGATCGCGACCGCCGAGGTCCGGTAGTGCGACAGGTCCGGCAGATCGCCGCGGTGCAGGCGGATGGTCATTGCGGCTTCCGGTGCTGGTGGGAAGGCGAGGCATCGTGCCCGACCTCGCGGATCACGTAGCACAATTTCCAGCGCCAAAAGCCCGAAATTTCACGGCGTCGGGCATCCGGCGCGGCGCGGCTTGCACCGCCACGTCGGGCGGGAGCCGAATGCTCTCAAGCGACGCGGTGTCCCAGCATGAACTCCGCGCGACCCAGCGGCGGGCGATAAGCCACGACCGTAAACAGCGCCACCGGATCGTTCTCGGCCACCGCGATGTGAATGTTCCGGACCCGTATTTCCTCGCCGGCGAACCGATAAAGCCCGGTCTTCGTCGGACAGCCCAGCTCGCCCCACCTGACCTCTTCCGCCACGGTTTCAGCCCTTCCGCGTCAAGCCCGGGCCTGATTCTAAGGTGATTCGTTAACCAAACCCTAAAGGTCTCAGGGTACCGCCCGGCTTTTCCTCACTCTTCACACGAAAGGTAGCGCGCCCCGGAGACCGCCAGCTTTGCGGGTGCCTAGCCGAGTTGGTCGGGTCCTGGCGACGCCCCGGGCGGAAGGGGCGCGCAGGTTTCAGAAGCGAGGGCGAGCCCCAAGGCCCTCGAGGTCGCAAGGCGGCTTGGCCGTTATCACAGGATCCGCGTCCACGCGACACCCCGCTGCAAGTCCGTCGAAGCGTCGAATCATCGTGGGGAAGTGGGCGGCTTCGCACTTGTCGTTGCGGGCCCGGAAGGTGCAATCTTCGCGGCGATCGTCGGGGCGAAGCCAGGAAAGGTCGCGAAGATGAGCTATGCATTCGTGAAAGGCGTGGCGGTGGTGGCCGGTTTGGCGGCAAGCGTGGCGATGGCCGGCGCGCAAAGCTATCCGACCAAACCGATCCGTTTCATCGCCACCGAGGTGCCGGGCTCCGCGACCGATATCCAGGCGCGCATCATCGCCAAGGGCATGGCGGAGAAGCTCGGCCAGCCCATCGAGATCGAGAATCTCTTTGGCGAAGCGGGCCTCACGAAGGGGATAAAGTCGGCACCTGACGGCTACACCATAGTGTATGGCGGCTCCGGCACGCTGGCGCTCCTGCCCAACATCAAGAAGGTATCGTTTGACCCGTTGAACGATTTGACTCCGGTCGGGCGCTTCGTGATCAGCCCGACTTTGCTCGCGGTCACGCCGTCGCTGCCGGCAAAGAACGTGCAGGAGCTGGTTGCCCTGATGAAGGCCAGTCCCGGCAAGCTCAAGATGTCGACTGCCGGTGCCGGAACGGCCGGCCATTTCGCCGGCGAGCTTTTCATCGCAATGGCGGGGGTGAAGCCCGTCGTTGTGCACTATCCGGGCGGCGGCCCGGCGATCGACGCCGTCGTCAGCGGCGATGCGCAATGGACCATGGCGCCGATCGCGGGAAGGCTGCCGAATGTGCGCACCGGCAAGCTGCGCGCGCTTGCGACCGGCGGGCAGACCCGCCTGTCGATGCTGCCCGACGTGCCCACGGTCGCCGAGTCCGGCTACCCGGGCTACGACGCGGTCGGCTGGAGCGGCATCTATGTGCCGAACGGAACGCCGCAGCCGATCATCGACAAGCTCAATGCCGCGATCGCCGAGGCGGTGGCCAAGCCCGAAATCAAGAAGCTGTTCGAGGAGCAGGGCGTCGAAGGCGCGGCCAGCACGCAATCGGAGGTGGCCAAGATGCTGCGAGAGGATTTCGGGCGACTCGGGGAGCTGGCGCGCAGCATCGGCGTCCACACGGACTGAAGCGGCCCGCCCGAACCGTTCGATCTGTTTGATGATCAGGGAGGGCGTCGATTATGGATCCGATCAGACGCAATATCCTCGCCACGGGGGCCGCAGCTGCGGCGACCGCGGCCTACCCCCCTGCCTGCGACTGAGGAATGAAAGGTGATCAAAGGCGCCCCACGTTTGACAGTCCTGTCGGCGCCGTGGGGCACTTCCGGTTCTCAACCCATTGATTTCATTAAGATGCGATTAGTGGATGGTGCCCAGGAGAGGACTCGAACCTCCACGGCTTTCACCACTGGTACCTGAAACCAGCGCGTCTACCAATTCCGCCACCTGGGCTTAGTGGGCGCTAGGTATGTCAGCTGCTTTCGGCTTGTCAAATCGGGAGCGCCCCGGGCAACCCCTGGGTCGCGTCTCGGCTCGCCGCGCTCTCGGGTGCGGAACGCTCTCAGGCGCGGAGAGTGCCAGGTCATCTCATCGCTCCGCACGAGCGTCCCGGCGAGTGACGAACTCCACAAACGCCGCGAAGTTGCATCACCGATGGAACCATCTTCATCAGATGCCGCAGCACTGGGGATGGAGCTGATCGGTGCGATCGCTATATCCGGAAGGATCGATCGGGTTCCCTCCAGTCGTCCTGCGATTCAATTTTTAATCGGCACCCGGGAAAGGAACGACTCCATGCGCCTGACATTGTCCAATAAAGAACAGGTGGTGTCATGGAAGATAGCTTTGGAGCTCTGGAGCAACTGAATTGTCCGAGATGCGGCCGCGCCATGGAGGAGACGGCCGGCATTGCTTCGTTTGGAAGCGAGCCCGGGCTGCGCATTTTCGAATGTCTGGCTTGCGGCTCGGCAACATCGCGTTTTGACAACGGCGAAATCCCGGCCAAGCGGGGTAAAGGACCCCACTGATCCGGACTGGAGGGCGCGGCGCGCCCCGAGGCGCCGCAGCGCGCGCGACCCGCGGTCGCGAACCCCTATACAGGCGGGAGCCAATCTTGTATTCGGCGGCCTGCCGGCACCGCTTTGGCGCATCCCCGGTTGGCCGGTGAAAGCGCCGGTGAAAGCCTGGACCCGAAGGCATGATCACCCAATCCGACCTCGACACGCTGGTCACCGTTTTCGGCGGCTCAGGCTTCTTCGGCCGCCATGTGGTGCGCGCCCTTTGCAAGCGCGGCTATCGGGTGCGGGTCGCGGTCCGCCGGCCGGATCTCGCCGGCCACCTGCAGCCGCTCGGCCGGGTCGGCCAGATCCATGCGGTCGCGGCCAATCTGCGCTATCCGGCCTCGGTCGAGGCCGCCGCCCGCGACGCCGATATCGTGATCAATCTGGTCGGCATCCTGTTCGAGGGCGGCCGGCAGCGTTTCGATTCGGTGCACACGTTCGGGGCCGAGGCGGTGGCGCTTTCGGCCGCCGCCTACGGGGCGCGCCTCATCCATGTCTCGGCCATCGGAGCCGATGCGGACGCGTCCTCCCGGTACGCGCGCTCCAAGGCCATGGGCGAGAAGCTGGTGCTCGCCGCCATGCCGTCCGCCACCATCCTGCGGCCCTCGATCCTGTTCGGACCGGAGGACAATTTCTTCAACAAGTTCGCGGCGCTCGCCCGCATCGCGCCGGCGCTGCCGCTGATCGGGGGCGGGCACACCCGGTTCCAGCCGGTGTTCGCCGGCGACGTCGCGGCCGCGATCGTGGCCGCCATCGACCGGCCGCAGACCGGCGGCAGCATCTACGAGCTGGGCGGGCTCGAGGTGATGAGCTTCAAGGCGCTGATGGAGTTCGTGCTCGCCACCATCGAGCGGCGACGGCCGCTGATTCCGATCCCGTTCGGGCTCGCCCGCACCATGGCGTATTTCCTGCAGTTGTCGGGCGCACTCGGTGTGGCGCCGATGCTGACGCAGGACCAGGTGGAGCTGTTGCGCAGCGACAATGTGGTGTCGGCGGAGGCCGAAGCGGCCGGCCGCACGCTCGCTGGGCTCGGCGTCGAGCCGGTGTCGTTTCGCGCCGTGGTGCCGACCTATCTGTGGCGCTTCCGCAAGAGCGGCCAGTTCAAGACGCCCGAGGTCGCGCGCTAGAATTTTTGCATTTGTCGCATTTTCGGAGGGAAAACCGGATTCCGCCCTCGCCTTCGCGAGGGCATGCTTTTCCTGAAAATGCTCTGATCGCTCAATGCCCGAGCGCGAGCGCGATCAGGCCGAGCGATCCGACGATCACCCGCCACCAGGCGAACAGCGCCAGGCCGTGGCTCGACACGTAGTCGAGAAACGTCTTCACCACCAGCCAGGCCGCCACGAAAGAGACCGCAAACCCGATCGCCACGATGACGGCGTTGTTGGCGCTCATCTGCCCGTGACTCTTGTAGAGGTCATACGCGAAGGCGCCCGCCATGGTGGGCATCGCCAGCCAGAACGAGAACTCGGCGGCGGCGCGGCGATCGGCGCCGAGCAGCATGGCGGCCACGATGGTGGCGCCCGAGCGCGACACCCCCGGGATCATCGCCAGACATTGGGCGAGCCCGATGATGAAATACATCGGCAGCGAGAAAGCGGTGGCCTCGTGATGCCGCGGCTTCAGCTCGAGCCGATCGACCCATAGCAGCACCGCGCCGCCCACGATCAGGGCGAAGCAGACGATCCAGACATTGAACAGCACGCTCTTGATGAAATCGTGCGCCAGCGCCCCGATCACGGCGGCGGGAAGAAACGCGACCAGCACCCCGATGACGAAGCGCCGCGCTGCCGGATCGCTGAACATCCCGAGCGCAAGGCGCCAGAGGCGCGCGAAGTAGATCGACAGCAGCGCCAGGATGGCGCCGAACTGGATCAGCACCGCGAAGGTCTTGCCGAAGTCGTCGTCGTCGAAGCCGAAGAAGCGCTGCACCAGCAGCAGATGCCCGGTCGAGGACACCGGCAGGAACTCGGTCAGCCCCTCCACGATACCGAGCGCGAAAGCCTTGAACAGGTCGAACCACATGAGCGACATGGGATGGCTCCGCCGGCGAGAGGTGACAGGCGCCAGTCCGGCTGACGGGCAGGCGCCGGAAACGTGGCGGACGCAATCTAGGTGATTCGGTCCCGCGCGTGTCGGGCCATGCGCTGGTTGCTCCCGGCCCCAGGCATCGTTAGGGTCCCGGCGCTGATTCAAGCTCTGCTTCGCCTGCGAGCCGGCCGCGGCTCAAGGATCCGACCACCGCATGCTGACCTTGTTCCATCATCCGTTCTGCCCGCATTCGCGCTTCGTGCGGCTCGCACTCGGCGAGTTCGCCCTGACGGCGCGGCTGATCGAGGAGCGGGCCTGGGAGCGGCGGGAGGAATTCCTGATCATCAACCCGGCTGGCACGACACCGGTCCTGCTGGCGGAAGGACAGCCGCCGGTTCCGGGCGCCGGCATCATCGCCGAGTTCCTCGACGAGACCATCGGGCCGGAGCTCGGCGACCGGCGGCTGATGCCGTCCGAGCCGGGTCCGCGCGTCGAGGTGCGCCGGCTGATGAGCTGGTTCAACGACAAATTCTTCGACGAGGTCAGCGGTCCGCTCACCACCGAGCGGCTCTACAAGCGTCACCGGCCGGTGAACGGGGGCGACGGCTCGCCCAATACGGAGGTCATTCGCGCCGCCCGCCAGAACATCCGCTATCATCTGGCCTATATCGGCTGGCTGGTGCGCACCCGCGACTGGCTGGCGGGCGACCGCATGACCTACGCGGATCTGGCGGCGGCGGCGCATGTGTCGGCCGCCGACTACATGGGCGATGTGCCGTGGAAGGAAGACGAAGCCGCAAAGGACTGGTACGCGCGGATAAAGTCGCGGCCGACGTTCCGCCCGCTGCTGACCGAGACGCTGGCCGGGATCCCGCCCTCGGCCACCTACGCGGATCTGGATTTCTAGCCGACGCCACCGCCCTCAAGGAGGCGCTGGCTCAAGAGGCGCGCCGGCACGGCTTCGACGCGATCGGGGTGAGCGGCCCGGACGCCGGCCCGCTCGCCAAGGAGCGGCTGGCGCGTTTCCTCGCCGACGGCATGCACGGCGACATGACCTGGATGGCGGCGGGCGCCGAGCGCCGCGGCGATCCGCGCGTGCTGTGGCCGCAGGTGCGCTCGGTCATCATGCTCGGCCTCAACTATGCGGGCACCGACGACCCGCTGGCGATCCTGCGGCAGCGCTCCCGCGGCGCCATCTCGGTCTATGCCCGCGGCGACGACTACCACGACATCATCAAGCCGCGGCTCAAGCGCATCGCGCGCTGGCTGCTGCGGCAGGCTGGCGGCGACGTGAAAGTGTTCGTCGACACCGCCGCCGTGATGGAGAAGCCGTTGGGGCAGGCCGCCGGTCTCGGCTGGCAGGGCAAGCACACCAACCTGGTGTCGCGTGAGCTCGGCTCGTGGCTGTTCCTGGGCGCGATCTTCACCACCCTGGAGCTGCCGCCCGATGCCGCCGAGACCGATCATTGCGGCAGCTGCCGGGCCTGCCTCGACATCTGCCCGACCGCGGCGTTCCCGGCCCCCTATCGGCTCGATGCGCGCCGCTGCATCTCCTACCTCACCATCGAGCACAAGGGGCCGATCCCGCCGGAGCTGCGTCCCCTGATGGGCAACCGCATCTTCGGCTGCGACGATTGCCTGGCGGTCTGTCCGTGGAACAAATACGCGCAAGCCGCCCATGAGGCGAAGCTCGCGGCCCGGGACACGCTGCGGGCGCCGCAGCTCGCCGATCTCGCCGGTCTGGACGAGGCGGCCTTCCGGACGCTGTTTGCGAAGTCGCCGGTCCGGCGCGCCGGCCGCGACCGGTTCGTGCGCAATGTGCTGGTGGCGATCGGCAATTCGGCGGAGCCGGCGCTCGCCGGCGCGGCCGAACGGCTGCTGAGCGACCCGGCCGCCCTGGTGCGCGGCGCCGCCATCTGGGCGTTGGGACGGCTCGACCGCAACCGGCTGCGCGCGGCCGCCGCCTCGCGACGCGCCGCCGAAGACGATCCGGCCGTCGAGGCCGAATGGGCGGCGGCGCTCGGGTTCTGACCCAAGCAGGTCCGGCTCCTCAAAACTCCGCCACCGCGGCCAAGAGCCGCTCGATATCTTCCGGCCGCGACAGCCGGTGATCGCCGTCCTTGACCAGGGTTAGCACGACGTCGTCCTGGGCCAGCCGGGCGGTGAGGTCGACGGCGTGCCGCCACGGCACGTCCGGGTCCTGCACGCCCTGCAGAATGCGGACCGGGCAGCCGGTCTCGATCATGCCGCCGAGCAACAGGTGCCGACGCCCGTCCTCGATCAGGCCGCGGGTGATCGGGTACGGCGCCTCGCCGTACTGGGAGGGCCGCTGCCAGGCACCCTCCGCCTCGATCTGGCGCCTGACCTCCGGCGAAAACCGTTCCCACATCAGGGCTTGGGTGAAATCGACCGCCGGGGCGAGCAGGACCAGGGCGGCGAGGCGGCCGGACGCGGGCTGGGGCCGCCGCGCCAGCTCGCGCGCCAGCAGGAGCGCCAGCCAACCCCCCATGGACGAGCCGATCACCACCTGCGGGGCACCGCAGCAGCCATCGAATACCGCCAGGCTCTCCTCCAGCCAGCGGCCGATGGTCCCATCCGCGAAGCTGCCGCCAGATTCGCCGTGACCGGAATAATCGAACCGGGCGAGGGCGCGCCCCTGGAGCTCTGCCCAGGCATCGAGCGCTTGCGCCTTGGTGCCCCGCATGTCGGACTTGAATCCGCCCAGCCAGAGCAGGCCCGGAGCCCCGCCCGGACGCTGGCGCACAGCGATCTGCCGCTCCGCCTGGCCAGTTCCAACCGTCAAGAATTTCGGGCAATCATTGCTCATGGATCACCATCGGCGAATCACCCTCCAACAAATCCTAGTGTGCCCATCGCCAGTCTCGAAACGTCGATGAAAACGGCTGCCACCCACAGGTCCGGCTGCGGCACGCCGGGCTGCCGGAAGGAAGCACCGCCGTGAGCGACGGCTTCGAGGGGACGCGGGTTCCGCGGCGCACGCTCGCCGGCGCCACCATATTGCAGATCGTACCGGCCATGTTCGAGGAGCCCAGAACCCGGGCCGCCCTCAACGTCGCGTTCGCCCTGTTGCAGGCCGGGGCGCGCGCCCTGATCGCCGCCGCCGACGGCCCGCTGGTCGGCGAGCTCAAGGCGTTCGGGGGGGAATGGATAGACCTCCCCAATGCGGCCCTCAGTCCGATGCGGCTGCGCAAGAACGCCAGGATTCTGGAAAGCCTGGTCACCGCCGAGCGCATCGACATCGTGCATGCCCACAGCGCAGGCGGCGCCTGGAGCGCGCGGGCCGCGGCGGCACGGATCGCGGTCTGGCTGGTCACCTCGCTGCCCGACGCGCCCGCAGTCGGGCGGCGCTGGCCGTCGCCGGTCTCGGCCGCGCTGGCGCAGAGCGATCGCATCATCGCGCCCTCGATCTATGCGGCAACGCCGGTGATGGAGCGCTACGGCATCGCCCACGATCAGATCACCATCATCCCGCGCGAGATCGACACCGCCGTGTTCGATCCGCTGGCGGTGGAGCCGGAGCGCAGCGAGGCGCTACGCGGCGCCTGGCGGGTTCCGAGACATGCCCGCATCGTGCTGGTGCCGGGCCGGGTGGCACCCTGGAACGGCCAGAGCATCGTGCCCGAAGCCGCCCGCGCGCTCGCCGCGGCGGGCCACGACGGCATCGTTTTCGTCATCGTCGGCGAGCATGCGAGCCATCGCAACTACGCGCGCGAGATCATGAAGCAGGCGCAGGAGCTCGGCGTCGACCGCCTGCTGCGGCTGACCGGCCATTGCCCGGACATGCCGGCCGCGTTCGGGACGGCCGACGTGGTGGCGGTGACCACGGTCGAGCCGCCGCTGCTCGGCAACGTGGTGGCGCAGGCGCAGGCGATGGCCAAGCCGGTGGTAACGTCGGATGTCGGCATGCTGCCGGAGAATGTGCTGGTGCCGCCGCGGATGCCCGAGGAGCTGCGCACCGGCTGGGTGGTGACGCACGCCGATCCGATCGACCTCGCCAACACGCTCAAGCTCGCCATGGAGCTCGATCCCACCGACTACCAGGCGATGGCGGCGCGCGCCCGCCAGTTCGCCGAATACATGTTCTCGCCACAAAGCGCCGCGGTGGCGACCCGCGCCGTCTACATGTCGCTCCTGGCGCGAGACCTTTGAGGGGCGAAGGGCGAGCGCCCGCCCGGCGGTACCCGCCGCGGAAGCTCTTGAACGGCGGCGCGGCGCGACCCATCTGGCAAGCCTATCGGCCGCCCGGTCCCCAAGATGACGCATATTGCCGTTGACTTGGCCCCGGTTTGTCCCGATCCTTCCCCGGCCCGCCATTACGGGCTCCACGCAACAGCATGAGGAGAGCAAAGCCATTCGCCGCCCGATGAGATCCCAGCAGCCCGTCCAGAAAGACGGCCCGCGCCTGAATGAGGAAATCCGATCGAACCAAGTACAATTGATCGACCAGACGGGCGCCAACCATGGCGTCGTCGATACCCGGTTCGCTATGGAAAAAGCGGTCGAGGCCGGCCTCGATCTGGTCGAGATCGTCGCCAATGCGGAGCCGCCGGTCTGCAAAATCCTCGATTACGGTAAATACAAATACCAGGCCCAGAAGAAGGCAGCCGAAGCCCGCAAGAAGCAGAAGGTGGTCGAGGTCAAGGAGATCAAGCTCCGCCCGATGATCGACGACCACGATTACGAGGTGAAGATGCGCTCCATGCAGCGTTTCTTCGAGGAAGGCGACAAGGTCAAGGTGACGCTGCGCTTCCGCGGCCGCGAGATGGCGCACCAGGAGCTGGGCACGCAGCTGCTCAACCGCGTCCGCGACGACAACTCCAAGATCGCCAAGATCGAGCAGGAACCCCGTTTCGAGGGTCGCCAGGTGGTGATGGTGCTGGCGCCCAGGTAGCCGACCCCAGAAACCGACCCAGGTAACCGGGGGGCGGCCGATCCGAGCGTCCGCCCCTTCCGCCGCACCGCCCGCACCGGGCCGTCCAGCCAGCCGATTTGCCGTCGCCCCACGACGGCAGGCGGTTGTATTTTCGGATGCCCTCTGCCATAACCCCGGCCTCCCGCGACCCGGCTCACAAGGGCTGCCGTGGCTGCGGCGAAGTGCTCAATCAGCACACTTTATCGATGCGACCACCGGCGGATCGGCGGTTTTGCCGCGTCCGGCCGGCACAGGAGAGCAAAATGCCCAAGCTGAAGACCAAGTCGGGCGCCAAAAAGCGCTTCAAGGTAACGGCGACGGGGAAAGTGCTGTTCCAGCAGTCCCGCAAGCGCCACGGCATGATCAAGCGGTCCAACAAGGCAATCCGCCAGCTGCGCGGCACCAAGGTCCTGTTCAAGACCGACGGCGACAATATCAAGCGATATTTTCTGCCGAACGGCTGAGCTTAAGACCATTTGCCGGAGCATGATCTCGTCCGCAACCGGCAGCCGGTTCGCGGATCATGCTCTAAAACCAACCAACCGCCAGGAGATCAGCCATGGCCCGCGTCAAACGAGGCGTCACCAGTCACGCCAGGCACAAGAAAGTATTCAAAGCCGCCAAGGGCTATTACGGCCGGCGCAAGAACACCATCCGGATCGCCAAGCAGGCGGTAGAGAAGGCCGGCCAATACGCCTTCCGGGACCGCAAGCGCAAGAAGCGCACCTTCCGGGCGCTGTGGATCCAGCGGTTGAACGCGGCGGTGCGCCCGTTCGGGCTGAGCTACAGCCGATTTATCGACGGCCTCGCGAAAGCCGGGCTGTTGGTCGACCGCAAGGTGCTGTCCGACCTCGCCATCCACGAGCCGGCC
Source organism: uncultured Alphaproteobacteria bacterium (assembly GCA_963721005.1). Lineage (GTDB taxonomy): Bacteria > Pseudomonadota > Alphaproteobacteria > Rhizobiales > Xanthobacteraceae > VAZQ01. The sequence continues at coordinate 146,410 of CAVRHR010000004.1, read as the reverse complement.
GCATTCCAGGCGATCGTGGAGCAGGCCAAGGCGGCATTGCCGGCCGCGGCCTGATCCCAGCTCTGCTTTTCGCAAGGCCGCCACGGCTGGAATTCGTGACCCGAATTTCAGCCCGAACCCCGGCCTGGGCTTGATTTTGTCCTTGCCGGCAGTCCAACACCCGAGACGCCGCCGAGAACGCTCATGTCCGAATTGAAAGCCCTGGAAGACCAGCTGTTGTCCGAGATCGCCGCCGCCGGCGACGAGGGCGCGCTCGAGGCCGTGCGGATCGCCGCGCTGGGCAAGAGCGGATCGGTCTCGGCCCTGCTCAAGACGCTGGGCGCCATGAGTCCGGACGAGCGCAAGCAGCAGGGACCGCTCATCAACGGCCTCAAGGACCAGGTCGGGGCCGCCATCGCGGCGCGCCGCGAGACCCTCAAGGCGGCCGCGCTCGACCAACGCCTCGCCGCCGAGACGCTGGACGTCACCCTGCCGGTGCGCGAAAGCCCCGCCGAGACCGGGCGCGTGCATCCGATCAGCCAGGTGGTCGACGAGCTCACCGCCATCTTCGCCGACATGGGCTTCTCGATCGCGGAAGGCCCCGACATCGAGACCGACGATCTGAATTTCACCAAGCTCAATTTTCCCGAGGGCCATCCGGCCCGCGAGATGCACGACACGTTCTTCTTCAATCCAAAGCCCGACGGCTCGCGGCTCCTGCTGCGCACCCACACCTCGCCGGTGCAGGTGCGCACCATGATGAGCCAGAAGCCGCCGATCCGGGTGATCATTCCGGGCCGCACCTACCGGTGCGATTCCGACCAGACCCACACCCCGATGTTCCATCAGGTCGAGGGCCTGGTGATCGACAAGAGCTCCCACCTCGGCCACCTGAAATGGATCCTGCAGGAGTTCTGCAAGGCCTTCTTCGAGGTCGATCAGGTGAAGATGCGCTTCCGGCCGTCGTTCTTTCCGTTCACCGAGCCGTCGCTCGAGGTCGACATCCAGTGCCGGCGCGAGAAGGGCGAGATCCGGTTCGGCGAGGGCGAGGACTGGCTCGAGATTCTCGGCTGCGGCATGGTGCATCCCAACGTGCTGCGCAATTGCGGGCTCGATCCGGAAGAGTACCAGGGCTTCGCCTGGGGCATGGGGATCGACCGCATCGCCATGCTCAAATACGGCATGCCGGACCTGCGCCCGTTCTTCGAGGCCGACATGCGCTGGCTCGCCCATTACGGCTTCCGCCCGCTCGACCTGCCGACCTTGGCCGGAGGGTTGAGCTCATGAGTGCCCGATGGCGTGCACGAACGCGCCGCGCACGCCGGCGCGTCCCCTCTCCCGCTCGCGGGGGAGCGCTGGGATTCTTCGCTAGCCGTTCCCGAAATGCTGGAAGCAATGGGAATGAGCACGGCGCTTCACTCCCTCGCCCCGGAGGGGAGAGGGTGGGGAGAGGGGGGCACGATGATTCCGTATCGCGCCGCCTGAGCCCCCTCATCCCACCTTCTCCCCCTTGGGGAGAAGGAGTGAAAGGCCGTGCGTCCCTGAAGGACTTGAAGGCGGGCGCGCTTCGCAAGGCTCATGCTGTAGGGGGCGAGGCTGCGGCGAGTGAAAGAAATAGTCCGGAGTCGCCCCGATGAAATTCACCCTCTCCTGGCTGAAGCAGCATCTGGAGACCGAGGCGACGCTCGGCACTATCGTGGACACCCTCACCATGATCGGCCTCGAGGTCGAGCGCGTCGAGGACAAGGGCAAGGCGCTGGCGCCATTCACCATCGCCCGGGTGGTTTCGGCCGAGCAGCATCCCAATGCGGACCGGCTGCGCGTCTGCATGGTGGATACTGGATCGGGCGCGCCGGTGCAGGTGGTGTGCGGGGCGCCAAATGCGCGCGCCGGCCTCGTCGGGGTGTTCGCGGCACCGGGCGCGGTCATTCCGGGCAAGAACGTCACGCTCAGTGTCGGCACCATCCGGGGCGTCGAAAGCCGCGGCATGCTGTGCTCGGCCTTCGAGCTGCAGCTCTCCGACGATCACGAAGGCATCATCGAGCTGCCGGCCGACGCGCCGGTCGGAAAGCCTTATGCGCCATGGGCCGGCCTCGCCGATCCGGTAATCGAGATCAACCTCACCCCCAACCGCCCGGATTGCACCGGCGTGCACGGCATCGCGCGCGATCTCGCGGCCGCCGATATCGGCACCTTGAAGGAAACCCCGATCAAACCGATCAAGGGCGAGTTCCCCTGCCCGGTCGCGGCGACGCTCGACTTCGGCGCCACGCCTTCGCTCTGCCGCGGCTTTGCGCTACGGCTGGTCAAGGGCGTCAAGAACGGCGCTTCGCCCGAATGGCTGCAACGCCGGCTGACCGCGATCGGGCTGCGGCCCATCAATGCGCTGGTCGACATCACCAATTTCATCACCTTCGACCGCGGCCGGCCGTTGCATGTGTTCGACGCCGCCAAGGTGCGGGGCGATCTGGTGGTGCGGCGCGGCCGCGCCGGCGAAAGCCTGACCGCGCTCGACGGCAAGACCTATCGGGTCGACGACACCATGTGCGTGATCGCCGACGACACCGGGCCGGAATCGCTTGCCGGTATCATGGGGGGCGAGGCCACCGGCTGCTCGGAAACCACCACCGACGTGCTGATCGAATCCGCGGTATGGGACGAGCTCAACATCGCCCAGACCGGCCGCAAGCTCGGCATCAGCTCCGATGCCCGCTATCGCTTCGAGCGTGGCGTCGATCCGGCCTTCATGATGCCGGGCCTCGAGCTCGCGACCCAGCTGGTGCTCGACCTGTGCGGCGGAACGCCGTCCGAGAACCTGATCGCGGCTGCGCCCGCGCCGGAGGACCGGATCATCGACTTCCCGGTCGACACGGTGATGCGCCTGGGCGGCGTCGAGGTCGCGTTGCCGGAAATTCGCCGCGTGCTGGCGCGGCTCGGCTTCTTCGTCGCCGGGCAACCCCCGAGCGTGAAGATCGCGCCGCCCTCCTGGCGCCCGGACGTGCACGGCAAGCCCGACATCGTCGAGGAGGTGCTGCGCATCATCGGGGTCGACCGCATCCCGGCCACCCCCATGGAGCGCGGCGAGGCGGCGCGCAAGCCGGTGCTTACGCTGTTGCAGCTGCGCACCCGCAAGGCCAAGCGGGCACTCGCGGCCCGCGGCCTGGTGGAGGCGGTCACCTGGTCGTTCATCGCCAAGCCGCAGGCGGAGCTGTTCGGCGGCGGCAAACCCGAGCTCGCGCTCGCCAATCCGATCGCGGCCGATCTCTCCGACATGCGGCCGAGCCTGGTGCCGGGCCTCGTCGCCGCCGCCCAGCGCAACGCCGATCGCGGCATCGCCGATGTGGCGCTGTTCGAGGTCGGGCAGATTTTCCGCGGCGACCAGCCGGCTGACCAGCTGACCGCCGCGGCCGGCCTGCGCCGCGCGCTCGCCAAGCCTTCAGGCCGTGGCCGCCATTGGTCGGCCAAGACCGCGGCGGTCGATGCCTTCGACGTCAAGGGCGATGCGCTCGCCGCGCTCGCGGCCGCCGGCGCCCCGATGAGCGCGCTCCAGATCGCGCCGGGCGGACCCGCCTGGCTGCATCCCGGGCGCTGCGGCACCATCCAGATCGGGCCGCAGAACGTGCTCGGCTATTTCGGCGAATTACATCCGCGCGCCTTGGAGGCGCTGCGCGCCGAGGGACCCCTGGTGGCATTCGAGCTCATCCTCGAGCGCATTCCCGAGCCCAAGCCCAAGGCCACGCGGGCAAAGCCCGTGCTCGAGCTGTCGCCGCTGCAACCGGTCGAGCGCGATTTTGCCTTCGTGGTGGATCGCGCCGTCAAGGCCGGCGATATCGTGCGCGCCGCCCAGCAGGCCGACCGCAAGCTGATCGAGACGGTGAGCGTGTTCGACGTCTACGAGGGCGACGGCGTCGCGGCCGGCAAGAAATCCATCGCGATCGCGGTCACCTTGCAGCCGCGCGAGAAGACCATGACGGACGAGGAGATCGAGGCGGTGGCGGCCAGGATCGTGGCCGAGGTGAGCAAGCGGACCGGCGGCACGCTGCGGGGCTGACCTCGCCTCGGTAGCCGAAAGGCCGTCCCAGGCCCGTCATAATTGCTTGCGCAGCCCATTGCGCCATATCATTGGGCATGAAGTTGATATTCCTGCATGGTGCGCCCGCAGCCGGCAAATTGACGGTCGCCAAGGCTTTGCTCCGCACCGTGCCGGGCAGACTGTTCGACAACCATGCCGCAATCGACGTTGCGCAGACTGTGCTCGACTTTGGCGTTCCCGGATTTTGGGAGCTTGTGCAAAGCGTGCGTTGTTCCGTACTGGAAGCGGCCGCAGAGCGCTGCGTCCCTCTGGTGGTCGCTACTTGCTGTTACGCCGAGCCGGACGATCGCCCCGCCTTCGAGCAGTTCGAAGCAATCGTGAAACGGCACGGTGGCGAATTGCTTCCGGTGTTTCTACGCTGCTCCAATGAGGAGCTCGTTCGGCGCGCGGGCAACGCTGACCGGGCGGCGCGTCGGAAGATCGCCTCAGAGAAGGGTCTCAACAATTTTCTTGCTCAATATAATATCTCGCCGGTCCCGCGGACCGACTGTCTCCTGCTGGACAGTGACACGAGGTCGGCAGATGCGACCGCACAAGAGATCATTCGACACTTCAGCCTCGGTGCATAGCAAAATATTGGTGGCGATCAGAGGGCTTGCGCAGCGGCTACGTGCCGACGGCACGTAGCGGCCGGACACAGGCGCGTCGCGTGCCCTGCGCATGTGGTCAGCCGGAGGCGACTGGAGCTAGCTTGGTTTCCTTCCGAACGATTTCAGCACCGCATCGGCGGCGCGCTCGCCGGATTCCCAGGCGCCACCGACCGTGCCCCACAGCGTCTCATGGGCGGCCTCGCCCGCGAACCAGACGCGGTCGTTCAAGGATTCCATCAGCACTCTGCGGGACGGCTGGCCGCCCGGCGCCGCGGCCGAGAACGCGCCCATCACCCAGGGCTCGTCGTTCCAGTGGGTGGCGTGCCGGCGCTTGACCGCCTTGCCGACGTCGGTCCCGAACATGCCGGCGAGCCAGGATTGCACGAAATCGAACATGGCGGCATCGCCCTTGGCGGCGAGATCGCGTCCGAAGCTGCCCGCTACCTCCACGACGCAGAGCGATGTGCCGGACACATTGGCGAACAGCGCCGCGGTGCGGTTGCTGTCGGCTTTCTCGAACACCAGCTCGTCGGGCCGCAGCGCGAACGGATTGTCGGGCAATTCCAGCGCAATGTGATCGTAGCTGCCGAGCTTGAGCCTGGCGGCGGCATCGAGCTGGCGTTTGGGCAGGTCGGGGGTGAACCTGATCTTGCCGGCGGCGAGCACATTGGTGGAGACCGTGACGATGACGGCACGGGACGCGAGCTGGCCCCGCGTAGTGTCGACTTCGATGGCGCCGCCCTTCGCCCCCCAGGCGATGTGGGTGACCGGATTGGACAGCTCGACCGGGATGCCGGCGGCGAGCCGGGCGAGCAGCGCGCCGAAGCCCTGGCGGCACAACAGATCGCTGTCGCGCTCGGCCGAGCGCGAGAAGTCGAGCGCCGAGACCTCGCTCAGATCCTTGGCGCAGCCGAACGGGCCGAGCACGAACTCGATGGTGGAGCGCCAGGCGCCCAGATCCTTGGGCAGCGCCTGGGCGCAGGCCAGATCGCTCTTGCGCGCCGCGTCCGCGATGGCGGTGGTGGCGCGCACGGTTCCGCCGAGATAATCCTCCATCTCGCCCTCGCGGGCGTAACGGCGGCCAATGCGCACGCGCTGGCCGGGCGGCGCCGGATAGAGGTCGAGCCCGGTCTGGGTGCCGAGCTTGGCCACCGGATTGAGGTCCGGCATGTGGACCCAGTGGGCGCCGCGATCGAACGGAACCCCGAACAGCGCCGTGTCGGTGATGCAGCGGCCGCCGATGCTCGGGCCGGCCTCGACCAGCGCGAAGCGCCGGCCGGCGGCGCCCAGGCGCCGTGCCGCCGCGATACCGGCGGCCCCGGCTCCCACGATCACCACATCGACCACGCCGGGACGCGCCGGCGCCTGCGGGCCGGGAGTGGACCTCCGCGTCACCGGCGCCCCCGGCGCATTCGGCGCATTCGGCACGCCCGGCGCCGCGAACGCCGGCCCTGCCGTCATGGCGGCCGAGGCGGCGAGGAACGACCGGCGGTTCAATCGTTTCATGATGTGCGGTGTGCCATTGGGAAAAGCCCGGCCGCCAGTATGGCCCGAACCGGCGGGCGCGCGCAAACGCGAGCACTCTTGTGAGCGGGGCCGCCGGCGCTTAACTCAAGCCTCGCCCGGAGGACCACGATGCTCGATGCGGCCGCCCAAGCCTTGTCCCAGATGCTCTCGCCGCCGTTTCGCGCGGTGCTGCTGAAATCGATCGGGCTCGCCCTGATCCTGATCGTCATCATGGGGATCGGGCTCAATCATCTGCTGGCCTGGCTCGCCGGCAGCGGCGAAGGCTGGGCCGAGAACGTGCTCGGGCCCAACGCCCATCTGCCGCTCGCGGTGCTGAACTTCGTGATCACGATCGCGGCCGGCCTCGGCATTATCGTGGGGTCGGTGTTCCTGATGCCGGCCGTGACCGCCCTGGTGGCGAGCTTCTTCGTCGACGACATCGCGCTCGCGGTCGAGCGCAGCCGCTATCCGGGGGAGCCGGAAGGCAAGCCGCTGCCGCTGTCGCGCGCCGTCATCGAGGGGGCGACGACCGCGCTGCTCGCGATCGCGGTCTATCTGGTGGCGTTGCCGTTTCTGCTGCTCGCGGGTTTCGGGGCGCTCATCTTCTTCGTTTGCACCGCCTATATCCTGGGCCGCGAATATTTCGAGCTCGCCGCCATGCGCTACCGGCCGGTGGCGGAAGCGCGCGCGCTGCGCAAGCGGCATTCCGGCGCGGTGTTCGTGGCGGGACTGTTCATCGCCGCCTTCGTGTCGATCCCGGTGGTCAACCTGGCGACCCCGCTGTTCGGCATGGCCTTCATGGTGCATATGCACAAGCGCCTGTCGGGGGCGCAACCGCGGCGTATCGAGACCGGGCGCGCCGGCGTCACCTGAGCGGCTTGCCGAAGCGCGCGCGGTCGGCCAATGTTGTTGCATGGATGTGCGGTTGACGGAAGGAGATGTCATGGCACGACTCGTGGTCATGTACCGGACGCCGAAGGATGCGGCCGCCTTCGACGCCTATTATTTCGCAACCCACATTCCGATCGCCAAGCAGATTCCCGGCCAGCGCAAATACGAGGTCAGCCGCGGCGCGGTCGGAACGCCGGCGGGCCCTTCGGGCTATCACCTGATCGCAACGCTCCACTTCGACGACATGCGGGCAGTCGGGGCCGCGTTCGCCAGCCCGCAAGGCCAGGCCGCCGCCGCCGACGTGGCCAAGTTCGCGACCGGGGGCGTGGAGATGGTGTTCTTCGACAACGAAGAGATTTGAGCGCGGGGGGCTTTGCCCCTCCGCCAGTCGTCCCCGCGGAGGCAGCGCACACATATTGTTGAACAATCGACGATGCCACTTCTTAGGGACGCACTGCATTTCACTCCTTCTCCCATCCAAAGTCGGATTTATCCGACTTTGGACATCAATGGTGGGATGAGGGACTCCGGCGGTGCGATACGGAATGATCGTAACCCCCTCACCCCACCCTCTCCCCTTCGGGGCGACGGAGTGAAACGGCGTGCTCTCCTTACCATGAGCGCCTATGGCAGCACTGCGCCCAAAGGCTCAAAACTACTTCTCGCCCATGGTCTCGCGCGCGGCCGCCACCACGTCGGGCGGCAGCGCATAGGCGTCGGCGAGCGCCTTGGCCAGGTCCTCGCCGCGCACCGGCTCGAGATGCAGGTGCATGCTCTGCGCCGCGGTCACGAACGCCGGATCCGCCATGGTGGCGAACAGCGCGGCGCGCATCTGCGCGACCCGCTCGGCCGGCACGCCGGGCGGCAGCAGCACCGGGCGATCCATGTCCTGCGTTAGCAGCATCAGCTCGAGCTGCGCCCGGGTGGCGGGGTCCTTGGCGAATTCCATGACGGCGGGCGTGTCGGGGAATTCGGGGATGCGCTTGCGCCCAATCAGGATCGGCACCGCGAGCTTGTGCTCGGTCAGCCATTGTGGGCGGATCGATTGAATGGCGGTAAGCTGCGTGCTGCAGCGGCCCTCGATCTCGCCCTTCTCCATGGCCTGGAAAATTTCGCCGCCGTCTTTGTAGCCGTTGATGACCTTGATCCTGGTGCCGAGCAGCTTGTTGAGCATGGCGGGCAGGATGCTGAACTGCGAGCCCGCCCCGGTGCTGCCGACCACGAACTCCTTCGCCAGCATGTCGGCCCAGGTCCGGATCGGCGAGGTGTGCCACGCCGTGCACATGCCGTCGGCGCGGTCGAGGCTGCCGAGCCAGTTGAACTTGAGCGCATCGAAGCGCGCGCCCGCGGTGCCGAACAGGGGCGCGAGCGGCACGGTCGAATGGATGATGCCGATGGTGGTGCCATCCTGGGGGGCCTGGGAGTAGAGATAGTTGGTGGCCAGGAGGCCGCCGGCGCCCGGCATGCTCTGGACGATGAACTCGGGCTTGCCGGCCAGGTGATTGCCCATGTGCTGCGCCAACAGGCGGGCATATTCCGCATAGCCGCCGGCGACGCCGGCGCTGAGCAGGATGCGAATGGTCTTGCCTTTGAAGAAAGCGGCGTCCTGCGCGAAGCCGGAGCAGAACGGCAGGACCGTGATCGCAAGGCCGAGGATCAGCCCGGCGTGGAGAGCGGCGATTCTGGGTTTCATGACCGGTTCCTCAGCTCCTCGCGGCAAGAATGTTAAACTGAACCGCATCCGCGCACGATTCCTTTCCCGAAGACAGAAACCACCCCGCGCGGGCCATTCGAGTTTCGCAAACGCCGCATCTGCGCCATTCATAGCCACGCGCCATGCGACTGCGATGATGAGAATCGACACCGCGATCGCCACGACGGAGGCCACCGCACCCCGAGCCGAGAGGGTCATGCCCAGAAAGGAAAATAGCAATTCGTTGGATGCATCAGGCACGGATTCCTCCTTTGAAAATCACATGCCGACAAGGGGTATTGGGGGGCCGGGTTCTGCGGGGGCGCAAGGGCAAACTGAATCAACTCACCTAATCCGAGCTAACGCTTTGAATTTACACGGATGCGACTTTCTTGGTTGCTCTGGTGCGCACCATGGTTGTGTGCGGCTCAGATTTTTGTTGTCTGTAAGCGTCTGATTGCAAATGAGAGTTTTTGATCAATAATTTGGATTCGCAGAACGTTGGGCTTCGCTTGGCCTCCGACGCGCGCCGGGGCGGCTCTAAGCCATTGACCTGTCACGTCACGGAGTTTCTGGACGCTCACCACCATTGTGCGGTCCGCCGTAGCGGTCGCATCGTCGTGGGCCTGTTCCAAGGTGACACCGCCGCAGGTGACAGGCGCATCTAAACGACAGAACCAAGAGGGTGTTCCGGCGCGCCAGAGTACTTGGCGGCCTCTTGTTGCAACGATCAACCGATCACTGGAGCCGCGTCAGAACTGGTAGCCGATCTTGCCGCCCCAATTGTTGATCCCCGGATTGGGGGTGGGGCCGATATTGCCGGCGCAATCAATGCCGAAAATATAGTGGCCGTTCGACAGATGGTCGAAGGTGAGCATGGCGTGCCAATGCTCGGTGATGGCGTAGCCGAACGAGCCGCCGACGTGAAACAGCGCCGGGCAGCCGAGGCCCGAATGGCCGGGCAGCGGGTTGCGCTCGACGCCGTCGTGAATGGCGCCGTCCACGAACAGCTCGAAGAACGTATGGTAGGGCAGCGGGAAGCTCCACAGCGCGCCCGCATAGAGGTCGCTGGTGCGGCCTTCGAGATTGATCATGCCGCCCACATGGGGACGCGGCACGAACACGTTCCACCATTGGGTCTGGAAGAACGGCAGGCGCGGAAAGACCAGCTCCGGATTGAGATCGTAGGTGCCCTTTTCGGCGCCACCGACGCCGTGCATGAAGCCGCCGAGACGAAGCTCGAAGCTGTAAGGATCGTAGAAGATCGGCACCGGCTGCACCGGCGGCGGGGCCACATAGGACGGCGGCGGCGCGGCCGGAGCCAAGTCGGCCCCATGGGCAAGTCCGTGCCCGAGCACGACCGCCAAGGCGGCGACCGGCACTCCCAGCACCCGGCCCCCGTGCCGTCTTTCGGTCACGCCCATCCCCTCAATGTTGCAAGCTTAACAATACCTTACCGGACATTGCCGGCGTCGTCATGGGTTCGGCCGCAGAATGTGCGTTATTGCCCCAGCCCACAAGGTTCGATCGGCGGCCGGGTCGCGCTTTGCGGGCCGAGTGTAGCGCATTTGCCACAAACGCGGGCGGATCACGGTACCGCCAAGCTGCTGACCGCCACATTGGCGGTGCCGTTCAGCTCGGCGATCACCCGCAGGGTCTTGGCGTCGAACTCGATGTCCAGGAGCCGCAGAGCGGTGATGTTCACGTCCGCCCGCACCCCGGCCGCCACAGTGCGGAAGTCCGCGATGGCGGCCTCCAGGCTGCCGCGGGCGCGGTCGGCGAATGGCTTGAGATCGATGACGGCGTTGTCGGCCAGCGTGTCCTTGAGATACGGGATCGCGGCCCGGGCGGCGGCGCCCAGCAGCCCGAAGGCATCCTGCGAATCCACGTCGAGGGCGATGTCGGTCAGCCGCACGGTCTGGTGCTCCGGATCGAGCACCGGGCGGCCCCAGACGTTGACATTGGCCTCCGCCGCCAAGGCGAGCCAGCTGGCTTTCTCGCGGCCCTTGACGCGCAGCGACAGCAGCAGCCGGTCCCCGGAGGCGGCGATGCTGGCGGTGCGGATGGTGGCTTCGTACGGGCCGCTGCCGTCCTGCGGGAAGGTCTTGCCGGTGAGCTGCAGCGCCAGCAGCCGGTTGACCTCGGTGAACGGCACGTCGATCGGCACCGCAATGTTGAGGCGGCCCGCGTCGGACTGCGGCACCAGCTCCAGGGCGGCCGGGAACGGGCAGTCGGGCGTGGTCTGAGCCGGGACGACGCGGGTCTCGGCCTGCACCCCGATCACCAGGTTGAGGGCGCTCGCATCGATGCGCGGCTGGGCCGCAAAGGCCCGGGTCGGACGGATCTCCAGCCAGAGGTCGGGCAGGCCGGCGCCGCCGGCACCCAGCGACACCGAGCGGCACAGCTTCGCCCATTGGCGGCGGGCCGCGACCTCCAGGAACGGATCGGCGCGAAGCCGCGCCTGCAGGGCCGCCACCTGCTCGTTGACCTGCCGGTCGAGCAGCGGCTTGACCTCGTTCGATACCCCGATCTTGATGCCGGCGATCGACAGGGCGGAATCCCCGACCGCCACCTGGGCGGTGAGATTGGGCTCCATGCGCCAATTGGCGGCGAGCGCGGGCCGCGACACCAGCGTGACATTGCCGCGCACATCGGCGTGCTGATCGAGCGTCTTGCCGGTCAGGCTCTGCAGGTTTTGGCCGAGATTCTGGTTGATGATGTTGCCGAGCGCGCCGCCCAGATTGCCGGCCTGGGTGGAGATCTGGCCGGTGACATGCAGGGTGCCGCTGAGCAGGGTGGAGACCGCCAGGCCCTCGGGCCGCCCCGCCACGGTGAGCGGGCCCCGGCCCATGGTCCAGCCGATATCCGCGTTGGAGAGCAGTGAGGTGACCGGGTTGTCGCGCTTGCCGGTCAGGTTGCGCGGCGCGGTCACCTCGAGCGCATCCCGGATGGCGGTGAGCGCAATCGCGGTCGGCGTCACGATCATGGAGGTGCGGCTGATCTGCTTGAGTGGGGGCACCTCGACCAGGGCCGGCCGCCGATCGGGGCCCGGGCCCGGCGACAGCATCTGCATCGCCAAGCTCGCCCCCAGGAACGAGACGGCTACGATCGCCCCGCCGATCAGGATGGTTCGCAACCGCATGGCTGTGGCCGAATTTCCCCGCGTCCCCGGCAGCTTCTGCGATGGCGCGATGCTTGTCGAGGCCAGCCCGGCGCGCCAAAGCGTCCCGCTCTATCGGCCCGGAGTTTGTCGCAATTGCGGACGGGCGGGGCGCCATGGCGTGGCTGGCGAAGGCCGGACCCGTTGGCGGGAGGTGACACTCAATCTGATCCGAACGTCGGCAAGGGGACACTAGTCGTGTGCTTCAACCAGAGATCAGTCGTTCGTAGGGGCGACCCTTGTGGTCGCCCGTCCGGCCCCTCCCGCGGCGAGGAGGGCGGGCACAAGGCCCGCCCCTACGTATCAGCGCCTTCCCGTCGATTTCGAAGACGCACCGGACTAGACAGTCTTGCCCGCCCACTTGCAGAGATCCGCGATCAGGCACTGCTCGCACAGCGGCCGGCGCGCCACGCACACATAGCGCCCGTGCAGGATGAGCCAGTGGTGGGCGAAACGTTTGTACTTGGCGGGCACCACCGCTTCGAGCTTGCTCTCGACCTCGAGCGGCGTCCTCCCGGTCGCGAGCCCGGTGCGGTTGCCGATGCGAAAGATATGGGTATCGACCGCGATGGTCGGCTCCCCGAACGCGATGTTGAGCACCACATTGGCGGTCTTGCGGCCGACGCCCGGCAAGGCCTCGAGCGCCTCGCGGTCGCGCGGCACCTCGCCGCCGTGCCGCTCGATAAGCTGCGCCGAGAGGGCGACGACATTCCTCGCCTTGGTGCGAAACAACCCGATGGTCTTGATCAGCTCGCGCACCCGCGCCTCGCCCAGCGCCACCATCCTGGCGGGGGTGTCGGCGGCCGCAAACAGCGCCGGGGTCGCCTTGTTGACGCCCGCATCGGTCGCCTGCGCGGACAGCACCACCGCCACCAGCAGGGTGAACGGAGACACGTAATGCAGCTCGCCGACCGGCTGCGGATTGGCGGCCTGGAAGCGGCGGAACCCTTCCTCGACTTCGGCATTCGTCCAGGGCGGCGACTCGCCGGCGGCGGGCCTGGAAGTGCCGGGCTGCTGCTTGCGGGCCTTGGCGCGAACCGGCGGCTTGGCGGGAGCGCGGGTCTTGGGAACAGCCGCCTTGCGACCGCCGGTCTTCGACGCCCGGGGAACGGCGGTTCCCCTGCCCTTGCGTGCCTGCTTGCGTGCTGTCTTGCGAACCATGGTTCCCGTATAGTGAGCCCCATGAGCGCCGACAACAATCTCCCCGACCCCGGCAGTCTCGATCCCCAGGCGGATGCGGAGATCTTCTCGGCCGTGCTCACGCCGCACCGCTCGCTCGGCCCGACCGGATTCCTGATCTTCATGCTGCTGCTGGGCGGCATCAGCTTCGTCTCCGGCATGGTGTTCCTCATGGCCGGGGCCTGGCCGATCTTCGGCTTCTTCGGGCTCGACGTGCTGCTGGTCTATTGGGCGTTCCGCATCAACTACCGGGCGGCGCGCGCCTATGAAGTGGTGACGGTGACGGCGAGCGAGCTCAAGCTGCGCAAGGTGAGCCATCACGGCCATGTCAGCGAATGGACTCTCAACCCGCTCTGGGTGCGGATCGATCGCGACGAGCATGCGGAATTCGGCATCGAGCGGCTCTACCTGGTGTCGCGCGGACGGCGGCTGCCGATCGCGAGCTTTCTCGGAGCCGACGAGAAGGCGAGCTTCGCTCAGGCGCTCTCCGCCGCGCTCGGCGAGGCCAAACGCGGGCCGACCCGCACGGTGTTCGGTTAGGTTTGCGAGCCGCAGAGATCGGGTGGGCACACAAGCCTCCGCGGCCTAGATGGGGAGCAATCAATGGAGGCACCCATGCTCTCACCCGATCGCATTCCCGATCCCGCCCGGCTCCCCGACGCCGCCGCCGACTATGACGTGGTGCGGCGCGCCATCGCGCATATCCGCGGCAATTGGCGCACCCAGCCCGAGATCGCCGACATCGCGGAAGCCGCCGGCGTCGGCACCACCGAGCTGCATCATCTGTTCCGGCGCTGGGCCGGGCTGACCCCCAAGGACTTTCTGCAGGCCCTCACCCTCGACCATGCGCGGGCGCTGCTGCGCGAATCCTCGAGCGTGCTCGATGCCACCTACGAGGTCGGCCTCTCCGGCCCCGGGCGGCTGCACGATCTGTTCGTCACCCATGAGGCGATGTCGCCGGGCGAATGGAAGGCGGGCGGCGAGAACTCTGACCATCACTTACGGGTTTCATCCCTCGCCGTTCGGCTCGGCCCTCATCATGGCGACCGGGCGCGGCCTGGCCGGGCTGGCCTTCGCGGACCCGGGCGAGGAGCCGGCGGCGCTCGCCGACATGCAGGCGCGCTGGCCCAAGGCCACCTATGTGGAGGATCGCGCCGGCACCGCACCGCTCGCGCGCCGCGCCTTCGACAGCGCCTGCTGGCGGGCCGGCGAGCCGCTGCGGGTGGTGCTGATCGGCACCGACTTCGAGGTGCGGGTGTGGGAGGCGCTGCTGGAGGTGCCGGTCGGGCGGCTGACCAGCTACTCCGACATCGCCGCCAAGGTCCGGGCTCCGAAGGCGGCGCGCGCGGTCGGCGCCGCGGTCGGCCGCAACCCGATCTCCTTCGTGGTGCCGTGTCACCGGGTGGTGGGCAAGAGCGGCAGCCTCACCGGCTACCACTGGGGCCTCACCCGCAAACGCGCCATGCTGGGCTGGGAGGCCGGCAAGGTCTCGGCCTGAGGTTCGGGCTCCCAAGCATCCGCGCCACGTTGGCGCGCGACCAAACCTCCGGCCGCGACATCCATCGCCGCCTTCGCGCCGGCTGGACTTTGCCGGGCTGTTGGGCAAAGCTTCGCCCAACAATCAGGGAGGTGTCGATGACGGTTTTAAGCAAGCTTTCCGGTCTGGCGTCGCTGGCCTTGGGGGCGGTGCTCGCGGTCGCGCTCCAGTCCGGGGCGGCGCGCGCCGAGATCAAGAAGCAACATATCGACTACAAGCAGGGCGAGGTCCAGCTGTCTGGATTGCTAGTCTATGACGATGCCCAGTCGGGCAAGCGCCCCGGCGTGCTGCTGGCGCATGACCGCGCCGGCATGGCGGAGAACGCCTTCCGGGACTCCGAGCTGATCGCCAAGATGGGCTATGTGGTGTTCGTCGAGGACATATTCGGCAAAGGCTTCGTGCCAAAGGACGTCCCGGAGATGACCGCCACCATTACCATCTACAACAATGACCGTCCGTTGATGCGCGCGCGCGCCAGCGCCGGCTTCGAGGTGCTCAAGGCGAGCCCATTGGTCGATACCGCCCGGCTCGCGGTGGTGGGCTATTGCTTCGGCGGCACGGTGGCGGTGGAGCTGGCCGAGACCGGGGTTCCGATCGTCGGCATGATCTCGGTGCACGGCTCGTTCCGCAACTTCTCGCCCGAAGCCGCCAAGAGCATCAAGGGCCGGGTCCTGATCCTGCATGGCGCTGAGGACCCGGTGGCGCCGCTGCCTGAGGTCAACGCCCTGGTCGACCAGCTGCGTGCCGCCAAGGTCAACTGGGAGCTCAACCTCTACAGCGGCACCACCCACGCCTTCACCAATCCGAGCAACCCGTCGGAAGAACGCGCCGATCGCGAGTACAAGGTCGCGATGGCGCGCTTCCTCAAGGAAGTCTTTAGCCAGTAGCGAAGCACATGCCTCGACCGTAGGGCGGCCCTGGTGGCCGCCCGGGCGCCCACCACCAGGGCGTTTACGCCCGTCTGCGACGGGCTATGGGGCGCCCCTACGCATTGGGTCACGCCACCAGGTCGCGCCGATTGACGCTGTGGCCGCGATCCGCAATACCCCGTCCGTATCGAGAGGGAAACGCAGATGCAGCAGCGGCGGCCCGTCATGCTGGTCATTCTGGACGGGTTCGGCTGGCGCGAAGAGGCGGCCGACAATGCCGTGCGCCAGGCCAACGCACCGACCTTCCACCGGCTCTGGGAGACCGGGCCCCACGGCTTTTTGCATACATCGGGTCACGACGTCGGCCTGCCCGACGGGCAGATGGGTAATTCCGAGGTCGGCCATCTCAACATCGGGGCCGGCCGCGTGGTGATGCAGGATCTGCCGCGGATCAGCAGCGCCATCGCCAAGGGCGAGATCAAGAGCGCGCCCGCGCTCACCGATCTGATCAGGAAGCTCAAGGCGAGCGGCGGCGCCTGCCATCTCATCGGGTTGGTGTCGCCCGGCGGCGTGCATTCGCATCAGGATCACGCCGCGGCGCTCGCCAAGATCCTGACCGAAGCCGGCGTGCCGACGCGCATGCACGCCATCACCGATGGGCGCGATACGCCGCCGCAAACCGCGGCCGAATATCTCGATCGTCTACGCGCAGCGCTGCCGCAATCGGTTCCGATCGCGACCGTGTGCGGCCGCTACTACGCGATGGACCGCGACAAGCGCTGGGAGCGGGTGGCGAAAGCCTACAACGCCATCGTCGAAGCGCAGGGCCCGCACTTTCCCGATGCGCAGGCGGTCATCGCGGGCGCCTATGCGAACAAGCAATTCGACGAGTTCATCCTGCCGGCGGTGGTCGGCGACTATCACGGCATGCAGGACGGCGACGGCGTGCTCTGCTTCAACTTCCGGTCCGACCGGGTGCGCGAGATTCTCGGCGCCATCCTGGAGCAGGCTTTCTCGGGCTTTGCGCGCCCGCGCGCCGTTGCGCTGGCGGCGGCGGTCGGCATGACGCAATACAGCGACCAGCTCGACCGGCTGATGGGAGCGATCTTTCCGGCGCAGACGCTCAAGAACATCCTGGGCGAGGTGGTGGCGGAAGCCGGCCGCACCCAGCTGCGCATGGCCGAGACCGAGAAATACCCGCACGTGACCTACTTCCTCAACGGTGGGCGCGAGGAGCCGTATCGGGGCGAGGACCGCATCATGGTGCCCTCCCCCAAGGTCGCGACCTACGACCTGCAACCCGAGATGTCGGCGCCCGAGCTCACCGACAAGGCGGTGGGGGCGATCGAGTCGGGCAAATACGATCTCATCATTCTCAACTACGCCAACCCCGACATGGTCGGCCACACCGGCAACCTGGCGGCGGCCATCAAGGCGGTGGAGACGGTGGACACGGGTCTGGGCCGCATCGCCGCGGCAATCGAGAAAGCCAACGGCGCGCTCCTGGTCACGGCCGACCACGGCAATTGCGAGCTGATGCGCGATCCGCAAACCGGCGGCCCGCACACCGCCCACACCACCAACCCGGTGCCTCTGGTGCTGCTCGGTGGCCGCAACCGCGGGCTCGCGGCAGAAGGCCGGCTCGCCGATCTCGCCCCGACCTTGCTCGAGCTGATGGGATTGCCGAAGCCGCGCGAGATGACGGGCGTGTCGCTGCTGGAGGGGTGAATTCATCTTGTCAAGCGCGCTCCTGACAAGCCGGTCCGTGTCCCGGATGCGGTGCAGCGCGAAGCTCTTGCGTAGCGGTGCTCCGCTGATCCGGGACCGTTCCGGGCTCGGTGCTTGGAACGGTCCCGGGTCTGCAGCGCACCACTGAGAAGTGCTGCGCTGCGCCCGGGACAAGAGCGGAGCAAGGATCGCGATACTACCTAAAAATCCTTGAGCCCGAGCACATCTGTCATCGAGTAAACGCCCGCCGGCCGGCCGCGCGCCCAGAGCGCCGCCTTCAGTGCCCCGCGGGCGAAGATCATGCGGTCCTCGGCCTTGTGCGTAAGCTCGATGCGCTCGGCGGTGCCGGCAAAAATCACGCTGTGGTCGCCCACCACGGTGCCGCCGCGCAGCGCCGCGAAACCGATATCGCCGGAGCGGCGCGCGCCGTTGCGGTTCATGACGCTTTGCTGCTGCGCCAGGTCGATGCCGCGGCCTTCAGCGGCGGCGCGCCCCAGCATGAGAGCGGTGCCGGAGGGCGCATCGATCTTGTGGTGGTGATGCATCTCCAGAATCTCGATGTCGAAATCCGCGTCGAGCGTCCTGGCGACGCGCTTGACCAGCGCGGCCAGGAGATTGACCCCCAGGCTCATGTTGCCTGACTTGACCACGGTGGCGCGCTTGCCGGCATCCGCGATCAGGGCTTCATCGGCCGCGGACAGGCCGGTGGTGCCGATGACATGGACCAGCCCCTTGCCGGCAAGTTGTTCCGCGAACGCGACCGTCGCCGGCGGAACGGTGAAATCGATCAGCCCATCGGCGCCGGCCAGCAGCGGCTCGAGCTGCGCCTGTACCAGAACGCCGTTTTTCCCCAGGCCGGAAAGCTCGCCCGAGTCACACCCGATCGCGGCCGCGCCCGCCGTCTCCACCGCGCCCGCGAGCACCACTCCCGGGCTCGCCGCGATGGCCTGAACCAAAGTGCGTCCCATGCGCCCGCCGGCGCCCGCCACGATCAGCCGCATGTCGGACATGGATCAACTCCGCGCCGGCGGATGGTGCCGCCGCGGCGCCGGTATAGCGGGGCGAGCCGGGTTGGAAAAGCCGCGCGGCGGATCAAGGCTGTGGGCCGTCATAGCCTTCGATCACGATAATGTCGGCGGTGGCGGCGCCGCTGCGCAGCCGCATGGCGGCGCCGTATTCGGGCGAGCGGTAGCAGGCGATCGCGGTGGCGTAGTCCTTGAACTCGATCACCACGTTGCGGCCCCGGCTCACGCCTTCCATGGTCTCGTATTTGCCGCTGCGCACCAGGAAGCGCGCCCCGAACTTGGCAAACGCCGCCGCGTTGGCCGCCACATAGGCCTTGTAGCCCTCCGGATCGGTGATATCGACGCGCACGATCCAATAGCCCTTGGTCATGTCATCCTCCCTTATGCTCGTGCGCCGCCGCGATCTCGGCCACGATCGCCTCAGCAGCCGCCTTGGGGTCGGGAGCCGCCACGATCGGGCGGCCCACCACCAGATAGTCGGCGCCGGCCCGGATGGCGGCGGCCGGCGTCATCACCCGCTTCTGGTCGCCGGCGGCCGCGCCGCTCGGCCGGATGCCGGGCGTCACCAGCACCATGCTGGGGCGGATCAGGGGGCGCAGCCGCGCCGCCTCCTCGGCCGAGCAGACCAGGCCGTCGACCCCGATGTCGCGTGCCTGGGCGGCGCGCTCGGCCACCAGCTCCGGAACCGTGAAGTCGTAGCCGGCGGCCGCCAGATCGGCGTCGTCGTAGGAGGTAAGGACGGTGACGGCGAGGATGCGCAATTTGCCGCCGGCACGCGCCTCGACCGCGGCATGCATGGTCTGCGGATAGGCATGCACGGTGAGGAAGGTGGCGCCGAGCCGGGCGATGCTCTCCACCCCGTGCGCGACCGTGTTGCCGATATCGTGCAGCTTCATGTCGATGAAGACCTGGTTGCCGGCTTCGATCAGGGACCGCGCGAATTCGAGCCCGCCCGCGAAGCCGAGCTGATAGCCGATCTTGTAGAAGCACGCCGAGGCGCCCAGCCGCTCCACCAGGGCCGCGGCCTGCGCCACCGAAGGCACGTCGAGCGCCACGATCAGCCGTTCGCGCGGATCGAGCGTCATGGATCGGTCCTCCTCATCGCAGCAGCCGCGCATAGTCGACCAGCCGCCGCGCCACGGTCTTGAGCTGGGCGGCGGCGGCCGCATCGTTGAGCTGGTCCATCTCGTCGAAGGCGGTGGCGGCGTTCGGGACGGTGATCTGCTCCGGGATCACCAAAGCGCGACAGCCGACCGCCAGCACTTGGCGCAGCGCAATCAGCGACTGCATGCCGCCGGAGCGGCCGGGCGAGGCCGCCCCGAGCGCAAACACGCGGTCCTGATAGGCGGCGAGCTTGGGCTCGCCGCCCTCGCGCACGGTGGAGATCCAGTCGATGGCGTTCTTGATGAGCGGCGTGATCGAGGCGTTGTATTCGGGGCTGGCGATGAACACGCCGCGATGGGTCGACATCAGCCGCTTGAGGTTCACCGCATTGGCGGGCGGCCCCTGCTCCTGCGCCAGGTCGGCATCGAAGATCGGCAGCGGGTAATCGGCGAGCGAGATGCGGGTGACATCCGCCTCCGCCAGCACCAATTCCTTGGTGGCGAGCGCGGCCAAGCGCACATTGTGCGACCCGCTGCGCAGCGAGCCCGGGATGACCAGGATTTTCGGACCAGACATCAGGCGGCTTTTTGGCAGGCAAGGAGAATGCGGTCACGCATATCACAGCGCGGCCCGGGAGGCAGCCGTCCGGCGGGATGACCCCGCGGTCAGTCCTTGCGGTAGACCCAGATGCGGGCCGGCGGGATGTTCATCCAGATGCGCTCGGAGGCTTCCGAGCGGACGCGGTCGAGCGCCTTGGGGATCGGGCCCACGGTCGCATAGGTGAACTGGACGAAGGGCGCGCCCGGCATCATCAGGGCGAACGCCTCGTAGACCAGCTTGAGCCGGGTCTTGAGCGGCTTGGTGAACAGCGGCAGGCCGGAGACCACGGCGGCCGCAGGCTCGGCCAGATGACTGCCGAGCACGCGCTTGAGGCTGTAGGCGTCGCCCTGCACCACGGTGGCGGCCGGATAGCGCTGGCGCAGCAGCTTGCAGAAGGTCGGATCGTACTCGAGCAGGATGAGGCGGGCCGGATCGATGCCCTGGGCCACCAGGGCTTCGGTCACCGGACCGGTGCCGGGCCCGAGCTCGATCACCGGACCCTTGGTATTGGGGTCCACATAGGCCGCCATCGCGCGCGCCAGCGCCTTGCTGGACGGGGTGACGGCGCCGATGGAAAGCGGCTTCTCGATCCAGGATCGGATGAACCGCACCTCGTCGTTGAGAGGAATACGATTCTTTTCCTCGAAACGGCGGAAGTGATGCTCGATCTTCTTTTCGATAGCGCCGCGCTTCAGCTCGAACAGCCGAATCTGTTTCTCGAATTTCTTTTCGAGGAGCTGGAGTGCCGGCAGCGTCATGGGGGTTAACGCAACAGAATGATTACGGTTTTGTGACTTGTAATCGGTAGAGGCAAGGGTGCCGGGGGTCAAGGATAATCGCGGTCAGGCGGAACCGGCCCGGCCGCCGAGGAACTCCCTGACCTTGCCGAAAAATCCCGCCGATTCCGGATGGGTGTCCTGCGAGCACAGCTTCTCGAATTCGCCCAGGAGCTCGCGCTGGCGCTTGGTCAGGCTTTGCGGGGTTTCCACCACCACCTGGACATACATGTCGCCGGTCTGCTTCGAGCGCAGCACCGGCATACCCTTGTCCTGCAGCCGGAAGCGCCGGCCCGACTGGGTACCCTCGGGCACTTTGACGCGGGTCTTGCCGCCATCGATGGTGGGCACCTCGAACTCGCCGCCGAGCGCCGCCGTCACCATGGAGATCGGGACCCGGCAATGCAGGTCGGCGCCGTCGCGCTGGAAGAACGGATGCGCCGCCAGCGAGAGAAAAATATAGAGGTCGCCCGCCGGACCGCCCCGCACCCCGGCTTCGCCCTCGCCCGAAAGCCTTATCCGGGTGCCGTCCTCGACCCCGGCCGGGATGTTGACCGAAAGCATGCGCTCGCGCGTGACCCGCCCGGCGCCCGAGCAGGACGGGCATGGGCTGTCGATCACCTGGCCGCGGCCTTGGCAGGCCGGGCAGGTCCGCTCCAAGGTGAAGAAGCCCTGGGCATGGCGGATGCGGCCGGCGCCCGCACAAGTCGGGCAGGTCTTGGGCTTGGTGCCGCTCTTGGCGCCGGTGCCGGAGCAGGCCTCGCAGGAGACCGAGGTCGGTATCCGGATCTGCGCGGCCTTGCCGGCATAGGCCTCGTCGAGGCTGATCTCCATGTTGTAGCGCAGATCGGCGCCGCGCTCGCGACCGGTGCGGCCACGCGCGCCACCCCCCATGCCGAATATGCCTTCGAACAGATCCGAGAACGCGGAGCCGAAATCCGCCCCGAAATTGCCGCCCGGCCCGCCCCCGCCCTGCTCGAAAGCGGCGTGGCCGAAGCGGTCATAGGCGGCGCGCTTGTCGCCGTCCTTGAGCACCTCGTAGGCCTCGTTGATCTCCTTGAACTTGAGCTCGCTGCCATCGGCGGAATTGCGGTCGGGATGCCACAGCATGGCGAGCTTGCGGAACGCGGACTTGAGCTGCCCATCGGTGGCGGTGCGCTCGACCTCCAGGACCTCGTAGTAGCAGCGCTTGGCCATCCGGGTTTCCTGCGCTTGCGGCTTCACGACAATTCGCTGTCGGACCGCAGCCGGCCGGCCGGCGCTGCGGTCCCATGAAAAACCTGCAGGCCGGGATCATCCGACCTGCAGGCCCGGGACAACAGAAGCATAAGTGAGACGGCAGGCATGCGAGGCGTCCTGCCGGGCGTCAAGCCGACTTCTTGTTCTTCTTGTCGTCGTCGACCTCGGTGAACTCCGCGTCGACGACATCTTCCTTCTTGGCACCGCCATCGGGGCCCGGGCCGGCGTCACCGCCGGGGCCGGCACCATCCTGCGACTGCTTGTACATGGCCTCGCCGAGCTTCATGGAAGCCTGCGCCAGCACGTTGGATTTCTCGGTGATGGCGGCCGGGTCGTCGCCCTTGAGCGCTTCCTTGAGATCCGCCATCGCGTTCTCGATCGCACGCCGCTCGGTCTCGCCGACCTTGGCGCCATGCTCGGCCAGCGCCTTCTCGGTCGCATGCACCAGGGCCTCGGCGTGATTCTTGGCCTCCACCGCGGCCTTGCGCTTCTTGTCCTCCTCGGCGTGGGCCTCGGCGTCCTTGACCATCTTCTCGATGTCGCCCTCGGAGAGGCCGCCGGATGCCTGGATCCGGATCTGCTGCTCCTTGCCGGTGGCCTTGTCCTTGGCCTGGACGTTGACAATGCCGTTGGCGTCGATGTCGAAGGTGACCTCGACCTGCGGCACGCCACGCGGCGCCGGCGGAATGCCGACCAGATCGAACTGGCCCAGCATCTTGTTGTCGGCCGCCATCTCGCGCTCGCCCTGGAACACCCGGATGGTCACCGCGTT
This sequence comes from uncultured Alphaproteobacteria bacterium, assembly GCA_963721005.1. Lineage (GTDB taxonomy): Bacteria > Pseudomonadota > Alphaproteobacteria > Rhizobiales > Xanthobacteraceae > VAZQ01. The sequence goes on along the minus strand of CAVRHR010000004.1, from coordinate 123,669 downwards.
CTGATTGTCCTCGGCGGTGGAGAACACCTGGCTCTTCTTGGTCGGGATGGTGGTGTTGCGGTCGATGATGCGGGTGAACACTCCGCCCAGCGTCTCGATGCCGAGCGACAGCGGGGTCACGTCGAGCAACAGCACGTCCTTGACGTCGCCCTGCAGCACCCCGGCCTGGATGGCGGCCCCGATGGCCACGACCTCGTCCGGGTTGACGCCCTTGTGCGGCTCCTTGCCGAACAGCTGCTTGACCACTTCCTGGACCTTGGGCATGCGGGTCATGCCGCCGACCAGGACCACCTCGTTGATCTCAGCCGCCGACAGGCCGGCATCCTTGAGGGCTTGCCGGCAGGGCTCGACCGTCTTCTGCACCAGGTCGTCGACCAGCGCCTCGAACTTGGCGCGGGTCAGCTTCATGGTGAGATGCTTGGGACCCGACGCATCGGCGGTGATGAACGGCAGGTTAATCTCGGTCTGGGTAGTGGAGGACAGCTCGATCTTGGCCTTCTCGGCGGATTCCTTCAGCCGTTGCAGCGCCAGCTTGTCGCGGCGCAGATCGATGCCCTGCTCCTTCTGGAACTCGTCGGCCAGGTAGCTGACCAGCCGCATGTCGAAATCTTCGCCGCCCAGGAAGGTGTCGCCGTTGGTGGACTTCACCTCGAACACGCCGTCGCCGATCTCCAGGATGGAGACGTCGAAGGTGCCGCCGCCCAGATCGTACACCGCGATGGTGCCGGTCTTCTGCTTGTCGAGACCGTAGGCGAGCGCGGCCGCGGTCGGCTCGTTGATGATGCGCAGAACTTCCAGCCCGGCGATCTTGCCCGCATCCTTGGTGGCCTGGCGCTGGGCGTCGTTGAAATAGGCCGGAACCGTGATGACGGCCTGGTCGACCTTCTGGCCCAGATAGGACTCGGCGGTCTCCTTCATCTTCTGCAGGATGAAGGCGGAAATCTGCGAAGGCGAATAGCCCTTGCTTTCGATCTCGACCCAGGCGTCGCCGTTGCCGGCCTTCACGATCTTGTAGGGGACGAGCTTCTTGTCCTTGGCCACCATCGGGTCGTCGTAGCGCCGGCCGATCAGGCGCTTGACCGCGAAGATGGTGCGCTCCGGATTGGTCACCGCCTGGCGCTTGGCCGGCTGGCCGACCAGCCGTTCGCCGTCGTCGGTGAAAGCGACGATCGAGGGCGTGGTGCGCATCCCCTCGGCATTCTCGATGACTTTTGGATTCTTGCCTTCCATCACGGCGACGCAAGAATTGGTCGTGCCGAGATCGATGCCAATCACCTTGCCCATGGTCTGTCCTCTCGCTTCTGGCAGGTCGGCCGGGCCCTTACGGCACCCGGACGGAAACTTTCGCGAACAATCGCGGAGCCCTTCGTCCGACCCCCTGGATACAGGTTAGACACCGCCCCCGCGGCGTCTTGGCTCATATAGGAGGGCGGCCTGGGGCCGCAAGGCGCAACCCGCGAATTCGCCAGCGAATGGGGCCTTGCCTCAAGCACTTGGGGACCCCGGATGATATGTGGCGGGTGCGCGCGCGGCGCCAGCTAGCGCTGGACCCGATAGACCCAGAACGGCTGCCCTTGCGGGTCGCCGACCAGGGTGAGCCAATCCGGAACGTCGCCGTCGCGCAGATGGCCCCACAGGCTGCCGGCCGTCTCGGCGTCGCTGAGCCCGAGCGGTCCTTGGGCACCGCATCGCACCAAGTAGTCGGCGCTGGTGCCGCTGAGCACCCGGCGCGCCTCTTCCGGCGGCAGGGCGAACACTTGGTGCGCCGTCAGGATCGCAGCGGACATGCGATGGTAGGGACCGGCGAGAACCGAGTGGGGCGTCCAGGCCAGGAGATACGGGCCCCATTCGAGCTGATCGGCGATCATGAGGCCGACCGGCAGTTGCGCCAGCGCCGCATAGTTCTGCAGGCGCACGCAGGCCTGGCGATCCGGCGGATTGATGTCGACCCCCTCGGCGGTGCCGGCCGCGGTCGCGATCGACATGGCGCCGAGCGTCACCGTCATGGGGGTGACCAGCATGGTGGCGACAAAGCGCGCCACCAGGCTGTCGAGCTTGAGCCGGTCGAGCACCGAAAGCGCCGCCACCGCGACCAGCGGGGCGCCGAGCCAGAGCGCATAGGCGTAGAACTTGTTGACCTCGATCATGATCGCGAGCGCGAGCAGGAAGGCTGCGGCCGCGGTGAGAAACCCGAAGTCGCGGCGCAGCGGCCGGGCCACCAGCAGGGTGGCGAGAAGCCCGACGGCGGGGAACGAGGCCTCGGCGACGCCGCTGAGTGGCATGGTGTGCAGCATGCTCATGAGCGACTGCATCTCGGATATCCGGTTGAGCCACAACACGCGCACGACCGGATCCATCATGGCGAACGGCCCGCCGACGCAGCGCGGCTCGAACGAAAGGCCGACCGCCACCGCCGTCACGGCGACCGCCGCGAGGGCGGCGCCGCGCCGCCACGGCGCATGCGCGGCACCGAGGCAGCTGATCAAGACGAGCCCGAGCCCGCCCACCATCACGGCGGCCGCCGAATTGATCGCCAGCTCGTCGCAGACGCCGACCAGCCAATGATCCGGGCCGACGCTGACCAGGAACGCCGCCGCCGTAAAGGCGGCGAGCGACACCCCGTAGGCGCGCATGCGCGCGGCCGCGGCGGGGTCGAGCACGAAGTTGACCGCCATCGCCACCCCGCACAGTCCCAGGATCGGCAGCCCTTCGAGCCCGATGGCGAGCGCGAGCCCGGTCACCGCGCCGGCCGCCCAGGCGGTCCAGGGCTTGCGATCCGACCACACCGTCGCCGCCACCGCGAGCGCCGCGAGCGCGATCTGGACGTTGTGATGATCGATGCGCCCCGGCCGGAACTGCCCCATGCCGGGCAGGCCGAAAACCGCGAGCAGGAGCGCCGCGCAGGCGGCCTCACGGCCGCCAAGCCGCCAGGCGATCGCCGCGGTGGCGCCGATCATCGGGATCAGCCAGAGCACCGGCCAGAGGCCGGTCATCAGCCCCTCCGCCAGCGCCGGATCAGCAAAAGTCCGGAAGGCGATGAACAGGCCGGCCAAGCCGGCATCGATCAGCCGCGACCAGTGGGAATCGTAGCCGGCCGGCGGATCGAACCGCGTCTGGTGCAGATCGAACCAGCCCTGCCCGGCCAGGAACGCGCGTACCTGCACCAGCCGCAGCGCATCGTCGGTGTCCGGGAGCGTGGTGGCGGTCGCGGCCCAGAACTGGGCCATGACCTGGATGCCGACCAGAATGCACGCCAGCGCGAACAGGATTGCGAAGTTCGGTTGCTGCGTCGAGCCACGTGTCATTGCGGGATCCTCAAACCGACGTGCCGCCCGATCAAATGTCGGAAGTCCATTGAGGATTGCTTAACGTTGCCGCCGCATTGGCGCGCCCGCCCGCAAAAGGATGCAAAAGGATTAAGCCGCACATTAACGAACAGCCGCCAAGGTTCAGCCGGGGAAATGATGCCGAACCGCAACCGTCGTCCGCTGCGACGACAAGCCCCGACAGGTGGGAGACTTCATGGGCGTCGCCAGCTTCGGGCGTGAGGCGGGACCGGAAGCCGGGTCATCGATCCGCGAATTCATGCCGCGCGCCTCCGGCTCGCCGCAGGCCGAGGCCGCGCTGGCCTTGCCGTCGCTGTCGGTCATCATCCCGGTCTACAACGAGAGCGATACGCTCGGACGGGTGCTGGCGGCGGTGAGCCGGGCACTGCCGGGCGTGCGGAAAACCATCGTCGTGGTCGACGATTGCTCGACCGACGGCACCCGCGAATGGCTCAAGGCCAACTTTCCGATCGGCGCCCGGATGGGGGCCGAGATCAGCATCGACGGCGCGGGCCGGCTCGACGTGGCGGCGCCGTTCAACGACCCGCAGATCACGATCGAGCCGCTCTATCATGAGCGCAATCGCGGCAAGGGCGCGGCGCTGCGCACCGGCTTTGCCGCCGTGCGCGGCGACGTGATGGTGATCCAGGACGCCGATCTCGAATACGATCCGCAGGACTGGGCCGCGATGTACGACCTGATCGCGGTGCGCAAGGTCGCCGACGTGGTCTACGGCTCGCGCTTCCACGGCCGCGCCCACCGGTCCTTGTATTTTCACCACTACCTGGCGAACCGGCTGATCTCGCTGTTGTTCAATACGCTGTACAATCAAACACTGTCCGACATCGAAACCTGCTACAAGATGATGACCGCGCAGGTGGCGGGCTCGCTGCGACTGTCGGCCGACGATTTCGGGGCCGAGGTCGAGATCAGCGCCAACATCGCGCGCCAGCGCAAGCTGCGCATCTATGAGCTCGGCATCACCTATTATGGCCGCAGCTACGACGAGGGCAAGAAGATCAATTGGAAGGACGGCCTCAAGGCGCTCTGGTACCTGCTGAAATACCGGTTCGCCTGAGCGCCGCTGAGCGCGCCTTCAGGCTCGTCTTGCGCCGGCTCCAGGCGATCCCATCAACCGCATTGGCATCATCACCGGATGATGGGCATCGCTGACAAAATCGGACGAGCACTGAATTGTCCGCTCAACCCACCTACTCAGCGGACGCCCTCGCACCCTCGGCCGTCACCTTGAAGGCAAAGTGGAAGGCCGGCAAATCCTCGGCCGGATGGTCCTTTGCGTAGGTGAGCTGCGGCAGGCGGTAGCTGACCGGGTACGTCTCCTTGCCCTTGTAGATTGCCGGGTAGAGATCGACGAAGTGCCAACCGGGCTCGCCGGTCGCCTGGATGTAAATCTGGACGTCGCCCTGGCTGTTGAAGCCGCAGGCATAGCCGGTATGGCCGTTGTCGTAGACCACCGTGTAGATGTTGGCGGTCTCGGTCCAGCCCGTGCCCTTGAGATGGACGGTGAACTGCGTGCCGACCGGGCCGCTGGTCACATCGAGCGGCAGCGCGCTGGCCGCCACCCAATAGGCGCCGACCTTGCGCTTGTCATCGCCGAGGTCGACCCAGAGCGTGTGATTGCCGCCGAGATCGTCCGGCACATTGTAGTGGAACTCGACCCGTCCGGACGTATCGGCCTTCGCTTCCGCGATCACGCGTTCGGCTTCTTCCCAGTGACCGATGATCCGGTTGCCGGTCAGGCTTGTCCAGTTGAGCTTGTAGGTCTTGCCCGGCTCGAAGCCGGTGCCAACCGTGACCACCGGTCGATCGACCGGCGAGAAGGGCGGCGTCGTGACCAGCTCGCCCGCCGGCGGCAGCGACCACACCTGGGTCTGCAGCTGGCTCTCTGGCGGCGCCGGCAGCACGGGGGCGTCGGCCGTCACCGTATAACGAAACTTGAAGAGCGGCCGGTTCGGCTGCGGCGATTGCTGCGGGTTGCGATAGATCGAGCCGAAGTCTGAGTTCAGCACCTCCAGGATATGCGGCCCGACCCGGCCGGTCGCAGGAATCGTGAAACGCGCCGTGCCATGGGTGGTGATCGACGACATCCAACCCGTATAAGCATTGTCGTACAGCAGCATCCAGCTCGCCTGCAGCGCCTGCCACCCGATGCCGGTGGCCTCGATCTCGATCGGGCCTCCGACCGGCCCGTGATCGGATTTGAGCTTCACGGTCATGTCCATGTCGAACGCGGTCTGGGTGAAGAGCCGATTGCCCTGCTGCAGCACGATGTCGTGCTCGTATCCGAAATCCTCCGGCGTCGTGAAGGTCGCGGTGAAATTTCCGGCCTTGTCGCTTCTGACCGCGGCGATCCGGTAGGCGATCGGCTGGAAGTCGCGCCCCAGGTACACGCCATCGCCCGCCTTCCAGCTTCCGGTGACGGTGCGCCAAGCGAGATCAAACTCCTGATCGGGAGGGAACCCTTGTCCACTGACGGTCACCGGCGTTCCGACCGGCGCACGTGCCGGCGCAACGCTCAGCCGTCCCACATAACCACCCGATGGGACAGCCAGGGTGACCTGCGGTCCAAGCTCTGCGGCAAGAGGCGCCGCTAGCGCGCCGTGTGGGGTTACCAATGCCAAGCCCGAAAGTGCGAAGAGCGCGCCAACGGGCGCGCTCAGCCATTTGATGCCGAGACTCATCAGCAGCTCCCACAAATACGTCGTCCAAACTCGAGCGGGACGACTGAAGCCATCATCCCGCCCCTCAGGTGGTTCGGTCAAACCTCTAAGGCCTGCGCCCGTCGATGCGGCCGCAGGCTTCACCCGTTGTTCTTATTTCTTGATCTCGATCGCGCCCTGCTCGATCCGCAACTGAGAAGTTGCGACCTTGAACGGCTCCCAGGACACCGAATTTCCCTTGTTGTCGGTCGCCGTCACCTTGTAATTAAAGGTGCCGGTCGGGTAATCGGCCGGAACGATCCAGGCGGCTGCCCACAGATTGTCGGTCGGAGCCCGCGGCGGGTGCCCGCCAAACGCCGCCTCGATCTTCTTGCCGTCCTGCAATTCAACGACCACGCTCTTGAGATCGTCCTTGCCCAACACCTTGCCGTCCGCGTCCAGTACGCGCGTGCGCCAGACCACCTTCTCGAGATGGAGGAACACATTGTTGAGCACGCACGCGGGCGGGACGCCCGCTTGATTGCCGCGCTCCATGTCGCTCGAGATGAACAGCTTGGCGGCTTGTGCGTGCGCCGAACTGGCGAGCCCAAGCATCGAGAGCGCAACGACCGGTACTGCCAGTAATTTCATAGTACGCCTCCCTTTTCGGTTACCACATCATACTTGTTCCGCAGGCAATTTGAAGGGGGTTCCGCAGGGAAAATGGGGCCTGCCTCCCTGGCCGGTGGCCGGGCTCGAGGATCGAGGCAGGGCAAGGGGATGACCGTTGGGCACGAAGCGCACAGCATGTTGAAGGGGTTACGCCTCGTTCCCGGCTATCTCGATCGCGCGCGCCAGGAAGCGCTGCTGACCGCCCTGCGCGAGGTCATGCGTCTAGCTCCCCCTTATACGCCACGGATGCCGAAAAGCAGCCGCCCGCTTTCGGTGCGCATGACCAATTGCGGCCCGCTCGGCTGGATGACCGACGCGGCCGGCTATCGCTACCAGGAAAGCCACCCGGAGACCGGCGAGCCATGGCCGCCGATCCCGGAGATACTGCTTGCCGCATGGCGGGAGCTGGCGCGCTATCCACATCCGCCGGAGGCCTGCCTGGTCAATCTCTACGGACCGGCCGCCCGCATGGGGCTGCATCAGGACCGCGACGAGGAGGACATGGCGGCCCCGGTGGTCTCGCTGTCGCTCGGCGACAGCTGCCTGTTCCGGATCGGCGGGGAGAAGCGCAACGATCCGACGCGCGCGTTGCGCCTGGCCTCGGGCGACGCCGTGGTGCTCGGCGGCGGCGCGCGGCTCGCCTTTCACGGCGTCGACCGGATCATCGCCGGCAGCTCGACCCTGTTGCCGGAAGGCGGCCGGATCAATCTGACGCTGCGCCGCGTGACCCGGCCGCAATGAGCACCGGCCTGCAATCACCGCCGCGCCTGATCACATGCGCGTCATGAGGCCTATGCATCGAGGCGGCGCGCGTGCAGGTTCCGAATCGGCAGCCTGCCGCATTTTGACCGCTTGCGCAGCTCAAGACTTCGGTCGCGCAGGTCATCGCGCATACGAGCCCGAGATAACCCGAGATGAACGCCATGACCCGAATCCGCTGGATGCCGATTTTCCTGCTCGCATTGGGGCTGCCGGCGCATGCGGACGACGTGGTCTATCCGCCCGGCTCGCGCGTCGGCCTGGTGCCTCCGCCGCAGCTGCATGCCAGCGCGAGCTTCCCGGGCTTCGAGGACCGCGACAAGAATGTAGCGCTGCTGCTGGGCGCCCTGCCCCCGGAAGCGTTTGCGGAATTCGAGAAATCTGACAGCGCCGAAGGCCTCAAGAAGCTCGGCGCCACGCTGGAGAAGCGCGAATTGCTGACGCTGCCGGGCGGCAAAGCCGTGCTGGTCATCGGCCGGCAGGACAACCAGCACACCTGGATGCTGGTGGCCGCGATGCCGGAGCTGACCGCCATGGTCACGCTGCGGATCCCCGACGCCGCCAAGGACGTCTACACCGACGGCGTGGTGCGCGCTTTGCTCACGAGCTTGGCGGTCCGCTCCGAGGTGCCGATCGCGGAGCAGCTCGGCCTGTTGCCGTTCCGCCTGGGCGAGACGGCGGGCTTCAAGGTCGGCGGCGTGCTGCCGGGACGCGGCGTATTGCTGACCGATGTGCCGGCGGCAGCCGGCAGCAGCGCGATCGAGCCGCACCTCATCGTCGCCATGATGCCGGGCGCGGCGGTCGAGCCCGGCGATCGCGACGACGTCGCGCGGCAGATCTTCCGGGGCATTCCCAATCTCAAGGACGTGCGCATCACCGGCTCGGAATCGATTCGCATCGGCGGCCAGCAGGGCCACGAGATCATGGCGACCGCCAAGGATCCGGCCACCGGCACCGAACTCTCGCTGGTGCAATGGCTGCGCTTCGGCGCCGGCGCCTACCTGCATATGGTCGGCTTGGCGCCGACGCCGGTCTGGGTGCCGGCCTATGCGCGCTTCCGCTCGGTGCGCGATGGCCTGGAAGGGCGCTGAGCGGTCCAGCGCCCGGGCCGACAGCTCGTAAATTGTATCGACTTTATTAACCGTGGTTGCAGCCGCAGCCGGCGGCAGGGAGCGGCTTTTGAACCGCGCCGCGCGGGGCAGCAACTATCCACCATGCGGCATCGAGCTTGACCTGCCGGCCGTCGACCGGGCTCCGGCTGCGTTCAATCAAATTGGTGGAGGTGGCGTCATGGTTGGCATGCGGACTTTGATCATTCTCTTGGCGGGCGCGACCGCGGCGGCAGCGCAGGACGCGCCGCGCGGCAATTGGCAGACGCCGGGCGCCATACAGGTGCCGGGCGCCATACAGGCGCCGGGACAGATTCAGCAACCGGGCCAAATCCAGGCGCCGCGCGGCACCATGCAGGTGCCCGGCGAAATCCAGAAGGCCGGCGAGATCCAGAAGCCCGGCGAAATCCAACAGCCCAAGGGCCCCTGGATCACGCCGGGCGAAATCCAGCAGCCGAAGGGTCCGTGGATCACGTCGGGCGAGATCCAAGTGCCCAAAGGCATCCAGGCGGTCCATGTCGTCACCAACGGCTGCGAGAACCGGCTGAGCGTGCTCGCCGACGCCCTGTTCGATTTCGACAAGGCCAACTTGCGGCCCGATGCTGAAGCCACGCTGCGCGAAGCGCTGCCGGAGATCGGCAAGGCGACCGGCCACGTGGCGCGCGTCGAAGGCCACACCGACGGCAAGGGCACCGACGCCTACAACATGAAGCTGTCGGAAGCGCGCGGCCGCACCGTTCGCGACTGGCTCGGCGCCAACGGAGCGATCCCGGCCTCGACCCCGATCAAGGGTTACAGCAAGCGGATGCCGGTCGCGCCCAACACCACGATCGACGGACGCGACGATCCCGAGGGCCGACAGAAGAACCGGCGCGTCGAGATCGTGTTCGAGACCTGCAAGAGCTGAAGCCGGATCGACCGGTCAGGTTACCCGACCGGGTCGGGCCGCGGCGGCGCCGCATCCGCATTGGCGGCCGGTTCCGGCGCGGCCTTCGGGCCGCCTTTGGCGACCGCGACCAGTGCCGGGCGCAACATGCGGTCGCCGATCATGTAGCCGGCCTGCACCACCTGGGCGATGGTCCCGGCCGGCAGCGCCGAATCCTGCACCTCGTACATGGCCTGGTGCAGGTTGGGATCGAACTTCTCGCGCGGCTGCGGCTCGAATTTACGCACCCCGTGCTTCTCCAGCACCTTGTCGAGCTCACGCTCGGTCAGCTCGACGCCGTCGAGCAGCGCCTTGACGCCCGAATCCGCCCGTTCCTTGAGCTCGGCGCGCAGCGTCTGCAGAGCGCGCGCCATGTTGTCGGAAACCGCCAGGATGTCGCGCGCGAACGACGCCACCCCGTAGGCGCGGCTCTCCGCCACCTCGCGCTCGGTCCGCCGCCGCAGGTTCTCCATCTCGGCCAGCGTGCGCAGCAGCCGGTCCTTGAGATCGGCGGCCTCGTTGGAGAGTTGCTCGATCAGGGCGGCCGCGGCGGATACGCCGCCATCGAGCGGCGCCGGATCGTCCCCGGAGGAACTCGCTGGTGTCGGGCTCGACCTCGGCGTCGGCGCGGCGCGTGTCCGTCATCGTGTTGGTTCCGTTCTGCAATTTAATTCGGCTGGCCCGCATATCAGGGCTCGAGCCGCAAAAATCAAGTCGGCGGAGCGTTTTCCCGCCCGCATGAGGCTGTGCCGTCAGCCGCCGACCAGCTTGCTCACCACCTTGGCGGTATAGTCCACCAGCGGGATGACGCGGGCATAATTGAGCCGGGTCGGGCCGATCACCCCGATCACCCCGATGATGCGGCCGGCGCCGTCCCGGTAAGGCGCCACGATGGTGGAGGAGCCCGACAGCGAGAACAGCTTGTTCTCCGAGCCGATGAAGATGCGGGCGCCCTCGGCTCGCTCGGCCCGGCCCAGCATGTCGATCACGCCGCGCTTGGTCTCGAGCTCGTCGAACAGGAGCCGCACGCGCTCGAGATCCTCGAGCGCCTTGAGATCGTCCAGCAGGTTGGCATGGCCGCGCACGATCAGCCGGCGATCCCCGCTCTCGCCGCCCGACCAGCTCGCGAGCCCGGCCGCCACCACCTTCTGGGTCAATTGATCGAGCGCGGCCTTGCCGGCCTCGATCGCCTTCTCGAGCTCCGCTTTGGCCTCGGCCAGCGTGCGGCCGCGCCCATAGGCGTTGAGGAAGTTGGAGGCTTCGGTGAGCGCGGAGGTCAACAGCCCGGCCGGCACCGGCAGGATCCGGTTCTCGACCTGCCCGTCCTCCGCCACCAGCACCACCAGGGCGCGCTCCGGCTCCAGCCGCACGAACTCGATATGCTTGATGCGGACGTTGGATTTGGCGGTGAGCACCACGCCTGCCGAATGGGTGAGGCCCGACAGCATGCCGGAGGCCTCGTTGAGCACCGCCTCGAGCGATTTGCCGGAGGCCGCGATCTTGGCCTCCATGGCGCGCCGGTCATCCTCCGCCAGATCACCGATCTCCATCAGGGCATCGACGAAGAAGCGCAAGCCGAGCTCGGTCGGCAGCCGGCCCGCCGAGGTGTGCGGCGCATAGACGAGGCCGAGCTGCTCGAGATCGGACATCACGTTGCGCACCGAAGCCGGCGACAGCGGGGTGGTGATGAGGCGGGAGATGTTGCGCGAGCCGACCGGCTCGCCGGTGGCGAGATAGCTTTCGACGATCTGGCGGAAGATCTCGCGCGAGCGCTCGTTGAGCTGGGCGAGGCTCACCTGGGTGGCGCCGATCGGAACGTCGTGGGAAGCCAAGAGCAACTCCGTTCGATTTTGCGCCGGCGAAATTCCAAGCCCCGATGCATGATCCGCCGGCGCGCAAGCCGGAAGGCTACCTCAATTCGGCACCGCGATGCCGAGCAATCGCGCGGCGGTGCCGGCCGCCACCATGCGCAGCTCCGCATTCGGCAGCGTCACCGCGGCCTTGACGACCCCGACCGGATCGGTGTCGCCGACCGGATAGTCGGCCCCGAGCACGATCCGGTCCGCGCCGACGCGACGAAACAGCATCTCCAGCGCGAGACCGTCATACACGCAAGTGTCGTAGTAGAAATGCCGCAGATAGTCGCTGGGCTTGCCCTTGATGTTGGCGACCGCCTCGGGCTTGAGGATATTGCGGTCGAGCCGCCCCATATAGGTCGGAAAATAACCGCCACCATGGGCGACCACGACCTTGAGGCCCGGGATGGCGTCCATCAGCCCCTCGTAGATCATCGATGCCATCACCTTGGCCTCCTCGATCGATTGACCGAGCGAGTTCCACAACGCGAACCGGTGATACCAGGGATCGCGAATGCCCTCCGGATGAATGAACACCGCGACATCGAGCGCGCGGATGACCTCCCACAGCGGCCAGAACCTGCGCTCCCCGAGATAAGCGCCGTCCACATTGGTGGGCAGCATCACGGCCTTGTGGCCGAGCTCGTTCACGCAGCGTTTGAGCTCGGCCGCCGCCAGCGCGACGTCCTGCATCGGCAAGGTGGCGCTGCCGATGAAGCGCCCCGGATAGCGGCGCACCCAATCGGCCACGATCTCATTCATGCGCCCGGTGAGCTTGTGTGCGGTCGGCGCATCCGCCCACCAGGTCGACATGTAGACCGGCCCGGTGAACACCACGTGCATGTCGATCCCGCGCTCGTCCATGTCGGCGATCTGCACCTGCGGATCGAGGAACTTGCGCAAGTCAGAGCTGGGCTGGGCGGCCTTCTTGCCGAAGCCGGTGATGGCGTTGCGGTGGGTGCAAACCTCGCGCAGCTCCTCGTCCAGCATATGGGTGTGGAAATCGATGACGAAGGGAACATCCGGATGCTTGCGGGCCATGGGTTTCCTGACAAAGTCTCGCCGGCGCGCCGCGCTCCCCGCGGCTGCGGCCGTACATACCATGGCGGGCGGCCCGGACGACAACACGCCGGCCGCGGCGGCCGGCCGCGGCGCCGGCGCCCCTGTCGGCGCCTGCGCCCCTTGCCGCTTGCCCGCACCCTGCTTACAAAGCTCGCTCCATTACAGGCGATTCCGCGCCGCCCGGACCACGGAAACCGAAGGATCAGGACATGCGGCCGAGCCGCCGACAGCCCGACGAATTGCGCGCCGTATCGCTCGAGCGTGGCGTGGTGAAATACGCCGAAGGCTCGTGCTTCGTGCGCTTCGGCGACACCCATGTGCTGGCGACCGCGACCCTGGAGGATCGCCTGCCGCCCTGGCTCAAGGGCCAGGGCCGCGGCTGGGTCACGGCCGAATACGGCATGCTGCCGCGCGCCACGCTCGAGCGCACCCGCCGCGAGGCTTCGGCCGGCAAGCAGACCGGGCGCACCGTCGAGATCCAGCGGCTGATCGGGCGCAGCCTGCGCACGGTGGTCAACCTGGAGGCGCTGGGCGAGCGGCAGATCACGGTCGATTGCGACGTGGTGCAGGCCGACGGCGGCACCCGCACCGCCGCCATCACGGGCGCCTGGGTGGCGCTCTACGATTGCCTCGCCTGGATGAAGAAGCGCGAGATGACCAAGACCGATCCGCTGCGCGACCATGTGGCGGCGATCTCCTGCGGCATCTGCTCAGGCACGCCGGTGCTCGATCTCGACTATGCGGAAGACTCGCAGGCCGACACCGACGCCAATTTCGTCATGACGGGCGCCGGGCTGATCGTCGAGGTGCAGGGCACCGCCGAGAAGGTGCCGTTCAGCGAGGAGCAGCTGCTCGGCCTCCTGGGGCTCGCCCGCAAGGGCATCAACAAGCTGGTCGACCTGCAGAAGCTGGCGGTGATGTGAGCGCCCCGATCGCAGCCCGGACGCCACCGCGGCCCGCCCATCGGCGGATCGAGGGCGAGCTGGTGATCGCGACCCACAATCCGGGCAAGCTCGCCGAGCTGCGCGAGCTGTTGGGGCCGTTCGGCATCAAGGCGGTGTCGGCCGGCGAGCTCGGCCTGCCCGAGCCCGAGGAAACCGGCTCGAGCTTTCGCGAAAATGCCCACATCAAGGCCGCGGCGGCAGTAGTGGCGGCGCAACGGCCGGCATTCGCGGACGATTCCGGCCTGGTGGTCGAGGCATTGGACGGCGCGCCCGGGATTCATTCGGCCCGCTGGGCGGGCGAGACTAAGGATTTCGCCGCCGCCATGCAGCGGATCGAGGACGGGCTGCAGGCGCGCGGGGCGGTACTTCCCGAGCAGCGCAAGGCGCATTTCATCTCGGCGCTATGCGTGGCTTGGCCGGACCGGCACGTGGAGGAATTCGAGGGCCGCATCGACGGCACCCTGGTGTGGCCGCCGCGCGGCAGCGCCGGCTTCGGCTATGATCCGATCTTTCTTCCCGACGGCCACACCCGCACTTTCGGCGAGATGACCAGCGTGGAGAAGCACGGCCTGCCGCCCTTGGGCGCGGGCCTGTCGCACCGCGCGCGCGCCTTCCGGCAACTCGCGGAGGCCTGTCTTGCAGCACGGTGACGAGACCACGGGCGACGCCGGCGCCGGCAACGCGGCGTTCGGGGTCTATATCCACTGGCCGTTCTGCCTATCGAAATGTCCCTATTGCGATTTCAACAGCCATGTCCGGCATGCCGCGATCGATGAGCCGCGGTTCGTGCGCGCCTTCCTGGCCGAGATCGCCGCCAATGCGGCGCGCGCGCCCGGCCGCACCGTGACCTCGATCTTCTTCGGCGGCGGCACGCCTTCGCTGATGCAGCCCGCGACCGTCGGCGCCATTCTGGACGGGATCGGCGGCGCCTGGAACGTGGCACCCGACGTCGAGGTGACGCTCGAGGCCAATCCGACCAGCGTCGAGGCGACGCGGTTTCGCGGCTACCGGGCGGCCGGCGTCAACCGGGTATCGCTCGGCGTGCAGGCGCTCGACGATGGTGCCCTCAAGCGGCTGGGCCGCACCCATACCGCCGCGGAAGCGCTCGCTGCCGTGGCGATCGCGCGGCAGGTGTTCGGGCGCTACTCGTTCGACCTCATCTATGCGCGCGAAGACCAAAGCCTAGAGGCTTGGGCGGCCGAGCTCGAGCGCGCCATCGCGGAAGCGGCGGAGCATCTCTCGCTCTATCAGCTCACCATCGAGCTCGACACGCCGTTTGCGGCGCTACGCGCCGCCGGCAAGCTCACGGTTCCGGACGAGGACAGCGCGCGCCGGCTCTACGACCTGACGCAGGAGATTTGCGGCGGCGCCGGGCTGCCGGCCTACGAGGTCTCCAATCATGCGCGGCCGGGCGCGCAGTGCCGGCACAATCTGGTTTATTGGCGCATGCAGGAGTATGCCGGCATCGGGCCGGGCGCCCATGGGCGGCTCGACATCGAGGGTCGCCGCCACGCCACCGCGACCGAGAAGCGGCCGGAAACCTGGCTGATGCGGGTGGAGATCGCTCGGCCACGGCCAGGTGACCGACGATATCCTGCTGCCCGAGGAGATCGCCGACGAGTTCCTGCTGATGGGCTTGCGGCTGACCGAAGGCATCGACCCGCGCGGCTATGCCCGCATCGCCGGCCGCAGCATCGACCCGCGCCGGCTCGCCATCCTCAACCAGGAAGGCGCCGTGGAGATCACCCCCGAAGGCCGCCTGCGGGTCACGCCCGCCGGATTTCCGGTGCTCGACGCGGTGGTGGCGGATCTGGCGGCCTGAGACAAACAAATCTCAGATACCGGACGCCCCGAACGCTTTCGGCGGCGGGCTGATGACCTGCCCGCCGGTCGGCGATACTTTCAGCACCGCGAGGCCGCGCTGGTTGGTGCCGTCCTGCCTGAAGCGGAACAGCCCGTCGATGCCGGTGAAGCCGGACGCGTTGGTCAGGGTCTCCTCCGAGAAGCGTTGCGCCCCTTGGGTCTTGATCAGCGCCGCCACCAGCGCCACCGCATCATAGGCGAGCGTCGCGGTGCGCACCGGATCCTGGCCGTAGCGGGCCCGGTAGCGGGCCGAGAAATTGCGGAATCCGGTCGAACTCCGGGCCCGCGTACCAGGCGCCATCCAGCGCCGGCGTGGAGAAGATCTGCGCATCCTCCCACAGGCCGGTGCCCAGGAGCTGCACCCGCTTGGTGTCGATGCCGCCGCTGACCAGGGACTGCACCACGGTCGGGACCGCGTCGGCGCCGTCCGGAATGAAGATGGCGTCGGCGCGATTGGAAGCCTGCGCGATGGTGCGGGCCGGCCCCTGCATCTGGTCGCGGTCGAGCGGATAGTGCTCCAGCGCCACCACCCGGCCGTTGCGGCGCGCCGACCGCCGCCTTGAAGGCGCCCTCCGCCACGGTCCCGTAGGCATTGTCCGGCACCAGGGCGGCGAACGATTTTTTGCCCTGGGTGGCGGCGTAGCCGATGATGCGCTCGACGTCGGATTCCGGCAGGAAGCTCAACAGATAGACCCCGCGGGCCGCCACATTGGCGTCGGTCGAGAACGCGATCACCGGGACGTTGCGGGAGCGCGCCAGCTGCCCGACCGGCCCGACCGAAAGCGCGAACAGCGGCCCCAGGATGATCTCGGCGCCTTCGTCGAGCGCCTGCTGGGCGGCCTGCTGGGCGCCGGGCGCGGTGCCGGCGTCGTCCTTCACCAGCAGCTGCAGGTCAGGAGCGTTGAACTCGGCCAGCGCCATCTCGGCGGCATTGCGCATGGAGAGCGCCGCCACCGCCGCATTGCCGCTGCCCGACAGCGGCAGGATGAGGGCGACCTTGACCTTGCCGGCGCCGATCGCGGTGGCGGGCTGGGCCGGCGGCTGGGCCGGCGACGAGAGGTTCTGGAACATCTCGCTCGGCGAATTGCCGCCCGAGCAACCCGACAGCACGGCAGCCGCCAAGCTCGCCATGACGGCGAGCCAGCGGGGCACCGCGCCGGCGCGCGGTGACGTCCTCGCCTGCAAATTCGGCAGCATGCGTGCCGTTCTCCCTGGGCACGACCATCTCCGGTCGACGCCACTCCATCACGGCAATTCGGCATTTTCTCGGTTAATACTTAACTAAATGAAAAGGATCACGATTTCCAGCCCGCCGATGACGCAGACGGCAGGCGTGGATAAGCTCGGCGCCGCTATGGAAAACCGCCCCAGCGACCGCTACCCGGCCGGCTCACCCGACACCCCGTTACCTGCGGGGCGGCGCTACCTGCTCAAGGGACAGGCGATCGCGGCGCCGCCGCTGGCAGCCGGCCTGCATGTGGTGGCGACCCCGATCGGCAATCTGCGCGACATCACGCTGCGGGCGCTGGAGACGCTGGCGGCGGCCGATCTCATCGCCTGCGAGGACACCCGCGTCACCCGCAAGCTGACCGAGCACTACGGCATCACCACCCCGCTCACGCCCTATCACGAGCACAATGCCGCCGAGGCGCGGCCGAAGCTGCTGGCGCGGCTCGCGCAGGGCGCTGCGGTCGCGCTGGTGTCGGACGCCGGCACGCCGCTCATCTCCGATCCGGGCTTCAAGCTGGCGCGCGAAGCCGGCGCCGCCGGCCATTTGGTCACGGCCGCTGCCCGGAGCGTCGGCGGTGCTGGCGGCGCTCGCCGTCAGCGGGCTGCCGACCGACCGCTTCATGTTCGAGGGATTTCTGCCGCCGCGCGAAGGCCAACGGCGCAAGCGCATCGATGAGATCAAGCTCATTCCGGCTACCCTGGTGCTGTTCGAGACCGGCCCGCGCATCGCGGCCACGCTCGCCGACCTTTCGGCCGGGCTCGGACCGCGCGAGGCCGCGGTCTGCTCGCGAGCTCACCAAGTTCTACGAGGAGGTGCGCCGCGGCGATCTGGCGAGCCTCGCCGCCCAATATGCGGCGGGCGACGAGCCGCGCGGCGAGATCGTGATCGTGATCGCGCCGCCCGGGGCGCCCGCGAGCGACGCGGCCGATCTCGATACCTTGCTGCGGCAGGCCTTGGGGCGGGTCTCGGTCAAGGAGGCGGTGGCCGAGATCGCCGCCGTCACCGGCCGCCCGCGCCGCGAGGTCTATCAGCGCGCGCTTGGCGCTCGCCAAAGAACCACATGAGCAAGTATCACGTGAGCAAGAGCCGCCGGCATGAACGACCGGGCCAATGACCGACCCGCCAGCGGGCCAGCGCGCACGCTCAAGCCGCGCGCGGTGCCGCGCCCGGCCGTGGAGCGGGTTCCGCAGCCAGAACGCCAGGTCGCGTTTCGCTTGGGAATTTCGGCGGAAAGCCGAGCCGCGGCATTGCTCATCGCCAAGGGCTTTCGCATCCTGGCGCGGCGCTGGCGCAGCCCGGTCGGCGAGATCGACATCATTGCGCGCCGGCGGCAGCTCCTGGTTTTCGTCGAGGTGAAGGCGCGAGAGAAGCTCGAGGATGCGGCCTGGTCGGTCACTGACCGACAGCGGGCCCGCATCGTGGCGGCGGCCGAAGCCTGGCTCGCGCATCAGGGCGAACCACGCTTCCAGGACATGCGCTTCGACGCCGTGCTGGTGGCGCCGGGCCGCGTCCCGCAGCATATCCCGGCGGCGTTCGATGCGGGCGGCTGAGCCGGCTGCGGCGAGCCGCGTGGCGGCGCGCGCGGATTTCACGTACAGCTTGGCGGTGACCCGTCCCCTCACCTGTCCGGGAAATCCATGCCGCTGAAAGTCGCCGTGCAGATGGACCCGATCGAGCGGATCAATATCCGCGGCGATTCGACCTTCGCGTTGCTGCTAGAGGCGCAGCGGCGCGGCCATGCCCTCGCCTATTACACGCCCGACCGGCTGGCGCTCACCGGCGGCCAGCTGTTCGCGGGTGTGCACGACCTCAAGGTGCGCGACCAGGCCGGGGATCATTTCACGCTTGGGCGAAGCGCGGCGCACCGAGCTCAAGGCATTCGACGTGGTGCTGCTGCGCCAGGACCCGCCGTTCGATCTCGCCTATGTGACCACCACCCATCTGCTCGAGCGCATCGTGCCGCACACCTTGGTGGTCAACGATCCGGCGCAGGTGCGCAATGCGCCGGAAAAGCTGTTCGTGATGGAGTTCCCCGACCTGATGCCGCCGACGCTGATCACCCGCGACCTCGCCGAGATCAAGGCGTTCCGGGCCCGGCACGGCGACATCGTGATGAAGCCGCTCTACGGCAAGGGCGGCGAAGCGGTGTTCCGGCTGGCGCCCGAAGACCTCAATTTCGGCTCGCTCTACGACCTGTTCGCCGTGACGTTCCGCGAGCAATGGGTGGTGCAGAAATTTCTGCCCGCGGTGCGCGAGGGCGACAAGCGCATCATTCTGGTCGACGGCGAGTTCGGCGGCGCCGTCAACCGGGTTCCGGCGGCCGACGACCTGCGCTCCAACATGGTGCGCGGCGGCGCCCCGAAGGCAACCGACCTCACCGCGCGCGAGCGCGAGATCTGCGCCCGGATCGGGCCGTCGCTGCGCGAGCGCGGCCTCCTGTTCGTGGGCATCGACGTGATCGACGGCTTCCTGACCGAGATCAACGTCACCTCCCCGACCGGCATCCGCGCCATCAAGACGTTGGGCGGCCCCGACGTCGCGGCGATGATCTGGGACCGGATCGAGGCCAAGCGGCGCTAGAGCGGAAAAGAACCGCTCCAGCATTTTTGCATTTGTCGCATTTTCGGACGGAAAACCGGATTCCACTTTTCCTGAAAATGCTCCGAGGCTCACTCGCTGCCGCCGCCACCGCCGGACTTCACCGCCGCCGCGAACAGGTCGTCGCCGCTGATCCAGGTGTCCTTGTCGCGGATGATGGCCTGCACCGGCAGGCTCGCGGTCGCGGGCGTCGCGCCGGCGCGGCGCTTGACCGCGGTGCCGATCGCCATGAACTCGATCAAGCCGCCGAGCTCATGGATGTGCGTGGTGATGCCCACCACGTCGTCGGCCCCGATCGCATTGGCCTCGTCGCGCAGCAACCCGATGGCGTGCTCGCGGGCGTCATAGATGAGCGAGGTGAGCTCGCTGATCTCGCCGCGCGCCATGCCCTTGAACATCGCCATCACGCCGCCGACGAGGCCGAGCGAATAGACCGCGGTGCCGAGCACCAGCTTGAGCGGCATGTAGCCGACGCTGGCCAGGTTCCACATTTCCTCGCAGGTGAGATCGCTGGTGACCGGTTCCTGGGTGCCGTGGGCCGGCACCGCGCCGCCCGGCGCCGCCGGCCCGAGCGCCGGATGAAAGGCGGCGGTGCCCAGCATCAGCATCTCGTGCACGCCGCGAAACGGCATGATGCGGGTCTCGATGCCGATCACCGCATTGGCGCCGGCCGCGCGCGCCTCGGCGCTGATGCGGCGCAGCGCCAGATGCCGGGTGGCGTTGAAGACGTCGCTGTATTCCTTGATCTCGCCGCGGCCGAGGCTCTTGAGCGCCCCGAACAGGCCGCCCGCGACGCCGACCGAATAGGCCACGTTGCCGATGACGAATTGCTTGGGCGTGTAGCCGGCATCGATCAGCGAGAACAGCTCCTGGCCGTTGCTGCTCGACGAGAAGGCGCGCGCCGGCGCCGGTGTCGCCGGGCCGTGCACGCAGGAGCCGACCGAGAGGAACTCCACATTGCCCTGCATGTGGCGCAGCTCGCTGGTCACGCCGGTGACGCCGTGGGCGCCGAACTCCTTGGCCTCCTGCATGATGCGGGCGTGCGATTGCTGCGCGGCCCTCGCGGATGATCTCGGTCACCTGGGCGACCTCGCCCCCCATCATGCCCTTGAGGCCGGCCCCGAGCCCGCCCAGGAAGCCGAGCGAATGCACGCTGTTGCCCACCACCAGTTCGCCGGGCGAGAAGCCCTTGAGCCCGAGGCAGTAGATTTCGTTGCCGGAGAGTCCGGTCATGATCGGCGGCATGGGAGCGGTCCGTGGTTGCGCGGCCGGCTGGCCGGTGCCGGGAAATTAACACGGGTTGGTTACGAAGAAGCTGCCGGCGGCAGGGCAGGGCACCACAACGCAACAGCAGCCGATCGCGTACCTATGCGGCGGGCTTCGAGCGTCGCGCGAAGCTTACCCGTTCTCGCTCAATCGTCGTCGTCGCAGACCCAGACACCCTTTTTCTTGACCCAGTTGTCGCAACTGTCGTCGTCGCTGTCGTCATCGTCGCCGCCCCCGCCGTGGCGTTTCTTGTGCTTCTTGTAGTTGGTCTTCTTGTATTTATCCTTGTCCTTGTCCTTGTCCTTGACGCGGTGGGCGTCGTGGTCATCGTGATGCTGGCTGCCGGACTGCGCGCCGTTTTTGTTGGCTTTGTTGCTGTTGCCGTTATTGGTGTTGGTGTTGCTATTGGTGTTGATGGGTTTCTTGGTGTTCGAATTGCTGGAATCGTGGTGATCGTGCGATGCGCCACCCCCGCCGCCGCCGCCATGGGCAAAAGCCCCGCCGCCAACCGCGAGCCCGCCGAGGGCGAGCGCGGTCGCCGCAACCGAGACGATGAGCATGGCCTTGACGGTCATTTCTTCTCTCCATGTGATCGCCTGGCGCGGCGGGCGGCTCGCGAGCAATCGTAAAGGGCGGGAGCGGATGTGATCAAGAGCGCGGGCGCGGGCATTCCCGGAATACCTCCAGGCCTCCCGGCTATTCGCTATCGTCACGGGCCGCAACAAGCGGCGGGCTCTGCCGAAGCACCGGGGGATTCGGCTCGCACTGGCGGCGATTTCCCGCTACAGTTGAACAGAGGCTGAAGGGAATTCCACACCTTGGGATGTCGGCACCGTCACCATTCAGGCGCCGACCGTTCAATGGGAGGGGGCAATGGCGGACCTGAGCAACAGTCTTGCCAGCATCACCAGTTTCATCGCCGCGGCCGGCGGGCTCGGCACGGCGTCGATGGGCTTGGTGGACGCCACCAAGGCGTTTCGAGGCGGACCTTCCAATATCGGACTTAGGCACATCGAGAACACCCTCGAGCCGTTCCTCGCCCCGCTGGGGGCAAAGTCGTCGGCTTTCGGCAAGACTGAGGTTCTGGAGACGCTGGAGGCCAATTGGGTGAACGGTGTCGCCAAGGCGGACCAGAAGGCCAAGATCAAGTCGCTCATCCATCTCGGTTTGACCAAGGGAAACGCGGCGCGATTGGCGGCGGCAGCCGGCGTGGATGCAAAAAAGCTCGCATCGCTGGCGCAAAAGGTGGCTGCGGGCGACCAACCGAGCCAGGAAGAGGTCAACGTGCTCGGGCAATTCGATGCGGTCCTCAGCGCCGTGCTCGACGCCGCCTATGAGCGCGGCGACCAACAGTATCGCAACGCCTCGAAGTTTCTGGCCATGCTGGTGGCGACGATTCTCGGCGTGATCGGCGGCTGGATCGTCTTCGGAGCCGGCTCGACTGCGTTTTTCGCAAGCCGAGATTTCGCGCTCTCGCTCCTGGTCGGCGCAATCTCCACACCCCTGGCGCCCATCGCCAAGGATCTGACCACCAGCCTTCGGCACGCAGTCGGTGCGGTGCGGTCGTTGAAGCGCTGAGACTATCGATGACCTATTTCCTCAATTTCCGGACCCGGGATGTCGGCGGCGCCGTCATCGATCCGCAGCTGCTCGAAGGCGACGGCACGGTCACTCCCCTGGGCTGGTCGATCGTGCCGGCGGCGCAGATTCCGGCCCGCCTCGCCGGCCGCAACATCCTGTTTGCGGCGCATGGTTTCAATGTCTCGCAAACCCATGGGGCCTGCTCGCTCGGCCTGCTCGACCACTACCTGAAGCTGGCCTCGCCCGACCTGCTGGTCGGCGTGCTGTGGCCCGGAGACAGCATCATCCCGATCGTCAACTATCCGATCGAGGGCGGCGTGGCGCAGGACTGCGGCAACCGGCTGGCGGCGTTTTGCAACCAAGCCTGCGCCGGCGCGCAAAGCCTGTCGTTCGTCTCGCACAGCCTCGGCGCGCGCCTGGTGCTCGAGGCGGTCGCACGCCTCGACCGCAAGGCCCGCTCGGTGTGCCTGACGGCCGCCGCGATCAACCGGGATTGCCTGGTGAGCGAATACGCGGACGCCGCCATGAATTCCGAGCGGATATCGATCCTCGCCTCGCGCCGGGATCTGGTGCTCAAGGTCGCCTTCACGGTCGGCGATCCGTTGGCTGATCTGCTACACGACGACCACACGCCGTTCGAGACCGCGCTGGGCGCGCAGGGACCGCCGACGCCGGCCGCACTCCCGGTCATCCCTCCCTGGCAGATCAGCGACGCCGACAACTACGGCCACTCCAGCTATCTGCCACCCTCGACCGCGATCGCTCTGCCGCCGCCACCACCGCCGGCGACCCAATGGCCGCGTGCGGCGGACTTCATGATACGGGCCTTTGCGGGCCAGCCGCAAACGTGGCCATTGCCGTAGCGGGAACGAGCCATTTCCGGATCGGTATCCGGCACAGGCGAGGCGGGCTCCGCAAGGGCGGTAGTCCACTTGGACGGGAGCCCGTGTTAATGGCATCTTGACCCCCTCAAGTTATGGTGCCCAGCCAGCGCCCTATGGCAGGAAACGAATGATAGCCCCCCGTCGATATGGTCGGCCGCCTATCCTCGAAGCGATCTTCGAGTTTCAATTCGAAGAGGCCTCGGGTGAGCGTGATCTAGAAAGGCTGCGGGACAGGTTCAAACGGCGGTACCCCGTCGTTGAACAACAGCTGCAAATCAGTGTACAGGTTCAAGGGGAAAAGGTGACCACCGCTTCGGTGCCAATTGGCTTTAAAATGACCTCTGCGAACGCACTCGATGTTCTGCTGATGCAGACGAAGTCCCTAGGCTCGACGAGGCTTGCGCCTTACGACGGTTGGGAGGCTCTTTTGGCCACGGCAAAAGCAAATTATGAGATTTTCACGAAGGTCGTGGGGTGGAGAAAGATCGCTCGAATAGGCGCGCGATTTCTAAACCGCATCGACATTCCAGCGGCGAAGATTGAGGGTCAAAAGCTTATCGATTGGCTTCATCTAGGAATAGCAATTCCGACCGCTGTCACCGAAGTAATCGGTCCCTTTGGCCTGCACCCGGTTCCGAAGACGCCGAGTTAGGTGTTTTAATGGAACCGGAGGTGGGTCATGGAGAGGCGGAAGTTTACACGCGAGTTCAAGCTTGAGGCTGTGCGGCTGATTAAGGAGCGGGGCGTCTCGTATGCGCAGGCCTCGCACGATCTCAGTGTGCATCAGTCGCAGTTGCGCGGTTGGGTGAAGGCGCTTGCGGATGATCCGCAACAAGCATTTCCTGGGCAGGGTCAGATGAAGCCCGAGCAGCTGGAGATCGCGCAGCTCAAGCGCGAGGTGAACAAGCTGAAGGCAGAGCGAGACATCCTAAAAAAAGCCGCGGCCTACTTCGCGAAGGAATCGACATGAAATTCGGTTTCATTGCGAAGCACCGGGGGATCTGGCCGGCGGACTGGTTGTGCGGGGCGCTCGGTGTCTCGCGAGGCGGCTTCTATGCCTGGCTGACACGACCACGCAGCCAACGTAGTCGTAGTGATGAAGAGCTCGGCGCAAAGGTCCGCGCCAGCTTCCTTGCCAGCGATCGGACCTATGGAGCCAGGCGGGTTTGGAAAGACCTTCTTGCAGACGGAGTGTCGTGCGGGCTGCACCGGATTGAGCGTTTGATGCGGTTGCAGGCCCTCAAGTCGCGCCCGCGACGGCGTCGACTGCCGCCCGATCTGGGTGAGCGGCAGGTCGCCGCCGTCGCTCCGAACCTCCTCGAGCAAACCTTCGAAGCCTCCGCTCCCAACCGCAAATGGATTGCTGACTTTACGTATATCTGGACGGCGGAAGGGTGGCTCTATGTGGCGGCGGTCATCGATCTCTTCTCTCGACGTGTGGTGGGCTGGTCGATGAGCGCGGGGATGACGGCCGAACTGGTCACCAACGCACTGCTGATGGCAATCTGGCGGCGTGGTAAGCCGGATGCGCTGCTGCATCACTCGGATCGCGGCAGTCAGTACACCAGCGAGCAGTTCCAGCGCCTCATGGCTGACCACGGCGTCGTCTGCTCGATGAGCCGGTCGGGGAATGTCTGGGACAACGCTGCGATGGAGAGCTTCTTCTCGTCCCTCAAAACCGAGCGGACCGCACGCAAGACCTATCGGACGAGGGATGAAGCCAAGGCCGACGTGTTCGATTACATCGAGCGCTTCTACAATGCTAAACGTCGGCACTCGACAATCGGCTATCTAAGCCCCATGGAGTTCGAGATGCGGGCCGGATTAGCTTAACTGCTTGTCTACAAAACCGGGTGCAGGCCAAAGAACCGTCTTCTTATCCGCGTAGATGGCAAGATAATTTCGGTTTATCCGGAATTGTTTCATCTCCGGCCAGCTTCAGCAACGCGACCGCAGGAAACCTACCTTAGCACTGTCTACTTCGAACATTTCGCCGGAGATGACGCTGCCCGCATGCGTGCTTGCCTCCGAGCGCTTCCACTGGCGCCCAAGGCCAAGGACGGCTTGGCTCGGATCAATGTTGGTCGTGTTAAGGAGCAAGGTGCCAAGCAGAAGAAATCGCTTCGCGTCACGCACGAACCAAAGGCATCCAATCCTGCCTATGCCACGATCCGAGGGATACCCGTGCCGAATGACGACCAACTCTCTGGGCTACTAGCAACGCTCGCGGTTATCGAGACGCTGGAAGTATCTCAGCTTTACGGCGAGCCGGAATTACCCGTGGCGCCGCCTAAGGGTCCTGCAGCGGTGCCTCCCCGCGCGCGTCTGGGAGTGGAGATCGAAGAAAAAAAGCGCGACCAGTGCGACTAAGCCAATCCCCTCGGCTACTTCCGGGTGCTTCGCCAACCACCAAACCCCCAGCACCGCCGCAGAAGCCAACAACAGCGTACCTTGGTCCGTCACCCCACCACTTCCCGCTCCAGCAAGTTTCTTGACTGATGTGGGATACCAGTGCGCGCCGTGGCGATATCCCGGAGGCATCGGCATCCGGCGCGGGCGAGCGGGCTCCGGCTGTTCCCTAAATGTTCTTTACCGCCTCGCGTGTTTCGGCTACGCTGCCTTGGCGAGCAGGGGCGGGGCAAATGGTCCAGCGGGTCACCACCGTGGCGTTCGAGGGCATCGAGGCCCGGGCCGTGGATGTTCAGGTCCAGGTCGCGCCCGGGTTGCCACATTTCGCCATGGTGGGGTTGCCCGACAAGGCGGTGAGTGAGGCCAAGGAGCGGGTGCGGGCCGCGCTGGTGGCCTCGGGCCTGGCGCTGCCGGCGCGACGCATCACCGTCAACCTGGCGCCGGCCGATTTGCCGAAGGAAGGCAGCCATTACGACCTGCCGATCGCGCTCGGCTTGATGGCGGAGATCGGCGCCATTCCGCCCGATGCGCTGGCGGGCTCGACGGTGCTGGGCGAGCTCGGCCTCGACGGCTCGATCGCGCCGGTCGCCGGCGTGCTGCCGGCCGCGATCGGGGCCAATGCGCGGCAGGAAGGCCTCATCTGCCCGGCGGCCTGCGGCCCGGAAGCCGCCTGGGCGAGCCCCGACATGGAGATCGTGGCGGCGAGCTCGCTCATCCAGCTCGCCAATCATTTCCGCGGCACGCAAATGCTGGCACGCCCGCAGCCGAAAATCCGCCCGCCGGACGATGCCCGCATCGATCTCAAGGACATCAAGGGCCAGGAGAGCGCCAAGCGGGCGCTGGAAGTCGCGGCCGCCGGCGGCCATAACCTGCTGCTGGTTGGTCCGCCCGGTTCCGGCAAGTCCATGCTGGCGGCACGGCTGCCCACCATCCTGCCGCCGCTGACGCCGGCCGAATTGCTGGAAGTCTCCATGGTGGCTTCGGTCGCGGGCGAGATCGAGGGCGGGGCGCTCACCAACCAACGCCCGTTCCGCAGCCCGCATCATTCCGCCAGCATGGCGGCCCTGGTGGGCGGCGGCTTGCGGGTGCGGCCCGGCGAGGTCTCGCTCGCCCATCACGGGGTGTTGTTCCTCGACGAGCTGCCGGAATTCCAGCCGCGGGTACTCGATGCGCTGCGCCAGCCGCTGGAGACCGGCGAGATCGCGATCGCGCGGGCCAATCACCGCGTCACCTATCCGGCGCGCTTCATGCTGGTGGCGGCCATGAATCCCTGCCGCTGCGGCCATGCCACCGAGCCGGGCTACGTCTGCAAGCACGGGCAGAACACCCGCTGCGCCGCAGACTATCAGGTGCGGCTGTCGGGCCCGCTGATCGACCGCATCGACCTGCACGTGGAGGTGCCGGCCGTCACCGCCGCCGATCTCATCCTGCCGCCGCCCGCGGAAGGCAGCCGCGAGGTGGCGGAGCGGGTGGCGCGCGCCCGCGCCCTGCAGGCCGCACGCTATGCGGCGGCAGGCTCCCCCCATATCCGGTGCAACGCCGCAGCCGACGGCCCGCTGTTGGAGGAGGTGGCGCGGCCCGACGCCGGCGGGCTCGGGCTCCTGCGCGATGCCACCGACGCCATGCATCTTTCGGCGCGCGGCTATCACCGGGTGCTGCGGGTGGCGCGCACGCTGGCCGATCTCGACGGCAGTGAGAAGGTCGGCCGCGTGCATCTCGCCGAAGCCCTGTCCTACCGGGCGCTGGCCGACGAGATGCGCCGCGCCGCCTGAGCCGCGGCGGCGCGGCCGCGATTATTTCCGCAGGTTCGAGCGCACCTTCTCCCAAGCCGCGATCCCGGCCTCGGCGAAGGTGTCGTCCTGGTTGGTGCCGGCGATCCCGACCCCGCCGACCAGCTTGCCGTCCACCACCAGCGGGATGCCCCCGCCGACCAGATAAATCTTGTTACCGTACTGGTTCATGATGCCGAAATACCGGGCCGGCGCGGTCTTGTAGAGTTCCGACATGGCCTGCGAGGTGGTGCGGTACATCACCGACGCGAACGCCTTGCCTTCGGCAAATTGAATGTTGCGGCCGGGAGCGCCGTCCATGCGTTCGGCCGCCACCATCTCGCCCGCAGTGTCCACCACGACCACGCCCAGGCGCAGATTCTTCTCACGCGCTGCCGCCACCGCGCCTTCAATGATGGCATGCGCTTCCGCCACCGAGATCAGCTGCGGCGGCAGCGCCGGCGCCTGCGCGAAGCCCGGCCGGCAGAGCCCGGCCGTCAGCAGTAGCGCCAAAACCGGAATTGCACGCCACGATGACTGTCGAAACACCTTCATGTTGTCCTCCCATGACACGGTATGTTGTGTGCTGTTGTTGCCGGTCCCCGCGGGGCGAACACTGATCCGCCGGCGTCATCCGTCTTGCTGGCCTCCGCGGTCCGCGCTCATCATATCGCCTCCTCCCAACGAAGACATCTGCATCCACACTTGGTTGACATGGCCGCGACGCCTCCCTGGCCCAAGCGCACCAACCGATGGCCTTGCCACGAGGATCGCAGCGGCTTAGCGAACATATGCAGCGGCCTGAAACCGGAGCTTCCCATCAGCACCACCAACCTGCCGGCGGACGATTCGGCGCTCTGCCAGAGCTGCGGGGCGTGCTGCGCCTATTCCAAGGAGTGGCCGCGCTTCTCCACCGAGCCGGATGCGGATCTCGATCGCATTCCGGTCGCGCTGGTGGACGATACGCTGGGGCGCATGCGCTGCAACGGCGATCGCTGCACGGCGCTCCTCGGCGAGGTCGGGGTGGCGACCACGTGCTCGGTCTATGCGGTGCGGCCCGAGGTGTGCCGGACCTGCCTGCCGGGAGACGATGCCTGCCGGATGGCGCGGTTGCGCTTCGGCCTCGCGCCGATCGAGCCCCGCTGAGCCACCCGACGAGCCAATGGCGCCCGCGTTAGGCCTTCTTTAACCCTGCCCGCAAACCGCTCCCCGGAAATTGAGCTGAATGCAATTCTTGCGGGTCAAGCTCCCGCATTATTCGACGCATGGCGGCAGCGTCGCCGACACGCAGGCGTGGCGGCGACCGGAGCTGCGGCGAGACAGCGGGTGGCGACATGCGGTCTCTCATTCGGTTGGTCCGGTTGCTGTTCAGCCGGCAGACCTTGCGGTACGCCCTGCGGGCGGCGTTCATCTTGATGATGTCGTTTGCGATGGCGTTCGGTTTCCTCGCCGGCTCGCGCGGCCCCTGGTCCCACTACGACCCCTACCTGTTCGCGGTCGGCACCGCGGCACTGTTCGGCGCAGCCTGCGGAACCATCGGTCTCCTGGTGGCGGCCCGGCACCGGTTGCGGGCCCAGCTGCAGCACGCGAGCGAACGCATCGAGGAGCTCGCCGATCGCAACTGGGAGCTCAAGGAGATCGAGGAGCGGGCGCGCAGCTTTCTCGAGGCCCAGGGCGACGTCATCGTGCGCCGCGACGGCGAGGGCCGCATCACTTTCGTCAACGACGCGTTCTGCGCGCTCGCCGGCGCGGCGCGCGAGGCGCTCGCCGGCAGCATGTTCAGCCCTGAAGGTGATCGAGCAGGGCGACACCGTGCTCAAGCCCGACGGCACGAGGGTGCATGATCAGAGGATCGCCGGCCGCGACGGCACACGCTGGATCGCCTGGCGCGACGTGGTGGTGGGGGCGGGCGCCGCGAACGGCGCCGAGGTGCAGAGCGTGGGCCGCGACGTCACCGACCGGGTCGAGGCCGAGCGAGCACTGTGCGACGCGCGCGACCAGGCGGAGGCCGCCAGCCGCGCCAAATCGCGCTTCCTCGCCATGGTGTCGCACGAGATCCGCACGCCGCTGAACGGCATCATCGGCATGGCGGATCTGCTGCTCGATACCGCGCTCACGCCCGAGCAGACCACCTATGCGAAGGCGGTGAAGACCTCGGGCGACACGCTCCTGTCGCTGATCGAGGAGATCCTCGATTTCTCCAAGATCGAAGCGGGCCGGCTCGATCTCGAGATCGCGCCGTTCGATCTGGCGGCCTTGCTGGAGGAAACCGTCGAGCTGATCGCCCCGCGCGCCCAGGCCAAGGGCCTGGCGATCGCGTCCTATCTGGACGAGGGCTTGACGCGGCGGGTGATGGGCGACGCGGCGCGGCTGCGCCAGGTGCTGCTCAATCTCGCCGGCAACGCCGTCAAGTTCACCGAAGAGGGCGGCGCCGCCGTCCTGGTGCAGGCCGGCGCCGGGCCGCACGAGATCGCCTTCCTGGTGCGCGATACCGGCATCGGCATCGCGCCCGCACAGCAGAGCCTGATCTTCGGCGAGTTCGAGCAGGCCGACAGCAGCGCGGCGCGCCGGTTCTCCGGCACCGGTCTCGGCCTCGCCATCTCGAGGCGCATCGTCGAGCGCATGGGCGGCAGCATCGCGGTGGAGAGCGCGCCGGGCGCCGGCTCGACCTTCCGGATCACGCTGGCGCTGCCGGCCGCGCCGGCCGACGGCGCGGCGGACGCGACTGCGACCGACCTGTCCGGCACCAAGGTGCTGATCGCGGCGGCAAGCGCCATTGAAGCGCCGCTGCTGGCGCGGCGGCTCGCCGGCTGGGGCGCGCAAACCCGCACCATCGCGGACCTCGACGCCGCCGCCGCCGAAGCGATGCAATATTTGGACGCGATCCTGGTCGACCATGCGCTCGGGCTCGAAGCCTGCCGCCGATTGGCCGCGGCCGCCGCCTGCACGGTCGCGCGCCGCATCGTGCTCATTACCCCGGCAGAGCGCCACGAGCTGCCGGCGCTCCAGGCCGCCGGTTTCACCGGCTATCTGGTCAAGCCCATCCGGGTCGCCTCGCTGGCGGCGCAGCTCGGCGGCGAAGCTTCCGGCGCCGCGCCCGACGGATTTCGCGCGCGCCGACAGCCGGGATCAAGCCCCGGCGGTGGCGCCATCCGGGGCGGGAGCGCTGACGATCCTGGTCGCCGAGGACAACGAGATCAACGCGCTGCTGGCGCGCGCGCTCCTGGCCCGGCTCGGCCATCGCCCCACGGTCGCGCCCAACGGCGCTGCGGCGCTCGAAGCCTGGCTCGCCGCCCGCGCCGCCGGAACACCGTTTGATCTGGTGCTCATGGACGTGCACATGCCGGCGAGCGACGGCATCGAGGCGACGCGGCGCATCCGTGCCGCCGAAGCCGAAGGTTCCCGCACCCCGATCATCGCGCTGACCGCGGATGCGCTGAGCGAGGACCGCGCCGCTTGCCTGGACGCCGGCATGGACGGCTTTCTCACCAAGCCGCTCGACCGCGAGCGGCTGGCCGAGGTCCTGCTGGGGCTCGGCCGCGCGCGGCTCGCCGCGTAGCTGCAGTTTTGTAACGTCAATGACGGCAATCTCAGACTGTCATGCCCCGCGAAGGCGGGGCATCCAGTAATCGCAACCGCCCGTTTCATTTCGCAACTCGGTGATTACTGGGTCGTCCGCTTTCGCGGACGATGACACCCGAGAGTCACGCACTACAGCCGCCGCAGCGCCACCTCCCCGACCTGGTGATTCTCGCCCTTGGTGAGGATGAGATCGGCACGCTGGCGGGTCGGCAGGATACTCTCGTGGAGATTGACTAGGTTGATCCGGTTCCAGATCGAGGTCGCGGTGGCGACCGCCTCGGCGTTGGAGAGCGTCGAATAGCGGTGGAAGTAGGATTTCGGATCCGCGAAGGCGGTGCCCCGCAGGGTAAGGAACCGGTCCACATACCAGCCCCGCAGCACGCTCTCGTCGGCGTCGAGATAGACCGAGAAATCGAAGAAGTCCGACACGTACGGCACCGCCTTGCCGTCGCGGGGCGGGCGGCCGGTCTGCAGCACGTTGAGCCCCTCGACGATCAGAATGTCGGGGCGGTCGATCTCGATCCATTGGTTGGGCATCACGTCGTACAGCAGGTGCGAATAGACCGGCGCCCGCACCGGCCGGCGGCCGGCCTTGATGTCGGACAGAAACCGCAGCAGCGCCGGCAGATCGTAGCTCTCCGGAAAGCCCTTCTTGTCCATCAGGCCTTCGCGCACCAGGATGGCGTTGGGAAAGAGAAATCCGTCGGTGGTGATGAGATCGACCTTGGGCACGTTGGTCCAGCGCGCCAGCAGCGCCTGCAGCACGCGCGCGGTGGTGGACTTGCCGGCCGCGACCGAGCCCGCCACCCCGATGATGTAGGGCAGCTTGCTGTCCTCGGTGCCAAGGAACTTCTGCTGGGCGCGGAACAGGCGCTGGGTGGCGGCCACATAGAGCGACAACAGGCGCGAGAGCGGCAGATAGATCTCCTCCACCTCCCGCATGTCGAGCCGGTCGTGCAGGGAGCGCAGCCGGGTGACCTCGTCCGGCGTCAGCGTCATCGGCGTGTCTTCGCGCAATTGCGCCCATTTGGCGCGCGGGAACACCTGGTAGGGCGAGAGTCCGTCTTCGATGCGCTGTTCCATCGCTGCTCTACAAAGGTGGATGCGGGCGCGCGGCTTTCTCGTCGAGGCCCGATTGCCGGGTGCGGGCGGCGAGGGCGGCCTCCACCTCGGCCAAGGTGATCTCGCGCGACTCGAGCAGCACCAGCAGGTGATAGATGAGATCGGCAGCCTCGGCGATTAAACGCTCGCGATCCTCACCGACGGCGGCGAGCGCGGTCTCGAACGCCTCTTCGCCGAACTTCTTGGCGCAATCCGCCACGCCGCGGTCGAGCAGCTTGCGGGTATAGGACACGTCCGCGCCGGCTTGCGCGCGCTCGTGCACGCGTTGCTCAAGATCATGGATGGTGAACCTGGACATCGCGGCAGTCATATCACCTCTGCCCGCAAGCGGCGATAATTAAAGCTTTTCCGGCGCCGCGGTGGCGCATCGCATGACCGCGACCGCGGCATGGCTGGGCCGCTTGGGCGGCCGCGCCTCAAGGGTCGAGCCGCATGGGCAGGCCGGCCGCCGCCATATGAGTCTTGGCCTCCCGCACCGTGTGCTCGCCGAAATGGAAGATCGAGGCCGCCAGCACGGCGGTCGCGTGCCCGTCCCGAATGCCCTCGACCAGATGCTCGAGCGTGCCCACCCCGCCGGAAGCGATCACCGGCACCGGCACCGCATCCGCCACGGCGCGGGTGAGCGCGATGTCGAAACCCGCCCGGGTGCCGTCGCGGTCCATCGAGGTCAGCAGGATTTCGCCCGCCCCCAGCCCCACCACCTCGCGGGCATAGGCGACGGCGTCGAGACCGGTCGGGTTGCGGCCCCCGTGGGTGAAGATTTCCCAGCGCTCCGGCGCGCCGGGCGCCGACACTTTCTTGGCGTCGATGGCGACCACGATGCATTGATTGCCGAATTTTTCCGCCGCCTCCTTGACGAAGGCGCGCCGGCTCACCGCCGCCGTGTTGATGGAGACCTTGTCGGCCCCCGACGCCAGCAGCAGCCGGATGTCCTCGATGGCGCGCACGCCGCCGCCGACCGTGAGCGGCATGAAGCAGGCCTCGGCGGTGCGCCGCACCACGTCGAGGATGATGCCGCGATTCTCGTGGCTGGCGGTGATGTCCAGGAACGTCAGCTCGTCGGCGCCGGCCGCATCATAAGCTACGGCGGCCGCCACCGGATCGCCGGCATCGCGCAGGTCGACGAAATTCACGCCCTTGACGACACGGCCGTCCTTGACGTCGAGACAGGGGATGACGCGGACCTTGAACATCGAGACCTTTCAACCAGGCAGGCCGGAGCGCGCCGCTTTTATCAGCTCCAGCGCCGCGGTGGCGTCGAGGCTGCCGTCATAGAGGGCGCGGCCCGCGATCGCGCCGCCGAGCTTGCGGGCGCGCGGCGCCAACAGCGCCTGCACGTCGTTAAGCGAAGCGAGCCCGCCGGAGGCGATGACCGGGATCGAGATGGCGTCGGCAAGCGCGATGGTGGCCTCGAGGTTGAGGCCCTTGAGCAGGCCGTCGCGGGCGATATCGGTGTAGATGATGGCCGCGACGCCCGCATCCTCGAAACGCTTGGCGATATCGAGCGCCGACAGCGCCGAGGTCTGCGCCCAGCCTTCCACCGCGACCTGGCCCGCGCGGGCATCGAGGCCGACCGCGACCCGGTCCGGGAACCGGCGCGCCGCCTCCTTCACCAGCGCCGGATCGCGCACCGCCGCGGTGCCGATGATCACGCGCTCGATCCCCTTGCCGAGCCAGGCCTCGACGGTGGCGAGGTCGCGGATGCCACCACCGAGCTGCACCGAAATCGAGGCGACCTCCAGGATGCGCTCGACCGCCGCCGCATTGACCGGCTTGCCGGCGAACGCGCCATCGAGATCGACTACGTGCAGATACTCGAAGCCCTGCTGCTCGAAGGCTAGCGCCTGCGCGGCCGGATCGCGATGGAAGACGGTGGCGCGCGCCATATCGCCCTGCTCCAGACGCACGCACAGGCCTTCCTTGAGATCGATGGCCGGGAACAGGATCACGGCTTCCACTGTAAAAAGTTCGCGATCAGCTTGAGCCCGAGCTTCTGGCTCTTCTCGGGATGGAATTGGGTGCCGACCGCGGTGTCGCGGCCCACGATCGCGGTGACGGGCCCGCCATAGTCCGCCTGCGCCACCAGGCTCGACGGCTGCGCGGTCTTGAGATGGAAGGAGTGCACGAAATAGGCGTGCAAACCCTGTGGCCCGACCCGGATGCCCTCGATCAGCTTGTGGGGACGCATCTGGTTGAGGGTGTTCCAGCCCATATGGGGAATTTTCAGGCTCGGGTCGGACGGCGTGATGCGATCGACCTCGCCCGGAATCCAGCCCAAGCCCTGCGTCACCTCGTACTCGCGGCCGCGCTCCGCCATCAGCTGCATGCCGACGCAAATGCCGAGGAACGGCCGGCCCTGTCGGCGCACCCGGGTGTCGAGCGCCTCCACCATGCCGGCAACCGCGTCGAGCCCGCGGCGGCAATCCGCAAAGGCGCCGACGCCGGGCAGCACGACCCGCTCGGCGCGGGCCACCACCTCGGGATCGCTGGTCACCACGATCGGCTCGCCATAGCCGCATTCGCGGGCCGCACGCTCGAACGCCTTGGCGGCCGAATGCAGGTTGCCGGAGCCGTAATCCACGATGGCGACGCTCACGGGGCGGCTCCGGGCTCCGGAAACAGGCCGAGCACGTCGGAAGGCGGCTGCGACATCCGCAGCGAGGCGGCGAGGGCAGGAGCGCCACCCGGGCCCGGCGCAGCCGTGGCGTCCCGGCGCACCCAGGCATCGAAGAAGCGCCGCTCCGCGAGCTCGAGGTCGTCGCCCACCACGATGCCGATATTGCGGTAGCCACGGCGCCGCAGCGTGAAGCGGCGCAAGGTCGCGGCCTCGAACCCGATCAGGAGCGCAATCAGCCCCCAGACCACAAAGCCGATCTTGTCGGAGGCATCAAGCCGCAAGACCGCCGAGAGGGCCACCACCAACGCGATATAGCCGAGCAGCACCAGCCACATCCGGTGTCGCAGCATCCAGAGCGGACCCAACAGCAGCGCCCAGAACGAGAATCCGTCGCGCACGAAAGCAAAGCGCTCGGGCTCCGGCGCCGACCTGGCGCCATCCCGGGGGAGCGGCTCGTGGACCGTATAGACCGCCATGGTTTCCTCTAGCCGCCGAGCTTGCCCTTGGTGGATGGCACCTCGCCGGCGGTGCGCGGATCGATCGCCACCGCAGCCCGCAACGCCCGGGCCAAGCCCTTGAAGCAGGATTCGGCAATATGATGATCATTGCTGCCGTAGAGCGTCTCGACATGGAGCGTCACGCCGGCATTGATGGCGAAGGCCTGGAACCACTCCTGCACCAATTCGGTATCGAAGCTGCCCACCTTGTCGCGGCCGAACTCGACCCGGAACACCAGGAACGGGCGGCCCGAAATATCCAATGCCACCCGGGTCAGGGCCTCATCCATGGGCATGTGCAAATCGGCGTAACGGGTGATGCCCTTCATCTCGCCGAGCGCCTGCTTGACGGCCTGGCCGAGCGCAATGCCCACATCCTCGGTGGTGTGGTGATGGTCGATATGCAGGTCGCCCTTGGCCTTGACCGCCATGTCGATGCGGGAATGGCGCGCCAGGAGGTCCAGCATATGGTCCAGAAAGCCGATCCCGGTCGCTATCTGCGATACGCCGGCACCATCGAGATCGATGGACACCTCGATGTCGGTTTCCTTGGTGGCACGCTTGACCTGAGCCTTGCGCATGACAACTCCTGATTTGCCGGCCTTTTAACAGGCGCCCGGGCGCTTCGCCACCGCGGCCTCACCGAAAAGTCAATGCCGCGTACCCGGCCCGGCCCCGCGGAAAAGCTCAATTGCATCGCCGCGCCGCGCCCCCTACATGATGGCCTCAACGAGGCCCCCGCATGCAGCCCCAATCCCCCGATCTCTGGCACGGCACCACCATACTCACGGTCCGCAAGGGCGGGACCGTGGCCATCGGGGGCGACGGGCAGGTCACCATCGGGCAGACCATCGTCAAGGCCAATGCCAAGAAGGTGCGCCGGTTGGGCAAAGGCGAGGTCATCGGCGGCTTTGCGGGCGCGACCGCCGACGCCTTCACGCTGTTCGAGCGGCTGGAGGCCAAGCTCGAGCAATACCCCGGCCAGCTGACCCGCGCCGCCGTCGAGCTCGCCAAGGACTGGCGCACCGACCGCTACCTGCGCCGGCTCGAAGCCATGATGATCGTCGCCGACAAGGAGGTGTCGCTGGTGCTCACCGGCACCGGCGACGTGCTCGAGCCCGAGGCCGGCGTCATGGGGATCGGCTCCGGCGGCAATTATGCGCTCGCCGCCGCCCGCGCGCTGATCGACGGCGCGCTCGATGCCGAGGCGATCGTGCGCCGCTCGCTCGACATCGCGGCCGACATTTGCGTCTACACCAACCGGAACGTCACCATCGAGACGTTGAAGGGCGCCTGAGACATGGCGTCGCCGGGCTACCAATTTAATCCGGTGTCGGCCATGGAGCTGCCATTGATCGGGCAATGGCTCGAGCGCCCGCATGTGCGCGAATGGTGGGGCGATCCGGCCCGCGGCATGGCGAGCATCGCGGCGCATATCGACGATGCCGCAATCGACGTCTTCATCGTCCACCATGACGACAAGCCCATCGGCTATATTCAGAGCTGGGATCCCCATGCCGAGGCGGACCACCCCTGTCGCGATCAGCCGATTGGCACGCGCGGCATCGACCAGTTCATCGGCGAGCCCGAATTCATCGGCCGCGGCCATGGCAGCGCTTTCATCCGCCTGTTTGTCGCGCGCCTGTTCGCGGATGGTGCGCCACGTGTCGTCACCGATCCAAACCCGAGCAACGCCCGCGCCATCCGGGCCTACACCAAGGCTGGATTCCGGCCGATCGACCATCGGCACACGATATCCGGCGCGGCCTTGCTGATGGGCCGCGACGCAGGAACCAAGAGCGCATGACCGACTTCTCGCCCCGCGAAATCGTCTCCGAGCTCGACCGCTACATCATCGGCCAGAACGACGCCAAGCGCGCCGTCGCCATCGCGTTGCGCAACCGCTGGCGGCGGCTGCAGCTCGACGACAAGCTGCGCGAGGAGGTTCAGCCCAAGAACATCCTGATGATCGGGCCGACCGGCGTCGGCAAGACCGAGATCTCCCGCCGCCTCGCCAAGCTCGCGGGCGCGCCCTTCCTCAAGGTCGAGGCCACCAAGTTCACCGAGGTCGGCTATGTGGGGCGCGACGTCGAGCAGATCATTCGCGACCTGCTGGAGATCGCGATCGTGCAGACGCGCGAGCGCCGGCGCAAGGACGTGAGCGCGCGCGCGCAGCAACACGCCGAGGAGCGGGTGCTCGACGCTTTGGTGGGGGCGAACGCCAGCACCTCGACCAAGGACGCGTTCCGCAAGCGGCTGCGCGCCGGCGAGCTCAACGACAAGGAGATCGAGATCGAGGTGGCGGCGTCGCAAGGCATGCCGATGTTCGAGATTCCCGGCATGCCGGGCGCCCAGATGGGCGCCATCTCGATCGGCGACATCTTCGGCAAGCTCGGCGGCGGGCGCAGCAAGACCCGGCGGGTCACGGTCGCGGAGTCCTACGACGTGCTGATCGCGGAGGAATCCGACAAGCTCCTGGACAACGACCAGGTGCTGCAGGAATCCATCAAGGCGGTGGAGAACAACGGCATCGTGTTCCTGGACGAGATCGACAAGATCTGCGGCCGCGAGGGCCGCACCGGCGCTGACGTGTCGCGCGAGGGCGTGCAGCGCGACCTGCTGCCGCTGATCGAGGGCACCACGGTCTCGACCAAGCACGGTGCAGTGAAGACCGACCACATCCTGTTCATCGCCTCGGGCGCATTCCATCTGGCGAAGCCGTCCGACTTGCTGCCGGAGCTGCAGGGCCGGTTGCCGATCCGCGTCGAGCTGCAGGCGCTGACCCGCGACGACTTCCGCCGCATCCTGACCGAGCCCGAGGCCTCGCTGATCAAGCAATATGTGGCGCTGCTGACCACCGAAGGGGTGACGCTGGAGTTCGGCCCCGACGCGGTCGATGCCATCGCCGACGTGGCGGTACTGGTCAATTCCAGCGTGGAGAACATCGGGGCGCGCCGGCTGCAGACCGTGATGGAGCGTGTGCTCGACGAAATCTCGTTCGCAGCCCCGGACCGCTCCGGCGAGACCGTCAAGATCGACGCCGCCTATGTGCACAAGCACATCGGCGACTTGGCCAAGAATACCGATCTGTCGCGATTCATTCTCTGAGGAAGCCTCCGCTCAGCCGAGTGGCGTATCGCGGTAGACATCCTTGAGCGAACAGCGCAGGCCGAACTCCACCAGGATAAGCTCGTCGGCGCCCTGCAGCGTCTGCGAGCGCCACCCATCGCTGGTGCGACTGTCCACGGTGATCTCCTGGCGGTCCTGGCGGATCAGCAGAATACAGCTGCAGGACGGGTGCGCGCGGTAGATGTCACGCTTGCTTTCGATGATACCCCGGTCGCTTTCGGACAGAACCTCGGCCACCAGATAAAACCGCTCAGCGTAGCGTGGGTCCGGATTTTCGTCCTCGCGAATCACCGCCACATCAGGCTCCGGGTCGTTGGGCACCGTGGCGACGATGTTGACGCCGATGTCGTGGTAGGCGGCCAGCGCCGGATCGTGGCGCTTGAGGGCGGCACTGAGCAACGCTTCGAGATTGCTCGCGATCCGCTGATGGCGGCGGTTCGGCGGCGGCGTCATCATCGGCACGCCCTCGATCAATTCCCAATGCTCTTCCTCCGGTCGCGAGGCGAGCCACGCCCGGAACGAGTCGACCGAGAGCATCGGTGCATGCTGGTGCACGGCCCCGACCATGACGTTCGTCTCCGAATATTGAGCCCGCAATCTTAGGCGGGATGGCCGATGTCAACAACCCGGCTCCGTTCAGCCCCGCGCCCGCCGCAGCCGAACATAGAGCGCACCCTCGCCGCCATGGGCCGCATGGGCGTCCTCCACGGCGAGCACATGGGCACGGAATTCCGGCAGCCGCAGCCACATCGGCACTTGCCGCTTGAGAATGCCGTGCTCGCCGTGCTGGCCCGGTCCGGTCACGCGGCCCTTGCCGGTGATGACCAGAACGTAGCGCGCGCCCTGCGCCTGGGCATGACGCAGGAAGCCCAGCAACGCCATGTGCGCCTCGCTCTGGGTCTTGCCATGCAGGTCGATGCGGGAATCGATCGGTTCGGTGCCACGCGCCAAGCGGTGCTTCTGCCGGCGGTCGAGCCCGATCACCGGCAAGGCCGGTTTCGGGGCAGCGGGTTTGAGTGCGGTCTTAGCCGCCGGATGGCGCGCCGGGGGCAGCTCCACGCGCCGGCGAGGGGGCGGGGCAGGCGGCACGCGCTCGCCCACGGCCGGCGGCACCTCGACACGAAGCGGGCCGGACGGCTTGCGCTTGAGCGGCGCGATCGAGCGGGTGACGCCGTGCCACAGCTTGTGCTCGTCCTCGCTCAGGCGGCGCCGATGACGGCGCGTATCGATGCGCTCGAAGCTCATGTGCCGGACCGCGACCTCAATCTGGCCTGTCGCCGGGAGATCGGCAGCGGTGGCTGGTGCGACCGGCTGAGCGCAGATTTGGCGTCGGCGGTCTCGGCCTTGGCTTGCGCGCCTTCCTTCGCCGCCAGAATGGCGGGCTTGGTGGGCGGCAGCGGCGTGTGCCGGCCCGCCTCCACCATGTCGAGCTCGCGCGGCAGCAGCATGACGAATTGCCCCTGCTGGCGGATGCGGCCGGCGATACGGCCCGCGACATCGCCGGCGCCCCAATAAAGATCGGCGCGTGCCGGCCCGTTGATGGCGGAGCCGGTATCCTGCGCAATCATCAGCCGGCGAAACCGGGTGGTCACCTTGTCGCTGTCGATCGGAAGCTCGGCCTGGATGAAGAACGGGGTGCCGTAGACATGAAGCTTGTCGACCGCGATCGACCGGCCGGGGCTGAGCGGCACGCCCTGCGCCCCCACCGCCTCGCCCTGGTCCGACAGGCCGGTGATGCGGAAGAACACGAATGACGGATTGCTCTGGCGCAGCTTCGCGGCCTGGTCGGGATTGGCCAGCATCCACTGGCGGATGCGCTCCATGGACATCTGCTCGGGCGGTACCCCGTACTGCTCCATCAGGATGCGCCCGACCGCCGCATAGGGATGGCCGTTGTGACCGTCGTAGTTCACCCGCAACATGGTGCCGTCCTCCAGGCGCACCCGGGCCGAGCCCTGGATTTGAATCGAGAACGCGTCGAACGGATCCTTGAGCCAGCAGATTTCCAGATGCTGGCCGTCGAGCGCCCCATTCTCGATCTCGGCGCGATCATAATAGGGCACCAGCTCGTTCTGCGCATTGCGCCGGTTGATGACGCCGCGGTTGGGGATTTCGGCCTTGCCGACCGGGCGGCCCGCCACCAGGAGATCGCGCGGGCGCCGGTAGAGCGGGGTGGAGAACTCCGGGCTCGGGAAGCGCGAGCCTTCCACCACCGGCTCGAAATAGCCGGTCAGCAGGCCCTTGGTCTCGCCGATGCGGGCGATCGCCACCGGCCGGAAATTCTCCTCGAAAAAGGCCTGCGCTTCCGCCGCCGTGGTAGGCCGCAAATTCGCCGTGCGCCGGCACACGTGCCAGAGCGCGCCGCGGAGCGGGCGGCCCTCGGGCGGCTCCTTACCGGCAAGGAACGGGATGCAGCTTTTCTGGAACGCCGAGAACGAGGCCACGTGATCGTCGGCCGCCCAGCCGTCGAGCGCGTCCCAGCCGATCGGCTCGAGCTGGCTGTCCGGAAGCTTCAGCGGATCGGCATCTTCCGCGTGCGCGCCCACCGCCATGCAGAGCGCGCACAGCGCTGCCACTGCGAGGCTTGCTGACCGACGGGCGGGAGGCAGCTGCATCGCCTCCGGCTCCGGTCACTGTCCGGCTTCAGTTGCGACCAATTTCCAATTGGGGTCGCGCGACGAC
Source organism: uncultured Alphaproteobacteria bacterium (assembly GCA_963721005.1). Lineage (GTDB taxonomy): Bacteria > Pseudomonadota > Alphaproteobacteria > Rhizobiales > Xanthobacteraceae > VAZQ01. The sequence goes on along the minus strand of CAVRHR010000004.1, from coordinate 83,126 downwards.
AGGTCGCGTGCGAAGGTCCACACGTCGGTGACGTCAGTGACCTTGTCCGGACTGCCGTCGATCACGGCACCGGTGCGATCGCGGGTGACCGAGACCAGCTGGGAGACGAAGCGAATCGTGATCTGCGCGGACCGGCCGCGCAGCTCGGCCTCCGCGATATCGGATTTGTCGATGGAAACGAACCGACTCTCGCTGGTCTCGCCCTTGGTCTCGCGCTCGCGGATGGCCGCCTCGAAGCCGTCGTAGACGTCGCGGGAGAGCAGGTTCTTCAGCGTGCGGCGATCTCCCTCCGCATAGGCGGTCACGATCATCTCGTAGGCGGCACGGGCGCCGGCGATGAAATGCTTGCCTTCGAAACTCTTGTCCTCGCGCGCAATGGCGTCGAGACCGGCGGCCACGGGCGAGCCGGGCTCGGCCAATCCGCTCCAGCGATCCGCCGCCGGCACCGGCGGCTCGGCCGGCTTGGGCGCCGGCTCGGCCACGCGGCCGGGCAACGCCACCACATTGTCGTTGGTCGAGGTCCGCTCATTGGCGGTGGGGCGAACCGTATCGCGCGCCGAATACGGGTCATAGGGCGGCCGCTCCCGGCCGGTGCGCTGCCCCAGCACACTTCGAAGCTTGACGAAGATCACCACGGCAATCGTGGCATATATGATCCACCAGAAATCGAACACGTCTTGCATGCTTTCGCAGCTGTAACGACCGAACCACAGGGGTCAGCAAGGGGTCCGCTGACCGGCAACCTGCGGAGCGGAAGTCGGTTCCCAAATCCTAAGCAAGCCTGCCCTATCTAAGCACGCGTCCGGACCCAACCAGTGGCGCGCGCCAGATAACCGACACAGGTCGAAGCCCGTGACCGACCATAGACGATCCCGCACGCTGCGCCAACCTGCTGGCCGCCGGATGGGAGCGATGCATTTGCACATGACGGGGCACATGACGTGCCGGGAGCTTTATTTTCTCGACACACGCGGCTACCGCGGCCTGGCCCAAGCGCGGCCGCCCAAAACTCTGCCCGGTCGCGGCTATTGTAAAATTCTTCGGGTATTTCAAGCGCTTATTGATGTCCCCGGCCGGCGCACCAAGGCGCCGGGGGCACCGCCATGCGAACGACAGCGTAGCGGCCGATCGAGCTTGGCCGCGCGAAAACGCATGCCATACCGGTCCCGGTTTCGATCCCCCGTCAGCTCGGGTTGCGTTTCGGCGCCTTGGCGCGCCGCCCGTCGAATTTCCCATGCCGCGAAATTGCCGGCGCGCCCTGCCTGAGCCGCCTTGTTCGGGTCGAGCCCCTATGTTAGCCAGCCCGCGCAGGCGCGGTGACGGGGTCTGCTCAGCGGGCGGAGAAGGGATTTATGACCATGGCGACCAACGGCGGCGAACAGCCGCAACCGCAGGCGAATGCTCCGCAGCTCAATGTGCTCGCCCAGTACATCAAGGATTTCTCGTTCGAGAATCCGAACGCGCCGCGTTCATTGTCGCCGACCGCGGCGCAGCCCAGCATCAATATCCAGATCAATGTGGCGGTGGGCCAGCTCGCGGCCACCGATTACGAGGTCTCGTTGAAGCTCGAGGGCAAGGCCGAGACCACGGATACTCCCCCAACTCTGCTGTTCGCTTTCGATCTGACCTATGCGGGCGTGTTTCGCATCCAGAACGTGCCGCAGGAGCAGGTCCACCCGGTAGTCATGATCGAGTGCCCCCGGCTGCTGTTTCCGTTCGCCCGCGAGCTGATCGCAAGCTCGGTGCGCGGCGGCGGCTTTCCGCCGCTCCTGCTCGATCCGGTGGATTTCGTGGCGCTTTATCAGCAGCGCGTCGCGCAAATGCAGCAGCCGCCCGCGACCACCACCACCTGACGGCCGAACTCTTTTCGCCGGCGTCGGCGGGCTAGCCCGCCCGCAGGTAATCGCCCCAGATCGCGCGCTCACCCAAGCTCGTGCGGAAATCCGCATGGGCGGCACGATCGGCCTCGGTGAGGCGTGGCGCGAGGGGGATAGGTCGCGGCCGGATCACATGAGCCCGGCCCGGCCCGGCCGCGGCACTGTCGTTGCCGGTCTCCACCAGGATGAGCTGCGCCTGCCGGCCGCCGACCAACTCCAGATAGACCTCGGCCAGGATCTCGGCGTCGAGCAGCGCGCCGTGCTTGACCCGCCGCGAGCTGTCGATGCTGTAGCGGACGCACAGATCGTCGAGCCGGTTGGGACCGGCCGGATGCTTGCGGCGGGCCAGCAGCAGAGTATCGATGACGCGATCGCGTGCGACCGCCGCCCTGCCGGCGCGCTCGAGCTCGGCATTGATGAAGTTCAGGTCGAACGAAGCGTTGTGGGCGACCAACGGGGCGTCCCCGATGAAGCCGATCAGCTCGTCCGCCACCTCGGCAAAGCGCGGCTTGTCCTTGAGGAAGTCGGCCGACAGGCCGTGAATCGCGAAGGCCTCGGCCGGAACGTCGCGCTCCGGATTGACGTAGCGGTGAAAGGTCTGTCCGCTCGGAATGCGGTTGAGCAGCTCGATGCAGCCCACCTCGATCAGCCGGTGGCCCTGATAGGGGTCGAGGCCGGTGGTCTCGGTATCGAGCACGATCTCGCGCATTGCTTGCCCTCATTCACAGCCGGCGAATCAGCGCCGCCGTTTGGGCATTGTAGCAACGGCGCGCAGAATCTCCTGCACCCGGGCACGCGCCACCTCGAATCCCCGCGAGCTGTCCACCACGAAATCGGCGTGTCGCCGCTTCTCTGCATCGGACATCTGCCGGGCCAGCAGGGCATCGAATTTGTCGGGCGTCATGCCGGGCCGCCCCAGCACCCGCTGCCGTTGGATGTCGCTCGGCGCCGACACCACCACGACGGCATCGACCCGCTGGTCGCCAGCGGTCTCCAGGAGGAGCGGAATGTCGAGCACCACCACCTGCGCGCCCCGCGCCAGGGCCTCGGCCAGGAAGCGCGCCTCGGCGTCGCGCACCAGCGGATGCACGACGGCCTCGAGCCGCCGCAGGGCTTCCGGATGGTCGAGGACCCGGGCCGCCAGCCGGGCGCGGTCGACCTTGCCGCCGGCGGTGGTGCCCGGAAAGGCCGCCTCGATCGCGGCCGCCGCTTCGCCTTCGTAGAGCCGGTGCACGACCGCATCGGCATCGTGTACCGGGACACCAGCTTCGGCGAAGAAGCCCGCGGTGGTGGATTTTCCCATCCCGAGCGAGCCGGTCAGGCCGAGGATGAACATGCCCGCACCATTGGGGATCGCCAGACGGGGATCGCCGGACTATCTGCCGGCCTCTTGCTTATGGACGCCCCGCCGCCGCCGATCAATCGGCGAGGCAACGGGCGTGCCGCAGATATTGCAGGAGCCGCAGCAATGGCAGGCCGAGGATAGTGAAATGATCGCCCTCGATTCGCTCGAACAGCTGGATGCCGAGGCTCTCCACCTGGTAGGCGCCGACGCTCTCCGTTACGGCCGATCCGGCGGCCGCGAGATAGCGATCCAGAAAGCCGTCGGAGAACGCCCGCATGGTGAGGCGGGCGATCTCGCAATACGCGAGCAGCACGGCGCCGTCGCGTGCCACCACCACGGCGGAGTGAAGCTCATGGGTGTGCCCGCGCATGCCGCGGAGCTGATCGCGCGCGGCTGCCGGATCGGCGGGCTTGGCATATAGGCGCTGCCCGAGCGCCAGGGTCTGGTCGGCGCCCAGCACCAACCGGCCGGGCCGTTTCGCCGTCACCGCCAAGGCCTTGTGGCGTGCCAGCAGAAGGGCGACCTCGCCCGGCGGTGCCGCACCGGCTTGCGTCTCGAGCGCCCGCTCGTCGATATCGGCGGCCAGGACCTCGAGCGGAATCCCGGCGCCCGACAGGACAGCGCGCCGGCTTTCGCTCCGGGAGGCGAGCACCAACGGCTCCTCCGCAAGCCACAACCCCATGTTACCAGAACCCCATTGTGCGACCGCTCGCGGCTCAGGACATCGGCAGGCGCCGGCGTTCGGACAACAGCTTGAGTACCGCGGCGGCGGTTTCCTCGATCGAGCGGCGAGTGACGTCGATGATCGGCCAATTGTGCTTGGCGCACAGCCGACGCGACAGGGTGACCTCCTCGGCCACGGCCTTGCGGTCGATATATTGATCATCGTCCTGATGGGACTTGAGGCCGAGCAGCCGGTTCTGTCTTATCTGCACGATCCGCTCCGGGCTCGCATAGAGGCCCACTACCAGCGGGTGGGCGAGCTCCTCGACCTGCGGGGCCACCATGATGCCGGGTACCAGGGGAACATTTCCGGTCTTGATCCCGCGATTGGCCAGATAGATCGAAGTCGGCGTCTTCGAGGTGCGCGAAACCCCGACCAGCACCACGTCGGCCTGCTCGAGCTCGTCGATGTGCTGCCCGTCGTCGTGCAGCATGGTGTAGTTGAGCGCGTCGATGCGCTTGAAATATTCCGCATTGAGGGTGTGCTGGGCGCCGACCCGGTGACTGGTCTCGGTCCCCAGATACGACCGCATCAGCTGCAGCACCGGTCCCAAGATGGAAAGACAGGGCAGGCTGAGCTCGCGGCAGTGGTCCTCCAGGCGCTTGACCAGATCCTCCTCCAGCAACGTATAGAGCACGATGCCGGGCGCCTCCTCGATCTCGGCGAGCGCGCGATCGAGTTGCTTCTGGGTGCGAACCAACGGATAGACATGCTCGACCGGCGACATCTTGGTGTATTGGGCGGTCGCCGCCCTGGCCACCGTGGTCAAGGTCTCGCCAGTCGCGTCGGAGACGAGATGGAGATGGAAAAAGCTGCCGGTGCGCTGGGGCATGTGTTAGGCCGGGACAACCTGTGAACGCTTGGGGAGGAAGTCATGCCGCAAGGCCGGCGACCGGCCGGAGCCTGCCCATGATATGCAGGGTTTCCCCAAAGCTGCCAAGGGGACGCGAGCCGAGGCGGAGAATAGGAACTGTGGTGACATGTGAATTGCCTGTGAACATCGTGCCGGGATGCCGGCCGGAAATGCCGCAAAACCGTGTCCGAACCGCAGGCCCGAGCGGGGGCGGGAAATATGCCGCGCAGTGTTCACTGGTGCGTAGCGAGTGGACGACCTGTTGATGAAAATGCATGAGTTCAATCCACTGCCTAAGAGTCATAATAAGAAGATTCACTCTAGTTTTTAGTAGGGAAGATCGCCCCAGGGAGGCGCTGTGAACAAATCGTTTCTGAATGTGCTGGGAGGCAGGGCGCAGGACCCGCCGCCGATCTGGCTGATGCGCCAGGCCGGGCGCTATCTGCCGGAATACCGCGCCTTGCGGGCGAAGGCCGGCGACTTTCTCAATCTCATCTTCACCCCCGAGCATGCAGTCGAGGTGACGCTGCAACCGATTCGCCGGTTCGGCTTCGATGCCGCGATCCTGTTCTCGGATATCCTGGTCATTCCCCATGCGCTCGGCCAATCGGTGCGGTTTGCGGCCGGCGAGGGACCGCGGCTGGAGCCGCTCGCGGGTCCGCAAGGCGTACAGGCGCTGGCCGGTCCGGTTGACCAAGCCGTGCTGGCGCCGATCTACGAGACCGTTCAACAGGTGCGTGCGAAGCTCGATCCCGGCGCGGCCTTGCTGGGCTTCTGCGGGGCGCCCTGGACGGTGGCGAGCTACATGATCGCCGGGCAGGGGACGCCCGATCAGGCGCCTGCCCGCCTGTTTGCCTACCGGGAGCCGGCGGCGTTCGCGGCCCTGATGGATATCCTGGTTGAAGCGTCGGCGGCCTATCTCATCCGGCAATTGCAGGCCGGCGCCGATGCGGTGCAGGTTTTCGACACCTGGTCGGGGGTGCTGCCGCCGGAGGAATTCGCGCGCTGGTGCATCGAGCCGACTGGCCGGATCATCGCCAAGGTGCGGGCGCAGATTCCGTGCGCCAAGGTGATCGGCTTTCCGCGCGGCGCCGGCACCCTGCTGGCCCGTTATGTCGAGGAGCTTGCGGTCGACGCGGTCGGCCTCGATTGGACCGTTGATCGGGGTTTCGTGCGCGAGCGCGTGCAGAGCCGCGTGCCGGTGCAGGGGAATCTCGATCCGCTGGTGCTGGTCGCGGGCGGGGCGGCACTCGATCGCGCGATCGATGCGATCCTCGAGGCCTTCGCGGGCCGGCCATTCATCTTCAATCTGGGCCATGGCATCGTGCCGGAGACGCCGATCGCTCATGTCGAGGCCATGCTGCGCCGCGTGCGCGGCACCTGAACGCAAGCGAGACCGCCGGTGTACGAATGGGCCAAGGCTCTGCATGTCATTGCGGTCATCGCCTGGATGGCCGGCATGCTCTATCTGCCACGTCTGTTCGTCTATCACAGCGTGGCCGAGCCGGGCTCGAAGCAGTCCGAGACCTTCAAGGTGATGGAGCGCCGTCTGCTGCGGGCCATCATCAATCCGGCCATGATCGCGACCTGGCTGTTGGGTCTGGGGCTCGCCTACGGGGGCGGCTGGTTCGGTTTTCACTGGCTGCAGGCCAAGCTCCTGCTGGTGCTGCTGATGTCGGGGGTGCACGGATGGCTGGCGCGCCTGGTGCGCGATTTTGCCGCCGACCGGAACCGGCATTCCCAGAGATTCTACCGGATTATCAATGAGGTACCCACGATCCTGATGATCGCCATCGTGATCCTGGCGGTGGTCAAGCCGTTCTAAAAAAGCCCGCCGGCGCACTGCCTGGCCGCAACAGACCCTTGCGCCGCGAACTTTCTTTTCATATCTTTGCGCTATCTCCCCGACCGCAGGCAGATGCATCCAAGTGCCGGTCCGCGTAGTGGGACCTGCCGCTGCATCGGGCCAGATGGCCTGAAGCCCTCTCCCAAGATCTGCGATCTTCCCCCCTCCGCGCGTCGACCAGCCATTGCTTTTGCTGCCATAGCGCCATCCCCACAGGACTAACCCGCATGCGGGAAATGAAACTCCAAGACCTCAAGGCCAAGACTCCGGCCGAGCTCGTCTCCTTTGCGGAGGAGCTCGAGGTCGAAAATGCCAGCACCATGCGCAAGCAGGAGCTGATGTTCGGCATCCTCAAGCAACTTTCGATGCGCGAGACCGACATTGTCGGCGAAGGCGTGGTCGAGGTGCTCTCCGACGGGTTCGGCTTTCTGCGCTCGCCGGAAGCCAACTATCTGCCCGGGCCCGACGACATCTACGTATCGCCTTCGCAAATCCGCCGCTTCGGCCTGCGCACCGGCGACACGCTCGATGGCCACATCCGCAGCCCGAAGGAAGGCGAGCGCTATTTCGCCTTGCTCAAGGTCAACACCATCAATTTCGAAGATCCCGAGAAGGCCCGCCACAAGGTCAATTTCGACAACCTGACGCCGCTCTATCCGGACGAGCGGCTCAATATGGAGCATGAAAATCCGACCTCGAAGGATCTATCGGCCCGGGTCATCGATATCGTGTCGCCGATCGGCAAGGGCCAGCGCGCCCTGATCGTGTCGCCGCCGCGCACCGGCAAGACCGTGCTGTTGCAGAACATCGCCCATTCGATCACCGCCAATCATCCGGAATGCTATCTGATCGTGCTGCTGATCGACGAGCGCCCGGAAGAGGTGACCGACATGCAGCGCTCGGTGAAGGGCGAGGTGGTGTCGTCGACCTTCGACGAACCGGCCGCGCGCCATGTGCAGGTCGCCGAGATGGTCATCGAGAAGGCCAAGCGCCTGGTCGAGCATGGCCGCGACGTGGTGATCCTGCTCGATTCCATCACCCGGCTGGGGCGCGCCTACAACACGGTGGTGCCGTCTTCCGGCAAGGTGCTGACCGGCGGCGTCGACGCCAACGCGCTGCAACGGCCCAAGCGATTCTTCGGCGCCGCCCGCAATATCGAGGAAGGCGGCTCGCTCACCATCATCGCCACCGCGCTGATCGATACCGGCAGCCGCATGGACGAGGTGATCTTCGAGGAGTTCAAAGGCACCGGCAATTCGGAAATCATTCTCGACCGCAAGGTGGCCGACAAGCGCACCTTCCCGGCCATCGACATCACCCGCTCCGGCACCCGCAAGGAAGAGCTGCTCACCTCGCCCGATCAGCTCAAGAAGATGTATGTGCTGCGCCGCATTCTCAACCCGATGGGCACCATGGATGCGATCGACTTCCTGCTCGATAAGCTGCGCAACACCAAGCACAACAGCGAGTTCTTCGAATCGATGAATACCTGAAGGCTTGCTATTTGGCCGCCGCCGGCGCCCGCATGGCGGCAAGCGTCTGCGCGAGCTGCTCGCGGTTGGTGACCGGCAGCGAGCAGGTCTCGCCCACGCAAACATAGGCCGCAGCCCCGGTCGTGGACTTGAGCTTCTGCTGCGCCGGATGATGATTGGGTAGCGCATCCGCGGTCGGAGCGCGCAGCACGGTGCGGTCGAGGAACGGCGCCGCGAGCGCGGCTGCGGCGAGCTCTTGCGCCGGCGCACCGGTGCCCACCACCACGATCTCGGCAGCGCGCAGGCGCAGATCGAGCGCGTTGAGCAGCCCCACATGCATGAAGAGATTCTCGTTGGCGAGCGGCAAGAGCCCGTCGAGCAGCTTGTCGGCCTGCGCCCGCCAGGCGTCCTGGCCGCTGTAAAAGGCGAGCCGGACCAGGTTCTGGGCCGCGACCCCATTCGGGTTCGGGGTGGCTTCGTCGGCGGTAGAGTTGGGGCGCACCACCAAGCCTTCGGCATCGTTGGCGGTGAGGAAGTAGCCGCCGGTGTCGGGGTTGACGTAGCGGCGGTCCAGCGCTGCTTGCCAGGCCAACGCCCGCTCCAGATAGCCGGCTTCGCCGGTCCCCTCATGCAGGCTCAGCGCGGCCCGAATCATGGCGGCGTGATCTGAAGCTAGCCCCGGGAACAGCAGCCGCCCATCGCGCCAGGAATGGCCCAGGCGATCGCCGTGGCTCATCTTGGCGTCGATGAACAGGAACGCGCGCGCGGCGATTTGCAGCCACGACGGCTCGTCCAGAATGACGCCGGCGTTGACCAGCGCAGCGATCATCAGGCCGTTCCAATCGGCCAGGACCTTGTCGTCGAGCCCGGGCCGGACTCTGCGGTCACGCGCTGCGAGCAATTTCGCCCGCAGCGGCGCGAGTTTTTCCTCGTCCGCCATGTTGCGCGGTAAGTCGTTGAGGCGATTGAGGATATTGTGACCTTCGAAATTGCCTTCAGGGGTCACCTCATAGCGTGCGGCAAAGTATTCGGCGTCTTGCGGGCCGAGCACTTCGGTGATCTCGGCCAGCGACCAGACATAGAATTTGCCCTCCTCGCCCTCCGAATCGGCGTCGAGCGAAGCGCAGAATGCGCCGCCTTCCGTCGTCATCTCGCGCACCAGCCAGACGACGGTCTGGCGCGCGCGGATGCGGAACAGCTCGCGGCCCGAGCGCTGATGCGCCAGCCCCAACAGCTCGAGCAGCAGCGCGTTGTCGTAGAGCATCTTCTCGAAATGCGGGACCAGCCAGCGCTCGTCGACGGAATAGCGCGAGAAGCCGCCGCCTAGATGATCATAGATGCCGCCTTGGCAGATACGCTCCAGGGTCAGCTCGACGGCGGCGAAATAGCGCTCGGTGCCGGTGCGCTGGCCGGCGCGCCAGAGGAATTCCAGGATCATGGTTTGGGGGAATTTCGGGGCGCCGCGGAGTCCCCCATGCGTTGGGTCGATCATGCCGGCGATTTGCTGGGCGGCCCGATCGAGTTCGGCCCCCCCGATGGTGACCTTCCCTTGCGGCCGTGCGCTCTCCGCCAGCCGGGCCATGATGGCGGCGCGGTTCTGCTCCACGTTCTGCGGCTCCTCGCGGAAAATGCGGGCCACATTGCGCAGCACGTCGGTAAAGCCCGGCCGCCCGAACCGGCTGGTGTTGGGGAAGTAAGTCCCGCCCCAGAACGGCTCGCCGTCCGGGGTCAGAAACATGGTCATCGGCCAGCCGCCGCGTTCGCCCAAGAGATGCAGCGCCGACATGTAGATCTGATCGATGTCGGGGCGTTCCTCGCGGTCGACTTTGATGTTGACGAACAGCTCGTTCATGACCGCGGCGGTGGCGGCGTCTTCGAAGCTCTCGTGCGCCATGACATGGCACCAATGGCAGGCCGCATAGCCGACCGAGAGCAGGATCGGCCTGTTGCTGCGCTTGGCTTCCGCAAGCGCGGCCGGGCCCCACGGCCACCAATCGACCGGATTGGATTTGTGCTGCAGCAGATAAGGGCTGGTCTCGTTGGCGAGGCGATTTTCGTGGGCGGTTTGGGCAACTGACATTCTGGCTTCCGGTGCGGTTCGGCTGAGGTTAGAGGATAACCCACGGCGGGTGCGCTTGGTCCAGAATCGTTCGCGGAAGATTCCGGCAGGTGCATTGGCCGACTGGGTCGCTGGACCAGACGCCGCCGGTTCCCGAACCGATCTTGATTCGCAGGACGCCATTTGTGCAATGACAGCGATACGATCTTTGCCCTTTCGTCGGGACGGCCGCCGGCGGCGATCGCGGTCATCCGCATTTCCGGCCCGGGGGCCCGGCAAGGCCTGATGGCCACCATGGGGCGGCTCCCGGAGCCGCGCCGCGCCACCTACGCCCGCCTGCGCGACCCGGCCGGGGAGGAGATGATCGACGAGGCATTGGCGCTGTGGTTTCCCGGGCCGCACAGCGAGACCGGCGAAGACATGGCCGAGCTGCAGGTGCATGGCGGCCGCGCCATCGTGGCCCGCGTGTTCGCGGTGCTGGGTGGGCTGACGGGCTTTCGAATGGCGGAGGCAGGCGAGTTCACCCGACGGGCCTTCGCCAGCGGACGGCTGGACCTGACCGCCGTCGAAGGCCTGGGAGACCTGATCAATGCCGACACCGAGGCCCAGCGCCGGCAGGCCTTGCGCCAGTTCAAGGGCTTGTTGGGCAACCGGGTCGAAACCTGGCGCAGCCGGCTGATCGAGGCGCTGGCGATGGCGGAGGCGGCCATTGATTTTGCCGACGAGGGCGATGTGCCGGGTGACCTGGCGGCGCGGGCTTTGGCGATCGTTCGTCCGCTCCTGGACGAGATTCTGCAGGCCTCCACGGCCGGTCGGGGCGAGCGCCTGCGGGAAGGCCTGGCGGTCGCGATCGCCGGGCCTCCCAACGTGGGCAAGTCGACGCTGCTCAATCGGCTGGCCCGGCGCGAGGCCGCGATCGTATCCCCCCATGCGGGCACGACTCGTGACGTGATCGAGGTCCATCTCGACCTTGGCGGCTTTCCGGTGATCCTGCGCGATACCGCCGGGTTGCGCGAAGCCATCGACCCGGTCGAGCAGGAAGGCGTGCGGCGCGCCCGCGATGCGGTCTCGGACGCCGATCTGGTGCTGTGGGTGGTGGATGCGACCGGTGGCGAAGTCGGTCAGCCGCTGGCAGACCACGTGGGTGCCGGGCCACTGCGCTGGATGGTCCTCAACAAGATGGACTTGCTGGCGCCGGGCGCCGGGCCGGAATGGGCGGCAGGCCTGGCGTCGCGGCGACCTGGTCACTGTTTGTTAACCATATCGGCAATCACCGGGGCCGGCATCGATGAGCTGGTACGGAATTTGAGCGCCTTCGCTGAGCAGTTCTTTACCGCCGAGCCCGCCCTGGTGACGCGGGAGCGGCATCGCATCGGCTTGCAGGAAGCGGCCATGGCCCTGGAGGGCGCGCTGCAGCTTGGACCCCAGGGTGGCGAGGAGCTGGTGGCCGAGCAGATCAGATTGGCGACCCGGGCGCTGGAGCGGCTGACCGGGCGCATCGGGGTCGAGGACATTCTGGATGTGATCTTCCGGGACTTTTGCATCGGCAAGTGACGCGATGTTTCACGTGAAACAGCAGCCGGGTTTCGATACAAGGCGGGGCTGAGGGACGCCCAATGGATGCGAAATTCGATGTGCTGGTGGTCGGCGGCGGCCACGCGGGTTGCGAAGCGGCGGCGGCCGCAGCCCGCATGGGAGCCCGGACGGCACTGGTCACCCACCGGTTTGCGACCATCGGGGCCATGTCCTGCAATCCGGCGATCGGGGGCCTGGGCAAGGGCCATCTGGTGCGGGAGATCGATGCGCTCGACGGCCTGATGGGCCGGGTCGCGGATCGCGGCGGCATCCAGTTCCGGGTGCTCAATCGGCGCAAGGGTCCGGCGGTGCGCGGACCACGCGCCCAAGCGGATCGTGTGCGCTACGCGGCCGCCATGCAGGAGGCCATCCGGGCGACGGCGAATCTCAGCGTGATCGAAGCCGAGGCCGACGATCTCGTCATCGCGGACGGCCGCGTCGCCGGCCTGCGGCTGCGCGATGGCCGCACGCTTGGGACCGGCGCCGTCATCCTGACCACCGGGACCTTTCTGCGCGGCCTCATCCATATCGGCGAGGAGCAGATTTCCGCTGGCCGGGTCGGCGAGGCGTCGGCCATCGGGCTTGCGCTCACGCTCGAGCGGCTCGGCTTTTCGCTTGGCCGGCTCAAGACCGGCACGCCGCCGCGGCTCGACGGCCGCAGCATCGATTGGGCGGCGGTCGAGATGCAGCCCGGCGATGAGCCGCCGGAGCCGTTCTCGACCCTGACGCAGCGGATCGAGAATCCCCAGGTGGAGTGTGGGATCACCCGCACCAATGCGGCCACGCACCAGATCATCCGCGACAATGTGCACCGCTCGCCCATGTATTCCGGGCAGATCGCGAGCCGCGGCCCGCGCTACTGCCCCTCGGTCGAGGACAAGATCGTGCGCTTTGGCGAGCGCGACGGCCATCAGATTTTCCTGGAGCCCGAAGGGTTCGACGATCCGACCGTCTACCCCAACGGCATTTCCACAGCGCTGCCCGAGACGGTGCAGCGCGCCCTGGTGGCCACCATCGTGGGTCTGGAAAGGGCCCGCATGATCCGGCCCGGCTATGCGATCGAATACGACTATGTGGATCCGCGCCAGCTTGCCCCCACCCTGGAGGCCAAGCGGTTGCGCGGCCTGTTCCTGGCCGGCCAGATCAACGGCACCACCGGCTATGAGGAAGCCGCAGCCCAAGGCCTGGTGGCGGGTCTCAACGCGGCGGCGCGGGCCGGCGAGCGGCCGGCGATCACTTTCGATCGCGCCGAAGCCTATCTGGCGGTGATGATCGATGATCTGGTGACGCGCGGGGTTACCGAGCCCTACCGCATGTTCACCTCGCGGGCCGAGTATCGGCTGACGCTGCGCGCCGACAATGCGGATCAGCGTCTCACCGACAAGGGAATTGCGATTGGTTGCGTGGGTCCGCTGCGGGCGCGCCACCACGCTGATAAGATGGCCGCGCTCGCGCAGGCGCACGCTTATGCGGCCGCAGTCTCGCTCACGCCAACGCAAGCGAACCGGCATGGGCTCGCACTCAATCTGGATGGGCAGCGACGCAGCGGCTTCGAGCTGCTGTCGCATCCCAACATCGGGCTGCAGCAATTGGCCGCCATTTGGCCGCAGCTCGGCGAGCTGCCGCGCAAGATCGCCGAGCAATTGGAGATCGATGCAAAATACGCGGTCTATCTCGATCGGCAGGCAGCCGACATTGCGGCATTTCGCCGTGACGAGGGTCTCGAGCTGCCGGAAGAAATCGATTACGCCGAGCTTGGTGGTCTTTCCAACGAAATCAAGCAGAAGCTCGAAGCGGTGCGGCCCCGCACCGTCGGCCAGGCTGGCCGCATCGACGGCATGACACCCGTGGCCTTGAGCTTGCTGCTGGCGCATATTCGGCGCAACCGGCGCGGCCAGAAAACGGTTGCCGCCGGGAGCTGACCTCGAGCCAAGTCATCAACCTTCGTGCGTGGATCCATCCTTCGAGACGACCGCGCAAACAGCGCGGTCTCCTCAGGATGAGGTCGCCAGAGTGAACCTGCATGGCCACTCCCGATCTCGAGTCCGATCGCGCGCGTGCGCTCGCGCTCACGCCTGTTTCACGTGAAACACTGGCGCGGCTCGATCGCTTCGTGGCGGTGTTGTTGAAGTGGCAAGAGATCACGCATTTGATCGCGCCCTCGACGGTGCCGGTCCTTTGGACCCGCCATATCGCCGATTCGCTGCAGCTCCTCGGGCTCGCGCCGCCAGCCAAAATCTGGGTCGACCTCGGCACCGGCGGCGGATTTCCGGGCCTGGCGATCGCCTGCGCCCTCGAAGCTGCGAACGGATGCGTGGTCCATCTGGTGGAAGGCAGTACGAAAAAGGCCACCTTCCTGCGGGAGGCGGTCGCGGCCGCTGGGGCGCCGGCGGTCGTGCACGCGGTACGGATGGAGAATTTCGTGGAAACTTTTGCCGGCAAGGCCGACATTGTGACCGCGCGGGCGGTTTCCCCCTTAAGCTCGCTGCTCGGCCAGTGCTGGCCGCTCTTGAGGCGGGGAACGCTCGGTTTGTTCCCCAAGGGACAAGATGTAGAGGCTGAATTGACCGAAGCCTCTAAATGTTGGAAGATGGAGGCTGATCTTGTCCCCAGCAGAACCGATCCCAGGGCCCGCATCGTAATGGTCCGCGCCCTGGAACCACGGCGGTAAGTGCCGTAAGTCTTGCATGTGGCGAGGTTTTCGCGGGGCGGAATTTGGGTCGATGACACAAACCACGGATGCTCCTGCGGCCGAACGCGCCGAGATCGCCACCCCGTTGGCGGCGGAGCCCAGGCTGCCGCGCGTGCTGGCGGTCGCTAACCAGAAAGGCGGCGTCGGCAAGACCACGACAGCGATCAATCTCGGCACCGCGCTCGCCGCCATCGGGGAGCAGGTGCTGATCGTCGATCTCGATCCGCAGGGCAATGCCTCGACCGGGCTCGGCATCGATCGTCGCAGCCGTCGGCATTCCACCTATGACGTGCTGATCGGCGAAGCGAGTCTGCGCGATGCGGTGCTGCCGACCGCGGTGCCGCGCCTGTTCATCGCGCCTTCCACCCTCGATCTGTCCGGCCTCGAGCTGCAGATCGGCCAGGCCCGCGACCGCGCCTACCGGTTGCGCAACGCGTTGTCGCCGCTCAATGCCGGGCGGCCCGATGCGGTCGATTTCACCTATGTGCTGGTCGACTGCCCGCCCTCGCTCAATCTGCTCACCGTCAACGCCATGGCGTCCGCAAACGCCATCCTGGTGCCGCTGCAATGCGAGTTCTTTGCGCTGGAAGGCTTGTCGCAACTGATCAAGACGGTCGAGCAGGTCAAGGAGACGCTCAATCCGGGCCTGATCATCCATGGCATCGTGCTCACCATGTACGATGCGCGCAACAATCTCGCCAACCAGGTGGTGGCGGATGTGCGCGAGTTCATGGGTCGCAAGGTCTACGACACCATCATTCCGCGCAATGTGCGGGTGTCGGAAGCCCCGTCCTACGGCAAGCCGGTCCTGGTCTACGATCTCAAATGCGTCGGCAGCGAAGCCTATCTGCGGCTCGCGACCGAGGTCATCCAGCGCGAGAGGGAGCTGCGCGCGGAAGCAGGCCCGGCGCCGCCGGCAGCCGCTTGAGCCCGGGACCAAGGCGGCTCCGGGCGGTAACCGATCCCCTGGCGTGCGAAATGTATCGAAGGCGGCGTGATGACGAATTCGGGAGATGCCAACATGGCAGATGACGCCGGAAGATCGCGACTTGGGCGCGGCCTTGCCGCGCTCATGGGCGATGTCGGCGAGGAGACCAAGAAGGTCGAGCAGGGACGCAATCAACGGCGTGTGCCGATCGAGTTTCTCCGGCCCAATCCGCGCAATCCGCGCCGCAATTTCGCCGAGACCGAGCTCGACGAGCTCGCCGCCTCGATGCGGGAGCGCGGAATTATTCAGCCCATCGTGGTGCGCCCGCTGCACGGCGCGCCGAATTCCTACGAGATCATCGCCGGCGAGCGGCGCTGGCGGGCGGCGCAGCGCGCCGGCCTGCACGAGGTTCCGATCGTCCCGCTCGACGTCAACGACGACGAGGCGCTGCAGCTCGCCATCATCGAGAACGTGCAGCGCGCTGATCTCAATCCGCTGGAGGAGGCGGCCGGTTACCAGTCGCTGGTCAACGAGTTTGCGCACAGCCAGGACGCCATCGCCAAGATGGTCGGCAAGAGCCGCAGTCACGTGGCCAACACGCTGCGCCTGCTCAAGCTGCCGCAATCCGTGCAGGACTTCATCGGGGCCGGCAAGATCTCCGCCGGCCACGCCCGCATGCTGATCGGCCAGCCCGATCCGGAGCGGCTGGCGCGCGAGATCATGGATCGCGGCCTCAATGTGCGCCAGGTCGAAGCGTTGGCGCAGGAGCGCGCGCACGCCTCGGGCAAGTCGAGCAAGGCGCGTCAGCGCCCAACCAAGGATGCCGATACGGCGGCGCTGGAGAAGCGGCTGTCGGACGCGCTCGGGCTCACGGTGGCGATCGATCACCGCGGCCAGGGCGGCGTGCTCACCATCCGGTATCGCGACGTCGAGCAGCTCGACGAGGTGATCCGCCGGCTGGAGGGCTGAGGTCTGCCGGGCGCGCCGCTCGCCGTCATTCCTTGCGCCGCGCCGTCACCGCCAGCGACAGCAGCACGCGTTGCGCGATGGTTTCGGCCAAATCCGCGTTGCGGCGCGCTTCGAGCGAGGCGTCGGCGAATTGCTGCATGGCCCGCTCCAGACGGGACGCGGTCCAGCCCTTGAGCGCCACCTCGGCCGAACCTTTGCGGCTGAAATGCACGGGCGGCATCATGGTGTCGAGCGCCGCCGTGACCGACTTGCCGTCCTCGATGGCGAGCCGGGCCTTGTGCAGCGTGCTGATCTGGCGCAAGCCCGCCGAGATGATGCCGGCAGGCGAGGTGCCTCCGGTGAGAGCCTTGTTGAGCTGGGTCTCGACCTCGCCGGTACGGCCCGCGAAGGCGGCGTCGATGAGCGTATCGAGCGCCAGCGTCGAGGCGTCGGTCACCACCGCGATGACATCGTCGAGCTCGACCCGCTCCTGGCCGCGCGCATAAAGGACGAGCTTGCGGACCTCGCTGCGCGACGCCAGCCGGTCGCCGCCCAGGAGCGGGGCAAGCGCGGCGCGGGCCTCGGGCGCGATCGCCAGCCCGGCTTCGCGCATCTCGTCGTCGATCAGGCGCTGGATATCGCGATCGCCGTCCGCATAGCAGGGCAGGGCCACCGCATTGGGGGCGCGCTCGCAGACCGCGCGCAGCGGCGCATTGCGCTTGAGGTCGCCGGCCTCGATTACCACCCGGCAATCCGGCGAGGCGGCCGTCACCAGCGCCTCGACGGCAGACACGAAGTTGCGGCTGCCGGCCTTGACCCAGACGGCGCGGCGACCTCCGAACAACGGGATCGTGTTGGCCTCCTCGACCAGCCGCATGGGTTCGGCCGCGAGCTCGTCGCCCGACATCCTGGCCAGCGCGAACGGGTCGCGCGGATCGTCGACCGCGCTGTTGATCAAGGCTTCGGCGCGCTCGCGCACCAGCCCGGCATCGGGCCCGAATACCAGCACGATCGGGCGTGCCCGATCGGGTCGCGCCACGAAAGCATCGACCTGCGCGGCCTTGACTGCCGTCATGATGGCTCCGGGGAAAGCAGCAACGCGATCGGTTTCAGGTGCCGGCTGCGAAATAGGACGACAGCCGCGCCCGGATGTTGTCGGCGATCACCTTGGCGGCGCGGGACTTGGCGTCACGCAATCCACGTAACCGGGCGAAGCGCTGCTCCTGGCCCGGGATGTCGTAGGAGACGCGGGCGAAAGTCTGGCCGGTCACCACTTGCTTGCTGGAGGCGATCTCGGTGAGCACGTAGGTCGCGTTGATTCCGTAATCCTCGATCGCCGGCCGCGTCGTGGTGGTGTCGACGATGATGTCGGAGACGGTCGAGCTCATCCGGATGAGCAGGCTGTAGGCCGGGCGTGCCTCGGCGCCGCCGCCGGTGAGGTCGAACAGGAGCGCGTTGCGGATTTCGACCGCCAAGCGAGCCTCGTCGCTGCCCTTCGGCGCCGCGATCTGTTTGACGTCTACGCTCGCCAGCGCGCCGCGCAGGCTCGGTCCCGCGCCGCTGTCCAAGGACCGATCCCCATAGAGCGGCTGGAAGCAGCCGCCGACGCAGGCAGCGAGACTCAAGGTCGCGGCCAAGCGGGTGAGCCGGTTACCGGCGCGTCGTCGATCAGACCACCACATTGACGATCCTGTGCGGCACCACGATCACCTTCTTGGGCGGCTTGCCGTCCAGCGCCTGTTTTACCGCATCGAGCGCCAGAACGGCAGTCTCAATCTCAGGATTTGTCGCATCCCGCCCAACCGTGACCTCAGCCCGCTTCCTACCATTGATTTGGACCGGAAGTGTGACCGTGTCCTCCCGGAGCAGGTCCGGCTCGAGCGCCGGCCAGGTTTCGGTCGCCACCAGGGTGGCATAGCCCAGTACCGCCCAGCACTCCTCGGCCAGGTGGGGCATCATCGGATGGAACAGCCGCACCATGATGCCGGCGGCTTCCCGCACCGCCCAGCGATAGTCGGCCAGTGGCGGAGCCTCGAGCTCTGCAAGCGAGGTCTGGAACGCATTGGCGAATTCGTGGATGTGGGCCACGCAGACATTGAAGCGCAGGCGCTCGATGTCCTCCGAGACGCGCGCCAGCGCACGGTGCGCAGCCTTGCGCAAGGCGAGCGCCGGCGCCCTGAATGCGTCCGGGCGCGGCATATCGGCCGGCGCTGCCACCGGCGCGGCGTCGCCGATCAAACGCCACAGCCGCTGCACGAAGCGCCAGGCGCCCTGCACCCCCCTGTCACTCCAGATCACGTCGCCCTCGGGCGGGGAATCCGACAGCACGAACCAGCGCGCCACGTCGGCGCCGTATTCATTAATGATGTCATCGGGATCGACGATGTTCTTTTTCGACTTCGACATCTTCTCGACGGCACCGATGCTAGCGAACGTGTTGTTCGCCGTCAGCCGTGCTCGTCGCACCGCGCCCTTATCCTCGATTCTGACCTCGGTAGGCAGAGCGTACTTGCCTTTTTGACTGTAGGTTTCGTGCACCACCATGCCCTGGGTGAACAGGCCGGCGAACGGCTCGTCGAGCCCGGCATGGCCGGTCGCCTTCATGGCGCGGGTGAAAAAGCGGCTGTAGAGCAGGTGCAGGATCGCGTGCTCGATACCACCGATATATTGATCGACCGGCAACCAGGCATCGACTGCAGCCCGGTCGGTCGGCGCGGTGGTGATCCAGGGATCGGTGAAACGCGCGAAGTACCATGAGGAGTTCGACAAACGTGTCCATGGTGTCGGTCTCGCGCCGCGCCGGGCCACCACAGCTCGGGCAGGCGACCTGCTTCCAGGTCGGGTGGCGATCGAGCGGGTTGCCGGGCCGGTCGAACTCCACGTCGTCCGGCAGCCGGACCGGCAGGTCTGATGCCGGCACCGGCACGATGCCGCAGGCCTCGCAATGGATGACCGGAATCGGGCAGCCCCAATAGCGTTGCCGCGAGATGCCCCAGTCGCGCAGCCGGAAATTGACCTGGCGCTGGGCGACCGGCCGGTTGCCGCGGGTCTGGGACTCCAGCCTGCGGGCGACCTCCTGCTTGGCTTCCGCGCTCGTCATCCCGTCGAGGAAGCGGGAATTGATCAGCACGCCATCGCCGTCATAAGGCGTGTCGGTAACCGTGAAGGTGCCGGCGTCGGCGCCGGGCGGCAGCACCACCGGGGTGTTGCCGAGCCCATATTTGTTGGCGAACTCGAGATCGCGCTGGTCGTGCGCCGGACACCCGAAGATGGCGCCGGTGCCGTAATCCATCAGCACGAAATTCGCCACATAGACCGGCAGCTTCCAGTCGGGATCGAACGGATGCAGCGCCTTCATCCCGGTGTCGAAGCCCTTCTTCTGGGCCTTGTCGATAAGCTCCTGGGCGGTGCCGGTATGCCGGCATTCGGCAATGAACGCGGCCAACGCCGGGTTCTTCGTCGCCGCTGCGGTGGCGAGCGGATGGTCCGGCGCCAGCGCCAGGAACCTCGCTCCGAACAGCGTGTCGGCCCGGGTGGTGAACACGTCGAGCTCGCTCTCGCGGCCAGGCGTGGTGGCGGGATCGAGCGCAAAGCGGACCAGCAGCCCCTCGGAGCGGCCGATCCAATTGCGCTGCATCACTCGGACCTTGTCGGGCCAGCGCTCCAGCCGGTCGATGGAATCCAGCAGGTCCTGGGCGAAATCGGTGATCTTGAAAAACCATTGGGTGAGCTCGCGCTGCTCCACCAGAGCCCCGGAGCGCCAGCCGCGGCCCTCGATCACCTGCTCGTTGGCGAGCACGGTCTGGTCGACCGGATCCCAGTTGACCTTCGACTTTCTGCGCTCCACCAGGCCGGCGCGCCAGAAGTCGAGAAACATCTTCTGCTGATGCTTGTAGTAGTCCGGATCGCAAGTGGCGATCTCGCGCTTCCAGTCGAGCGATAGCCCCATCGATTTGAGCTGCGCCTTCATGGCGGCGATGTTTTCATAGGTCCATTTCTTGGGATGAATCTTGTTGGCCATGGCGGCGTTCTCGGCCGGCATGCCGAACGCATCCCAGCCCATGGGATGCAGCACGTTGCATCCTTTGGCGCGCTTGTAGCGCGCCACCACGTCGCCCATCGTGTAGTTGCGCACGTGGCCCATATGGATGCGGCCCGACGGATACGGGAACATCTCCAGCACGTAATATTTGGGGCCGGGCGCGTCATTGCGGGTGGCGAAGATGTCCCGGTCGTCCCAGATCTTCTGCCAACGGGTCTCGGTGTCGCGGGCGTTGTAGCGCTCGGTGGTCATCGTAATGCGTCGATCCGGCTGCAAGGCATGTCGGCGGAGTTAGGCCACGAAAGTCGCGGACCGGTCAACGCCCGTGCGGCCCGCGGCCGATGGCTGTGCTATCCGGAAAGCCGGTGGTGGTGGTGAGATGACGGCCATGAACAGCATGCAAGACCAAGCCTGCAGCCCGACCGACGCGCCGTCCCGGCTCCAGGCCGTGCGCCACGAGATCGCGCAAGCCTGCGCCAAGGCGGGGCGCGACCCGGCCGGGGTGACGCTGGTGGCGGTCTCGAAGACCTTCGGGGCGGCCGCGATCGCGCCGGTGCTGGCGGCTGGACAATGCGTGTTCGGCGAGAACCGGGTGCAGGAGGCGATGGCGAAGTGGCCCGCCTTGAAGGTCGACCATCCGGCGAGCGAGCTGCATCTGGTGGGTCCGCTGCAGTCCAACAAGGCCAAGGAGGCGGTGGCCCTGTTCGAGGCCATCCATTCGGTCGACCGGCCCTCGCTATGCGAGGCGCTCGCCCGCGAGATCGCCCGCCAGGGCCGCACCCCGCTCCTGTTCGCGGAGATCAATACCGGCGGCGAGCCGCAAAAGTCGGGCGTGCTGCCGCAGGAGGCCGACGGATTTCTGGATCGATGCCGCCAGACCTATGGGCTCGCCATCGCCGGGCTGATGTGCCTGCCGCCGCTCGAGGAGCCCCCGGCACCGCATTTCGCCCTCACCGCCAAGATCGCTCGCCGCAACGGCCTGCGCCTCCTCTCCATGGGCATGAGCGCCGATTTCGCGCTGGCGATCGCGTTCGGGGCCACCCATGTGCGGGTCGGCACCGCAATATTCGGGGAGCGGGGGTAGGGGGCTACGGGGCTACGCCCCGAGCCTTACGCGATCTCGATCCGCGTCCCGGGTCCAAGCCGGCCGATGAGGTGCAGCAAATCTTTCGCCGCGAACGCGACGCAGCCGGCGGTTCCGGACCGGTCGGGCCGCGCCACGTGCAGGAACACCGCGCTGCCGCGGCCTGCGACCCTGGGGCGGGTATTGTGGGTGAGCTCGATCACCAGGTCGTACAGGCGGTCCTCGCGCCAGAGGCGGTCGCCTAGTTCATTGGCCGACCGCCGGAACGGGCGATTGTAGCGCCGGTCGGCCGGGTCTTCGCACCAAGCCAGGTCTGTATCGATGCGCCTGGCCGGCAGGCGGGTGGGGGGCCGCGGCCCCCGATCGGCCCGCCACCACAGACGGACGAGCCGGTACCGCCCGCGTGGCGTCGCGCCGTCGCCCTCGCGCTTGCCGGCCGCAATGCCGGCGCGGCCGAGCACCACCGGAATCGCATGCCGGCCGGCCAGCACCACGCCGCGGCTCCGGCCGCCTGTGCGGCGGCGCACCCGAATGAGAGAAAAGACCAATTGCGGCATCGGCTTACTTGGTGCGTCGGGAGGCCGGCTCGGGATTCATCTAGCGGCCAAGTCCTGCTTGCTCTTTTGGCCCCGAATGTTCTACTTCGCCGGATGATGAATGCTCCAGGCCCGAATTGATGTCGAACACCCGCAAGATTCTGATCGTCGACGACGACGCCGAGCTGCGCGACGCTTTGGTCGAGCAGCTGGCGCTGCACGAGGAATTCGAATCGATCGCGGTCGAGACCGGCGCCAAGGGGGTGCAATCCGCCAAGGCCGGCCAGATCGATCTGGTCATCATGGATGTGGGGCTGCCCGATGTCGACGGCCGCGAGGCGGTGCGCATCCTGCGCAAGAACGGCTTCAAGGCGCCCATCATCATGCTGACCGGGCACGATACCGATTCCGACACCATCCTGGGCCTGGAATCCGGCGCCAACGATTATGTGGCCAAGCCGTTTCGCTTCGCGGTGCTGCTGGCGCGGATTTGCGCGCAGCTCCGCCAGCACGAGGCGAGCGAGGACGCGGTGTTCAATATCGGGCCCTACACGTTCCGCCCCAGCTCCAAGCTGCTGCTCAACTCCAAGGGCAACAAAGTGCGGCTCACCGAGAAGGAGACCGCGATCCTGCGTTATCTCTACCGCGCCGGCCAGCGGCCGGTGTCGCGCGAGATGTTGCTGCAGGAGGTCTGGGGCTACAATTCCGGCGTGACAACGCACACGCTCGAGACCCACATCTACCGGCTGCGGCAGAAAGTCGAAAGGGATGCCGCCAGCCCCGCCATTCTGGTTACCGAGTCTGGCGGCTACAAACTTGTGCCGTGAACTCCTCCTTTCATGACCATCGAGGACGACATCGCTTTTTTTGAACGGGTGCCAACGCTGGGCCTGTTGGGCCGCGATGCGTTGCGCATTCTGGCGATCGGCGCCGAAAGCCGCTACGTGCACAGCGGCGAGGTGTTGTTCGCCGCCGGCGAGGAGGCCGATGCCGGCTTCGTGATCCAGGAGGGTTCCTTCAGCCTGTCGACGGGCGGGGCCGGGGATGACGAGGCGCTGGTGGTGGGCCGCGGCGCCTTGGTCGGAGAGCTTGCCCTGATCACCGAGACGAGGCGCCCGGCGACGGCGACCGCGCTCGAGCCATCCACGGTGCTGCGCATCCCGCGCGGCCTGTTCCTCAAGATGCTGGACGGCTACCCGAGCGCCGCCGCCAAGCTGCGCGATATCCTGGCGAGCCGCAGCCAGCAATCGGCGTCCGACATCTACGGAGTGCTCGGCATCCTGGACGCCGGCGAGCCGCAGTAACGCTCGCATCCCCGCAAGCTGGTCAATCCCGCCGCCAAATCATTCGCCCGACGACCTGCGCCATGGTCAGGGGGTGCGTCAGCAGCGTGGTGAAGCGGCCGATCGCGCGCTCGGGCTCGTGAAACACCCCGAGCTGCCGCAGCAGCGTCGCGCGGTCGTAGTAGATCCGCTCACCCGCCAGGCGATCGTCGTCGTCGAACGTGTAGATGCCGCAGAGCGGAAGCTCGACCTGCGCCCCGGTCGCCGGCAGCCCGCGCCACGAACCCAGGTGCTGCCCGCGAATCACGACCTCGAGCACGATAGCGGTGGCACCGGCATGTATGTGCCGCACCTCGATCCGCAATCCCGGGAGCGCCTGCAGCAGACCTTGATAAAACCCGCGCACTTCATCGCGTCCGCTGTAGTGGGCGCCAAACGGCTCGTCGTCGTAGCGCGCGCTCACGCCGAAAGTCCCCATGATGCCTTCGAGGTCATGTTGGTTCTCGAACCCGACATGCTCCTCGACCAACCTGAGGCGGGCCGCCATGCGGGCAGCATCGACATCGGTCATGACCCGTCCCCGCGCCGGACACCGATCCGATTCAATTGAATCGGAACGGAGCCCAGATTCCTTCGATTGAGCATGATCTTTTCCGAAAACCGGCACCCACTTTTCGGGATCATGCTCTACAGCTCGAAGGCGGCCGTCACCGGCACATGATCGGACGGCCGCAGCCCGCCGCGAAAGCTCTTGCGTATGGAGAGATCGCTCAGCCGCTCCGCCAGGGTCGGCGCCACCCAGATGTGGTCGAGCCGGCGGCCCTTGTCGGCGGTCTCCCAATCCGCCGCGCGATAGCTCCACCAGGTGTAGAGCTTGGCCGGCTCCGGCACCCGCATCCGCATGGCGTCGATCCAGCCGCCGGTCTGCTGCACCCCGATGAGCTTTTCGCATTCGATCGGTGTATGGGAGACCACGCGCGACATCTGCTTGTGGCTCCAGACATCGTGCTCGAGCGGCGCCACATTGAGGTCGCCGACCAGGATGGCGCGCGCGCCGGCCTGGAGGCGCAGGCTCGGTTGCGCCCGCATCTCGTCGAGGAACTTCAGCTTGTGGGCGAATTTCACGTTGACTTCCGGGTCCGGAATATCGCCGCCGGCCGGGACGTAGAAATTATGCAGGGTGACGGGATCGCGCAGCCCGGCCCGCTCGCCCAGCACCGCCGAGACGTGCCGGCAATCGGTCTTGCCGCAATAGTCCTGCGTCCCGAACGACTCGAACGGCAGGCGCGAAAGCACCGCGACGCCGTGGTAGCCCTTCTGTCCGTTGAGAGCGGCATGCTCGTAGCCCAACCGCCGGAACCGCTTGAACGGAAATTTGTCGTCCGGGCATTTGGTTTCCTGCAGGCAAAGCACGTCCGGCCGCACCGCCTTGATGAACTTGGCCACCAGATCGATGCGCAGGCGCACCGAATTGATGTTCCAGGTGGAGACGGTGAGGCGCATGGGGCGGGAACTCGATCATCACCCTCATCCTGAGGGCATCGCTTGAGCGATGCGTCTCGAAGGATGAAGCGAGCTTGTGCATGTGTCCATCCTTCGAGACAGCCGCGCGAGCAGCGCGGCTTCCTCAGGATGAGGGCTGTGGGTGTCCGGTCGGCGGGTCGCTACTGCACCAAGCGCGTATAGTCGAACTTGAACAGGTTCGGGTCCGGCCGCTTGGAGGTGTCCAGGTTGGAGACCGCGATGGTGGTGTCGAAGCCCTGCACGTCGGTGACGGTCCATTGCTTGAGCTTGAAGTCCTTGGAATCGAACATCATCAGCAGCCGGCTGGTGCCGATGAATGCCTGCTTCTCCTCGATCTGGATGCTCACGAAGGTGTCGTCGGCCGTGACCCCGACCACGTTGGTGTCCTGCAACAGGTCGATACGATCGGCGAGCAGGAAGCGCAACGGCGTTTGCGACAGCGGATACAGATCCTGGGTCGACAGCTTGCGGTCGCGCACCACCACCTGGGTGCCGTCGGCAATGATGTCGATCGGGCTCGGCGGGTCGTATTCGAAGCGCACCTTGCCGGGTTTCTGGATGAACAGATGACCGGTGGTGCGCCGGCCGTCGGGGCCGATCTGGATGAAATTGCCGGTCAGGACCTGCACGCTGGTCAGGTAGGTGCTGACCCGGTTGACCAGCGCACGCTGCCTGGCGTCCAAGGCCGACAAATCGGTCGAGGGATGGGACTTTCCGTTGAACGGATTGAGCGAGTTGAGCAACTCCAGGAATGAAGAGATGCCGGGCTTCTCGGGCGCCGTCTCGGCGGGTGCGGCTTGCGCCGCCGGAGCGGATCGGTCCTTCGGGGCCGGCGCCGGCGTCGGCAACGGAACGGTTTCGGCCCGGACTGCCGCGGCGCCGGCGAGCCAGCCGGACAGCAATACCGCAATCCATCCCGCCCGGCGCATGCCCGCCATGTCGTTCTCCGCTCTCGCGCTGTCGCTCGATCTCGAGCGGCCTTCCCGGTTCGTCCGCTACCCGGCCCTTATGGCCATATAACGGCTTTCGCCCGCCGAATTCCAGTCAACCCACCGGCTCACGCCTTATATCGCTACTCGGCCTCACCGCCCATCAGGATTTCGCGCTTGCCCGCATGGTTGGGCTGGCCGACGACGCCTTCGTGCTCCATCCGCTCGATCAGCGAGGCGGCCCGGTTGTAGCCGATCTGCAGCCGCCGTTGGATGTAGCTGGTCGACGCCTTGCGATCGCGCAGCACCACCTGCACGGCCTGCTGATAAAGATCGGTCGCATCGCCGGCCCCCATGCCGGTCGAGTCGAACACCGCGCCGTCCTCGTCGTCATCCCCGCCGGCGGTGACTTCCTCGAGATATTGCGGAGTGCCCTGCGACTTGAGGTGGCGAACGATCTTCTCGACCTCCTCGTCGGAGACGAACGGCCCGTGCACGCGGCTGATGCGTCCGCCGCCCGCCATGTAGAGCATGTCGCCCTGCCCCAGCAGCTGCTCGGCGCCCTGCTCGCCCAGGATGGTGCGGCTGTCGATCTTGGAGGTGACCTGGAACGAGATGCGGGTCGGGAAATTCGCCTTGATGGTGCCGGTGATGACGTCGACCGACGGCCGTTGCGTCGCCAGGATCACGTGCAGGCCGGCGGCGCGCGCCATCTGGGCGAGCCGCTGCACCGCGCCCTCGATGTCCTTGCCGGCCACCATCATCAGGTCGGCCATCTCGTCCACGATCACCACGATATGGGGCAGCGTCTCGAGCTCGAGCTGCTCCTCCTCGTAGATCGCCTCGCCGGTCTCCTTGTCGTAGCCGGTGTGGACGGTGCGGGTGAGGCCTTCGCCCTTGGCGCCGGCATCCACAACGCGGGCATTGTAACCGTCGATGTTGCGCACCCCGAGCTTCGACATCTTCTTGTAGCGCTCTTCCATCTCGCGCACCGCCCATTTGAGCGCGACTACCGCCTTCTTGGGATCGGTCACCACCGGGGTGAGCAGATGTGGGATGCCGTCATAGACCGACAGCTCGAGCATTTTCGGATCCACCATGATGAGCCGGCACTGCTCCGGGCGCAGCCGGTACAAGAGGCTCAGGATCATGGTGTTGATGGCGACCGATTTGCCCGAGCCGGTGGTGCCGGCGATCAGCAGATGCGGCATGCGGGCGAGATCGACGATGACCTCCTCGCCCCCGATGGTCTTGCCGAGGCAGAGCGGCAGCCGGGCGCTCGAAATCCTGGTAATTGTCGCTGGCCAGAAGCTCGCGGAAATACACCTTCTCGCGCATCGGATTGGGCAGCTCGATGCCGATGGCGTTGCGGCCCGCCACCACGGCGACGCGGGCCGAGAGCGCGCTCATGGAACGCGCGATGTCGTCGGAGAGCCCGATCACGCGCGACGACTTGATGCCGGGCGCCGGCTCGAGCTCGTACAGCGTGACCACCGGGCCCGGCCGCGCATTGATGATCTCGCCGCGCACCCCGAAATCGGCCAGCACGCTTTCGAGCGCGGTCGCATTGGCCTCGATGACCTCGGCGCTCATGGTGGTGCGCTCGGACGCCTTGGGGGCGGTCAGGAGATTGAGCGATGGCAGCGCATAGCCGCCTTTCTGCCGCGACGCTTTGGCGGCGACCCGCGACTTCCTCGGCGCGGTGACCGGCTCGTCCTCCTCCTCCTCGATCTCCTCGTCCTCGATCTCGGGCGCGAGCGTGGCGCGGCTGTGCTCGTCCATCCGCGGCTCGGTCCGGGCGCGCGGCGCATTCCGCTTCACCGGCACCACGCCGGAGCGGCGGCGCACCAGCCAGCGGGTGAGCCGCCATTTGAGGCTGAGCAGGCCATGCACGATGAAGCCAAGCGAGACCGAAGCGCGCGGCTCGGCGGGCTCCTTGGCGGCCTCCGGCTCCTCGTCTTCGTCTTCTTCCTCCTCTTCGGAGCGTTCGTGCCAGCCGATCCCGCAGGTGATCGCGAGCGCCAGAAAGGCACCGCCGCCGGCGAGCGAAGCGATCACGATCCGGTCCCATGCGGGCATGAGCCCGTGCACGGCCGCCAACGCGCCGCGCAGCAATCCGTCCCCGATGACGCCGCCGAGGCCGGCCGGCAACGGCCAGGCGTGGCTCGCCGGCACGCAGGACGCAAAGGCGGAAGCGAGCAGCACCCCAACGATCCAGACCGCGAGGCGTAGCCATTCGCGCCGCAACGGCCGATGGCTGGCGAGCCGCCAGCCCCAGACCGCGATCGGCAGCACCAGCGCGAGCGCGCCCAAACCCAAAAGCTGCATCGTCAGATCGGCCGTGATGGCCCCCGGCAGGCCGAGCAGATTGCGCACCGGATTGACGGTGGCATGGCTCAGGCTCGGATCCTGCACCGACCAGCTGGCGAGCGCGGCTCCCAGCAGCATCGCGGTTACCACCAACGCCACGCCCGCGATCTCGCGCAGACGCCGGCGCACCATGTCGCGCAGCCCATCGGACAGGAACGAGAGGCTGTCGAAGCTTTGGTTGACCGCCGGCATGGCCCCTCCCGCCCTCAACCGAGCGCCGCGACGAGGCGATGCAACGCCTCCGCAGTGGTGTCGTGATCGTGAACCATGGCGACCCTTATGAAACCTTCGCCCGGATTGCCGCCGTCGGCTTGCGGCTGCGCCAGGTAGCTGCCCGGCACCACGCGCAGGCCAGCCTCCCGCCACAGATGCACCGTGGCGGCCTCGTCGCCGCCCTGCGCCGATACGTCAAGCCACAGAAAGAAGCCGCCGGCCGGCCGCCGATAGCCGTAACGGTTGCCGATTACCTGATCGGCGAGATCGAATTTGCGGCTGTAGAGCCGCCGGTTGGCGTCCACATGGGCCTCGTCCGCATAGGCCGCGATGGCGACCCGTTGGGCAGGCACCGGCACCTGCGGGGCAGCGACATTGCGCAGATCGAGGAAGCGGGCCAGGAATTTGGCGTCGCCGGCCGCGAAACCGACCCGCAGCCCGGGCAGGTTCGAGCGCTTGGAGAGCGACTGGAACACGATCACATTGGCGAAGTCGGGCCCCGCCGTCTCCAGGATCCCGGCCGGCGCGTCATGCGAATAGATTTCCGAATAGCATTCGTCGCAGAACACCAGGAAGCCGAAGCGCCGGGCTAGCGCGGCGAGGCGGCCCAGATAGTCCTTGGTGGCGACGGCGCCCTGGGGATTGGCCGGCGATGCGATATAGAACGCGACCGTGCGGGCGAGCAGGCTGTCGGAGAGCGCATCGAGATCGGGCAGGAATCCGCTGGCCGCGGTCGCCGGCAGATAGACTGGCTCGCAATCGGCCGCGACCGCGCCGGCCGCATAGGCGGCATAGAACGGATTGGGCATCAGGATGGCGGGGCGGCCGGATCGGCCGCTGACCCAGCTGCGGGCCGCGATGGCGGCGAGGAACAGGCCCTCGCGGGTCCCGTTGAGCACCAGCACCTCGGTGTCGGGGTTGACCGGCCGCGGCAGATCGAATCGGCGGCCGAGCCAATCGGCGGCGGCGCGACAGAACGGCTCGATGCCCTTGTTCATGGGATAGCGGCCGAACTCGTCGATATGTGCGGCCATGACCGGGCCGACGAAGGCCGGCACCGGGTGCTGCGGCTCGCCCACCGCCAGGCTGATGGCAGGCTTGCCGGGCGGCGCATCGCCCAACAGCTCACGCAGCCGCACGAATGGCGAGCGGCTGGTGACGGCCCGGGCAGGCGCTGGAGGCGGCTCGCGTTCGGCGGCGTTCATGAACATCGGCTAAGCGGCGCGCATACCCGCCGCACATCGGTTCGATACCATAGCGGCGGCGAGGTTAAGACCTGTTTAACCATCGCCGGGCGCAGACCCCGGATGCCGGATTGCCGCAGCGGGACCCCGAAAAGCAAAAGGCCCCGGCGTGAGCCGAGGCCTCTCGACGGATAGGGCGGTGCCGGGTTCCGCCCCAACCGACCCCCTCCTTACCCTTCCCCGCAAGCGGGGGAGGGATAGGGAGGGGGCTTACTGGACGGTCTCGCCGTGCAGCGCGAAATCGAGACCTTCGCGCTCGACCTCGGGCGACACCCGCAGCCCGATGACCATGTCGATGATCTTGAGCAGGATCAGCGACACGATCACGTCGTAGATGAACACGGTGCCGACGCCGATCGCCTGATAGACGACCTGCATCGAATTGCCCTCGAGCAGACCGGGAGTGCCGCCATACTGGTTGACCGCGAACACGCCGGTCAGGAGCGCGCCGGCGGCGCCGCCGACCCCGTGCACCCCGAAGGTGTCGAGCGCATCGTCATAGCCGAACATGTGCTTGAGACCGGTGCAGCCCCAGTAGCAGACGATGCCGGCCGCGACCCCGATCCAGAACGAGCCCATCGGGCCGACGAAGCCCGACGCCGGCGTGATGGCGACCAGACCCGCCACCGCGCCCGAGCAGATGCCGATGACGGTCGGCTTGCCCTTCATGATCCACTCCACGATCATCCAGGTCATGCCCGCGGTCGCGGTCGCGGTGTGGGTCACCAGCATGGCCATGCCGGCCTGCAGGCCCGCGGTGACCGCCGAGCCGGCGTTGAAGCCGAACCAGCCGACCCACAGCAGCGAAGCGCCGATCATGGTCATCACCATGTTGTGCGCTGGGCCGGTGTCCTTACGCTTGCCGAGCATCAGCGCGCACATCAGGCCGGCCGTGCCCGAGTTGACATGCACCACGGTGCCGCCCGCGAAATCCAGCACGTTGATGAAACTGTGGGCGTTGGAGCTGTTGAACATGCCATCCGGACCCCAGACCCAGTGGGCGACCGGCGAGTAGACGAACACCGCCCACAGGCCAGTGAACCAGAGCATGGCCGAGAACTTCATGCGCTCCGCGGTCGAGCCGAAGATCAGCGCCGCCGTGATGATCGCGAAGGTCAGCTGGAACATCGAATAGACGGTCTCCGGGATGGTCGGCGCCAGCCCATTGGGATTGCCTTTGTTGCTGGCAATGTCGCTCAAGATGCCCTGGAGCCCGGCGCGATCCAACCCGCCGATGAACCAGCCCATATCCGTGCCGAATATCTCCCCACCCTCCCTGAATGCCAGGCTGTAGGTGAAGAACAGCCACAGGACGCTGATCAGGCAGGTGATGGCGAAGCTCGTCATCACGGTATCGCCCACGTTTTTCTTGCGCACCATCCCGCCGTAGAACAAGGCGAGGCCCGGGATGGTCATCATCAGCACGATCGCCATCGAGGTGAGCATCCAGGCGGTGTCGCCCGAATTGGGCGAGCATTCCTTCTGGACTTTCGAGTCGCACGGCAGCGTCTCGACTGTCGTCCCGGAATCGTCGGCCGCAGGCGCCGCCGTCGGCTCCTGCGCATACGAGGGGGTGGCCGCATGCAGGTTGAGGAAAATGCCGAGCAGAACAGCGAAGATGAGCGCTGCCAGCCCCGCACGTGTAGGCATCTTGAACGTCATATTTGTTTGCTCCTGTCCGTAGACGTTGGGTGCGGGTTCAGATGGCCGCAGCGTCGGTCTCGCCGGTGCGGATGCGCACGGCGCTTTCCAGGTCGAGGACGAAGATCTTGCCGTCCCCGATCTGCCCGGTCTTCGCTGCTCCGGTGATGGCCTCGATGGTCTTGCCGACCTGGTCGGTGGCGACCGCGACCTCGATTTTCATCTTCGGCAGGAAGCTCACGGCGTATTCGGCGCCGCGATAAATCTCAGTGTGGCCCTTCTGGCGCCCATAACCTTTGACCTCCGTGACGGTCATCCCGTGCACGCCGGTCGCGGTCAGGGCGTCGCGGACCTCCTCGAGCTTGAATGGCTTGATGATGGCCATGACGATCTTCATTGGGTTGGATTCCCGCTTTGGGCCCGGCCTGCGGGTGCAGGGTCAGGCGATCTCGACAGAGCCTCGCGGGGGAAATCTCCGACCCCGCCGCAATGGCGTGCGGTCAGGTAATCAAGCCGCGTGCCAAGTCCCCCAAGCCGTCGCAAAGTACTGAAAATGCGGGGTTTCTCAGCGGCGCCCGGCTCCCCGAGGAGAACTCGCGGCGCCGGTCGGATAATGTGGGTGAGGATCCGTGCAGTTTTTAATCAAAATGCCTAAAATACAGGCATCTGATTATCGCATACGCAGTGCGCAAGTTTTTCTGAACGCAAAGATGCCAGCACGCCCCTTTCAGGACGCCAAGTGGCTAAAAAAACCTCAAAGGTTCGGGGCGCCAACCGCGCCACGGGTCGCGGACCTGGGTCAGATCGCATCCCGATCTGTCTCGCCGGTGCGGATGCGCACCGTGTGCTCGATCGGGCTCACGAACACCTTGCCGTCGCCGATCTGGCCGGTCTTGGCCGAAGCCATGATGGCGGCGATCACCCTGTCGACTTGGTCGGTATCGACCGCGATGTCGATCCGGATCTTGGGCAGCATGTTCACCACATATTCGGCGCCGCGGTAGATTTCCGTGTGGCCCTTTTGACGTCCGAAGCCTTTGACCTCGGTGATCGTCATGCCTTGCGCCCCGACGGCGGCGAGCGCGTCGCGCACCTCGTCGAGCTTGAAGGGCTTGATGATGGCAGTAACCATCTTCATGGCGCTTCCACCAGGTTGTGAGTTCGCAGCCTAGGCGCGATGCCCCCCGCCACGCAATCCCCCGATCCGCGGCTAATGCGAAGCCGCAGCAGCGGTCAGGGCTGCAGACGCTTGAGCTCACCGATGGCGCCGGCGCGCTCGAGCAGGCCGATTGGGCAAGAGGAGGCCGCCTCGCGCAGGAGCGGAACCGCCGCCGCCGGCTCGTTGCGGGTCAGCGCGTATTCGCCGACATAGAACGCGATCTCGCAGCGCCGTTCGGCCTGCTCCGCCGGCTCGACTTGCGATCCCATGGCCATGATGGCTTCGCGACCGAGCGATCCCGCGTAAAGCGCGAGCAGCGCGCCCGGCCATGGGCCCGACCCGAGCGCCGCGGCGACGCGTGCAAAACTTTCGTCCGCAGTGCCGGCGCGCGCCAGCGCCAGATGCCGCCACAGCACTCGGTAGGGATCGGCCGGGTCGCGGCTCGCGAGCGCGCTGAAATCGGCCGCCGCGCCCGCGAAATCGCCGAGCGCCAGGCGCACGAAGCCGCGATTGCCGTAGACGCCTTCGTAACTCGGGCCGAGCCGCAGCGCCGTATCGAGGTCGGCGGCCGCGCGCACGAAATCGCCATTCTGGCTCAGCGCGGAGCCGCGATTGTTGTAGGCCTCGACGCTTGCAGGATTGAGCGCGATGGTCTTGTCGAAGCTCGCGATGGCAGCCGCCATGTCGCCCTGCTCCATCAGCAGCGCGCCGCGATTGAGCCAAGCGCCGGCCTGCTCGGGTGCGACGCGGGTCGCCTCCTCGTAGTCGGCGAGCGCCTTGCCGGCATCGCCGTTGAGCCGCAACGCGTTGCCGCGCGCCAGCAGCGCCTCGGCGTCGCGTGGATCGATCTGCAGCGCCGCGGTCGTGTCCGCGATGGCGCCGCGGAGATCGCCGCGCATCTGGCGCGCCAATCCGCGCCCGCGCAACGCGGCGCCGAGGTCCGGCTTGAGGCCGAGCGCGCGGTCGTATTCCGCGATGGCGCCGGCCGGATCGCTCTTGAGCCGCAACGCATTGCCGCGGTTGACGCGCGCCGGCCAGGAGGCGGGATCAAGCGCGATCGCCTTATCGTAATCCGCGACTGCACCATCGAGATCGCCGCGGGTCTGGCGCATCATGCCGAGATTGATCCAGCCCTCCGCATCGTCCGGCGCCAGCGTGGTGGCGGCGGTGAAATCGGCGGCGGCGCGCTCGATGTCGCCGCCGCGATAATGCGCGAGCCCGCGAAACTTCAGCGCCCGCACCCGGTTCTGCAGGCTCTCGGCCGGATTGTCGATGATGGCGCCGCAGGCCGCGATCCAGCTGTCCGTTGCCCCGGTGCCGCAAATCGCCGGCGCCTGGGCGCCAGGCGCTTGCGCTTCTACCGGCGCGGCCGCCACAGCCAGCATACAAGCGAGCCCCAAGGCCGCAGCGCGCAGGCCGCGACGGTGTTGCGGTGTGTTGTTCACGTTCGCTCCCGATCGGTTCGGTCCCGGCGCAAGCTTGACGGACGCAAGGGTTGGAAGCAACGGCCCCGATTCAGCCCTGCGGGCGCCGCTCCCGCAGCAGCCCCTCCTGCGCCACCGAGGCCACCAGGGTTCCGTCGGCCGCGAAGATGAGGCCACGGGAGAATCCGCGCGCGCCCGCCAGGCTGGGGCTGTCCTGCGCGTACAGCAGCCATTCGTCGGCGCGGCACGGGCGATGGAACCAGAGCGCATGATCGAGGCTCGCCGCCATGATGGACTTGTCGAACACGCTGCGGCCGTGCGGGATCAGGGCGGAATCGAGCAACGTCATGTCGGACGCATAGGCGAGCACGCATTGATGGATGGCGGGGTCGGGCGGCAGCGGCCCGGTAGCGCGAATCCACACATGGAAGCGGCCGCCTTCAATCGCTTTGCCGAGATAACGATCGAGCTCCACCACCCGCAGCTCGATCGGCCGCGCGCGCTCGTAGTAGCGCCGCACCGGCTCCGGCATCAGCGGCATCACCCGTTCCTTGATCTCGGCCTCGCTCGGCAATTCGTCGGGCTTGGGCACGGCCGGCATCTTGGCCTGATGCGTGAGCCCCGGCTCGTCGCCGTGGAACGAGACCGCCATGGAGAAGATGGCCTGGCCGTGCTGGATGCCGATGACCCGCCGGGTGGCGAAGCTCTTGCCGTCGCGGATGCGGTCCACCTCGTAGATGATCGGCACCTTGGGGTCGCCCGGCAGCAGAAAATACGCGTGCAGGGAATGCGGCGGGCGTGCCGCCACGTCGACGGTGCGGCAGGCCGCCACCAGGGCCTGCCCCACCACCTGGCCGCCGAACACCCGCTGCCAGGCGTCCTGCGGCGAGCGGCCGCGAAACAGATTGAGCTCGAGCTGCTCAAGATCGAGGATCGCCAGGAGATCTTGAATCGCGGATGACATCGGCTCAGCCTTGCGGGACGGGGCGGCCAGTGACACGTGCGGCGGGCTCGAAGTCAAGCGCGCGCGGCTGCTATGATACGGTTGCTATGATGCTGTTGCTATGATGGGACGGCGGTCCGCGCGACGGACCGGGAAACGATGGTGGCCATGGTGGCGGCGCGGGAGCCTGCTAGCGAGGAACGGATCGACGTGCTCATCGGGGGCGCGGGCGTGGCCGGGCTCGCGCTCGCGGTGGCGCTGCGGCAGGGGCTGGGCGAGGGCTTCCGCGTTACGGTCGTCGACCCGGGATTGGACAAGGCCCCGAGCGATCCGCGCGCATCCGCCATCGTGGCGGCGGCGCAGCGGCTGTTCCAGGCGATCGGGGTGTGGGACGCGGTCGCCGACGAAGCGCAGCCGATCCTCGACATGGTGGTGACCGACAGCCGGCTTACCGATGTGGTGCGGCCGGTGTTCCTGACTTTCGACGGCGATGCCGAGCCGGGCCAGCCGTTCGCCCACATGGTGGAGAATGGTCCGCTGCATGCCGCGCTCCTCGCGCGCGCGCGCGCGACCGGCGTGGTGCTGCGGCCGGACGCCATTCTGGAAGATGCGTCGACTGGGGGCACCGATGCGGACGTGCGGCTCGCCGGTGGTGCGCAGCTGCGGGCGCGGCTCCTGGTGGCGGCAGACGGCGCGCGCTCCGGTATCCGGGCGCGTGCCGGCATCCCGACCCGGGGCTGGGACTATGGGCAATCCGCCATCGTGGCGACGGTCGCCCATGAGCGCGACCATGGGGGCCGGGCCGAGGAACACTTCCTGCCTGCCGGCCCGTTCGCGATCCTGCCGCTCAAGCATTGCCGATCCTCGATCGTATGGACCGAGCGCGCCGCCGAAGCCGCGCGCATCCTCGCGCTGCCCGATGACGCGTTTTTGGCCGAGCTCGAGCGGCGCTTCGGGCTGCATCTAGGCGCCATCGAGGTAGTGGGTCCGCGCCGCGCCTATCCGATCGGATTATGGATCGCGCGCGACTTCATCGGGTCGCGCCTCGCGCTGGTCGGCGATGCCGCCCATGTGATCCATCCGATCGCCGGGCAGGGGCTCAACATGGGGCTCAAGGACGTGGCGGCGTTGGCCGAGACCATCGTGGATGCGGCCCGGCTCGGGCTCGATCCCGGCAGCGCCGCGACGCTCGCGCGCTACCAGCGCTGGCGCCGCTTCGACACCATGGCGATGGGGGTGGCGACCGACGGCCTCAACCGCCTGTTCTCCAACCGCTCCGATGTGCTGCGCTTCATGCGCGACCTCGGTCTCGGCGTGGTGGACCGCCTACCGGCGCTCAAGCAAATTTTCATCCGCGAGGCCGCTGGCCTGGTCGGCGAGATGCCGAAGCTGCTCAAGGGCGAGGCGCTGTAGGGGGGCGGCGCCAATATGTCATGGAGCGCGGCGTTTCACTCCTTCGCCCCGCGTGCGGGGAGAAGGTCGGGATGAGGGGGCGTCTCCGCGAGTCTGAGCTTGTGGAAACGCCCCCTCACCGCGCCGAGTTCTGCTTTCCCATCTTGCCGTGCCGCCCTCTCCCGCACGCGGGGCGAGGAACGCTGCGCGCCCGATCAAACAAACAATCTCAGATCGGGCCGAACCGGTAGGCGCCTTGGACGAAGCCGCCGTAGCGGGTGGTGGTGAAATTGAGCGGCTGTGGCGCGGGGGCGACCGGGAAGCCGACGATCACGTTCTCGAAATCGGTGCTGCCGCGGGTCTGCAGGTACCAATAGCGGGCGCCGACCCCGACCGTGACCCGGTCGGTGACCGCGTACGATGCGATGGCCTCGAGCTGAACGCCGGTGCCGCCGCCGTTCTCCGGGATCGGGCCCGCGATGTCGCCAGGCGAGGAACCGAGCCGCAGCCAATGGGTGTCCTGCGAGGTGATCTGCACGTAGGGCAGCCAGGCGACCTCGGCGCTGAGCTTGAGGCGATCCAGCACCTTGAACTCGGCCAGCAGGCCCAGCCGTGCGTATTGCCAGCTGGAATTCTCCGTGATGGCGAGCAGGCCGGGGTCGAGCGCCGGCGCGCAGATGAACGGATTGCCGCTGATCTGACTGCAGCCGAACGCGCTCACGCTTTCGTTGAGATAGCCGAAGCCCACGAACAGACTGGCGCGCACGCGCTCGTTTTTCACCACGATCTGACCGAAGTCGATGGTGCCGTAAGTCAGCTTGCCGTTCTGTTGCTGGCTCAGCGTATTGGAATAAGGCGTCAGCGCCGGCGGAAAGTCTTCATCGTTGAGGGCGCCGCGGTCCAGGCCGCTGATGCCGGCAAAGCCGCGGATGAAGGAGCCGAAAGTGGTGTCGGCGCGGCCGAAGCCTTCGAACGCGCCGCTGGAGAGCCCCGAATAGGTCAGTCTCGAATTGAGATTCTGGCTGGAGCGCGGATCGTCGTACAAATCCTTGGCCAGCTTGCCGGTGCTGTACCAATAGCGGGTGCCGAATTCGAAGGTGAAGCCGCTGAGCTGCGCGGCCGGCCCTGCCGGCGCCACCGGTCGTGCCGCCCGGACAGGCGCCGGTGCCGGTGCTTGATAGAGCGACTCGGATGTTCCGACCGGATAGGCCGGCGTGGCGTAGACGCTCGAGCCGCGCAACCGGACCAAGCCGGGCTCGTCGGCTTGCGCCGTTGCGGGCAGACAGATCATTGCCAGGCTGATTGCCGGCAGGACGCCGAGACACGAACGCATCGCCTACATTCCGCTCTTGACGCTACGGTGCTTACCTCCTGCGATCATGCTCCATTAACCTTAACGAACGGCTAAGCCGGCGCTTTGGCTGGTTGAATTGTTGTACGAGGTGTTGCCGCACGGCTCCTTCTCCCCGCGTGCCATTAGGGCGTTAACGCCCGTCTTCGACGGGCTATGGAGAAGGTCGGGATGAGGGGGCGTTGCCGCGAGTCTGAGCTTGTGGAAGCGCCCCCTCACCGGGCCGAGCCCTGGTTTTCCGCAGTGCCGTGTCGCCCTCTCCCCGCACGCGGGGCGAGGAGAGGAGTGCAACGCCCGGCCGCGCTAGTCGCTTCAAAAATTTGTTTGTTTGCTGCGCCGTGCCGTCAATCGAGCGGCATCGACAGAATATGATCTTTGAACGCCTTGCGCGCCGAGATGGCGGCAAACCAGCGCTCGAAATGCGGCAGCGGCGGCCGGTCGGTCACCAGGGCGTGGAACCGGTAGCCGAACACGCCGACCGGAATGTCGCCCATGGAGAAGGCATCGCCCGCTACATAAGCGGTCTTGGCGAGCTGGGCATCGAGAATCCTGATCGCCGCCGTGGTCTTGGTCTTCGAGGTCTCGATGGCGGCGAGGTCGCGTTTCTCGGGCGGCGTGCGCACCAGTCCCCAGAAGGTGGCGTGGATGGCGGGGCCGAGCACCGACAATTGCCAGTCCATCCATTGGCCGGCGAGCGCGCGCTGTTTCGGATCGGCCGGCTCCAGCGTGCCCCGGCCGTGCAGGCCGGCGAGATAGCGCACGATCGAGTTCGATTCCCACATCACCAAGTCGCCGTCCTCGAGCGTCGGCACCAGGCCGTTCGGGTTGAGCGCCAGATAGGGCGCGTCCCGGTTCTTGCCGAAGGCGCCCGCGATGTCGATGCGCTCATAGGGGAGCCCGAGCTCGCCGATCCCCCACATCGCTTTCTGGACATTGGCCGAGTTCTTGCGGCCCCAGACCTTCAGCATGGGTCGGCTCCGTGACGGTGTTGGCGGGCGGCCCGGCGCTCAATCAAGCGCTGGCTCTCAATCTCTCAATCGAGAGAGCGCGCTTCCTCGGGCAGCATGATCGGGATGCCGTCGCGGATCGGATAGGCGAGCTTGGCGGAGCGCGAGATCAGCTCCTGCTTGGCGGCGTCGTATTCGAGCGGGCCCTTGGTCAATGGACAGACCAGGATCTCGAGCAGCTTGGGATCGATGGTGCCGGCGGGACGGTCGGACGGTGCGGTGGTCATGCAAAGGCTCCGGTTCGGCAAGTGATTTTCAGGGGTCGCGGACTACATGTCACGACAGGGTGCGTGGCCGCAAGGCGCTTATCCGGGGGCCGCAACCCGGGACCTGTCATGCCCCGCGCAGGCGGGGCATCCAGTAAACGCAAACTCCAATTTCCTATTGAAACGTCGGTGGTTACTGGGTCGTCCGCCTTCGCGGACGACGACAGCGGAGAGTCATTGCGGGGCGGGAGCGTCACTGCAGCGGGGAATTGCCCTCGGACCCGCCCTTGGCCAGCACGATCTCGGTGACCGCCACCAGGATCTCGGCCCGCGTCTTGAGATCGGGCGCCTCCAGCAGCGCCTGCTTCTCGGCCGCCCCGTAGGGCGACATCATGGCGAGCGCGTTGACCAGCGCCTCGTTGGGGGCGTTCTCGATGCCATCCCAGTCGGCCTTGAGGTCGTTGGCCTTGAGGAAATGCGACAGCGCGGTCAGCAGGCTCTCGCGATCGACCTCGTCCTCGCCCTTGTGGCCGATGAAATCGTCGGCGAACGGCACATAGGTCACCCGGCATTGCCGGAAAGGGCGTGGCGACCGTGAGCTCGGCCTCGACCCGGAAGCGGGCGATGCCGACCAACTGGATCATGTAGCGGCCGTCGCCGGTCTCGGTCAGCTGGGTGATGCGGCCGACGCAGCCGACCCGGTAGAGATTGGGTTTATCCTCGGGCGCCGGATGCGTCGGGTCGGGCTGGATCATGCCGATCAGCCGGCGGCCCGACGTAAAGGCGTCGTCGATCATCATCAGGTAGCGCGGTTCGAAAATGTTGAGCGGCAATTGTCCGCGCGGCAGCAACAGCGCGCCCGCCAGCGGAAACACCGCGATCACCTCCGGAAGGTCGCCGGGCCCCAGATAGCGCGCGTTCATCGGCATCGTGTGGCTCCCAATCCGCCGCCGCCGGATGGCACGATCGAGAACTAGCTCGCATGCGAACAAGATCGACGACAGCCGCTTGCGGCCCGCGACCGTCGCCTCGTCGGTCGGGCCCCACGCCTCGAAGAACTGCACCAGCTGCTTGCGGGCGCCGTCCTCGTTCCATTTGCGGTCGCGCCGCACGATCTCGAGCAGGTGGTCGACCGCCTCCTGCCGGCGATTCTTGCCGTTCAGGCCACCGCCAGGTCGAACCGGGCCTGATGATCGAGCGGATTGGCCGCGACCTTCCGCTCCAGCTCCTCGATCGGGCCGACCGACTTGGCCTGCTCGGCGACCTCGAGGGCGGCACGCGCGGCCGCCACCGACGCTGTCGTTGCGCTTGGGTTCCGGCACCAGGGCAAGCGTTTGCTTGGCCTCTTCGAGGGAGCCGCCCGCCACATAGGCGCGCGTGAGCCCGGCCAGCGCCGGCACGTTGGCCGGATCCTCGGCCAGGAGCTGGGCATAGAGATCGGCCGCGCCGGCCGCGTCGCCCTCGGCGAGCGCCGTATCCGCGGCCTTGAGCAGGTCCTTCTCCTCGCCGCCGATGCGGTCCTTGGTGAGCCGCTCGATGAAGGCCGTCACCTGGGCTTCCGGCAGTGCCCCCATGAAGCCGTCGACCGGCTGGCCGTTGACGAAGGCGAACACCGCCGGGATCGACTGGATGCCGAGCTGCCCCGGAATGCCCGGGTGCTTGTCGATGTCCATCTTGACCAGCTTGACCTTGCCCTTGGCGGCTTTGCACCACCTTCTCCAGGATGGGGGTGAGCTGCTTGCAGGGCCCGCACCACTCCGCCCAGAAATCCACCAGCACCGGCTGGCGCTTGGATTCCTCGATCACGTCCTTCACGAACGTCTGGGTGGTGGTGTCCTTGACGGCCGTATCCGCGACCGCCGTCGCACCGGCATTCTGCAGCATCATAGCGGTGGATCCTCGTGGCTCGGGTGTCGCTCGGCTGGTTGCGGTCTGCCGGGTCGGGCTCGCTCGGGCGACGTGCGAAACCCCAATCCAGCCAATTAAATGGTGTCCATGCGGATGATTGCAATCCGGGTCAAGGGCTCGGCTGCGGCGCTTGCGCCAGGCCGAGGATGCGGGGCGGATGGCCGGTCGCGGTCAGGAAGCGGACGAGGTCGTCGCGGGCGATCGAGGTCGTCATGGTGTTGCGCAGCGGATGATAGTTGAGCATGGGTTGCTGCATCATGACAGCGTCGAGCACCACGCTCACCCGGGCCTCGCTGTCGTTGAGCGCCGCGAACGGGGTGACGGCGCCGGGCTCGATCCCGAGCG
Source organism: uncultured Alphaproteobacteria bacterium (assembly GCA_963721005.1). GTDB lineage: Bacteria > Pseudomonadota > Alphaproteobacteria > Rhizobiales > Xanthobacteraceae > VAZQ01. Next base: position 42,206 of record CAVRHR010000004.1, on the reverse strand, counting down.
TCGCCCGCATCAGCTCGGCCGAGCCGAACGAGAACCGGCCGCTGGCGCCCAACAGGCGATGCAGCGACTTGAGCTCGATCACCGCATCCTCGAGCGCCACCACCAGGAACAGGGCGTCCTTCTTGTCCTTGAGGAACAGATTCTTGGTATGCCCGCCCGCGATCTGCCCGCGCAGCGCGCGAGCATCCTCGACCGTGAACGCCGGCGCATGGGTCACGGTCGCATGCGCGATGCCGAGCCGGTCGAGATAGGCGAACAGGTCGTCGGGGGTGGCGGGCATGGGGGGCTGAGCTGGGGCTTGGTTCGAGCGGGCTTCGTCGTTCGGGACGCACTGCATTCCACTCCTTCTCCCCATGGGGGAGAAGGTGGGTTGAGGGGGCTCCGGCGTCGCGATAGGCGGCTCGGATCGGAGTCACGCGAAGGGAACCGGCCGGAATCACGCTCAGCAGCGCCCCTTCCAGGCCAAAATCGGGCCCAATCGCCCTATCTTCCCCCCGACCCGCCGCCTCGGTTGCAAACCTCGCCGCCATTTGGCATAGCATCCCGGAGGCGGTCCAGTCCGCCTACCCAAACGGATGCGGGTGTAGCTCAGGGGTAGAGCACGACCTTGCCAAGGTCGGGGTCGAGGGTTCGAATCCCTTCGCCCGCTCCATTTAAAATCAATGACTTAGTCCATCCTTCCGGGTTTGAAAAATTGCGTCGGGTAGTTCCGGGGGAGGATCGTATATGCTGGAGATGGCGCACTATTGACTGAATGTTACGTTCCGAAGCTACCTTGTTCAGCAGGGTAGCATGCGGGAGCTGTAATTGTGCTCCTTGAGGTTGCTGGAGCGATTACAACGCGGACCAGGCGGTTCCTGCCAGTCGGGGACTCGCATATCGCCCAAATCGCAATCGTATTCGGCGCGGCTTTCGTGTTCTCCGAGTTTATGTCGGTGCTGCGCCGATGGCTGTTCAGAACAGAATCTCAGCGTCATTCAACGATCAGGAATTCTTAATGCTTGAGCGGCTTTCCGCTCATACTCATAAAACGAAGGCTGAGTTGATCAGGTTGATGGTAGAACAATTTTTGCGTGATAACCCGAACCATTTCCGTCGAGAAACCCGGGCTGGCGTGAAGCGTCGGAAGAACATTGTCCTGCCAGACGAGCCGAGATAGGTCTGATCACCGCCCGTTGGCGATCGACGCGCGAGCGCCGGGATTATGAGTTGCCGTTGCCAACGTAAGGTATTCCAGAATTGGCAGACGCACGCTATATATACGCTAGGCTGAAGAATAGGAGCGTGGTGTGGCAAAGGTCGTCTTTAGGAGACTAAAGGCCGGTCCATTTACCGGGCCGGCTACCCGTTCCGTCGGCAAGAAGCGCGTTTTGAAGACTGAAGGCGGATGGAAGACAGTGCGAACCCTGGATGCCAACACCGAGATCTTTGAAGAAGGTCTCCGGTACGTCTTTACTAAGAACGTCGCCAAGGCGAGGCGCGACAACAAACGCGTTGTCGGCACGACCGACATTGCCCCCTCGAAGCGTTGACCGTCCAGTCTTTTGGATCGTTGCCGGACCGAACGGGTCGGGTAAGAGCACCGCATACGAAAATACGGAAATCGAGGCCTTCGCGCGTTCAGTTTGGATTATCAATCCCGACGTATTGACCGAGCGCATCCAGACAGTTGAGGGCCGGCAACTTCAAGATGCAAATCTCGAGGCTGTCAGGAGGATCGAGACTTGGCTAGAAGCCTCAATCCGGGCTCACCAGACCGTCGGCGTAGAAACTGTGCTTTCAACTGACAAGTACCGTCGGTTGGTCGTCGAAGCGAAACGGCTACAATTTGAGGTGCGGCTCACTTACGTCATCCTGGACAGTCCGGAACGCAGTATCGAACGCGTCAGGCTGCGTGTCGCGAAGGGCGGCCACGCAGTTCCCGAACACAAGATCGTCGAACGCTACGCCCGTTCTCTCGAGCAACTGCCCTGGTTCTTGGAGCAGGTGGACCAAGCGTCGGTATTCGACAATTCCGGCGCAGAGCCAAGGCCAATTGCCCAGAAGAAAAATGGCATCATCACCTCAGATCCCGAGGCATTGCCGCAGATTGTCGCTGCCGTAAAAAGGATTGCCACCGAGTAGGATTCAGGCCCCCACACGGGCTCCGTTTCTCGAGAAAAATTCGGGAAGCCCGCCCCGCTCAGCGCAGGATAGCGTAGTGGATCAATAGTTCAGACCGGGCTACCTGCCACCTTGCGAAGGTCGGGTCGAGGGGTCAAATCCCTTTGGCCTGCTCCAAAATTGCTGTCCCCGATTGGGCGTGGCGACAGCCGAAACTTAACCGCGATGATCTGCCGGAAGAATCCGCGCCGTTAGTCTTTGGCTGCGTGTGGGGCGGCGCCGTCCCGCAGCCGTCCCGGAATGATCACTCACTGCAAACCGCGCCGCATGCCACCGCAACAGCTCCAAAAACTGCAAATGTATCCTGGTCGGCCGCCAGTCCGTCCGTCGCGCCACCCCGTCCGCGCGCGCCAGGTACCGCGACCGGAACGGCAGGATCGCGAAGGTGGCGGCCTCGTTGAGGCGCGCTTCCATCAGCGACATCAGGGACAGCCGCTCCGTTGAGGCCAGGATGTTGCGGTGGATCTGCATCGAGGTGGTCTCGATCGCGATCCGCGGCGCGCGCTTGAGGGCGCCGAACATCCGCTCCAGCGCCTGCTGGCGGGGTGTGCCCGGGCCGGGCGTGATCCAGTCGTAGCCGGCGAGATCGTTGAGCGTGATGCGCGCCAACCTGGTCAACGGGTGCCGCTTGCCGGCCACCACCACATAAGGATTGGGGAACAGCCTTTCCTCGGTGACGTCGCGCGCCCATGCCGGAGTTCGCAGCACGCCCCAGAGCAGGTCGAGCCTTGCGGCGCGCAGGTCGCTCAGCAGCATGTCATAGTGACCGTCCACGATCCGCACGCAGGCTTTGGGATGGGCGGCGAGCAAATCGTTGATGGCGGCGGAGAGAATCTGCGTATCGGAATGCGGAATGTTGCCGACCGCCAGCCGCGATATGACGGTGCCCTTGGCGGCTTTCAGCTCCTCGATGCCGTACTGAATTTCCCGGATCGCAACTTGAAATCGCCGCGCCAGCTCGGCGCCGCGCGCATTGGTGGTGAGGCCCCGCGCGGTGCGCTGGTAGAGGCCGCGCCGCAGCTCGCGCTCGAGCTCACGCGCGGCGCGGTGCAGCGACGGTTGGGAAATTCGAAGCCGCCTCGCCGCGGCATCGAAGGATTCGCTTTCGTAGATCGCGAGCAGGCTGCGCAATTGCGGGCTGGTGATCTTGCGGGCCGCCTCCTGGGCCTGGCGGCTTGCCGACGGATGGCCGCCGGCAACTTCCTCCAGGGCAGCGCGGATATGGTCGAAGAACGCCTGCACGCGCGGCAGCAGGATCGTTCCGGGCACCGTGGTGTAGCATCCGGACCGCTGCCGCTCGAACAGCCGAACCAGCAATTGTTTTTCCAGCGCCTCGATGGATTGGGTGACGCCGGGTTGCGACAAATTGATCTCGCGGGCGGCGGCGCTCATGCTTTGCAAGCGAGCCACCGCTTCGAACGCGCGCAGCTGCCGCAGCGGCGGAAAGTCGTTGTCCGGCATATCCTTGGCTCACTCTAAGCGCGCTTCGGCGGAAGCTGGCATTATAGCAGAAACTTATGACCCTGCACGCTGTTCCGATTTGAGCCCGGCGGCGGTCTGTGTCACGGTTTCTGCCAAGGGAGTGAAGCGGACCCGCAGAATGGTCCGAACGCGGAGGAAACCGCATGCGCTCGAATTCCGTAACACGGAAGTTTGGTAGTGGTTCATGGCGCCGCTGGCGCCGGACCGCGATCGGCTCTGCACTCATCGTGCTGGCCGGTACGTCCGCGAGCTTGGCGCAATTGCCGAGCGGCTACCCGACCAAGCCGGTTCGGCTGCTGGTGCCCTACGGGGCCGGCGGGGTCGGTGACCAGACCATGCGGCTCCTCGCCAACAGCCTGTCGCAGCAGGTGAAGCAGCAGATCATCATCGAGAACCGTCCCAGCGCCGGCGGCATCATCTCGATGACCGAGGTGCTTCGCGCGCCCGCCGACGGCTATACGCTGGGCGAGATGGGCAACGGCCAGGCGATCAGCATGTCGCTGTTCAGCAATCTGCACTACGATCTGTTGCGCGATTTCGCCCCGATCTCGGTGGCGGCAAGCTTTGCCATGCTGCTCGCAGTCCCGGACAAGTCGCCCTACAAATCGCTGCAGGAGCTGGTCGACGCGGCCCGCAAGAATCCCGGCAAGATCAATCTGGGGGCAATCAATCCGGGCAGCACGCAAAATCTGTCGACCCATCTGTTCAAGCAGATCACCGGGGCGGACTTCACCATCATTCCGTATCGCACCGCGCCTGATCTGGCGACCGCGCTCTTGCGCGGCGACGTCGATCTTGGGTTCGACTATTTCGCCACCTTCCAGGCGATGATCGGCTCCGACCGGCTGCGGATCATCGCCACCGCGAGCGAGAGCCGCGACCCGATGCTGCCGAACGTGCCGACCGCCAAGGAAAGCGGGTTCCCGAGCTATGTGGTCAACAGCTGGAACGGCATCGGCGCCCGCGCCGGGGTGCCGGCCGAGATCACCAACTATCTCAGCGCCGAGATCAACCGCAGCCTGGCGAGCGCCGACATCCAGGAACAGTTTCGCGCCGTGGGGATCGATCCGAGCGGGAGCACGCCGGCTGCGATGTGGGACCGGATGGCGCAGGACAGCCGCAAGTGGCGCGAGGTGATCGAGAAGGCGGGCATCCCGAAGCAATAGCGCGCCGTTGCGATTGGGCAGCTAGGCATCAGAACAAGCGACGGCGGCAGCGGGCCGGGCTGCCGGAAGTCGCAAGCAGTGAAAGTGTCGCGGCCAGGAGAATCGAATGAGCCAACAATTGAGCCTCAACATGGCGGTCGCCGACTACGGCCACACCCGGGCCCTGAAATCGGGGGAGGTCCCGATCAAGGGCATTGAGCCGAATTTCGTCGAGGTGGTGCCGATCATCGGCGCGTTCCGGCGGATGGTGCGCGACGTGGAGTTCGACGTCTGCGAGATGGCGCCCACCACCTACATGATCGCACGCGCGCTCGGCGCGCCGTTCGTGGCGATCCCGGTGTTCATCATGCGCCGCTTCCACCACGGCGGCTTCGTGGTGCGTCCGGATTCCGGCATCAAGACGCCGAAGGATCTGGAGGGCAAGAAGGTCGGGGTGCGCGCCTACTCGGTGACCACCGGGGTGTGGACCCGCGGCATCTTCGTCAACGAATACGGCCTCGATTCCTCCAAGGTCACCTGGGTGGTGGATGACGAGGAGCATGTCGCCACCCTCAGGCTGCCGCCGAATGTGATCCATGCCCCGGAGGGCAAATCGCTCGCCGGCATGATGGCGAGCGGCGAGCTGCAGGCCGGCTTCACCGGCAATGCCGGCATCGGCCGCGCCGGCCCGCCGACCGGCGCCTGGACCACCGGCGGCCAGCCCGGCGCCGCCGACGTCTATCCGGAGCTGATCGAGAATGTCGCCGAGGCCGAAGCCGACTGGTTCCGGCGGACCGGCATCTATCCGATCCACGGCCTGATCGTGGTCAGGTCGGAGGTGCTCTGGAAGCATCCCTGGGTCGCCGGCGCGCTCTACGACGCCTTCGTGCAATCCAAGCGGCCCTATATCGAGCAGCTCAAGGCCGGCAAGCTGGAATCGGCAGACGACAAGAAATACGGCGGATTGATGCCGCTGGTGGGCGATCCTTTGCCTTATGGGCTTCCGGAAAATCTGCGCAGCATCGAAGCCATGCTGACCTACGGCCTTCAACAAAACCTGATCCCGAAGCGGATGTCGCTCGACGAGGCATTCGTGGACCCTCACGCCAACCGGTAACCCGTTCGAATATTCCGGCGTGAGCGCGCAGCATCCCCGGGCCGTGCGCGAGACCCCTCACGCCCAACACACGAGGAGATGACGCATGACCACCACGATCGACATCCACCCGCACATCATCGCCGATGATCCGAAGCGCTATCCGCTGGCGCCGCTCGGCGGCCATCAGTCCGACTGGTCGCGCACCCGGCCGGTCTCGACAGAGCAGATGATCGCCGCCATGGACAAGGCCGGCGTGACCAAGTCGGCGCTGGTGCAGGCTTCGACCTGCTACGGCCATGACAATTCCTATGTGGCGGACGCGGTCGCGGCGCATCCGGACCGGTTCACCGGCGTGTTCTCGGTCGACGTGCTGGCCGCCGATGCGCCCGAGCGCATGCGCTACTGGGTGAGCCGCGGGCTGACCGGCATGCGGCTGTTCACCATCGGCAGCACCATGCCGGACCAGGCGTCCTGGCTGGACGATCCCAAGAGCTACCCGGCCTGGGAATGCGCCGGCAAGCTCGGCCTGTCGGTATGTCTGCAGCTGTCGCCCACGGCGTTTCCGCAGATGATCCGGATGGTGGAGCGCTTCCCCGACGTGCGGATCATCGTCGATCACCTGGCGCGGCCCGTAATGGCCGACGGCCCGCCCTATGCGGCGGCCGCCAGCCTGTTCGCGCTGGCGAAATATCCAAAGATTTATCTCAAGCTGACCCCGCGCACCTTCGCCGAGGTGCGCAACGGCAAGGCCACGCCGGAGACGTTCTTTCCGAAGCTGGTGGCGGAATTCGGTGCCCAGAGGCTTGCCTGGGGCTCGAACTATCCGTCATCGGAGGGCTCGCTGTCGGAGCTTCTGGGTGTCGCCAGGGAATCGCTTTCCTGCCTCCCCCAGGCTGACCAAAGCTGGATATTTGCCAAGACGGCACAATCTCTGTACCCGGCGCTTGCCAAATAGAGGGGAACCGCAGATGTCCGCATCAGCAAAGACGACCCTGCACACCATGCTGGGAAACTATCCCAACACCAAGGCGCTCAAGAGCGGCGCGGTCCAATCGCAGCTTGTCGACTTCGACTTCGTCGAGGTCAAGGTTGCCAACAACCTGTTCAAGAGCGTGGTGCGGGACGCCAAATACGACGTCGCCGAGCTGGCGATCGCGACCTACCTGCAGGCCAAGGCCTATGGCAAGCCCTACGTCCTCATTCCGGCCGTTCTGGTGAGCCGCGGCCAGCACCACACCATCGCCTACAATGCGGATCGCGGCGTGGTGCGGCCGTCGGACCTCGCCGGCAAGCGGGTGGGCGTGCGGGCCTATACGGTCACCACCGGCACCTGGGTCAGGGGCATCCTGGCAAGCGACTATGGGGTCGATCTCGGCAAGATCGAATGGATCTCGTTCGAGGACCCGCATGTGGCCGAATATCAGGACCCGCCGTTCGTCAAGCGGGCGCCGGCCGGCAAGGACATGGTCCAGATGCTGCTCGACGGCGAGCTCGATGCGGCGGTGGTCGGCGACAGGTTTCCGGACCCGCGGCTCAAGCACCTCATTCCCGACCATGAGGCCGCGGCGCAGAAATGGGCCGAGCGGCATCATGGCGTGCCGATCAATCACATGGTGGTGGTGCGCGAAGCGCTGTCGCGCTCGCGGCCCGACCTAGTGCAGGACGTGTTCCAGCGGCTGCACGACAGCAAGCGGGAAGCCGGGTTGCCGGACGGCGCCGCGTTCGATCCCTATCGGTTCGGGGTCGAAGCCTGCCGCCCGGTCCTGGAGGTGATCATCGATTATTGTCACCGCCAGCAGCTGATCCCGCGCCGGATATCGGTCGACGAGCTGTTCGACGACACCACGCGGCGGTTGACGGTGTCGTAAAGGAATTTGCCGGGTTGCCGCTATCGCGCCGGCAACATTTCGAAGCCGGCGGATGTCCAAGTTTGGCGGGCGCCGTCGCCCGCCAGGAACTTGACGAATGCGAGCGCCGGCTCCGCCGGCGCGCACCACCACACCGATGCCGCCGCGCGCCAATCCGGCACGGCTGCCGGCGCGCAACAATCCGGCCTTCTCGGTATCCTCCATCGCGGGCTTGGCCTGAACCACGACGTCGAACGGCTCGCCGGCCTCGATCTTCCGGCGGACGGCGGAGGGCGGCCCCAACGTGATCGCCACCTCCGTCCCGGCCTGCTTGGTGAAGAGGGCGGCCGCGGGCTTGACGCCGGGAAGCGCGCCGCCCGGCGTGAGCGCATGAATCTCGGTTGCATCGGCGCTCCGGGCCGGCAGCAGCAACGTGACGGCAACAAGCGCGATGGTCGGCAATGTGGTGCGAGCCGTGATGGGACCCCTCGTGTTGCTGATCAGGCGACTCTCGTGGCGATCTTTTTGAAGTTGCGCATAATCTTATCCGAAAAGTCTGCAACTTTTCGGGATCATGCTCTCCGCGGGCTTCAATCCCCGCCCGGATTCTCATCCGCGCGCTTGTTGGTGGAAAGTGTCTTGCCGGTCGCCAGCGAGGTGATGTCCTCCAGCAAACCGCCATGCTCCTCGGCGTCGCGCAGCGGATGAATCCTGGCCTGCACCCGATCTCCCGGGCTGAAGGTCGTGCGTTTCCAGCCCAGGCGGCCGAGCACGCCGGGGCTGGTCATCTCGGCAGCCATTCGCCGGGCTGGTCGCCCTCCCGTACGGTGCCGAAGACCAGGAGCGTCACATGCGGATTGACCCAGCGCACCTCCCTGACCGTGCCATCGAGGGTCTCGATCCTGGATTTATCGAACATGGTTGAGGAATGGTGCGCCGACGCCGCGTGCATGCCGGTGATGAGGCCGGCCGCTGCGGCGAGCGCGCCGATCAACCTGGGAATCAATTTCACCGGGCAACTCCGGGCGATGCAGGGGCGTTCCTGGCCGATCCCGTGAGGATATCCCATCACGGCGCAGCCCGCGCGCGCAATTATGCCGGAATAGACTTCGTGCCTGCGCTACCGTAGACCTATTGTGGCCGACCACGGTAACCGCGGGCGCTTCGATGGGCGGGTTCAACGCGCGAGCATGACGAAATCACGCATCCTGGTTGTCGCAGACGATGCCGCGCTGCGGGCGACGCTGGCCCGCTGGCTCATGACCGCCGGCTATGCGGTGGAGCTGGCCGAAAGCCCCAAGCGCGCGCGCCAGGTCGTCGAGAGCACGAGCATTGCGCTCGCCCTGCTGGCGCCCGACCGGCTGGGCCCAGATGGCACCGAGTTGGCCCGAGAGTTCACAAGTCAGTCCGCGCACGTGCTGATCATCGAAGCGGAAGCAGGCGAAGCTGCGGCCGGGCCGCCGTTATCGGCGGAGGGCACCATCGGCAGGCCGCTGTGCGAGCCGGACGTGCTGGCCCGGATCAAGTCAGTGCTTGGTGCCGCGCCGGTCGCGGAGGAGCGCGCTGCGCCGAGGCTGCTGCGTTTCGAGGGCTACACCCTCGACGCCGACGGCCGCACCTGCGTCGATGCGGGCGGGCAGGAAGTGGTGCTGACGCGCGCCGAATTCTCGTTGCTGCTGGCGCTCGTGCGCCAACCCGGCCGGGTACTGTCGCGCGAGGAGCTTAGCCAGGCGGTGACCGGCCGCGAAGCGGAGCCCGACGACCGCAGCGTCGACGTGCTGATGTCGCGGTTGCGCCGCAAGATCGAGCCTGATCCGAAAACGCCGCGGATCATCGTCACCATGCCGGGCGTGGGCTACAAGTTCACCGCCACGCCACAGGAGCTGGTCGCGCCGGCGACCGGACTGGCGCGGGCCGAAGCAACACAGATCCAAGCAACACAGGCTCGCGACGCGAAGCCGCCCGGCTCGCTCTTCCGTCGGCACCGGCTGCACCTGCTGCAGGTCGCGCCCGTCGTCGTTCTCGTGGTGGCGGCGCTCGGATGGGTAGCTTGGAGCAACCGGGCAGCCTTGCGGCCGCCGGCGGAGGTGACGCAGCCACCCGGCACATCGGAGGAAGGACGGCGTGCGACGGTGTTCAAGCGCATGGTCGCCGTCATGCAGGACGACCGCTTCGACTGGCGCACGATCGAGCGGCTGGCGATCGACGCCGGCGTGAACGAGGCCGAGGCGCACGCAATATTGGCCGAGCACCCCGGCGAGGTCATGCTCGGCAAGTCACGCGACGGCAAGCTGATCGCCCGATTGTCGGAACGTTGAAACGCAACTCAGCCAGCCCGAGCAGGTGTCCGTCGGGCACCTCGGAGGCAGCGCCCTGGAGCGTTGCCTCCACGCGAGCAACCTGCTTGTTCTACTGAGCCGGATCAGCCTCGGCGTCTTGCGACTGGTTGATCCAGTTGAAGGTCCCGACTCCGCATCTGAGCCAAAGCTTCTGATAGCCCAGGACCCCCATGGCGACTTCCTCGACGTCGCGCGCGGATCCCTCTTTGCCGCTCTTGGCCAATTCCTGGATCAAGTCTCGCAGCACGGTGACCTTGCTCAGGTCAGTTGCGGAAAGCCTAGCTGTGGGCAGCATCTCGTCGAGGGCGGCCGCGAGCCGCGGAATGGCGGGTCCACAGCCCATTCGGGGCGCGGGGGCGGTCGCCTGGGCGTGCAATTGAAGCCGTGCCTCGGCAGCGGCACCCGGCGACATGGCGGAGCCGATGGCCGCGAGGGCGAAGGCGGTCGCGAGCAGGTGTGATTTGCGGAACATGGCGAACTCCTGTGGGTTGGCGAACCGTTGATCGGGCAGCGCGCGCCGGCGGGTGCCGGTCTGGATGGGAGGTGACCATTCACGCCCCGCTCCATCGGTCGCTTCGCCACCGCTTCGAGTTCGCTGATTTCGATGGCTTTTACAGCCGGTTCACAGCCGGTTTACAGGCCCGCGGCAGCACCGGCGCAAAAGTTATTGTCGCGGCCCGTTTGGCTTGGCGACACCGTCAATGAATGTCGCGATCGCATCGATGACCGCAGGGTCGACGTATCCGGGAACCTGGTACTCGTCCGGTCGGCTTTTGCCCTCGCCGGCGATGAAGAGATGATTGAGGCGCGGAAAATCGCGGATGGTGACATTGGGATGTCCGGCCAGCGCGGCCCGGAACCTTTGCAGGTCCTCCGCGGTCACCTGGTAATCCCGGCCGCCTTGCAGGATGAGAAGCGGCATCGAAAGCTTCGCGGCGGTCGCGGCCGGATCGTAGGCGTTGAGGTCCGCCCAATAGGCCGGTGGCACGCCGAGGATCGGCGGCCCCGCATCGCCTGGCCTTGCAGCGAGCGCACGCGCCGCATCGCTCTTGATCTGCTCGATCTGTTTCTTTCCGGCTTCGTCGAGCGGACCCCCGAGGCTCGCCAGATATTCGATCTGCTCGACCATCATGGTGGGCAGCGGTCGCGCCGCGGCGGCGAGCAGAATCGCGGCCGCAATGCCGTGCCCGCTCTCCGCGATCCGCGGCGCCAGCATGCCGCCGAGGCTGTGGCCCAGGATCACGACACTGGCCGGGTCGATCTCGCGGCGCGAGCGCAACAGCGCGACCGCGGCAACCACGTCGTCCATGGTCTCCTCGCGCACCGTGCTGGCAGCGGTGAACAGCGCGGGATAAACCTTGGTGCGCTTGTCGTAGCGCAGCACCGCCACGCCGCGCGACGCCAGGCCTTCGGCCAGATCCCGGAACACCAGGTTGGGCCCGAGCCGCTCGTCGCGATCGTTGGGACCGGAGCCGTGAACGAGAACGACGCCCGGCACCTTATGGGTGACCTTCGGCAGCGAGAGGGTGCCGCCCAGGACCGTTGGTGCCGCACCCACCCTGACCTCGACATTGGTGAACTTCGTCGGGTCCACATAGGACGGCGCGCTCCATGGCGCGAAGCTTGGCTCGGAGGGTACGATGCGAAATCCGACGATCTTGTCGTTGGCTACCGCCAACCTGACGTCGAGCGCCGCCTTGGCGAGCCTGATCGGAATGACCACGAGGGTGGCGCCCTCCGGCGTGGGGCCGATCGTCTGCGCCTCCTTGACCTCGATCACCGCACCGGCCTGGCCGATGATGCCGCTCCAAACTTTTTCCAAGGTCGAGGCCGGCAGGTCCCGGGTCATCTCGGGCGTGAAGCGCGCCACGACCTCGGCGAAATTCTTGTTGCTGAGAGCGTTGACGACATCGGCGGCTATTGCCTTGGCGGATTGGCTTTCGGCGGAGTCCTGACTTGAAGCCGGTGCTGCCGCGATGCCGGCGCCGATGACCGCCATGAACAGAGCCGTGATCGCGCGCATCCCATTCTCCCGATGGCCGGTCCGTGATACCAACGTTCGGGTTGATCTTGCCGGCAATCCCGGAGCCTTGTCACCCGCAACAGCGTCGTTTTTCTGCCGCGCCGATGGAGACAGCATGAACAGACGGTTTGTGGTTGCAGGTATCGCGGCCCAAGCGCTGCCGTTGCCGGCGGTCTGCGGCTTTGGCAGTGCGCAGGCTGCAGCGCTCCCGGAGACGGTCACCTTTCCGAGCCTGGATGGTGGTCACACCAAGCTGGTCGGCTATCTGTTCGCGCCGGTGCAGCGCCGGCCTGGTCCGGCGCCTGCGGTGGTGCTGCTGCATGGGCGCGCCGGTCCCTATTCGATTCTGGCGGATGGCCGTTACGACGCCACCACCCTGACCAAGCGCCATGTGATGTGGGCAAGCTTCTGGGCCGGGCGCGGCTGCTATGCACTTGTGGTCGACAGCTTCGGGCCGCGTGGATTGGCGGCCGGCTTCGCGGCCGGCACCCATGGGGAGCGGCCGCCCGAGATCGACGAGGTAACGGTACGGCCCCTCGATGCCTACGGCGCGCTGAAATATCTGGCGAGCCGGCGCCGTGACATCGATCCCGGCCGGATCGGGTTGCAGGGTTGGTCGAACGGCGGCAGCGCGACGCTGGCCTCCATGGCGACAAGCACGTTGCAATCGGTCGGCCTCACTGCCGGCGCCGGTTTCCGCGCCGGCCTGGCGTTCTATCCGGGTTGCGGGCTCGAGGACCGGTTTCGCGACGGCTATGCGGCCTATGCGCCGGTGCAGGTGCTGATCGGCACTGCGGACGAGGAGGTTTCGCTCCCGAGCTGCGAGCTTCTGGCCACGGCCAGCCGGCGGTCTGGCACCCCGATCGCCATGACGGTCTATCCCAACGCGACGCATGATTTCGACGACCCGGGCCAGAAGCGCCAAAGCGTCGCCGCCAATGTGGCGGCGGGGGCCGATTCGATGCCCAAGGCGGCGGTCTTCATGGGCCGATATCTGCGACTCTAGGGCCACGGCGGGCGGACCCTGCCGGGGCTGTAAACCGGCGGTGAATGGGCTGTAAACAACTATAAATGCGGGAGAATTTGGAAAACGCCCGAGGGCTGCGATGCGACTGATGCGCAGGTGTGAATGATCACATCCGTTTCAAACAGGAGCTCGCCATGTCTCGTTCACTCGTTCAAGCCAGCCTACTCGCCACGACCCTCGGCCTCGCCGCCTTCGGGTCGAGCCTGACCCCAGCCGCCGCGCTGACCGCCATGCATCCCGGCAACATCCGACTGCCCTCGGCTCAGACCGGCCCGGGCGCCAGCATGCATCCGATCAGCGAGAAAATTCACCTGCCGCAGGTCGTGACCGCTCCGGGTGCCAGCAAGTATCCGGGCGCCAAGAAGATCCATGTGGTGTCGGGCGTGGAGAATGCTCCCGGCGCCAGCATCTATCCGGGCGGTGCCAAGAACGTACCGGGGGTGCAGACCGCTCCTGGTGCCAGCATCTATCCGGGTAGCGCGAAGAACGTGCCCGGCGTGCAGACCCTTCCGGGTGCCAGCATCTATCCCGGGCAATCGAAGGTCCCGCTGCCGACGCCCGGCAAGATCGGCGGCGGCGTCGACAACATCTGCCCGTTCAATAAGTTCAAATGCCCGCCGCAGGGCTCGGCCGGGACCGGCCCAGCCGGCAACCCGCCGCAAGGTTCCGGCCCGACCGGGCCGAAGCCCGGTGGCCCGATCTATCTGCCGGGTGGCACCGGGCCGGTCGTGGTCGTGGCTCCGCCCGCGGTGTATGAGGCGCCGGTCCCCATCGCCACCGCAACCAACACCGCGACGGCGCCGGTGTACCAGGCTGCGCGACCCAACGTCGCCACCACCAACACCGCGCCTTGCAACTGCCTGACCAAGCAATATCTCAACGACGGCAGTGTGTTGTTCCAGGACCTCTGTACCAGGGAGACCGCGCTGGCCACTCCGGACCAACTGCGGACGCAAGTGCCCACAGTTGCCCCGACGGTTCGCTGACCGACAAGCTCCGCTGCAGCGGTCCCAACCCCCGGCTTGCGCCGGGGGTTTCCTTTTGCCCAAATGGCCGGAGCGGGAGCTTGTCCGCACTTGATGGAATAGCCCGAGCAGCGAGCCGTATGTGACCAAATGGATTTCGCCCAGGCGCTTCCGTCGGCCTCGATTGGCAGCCCTCGCCGACCATCCGGATAGGCCAAGGACGAAACCGATGCGTGCGGCCTTCGGCTATCGCGGGGATGCGGCGGTTCCGGATTTCCGGGACGACCGCCCGGTCGTGATTTTCGACGGCCACTGCGCGCTCTGCTCGGGCGTGGTTCAATTCATCCTGCGCCACGATCGCAGCGCGGCTTTCCGGCTGCTGCCGGCGCAATCGCCACTCGGCCGCGCGCTTTACCTGCATTATGGCCTCGATCCCGAGGAGCTCGAAACCTACATTCTGCTTCAGGAGGGCGTTGCCTACTTCAGATCGGATGCGACGATTCGGCTGGCACAGGGGCTCGGCCCGCCTTGGTCCTGCGCGGCGGTGCTATGGGTGGTCCCGGTCGGCTGGCGTGACGGGCTCTACGGGCTCATCGCCCGCCACAGATTTCGCCTGTTTGCCCGGCGCGCGACCTGCTACCGCCCCGACCCGGCCTATCAGGACCGCTTCCTGTAAACAGGATCATCCGCGATCGTCGAGCCATCCGGTCCGCGACCGGGCCTCGGCATTGCCGATCATCACTCAGCGCGCCGAACCCGAGCACGGTCGCGCATGCGGCCGCCGGAAAGCGCCGGCTGTTGCTTGAAGGCATCGTCATGGCTGTCCAACCTGATGCAGCAAACGATCGGTAATTCGTCCACACGATGCGTTCTGCGCGAGCCGTGCCGCGCCATGCCGGCGGCGTAGTGGCGAAGGAAGCGGTCACGAGCGGCGCCGCAACGGGAGAGTCGCGGGCGACCGCCTCGGGGTGGGGGTCGCCGCCCGGGCCGAGGCACCGGCCGGGCGGCGAAGCGCGGCAGCGAGCGTGTTCAGTGGTTGCGCCAGCAGTATTTGTCTTCATAGCCGCGATGGAATCCCGGGGGGCAGGGGTCGATCTTGTGGTTCTGCCAGCAATACTTGCCCTCGTATCCTTCGTGCGTGCCGGTCGGGCACCAGCGAACCGATTCGATGAGCGATGCGGGTGCGTCGCCGACCGGCGCGATCGGCATTGCGGCGACCGCCGTCATGGTGGATCCCACGGCCGCGAGGACCAGGGCAGCTGCGAGCAGATTCGATTTGCGGAACATGGCCATCTCCTGTGATTGGCACCGTTGAACATCGCGAGCAGGTGAGCCTGTCGGGATGGGATGTGACCGTTCACATCCGCCTATCGGTCGCTTCGCGGTCTCTGGGGGTTCGCAGATTTCGGCGTCTTTCCAAGTGTTTACAGCCGGTTCACCGCCGGTTTACAGGGGCGTGGGATTGACGGTCTGGCACGCGCCCCCCGCTGCCTACGCCCATGCGGCGATGATCATGCGCATTTTGTTGCTGGATCGATTCCCAGCCCTGGCCAGTGTAGGGTGGGAGAAATTGCCGGGCATTGATGGCTTGGCCCGGCGCGAGCTCGCAAAGAAAGAACGTCATGCAAACTCATCGTCGAGGTTTCCTGCATCTGGCGGCCGGCGTGGCGGCGCTGCCGTCGCTCTCGCTCGGCGCCGCCGCGCAAAGCTATCCGGCGCGGCCGGTGCATCTGATCGTCGGCTTCGCGGCCGGCGGCCCCAACGACACCACCGCGCGCCTGATCGGGCAGTGGCTCTCGGAGCGGCTGGGCCAGCAATTCATCATCGAGAACCGCACCGGCGCCGGCGGCAATATCGGCACCGAGGTGGTGGTGCGCGCGCCACCCGACGGCTACACCCTGCTGCTCGCCGCCTCGTCGAACGCGGTCAATGCCACGCTCTACGATAAGCTCAGCTACGACTTCATCCGCGACATCGCGCCGGTCGCCGGCCTGGTGCGCGTCCCCAACGTGCTGGTGGTCAATCCGTCGGTGCCGGCCAAGACGGTTCCGGAGTTCATCGCCTATGCCAAGGCCCGTCCGGGCCAGATCAACATGGCGACCGCCGGCAACGGCAGCACCACCCATATATCCGGTGAGCTGTTCAAGGCGATGGCCGGGGTCGACCTGGTGGCGGTTGCATATCGGGGCGGCGGCCCGGCGCTGGTCGATCTCTTGGGCGGCCAGATGCAGGTGATGTTCGAGCCGTCGATCTCGGTCATCGAGCTCATCCGGGCCGGCAAGCTGCGTGCCTTGGCGGTGACCTCCGCGACCCGCTCGGATTTGTTGCCCGACGTCCCGACCGTGGGCGAATTCGTGCCGGGCTACGAGGCGAGCCAGTGGTACGGCGTCGGGGCGCCCAAGGGCACGCCCGCCGAGGTCATCGCCAGGCTCAACAGCGAGATCAACATGGCGCTCGCCGATCCCAAGCTGCAGGCGCGGCTGGCCGAGCAGGGCAGCGTCCCGACCCCGATGACGCCCGTCCAATTCGCCACGCTCATCGCCGACGAAACCGAAAAGTGGGGCAAATTGGTTCGCTCCGGCCACATCAAGCCGGAGTAGGGTTGTTCTGATCTGTTCATCGCCGGGGACCCCATGCACCGCCCGTCCAATGATCCGCCGGATGCGCCGCGACAGCGGCGCCGCAAATTTCTCAAGCAGATCGCGACCGGCGCCGCCGCCGGCACGCTTGCGTTTCCGGCCTGGGCGCAGGAGCCCACGCCGGCGGTGCCGCCCGCCGCGTCGGCCGCCCAGCCGCTGCTTGCCGAGACGCTCGCCCGCTATGCCGTGAGCCTGCGCTACGAAGACCTGGCACCCGAGGTGGTGCGCGAGACCAAGCGCTATTTGATCGAACTCGATCGGCTGCGGGCTCGGCGGCTTTAGCGCCGACGCCAGCCAGATCGCCAACCGGCTCGCCGCCGGCGTCAGCGCCGGGCGCGGCGCGACCGTCATGTGCAGCGGCGTCAAGACCAGCCCCGATCTCGCCGCCTTCGCCAACGGCGTGATGATCCGCTATCTCGATTTCAACGATGGCTATATCAGCCGCGGCGCGGGCCATCCGAGCGACGCGATCGCGGCCCTGCTGGCGACCGCCGAGACCGCGGGACGCAGCGGACGCGACCTGATCGTCGGCACCGTCCTGGCCTACGAGGTGTTCTGCCGCATCTGCGACGTGTTCGACAATCGCGCGGTCGGCATCGACTACGCCATGGTGATCGGCATCGCGGCCGCCGCCGGCGCCGGCCGCATGCTGGGGCTCACCCCGCAGCAGATCGTGCATGCGATCGGCATCTACGTCGCCGGCGGCGTGGCGCTCAATCAGACACGGGTCGGCACGCTGTCGAACTGGAAGGCATGCGCGGCGGCCGAAGCCACGCGCCAGGCGATCTTCGCCGCGCAGCTCGCGCAGGCCGGCATGACCGGTCCCAACCAGGTGTTCGAGGGCCCCGACGGTTTCTTCGCCCGCATCAGCCGCAAGCCGTTCGCGTTGCCGGCACTCGGCGGCGGCAGCGTGCCGTTCGGGATCATGCACTGCTTCACCAAGCGCTTCACGCTCGGCCAGTTTGCCCAGACGGTCGCGCAGGCCGGGGTCGAGGCGCGCGCCTTGTTCGCCGACCCGGCCGAGATCGCGGAGGTGAACATCCAGGTGTCGCACAAGGCGATCCAGGTGATGGCGGACAGTCCCGACAAATGGACGCCGCAGACCCACGAGACCGCCGACCACAGCATCCCCTATGCGGCCGCGGTGGCGCTGACCTACGGCACGGTCGAGGAGCAGCACTACGAAGACCCTTATCTGCACGACCCGCGCCTGCTCGACCTAGTCGGCAAGGTACGCGTCCTGCCGTCCGATGCGGCCGATCGCGTCGGGCAGGAGATGAACCCGTGCGATCTCGAGATCGTGCTCAAATCGGGGCAGCGCCGGAGCATCCGGGTGGAATACCATCGGGGCCATTGGAAGAACCCGATGACGGATGCCGAGGTCGAGGAGAAATTCCGCACGCTGGCCCGCCGGCAGCTCGGCGCTGCGCAGACCGAAGGCCTGCTGCGACAGCTGTGGGGGCTCGACAGCCTGCCGCAGGCCGGCTCCTTCCTGGCGATGACCCGGGCTTGATCGCCGCGGCTGCGGCCCGGTGCCGGCCGGGCCGGGTATGGCGAACCGTCGAATTGTACCGGCCGCAGCGACGCTCCGGTAACCATCCGGCCATCGAATTTTTTTTATTTTCGGAAATCGCCGCCCGCATTGAACCGCGGGCGGTCCGCTTCCGACCCATCGATAGAGGCGGTCCGTAACAATGCGGATTTTCGCCGGGCGTGCCTTGCTAGACAGCACGTCACAATAAGAACTTGGAGGGATCCCCTATGGCAGCCAAAGCGCGGTCCAAAGTCGCAAGGTCTGCTTCATTCCTGCGCGTGGCCTATTCGGCGCCCGCACCGGGCGAATCGATCGGAGCCGAGCTCCGCCGCTTCACGTTGCCGGCCACCAAGGCGCTGCCGTTCGTGAAGCTGCGCGCCGACGATCAGCCGATGCTGAGGCCGGAAAGCTTCTGGCACGTCCGCCCCACCGGCAAGCGCGAGCGTGACGTGCAGATCGGCCGGCAATACGCCCGTGCCGCCATCGCGGCCATGAAGGCCGATCGCAACAGCAGCCTGATCGCCATGATCATCCAGGACATCGTCCGGGACGCGCTCGACGCGACCTTGAAGAAAGGCCGCAGCGCCCAAAGCCCGACCGTGCTGGGATTCCTGGCCGAGATCAGCGAATCTCTCGCCGAGAGTCCCTGAAGGAAACCGGTGAAAAGGCGGGCTTCTCCACCCGCTCGTCCTTGCGGACGCGGCGAGGCCTTACGCCGACCTGGCGGGGCGTATCGCGCCGGCGTCGGTAGCGGCGCGGGCGGTCCTCGCCTGGATTAGCTGATAACGATAGAAATCCAGCACGAACAAGCGCAGGCACGATGACAGGTTGCCTTGTTGGCGCTCCACGTCGATCGAGGTCACCAGATTGGAGAGGGTGGTGCCGCGACCGACCGCAATCTCTCTGAGCGACTTCCAGAACGCATCCTCCAGGCTGACGCTGGTCTTGTGACCGGCGATGACGATGGAGCGTTTCACCACGGTTGATCTCATCGCGGGCCTCCGCAATAAAAAAGTTGGCAGGCGCTCAAGCAGCCCGTCCCGGCATAGGCGCTTCGCGTCTTCCGCCTCGGACAAAACCGCCTCGCACTGCTCGGTCACCATCAATGACACGATTATGCGAAAATCCGTCGAAGATTCTTAAGGCGGCAAACGAAATTCATGAACGGGCATCAGGTAAATCCCGTAGACGCCCGGTCCGGGAGCGCCGCCAACGGTATCATGCGGCCGTTCTGAGCGCACGGGCTTGGTTGAGAAAGCGACATTTCCACGAGCAGGCTCGGTCCAGCGTCGTCTGCCGGCCGCTCGGCGCCGAATCAATTGGCCTGCCGGTCGGGGCGCCGCTGTGAGCCGTTCGATACAGACGCCTGCATGGCGAGCGCCGGCACCTTCCGCGGGCACGCCCCGCCGCGGCGGCCGGTTTTTGCGGACTGTTGCTCAATTGCGACAGTTATAGGTCCCGGCTCCATGAGCGCGCGTTTACGCGCGTCTTCGACGCACCATAAGCGCGTTTACGCGCGTCTTCGACGCACTATGGGGGCCGGGACGATCGAGACGTGGACATGCCTGGCGCCTTTGCGAGGGCAGGCATTTCCCTGAAATGCTCACCAGCGATGACCGTGGTGGTGGTGATGGCGCCAGTGGAACCGGAATTGATGGTGATGATGGTGCCGCCAATGGTGCCGGAAGTGATGATGGTGGCGCCAGTGGTGCCGATGATGGCGGTGGTGCCGGTGATGGCGATGATGACGCCAGTGGGGCCGGTATCGCGCCATGGCGGTGGTCGCCTGATCCACTTCTTGGGTGGCGGCCGGTGCGTTGGCGGGCGTCTGGGCGGGCGCGGGCGCCGCTCCCATACATGCCGCGACGGCGGCGAGTATCAACAGCCTCTTGAGCATGAAATCTTCTCCCAGGTTTCTTGTGGAAGACGCCGGCAGGCTAAGGAGCGGGCAATGAACCCGAACTGAATGGGTCGGCAACTGATCGTTCAGGTCGCTGAGAGCGTGCGCTCATGTGGGAATCGGGCGCAATGGTGAGCGGGTACCAGACGGCGCATTTCGCACGAAACGGACGTTCAGCTCGGCGCGTATAAAAAAGAGCCGCCGAACCTGTCGGCGGCTCTCCAGTTTGTTCCACCTCCGTGGCGAGGCTGAAACCGGCGTTGCGGCTGGTTGTCTTGCGATGCAGGGCACACTGCTTCGAGGCTCGAGATTCACCACTTCATATTGCAGCCGATGTGACCGCAGCCCGGGATATACGGCAAGCCGGGAAGCACACGCGGATAGACGTAGCCGTAGTGGAAGTGGCCCACGAAGGCGCGGAAGTGAACGTGACCCGCCCAGAAGGCGGACGCGCTGGTGGGGGCGAGCGCTGTGCCGGCGAGCGCGGCGACGGAAGCGAGAGCGATCAGGGACGTGCGAATGGACATGAGCTTCTCCTGTTGGGTTGAATACTTCACGCGGTTATTGGTGCGGATGCCGCGCTCGTGCGTTCAAGCCGCTACCGCGGCCGATTTCGCATTCAAACAATCCGTGATGCCCATCACCGCAAACGCGGATTCGAACTCGGTGCCGCCTCACGCCCCTGCCGATTTGGCCTCGCGGCGCTTCTCTCGCCGCGCTTTGGTGCCCCAGATCAAGCCGAGCAACGACCCGATGATGACGCTGGCCGCCCCGATGGCGCCGGCCAGGCCCTGCAGGAAGATCGGGTCATAGCCGAAGAACGGCGCGGCGGCGGTCGGAGCCAGCCAGTAGTGGACCGCCTGGAACGCGAAGCCGAGAAACCGCATCACTTGCAGGCTGAAGCGCTTGACCGTGTAGTGCCCCTGCATGAAGTGCCGGAACAGGGCCATCAGGATCACCCATTGGCCACGCACCACGAACGCGATCATGGCGATCACCGACAGCCAGGCGATCCACTTCTCGTAGTCGTGCACGAACAGCCGCATGCGCACGCTCTCGATCCACACCATCGGCCCGAGGATCGCGATCGACAGCCAGAACGTCATCCACACCCGGTACCACCAAGCCACGAAGGTGCCGTCCCGGCTCGAGATCATGCCGTAGACCACGATCACTACCGCGAGCGTGCCGAGCCGCGTCCCGATCAGGTACTCGTCCTGCAGCACGAAGCCGGTGATGGTGAGCGGCACCAACTGGATCGTCAGCATGGTGAAGTAGCCTTCGGCGAATTGCCCCGGCCCCGGCTCCTTGCGCAGCATGGCGGCGTGGTATTGCGCCCCGAGCGTGAACAGCCCGACCGCGAAGATCACGTACATCAACGCCGAGAGCTTGCGGAACGCATTGTTGGCGAGGCCCCATTCGACCCACATCCCGATGTCGGCCTGATGGGCTAGATACCACTCGCGCATCGTCGGCGCTCCTTCCTGAAAGGCCATCGTATCGTGCCGGCCGCCACGAAGCAGGCCTGCCGGTCAGCACCTCATCGCCACCCGGCATATCGGCGCACCAGAAATGGCTCGATCACCGCGGCGGCCTGGGCTGGACAGCATTGCAAGATGAAGTGAGGCGCCTCGATCGACACGCTTTCGAGATCCGGGCGAAGCGACCTCAATTGCGCGGCGGTAGCTCGGTCGACCAGCCGGTCCTGGGTACCCTCGATGTAGAGCAGGGCGGCGGGGCATCGCACGAAGTCGTCTGCTGCCGCGAGCGACAGCGTATCCCTGACACGTGCCGCCAGGACCGCGGGAGCGACCAGGCGCAGGGTGTCGACGACCTCGCGCACGAGAGCGGCCGATGACTGCGGCCCGACCAAAAAGTGGCGCACCAGAAAGCGCGGCGGCGGATACCGGAACAGGTAGGGGCCGACCAGGAATCGAAGCCAGGACGGCAGGAAGCGGACCGGATTGCGGACAAACCCGCCGATCAGGACCACGGCGATGGCTTGCCTTGGATGCGCGGCGGCAATCTTCAGCGCCAGCGGACCGGAGAACGATTCGGCAATCACCGCGAACGGGCCATTTGACGGAAGCGAGGCCTCGATCATCCGCAAAAGCTCGGCGGGGTGCCGAACCGCGTCTTCCGGGTAGGCGATCACCGTGGGTCTGAGCGTGGGCGGCAACGCGTCGAGGAACGGCCGGAACAATCTTCCGGTACCGTCCAATCCGGGAAGCAAGATCGTCGCGAGCGATAAATCCAATGCAAAGTCTCTCGTGAACCGCTGCGGCGCCGCCACGGCGAATTATAGCCTGCTTGACCGTCGCGGCGAGGTGTTCCTGCGGCTGGCGATTTTGCCGTCCCGCTGCCGCCGCTTTCCGGCATAGAATGGCGTCAGCACGACCGCTCGAGGTCGTGGCCAACATGGGGAAACGCCAGATGCAGATGACACGACGAGACATGCTGGGCGCCGGTGCGGCGGTCGCGGCCGCCGCCAGCTTCGCGCCCGCCGCCTTGGCGGCCTGGGAGCCGAGCGAGAGCTATCCGGATCCGGCCATCAAGGTGCTCGATCCGAGCTTCGCCAAGTACAAGATCAACAATGCCGGGGTGGAACGGCTGGCGACCGGCATGCGCTGGAGCGAGGGGCCGGTCTGGATGGGCGATTGGCGCTGCCTGTTGTGGAGCGACATACCCAACAACCGCATCATGCGCTGGGACGAGGAGACCGCGCGGCTGAGCGTCTATCGCAAGCCCTCCAGCAACGCCAACGGCAATACCCGCGACCGCCAAGGCCGCCTGGTGACCTGCGAGCACAGCGGCCGTCGCATCACCCGCACCGAATATGACGGGACCATCACGGTGCTGATCGACAAGTTCGACGGCAAGCCGCTCAACTCGCCCAACGACGTGGTGGTGAAATCCGACGGCACGGTATGGTTCTCGGATCCGCCGGCCGGCATCTCGGGCAACTACGAGGGCGTCAAGGCCGAGCAGGAGCTGCCCGCAAATGTCTACCGGTTCGATCCCAAGACCGGGAAGGCGACCGTGGTGGCGGAGGGCCTGCGTCCCAACGGGCTCGCGTTCTCGCCCGACGAGAAGAAAATCTATCTGGTCGACAACAACCCGACGCCGCGCACCATCCGGGTGCACAACGTGATCGACGACGGCGCCAAGCTCGACGGCGGCCGCGTGTTCGTCACCTGCGAGGCCGGCGCCAACGCGGATGGCTATCGCTGCGACGTCGACGGCAATCTGTGGTGCGGCTGGGGCACCGGCGCGGACATCAACGGCGTGGCGGTGTTCAACCCGGAGGGCAAGCGGATCGGCGCCATCTCGCTGCCCGAGCGCGCCGCCAATCTGTGCTTCGGCGGCCGCTACCGCAACCGCCTGTTCATGGCGGCGACCCACTCGCTCTATTCGGTCTACGTCAACACGCAGGGCGTGGCCGGGGGCTGAGAGCGTCGGCGACAATCTTCCGGAGCGCGGCGGCGGGTGACGGCCTCCCTCGCCCCGCGTCCCTGAAGCGGTCGCGTGGCCAAGCAGTTGATTCCGAAGATGTGTGGTGCACAGGGGCGAGCAAAGATCGTTGCGTGGCGCCGGCTTCCGCAACATGATAATTTTCCGCCGACCCACATTCGCTCATGAAGGCCCTGCTCCAGGGGCCTCGACAGTCAACCAGGGAGGCTCAGCATGCCTTGCAAGAACCCGATCGGTGCGTTGGCGCTGGTGGCGGCGCTGTGCGTGGCCGGCTCCGCCGCGCAGGCGTTCGACGAAGCCAAATATCCGGACTTCGCCGGCCAATGGCGCAAGCCCGACAGCGCCCGCGTGCAATGGGACCAGACCAAGCCGCTCGGCCTCGCTCAGAAGGCGCCGCTCAAGCCCGAATTCCAGAAGGCGCTCGAGACCAGCCTCAAGGACCAGACCCTGGGCGGGCAGGGCGAGGACGCCCGCTATACCTGCCTGCCCAACGGCATGCCGCGGGTCATGACCGTGGTGTGGCCGATCGAGATCGTCATCACGCAGAAGATCACCTACGTGCTGTTCGAGAACAATCTGCCGCGCCGCATCTACACCGACGGCCGTGCCTGGCCGACCAATGAGGAGCCGTCGTTCAACGGCTATTCCATCGGCAAATGGATCGACCAGGACGGCGGCGGCCGCTACGGCGCGCTCGAGGTCGAGACCCGCCTGCTGAAGGGTCCGCGCACCTTCGAGGCGAGCGGCATCCCGATGCATCCCGACAACGAGACCGTGGTCAAGGAGCGCATCTATCTCGACAAGTCGGACCGAAACCTGATGCACAACGAGATCACCACCTATGACCACGCGCTCACGCAGCCGTGGACGGTGGACAAGCGCTATCTGCGGGTGCAGGACAAGGACGTCATCTTCTACGAGAACGAATGCAGCGAGAACAATCAGCACGTGATCATCGGGCATGAGGGCTATTACATGAGCGCCGATGGCTTCCTGATGCCGGTCAAGAAAGGTCAGGCGCCGCCCGACCTGCGCTATTTCAAGTAAGGTGCGCATGCGCAGCCGGCGTCGGGCACGCCCCATCGCGGCCGCGCACGTGGTCGCGGTTCTGCTCGTCCTTCTGGCGACGAGCAGCGACGCATCGGCACAAACCTATCCGCTCCGGCCGGTACGCATGGTGCTGGCGTTTTCGGCCGGCGGCACCATCGATGCGCTCGGCCGCATCCTGGCGCAGAAGCTCTCGGAGCTGTGGGGCCAGTCGGTGCTGGTCGACAACCGCGGCGGCGCGGCCGGCAATCTCGGCGCCATGGCGGCCGCCCAGGCGCTGCCCGACGGCTACACTATCCATCTCGGCGCCCAGTCGCTCGCCACCAACGTCACCATGGCGCCGGTACCGAATTTCGATCCGCGCCGGGATCTGGCGCCCGTCATTGCGGTTGCGACCGCACAGGACGTGCTGATGGTGCCGCCCGATTCGCCGGCACACAGCCTGCCCGACTGGATCGCCTATGCCAAAGCGCGGCCCGGTGAGCTCAACTATGCGTCGCTCGGCACCGGCTCGAGCGGACACTTGGCGACGGTGCTGTTCGCCAAGCTGACCGGCCTCAAGCTCGAGCACGTCCCCTATACGGGCGTCTCGCAGGCGGTGACCGATATCGTGGCGGGCCGCATCTCGATCTGGCTGGCGACGCTCGGCGGCCACCTCGGCAACATCCAGTCCGGCCGGGTGCGGGCGCTCGCCGTATCGGGCGCGGTGCGGGCGCAATCTCTGCCGGATGTTCCGACCTTCGCGGAGCAGGGTGTCGCCCTGGTGGAGGAATCCACCTGGTTCGGGGTCTTCGTGCCGAAGGGCACGCCGCAACCGATCATTGCCCGGCTCAACCACGACATTGATCAAGTCCTGCGCGAGCCCGCCATGCAGGCGCGCGCCGCGCAACTCGGTTTCCGCCTGATCGGCGGCCCGCCCGAGCGGCTCGCCACGCTGCTGCAAAGCGAGACGGCCAAGTGGGCCGAGGTGGCGAAAACGGCGGGCTTGGCGGCGCAGTGAGGATGGGGCAATTTTATCCTCGGCGACTGCGACCGGCTCGGCATCCCTCGCCCCGCGTGCCATTAGGGCGTTTATGCCCGTCTTCGACGGGCTATGGAGAGGGCGACACGGCAAGACGGTCAATCCAAACTCGGCTCGGTGAGGGGGCGTTTCCGCGAGTCTGAGCCTGTGGAAGCGCCCCCTCATCCCTCCTTCTCCATAGCCCGTCGCAGACGGGCGTAAACGCCCTAATGGCGCGCGGGGAGAAGGAGTGAAACGCAATGCGTCCCTAGACTAACGGTGCTCGCCACTCGCCGAAGCCGCCGCATACCACCCCCGCGCCGCCTGAACTTTCCTTTTCGCGGCATTTCACCTAAGCACCGGCTCAAAGAGCAAGAACATCGTCAGGGAGAATCCCGGGTGCTCGGAGGTTTCATCGCGCTCCTGTCGGCCGCCACCTTCGCCTTCAACAATGCCAGCATGCGCCGCGGCGTCCTCAACGGCACGGTGCTGCAGGCGATGGCGATCACGGTGCCGATCGGGCTGCCGATCTCGTTTCTGGTCGCGCTCCTGACCGGCTCGCTCGCCGCGGTGGCGGGCTTCTCGACCCGCGCCCTGCTGGCGCTTTCGGCTTCCGGCATCATGCATTTCGTGTGGGGGCGTTACTGCAATTACCGGGCGACACAGGCGATCGGCACCAATCTGGTGGCGCCGATCCAGCAGATCAATCTCATCTTCACCTTGTTGCTCGCGATCCTGATCCTGGGCGAGACGCTGACGCCATTGCGGATGCTCGGAATCGTGCTGGTGCTGCTGGGGCCGAGCTTCACGCTGCGCGAACGCGCCCCCAAGCCGGCCAGAGCGCTCGGCGCCGACGTCACCGGTGCGGATATCGCGGCCGGTCCGGCCGACGAATTGATCGCAGCCGCAGCACCGGCATTCCGGCCGAGCTATGCGGAGGGCTATTTCTGGGCGCTGCTGTCGGCGACCGGCTATGGCTTGAGCCCGATCCTGGTGCGCATCGGCCTCGAGGGCAAAGGGCTTGCCGTGAGCGTGGCCGGAAATCTGGTCGCCAGCCTCGCCGCCACCGTGGTGATGGGCTTGTTCCTGCTGCCGCCGCGCCAGCTCCGCCACGTGCTTGCGGTCGGGCGCGAGCCGGCGAAATGGTTCACGCTCTCGGGCGTGCTGGTCGCGATCTCGCAACTCTTTCTCTACATGGCGATGTCGATCGCGCCGGTGACGGTGGTGTCGCCCATCAACCGGCTGTCGATCCTGTTTCGCCTCTACTTCAGCCGGCTGCTCAATCCCCAGCACGAGGTGTTTGGCGGCAAGGTCGTGCTCGGAACCGTCGTGTCGCTCAGCGGTGCGGTGGTGCTTTCGCTGAGCATCGATTCGGTTCAGTCCTGGCTGCCGTTGCCGGAGGCCGCGCTCGGGGTGCTGCGCTGGCATTGGCCCTGAGGCTTCCCCCTGCGTTTCGTTGCGCCGCAACCGCCAGTTTTTTTGGCTGAGGCTGCCAAATTGTGCGGCAAGGTCGCATAAGTACTTAATATTTAATATACTTTTGTCTCGGCCGCTGTCCACAACTTGATCTTTGTTGCAACGCAGCGATGGGTTAGAAAATGCGTGCCCTGCGATGCAGGGTGTCTTCACTATCTGAGCCCCCGCTGTGCTTCCCGGCAAACAGCGGGGGTTCTATTTTGTCGGCGGGCCGGTAACCCACCGGTGTCATCGTCCGCGAAGGCGGACGACCCAGTAGCCACAAGCATCTCAAGGTAAATCGAGCGCCAGCGACTACTGGATGCTCCGCCTGCGCGGAGCATGACAGGCCGGAGCTTGGCTCTACGATGAAATCTCAATACCCGGCCGCCGCCGCACCGCGGCTGCGCGGATCGGCGGCACCTACAAAACCCTGCGGCGTGACCAGGATCGAATTGGCCGAGGTGCGCGGCAGGTCTTCGGTGACCTTGTGGCCGAGCCCTTCCAGCCCCTGCATCAGGCCGGGCGCCAGGCCACGCTCCACCACGACCTCTTCGGGCGACCATTGGTCGTGGATGCGTGGCGCCTTGACGGCCTCCGTGATCGGCAGCTTGCGGTCGATCACATTGCTGATGACCTGCAGCACCGCGGTGATGATGCGGCTGCCGCCCGGCGAGCCGGTGATCAGGAACGGCTTGCCGTTTTTGAGCACGATGGTGGGCGTCATGGAGGACAGCGGCCGTTTGCCCGGACCCGGCGCATTGGCCTCGCCACCCACCAGCCCATACGCGTTGGGGGCGCCCGGCTTGGCGGCGAAATCATCGAGCTCGTTGTTGAGCAGGACGCCGGTTCCCTCCGCCACCAGCCCCAGCCCATAGCTGAAATTGAGCGTGTAGGTGTTGGACACAGCGTTGCCGAAGCGATCCGCCACCGAAAAATGCGTGGTGTTCTGGCCTTCGCGCGGTGGCGCCCCAGGGGGCCGGATGTCGCTCGCCGGTGTGGCATGGGCCGGATCGATCCCGGCTCGCAACTGTTGCGCATAGGGTTTCGACATCAACCGCGCGAGCGGCGCCGTGACGGTGGCCGGATCGCCCAGGAAGGTGGCACGGTCCGCATAGGCGCGCTGCATGGCCTCGGCCAGGAGATGCGCCCGCAGCGTGCTGTCGGCGCCGAGCTCGCCGCCACGGTAGCCCTCCAGGATGTTGAGCATCTCGATCAGCACCACGCCGCCCGAGGAGGATGGCGGCATCGAGATGATGTCGTAGCCGCGATAGCGGCCGCGCACCGGCGTGCGCAGCAAAGGTTGGTAGTGCTTGAGATCATCGCCGGTCATGATGCCGCCTTCGGCCCGCACGGCCGCGACCAGCTTGTCCGCGATGGTGCCCTCGTAGAAGGCGCGCGCTCCCTCGCGCGCGATTGCTTGCAGGGTGTCGGCCAGATCGCGCTGCACCAGGGTGTCGCCGGGCTCTAGCGCGCGGCCGTCGGCTTTGAGAAAAATCTTCGCCGCCGACGGCCAACGCCCCAGGCGCCGCGCCGAGCCGGGCAGCGATTCCGCCACGTCGTCCGCGATCGGCAGGCCGTCACGGGCGAGCGCGATCGCGGGCGCGATCAGCTCGGACAGGCTGAGCCTGCCCGAGCCGTAGCGCGCCTGCGCCAATGCCAGGCCCGCCACCGTGCCGGGCACCCCGATCGCCAACGCGGTATCGCGCGACTTGCGCGCATCGGCCTCGCCGTTTTGGTCGAGAAACATGTCGCGGGTCGCTGCCGCCGGCGCCGTCTCGCGATAATCTATCGCCACGTCGGAATGCCGGCCGGCCAGATGAATCAGCATGTAGCCGCCGCCCCCGAGATTGCCGGCGCGCGGATAGGTCACCGCCATGGCGAATCCGGTGGCGACCGCGGCATCGACCGCGTTGCCGCCGCGCCGGAGCACATCCATCCCGACCTGGGCTGCCCGCGCCTCCTGGGCGACCACCACCCCGTGCGGTGAAGGGGTTTGCGCCGCCGCGGTGCCGAGGCCCAGCGTGAGCGCAAGAAGGGCACGCGCGATGTGGAACTGCCAACGCCGCGAGGCGCACCCAGCATTCCTGGCCTTGCGCGCGGGGAGAGGTGCAGCGGAAATCCGCGCGCTGTTCATGACGGAATCTCTCATCGCGCCAGCGCGTGATATTCGCGGTTCGGCCGCATGTCGGTCGCCGACGCGAGACGGTTGGTCATGTTGTAGAACGATGCCACCGCCGCGATGTCCCAGATGTCGCGATCCGCGAAGCCGGCGTCGCGCAAGTGCGCGCGGTCGTGCTCCTCGATCCCCCAGGGCTCGACCGTGAGCTTGATGGCGAAGTCCAGCATCGCGCGCTGCCGCTTGCTCAAATCCGCCGCCCGATAGTTCATCGCCACCATCTCGCCCAGCACCGGATCGCCCGCGAGATTGCGCACCGCGGCGCCGTGCGCGGTGAGGCAATAGAAGCAATGGTTCTGCGCCGATACCGCCGTGGCGATCATCTCGCGCTCGAGCGGCGAAAGTCCGGAGGCGCCCAGCATCAGGTCGTTGCGATAGGCCACGAAGGCTTCGAGCTTGGCCATGTCGAAGCTGAAGGCCTGGAGCACGTTGGGGACGAAGCCCTGCTTGTCCTCGCAGAGCGTGAAAAAGACCGCCATGGCCGGGCTCAGCCGGGCCGGCTGCAGCCGCAAGGCCATGATCCCGGAGTCCGGATGCGCCCGCCCGTGCCTCGGCGCGCGTCGCGGACGGGCCTGCTTTTTGGCGTCGGGTCGCGGTTTGGCGACGTTCTTCCTGGCTTTGCGCACGGCATGGTCTCCTGCTGAGCTTCCCTGGATTCTATACTCTGCGCCTCGCCCATCGCACCAGCCGGCGGCTCTTGCCTTAAATCGTCATCAATTCATCGCCTTGCCGACAACCGGTGTCGCGATGCGACGTTGCCGATGCTAGACACGGGGCGCAAGGCTTCGAGTGGTTCCTGGCGAGACTGAAGGGACATCATGGTCGACACGCATTCGGGCACGAGCAACGAGCAGGCGGTCGCGGCATTGATCGATGCCGCCGCGGTGCTGCTCGGCCAACGCCGGGACATTCCGGCGGCCTTCCTGGCGGGGCTATTCGCCCGCGCGGTACCGGAGGACTTTCTCGCCTACCAGGCCCGCGAGGTCGCGGCCGTGGCAGAGCGGGCCTGGTCGCTCGTCGCCATCCGCCGGCCCGGCACCTGCAAGATCAGGCTCGAGGCCCCGCCCGACGCCATCGCGGGCGACCGGCTCAAAGACGTCTCGGTGCTCGAGATCGTCAACGACGACATGCCGTTCCTGGTCGACTCGGTGATGGCGGAGCTGGCGGAGCGCGGCGTCGATGTGCGCCTGGTGGTGCACCCGATCTTCACCGTGGCCCGCGACCCGGAGGGCCGGCTGTCGGAGCTCAAGGCGATGCCGGCCGCCGGCGTGCTGCGGGAGAGCTTCATCCATATCCATGTGGCGCGCATCGACGACGACGCCAGGCGTGGCGAGATCGTGGCGGCGCTCGACCAGGTGCTGGCCGACATCCGGATCTGCGTGCAGGATTGGCGCCCGATGATGAGCCACCTCGCCGAGATCATCGCCGGCATCAAGGCGAGCCCGCCGCCGCTCGCGCCCGCCGAGGTCGCCGAGGCGGTGCAATTCCTGGAATGGCTGGTCGCCAACAATTTTACCTTTCTGGGCATACGCCACTACCGGACCAGCCCCGACGGCAACGCGCTCGAGCCGCAATTCGAGACCGGGCTCGGCCTGTTGCGCGAGCGCGACACCAGGGTGGTGCGTACCGGCGATCAGCCGGTCACCATCACGCCGGATATCCGCAAGTTCCTCGACGAGCCACGGCTCCTGTTCGTCACCAAATCGGGCCTGCGCTCGCGGGTGCACCGGCGCGTCTACATGGATTATGTCGGAATCAAGCGGCTCGATGCCGAAGGGCGCCTGGCGGGCGAGATCCGGGTCATCGGGCTTTTCACCTCGACCGCCTATACGCGCTCGACCCGCACCATCCCGTATCTGCGCCGCAAGGTGGACGATGTGGTGGTGCGTGCCGGCTTCAATCCGGACGGACATTCCGGCAAGGCGCTGGTCAATGTGCTGGAGAACTATCCGCGCGACGAGCTGTTCCAGATCGACGACGACATGCTCTACCGGTTCGCGCTCGCGATCCTGCAGCTCGACGAGCGCCCGCGCGTGCGCGTGCTGCCGCGGCGCGACCGCTTCGACCGTTTCGTCTCGGTATTCGTGTTCGTGCCGCGCGACCGTTACGATAGCGATGCCCGCAAGACCATCGGCGACTATCTGGCCGCCGCCTATAACGGCCATGTCAGCGCCTTCCATCCGTTCTTTCCCGAAGGCCCACTGGTGCGGGTCCACTTCATCATCGGGCGTCGTGCCGGCGCGGCGCCCGATCCTGACCGCGCTGACCTGGAGGCCGCCATCGCCGGCATCGTCCGCACCTGGGGCGATGGTCTCACCGAGGCGCTCGCTGATGCCCATGCGCCCGTCAAGGCGCAGGCTCTGCTGGCGCGCTATGGCGAGGCCTTCTCGCAGGGCTATCGCGAGGCCTATTCGCCGCAGGTCGCGCTCGACGATATCCGGGTCATCGAGGGGCTGTCGGAAAATCGTCCGCTCGGCGTCGATTTTCGCCGCCGCGTACCGGAGCAGGGCGAGGGCATCGGGCTCAAGGTCTGGAGCCATGGCCGGCCGATCCCGCTGTCGGAACGGGTGCCGGTGCTGGAGAACATGGGATTCCAGGTGGTGGACGAGCAGACCTACCAGATCGCGGTAGGGCAGCCGCACGAGCCCGATGTCTGGTTCCACGACATGTTGCTGGCGCGGCTCGACGGCGGCGCGGTCGACCTGACGGACGCCAAGCAGCGACTGGAGGCGACCTTCCTGGTGGTGATGCGCGGCGGCGCCGAAAGCGACGGCTACAACGCGCTGGTGCTGACCGCCGGCGTGATGTGGCGCGAAGTCGCCCTTGTGCGCGCCATCTCGCGCTTCCTGCGGCAGATTCGCGTGCCCTATTCCCAGGACTATCTATGGACGACGCTGGTCCGGCATGCCGGCATCGCGGCCGACGTCGTGCGGCTGTTCCACATGCGCTTCGATCCGCGCCAGGGCGGCGTCGCCGAGGCACGCGCCGCCGGCGAGGCGAAGATCGCGGCCGCGATCGAGACCAGCCTGCAGGCGGTCGAGAGCCTGGACGAGGACCGCATTCTGCGCCGCTTCGTCAATGCGGTGCGCGCGGCCGAGCGCACCAACTTCTATCAGATCGACGCTTCCGGCCAAGCTGTGGCGATCATCGCCATCAAGTTCGCCAGCCGCCGGCTTGACGGCATGCCGCTGCCCAAGCCGCTCTACGAGATCATGGTCTATTCGCCGCGCGTGGAGGCGGTGCATCTGCGCTTCGGCAAGGTGGCGCGCGGCGGCATTCGCTGGTCGGACCGGCCGCAGGACTTCCGCACCGAGATCCTCGGCCTGGTCAAGGCGCAGCAGGTCAAGAATGCGGTGATCGTGCCGGTCGGCGCCAAGGGCGGGTTCGTGCCCAAGCTGCTGCCCAAGGGCCCGCGCGAGGCCATCCAGGCCGAAGGCACCGCCGCCTACCGGCTGTTCATGTCGACCTTGCTCGACTTGACCGACAATCTCGGCGATGCTGGCGTCATCCCGCCCCGCAACGTGGTGCGCCACGACGGCGACGATCCATATCTGGTGGTCGCCGCCGACAAGGGCACCGCCACCTTCTCGGACATCGCCAACGAGATCGCGGATCAGCACGGCTTCTGGCTGAGCGACGCCTTCGCGTCCGGCGGCTCGGCCGGCTACGACCACAAGCAGATGGGCATCACGGCACGCGGCGCCTGGGAATCCGTCAAGCGGCATTTCCGCGAGATGGATGTCGACATCGGCAAGACACCGTTCACCGTGGTCGGGGTCGGCGACATGTCGGGCGACGTGTTCGGCAACGGCATGCTGCGCGAGCACACCATCGCGCTGGTGGCGGCGTTCGATCACCGCGACATCTTCATCGATCCGGCGCCCGATCCGGAGAAGTGCTTCGCGGAGCGCGCGCGCCTGTTCGCGCTGCCGCGCTCGAGCTGGCAGGACTACGACAAGTCGCTGATCTCGCCCGGCGGCGGGGTCTATTCGCGCAGCCTCAAGGAGATCACGCTGTCGCCGCAGGCCCAGAAGCTGGTCGGGCTCGACGCGCCCAAAACCAATCCGCAGCAATTGATGAACGCCATCCTCAAGATGCCGGCCGACCTGCTCTGGTTCGGCGGCATCGGCACCTATGTGCGGGCTGCCGCCGAGACCGACGAGGCCGCCGGCGACCGCGCCAATGACGCCATCCGGGTGACCGGCGCCGAGCTCAGATGCAAGGTGATCGGGGAGGGCGCCAATCTCGGCATGACCCAGCGCGCCCGCATCGAGGCGGCGCTCAAGGGCGTGCGGCTCAACACCGACGCGATCGACAACTCGGCCGGGGTCAACACCTCCGACATCGAGGTCAATATCAAGATCGCGCTGATGCCGGCGATGCGCGATGGAAGGCTGTCACGCGACGACCGCAACGCGCTGCTGGTGGCGATGACCGAGGACGTGGCGGCGCTGGTGCTGCGCAACAACTATCTGCAGACGCTCGCGCTGTCGCTTTCGGCGCGGCGCGGGCTCGAGTTTCTCGGCTTCCAGCAACGCCTGATGCAGAACCTGGAGCGGCGCGGCCTGCTCGACCGCGCGGTCGAGTTCCTGCCCGACGATACCGAGATCGCGGAGCGCCGCCGCCGCTCGCAGCCGCTGACCAGGCCCGAGCTCGCGGTGCTGCTCGCCTATGCCAAGCTGTCGCTCTACGACGACCTCCTGGAATCCAACGTTCCGGACGATCCTTATCTCGGCCGCGAGCTCACGCGCTACTTTCCCAAGGCGATCCTGGAGCGGTTCCCGGATGCGCCTGAGCGTCATCGCCTGCGCCGCGAGATCATCGCGACCCAGCTCGCCAACTCGATCATCAACCGCGGCGGACCGTCCTTTGCGGTGGAGATCGAGGATCAGACCGGGGCACCGGTGGCCACGATGGCGGCTGCCTTCGCGGCGGTGCGCGACAGCTACGAGATGTCGGCGCTCAATGCCGGGATCGATGGGCTCGACAACAAAGTCTCCGCCAAGCTGCAGGGCGAGCTTTACGGCGCCGTGCAGAATCTGCTGCGCGATCGCTTGATCTGGTTCCTGCGCAATGCGGACTTTTCGCAGGGCCTGGCCGCGATTGTCGAGCATTACCGCCAAGGCATCGCCGAGGTCGAGGCGGCGCTCGCCACCGCACTGGTGCCGGAGGCGGCGGCGGCGCGTGCGGCCCGCGAGGCCGAGCTGAAGCAACAAGGCGTGCCGGATGGGCTGGCGCGCCGGTTCGCCGATCTTCCGGGCCTGCTGGCTGCCCCCGACATCGTGAGCGTGGCGGACCGCACCCGGCAGAAGATCGCCGATGTGGCGGCCACCTATTTTGCCGCCGAATCGATCTTCCGGCTCGATCGCATCGTGCGCGCCGCCCGGGAGATCAACGCCGCCGATTATTTCGACCGCCTGGCGCTTGATCGTGCGCTCGATTCGATCGGCGACGCCGAGCGGCGGCTTGCCGCCGCCATGGCGGGCAACGGGGCGGCCGGCGCGGACGCGGTCGAGGCCTGGATCGCCCCGCGCCGCCAGGAGGTCGACCGCATCCGGCTCCAGGTGCAGGAGATCGCCAATTCGGGGCTGACGGTCTCCAAGCTCACGGTGGCGGCGAGCCTGCTGGGCGATCTGGTCCGGCAGTAGAAATTCGCCTATAGGGCTATCCGATCGGATTGAATCGGATATCGCTCTGATCATTTTGACGTTGCGCATAATCTTATCCGAAAAGTCTACGACTTGTCGGGATCATGCTTTAGAGAGTTGACCCAGACCGGCAGTGATCGGGGAATAGACGTGGCGAGTTGGTACGAAAGAGCCGTGCAGAATTCATTCAAGCCTGCCCCGGACGGCGGCTTTGTGTACCGCTGCCCGAATCCCTGGCTGTTCGGCCATTGGCGCAGCTATCTGGTGGACGAGGCCCAGAAGGAAAGCCTTTCGGTCCACCTGCGGCAGCGGCAGCGCCTCATCCTGTGGCTCATGGGATTTTATCTGCTGATCGCGTTCGTCCTCACCCTGGTGTTCGGATCTTCGGGCGCTCCCGCGGCCACGGCCGACAGCTTCTACGCTTTCGTCGCTCTTGCGCTCGCGGGAATGCTGGCGCTCGCCCTGGTGCCCCACATTTATCTGATGCGAAAGGTCGAGCCCCTGCTCGCGCAGCTGCCGCGCGCCGAGGCGCCGCTGTCATTGCATCAGCAGCTGTTCGGTGTCGCCGCCGTGATCTCCAACCTGCACCTCGGGCTCGGCGGTCTCGGCGGCGTGCTGATCTTCGTTTCCAACACCAAGACCATTGTCGAGGACCTCTCCCAGGGCGTCACCGGAACGGAGCTGGTCTGGCCCGGATTCGGCCTGGTGTGCGGCTCTCTGCTGGCGAGCTATTTCTTGTACTTGGCCATTCTCAAGCGAAGGCTGAAGCGCAAGCCCAACTGACGCGCAATTTTGCCGCCGTCTTGCTGTTGCGATGTGAATTTGGACCACAAAACGCACAGCGCGCGTTGGCGCGCTCCCTCGCCCCGAAGGGGAGAGGGCTGGGGTGAGGGGGTTCCCACACTCTCGATCATGTTGGATCGCTCGATCTGCCTGCTGCTGCGCAAGCGCAAGCAAATCTAGGCGCGCATCCGGCATCGATTCGCGACACACAAATGGCGGAGCCCCCTCACCCCATCCCTCTCCCCTCCGGGGCGAGGGAGGAGATCGCGGCGCCGGCGTCCGCGCTTGCACCGCCGGAGCTGTGGGGCGCTGTGTGAGGTCTCAATGCCGGAAATGCCGCGTGCCGGTGAGCACCATGGCGACGCCGTGCTGGTCGGCGGCACGGATCAACTCGTTGTCGCGCATCGAGCCGCCGGGCTGGATCACCGCGGTGGCCCCGGCTTCGATCGCAACCAATAGCCCGTCCGTGAACGGGAAGAAGGCATCCGACGCCACCACCGAGCCCTTGGTGAGTGGCTCGGGCGATCCGGCCGCGCGGGCAGCGTCGGCGGCCTTGCGGACCGCGATGCGCGCCGCATCGACCCGGCTCATCTGCCCCGCCCCGACTCCGACGGTGGCCCGATCCTTGGCAAACACAATGGCGTTCGACTTGACGTGCTTGGCCACCCGGAATGCGAATGCCAGCTCCTCGAGCTCGGAATTGGTGGGCGCCCGGGCGGTTACCACCTTCAGCTCCAGGTCATCGACGACCGCATTGTCGCGCGACTGCACCAGAAGGCCGCCAGCGACCGATTTGACCGCCAGACCGGTCGCGCGCGGATCCGGCAGGCCGCCGGCGAGCAGGAGGCGGAGATTCTTCTTGGCTCTGATGATCGCGATCGCCTCTGG
The DNA here is from genome assembly GCA_963721005.1 of uncultured Alphaproteobacteria bacterium. GTDB lineage: Bacteria > Pseudomonadota > Alphaproteobacteria > Rhizobiales > Xanthobacteraceae > VAZQ01. The sequence continues at coordinate 5,572 of CAVRHR010000004.1, read as the reverse complement.
CGTGGCATCCGGCGCGATGATCACTTCGGTGAAGATTTCGATGATGCTACGCGCCGTCTGCCCATCGAGGGTCTGGTTGAGCGCCACAATGCCCCCAGAGGCCGAGACCGGATCACAGGCCAGCGCCCTGCGATAGGCCGCAAGCAGGCTTGCCGCCTCGGCCACGCCGCACGGATTGGCATGCTTGATGATGGCGCAGGCGGCGGTGCGCTTGGGATCGAACTCGGCCACGCACTCATAGGCCGCGTCGGTGTCGTTGATGTTGTTGTAGGAGAGCTGCTTGCCCTGCAGCTGGCGTGCAGTGGAGACGCCGAAGCGGCTCTCGCCGGTGCGGTAGAACGCCGCTGACTGGTGCGGGTTCTCGCCGTAGCGTAGCGCTTCGACCAAGCGGCCCGCCACCGCCCGATAGGCCGGGGCCGGATCGGCGAGCTCGGCGGCGAACCAGTTGGAGATGGCGGCATCGTAGGCGGCGGTGCGCGCATAGGCCTTGGCGGCGAGACGGCGCCGCAGCGACAGCGTGGTCTTGCCGGCATGCTGCGCGAGCTCGGCCATGAGCGGCGCGTAGTCCTGCGGCTCGACCACCACCGTCACGTCGTCATGGTTCTTAGCGGCGGCGCGGATCATGGCCGGGCCGCCGATGTCGATGTTCTCCACTGAAGTCTCGAAGTCGGCGCCCTTGGCGACGGTCTCCTCGAACGGATAGAGGTTGACCACCAGGAGATCGATCGGCCGGATGCCGTGCTGCGCCAGCGCGGCGGCATGCTCGCGGTTGCGGCGGATCGCCAACAGACCGCCGTGCACACCGGGGTGCAGGGTCTTGACCCGGCCATCCATCATCTCGGGAAAGCCGGTGAGCTCGGCGACGTCCAGCACCTCGAGCCCCGCCTCACTGAGCGCCTTGCGGGTGCCGCCGGTTGAGACGATCTCGACCCCGAGGCGATCGAGCGCGCGGGCGAGCTCGATCAGGCCGGTCTTGTCGGACACCGAGATGAGGGCGCGGGAAATCTTGCACAGCGGGTCGGTCGCAGGAGCGGTCATCACATCTCTCACAGCGGCAATTGCGGCTCCTCGCCGCGGCCGCGGCGCGGCGCGGCGGTCGGCGCGGTCGACATGGCGAATGTCCATTGCACCCGCATCACGTTGCGGGCGCGGCCGTGGATCACCAGCTGCACGGCCCGGCGCGGCCCGTCATTGCCCGCCAGATAGACGCTCTCCTCGAGATCGATGCGATCCTCGTAGGCGGTGAACGTCCACACCTCCTTGTTGCCCATCACCAGCATGGCGCCGTGGGTGTCGGACAGGCGGTTGGCCTTGACGGAGGGATGCAGGTGGAACCGGATGGCGAATTGGTCGCTGCCGGCCGCGATGGTCTCGCCATGCGCCGGCGAAAATACGTCCTCGCCGTCGAGCCGTCGGCCGTCGGCGGAGAGCATCAGGGAGCGCTCGTGGATGACGTCGAAGCTCGACACATAGCCGTCGTGGGAGGTGCGCAGCACGATGGCGCCGCCCTCCTGGGTGCCGCGCTCGGCCGCCACCCGGTGCGGGCCGCTGACGATCGGCATGCCGTTGAGCAGGTGCTTGATCGGCCCCGATTCCACGAACCGGCACGAGGAGGCGTCGTTGAAGGTCACGGTCGAATGCGCGGCAGTCGCGCGCGCCACCTGCCGCCAGCTGTCGCGGCTGGTGGCCGGCAATCCGCAATTGACCACGATCCGGTTCTGCCGGGTCGACAGCTCGAACGAGAGGCAGCCGGCATGCGCCTCGGTGCTGGCCGCGATCGGCGGCGGCGTGCCGGTATCCATCAGCACCACTGTGCCGCTGGCATCGACGCGCTGGTAGCCGGAATGGGGCGCGTTCGCGACCGGCGTGCCGCGGGCATCGTCATAGGCCAGGATGGTGGTGAGCAGGTCGGTCGGGGTCGGCCCCATGCCGTTGAACAGCGCGAAGCTGCCGTCGCCGTGGCGGAAGAAGCGCAGCATGGGCATCATGCGGTCGATGGCATTGAGCAGCGCTTCCGGCGGCGCCAGGTTGCGGGCGGTGAACAGCTGCCGCAGCGGCAGAAGATCGACCAGAAGCTCGATCAGGGCGCCCGGATTGCGGCTGATATGGCCGCCGTCGGGCAGTATCTGCCGCTCAAGCTCGTCGCCCAGACGCCTGGTCGCCGTCTTGCTGTGGCGTGCCTGCCCGGCCATGCACAGGCTCGCATAGGTGAGGGCGATCATGGCCTGCAGCCGCGGCGCGCCGTCGAGCGCTTCGGGGGCGGTGCGGCGCAATTGGCGGACATGCCGGGTCAGGCTGCGGATGAAGCGGCGATAGAACCGCACGTCCGAATTGTCGAGCAGCAGGGTCGCTTGGCTCAGCCACGAGATGATCCGGCGCGCCAGCACCTCGGGCCGCCAGGCGATCGGCTCCATGGTGCTGTGCTGGGTGATCCATTCGTCCACCAGAGCGCGGGCATTGGCGCGGGTGATGCCCGAATTGGCGGCGCGCAAATGCCGCAGCCAGCCGAACCCCAGAAGCGCGATCGCCCAGTCCTCCGACGGCGGGGCTACGTCGAACGGCGAACGGGCATCGCAGGTCACCACCTTGCCGGCGAACACGAAGCGGCCCGCATAGATTTCGCTCGCCCGGGTGGCGTCGGCGGTGCGCAAATCCTGCGGCGAGATGACCAGACGATCGGTCTTGGCCGGCATTGACCAATTGAGCACCGCATGCCCGCTCACCCGGCCGACCAGCTTGCGAAGCAGGCCACGCGCCAGGAGCACGGACAGTTTGGCATGTTCCGCGACCGAGGCGCGCGACATCGATCCTTTCGCTCCTGTCATATTTTGCGTTGTCGCATTTTCGGACGGAAACCCGGACTCCACCCTGCCTCGCGCAGGGCGGGCCGATCCCGAAAATGCTCCTGGATCACGGCGTTTCTGGCCCGCGGCGGGAACATAGCGAAGGGATCGCTGGCGGCCAACTGTGGATAATCCGCGGACCGGGACGAAGTGCCGCTCAGGCCCGTTCGAGCCGAGCCGCGAAGAAGCCGTCGAGGCCGGCCATGCGGGGATCCGGATCGGGGAGCCCGCAGGGCAGCGTCCGCAGGTCGCCGGCCGGGGTGATAAAATCCTCGATGCCGGGAATCTCGCCGGCCGAGATCGGCCGGCGGCGGAAGCCGGTATCGCGGGCGAGAAACTCCGCGATGACCTCGCTGCTCTCCTCCGGCTCGAGCGAGCAGACGCAATAGACCAGCAGGCCGCCCGGCTTGACCAGCGCGACCGCGCGGGCCAGCATCTGGCGCTGGAGCACCGCCAGCGCCGCAATGTCCTCGGGTTGCTTGCGCCACGGCACGTCCGGATGACGCCGCACGGTTCCGGTCGAGGAGCAGGGCGCATCGAGCAGGACGGCGTCGAAGTGGCCCGCCGGCAGCTGCGGCAGCTCGGCGTCGAGGACATCGGCGGTGACGATCTCGGCGGTGAGGCCGAGCCGCTTGAGATTGACGCCGACCCGCTCGATGCGGGCCTGCGCCCGATCGACCGCCACCACCCGGGCGCCCGCGAGCGCGAGCTGCGCGGTCTTGCCGCCCGGCGCCGCGCACAGATCGGCCACCGTCTTGTCGGCCACGTCGCCAAGGAGGCGCGCCGGCAGTGCCGCGGCCGCGTCCTGCACCCACCAGGCGCCCTCGAGATATCCGGGCAGCCCCGACACCGGCCCATGCACCGGCGCCCGCACGGTTCCGCTCGGCAGCACCCGGCCTCCCAGCACGCCGGCCCAATGGGCCGGCTCCTGCTTGACGGTGAGGTCGAGCGCCGGCTCGTGGGAATGAGCAACCGCGATCGCCCGCGCGGTCGCGGTCCCGTAGGCCGCCACCCAGCGCGCCATCAGCCAATTGGGCGTATCCAGGAGCGTGGTGTCGACTCCGGCGAGATGCTGAGCGGCCTCGCGGGCCACCCGCCGCAGCACCGCGTTGACCAGCCCGCCATAGCGCGCCGCGCGGCGGTCGGCATGCACCAGTCGTACCGCCAGATCGACCGCCGCATGATCCGGCACCTCGAGCCAGAGAATTTGCGCCACGCCCAGCAGCAGTGCGCTCTCGGCCCGCGGCGCATCGGCTGGCAGGCCACGCTCGAGGAAAATGCCGAGGATGTGCCGCAATGTCCCGAGCCGCCGCAGCACGGTGGCGACCAGATGGCGCACCAAGGCGCGGTCGCGATCGGCGAGTGCCCCCAGGCCCGGATTCGCCGCCACATCGAGCAATTCGTCGAGCGGCCGCCGGCGGCGCAGCACGCCGTCCAGGATCTCGGCCGCGAGCCGCCGCGCCGGCAGTCCCGGCGGCTCGGGTGCTATCGAGGTCTTCTTGGCATTCTGCGGTTTCTTCGACATCGGTGGGTGGTAGGCCGTTTTCGCTCCCGGTGAAACCAAAACCGATGCGCATGGCTGACGGCTCCGATGCGGGGTCTTGACGGTGACACCCAGCGGCGCATCTAAGGTGCATGAGCCAGAAGGACGAAACCGCACCCAAAAAGCCGCTCACCCCCGCCGCCGAGCGCGCGCTCGCCGAAGCGGCGGCGCGCCGCACCGAGCGCGAACGGGCCCAAGCCCAACGCCCGCCGGAAATCGCCGGCCGCGGCGGTCTCGACCCGGCCCGCTACGGCGACTGGGAAGTGAAGGGCGTGGCTTCGGATTTTTGAAGATGCTGTCGAGGCGGCAGCACTTTTCCCGGACGCGGTGCGGCACGGAGCGAAGCGGAGTGCTGCGCCGCAGATCCGGGATCGTCCACCCTCCGCGCCCGGAACGATCCCGGGTCAGCAGCGCACCACTAAGAAGTGCTGCGCTGCGCCCGGGAAAAGTCCGAAAGCTGTTCGCCTACCTTGTCACCACCACGCTCGTCCCCACGCTCACCCGCCCGAACAGGTCGGTGATGTCCTGGTTGTACATGCGGATGCAGCCGTAGGACACGAAGCCGCCGATCGAGCCCGGCATGTTGGTGCCGTGGATGGCGTATTCGGTGCCGGCCAGCGTCATGGCGGCGACCCCCATGGGGTTTTGCGGCGTGCCGCCCGGAATGACGTCCGGCAGCGAGGGCTTGTCGCGCTTGACCTCGGCGGGCGGCGACCAGGCCGGGCGCACATATTTGCCGTCGATTTGCGAGGTGCCCTGCCATTGCTTGCCGGCCTTGCCGACGCCGACCGGATAGCTCAGCGCATGTTGCGCATCGATCACCAGATAAAGCCGCCGCTCGTTGGTTTTCACCACGATGGTGCCGGCCGCATAGCCGCCGAACGCCACCATGCTGGGGCTGGCGAGCGCCGCTTGCGATTGCGCCGCCAAGGCGATGAGGCCGGCCGCCGCGCCCGCGATCAGAAAACGAGACCGGTGATGCATGAATTCCCCCTGCGCCCGAAGCCGCGACCGTATGGTTAAGAACCATAATCCAAACCGGCCTCGGCCTCAGCCGGAAGCTTTCGACAGGGTTAGTTTTTGGTGAATTCTGCGTCGGTGTTGATGCAGGCGCCGCTGCCTCGATGCTTTTCCCGGGCGCGCTGCGGCGCGCAAGTGCCGCAGCCTGATCCGGGATCATTCCAGA
>CAVRHR010000003.1:0-2503923 GCA_963721005.1 uncultured Alphaproteobacteria bacterium | reverse complement strand
CAGATCGACACCACCGCCCCGACCGTATCGTCGCTGGTGGCCTCCGGCACCGGCATCGCGGCCGGCGCCGGCGACCTCGGGACCGGCAGCGTGGTGACGCTGACGCTCAACCTGAGCGAGGCGGTGAACGTTACGGGCGGCACCCCGACGCTCACCCTCAACGACGGCGGCACCGCCAGCTACGTGAGCGGCACCGGCAGCAGCGCCCTGGTGTTCAGCTACACGGTGGCGGCCGGGCAGAACGTGTCCGACCTGGCGGTGACGGCCGTCAACCTGGGACCGCCACCGTCAAGGACGGGGCCGGCAACGCCGCCAACCTCACCGGCGCGGTGACCAACCCGGCCGGCACCCTGCAGATCGACACCACCGCCCCGACCGTATCGTCGCTGGTGGCCTCCGGCACCGGCATCGCGGCCGGCGCCGGCGACCTCGGGACCGGCAGCGTGGTGACGCTGACGCTCAACCTGAGCGAGGCGGTGAACGTCACCGGCACCCCGACCCTGACCCTCAACGACGGCGGCACCGCCAGCTACGTGAGCGGCACCGGCAGCAACGCCCTGGTGTTCAGCTACACGGTGGCGGCCGGGCAGAACGTGGCCGACCTGGCGGTCACGGCCGTCAACCTGGGACCGCCACCGTCAAGGACGCTGGCCGGCAACGCCGCCAACCTCACCGGCGCGGTGACCAATCCGGCCGGCACCCTGCAGATCGACACCACCGCCCCGACCGTATCGTCGCTGGTGGCCTCCGGCACCGGCATCGCGGCCGGCGCCGGCGACCTCGGGACCGGCAGCGTGGTGACGCTGACGCTCAACCTGAGCGAGGCGGTGAACGTTACCGGCACCCCGACGCTCACCCTCAACGACGGCGGCACCGCCAGCTATGTGAGCGGCACCGGCAGCAGCGCCCTGGTCTTCCACTACACGGTGGCGGCCGGGCAGAACGTGTCCGACCTGGCGGTGACGGCCGTCACCGGGACGCATCGCGGACCTGGCCGGCAACGCCGCCAACCTCACCGGCGCGGTGACCAATCCGGCCGGCACCCTTCAGATCGACACCACGAATCCGACGCTCACCTCGATTGTAGAAAGTCCCTCGAACGGTCACCTGAAAGCCGGGAAGACAGTTACCCTCACGCTTAATTTGAGCGAGGCGGTGACGGTATCCGGCGGCGTTCCGACGTTGACGCTCAGCGATGGGGGCACCGCGACCTATACAGGCGGATCCGGCACTAGCGCGCTGACCTTCAGCCATACGGTGGTGGCGGGACAAAATGCGGCGTCGCTAACGACGTTAGCGATCAACCTCAACGGCGCAACCGTTAACGATCTAGCCGGCAACGCCGCCGGCCTGTCCGTCTCTGGCCAAGCTCAAGCCGGCGCACAAATCGATACCACCGCACCGGCGGTGACCCAGGTTCTTGCCCTACCGGCAAGCGGCGTCCTAGTCCCTACCGATACCATCACGATGACGCTTGCCTTCGGCGAGGCGGTGAACGTCACCGGCACGCCGACGCTGACGCTCAACGATGGCGGCACCGCAGTATATTCGAGCGGTACCGGCAGCAATACGTTGACCTTCAGCTATACGGTCGGTTTGAGCGACAGTACGGTGTCAGCACTTGCAATCACCCAGGCCAACTTGCCTAACGGCGCGGCGATAACGGATGCAGCAGGCAATGCCGCTGATTTGTCCGGCGCTTTGACGACCTTCCCGAACCTGCAAATTGATCCGCCGGCGCAAAATACGACTCTGATCTCGGTTGCGGAGTTGCCCGCGAGCGGTGATCTGAATGCTGCAAACACAGTCACATTGACGCTCAACTTCAGCGGCGCGGTGACGGTCGCGGGCGGCACCCCCACGCTCACTCTCAACGACGGTGGTACCGCGACTTATACGGGTGGCACGGGCACGACCGCGCTGACCTTCGCCTACATGGTCGCGGTCGGCGAGAACACGGCGTCGCTTGCGGCGACCGCGGTCAATCTCAACGGCGCAACCATACAGGATGGTGGCGGAAATGCTGCCGGTCTGTCGCCGGCCGGCCTCGCCCAGAGCGGCCCACAAATCGACACCACCACCCCGACCGTCAACTCGGTAGTGGAGACGCCCCCGAGCGGCAACTCGAATGTCGCGAAGACCGTTACCATGACCCTCAATATGAGCGAAGTGGTGCTGGTTGCGGGTGGTGTCCCGACCCTCACCCTCGACGACGGCGGCACCGCGACCTACACGGGCGGTTCGGGCACCAATGCGTTGACCTTCAGCTACGCCGTGGCGGCGGGCCAAATCACGCCCAACCTGACCGCAACCTCGGTCAATCTTGGCTCGGCCACGATAACCGACGCGGCGGGCAACGCCGCCAATCTGACCGGCGCGACCACCAATGAAGTGACCGATTATGACACCGCCAACGCAACCCCTTGGAGTTCGCAGGTTGCGGTGTTCGATGCGCTGGGCAATCTTGCCTCGCGGACGATCAATATGGACAATGGTCGCGTTTGGACCAACGCGTACGACACCTCAGGCACAGCAAGCTGGGCCTGGTTCACAGACGACCGAGATGCTCAAGGCAACCTGGTCGAACAATATGGCACGAACCATGATGGCACCCATTGGGTGAGCCTCTACGACACCGCAAACCAGTACACTTGGTCGAGTGTCACCGTCACCTTTGCCGCCAATTGGATGCAGACCTCGCTCAGCGGAACACTCGATAACGGCTCAATTACCAACGCCCCAATCGGCGTTGGCGCTGCATTGGACGTCGCCACGTGGTTCGAGAATCCTTACGACGCCAATTGGAACACAGGGTCCAATTATACGGTACCCACCGCCGGCTATGTGGAGCTCGGTGGCGGCAGCGCTTCGGCCAGCGACAAGGTGACGTTTGCGGGCGCCGGAGTTCTTAAGCTCGACCAGTCTGCATCGTTCGCCGGCCAGATTGCGGGGTTCACCGGACCAGACATACTGAACTTGGCGGATATCGCATTCGGTTCGAATACGACCCTGGCCTTTTCTGAAGCCAGCAACAATCTCGGTGGCACCCTCACGTTAAGCGATGGCACAAATACGGCCAACATCGCGCTGCTCGGGAACTATATGGCATCAGCCTTCGCGGTCTCCAGCAACGGCGCCGGTGGGTCGCTGGTCACTCAGCAAGTGCAGGGCCAACAGCAGTTGTTGGCCACCGCGCATGTATAGGGGCCCGCAGCCTCCCTCGGATACAAATTGGATGTTCCGGATCGGACGCCGTACCGCGCTCTGACGGTGCAAAGCCGAGCCGTTTTCCTTGATTGCAACTTCGGGTCGCGGCATTTAGCTGATGGGGGTAAGACCGAGCCTGCCTTTCCCCCAAAAGGCAAATCGGTTCCGACCGCTTCCCCCGCCCGCCCAGTCCACCAGGCGGTCGGGACCACCCTGCGTCGCGCGGCGCAATTTGACCTGATTTCCCCTGCCGCGGCCTACTCTATTCACCCGCCGTGTTGATGGGGCGCAAGCCCTCGCTCGTCATGGCCGCACTTCGTGGCCGACTGGGCTGCTAAATGCCCCATGGAGGTGGGTGCTTCGCCAAAGCGCGAACGCAATCGGCACGGGATCGATCTTGAGGCCCGTCCACCATGCCGCCTCGTCACCCTGCCGGTGAAGCTCGCGATGATGAAGGCGACAAACCGGAACCGTGAACTCATCGCTGACCTTGCGCCCCAATGCTCGCGGCTGCGCGAAGCGAAGATGGTGCGCATCGGAAGGCTCGCGGCCGCACACGACGCAGGCTTGCTTGGACACGAATTTGAGGTGGTCCTTGTCGCGCAACCGAATGGTCTTGCCAGCAGGGTGGACGTCGCCGGCGCCTGCTTCTCCGGTGGCCGCTGACGGCGCCTCGGCTTCGGGGCTAGGGAGGTCCGCCGGCACCCCAGGCAGCCTCTGGAGGGCTGCGTGCGGCCCCTTGGCGGGCTGCCCATCGCTGAATGTCGCGAGCCGTGCTCGGAAGCCTGCTTCGACAAGTTCGGCATCGGCGGCCGTCAGCGTGTTCTTGGCGGGCAGGCTCCGATGGGCCCAGCTGGCCGCCTCGTCGGCGGATTGAAGACCGGCGAGTTCGGCGACCAGCCGATCCCGCAACGCCGCCGACTGATCGGGGGCCAAAACGGGCTTCGCAGGGCGGGCTGGCGGTGTTCTGCGCTCGGGGACCCGCCGGAGCGGGGCCGTCGTCGGGAAGGGCATGCCCGTTCAGCTTTTGCCCATTGGGCTGGGAGGGTTGATCGGCGCCGGCCTTGGGGGCGGCCCCGAGGTCCGGCGCATCGAGGTCATCCTCGCCGGCAATTCCGACCAGGGTGAACAGGGCATAGCGCCGTGCATAGGTCAGGGCCGCGCCCATCCGATGGGGTGCCGACGTCTCGCTGACCGGGCACACCGGCCAGTCCGATGACACCCATTCCCCGGACGAATGGGCGAGCACCGTGGTCAGCCGGATAAGCCCCGCCTCGTCGATCGCCGTGGTCTGCACGGTCGCGATCTCGTGCTTGCCCAGCGCCTTGCGGACGATATCGAGCCCGCTCGAGAGCGAGGCATAGCGGAACGTCCGGTCGGTCTCCCGTGGAAACGGTGACCGGATGGTCGCGGTCAGCGACTTCTCCGGGTTGGTGAGTTCGGCCTGCGCCTTGGCGAGCGCCCCCGCGATGGTGCCAATCGATTCACTGGATCGGTGCATGGGCTGCCTCCTGGCTCAGGACATCGAAGCTCACGGCTCCGGACTTCGACCGCTTGGCCCGAATGCCATGCCCCATGGCCTCCTTGGCGTCCTCCGGCATCAGGTCCTTGAGTTCCGCCTTGGCGCTCTCGTGCTCCAGAAAGGCCGACCGGGTCCGGCAAAACACCCCGGCAAGCTCGGCCCAGGCATTGGACGAGCTCATATCGACGACGCGAACGGCCGCGATGCGGGGCCGGGGCGGCTCGACGCCAAAGAGGCGAGGGGGCTCACCGTTCTCGACGCAGCGCCAGAACTTCTTCTCGGCGGTCAACAGGAGGTGCTGGTAGAGCGGATCGGCCGTGATGGTCAGCTCAACCCACTTGCCGCCCCCGGTGATGATCGACAGCGCCGCTGACCGAGGCGTTGGTCACCCACATATTGTGCTGGAGCTGGGCCATGTGCTTCTCGGCCGCCCCCTCCTCGGAAAACGACCAAGGCAGCATGAACTTGGCCTCGAACACCGCCCCGCTGCCGGCGACGAGGCCGTCAAGGGTGGCCCCCATCCACTTCAAGCACCGGATGCCGGACCCGATGCTGCACGCATTCGATGGTCCGCCCGGTGTTGCGCTCGTACCAGAGCCGATTGAGGTTCTCGGTCACCAGGCCGAGCTGGACGATCAGGTTATCGGATAGGTCCTCCGGCTCGGCCTCGCCCCGCTTCTCCTGCCAAAGCCGCACCAGGGCCGCTTCATCGTCGCCCATGATGACCCGGGCATCGGAGCCGCCGATGAAATGGCGGCGATCCACAGCTCTGAAAATCCGGCTCATATGCGTTCTCCCGCCATGTCCTCGGCCGCATGCTCGATGAGCCCGGTCACATCGGCTGCGAGATCGGCAAGGATCCGCTTCGACATGAGGAAGATCGAGCCTGCCGGGGACGTTCTGCGCGGTATCGTCTAGGATCACCGCCACATAGACCGACAGCGCGCTGAAAACCTTGCCTAGGTGAGCGGCGCGATCCTCAAGGTCGATCGCATCAGCATCGACCGGGATGGGCCGTGGCGGGTGACCGGCGAGGGCGGCGACGAATTTGGCGTGCGCAGCGATAACGAGGCTAGCGGATGATCTTGCAATGGCATCGTAGCATAGCTGACTCGGCCTGGGCCTGCCGGGCAGTTCGGCCGGCGCGGTCTGGTGGCCGTACTTTTCCCGCCAAAGGGGCGCCTGGTCGCTTTGAGCCCCGGAGCCGGGGACGAAGGATCGATGATCCTCTAGGGACGTTGGCCGTATCTGCAACTTCATGACTTCCTCCTGGCTCGAAAATTGTTGAGAATAAACATCGTGATAGGTATGAAACATATCATATGGAATGATTGAGTCAATATGAAATTTTTACCGCTTACCAGTGCTCAAATCAGAGCTGCGCGCGCACTCATTCGGTGGAGTGCGGAGGACCTCGCGCGCGAGTGTGCAGTGGGGGTCACTACAATCCGCCGAGCGGAGCTAACGGAAAGTGAGACTTCGATGACGACGGCGAATGACCTCACCGTCCGCCGCACGTTGGAGGAAGCCGGCGTCGAGTTCATCGACGAAAACGGCGGAGGCCCAGGCGTGCGCCTCCGAAAGCGATCATCAGAAAAATCGCGCAAGTAAAATAGCCGCCGAAACTACGGTTTGATCCCATCAACCCTCATGGGCAGCTTCCTCGTTAAACGTTTGGAGAGAGAAAATTCGATGGCGTCAGCGGTCTGGGCACGTGCGATCCACATCGCCACCGAGGTCTATCTCAAAGCCTACGACGCCGCGTCTGAGGCGCGCGCATCGATCGGGCACTACCTCGACTTCTACAATCGCCGCCGGCCGCATTCGAGCCCCCTCCGCCTGGCAGCCTAACCCCGGCAGACGCTCCACTTATCGACGCGGAAACGCTGTTCAGACAACCGGGGCCACGTCACTTTGATCGCTAAAGTTGTCCGCGACACGCCACCTCCGAGCGCGACAAATATTGCCGGCCAGATTGTAGATGGTTTTGTCCGACGGCGGCCAACGTCGATCAAATCCGCATAAAACGCGCCCCGCTTATCCAAACGTACCACATATCTTCCGAAAAAATAAAGTTAACGCACTTAGGCTGCGCGACTCACGGCTGTCCGAGGTGCGCGATATCGCGTTCCTTCCACTTCAACCTCAACAAAGAAAGGCGCGACCCCATGAGCAATATGCCAACTAACAGCAGGTATCCTTCCACGACGATGGAGTCGTTTTTTCTAGGGCCGCCGATCCTCGGCACCGAGCAGGCCTCCGAATACAAGGCCATGGTCGAGTTAATGTCGACCAAGGTCGTGCCGCAAGACGAGTTTGAGGAGTTCTGGATCAACGACTACGTCCACCACTGTCTGCAGATCCGCAGGTGGCGCCGGGCCGAGGTCGCCATCATCGAGATCCTGCGCAAAGACGCCCTTCGGACGATTTTGGCTTCGATCGTCGAGTGCGATGCCGACGACCGCAACGACGTGATCGAAGGCCATGTCACGAACTGGTTCAAGGGGGGGGCGGGCAGGCAGTCGGTTTTGGCGGTTCTGGCCCCCTATGACATCGACGAGAGGCATGTCACCGCGCAGGCGATGGCGTTGCGCTTGCCGGAGCTCGATAAGATCGAGCGGATGATCGGTGATTTCGAGCGCCGCCGTTCCGCGGTTTTGCGGGAGCTTGAGGACTACCGGGTCTACGCGTCCTGGCGTGCGCCCAAGGATTTGCCCGCGCTCCTGGATGCGGCGGCGGACGAGAGCAAGACCTCGGTGACCATGGTGCCGGCGTAACATCGGGACCTGGCATGACTTCGATTGAGCAGACCGAGGCGAACAGGAAAAACAGTGCCCGCAGCCGCGGCCCCCGCACGACTGGCGGCAAGGCCCGCTCGAGCCGCAACGCGTTGAGACACGGCTTGACCGTCGCCACCCTCAAAGATCCGACTTTGGCCGCCGAGGCGCGGAGACTGACAAGGACTATTGTGGGCCCTAACCCCTGCGGTGACCGGATTGCCGAAGCATCGGCTATCGCTCAGGGTCGCTTGGAGCTCTCCCGAATTCGGGATGCGCAAAACACATTGATGGACTTGTATTTCGTCCCCGCCTTGGATTCTGAGGCTAGTGTGGACCTGGCTTGGGAGGTGCTCGATGTCCTGCTGCGATGGCATGATTACGAGCGCAAAATTATCTCGCGGATCAGGCGAGCCACGCGTGCTTTTCTGGCCAATTGAAAGCCTTGTAGGGGGGCAGAAAGTGGGGGCTGGTAACATTCCCGGTCCGCGGACGACGCCACCAGGTTGTGCATGATGGGTTGTAACTTGGCATACTCATCTTGCTGAACAAAAAAAACGCGTGCGCGGTGTGACCTCCCGCGTGTGCGAAGGGTCCGGCCTTCATTCAGCTAATGATTGTTGAGATAGTATGGGACGCAAAACAGGTTGTGACTTGTGCCGCTGATGGTGGGAGTGCGTGATCGCCTACGGCGCCGGGCGCTTCGCGATCGAGGGCGTCCCTACCGAGGGACCCGGTCTCGAAGATGCCCGCCGAGCTCGGGTTCAGATGCGGGGCCGCTATTGACGGAAAACTCGATCTTACCGGCGCCATCAAGGCGTGTGTGTCGCCAAAGCGCAAAGCAGTGGTGACCGAGCCATGTCAACGACCCCGCCAGGCGCGCCGACCATGCTGGAGGCATGCGCGGCTGAGACCAAGCCGTCGAGATTGCTTGCGGGGCGTGCCCCGGCCAGCGTGGGCGAGCTCCGAAGCGCAATGAGCCAACCCCGCGACGGGATCATCCGCTCGAAAGGGTCACACTATACCTTTTTTCCCTCGGGGCCAGCGCTAGCTATGTGGCGGAAATATCACATAAATTCAAGAAAGGTCTGACCGGCCCTTCTTGCCAAAAACGGGAACCTCAAAACGCGCTAGATAACACTCCATCCACAGTGCCCTTAAGCCAGGGACGCAGTGGCAAATTGTGGCAGCCGCACCATACGGGCGTGAGTGAGTGAGCGTGAATAAGGTCTCCATTTTGCGGCGCACCAAGGGGCGCATGCCTGCGCCGCTCGCGATCCACACCGGCGCTGCCGTGGTGGCAATTCTCTGCCTTGGGGGTAATGCGTTTGCTCAGCAATGCACAACGACGGGCACAAACCAAACTTGCACCAACTCGATTTTCCTCTCCGGAGGCGCAACCGGCATTTCTGATAGTGCCACGCTTACGGTAACCAACACTAATTCCGGAACCATCTCGGGCAGCGTATTCGGCATCAATGCCGCCGACACCGCCAACGTCACCAATTTCGGGACCATCGCCGGTGGTGTCTTCGGCATCAGTGCCACCAACGCTGCCAACATCATAAATTTTGGGACTATAACCGGCGGCATTAGCATCAGCGCCAGCGCCTCAAACGTCACCAACAATCTAGGGACTATTTCGGGAAGCATATTCGGGATCAGTGCAAACATTGCAACGGTGCACAATTCCGGGTCCATTTCGGGTGGTACATTCGGCATCTTTGCCACCACGGCGACAGTCGACAATTCTGGGACCATCTTGGTCGCAGCGGGCGGCCGCGGCATCAACGCCACCGACACCGCCAGCGTCACAAATTCCGCGACCATCTCCGGCGGCGCGTTCGGCATATTTGCCAATAATTTCGCCGATGTCTCCAATTCCGGTACCGTGTTGGGAACCAGCTTCGGCGTCAGTGCGGCCAGCGGTAATGTCACGAATTCCGGAACGATCTCGGGTGCGACCGGCATCAGTTTTGGTGGCACCTCCAAAGTCTTCGATGCAGGAACAATCACTGGCACCGGAGGCACAGCCATCAATTTCGCCTCCGGTTCAAATACGCTCACGCTCGCGCCCGGTTTCGTAGTCAACGGCAAAGTTATTGGTGCCGGAAGCGATACGTTTCAGCTGGGAGGAACTGGCAGCGCGACCTTCGATCTCAGCCTGATCGGAGCCGTCCAGCAATACGAGGGTTTTTCGACCTTCAACAAGGTCGGCAACTCGAGTTGGACGGTTACCGGAACCTTCTCACAGCCAGATCCTTGGACCGTGGCGAGTGGCACGTTCCTGGTCAACGGCGACCTCTCGGCGGCGAGTGGGATCACAGTCGATTCGGGCGCCACCCTTGGCGGAACCGGGACATTGTCCAGCACGAATGTTAACAACGGCGGCACGCTGGCACCCGGCCTGCCCAATAGCATCGGCACTTTACACGTCATAGGCAATTTGGTTTTGGCGAGTGCCGCGAGCTACTTGGTGCAGGTTTCCCCGGTGGCTGCGAGCCTGACCAGCATCAACGGCACGGCCACGATCGGCGGAACACTGGTGGCGAACGGTACCGGCGGCGCATATACGGTCGGGCAGAAATTTACCGTGCTCTCGGCATCTGGAGGAGTGACGGGCACTTTCGCGAACCTTGCCGTCACCGGCGCCTTCGGGTCGACTCAACCCACCGTCACGTACGATGCCAATGACGCGTTTCTGGTATTGGCGCCGGCGGCGCTGGCATCGCGGCTACCGCCTGGCTCGCCGACGAATGCGACCAACGTCGCAGACGCGATCGATGCCGCCAATTCCGGTACGCCCCCCCTCGCATTCCAGAACCTCTTTAATCTGCCGGCACAGCAGCTTCAGAACGCGCTGACCGAGCTTTCGGGCGAGGCCGCAACGGGCGCACAGGACGCCGCCTTCCAGATCACGAATGAATTCCTGTCACTGATGATCGATCCGTTTGGAGACAATCACGTTGGCTCTCAACCTGCCGACGTCCCCGTATCCCCCAGGCTTAAGGCACTGAAGGCGCCAAGAGCCTCGTCCGTCGCTGCGACGCAATTGAGAGTATGGAGCGCCGCCTTTGGCGGAACCGACAATACGAACGGCGATCCAGCAGGGCTCGGTAGTCATGACCTCGCCACGCACACGTTCGGCTTTGCCACCGGTCTCGATTATCGCATGGCACCGGACGCGACGGTTGGATTTGCACTGGCCGGCGGTGGGACATCCTGGAACCTGTCTCAGGGATTGGGCGGGGGGCGCAGCGATGTATTCCAGGCTGGCATCTATGGAGCGCGGAAATTTGGAGCGGCATATCTCTCGGGTGCGCTCGCTTACGGCCTGCACTGGGCCTCGACCAGTCGCACCGTGACGGTCGGGGGCACCGACCAGCTTAATGCCAACTTTGATGCGCAAAGTTTTGGCGGACGTCTGGAAGGCGGTTACCATGTCACGTCGTGGGTCCCATTCCAACTCACGCCCTATGCGGCGCTGCAAGCGCAAAATTTCTCCTCTCCGGTCTATAGCGAGAGCGCGGCCGCGGGCGTGTCACCGTTCGCACTCGGCTACAATGCCCAGACCGCTACTGGCGTGCGTGGCGAGATCGGGAGTTGGGCGGACAAGGCCTTCGTCTTCGCGAACGGCGGCGGAGTCCATCTGATCGGTCGCATTGCCTGGGCTCACGATTGGCAGGATAATCCCCAGATCGGTGCGACTTTCCTCGGACTGCCGGCCGCGAGTTTCGTGGTCGGCGGTGCGGTGCGACCACCTGATCTTGTGTTGCTGACGAATGGCGCAGAATGGCAGTGGCGAAATGGCTGGTCGCTCCTTACCAAATTTGACGGCGAATTTGCGGGCGGATCTCAGACCTACAGTGGGACGGCGCGATTACGCTACGCGTGGTGATTGTGGCACAGCCACACTTTCAATGCGGAAAGTCTTTAGGTGCATAGAGTTCCTACCCATTGTCTGTTCGGCTCTCGCTGGCTTTGTCGTCATCGGCAGGCAGTGCCGGGGCTGGGTTGATTCCGGAAATTGGCCCACGATCGTATTTCACGATCTGCTGTCTTGGTCGGTGGGTCGGCCATTGTCAGTCAATCAGATCGAGGTATATTTTCTGAATCTAATAAACTCGCAGGCTATACTTTCCGAAGTGGAAGCGAGATTCGAGACGCTAGATGCGCTCTTGCGATGGGCTCTCGACCGCGTACCTTTGTCTGTATGGCTGATTGTTATAATTCCCGCAATCTGGTTCATGATCTACGGCGTCATTTCTAAGTTGCTTGTCCATCCGATCTTGGGTCTATGGCGACGCAAAATTACTGCCCGATCGCAGGGAAGCGCCTTTCGCGTCCGGTAATTCTGAGCATTGCCTCATCACTAAAGCGCCCGAATTGTTTATTGAGGCTTCGGAGCCGCTGGCGGCGAGAGCGGGTGGGCGGGGGCCTGGAGAGCGGACCGCGGGGCGGGCGCCGGGTGAACGACGGCCGGTGTCGGTTGCGGCGGCTGCACCGCGGGCGGGACGGGACTTCGCCGCGAGACTGGCGTGGGGCGCGGAGTTGGAAGCGGAATGATATCTCCTATCGGTGCCGATGGATCTACGGCTGGTGGACTCGATGGAGTGAGGCGCGGAACCGGAAGCCGAATGTTGCCGCTGGTTGGTGGCAAGGGCGTTGCGGGGCTCGCGGCGCTACCCGTTGTTGGCGCTGATAGAGCTGCGACAGGCGGGCTCGACGGCGCGCTGTCCCCAGTTTGAGGCCGCCCTGCGGCGCGTGGAATTGGCAGTGGAATTTTGTCGGTAAGCGGTGAGAGCGTTGCGACGGGCGGGGTCGCCAGCGCCGTGTTTCCGGTTGCTAGCGGCGGCGCTGCCGCAAAAAACGGATTCGACGACGGTTCTTCAGTGGCCGTCGGTTTCGAAAGCGTTGTCGCGGACGAAGTTGGCTGACTACCGGTCAGTTGTGGAGCTGCCAATGACGTCGGCGGCGATGGCTGGCCATGAGGCAATGTGATCTCACCAATCGTCCCCGGATTCGCAGCCGATGGGGCCTGACCATCAATCGGTCCCGCTTTCGCTGCGACCGAGGGTGGCGGGTCAAGTCCGGCCACGAAGGCGCCGCCCGCGTCCATAGTTGGTGCAACCGAAACCGTCTGGCCGTCCGGCTTGGTGATCGTCGCAATACGGGTCGTGGTGTTGGTGACTACCCTGTTGTGGATATTGTTGAAGATGAATGGATTCGGTGGCGTCGCTACGTATGCCGGCGCATTGATATACGCTGGGACTGGCACGAATAACGGCACAGGAAGAGTGTGGGCTTCTCGAGGAGCCGACGGCGACTCCAACGCCACTAGTTCGGGCGGCGCCGGCTCCAGGAAATTAACCGGCAGCGGCGGCGGTGGTGCGAACGAGAAGACCGGATCGCCGAACGCGAGGACGGGTCGCTCCAAATACTCCGACTCGCCCGGTAGAGGTGACGGCACCTCGAAGTCGATCATGGCAAAACTGCGCGGCGGCTCAGGCGCCGCCCCCAAAAGCGCGAGAAGGCGGCGGGCATCCGGCGCGTGGGGCCCGCGCGGATAACGCATTAGATACGACCAATAAGCCTCCGATGTATCGACTTGATGGGACAGCCGCCAAGTGATCGTCTCGCGCCTTACCGCCAGAATTGCGCGGACGCGCTTCGCCATTGGATCGCGTGAATAAGCTGCAAGATAATCTCCGTAGCCGTCAAATGTATCGCGCAACAGGGCGACCAAATAGGCATCCTGAGCGCTGAGGTCGCCCATCGGCCGCGAACGCATCGAATCCGGCGAATCCTTCCGTGGCGGCGCGTCAGGATCGGTTTCGAAGAAGGTGACTTGGGTTTCGATATTTGACGCGTTCCATGGGACCTGCGCGCCCTTTGTCAATTCGTTGACACGCAAGCGCACGCGTTCGAATATGGTGGCAGGCGAGAAGCCGCCGGCGCGAAGCATCTCTGCGAGCGCTTTGGCATAGGGGCCGTAACCCTGCTGGTCCCGACCCGCGACGGTGCCCGGCATGGCATTAAACGCGATCAGCATGCCCGAGTCCGGCCGGGCCCACGCGAGGCCACTAGCCAGCGGCTGATCATGCACAACGGAAAATGGATTCGCTCGAGCCGCATCCAGAATGACGATTGTCGCTTTTAAATGGAGCGCGGCAAGATCGCGCGTAAAATCGGACACGCGGAAAGCCTGGACTGTTATATCCTGCGCACGGACGATACTTGCGTTGGTCGGCAGTAGATAATTCTCGCCTTCAAACTGCAGTCCGTAACCGGCGAAATACACCGCAGCCAATGTATCAGGCCCGGCCTCTGACGTTTTGGCCAAAAAATCCCGAAACGCCTCGCGAAGGGAACTCTCGTCGAGGTCGCGGGCGCCGACGACGTCAAAGCCGGCCGCCTGCAGGCTTTGAGCAATGAGGCCAGCATCGTTTGCTGGTGTCGCGAGGGGCCCGGATTTGTATGAGGAGTTGCCGATGACGAGCGCCAGACGCCTTTCCAACGGTGCGGTTGCGGCTGGAGGCGCCGAAGCGACAGCGAAAAAGGCCACTAGGGCGAAGGCGAATTTCTTCGGTTGCATGGTACCTGCGCCTTAGGCGAATTGCGCGATCTCGTCTGGAAAAACATGCGTCGAACTGAGATCGGTTGCGGACCCTATCATGCGCCTCCTTCCGTCGCGATATCCCTTCCAACTATACTTTCAACCGGTCATCAAGGAAACAAAGACAGCCGAAGCGACCGGCCTCCGATAGCGCAATCTGCCGGATTTCAAATGCACTTCAGCATAATGGGCTCATGTGATTAAGGCGCGCATGCGGCGCATCGCCCGGCATCTTTTCGGCCCAGTTCCTTTTAGGATCTCGGCGTATGCATTCCGCGATCGGAGTGTCGACGAAAACTTCGATGAATTCTCCGTTCGCTACCAGGCAGGCTTTGGGCGATGAGGCCGGCGTCGTTTGCCGGGGTCGGGAGCGCCCCGGATTCGTATGAGGCGTTGCCGATCACCAGTGCCAAAGGTGCGTCTCCGCTGAAGGCGCAAATGCGACAGCGAGGAAGGCCAGCAGGACTAAGTTGAATGGCATGTTCGGTTGCATGGTACCTGCGCCATAGACGAATTGCCGGCCGACAAACAATGGACAGTCCCGGCAGATACATAGGCCATGAAAAATATTTAGCCACGCCCAAATGGCTGAGTTCGCATCGGCCACGCGAAGCGGGCTGCGGGTCCGATTTAATAGCCCCATGCACACCTAAACGTTACAGGTTATTTACGGCTGGAGCGTAAGGGTGGTACCGGAACTGTCTAAGTCCCCCAGAGCGACGCGCGCGTTTACCGTGTCAATCACACGTTTTCGGACCTGGTGCCATGACCCTCACCCGACTGGTTATAGTCCTTGCGGTCGGTCTTCTTACCATCGACTACAAATTCGGAGATGGCCGCCTCATCCAATACTGTTCGGTTCAAGCCAGCGAGCTTGCGTACAAATTGAATGACGCATTCTCCGGGATCGTACGCCGTATCGGGCCCTGACCGAAATTGGGCGGTCGGATGAGCGGCCGAGCCGTTATTCTTAATTGCAACTTCGGGTGGCGGCGCCCAGCCGGTTAAAGTAGGACTAAATCTGCCTTTCCCCCCCGAAAGGCAAATCGGTCCCGACCGCTTCCCCGACCCCCAGTCCACCAAGCGGTCGGGACCACCCTTCGCCGCCGAGCGCAGCTGACCTGAATTCGCCCTGGGCGGCCTATGCTTATCGACTCGCGGACTTGATGGGGGACAGGCCCTCGCTCGTCGCGCCTGCATTCTGCGTGGCTCGGCCCACCGGGTTGTTAAATGCCCCGCCGAGATGAGTGCTTTGCCAAAGCGCGAACGCAATCGGCACGGGATTGATCTTGAGGCCGGTCCACCATGCCGCCTCATCACCTTGCCGGTGAAGCTCGCGATGATGAAGGCGACAAGCGGGGCGGTTGGTAACATTCCGTAGTCGTTAAAGAAGTCACTTCCTTTGGTTGTATATACAAGAATTACTCAAATAAATTGTATGTTGGCAAAACGAACCCGATTTTTCTCAATGTTTTCAGCGCCGCGCCGCCGTGCTGCCGCCGGCCGGGATCCTCCCAATCTATCGGCTCCTTCCCAGGCGTCAGTTTCGAATCGCTCGGTCCTGCTGCCCGCGAACCCATTGCGAGCTTGCGGCGTGATCATGCGCCGGAAGCACCGGTGCGATTGACCTGGCGATTCGGTCGCCTAATCCAGCGCGTCTTCGGGGCGCAGCCCTGCTTTTCAAAGCGCGAGGGGGCGATGTAACGGTCAGTCGCCATTACCAAAGCTGGGGTTCCGCGGACGCCCGCCGTTCGGACAAGTCGCAACTGCCTTTCCACTTGGTGGATCGCAACGCGACGTGAGGCGTCTCAAGGACCGTCCGCGCAAGGTCGATCTGTGAGTGAAGTCGCACCCCGATCCCACCGTAGTCGCACGGCTGGCAGCGGTCGATGAGGACCAGGTGTTCGTCAGCGTTGTGACCCTAGCCGAACTGCGTTACTGAGCGGCTCGCTAAGGTCCGGTTCGTCAGCCGACCGCAGGCCATCGTACGACACCGGCCTCGGTCGCCGAGGCCCAGGTCTTCTGCGGCCGATATCCAGGGCGGCACAGGTCTCATTTTTTTATGCGTCCAACTCCCTCTCCTCGTGGTGACCTGTGCGATCTTTCAGCCCGGAACTGCGCCACGGCATCTTTCCACCTCGCAATCTGAACGGTCAAAATATCCTCAACCTCTTTTTTTGTCCGGGCCCGGGCCACATGGACATTGAGTTCTTCCAAGGTTGAGAGGACAAGCTCGGCGGAAGCTACGAACATGTTTCCCGCGACCTCCACGGCGGTGGGCTCTGTGGGCGAGCGCTTCTTCGCCGGAATTTTCATTTCCCCACCTCTCCGTTTCGTGCTGACTCGTGTCAGAATGCCACAAAATGTGGTCCGATCGAACATCCCGCAGGGGTTCGCATAACGCCAACTGCGATGGCCGGTCTGCGGCGAAGCGACACTGCCGAACGAGGCCCAATGTGACCGGTAAACGGCCGGTCACACACGTAGCGTTACTTCCGAGAATTTCCGCATTGGGAACTGCGCCCCAGAAGTGGCCTCGTAATCCTCGTTCCGCCGGAAGCCGCCCAAGCGAAGGCTATAGTATCCTCGCGCCGATCTCAGCCCGTGGGAGGTCTTAATAGCGGGGAAAATTCGAGCGGGGCAATCTCGCTTTCTGGCATCCTTCAGTCCCTCGGAGTATGATAACTCCCCACGTTGACGAATCACCGATCAGCGGCAGGGATTTATCGTGTCGCTCAAGATTATCCCAAAAAGTCTCGCTCCTCAGCCCGATGAGGTGCGCTTTCAATTCGACTGCGGCGACGGCAGAATTATCCAATGCAGTATCACGGCAGATGCATTGCGCGACCTTATCGATTTCCACCACGTCAAAAATACGGACGAGGACACCCGCCGCGTGCTTCTGCCTGAGATCGAGCGCCTCGCCAATGCCAAATACGATGCTCGGCGACTGGAGGAGGGCGGCGGTCTGCTTATCCGACCCACTGACTTGGTCCGTTACGGATTTGAGAAACGGAAGATGCGAGCAGCTTGATACGCGGGGGTCGCCAATTGTTCAGAATTGAATTCGCGTTGAGCGGTGGCCCATTGGCGAGCTCCCGGCTTCGCTGAGGTGCGGGGCGGCCAGAGAGTGGCCCTTTTACCGATTGATCCCCGAGCCAACCGATACCGCAGCCGCGCATCGAGATTATACTCTCGGGAACGTCACATCAGACGGCGCGAAACCGAGGCCCAGCATGTTGAACATTCCGACCGATCTGCTCCGGACACTGGTTGCCGTCGTAGACTTGCGGAGCTTCACCAAGGCGGCCCAATTGATCGGCGTGACACAGCCGGCCGTGAGTGCGCAGATCAAGCGGCTGCAGTACCTGCTGGGCTACGAGGTCCTCGACAAGAGCGCGCCCGGCGTCACCTTGACGCCGCGTGGCGAGATCGTGGTCAACAATGCGCGTCGCTTGCTGTCCATCAACGATGAGATTCTGAATTCGACCAGCGGTCATGTGCCACGGCAGACCATCCGGTTCGGTATTCCGGTCGACTACGCCGGATCGCGGATACCCGCGGCGCTCAGCCGCTTTCGCGAGCGGTGGCCGGATGTCGGGTACAATGTCGGCAGCGGACCGGTCGAGGAGATGCTCCGCGACCTCCAGCATGGCGTGTTCGACATCGTGCTGGCTACCTTTACCGAGAGGCCGGCCATCGAGGCGCGCCATATTTGGACGCAGGAGCTGGTCTGGGTGCATAGCGATGCGCTCAAGCCCGATCTCGGTGGCGCCGTGCCGCTCGTTTCCTATGGCGGGGACAGTACCTGTCAGCGCGCCGCGGTCGCCGCCCTGCATCGGGCCGGGTTCGACTGCAATTTTGTCTTCACCTCGCAGAGCAACGCGAGCCTCCTTGCCGCGGTTGCGGTCGGCTTCGGCGTCATGGCGGTGCCGCGTGGGCGTGCGATCAGGAACAACCTTGTCGTCTGGGAGGACTCGCCGCTGCCGAAACTGCCTGAACTTTATTGCGCGCTCGTCGTCCGCGAAGGGGGCAACCGGACCGCCATCGAGGAGCTTGCCGACTACCTAGAGGAGCAAATCCGCATGGAGCCAAATTCTCTGGGCTTCGCGGAGCCCCCGACGCGAACCGACAGGGCATAGTTCGGCCCAATCTGGGACCCCCGGCGTCTTTGGACTAGGCCCCCATCGGCCTCATTTACGCAGAAATTGGCGCCTTGCCGGCGCCTGCATTTCGCGTTGCCGTCTCCTTACGATCACGCGATTCTTCGTAACCATAATGAATAACGTTGACCAAGAAAACTGAAGGTATCCACGGCCTTAGTCGATTGCATCCCCATCAGCACGGCACAAGAATACCAATCCTGGATCGAGCATCTGAACGGCAATTCGAGCGCGAATCCCTGCGACGCCCAAGACCCCATCTACCTGGGCCCGTGGGGAGGCCGGTCCGACGCGGTGCAACAACGCGTAATGGTGGAGTTTTAGTCCGCCACCCTTTGGCTTTGAATGCGTTCCAGCAAATGGATCCGCGATGAGCAAAGTAGAAGGCCAAAAGACCGATCCGCTGCCGCTTCCGCCCTCGCGCACGAAGGGCCGCACGAGTCGTTGTCATCAGTGTATTGGGCGCTTCGGTCTAATCCGGCACCGGCTAGGTTTGAAGCAATTTTGCTCAACTAGGTGCCTAGAAAAGTACAAGATGGACATTGAGCGCACCACAACGCGCATTAAGGAATGGGCACATTTCCTCTCCCGAAAACTGTGACGGCAACACGCTTGCGCGTGTGCCGCCAACCGTCGGCTGCTGGATTTCGATGCTGGCGACTGGTCAATACTCGTCGTGAGTTTCATACTGGTGGCTTGTTGGTAGCGCACCTCCAATCGACATTGCCCGGCCAAATCCATCGGCCCGACCAAGCCGCCCGCACTTATGGGCCTCACTCGATACGCCGGAGCACTGCTGCCTGGCTCGACCGCCGGTCGATGATGCGCGCCGCCGGAAGCAAGTGGGAAGCCGCGACCAGCGAACAGGTCTGTGGCTTTGGAGCCGCCCGGCTTGCGGGCTTCATCGCGGGCTTCATAGTGACGAAGAGTAGCTTGGTGGATGTTAGCTGACGTACTGGAGCCGAGCGAACGACTTAAGGGTTTGTTTACCATATGAAGCGCATTATCATACCGATTAACGGAATATAAAGGTCTCAACCGCCGAGCACCGGAATGAAACGTCTCCAGCGATATGCGGACGGCCCCGTGGCCGGGTCGGCTTCGTACGAGCCGAACGAACGCCGCGTGCCTCCTACTGCACCACGGGACTACGGGACTGCGGCTCTGGAGGCGGTTCGCCAGGCGGCGGAACTGGTCAGGACCATAGCGGCTCACGCGACCGAGACGGAAAACCGGGCGCGGGCAACCGCCCTTCAAGCTATTGAAGATATGAAGGTCGCCAAAGCTCGCGTGCTTTCCGTTGAGGAGCAGAGGGACTCTGCCGAAGCAGCGCTTGAAGAAGCCAATTCCCGAGCTCAAGAGGTTGAGGAAGCGCTGAAACAGGAGGAGTTGCAGCTCGCCGACTATGAAATGCGGTTATCCAAAGCCGAGTTGCGCGCGAAATCGGCGGAAGCGCTGGCGAGCGAAATCGAGAAGACCCTTACGTGCGTCGAGGCGGCGATCCGGATCCATCTCCTCGAACAACGGCCGGAACCGTCTCGAGATCTAGCCGACGCTGCTTAAGCTGAACCGGTAACGACCGCTCGGAACTAGGCGTCTCTGTGCTCGGCCGCCGGTGGCTCGTCAACCTTTCGGCGCTGGCGTGAGGCTCAGTCTCGCGTTCATATTCACCAGGTCGGCGAGAGATTTGGCCTTCATGTTCCGCATTGCCTTGCCGCGATGTGCCTTCACCGTAACCTCGCTGATGCCAAGCTCGCTGCCGACCCGCTTGTTCAACAGGCCCGAGACCACCAACACCATGACCTCCCGTTCCCGAGGGCTGAGGGTCGCGTAGCTGTTCCGCAGCGCCTGCAACCCGGCTTCGCTCTCGAGCGCCGCTCTGCTGCGCTCGATGGCGTTGTGGATGGGGCTCAAGAGCACGTCGGCGCCGAACGGCTTCGTCAGGAACTCGACCGCGCCCACCTTCATGGCGCGGACCGTCATCGGCACATCGCCGTAACCCGTGATGAAGATGATCGGCAGGTCGATTCGCTCGACCGCGACGCGCTTCCGCAGTTCGAGACCATTGAGGTCCGGAGGGGTAACGTCGAGTACCAGACTGCTCGGCGGCAACGCTCGAGGGCGGGACAGGAATTCCTGTGCGGATGCGAATGTCTCTACCTGCCGGCCCGTCGAGCGGATGAGCGCTTCCAGCGGTTCGCACCGAGACTGTCGTCGACGACAACGAATACGATCGGTATGGCGTGCGACATGGGTGACGAACCGGATTCATGTTCAAATGCGTCCGCCGGCGCTCGAGCAGCCCGGGCCGGTCTTCAGGATGGATCGCGGCCTGCCATCCGCTGCATAGGCTCCCTCGACGCGCGGCCGGTATATCCGCACCAGCCTCGGTCGCGGAGGTCGATGCGCCCGTCAAGGAGCGCGGTCCATGCCGGTCCGTGAATTGCCTCGACGATCTGGTTGAGATCGTTCGACATTTCGGCGTTATGACGACGATCGCCGTACCCCACAATGCGTCATTCCGCGGGCGAACGTCCATGATACTTTGTGTTGGTCCGCCGCCGACGGGCTGGGCTGCCCCCGCTCAGCGGGTGCTTTCGGCGTGTGGCGCCAGCGAGCGTCACGCCGGCCGCGTGTGCAATCGACCGATACCATGGTCTAATAGATTCTCCCCCATGCTCCTGGTGTGATCGCCCTCGGATGTGGTGTGTCGTCGGCGCCGCCATGGCCACAGCGGGGGGAATGATGGTAATGGCCGCGGTATCGTCAGTGCCCGTCCGGTTTGGTTGCCGCTTCGGCGGTCAGGGGTGGCTGCAGGCTCCTTCCCGCACACATGGCCGCAGCGGCTGGAGGGAACGCCATGCATAATCCCGGCTTGAAGCCGGCAAATCTCGGCCTCTCGATACTGGATCTGCACCAGAGATCGCGTCCCCCGGCACCGGAGGCCGCGGCGGCCGAAGCGGCGACCATCTGTGTGGTCGACGACGATGAGTTGGTGCGCGAGGCGCTCGGCGGCCTGTTCCGGTCGGTCGGCCTGCAGGTGCTGTTGTTCAGCTCGGTGCCGGAATTGCTGCAGAGCAAGCTCATTGGGAAAGCCAGCTGCCTGGTGCTCGATATCAGACTGCCGGGAGTGAGCGGTCTCGAGTGCCAGGCCGAGCTCGCCAAGGCCGGGACCTACGTTCCGATCATCTTCATGACCGGTCACGGCGACATTCTCATGTCGGTCCAGGCCATGAAGGCCGGTGCGGTGGACTTCCTGGAGAAGCCTTTCCGTCACCAGGAGATGCTGGACGCGGTGACCCTCGCGATCGACCGCGGCCGGCAGCGACGCGACGGCGAGAAGCGTCTGTCCGATCTGCAGGCCCGATTCGAATCGCTCACCCCCCGCGAGCGCGAGGTTATCGGCTTTGTCGTATCCGGAATGATGAACAAGCAGGTCGCAGCCCAGATGGGCGTCAGCGAGATCACCGTGAAGATGCATCGCGGTCATATGATGCGCAAGATGCAGGCCAGATCCCTGGCGGAGCTGGTGAGGATGGCCGAAGCTTTGGGGGTCCGCCGCGCGCGTCCAGCCTGCTGACCCGCCATAGATCTAGGTATGATGGGGTGTCGATTTATTCCGTCGCAGCCCCGACCCATAAGAGTTTGTGCGCTCGTGCACTCAGGAAACCGGACTTGCGAAAAATTCCCATGATCTCGATTGTCGACGACGATGAGTCGATTCGGTTGTCGCTACGCGACTTCGTCCGATCCCTCGGGTATGTTCCGAATGTCTTCGCCTCGGCGCAGGAGTTTCTGGATTCTCCCCGGCTGAATGAGACGGCATGTCTGATCAGCGACGTTCAGATGCCCGGAATGAGCGGCATCGAGCTGCAAAGCCGTCTCAAGGCGTTGGACTTCAGCACATCGGTCATCTTCATCACCGCGTTTTCGGACGAGCGCAGCCGGGCACAGGCCATTGAAGCCGGAGCTATCGGCTTCCTGGAAAAACCGTTCGAAGCGCGGGCCATGATCGCATTGATCGAGACGGCCTTGCGGTCGCGCGGCGCTCCAGCCTGATGGACAGAGCCCGAGGGGCTGCCGGGCCCGCTTTTGGCCCGGATATCTCACACAATCTTTGAATGATCGGTGAGCTGTTTACCGACCAACCGCGAGCGCTCGGCGCATGTCCTCGCTCGCGGCCAAGTCGAGCGCGGTCCTGCCGGTCTTGTCGCGCGCATTCGCATCCGCGCCGCGCTTGAGGAGCATCTCGACCATCTCGGTATGACCGCGTTCAGCCGCCATCATCAATGCGGTGCGGCCCCGATCGTCGATGGCATCGAGCGCTGCGCCGCCGTCGAGCAGAAGATCGACGACGCTTTCGGCGGCGCGAGCGCCGACGCCGTCCTCATACCCCACAGCCCACATCAGGGCGGTCAGCCCGTTGGCGCAGTGCCGTTTGGCGTCGACACCCGCGTCGAGCAGGAGGCGGACAATCTCCGCGAAACCACGGGCAGCCGCATAGGTCATCGCCGTTCTGCCGCTCGCGTCCGCGACATCCGGATCTGCATTTCGGGAAAGTAATTGGGCGACGATGCGATCATTGCCCTTGAGGGCCGCGACCGCGAGCGGCGTGGCTCCAGAATCGCCCCGGGAGGTCGAGGCTGGCGCCTTTCTCCAGCAGCAGCGTCACGGTCGCGTGGCGCTCGTTCTCTGCGGCAAGGTAAAGCGCGGTGGCGCCGAAGACGCCCCGTGCGTCGATTTGGGCGCCCCGCGCCAGCAAGAGATCGACCAGAGCGCGCTGGCCGGCGCGTGCCGCGTGTGCAAGCGGCGCCGTGCCGAAACGATCCCACGCTTCGAGCGAGGCGCCGGCGGCCAACAGCTTTCGTGCGAGCTCCGCACAGCCGACATCGGCTGCCGAAAACAGCGTTGAATTCAGCTGCGTCGGGACGATATCGGATTCGATGAGGTCGAACCTACGCTCGAGCTCCCGGCAACCGGCATTTTCCGTCGCATGCACGGGGCCCAGCGCCGTCCAGCAGGCCAGCACCAAGCCGCCGGCATATGATCTGGAACGGTGCGGGCGACAGCTCGAGGTCCCGACCATGCCTATGCTCCCGGGGCTGCATGCAAGAAAACGCCACCGCTGATTGGCGAGATCACACCGGCCCGCGTGGCGCTGATCCAGTGGATCAGCGCTGGTGGTCCTTAGACTTTTCTTGCTCCGCGTAACCCTGCTGGGCCTGGTCGATGAGGTAGGCGTGGATTGCCTCGACGTCGACCTCGCTCAGGATGTCCGAGAAGCTTTCCATGCCGGCCGGCGCCAGTATTCCGCCGAGGACGATGTCCTTGAAGGCCTCGTGAAACCCGGGCGGCAACTTGCGCAGGTCCGGCGTCACGCTGGTTCCGAACACGTGGCAGCGCGAGCACTGCTCGTTGAACCTCACCTCGCCCAAGGTGAGCTGGTCAGGCGTGCCATGGGTGCTCGGCGGCCTCGGAAATGGCGTGTCGGCGAGCACCGGCGGCTTCGGGACGTCGCCGCCGTCGAGCTTGAAAGCGATAATGCGGTTCGGGTTCTGATACTTCGAAGCTGCGCTGCTCGGCGGCACCGTGTATCCGGCGATGTTGGTGCCGCCGTATCCCACCTGCACGGCCACATACTGCACGCCGTTGACCGCATAGGTGATCGGCGCCGCCATGATGTGGCTGCCGGTCTGGATCGCTTTCAGGACCTTGCCGGAATCGGCGGCGTAGACCCAGAGCTCGCCACTGCCGCGGCCCTGGAACACAAGGTTGCCGGCGGTGCTCATGATCCCGCCGTCATAGCCGCGGACGCCCGACGACGTCTCGTGCTCCCAGACCACCTTCTGCGCCACCGGATCCCATGCGCGTATCAGCTCGCGCACCAACTTCACATCGCGGGTGGCCTGGAGCGACTTGAGGTCGGGCAAAGGGCCGAAATCCCGCTTGAGCGCCTCGGCGTCGTAGGTGTCGTCGGGAAAGATGCCGTTGGCGGTGAAGAACCCGTTTATGTACTTCACGATGCCGCCGCTCTGCACCATGTCGAACCAAAGCGCCGGCGCGTCGATCGTCGGAATATAGACGAGCCCGGTCTTGGGATCGAATGACATCGGGTTCCAGGTGTGGGCACCCGCCCATGACGGGTAGACGTTCTTGGGGGCGGGATACCAATCCGCTTGCGCGGTGAGCACCGGCCGGCCGGTCTTCATGTCGATGCCGGAGGCCCAGTTCACATAAGTGTAGTCCTTCGCCGAGACCAGCTTGCCGGTCTCGCGGTCGAGCACATAGAAGAAGCCGTTCTTGTTCGCTTGCATGATGACCCGGCGCCTTTGCCCCTCGATATTGAGGTCGGCGAGGATCATTTTCTGCACAGCATCGAAGTCCCAGTGATCGCCGGGCGTGGTCTGATAGTGCCAGGCCATTCGACCGGTATCCGCATTGACGGCGATGATCGTCGCGGTGAACAGGGCATCGCCTTCGCCCGGCCCGAGCTGACGCAGGTCATAGGGCGCCGCATTGGCGGTGCCGAAATACAGGAGATTGAGCGTCGAATCGTAGGCGAAACCGTCCCAGACGGTCCCTCCGCCCTTGTACATGGGATCGCGAACCGGCGACCAAGTCTTTTCCGCTGCTGTCAGCTCGGGGGCCTCAAACGGCGACCCTGGCGCATTCGGCACGGTGTAAACCCGCCATTTCAGCGCGCCGGTATCGACGTCATATGCGGAAACATAGCCGCGGACCGCGCCGTGATCCATGTCCGAGCCGCCATTGCCGATGACGGCGACGTTCCCCGCGATATAGACCGCACCCGTGCTCGAATAGGACACCGTGTGATCCGTGATGGTGGCTGCGCTCCACAGCTGTTGCCCGGTCTTGGCATCGAGTGCGTGGAGAACGCCGTCCACCGAGGTGACGAAGACCTTGCCTTTCCATACCGCGACACCGCGATTGACCAGGTCGCAGCACGGGTTCCGCGCCGCACGCGGATCCGCATGGGGGTCGAATTTCCATCTCTCCTTGCCGGTGGCAGCGTCGACCGCATACACGAAGCCCCAGCTACCCGACGTGTACATGACGCCGTCGACCACGATGGGCGTCGCCTCCTGGCCGCGCGAGGTGCCGAGATCGTAGGTCCAGGCGAATCCGAGGCGGCCGACGGTCGCTTCGTTGATCGTCGACAGAGGCGAGTAATAGCTCTGATTACCGTCGCGCCCGAGGGTGAGCCAGTTCTGCGGCTGGGAGTCCGCGGCATTCAACCGTGCCTGATCGACATCGCCTTCGGCTCGCCCGGGTGTGGGAACCACGGCGGCCAGCGCAACCACAAGGCACAGCGCCGTCTTCGCTTCTTTCAACCACATGACCATCTCCTTCCATTGGTGTCGCGGTTCTTGGCTCTAGGACCGATCGCAACGGCGGGCGCCGCGAAGAGTCTGAGCCCTGGTCAAGCCATCAGAATCAGACGGCTGGACCGTCGCGGACACCACGGTCAGCTCGCAAGCGACCCCAGCGAACGTCGCCCCCTCGGCGGCTCGCCAGATATCGCGACGGTAAACCTGGGCGGGGCGGCCATCGCCCGCCATTCAACGAATGTCTGGCCGCGCTAATACTTTGGCGTTAGTAAAGGCCTGCCCGGCGCACCCTCATGTACCGGTTAACTCCATGGGGTCGCGATCAAGCTCCGCCGGACAGCTGATCCGCCGGCGGTCAATAGGCACAGGTCGTCGCCAGCCGATTTCGGTGGCGCCTATTCCCTTGGAAAGGGTATTGAAGGGCCGGCTGCGCCGGAGCCTCGAGCCGAAACACGCTGCGGAACATTCGGACGGTTCCCGCGTGGGCTCGCCAGGTCCTTCAGTCAGCTTTCCTGCCTCAACGGAGCACGCAAATGACGATCTCGCATCTTTCGAAATCCCCCGGCGCGGGGGCGGCGCCGGTCGCCGGCAACGTTGCGCTGGAAACCGCAGCCGTCACCCGCCTGCTGGTGACCGAGGGAATCCTGGATTACAGCGGCCACATCTCCACGCGCATTCCCGGACGTGATGCCTTCGTGATCCAGATCGGCTCCAGCTCACGCGCCGAGGTCGGTCCGGAGTCGATGCTGGTGGTGGACTATAACGGCAAGGTGATCGAGGGCGACGGCCAGCCGCCGAGCGAGCTGCCGATCCATCTCGAGATCCTGCGGGCGCGCCCCGATGTGCAGTCCGTGCTCCACTGCCACATGGAGCTCGCCATCGCCTTCACCATGATGCAGGGCGTGACCCTCCTGCCGATGCGGGCGCGGGCTTCGCGCTGGAAGAGCGGCATCCCGACCGATCCGGATCCGAGCCATATCAAGCTGCCCGAGCAGGGCCGGGCGCTCGCCAAGACGCTCGGTCCCCATCACGCCGCGCTGATGCGCGCGCACGGCTTGGTGCTGGTGGCCGAATCGGTGCGGGCGCTGTTCATCGATGCGGTGCATTTCAAGGAGAATGCCCGGGCGCAGCTCGAGGTGCTGCAGGCCGGCGCCAAGCCGCTGGCGCTGACGGACGATGAGATCGCCCAGATCGAGCGCATGGAGATGCGCGAATGGCACATCAAGAAGCTATGGAACTACTACATTCGCAAGGGATCGGCGGAGAACGTGCTGCCGCGCGAGTGGAAGGACGCGCTGGTCCCGAGCAAGGAGATGCTGCGGCGGGATTAGGCCGCGAACCTCACGGTGATGGCGCGGGCGTAGCCCGCGTCGCTCGAGCCATAGCGCCGGGCGCTAGCGGACCTTGCGCTTCAGATCCGCATAGACCTCCTCCACGATCTGGTCGGGGCGGATTGGGCCATTGCCCCATTTGGCATCGAGATCGGCGGTGGGCTTCGCGGCCACCGCTTCCTCCATGGTCTTGCCTTCGCGGATCAGCTTGGTGACGCGATCGCGCAACGCAATCATCACGGCGAGATAGTCCTGCCATATCCTTCTTGGTTCCCACCCGTCCGCGGCCCGGCACAACCTTCACCTGATCGTCCAGCTCCGGCAACAGCCTCTGATAGGCCGCGATCATCCCGTCCAGGCTGCCGCCGCGCAGATCGACCCGCGTGTAGTCGCCATTGTTGAACAGATCGGCGGCGAACAGCACGTTGGCCTGCCGCAGCCGCACGATGACGTCGCCGTCGGTGTGGCCGCTGGGGACATGAACGACGTCGATATCGTCGCCGTTGAAGTGGAGGGTGAGCGCATCCGCGAAGGTCAAGCGTCGGCCAGAACGAGGCCGGGAACGCCCGCTGCTTGCCGCCGAGCGGGTTCACCTGCTCGGTCATCAGCCGCCTGCGGGTGTTCTCCTGCGCGATGATGGTGGCGCCCTGCCGGCGGTAGAGCTCGTTGGCGCCCACATGGTCGAAATGCCAATGCGAGTTGACCACCAGGCGGACCGCCTTGTCGGATCGCTTGGCGATCTCGGCCTGCAGCCTGGGCACCGCCGGCTCGTCCTGGGCATCGACCAGCAGAATGCCGTCGTCGCCGCTCGACATGCCGACGTTGAGACCCATGGTCCCCCAATTGATGCTGTAGAGGCCGTTTCCGAGCGCCTGGCTGTGGTCCTCGCCTTCGCCCGGCGGCGGCCGTTGCGCGAGCGCGGTCGCGACCGTGAGGGCCAGGAGCGCAGCAGCCGTAACCACAATGCGTTTCATCGCCTTCCCCGGTCCGAGTTCATCCTTGAAGCTGGCCGATGAATACAAGCTGGCCCGGCCGACAGCAACCGGCGGCGCGGCGCGCCGGATCGTGCGCGCCGCGGCATGCGGCCGACTTGTCTCACGAAGGGGTCGGGGGCGACCAGGGCGTTTCACCCTGATCGCCCTGCGACCCGTCCGCTCGTGTGGTCAGCTGTTTCCGGCTGCCCGGACCCTCAGCCCTCGCGCCACGCGATGACGCCGGCTGTCGAGCGCGGACGTACCCGCACCGCATGGCTGTCGTTGCCGCTGATCGCCAGCACGGTGCCGCGGCCCAGCACCTGGACCACCTTGAAGACATGGTGCGGCATCACCCCGATCACGCCGGGTGCCGGACCGCTGGCCGGACGGCCCCAATGCGCCCAATTGCGCGCGAGATTGTACTCGGGGCCGGGATTGCCGCCGACCAGCTGGCGCATTTCCCACCCGCACCACGCGGACGGGCGCCCATCGGCGACGCGGTGAGAGGAGCGGTATTCGACTTGGCGAGACGAGCCGTATTCGACGCGATGAGTTCGAGCCGTATTGATGCGCAATGCGCAGGTCGTGGTGATGGGAATGAGCTCGAGGGGCAGCGCTCGCAGCGCTCCCAACCGTCGATTGCAGAACTGCGGCAAGCAAACATACAAACACGAGTTTCATTACGCTCTCTCCAACGCGTTGGCACGGCCATGCGGCCGTCAGGTTGACGTTTTTTGTGGGGAGCGCGCCGTTTGATCGATCAATGCGGCGACAAAAGGGCTCGAGCCGGGAACCCTCCGGAATCAAGAAATGATCGCACGATGAACAAATATCTGTCGATTGTTTGGTTTTTGGTAGGCGTGCGGCGTCGGCAAGCTGCCCCAGCGGCGTCAAAGCCAGGCCCGAGGTGCCTGCATATCAGCTATGCGTTCCGATTCACGCGGTTATAACGAGGGTAGAGCCGCCGCCACCCCGCCTCGCATCCGGTGCCGGTCCGCGGTTGCGCGCGGCACGTGGCACCCTCGAATCATCGGCCTTGCAAAATGTGCTCGGGCTTTTCCTCGACCGTCACGGCGTCCTTCTCGCCGCCGATGAAGGCAATGACGGTGCCTTTGTCCCGATCGCTCCAATACACGCTCACGGCGTTGTCCAGGTTGACGTAGACCGCCTCGCCGCCACGCTTGGCAGTGCATTTCAGCCAGCTATTCATGGTTTTCTCCCGGAAGTTCAGCGACGCAATGGCAATTATGGCGAGGTCGACCGCATCTCGGGGTCGAAGGCGGTGCTTCCATGTCCAAATCGAATTGATAGTTAACAGATTAGGGCCGGAGGTCGCCGGTCCTTCGGTAGAGCTCATCAAGCAAAGGAATTGCCCGTTCACCGAGCAGCGCGGCCGCTCGCGTGCCATAGGTCGCAAACACCTTGCTGGCCGGATGGGCCGCCGCCATGCTGGCAATCGCATCGCGCTTCTCGCGCAGATAGTTCCTGCTTTGCGACAGCAATTGCCCATGCATGACATTCAGGATGAGAAGCTGATCCGAGGATGATTCCACATAGGCTGAAACCGCCAGCAGCATGAATATCGTATTAAGCCGCTCATGCGCGGCCTCCAGGTTGAGCTCCACGTAAGCATAGGATTCGATCTGCTCGGCATCGTTGGGCGGCAGGTCGTGGAGCGCAGAGCTCACCTCGTCCTCGAAGGATTTGATCGCCTCGTTGATGCCGGCGAGACGAGATGCGTCATTCTCGTCCGGGACGGCGGCGCGCGCCGGCATGGTCGCCAGCGCCAACGCGAGCAGAAGCGAAAATCGCCCAGGTAAATGCTTCGCAGTCCGGCTATTCATTTCTCGCGCCCGATCTTGGTCTGTCGATCATGAGGCCTGCGAAAGGCGTCTGGGCACATCGGAATGGCCCCGTGAGCGCGCCCGTATCCGGCGCCCATTCATTCCGCTTGAGTATACGATTTCCTGGTCCAGGTCACGCGCCCATGCGTCGAAGGCTGGCCACTGCATCCGGTCAAGGACGACTGCACGTTCATTTGACAAATGCACGCGCATTCGCCATCTGCCTTGGGGACCCGGGGGCGGCGCTCGGTGCGGCCGCCCTGGGATCGCGTCCGGAGCCAGATTTCGCCGCCCGGGTCCGCGCCGACAATCGTCGTGATGGAGAGCTGCCATGTTAAGTTGGTCTGCAGACCGTCTCGGACTCGCACGCGTCGTCGTCATGGTGCCGCTTCTGGGCCTCCTGTTGTCCGGGTGCGGCATCAACAGCATCCCGACCGAGGAGGAGCAGGCCAAGGCCAAATGGTCGGAGGTGCAGAACCAGTACCAGCGGCGGGCCGACCTCATTCCCAACCTGGTCGAGACCGTCAAGGGCTATGCCAAGCAGGAGAGCAGCGTGCTCGAAGCGGTGACGAACGCGCGCGCGCGGGCCACCTCGATTCAGGTGAACGCCGACACGATCACCGATCCGGAAGCATTCAAGAAATTTCAGGACGCGCAGGCGCAACTGTCCGGTGCGCTCGGCCGCCTGCTGGCGGTCTCGGAGAGCTATCCGGATCTCAAATCGAACCAGAACTATCTGGCGCTGCAATCGCAGCTGGAGGGCACCGAGAACCGCATCGCCGTCGCGCGTCGCGACTACATCGAGGCGGTGCGCGTCTACAATACCGAGTTGCGGACATTTCCCGGGGTCATCTGGGCGTCGACGCTCTACAAGAGCAACAAGCCGATGCAGGAGTTCACCGTCGCCGAGGACCTCAAGCAGCCGCCGCAGGTCAAGTTCTGAGCGCACGCGCCATGCTGCGGCGCGCGCTTCTGCCGGTCATCGCGTGGCTCTGCCTGGTCTGCGCCTGCGTGGCGCAGACCCTCACCTTTCCGGCGCTGACCGGCCGGGTCGTCGACGAGGCCGGCGTTCTCGATGCGGAGACGCGCACGGCGCTGACCGCATCGCTGGCCGCGCTCGAGCTGAAGACCACGGATCAGCTCGTGGTGGTAACCCTGAAATCGCTGCAGGGTACCTCGATCGAGGATTACGGATATCAGCTCGGGCGGCACTGGCAGATCGGCCAGAAGGACAAGAACAACGGCGTTCTGCTCATCGTCGCGCCGAACGAGCGCAAGGTCCGCATCGAGGTGGGTTACGGTCTCGAAGGCACGCTGACCGACGCCGTCACCAAGCTGATCACCGAAAACTCGATCACCGCCGCGTTTCAAGGTCGCCGATTATCCCGGCGGCATCAAGCGCGGGGTCGAGGACATCGTCCAGGTGCTCAGCGGCGATGCGCAGGAGTATCAAGACCGGGCCGCGCAGCAGACCGCTCCAGACAATGTCCAGCCGCTTCCCAAGCCGGCGGTCTGGTCGGGTATCGTCGCGGCTCTGGTCGGGCTCGGGCTCCTGATCCTGTGCGCTATCAGGGGCAGCGCGATCTGTCAGAACATCCTGCAGTTTCTTGTCCTGCTGCTCCTTTCCGGCCGGAGCTCGTCGAGCAGCGGCTCCTCTGGCGGCGGAGGGTCCTTCAGCGGTGGCGGCGGCTCCTTCGGGGGCGGTGGCGCCTCCGGAAGCTGGTGAGGAGCGCGCGATGATCTCGGCATCCGACAAGGTCCGCATAGCCGATGCGATCCGCGCCGCCGAAGCGCGCACGTCCGGAGAAATCTTCTGTGTCATCGCCCGGCATTCGAGCGACTACCGGCTGGTGCCCATCGTCTGGTCGGCGGTCGTCGCCCTGCTGGCGCCGCTGCCGCTCATCGCTCTGACCAGGTGGCCGGCTCCGGTCATCTATCTGTGCCAATTGACGGTGTTCATCGTCGCGGCGCTGGCGTTGTCGCACCCGAGGCTGCGGTTTCGGCTCGTGCCGCGCCGTACCAGGCACGACCAGGCCCACGCGCAGGCGATGCGCCAGTTTTTCGCGCAAGGGCTCGACAAGACCGAGCACCGTACCGGTGTGCTCATTTTCGCCTCGAGCGCCGAACGCTATGCGGAGATCGTCGCCGACGTCGGCATCAACCGGAAAGTCGCGCCACAAGTCTGGGACCAGGCGATCGGCGACCTAACCGCTGCCATCAAGGCCGGTCGGCCCGCCGACGGATTCGTGGCAGCGGTCGAGCAGTGCGGGGCGGTGCTGGCGGCGCATTTTCCGCCGGGCGCGCTGCAGCCCGACGAGCTGCCGGACAAGCTTCTGGAAATCTGAAGCGAGGTCCGGCTCAGGCCACCTTCGCCGGCTTGCCGCCGGTGCGCTTCGCGGCGGGCGCTCGTTTCCGCACCTTGACCGGTTCCGGCACTGCGCCGTTCAGCGCGGCTTTCTTGGTGGCCGGTTGCTGCTTGCTCTCGGCTTCCCTGGCCAGCCGCAGCGCACGCAGCCGCTCGGTATTAGCGCGAAGCGCCAGCGCTTCAGCCTCATATTCCTGCATGGCAGCCACTTTATCGAGCGCGCGTTCCGCTTTCACCGCGGCGGCGGCTGAGCGCACTTGGGAATCTCTTAACGGTGTAGTCATTTGGATATCCTCGATTACCGCCAGCCGTCAGCCAAACCCCCTTGCCGGTACGTCCGCGGTCAAGGCGGCATGGCTTCCGCGTCAGCCGCGGATTGTGGCCGGCAACTTCGCCGGTTCGTCGATTTTGGAGAAAAGACCGGCACGTGCGCACCCGACGGCAACCGGGGCAGCGCGACCTGCTTGTTCGACCAACGATCGATTGCCCCTGATATGGGAATAAATCGAGATTATTCAAGATCCGGCGATTGCCGACCCGCCGGCCCGCGGTTCATGTGCGCCAATCGAGCGACGAGCCGAACCATGCCCATTTCCGTCGGGCTTGCTGCCGGATCAAGAGCGCTTATTTAACGCAATGCTGTTTGCTCGCAATCAAAAGAGAACCTGGAGCGCCTGATGGGTTCGGATTTTCCGCGTGATTGGATGTGGTCGGAGGCTTGCGCCATGCTGGCGCGCGCGGAGGGGCTGCATCGCGAGCTGTTCAGGCCGGTCGGACGAAGTGCGCCGGCGCCGGCCTGGGAGCCGCCGGTCGACGTGCTGGAGACCGACCAAGAGGTGCTGGTGCTGGTGGCGCTGCCCGGGGTCAACCCGGACCGGGTCGAGGCCGCGATCGACGGAAATGACCTGGTTGTTGCCGGCACCCGGGTTCTTCCGGGCGAGCTGCGCACCGCCATCATTCATCGGCTGGAGCTTCCGCAGGGCCGGTTCGAGCGCCGCGTGCGCCTTCCTGGCGGCCGCTACAGCGCGGTCCGCCGCTCGGCGGCGGATGGCTGCCTGCTGATCACGTTGCAAAAATCGGAGGGTTTCCGTGGTTGAGACCAAGTCGTCGGGCGTATCCGAGCCGAGCGCGGGCCATGGTGGCCCCATGCCGCCCTTGCCGGCGGACGCGTTGATCATCGTGCCGGTCCGCAGCACCGTGCTTTTCCCCGGCATCATGCTGCCGATCACGATCGGCCGCCAGCGCTCGATCGCCGCCGCCCAGCAGGCGGTGCGCGACCAGCGTCCGGTCGGCATCCTGATGCAGCGGAACGCCGAGATGGCGGATCCGGCCCCGATCGACATGCATCGGATGGGCACGGTCGCGAATGTGGCGCGCTACATCACCGCCCCCGACGGCGGGCATCACCTGGTCTGCCAGGGC
Organism: uncultured Alphaproteobacteria bacterium; assembly: GCA_963721005.1. Lineage (GTDB taxonomy): Bacteria > Pseudomonadota > Alphaproteobacteria > Rhizobiales > Xanthobacteraceae > VAZQ01. The sequence continues at coordinate 2,470,353 of CAVRHR010000003.1, read as the reverse complement.
GAGCAGCGCTTCCAGATCGTCGAGTTTCTCAACGGTTGGCCGTTCCTGGTCGCGCGCGTGCTGCGGATTCCGGAGCCGCTGACGCAGTCGTCCGAGATCGAGGCGCGGATGCTGCACCTGCGCGAGCAGGCCGCCGAGGCGGTACAGCTGTTGCCGCAGGCGCCGGCCGAACTGCTGGCGGCGGTACAAGGCGCCGCTTCGCCGGGCGCGCTCGCCGATCTGATGGCGACCTACATGGATGTGACGCCGGAGGAAAAGCAGGAAATCCTGGAAACCATCGATCTGTCCGCCCGGATGGACAAGGTCGCGCGCCTGCTCGCCCACCGCATCGAGGTCATGCGGCTCTCGCACGAGATCGGCCGCCAGACCAAGGCGTCCCTCGACGAGCGGCAGCGCGAGGTGCTGTTGCGCGAGCAGATGGCGGCGATCCAGCGCCAGCTCGGCGAAGGCGACGAGGGCAAGGCCGCGGAAATCGCCGAGCTCGACGCAGCAATCACCAAGGCGCAGATGCCCAAGGAGGTCGACGAGCAGGCCCGCAAGGAGCTGCGGCGCCTGCAACGGATGCCGGAAGCGGCCGGCGAATACGGCATGGTGCGCAGCTATCTGGATTGGCTGATCGAGCTGCCTTGGGCGCTGCCCGAGGAAGTACCGATCGACATCAATGAGGCGCGGCGCATCCTCGACCAGGATCACTACGGGCTCGAGAAGATCAAGCGGCGGATCGTCGAGTACCTGGCGGTGCGCAAGCTCGCCCCGAACGGCAAGGCGCCCATCCTCTGCTTCGTCGGGCCTCCCGGCGTGGGCAAGACCTCGCTCGGCCAGTCGATCGCGCGCGCCATGAATCGAAAATTCGTGCGGGTGAGTCTCGGCGGCGTGCACGACGAGGCCGAGATCCGTGGCCACCGGCGTACCTATATCGGAGCGTTGCCCGGCAACATCATCCAGGCGATCCGCAAGTCGGGCGCGCGCAACTGCGTCATGATGCTCGACGAGATCGACAAGCTCGGCGCCGGCGTCCATGGCGATCCGGGCTCGGCGCTGCTGGAGGTGCTCGACCCCGAGCAGAACAACACCTTCCGGGACAATTATCTGGCGGTGCCGTTCGACCTGAGCCGGGTGGTCTTCATCACCACCGCCAACATGCTCGACACCATTCCGGGCCCGCTGCGCGACCGGATGGAGATCATCAGCCTCACCGGCTACACCGCCGAGGAGAAGCTGCAGATCGCGCGCCGCTATCTGGTCCGAAGGCAGCTGGAGGCCAACGGCCTGCAGCCCGATCAGATCGAGATCGGGGATGATGCGCTACGCGCCATCATCCAGTCCTATACGCGCGAGGCCGGGGTGCGGAACCTCGAGCGCGAGATGGGCAAGACGCTTCGGCATGCCGCCGTGCGCATCGCCGAGGGACAGGCCGGGCCGATCCGCATCGCGGCCGATGATCTCGCCGGCATTCTGGGCGCGCCGCAGTTCGAGAGCGAGGTGGCGCTGCGCACCAGTGTGCCGGGCGTGGCGACCGGGCTCGCCTGGACGCCGGTCGGCGGCGACATCCTGTTCATCGAGGCGACGCGCATTCCGGGCGGCGGCCGGCTGATCCTCACCGGCCAGCTCGGCGAGGTGATGCGGGAAAGCGCGCAGGCGGCGCTCAGCATCGTCAAGAACCGCGCCGGCTCGCTCGGCATCGATGAGGGTCGGCTGGGGAAGGCCGATATCCACATCCATATCCCGGCCGGTGCCATCCCCAAGGATGGGCCGAGTGCCGGGGTCGCCATGTTCACGGCGCTGGTCTCGCTTCTGACCGAGCGCACGGTACGCAACGACACCGCCATGACCGGCGAGATCAGCCTGCGCGGGCTGGTGCTGCCGGTCGGCGGCATCAAGGAGAAGATCATCGCTGCCCACCGGGCCGGCATCAAGCGGGTGATGCTGCCGGCGCGGAACCGGAAGGATTTCGAGGACATCCCCGAGGAGGTCCGCCGCGAGCTGGAATTCGTCTGGCTGGAACGCGTCGATGAGGCGATCACATCGGCGCTGGAGCCGGCGCCCACGGCGAAGGACGAGCCGTCCGAGCGGACGGCGGTCCGCGAGCTGGCGGAGGCTTCCGCCTAGCTCGCGCGCGCCGGTGCTAGAGCAGGTTTCGTTTGCATTGAATCACCCAGCACGTCATGGCCGGGCATAGCCCGTCGAAGACGGGCGTAAACGCCCTAATGTCCCGGCCACCCACGCCTTGCTTTGTGGCGCGAAAGACGTGGGTGCCCGGCACCAGGCCGGGCATGACGACGGAGAGACTGTGCGTCAATGCGACCGGAATCCGGTCTAGTGCGACATCAGCGTCGGAGCCGTCATGGCGGCGAGAATGCTGCGAGTGACGCCGCCCAGCACGAATTCGCGCAAGCGCGAATGGCCGTAGCCGCCCAGCACCAGGAAGTCGGCCGAGGTATCTGCCGCATGCGACAGCAGCACATCCGCGGTCTTGGTGTCGGGTGCGACGATCTGCTTGACCTCGGCCGTTACGCCATGGCGGGCGAGGTGTCGGGCGATATCCGCACCGGGGGTCTCGTCGCTCTTGCCGTGCTGGCTCACCATGACCAGCTGGATGGTTTTCGCCCGTTTCAGGAACGGCAGGGCATCGGCAGTGGCGCGGGCGGCGCTGCGGCTGCCGTCCCAGCAGACCATGACCCGCCCGAGCTCGACGCCGCCCTTCTGGATGTAAGGCACCACCAGCACCGGCCGTCCGGTCTCGAATAGTGCCGCCTCGATCACCAGCGCGGCAGTAGTGCTCTTCCCGGGCTCGGCCTGACGAACGACCGATAGATCGAACCGGCGCGCCATGCGGGCGAACAGCTCGGCCGGGCCATCCAGGCTTGCCGGCAGCCAGCTGGCTTGTGCCGAGATCGCGGCACGCTTGGCGCCGGCCTCGAATTTCGCGACCGCGGCCTTGGCGGCGTCCTGCGCGGCCTTGTGCAGCTCCTCGAGCCAGGCCGGCGGCACCTCGCCGGCCAGCATGGCGGGCGGAATTTCGTCATAGGCGAACGCCGCGCCGGCGAGATGCGCCTCGAAAGCAGTCGCCAACGAGATTGCATAATCGATGGTCGCATCGTGCTCGATGCCGGTCGCCAGATTGACCAGGATGTCTTTGATCATCGTGTCCTCTCCAATGCGACGATGTGCGATCGTTCACCTGCGGAAGGCTACCATGAGAGACGGTCGATCTCACCTTGCATTCTGCATCGCGAGCGTTTCGGCCGAAATTTGAGACCGGATCGGATTCGTGGAGGACCAAATGGCCAGACCCAAGCCGTGGGACGAGATGAGCGTCGAGGAGAAGCTCGAAACGCTGAAGCACGATGCGACGCTCCATCAGCGCCAGAGCGCCTCTGCCGCCAAGGCGCTGGAAGAGCTGAAGCGCAGGGTGGCGGACATCGAGCGCCGCCTGGAGCAATCGCTGCTGGATTAGCCGCAATGACGGGTTGCGATTTCCCGGTGCTCATTATCTCGGGACCACCGGTATTGCGGCGGCCGGCAGCGCGTAATACTCATGGCCGGCTGATAGCGATCCGCGGAGGACGCGATGCCAAAGCCGGCCGGGCCGAAGAAGCAGAAATGCAAGAATTGCGAAGGCAAGGGCACCTTGAAGAAGGGCGACAAGGTGGTGCGCTGCCAGCGCTGCGACGGGACTGGAATCAAGCGTTAGGGCCACACCCGATGACCTCACGGACTGCCGCGCACCTCGCAGCCGCGACCGTGTTCGCGGTTTTAGCCGTCATCCTGCCTGGCGCCGTGGCACCGGCGCAGGATTGGCCGCAAAAGCCGGTCCGCATCGTGTCGCCGTTCGCGGCCGGCGGCAGCTCCGACACGATGGGCCGTATCGTGGCCGAGAATCTCAGCCAGCGGCTGCATCAGCAATTCTACATCGAGAACCGCGGCGGCGCCGGCGGATTGATCGGCTCGGCCCTGGTGGCGAATGCGCCGCCCGACGGCTACACGTTCCTGATCTCCAGCATCGGGACCCACGTCATCGCGCCCGCCACCAGCGCCAATCCGGGTTACGACCCGATCGCCGGCTTCACCCATGTGGCCTTCGTTGGCGGTCCTCCGACCGTTATCGCAGTCAATCCCGCGCTCGGGGTGCGGTCGCTGCAGGAGTTGCTGGGGCTGCTCAAAGGGAGGAGCGAACCCCTGCCGTATGTCTCGCCGGGTCCCGGCACGATCGGCAACCTGATTGCCGAGTACTGGGCCGAGCGGGAATCCGTCAAGCTCGCGCACGTGGCTTACAAGGGCTCCGGCCAAGCCATCACCGACTTGATCGGCGGCCATGTGCAGATGGGCTCGATGACCTGGACGGCGGCGCTCGGGCAGATGCAGGCCAAGACCATCATTCCGCTGGCGGTCTCCTCGACCCGGCGGATGCCTGGTTTCCCCGAGGTGCCGACCTTGAAGGAGCTCGGCTATCCGGAGCTCGCGGTGACCACCTGGTTCGGCTTTGCAGCGCCGGCCGGGCTGCCCGCCGACGTCACGCTGCGCATGAACGAGGAGATTGGCCGCGCCCTCGATGCCCCGGGCGTAAACGACCGCCTGACCGCCGAAGGCTTCGAGCTCGAGAAAATGTCGCCGCCGCAGGTCACTGCCTACGTGCGGGCCGGGCTCGAGCGGTGGGGGCCGCTGGCCAAGCGGTTGATGGCGGCCGACGCGCTCAAGTGACTGCGCCGGCGGCATTTTGAACATTTGTATAAACCGCGGAAGCGTCGTATCTAGAGCCCGACGGCTGCCCTTCAAGCGATGGTGCATGCCGAGAAAAACTTGGGCCTTCGTGGGATCGGGTTTCCGCGCCCGAAGGCCTCAAATCAGGCAGCTGCACCGATCAAAGTGCAAGGAGAGATAAAGCAATGCTCAAGGAATACCACCACGCCGGCAAATGGACGTGGCCCGACAACCAGCGGGTCGCGGTCGCTCTGACGTTCGATTTCCAGGGTGGCGAGGATGTCCGGCCCGGTCCGGACGGCTTGATGGACCACGAGGAATACACCCAGTGCGAATACGGCCCGCACACCGCGATCTGGCGGATCTTGCGGATACTTGAGGAGGAGGGCGTCAAGGCGACCTTCAACACCTGCGGCGGGATCGCGGAGCGCTACCCGGCGGCCGTCAAGGCGGTCGTGGAGAAAGGGCATGAGATCGCGGGTCACGGCTATCATCACGAGGTCGCCCGCGAGCTCACGCGCGAGCAGGAAGACGACGTGATGCGGCGGACCACCGCGATGATCCGCACCACCTCGGGCCGGGTACCGGTCGGCTGGCGCTCATGCACCCAGAGCCCCAACAGCCTCGAGCTCTTGATGGAGCACGGCTATCTGTTCAACAGCAATTCGTTTTCCCACGATCTGCCGTTCCTGTGGGAAGCCAACGGCAAGGTTCTGGTCGAGCTGCCGCGCCAGCCGTTCGGCGACGGCCGCACCTACCAGCACCGCGGCAACGACGCCGGCAATCCGCACGACACGCTGCTGGTCTGGAAGTCGATGTTCGACGAGTTCCACGAGGAATCCAAACTGTTCCCGGCCTATTGCCCGTTCCAATTCCATCCTTACATCTCGGGCCGGCCCGGGCGGGCCAAGACCTTGCGCAGCATCATCCAGCACATGAAGAAGGCCGACGGCGTGTGGTTCGCCACCGGCAGCGAGCTCGCCCGCTGGACCCTCGACGGCGTGTTCAAGACCGGGCGCGCGGCCCCGCGCAAGGTCGCGGTGTAGCTTCGAGTTCGGTCGTCCCGGCCCATAGCGCGTCGAAGACGCGCGTAACCGCGCTTATGGCGCCGGGACCCATACTCCGCAGCTGATCGAGACGGCATGGCGTATGGGTCCCTGCCTTCGCAGGGACGACCAAGTGTCTGGTGCAGGCGCCGCGAAGAATCCACCGCGCTGAGTCTGCGGTCTTAATCTAATGCGACCGCTCGGTCGCCTCGCGCGCCTCGGCGACCACGTCCTTGGGGGTCTGGTACAGCTCGGCCAGCAGCTTCCCGATGTCGTGGCCCGACACCGGATTGATCTCGAGCCCGCGCTTCTCGGCTTCGGCCAGAAACTCCGGATCCTTCATGGTGAGATCGAACGCTTTGCGCAGCGCTTCGGCGCGCTCCGGCGGGATGCCGGGCGGGCCCGCGAACGGGCGTCCCATGGTCTGCCGGCTGAAGATGAGCTTGAGGATCTGACGCTGCCGGTCGTCGGTGGCGAGATCGGTGATCAGCGGCACGTTGGGTAGATCGGCCGCCTTCTCCAGCGCCAGCTGCACGATGAGGTTGAGCTTGTGCTCGGCGAGCCAAGCTGACTTCTCGGCCTTGATGCTGCTCCACGACCAGCCGCAGCGGCCGTCGACCTCGCCCCGCTCCATGGCGAGCGAAATCTCGGCGCTGCCCGGAAAGCCCGAGATCAGCCGATCCTTCACCCCGAACCGGTTCCTCAGCACATTGGCGAACACGTCCGGGTCGGAGCCGGAGCCGTTGCCGGCGACCGTGAAATCCTTGGTGAGCGCGTCGCTCCAGGTCCTGACCGGCGAGGTCGCGAAGGTCGCGCACAGGCTGATCTCGTTGGCGGCGCTGCCGATCCAGGTGAGCTTGGTGGCGTCGAACTTGGCATTGGTGCCGCCGATGAGCGGCTCCATCGCCATGCCGCGGGCGAAGATGCCGAACGCGGTGCCGTCCTTCGGGCTCACATTATAGAGATAGTTGACCAGGTTGAGGGTGCCGGCGCCCGGCATGTTCTGCGGCACGAAGGTCGGATTGCCCGGAATATAACGGCCCATGTAGCGGGCGAGCACACGCCCGGCGGAATCGTAGGAGCCGCCCGGGCTGTAGCCGATCAGCACCGTGATGTTGCGCCCTTTGTAAAAATCCTCGACCGGGTCCGCCTTGGCTGGACCGGCGAGTGTGGCGAGGGTCAGGGCGAGAGCGGAGAAGCAGCTGTACGCGCGCCTTTTCATCTTTTTCATCTTGTTCATTGTCTCTTTCATGCAGCCTGTTCCGTAGGAGGAAGGCACCGCCGTGTCAAATTCGCCCCATGGGCAAATTGTCTCAAGGTCCGCGAGGTTTTCCCTCACCGCGGTCCGGCGCTGTGAACAGCCACCTGCCACCTCGGCTTGTCGCCCGGTCGCCAGAGCCGCGTGTGGGCGCTTGATCGTGGCCACCATGAAGGTCATGCTGGCGCTCCAATCGAAGGTGGCCGGGATCACGGAGGATCGCCATGCAGTCTCGGGATACTTTTTCGCGCCGGCAGATGTTGGGCACGGCCGCGTCGGCGGCCGCCGCGTTCGCGGTGACGGGCGGCGCTCGCCCCGGCCGGGCGCAAGACGCCAAACGAATCGATCAATTCGCGCCGGAGCTCGAGAAGATCATCTCGGTCACCGAGCCGATCCAGGAGCTGGCCAATGGGTTCGGCGGCGAGCTCGGGCCCGCCGAAGGTCCGGTCTGGTGGAAGGAGGGCGGCTATCTGCTGTTCAGCGATATCCACGCCAGCCGGCGCATGAAATACACGCCCGGGCAGGGCGTCACCGTGTTCAAGGAGCCCACCAACCGCGCCAACGGCCTGACGCGCGACCTGCAGGGCCGCTTGCTCGCGGCCGAGCACGACAGCCGGCGAGTGACCCGCCAGGAGCTCGACGGCAGCATCACGGTCGTCGCCAACAGCTATCAGGGCCGCCAGCTCAACCGGCCCAATGACGTGGTGGTCAAATCCGACGGCGCCATCTACTTCACGGACCCGTGGAGCCTTCCGACCGCCCCCAACCAGTGGGACCTCAGCTTCAACGGGGTCTACCGGGTCGCGCCCGACCTCGGCACCATGACGCTCCTGGTCGAAGATTTTCTCATCCCCAACGGGCTCGCATTCTCGCCGGATGAGAGCGTGCTCTACATCAACGATACCAGGCGCGGTCACATCCGGGCTTTCAATCTTCAGCCCAGCGGCCTGCTCGCCCGGCAGAGCGATCGGGTGTTTGCCGACCTGCGCGGTCCGGAATCCGGAGTGCCGGACGGCATGAAGGTGGATGTCGCCGGCAACGTCTATTGCGGTGGCGCCGGCGGGATCTACATCCTCGACCCGCAGGGCAAGAAGCTCGGCCGCATCGTCCACGGGGCGCCGGCTACGACCAACATCGCGTTCGGCGGCGATGACTGGAAGACGCTGTTCTTCACCACCCGCACCCAGCTCGGCATGGTCAAGGTGAAGGTGCCGGGCATGCCGGTGCCGGCGGTGAAGAAGTCGTGAACAGGGCGTTGCTGTTGCGGCGCGGCCGTTGCAATAACGGGAGCTGCGGCGCTCTCCACTTTACCTCCCCCTGAAAGGGGGAGGTCGACCCGCGAAGCGGGTCGGGTGGGGAGTCCTGCAACAAGCACCGAGTTTGCCGTGAGGCGGGACCCCCACCCGGCGCCTTCGGCGCCACCCTCCCCCTTGCAGGGGGAGGGAAACGTGTCAAACAAACAGCGCGGTGCCGGCGCGGCCTACTCCGCCGCCTCGACCTTGGCCTTCGCCTTGCTCCGATCCTCGGCGCTCAGGCCCGGCCACGGATGCTCGGAAATATCGAACACTACGCCGTCGGGGCCGTGGAACTTGGTCTCGTAGAAGCCGGTGTGGCCGGGCGGCGGCGTGTGGCGGAAGCAGTCGCCACCCAGCGCCTCGACGTGCCGGCGCGCGCTCGCGAGATCGTCGACCAGAACGCCGAAATGATGCAGGCCGACATAATCGGGGCCTTTGCCGAGCTGGTCGTCGTCGCCGAAATTGAGGATCGCCATGTTGAGCGTGCCGTCGCTGAGATAGACGCCGTAGACTTGGCCGGGCTTTGGATTGGGCGGGCCGGCGCGTCCGACCTCCTTCATCTCGAAGGCGGCCTTGTAGAAATTCGCGACCTTCTCGGGATCCTTGGTCGCCAAGGCGATATGCCGGATCTTTGCCATGTGTTTTCTCCCGTGTTGCTCCGGCGCTGCCTGATCGGGCGCCCCAGATGGCTTGCCGATTTGTAGCACGGAAAATCCGCCGGAGGTAGCACGCGCCGGCGTCCGGTCGCCGACGCCGGTGCAGTCGAAGGCGTCCGCCTTCACGCGCATGTGCAAAAACGTGTGCCCTGGCGGCGCATGAATGGGATACATAGGTTTAGGGGGCCGCGCCCGCGATTCTCCTCGAGGCCCGAGAGGTTCGACCATGCCGATCGTCCAGCCGCCTGCATCATCTGCCCGACGACGCTTTCCTGCCTGGGTGCGGGGGGCGGCCGGGGCGCTGGCCATTCTGGCGGTTCTCGGCGCCTGGTGGCAGATGTCGGTACGTGCCGCCGAGCCCGCCACCGTGATTCCGGCGCCCGCCATGGATGCCCCCAAGGCGGCGGCCAATGCCGGCTTGCAGACTGTCGTGCTTGCCGGCGGCTGCTTCTGGGGCGTCCAGGCGGTGTTCCAGCACGTCAAAGGCGTGAGCCAGGCCGTTTCGGGCTACGCCGGCGGCACCAAGGAAACCGCGATTTACGAGGTGGTCGGCTTGGGGCGCAGCGGCCATGCCGAGTCGGTGCAGGTCACCTTCGATCCCCGGCAAATCTCCATCGGCCGGATCCTGCAAATCTACTTCTCGGTGGCGCATGATCCGACCCAGCTCAATCGCCAGGGCCCGGATAGCGGCCCGCAATATCGCTCGGCCATTTTCTACCAGGACGATTCCCAGAAGAGCATCGCGCAGGCCTACATCGCTCAGCTCGACAAGGCCGGCGTATTCAAGCGCCCGATCGTGACCCAGATCAATCAGCTCACGGGCTTCTACCCGGCCGAGGCCTATCACCAGGATTACGCGACCCTGCATCCGTCGAGCCCGTATATCGCGTTCAACGATCTGCCCAAGGTGGACAACTTGCAGCGCGTGTTCGGCGACATTTATCGGGACAAGCCGATTCTGGTCTCCGCCGCTCAATCGAATTGAGCCGTTGGGGATAGCTCAATCCGCCGACTACGCGCTCCGGGTCACCAACTCGCGCAGGCGCTCGTTGAACCTCTCGGCCGCCTCGTATTGCACCCAATGGCCGGCGCCGGGGATGATGTCGAAGCTCGCCTGCGGCTGGAACTCCCGCAGCTTCGCGCCGCGCTCCGCCACATAGGGCACGGCGGTCGCATCGAACTCGCCCCAGATGCCCGCCAGCTTGCCGCGAAACCCGCTGAGGCTCTCTCCCAGCGAACCTGTATGGGAAACGTGCTTGCCGCGCACCCGCGAGCGCTCGGCATTGGCCTGTTGCATATGGACCGCGAGCGCGTCGATCTTGGCCGGATCGTGGATCATCAGGATACCGAGATTGTGCCGGTGGGTGGCGGCCTTCTCGGCGCCGCTCGCCAGCCGCCGCCATGATTTGAGCGGCTCCATCGCGCCGCGCGCCGCGCCGGTGCCGGTGGCGCCGACCAGCACCAGGCATCGCGCGCGCGGTCCGGCGTGCTGGACCAGGTAACCGGCGATCAAGCCGCCCATGGAAAATCCCGCGACCGCAAAGTCGATCTGTGGCCCGATGATGCGCGTGACGCCCGCCGCGAGCGTCGCCCCGATGCCGTCGGCGGATATCGGCGCTGGAGGAATCCCGGAGTCGCCAGAGCCCGGAAGGTCGGGAACCAGCACCGTGAAATCGCCCGCCAGCGCCTCGATGTTGCGCACCCAGTGCATCCAGCTGCCGGTGCCGCCATGCAACAGAACGAGCGGCGGGCCGTTACCCCACCTGTGCCACACCACCTCGCCGGCACCGTTGGGAGTCGTGTGGCGCGTGCTCCTGCGATCGAGCGCGGCGATGAATTCTGCAGGAGTTGGCTGTGAATTGGTCATGCAAGGCTCACGCTTTCGCCCGGCGTTCCGGCGCGGACGCTTTGGCTCCAGCTTCTCGAGGACGATTGGGATTCCGGCACGAGCAATCTTCGAAGCAGCGCGTGCGGCCCGGCCGCGACCATGCCGAAGCACAGCATGAAAATTCACCATGCCAGAGCAGGCCCGGGATATCCAGCCCGGCACATTGCGCCGGTCGTGAATACGTCCGGTTCCAGGCTCGCGGGATTGCCCGCGAGCACTTGCACTGCCTCATCAATGACCTAAATCGTAGGATGCTCTGCCGAAGCCACCCAGGCAGAGCAAGGCGGCACCCGAAACCCGGAAAGGCAATCTCCCATGCCCCCCGAAGCCGCCGTGCAGGCGCTCCATGTCGACCCGATTCCGGAAGCCCCGTTCTATATCGCGGTCGCCGATTCCGCGGCGCGCGCCCGCCGCACGCTCAAATCCGGCGATACCTTCATCGTCATGGACAGCCATGGCGATGTCGGCGCCTCCGCCGGCGGACCCGACGGCTTGTTCCATCACGATACGCGCTATCTCTCGCGCCTGGAATTGACCGTCAATGAGCTGCAGCCCCTGCTGCTCGGCTCCAACCTGCGCGACGACAATGCGCTGCTCGCCATCGACCTCACCAACCCGGACATCTTTTCCGATCAGCGGATCGTGCTGCAGAAGGACACGCTGCACATCGTGCGCACGGTCTTTCTGTGGCGCGGAACCGCCTATCAGCGCCTGGGACTGCGCAACTTCGGCGACCGCGCCGCCGATCTGCGTCTGGTTGTCCTGTTCGACAGCGATTTCGCCGATCTGTTCGAGGTGCGCGGAATGCGGCGCGACCGGCGGGGCATCCTGACCCGCCGGCTCGCCGGCCCCGACCAGGTCTTGCTCAGCTATCATGGGCTCGACGGCAGGACGCGATGCACCAGGCTCACCTTCCATCCGCCGCCCGCCAAGCTCGCGGTGAACGCCGCATCGTATCAGCTGCACGTCGCCCCCGGGGCGGTCCAGCCGCTGTTCGTCGCGGTCGCCTGCGACCAGGCCGACCAGCGCCCGATGCCGTTCCTGCGCGGCCTCCTGTCGGCGCGCCGCGAGCTGCGCGCCGGCACCTTGGGCGATACCACGGTCGAAAGCTCGAACGACCTGTTCAACGAGATTCTTTGTCGCTCGGCTGCCGACATCGCCATGCTGATGACCGACACGCCGCAAGGACGCTACCCCTATGCCGGAATCCCGTGGTACTCGACCACGTTCGGACGCGACGGGCTGATCACGGCGCTGCAGATGCTGTGGTGGAACCCCGGCGTGGCGCGCGGCGTACTGCGGCGGCTCGCCGCCTATCAGGCCAAATCGACCGACGCGCGCTCCGACGCGCAGCCCGGAAAGATCCTGCATGAGATGCGCGCCGGCGAGATGGCGGCGCTGCACGAGGTGCCGTTCGGCCTCTACTACGGCAGCGTCGACGCGACGCCGTTGTTCGTGCTCTTGGCCGGCGCCTATGTGGAGCGCACCGGCGACGAAAGGACCCTGCGGGAGCTGTGGCCCGCGATCGAGGCCGCGCTCGGCTGGATCGATGGTCCGGGCGATCCGGACCGGGACGGCTTCATCGAATATCTTCGTGCCACCGAACAGGGGCTGGCCAATCAGGGCTGGAAGGATTCGCACGATGCTATCTTCCACGCCGACGGGCGGCTGGCGGAGGGGCACATCGCGCTGGCGGAGGTGCAGGGCTATGTCTTTGCCGCCAAGCGTGCGGCGGCGCGTTGCGCGCGGCGGCTCGGGCACGCGGCGCTCGCCGACGCGCTCGATACCCAGGCCGCCCGCCTGGCCGAGCGCTTCGAGGCCGCGTTCTGGTGCCCGGAGATCGGAACCTATGCGCTGGCGCTCGACGGCGCCAAGGAACCGTGCCGCGTGCGCACCTCGAACGCCGGACAGGTACTCGTTGCCGGCATCGCGGCGCCCGAGCGTGCCGCCGTGGTCGCCAGGGGGCTCATGGAGACGCGATTTGATTCCGGCTGGGGCATCCGCACCGTGGCCCGGGGCGAGGCCCGCTACAATCCGATGTCCTATCACAACGGCTCGGTCTGGCCGCACGACAACTCGCTGATTGCGCTCGGCCTTGCGCGCTATGGATTTTCCCAGGCGGTCGAGCAGGTATTCAAAGGCCTGTTCCAGGCCGCCACCTACATGGATGCGCGCCGGCTGCCGGAGCTCTATTGCGGCTTTCAGCGCCAGCGCGGCCGCGGGCCGACCCTCTATCCGGTCGCCTGCTCGCCGCAGGCATGGGCGAGCGCCACGCCGTTCGCGCTGCTCGAAGCCTCGCTCGGGCTCGAGTTCGATCCGCTCAAGCGCGAGATTCGCTTGCGCAATCCGCGGCTGCCGTCGTTCCTGGACGAGGTGACGCTGCGCAATCTGCGGCTCGATCCGGCGAGCGTGGATCTGCGCCTGCGCCGGCATAGGGACTCGGTCTCCCTCGATATCCTGCGCACCCACGGCAAGATCCAGGTTTCGGTCGTCTGCTCGCCGCGCGAAATCAGCCCGATGGAACCTTTGAAATAATCTTTCCGCGATGGCGGCTACCGGCGTCCGGCTGGGGAACTTTGGCCCGGGTCACGGTTTGATTGAGTTAGGCATCAGGCCGTCCCGGAGCCTTTATGCGCAAGGATCAGCCAGCGCTTGTGGCGGGAGCGGCGATCGTTGTGATCGCGCTCGCGGCAGCAGTTCCCATCGCGATCCCCACGATGGCGGAAGACAGCCCCGCGCCGCGCTCGGAAGAGCCTGATGTCGGCGCGCCGGCAAACCCCGAGGTACCGCCCGCGGTCGTCATTCTCAGAAGCCATAATCTGGCAGGAATTCTCGGCAAGGAGGTGCGCAGCGCCACCGGCGAGAACATGGGACGGATCGTCGATGTGGTGGTCGATCCGAGCGGCCAAGTACGCGCCGCGGTCATCGACTTCGGCGGCTTCCTCGGCGTCGGCAGTCGCAAGATCGCGGTGGACTGGAGCGCATTGAGCTTTCCTCAGGCGAGCGACAAAGCCGGCCGGGTCACCCTCGAGTTCACCCGTGACCAGGTGAAGGCCGGCCCCGAATACCAGGCCGGCAAGCCGGTTGTCGTGCTCGGCGCACAAGGCAAGCTCGAGCCGTTTCCCTACCAATAGATGCTGATGTTGGAGACGTGCCCTGGCGGCAGAACGAATATGGCGCTCCGGCGACCGGCGAGCTGACCTTGGCGAGACCGGCGGCGATATGCGGCCGGCTCTGCCCGGATCGCCTGATTCCAAACCGCCGCCGCCGGCGCCCTCGCGTGCCAGCCTGCGCGGTCTCGACTGGTTCGTCTTCTTCGTGGCCGATGTGCAGACCGGCTTCGGTCCTTTCGTCTCGGTGTTTCTCACCGCGCAGAGATGGACGCAGGTCGACATCGGCATGGTGCAGTCGGCGGCGGGCCTGGTCGCATTGGCGGGCCAGATGCCGGGCGGGGTGCTGGTGGATTTCGCCCGCTCCGAGCGGCTGGTGGCGGGCCTCGCGATCGCGGCGATCAGCATCAGCGCGCTCGCCTATGCGGTCTGGCCGATATTCCCGGTGGTATTGTGGGCCGCGGTGCTGCATGCCGGCGCCAGCTGCGTGCTCGGCCCCGCGATCGCGGCGATCAGCCTCGGCCTCGTCGGCCACGCGGCGATCGGCGAGCGGCTCGGCCGCAATGCCCGTTTCGCCTCCATCGGCAACGGGCTCGCGGCGGCCGCGATGGGCGCCTGCGGCTATTTCTTCTCGGCGCGCGCCGTGTTCTTCGTCACCGCGCTCCTGCTCGCCCCGGCCTTGCTGACGCTGCGCGCCATGTCGGCGCGGGAGATCGATCCTGAGCGGGCGCACGGCGGGGTGCCGCGTCGGCGGGACAACCGGCCGCCGACCAAATTCGCCGATCTGCTGCGCCAGCGCCCGCTGCTCATTCTGGCGGGTTGCGTCATGCTGTTCCACCTCGCCAACTCCGCCATGCTTCCGCTGATGGGAAGCGTGCTGACCATGCGTTCGAGCCAATGGGCCACCGTCCAGATCGCAGCCTGCATCGTGGTGCCGCAGTTCGTGGTCGCGGCAATCTCGCCGTGGGTGGGCCGGCAAGCGCAGTCGCGGGGACGGCGGCCGCTGTTGCTCCTGGGTTTCGCCGCGTTGCCGGTGCGGGGTATCCTATTCGCGATCGTCAAGGACCCGAACCTCCTGGTCGCCGTGCAGCTGCTCGACGGGCTGACCGCCGCGGTGTTCGGCGTGATGGTGCCGCTCATCATCGCCGATCTCACGCGCGGCACCGGCCACTTCAATCTCGGGCAAGGCATCGTCGGCACCACCACCGGGCTCGGCGCGTCGTTGAGCACCACGCTCGCCGGCTACGCCAGCGATCATTTCGGCAGCGAATTTGCGTTTCTCAGCCTGGCCACTATCGCGGCGGCCGGCCTGGCCGCGGTCTGGCTGCTGATGCCGGAAACGCGGCCCGACCCTCCTGATGCGGATTGAGCGCGGGCGGTCCGCTCAGTGCCCTTCGGTGGCCACCTGCAGGGGCGGGGCCTCCTCGACCACCAGCCGCAGCCGCGAGGACGCCCCCTCGATCAGGTTGCGATAGGCGGCGAGATAGTCCAGCGCCATGCGCCGCGCAGTGAAGCGCTGCTCGAACCGCGCGCGGATTTTCTCGCGGGACAATTGCGACAGCCGATCGACCGCCCCGATGGCGCCGATCTCGTCCTCGACTACGAATCCGGTCTCGCCCTCGTCCACCACTTCCGGCACCGAGCCGCGGTTGAACGCGATCACCGGCGTACCGCAGGCCATCGCCTCGATCATCACCAAGCCGAACGGCTCGGGCCAATCGATCGGCATGATCAACGCGATTGCGCCGCTCAGAAAGGCCGGCTTCTCGAGCTCGCTGATCTCCCCGATGTATTCGGCGTTGGTAGAATTGTCGAGGAGCGGACGAATCTTCTCCTGATAGTAGTCGCGATCCGCATTGTCGACCTTGGCGGCGATCTTGAGCGGAACGCCGCAACGCTGCGCGATCCGGATCGCGCGATCGACGCGCTTCTCCGGCGCGATGCGTCCCAGGAACGCGAAATAGGAGGGCGTGACCGGTTGCGGCGTGAGCAGCCGCTCCGGCAGCCCGTGATGGATGGTGCGGACCCAACGCGCCTGCGGCAGCGGCCGCCGTTGCGCATTGGATATCGATATCACCGGTACCGTCGAGAAGGCCGTGAAGACCGGCTGGTGCTCCGGCAGGTCCAGCCGGCCATGCAAGGTCGTGACGAACGGCGTCGACTGGCGGGAGAACAGCGAGAACGGATAGTAATCGAGATGAAAATGCAGGAAATCGAAGTCGCCATGGTGCTGGCGAACGCGTTCCAGCATCAGCATGTGCAGCGCATTGGCGTCGCGCACCGCGCCGTCCAGCCGCAGCGAGCGCGGCCAGCATGCTTCGAGCTTCGCCGAGGTCGTGGAGTCCCCGCTCGCATACAGCGTGACGTCGTGGCCGAGCGCGACCAGCTCCTCCGTCAGCCAGTGGATCACCCGTTCGGTGCCGCCATAAAGCTTGGGAGGGACTGCCTCCGACAACGGCGCGACCTGTGCGATACGCATGAATTTACCTCCTAATGGAACCGGAGAGAATCCCGCTCTTGAATCTCAGGCATCGAAATGGACAACCAGGAACTTGGCGGAAATTTCAATTCCGGGCACCAAGATTATTTTCCTCCATGCGAGGAACCTTTCGCCGCCGGCAACGTCGAACCTATTGCACAGCAGCATCGGGCCGAGGCGACACCCGCGCCTTGGCTCGGTTCGAGCATGGGGAACCAATCAACGTTACAATTTACTTCAAGTTTACGGGGGCGACGCTCTGTCGGCCGATCGTCTGTAGAGATGCGATCCGGACCCGAGAACTGGAGTTCCATCGGCATGAACGATCTTTGTCGCTACGCCGCCCATCCATTGGCCTTCATGTTTCGCTATGTCCGGCTGCGGCCGGGTTCCCACGCGCTCATATTGACCGCGGTGGTGGCAGCCGTTGCCTGTTCGGTAGGCACCCAATACGGCGTGAAGTTCCTGGTCGATACCCTGTCGGGAGCCGGTGTCGGCGAGGGTGTGTGGCTGGCGTTTCTGCTGCTGGTTTCCCTGATCGCGGCGGACAATCTGCTGTGGCGGTTGGCCAGCTGGGTTGCCAACTTCACATTTGTGGGAGTGACCGGTGATCTGCGCCGGGATCTGTTCCGCCATCTGACCGGCCATTCGCCCGGCTACTTCGCGGACCGGCTGCCCGGCATGTTGACAAGCCGGGTGACGGCGACCTCGAATGCCGTCTTCACGCTCGAGAACATGTCGATGTGGAACGTGTTGCCGCCCTGCGCCGCAACGCTGGCCGCGATCGGCTTCGTGGCGACCGTCAGCTTTCCGATGGCAGCGTGCCTGGCGGTCGCTGGCGGCATCATGGTGGTCATCATGTTCCGCCTCGCGGCCGCGGGTCGCCCGCTGCATCACGACTTTGCCGACAAGACCGCCGCGGTCGACGGCGAGATGGTGGACGTCGTCTCCAACATGCCGTTGGTGCGGGCGTTCTGCGGCCTGAGCCGCGAGCACCGCCGGTTCGACGCCACCGTCGATCGCGAGATGACAGCGCGCCGGCGCAGCCTGCTCTATCTGGAGAAGCTGCGGATCATGCACGCGGTGATCACCATCGTGCTGACGCTCGGGTTGGTGGCCTGGGCGATCGTGCTCTGGCAGCGGGGGCTTGCCACCACCGGCGACGTGGTGCTGGCCTGCACTTTGGGACTCTCCGTGCTGCATGCGACGCGCGACCTAGCGGTCGCGTTGGTCGACGTCACCCAGCACATCGCAAGGCTGGCCGAGGCGCTGGCCACACTGCTGGTCCCGCATGAGTTGCGCGATGATCCCAAGGCGCAGCCGCTGGTCAAACGCGGCGCCAGCGTGCGGTTCGAGAACGTCAGCTTCCGTTACGCCGAGGGGAGCCGGGTTTTCGAGCGATTGAATCTGAGGCTCGAGCCTGGCCAGCGGGTTGGCCTGGTCGGCCAATCGGGTGGCGGCAAGTCGACGCTGTTCGCCCTCCTGCAGCGCTTCTACGACCTGCAGGGCGGACAGATTCTGATCGACGGCCAGGATATCGCCAAGGTGACGCAGGAGAGCCTGCGCGCCGCCATCGCGATCGTCCCGCAGGACATCTCGCTGTTCCATCGTTCCGTCATCGAGAACATCCGCTATGGACGACCGGACGCCTCCGACCGGGAGGTGCTGGCGGCCGCGGTTGCGGCCAAATGCGAGGACTTCATCGAAGCGCTGCCGAACCGCTTCGAGACCCCGGTCGGCGACCGTGGCGTGAAGCTCTCGGGCGGCCAGCGCCAGCGCATTGCCATTGCCCGCGCCTTCCTCAAGGATGCCCCACTCCTGCTCCTGGACGAGGCCACCTCGGCGCTGGACGGCGATGCCGAGGAGGCCATCCGCGAAGCCTTGGGCCGCCTGATGCAAGGTAGAACCGTGATCGCGATCGCGCATCGGCTCTCGACCGTGCGTCATTTCGATCGGTTGGTCCTGTTGCAGGCCGGGCAAGTGGTGCAAGACGGGCCGCCGGATCGTCTGGTACGGGACCACGGCTTGTATCGCAGCCTCTTTCAGCGCGAGATGAGCCGGCTGGCGCAGCAGGCCGCTTGAACCCGCCGCGGGCTTTCGCACCCGGCAATTCCACAGAGGATCTCATGACCCGACGACTTGAAGGCAAGCTCGCGCTGGTCACTGCGGCTGGGCAGGGCATCGGTCGCGCCATTGCCGAGGCGTTCGTGGCCGAGGGCGCCGGCGTGATCGCCACCGATCTGGAGGAGGAAAAGCTGCGGGATCTGGTCGGCGTCGATCGGCGCAAGCTCGATGTCCGCTCGACCCCGGACGTCGAAGCGCTGGCGAAGGCGGTGGCCGAGGAGACCGGCGTGCCGGACGTGCTGGTGAATTGCGCCGGCTATGTGCACAACGGCAGCGTGCTGGATTGCTCGGAGCAGGAGTGGGATTTCTCCTTCGATCTCAATGTCACCTCGATCCACCGCACGCTGAGGGCCTTCCTGCCCGGCATGCTGGCCGCAGGCGGCGGCTCGATCATCAACATCTCCTCGGCGGTTTCCTCGATCCGCGGCGTGCCCAACCGTTACGCCTATGGGGCCACCAAGGCCGCCATCATCGGTTTGACAAAGGCGGTTGCGGCGGATTTTATTCAGAGGGGCATCCGGGCGAACGCCATCTGCCCCGGCACCATCGAGTCGCCCTCGCTCGGGCAGCGCATCGCCACGGCGGCGAGCGAGACCGGCCGCTCGCAGGCGGATGTCCGCCGCGCCTTCGTGGAGCGCCAGCCCATGGGCCGGCTCGGAACTCCCCGGGAGGTCGCGGCGCTGGCGGTTTTCCTGGCTTCCGACGAATTCGAGCTACATCACCGGCCAGCCGCATCTGGTCGACGGCGGCATGGCGCTCTGATCGTCTCGCTCGGTGTCTCGGATCGATCCTCAGCGGGTCCGGGCGATGCCGCGCTCGGCCCAGCCAAGCTGCAATGCCGGCGGGAAGCTGGTGCGGAGCGGCGCCGGCAGCCGCGGACGTTCCGCCGCTTCGAGGGCCTGCACGAAGTCGGAGAACCAGGCTTGAACCGACGTTGCTCGAAGCTTGTCGATCATGGCGCGCCAGCGTTCGCGCCGCTCCTCGAGCGGCATGCGGAGCGCCAATGAAATCTTCTGCGCCATGCCGTCGATATCGTGGGGATTGACCAGTACGGCGGTATCGAGCTCGCGCGCCGCGCCGGCGAACTCCGACAGCACCAGGACGCCCGGATCGGCCGGGTTCTGCGCCGCCACATATTCCTTGGCGACCAGATTCATCCCGTCCTGCAGCGGCGTCACCAGGCCGACCTGCGCGGTGCGGTAGAAGCCGGCGAGCGTCGATTGCGCGAAGCCCTTGTTGAGATAACGGATCGGCATCCAATCCACGTCGGCGTGCCGGCCGTTGACCTCGCCCACCAGGGTGGCGAGCTCGGTCTTCAATTGACGGTAGGCTGCGATCTGGCCGCGCGTCGGAACCGCGATCTGCAGCAGCGAGACCTGGCGCTTGAGCCCGGGCTCGGCCTGCAACATGCGATCGAAGGCCCGGATACGATTGGCGATGCCTTTGGAGTAGTCGAGCCGGTCGACGCCCAGCACCAGCTTGGTGCTCTGCAGGCTGGTCCGCAAGCGCGCGACGTCCGGACGTGCGGCCGACTTTGCGGCGCGCGCGGCGAAATCGTCCACGTTAATTCCGATCGGAAAGGTGGCGAGCCGCGATCTGCCGTGCTCCGACACGACCACGTCGTCGTCGACGTCGAGGCCCAGCTCCTGCTCGACATAGAGGTTGAAGTTCTGCCGATCCTCGTCGGTCTGAAATCCGATCAGGTCGTAGGCCAGCATCGCCAGAACGAGCTCGCGATGATGCGGCACGCTCGGCAGGATGGTCCGCGCCGGCCACGGCGTATGCAGGAAGAATCCGATGCGCTGCTCGACGCCCAGCCGTCGCAGCTCCGCCCCCAGGGTCAGAAAGTGATAGTCCTGAATCCAGAACGTGGCGTCGGGGCGGTTGAAGCGCAGCAGAGCCCGCGCCATGAAGGCGTTGACCTCCCGATAGGAGGTGTAGTCCTGGCCGGTCACCTGGATCAGATCCGCGCGCGAATGGAGCGCCGGCCACAGGCCCGAATTGGCGAAGCCTTCGTAATAGCCCTGATAATGCGCGGCCGGCAGATCCACGGTCGCGAGCGCGCCCGACCCGAGCGCCTCGATCTCCGCGAACGAATCCTTGCCCGAGGCGTCGCGCACCCGTCCGCTCGATCCGACCCAGATGGCGCCCGAATTCTTGACCACCGGCAACAGCGCCGACGCCAGCCCACCGGTGATCGGCTCGTCGGCCTTGACTTCGGCCACGCGGT
This sequence comes from uncultured Alphaproteobacteria bacterium, assembly GCA_963721005.1. Taxonomy (GTDB): domain Bacteria; phylum Pseudomonadota; class Alphaproteobacteria; order Rhizobiales; family Xanthobacteraceae; genus VAZQ01. The sequence goes on along the minus strand of CAVRHR010000003.1, from coordinate 2,449,566 downwards.
TCGAAACTAGAACGATCACAACGCGATCTCCTGCTGTTTCGACTACGACAACGGCGGATGGCGTGATTTGGTTCCAAGGTTTTGCCGCATTGCGGCATCGGATTGCCGGCACCTGGTCGCGGCGAGATACGAGCCCGAATTCGGTGAGGTCTCTCCCGGTGTGAAAGCCCGTGGGAATCGAAATCATAGCCCGGCGCACGCCACGACGTGGAACCGGCGGATACCGGCAGCTATCGAATTGCGAAGTGGTAGCGGATGCCGATCATGCCTCCGCATAGGCGGTCGTCGACATCAAGCTCACTTCGGAGCGGCGCGAATCGAGCCTTGTATGCTGCACGATAACTGGCTCATCCGATTCGAATACCGAAGCGTAGTCGGTATCGCGCGGGATCGGCTGCGGATCGTCGAGATCGTTGAACCGCAAATGTAAAGTGCGGCCGGCCGCGACCGTGACCCGATAGGGGCCTACCGGAGCCCGGTCGGCAAAGAAGATCGTGATCGCGACATGCGCGTCCCGCCCGCCCCCGTTGAGAATGCACGCGGTCTCGTGCGACATGAGGGCCCGGTCGGAGAAGGAGCTTTGGGACGGAATATATCCTTCCGCGATCGCCCATCGCTTGCGCCCGATCGCGTCCATCTGGCCGTCCTCCGCGCCCCTCAACGCAACGGCGAGCTGTTGGTTTCATTCCCATTTCATGAATGTGGAATTGGTATGCGGGCCGGAACGGTTCGGCCGGTCCCGCGTTGCAAGGCGGGAGCGCGCTCCGCATCAGGGCACGCGGATTTTGGACGACATTCATGCGCGCGCTGACCACGGTGCCCGGGGTTCCGGGCTCGGCGAGAATTGACGAGGTCGCGGATCCGCCCTTGTCCGACGGTGAGGTGCTGGTGCGGACGCTGGCGCTCGGGGTCTGCGGAACCGATCGCGAAATCCTCCACGGAGAATACGGCTGGGCGCCGCCCGGACAGGAGCGTCTCGTCCTCGGCCACGAATCGCTCGGGCTGGTGGAAGAGGCACCCGCGGGCTGCGGACTGCTGCCCGGCGATCTGGTGGTCGGGATCGTGCGCCGTCCCGATCCGGTTCCTTGCGTTGCTTGCGCGGCGGGCGAATGGGACATGTGCCGTAATGGCCGCTACACCGAGCGGGGCATCAAGGAGCGGCACGGCTATGGCATGGAGCGATTCCGTGCCGAGCCCGCGTTCCTGGTCAAGATCGATCCCGGCCTCGGCCATCTCGGTGTCCTGCTCGAGCCCACCAGCATCGTCGCCAAGGCCTGGGATCACACCTGGCATATCGGGAAGCGCTCGCGCTCGTGGCGTCCGCGGACGTTGCTCGTTACCGGGGCCGGTCCGATCGGCTTGCTGGCGGCCTTGCTGGGAACACAGCGGGATCTCGAGGTCCATGTTTTCGATCATGACGACGACCACAAGAAAGCCGAGCTGGTCGCCGGGCTGCGCGGCACCTATCACACCGACGGCAGCGACATCATCGATCGGTTGCGCCCCGACATTTTGATGGAGTGCACCGGCGCGCCGGCGCTGATCGCCGGGGTGCTCGCCCGCACCGCGCCGGCCGGGATCGTCTGCCTGCTCGGCGTGACGGCGCCCGGCCATGAATTCAAGCTTGATATCGGTCTCGTCAATCGAACCCTGGTGCTCGACAACGATACCGTCTTTGGCTCGGTCAACGCCAACCGCAAGCACTATGAAGCGGCTGCCGACGCGCTGGCGCGGGCCGACGCTGGTTGGCTGGCACGGTTGATCACGCGGCGGGTCCCGATCGGGCGGTGGACTGAAGCGGTTGAGCGCCGGTCCGGCGACATCAAGGTCATCATCGATTTTGCGATCGATCGGCTGGGCGTCGATCACCGCCAATAACGGTCCTCCCAGCTGCGAGACAGCCGCATGGCGGTTAGGATCAGGCCAGCCATGGAATAGGTCTGCGGGAAATTTCCCCACAAGGCGCCGGTTTGCGGATCGATATCCTCCGAGAGCAACCCGTATCGATTGCGATGCTTCAAGGCGTCGGTGAACAGGTTGCGCGCATCGTCGTGGCGGCCGAGCGACCACCAGGCATCGACCAGCCAGAACCGGCAGATCAGGAACGCCGTGACCGGCAACCCGAAATCGTCCGCGCTGGCGTAACGCATGACATGCGTCTCGCGCAGAAGCTCGCGCTCCATGGCGGCGACAGTGCTCTTGAAGCGCGGGTCCTCGGCCTCGATGACGCCCAGATCCGGCAGCAGCAGCACGCTGGCGTCGAGATCGTCGGAGCCGAAGGCGGCCGTGAAGGCGCCGCGCTTCTTGTTCCAGGCGCGCTCCATGAGCTCGGCGTGCAGCGGGTCGGCGATCGTGTTCCAATGCCGGGCGCGGTCCTCGAGCCCGAGCCGGGACGCGATCGCGGCCAGGCGATGGCAGCCGGCCCAGCACATAGCGGTGGAGTGGGTGTGGATGCGCTGGCGGCCGCGATATTCCCAGATGCCGGCATCGGGCTGCAGCGCGGATTTCGCGGCGTGGCTGCCGAGTTGCTCGAGCAGGCGGAACAGGCCTTCGTCGCCAGGCCGCGGCAGGCGGCGATCGAAGAACATCGGCATGGCGGCGAGGATGATGCTGCCGTAGGTGTCGTTCTGGATTTGCGCCGCCGCCGCATTGCCGATGCGCACCGGCCCGTCGCCGCGGTAGCCCTGCAGGTCGGGCGCGATGCGCTCCTCCAGCGGGATGGTTGGCACGATGCCGTAGACCGGGCGCAGCGCCTCGTCGGGATTGGCCGCGATGCTGAGCGTGAAGGAGATGAAGTCCTCCATGGTCTGGGTGGCGCCGATCCGGTTGAGCGCCTTCACCACGAAATAGGCATCGCGCAGCCAGCAATAACGATAGTCCCAGGTCCGGCCGGAACCGGGCGACTCCGGGATGGAGGTGGTATGCGCCGCGATGACGCCGCCGGTCTCCTCGAAATTGCTCAGCTTGAGGGTGATGGCGGCGCGGATGACGGCCTCTTGATAGTCATAGGAGATCGACAAACCGCGAACCCATTCCATCCAATAGTCGCGAGTGCGATCGCTGAACTCGCGGCTGGTCGTCGCCAATCCGCTGGTGACCGGTTCGTCGGGGCCGAAAATACAATGGATCGGGCGCGTGAGGACGAAAGGCGATTCGTGCTCGATGAGCGAAAGCGGGGCATCGGTGGTCAAGCGGATGACCGAATCCCCGTCCAGATACCGGATGTGATTGCTGCCGATGGAGTAACGCGAAGATCGTTGACCATAGTTGTGCGTAGGGCGCACCCGGATCGTGATTCGGGGTAGCCCGGCAATCGGCTCGATCATGCGAAACAGCTGCGGCGGCCGGAAGACGCGCCCGAATTGGTGGAAGCGCGGCGCGAAATCCGTGATCCGCACCGCGCCGCCATGCCGGTTGGTGAGGACCGTCGATACGATCGCGGTGTTGCGCAGGTACTCGGATTGAAAATCCACCATGTCGTCGAGCACGACATCGGAGAAGCCCTTCTCTTCCGCCCCGGCCACCAGCCGGCAGAAGATCGGATCGCCGTCGAAATTCGGGAAGCACCACCACACGATGCGCGAGCACGGATCGACCAGCGCCGCGGTGCGGCCGTTGCCGATGACCGCGAGATCAAGTCCATGAGCCGTCATGGCGCGTGACTTCTCGCCTTCGTCGGCTATGCGGGTGAGCCAGCCGCGCACCGCCTCCGGCTTCTCGAAGTGCCCGTCGACGCCCGCCACCATTCGGCCCACCGAGAATGCCAGGCCATCGAACTCCCCGATGATGGCGAAAACCAACTCGTCGGTGACATCGTCGCCGATGAAGATCGGGTGGCGGTCGGCGAACGGTGGATAGCGCATCAGCTCGCGCACGGCGGTGCCTTTGTTGAATCCGACTTGCTTGATCTCCAAGACGGATTTGCCGCGGAGCACCTCGATCGGCGCGGCGGGAGTCTCCGCGCAGATTCGATCGACGGCCGCCTCGACCAGGCCGCCCAGGTTCGGGGCCAGGCGATAGTGCAGGCAGAGCGAGTAGCCCTTGTCCTCGATGATGATGCCGGGTCCGATCTCAGCCACCAGGGCGAATTTGCGCTTGAGCGCTGCATCGAGCGGCACGGTGCGCGGCAGGTCGAGCTCCCCGCCGCTGTAGGGCCGGATCTCGGCGCCGTGACCGCCGATCGTGGGCAACTGCAACGGCGCGAACAGGAGATCGAGATCGCTGAGCGAGCGGCCGCTGACCAGCGCCACCGCTCCGCCGGTGCGTTCGCTCAACCTGTTGATGTCATGCCGGAGCGAAGGCGGAACCCAGACTTCCCCCGGGGTCGAAGCCAAATCCAGAATCGTCCCGTCCACGTCGAGCAGGATCGCGCACTCCTGGAGATTTGGATTCAAGGACGGTGCGACGATATCCATTAGCTCTACCCCGATGATCGTAGCTTTGCAGATGGGTCGCCGTGTGATCTTATTCAATGAGTCCGAGCGGCGGACAGACTGATTCGAGCGGTTTCCGCTCGGCCGCGATGCCCCAGCGCCATTCGATCGCGGCGGCCGCGACCATCAGGACCGCTCCCAAAAGATAGCCGGCCGCCACGCTCGAGCGCGATCCGGTATCGATGAGCAGGCCGAACAGCCACGGCCCGGCCGCGCCGCCGATCCCGGTGCCGATCGCATAGAAGAAGGCGATCGCGAGAGCGCGGATCTCGAGCGGAAAGGTCTCGCTCACCGTCAGATAGGCCGAGCTCGCCGCCGCCGATGCGAAGAAGAAGATGATCATCCAGGCGAGGGTCTGTGTTTGCGCCGACAGCAGCCCCACGCTGAACAGGTAGCCGGTGCCGGCCAATAGGATTCCCGAGACGGCATAGGTCGTGCCGATCATGAGCTTGCGGCCGAGCGTGTCGAACAGACGGCCGAGCAGCAGGGGGCCCAGGAAATTCCCGGCCGCGAACGGCAGAATGTACCAACCCACGCCGGCGGCCGGCACGCCGTAGAAATCGGTCAGGATCAACGCATAGGTGAAGAAGATCGCATTGTAGAAGAAGGCCTGCGCCCCCATCAGGCTCAGGCCCACCAAGGTACGGCGCGGATAGGTTTGCAACAGCGTCCGCGCCACCTCGATCAGCGGCGTGTGGGTGCGGGCGCGCATTTTCACCTTGGGCAGGTGCGCAGCCGTGCCGGCGGCACGGCCGGATCGTCGCTCGATCTGCGCCACCACCGCGTCCGCGGCCGGCCCTTGTCCGTGCGTGACCAGCCAGCGCGGGCTCTCGGGGATCCACAGCCGCATGACGAAGATCACCATGCCGAGCCCTGCGCCGATCAGGAATGCCAGGCGCCAGCCGATTGCCGGATCGATGACGGCGGGATCGAGCAGCACCAGCGAGCCGGCGGCGCCGAGCGCAGCCCCGATCCAGAAGCTGCCGTTGATGACGAGATCGGTCCAGCCGCGTATGCGCGCCGGAATCAATTCCTGGATAGTCGAGTTGATCGCGGTATATTCGCCGCCGATCCCGGCGCCGGTCAGCGCGCGAAACAATGCGAAGCTCCAGAAATTCCACGACAGCGCCGTGGCCGCGGTGGCGGTGAGATAGACCGCGATGGTGATGAAGAACAGCTTCTTGCGGCCCAGCCGGTCGGTGAGCCAGCCGAAGAATAGCGCCCCCGCGACCGCCCCGCCCAGATAGGCGCTGCCGGCACTGCCGATTTGCGAATTGCTCAGGCCCAGGGTGGAGCTGTCCTTGAGGATGCCGGACAGCGCGCCCGCGAGCGTGACCTCGAGCCCGTCGAGGATCCAGGTGATGCCGAGCGCCACGACCACGAGGGTGTGGAAGCGGCTCCAGGGCAAGCCGTCGAGGCGCGCCGCAATGTCGGTCTCGACCACCGCGCCGGCCGGTGGGTCGGGCACATCGGCGACTGCTGACGATCGCTCGGGGGGGCGCGGTCCGGTCCGGGAGTGCGGGGCGGGGGGCACGGACGATTCTCTCAGCGATCGTGCAGGTTTCATCGGGCGCCGCCGTCCAGGCCGAAGTCGTGTTAACGCGTTGCACCATTGAAGGTTCCGGGCACAGAGGTGCGGGCAAAGCATGGCTGGCTTTTTTTGGCGCAGGATTTGCTAAGCTGGCGACGGGGCGATTCACGTAACGCTGGGGTATGGGGAAGAACGCAAATGCTGCTTGCTCCGCTTGCCGGTGCCATGCTCGTCGTTAGCATCGCCACCGGCCCCGCCGCCATTGATCCGCCGGGATCGGCGACCCAGATGACCGCGCAACAGAAGAACGCGGTGATGCAGCCGCTGGTGCGTTCTGCAACGGCGTGCATCGCCCACGCGGTGGCCGACGATCCGCGCTTCAGCAAAGATTTTCCATCCGGGCTTGGCGATCTCATCGTGGCATCGATTCCGGCCTGCATGAGCCCGGTGCGGGCGATGATCGAAGGCTATGACCGCTATTTCGGCGAGGGCACCGGCGAGGCTTTCTTCATGGGGCCGTATCTCGACGTGCTGCCGACCATGGTCAGCAAGTGGACCGAGGGCGCTGCCCAATAATCCGGTCGCCGGCCTCCTGATTCTGCCGCCCGGAGTCGAGGCCGCGCCTGATCTTGGGCAGGAGCGGCTCTTGGGCAGGAGCGGCCAGAATACCGTATTAAAATCAGCTGCTTGCTTGCGATTCAGTGGGCCCGCTAGGTCGCGCCAGGGTGTGCCGTAAGATCCACAAAAATGTGGATCGCTCTTGGAACCAACGGAACTTGTCCGCGTTCCGAGCGTTGATCGCCTTGGGTAGTTGGTGCTTGTCGGCCTCGGCTGGGGGCTGTGATGGGAGGGCGATATCGGCCGGCGTTTCCGCAGTCTCCTTCGGTTGAATGATTCTGCGGTCCCGGCGGGTCGCGGGCTGCCTTTTCAGTGGCGCCATGACCCGTTCCAACCGCACCAAGATTCCGCGTTTCGGTCTGCCGCTCCAATACCGGCGCGTAACCCCCACCATTCCCCACCATTCCCCACCATGCCCGCGAAGCTCGATGCTTTCTGCCCTTCGGAGTTGAGCCATGCAGCCAAACAGTGACGCCGTCGGCGGACTGAAACCGAATGGGGCTTCTGCCGGTCCGGCAGCCGAGCCTGTGACCGGCGGGGTCGACGCCGGCTCGTCCGGCGAAATTCAGGAATTGCTGCAGGCTTTGCAGGCGGTGCGGGTGGGCGACTTCTCGGTCCGCATGCCGGGCAACCAGGTCGGGATCATCGGCAAGATCGCCGACACGTTCAACGAGATCGTGGCCGCCAACCAGCGTATGGCCCAGCAGCTCGAGCGCGTGGGCGAGGTCGTCGGCCGGCAAGGCAAGACCCGTCAGCGGGTGCGCTTCGGCATCGGCAGCGGCGCCTGGGGCGAGATGGAAACCTCCGTCAATACGCTGATCGACGATCTGCTGTGGCCGACCACCGAGGTCACCGGCGCCATCGCCGCCGTCGCCCAGGGCGATCTGCTGCAGACCGTGCGGCTCGACGTCGACGGGCGCCCGCTCAAGGGCGAGTTCCTGCGCTCGGCCGAGATCGTCAACACCATGATCAAGCAGCTCAACGTGTTCACCTCGGAGGTGACGCGGGTGGCGCGCGAGGTCGGCACCGAGGGCAAGCTCGGCGGCCAGGCGCAGGTGATCGAGGTGACCGGGGTCTGGAAGGACCTGACCGAGAGCGTCAACTCGATGGCCTCGAACCTCACCGCCCAGGTTCGCAACATAGCCGAGGTGACCATCGCGGTCGCCAACGGCGACCTGTCCAAGAAGATCACGGTCGACGTGCGCGGCGAGATCCTCCAGCTCAAGGAAGCCATCAACACGATGGTCGACCAGCTGCGCTCCTTCGCCTCGGAGGTGACCCGGGTGGCGCGCGAGGTCGGCACCGACGGCAAGCTCGGCGGCCAGGCGATCGTGCCGGGCGTCGCCGGCACCTGGAAGGACCTGACCGACTCGGTCAACGCCATGTGCGGCAACCTCACCGACCAGGTGCGCAACATCGCCCATGTCACCACCGCGGTCGCGCGCGGCGACCTGTCGCGCAAGATCACGGTCGACGTGCGCGGCGAGATCCTGGAGCTCAAGGACACCATGAACACCATGGTGGACCAGCTCAACGCCTTCGCCTCGGAGGTCACCCGCGTGGCGCGCGAGGTCGGCACCGAAGGCAAGCTCGGTGGCCAGGCCCAGGTGTCCGGCGTCGCCGGCACCTGGAAGGACCTGACCGACAACGTCAACTTCATGGCCTCGAACCTCACCGCCCAGGTCCGCAACATCGCCGACGTGGCGACCGCGATCGCGGGCGGCGACCTGTCGAAGAAGATCACCGTCAATGTCAGCGGCGAGATCCTGCAGCTCAAGGAGACCATCAACACGATGGTCGATCAGCTCAACGCCTTCGCCGGCGAGGTGACCCGGGTGGCGCGCGAGGTCGGCACCGACGGCCGTTTGGGCGGGCAGGCCAATGTGCTCGGCGTCGCCGGTACCTGGAAGGACCTGACCAACTCGGTCAACTCGATGGCCTCGAACCTGACCGCGCAGGTCCGCAACATCGCCGAGGTGTCGACCGCCATCGCCAGCGGCGACCTGTCAAAGAAGATCACGGTCGACGTGCGCGGCGAGATTCTCGAGCTCAAGGACACCATCAACACCATGGTGGACCAGCTCAACGCTTTCGCCTCGGAGGTCACACGCGTGGCGCGCGAGGTCGGCACCGAGGGCAAGCTCGGCGGCCAGGCGCTGGTGCGCGGCGTCGCCGGCACCTGGAAGGACCTGACCGACAGCGTCAACTCGATGGCGTCCAACCTGACCGGCCAGGTCCGCAATATCGCCGAGGTTGCGACCGCGGTGGCGCAGGGCGACCTGTCGAAGAAGATCACCGTGAACGTGAGCGGCGAGATTCTTCAGCTGAAGGAAACCCTGAATACCATGGTGGACCAGCTCAACGCCTTCGCGGCCGAGGTGACCCGGGTGGCGCGCGAGGTCGGCACCGAAGGCAAGCTCGGTGGCCAGGCGCAGGTGCCCGGCGTCGCCGGCACCTGGAAGGACCTGACCGACAGCGTGAACTCGATGGCCGGCAACCTCACCGGCCAGGTTCGCAACATCGCCGAGGTGGCGACCGCCATCGCGGGCGGCGACCTGTCGCGCAAGATCACGGTCGACGTGCGCGGCGAGATCCTTCAGCTGAAGGAAACGCTCAACACCATGGTGGACCAGCTCAACCGCTTCGCCGGCGAGGTGACGCGGGTGGCGCGCGAGGTCGGCACCGAAGGAAGGCTCGCCGGGCAGGCCAACGTGCCGGGCGTCGCCGGCACCTGGAAGGACCTGACCGACAGCGTCAACTCGATGGCCGGCAACCTGACCGCGCAGGTGCGCAACATCGCCGAGGTGACGACCGCGGTCGCGCGCGGCGACCTCTCGCGCAAGATCACGGTCGACGTCAAGGGTGAGATCCTCGAGCTCAAGAACACCATCAACACCATGGTGGATCAGCTCAACGCGTTCGCCTCGGAGGTCACCCGGGTGGCGCGCGAGGTCGGCACCGAAGGCAAGCTCGGCGGCCAGGCGCAGGTGCCGGGCGTCGCCGGCACCTGGAAGGACCTCACCGACAACGTCAACTTCATGGCGTCGAACCTCACCGCCCAGGTGCGCAACATCGCCGAGGTGGCGACCGCCATCGCGGGCGGCGACCTGTCGAAGAAGATCACGGTCGACGTGCGCGGCGAGATCCTGCTGCTCAAGGAAACCCTCAATACGATGGTGGAGCAGCTGCGCTCGTTCGCCGCCGAGGTGACGCGGGTGGCGCGCGAGGTGGGAACCGACGGCCGCCTGGGCGGTCAAGCCGTGGTGCCCGGCGTCGGCGGCACCTGGAAGGACCTGACCGACAACGTCAATCTGCTCGCCGCCAACCTGACCACGCAGGTGCGCAATATCGCCGAGGTGACGACCGCGGTGGCGCGCGGCGACCTGTCGCGCAAGATCACGGTCGACGTGAAGGGCGAGATCCTCGAGCTCAAGAACACCATCAACACCATGGTGGACCAGCTCAACGCGTTCGCCTCGGAGGTCACCCGGGTGGCGCGCGAGGTCGGCACCGAAGGCCGGCTCGGCGGCCAGGCGACGGTGCCCGGCGTCGCCGGTACCTGGAAAGACCTGACCGATACGGTGAACGTGATGGCCGCCAACCTGACCGAGCAGGTGCGCGGCATCGTGAAGGTGGTGACCGCGGTCGCCGACGGCGACCTGCAGCAGAACCTCGCCGTCAAGTCGAAGGGCGAGGTCGCGGCGCTCGCCGAGACCATCAACAATATGACCGAGACCCTGGCGATCTTCGCCGACCAGGTTACCAGCGTGGCGCGCGAGGTCGGCGTGGAGGGACGCCTGGGCGGCCAGGCCAACGTGCCCGGCGCCGCCGGCACCTGGAAGGACCTGACCGGCAACGTCAATCTCTTGGCCGCCAACCTCACCACCCAGGTGCGCGCCATCGCCGAGGTCGCCACCGCGGTGACCAAGGGCGACCTGACCCGCTCCATCCAGGTCGAGGCGCGCGGCGAGGTCGCCGAGCTCAAGGACAACATCAACACGATGATCGGCAATCTGCGGCTCACGACCGATCGCAATACCGAGCAGGACTGGCTCAAGACCAACCTGGCCAAGTTCACCAACATGCTGCAGGGCCAGCGCGACCTCACCACGGTCGGCCGGCTCCTCCTCAGCGAGCTGACCCCGCTGGTCAGCGCCCAGCAGGGCGTGATCTACCAGATGGAGGGCGAGGAGGCGCGGCTCAGGCTCCTGTCGGCCTATGCGGACGACGGGGTAAGCGGCCATCGCCCCAGCCTGCGGCTGGGCGAGGGCCTGATCGGCCAGTGCGCCGTCGACAAGCGGCGCATGCTGATCACCGAGATGCCGTCGAGCACGATCCCGATCGGCTCCGCCCTGTTCAAGGTAGCGCCGCACAACGTCATCGTGCTGCCGGTGCTGTTCGAGAACCAGGTCAAGGCCGTGATCGAGCTGGCCTCGATCAGCGCTTTCACCACCCTGCAGACCACCTTCCTGGAGCAGCTGACCACCAGCATCGGCATCGTGCTCAACAGCATCGAGGCGACGATGCAGACCGAAGGCCTGCTCAAGCAGTCGCAGCAGCTCGCCGGCGAGCTGCAGGCGCAGCAGCGCGAGCTGCAGCAGACCAACGAGCAGCTGGAGCAGAAGGCCCAGCAGCTCGCCGAGCGCAACGTCGAGGTGGAGCGCAAGAACCAGGAGATCGAGCAGGCCCGCCGCGCGGTCGAGGAGAAGGCCACCGAGCTGGCGCTGACCTCGCGCTACAAGTCGGAGTTCCTGGCCAACATGTCCCATGAGCTGCGCACGCCGCTCAACAGCATCCTGATCCTGGGGCAGCAGCTCACCGAAAATCCGGAAGGCAACCTGACCGGCAAGCAGGTCGAGTTCGCCCGCACCATTCACGGCGCCGGCACCGACCTCCTGAATCTGATCAGCGACATTCTCGATTTGTCGAAGATCGAATCCGGCACCGTCACGGTCGAGGCCGAGGACATCCTGTTCTCCAACCTGCTCGACATGGTGGCGCGGCCGTTCCGGCACGAGGCCGAGAACCGGCAGCTCTCGTTCGACGTGCATGTCGATACCAATCTCGGGCGCAGCATCGTCACCGATTCCAAGCGACTGCAGCAGGTGCTCAAGAACTTGTTGTCCAACGCTTTCAAGTTCACCGCCCAGGGCGGCGTGCGGCTCAACGTCTCGGCGGCGGTGGGCGGCTGGAGCGCGGAGCATCCGGTGCTCAACCAGGCGCCGGCGGTGGTGTCCTTCGAGGTCGCCGATACCGGCATCGGCATCCCGGTCGAGAAGCAGAAGATCATCTTCGAGGCCTTCCAGCAGGCCGACGCCAGCACCAGCCGCAAGTACGGCGGCACCGGCTTGGGCCTCGCCATCAGCCGCGAGCTGTCCAACCTCTTGGGCGGGGAGATCCATCTGCGCAGCTCGCCCGGCGTCGGCAGCGCCTTCACGCTCTATCTCCCGCTGCGATATGTCGGCCCCTCGACCGCCGTCCGCGGCACGGCGGAGATGTCGGCGCGGGCGGCGCAAGCCGCCACTTTCGCCATCGCGGCGCCGGAGCGCCCGATCGAGCTCATCCCGGACGACCGGCTCGCCATCCAGCCGGGCGATGTCATCCTGCTCATCGTCGAGGACGATCCGCACTATGCCCGCATCATGCTCGATCTCGCGCGCCACAACGGCTTCAAGACACTGCTGGCGATGCGCGGCGACGATGCGCTCGAGCTCGCCAAGCAATATCAGCCGACCGCAGTATCGCTCGACGTGTTCCTGCCCGACATGCTCGGTTGGAACGTGCTGAGCCAGCTCAAGCAGAATCCGCTGACCCGGCACATCCCGGTGCAGATGATCACGCTCGACGAGGATCGCCAGCACGGCCTGGCGCGCGGCGCATTCTCCTTCATCGTCAAGCCGACGACGCCCGAGGGGATCGCCGACGCCCTGGTCAAGATCAAGGAATTCGCCAAGCCGCGCCGCAAGCGGCTCCTGGTGGTGGAGGACAACGGGGCCGAGCAGATGAGCATCGGCGAGCTGCTGGGTTACGACGATATCGAGATCGTTGCCGCCGGCACCGGCGTCGAGGCCCTGGCCACGCTGCGGCAGCAGCCGTGCGACTGCGTGGTGCTCGATCTGCGGCTGCCGGATATGACCGGCTTCGAGGTGCTGGAGCGGATGCGCAGCGACGTGACGCTCGCCGACGTCCCGGTGGTGGTGTTCACCGGCCGGGAATTGTCCGCCGAGGAGGACGCCCGGCTCCACAGCATGGCCCGCAGCATCGTGGTCAAAGGCGTGGAATCGCCCGAGCGGCTGCTCGACGAGACCGCCCTGTTCCTGCATCGCGTCATCACCGACTTGCCGTCGGAAAAGCAGCGCATGCTGGAGCGGCTCAACAGCTCGGATGAGGATCTGGTCGGCCGCAAGGTGCTGCTGGTCGACGACGATTCCCGCAACATATTCGCGCTCTCGAGCGTGCTGGAGCGGCGCGGGATGCAGGTGCTGACCTCGACCACCGGACGCGAGGCGATCGAGCTGATCGAATCCACCTCCGACCTCGCCATCGTCCTGATGGACATCATGATGCCGGAGATGGACGGCTATCAGACGATCGAGAAGATCAGGAAGAGCCCGGCCTATCGCCGCCTGCCGATCATCGCGCTGACCGCCAAGGCCATGAAGGGCGATCGCGAGAAATGTCTCGAGGCGGGCGCGTCGGATTATCTGGCGAAGCCGGTCAATACCGAGCAGCTTCTGTCCTCACTGCGGATGTGGCTGCACCGCTGAACGAAAGCATGCGCATGACCTCCAATAACAAGGTCAACGTCCTTCTGGTGGATGATCAGCCGGCCAAGCTGCTCTCCTATGAGGTGATTCTGAAGGACCTCGGCGAGAACCTGGTCAAGACGGCGTCGGCCCGGGAGGCGTTCGAGTTCCTGCTGAAGAACGACGTCGCGGTCGTTCTGGTCGACGTGTGCATGCCGGACCTGGACGGGTTTCAATTGGCGGCGATGATCCGCGAGCATCCGCGCTTCCAGAAGACGGCGATCATCTTCATCTCCGCCATCCATCTGAGCGATGTCGACCGCCTGCGCGGCTATGAGATGGGCGCGGTGGACTACGTTCCGGTTCCGGTCGTGCCGGAGGTGCTGCGGGCCAAGGTCAGGGTCTTTGCCGAGCTGTTTCGCAAGACCCGCCAGCTCGAGCAGCTGAATCGCGAGCTCGAGCACCGCGTCGCCGATCGGACCGCGGAGCTGAAGTCGTCGACGACCCGGCTCCTGCAGAGCGAGCAGCTGCGCAGCCTGGCGCTGGCCGCCGGTCAGATGGGGTCCTGGGATTGGGATGCGGTCAGCGGCGAATTCACCTGGGACGGCGGGCAATACCGCATTTTCGGCGTCGATCCGGGCAGCTTCGCGGTGCAGCCCGACAACGTCCGGAGCCTGATCCATCCAGAGGATTGGCAGCGATTGCGGGCCGCGCTGGCGGGCGTCACCGAGGATGGGCAGACCTTCCAGACCGAGTTTCGCGTGCTGCGCCCCAGCGGCGAGACGCGCTGGTGCATCGGGGCGGCCGCCGCCAGCGTCGATGCGAGCCGCCATGTCGTCGGGCTGAGCGGCGTGACCGTCGACATCACCGACCGCAAGAGCGCCGAGGAGCGCCAGACCCTGCTGGTGCGGGAGGTGGACCATCGGGCCCGCAACGCGCTCGCTGTGGTGCAATCGATCATCCGCCTCACCCGGGCGGAATCCAAGGAGGCCTATGTCGCCGCGGTCGAGGGACGGATCACGGCGCTGTCGCGGGCCCACGTCCTGTTGTCCCAATCCAGGTGGCAGGGCGCCAACCTGAGCCGGATTCTCGACGAGGAGCTGGCTCCCTACCGTCGAAGCGATGTGGAGAGGATCGTGACGGCCGGGCCCGAGGTCTTTCTCGAGCCGTCGACCGCGCAAATCCTCGCGCTCGCGCTGCACGAGCTGGCGACCAATGCCGCCAAGTACGGCGCCCTGTCGTCGGCCCAGGGCTGCGTGCGGCTGTCCTGGGAGCTCGGCCGCAGCCGCCTGGTGCTGCAATGGGTCGAGAGCGGCGGTCCCTCGGTGCAGCGGCCCAGTTCCGAGGGTTACGGCACCCGGGTCATCGGCGCCAGCGTCGAGCGCCAGCTCGACGGCAGCGCGGTATTCGAGTGGCATCCGCAGGGCTTGCGCTTCACCATGTCGATTCCGCTCGGCGAGAAAGCGAGGCCCCAGGGCGACGGGCCGTCGCCGCCGCGCGCCGCCGCCGGCAATGGTGCCGCCCGGGTCGTTCCGGGCAACCGGCTGCTCCTGGTCGAGGACGAGGCGCTCACCGGCATGATGATGAGCGACATGCTGACCGAGCTCGGTTTCGAGGTGATCGGTCCGTTCGGCCGTGTGGCGGATGCGATGGTGGCCGTCGGGCGGGAGGATTTTCAGGTGGCGGTTCTCGACGTCAATCTCGATGGCGAGATGGTCTATCCGGTCGCCGATGCGGTGCTGGCGCTCGGCGTGCCGTTTGTGTTCGTGACCGGATACAGCGCCGAAGGCATCGACCGCCGATTCGCCCAGGTCCCGGTCCTGCAAAAGCCGATCGAGCGGCAGATGCTCCAGAACGTCTTTGTCGACAGTGGCCGTCGAGGGGAAGCCGTCGGGCAATAGCCGCCGCCGTCAGCCCAGGTAGCCGGCTTGGCGAAACCAGGCGATCGCGTCCGCGATCCCCTCCCGATAAGGCCGCGAGACGTAGCCCAGATCCCGCCGCGCCTTGGCGTCCGAGAAAAACATGTGGTGGCGGGCCATCCGCAGGCCATCACGGGTGGCGAACGGTTCCCGCCCGCTCCAGCGCGCCCACAGCTCGGCGCCGGCCGCGAACGGGTATGCGGCCGCGATCGGCAGCCGCAATCGGGGCGGCCGTCGCCCGACCAGGTGCGCGATGTCCGCCAGCATCGCGCCCAAATGCACGTTTTCTCCGCCCAGGATATAGCGCTCGCCGACCCGGCCCCGGTGGAGCGCCGCGAGATGGCCGGCGGCTGCGTCATCCACGTGGACCAGATTGAGGCCGGTATCGACGAAAGCGGGCATGCGGCCGCTGGCGGCCTCCACGATGATGCGGCCGGTCGGCGTCGGCCGGACGTCGCGCGGACCGATCGGGGTCGACGGATTGACCGTCACCGCCGGCAAGCCGGCGCGCCGGACCATGTCGTCGACGAGCCGCTCGGCCATCACCTTGCTTTTCTTGTAGGCGCCGACCGCCTCGGCGGCCGCGAGCACCCGGGTCTCGTCCGCAGGCTCGCCATCCCGCAGCCCGATGGTCGCCACGCTGCTGGTATAGACGATGCGCTCGACCCCGGCCCGCAGCGCCTCCTCCATCAGGGTCCGGGTGCCCTCCACATTGTTGCGCAGGATGTCGGCGGGGGAGGGGGCCCAGAGCCGATAATCGGCAGCCGCATGCACCAGGTAACGAGCCCCGGACAATGCAGGGGTGATGGATTCGCGGATGCAGAGATCGCCCAGCACGACCTCGTCGTCGGGATGGATATTGGTGCGCGGGCTGGAGCTGCGGATCAGCACCCGAACCTTGTATCCGGCCGCGCGCGCGCTGTTGGCGATCGCCGCCCCCAGAAAGCCGCTGGCGCCGGTGACCAGGACCAGATCGTGTCCGCCGAAACGCAATTCCGCCATCTTCGAGACCCTGACATGCAAGCCACGATGCCGAGACCCGATTGCACTTTTCGGCAAAATGCGTCTACTGCCATATGCGGGGGGAGCTTCAATTCATTGACGGGTCCTGGATGGATCTTGGATGAATTTTGGCACGGGAAATGCTTCGTCGAAGTGACGGGGACGTTTTCGGGAACGAACGGGATTGGGCGGGAGCGATGAGGCGCGATGACCGATTGATCGCGGTCGTGGGCTTGGCATTTGAGGCTCGAATCGCCGCGGGGCCGGGGGTCCGAGTCATTTGCAGCGGCAACGGCAAGGATTTGGCGGCCTCGCTGTCGCGGGCTATTGCGGAGGGTGCCACCGGGGTCATGAGCTTCGGCGTGGCCGGCGGATTGTCGCCGGCGCTGCAGCCGGGGACCTGCATCATCGGGTCGGCGATCCTGTTCGAGACTGACCGTATAAACCGGATAGACACCGATCCCGACTGGTCGCAAAAGCTGCTGCAAACGATTCCCGGCGCGGTCCCCGGCATGCTCTGCGGCGTTCCCGGCCCGGTGACCCACCCGCAGGCCAAGGCCGCGCTCTACCGGAAAACCGGTGCCATCGCGGTCGACATGGAATCCCATATCGTGGGCGGGGTGGCGGCCGCACATGGTCTTCCCATGGCGGCCATCCGGGTGATCGCCGATCCGGCAGCGCGCGCGATACCGGTATCGGCCCTGGCCGCCATGCGTCCGAACGGGACCACGGACATCCCGGCGATGATCTGGTCGATGCTGCGGCGGCCGGGCGATCTGCCGGCGGTCGTGCGCACCGCGCTCGATGCGCGGGCGGCGCGCGCCACGCTGCTGCGGGGTCGGCAGCTGTTGCAGCCGGGCCTGGGCGTATCGGCCTTTCAAAAGGCTTGAGGCCGTTCGGCGCGGTTTCACGGCCGCGCCGTCAGTAGCACCGTTCCCTGACCGACCTCGCTGTCTACGCAGATGTGGGGGGAAGCTTCAGCTTTCTGAGCGCCACCATGGCGAATTTGCTTCAGCGAGAAGTGGCGCGTCGGTCCGCTATGCGGTGCGTGCCAGCCAGGGCCGGTCGCGGCGGGACATATTGATCTCTGCCGGCGGCGATCTCTCGCCGCGGACGGGCACCACGGCGGCAAGCCGGCTCGCGGGCATCGGCTCGGCGAACAAGGAGCCCTGGGCATCGGCCCTGGTGCCGGATCCGCGCGCCGCAATCACGCGATTGCGACCGCTGGTCTTGGCTTCATAGAGCGCCGCGTCGGCGCGCTTGAGCAGCTGGTCGATGTTCTCGCCCTGCTCCCATTCGCCGACCCCGAAGCTGCAGGTCAAGGTCAGCTTGCCGCGCTCGGTGTCGAAGGTCAGCTCGGCCATCCTGGCGCGCAGCGCCTCGGCGAGCTCGAGCCCGGCGCCGAGATTCGAAGTCCTCGAGCAGGATCGCGAACTCCTCGCCGCCGAGACGGCCGACGGTCATGCGGTCGCTCGCCGCCACGCCCGAGACGTCGCTCAGAACCAGATCGCCGACATCGTGCCCGTAGGTGTCATTGACCCGCTTGAAATGGTCAATGTCGAACAGGATCGCGGCCGGCCGGTTGGACGGGCTCGCCCGCACGATCGCCTGATGCGCCTTCTCGAAGAACGCCCGGCGGTTGAACAGGCCGGTCAACGGATCGATCATCGCCAGCCGGATCAGCTCGCGCTGCAGGCGGATCAGGCGCTCGGCGGAGCGCAACCTCGCATACAGCTCCTCCTCGACCGGCGGCTTGCCGATGAGCTCGTCGGCGCCGCCATCGAGCGCGTTGATGAGATGCCGCCTGTCGGCGTTGGAGGACATCAGGATGATGTAGATCGCACGGTCGTGTCCCGACAGCAGCCGGGTCTCCCAGCACAGCTCGATGCCCGACATGGTGGTCAGCTCGGCGCTGGTAATCAACGCGCTGACCCCGGCATTCGACTTGATATGGGCGAGCGCCTCGGGCCCATCGATGAAAGTACTTACCTCATGGCCGTCTTTCGTCAGCAGGCGCGATACGGCTTTCAACACCGTGCGGCTGGGATCGACCACGACGACACGCATGACACGGACCTTTGGAGACCTTGGCCGCTTCTCTAGCGCAAGAGCGATAATCAAATGCTAAAAGTCCGGGCCCCGGCGGCCTTCAATCGGTGTGTCCGGCGCGGATCGATTTCGCCGTCGGATACTTTTGGCCAACGTGGTAAATCGGCGATAACCAATCGGCCGGCCGCGATCG
Organism: uncultured Alphaproteobacteria bacterium; assembly: GCA_963721005.1. Classification (GTDB taxonomy): domain Bacteria; phylum Pseudomonadota; class Alphaproteobacteria; order Rhizobiales; family Xanthobacteraceae; genus VAZQ01. The sequence continues at coordinate 2,431,075 of CAVRHR010000003.1, read as the reverse complement.
CGCCTACTCGTCGGCCTTGATGTTGTTGTCGCGCACCACGGCGCCCCAGATGCGGGCCTGCTCGCCGGCGAAGCTGCGCAATTCCTCCGGCCCGGAGAGCACGAGCGTCATCTGCTGGGTCTCGGTGAGCTGCTTGGCGACCCGTTCCTCCTGCAGGCTTTCCACCAGCGCGGCGCGGAAGCGCTCGATGATCGGCTTGGGAGTCGGGCCCGGCGCGTAAAGGCCCCACCAGGAGCTTGCCTGCGCCCCCGGATAGCCGCTCTCCGCGATGGTCGGGACGTCGGGAAGCGCGCGCAGGCGGCTGTTGCCGAGCTGGAACACCGGCCGGATGGCGCCGGCCCCGATCTGCGGGGTCAACAGCGCGGCGCTGGCGATGATCAGGTCCACATGACCCGCGACCGCGTCGTTGAGTGCCGGTCCGCCGCCCCGATAGGGCACGTGGATGAGCGAGATGCCGGCTTGCTTGCCGAGCAGCTCGAGCGCCAGATGGCCGATGCTGCCGCTGCCCACCGAGGCGTAGCTGATGCTGCCGGGCTTTTCCTTGGCGGCGCGGATCAGCTCGCCGAGATTGCCGTAGGGACGCGAGGGATGGCGCGCCACCACGTAGGGAGCGGTGGCGATGAGCGAGACCGGGGCCAGATCCTTCTCGTTGTCATACGGCAGGTTCGGCAACAGGCTTGGATTGACCGCGTGGGTGTCGAACACGACCAGCCAGGTATTGCCGTCGGGGGGCGCCTTCGCCACCGCGGCGGTGCCGGTACTGCCGGAGGCGCCGGTGCGGTTCTCGACCACGACGGTGACGCCCAGCCGCTGTCCCAGGCCGGCCTGCGCCAGCCGCGCCACCGCGTCGACCGAGCCGCCGGGCGGAAACGGAACGATGATCCGGATCGGGCCCGACGGCCAGCCTGGCGTTTGCCCCGACGCGGGCACCTGCGCGGCGACCGGCGCCAGCGCGGCGGCGAGCAGCACGGAACGTCTGGTCAATCCCGACATCTCGGTCTCTCCCGGCATCTCGCTTCGCTCCCGCGGCGCTGCCCGCCGGCTCACAGGGACGGCCACTGGCTGGCGAAAATCCTGGCGATCAGGCGCGGCCCGCCCTCGGGCGCCGGCTTGACGATGACCGCATCGCCGAAATCGATCTCGACCCCGAGCGCGGCTTTGACGTTGGGAAAATGCGTGATCAGGATCGTGTTGCCGGGCGGCTGCGGCACCTCTGCCACCATCTTCTTCATGATCTCGACCCGCTGCCGCCACGGCGGCGGGGCGGACGCGCCCGCGACCGGAACGAAATTCGGCAGCAGCAGCGCGTCGGATGTCTCCACATGCCCGAAGGCGAGGCGTGCCATCTCGATCGCCCGGCAATAGCCGCTCGCCACCACCGTGCCGACCGGGATGCCCGCGGAGGCGAACGCCTTGCCGACCGCGCGTGCCTCCTCCTGGCCTTCGGGGCTCAGCATGGCCTGGTCGGCGCAATTGGCGAGATCGAGCGGGGACTTGTCTTCCGCCGCTCCCGCCGGCGGATTGGTCTTGCCGTGGCGGAACATCAGCACGAAGCCGCCGTGCTTCAATTCGTCGAACGCTGCCCGCGGGACGTCCTGGGCGGACGGCGGCGCGATCGATGCGGCGAGCGCGCTCGCAACCGCAGCCGACAGAATGAGGCAACGATGGCGCATGACGGCTTCTCCTCGGCGGGAGCGGATGGTTCACTATATTGCAGTCTGCCGCGATTTTGGAGTAGCCCGATTCATGTCCCATGGAAACGCGACGACGGGCGAACTGATCGTCGCGGCCGAATTCGGGTCCGATCTCATGCGGGCCGCATTCGAGCTGCGCTTCGAAGTGTTCGTGGACGAGCAGGGCGTGCCGCGCGAGCTCGAGCTGGACGAGCTCGATCCCGGCGCCACCCACCTGGTCGCCATCCTGGATGATCGGGTCATCGGCACGCTGCGACTGCTGGAACACGACGGCGACGCCAAGATCGGCCGCGTCGCGGTGCGCGCCGCGCTCCGCCGCGCGGGTGTCGGGGCCCGGCTGATGGCGCGCGCGGAGGCGATCGCCAGGGCGCGGGGCTTTGCCGAGATCGTCCTGCATGCCCAGGTCGCGGTCGCTGGCTTCTACCGGCAGCTGGGTTATGTGGAGGAAGGCGATCTGTTCGACGAGGCCGGCATCCCCCACATCGCGATGCGCAAGAAGATCGGGTGATCCGCGCGCCGGTCGTCTCAATACTGCCGCAGGAACCGGTAGCCCTTGGCCTTCATGCAGCGCTTGACCGCGGTGTCCCAGAATGCGGAGTTGGTGGCGGCCGCGTTGCATTGCGCCAGATCGCGGGAGAACCTGGGGGTCGGCACGGCCTCGATGCTCACCACGTCGGGCACGCAGCCGCTGAGACCGGCCGCCGCGCAAAGCATCACGAGCACAAACGCTGGGACCCGCATGGCTTCCCCCGACCCTCCGGCATCATCCGACAACGCGGCCCGGAACGCAACCGCTCAGCGCGCCGCCACCCGCACGTCGACGGCGCGCACGCCCTGGCGCTCCGGCAACACGATGAGCGGATTGATCTCGAGATCGCTCAAGAGGTCGCGATGGTCGAGATAGAAATCCGACAGGCTGCAGATCGCCGCCACCAGGGCGTCGAGATCGGCCGCCGGCCGGCCGCGGTAGCCGGCGAGCAGCCGGGCGACCTTGAGCTCTGCGATCATGGCGCGCGCATCTTGCGCGGAAACCGGCAGCAGCCGGCACGCCACGTCCTTGACGAGCTCCACCAGAATGCCGCCCGCCCCCACCACCATCATCGGGCCGAACAGCGGGTCGTGATGGGCGCCCACGATGATCTCGACGCCCTCGACCATCTCCTGCACGATCAATCCATCGAGCCGCGCGCCCGCGATCCGGCTCACCGCTGCGGCGAGCGCGGTGGCCTCGCGCTCCACCTCCTGCACTGAGCCGAGATGCAGACGCACGCCGCCGACCTCGGTCTTGTGGCTGATCTCCGCGGAAGCGATCTTGAGCGCCACCGGGAATCCGATGCGTGCCGCGATCTCGGCCGCTTCGGCGGGCGAGGCGGCGCGTCCGCTCTTCGGCGGCGGCAAGCCGCGGCTGGCGAGCGCCGCCTCCAAGGCGCCGCCCTCCAGGGTTTCGGCGCGCCCCCGTGCCGGCGGCAGCGGCGCGATCGGGCGGCCGCGGCGCGCTCCATAGAACACCAGCGCGGCCAGCGCCCGCACGGTCGCCGGTAGGCCCTGCAGATAAGGGAAGCCGACCTCCTCCTGGAACTCCACCGCCTGCTGGTCGACCGGAAAGTTCATGCGCACGAAGGCGATCACCGGCTTGTCGGTGCTCTCCAGCACGCCGCGCAGCAAAGTGGGATCGCGCGAGCGCTTGCCGCTCGGCAGCGTGCTGCCCCAGGCCAGCATGTCGACATTAGAATCCGCCGCGACGGCGCGGCAGAGCGCGGCCAATTCCGCCTCGCCGCCCGGATTGCCGGCGTCGAGCGGATTTTTGAGCGCGAGCTCGGCCGAGACCAGCGGGCGTATCGCGGTCTTGGTGGCGGCGTCGAAATCCAGCGCGGTGGTGCCGCCCATCTCGTCGAGATAGTCGTACAGGAGATCGACCGTGCCGCCCGATGTGGTGACCCAGCCGACCCGCGGGCCCTTCGGCAGCCGTCCGTTCTGGAACGCCAGCGTCATCTCCACCATGTCGTCAAGCGTCGGGCACACCACGATGCCGTAGCGCTCGCACATGGCCGTGAAGGCGCCGTAGTCGCCCGCGACCGCACCGGTATGAGAGCGCGCGCTGTCGCGCGACTTCTGCGACTTGCCGGTCTTGATGGCGATGATCGGCTTGCCGGCCGCCAGCGCCTTGGCGGCCGCCGCCATGAAGATCTGCGGCCGCCTGATGCCTTCGATGAACAGCGTTATCACCCTGGTGTGCGCATCATCGACCAGGAAATTGACGTAGTCGGCGAGATCGAGATTGATCTCGTTGCCGCTCGAGATCATGTAGCTGAACTTCACCCCGCGCTGCGCCCCGGCCTGGCCGAGATATTGCAGCGTGCCGCCTGACTGCGTGACCAGGCCGACCGAGCCGGGCGTGAGCGCGCACAATTCGGTGTTGGGATAGCCGAAATATCTCTCGCGCAGCGCATTGGCGCCCATGCAGTTGGGCCCGCAGACCAGAAGGCCGCTCCGATCGATCAGGCCTTTGAGGGCGGCGCCGCGCGCCACGATCTCTGGGTCCTCGCCCTCGCCGATCTGGCTCGCATAGATGGTGGCGCTCCTGAGCCCGGCCTTGACGCCGGTCTCCAGCACGGCCTGCACGGCCGCCGCCGGCACGATCACCAAGGCATGCTGCGGCGGCTCCGGCAGCGCGGCGAGATCCGGGTAGCACCTGCCGCCCCACACTTCCGTCAGCCGCGGATTGACCGGATAGACTTTGCCCGGATATCCGAACGCGCGCAGATTGCCGAAAATCTGCGTCGCCCACTTGGCCCGCTCGGACGCACCCACGATGGCGACGGAGGCCGGATTGAGCAGCGGCAGCGGCGAGCGGAATGCCGGATCGGCGACGACCTGGTCTTGCAAGCGATTGATCCCGGGCTGGTATCGAAGGGCGAGGCCTGGAGCATTCCCGATACGGGCAATCAAATCAATCGGGATTGGCCGCTACCGTCGCCGCAGCGCGTTGGCGATCACCGCGCCTGCGACCAGCAGGCCGACGACCGGGATTGCGATCAGGAGCGCGCCGAGCACGAACGCCAGCACCGCGCCGGTGACGAGGCCGAACAGGAGCACGATGCCGAACAGTCGCCACGGCCCCAGCCGGGCAACGAAAATCCCGCCGCCGGTGCTGCCGCCCCGGGCGGCGAACCACTCCGGGCCGGCCCCATAGGCCCGCGTGCGGCCGCGCGGCGGCGGAATGATCTCCGGCTCGCTGCGGGGTTGCTCGGGCTTGATCGGGCGTTGGCGCGGCATAGACCCAACATAGGAGGCGGGGATTGCGGTTACAATCGGGCGCCGAGGTCGCATACTTGCATCTTAGGGACGCACGGCCGTTCACTCCTTCTCCCCTGGGGGGAGAAGGTGGGATGAGGGGGCTCCGGCGGTGCGATACGGAATCATCGTAACCCCCTCACCCCACCCTCTCCCCATGCGAAATCGGGTTTACCCGATTTCGCCACCAATAGTGCGCAAGTCGGGCAAGCCCGACTTGCGATGGCGAGGGAGTGAAACGCCGTGCTCACCCCAACACGCAGCCGTCCTATCCGGGGGCAATATCCCCGCATCAGTTGGCCGATGCGCGGCCCGCCCGGCTCACCCGCCAGATGGTGCCGTTGCCGTCCTCGGAGAACAGCAGCGACCCGTCCTTGGCCTGCGCTACGCCTACCGGCCGGCCCCACACCGAGCTGTCGTCGATGACGAAGCCGGTGACGAAGTCCTCGTATTCGCCGGTCGGTATGCCGTCCTGCACGATCGCGCGGATGATCTTGTAGCCGGTGCGGGTCGCCCGGTTCCAAGAGCCGTGCTCGGCCGCGAACACGCTGCCCTTGAGCTCGGCAGGGAATTGGTCGCCGGTATAGAACATCAATTGCAGCGACGCCGAATGCGGCTGGATCATCACGTCCGGGACCGTGATCTTGTCCTTGAGGTCGGGACGCTCGCCACGGTGCCGCGGATCCTCGTGCGCCCCCATGTAGTACCAGGGCCAGCCGTAGAAGCCGCCCTCGCGCACGCGGGTGACGTAGTCGGGCGGCAGATTGTCGCCGAGCCCGTCGCGCTCGTTGGTCGAGCACCACAGATCGCCGTTGGTCGGATTGACCGCGAGGCCGACGCAATTGCGGATGCCGGTGGCGAATATCCGCCGGCCCTTGCCCTGCGGATCGAATACCAGCACGTCGGCGCGGTCGCTCTCGTTGCCCCAGGCGGCGCCGGCGGGCTTGTCCTGCTCCCATTTCGCAACGGCCGCGGAATCGCGCCGGTCCATGCCCTCGCCGACATTCGAGGCCGAGCCGACCGAGACGAACATCTGCGAGCCGCTCTTGGAGAAGGCGATGTCGCGGGTCGTGTGGTTGCCGCCTGCCGGAAGCCGGGCCACGACGGTCTCGGGCGCGTCGCGAGCCTTCAGGTCGCCTTCCCGGTAGGCGAAGCGCACGACCAAATCGGTATTGCCCACATAGATCCATTGCGGATTTTCGGCCGGATAGAAGGCGATGCCGAATGGGCCGCGCAACCCGCTGGCGAAGATTTCGTTCTGGCTCGCCGTGCCGCCGTCCGGGCTCGGCCGCAGCACCCGCACGCGGCCGGCGCCGGTCTCGGCCACGAAGATGTCGCCGTTGGGTGCGGTGCGCAGGAGCCGCGGCCCGGCAAGCCCGCTGGCGAACTGCTTGATCTCGAAGCCGGGCGGCACGTTGAGCTTGGCGCCGACGGGCGCACGCACCACCCGCACGGTGTTGCCCACGGAAGCCGAGGCATAGGGAGCCGGCAGCGCGTCGGCGGTGATGTGGCGCCGCTTGCCGGGCGTGTCGTCGTGCCAGGAGCCGAACGCCGCCGCGCCGCTCACCGCGGCCGGCGTGCCCTGGCCGTATCCCGTAGCGATGAAGGCATGGCCGGCGAGACCGATCAGTGCCAGCGCGCTCCCGGCGGCGCTCGCCCGCAGCAGAAGAGACCGCAGAAGCATATGACTTTCCTCAGCCGAAGGATTCAAGGCTCGGTCCCAATTCTACATCGGCCCGATGGCTCCTCGCGGTCACAAGGGCGTGGCCGACAGAAAAAAGGGGCGGGCATGAAGCCCGCCCCTGTCGAGTTTTCGGATCGAAGCACCGGGAGGGAGCGCAGACGGTCCGGTAGCAATCCAATCTCAACCGGTCGCGAGCGGAAGCGCCACGTAGTGGGTGCCCTGGTCCGACTTCACCCGCATCAGCACCGAATGCTTGCCGGCCTTCTGCAGCTGGGCGAGCTGCTTTTGCACATCGCTCGGGCTCGATACCGAGCTGCCGCCCACATTGGTGATCACATCGCCGGCCTTGAGGCCTCGCTCGGCGGCCGGACCGTCGGGATCGACGGCGGTCACCACTACGCCCTGGCTGTCGGCGCCGGTTGCCCGGGCCGGAGCGAGCGAAAGGCCCAGGTGCGGCGTCGATTGCGACTGATCCTGTTGCAGCTCCGAGCCGGCCTGCGCCTGCTGCTGGTTCGGCATTTGCGCCAGCGTGACATTGACGGTCTGCTGGCTGCCGTCGCGGATGAGGCCGAGCTTGACCGACGAGCCGGGGCTCATGGTCCCGACCTTCTGGGCGAGCTCGCGCAAATCCTTGATGGTGCCGCCGTCGATCGAGACGATGACGTCACCCGCCTTCACGCCGGCCTTGGCGGCCGGGCTGCCGGACTGCGGCTCGGTGACCAGCGCGCCGGCCGCCTGCTTGAGGCCGAGCGCATCGGCCACGTCCGAGGTCACTGGCTGGATTTGCACGCCCAGCCATCCGCGGGTGACATGGCCGCCGTCCTTGAGCTGCGCGATCACGTTCTTCGCGGTCGCCGCCGGGATGTCGAAGCCGATGCCCACCGACCCACCCGAGGGCGAGAAGATGGCGGTGTTCACGCCCATCACATTGCCGTTGGTGTCGAAGGTCGGTCCGCCGGAATTGCCGCGATTGATCGGCGCATCGATCTGGATGTAATCGTCGGAGCCACGCCCGATGTCGCGTCCGGTAGCCGACACGATGCCGGCGGTCACGGTGCCGCCGAGCCCGAACGGATTGCCGACCGCGACCGCCCATTCGCCGATGCGGGGTGCCTGATCGGAGAACTTCACATAGGGGAAGCCGCTGCCGTCGACCTTGATCAACGCGAGATCGCTGCGCGGATCGGTGCCCACCACGTTGGCGGTGTGAACCTTGCCGTCGTCGGTGGTGACGGTGACGGTCTTGGCGTGATCGACCACGTGGTTGTTGGTCACCGCGTAGCCGTCGGCCGAGATGAAGAAGCCCGAGCCCTCGCCGGTTACGGCGCGGCGCTGCTGCGGCTGGTCGCCGCCGAATTGACGGAAGAACTTCTCCATCGGCGAGCCGGGCTGCGCCGGGTTCGCGTTCTCGTTCTCATCGGAGCCCGAGTTCTGGAAGCCCTGGTCCATCTTCACGCGGACCGACATCACCGCGGGCTTCACCTTGGCGATCAGATCGGCGAAGTCGGCCGGGTGCGCCAGGGTGTCAGCGGCTTGTGCCTGGTTGGACCAGGTCGGCAGCGAGACTTGTCGAAAGCCGCTCGGGCCGCCCAGCAGGACTGCAAGCGCGATGCCGGCGACCGACCCCATCAGAACCAGACGGCGCGGGGAGACGCGTCGACGTGCCGGGATCGAAGGATTGATTTCATTCATTGTTGGTCTCCTCAAACTTCTGTTGCGTGGAACTCACGAGAGCGTGCCGGTCGGGCACTGCCTCACTGCATAATTGGCGAGTGATTCTTGCCGTCTCCCGTCGAGCAAATTAATCCTTGTTAATGTGGCGGCGCGGCCGGGCAGATCCGCGCATTCGCGCGGCAGATCGATCGTCTCGATCGAGTGGTGCGACGAATTGTCTTGGTGCGACGACCACATCTTTGTCGTCCCGGCCCATAGCGGGTCGAAGACGCGCGTAAACGCGCTGGTGTCGCCGGGACCCATACGCCGCAGACCATTGAGAGGACACGGAGTATGGGTCCCTGCTTTCGCAGGGACGACGCGAGGATGTTTTTCGCGCGACGAAATATCTGTGCATGCCGAGGCTAACTCGGCGGCCAAAAAGAAAACCCCGCCACGACGGCGGGGTCAGAAGAAAGTCCAGGCAGTCTACCGGCTGCGGACCACGGGGGCACCTTGGTCCGGGCTGGACGACCACGATTGCGTATCGGCTCGTGCCGGCGAAGGCAAATTAAGATCCCGTTAAAACACTCGGCCGTCAGCCGCGAGTTTTCTTGGCAAGCAATCGTCGGACCGCCTAAAAACCGTCCAGGCGGTGACCGATACGCCGCTCAAACGCCGCCGGGAGCGACGTAGCAGTAGACCTGTCCCTGGTTGCCGATGAAGATGATGCCGTGACCGGTCGGGTTGCCGCGGTCCCATTTCATTTTCTGGTTCGGCACATTGATCCGGGTGCCGCTCGGCAGCACACCTTTGCCGTCGGTAATAACCGCTACATAGTGATCGCCGTCGACCTCGAAGGTATCGGCCTCGAAGGCGTCGGCCTCGCCACAGCACGACATATAGGGATTGTCAGGCTGCATCAGGCTCTGAAACCACTCGCGAACGTTGATAGGCGAGTTGCCCCACTGACCGTTGTCTCTCGCCAACGCGGTACTGGAAAGCAGCAGGAAAAGTGCCACGTAGCGCATGTCGACCTCCTCGATAGATGCGTTATATTGCAGTGCAATATCCGTACCAATCGAGACTGAACGTCCGACCGGAGCCCACGTAGCCATGCATGGCGGCATAGGTGTTGCGCTTTTGGAACAGGTCGCGCTGGGAAGGAGTCGATCATCAGTGCAAACTCCCTTGACCAAGGGTGCTAACTTACCGCGCGGTGTGGAAATGGTGGCGTGGGATGCTGTGTTTCATTTGTGGTGAGCACATGCGGGTGGTGATGGTCGAGCCCCATGTTGTCGATCTGCAAGGCTTCGAGCTGCGGACCTTTCAGTGCGTCGGTTGCGGGGACGTCGAGAAGCGCCCGGTCTTCGACAGCACGCGGCCGCCGCGGCCGGCCGTCCACATACCCGAAGACATCGCGACCCCGGTGCCGGCGGCCCGCGCGGCGGCGCCCGGCAACAATCGGATGAAGGCAATTCTCGGAAGCCTGGTCAGGCTGCGCAGCGGCACGCCCCAGCCGTGACGGCCAATTTGTCCCGGGCTTGACCCGGGACCGTTCCAAAGGAAATCCGTGACGGTCCCGGCTCGAGGCCGGGACAGCTGATGTCGGGTCAACCCCCGTGGCACGTCATTTTGGCGGTGGCCAACGCGGGAAGGCGATGAAGCCCTCGCGGTTCGGCATCTTCACCTGCGGCAGCGACTGCGCGTCCATGACGGCGTCCTGTTTGATCACGCCGTTGAGAAACAGGACGTAGGCCGCGACCGCGTAGACCTCCTCGTCGGTCAGCGACTTCGGATGGTCCCACGGCATCGCGCGCCGCACATAATCGAACAACGTGGTCGCGTAGGGCCAATAGCTGCCCACGGTCTTCACCGGCGCCTTGTCGGGCGCGATCGTGCCGGCACCGCCGACCAGCCGGTCGTTGGGACCGCCGGCACCTTTCTCGGCATGGCAGGCTTGGCATTTGGCGGCGAACACGGTCTCGCCCTGCGCCACGGTTCCGCGGCCGGGCGGCAGGCCGGCGCCGTCCGGTCCGATGCTGATGTCCCAGGCCGCGATGTCGGCTTCGGTCACCGGCTTGCCGTAATGCGGCTCGTCGGCGGCGTTCGCCGGCGCAAGCATAGCCGTCAACAAGGCGCAGACCGCGAGACGTTCAAGCAAACACATTGGTTGCCTCCCCGGCCTGATCAATCTTCCAGCTGGCGACCGCGTTGTAGTGGTAGTTGCCGCGCAAGCCCCGCGCGGCGACGAATTGCGCGCGCGACGGCTGCACCATGCCGGTGTCGTCGGTAGCGCGGCTCTGCAGCACGGCCGGCCCGCCGTTCCATTGCCAGGCGGCCCGGAAGCGGGTCAGGGCTTTCGGCAGCACCGGGTCCTGCAGCACCGCCGGCGCGAAGCTCTGCCCGCCGTCGGCCGAGACCTCGACCTGCCGGATGCGGCCGTTGCCCGACCAGGCGAGACCCGAAATCTCGTAGAAGCCGGGGCCCTTGAGGGTGAGGCCGGGCGAGGGCCGGGTGATGATGGACTTCACCTCGATCGGGAACACGAACTGCCAGGCCTTGTCCTCCTTGAGCAGGATCGTGTATTTCGAGGTCTCGTCCTTGGTCATGATCGGCCCGTCGACCAGCTTGAGCCGGCGCAGCCATTTGACGTTCATGTTGCCCTCGAAGCCGGGCAGCAGCAGTCGCAGCGGATAGCCGTTCGAGGGCCGCACCGGCTCGCCGTTCTGGAACAGGCACACCATCGCGTCGTCCATCGCCTTGGCGAGCGGGAAGCTGCGGCTCATACCGGAGCCGTCGGCGCCTTCGGCAAGCACCCACTTGGCGCGCGGATCGATGCCCGCTTCGTCGAGCAGCGTCGAGAGCTTGACGCCGGTCCAATCCGAGCAGGACAACAGGCCATGGATCGCCTGCACGTCGAGCGGCGCCGCCTGCGCGTTCGAGAGCGCGCCGCTGTTGCCGGCGCATTCCAGGAAGGCGATGCGCGATGTCCGCGGATAGCGCGACAGGTCCTCGAGCGAGAACACCAGCGGCTGCCGGACCAGCCCGTGGACGAGCAGGCGGTGCTGCGCCGGATCGATGTCCGGCACGCCCGAATGGCTGCGCTCGTAATGCAGCCCGCTCGGGGTGATCATGCCGTCGAGCAGATGGTGCGGGGTGCGCGAGCTGCCGATGCCCGGCGTCGCCGGATTGTTGGGCTTCGCCCAGGTCCGCGCCACCTTGCTCTCGTAATGCGAGGGCATGCCGTAGGCGGTGAAGTCGCTGCCCGGCTCCTGCGACCAGCGCGGCACCGCGAGCGGCTCGGCCAATGCGCCGGTGGCACCGGCCCCGATGCCGGCCACGCCGGCGATGAGGCCGCGCTCGAGAAAGATGCGCCGGCTGAGAATGCCGTTGCCGGCCGCCGGCTCGGCGAGCCTGTCCTTGCGTTTCGTGCTCATGGATGCCCTCCTTGATGAGGTTGTCGGCTTTGAGTCCCGGCAGGGTAGCCTGAATGGAGCCCGAGCGAAATCCGGGTCGGCCCACCGTTCTCGGCGGGCGACCCGTGCCCAGGCCGGCCTCGACCGGTGCGGCGAAATCTGTTAGCCGCTCTCTTGGTGTCTTCTCGCCGGGGTCCGCATGAAAATAGCCGGGCAAGTCAGGGTCAAGGCGCCGCGCGCGGCCGTCTATGAGGCGCTGCGCGATGCGCGCTTTTTCGCCTCCTGCGTGGACGGCGTGCACGACCTCACTGAGCTGGCGCCCGACCGTTACTCCGCCGTCTTGGAGACCAAGGTCGCCTACATGTCATTCCGGTTCAAGGTGACGGTCGAGCTGACCCGGGCGCAGCCGCCGCACGAGATCGAGGCCAAGGTGGAGGGCACGCCGCTCGGCATCGTCGGCCGCTTGACCGCGACCGCGCTCACCACCTTGAGCGAGGCCGGCGAGGAGACCGTCATCGATTACACCGTCGACTCGAATCTGACCGGCAAGCTCGGCAGCCTCGGGCAGCCGGTGCTGCGTTCCAAGGCCAAGGAGATGGAGCGCCAGTTTGCGGCGCGGCTGCAGGCGGCTTTCGACCGCGCCGGCGCGCAGGTGGCGCCATGATGGCGTTCGAGCTCGCCGAGCCCGCAACTCTTGCCGAGGCGATCGCGCTTCTCGACCCCGACGATGCATCGGTGCGCCCGATTGCGGGCGGCACCGCCCTGATGCTGATGATGAAGGCCGGTGTATTCCGGCCCGCCCGCCTGGTCAGCCTGCGCGCCATCAAGGAGCTCGGCACCGTCGTGGCGCAAGGCGATGGTGCGCTCCGGATCGGCGCCATGACGCCGCTCGCCGTGCTCGAGCGCGATCCCGGCACGCGCGCCCATGCACTCGTCATCACCCGGACATTGCGCACGCTCTCCAATGTGCGGGTGCGCAATGTGGCGACCGTGGGCGGGCATCTCGCCCATGGCGATCCGCACATGGACCTGCCGCCGGTGCTGATCGCGCTCGGCGCCCATATCGAGGTGGCGGGGCCGGCGGGCCGGCGCAGCATTCCGGTCGAGGACTTGTTCGCCGGCTATTTCGAGACCGTGCTGCGGCGCGACGAGCTGATCACCGCCGTGGTGGTGCCGGCTCAGGGCGGCAGGCGCGCTGCTTATGTCAAATGCACCACCCGCGCGGCCCATGATTGGCCCGCGCTCGGCGTTGCGGTGTCGCTCGATCTCGACGGCGGCTCGGTCCGCGACGCCGCAATCGTGATCAGCGCCGCCACCGAGAAGCCGATCCGGCTGGAGGCCGCGGAAGCGGCCCTGCGGGGCGGTGGTACCGATGATGCCGCCTTGCGGCGCGCCGGCGATGCGGCGGCCGCCGCGGCCGAAACCATCACCGACGGGCAGGGCTCGGCCGCCTATAAGCGCCAGCTGGTACGCGTTTATGTCAGGCGCGCGCTGTCGGCGGCGCTCAGCGGAGCGACCCACTGATGGCCACCAAAACGATCGGCAGCGGGCAGGTCGGGCGCTCGGTCGGCCGCCTCGAAGGCGCCGCCAAGGTCTCTGGCCGCGCCGAGTATGTCCACAATCTCCGGCTGCCCGGAATGCTCTACGGCAAGATCGTGCGCAGCACGGTGTCCCATGGCCGCATCCGCGCGATCGATGTCGAGGCCGCGCGCGCGCTCCCAGGCGTCCACCGGGTGGTGACGGTCGCGGACATCCGCACCGTGGTGCCGCACCCGTACTACGGTCCGGCCTTCCACGATCAGCCGATCCTGGCGCTGGACAAGGTGCATTATGTGGGCGAGCCGGTCGCGGTGGTGCTGGCGGCCGATCCGCACGTCGCCGAAGCCGCCGCGCAGCTGGTGGTCGCCGACTACGAGGAGCTGCCCGCCGTCTATGATGAGGTCGAGGCCATGACCTCGGCCGCGATCGTGCACGATGTGCTCAAGCCGGCCGGCACCTTCCCGGATCTCAAGCATCTGCAGGGCCGGCAGAACACCAATGTGGCGCTCGATTTCCATCTGCGGCGGGGCGATGTGGCGAGCGCCTTGGCGCAGGCCGATCACGTGTTCGAGCATACCTTCCGCACCCAGCAGGTGCTGCATCTGCCGCTCGAGCCGTTCGTGTCGGTGGCCGAGGCCTCGGGCGGCATCGAGGACGGCCGGCTCACCATCCACACCGCCTCGCAGTCGCCCTCGTTCGTACGCATCGAGATCGCGCGCCTGTTGGGCTGGCCGGAAAACCGCGTGCGGGTAAGGGTGCCGTATCTGGGTGGCGGCTTCGGGGCCAAGCTCTACATCAAGCTCGAAGCCCTGGTAGCGGCACTCGCGCTCCTGGTGCGGCGGCCGGTGAAGATCTCGCTCACCATGGAGGAGCAGTTCTACACCCTGACCAAGCACGCCAGCACGTTCCGTATCAAGAGCGGCATCAAGGACGGCCGCATCACGGCGCGGCAATGCGAGGTCTGGTGGAACGGCGGCGCCTACGCGGATATCGGGCCGCGCATCACCCAGAAGTCCGGTTTCACCGCGCCCGGCCCCTACGACATCGACAACGTCGAGATCGATTCCTATTCGCTCTACACCAATCTGACGCCGGCCGGCGCGCTGCGCGGCTTCGGCATTCCACAACTGGTGTGGGCCTATGAGAGCCACACCGACATGATGGCGCGGGCGCTCAAGCTCGATCCGGTGGAGTTCCGCCGCAACAACATTCTGCGCGAAGGCCGCCCGCAGGCGACCGGCACGCCCATGCAAGACGCCGCCATCGCGCCGGTGCTCGATCGCCTCGCCACCCGGATGAATTGGGGCAAGGCCTTCGAGCGCGGCACCGGCACCATCCGGCGCGGTCGCGGCATCGCCATCGGGTTCAAGGCCTCGATCTCGCCCACCACCTCGATGGCGATCGTCAATGTGGCGGCCGACGGCAGCGTCACGCTCTATTGCAGCACCGTCGATATGGGCCAGGGCTCCGACACCGCCAACGCGCAGCTGGTGGCGGAGGTGCTCGACATAAAAGCCGAGGCCGTTACGGTGGTGCATCCCGACACCGACGTGACGCCCTACGACATGGCGACCCTCGGCTCGCGCTCCATGTTCCACATGGGCAATGCCGTGAAGCTCGCGGCCCAGGATGCACGCGACAAGCTCGCGGCGCTCGCTCGCGAGCTCGGGCTCCCGGAAGGCACCAATGTGCCGGTCGCCGAGCTGTTCCAGAAAAAATACAAGATGCAGGCCGGCAATATCATCGGGGTCGGCAGCTACATCCCGGCCTATGCGCCGCCCGACCACGCCACCGGCCAGACCCCCAATGCAACGCCGTTCTGGATGGTCGGCGCCACCGGGGCCGAGGTCGAGGTCGACACCGAGACCGGGCAGGTGCAGGTGACACGCCTCGTCAACGTCGCCGACGTCGGCCGCGCGGTCAATCCGCGCATCGTCGAGACCCAGCTCTCCGGCGCCGCCATCATGCAGCTCGGCTTCACCATGCAGGAGAAGATCGAATTCGACGGCGGGCAGATCGTCAACGCCTCGCTCGCCGACTACAAGATTCCGAGCATCCTCGACATTCCGCCCGACATGCACAGTGAGGTGGTGGAGGCCGAGCAGCATTCCGGCCCGTTCGGCGCCAAGGGGGTAGGGGAGAGCGGCACCTTCGGGGTCTCGCCCGCCATCGCCAATGCCATCGACGACGCGGTAGGTGTCCGGCTCACCTCGCTGCCGCTCACCGCCGAGACGCTCTACCGGGCGCTGCGCGCCGCTCGCAACGATCCGCTGGGGGATGAGCGTTGAGCCGCACCATTCGTTTCACCCTCAACGGCGAGCCGGTCGCGGCCGAGATTGCGCCGCACCAGAACCTGGTCGAGGTGCTGCAGCAACGCTTCGATCTGTTCGGTGCGCGCGAGAGCTGCGCGCAAGGGCTATGCGGCTGCTGCACCGTGCTGGTCGACGGGGCCGCGGTGTCGGGCTGCCTGTTCCTCGCCGCGTTTGCGGACGGCACGGAGGTGTTGACGATCGAGCACCTCGGCGCCAGCGGCAGGCTCGACCCGATCCAGCAGGCCTTCATCGAATGCGGCGCCTTCCAATGCGGCTTCTGTACGCCGGGCTTCATCCTGATGACCGGCCAGCTGATCGCGGCGCACCCGGACCCCGGCGACGACACCATCCGCCACTATCTGGCCGGCAACCTCTGCCGCTGCGCCGCGTATCCCGAGATCATCGAGGCCGTGAAGCTGGCTGCGCGCAACATGCGCAAGGGTGTATGATGGCTTGGTCACCGACCTCATCCTGAGGAGCATCGCTCTTAGCGATGCGTCTCGAAGGATGGCCGCGAGTCCATGCCGTGCCGCCATCCTTCGAGACGGCCGCGCGAAGGGCGCGACCTCCTCAGGATTAGGTCGGCAAAGCTGGGGGATCGTCATGCCAAGCATCGCCGCCGTCGCTCCTGGTCCCTGGTACGGCACGCTCACCCGTGTCCAATGGAAGACGCTCGCCGCCGCCAATCTGGGCTGGATGTTCGACGGCTATGAGACCTTCGCCCTGATCCTCACTGTCGGGGTGGCGCTGCGGCAATTGCTCGATCCGGGGCAGTTCCCGCAAATCCCCGCCTATGCCGGCACCGTCATCGCGGTCACCCTGCTGGGCTGGGGCATCGGCGGCATCCTGGGCGGCATTCTGGCCGACTATATCGGCCGCCGCCGCACCATGATCTACGCCATCCTGGCCTATTCGATCGTCACCGGCCTGAGCGCGCTCGCCTTCGACTGGATGTCGTTTGCGCTGTTGCGCTTCCTGGTCGGCATCGCGATCGGCTCGGAATGGTCGACCGGCGCCTCGATCACCGCCGAGGTGTGGCCCGATCATGCCCGCGGCAAGGGCGCCGGCCTGATGCAATGCGGCCTGGGGATCGGTTTCTTCCTCGCCTCCCTGATCTGGCTCTATGTGGCGCCGTTCGGCCCGGGCGCCTGGCGCATCATGTATGTGCTCGGCGTGCTGCCGGCGCTGTTCGTTTTGTGGATCCGCACCGGCATTCCGGAATCGGCGCCTTGGGAGCGCACCGACGAAAGGCGCCGCCGCGCCCGCGAGCGGCAGCAGAGCGGCGCGGCCTTGGGGACCGAGGAGCAGGCGCTCACCCGTTTCACCCTGACCGACCTGTTCGTCGATCCGCAGAACCGCGCCCGCGCGGTCCTGTTGTTCCTGATGTCGCTCACCACCACGCTCGCCTGGTGGGGCATCTCCACCTGGGTCCCGCCCTATGTCGGGTCGGTCGCCGCCAAGGCCGGCCTGCCGCCGCAGCAATGGGCGAGCTATGCCGGCATGACCTACAATCTCGGCGCCGTCGCGGGCTATGCGAGCTTCGGCTTCCTGGCCGACCGGTTCGGCCGCAAGCCGGTCACCATGCTGTTCTTCGCCATGGCGCTGCTGCTGACCCCGGTGCTGTTCCTGTGGACGCAGGATTTGGGGCTGCTGCTCACGGTCGCCGCCATCAACGGCTATTTCAGCCTCGGCCAATATTCCTGGATGCCGGTCTGGCTGCCGGAGCTGTTTCCGACCCGCATCCGTGCCACCGCCATGGCGTTCGCCTTCAACGCACCGCGGTTCATCGCTTTCCTGGGCCCGCTGCTCGCCGGCCAGCTGATCGTCTATTTCGGCGGCTTCGGCACCGCCGCCACCATCGTGGCCGGCATCTACGTGCTCGGCCTGGCGGCGGCGCCATTCCTGCCGGAAACCCGCGGCAAGCCGCTGCCGGCATGAAAAGCTCGAAATGACTTGACGCCGCCCCCCGGATGCGGTGCAGCAACCGCGGGTCCGCGCGCGGGCACGGCGCCGAAACTTTTCCCGGGCTTGACCCGGGATCGTTCCAAACTCGGAGATTGGAACGATCCCCGCTTTCGCGGGGAAAAGTGGGGAGGCCCGGACTTTACGCCCGGCACCGGCGACCGGCGCGACGAGAAGAAGGTGACGAATGATTGAACGCAAGCCGGTTGCTTTCGGGGATCTGCGCGGCTGGATCGAGGCGCTGCGCCAGCATGGCGAGCTGCACGAGATCGATGCCGAGGTGGATTGGAACATCGAGCTCGGCACCATCATGCGGCTGGCGCAGGGACCCGGCACCGGACGGGCGCTCTTGTTCAACAATATCAAGGATTACAACAAGCCCGACAGCCGCTGCCGGCGCGTGTTCGGCTCCGCGCTCAACAACTATCGCCGCATCGCCATCATGCTGGGCCTGCACCCGGACACCCATCCGCGCGAGCTGGTCAAGATCAGCCGCAACATTCTCGAGGGCACCATCGCGCCCCGCATCGTCGCGAGCGGCCCGGTGAAGCAGAACATCGTCACCGGCAAGGACGTCGATCTCTACGAATTTCCCGTGCCGTACTGGAACCGGCTCGACGGCGGGCGCTATCTCATCACCTATGCGGGCGTGGTGACCAAGGACCCGAATTCGGGCGTGATGAATGTGGGCGTCTATCGCGGCATGCTGGCGGCGCGCGACAAGATCCCGATCCTGATGTGGCGCGCCCAGCACATCGGCCATCATGCCACCGCCTGGCTCGCGGCCGGCAAGACCGAGATGCCGATCGCGGTCGCCATCGGCTGGGAGCCCTCGCTCGGCTTCTGTGCCGGCTCGCCGGTGCCCAAGGGTATCTGCGAGTATGATGTGATGGGGGCCATGCGGGGCGAGCCGGTCGATCTGGTCAAGTGCGAGACCGTCGACCTGCACGTGCCGGCTTCCGCCGAGATCGTGATCGAAGGTTATCTGGGCCTCGATGCCGAGAGCTACATGATGGAAGGCCCCTACGCGGAATTCACCGGCTATCTGGCGAGCGAGCGCTCGCCGAAACCCACCATCCGGGTCACCGCCATCACCCACCGCGACGACCCGATCCTGCGCGGCACCATCGAGGGCTGCCTGCCGGGCAGCTATTCGGAGAACGCGGTCGGCTCCTCAATCATGCGGGCCGCCACCGCCTGGAACGTGCTCGACCGCTCCGGCGTGCCGGGCATCACCGACGTGTGGTGCCCGCCCGTGCAGGCCGGCATCAATGCGCTGGTGCGCATGCAGCAGAGCTACCGCGGCCAGGCCAAGCAGGCCGCCAACGCGCTGTGGGGCTCGACCGCCGCGCATGTGCGCTACAAGCACGTCACCGTGGTCGACGACGACATCGACATTCACGACTACGCCGCGGTCGATTGGGCGATCGCGCACCGGGTCAATGCCGGCGAGAACGACATCGTCATCATGCCCGGCACTTTCGGGCTCGGGCTCGATCCCTCGACGCGGCGCCGTGACCGCAATCCGGCGCTGTTCGGCACCGGCAAATGGAACCGGGTGCTGATCGATGCCACCATGAACATCGACTACGACCCCGACCCCGACCTCGGCGGCGCCCGCTTCCCGCCGACGGTATGGCCGAATGCGGACGACGTGCAATCCGCGCAGGCGCGCTGGAGCGAGCTGGGATTGGATAAGCTGAAGCGGTGATTTGGAGCGGGCGCCCTTAGCCCGCTGCGTCGTCCCGTCGATTTTTGCCGGAAGGAGGTCACGCCGTGCCGGAAGAGACCGTTTCGATCGCCTCGGCGGGGCTGCGCCTGCATGGCGTGGTCAGCGTGCCGGATGGTCTGGCGCCGGGCGTGCGGCGCGCCGCCTTCCTGGTGCTGCACGGCTTCGGCGGCAACTGCAAATCCCAGAACGTCATGCAGCCCACCCGGGTGCTGGGCGAGTTCGGCTATGTCACCTTGCGTTTCGATATGCGCGGCTGCGGGCAGAGCGAAGGCGAGTTCGGCCGCGTCATCTGTCTCGAGCAGGTCGAGGATTTGCGGAACGCCGTGACGTTTCTGGCGGGCCACCCGAGCGTCGATCCGGATCGCATCGCCGTCATCGGCTCGAGCTTCGGCGGCGCGGTCGCGGTTTATGGGGGCGGCGTCGATGAGCGTATCGCCGCGGTGGTCTCCAACGGCGGCTGGGGCCATGGCGAGCGCAAGTTCCGCGGCCAGCATCCGACCCCGGAGGCGTGGGCGCGCTTCACCGCCATGCTGGAGGAGGGACGCACCCATCGGGCCCGCACCGGAAAGTCATTGATGGTGTCGCGCTACGACATCGTGCCGATCCCCCAGCACGTGCGCGACAACCTCGCCCGCCAATCGGTGGAGATGTTCACCGCCAATCACGTGGAAATGTTCCCGGCCGAGACCGCGCAGAGCATGTTCGACTTCCGCGCCGAGGACGTGGTCGGGCGCATCGCGCCGCGTCCGCTGCTGCTCATCCACAGCGCGTTGGATTCGGTGACCCCGACCGAGCAATCGATCGAGATGTTCCGCCGCGCCGGCCAGCCGAGCGAGCTGCACCTGTTCAGCGGCCTCGATCACTTCCTGTTCGCCGAGAACAGCGCCCGTGTCTGGGGTGTCATGCGGGATTGGTTGAGGGATTATTTCCCGGCCACGTAGCGACGCCCCTCGTGGGCGCCCGCAACCGGAACAGGGCAGCCACCAGGGCTGCCCCTACGCGAGAGCCGCATTATCATGACCATCCGCATCGGCACCTCGGAACGCGACGGCACCTTTCACAGTCAGGGCCGCGCGCTGGCGACCATCCTGGCAGGGCAGCCGCAGCTCGGCGCCATCGAGGTGCTGGAATCCCATTCCGCCAGCGTCGACAACGCCAAGCGGCTGCACGCCGGCGAGATCGAGCTCGGCTTCATGGCGTCGAACTGGATCGGCCGCGCCAAGCGCGGCGAAGCCCCGTTCGATCAGCCGGTCGATCTGCGCATGGCGGCGCCCATGAATGCGGGTCCGTTGTTCTTCATCGCCCATGCCGGCGCGCCGATCCGCTCCGTGAGCGACCTGCGCGGCCGGCGGGTCGCGGTCGGCCTGCGCACCAGCGGGATGGTGCAGCACGCGCACGCCATCTTCGGCGCGCTCGGCTTGAGCTACTTCACGCCGGTCTATCTCGATTTCGCCGCCGGCGCCGATGCGCTCGCGGCCGGCGAGGTCGATGCCCAGCTCCAGTGCCCGATTCCCAACCAGGTGATGACCAATCTGGCGAACCGCGTCGACGTGCGGGTGCTGCCCTATGCGCCTGGCCAGATCGAGACGGTGATGCGGGCGGTTCCGCACTATCGCGCGACCATGATGCGCAAGCACGCGATCCGCGGCCTCGAGGCGGACGTAGCGCAGCTCGCCGTGGTGAACGTGCTCGCCACCCACGCCCGCGTGCCCGAGCCGTTGATCCATGCCGTGGTGGCGGCCGTGCTTAGCCAAGCCGAGGAGCTCGGCCATCTCAATCCGCTGTTCGCCGGGTTGCCGGATCTGTTCGAGCGCCTGCGCCAGCAAGGCCCCGCCGCGCTCGAGTTCGGAGTGCCGCTCCACCCCGGCGCACTGCGCGCGTACCGGGAGGCGGGTTTGGTGGGGTGAGACAATTCCCACCCCGCTCGTCCCCGCGAAGGCGGGGACCCAGTCCTCTCGCAAGAATGAGCTGAGTTTCCGACAGCGCGAGCATGCGTGAGGCAGTTGTGCTCTCCAGGCACGCCTGAGAGTACCGTATGACCCGAACATTTTTCGAAGAGACTGGATTCCCGCGTGCGCGGGAATGAGCGGAAAACGCACCCGCCGGACCGAGATTCAAGGTCCGATGTCCGGCGTGAGATCACGCCAATCCGGATTGGTCCTCTCGATCAGGTCAAGCTTCCAAATTCTATTCCATTTCTTGAGTTGCCGTTCGCGCTGGAATGCGCTTTCCCGGGATTCGTGGCGTTCAAACCAAACGAGCATCTTGACCCCATAACTTCGCGTGAAGCCGGGAACCGCACCGATCTGATGCTCCCAGATTCGGCGGGCGAGGTCGTCGGTCATGCCGATGTAAAGTGTGCCGTTACGGCAGCTTGCAAGAATGTAGACGTAGAAGCCCATGAGCGCAGTATTGATTTTCGTTTTCGCGCCTCTGATGGTTTCCCTTTTCGCATTCCTGCGCAAGCGGAGATTCAGCCATTTTTGCGAGAGGACTGGGTCCCCGCCTTCGCGGGGACGAGCGGAGCCAGGCCTCTCTACTGCGGCTCGATCTTCGCCTGCTTTATCACCTGGCTCCACAGCGCGGTCTCTTCGGCGAAGAACTTCGCGGTGTCGGCGCGCGTGGTGGCACCCGGATCGAGCGAGAGGTCGTGCAGTCGCTCGCGCACGTCGGGGCTGCGCAGTACCTCGACCGTGTCGTGGTTGATCCGCTCGGCGAGCACTGCGGGCGTGCCGGGCGGCGCCACCAGGGCGAACCAGGTTATGGAGCGGAAGCCCGGCAACCCGGCTTCCGAGAAGGTCGGCACCTCGGGTAGCGCGGGCGTGCGCTCGAGATCGGCGACCCCCAATATCTTGAGCATCTTGTTGCGGTAGAGCGGCACCGAGGTGGTCGGCGTATCAAAAAAGATGTCGACATTGCCGGCCATCACGTCGGTCAAGGCCGGCTGTGCCCCGCGATAGGGCACATGCACCATCTTGATGCCGGCCAGTGCCTCGAGCTGGCTCGCGGAGAGATGCGCGGTCGAGCCGACGCCCTGGGACGCATAGGACAGGCCGCCCGGATGCGCCTTGGCATAGGCGATCAGCTCGCCCAGCGATGTGGCCTGGAAGCTGTTGCGTACCACCAGGATGTTGGGAATCTTGGCGAGCAGCGTGATCGGCACGAACAGGCTCGGCCGGTAGCCGAGATCGCGGAACAACAGATCGTTGAAGGTGAGCGGCGCCGGCGGCGCCACCATCAGGGTGGTGCCGTCGGGTGCGGCGCGCGCCACATTGGCGGCGCCCGCGTTCATGGCGCCGCCGGCCACGTTCTCGACGATCGCCGACTTGCCCCACGTACGGGCGAGCCGGTCGGCTACGATCCGCGCCAGCGTGTCGGTGGTCGAGCCGGGCGCGGAAGGCACCACGATCCGTACCGTGCGCGGCGGAAAGGCCTCCTCGGCGCGGCTCGAGCCGCCCCGGAGCCCGGTGCCGAGGCTTGCCAGCATCGCGACCGCCGCGATTGCGCGCAACATGCCGCGCTTTGCCATTTTGTCTCTCCCGGCCGCGACCCGCGTCGGCAGCGCGGATATCCTATGCCGGCGCGCCGGATGCGCAACATCGGGATTTGCGCTATAGAGCCGGCCACAAGCTTGCAACTACGGGAGATCGCGATGGCCTACACGCTCGAAGACTTCTGCACCGAAAGCCATGCGCTCCTCAAATCGAAGCCGCTTTCGAGCGCGCTCACCCAGATGGCCGACAAGCTGTCGCAGCTTCTGGCCAATCCGGACTTCGTGGCGCAGACCTTCAACGCCGACATGAAGCCCGGCAAGCGCGTGCTGCATCACGACCCGGAGCTCGATTTCTACGTGATGGCGCATGTGCAGGAAGGCGGCAAAACCGGCAAGCCGCACAGCCACGGCGCCTCCTGGGCGATCTACGGCAATGCGCGCGCGGTGACGCAGATGACCGAATGGCGCCGCACCAATCCGGAAAGCGACGACCATGCCGAGCTGGTGGCGGAGAGCAAATACAGCCTCGCGCCCGGCCAGACCCGCGCCTACGGCCCCAACGTGATCCACTCGACCGCGCACCCCAGCAATGCCTGGGTGATCCGCATCACCGGCACCGACCTCGACAAGCTGCCGCGCTACCATTTCGGCAAGAAGGACCGGATTTTGGAGAGCGCGTGAGGCGCCGACATTGCGCAAGACGCTTCGACATCCTCTGCGTCATCATCCGCGAAGGCGGATGACCCAGTAACCGCCAAGCTCGAGATTTTGTTTTGAAGACCGGGCGTACTGGATGCCCGCCTTCGCGGGCATGACAGTGCGGTGGTCTGGCGCCGTCCTACTTCTTCTCCGCCACGATCGCCGTATAGCGCGCGATCACATCCCGGGGGGTGGCGGCGGTGGTGGCCAGCATCTTCAATATGCCGGCGCCGTCGAGCGGGCTCATGTCGATGCCGATCTTCTCGGCCTCGGCCACGAATTCCGGATCGCGGCACATGTCCATGAACGCGGTTTGCAAAGCCTTGGCGCGGTCGGCCGGGATGCCGGGCGGCGCCGCGAACGGTAGCGCCATGAAGAACGGCAGCTCGGCGAAGCCGATCAGCGCCAGCGCCTTGGGGTCCTGGGTCATCTCGCGGCCGATCGGAATATCCGGAAAGTCCGGATGCCGGGTGGTGCGGCCGAACGCCATCAGGGGCCGGAACGCGCCCTTGCTCCAAAGGTGGCGCTGGCCGCTGCGCACCGAGCTCAGGCCCACATACTGGCCGTCGAGCTCGCCGGTCTGCATCGCCAGGAACAGGCTGGCGGCGCCGGTGTAGCCGCGGATCACGTTGACGTTGAGGCCCAAAATCTCCTTGGCGATGATCGCGAAGATCTGGTTGCTGGACGCCGAGTTGTCGGAGCCGAGCGTGAGCGGCATGCCGGGCCGGCGCAGCTCCTCGACGCTCTTCACCCGGTTGCCGGCATTGACCAGCAGGAAATAGGCGTCGTTGCTGTAGGACGACAGGCTGCCCAGCCAGGCGAATTTGGTGGAATCGAACTGGGCATTGGGATCGCCCTGGATCTGCAGCTGCGGCACCGCGCGCTCGAACTTGGCCAGCACCGAGCCGTCCTTCTCGGCATTGTTGTAGAGCTTGTTGGCGGTGATGAGCCCGCCGGCGCCGGGATTGTTCTGCACCACGATGGTCGGGTTGCCGGGAATGAAGCGGCCGAGATGCTTGGCCACCAGGCGGGCCGAGATGTCGTTGATGCCCCCCGGCGCGGTACCGACCAGCATGGTGACGGAGCGGCCCTTGTAGAACTGCTCGACCGATTGCGCCTGCGCGGGCTGTGCCAGCAACCCCAATCCCAATCCGAGACCCAGCACGCCTTGCCACATCCTGCGCATCGATCTCGCTCCTGCCCACATGCCCGGCGCAACCCCAGTAGGGGCGGCCCTCGTGGCCGCCCTCTTCGCGCCTTCAGTGCCGCGGGCGCCCCCGTGGGGCGCCCCTACGGCATCGCTTCCAGCAAATAGCCGTAGCCGGCGCGCGGCTCGCGCACATGCAGGCGCTTCTGGATCTCCCAAATCCGGGCCGGCACCGGGTGCACCACCGGAACCTGCAAATCCTGCTCCAAGAGCTTGATGATGTCGAGGGTGCGCCAGCCGGAGCCCAGCATGTAGATGGCGTCCGCCCCTTTGCTCTTGAGGAAATTGCGTTTGATATGGCCATAGACCTGCTCGCCCGAGAGCTCCTGCACCTTATCGAACGGCACGTCGATGCCGGTCATGTCGCGCACCGTGAAGCCGGCGTCCTTGAAGTATTTGGCAAACACCGCGTTGAGCTTGGGCGGAAAATAGGTGGCCCCGACGATGGTCTTGGCCTTGAGCGCCTTCAGCGCCCGCACATGGTTCTGCGCCACGCTCATAATCGGGGTTTTGAATTTCTTCTCCCAGGCCGCCACGATACGGGCCTCGCCCTTGAAGCCCTGCACCATGAAGGGCGGCGCGCCATGCGGATGGATCAGGTCGCATTTCTGCTCGGCCAGGAGCGCGATCGCCGTCTCGTAGTGCGGCATCATGGTCTCGAACTCGTCCGCGGTGCCGCGCCGGATGTTCAGGAAGATCGGGATGAGCCCGATCCCCTCCGGCAACAGCCGGATGACCTCCTCGGTCACCCCCGGCCGCATGGTCGGATTGATCATGCCCACGAGACCGCGCCAACTGGAAAACGCCATGATGTAACTCCTGTATCCCGGGCGCAGCGCAGCGCCCTTTTGCGGTGCGCTGCAGACCCGGGATCGTTCCAAACTCCGAGCATGGAACGGTCCCGGCTCAAGGCCGGGACAAGTGCTGAAACGCCGGTACCCGGTCTCCTCACGGCTTGGAAGCACTACTCTCCGTAATCCTTCTTCGCCGCTTCCGGCGACACATAGCCCTCGGCCAAATCGGCGGCAAGCGCTGAGGGGTCGCGGCGGCGCGGGTCGCCGTAGCCGCCGCCGCCGGCGCTCTGCAGCAGAAAGCGCTCGCCCGCCTTCATCTCGACCCGCGCCGAGGCCTTGGTCTCGAGCTCCTGCTTGCTGCCGAGCCGCACCACGAAGCGGGCGCGGCTGCCGGGCTTGCCGCCGGCCAGGCCCAGCGGCGGGAACCGGGTCTTGTTGAAGCGCCGCACCACGGTGGCGTTCTCCAGCAATTCGTATTCGCGCTGCATGGCGAGCCCGCCGCGCCATTCTCCGGCGCCGCCGGAATCCGGCACCAGGGTGAAACGGGTGATGCGGCACGGAAACTCGGATTCCAGAATTTCGATCGGGGTGGTGTGCAGGTTGCTCAAATGCGTCGCGGTCGCCGTCACTCCGTCATGGCCGACGCCCGCCCCGTAGGCGGAGCCGGCGATCTCGTATTGCATGGCGGACTGCCCCGGCCGGCCCTTGCTCCAGGCGATGCCGAGCGCGCTCGATGCGCCCGAATGCGCGATGGCGCGGCCCGGATTGAGCTTGGCCAGCGCCTCCAGGATCACGTCCACCAGCATCAGGTTGACCATTTGATAGTTGGAGACCGGGGCCGGCGGCTCCGCATTGGTGACGGTGCGGGGCGCGAACGTGAGACTCACCACGTCGCGCATGCCGTCGTTGAAATGCAGGTTCGGATCGAGGCTGCCGAGCAGGCAATAGAACACGCAGGCTTCCACCATCGATGGCCGCAGGTTGATCGGCCCCCGGGCTTGCGGATCGCTGTCGGAGAAATCGAAGGCGGCGCTGCCGTCCCGGATCGTGATGCCGACCGCGAGCTTCACCGGCTGCTCGATCACCACGCCATCGCTGTCGAGATAGCCCTCCGCCGAGGCGGTGCCGTCCGGAAGTTTGGCGATCGCGCCCTTGAGCTCGTCGGCAGCGCCCCGGAGGATGGCGGCAAAGGCCTGCGTCACCGTTCCGGCCCCGAACCGCCCGCACAGCTCTTTGACCCGCGCGGCGCCCATCTGGGTGACGGCGATCTGCGCCTGCATATCGCCGCGCACCAGCGCCGGCTGCCGGCTGTTGGCGAGTATGAACCGCTCGATGTCAGGCAGCGCGCGCCCGGCCTCCCAGATCTTGATCGGCGGTACCAGCACGCCTTCGTGGAACATCTCGGTCGCATTGGCCGAGGTCGAGCCCGCGACCGTGCCGCCCAGGTCGGCCTTGTGGGCGATCGAGCCCGAAAACGCCACGATCGCGCCATCGACGAACACCGGCGCCACGAACGCCATGTCGGACACATGCGGCAAGCCGCCCTCGTACGGATGATTGGAGACGAACACGTCGCCGTCCTGAATGGCGCCGCTTGCCGCATAGACCTCGAGAATGCGCCCGACCAGATGCCGATAGACCGGCGCATGAAAGAACATCGGCGGCGCCACGATCAGCCGCCCGTCGCGGTCCAGGATCACGCAGCTGAAGTCGCGCGACTCACGGATGATGGTCGAGTAGCCGGAGCGATAGAAATGATAATGCATCTCATCGACCAGGCTGGTGATCTTGTTGCGCAGGATCTGGATGGTGATGGCGTCCATCAATTCAACTCGGCGATTGTTGTTGTTTGAGCACGTCCATCGTTGTCGTCCCTGCGAAGGCAGGGACGACAACCGTATTTTTTGCAACGCATACCCATCACTCGCTCCGCAGAATGAGGTTGCGATACGCATCCACCCGCGCGCTCCAGCCCGGCGGCAGTACGGTGGTGGCGTCGAGCTGCTCGATGATGGCGGGGCCGCTCACCGCCGCCCCGATGTCGAGCCGGTCGCGTTCGTAGAGGATGGCGTTGACCGAATCCTTGCTCGCCAGATGCAGCCGGCGGCGGCCCTTGATGGCGGTCTCGATCGGGCGCGGGGAGGGCGGCAGCGGCTCCTGCACGGGCTCGTATTTGGGAACGGTCACCCGCAGGCGCAGCCGGTAGCTCACCAGCTCGACCGGCCGCTCCCGGGCCGCATGGCCGTGGATTTGGGCATGCCGCTCGTCGAACCGCGTGCGCACCGAGGCTAGCGATTCCTCGCTCAGCAGCGTGCCGAACAGACCCTCGAGCGGCGTGCGCAATTCGTAGCCTTGCCCGGTGTAGCGCAGGTCGAGCTCGCGCGCGAAGCGGCCATCCGCCGGGTTCATGCCTTCGGCACGCAATTCCTCGCGCGCCTTGTGCTCGAGCTGAGCGAAAATCTCCTCGGCCTGGATCGGCGTCACCTCGGCGAGCGGCTTGAGGACGGAGCGGACATAGTCGTGCACCACGTCGGTGCAGAGCAGCCCGAGCGCCGAGAACGCGCCCGGCCGCGGCGGTACCAGGATGCGCCGCATGCCGAGCTCTTGCGCCACCGCGGCCGCATGCACGGCGCCGGCGCCGCCGAACGGCAGCAGCGTGAAGGAGGTGAGATCGACCCCGCGCTTGGCGGCGAACACCCGCACCTCGTCGGCCATGCGCATGTCGACGATGCGCTGGATGCCGGCGGCGGCCTCCAAGAGCTCCATCTTCAGCGGCTCGGCGATCTGGCTGGTCAGCGCCGCGCGCGCCGCCGTGATGTCGAGCATCTGCGCACCGCCCAGGAAATATTCCGGATTGAGAAAGCCGCAGACCAGATCGGCGTCGGTCACGGTCGGCCGGGTGCCGCCGCGCCCGTAGCAGACCGGGCCCGGAACGGCGCCGGCACTCTGCGGGCCGACATTGAGAAAACCGCCGCCGTCGATCCAGGCGATCGAGCCGCCGCCGGCCGAGATCGAGGTCATGTCCAACGCCGGCACGTCGATCTGCCGGCGCGCGATGGTGCCCTCGGTCACCTCGAGCGGCACCCCGCCCTCGATAAAGGCGATGTCGGCGCTGGTGCCGCCCATGTCGAGGGTGACGAGGCCGGCTCTCGCTTCGTCCTCCGCCAGGTGGGCAGCGGCCTGTGCGCCGGCGGCCGGG
Source organism: uncultured Alphaproteobacteria bacterium (assembly GCA_963721005.1). Lineage (GTDB taxonomy): Bacteria > Pseudomonadota > Alphaproteobacteria > Rhizobiales > Xanthobacteraceae > VAZQ01. The sequence continues at coordinate 2,402,394 of CAVRHR010000003.1, read as the reverse complement.
CCTGACAGCAGCGTGTGCACGGTGCGCCCGCCCGCGATGGCGGCCGAGAACGGCATCACGCCGCCATTCGACTGCATCAGGAAGCGCTGCCCGGTGCGCACGCCGGCCTGATCCAGACCCGCGTTGAGATGAGCGATGTAGCGCACCAACACTGGCTCCAGATAAGCGTTCACCAGGGTGGTGGACATGCGCGCCCATTCGCGGATGCGCGGCAGCACCTCGCTCGACAGCGAGACATGCGCTTTCGGGCATTCCTCCAGGATGAGGGCGCGGGTCTCCTGCTCATGGGCCGGGTTCATGAACGCGAACAGATAGCAGACCGCGATCGACTCGACGCCCGCTGCGGCAAGCTCGCGGGCGGCGCGGCGCACGGCGTCGCGATCGAGCCGCACCAGCACGTGTCCCTCGTAGTCGGAGCGTTCGGGAATCTCGCGGGTCAGGCTCTGCGGCGCGATCGGGGCCGCCTTGGCGTGGAAGTAGTCGAACAGATTGCCGTCGCGCGCCTGGTTCTGGATCTCCTGCACGGCGCGGAAGCCCTGCGTGATCAGGAGCCCGACCTTGGCGCCGCGCATCTCGAGCAATGCATTGGTGGTGATGGTGGTGCCATGGGCGAAGAACCCGATGTGCTCCGGCGCGACCCCGCGTGCCACCAGGCGCGCCACCCCGTCCAGCACCCCGAGCGCCGGATTGGCGGGCGTGCTCGCCACCTTCTCGACCATCACCTGTCCGCTCGCCGGATCGAGCAGCACCAGATCGGTGTGGGTGCCGCCGACATCGACGCCGAGGCGATACTGCGCCGCGCTGCTGTTCATGAAGGAGGCCGATCGGTTGGGTAGGCTTTGGGTGCCTTTGGCAGGAGAGTGAAGCTTTTGTAAAGAGCCAATAAGCGCAGCGGTTTCCGCTTCCCTCCCCCTGAAAGGGGGGAGGGTGGCGCCGAAGGCGCCGGGTGGGGGTCCCGCCTCTCCGAATATTCAGTGTTTGTGGCGGGACCCCCACCCGACCCGCTTTGCGGGTCGACCTCCCCCTTTCAGGGGGAGGTTATCGCTGAGAGCGCGGTGTTTTCGTCAAACGCGATATTGTCCGACTTCGGCGCGGCACACTTGGCGCAAACGTCATTTCTTCAGCCCGATGATCTCCATCAGCTGCGCCAGCTCCACGTCCTCCTTGGCGATCTGCCGCCCGAACGCTTCGGCCGGCAGGAACGCCGGCCGGGCGCCCAGGCGCAGGCAGGCTTCCTTGAATTCCGGGCTTTCCACCGTGCTCTTGATCGCGGCCTCGAAGGTCTCGATCAGGGCTTTGGGGGTGCCCTTGGGGGCCGCGATGCCGCGCCAGGCTTCGAGCGACACGTCCAGGCCGAGCTCGCGCGCGGTCGGCACGTCCGGAAACGCGGGATCGCGGTTCGACGCGATGGTGGCGAGGAGGCGCACCTGTCCGCTTTTGACGTGCTCCGCCAGCGCGGCCGGCAGCTGCACCACCGCGTCCACCTGGCCGCCAAGCAGGCTGGTGATGACCTCCGCGGCGCCGAACGGCACGTCCACCACGCGGGCGCCGGCGGCGCGGAACAGCGCCACCGAGGTGATGTGGGTGTGGCTGCCCACCCCGGAGTTGCCGACCGTGATGCCCTCCGGGCGCGCCTTGCCGTCCGCCATCAGCTCGCCCAGCGTTTTCCATTTGGCATCGCCGCGCACCGCCACCACCGGCGATTTCGACCAACACCTGCGCGACCGGCGCGAAGGCTTGGTAGTCGAGCTGCAGCAGGCCCATGTGATGGGTGGTGGAGATGGAGTTGGAGTTCCAGACCAGGGAGTGTCCGTCTGGAGTTTGCCCGGCCACGTAACGGTAGCCGATGGCGCCGCCGCCGCCCGGACGGTTGACCACGATGACCCGGTACCCGAGTCGCCGCGACATGCCGTCGGCGAGCAGCCGCGCCGTCACGTCCGCCGAGGAGCCTGGCGGAAACAGCACCGTGATCTCGGTGACGCCGCGCACCGTCGGCGCCGCCTCCTGCGCCGGCGCCGCCGTCGCCAGGCTCAGCAGCAGGAAGGCCGATATTGCTGCAATGCGCGCTCCGCTCATGGCTTCCCCGTTCAGCGTCAACCGTTCAGTCGTTCAGAAGAATCTCGTTGATCTCCACCCGGCGGCCCTCATGCGCGGAGCGGACGCCGGCCCGGATGACGGCGAGCGAGGACGTGCCGTATTCGCCGCCGACCTCGGGCTTGCCGTCGCCGCGCACCGCTGCCGCGAACTCCTCGAGCTGCTCCACGATGGTGTCGTTGTTTTGATAATCGACCGGAACCGGCCGCTCCTTGCCGCGCCCGAGCAGGCGCAGCCCGTTGTGCATGTCGAAATAGGCGGTGGCTTCCTTGCCGTAGATGTTCATCAGATAATATTCGGAGGCCGATGCGTAGCTGGCATTCAGCGTCGAGAGCGCGCCGTTCTCATGCTCGAAGATCAGGCTCGCCACATCCGGATTGTCGCCCGGCAGCACCAGCCGGGCAAGCCGGCCTTGCACCGCCGCGATCGGCCCCATCAGGTATTCCAATACGTCCGCATAATGGATGCCGATCTGCAGCATGACGCCGCCCGGCATCCCGGCGGCCTGGTAGCGCCACGAGCTCAGATCGATCTTGCCGAGCCGGTCGCGGCTGATATTGGCCTCCGCGTTTACCAGCTTGCCGAAAACGCCGGCGTCGATCTGCCGCCTGATCCAGCGGAACTGGCTCTCGCGCCGGCGCTGATAGCCGAGCGCGAGCACGACGCCGGCCTTGGCGCACACCGCCGTGATGGCGCGGCCGTCCGACACCGTATTGGCGATCGGCTTGTCGAGAAACACATGCTTGCCGGCGGCGGCGGCCGCCGCCGTGGTCTCGAGATGCACATCGTTGGGCGTGGTGTTGACGATCGCCGCGATGCCCGGATCGGCCAGGATCGCCTCATAGCTCTGATCCGGCCGGCACCGGTATTTCGCCGCGAACGCCGCGCGCTTGTCGGGCGAGCGCGTATAGCAGGCCGCGATCTCGAGCTTGCCGGAACGCATGATGGCGTCGGCCAGCACGTCCGACCACCATCCCATGCCGATGCAACCCACCCGTAACGGCGCTACCGCCATGCTGCTCAGTTCCTTCGTTCAGCCCGGGCCGGTCTGTTCCGTGGGTTCCGGGTGGGCTATCCAAGCGTCACATGGATACGCAATTCAAGCTCGGCGAGCCAGCCGCAGCGGCGACGCAGACCGGCCGGCTGCGGCATCGTGGACCGCTGGCGCTCGCCTTTGCGACCAGTGTCGCGGTCAGCGGCGGGGCCTCGCTGCTTTATCCGGTGCTGCCGGTTCTTGCCGGCGATCTCGGGGTCGACCAGGCCCGGATCGGCCTGGTGATTGCGGCATTCACCGCGCCGGCCGTGGTGCTGGCGCCGCTGTTCGGCATTATCGCGGACCTCCGCGGCCGCCGCTGGATCCTGATTTTCGGCCTGGCGCTGTTCGGTCTTGCCGGCAGCGCAGCCGCGCTGGCGCCATCCTATGCATGGCTGCTGGCGCTGCGCACCCTGCAAGGCGTCGGCATGAGCGCGCTCAGTCCGCTGACCATCGTGCTGATCAGCGACCTCGTGCCCGAGAACCGGGAGATTCACAGCCAGGGCCACAAGGTCGTCATCGATCGGCTGGCCATGATCCTGCTGCCGATCCTGGGCGGCGTTTTGGCCGGCATCTCCTGGCGGGTGGCGTTCGCTCCGTTTTTCTTGACCGTTCCGCTGGCGATCGCGGCCTATCTGTGGATGCCGGAAACCAATCATTCCGCGCCCGACACCATCGCCTCGTATCTGCGCCGGACGCTGCGCGTGATCCGCGAGCCGCGGTTTGCGGTCGCCTTCGGTACCGGCTTCCTGCGTTTCTTCCTGGACTATGGGCTCTATACCTACCTGCCGATTCTGCTCGCGCTGCGCTACGGCGCCGCGCCCTCGGTGGCCGGCTGGTTGATCGCGCTGTCGGCCACCGGCTCAATCGTCACGGCCATGAGTATCGGCCGCATCCATGCGCGTCTGTCTGCCGAGCGCTTTCTCATCGTTGCGTTCCTGGCGAGCGCGCTCGGGCTGGCGATCATCGCGCTCGATCAGCCGCTATGGTTCGTCGGGATTGCGACCTTCATATTTGGCCTGGGCAACGGGGTGATCTCGCCGTTGCAGAAAAGCCTGCTGACCAGGCGCACCCACCCCGGCCTGCGCGGCGGCGTGATTTCCGTCGATCGCATGATCCAGCAGATCGCCAAGTCGTTGGCCCCAACCCTGATGGGCCTGCTCCTGGTGGTGGCGAATCTGGAAGCGGTGTTTGGAACGTTATGCGGGCTGAGCATTCTGGGCACGCTGGCGCTGGCGTGGAAGGAAATGGCGACGCCGGCCGAGCGAGAAGTCTGACGTCCCGTGCGAACGAGGAATGGGTCAAGCTCGTGATGACAAGGGCGCGGCGGCGGCAGGGTGGATTTCCCGCGCGCAAAGTCTCGAGTGGCCTCCCGCGCAGCTTCCATCCGTGGCGAGAGGTGCTATAGCTTGATGCGAGCGCGCCGCTCCTGTTTCTCCCGAGCTTGCCGGCAAAGGGAAGAATCGACGTGGACCCGATATTCGCCTGGATCGAGACGAGCGCGCTCAGCCAGTGGATTCGCGGCTCCGAATGCATTTGCGCGTTTCCCGCCATCGTCACCCTGCACAATATCGGCCTGGCGTTCCTGGCCGGCGGCGGCATCGTCATCGACCTGCGCCTGATCGGCTTTGCATCAGAGATGCCGTTGCGGCCGATGGCACGGTTCTCGCCCGTGCTGTGGCTGGCCTTCGCGGTCAATGCGACGACCGGAGTCCTGCTGCTGATCGCCTATCCGACCAAGGCGCTCACCAACCCGCTGTTCTACATAAAGATGTCCGTGCTCGCGCTCGCGCTTTTCCTGGTCTACCGCATCGTCACCGGGGTGCTGCGCGCCCCGCAGGCCGATGCCGGCAAGCCCGCCGCGAACCCCAAGGTCCTGGCCGCCATCTCGCTCGCGACCTGGGTCGCGCTCATCGCGGCCGGGCGTTTTCTCGCCTACACGCACAAATGGGAGCTGCTCGGCGTCCCGGCCGTCCTGTAGTGCAAGGGGAACGCGTGTCATGGATATGGAGCCCTGGGAGGTGTGGGTGCGCGGCACCGAGGTGCACGCCTTCATCCATCATTACGAGCTGCGGCTGTGGCCGATCATGCAGTCGCTGCACATTCTCGGCTTCACGCTGCTGCTCGGTACCGTCGGCTTTTTCGACCTGCGCGCGCTCGGCCTCGCCAGGGGTATCCCGCTCAAGGCCATTCACCGGCTCATCCCGTTCGGGATCGCCGGCTATATCGGGAACTTTCTGCTCGGCATCGTCTTCTTCTCCGGCCATCCCGAGCAGTATTTCTACAACGACGCGTTCCGCCTCAAGCTCATGTTCATGGCGGTGGCCGGGGCCAACATTCTCCTGTTCTACGGCACCGGCGCGTTCGCGGAGGTCAAGGCGCTGCCGGCGGATGCGAACGTACCGCCGCGCATCAAGATCATTGCCGGCGTTTCGCTGTGCGCCTGGGTCGCGGTGCTGATATGCGGGCGCCTGATCACCTTCAACCGCCCGCCGTTTTTCCACTGATCGTCGCCCGGCGCTGCAGGGGGTGCCCGATTCCGCGAGCCGCAGCGTTGAGATTTTCAAGCCGGATCGCGCTCCAGGGCGCATCTTGATACGCATTGCGTCGGTTTTGCCGATATGGGCGCCCGCATAATCTCCTTCCATGCGAGCGGTCGGCTGATGTAGCCTCGCGCGCAAGCGCGGTCCCGTCCACAAGCTCGGCTTGATCGGCGGCTTAAATCTGTTGCGCCGAGATTCGCACCGATCATTTTTGGGCGCTGGCGGTAGTCGCATTCCGAAGAGGCGCGCGCAGCTGCGGCACGCGACGCCTCCGCGATCACAGGGAGGACACCATGCGGTTTGGCAAATCGATCGGTGCTGGCGTGCTGGCGGCGGCGCTCATGCTGACGGTCGGCGGCGCCGCGGCGTTCGACGACAGCAAATATCCCGACTTCAAGGGCCAATGGCGGCGTGCCGGCGGCGGGGGCGTGCTCGCGGGCGGTGCCGGCGGGCTGCGCTATGACGACAGCAAGCCGATCAAGAATACCCCGTCGCTCGGGCAGGAACCGCCGCTGACGCCGGAATACCAGGCGATCTACGAGGCCAACCTGGCCGACATGGTGCAGGGCGGACAGGGCATCGATCCGACCTATTCCTGCGTCTCTCCCGGCATGCCGCGCGTCATGATTCCCTACGGGCCGTTGGAGATCGTGGTCACTCCGGAAATCACCTACATCCTGATGGAGCGCGACCACGACTTCTATCGCCACATCTACACGGATGGACGCAGCTATCCGGCGAACATGAAGGACAATCCGCAGTTCCTGGGCTATTCCATCGGCAAATGGCTCGATGAGGCCGGCACCGGCCGGTACGATACGCTCGAGGTCGAGACGCGGGGCATGAAGGGTCCGCGCGTCTTCGATGCCACCGGCATCCCGCTACATGCCGACAACGAGACGATCGTCAAGGAGCGCATCTATCTCGAAAAGGGCAATCCGAATCTTGCTGCATGACGAGATCACCACCATCGATCATGCGCTGACCCGTCCGTGGTTGGTCAGCCGGGTGCTGCGGCGGGTCGTGTCCGATAAGCCGATCTGGTTTGGCCACTCGGTCTGCGGCGAAGGCAATGCGCATGTCGGCATCGGCAAGGAGGTCTATTACCTCGGCGCCGACAGCATCCTGATGCCGGCCAAGAAGGACCAGCCGCCGCCGGACTTGCGCTATTTCAAGTCCTACGATCGGTAGGGCCCCGACCGGCCTGTTGGTTTCGGCGCGGCGCTGCGCCGCTCAATTCCCCACGCCAGGCCCCAACCGCCACCGCCCGCAAACACCGGGCGGTGGCGGTTCGCCGTTTCGGGCCAATTTCGCCGGGGTTGACAAAAGATATGAAAAAGTTATTCTTTCTGCCGTGGCGCGGATTTGTCGGGGCCTACTTTACAATCATCCGTATGATAATGCTGGTCTTTTGTCAAAAAGCCGCAAGAAAATAGGTATAAAAATCATGCCCCTGACCCTCGTTTCTTCCGGGCCCCTCGAACGCTCGGTCGACGCCCGAGGCTTTGCGACCCGGGCCGCCGAATTCGAGCAGGAATCCGAGCGCGATGACGGGTACCGGCACCGCATGCGGATGAATCTCCTGGCGGTGGTCGCGGTGGCCGTGCTGTTGGGGGCCGGAATGTGGATCGCCGACGCCATGGTGGACACCCAGAAGGCGCACGGCTGCTACACCTCCGGTCAGCGCTTCTGCTCCCTGATCTAGCAGGCCGGTTTCAGCGCGCGACCGGCGCCTCCGATACATCGACGAAGACTGTCTGCTTGCGTTGCGGCCGGGGGGCCGTCTCTGGATGAATCAAGTCGCGCGTCTTTCCTCCAGGCCTGTCGACGCACAAAGCGCCATCGCACTCCCCCTCGGCAGCGTAGAGATGGTCTCGCGGCAGCAGGCGATGCGATGCCGGCGCTGGGCCGATGCCTTCGCGGCGGAGGCCAAGGATCGTCGCTACTATGAGATCGTCGAGGACACGATCCACGCCGAGTTCGATTATCGTTATTTTGCGATCCGGGACTGGACCGGCGAGGTCTGCGGCGTCCAGCCGTTTTTCATCCTCGATCTGGATTTGCTGGTCGGAACCACCCCGAAAATCGGCCGGCTGACCGGTTTCATTCGGCGCTCGTGGCCGCGCTTCATGCGTGCGCGCGCCCTGATGGTGGGATGCGCGGCCGGAGAAGGGCACCTCGACGGCAAGGATGATTTCGCCCGGCGCTCGAATGCCCCGCCGCTCGCCGCGGCGATCGTCGCGCAGGCGCGCGATCTTGAGATTGGGCTCATCGTGCTCAAGGAGTTTCCGGCCAAATACCGGCAGGCGCTGGCATGCTTTGTCGATGACGGTTTCACCCGCGTTCCGAGCCTGCCGAACGTCCGGCTCGACATCGCCTATGCGGGCTTCGAGGACTATATGGTGCGGGCGTTGAGCGGCGGCGCGCGCCGGAAGCTGCGCAAGAAGCTCAAGGCCAGCGAGCAAGGTCCGCCGATCGAGATGAGCGTCGTCGACGACATCACGCCGGCGGTCGACGAGGCCTATCCGCTCTATCTGCAGGTCTATGACCGCTCCAAGCTGCACTTCGAGAAGCTGACCAGGAGCTATTTTTGCAGCCTTGGTCGGCGGATGGGCGACAAGGTCCGTTTCTTCATCTGGCGCCGCAACGGGAAGATGGTCGCTTTCGGCTCCTGCATCATGCATGGCGATACCATGCATGCCGAGTATCTCGGTCTCGACTACGCGGTCGCGATCGAGCTGCACCTGTATCATCGCACGTTCCGCGACCTGGTGAGCTGGGGGATGGCGGCCGGCTACAAATGGTTCCACAGCAGCAGCCTCAATTACGATCCCAAGCTGCACCTGCGCTATCGGCTGGATCCGATCGATCTTTACGTGCGGCACACCTCGACGGTCTGCAACTGGGTGCTCGGCCTGGTCCTGCCCTGGCTCGAGCCGACCCGCTACGACCAGACGCTGAAGAAATTCGCCAATTACGACGAGCTGTGGGGCTCCGCGGGCGAGCGCAAGCCGGGCCGGGGCTGAGCGTCGTCAGCGCGCCGCCTGCGCGAACGCCGGCAGCGCCCGCTCGATCATCTGGTCGGAGGCGGTGAGGCTGATGCGCAGATATTCCGGCGCATCCATGATGCTGCCCGGCAGCACGAACACGTCGCGGTCGGCGAGTTGGTTCCAGATTCGCTGCGGGTCGCCCTCCGGCCATTTGCTCCAGAGATAGAACGTGCCCTCGGGCTGCAGCACCTTGTAGCCGGCATTGGTGAGCGCGACCGCCAAAAGGTCGCGCCGGCGCGTGAGCGCCGCTTGGTCGATCGCGATCGCGTCGAGATCCGGCAGCGCGCGCTGCATCGCGGCGTTCGGGAAGCACCAGCCAAGCGCCATCTGGGCGGAGAACATCGCGTTGCGTAGCGCCTGCCGCTCGGGCGCCGGCATCAGCGGCGAGATCGCCAGGTAGCCGAGCCGCTGGCCGGGCGCCAGCAGCACCTTGCCGAAGCTGTAGGAGATGAGGGTCCAGGGATAGAGCGCGGCCGGGCTGATGAAGCCGCGCCCGTCGAAGCGCAGCCGCCGGTAGGGCTCGTCCGACAACAGGAACACCGGCCGGCCGAATTTTGCCGATGCGCGCGTGAGCACAGCGGCAAGCGCCGCGAGCTCCTCGCGGCCGTAGATCCGCCCGGTCGGGTTGTGGGGCGTGTTGACGATGACGAGCCTGGTGTGCGGCCCGATCGCGGCCTCGATGGCTGCAAGATCGAGATCGAAGGCCGGCGGCTTCAGCTTGAGCTTGATCGGCACCGCGTCGGCGGCGATCAGCATCGGCTCATAGCAGAACCAGGCCGGCTCGCAGAACACCGCCTCGTCGCCGGCGTCGATGACGAGCCGCATCGCCACCATGATGGCGGCGAAGGCGCCAGTGGTGAGCGCGATGTCGGCCGGCTCGAAGGCGAGATTCAATTCGCCGCTCAGTCGCTGCGCCGCATAGGCCTGCGGCTCCGGCTCGCTGGTCTTGTAGGCGAAGGCGTTCTCGTCGCGCGGAACGGCGTGCTGGCGCAGCGCCGCCACGATGCCGGGAAGCGGCATCTCGTGGGGATTGCCGAAGGTGAAGTCGCAAATGCCGGGATCGAGCCGCCGCTCGCCGTAGCGCGAGCTCAGGTAGAAATGCTTCACGGCGGCAAACGCCGTGTCGGCCGCCCGTATTCGCGCGGAGACGACCGGCATCGCGGCAGGCGGCCTCAAGCGCCCATCTGCGCGCTCGGGGTCGAGCGCGAGATCTCGATCTCCTCCGGCGTCATGTCGGCCGGAATGTCGGCGAATAGGGGCGTGCTCAGATAGCGCTCGCCGGTGTCGGGCAGCATGCACAGCACGGTGGCGCCCTTCTTGGCTTCGCGGCAGACCTGGAGCGCGCCCGCGAAGGTGCCCCCGGCCGAGATGCCGACGAAGATGCCTTCCTGCTGGGCGAGCTCGCGGCTCCAGCGCAGAGCGTCGGCACCCGGGATCGGGATGATCCGCTCGATGTGCTTCATGTCGACCGCGTCGGCGGTTAGCTTGGGGATGAAATCCGGTGTCCAGCCCTGCATGGGATGCGGCTTGAAGGCCGGGTGGGCGGCTGCCGGCGAGCCGTCCGGATTGCGCGCTTGCGGCGTGCCGCTGCCCAGAAGCTGGGCGTCGGCCGGCTCGCACACCACGATCTTGGTGTCGGGCCGCTCTTTCGCCAGCACCCGCGACACGCCCTTGAGGGTGCCACCGGTGCCGTAGCCGGTGACCCAGTAATCGAGCGGCTCGCCGTTGAAGTCCGCGATGATCTCGCGCGCGGTGGTACGCGAGTGAATGTCGGGATTGGCCTCGTTCTCGAACTGCCGGGTCAGGAACCAACCGCGCGCCTTGGCGAGCTCGTTGGCCTTGGCCACCATGCCCATGCCGCGCTGCGCCGCCGGGGTCAGCACCACCTTGGCGCCCAGGAACCGCATAAGCTTGCGCCGCTCGACGCTGAAGGTCTCCGCCATGGTGACCACCAGCGGATAGCCTTTCTGGGCGCACACCATGGCGAGCCCGATGCCAGTATTGCCGCTGGTCGCCTCGATCACGGTCTGGCCGGGCTTGAGCTGCCCTGCTTTCTCCGCCGCCTCGATGACGCCGAGCGCCAGCCGGTCCTTGACCGAGCCGAGCGGATTGAACGCCTCGATCTTGACGAACAGGTTGGCGCCGGCCGGCGCCAGCTTGTTGATCCGCACGACCGGCGTGTTGCCGACGGTCTCCAGGATGTTTTGAAATTTGGCCATGCGTTCCTCCGGATGACGGCGCGGCGCGGTCGCCTATTCTATATCCATCCCTCAGCCAGCGTCTTCAGGTCCTTTTGCTGTCGTAAGCCTTCAGCACGTGCCGCGCGATCACCATCTTCATGACCTCGCTGGCGCCTTCGGTGATGCGGTAGCTGCGCTGCTGGCGCCACAGCTTCTCGATCGGCAGGTCGGTGGTGAGTCCGATGCCGCCGTGGATCTGCATGCATTGATCGGCGGCTCGGAACGCCATCTCGTCGGCGTAATACTTGCACACATAGGCGTCCTCGCGCGCGTCCTCGCCTTTGTCGAGCCGGGTCGCGGCTTTGTAGACCAGAAGCCGCGCCGCCTGCAGCTCGATGAAGATGTCGGCGAGCTTCCATTGGATGCCTTGCCGGTCGGCGAGCGGGCGCCCGAAAGTCGAGCGCTGCTTGGCATAGGCGGTCGCCATCTCCAGGCACCGCTCGGCGACGCCCAGTGCGCGCGCGCCGTGCTTGACGCGGCCGGCGCCGAGCCACTTCTGAGCGAGCCCGAAGCCACCGCCTTCCTCGCCGACCCGGTTGCTCGCCGGCACCCGCACATTGTCGAGCACGATCTCCCACGGCCGGTCGCCCATCATGGTCTGGTAGGAGGTGGTGAGCTTGACGCCGGGCGTGTTCATATCGACCAGAAAGCACGAGATGCCGCCATGCGAGCCCTTGGCGCGATCGGTCGCCGCCATCAGCTGCATGAAGTCGGCTTTGTGGGCGCCGGTGATGAAGCGCTTGACCCCGTTGATGAGGTAGAAATCGCCGTCGCGCACGGCGGTGGTGCGCATGCCTCCCGGATCGGAGCCGGCATCGGGCTCGGTCTGGGCAAAGCAGGTGCGCTTCTCGCCACGCAGCACCGGCAGCAGATACTTCTCCTTCATCTCGCCGCTGAGCGTGTAGAGAATGCCGCGCACGGTCGGGCCGGTGATGCCTTCGCCGCGCGCCGGCAGCGCAATGGTGCGCGACAGCTCCTCGGTCACCATGGCGCGCGCCAACAGCGACAGGCCGTGGCCGCCGTATTCCTCCGGCACCTCCATCATCCAGATGCCGAGCGCCTTGGCGCCGGCGACGAACTTCTCGCGATAATGCGGCTTGATGTCCTCGCCCTCGAGCGTGTCGCGCTCGACCGGGATGAGCTCGTTGTCCACGAACCGCCGCAGCGATTGCTTGAACAGGCGCAATTCCTCGGGCAGCTCGAAATCCATGTCCCGCTCTCCTTATTGGTCTCGCCACAGCACCCGCACGTCGACCGCGATCGCGCCTTGCGCACCGACCATCAGCGGATTGATCTCCATATCGGCGATGCGGGCGCGGTGATCGAGATGGAATTGCGCGAGCGCGAGCGCGGTTCGCTCGAGCGCCGTCCGGTCGGCCGCCGGGCGCCCGCGGTAGCCGGCGAGCAGCGGCGCAAGCTTGAGCCCGTCGATCATGGCGCCGACCTCGCGTGCCGTGACCGGCAGGAGCCGCAGCGCTACGTCGCGGGCAAGCTCGACCAAGACGCCGCCGGCGCCGATCAGCAGCAAGGGTCCGTACAGCGGATCGCTGCGCGTCCCCACGATCGCCTCGACGCCGGCCGCCATTTGCTGCACCAGCAGGCCCTCGATGCGCGCATCAGGATGGGTGGCGCGTGCGGCCGCGAGCAACGCGTCGGCAGCGTCACGCACCTCCGCGCGGCTGCGCAGATCGAGCCGCACGCCGCCGGCCTCGGTCTTGTGCAGGATGTCGGGCGAGCGGATCTTCAGCGCCACCGGAAACCCGATTGCGGCCGCCGCGGCCTCGGCTTCGGCCGCGTTCGCGACCGCGCGGCTCGCCGGCAGCATGATGCCGTAACGCGCAAGGGTCGCCTCGAGCGTTGCCGGCGAAAGATCGCTTGCCGGCGCCGGCGGGAGGTCCGCCGGTCGGCGGCCTTGTCGCTGCGCATGGAACCACAGGGCATTCATGGCCCGCAGCGTCGGCTCCAGCGCCTGCAGGAATGGAAAGCCGGCCGCCTCCTGGGCGGCGACCGATTCCGGCCGCATCTGATAGTTCATGCGGCCGAAGCCGATCACCGGCTTGTCGGTCAGGGTCAGCAGGTTGCGCAGCGCCGCCACCCCGTCCCAGGCGCCCGGCTTGCTCGGCAGCATCGCGGCCCAGCCCAGCATGTCCACGTTGGGATCGCGCGCCACCACCTCGCAGACCGCGGCGGCGTGCTCGAGGGTCGAGGGAATGCCCAGGTCGAGCGGGTTTTTCGGCACGATACTGTCCTGCAGGAACGGCAGCAGCGCGCTGTTGGTGGCGTCGGTGAAATCGGCGATGACGGCGCCCTCGCGCTCCGCATAATCGAACAACAGATCGACGGTGCCGCCCGAGGTGGTGACGAAGCCGATCCGGGGCCCTTTCGGCAGCCGGCCGCCCTGGAAGGCGAGCGCGGTCTCCACCATGTCGTCGAGCGAGCTGCAATTGCAGATGCCGTAGCGCTCGCACATGGCGAGATAGGCCGCGTAATCGCCGCCGATGACGCCGGTGTGGGATTGCGCCGCCGCCTGCGACTTGGCGGTGGCGCCGGTCTTGATCGCCAGGATCGGCTTGCCGGCTTCGAGCGCGCGGGCGGCCGCGTGCATGAACGCCTGCGGCCGCCTGATGCCTTCGATGAACAGCGTGATGATGCGGGTGTGCGGATCGTCGACCAGGAAGTTGAGATAATCGGCGAGATCGAGATCGGCCTCGTTGCCCGACGTGATTCCGTAGGAGAACCGCAAGCCCCGGTCGGCGCCGGTGCGCAGCCAGAACTGGAGCGTTCCGCCCGACTGGAACACGCAGGCGACCGAGCCCGGCGGGACGCTGCACAATTCCGTGTTCGGATAGCAGAACAGCCGCTCCCGGTAGCTGTGCGCGCCCATGCAATTGGGGCCGGCGAGACGCATGCTTGTGGCGGCCAGGAACTCTTTGAGCCAGGCGCCGCGCTTCTTGGATTCCGGGTCCTCGCCGTCGCCGACCGCGCCCGCATAGATGGTGGCGGATTTCAAGCCCGCGGCCTTGGCATCGGTGAGCACGTCGGCGACGCCCGCGGCCGGCACGATCACCAGCGCATGCTCGACCGGCTCGGGCAGATCGCGCAGCGAAGGAAAGCAGCGCTCGCCGTAGACTTGGCCCTGTCGCGGATTGACCAGGAAGACGCGCCCCGCATAGCCGAACGCGCGCAAGCTGTTGAAGATGAGCCGCGGCCACTTGCCCCGCTCGGATGCCCCCACCAGGGCCAGGGAGGACGCCTGCAGCACGCCCGCCGGCGACCGGAACACGATCTCGTCCGCACTCACGATCAACTCCCGGCCCGCCTTGTACGCCCGCTGGTCACCTACGTACTTCTCTTAGGACCTTGCCGCCGCGCGGTCAAAGGCAGGCGATGGCGGCGCATTCAGGCATGAACCGCCCGTATGGGGCGAGCGACCAATAGGTGATGCCCGAATGCCCGGTTCCGAAGGAGCGACCCATGTTACGCAAGTCGACCCGCAGCAGCGCCAAGGAACCGTCATTCTTCTACTTGATGATGGCGGAGAGCTGCTTCCAGCGCGCCGCCAGCACGCGCCATCCGAAAGCCTGCGGCACGCTGCGCGATCTCGGCCGCAAATATCTCGCCGACGCGACCGACGTGGCATCGACGCTCGCGCCGCAGCCGCACGCCCTGGCGAATTGAGCCGCTGCGGCAAGTCAACCACCCCCACCCTCATCCTCTTATGTCCCCTGTCAAGGGTAGAGGCGAAGCGAAGCGTCCCTCCCGCGGAACTCGGAGGGATTTGGCATTCGATGATCGTGCAACGGTGGGAGCGGAACCCAGAGACGTCGGTCAACATCCTCTTATTCGCGGGTTCGCGCATATCCGTAAGTCCGTCTGGGGCTGTCCCGGTCTGAGAACGGGCGTCGATCTGGTGATCGGCCACACAGGACGATCGGGAATTCCCCTTGCCGCGGCTCCGCCCCCGCCGTTGCACGAGATTTGTCCTCACCGGACCATGCCCCCGGCGCAGGCTCCCTGGTGATGGTTGAGTGGTGCCGCTCGCTCGCCCTCGGAAAGCCGCTTTATGGCGCCGCAGCTGGGGTGATCTCGCGACTGATCGCCCAGATGAAGCCAGCGAGCTCACGTGCGATTGCGGTAATGGCCACGGTCTTGAGCTTGCCCTTGCGGATCAGCGCTCGGTAGCGGCGATAGAGGCGGCACTGCGCCTTCCAGGTGATCTCGCGAACCGCCGGCGGGGCAGCATCGACCTTGTGCTGCTTGAGGGCACCCACGCGCGGCGGATGCTGATAGCTCCATGAGCATTCCACCAGCATCCGGCGGGCTCGCCGGTTACCGGTCTTGGTGATGGGGCCGCGCTTGATCGTATCCCCTGTCGACTCTTCGGACGGCACCATCCCGAGATAGGCCATCAGCTGTCGCGGCGTTCGAAAGCGCGACAGGTCACCGATCTCGGCCAGGAGCGTCGCGGCCGAGATCACATCCAGGCCGCGCATCGCCATCAGCCCGGTGACCAGCTCGGCCAGCGACCAGTCCGGGACCGCGGCGCGGATCGCCTGCTCCAAGCGCTCGAGACGTTCCCGCGCCTGGCGCGCCGCCAGCATCATCTCCTCGAATACCAGGCGCTGCTCCGGATATTCGAGCTTCTGGCTCGCCAGCCAGCTCATGTGCGCCTTGGTCCAGGTGTTCTTATTTTCCGGATACGATCTCCCCTGCCGCAGCAGCAGGGCCGAGATCTGCTGGCGCTTCGATCGCAGGTCCAGCATCGCCGTCTCGCGCGCCCGCGTGAGATCGCGCATCGCCTCGTGTCTCCCCTCCGGCACCCATACCGCGGTGAGCTCGTTGGCGCGCAGCAGCCTCGCCAAGCCAACCGCATCGCGCCGGTTGGTCTTTACCTTGTCGCCGGGCCGTTTCGGGATCAGCGAAGGCGCCACCACGACGCATTCGTGACCAAGGCTCTTGATCTGCCGGTGCAGCCCGTAACCGGTCGGCCCCGCCTCGTAGCAGAACGTCAGCCGCTCGTATCTGGCGGCCAGCTTGCGCACCAGCTTCGCCGTTGCCGCCGCAGTATTCTCGATCTCGCCCAGAAACCGCACTTCGCCTGTCCGACCGCCATCCGCGATCGCAACCGCATGTCTCAGCTTCGAGGTATCGAAACCTACGAAAGCTTCGCTACAATGCTCCATGACTCGCCCTCCTTGCTTGAGGCTCTGCCCGGCCTATCCGGGTAACCCTCGCAACGGCATCGAGGGTGAGTCGCCTCTTCACGGGAAGGGGACATACGGTCTGAGGAACCGTGCGTAGCACGGCGTCTCGAAGGATAGATGCACGGTCCGGACTTCGCGGCCATGGTTCGAGACGCCCGCCTTCGCTTCGCGAAGGCCGACTCCTCACCATGAGGGCGGAGATTTATTGCGGCGACCGGTTATCATCCCACCTCATGCCGAAAGGCCGTCTCGAAGGGCGCATTGCGTCGCGCTCCCTGCCCGCTACTATGGCGTGCAGCGGTCAGCCTTGGGAGCCGGTTCATGAAAGTCGTGCAATTCGACGATGTCACGCCGGTGCGGGGCCTCGAGCACCGGGGCGGCACCTTTCATTCGCGCACCACGGCGGCAGGCGAGCCCGGCACGCCGGGCAATTTCAAGTTCTCGGTGAGCGAGCTCGGCACCGATTATTCGGGACCGCGGCACCGGCACAATTTCGACCAGTACCGTTTCATGCTGTCGGGCGAGTCCGATTACGGCCAGGACGGGCCGCTCCGGGCCGGGATGCTCGGCTATTATCCGGAGGGCGTGCCGTACGGGCCGCAGGTCAACACCACGGCGATCGTGTGCGCGGTGCTGCAGTTCGGCGGCGCCAGCGGCAGCGGCTATCTGCAGCCGCGCGAGGTCAAGGCCGGCATGGTGGAGCTCGAGAAGTTCGGCACGTTCAAGGACGGCGTGTTCCACCGCCGCGAGGATGTGCCGGGCAAGCGCAGCATGGACGCCTATCAGGCCATCTGGGAGCACGTGCACGGCCGCCCCATGATCTATCCGAAAGGCCGCTACGACGCCCCGATCATGATGGACGCGGCGAGCTATCAATGGGCCCCGATCAAGGGCGCGCCCGGCGCCGCTGAAAAGCTGTTCGGGGTGTTTACCGAGCGGCGCACCCAGGCGCGGCTGGTGCGGCTCGCGGCCGGCGCCGCCTGTGGGGTCGAGGGCAGGGGTGTCTATCTGGTTCTTTCCGGCGCCGGCGAGGCCGAGGGCAACCCGCTGCAGAAGTACACCACCGTGTTTCTCGAGACCGGCGAGACCGGCACCTTGCGGGCGCGCGAGACGACCGAGCTGTTGCATTACGGCCTGCCGGATCTTTCGGACCTCGAGATGGGCCATATGAGCGCCGCCGTGCAGGCGGCCGAGTAGGCCCGTGGCATGCGGCGATTTTCGCGCAGAGACGTGGTGGCGGGTGCCGGCGCGATGGTGCTGGGCTTGGCCGCGCTCGCGCCGCGCCGCGCCCGCGCGGCCGACTTCTACCGCGGCAAGACCCTGACCCTGATCGTCGGCTTCGCGCCCGGCGGCGGCGTCGATACCCAGGCCCGCACCATCGCGCGCCATCTGGTGCGGTTCATTCCCGGCCAGCCCGGCATGATCGTGCAGAACATGGAAGGCGCGGCCGGCGCGCTCGCCACCAACTACCTCAATCAGCGCGCCGCGCCCGACGGCCTCACGGTCTCGACTCCCGGTCGCTCGTGGTTCGTGGAAGGCGTCGTACGGGGGCCGGCGATCGGCTTCGATCCGACCAAGTTCACCTACATCGGCAGCGCCGGCGGCTCGAACTCGGTCGCCTATGTGCGGGCCTCGACCGGCATCAAGTCGCTCACCGATCTCAAGGCGGCGCGCCAGACCGTGACCTTCGGGTCGCTCGCCAGCACTACCCCGACCGCCATGGTGCCCTTGATGCTGGCCGGCCTCGGCATGCCGCTCAAGGTGGTGCTCGGCTATGTGTCGACCGCGCGCGTGCTGGTGGCGCTGGAGCAGGGCGAGATCGACGCCGTGTTCACGGTGTCGGACTCGTTTGCGCGCCGGCAGGACCTGATCGCCAACCGCATCGTGGTCCCGATCTTCCAGTCCAAGCCCGTCGTGCCGGACCTTCCGGTGGTGCGTGACGTTTTGCCGCCGGAGCAGGGGCCGCTCCTCACCCTGGTGATGGGGACCGATAATTTCGGCCTGCCGCTCGTCGGCCCGCCCGGCATTCCGGCCGAGCAGACCGAAATCCTGCGCAAGGCCTTCGTCGACATGGTGGCCGACAAGGACTACCAGGCCGACGCCGTGAAGGCCGACCTGCCGGTCGGCGCCCCGCTCGAGGGCGCCCAGCTCGCCGCCATGATCAACGAGCTCGCCACCTCGGCGACGCCGCAGACCATCGCGGCCTATCGCCGTCTCGGGGCGGCGAAGTAGCCTGATTTATTGGCGGCGATCTGTGAGGGATGCAGGGCATTTCACTCCCTCGCCCCGCTTGCGGGGAGAGGGTGGGGTGAGGGGGCCTTGCCGCGATTCTGAGCCTGTGGAAACGCCCCCTCACCGCGCCGAGTTCCGGTTTTCGTTCTTGCCGTGTCGCCCTCTCCCCGCGCGCGGGGCGAGGAACGCCTTACCGAATCATATTGAAATCATCGCCCGCCCCGGCTACGCGACAGGAGCGCGCATGCGCGGTGGCTGATGTGAGGTAGCAAATGCTGTTGGATAAGCCGGAAGGAAAGCCCGACGATAAGGTCGCCTGGGGCAGCGATATCGCGGCCCAGATGCTGCGCCGCTGCGGCATCCGCTATCTCAGCCTCAATCCGGGCGCCAGCTATCGCGGGCTGCACGACAGCTTGGTCAATCACCTGGGCAACGACAAACCCGGCATCCTGTTGTGCCTGCATGAGGACCATTCGGTCGCCGTCGCGCACGGCTACGCCAAGGCGACCGGCGAGCCCATGGGCTGCGTACTGCACAGCAATGTGGGCCTGCTGCACGGCATGATGGGCCTGTTCAACGCGTGGTGCGACCGCGTTCCCATGATGGTGCTCGGCGCCACCGGCCCGGTCGATGCCGAGAAACGCCGTCCCTGGATCGACTGGATCCACACCTCGCGCGACCAGGGCGCCTTCATCCGCTCCATCATCAAATGGGACGATCAGCCGACCTCGCCGCAGGCGCTGGTGGAATTGATGACGCGGGCCAATCTGGCGACGCGCTCGGCCCCGACCGCGCCGGTCTATATCTGCCTCGACGCCGGCTTCCAGGAATCCCGCCTCGACAAGGAGCCCGAGTGGCCCGACATGGCGCGCTTCAAGGCGCCGGCGCCGCCGCGGCCCTCCAAGGAGGCGCTGGAGCAGGCGGTGGCGCTGCTCAAGGGCGCACAGCGTCCGCTCGTCATGTTCGGGCGCGGATCGCGCAGCGCGCAGTTCTGGCAGCCCCGCATTGCGCTCGCCGAGCGCTTGGGCGCCTGCGTGTTCACCGATCTCAAGCAGGGCGCGATGTTCCCGAGCGATCATCCGGCCCATTACATGCCGCCGTTCAACGTGCTTCCCAAGCCGGCGCGCGAGCTGTTGTGCGAGGCCGACGTCATCCTGGCGCTCGACTGGATGGATCTGGGCGGTGCGCTGCGCCAGGGCAGGAATGTCGGCAAGGTCACCGCCAAGGTGATTGCCGCGACGCTGGACCAGAATCTGCACACCGGCGCCAACATGGAATACCAGGCGCTGCCGACCGTGGACGTGGCGATGGCCACCACCGGCGATGCGGTGGTGGCGGAGCTCAGCGAAGCGCTCGGCGCCGGGGCCAAGAAGGCGCCCTGGAAGGCGCGCGTGCCCGGCAAGCCGAAAGGCGGCGGCGAGGGCGACGCGATCACCATGGAGCAGATCGCCTCGACGTTGCGGGCGAGCTTCAACGATCCCGACAAGGTGAGCTTCTGTACGCTCGGCCGCGGCTGGCCGTTCGACATCTGGCCGATCGAGAGCGGGATGACTTATCTCGGCAAGGACGGCGGCGGCGGGCTCGGCTCCGGGCCCGGCCTTTCGGTCGGCGCCGCGGTCGGGCTCTACGAGCAGGGCCGCTACGCCATCTCCATGCTGGGCGACGGCGATTTCTGCATGGGGGCGACCGCGATCTGGACCGCGGCGCGTCATCGCATTCCGCTTCTGATCCTGATCAACAACAACCGCTCCTACTTCAACGACGAGCTGCATCAGGACACGGTCGCGCGCACCCGCGGGCGCGAGACCAAGAATCGCTGGATCGGCTTGCGCATGGAGAACCCGACGCCCGACATCGCCAAGCTGGCCGAGGCGCAGGGCGCCGTCGGCATCGGCCCGGTGACCAAGGCCTCCGACGTTAAGGGCGCGCTGGAGAAGGGCGTCGCCATCCTCAAGAAGGGCGGCGTCTGCGTGATCGATTTCTACGTCGATCCGCCGGCCGAGCGGCAGGCCATCTCGGCGCTCGGCCACCGCGAGACCGGATATTGAGGGCGGTGAGGTTACGGAATCCGTCGGGTGGGTTAGGCGCAATCGGTGCGTTGCCCGCGTTCTCGGGCTATTGCGCGCCGTAACCCACCGGCTGCGGTTCAATTTGCGACGTGAATCGATGGGTTTCGCAAGAGCTCAACCCATCCTACGATCATGCGTGTCGCGCGACCAAACGGGACGGTTGGATGAACGACGTCGCACAGCCGTGGCCGACGCAGCTCAAGCTGCACAAGGACCGCCGGACGCTCACCGTCGCGTTCGACAACGGCGAGGCCTTCGACTTGAGCGCCGAGTATCTGCGCGTGCGCAGCCCGAGCGCCGAGGTGCAGGGACACGCTCCCTCCGAGCGCAAGACCGTTCCGGGCAAGCGCAACGTCGCCATCCTGGAGCTCAAGACCGTCGGCAACTACGCCGTGCGTCCGGTGTTCGACGACCAGCATTCGACCGGCATCTACAGCTGGGAATACCTGCTGACGCTCGGCCGCAATCACGCGACCTTTTGGCGGGAATATCTCGACGAGCTCGCCGCCAAAGGGCTGGAGCGCTGAGGCGATCGCGCCTTTGCGTGTCCCGGCCAATTCCCATTCGCCATTCGCCACTTGCCCCCGTCCCCAAATGTGGCGGTGCGTCGGCGCTAATACCCATTGCTTGCGGGCAAAATTGACCGCAAAGTCGGGGTGGGGCAGGGTTACGGGCGTTGGTCGCATAGTTGCGGAACGTGCGGAAAACGGGGGAGTTCGTCAGATGCGTCGGGGTCGGCCGGATTCTGCACGGCATCGCGCCGTCGTCATCGGGCTGCGCCGGGCGGCGCGAATTGCCGGCGTTTTTTGTGTTATCCACACCCTTTCTGGCTGCAACCTGGAATCCCAGAAGCCGGACCTCGCCCTCGACACGCCCGGCAAGTACCGCTTCGCTCATGGCGCCGCTGACGCTGCGGTGCCGAAGCTCGACTGGTGGCGCGGTTTCCGATCGCGCGAGCTGGTCAGCGTGATCGAGGAGGCCCAGGCCCACAATTTCGACATCGCGGTCGCGGTCGCGCAAATCCAGCAAGCCGACGCGCAGGTGCGCATCGCCGGCGCGCCGCTGTTCCCGACCATCGATCTCAACGGCAGCGCTTCGGTCGGCAAGTCGTCGTCCGCGACCGGCAGCGGTAGCGGCAATAGCGGCGGCACCAGCCATCTCTACTCGAATTCCTTGAGCGCCAGCTATGTGCTGGATTTCTGGGGCAAGAACCAGTCGACCCTGGTCGCGGTCGAGGAGAACGCGGTCGCCAGCCGTTACGCCAAGGAGGTCGTCACCCTCACCGCCATCAGCACCGTCGCCGATACCTATTTTCAGATTCTGGGCGCGCAGGATCGGCTGCGCATTCTGCACAAGGATGTCGAGGATTTCGAGCCGCATCCTCGATCTGATCATGCAGCAGTTCAGCGCCGGAACGGTGTCGCAGATCAACGTCGCGCAGCAGCAGAGCGTGGTGGCGTTGCTGCGCGCCTCGATCCCGCCGGTGGAGGAGACGCTGCAGCAGAGCCGCTCGGCGCTCGCGGTGCTGGTCGGGCGCGCGCCCGAGCGGAGCTTCGCGCGCGGCGGCAGCATGATGCAGGTCGTAGTGCCGCGCATCACTCCCGGGCTGCCGTCCGAGCTCCTCAACCAGCGGCCCGACCTGCGCCAGGCCGAGGCGCAGCTCTCCGCCTCCAACTACAACGTGAATGCCGCGCGCGCCGCCTTCTTCCCCAACATCGCCCTGACCGCCCAGACCGGCTATCAGAGCGCCGCCTTGAAGACATTGTTCGGGCCCGGCGCCTGGTTCTACTCCGCCGCCGCCAGCCTCACCCAGCCGGTGTTCGACGGCTTTCTGCTGGAGGGACAGCTCGAGCTGCAGCTCGGCCTGCGTCAGCAATTCCTGCAGACCTATCGCCGAGACGTGCTGTCGGCGTTCTCCGACGTCGAGAAGGCGCTGGTCGCGCTTGAGCAGACCGGCTTGCAGGAGAAATACCAGCGCGAGGCGGTGCTGGCCTCGCAAATGGCATTCTATCTCTCCGAGCAGCAGTTGCGCGAGGGCACCGTGAACCTGGTCACCCTGCTGCAGACCGAGCAGACCTTGTTCCAGGCCGAGGACCAGCTGGTGCAGGTGCAGCTGTCTCGCCTGCTGGCGGCCGTGAGCCTGTTCCAGGCGCTCGGCGGCGGCTGGTCGCCGGCGGAGAACGTCGCGAGCGCGGCGCCGGCCCCGAACGCCCCGAAGCACTGACGCGGCATTTCCACGATATGTGGCCTGGGAATTTTCCGACCCTCATCCTGAGGAGATCGCGCCGTTTGCGCGGTCGTCTCGAAGGATGGCCGCGAGTCCGGAACGCGCATCCATCCTTCGAGACGCATCGCTTGCGCGATGCCTCTCGGGATGAGGCCGGATCGGTGCGCGGCCGTGCCGGCTCGTGCTACTTCTGCCAGCCCAGCAATTGCGCGGTGCGCTCCAGCACCGGCTTGGGGGCGGCGGCGGCCTGCTTGACCAGGGCCTCGATCTCGGCGCCGGTCTGCGGGCGGATCAGCATGGCGTGCCGGGCGGCTTCCTCGAGAAAGGCCTGGTCCCGCATGGTGGCATCGTAGGCCTCGCGCAGCAGCTTCATGCGCGCGGGCGGAACCTCCGGGGCGAGCCAGCTGGTGTAGCCGAGCGCCGTCGGCAGCGTCACCACGGTGACGATCTGCTTCTCCTCAGGTGTCTTCACCAACTCGACGAGCAGCGGCACCTGCGTGATCTCGGGCTCCGGCTTGAAGCCGATCTGGACCAGGAGGTCGACCTTCTTCTGATCGATCCAATCCTGGTTGCTGCTCATCAGGCTCGCCCAGGTGTTGCCGCCGCGGCCCATCACCTCGCCGCGCTCGATCGCCAGGTGAATCTCCTTGGTGCCGGCATAGCCGTTGATCACCTTGAACCGGGTGCCCAGCAGGCCGTTGATCAAGGTCGGATAGATGTAGGAATCCGAGGTGGTGCCGACGCCGCCGAGCAGCACGTCGCGCGCTTTGGCGTCGGCCAGCGTCTTGATGCCGGACTGGTACCACGTGTAGAGCGTGCCGTTGGAATAGGCCATGCTGCCGAGCCAGCTCATCTCCGCGGCTTTGAACTGCGCGCCGGCGCCGCCCAGCATCTGATACATCGGCATGTTCTGGTTGACGGCCGCGATCACGGTGCCGTCCTTGGGGGCCAGCGAATACACGTAGTTGGAGGCGCGCACGCTGCCCGCCCCTTCCATGTTCTGC
The DNA here is from genome assembly GCA_963721005.1 of uncultured Alphaproteobacteria bacterium. GTDB lineage: Bacteria > Pseudomonadota > Alphaproteobacteria > Rhizobiales > Xanthobacteraceae > VAZQ01. The sequence goes on along the minus strand of CAVRHR010000003.1, from coordinate 2,378,698 downwards.
ACCACCACATTGGGGGCTCCGGCGATGTGATTGCCGAGATAGCGCGCAAGCAGGCGCGCATAGATGTCGTAGCCGCCGCCCGCCCCGAATCCCACGACGATGCTGATGGTCTTGCCGCGATAGAAGTCGGCCGCTTCATCGGCCGCGTGGGCCGCGCGCGCGGCCCCGAGCACGACTGCCATCAGCGCAAATGCGAGGCCTTTTGCGGTCATGCCCGACATGAATCCTGCCTCCGGCTGCGCCAGCGGAATTTATGCAATGCTTCAATTGGCGCGGCAACAGGCGGGACAGGGGACCGAGGGGACGTATCGCAGTGCAGCGTAGGTGCCTCACCAGAAAGTGACCTGGAATCCGTGCTGTTTGGCGCTTCGCCTGCTGGATTCGCGAACAAAAATCCGCTTCGGGCTTTCATGCCGGTCCGGAATGTCTATATTCGACGCAACAATAACAACAGACCGGGCAGGCTACGCATGAAGTGGGTGATCGCACTCTTTGTCGCGCTGTTGTCGATACCGATCGCGCAAGTCGCGGCGGACGCTTGGAATGACCGGCCGGGTCCGCAATTTTCCGTACGCCCCCACGCCGGCAACGGCCCCGACCTGGCGACCACACGGCACCACCATTTGCGGCCGTATGACCCCATCGCACCGTGGCTTCCGGTTCCCAGCCGGGCCAAGACTGGTTGAGCTGACCGGCTGGCCCGCCGGGCGTCTTGAACGTCCCGTAGAACGGACGCGCCGAGATGGATGATCGCAGCAATTCCAATGCAGTCCGAAACCGGTGGCTGGTGCTGGCCGCGATGGCGGCGCTGGCGTTGCTGATCGGCGCCGTTGCGTATGGCAATTCCGACCGGCTCATCGAATTTGCCAGATCGCTCGCCAGCGGCCAGAACGGCCGCGCGCAGAGCCGGGTGCATTATTGAGAAGCTCGATATTGAGAAGCCCAATCGCGTGAATCCGGGCGGCGCCACGGTGGTCGGCGGCATTGATCAGGTCTAATCGTCATTTATACTTGAGAGATCAGATTTGCTGATATAGGCCTGCATGGGCAAATCCGCCAAATCCGCCGGCTCTGTCCTGAGCAACGTCACGCTGCGCCAGCTGCGCTACTTCGATGCGCTGGCGCAAAGCCTGCACTTCGGCCGGGCCGCCGCACAGTGCGCCGTCACCCAGCCGGCGTTGTCGATGCAGATCCAGGAGCTGGAGCGGGAGATCGGCACCCCCCTGATCGAGCGCACGCGCCAGGGCGCGCGTCTGACCGACGAGGGCCGGGAGATCGCCGGCCGGGTCGGCCGCATTCTCTCCGAGGTCCGCGATCTGGTGGACCGCGCCCGGCACAATCGACGGCTGCTGTCGGGCGCGTTACGGCTCGGCGTCATCCCGACGATCGCGCCCTACATGCTGCCGCCGCTACTGTCGCACCTGCGCGCCGACTATCCGGAGCTCGAGCTGCATTTGCGCGAATCCCGGACCCAGCATCTTCTCGCCGAGCTCGTCGCCGGCAAGCTCGACCTGGTGCTTATGGCCTTGCCGGCGGACCATACCGAGATCGAGCAAGCCGCCCTGTTCACGGACCGTTTCCTCCTGGCGCTGCCGCGGACGCGGCGGATCCCGGCCAAGGTGCTGGCCACGTCCGACCTCATGCGATGCGACCGGTTGCTGCTGCTCGAGGAAGGCCACTGCCTGCGCGACCAGGCGCTCGATGTCTGCAACCTGCGCCAGGTGCAGAACATCGACACCTACGGGGCCTCCAGCCTGTCGACGATCGTGCAAATGGTCGCCCGCGGCTACGGCATCACGCTGCTGCCCGAGATCAGCATCGCGCTCGAATCCAGGAGCGAGCGGCTGCGGCTGGTACGGTTCGCCGAGCCGCAGCCGCATCGTACCATCGGCCTCGCCTGGCGCCGCTCCTCGCCGCGCAGGCGCGATTTCATCGCGCTCGGCAAGCTGATCACCGCCATCCACGAGAAGAATCGCGGCTGATAGGGCTCGACCGTTCCCGGCTCGCGCTACTGAGGAAGGTTGGGCGTTGCGTGTGCCAGATGCACGGCGCGCTCCCTCCCCCTGCAAGGGGGAGGGTTGGGGTGGGGGTCCCGCGTGCGATGCGAACGGGACCCCCACCCGAGAGCAATTGCTTCGCAAGCGAAGCAATTGCTCTCGACCTCTCCCTTGCAGGGGGAGGTGAAGGGACGTCACAAATCGGCGGTCGGTCAGCGCGCCGTGCCATCTGGCGCGGTGAATATATCCCGTCCGAATTTCTTGAGGCCTTTCTGCCCGGCATAGCCGAGACGGTCCAGGCCGAAGAAATCCTCGATGCTGCCCAGCAGCGCGTAATGATTGTAGGCGGTCTTCGACACCGTGCCGGGCTTGATGAAGCGCGAGACCAGCACCGCCCCGACGCGGCCGCCGCCCGGGCCGGAAATGCCCGGGCCGTTATCGGGAATCGTCTCGGGCGGATCGGGCGGCGGATTGTCGAACACGATCACCGCGCCTTGCGGAATGTTGGGCCCGCGCGGCGCATGACAGCAGGCCGAGGCGTCGCCGCCTTTTGAATTGGCCTCGTCGAAGGTGACGATCAGGACGCCATCGTGCTTGTAGGCGGCGGACGCCAGGATCTGCGGCACGGTGTCCGCCAGGAACTTGTCGGCCGAGACCAGGCCCCCCGGCTGTCCATCGACGCATTGCTTATGGGGTTTGCCGCCGTCATGCCCGTCGTGACACAGATTGGGGGTGATGAAGGCGTAATTCGGCGTCGTCGTCTCGTCCCGTAGGTCGCTGGCCAGGGCCGTGAAATTGACCACATGCGCCGCGCAGGTGGGCCGGTCGATGATCGAGTGGAAATAGACGAAAGGGTCGTGGCGGCTGGCGTATTGATCGCCCACGGTCGCCTTGTGCGTGCCGTCCGGCTGGCCGATGACCGGATGGCCGCAGGTCGCGCTTTCCCGGTTGGGATCGTTGCCCATGTCCTCCATGTATCCCTTCCAGCTCAGTCCCTTGGCTTCCAGCTGATTGGCGATGGTCGACACGCTCGAGGGATAGACGCAGCCGGTGCCGATCGCCTGGCCGTCCTCGCTGGTTCCGGTGGCGACGAATTCCACGAAGCTCTGGCAATCCGCCTGGGTGACCGGGTTCGGCGCCTGGCCGCTCACCATCGCGATATAATTGTCCAGGCTGTAATGCCCGATGCCGTAGTAATTCGGAAGCAAGGCCCCTTGCCCGGCGAGCATCTTCAGATAGGTCGCGGGAGACTTCCGGCGGAACGTGACGTGATATCCCTCGTTCTCCAGCACGATGATGAACACGTGCCCCGGCTTCGGCCCGGCTTCCGTGGCGCCGCCTGCCGGCACACGCGGCGCGGAGCAGGCCGGGACCGCCAGGAAAGCGAATGCGCCGGCGAGCATGCCGCGTAAAATCCGCAAGACTTTCATCGAATCTCCCCATGGCGCCGGGTCGCGCCCGGCCACTATCTGCCATTTGTGACAGCCGCGACAGCCATCATCGCATGAACGAAACCTCCGCTGGTGCCTGGCGTTTTGTGTCAGTAATATTACGGCGCCGTGCAGGTTCGATGACGGAAGCGGAGCGTCCCATGGATTTCGATTGGCTGGATTGGCGAAATCCGATTGCGATCTGGTGGAGCTTCCTGGTCCTGGTCAGCGTCGCCAATGTCCTGTTGTGGCGCCTGCTCCATCGCCGGTTCCGCCGGCGGACGTCCGGGCGCGGCGACGGCACTCTCCGGGTCGAGCTCATGGTGCTGCTGTGCGCGGCTTATGTTTTCGGCTGCGCCTTTCGATCGGTGCTGCCGCGCGCCGATATCCAGAGAATCTGCCTGTTCGACACCTGGCTCTGCAGCGTGCTGGTCGGCCGCTCGGTCGCCACCATCGCGGAGGTCTGCTTCGCGATCCAATGGGCCATCGTGCTGCGCCAGCTCGCGGGCGTGGTGAAATCCGACACGGCCCGCAACATCTCGGGCGCGATCGTTCCGCTGATTGTGCTGGCGGAATGTTGCTCATGGTATGCCGTCGTCACCACCAGCTATCTCGGCAACACGATCGAGAACTCGATCTGGGCCTTGGCCTTCCTGCTCATCGCGGTCGCGCTGCTGCGGCTTATGACCGCGTTCCAGGGCGTCGCCCGGCTGGCCATCGGAATTACGGTCGCCGGCGTCGCCTGCTATCTGGCATTCCTGATGGTCGTCGACGTGCCGATGTATTTCGCCCGCTGGCAGGCGGATCTCGCGAGCGGCAGAGAGCCCCTCGGCATGGCCGCGGGCCTCTACGACGTCAGCACGCGCTGGATCGTGACTCGCGATTTCGTCCAGTGGAAGGACGAGATGGCCTGGATGGCGCTCTACTTCAGCGCCGCCGTTTGGTCGAGCCTGGCGCTGTGCGGCTTCGACCTGGTCAAGCACCATCTGCCCCTGTTTCGCACGGGCGCGGAGCATGCGCGGCGGACGGTTTGGCCCCTGCCGGTCGGCGTCCGCTCCGGCGGCTGAGCACCCTACTTGAGCGGAACCTGGATCAGCTCCCTGAGCTGGGCCTGGGTCAGCGGCGCCGGAATGTATTTCAGCTTCACCGCATCCGGCATGATCTCGTCGATGCCGGCGATCCGATCCGGATCGGTCGCCTCCCGGGGCAGGAACTCGGCGCGCACCCGCGCCGTGATCGGCTCGCTGAACCGGGAGACCTCGGCCAGCGTCTTGAGCCCGGCCGGGTTGTCGTAGATCCAGGCCGTGATCTCGCGCACCGCCTGCATGTAATGCACGATGACGTCGCGGCTCTTGGCGAGCGCGTCCGCATTGGCGACGATCATGCGGGTGGTCTGGTTGCGCAGCCGCGCCACCTCGCCGGGACGGGCGATGATCCTGATCTTGCCTTCCTCGAGTGCCTCGATATAGGGCGCGGTCGACCAGCCGACGTCGATCTGCCCGGTCATCACCTGGGTCAGCGTCACCGCGGGACCGCCGGTGGCGACCGGCTTGGCGGTCTTGACGCCGTAAAGCTCCATCAGGGAGAGTACCGCGATCTGGGTCGAGGAGCCCGGCGTCGAGAACGCGATGGTCTTGCCTTCGGTCTCCTTGAAGGAGCGGATCGGCAAATCGGCGCGCACATACCAGTACTGGTCGGAGACGCCGGTCATGGTGCCGCCGATCACCCGCACCGGCGCGCCCTTGGCATAGGCCGAGAGCACCCCGAAGGTGCCGGCCGCGATGCCGACCTGCACGCTCCCGGACAGCACCGCCTGCAGGGTCTCGGCGCTGCCCTGGGTGTAGAGCGGCTCGACCGTGAGATTGTATTTCTTGAAGATGCCGAGACGGTTGCCGATCTCCGGCACCATGTCCTGCAACGGACCGATATCGCCGCAGGCGACCTTGATATGATCCTCCGCGACCGCCGGGGTGGCCAGCAGCAGGCCAGCCAGGATTCCGCGGATAAAGCATTTAGGCATGGTGGTTTCCTCTTTTTTGATTTGTTGTAGACGCCGAAGATAGAATCAATTCGCACCCGAGGCCAGTTCCGCCCGGCCCGCGAAGGCGAGGTAAATCGCCGCGCGCGCTGCGCGTTGCTGCTTCCCTCCCCCTGAAAGGGGGAGGGATGGCCTCACGCAGGCTCCATCCCGCTCCGCCTGATCACCGCGGCGGCGTGTGGCCCCCGCAAGAACTCCACCAGCGCCGCGGCGCCCTCCGGCGCCGGCGCGGCGGCGTGCAGCCCGGCCGACCACACCGTGATGTGCTGGATCTCGGCCGGCAGCGGTCCCAGAAAATCGATCCCCGGCGACGACCTGAGCTCGCTCACCTGCGTGAACCCGATCTCGCCTTCGCCACGGGCGAGCGCGGCCGCGACCGGCAGCCCCGGACCGATCTGCACGATCTTCGATCCGATCGCATCCGCGATGCCCAACCGCTGAAAAAGACCGGCCAGATAGAGGCTGCTCGGCCCCGAGGACAGCACGATCGCGCGCGCCGCCAGGAGCGCGGCCTCGAGCGCCGCGGCGGACGAGATGTCGGGCCTGCGGGTGCCGGCGCGCACCGCGACCCCGATGCCGGAGCGGGCGATGTCGACGCGGCCGCCGGCCTCGAGCCGGCCCTGCGCGATGAGCTCGTCGATCCGCGCGGCCGGCAGGATTACGAGATCGAACACCTCGCCGCCGCCGATCCGCGCGCTGATGTCGGGCGTGCCGCCCCAGACAGTGACGACCCGGTGCGGGCTCGCCCGCTCGAACTCGGGCACGAGCTCGGCGAGCGCCTCCTTGACGGCGTTCGAGGCGATCACCGTGATCCGGGCGGCGGCGGGTGGCATCGGCGAATGCTCCACTGGGGTCGAGCGAAGACGTTGCGGGTCGGCCAGGGTAGGCGCCGGCGCCGGATCCCAAAGCCCATAGCCCCCATCTTTGGTGGAAAATAGCACTTTGGGCCTCGTGTCGGCTTGCCCATGGGCGACCGCTCATGACAATGCTGCCCTTGAGCGCTAGACCGTTGCTGCGGGTCGGCGCCATACCACGGATGCGGCGCGCGCCTCGATCGCGACCGCAATCAGGGAGAACGACGATGCTTCATGCTGTGGCGCCGCGGCCGCAGGCGGCTCTCGCAAAAGACAAGGAGCGCCTGCTGGCACTCATCAAGGAGCGGTCGTTCCTGACCAAGGGCGGTCCGTTCAAGCTCGCGTCCGGTGCCATGAGCGACTACTACCTGGACATGAAGCCGACGACCTTCTCGCCGGAGGGCCTGGCTCTCATCGCCGAGATCGCCTTCAGCATGGTTCGCGACGATCCGAGCGTCGATTCGATCGGCGGCCTGGAGCTGGGAGCGCTGCCGATCATCAGCGCCGTCAGCATGCGCAGCCACGCCGAGCGTCCGATCGACGGCTTCATCGTGCGCAAGGAGAGGAAGGGGCACGGCACCGACAAGAAGATCGACGGCAACTTCCGGCCGAACACCAAGGTGGTGCTGTTCGAGGATGTGACGACGCGGGGCGGCTCGGTCATGGAAGCGGTGCGCGCGGTGCGGGCGCAGGGCGCCACCGTGAAGCGGATCATCACCATCGTGGATCGCCTCGAAGGCGCGGCCGGGAACCTGAAGAAGGAGGGGATCGAGCTCGAGGCGATCTTCACGATCGACGATCTGCGTGCGTAGCGGCGGCCCTCGTGGCCGCCCCAGGTTGCGGGCGCCCATAAGGGGTGCCCTACGCAATGCCCGGCCGGTTGCTCCGGCCCAGTGATTTGATTGATCGGGCGCTGACCTTTCACCTCATCCTGAGGAGGCCGGCTCTTCGCCGGCCGTCTCGAAGGATCGAGGCCCCCGGCGGCGCCACGTGCGCGGCCATGGTTCGAGACGCGCGGGCTTTGCCCGCGCCCTCACTATGAGGATGGAGGTCGGGGGTCTCGGCACGATGAAAATCTATCTCGCCGGACCATTGGGTTTCTCGGAAGCGGGGCGCTTCTATCAAGACACCGTCTTGCTTCCGGCGCTCGGCCGCACCGGCCACCAAATACTCGATCCCTGGAAGCTGACCGACCAGCGCAAGATCAATGCGATCCTGGCGATGTCCGATGGGCGGGCGCGCCGTGATGCCTGGCGCCGGCTCAACACCGAGATCGGCGGCAACAACCGGACGGCGATCGATCGGAGCGACATCGTATTCGCCATCCTGGACGGCGTCGACGTGGACAGCGGCACCGCCGCCGAGATCGGTTATGCCTTCGCACAAGGCAAGCCGATCCTGGGCTACCGCGGCGATTTGCGGCTCTCCGCCGACAACGAAGGCGCGATGGTGAACCTCCAGGTCGAATATTTCATCCGCCAGAGCGGCGGCGACATCGTCGCCAGCCTGGCGGACGCGCTTGCGCGACTCGAGACTTGGGGCAAGAACCGGCTCTGAGACCGACCGGCGTCGTTCACGCCGCCCGCCGGGGCCTTTATGTGCTCACGTGACGGAAATCCGGGTTGATTTGTCGGTTGACGTAACCCCCCAAATCAGTGGATTAACGAAATTGAAAATCACGAATTGCGCCCGGCCGGGAAACCGCGCCGGGCTTTCTGTTGAGCGGGTCTCGCCGAGGCCATGAAGCTTCGTGAGCCCAGCGGAAGTTGCATGGCTCGGGAGGCCCTACAAAGGAAATCCATTGTTCTCGGATTGTATTTTCAACGGCGCAGCGCCGGACGGCGCCCCGAAGCCATGCATTTGCTGCTTGCTCGCCTGCGGCCCGCTCAAATCGCCGCGAGCAAGCCGCCCCCTGTTCTTTTTCCTGTACTTTACAGGTTTAACAGGCGCCTCTCTCCGCGCGCGAACGCGCGGAGAGAGGAAGCCTTCAGCAACTGCCGTCAGAGCGGCGCCGGCGCGATGTTGATCACGTCCGGGCTCGGGCCGTCCTTGGGGGCGGGCCTGGCCCAGCGAATGTTGCCGCGCAGGTTGTCGGTGGCGGTTCCAGCCTTCGACAAGGTGATGGTGATGCGCTCGAGTCCTTGGGGGCGCTGCGCGGCAGCTTCCATACCGCCAGGTTGGCCTTGGCCTTGTCGTCGGCGTGGACGCCTTGGTAGCCGGTGCCGGTCGCCGCCACCACCTGCACGTCCGCCGGGATCTGCAGCGTGACGGTCACGCCTTCGGCGATCACGCCTTTGCCCTGCAGGCCGCCGTTGCTGACTGTGAGCGGATAGGTGATGCCGCTCGGGCCGGTCTCGCCCTTGCCAAGCACGCCCGTCATCGGCACCCGGAAGCCGATCTCGTCGCGGGCCCAGAAGTAGATCTGCCGCAACATGCCTTCCGACAGGCGCGACCTCGAATAGTTGCCCATGTCGATATTGGTGGCGTTGCTGCCGAGGAGCGCGCGGTGCTGCCCGAGCGCGGTGGTGTGGTTGTAGACCAGGTTGGCGAAGTAATCGAAATCGGCGTTGACGGCGCCGAGGTTGCCGCGCGGTCCGTCGAGGTTGACGCCGTGGCACTGGCCGCAGCCGATATTGATCAGGGTGGCTTGTCCGGGAGGCGCGCCCGCGGCCGGCTCGAACCGCCATTTGCCGGGCTCCGCTACCTTCGGCAGGCTGGCGAAATAGGCGGCGAGATCGGCCGCGTCCTGGTCGCTCATCTGGCTCTCGACGAAAGCCGGCATGATGCCCCAAGGCTTGCGCACCGCCTGCTTGACCTGGGCGGCGTTCAAGCCACGGCCGGCGAGATCCGGGCCGAAAGCGCCCTGGCCCTGCAGTCCGTGGCAGTTCCGGCAGGCGGTCGCCCGCGGGGCGTCCCGCTCCCAATAGGCCTTGCCGGCCGCCGGATCGCCCGCCGTCTGCGCGGAGGCCGCACCCTGGGCCAGCGGCAGCAGAAGCATAGCGACGAGAAGCTTATTCATGGGTTGTTCCCTCCCTGACGGGCACCCACGTTGGCGCGGGTGCCTTCGGGCGCATTGTAACATCGACGGTGCGGTTGCCAACGATGCCGATCGCCGACCGCAACCGATGGTGAACCAGGGATGAGCGGGCGGCGGATCGGCGGGAGGCGGCGCCGGCGGCAAGCCAATGCCGCCGGCATTGCGCCATACTCCGTGTCCACCCGATCGGGCACGGCGTATGGGTCCCTGCTTTCGCAGGGACGACCAAGCGGTAGGGCGTTGCACACCAACGCAGGTCGCGCATCGCAACTTCACCCGCGCCGGCGGAAGTCGATGGCGAACGGCAGCACGCAGACGATCAGCGCGCATAGCCCGATCGGCAGGAACGCCACCAGGGCGATCCCGCTCGCATCCCAGGCGAGGCCACCGATGATCGGGATCGCGACCGCGCAGCTGTAGCTGATCGTGAACATGCCGGCTGCCGTGCGGTGGGCGTCGTCGGGTGCGCTCAAGAGCGGCGGCAAGGCCAGGATCAGCACGAACGCGACCGCATCCGCAAAGCCGAGCATCCCGGCCCAGAAGATCACCCACGGGCCGGTCATGAGCAGCATGCCGACGAGGCTCACGAGCGAGAGCAGCCCGGCCGACACATACGCGATGGGACGTCCCAGCGCCCGCTCCGCCAGGCCCAGCATCAGGAGCGAAGCCGGCAGCTGCCCGAAATTGAGCGCCGTCAAGGCGCCGCCGATGAGTTCGGGCGTGCCCGCATGCGTCAGGTATTCGGGCAGGAACGCATTGGCGGAGAAATAGATGCTGTTGACGCTGCCGAACAGAATGCCGAGCCGCCAAATGCGTCCATCGCGCCAGCTCGGCCACCACCGGCGCCGGGGCGCCGCCGCCTGGGCTGCGCTGCGGGGCGCGCTCAGGAGCGCCACCAGGAGCGCGATGACGACGACCGGCAGGCTCCACAGGGCGATCGCGATGCGCCAGCTGCCGCCGCCCCAGGGCAGCACCAGCGGCAAGGTCAGGCTGACGGCGAGTATCTCGCCGATGATCAGGCCGTTGGTGTAGGTCGCGGTGGCCAAGCCGATGCGATCGGGCAACCAGGCGCGCACCAGCGGCGGCAGGGCCGGCTGGATCACCGCGATGCCGCCGCCCATGGCGATGGTGGCGGCAAACAGCATCGCTACGTTGGCGGCCGCGCCGCGCGCCGCGGCGGCGAGCGCGGTCAGGAGGAGACCCGCGATCAGCGTCCGCCGGGCCCCGAAGCGCGCGATGATGAGCGAGCCCGGCACGGCCGCCGCCGCAAACAAGAGCGCAGGCAGCCCGGCGAGCGTGCCGATCTCGGTCTCGGAGAGATCGAGGTCGGCATGGATCAGCGGCAGGAGCGGCGGCACCGCCAGCACCGTCATGCGCAACGCCGCGCCGCTCAACCACAACAGGCCGAGCGCGGTCAGGACCAGGCGCAGGACGGCGCGATGCCCGGAAGGTGTGGTCATGGAACAACCGTCACGGTGGGAAGCTTCCTGTGCACCAGGAGAACCTCGCGAGGAATCTCAGGTGTCATCGTCCGCGAAAGCGGACGACCCAGTAACCACCGACCTCGCGATAAAGCCGGCGTTTGCGATTACTGGATGCCCGCCTGCGCGGGCATGACAGTCGGAGATTGGTATGACAAGTCTTGGCGGCAAAACCAACTGCGCGCCGCCAGACGCGCCGCCGGCCTTGAGCAACGGGGCCGAAGTCGCCAGATAGAAACGACGGCATCGCGGTGATGCCAAGGAGGAGCTGATGGACCTGCGCAACCTGGGGACATCGGGACTGCGGGTCTCGCTGGTCGGATTGGGCTGCAACAATTTCGGCGGCCGCATCGGCCCGGAGGAAGCGCGCGCGGTGATCCACAAGGCGCTCGATCTCGGGATCACGCTGTTCGACACCGCCGACACCTACGGCAATCGCGGCGGCTCCGAGGAATGCCTGGGCGCGATCCTGGGCGAACGGCGCAAGGACATCGTGCTCGCGACCAAGTTCGGCATGCCGATGGACGAGGCCAAGGCGCTGGCCGGCGCGTCGCGGCGCTACATCATGAGGGCCGCGGAGGCGTCGCTGCGGCGGCTGCACACCGATTGGATCGACCTCTACCAGCTGCATACCCCGGATGTCCGCACTCCGATCGAGGAGACGCTGCGCGCGCTCGACGACCTGATCCGGCAAGGCAAGGTCCGTCATGTCGGGAGCTCCAACTTCGCGGCCTGGCAGGCCGTCGATGCGCACTGGACCAGCCGGCAAGGCGGTCTCGATCGTTTCGTCTCCTGCCAGAACGAGTACAGCCTCCTGGTGCGCGGCATCGAGGCCGAGCTCATTCCCGCCATGCAGGCCTGCGGCCTGGGGCTGCTGCCGTATTTTCCGCTCGCCGGCGGTCTCCTGACCGGCAAGTACCGGCGCCAGGCGCCGCCGCCGCCGGGCGCCCGCTTGGCGCGCATGCAGCGGATGGCGGTGCGCTATCTCACGCCGGCGAACTGGACGATCGTGGAGGCGCTGGAGGAATTCTGCGCGCGGCGCGGACACGGCTTGCTCGATCTCGCCTTCAGCTGGCTGGCGAGCCGCCCGACGCTCGCGAGCGTGATCGCCGGCGCCACCAAGCCGGACCAGGTGGAGCAGAACGTCAAGGCGGCGAGCTGGACATTGACTGCGGACGATCTGGCGGAGATCGATCGGCTGACCCTTCCGGGGTGATCAAAGATTTGAACTAGGTGCTGTGGAAGAAGAATACCCGCGGTCGTCCCGGCTCTGCGGCCGGATGGCGCATCGAAGACGCGCCACGCAACCTTGGCCGGGACGACACAAGTGGCACTACCCCGCCAGCATTCCGGATGTGTCGCTATCGGACCGCAGGCGGCTGCTGCGTCCGTTGCGGTTGGGGCGGTAGGAGCGCGCCTCGAATTCCTGCCCGATGTGGCGGGCGAGCTCGACCGCGATCTCGCTCTGCCGCGCCGGCGGCAGGTACAGATTGATGAAGAATTTCGGCAGCCGCGGCAGCCGGCGGTCGCGGTCGATCGCCTGCAGGTAATGCGGTATGGTGGTGCGCAACAGCGGCGCGATGGCGAGGTCCGCCTCGATCGAAGCCAGCAGCGGCTCCATGCTGCTGACCTCGCATACCGGCCGCCAGTCGCGTCCGGTCGCACGCAGCGCCTTGAGCACCACGGAGCGGAATTCGCACTTCTCGTCGCCGAGCGAGACTGGCAGCGGATCGCGGGCATGCGCCGCCCCGTTGGTGGCGCCGACCCAGACCAGGTCGTCCTCCAAGAGCGTCTTGCCGCCGGCGCCGCAGCGCTGCTCGGTGGTCAGGGTGAGGTCGATGTCGCCCTTGCGCATGAGCTCGAGCAGCTGCGGGGTGGTGGTGCATTTGAGCGATACGCGTACCCGCGGCCAGGCCTTGTCGAAGCGCCGCAGGATGGGCGGCAGATAGGGACCGACGATGTCGTGGGGGACGCCGAGCCGCACCTCGCCCTCATAGGCGGGCGCGCTCATCGCGCCCCAGACCTCGTCGTTGAGCGCGATCAGCTTGTTGGCATGGGCCAAGAGCCGCTCGCCGTTGGGCCGCAGCGCCAGCCGCCGGTGGTGACGCTCGAACAGCTGGGTGCCGAACAGCTCCTCCAGCCGCTTGAGCTGCTGGCTGACCGCGGCCTGGGTCAGGTTGAGGAGCGCGGCCGCTCCGGTCACGCTGCCGGTCTCGACCACCGCCACGAAGGCGCGCAGCAGCGCGGTATCGATGTCGCGGTGCATGGGGTCTCGCTCCTTGCTTAAGGCCCGCTTATGCAGGACATAAACAACATTCGATTTAGTTATGCAAGCGGGCCCCCTAGATAAGCGCTCCAAGGGGCCCGGTCGGGCCGCAGACAGGAGCACCCACGATGTCGGACACCGAACCCGCACTCTCGCGCCTCGGCGGGGGGCTCGCGCGCACCGGCGCGCGCATCGCGTATCTCATCGGCACCATCGAGCTCGCCCTCCAGGTGCGGCGGGAGCGGCGGATCCTGCTCGGCATGGACGCGCGCATGCTCAAGGATCTGGGATTGAACGGCAACGCCCATGCCGAGGCCAACCGTCCGTTCTGGGACGTGCCGGCCGATCGCCTGCGCTCTTGAGGCGCCCGCCGGCCCATGCGCGGGCCGGCGAATTGTCATGAGATCAAGGGCTTTGCGGGAAAACGACCTGGCGTTTGCAAGGCTTCGGCAACGACCGCCCCGGCGCCGTCCGATCTTCGGAAGCGATCAAACACTGCAATCGGCCATTGGCATCCGGCCCTCTTACAGCTATTCTTGATCGTCAACCAGGAGATCGATCAATGGCGCGCGGCACCGTAAAGTGGTTCAATTCGCAAAAGGGCTACGGATTTATTCAGCCCCAGGCGGGCGGAAAAGATGTGTTTGTCCATATCTCGGCGGTCGAGAAGGCCGGCCTCAGCAGTCTGAACGAGGGGCAGGTCGTCGAGTACGAAGAAGTTCCCAATAAGGGCAAGACATCGGCGGAGAACCTCAAGGTTCAACGCTGACCGGGATTTGCAGCTTGCGGCGATCCGGGGTTTGCCTCGGACGCCGCGTTTCAATGATACGTCGCGGTCGCGATATCGAGACGAAGCCAGGACGGCCGTTGCGCAGCTTGATGCGCGTTTGGCCGCGGTGCGTCGGTACCGATGGCGGTTGCGAAGATCCGCCGCTCCGGGAACAATCCGGTCAGGTTGGCGATCGTCAGCTTTGAACTCCCGAAAACCGCTTCGGCGCTCGCTCGCCTGCCCAGATAGGCCAGGTAGCCTCCGGTCGTGTCCTCGCCGGGAGCCGATGGCGCCGAGCCGCGGCGCATCAGCACCGGGACGCCCGCGGCCGCCGGGTTGGCGATGTTCTCGATGAGGGTGCTGGCCTCAACGCCGGAGGCCTCCGCGAGCCCCCACTGTAAATAGCTCTTCACCAGGTCGCGGGCGAAAATGCCGTTGCGGGGATGGTCGGCGAAAGCGCGATCAAGCCCCAGCCGCGATTGCAGGATGCGTCCGGACGCATCGATCAGCACATCGAGCTCCGCAAAGGCCCGGAACGCCTCCCGTCGGGACGAAAGCAATGCCACGTCCGCCCGGAAGCGGCCGGCACCGGATCGCCGAGCGGATCGAGATGAAACCAGGAGAAGAAGTGCCCCTTGCGCTCGGCGGCGAGCATTCGTGCTGCTGGCGAGGGGACCGGCTCGCGGTGTCGGCGCAGCCGCGCCGCGATCGCAACAATCAACGAGCGAAGCATCGGCGAATTCCCAACCCGGCTTGATGGACGCTCTCGCGATCGAACCTACGACCTCTTCGGTGCGAAGGGAACGCGAAGGCGAAATTCGCGATTCCGCATCTTCCCGCCGCTGGCGTGCCGGAACGCCGGCGCCCCGGACGGTTCGATCTATGGGGCCGCGGCAAGAGCCTGATCAAATCGGCATTGACGGTGGCGATTTGTTAAAGCCGCCGGGGTGGATCGGACTCATAATGTGAAATATCGCAATCGGCCGAAAAACTGCCGAACGTGGGTTGCCCCGGCTGCGGCCAGACCATGAGGCTGTTGCGTTCGGTCCCGTGAACCGGCGGTCTTCCGCCACCGTTCACTTTCCTGTGCCCCACCGCAATGAGGCCGAGACGCGGGAAGAAGTGGGCCGCGTAGCGGGCGGGCTCGCTGTTCTAGCGAGGGTCGGGCTTCGCGCCGGAGTTTCTTTGATCCGGCGCAAACGTGTGCAATGGACTCGGGAATAATGGTAGGCGCTGAAGGGATTGAACCTACGACCTATCCCGTGAGTGGCATTGCTGTGTCTTATTTTATAAACAAATTCAATGCGCTATCGAGATGGAGCCGTCGCTGCTAGTCCGAACAATGGCGCAAGACGGTGCTTCAAATCGACAGTGACCTTACCGAGAGATAGCGATTGCATTTCTGGAGGGAGTATATTTATAGTGGGAACAACTGGGGGTAGCGTGGATGTTTCGTAGCTTTGTCGCCCTGTCAGCAGTAGGCTTTTCATGGTGCGCGGCGAACGCCCAAACATCGGCATATTTCTGCAAGTTTGACGATCGGAGCCCCTCCGTATTGTGCGTTCAGCAAGGCAAGTCAGACCCTGTTTTGCAGTTTGGTTTGAATGTCAATTCAAAGCTATTTTCCTTGATTATCAACAACCAATTCACTTCCATCGATCGCCGGTCTATGTACAACGACAATGAGCAGTTTCGCTTAGATTTGGAACAATTCCGATCTTCTTTAGAAAAGCTGCGCACAAAAGCAGAAGATGTCCGCGCGTCACTTGGCGACGTTGGATTATATTCGCAAATCATGTCGACTGGCCTGCACCCGGTTCCGAAGACGCCGAGTTAGGTGTTTTAATGGAACCGGAGGTGGGTCATGGAGAGGCGGAAGTTTACACGCGAGTTCAAGCTTGAGGCTGTGCGGCTGATTAAGGAGCGGGGCGTCTCGTATGCGCAGGCCTCGCACGATCTCAGTGTGCATCAGTCGCAGTTGCGCGGTTGGGTGAAGGCGCTTGCGGATGATCCGCAACAAGCATTTCCTGGGCAGGGTCAGATGAAGCCCGAGCAGCTGGAGATCGCGCAGCTCAAGCGCGAGGTGAACAAGCTGAAGGCAGAGCGAGACATCCTAAAAAAAGCCGCGGCCTACTTCGCGAAGGAATCGACATGAAATTCGGTTTCATTGCGAAGCACCGGGGGATCTGGCCGGCGGACTGGTTGTGCGGGGCGCTCGGTGTCTCGCGAGGCGGCTTCTATGCCTGGCTGACACGACCACGCAGCCAACGTAGTCGTAGTGATGAAGAGCTCGGCGCAAAGGTCCGCGCCAGCTTCCTTGCCAGCGATCGGACCTATGGAGCCAGGCGGGTTTGGAAAGACCTTCTTGCAGACGGAGTGTCGTGCGGGCTGCACCGGATTGAGCGTTTGATGCGGTTGCAGGCCCTCAAGTCGCGCCCGCGACGGCGTCGACTGCCGCCCGATCTGGGTGAGCGGCAGGTCGCCGCCGTCGCTCCGAACCTCCTCGAGCAAACCTTCGAAGCCTCCGCTCCCAACCGCAAATGGATTGCTGACTTTACGTATATCTGGACGGCGGAAGGGTGGCTCTATGTGGCGGCGGTCATCGATCTCTTCTCTCGACGTGTGGTGGGCTGGTCGATGAGCGCGGGGATGACGGCCGAACTGGTCACCAACGCACTGCTGATGGCAATCTGGCGGCGTGGTAAGCCGGATGCGCTGCTGCATCACTCGGATCGCGGCAGTCAGTACACCAGCGAGCAGTTCCAGCGCCTCATGGCTGACCACGGCGTCGTCTGCTCGATGAGCCGGTCGGGGAATGTCTGGGACAACGCTGCGATGGAGAGCTTCTTCTCGTCCCTCAAAACCGAGCGGACCGCACGCAAGACCTATCGGACGAGGGATGAAGCCAAGGCCGACGTGTTCGATTACATCGAGCGCTTCTACAATGCTAAACGTCGGCACTCGACAATCGGCTATCTAAGCCCCATGGAGTTCGAGATGCGGGCCGGATTAGCTTAACTGCTTGTCTACAAAACCGGGTGCAGGCCAGGGCTCGAAAGTTAGACTTAGAAACCCAAACGAAGTGACCCTAGACATAACTTGGGTTTTTTCCAAAACCTGATCCAGCAAATAATTTTGCTGCTGCAATTTGATTTGTAAAGACGAAATATCCTTCTGGCGTTCCTCTCCGGCCTCTGCAAATTTCTTTGCTCCGATTTTTGACTCAAGCTGGTCCGTTTCGATCTGAATATTATTTGTCAGCTGGTTGCCAGATTCAAGTAGTTTTGTGATGTCGGAACTGAGGCTATTGGCAGTCGATGCCAAGTAACCAAACAAAACGGCCGCAACCAGAAGAGCTACCAACAAAAACAAATACCGGCCGGCGGTTCGGCTCGACAATGAGACCAGAGCCGGCTCCGGAAATCTGCACAGGACGATAGGTGGAGTTTCTGCCTGACAAGGGGCACGCTGTGCCCACGAATCAGGAGAGACCATGAGCAGACGACCTCGCCGGAACCACACACCGGCATTCAAGGCGAAGGTGGCGCTCGCCGCCGTCAAGGGCGAGATGACGTTGGCGCAGCTGGCTGAGCATTTCGACGTCCATCCGAACCAGATCACGCAGTGGAAGAGCCAACTTCAGGAAGGGGCGGCCGATGTTTTCGGTGCCGGCGGCGGCAATGGAGCAGTGCAGCCTGCCGTCGATGTGAAGTCGCTGCACGCAAAGATCGGCGAGCTGACGCTCGAAAATGATTTTTTAGAAGGAGCGCTCACCAAAGCCGGGCTGCTGAGCGCAAAGCGATGATCGACCGTGCACACGATCTGCCGATCACCCAGCAAGCGAAAGCTCTGAACATCAGCCGTGGCAGCGTCTACTACTTGCCGCGGCCGGTGCCGGAAGCCGACCTCGCGATCATGCGGCGGCTCGACCGGCTACACCTGGAGTTCCCTTTCGCCGGCTCGCGGATGCTGAAAGGCCTGCTGGCCGCCGAGGGGAGCAAGATCGGCCGCCGTCACGTGAAGACGCTGATGCGGCGGATGGGGATAGAAGCGCTCTATCGCCGTCCGCGCACGACCAAGCCCGAGCCGGGGCACAAGATCTACCCGTACCTGCTGCGGGGCGTCCAGGTCACGCGGCCGAACCAGGTGTGGGCGATGGACATCACCTACATCCCGATGGAGCGCGGCTTCGTCTATCTGGCCGTCGTGCTCGATTGGTTCAGCCGTCGCGTGCTGTCGTGGAGCGTGTCGATTACGATGGAGGCGGCATTCTGCGTCGAGACGCTGGAGAATGCACTCTCTCGCCACGGCAAGCCGGAGATCTTCAACACGGATCAAGGCAGCCAGTTCACCGGTGCGGCATTCACCGGCGTGCTGATCAAAAACGGGATTGCCGTCAGCATGGACGGCAAGGGCGCCTGGCGCGACAACGTCTTCGTCGAGCGGCTATGGCGCAGCGTCAAATACGAGGAGGTGTATCTCAGAGCCTACGACACCGCGTCCGAGGCCCGCGCGTCGATCGGGCGCTACCTCGACTTCTACAATCGGCGCCGGCCGCATTCGAGCCTTGACGGCACGACCCCCGATCACGCCTACTCCACCCCGCTGCCCTTCCGCGCGGCAGCCTAACCTCGGCAGACGCTCCACTTATCGACGCGGAAAAACTGTTCAGACAACCGGGGCCACCTCAACCGGTCCGCTTGACTGATTCCAGAATCTCCACTTTGGTTGTGGAATCTCTCGAAGATTTGTCGACAGAGTGTCCATTGTTACCGGCTTTATCAATTTGCAAAGAGAATTAAAGGCAAGCCAAAATTTGGTCGCGATTGGCTCATCCCACTGCTGTAATTGAGCAGCTTCCCAAGCGGCGCAGATTGTAGATACCAGCGTCTCTGGTAATTCACTGTTTTCGGCGGCAAATCTGAGCAATCCCCCTGACCTATTGAGAGCTTCGGCTTCACTTGGTTGCGGCGACCGTGGCATGACGTCTCCGTTTTTCGTACTGCAGGGAAGCCGCTATGGGCCAAGCTATGGAACTCGGCCGAAGACCGACCTGCCCGCAGTTGCGCTACCGTGCCCCTAAAAAAGCGTCTCACTCAGTGAGTGTTAAGACTAGCACATTCAATCTAGGGACGCGAGCCCTGAGGATCCAGAAGCACGTGCATGGTACTTGTCGGGAGGTGTGTCTGAGCTACTCTCACCCATTAGGGCGTGCAGCGTTCAAAAACGAACATTTAGATTCTTTCAAGCCCGTCATGGCGCCATAATGTCCCGCCTCAAATCTGCGACGATGGTCCATCTCCGCTCGAAGCGGCTCCGCATGGACGACAAAGGTCGAGGATCAAATCCGCAACCGTTTCGGATTTTTGCTCTCGAACAACGCGGCATCTGGCCGAGACCGCGTTGCAGCGGATGCCCACATCCACGGCCGCCACGCTCGCGGGGCGACGGTCGACAGACTTGAATTTTTCGGCCCTCCCAGGCGAATGCGGTGGGGTAGGGACCAAAACAGTACTGTTACATCCGTGCGACGGCCATGGGGGTGCGTCTCTGCATCGGGTTGCGTCGTGACACGCGGTCTGCGGGGGCCGGTGCATTGAAATCATCCGAGCCGACGATTAGTCTTGCAGACGGCGAGCCTTGCGGCAGCGGGAGGGTTTGATGCTCCGACGCGCGTTTGTGGCGGGCGCAATTCGAAGCCGAGGACACCGGCAAATCATCAGAGGCCAGATCGTGCCGGTGGCTGTTGTAACCGTTCTGCTGCTGGGCCTCGCCGAGCATTCCGCAGCAGGGCCATCCGAGGATTCGCAAGCTGCCTTCGCGCGCGGCGACTACGGAACTGCGATGCGTCTCTTGCATCCCCTTGCCGACCAGGGCAATGCAATTTCTCAAACCTTGCTCGGCTTCATGTACCACGATGGTTTGGGAGTGCCGGTGGACTATGCGGCGTCGGTGAACTGGTTTCGAAAAGCCGCCGACCAAGGATTTGACGGCGCACAATTCGAACTCGGGCGTATGTACTCGCTAGGCCAGGGCGTGGCGCAGAACAATGCTCAAGCAGCCAGGTGGTTCCGCAAGGCGGCGGACCAGGGCTACGCTGACTCTCAGTTGATTCTCGGGGGTTTGTACGAATCCGGCAATGGTGTCCCGCAGGACTACGCAGCCGCGGTGAGCTGGTATCGAAAGGCAGCCGATAAGGGTAAGGCCGGAGCCCAATGTCTGCTTGGGGCTGCGTACGCCAAGGGTCACGGTGTCCCGCAGGACTACGTGGCTGCGGCAAGCTGGTATCAAAAGGCGGCCGACCAACGCTTTGCGGCAGGTCAATACGGTCTCGGGCAATTGTACAGCGAAGGCCAAGGCGTACCGCAGGACTATGCTGAGGCTGTAAAGTGGTATCGCCTCGCCGCCGACCAAGGATTGGCCGAAGCTCAAAACAATCTCGGAGTCTTATACGCCGAGGGCCATGGCGTATCGCAAAACTCTGCTGAGGCTCGGAGATGGTTGCTTCTCGCCGCCGACCAAGGCCTCGCGGCAGCCCAATCCGGTCTCGGACAGATATACCACTTCGGCCAAGGTGTACCGCAGGACTATTCTGAGGCTGTGAAATGGTATCGCCTTGCCGCCAACCAGGGCAACGTGGCAGCTCAAAACAATCTCGGGCTCCTATACGAAGACGGCGAAGGCGTTCCTATGGACTATGTCCGCGCACATATGTGGTTCAATCTTGCCGCCGCGCACATCCCCGCATCAGAGACCGAAAAGCGCGACTCGGCCGTCAAAAACCGCAACCTTGTTGCCGCGAAAATGACTCCAGCGCAAATCGCAGAAGCGCAAAAGCTGGCGCGGGAGTGGAAGCCGAAGCCAAACTAGGGGAACAGCCGTTCGGCCAATTCAATATTTTTGACCCTCCAGGCGAATGGGGGGGTAGGGGGGGCCAAAACAGTACTATTACATCCGAGCAACGGCCATGGGGATGCGTCTCGGCATCCCGCGCTCAGAACCGCATCGCAACCTCACACAGTCAAGTTGGGGATGCCGGGGAGCTAATAATGGGTGTCCAGCTCGTTGTCGCCGTTACCGACCAAGATTGGTTTAATCATCTTCGTGAGCGACCGGATTTGACCGAGGTAAATTTCTGGGCACCGGGGGCCGCCTCTTTCAAGGCATTGCAAGCCGGTGAGCTGTTTCTATTCTTGCCCTCACGCCCTATGGTCCGGAGCCAAGATCCTACTCGATGCACCCCCGATTGCGGTTGGATTCGTGGACAGATGCGCGCCACCAACAAGCGGCCGATCGGTAGAAAGTGTGGCACTTGCCGGGGCGTCCTGTCGCCTTCTAGAGGCGAACGTGATTGGTAACAGCGGCAGGAGTCGAACCTGCATCTCCCAAGCCAGCCCGCAGACCCAAGGCTGTAGAAACCGGGGTGCTCTATCCATTGAGCTACGCTGCATCTCCCGCCTTGCGGCCGTTGTGCTCTTCGGCCTGCAAGGTTTGTCGAACCTGCCGCTCAGCCAGTCGTTGCGCTGCGAACGGCCGTAGCCGCACGACCAGTGGCGTCATGTCGTAAGCGGTATGCCCGTTTTCGTGCCTGACCTTGGCGATAAATCTCATGTCTATCAGCCGCGCGATTGACCGCTGAACAGATCGGGCGCTCACACCCATACGCTTCGCGATGGTTGTCGGCCGGATGAACGGCAAAGTGCTCGGCGAATACCAGTGAGCGATCAGGTTCAACAGCACATTCAAGTCCTCACTCCGCAGCTTGAGCTGCTGCTGGTGGAAAATCAGTACATCCGGCACGGGCGACCACCCGGCTTCGCCGGCTTCGCGGAAGCGATCGACCACGCGATTGCCCCCGAGCGCGGGCTTGGGTGTTGACGCGGGTTCGAATGGGGCGGGCACGCTCGTCATGTCGTCCATTTAGATCAATAGTGATAGCCTAGCAATCTAGGTCTGCTTAACGGTGACATATATGACGCTTATTTGTATTGCGGGGAGAGTTACCCCCCCCCCCCCCCCGGGGGGGGGCGACTCGACGATTACATTTCAATTTCACTGTTGACTTTTTTGAAATCGAAATGTACCTGTGGCAGGAGATGGAGTGCCAGAATGGCCCAGAACATCGTCTACCTGCACGGCCAACCCGAACCAGTAGCCCATTTCCTGCGGCTGGGGACGCTCCATCGGCAGATTGAGACGTTGCTCGGTTCGGGCCGAATGCCGCTGGATCGAGTGGTAGTCGAGGCGTCAGCCTTCTCTCGCCAGCGCGACGTGATCGCGCTGATGGCTAAGTCGGGACGGGAGTTGATCCTCGATACGAACGTGGCGGAGTTGTCCGCAATCGGCCGTTACAGCGGAGCCGCCAGGGCGGCGCCATGGGCAAATACGGACGGTGTTCTCCGGCCGGAGCACTTTCGGCGCGGAAGCAACCACGACGTGATCGGAATGATCGCCAGATTCGCCGTATCAAATGGATTCTGTGCCGTCCACGCGCCAACTCACTTCCTCGACGGGTCGACCAACTCCTGGTTCGCTTCGGACCGAGCGGCCTGTGTTGCGCTGCGTTCCGCATTGGATACTGAGGGCGGACGCCAGGTCGCGATCGATTATCCTATAATGATCAAGAATGCCTCGCTCCGTGACTCGGCGCAAAGACGGGCCTTCATAGCGGGTTTGGCGGACCTGCCATTCGACAATCTTTGGCTGCGTATTTCTGGCTTTGGAGCGGATGCGCCCGCGACCATGACGGTCGGAACGACTTCGCGTTCGGCATCGCCTCGGCGGCGCCTGGGCCGGGCCGGAGTGTCTGCCTCGAAGGGGCGGTAGTCGTATGTCCACGGCCGTAGCAAGAATTTTGGACGACCTTCGGGCTCATGGTGGCCTTCAAGGCAAGGATATTGCCAATATCGTCAACGTCTCGACGGCGACGGTCTCGCGGTGGGCGCGCGGCAGCGGCACCCCCAACCTGCGGACACAAACGATTATCGCGGAACTGCGATATGTAGTAGATCGTCTTTCCGACTTCTACACGCCCGATGAGACGCGGCTATGGCTGCATTCTCGCCATCCGCTTTTGAATGGGGAGCGAGCGATCGACTTGATCTATAATGGGCGGCTAGAAGAGGTGCTTGCCACCATTGAGCGCCTTGACGCCGGCGCCTATGTCTGAGACGTAAGTGACCGAGCGCCGCGCACGCGATCTCGAATTGTTGGATGCGCTCGACGCGCACCAAGGGATTGCCTTCGAAGGGGCGGTGTGGCGCGTCGTTCGGGAGGGTCGTGATCCTGTTCAAGGCTCTCCCGCGCGCGCGCGGTGGGACAATGGAGCCTTCGACGTAATCTATACGTCGCTTCATCGTGAAGGCTCGTTGGCAGAGATTCACTTCCATCTAAGTCGGCAGCCGGTTTTTCCGTCAAAGCTGATTTCGGTGCTTCATAGGATTTCAGTTCGAACCACACGAACACTTAAACTGGCAGACCTCGAAGCAGTTGAGCGCCTTGGCGTTGCTAGGGATCGGTACGGCGAATTTGACTACGTTCGGACCCAAGCCATCGGCGATGCGGCAGCATTCCTCGGATTCGATGGACTGATGGTGCCAAGCGCTCGGTGGGAGTGCTTGAACCTTGTGTTGTTCACTGATCGGCTCTCGCGAGCGGACTTGACGGTCGAACACAGCGAAGTAGTCGATTGGAATGAATGGCGTCGGCAGGTCAGCGATCTTCGGAAGGCGCCAAAAGACTGAGAGGTTTAAGCGTGTGAAGGCACGCAGCACCGCGACGGCATCTGGCTGCACGGATTTTGCACGGAACTGCACGCCTTTTCATGCTCTATTCCGCGCACCGATGCCGATTTAGTGGGTAGCGCAGCCAGCTCCCGCTCAGTTAAGTATCTGGTTTAATGTAATAATAATGGTGGGCGCTGTAGGGATTGAACCTACGACCTCTCCCGTGTGAAGGGAACGCTCTCCCGCTGAGCTAAGCGCCCGTCCAAGGCATGCGAGGATTTACGGCAGGGGTCGCAGAAGTCAAGCGAGCTGGCCGGATTTGCTGTCGGTGCCGGCAAGTCAGCTCGGCTGCGCCACCCGGGTGCGGCGATTCTGCAAGGCGCGGATGCGGTCGGCGAGCGAGCCGTTCTGGGCGCCCCCATTGGCGGTGATGGCTCCCAGCAGCTTCTCGCCACTGCCCTTTTCGCTCGCCGTGCCGTTGGAGCCGCCATGGGCGAGGCCGGATTCGCCCGCCAGGATCGCCTCGATCGGCGAGCTCGGGCCTTCCAGCGTGGCGGTGAGCTTGGCCACCTCGGCGGCCACGTCGTTGATGCGCTCGCGCATCACGGCGGTCTCCATGCGCTCGTTCGCCCAGGCGGTCTCGGCCTCCTGCTTCATGGCGGCGACGTCGCGCCGCAACTGGTCGCGCTCCTGATGGACGAGCCTGAGCTGCTCCTCGGCCGATGCCTTCTCGGCGCTGAGCCCCTCGGCGGCGGTCCGATGATTGCTCTCGCGCTCCGCCAGCTCGGCGCGGGTCGCGGCTTCGGTCAGGGCGGCGGCGGCGAGCTGGGTGCGGTATTGCTCGGCGGCGGTGTCGCGCTCGCGCGCCAGCCGCTCGTGCTCGTCGAGCCGGGCCAGGAGCTCCTGCACGCGCCGGCCGAGGATCTCGGCTTCGGTCGTCTGCACCACCACCTGCTTCTCGATCTCCTTGATGCGGCCGCCGTGCATTTCCGTCTTGATCCGCTCCTCGCCGAGCTGCCGGTTCGCGGCCTCGAGATTGGCGGTTTGCGTTTCCAGGCGTCCCTGCAGGCTCTTGATCTCCTGCTCGTTGTCTTCGATCTGCCCTTTGAGCATCTCGGCCTGCGCCTGCAGGGTGACCAGCTCGACCCGCTGGCTGTCCGCCCTCATCGCGCTGTCGTTGAGCTGGGAGTTGAGCCTTTGGACCTCGGCGGTGGTCTCGGCGAGCTTGCGCTCGGTCTGCTGCAAGGTTTCGGTCTTGGCGACGAGCTCGCTCTGGGCGTTCTGCATCTCCTCGGTCATCGCATTCGCCTTGGCCTCGGCGCCGAGCAACGCCGCTGCTTTCTCGCCGAGCTCGAGCTTGAGACGGCCGACCGCCTCGCTCTTCTTGCCGATCTCGGCGAGCTGGCTCGAGGTCTTGGCCTTCATCTGGTCGACGCTCATCTCGAGCCGGCGCGTCGACATGGCGAACTCGGCGCGCAGCTGGTCCTTGTCGGCGTGAATTTCCGCCATCGACATCGGGGTCATGGCCTCGAGGCGGCGCTGCGTCAGGCGTACCGCGCGCGCATGCACCATCGGAATGGCCCCGATGACCAGGAGGCCCGCCACCAGGAATCCGATCCCGATGAACATGATCGGTTCGATCATGAAAACGCTCCTACAAGCCTTTGATTGCCGTCATTCCCGCAGAATGCTTGCCACAATGCCACGCCACGCGCGCGCGTGCCAGCATCCGCGGGAGTTAACCTAAACCGGCGCCGGGAGGTCGCGAACGCCGGACATCATCGCCGCCGATGGATGGCGCCGCCGGGAACCGTCGGCCGATGCAGCTCCCGAAAGCGCGGCTCAGAACGGGTTCCAGGTCGCGTTCGGGGTGAACTTCAGATAGCCGATATTGGCGCCCAGCCGCAATCCGACGCCCGATCGGATCGGTACCACCACGATATTATTCGCGGTCAGGGCCGTCATACCGAACCCGCCGATGAAATAGGCCGAGCCGTCGATGCCGGCAAAGCGCTGGTAGACCGCGTCGGTTCGGGGCAGGTTGTAGATCAGCATCATGGTACGGGCGCCGTCGCCGCCCCAGTCGAATCCGACCGAGGGCCCCTGCCAGTAGACCCGCAGGTCGCCGGCGTTCTTGGTATAGAGCGTGCCGTCGCCATAGCGCAGGCCGGCCACGAAGGCGCCGCCGGCTTCCTGGCCCAGAACGTAGCCATTGGGCTGGCCCCAATTGCTGATCGCCCGCTCGATGACGCTGGCGAGCCCCTGCGAGACGGTGCCGAAGAATTGATGTCCGGCATTGACGAGCTCGTTGGAGGAATACCTCTGGTCGCGGCCGGACTCCGCGGGTTGTGCCGCCAGGGGGGCGAGCCCCCAGCCGACCAGCGCGACAGCGAAGGCAATGGTTCGCAGAACTGTGCGCATCGAGTGCTCCATGAATGCTCAGGCCGGATTAACTCCGCGCTCACGCGGATATCCTAGCTTTAAGGCGCGAACGCAACCGAATCGCCACATGATGGGCAATACTATGACCTCCGCGCGGCGGCAGCGAAAGCCGCGCCCTTGGTTGCACCCTTGGGCCCCCCGACGAACCGGCGTCCGGCTGGCCGTCCTGGTGGGGGTCGGGCTATGGCTTGCCGGGCCGCTCGGGGCGGCGACCACTGAGCGGATCGTGGTCGACCGCAACAGCGGGCTGGCGATCAGCGGCTTCGATCCGGTCGCCTATTTCACCGACGCCCGGCCGTTGCCCGGAAAAAGCGAGTATGAACAGAGCGTTGCAGGCGCGGTATGGCGATTCCGGAGCGCCGGGAACAGCGCCGCCTTCAAGGCCGATCCCGACGTCTATATGCCCCGCTTCGGCGGCTACGATCCGGTCGGCGTGGCCCGCGGCGTGGCGGTGCCGGGCAATCCCATGCTTTGGGCCATCAGCGACGAACGCCTCTATCTCTTCTATTCCGAGGAGACGCGGGCGGAATTCACCGGCGAGAGCGACCGCACCATCGAGGCCGCCGAGCGGGGATGGCCGGCTCTCCTTCCCCAGCTGGTGCCGTAATTCAAGAAATCGCTCTCGCGGCGATCCGCTCCGGTTCGCGTCCGCCGCCGGCCCGAGCCGCAGCCGTTCTCATCTTGGCAGGTCGCGTGGCCGCGGTGTATCAGGGCCAGCCCGCGCCGCCGGCGCTGAGTCGCGTTCTCGCAAGCCTTAAAGCCAAGCCTTCTCGCGCTTGCCCACCGGAGACCTCGGCATGACCGGCCAAATCACTCTCGATGCTCTCGATCTCGCCGCGCTCCTGTGCTCGCGCGTTTGTCACGATCTGATCAGTCCGACCGGCGCGATCGTCAACGGGCTGGAGGTGCTCGAGGAGAAGGACAGCGACGAGGAGACCAAGACCTTCGCGCTCGACCTGATCAAGAAGAGCGCCCGGACGGCCTCGGCGCGGCTGCAGTTCTGCCGGCTGGCCTTCGGCGCCGCGGGCTCCAGCGCCGCCCAGATCGATCTCGGGGATGCGGAAGGCATGGTGCGCGGCTTCCTCGACGACGACAAGACCAAGCTCACTTGGCACCTGCCGCGGATACTGCTGCCGAAAAACCGAGTGAAGCTCCTGCTCAACATGACGATCATCGCCACCCAGACCATACCCCGCGGCGGCATGCTGACCGTCGATGCCATCGGCGAGGGGGAGAGCATGAGCTTTCGCATCGCCGCAACCGGCCTCAATGCCCGCATACCGCAGGCTTTGACCGCCCTGCTCGAAGGCAGGCCGGAAAGCGGCACGGTCGACGCCCATGCGATTCAGCCGTTTTATACGGGCCTGCTGGCCCGCGCCTGCGGGTTGGGGGTAAGCCTAGCGGCCGAAGGCGACGCGATCGTGGTTGCCGCGCAGTAGGGCGCAATGCCAAGCAGGGCGAACAGCGGGTAGCATGGTTCGATCGGGAGGCCAAAGCTCCCCTATTCGCCATTCGCCGTCCCGCCGTCCATTTCCTAACGGCAGATTAATGCCCGCGGCTGGCGGCGTTGCCGCAACCAAAATTAAACCCTTTACCAACACAGTGACCAGGGTGCCGAGATGCGTCGGGAAGACGGCCCGGTGCGTTTGCGTTGAAAGCATTTTCCATGGACGAGTTGCTGCGGGATTTTCTGACCGAGACGAACGAGAGCATAGACGTCGTGGACGTCGAGCTCGTCCGTTTCGAGCACGACCCGAACAATGCCAAGATTTCTCGACAACATTTTTCGCCTCGTCCACACCATCAAGGGGACCTGCGGTTTCCTCGGCCTGCCACGGCTCGAGGCGCTCACCCATGCGGCCGAAGCCCTGATGGGCAATTTTCGTGACGGTGCGTCGGTCACCAGCGATGCCGTGACGCTCATCCTGGCGACCATCGACCGGATCAAGATGCTGCTCGACCGGCTCGAGCGCACCCAGGCCGAAGAGGCCGGCGACGACGAGGATCTGATCATCCGGCTGCGCTTGGCCGCCGCCCAGCACGGCGGCGGGGTGCGGGCCGCCGGGCCTGCCATCGCGGCTCTAGCCCAGGTGGCCACGGCTGCGCCCGACCGTATCTCGGACGCGCAATTGGAGGCCGCCCTCCGGGCGGCGCTGGATGTGCCGGCCGCCGCCGCTGCCCGCCTATCGGCGGCAGTACCGTCGCCGGTCGCGCGTGCGCCGGCCGATTCGGGTTCCGGCCCCGAAGCCGAGATGGCGAGCCCCGACGACGACCGCTCGAACGACAAGATCGCCAACAAATCGATCCGGGTGCATGTCGACACGCTCGAGCAGCTGATGACCATGGTCTCCGAGCTAGTGCTGACCCGCAATCAGCTGCTCGAGATCGTGCGCCGGCACGAGGACTCCGAGTTCAAGGGTCCCCTGCAGCGGCTTTCGAACGTCACCGCCGAGCTGCAGGAGGGCGTCATGAAGACGCGCATGCAGCAGATCGGCGTGGCTTGGCAGAAGCTGCCGCGGATCGTGCGCGACCTGTCGACCGAGCTCGGCAAGTCGATCGAGCTGGAGATGCACGGCGCCGAGACCGAGCTCGACCGCCAGGTGCTCGAGCTGATCAAGGATCCGCTGACCCACATGGTCCGCAACTCCGCCGATCACGGCCTGGAGCCCGCGGCAGCGAGGCGTGCGTGCGGCAAGCCCGAGAAGGGCACCATCCGGCTCAGCGCCCGCCACGAGGGCGGGCACATCCTGATCGAGATTTCCGATGATGGCGCCGGCCTGGGCACCGAGCGGATCAAGGCCGCCGCGATCGCACGCGGCCTCGCCACCCAGGCGCAGATCGAGAAGATGTCGGAAGCGCAGATCCAACGCTTCATCTTCGCGCCCGGCTTCTCGACTGCCCAGAAGGTGACCAGCGTCTCCGGCCGCGGTATCGGCATGGACGTGGTGCGCGCCAACATCGACGCGATCGGCGGGACCATCGACGTCAAGTCGGTGCTGGGCCAGGGCACCCGCTTCAGCATCAAGATTCCGCTCACGCTCGCGATCGTTTCCGCCCTGATCGTGGAATTGGCCGGCGATCGTTTCGCCATTCCCCAGCTCGCGGTCGTCGAGCTGGTGCGCGTGCGCAGCAATTCGGAGCATCGTATCGAGCACATCAAGGATGCGGCGGTCCTGCGCTTGCGCAACAAGCTGTTGCCGCTGGTTCACCTCAAGGTTCTGCTGAAGATCGACGCCGGCGCCGATTGCCAGGCCGAGAACGGCTTTATCGTGGTCACCCAGGTCGGCAGCCAGACGTTCGGCATCGTGGTCGACGCGGTGTTCCACACCGAGGAGATCGTGGTGAAGCCGATGTCGAGCAAGCTTCGCCATATCCCTCTGTTCGCCGGCAATACGATCCTAGGCGACGGCTCGGTCATCATGATCATCGAGCCGAACGGCATCGCCCAGTCGATCGGAAACGTGGCCGTCGAGCGCGATGCCGCCGCCGGCGGGCGGGAGGCCGAGCGGCAGGACGAGGATCCCGGCATCGAGTTGATGCTGGTGTTCCGCGCCGGCTCGCCGCAACCCCGCGCAGTGCTGTTGTCGTTGGTGACCCGCCTCGAGGAAATCGACGTCCGCAATATCGAGTCCGCGAACGGCCGCTCATTGGTGCAATACCGCGGTCAATTGATGCCGCTAATCCCCGTCAACGGCGATGTGCATGTCAAGAGCACGGGCAAGCAGCCGCTTCTGGTGTTCTCCGACGAGGGCCGCTCCATGGCCCTGATGGTCGACGAGATCGTCGACATCGTCGAGCAGCGACTGGATATCGAGCTGGTCAGCCAGCGGCCGGGTGTGCTCGGCTCGGCTCTGATCCGGGGCCAGGCGACCGAAGTCATCGACATCGGCCACTACCTGCCGCTGGCATTCGACGATTGGCACGATTGGCGGGAGCGGCAGGCCTCGACCGCGACCCGGCACCGCGTGCTTCTGGTCGACGATTCCCCGTTCTTCCGCAACATGCTGGTGCCGCTGCTGAACGCGGCCGGATACGCCGTCACCAGCGTGGCTTCGGCGCCCGAAGCCCTGATCATGCTGCGCGCCGGCGAGCGCGTCGATATCGTCATCACCGACATCGACATGCCCGGCATGGACGGTTTCGAGCTGACCGCTGCGGTGCGCCGCGATCCGCGCACCGCTTCGGTGCCGGTCATCGGGCTCTCCTCGCTGGTGTCCAAGGACTCGGTCGAGCGCGGACGCCAGGTCGGGTTGCACGATTACGTGGCCAAATTCGATCGCCAGGGTCTCATCGCGGCGCTCAAGGAGCAGACCGCCGACATGAATTGCGCGGCATGAGGGCAGGGTCTTGATCAGCACGCTCGAAACCATGACCGAATACGTCACCGCGACGGTCGCCGGCCAGCTGTTCGGCCTGCCGATCGCGCGGGTGCAGGACGTTTTCGTGCTCGACCGGTTGACGCGGGTGCCGCTCGCCACTCCGGAAATCGCCGGCGTGCTCAATCTGCGCGGCCGTATCGTGACCGCGATCGACATGCGCCGGCGACTTGGCCTGGCGCCGGCGGGCGAGGTGCGCAAGCGAATGGCGATCGGCATCGAGTGCAAGGGCGAATCCTACGGCCTCTTGATCGACGCGATCGGCGAGGTGCTGAACCTGCCGTCGGGCGGTCGCGAGGGCAATCCGGTCAATCTCGAGCCACGGCTCGCGCGCGTGTCGGCGGGCGTTCATCGACTGGAGGACCGGCTCCTGGTGGTGCTCGACATCGATCGCGTGCTCGACCTCGGCCAGCAGGCGGAAGCGGCATGAATTTGCACCGAAAGTATCAGACCAACCGAAGCAATGGGCGGGCTCTCCCGCAAAACAAAGCGAGGCTGCCATGAAGACGTGTTTGGTTGCTGACGATTCGAGCGTCATCCGGAAGGTGGCGCGACGGATCCTGGAGAAGCTGGAGTTCCAGATCGTCGAGGCCGAGGACGGCGAGCAGGCGTTGGAAGCCTGTCGCAGCGCCATGCCCGACGCCGTGCTGCTCGATTGGAACATGCCGAAGATGGACGGCTACGAATTCCTGCGCAACTTGCGCCGGCTGCCCGATGGCGACCGGCCGAAGGTGGTGTTCTGCACCACCGAGAACGACGTTGCTCATATCGCACGTGCTCTGCATGCCGGCGCCAACGAGTACATCATGAAGCCGTTCGACAAGGAGATCGTCGAGGCCAAGTTCCAGGAGGTCGGGCTGATCTGACCTCTTCGGGTCTCTGCGTTCGTTGCGCGTTCCGTTGCGTCAACATGAGTATTGCGTATTGCGATGAGCATCGCCGATCCCACCCTGCATGCGAGAAGCGCGCCCGGGCACGATTCGATCCGGGTGATGATCGTGGACGATGCGATCGTGGTGCGTGGCCTGTTGGTGCGCTGGATCGAGGCCGAAGCCGGGATGCAAGTGGTGGCTTCGCTCCGCAGCGGCCGCGAAGCCATCGATCAGGTTGAACGGACTAATCCCGACGTCGTCATCCTGGATGTCGACATGCCCGACATCGACGGGATCACAGCCTTGCCGCGGCTGATCGAGAAGAAGCGCGATCTGGTCGTGATCATGTCCTCGACGCTCACCCGCCGCAACGCGGAGGTGAGCCTGCGTGCCCTCTCGCTCGGGGCGACCGACTATATTCCCAAACCCGAATCGAACCGCGAGCTCTCCGGCTCGGCCTGGTTTCGCCGCGATCTCATCGAGAAGATCCGCGCGCTCGGGACACGCCACAAGCAGCGGCTCGCGCCGCCATGGGAGAGTCCCGCCGCGCGGACGCGCGCGGTCGGGCCCGGCTTGCGCCTCGTACCCGGTGCCGATACGGCGTCCGATTCCGTCACTTTCAAGTTGCGTCCGCTTCCGCCGGTGCCGCCGCGCATCCTGCTGATCGGCTCCTCCACCGGCGGGCCGCAGGCGCTCGGCGCCATCGTGGGCCGCATCAGCGGCGTCATCGACCAGGCTCCGGTGCTGATCACCCAGCACATGCCGCAGACCTTCACGACGATCCTGGCCGAGATTCTCGAGCGCGCCAGCGGCCGGCCGGTGCACGAGGCAGTCGACGGGGAGGCGCTTCGCGCCGGCGCGATCTACATCGCGCCGGGCGGCCGGCATCTGCGGGTCGTCCGCCGCGACGGCGTGCCGTCGGCGGCGCTCGACGACGGCCCGCAGATCAACTTTTGCAAGCCGGCTGTCGATCCCATGTTCTCCTCCGCCGCCGAGACCTGGGGCAGCTGGAACCTGGCCCTGGTGCTCACCGGCATGGGCTCGGACGGTGCGCGCGGTGCCGCCGACATCGTGGCGGCCGGTGGCAGCGTCATCGCGCAGGACGAGGACACCAGCGTCGTGTGGGGCATGCCGGGCTCGGTGAGCAGGGCCGGCCTGTGCTGCGCCGTGCTGCCGATCGATCAGATCGCCTCCAAGCTCAGCAGCTTGTTCTCCGGGGGGCGGTCATGACGCCCGCCGACTTCGACTATCTGCGCAAGCTCCTGAAGGAGCGTTCCGGTCTGGTGCTGTCCGCCGACAAGCGATACCTGGTCGAGAGCCGCCTGCAGCCGGTCGCGCACCGCTCCGGCATCGCCACCTTGGCGGATCTGGTGGAGAAGCTCAGGGCGCCGAACAACGAGCCGCTGGTCACCGAGGTGGCCGAGGCGATGACCACGAACGAATCGTTCTTCTTCCGCGACAAGCTCCCATTCGAGCATTTTCGCCAAACCATCATGCCGGCGCTGCTGGCGGCGCGCTCCGCCAATCGGCGCATTCGCATCTGGAGTGCGGCCGCCTCGACCGGGCAGGAGCCCTATTCGCTCGCCATGTGCCTCAAGGAGATGGGCGAGCTGGTCGCGGGACGGCAGATCGAGATCGTCGCCACCGAATTCTCGACGCAGGTGCTGGAGAAGGCAAAGTCGGGAATCTTCAGCCAATTCGAGGTGCAGCGCGGGTTACCGATCCAGCTCCTTATCAAGTATTTCGATCAGATCGGCGATGCCTGGCAGATCAACCCCGATGTGCGCGCGATGGTGCAATTCCGGTCGTTCAATCTGCTGCACGAATTCATCCATCTGGGGCCGTTCGATCTGGTGTTCTGTCGCAACGTGCTGATCTACTTCGATCAGGAGACCAAGAGCCGCGTGCTCGATCGCATCGCACGGATCATGGAATGCGACGGTTATCTGGTGCTCGGCGCCGCCGAGACGGTGGTTGGGCTCACCGACAGCTTCAAGCCGCTGCCGGATCGCCGTGGCGTCTATGCGCCGAGCCCGGCGGCCAAAGCCAGGATTGCTTGTGACGCCCGGCCGGCACTGCGGCTGGCGACCGCGCGCTGACGCAGCCGCTCGTCAGACATCCCAAGCGGAGATGCGTCCGGGCGGGTTGACCACCCTGCCATCGGGGCGTTTGAGCGCGGCGATGCGCGCCATCTCGTCGTCGGTGAGGACGAATCCGAAAACATCGAGATTCTCCGCGGCGCGCCCGGGATTCGCCGATCGCGGAATGGCCGCGACATCGTCCTGTTGAACGAGCCAGCGCAGCGCGATCTGGGCCGCGGTCTTGCCCCTGGTCCGGGCGATCTCGACGATCGTCGGATCGCCGATCAGCCGGCCGCGCGCGAGCGGACAATAGGCCACGAAGATCAGCCCGCGCCGGCGGCAGGCCGCCAGGACCTTGGTCTGGTCGAGATAGGGGTGATATTCGGCCTGCAGGGCGGCCAACGGTTCCGGACACAGGCTGATCGCCTCGTCGAGCAGCGCGATGTTGAAATTCGCAACCCCGACATGGCGGGTGAGACCTCGACGCTTCATCGCGGCGAGCGCTCCCATGGTCTCCGGCAGCGGCGTGCCGCGGGCCGGCCAGTGCACGAGCAGCAGATCGACCTGATCGAGACCAAGCGCCCGCAAGCTCGCCTGCGTCGAGCGCTCGAAATCGCCCGCATGCAGATCCTCGTGCGACACTTTGGTGGTCAGAAAAATCTCGTCGCGCGGCACGCGGGCGGCCCGGATGGCTTCGCCGACGCCGCGCTCGGTGCCGTATTTTCGCGCGGTGTCGATGTGGCGATAGCCGGCAGCCAGCGCGGCCGCGACGATATCGGCGCAATTCTCGCCGAGGTTGCCGGTGCCGAACCCGATAACCGGAATTTCGGCACCGTGCCTGGATCTGCGCTTGGGCGTGGGCATCTGCGGTACCGCCTCTGTGGTATTCGCCTCCGGATATCGTGCGGCCCAATCCACAGGCGGTGACCGCTTGTTGCGCGCGCGCATCGCCCGCCCGGGAATGCGATCCCCGGCATCCGTTGGGGTTGTTTCCAGCGTGTTTGATGCGATAGAAGGGCTTCAGTTGGCCTTGATCTGCGGCGAAGTCGCTGAAACATCGAAGGAACGGCCTATGTCGGGCATTATCGGCAAAATGCGGTCTGCCAGCAAGCGGACCGGCGGCAAGCGGAAATTCGTCGCCGCAGCAGGTTTGGCGATGATCCTGAATTGCGCTTATGCGGAGGGCGATTTTCCGATTGAAGGCATCTTCACGCAAAACGAGCTGTGTCGCGGCGACGGCAGCCAGCAGCAATTCCTGCGCGTCAAGGTGACGGCGCAGGACGTGTCCTATTCGGGCGGCGTCTGCTCGATCGACAGCAAGCAGCAGGATGGCAACAGCCTCGCCATGCGGGTCACCTGCAAGTTCAGCTCGGGCGCCGTCATGGCGAGTGCCGTGACCTTCACCAAGAAGGACAACGACACCTTCGACATGGCCCAGAACGAGGGTACCTACAAGGCGGTCCTGCATCGCTGCCCCGGCTGAGGCCCCGCCGCGCCCGGCGGCTTCAAGGCGCGGTCGCCGGCGCGCGCAAGTCGTGGTTCTTCAGAGGCAGCGAGCGGATGCGCCGGCCGGTGGCCGCGAAGATGGCGTTGCACAGCGCCGGGGCCAACGGGGCGACCGGCGGCTCGCCCACGCCGCCCCAGACCGTGCCGCTCGCGTCCCCGCTCGGTAGCATGATGGTCTCCACCCGCGGCATGTCGGCCATGCGCAGCATCTCGTAGTCGTGGAAATTGCTCTGCTGCACGCGGCCGTCCGCGACCGTGATCTCGCCGTAAAGCGCGGCCGTCAGGGCGAACACGACGGCGCCCTCGGTCTGCAACTCCACCGTCAGCGGATTGACCACATGGCCGCAATCGATCGCCGATATCACGCGATGCACGCGCACCGTGCCGGTGTCGCTGACCGAGGCTTCGACCACCTGCGCGCAGATGCTCTCGCAAGCTTCGTTGATTGCGATGCCGCGGAACACGCCCGCCGGCGGCGCTGAGCCCCAGCCCGCCCGCATCGCGGCGGCGTCGAGCACGGCGAGATGCCTGGGCTTGCCGGCGAGCAGCGCACGGCGCAGCCGGTAGGGATCCCGGCCTCCGGCATGCGCCATCTCATCGATGAAGCTCTCCTTGAAGAAGGCGTTCTGGGAATAGTAGATGCTGCGCCAGATTCCGACCGGCACATGGGTGCTGCGCACCGCGTAGTCGACCAGATAGTTCGCAATCCCGTACGGCATGTCCTCGAGCAGGTTCTGCAGGAAGTTCCGATCGATGATGGCGTTCATCTCCGGAATGACCGAGGCCACGATCGAGAGGCCGGCAACGCGCACTTGCCAGGCGGTCGGCATGCCGGACGCATCCAGGCCGGCGCTCTGGCGCGCGAGCGCCATCGGCCGATAGAAGGCGCGACCGATATCCTCCTCCCGGCTCCAGATGAGCTGCACCGGCACCCCGACCTCTTTGGCGATCAGCACCGCTTGCCGCACGAAATCCTGGACCGCGCCGCGCCGGCCGAAGCCGCCGCCCACCATGGTGCGGTGAACCACGACCTTGCTGCGCGATAGGCCGGCGGCATCCGCAGCGGTCGCGAGGGCGGTCTCGGCGTCCTGCGTGGGCGCCCAGATCTCCACCCGATCAGGGCCGACATGCGCGGTGCAATTCTGCGGCTCCATGGTGGCGTGGGCAAGAAATGGAATCCGGTACTCGGCATCGATACGTCGCGCCGCGCCGACCAGTGCGCCAGCGACATCGCCGTCGCGCCGTCCGATGCCGTCGGGCCGCGACAGGCCCTCGCGCAACGCCGCTTCGATGGTATGGCTCGAAACCTGCTCGTTGCCGAAGGTATCCCAGATCACCGGCAGCGCCATGACCGCCTGCTGGGCCTGCCACCAGCTCTCCGCCACCACCGCGACCGCATCGGCGAGCCGGACGATCCGCTGAACGCCTTTCATGCCGGCGACCCTGGTCTCATCGACAGATCGCAAGCTGCCTTTGAAGACCGGGCACTGCCGGATCGCGGCGTAGAGCATGCCGGGCACCCGCACATCGATCCCGTAGATCGGTTGCGCCGTGATCTTGTCGAGGACGTCGAAGCGCCGCTGCGGCGTGCCGATCAGCTTCCAGCTCTTGGGCGCTTTCAGCTTGGCATGCGCGGGTGGCCGCATGGCGGCGGCCGCCTGCGCCACCTCGCCGAATTGCACCGTGCGCCCGCTCGGCAGATGGGTGATGGTGCTGTTCTCGGCCCGGCATTCGCGTGCCGGCACGTCCCAGCGCGCCGCCGCGGCCGCGACCAGCATTTCCCGGGCGGTCGCGCCGGCCAAGCGCAAGGTTTGCTGCGATGCGGCGACCGAGCGGCTGGCATTGGTCGACATGTCGCCCCAGACCCGGCGCCGCCGGAGATTTTCGGACGGTGAGGCAAAGTCCGGCCTCACTTTGCTCCAATCGCACTCGAGCTCCTCGGCGACCAGCATCGGCAGCGCCGTGAAAACGCCTTGGCCCATTTCCGAGCGGCTCACCCGAATGATGACCGTGTCATCGGGCTGGATGATGATCCAGGCATTGACCTCGGGAACGTCGTCGGCCGCTTGCGCAGATGCCCGGCCGCCGGGCAGCCAAAAGCCCAGCATCAGGCCGCCGCCGCTGGCGGCGGCGCGAACCAGAAGGGAACGCCGGCTCAACCGGTTCGCCGAGGTCATGCTTCGGAGCTCCGTTCCGTTTCTTATATCTTATCGGGCTCGGCGAAATGCAAAAAACCCCGCCAATTGGCGGGGTTTTTTGCAGTGTAGGGTTCGGAACCTGCGAAGCTCGCAAATCCTCAAGCCGAAATCTTGCCCTCTTCTTCGCTCGGCTCGCGCAGCACATAGCCGCGGCCCCATACCGTCTCGATATAGTTCTTGCCGCTGGAGGCGTTGGCCAGCTTCTTGCGCAGCTTGCAGATGAAAACGTCGATGATCTTGAGCTCGGGCTCGTCCATGCCGCCATAGAGATGGTTGAGGAACATCTCCTTGGTCAGCGTGGTGCCCTTGCGCAGGCTCAGGAGCTCCAGCATCTGGTACTCCTTGCCGGTCAGGTGCACGCGGGCGCCGGTGACCTCGACCGTCTTGGTGTCGAGATTGACGATGAGATCGCCGGTCTGGATGACCGATTGCGCGTGACCCTTGGATCGGCGCACGATCGCGTGAATCCGCGCCACCAATTCATCCTTGTGGAAAGGCTTGGTCATATAGTCGTCGGCGCCGAACCCGAGACCCTTGCACTTGTCCTCGATGCCGGCGAGGCCGGACAGGATCAGGATCGGCGTCTTCACCTTGGAGACGCGCAGCGTGCGCAGCACCTCGAAACCCGACATGTCGGGAAGATTCAGATCCAGCAATATGATGTCGTAGTCGTACAGCTTGCCGAGATCGACACCCTCTTCCCCCAAATCCGTCGTGTAGACGTTGAAGCTCTCGGATTTAAGCATCAGCTCGATAGATTGAGCGGTGGCGCTATCATCCTCGATCAGCAATACGCGCATGCCAGTCCCCTTCCTCGCCGCTACGGGCTTAAGGTCGGCACGCCGCAGCGGCGGCCCATGCAAACGCTTTGGAACAAACAGACTTGGAACACTAATCGCGCATGGTTAACCAAACCTGATTCCAGTGCGCCGCAATTCCCTGGGCAAAAGCCCGCGAATCGCCTTAAGATATTGCACAGGGTTGGTTTTTTAGCCAAGCGATAGTTCATGTTCCACATTAGGAACCGGCAGCAGCCGATTCGTAAGCCTCGCCCCGCCGTTCTGGCCGGGCGAGTTTGCCTGACATGTCCCTCAGACGGTGACGCAATGATTAACGACCCGGGTAAACACGAAGTTAAGAAGCAAGCCCTAACCCCGCACCGGGGCGGGGGAATTGCATGAAGGCGCTGGCCGAGCAGATCGAGGAGCTCGACGGGGCCGAGATCTACGGCCGGGTAGTCGGGGTGCGCGGCCTGATGGTGGAGGTGGCGGGGCCCATCCATGCCATGCCGGTCGGGGCCCGGGTGGTGGTGGAAACCGGCCCAGGCCGTGCAATCCCCTGCGAAGTGGTGGGGTTTTCCAACGCCAATGCGCTGCTGATGCCGTATGCGGCCCTGGAAGGGGTCCGCCGCGGTTGCCGCGCGATCGTCACCGGCGTGGCCGCGGCGGTGCGGCCCTGCCAGGGCTGGCTCGGCCGGGTGGTGGACGGCATGGGCGAGCCGATCGACGGCAAGGGCCCATTGCGGCTGGGACCCTCGCCCTATCCGTTCCGCAATGCGCCGCCGCCGGCGCATTCGCGCCAGCGCGTCGGCGGTCCGCTCGATCTCGGGGTGCGAGCCCTCAATACGTTCATCACCTGCTGCCGGGGCCAGCGCATGGGCATCTTTTCCGGCTCCGGCGTGGGCAAATCGATCCTTCTGTCCATGCTGGCCCGCAATGTGGCCGCCAATGTCTCGGTCATCGGGCTGGTCGGCGAGCGCGGCCGCGAGGTGCAGGAGTTCCTGCAGGATGATCTCGGCCCGGTCGGCTTGGCACGCTCGGTGGTGGTCGTGTCCACCTCCGACCAGCCTGCCCTGATGCGCCGGCAGGCCGGCTACCTGACGCTCGCCATTGCCGAATCCTTCCGCGACGAAGGCCAGGACGTGCTGGTGCTGATGGATTCCGTCACCAGATTCGCCATGGCGCAGCGCGAGATCGGGCTCTCCGGCGGCGAGCCGCCGACCGCCAAGGGCTACACCCCGACCGTCTTCACCGAGCTGCCGCGGCTGCTGGAGCGCGCCGGTCCGGGCGCCGAGCGCGGCACGATAACCGGCATTTTCACGGTACTGGTGGATGCCGACGACCACAATGAGCCGATCGCGGATGCGGTCCGCGGCATCCTCGACGGCCACATCGTCATGGAGCGCGCGATCGCCGAGCGCGGCCGCTATCCGGCCATCAACATCCTCAAGTCCGTCTCCCGCACTATGCCGCGGGCGGCCGAACCCGCCTATTTGCCGCTCATTAATCGGGCTCGGCGGGTAATGGCGACCTATTCGGACATGGAGGAGCTGATCAGGCTCGGCGCCTATCGGTCCGGTTCCAGCCAGGAGGTCGACGAAGCCATCCGTCTACATCAGCCGCTGGAGGACTTTCTGGCCCAGAGCAAGGAAGAAGCCACCGGCCTCCAGCAAGGATATGAACGACTTGAGCAAATCCTGCGCGACATGGAAACCGAAAACTAACGTTATGACCCCACAGTGGGGGTTGGTCGGGACCGCGGCGGTTTCCAACGGCGGTGTCCGCGCCGCTGGTCGCGGTCCCGGGTTTCCGGGTTCAGATTCCGGGCTTCGGGGGAGTAAGAGTTCGATGAAGTCACGCGAAACGCTCATCCGCCTCAAGAAATTCCAGGTCGACGAGAGGCGTCGTAAAGTCGCGCAGATCGAGGGCATGATCGCCGAATTCGAGCGCATGGCCGTCGATCTCGATCGCGAGATCAAGTCGGAGCAGGACCGCGCCGGCATTCACGATCCGGGGCATTTCGCCTACCCGACCTATGCCAAGGCGGCGATGCAGCGGCGCGAGAACCTGCAGCGCTCGGCCGATGATCTCAGGCTTCAGCTCGAGGCCGCGACCGCCGCGCTGGCGGAGGCGTTCGAGGAGATGAAGAAGATCGAGCTGCTCGATGAGCGCGATCAGATGCGCGAGCGCGAAGAGGCGAACGCGCGCGAGCAGGCCGAGCTCGATGCCATCGGGCTCATGCGCAACGGTGCCCACGCCTGAAAGCGCCCCGGCGCCGGCGCGGCCAATCCCGACTTTCAGCTTTGGACCGCCTTTGGGCGGGCCGCCCGGGCGGTTGCACGACCGGGGAAGCCGGGGTGGTTTGCATAAAATGTCACCCAACCGGGCCCCACCTGTGTAATTCATTGCATTCCTGTCTCGACGGACTGCCGGTTCGGCGGCGATAATCGGGCCCGGCACGGCGCGGCCGGAGGGTAGCGGAACAGATGTTGACGCCCGTTGAAATCACTTGGCTTCTCGCGGCCATCGCCCGTGGCGACGTCGGGGCCTTCGACCGCCTCTATGCCACCACCAGCGCCAAGATCTACGGGGTCGTGCTGCGTATCCTGCGGCGGCACGATCTGGCGGCCGACGTGATGGAGGAGACCTATCTGCAGGTCTGGCGCAGCGTCGGCGAGTTCGATCCGGCGCTCTCCAACCCGGTCGCCTGGATGGTCGCCATCGCCCGCCGCAGGGCGATCGACCTCGCCCGCAAGCCCAATGCCGGCGCCGACGACAGCGAGCCCGTGCTGGCGGAAGCCGAAAGCCCGGGGGTGCTGCCGCGCCGCGAAATGCCGGAGGAGCTCAAGCGCCTGCTCACCTGCATCGGGCGGCTCGAGCCGGACCGCCAGCGCATGCTGCTGCTCGCCTTTTACGGTGCCTTCAGCCGCGATCAGCTGGCCGCCAAGCTCGATTTGCCGGCCAACCTGCTCAAGGCCTCCCTTCGGCGCAGTCTGTTCGAGCTCGAGCAATGTCTAACTTCCTGATCGACGAGGAAACGGACCTGCTCGCAGCCGAATTCGTGCTCGGCAGCCTCGATTCGGAGGAGCGTGCCAACGCGCAAGCCCTACTGAAGACGGATCATGGGTTCATTGCCATGGTCCGCATCTGGGAGCGCCGGTTCGGCGAGCTCCACCTGATGGTCGAGCCGGTCGAGCCCGATGCCAAGATATTGCAGCGGATCAAGGCGAAGATTGCCGAGCTTCCCCCGCGCGAGCCGGCCCCCGACGCCAAGCTCCTGACCGGGGCGACTGCGAGTCCGCCGCCCCCGGAACCGATCGTGACGCCGGTCAATGCCGAAATGCCACCGGCGGATGACTCGGCGCCCGTAGCGGTGCTCCAGCCGCAAGATTCGGCTATCCCCGGAACGACCCAGCCGCCGGCGGAGGTTGCCGCGGCCGGGGAGGCCGAGAGGCCGCCAGGCACCGCGGCGGCCGGGGAGGAGGCTGCGACGGCGCTTGCCCTGGGTGGCGCAGAGAAGCCTGCGGCCGTGGAAGTCCAACCCGAACCGGAGGCCCGATCACAGGAATTGGTCGCGAAGTCGGACCCTGAGCCGTCCCTGAAGCCGGCGATCGAGGCCCCACCGGCGCCCCCAAAGCCGTCCGATGAGGGCCAGCTTGCGGTTAGGCGTCCGGAAATCACCGGCGATGTGATCCGCAGCCGCGGCCGCTGGCGCGTGGCGGCGGCTGCCATGGGCCTGCTGGTGGTGGGGCTGCTGGCCTTGCTGACCGCCTGGAAGTTCGTTCCCGATCGCCTGCCAGCCGGTTTGCGGCCCGCGCCGGTGCTGATGTCCCTTGGGATTCATGCGCTTCCGGATACGGCGCCCGCGGTCAAGCCCCCGCCGGCCCCCGCGTTCGACGAGTAGAGCTCAAAATGACAACGCGCCCCAATCGGGGCGCGCGGTTGTATCGGCGAAATCCGGCCAGCCCGAACGGCTCAACGGATCGAGGTTCCGGCGGTGGTGGAGGCCGTCAGCGGCTTGCCGACCGTAATGACCCCGGCTTCCATGCGGCCGCTGGGGACGTTGGCACGAGACGCGATCCCGATCCCGGCGACGATCGTCGCGCAAATAAGGGAGACGACCACGATCTTCAGGTGGGTCCCACGGTCCGCGGTAAACATCGAGGAGTTGTTCATGGCATCCTCCCAGCTCTTGTGCATTGGTCGCCACGAGCCGGAAAAAGGTTCATGGAGAGTTACGCAACCCACACAAAAAAGACGCCGCCTCGTCCCCTCGACCCGAGGCACGACCCCAAACTCCCCCTTGCCGTGATGCTTGGTTAACTGGTGGGGCGCCGGATGGTTCCAAGCCCTTTCACGAAATGGTGATTACCGCGTTATTTCAATCGCTTCACCGGGATGTCGGGGGTCCGGGCGCCGGCCCTCAAATGCTCCCGATGGTCCGCAGCCGTGCCCGCGGGTGAATTTCGGCCTGGGACAGCACGGGGGTTTGGGCGCGGAAGCGCTCCACCACGCCGCGCACGAAGGGCCGGGCGCCGGCCGAGGTCACCAGCACCGGTGCCTCGCCCACCTTGGCGGCCTCCTCGAAGCGCTCCCGCACCAGCGTGATGAACTCGGTCAGCCGGGAGGGCTGCATCGCCAGCGTGCGCTCGTCGCCCTGGCCGACGATCGATTCGGCGAAGGCCTGCTCCCATTTCGCCGTGAGGGCGATGAGCGGCAGGTGGCCCGCATGGGTGGTGTGCTGGGCGCAGATTTGCCGCGCCAGGCGCGCCCGCACATGCTCGGCCAGGGTGGCGGGGCTGCGCGAGGCCGGTAGCGCCTCGGCGATGCCTTCCAGGATGGTGGCGAGATCGCGGATCGAGATCCGCTCGGCCAGGAGGTTCTGCAGCACACGCTGGATGCCTGAGACCGAGATCTGCGAGGGAACGATGTCCTTGACCAGCTCGCCCTGCTCCTTGGGCAGGTCCTTGATCAGCTTGCTGACCTCTGCATACGACAGGAGCTCGGCCACATTGGTCTTGATGAGCTCGGTGAGGTGGGTCGACAGCACGGTCGCGGCATCGACCACGGTGTAGCCCCGAATGGCGGCTTCCTCCTTGAGGCCCGGATCGATCCAGGTCGCCGGCAGCCCGAAGGTGGGCTCGGAAGTGTGGATGCCGGGCAGGCTCACGGCCGCCCCGGCCGGGTCCATCACCATCTGCTGGCCGGGCCATACCCGACCGGTGCCGGCCTCCACTTCCTTGATCTTGATCACATAGGTATTGGCGTCGAGCTGGACGTTGTCGAGGAGCCGCACCGGCGGCATCACGAACCCCATCTCGACCGCCAGCGAGCGGCGCAGTGCCTTGATCTGCTCGGTCAGCCGGTCGGTGCCGTCCGGCGAGCTCACCAACGGCAACAGCGCATAGCCGAGCTCGATCTTGACGTCGTCGATCTTGAGCGAGGCCGAGATCGGCTCCTCGGCAGGCGGGGCCTTGGCCTCTTCCGCCTTCTTGGTCTCGGCCACCACCTCGTGCTTCTTGACCTTGTCGGTCGTATAGGCGAGGAACGCCGCCCCGCCGCCCAAGAGCAGGAACGGCAGCATCGGGATGCCGGGCAGGAGCGCCATCACCACCATGGCGGCGGACGACATGCCGAGCGCCTTGGGGTAGCTGGAGAGCTGGCGCACCAGCGCCTGGTCGGCGGCGCCCGAGACCCCGGCTTTGGCGACCAGCAGGCCTGCCGCGGTGGAGACGATGAGGGCCGGAATCTGCGTGACCAGGCCGTCGCCGACAGTGAGCGACGTATAGGTGCGCACCGCCTCCGAGAATGCGAGGCCTTGCTGCGCGATACCGACGATCATGCCGCCGATGACGTTGATGAACACCACCAGCAGGCCGGCGACGGCGTCGCCGCGCACGAATTTGGAGGCGCCGTCCATGGCGCCGAAGAAGCCGCTCTCGTCCTCGAGCGTCCGGCGCCGGCGGCGTGCCTCGCCCTCGTCGATCAGGCCGGCCGAGAGGTCGGCGTCGATCGCCATCTGCTTGCCCGGCATGGCGTCGAGGTGGAAGCGCGCCGCCACCTCGGCGATGCGGCCCGAGCCCTTGGTGATGACCACGAAGTTCACGATCACCAGGATCGTGAACACGATGATGCCGATGACGAAATTGCCGCCCATCACGAAATTGCCGAAAGCCTGGATCACGTGGCCGGCGGCGTCGGTGCCCTCGTGCCCGCGCGCCAGGATGAGGCGGGTCGAGGCGAGATTGAGCGCCAGCCGCAGCATGGTGGCGATCAGCAGCACGGTCGGAAACGCGGAGAATTCCAGCGGTGCCTGGATGAACAGGGCCGTCATCAGGATCAGCACCGACAGGATGATCGACATGGCGAGGGCAAAATCGAGCAGCCCCGCCGGCAGCGGCAGGATCAGGACCACCAGGATGGCCATCACCCCGATGGCGAGGCCGATGTCGCCGCGCCGCAGCATGGCGCCCATCTCGCCCAGCCCCGGCAACGCGAACTTGCCCGCGGCTACTCTTACTTCAGTCGTGTCCGTCATGGGTTCAGATGGCTTCCGCTTGCCGCGATCATGGGCATGAAAGGTCTGCACGGCGGCGGGCAGGCCGCTCGCCTGAACGAGAGGAACCGCGCCCGCGTCCAAGGTCCATCCTCGGTTCGACGCCAAAGGGATGATGACGCCCCCCGGCAAAATTTGCCTGGCTTATGGTTAGCGACTGGTTAACGATCCGCCTGAACTGCGGCCAAGGCGAAGAAAATTCGGAGTTTCAGGATGAATCATGCGGTTTTTGCCGCCCAACGGGCGGCCGCAATGGTGCTGCTCGTTCTGCTGAGCCCCCCGACGGCCCGCGCCGACGGCCTGCGGCCCGGACTTTGGCGTATTCTCAGCCGGCCCGTCATCGACGGGGTGGCGGGACGCGAGCAGGAGAGCACGCGCTGCCTCACGCCCGCCGATGTGGCGGACCTCGAGAAGACTTTCAGCCCCGTCGGCCGTACCGTCAATTCGA
Organism: uncultured Alphaproteobacteria bacterium; assembly: GCA_963721005.1. Lineage (GTDB taxonomy): Bacteria > Pseudomonadota > Alphaproteobacteria > Rhizobiales > Xanthobacteraceae > VAZQ01. Next base: position 2,333,843 of record CAVRHR010000003.1, on the reverse strand, counting down.
CCTGCGAGATGGTCGAGCACACGCTGACGCCAGAGCGGCTGAAATGGCACCTGCAATGCACCGGACAGCTCGACATGGATTTGACCGGCGAGTTCCTGTTCGATGCGCCGGAGCACTACTCCGCCACGGTCACGACCGCGTCGTCGATGCTGGGCCGCCAGCTCCAGGCCGGGCGCATGACCATCGAGGGAGAACGTGTGAGCGAGTGCCAGTGAGCCAAATGTTCACATTTACCTGGTCCGGATCGGTTGCGCTCGTATCCATGATGTTGGCGCTCATTCGGGCGCTCGGGCTCTCATGCCGCTGCGCCTGATCTTCATGGGCACGCCTGATTTCGCGGTGCCGACGCTCAACGAGATCGTCGAGCGCGGCCACGAGGTCGCGGCGGTGTATACGCGTGCCCCCAAGCCCGCCGGCCGGCGTGGCCTCGAGCTGACGCCAAGTCCGGTCGAGCGCGAGGCGCGGCGCCTGCGGCTCTCCGTGCTGTCGCCGGGCACATTGCGGGACGCGGCGGCCACGGCGGCGTTTGCGGCGCACCGCGCCGATGCCGCTGTGGTCGTCGCCTACGGGCTGATCCTGCCCGAGCCCGTCCTGGCGGCGGTGCGGCTCGGATGCTTCAATGTGCACGCTTCGCTGCTGCCGCGCTGGCGCGGAGCGGCGCCGATCAATCGGGCCATCATGACCGGCGACGTCGAGACCGGCGTAACCGTGATGCAGATGGCGGCCGGGCTCGATACTGGACCGATCGCCCTGATGGAGCGAGTGCCGATCGGCCCCGACGCAACCGCCGGCGATCTGCATGACCGGCTGGCTGCTCTCGGCGCCCGCCTGATGGGGCGCGCGCTCGATGATCTCCAAGGCAGCGCGTCGCGGCCGCAGCCGCAGCCGCAGCCGGAGGCGGGCGTCACCTACGCGGCCAAGCTCGACCGCGCCGAGACGCGCATCGATTGGCGCGGACCCTGGCGCCGTGTGCATGATCATGCTCGCGGGCTTTCGCCGTTTCCGGGCGCCTGGTTCGAGCTTCCGCTCGACGGCGAGCCGGTTCGGGTCAAGGTCCTGCGCACCACGCAAGGGCAGGGCGCCGGCGCGCCCGGCACCGTGCTGGACGATCGCCTCACGATCGCTTGTGGCGAAGGCGCCGTCCGCATCTTGGAATTGCAGCGCGCCGGCGCCCGGGCGATGGCGGCTGAGGAATTCCTGCGCGGCTCGCCGCTCAAACCCGGCTTGCGGCTCAGCTGACATGCCCCGCTACAAGCTGCTGATCGAATATGACGGTACGCCCTTCATCGGCTGGCAGCTGCAGGATGCCGGCCTGTCGGTGCAGGGCGTGCTGATGACCGCCGCGCAGGCGCTGTGCGGCGAGCCCGTGAAGGTGCAGGGCGCCGGGCGCACCGATGCCGGCGTGCATGCGCTCGGCCAGATCGCCCACATCGACCTCGCCAAGGATTGGCGGACCGACACCGTGCGCGATGCCTTGACGGCGCATCTGCGGCCGCATCCGGTCGCGGTGCTGGCGGCCGAGCAGGTGCCGGACACCTTCCATGCCCGGTTCTCGGCGCGCCAGCGGCGCTATCTGTACCGCATCGTCAACCGCCGCTCCGATCTGACGCTCGAGCGGGGGCTCGCTTGGCGCGTTGCGGGCCGGCTCGACGAGGCGGCGATGGGGCAGGCGGCGCAGTGCCTGGTCGGCCGCCACGATTTCACGACCTTCCGCGATGTGGAGTGCCAGGCCAAGTCGCCGGTCAAGACGCTCGACCGGCTCGATGTGGTGCGCTCCGGGACGGAGCTGCGGATCACGGCTTGCGCGCGCTCGTTCCTGCATTCGCAAGTGCGCTCCATGGTCGGGGCCTTGGTCCTGGTCGGTCTCGGCCGTTGGACCCCGGACGAGCTCGCGGCCGCGCGCGACGCCCGCGACCGGTCCGCCTGCGCCCCGGTGGCGCCGCCACAGGGGCTTTACCTGGCGCAGGTGGACTACTGAGGCTTCACGCCCGCCCGATGCGGTTACGCGACAGCCGGCTACCGTCGCGATCCGACACATTTCATTCATCCCCCATCCCGATTTCGCACGGCTGTAACAAAACAGCAGCACGGTCGTCGGCGCGCCTTCACGCGCAGGTGTGCGGGTCGCATTGGCAAAATTCAGAGGCAACAGGGGTTTACGATGTCAGACATGAAGACGCGCGCGTTCCCGCGCACGCAGACGTTGAGCTCGGGGTTGGCAGTCACGCTGTTGTTGTCGGGCGTCGCCGGCGGGCCAACCGCCCGTGCCGACGACGAGGGGTCGGATCTGCGGCCAGGCAATTTGCTGGTCAGCCGGGTCGTCTACGACGACAACTCCAAAAATATCGTGGCCGGGGTCACCCAGCTTCCGCCCAACTGCATTCCTCCCGCCTGCGCCACCGCAACGGACAGCGGCACCTACCCGGCAGTTTGGAACAATGCGCTGGTCGACGCCAGTTTCGGCATCACCTCAAAGATCGTCCTGGACCAGCTGAAGCCGTCCGGGCAGCTGGTAAGCTCGCTCGAGGTGCCCAACAGCTCGCAGCGCAGAGTGTTGCCCAACGCCGATCAGATGGTCGGCAGCTTCTCGTCCAAATCGGAAGTCGCGCTCAATCTGTCGACCGACGGCCGATTCGTGACTTTCATGGGCTACCTGGCGCCGATCGACGCGATCGACGTCTCCAACTCCAACACGCAGGCGGTCGTCGATCCGACCAATCCGGTCAGCGAGACGAATTTCCGCGTGGTGGCGCGGGTCGACCGGGAGGGAAAATTCCACTTCACCAAGACCAATGCCTACAGCGGGAACAACGGCCGCGCCGCGATCCTGAACAATACGAACGGCGCGCACCTTCTCTACACCGCCGGCAACGCCGGCAACGGGGCGGATCCGCAGCCGACCGGGATCATCATCGGGGCGGGCGCGCAAATCATGACCGAGCAGACCAAGCCGCTGGCCGAGCAGGATCCGGGCCTTCCCACTCCGGTCGGCAGCTTCAGCATCACCCAGCTGGGCTCCAAGGCGGACAAGGTCGGCAAGGACACCAACTTCCGCGGCCTCACGATCTTCGACAACGTCGTCTATTTCACCAAGGGCAGCGGCGGCAACGGCATCAACACGGTGTATTTCGTGGATGCGAGCGGATTCGACGGCACCGGCAAGCCGCTGGCATGTCCGAGCGGCGTCGGTCTGCCGAGCTCGTTGGCCAGGCTGCCTACCTCGCCGATCATCTACAATGCCGCGGTCCTGCAGACGCAAGGCGTGGTGCCGTACAACATGTGCGTCCTGAAAGGCTTCCCGACGGCGCTGAAAAGCAAGACATCCTTCCCGTTCGGAATCTGGTTCGCGAACGCCAAGACGCTCTATGTCGCGGACGAAGGCGACGGCACCAGCACCTTCAACGCCGCGACCGGGACCTATACGGCGGCAGCCAACCAGACTACGGCGGGACTGCAGAAGTGGGTCTTCGACGATACGATCGGGGCATGGAAGCAGGCTTACGTCCTGGCCGCGGGACTGGCCCTCGGCGTGCCGTATACCGTCGCCGACTATCCCACCGGCCAGAATCCGAAGACCGGACTGCCCTGGTCTCCCGCCACCGACGGGCTTCGCAACATCACCGGCCGCGTCAATCGCGACGGCACGGTCACGCTCTGGGGCATCACCTCGACGGTGAGCGGAAACGGCGATCAAGGGGCCGACCCGAACAAGCTGGTGGCAATCACCGATCAATTGGCGGCCACCAGCCTGCCCGCGGGCGAAACTTTCACGACGCTGAAGACGGCGCGCTTCGGCGAGGTCCTGCGCGGCGTCTCGTCCACCCCGGGAACCGGCGTAGAGCGTCACGGCGACCGGGACGACCGAGACGACCGGCACGATCGGGACGACGATAGGTAGGCTTCGCCCGCAGGATAAAGCCGATTGAGGGCGGCCGGCTCGTCCGCGGACGGGCCGGCGGCCTCAAGCGAAGTATCGCTCCAGGATGCGCCGATAGACCGCGGTGAGCAGCATCAGGTCGGCGAGCGTGGTGAATTCGTCGGCTTGATGCATGGTGCGTCCCACCAGGCCGAGCTCGAGCACCGGGCAATGGTGCGTGATGAAGCGCGCGTCCGAGGTGCCGCCGGTGGTGGAGAGCTTCGGGGTGCGGCCGGCGACCTCCGCGATGGCGCCGACCACCAGATCCAGGAATGGGCCGGGCTCCGCCCGGAACACGTCGGCGTTCGACCGCTCCCAATCGATGCGCCAATGCGTCGGCGCTGCTGCTGCCGCCGCCTGCGCGCGCGCCTCGACCAAGGCCTTGAGCGAAGCTTGGCTGTGGCAGTCGTTGAAGCGGATGTTGAAGCGCGCGCGCGCTTCTCCCGGAATGAGGTTGACCACCGGATTGCCCACATCGACCGAGGTGAACTCGAGATTGGACGGCTCGAAATGCGCGCTGCCCCGGTCGAGCGGCTCGGCCATCAGGGCGCTCATCAGCTTGGTCAGGCCGCGGATCGGATTTTCGGCGAGCTGCGGGTAGGCGACATGGCCTTGCCGGCCGGTGACCGTGAGGGTGCCGTTGAGCGAGCCGCGCCGGCCGATCTTGATGGTGTCGCCGACCTCGGCCGCGCTGCTGGGCTCGCCCAGGATGCAGTGGTCGAACCGCTCGCCGCGCTCGGCCGCCCATTGCAGCAGCTTGGTGGTGCCGTTGACCGCGATCCCCTCCTCGTCGCCGGTGATGAGAAAGGAGAGCGAGCCCACCGGCTGGCCGTCGCGCGCCGCCACATGATCGAGCGCTGCCGCCAGCGCGCAGGCGATGCCGCCCTTCATGTCGACGGCGCCGCGGCCGAACAAGCGGCCGCCGGCGATCTCGCCCGCGAACGGAGGATGCGACCATCTGGCCTCGTCGCCCGGCGGCACCACGTCGGTGTGGCCGGCGAACACCAGATGCGGCGCCTTGCTGCCCAGGCGGGCATAGAGGTTCTCGACCGGCACTGTCCCGGGCTCCGCGAAGGTCATGCGCTCGACCGTGAATCCGGCGCCGCCGAGCAGCGTTTCCAGCATGCCGAGCGCGCCCCCCTCCGCCGGCGTCACCGAGCGGCAGCGCACCAGGTCGCGGGCGATGGTGACGGGATCGGCGGGCTGGCGCATGGGATTATCGGAAGATGTCGGGCGTGGTGGAGCTGGCGAGCGGATCGGGCCCGAAGCGGTTGGGGCCTTCGGTGCCGCGACGGAATCCGAGCTCGACGATCAGCAGAAGGGCCAGCAGCGCGAACGGGATCAAGATGATGTTGTTCATCGGGTCGGTGTTGTCGAGCTCGCCGTTCAGCAGCGTGAACAAATCGAGCGCGACGTTGATGGCGAAAAACAAGGCGACCACCCAGGGCGACAGGTTGCGGTCGTTGGAGCGCTTCACCGCGATCGCGAATTCCGGATAGGTGAAGGCGAGATCCAGGATGGTGCTCAGCGTCTCGCCCTGGATCCGGTAGGCGAGAAACTGCGCGATGGTCTCGAGCGCCACCATGATCGCAAAAGCGATCCAGAACGGCTCGCGGGTGATCCGGCCGTGGAAGCTGGTGAACACATAGATCCAGAAGGTCGGGTTCATGGCGGCTCGCTCTGTCGCGCCTTCTAATCTCGTAGCAATTCGTTGATGCTGGTCTTGGCCCTGGTCTTCTCGTCCACCCGCTTGACGATCACGGCGCAGCCGAGCGCGGGACCCGGGCTGCCGTCCGGCATCGTGCCGCCCGGCATCGCGCCCGGCACCACCACCGAATAGGCCGGAACCTCGCCCCGGAAAGTCTCGCCGGTGGCGCGGTCGACGATGCGGGTCGAGGCGCCGATGAATACCCCCATGGCCAGCACCGCGCCTTCGCGCACGATGGCGCCCTCGGCCACCTCCGAGCGCGCCCCGATGAAGCAGCGGTCCTCGATGATCACCGGCCCGGCCTGCAGCGGCTCGAGCACGCCGCCGATGCCGGCGCCGCCCGAGATGTGGCAGCTCTTGCCGATCTGCGCGCAGGAGCCGACCGTCGCCCAGGTGTCGATCATGGTGCCTTCGCCCACATGGGCGCCGAGATTGACGAACGAGGGCATCAGCACCACGCCCGGCGCGATATAGGCCGAGCGGCGCACCACCGCGCCCGGCACCGCCCGAAATCCGGCGGCGCGGAAGCGGTTTTCGCCCCAGCCGTCGAATTTGGAGGCGACCTTGTCCCACCACACCGCTTGGCCGGGACCGCCGCCGATCACCGCGAGATCGTTGAGGCGGAACGACAGCAACACAGCTTTCTTCAGCCACTGATTGACGCGCCAGGAGCCGTCGGCGGACTTCTCGGCGACGCGGGCGCTGCCGGCATCGAGCAGGTCGAGCGCGGCCTCCACGGCCTCGCGCACGGCGCCCCTGGTGGCGGGCCCGATCCCATCCCGCGCCTCGAATGCGTCGTCGATGGTCTTGGCAAGCTCGGCATGCGACATCGGTAGTCCTTTTGGCCTGGAGCACTTGTCCGCACGGGCGGCAACGGGCCGAAAATGCAACGCCCCGCCCCCGTCCGGCCGCGCGTTGTCGGGGGACCCGGAGGGTCTGTCAAGGGACGTGGGTTGCGGCCGCGCCGCCCCGATCGTTGACGGATGCCGCCGCATGCCGCATCGTCGCGGCCGCCGGCACGCTCGGCGCCGCCGGAGCCCGGAACACCGACACCATGCGGATGCGTCCTGCCAAATCCCGCTGGGCCGCCATGGCCGGCAGCGCCTGCTGCGGTCTCGTGCTGATATCGGTCGGTCTCGCCGATCTTCCTTCCCTGGCGCAGAACATCGCCACCGTGAAAGTCGCCTCGGCCGGCATCGCCAGCGATATCGGGTTCTATATCGCGCACAAGAAGGGCTATTTCCGCGCCGAGGGGCTCGACGTCTCGCTCACCACGCTCGCCAATTCTCCCCAGATGATCGGTCCGCTCGGCATGGGCCAGCTCGATGTCGGGGCCGGCACGGTGGCGGCCAGCCTCTACAACGCGGTCGCCCAGAACGTCGCGATCCGTGCCGTCGCCGACAAGGGCTCGATGCGGCCGGGCTACGGCTTCTCCGGCCTCCTGGTGCGCAAGGACCTGATCGACAGCGGCCGCTTCAAGAGCTTCAAAGATCTCAAGGGCCTCAAGATCGCGGTCGGCACCTTCGGCAGCGCCAATTCCTCGGCCGTCAACGAGGCGCTCAAGCGCGGTGGCCTCGCCTGGGACGACGCCACCATGGTGGCGCTCACCTTCCCGCAGCATCTCGCCGCCTATGCCAACAAGGCGATCGACGCCAGCATGACCAACGAGCCGACCGCCTCGGAGGCCGTCAAGGAAGGCTTGGCGGTGCGGTTCGCCGCCAATGACGAAATCTATCCCGACCAGCAGACCGCGGTGGTTCTCTATTCGGAGGCGTTCTCCCACCAGCGCCCGCAGGTCGCGGCGAAATTCATGCGCGCCTACATCAAGGCGGTGCGCGAATACAATGATGCGCTCAAGGGCGGCAAGATCGCCGGGCCGAATGCCGACGAGGTGATCGCCATCCTGACCGAATACACCTTCATCAAGGACCCGAAGGTGCACCGCGAGATCACCCCCGCCGCCATCGACCCGGACGGCCGCATGAACGAGCGCGGGCTCGCCAACGATCTGCAGTTCTTCAAGGAACGCAAGCTGATCCAGGACCCCGCCGTCACGGTCGAGCGCATCATCGACACCTCGTTCGCCGCCGCGGCGGTGAAGGAGCTGGGGCCATACAAGCCGGCGGGGAATTGACGACGCCGGGCGGCGTTGCCACCAGCGAGCTCTCATGGGCCGTCGCGGAGGGTAGGCACGTCCCAAGTTGATGTATGTCGCGCAGGCGCGCGAGCAATGGGATCTGTTGCAGCAAGCTGGCGCCGAGCTTCACACCTCGGTACCCGTCGTGATCGAGACGTTCACATTTCTCGATCGCAATGCCAATCGCGACGTGGCGATGGCGTGGAAGGTACGAGCCCGGTACTGCGAGAATTCTTCCCTGCGAGCTTCGCGACATGGAGCGCTCTTGGGAATACTTTCGGGGCGCTGACCTGCACAAGCTTTCGGCGGTCGATGCCGCCAGCTTCGCGATCATGAAGCGGACACGAATTCGGCTTGCTTATACCTTCAACCATCATTTCGCCGTGGCCGGATTCCGCATGGTGACATAGGCACGTTGCGCCGGGCGTGGGCGGAAGGTCTCACCGGCCGCTCGCCGCCGTCAGGCGGGCAAGGAAGCCCGTCAGGTCGTCGGTGATGTGGTCGACATGCGGGTCGTCGCGGCCTTCGAGCTCCCAGTCCTCCCGGAACACCTCGCGGGTGGCCTCGGGCACCACCAGGACCGTGGTCATGCCGAGCCCGTGAGGCACCGCGAGGTTGCGCGCCAGGTCCTCGAACATGGCGGCGCGTCCCGGATCGACCGCATGGGCGTGCAGGAACCGCGCATAGGTCTGCGGCGAGGGCTTGGGCTCGAGCTCGGCCGCCACGATGTCGAACACGGCGTCGAAATGGTGTGCGAGCCCGAGCCGCGCCAGGACCGCATCGGCATGCCGCCGCGTCCCGTTGGTGAGGATGAGCTTGCGGCCGCGCAGTGCGGCGATCGCCTCGCCCAGCGCCGGGTTCGCCTCGAGCGGCGAATGATCGATCTGATGGACGAAGTCGAGGAAGTCGTCCGGCTGCATGCCGTGCTCGGTCATCAGCCCGCGCATCGAGGTGCCGTAGCGCTTGTAATAGTCCTTCTGCACCCGGAACGCCTGCTCGTGCGGGATCGCCAGGAACTCCGCGATGTAGTCGCGGATGCGCTCGTCCACCTGCTGCCAGAGGTTGACGTGATGCGGATAGAGCGTGTTGTCGAGATCGAACACCCAGGTCTCGACCTGCCGGAAATCGCGCGCGGGCATCTTCACCGGCGCATCAGCGTGCCGGCGCCGTGGTCGGTGAGCAGCTCGAGCAGGACCGCATGCGGCACCCTGCCGTCCAGGATGACGACGCCTTCGACGCCCTGCTCGAGCGCGTACAGGCAGGTCTCGACCTTGGGGATCATGCCGCCCGAGATGGTGCCGTCGGCGATCAGCCGGCGGGCGTCGTCCGCCGACAGCTCGCGGATCAGGCTCTTCGACTTGTCGAGCACGCCCGGCACGTCGGTCAGCAGCAACAGCCGCTTGGCCTTGAGGGCGCCCGCGATCGCGCCCGCGAAGGTGTCGGCATTGACGTTGTAGGTGATCCCCTCCTTGGAGATCGCGAGCGGCGCCAGCACCGGGATGAGGTCGCGGCCCAGGATCTGCGTGAGCACCGTGGTATCGACCTTCTCGGGCTCGCCGACGAAACCGAGATCGATGATCTTCTCGATCTGCGAATCCGGGTCGACCATGGTGCGGTTGATCTTGCGGGCCAGCACCATGTTGCCGTCCTTGCCGCACAGACCGACCGCGCGGCCGCCCGCCCCGTTGATGTAGCCGACGATCTGCTTGTTGATGGAGCCGGCCAGCACCATCTCGACGATCTCGATGGTGGCGGCGTCGGTGATGCGCAGACCGGCCGCGAATTGCGACTTGATGCCCAGCCGGTTGAGCATGTCGCCGATCTGCGGGCCGCCGCCATGCACCACCACCGGATTGATGGCGGTCTGCTCCATCAGCACGATGTCGCGAGCGAAGCTCCTGGCCATCTCCTCCTCGCCCATGGCATGCCCCCCGTATTTCACCACGACGATCTCCTCGTCGTAGCGCTGCATGTGCGGCAGGGCCTCGGACAGCACGTGGGCGATATCGTGGGGTGAGACAGTCATGGGGCTCGCTTCTGGCTGGCGACCTTTTAGCGGATTTTCCGCCGGGCGGAAGGGGCGGAAATCTTTCGCTGGCCCGGACTTGCGTGGCACTATTTAACCATGCACATGCCGGAAGCCCATCTCGATAACGACCCATCCCCAGGCGGCGACCTGTCGGGGAGCGCCGTCGCGCTCCTGTTTCTGGCGGTGACCGCGGCGGTCGCGGTTCCGCTCGTTGCCCATCCGTTGCCGCCCCTGTCCGACTACCTCAACCATCTGGCGACCGCCCATATCATCGACGCCATCGGCAGCGACCCCGATCTCGACCGCATCTACCGGATCGAATGGCAGGCGATTCCCAACCTGATGATGGATCTGGTGGTGCCGGTGCTGCACCGATTCATGAACATCTACCTGGCGGGCCAGATTTTCACGATCATGATCTTCGCCGGCATTCTGTCCGGCACGCTCGCGCTCAACCGCGCCCTCACCGGCCGCTGGTCGGCACTACCGCTCCTCGCCGCGCCGTTTCTCTACAACGGCGTGCTCCTGGTCGGTGTCATGAACTATCTGTTCGGCATCGGCCTCGCGCTCTGGGGGTTCGCGGCCTGGGTGGCGGTGCGCGAGCGGCCCTGGCCATGGCGGCTTTCGGTCTCCGCCCTGTTCGTGCTGGCGCTGTTCTTTTGCCACCTGTTCGCGCTCGGCCTCTACGGTCTCGAGCTGCTCGCCTTCGAGGCGCAGCGGCTGTGGGCGCGGCGGAGCGTGCCGCTCTCCGCCCGCGCCATCGATTTCGTTGCGACCGGCGTGCCGTTCCTGCCGGCCCTCTGGCTCCTCGTCACCGGCCCGACGTGGGAGTCGGCCGGCGTGCCGGCCTATTGGGATCTGCCGGGCAAGATCGAAGGCCTGATGCTGGCGGTCCGCATCTATGGCGACTGGGTCGCCTATGCGCTGATCGTCCTCATCGGACTCGCCGCCGCGCTGGCGGCTCGGCGCGGGGCGTTGCACGTCCATCCGGTCGGCTGGTGGCTGGTCGCGGTCGGCGCCGTCGTCTATCTGGCGCTGCCACGCGTGCTGTTCGCCGCTCATCTGGCGGACCAGCGGCTGCCGATCGCGCTCGTCTTCATGCTGATCGCGTGCCTGCGTCTCGATCTGCCGGATCGCCGCATGCGGCGCGCTCTGCTGGGGCTCATCGCGGTCTTGCTGGCGCTGCGGCTGACCGAGGTGCAGGCGGTGTGGAACGATCTGGCGCGCGGGCCGCTCGAGGCGCGCCGATCGGTGCTTTCGATCGCCCGCGGCGCGCGGATCCTGGTGGTGCACGGCGACCGCTCCTCGACCGGCTTGATCAGCGACCTCGGCCTCATGCACATCGCCTCGCTCGCCACCATCGAGCGCTCGGCGCTGGTGTCGACCGCGTTCACGGTCGAGGGCAAGCACATCCTGGAGGTACGCGACCCATACCGCCCGTATGTCGATGCCCAGGACGGCACGCCGCCCTCGCTGCCCTATTTCCTCGCCGCCGCCGACGGCCCCGGCCCGTATTACTTCAGCGATTGGCCGCAGCATTTCGACTATGTGCTCATTCTCTTCACCAAACCGGGCGCCGCCAATCCGGACCCGGCAAGGCTCGCGCTCATCGATGGCCGCCAGCACTTCCAGCTCTATGGCGTAGTCAAGCCGCGGTAGGACGCGGGCCGTGTTCGAGCTACTCAAAAAATGCATGGAGCTTGGGCGAAAAAACGCCCCGGTCCATTGAAAATACAATCCCGTAACAATGAACCGAGGTTATGGCTGGGCCTGAGCCATGCGCTCGGCGCAGGGCGGTCAGGCACGGTGCATGTGAAGGTCAAGGCCGTGGGTTTCGCGAAAGAACTCAACCCACGCTGCGGGCCGTGTCTGCATTCAAACTAACAGTGTCGTCTGGACGCAGCACTGGAGTTTCAATTTCACCAATAATCTGATTTGCCGGTACGCGTCAACGCGCCGGCAAGCCGCTACCCCCTCGCCCGCTCCGCCAGGAGCCGCACGATGGCGGCGCGCAGCTCGGGGAGGCCGGTGCCGGCGCGGGCGGAGGTCGCCAGCACGTCCGGAAAGGCGGCCGGGTGCTTGGCGAGCGCCGCCTTGGTGGCCGCGATCGTGCCGGCGAGCGCCGCCGCCCCGACCGCGTCCGACTTGGTGAGCACCAGCTGATAGTTCACCGCCGCCTTGTCGAGCACGCCGAGCACCTTGTCGTCGTTGGGCTTGAGGCCGTGGCGGGCGTCGATCAGCACATAGACGCGCGCCAGGTTGGCGCGGCCGGCGAGGTAGGCGTCGATCAGCGCGCTCCAGGCCGCGATCTTGGTCTTGGCGGCGGCCGCGTAGCCGTAGCCAGGCATGTCGACCAGCACGAGCGGGCCGCCGGCGGCGAAGAACACCAGCTGCTGGGTTCGGCCGGGCGTGCGCGAGGTGCGGGCCAGCGCCTTGCGGCCGGTGAGCGCGTTGATCAGGCTCGACTTGCCGACATTGGAGCGGCCCGCGATCGCGATCTCGATGCCGTGCATGGCCGGCAGCCGCGCGATCGCGTCGGCGGCGGCGGTGAATTGCCAGTCGCCGGTGAACAGCTTGCGGCCGGTCTCGATCTCGCGCGCGGTGAAACCGGCCGGGGGCGGGACGGCGTTGCTCGCGTCCGGTCCGGTGGCCACGCTCACTTCCTCGGCGGCTTCTTGCTGTCGAGCGGCGGCGGTGGCGGCTTGCGCCGGAACAGCGCCTTGATGTTGTCGATGAGCTCGATCTTGGCGCCGTGCTTGTTCATGATCACGCTCTGCTGGGCGACCGAGAGCGAATTGTTCCAGGCCCAGTAGATCACCAGCCCTGCCGAGAAATTCGCCAGCATGAAGGTGAAGATGACCGGCATCCAGTTGAAGATCACCTGCTGCGCCGGGTCCGGCGGCGGCGGATTGAGCTTCATCTGCAAGAACATGGTGACGCCCATGATCAAAGGCCAGGCGCCCAGATGCAGGAACGAGCCGACCACCGGCAACAGCGTCGGATCGTAAGGAACGAGCCCGAACAGATTGAACACGTTGGTGGGATCGGGCCCCGACAGGTCCTTGATCCAGCCGAAGAACGGCGCGTGGCGCATCTCGATGGTGACGAACAGCACCTTGTAGAGCGAGAAGAACACCGGGATCTGGATGGCGATCGGCAGGCAGCCGGCGACCGGATTGATCTTGTCGCGCTTGTACAGCTCCATCATGGCCTGCTGCTGCTTCACCTTGTCGTCGGCGAAGCGGGTGCGGATGGCGGTCATCTCCGGCTGCACCGCCTTCATCTTGGCCATCGAGGCGTAGGACTTGTTGGCGAGCGGGAAGAAGATGCCCTTGATGATAACCGTGATGATCAGGATCGCGACGCCGAAATTGCCCACGTAGCGGTAGATGTGGTCGATCGCCCAGAACATCGGCTGGGTGATGAAATAGAAATGCCCCCAGTCGATCAGCAGCTCGAAGCGGTTGAGATGCAGCGCGTCGTCATACGCATTGACCGTCGCGACCTCCTTGGCGCCGGCGAACAGCCGCCCTTCCGCGGTGCCGGTGCCGCCCGGCGCGATGGTCTGCGGATCGAGCAGGTAGTCGGCCTGGTAGGTCCGCAGCGGCCCGATCTGGCCGGACGAGAACTTGGCGTGCAGCTTGGCATCGGTCGCGGGCAGCAGGGTCGCGGCCCAGTATTTGTCGGCAAAGCCGAACCAGGCGTTGACGACGTCGAAGCTGAGTACCTTCTTTTCCTCGAGCGTCTTGTAGCTCTCCTCCTGGCACTCCGTGTAGATGCCGAAGCCGCCCTGCCGCAGGCAGCTGTCGCCCATGACGCCGACCGGGCCCTCGTGCGAGACCCCGTACCCGGGCGCCGGCGTGCCATGGCGCGAGACCAGCGCATAGGGGTAGAGCGTCACCGCGGCCGCGCCATTGTTGGCCACGTCGTCATTGACCGTGAAGAGGTACTTGTCGTCGACAACGATGTTGCGGCGGAACACCAGGCCCTCGCCGTTGTCGTAGACGAGCGTCACCGGATGGCCGACCGAAAGCGCGCCGGCGCCCTCCTGCCGCCACAGCGTATCCGGCCCCGGCAGCTTGGCGGTGGTTCCGGCCGCGCCGGTCCAGCCGAACTCGGCATAGAACGGCTGCGGGCTGCCGGAGGGCGCCAGCAGCACGATCGGGGGCGAGCTCGGATCGACGGTCTCGCGGTACTGCACCAGCGCCAGGTCGTCGATGCGGCCGCCCATCAGCGCCAGCGAGCCGCTCAGGCGCGGGGTCTCGATGCGGATGCGCGGCGAGGCCGCGAGCGCGGCTTCGCGCGTCTGCGTCGGCGATGCGCTCGGCGCCCCGGGGGCTTGCGGTGCCGCGCCGGGTGCGACCTGCGGCGGGGCGCCCGGCTGCGCCCCGGGCGCCGGTTGTTGCGCCTGCGTCTGCGTCTGTTGCTGCTGCGCGAGCTGCTTCTGCTTCTCCATCTGCGGCACGGCAAACAGATACTGCCAGCCGATCAGCACGACCCCGGTCAGCACGATGGCGAGCAGCAGGTTCTTTTGGTCTTCCATTTCAATGATCCATGTCGGAACACCAGGCCGCTTTCGCATTACCTGGAAACAGAAACCGCGCTATCACTTTTGCGTTGACGCATGCTCGGAGGGAAAACCGGGCCGTGGCTCCAATCGCCGCAGCGCTGTCCTGAATTCCTCGACTATTCGATCGAACGGCAGCCCCAAGGCGGCGCGCCGTCCGATCAGCACGTAATCATGACCCGACTGCAGCGGTGCGTCGGCCGAACGCTTCACGACATCCCTGAGCCGCCGCCGCACCCGATTGCGCTCGACCGCATTGCCGACCTTTTTCGAGACGGTGAATCCCACGCGGACCGGACCTTGGTCGGTGCGCCCCAGCGCTTGCAACACGAAAGCCGCCGTCGCCACCTTGCGACCGCGGGCCGCTGCCAGAAAATCGGCGCGCCGCCTCAATCGCTCCATGGGAAGCCGCCGCCGGGCGACCGGCGTCAGGCGCTCAGTCGCTTGCGACCGCGCGCGCGCCGGGCCGCCACCACCTTGCGGCCGCCGGTGGTCCCCATGCGGGCGCGGAAACCATGCCGGCGCTTGCGCACCAGCTTGCTCGGTTGATAGGTCCGCTTCACGGTTGTCTGTCTCCGCCGGCCGCAGGTCGTCGCCGATCGATGCTATCGATCATTATTCTCGATTCTCGTCGCACCTTTGGGCGCTGGCCATCCACGCCCGAAAGGCCCCGTTTCAGGGGTTGCGGCTTGTTCAAAGTCACGCGGCTTATACGGGAGGCGGGGCTGGCCCGTCAATGCGAGCCGCGATCTCGTGATCGGCGTGGTTGCGGGGGGTGGAAGACGGTGAACCGGCCTGCCGGGCGCCACGGCGGGTCGACAGATCGATGGGTTCCGGACACTCTCGCGGGATACTTGCGGAATAGCCCCGTTTCGGGTCGGAAACCGTGGCCAGAACGGCGCCAAGAGACGGCCGCCAGGATATCGGGAGGGACGGGAACGACATGCCGGAGACGATCAGACCCGACATTTGCGTCATCGGTGCCGGCGCCGGCGGCCCGCAGGTCGCGGTGCAAGCCGCCGCTTTCGGAGTCCGGGTCGTACTGGTCGACCCCGTGGGGCGGGGCGGCCAGGCCGGCGGCGATGTGGGGCGCGCCGGCCGGCTGCCGTTGAGCGCGCTTGGAGCTGCCGCCCGGCGGGCTCATTCGGCGGCGGTGCGATCGCCGGATCTCGGGGTGCAGGTCAAATCGGTCCGGGCCCACTTCGACCGCGTGCGGGAGCATGTGCTGGCGGTGTTGCGGGCGCGCGCCCCCAACCTCGCGCGCGAACGGCTGGCCGGCCTCGGGGTGCGGGTGATCGGGGGGGCGGCGCGGTTCAAGGACCGCGACACGCTTGCGGTTGCGGGCGACATCGAGATCGCGGCCCGGCGCTTTGTCATCGCCACCGGCTCGTCGCCGGCGCTGCCGCCGATCGCCGGCCTCGATGCGGTGGCGCACCTCACCACCGAAACCGCGTTCGACCTCCCGGGCTGCCCCGAGCACCTCATCGTGATCGGGGCCGGCGCCGTCGGTCTTGAATTCGCTCAGGCATTCCGCCGGCTCGGCGCCCAGGTGACGGTCGTGGACGGGACCGAGCCATTCGGGCAGGACGATCCCGAATGCGCCGCGGTGGTGCTCGATCAGCTCGCCCGCGAGAACATCGGGGTTCACACCGGCGTCATCACCCGGGTCGCCGACCTCGGAATGGAGCTGCGCGTGCAGTTGCGGGGCGCCGGCGGCGAGGAGACGGTCGCCGGCAGCCATCTCCTGATCGCGGGCGAGCGCTGGGCCAATGTGGTGGGGCTTGGCCTCGATGCCGCCGGCATCAAGTACGACGAGCACGGCATCGCGGTCGACAGCGGGCTCAAGACCAGCAACCGCCGGGTCTATGCCATCGGGGACGTCATCGGCGCCCAGCATCCCGCGCACGCCGCCGATTATCAGGCCGGCCTGGTGGTCCGCAACGCTCTGTTCCGGCTGCCGGTGCGGTTCGATCCGGAGGCCATCCCGCGCGTGACCTTCACGGACCCGGAGCTGGCCCAGGTGGGCCTGACCGAGGCGGTGGCGCGGCGGCGGCGCTACCGCGTTCGCGTGCTGCGCTGGCCGTACCGGGAGAACGACCGCGCCTATGCGGAAGGCGAGGCGAGGGGGCATATCAAAGTGGTGACCACCCGCAAGGGCCGCATTCTGGGCGTGACCATCGTGGGGGCGGGGGCCGGCGAGCTCATCACGGCTTGGACGCTGGCGATCAGCCAGCGGGCGGACATTCGGGCTTTTGCAGGTATCATGGTGCCATATCCGACCCTCTCGGAGATTGGAAAATCGGCGGCCAGCACCTATTTCATGTCGAGTTTGACGAGCCCATGGGTGCGGCGCATCATCGGTTGGTTGCGTCGCCTCGGCTGAACCGCCGCGAAGCTCGGGTTCGTCAGCGTTCGTCAGGAAGCGTTCGTCGCGAGGCGTTCGTGGCGAAGCCTGTAGTGCCGCGCAGCCATAAGGTTTCCATCGATGACGGATCGAGCCGCTGCGGCGGATGCATCGGCCCGCCTGCCGCGCCTGGGGCTCTCGGGCAAGCTCCTCGTCCTCACGATCCTGTTCGTGATGATCGCGGAGGTGCTGATCTATGTGCCTTCGATCGCGACCTTCCGGCGCAATTGGCTCAACGACCGCCTCTCGGCCGCCTACACCGCCGCGCTGGTGCTGGAGGCGGCGCCCGGCGCCATGGTGCCGGACAGCCTGGCGCGCCAGATTCTCGACAGCATCGACGCGCGCGCCGTCGCCATGAAGATGGGGACGCAGCGCCGTCTGCTGGCGGCCTCCGACATGCCGCCGACCGTCGACTACGACATCGACATGCGCAACATGTCGCTCACCCGCGAGATCATCGACGCCTTCGCCACCTTGCTCGACAGCGGCAGCGTCACGCTGCGGGTGATGGGACCGGCCCCGATGGGCGGCGAGTTCGTCGAGATCGTGATCGACGAGGCGCCGTTGCGCAGCGCTATGCTGCGCTATTCCGGGACCATCCTGCTGCTGTCGCTCCTGGTCTCCGGCATCGCCGCCATGCTGGTTTATCTGTCGCTGCATTATCTGTTCGTGCGGCCGCTGCGGCGGATCACCGCCAACATGATGGCGTTCCGCGGCGATCCGGAAAATCCCGCGCGCATCATCGTGGCCTCCGGGCGCCGCGACGAGATCGGCACCGCCGAGCGCGAGCTCGCCGCCATGCAGAGCGATCTCGCCTCGATGCTGGCGCAAAAGAACCGGCTGGCGGCGCTCGGGCTCGCGGTCTCCAAGATCAACCACGACCTGCGCAACCTCTTGGCCTCTGCCCAGCTGTTCTCGGACCGCCTGTCGAGCCTGCCCGATCCGCATGTCCAGCGCTTCGCCCCCAAGCTGATGCGGGCGCTCGAGCGCGCCATCGCGTTCTGCCAGTCGACGTTGTCCTATGGGCGCGCCCAGGAGCCGCCGCCCGATCGCCGGGCGACCGAGCTGCAGCCCTGCGTGGAGGAGGTGCGCGATACGCTCGGGCTCGAGCCGGACGCGCGCATCCGCTGGATCAGCGCGGTCGAGCGCGGCCTTACCGTCGATGCCGATCCCGACCAGCTGTTTCGCGTGCTCCTCAACCTCGCCCGCAACGCCATGCAGGCGCTGGAGAGCCGCACCGCGCTCGATCCCAACCGCGACCAGGTGCGCATCACCGGGCGGCGCGAAGGCGCGGTGGTGGTGATCGAGGTCTCCGACACCGGACCCGGCATTCCCGCGGCGGCGCACGCGCATTTGTTCGAGGCGTTCCAGGGCTCGACCCGCACCGGCGGCTCGGGCCTCGGGCTCGCGATCGCGGCCGAGCTGGTGCGCGCCCACGGCGGCGAGATCAGGTTGGTGGAAGGGACCATCGGGGCGACCTTCCGGGTCACGATTCCGGACCGTGCGGTCGATCTCAAGGCGCGGCGCGGGGAGCGGGCCCGCGCCTGACCGGCGCCTGAACGGGGCCGCGCGGTCGCGCCGCCCGAGATGAATTTCATTCATGTGCCTGAACTCGACGTGAACCCGGTGCTCACACCGGGTTCAGTGCCGACGCGCCAGAATCGCGAAAGATTCGGCTCGGCAGAATGTCGGCTGCAAGAATGCGTCCGGCCCGAGCCCGGGAAGGGAGGGATTACGCCATGTTTCGCAAGAGCATCATCGCGCTCGCGGCGGCCGCGACACTCGGCCTCGCCGCGCTCGCGCCCGGTCCGGCGGAGGCCCGTTGGGGCGGCGGGCATATGGGGGGCCACATGCACATGGGAGGCTTCCACCGCATGGGGGCCTTCCACATGCGGGCATACCCGCGTTTCGCGTTTCGCCATCGCTTCTTCGTGCCGCGTTTCGCCGTGATCCGGCCGCCGATCTTCATCGGCTACGGCTGCTGGCGCGTTCGTTGGGTGCACTTCCATCACCACTGGAGACGGCACCGCGTCTGGGTGTGCGGCTGACCGACGCCTTCTAGCGTTGCGTTCCTGAAATGGTGCGCCCGCCTCGCCGCGCGAGGCTGGGTGGCCGCCGTTCGACGCGACCGAATTGGAGCGAACGGCCGCAGCGGAGAATCTGCCCCGGGCTGCACGCCGCGCTGCGGTCGAGCCGGCCTGCCGCCTCGTCGCCCCCCGATGCTCTTAGTTCGGATCTCGTAAATCCCATACCAATAATACGCGGAGGTTGTGCTGCGCCATCACCCGGACCCGGTCACCGGCTTTGAGCTCGATCGGCTTCGAGAATGGGAAGAGCAGGTGGCCCCAGCACTTCCGCCCGCTCTTCCAGGTCCAGGCCGATCTGCAGGTCGGTCGAGCGCTTGGCGATGAGCTTGATGCGATCGCCGAGACCGTTTGCGGTCACCACGTCTCCGGCCTTGGCAGCGATCCAGGGCTGCGCCTCACAACTCACCACCTGCTTCGCGCCGGCGCGGGCAGCCATCATTGCCAGAAGGCCGGCGCCGGTCCCGATATCGAGGACAGACCGTCCCGGTACCACCCGCCGAATCGCCTCGTCATAGACCGCGTTTCGCGGCACGTCATTCATCATGGCGAAGTGCCAAGGAGGCACCGCGTTCTTCAGCGCGAGCCCGAGATTGATGCGGGCATTCAGATGCAGGGCGTCGATCTCCAGCACCCGTCCATACGCCCCCACCGCGGCGATAAGCTGGCCGTCTCCGAGATAAAAAGTACCCAAGTTGCAGAGGGAATCGGGATCGTTCGGCTTGATTTCGAGAGCGCGCTGGAAGGCGCGAAGCGCTTGCCGACGCTCGCCAAGCCCAATCAAGACAAATCCGAGCTCGTTGTGAAATTGCCCATTGTCCGGCTGGCTGGCGATCGCCTTGCGCAGGCAGTCCGCGGCGCCTCTCTTGTCGCCCCTCATATGGGCGATCCGCCCGAGGTCAAACAGGGCGCGGGCATGCCGCGGGTCGCGGGCCAGCACATGTCGGAGCAACTTTTCGGCTTGGCCGATCTCGCCACGTTTCGTGCAGGCAGCCGCTTGTATCAGAATAGTCTCGATTTCAGCCGTCTCTATGCCGCCGGCCTGCCCGCCTGGCGGATCTCCAGGGTGCGTGCTCATCTGAGCTTCCCCGACAAGGTGAACAGCTTCAGCGAATCAAAACGGCGACTTCGTTCAACGCTTGGCGTGTGCGCGGAAGGGCGCGAAATTTCCTCCTGGCACGTATCCCTCGCGCTGGCCTCGAAGCGACCGAAACGATGCGCCGAGGAGGGTTTGACGGATCTTGCAAAGGCTTAGGACAACACCAAATTGACTTTTCTGGACACGGGGGGCAATGGCCCACGGGCAGTGCCGATCGGTCCTTACGAAAATGTATTCAGTCGGAAAAGCAACGGTAAGATTTGCGAATCACGTTCGGCAGAACCTCGTTCTGATCTTCGAGCGAGATCCCCCGCATGCGCGATCGTGCCCCGACGTCAAAAGCGAAACAGCAGTTTTTCGCCGCCGTCGAGCATCACCAAGCCGGGCGACTCGCCGAGGCCGAGCGCTTATACCGCGCGATAAGCTCCAGCGGATGCTCGGTTGCCGAAGTGCACAACAATCTCGGCTTCCTGTTGCAGCAGCGTGGCGACAACGCCCGAGCGCTGGCCGAATATCGCAGGGCAATCGCAATCAATCCGACCGACCCGGGTGCTCTGACCAATCTCGGCAACGTGCTTCGCGACCTCGACAACGTCGGCGAGGCGGAGGCCAGCTATCGCCGCGCCCTATCGATCAGACAAGACCATCGGGAAGCGAACAACAATCTCGGCATGATGTTGTCCGACCGTGGACAGCACTCGGAAGCCCTCGAGTGCTACCGGAAGGCGCTTGCGGTTAGCCCGAGTTTCGTCGACGCGCTCAATAATTCTGCGGTCGCGACCAGGCGCCTAGGGAAGACCGATGAAGCAATCGAATTGTGGAAGCAAGCTATTCTGCTGAGGCCGAATTGCGTCGAGGCCCATGTCTACTTGGCGGATACGCTGGCCGATCTTGGTGCGATCGAGGAGGCGCGCTCGTACGCGCTTGTTGCGGATGCGCTAGAGATACCGCCGCGGGCAGCGCTCCGGTTCGCGCTCGGGGTTGCACTCGCCAGGTGCGGTATGCGCGACGTCGCGGTCGCACGTTTGCGCCAGTGCGTTGCTGGTGACCCGCATGATCGATACGGAGCGCGCTTGGCGCTCGCGGCGTTGAACGAGGGTGCGGTGCCAGAGCGTGCTTCCGACGGGTTCATCGATCGGCTCTATGCGATCTGCGCGGATCGATGGGACAATGCGGTCGGCCCACATCGATACCGCGGGGCCCAGCTGGTAGCCGATAAAGTCAACGGAGAACGGCTCGAGATTCTTGATGCCGGTTGCGGTACTGGTTCGGTCGGCGCCCTCGTGCGGGATCAGTCGAGTTGTCTGGTCGGCGTCGACTTGTCGACCTCGATGCTGGAACGGGCCAGGTCAAAGAACGTCTACGATGAGCTGCACAAAGGCGAGCTGACAACGTTCATGCGGGCCCGCTCGCGGACTTGCGATGTGGTGACGTGCGCTGCGACGCTCATCCATTTCGGAGACCTCGGCCCTGCATTCATAGCCGCGGCCTCAGCCCTGCGGATCGGCGGCTCGTTTATCTTCACTGTATTTCCAAATGAGGTGGATGACGCATTTTCGGTAGCGCCACTCGACGGATTGGGCCAGGGGGGGTGCTTTGTCCATGGGCGCGATTATATCGCGGGTACCGCGATTGCCAGCGGATTCGGCGTTGAAGCGATCGAGGGGGCCGTACACGAATACAAGCACGGGTTACCAACAACAGGCCTTGTGGTCGTGCTGCGCAAGGCGTAAGCGCAACTCGCTCACCGAGCCGCTCTCCCAACCTCGGGCCTCGACGACACGCTGTGGCGGCAGATGAGGCGCGATATATAGTCCGGCGAAGCCGGCGCAGCGTTCAGGCGCGCTGCTTCCGGTTCGCCGACGCGAACGAAACCGCAGAGGTGACTATCGGACGTAGCCAATCACGCCAGCCGGCTCCTTGTACTTCTTCCCGGCGTGAGTGCCGTCATACCACTGCGCCCATCCATTGCACGCCGGATTGTCGTCGCAAGCTGTGTCGTGGTTGGTGCCCTGAATTTTGTACACCTCACGAGGATCGGCGAGGCTCTGGGCATGCTTACCGCCCTTTCCACCCGCCATAGCCGCCGTGGCGCTGCCAAGGACGATGGCAACGGACAGCGCAGTGAAAACCATCTTTCGATTCATGTTCGTCTCCTCCTGTTGCCGACACGGCTTAACGCGTGCCTTTTGCCGACACGCTGAACCGTATCGTGTTGAGAGGCTGACTCGCGAAATATCGCCGCACTTCTCCAGTCAAATACATTTTCGTAATAACGGGGCCGTCCCGGCAAGCTCGCCCCACTCCGCAGCCCCTCCCGACCGTCGCCGAGGAAATATAGGCGCGGTGCTGGAAAGAGCGGTCTGACTGCGAAAGAGGTCGACCCGGCAAAGGTTCACGGCAGTCGAGCACGGGCGTTGCTCATGCCACAAAGCATGGCAACGCCGAGCGCGGGGTCCCGCAACCTCGCCTAAGGAAGGTTACCGATAGTCGGCATGCCCTCTTGTTGCGCCAGGCGCGAATCCAAAGGCTCGCGCCCCCGGACGGTTCATCGTCTCGCCGCGCCAATCTGCTCGCACGTGCCAAACGCCATCCCGCGATTGGACAAAACCATATTCACCGGCGACGGCGGGATTACCAAAAATATCGGGATGGTAGGCCGGATTAACCCCGTCCAAGCTGCCGGGCACCACATACCCGCCGTGATTGCCGCGGCCGTGCTCGGTTGCCATCGCGGAAGCGGCGCCGAGCATGCCCAGCGCGGTGGCGAGGGAAAGGGTGATGAACGTTCTGTTTCCAATCATGATGATCTTCCGTTTGTTTGCAGAGGGTTGATTTTCGGGTCCTACGTTTGTTGAAGATGGGGACCGGACCCCTGCGGGCACCTTTCCCGCGCAATACATTTTTGAGATGTTTCGAGCCGCGCGCCTTCTTGCGCTCAGGAACCGGTGCCTGGCCTCGCCGTGCGGGTGGTGCGGATTCGCGCGAACGCGGCGCGGCCCGGTTCAAGAGCAATGTTGCGGCGAGCTTCCGCCGCCGGGATGGTCAAGGCAGGATCGCGCGTACCGTTTGGAGCCCGGCAAAGAGCGCGCCGATCGAAAGCACGACAGACGCCGCCACGTAGGCCGCGGACAACGCCATCTCCCCGCGATTCATGAGATAGACAGTGTCGAGCGAGAACGTGGAGAACGTCGTGAAGCCGCCGCAGATTCCTATGGTGAGAAACACCCTGACCGAAGGAGAAGCATCCCACCGCAGTGCGAACGCCTCTGCCAGCGCGCCGAGCGCGAACGATCCGACAATGTTGATGATGAGCGTTCCCCACGGGAACGACATTCCGAATAGCCTACCTGCAGCTATGCCGACGAGATAGCGCGCGACCGAACCGGCCGATCCGCCTGCCGCGACCGCCAAGATACTTGCCCAATTCAAGTGCAAACCTCCAAAGTCGCCACGATATCATCGTTCAAAGTTGTTCGGTCAACCGACCAGTGCCGTCCACGCGGCGCTTTCCGGTATCCCCGGCTTCAATACTCGGCGAAATGCTTCGGCCTGGGCCGCGCGTTCATCGCGATCTCGGCGACCATCTTTTTCAAGATAGCGTCGGAAAATGCATCAAAATTCTTCGCGACAATCATGAATGCCCCCGGACCACCGATAACATTGTTCTTGTAATACCGGGCGAGATCAGGCTCCCAAGACAGTATCGGCAGGCCATTGATAACGATATTGGCGGCGACCGCTTCATCGCGGGCACTCGTCACCGACCGCCCGCGATTGTTGGAGCCGTCTCCCGAAATATCAATGACCCGCCGCTCCCCCTTGAATGGGCTCGAGGGAAACAATTTCACGGCGTGGCCGATGGCGCCGGAAATCGAGGTGCCGCCTCTGGACAGCTCGCGCGGCTTGATCTCGATCAGCGATGCCACCGCTTGGGCCGAGGTCTCGTCCTTGACCAAAGTCCAGGGCACGACCTCCGCCTGTTGTTGCGGTCCGGTCCACTGAAACATCGCCACGACGATGGATCGGTTTCTCCCGCCGCGAATGGCCTCCAGAACCCCAGCGTGACGGAACGCCGCGACATATCCTTTTCGCTGCAGCTCGAAGCGCGCATCGTCCACGCTGCCGGAGGCATCGACCGCCAGCGCCAGGTGCAGATCGACCGTGCCTTGGGCGTGCGCCGTCGCCCGGAGAATGATGAAAAACGCGAATGCGAGTATCGGGATCGATCGTTTGGGCAAGGGTCGGTGTACCATGGGAATCATGGTCCCGTTCCTCCTGAGAGCATTCGGACAATTGGATTGCAATGGGTTGCGTTGGGAGCGGCAAAGCCCGCCGGTTCCTTGGCCAATCGCGTTGTGCGCTTGTCAGGAGATCGTCAAAAATCTTCCCAGCAGCACACCCACGACGATGGACGTGACACCAATCGGTATCCCGTATTCCGCAACGAGCTGGTAGTCCAGAATGCGAAAGCCGAAGCCGAACCCTTCGTACACGAACAAGAACTCCCGCCAGAAGCGAAAGCGCGATGAGAATGGGCTTGAGGAGTTTCATGATCGTCTCCCGTCGCGTGTCTATTAAAAAACCCGCCCTGCGGCGGGATCAGACACACTCTCCCACCGCACTTGAAGTGCAGTAGGAGTCATCAGCCCATATGGGCGGTTACGGGGGACTCCATCCCGTCGAAATACTAGCTTACAGGCATGCTCGCATCAAGGGACGTATCCAGAAATGCCGAAGTAGCGCCTCCTGTGCGTTCGCACCCCAACTCCTGGGGCGTGCAGGATATTCGCCGACATGGCCCGTCCGTTGTGCGGTGCGATAATAAATCGGATCACGGCCCCGCCTTTGGGTACGGATGCCGAGTTCGATCCCGTCCCAAATTTTCTTTGACCCTTGATCGGAGCAACCCTGTCCGCTAAGGTTGCGGTGGGATGGAGTCCCCCCGTAACCGCCCCCGCTGGGCTGATGACTCCTACTGCACTTCAAGTGCGGTGGGAGAGTGTGTCTGATCCCGCCGCAGGGCGGGTTTTTTAATGGACACGCTACGGGAGGAACTCGATGTCCAAAAAACAAATCAGCTTGTCCATTCTTGCATTTGCGGCAGTGGCTTTCGCGGATCCGGCCGGCGCCGCGGAGCCGAAGGCCAAGGCCTCGGCCGAAACCCCGACTTACAAGATCGTGGACAAGATCGCCGGACCCGACGGCGGCGGTTGGGACCTCTCCTACATCGACGCGAAGGCGCGCAGGCTCTATGTCTCACGCCCCCACGGCGTCATGACGCTCGATCTCGATACCGGAAAGGTCACGGACAAGTTTGCGGCTGGCGACGGGGTGCACGGAATCCTGCCGGTCCCGGGCACTCACATGCTGATCAGCGCCAATGAAGATACCAACTCGGCGGCGCTGTTCGATGCAGGAAGCGGCAAGGCGCTGGCGACCATTCCGGTCGGCATGCACCCGGACTCCATAACATTCGATCCGAAGACCGGCCTCGCCGTCGTCATCAATCAGGACGGCGGGGATGCCACGCTCGTCGACACCAAGAAGCGCATCGCGGTCGGCACCATTCCGATCGGCGGGCAGAGGCTCGAGTTCAGCGTCACCGACGAACATGGGCTCGTCTACGTCAATATCGACGGTGTCGACAAGGTGGAGGACAAGAGCGAAATCGCAGTCCTCGATATCGCGGCCCGGAAAGTTACCCGTCGCATCGCGCTTCCAGGCTGCGCCCGCCCGTCCGGCCTCGCCTATGACGCCAAGGATGATCTCCTGATCACGTCGTGCCGGAACAACGTGGCCAAGGTGGTCGAGGGCAAGACCGGCCGCGAGGTGGCGAGCGTTCCGATCGGGCCAGGTCCAGACTGTGCGATGTTCGATGCCGCCCGACATCTCGCTTTCGTGCCGACCGGCGGCGACGGCATGCTGACCATCATCCCGATCCACGGCGGCAAGGAAAAGGGCATCGGCGCGGTTTCGACGGTCGCCACTCAGGTCCTAGCGCGATTGGGAGCGCTTGATCCGAAAACCGGACGGCTCTATCTGCCGACCGCCCAGGCCAAGCCGATTCCTGATCCGGGCGAGCGCCGCACGTTGATTCCGGGAACATTCGCCATTGTGGTGCTGGCTCCGAACTAAATTCCCGGCGTTGTTGAGTAGAGTGCGGACCGCGGCCTGCACGAAAGCCAGGTCGCGATTTAACCTGTAAACATAGGGGACGACACATGTCACATCGACTGAATACGCTCGCGATTGCTGTTGCCGCCGCGCTGACCATCGTCGGCTCGGCGCAGGCCGCCTCGGTCAAGCTCCTCGCCATGATCCCGGTGCCGGGCGAGCCGATCGAGTCCTACGACATCGGCATCGTCAACGAGAAAACCCACCTCTATTACCAGACCGACCGCTCCAACAAGTCGATCGACATTTTCGACGTGATCAAGAACACGTTCGTCGGCCGTGTCCCCGGCTTCGTCGGCTTCACCGGCAACGGCAATACCTCGGGCGGCAACGGCGTCAGCCTGGTCAACAACGCGACCGAGCTGTGGTCGGGCGACGGCGACAGCACCGTCAAGGTGATCGACCTCAAGTCGAAGAAGATCGTCGACACCATCTCGACCGGCGGCAAGAAGCGCGCCAACGAAACCGACTTCGATCCGGTCGACCAGATATTCATCATCGGCAATGACGGCACCGACGGGGTCGAGCCATCCTTCGTGACGCTGATCTCGACCAAGCCCGGCCGCAAGATTCTCGCCAAGATCCCGATCGAGCGGGCCCGCCAGATCGACGCCTCGCGCTACAATCCGAAGAACGGCTTGTTCTACGTGTCGCTGCCGGTGATCGACAAGACCGACAACAAGGGCGGGATCGCGGTCATCGATCCGCGCGAGGCCAAGGTGCTGCGGATCATCGAGGTGATGGATTGCGCCCCCCAGGGTCTCGCCCTCGGCGCCGACGACCACATGATCATCGGCTGCAACGCCGGCTCCTCGGGCTCCAAGATTCCGCCGCTCACGGCGGTATTCGATCTCAAGACCGAGAAGGTAATCGCCTCGACCCCGAAAATGGGCGGCTCCGACATGGCGGGCTATGTGGAGAAGCTCGGGCTCTATGTGGTGGGCGGGCGCGAGGCGCCGGGCGGCTCCTCGATCGGCCTCCTGGACGCCAAGACCAACGAGTGGATCCAGAACATCCCGGCGCCGCCGAACGCCCATTCGGTGGTCATCAGCCAGAGCAACGGCCATATCCTGGTGCCGAGCGGCAAGACCGGCGGGTTCTGCGGCGGTTGCATCCTGGTGTTCGGCGAGAAGTAGAACGGCGCGACTAAGCGCGCCACGAGGGTGCCGATCGCCGTCGTGGCGAGAGGAAAATATTCCAGGAAACCGGCGGGGCCGCCTGGCGGCGGGCGCCCCGCGCCACTTGTGCGTGCGGAGCTTTGCGGGCCAAACTGCCGCCACGGCGTCCTTGCCGGGGGAAGAAGGGCACGTCGCATGAAACGTATTCTGCTGATCGCGTCGCTGGTGGCCTTATTGGGCTGCGGCTATTACTTCCGGGGCTATTTCTTCGATACCGGGAGCGAGACCAGAACGGCCCGGCCGGCGGCGCCGGCGCAGCTGGTAGTGGCGGGCGTCGCCGAGCAATCCCCCACCCCGATCCTGGTGAGCGCGATCGGCACCGTCCAGTCGATCGCCACCGTGATGATCAAGTCGCGGATCGATGGCGAGATCGCCAAGGTCCATTTCGAGGAGGGCCAGGAGGTCAAGGAGGGCGATGTCCTCTTCACCCTCGATGACCGGGCGCTGCGGGCGCAGCTCCAGCAGGCCGAGGCCACGCTCGAGCGCGACCGCGCCCAGCTCGAGCGCAATCGGCTGGAGGTCACGCGCCAGACCGAGCTCAAGAGTCGCGGCGTGGCATCGGCGCAGAAGCTCGAGGACGTGACCACCAGCGTGGCGGTCGCCGAGGCGACGGTGCGCGCCAGCGAAGCGACCGCCGAGAACGCCCGCGTCAGCCTGAACTACACCACCATCCGGGCGCCCATCACCGGCCGCACCGGCTCGGTCGCCCTCAAGCGCGGCAATGTGGTCAAGGCGATGGACACCGCACCCACGGTGGTGCCCTTGGTCACCATCACGCAGCTGCGGCCGATCTACGTCGCGTTCACCGCGCCCGAGTGGTATCTCGCCGACCTGCGCACCGCCATGGCGGGGAGAGCCGTGCCGGCGGTCGTGAACGTGCCCGGGCAATTGAATGCTCCGATCACCGGGACGCTCACCTTCATCGACAATCAGGTCGATGCCACGACCGGCACCATCTCGCTCAAGGCGAGGTTCCCCAACGACGACGACCGGCTGTGGCCCGGCCAATTCGTCAACGTCACCTTGACGCTCGGGCTCCAGGAAAATGCCGTCGTGGTTCCGAGCGCCGCCATCCAGGTCGGGCCGAACGGCCCCTACGTGTTCGTGATCCGGCAGGACTCGACCGTGGAGCTGCGCCTGGTCAAGCCGGATCGGGTCGTCGGCGACAAGACCGTCGTCGCGGACGGCATGGCCGCCGGCGAGCGGGTCGTGGTCGACGGCCAGCTCCGGCTCGGCAACGGGACGCGGGTCACGGCGCAGGGATCGACTCCGCCCAAACCGCAACCTACCCCGGTCGCGGAGCGCACGCCATGAGGCTTCCCACCCTCTGCATCGAGCGTCCGGTCATGACGACGCTGCTGACGCTGGCGATCGGCATCGTCGGGGGCGTGGGCTACAACTTTCTGTCGGTGGCGGCGCTGCCGCAGGTCGATTTCCCGACCATCTCGGTCACCGCCACCCTGCCGGGCGCCAGCCCGGAGACGATGGCGTCCGCGGTCGCGATCCCGCTCGAGCGCGAATTCTCCGCGATCGCGGGCGTCGATTCGATCACTTCGACCAGCGGGCTCGGCAACGGCCGGATCACCATCCAGTTCATCCTCACGCGCAATATCGATGCCGCCGCCCAGGACGTCGCGGCGGCGATCGCCAACGCGTCGCGCAAGCTGCCGGCCGAGATGACCACCCCGCCCTCCTACCGGAAGGTGAATCCCGGGTCCGCGGCGGTCCTGCAGATGACGCTCACCTCGGACACGCTGCCGCTGTCGACGCTCAACGAATACGCCGAGGTCAATATCGGGCAGCGGCTGTCCACGCTGGATGGAGTGGCGCAGGTCACCATCTTTGGTCCACAGAAATATGCCGTTCGCGTCCAGGTCGATCCCGAGCTTCTAGCGGCCCGAGGCATCGGGCTCGACGACGTGCAAAAGGCGCTGGCTGCTGCGAGCTCGAACACGCCGGTCGGCGCGTTCAGCGGGCCGCTGAAAGCCGCGACCTTGCAAGCCAAGACCCAGCCCACCAAGGCGGCGAGCTATGAGCCGCTGATCATCGCCTACCGCAACGGCGCCCCGGTGCGGCTGCGCGACGTCGCCCGGGTCGTCGACGGCGTCGAGCTCAACAAGAACGGCAACTGGTACAACGGCCGGCGCTCCATCACGGTCGCGGTCTCCCGCCAGCCGGACGCCAACACCGTACAGGTCGTAGACCAGATCAAGGCCCTGATCCCGGTCTTTCGCGCCGAGCTGCCGGGCGCGGTCGAGATCAACGTGCTCAACGACCGTGCCGCGCCGATCAAGGCGGCGGTCCACGACGTGCAATACACGCTCGGCCTCACCGTGATCCTGGTCATCCTGGTCATCTTCCTGTTCGTCCGGCGGGCGTCCGCCACGATCATTCCGGCGCTGGCGCTGCCGGTATCGATCGTGGGCACATTTGCCGGCATGTATCTCGGCGGCTATTCGCTCAACAACGTCTCGCTGATGGCGCTCACCCTGGCGGTCGGGTTCGTGGTCGACGATGCGATCGTGATGCTGGAGAACATCGTCCGCCATACCGAGGACGGCCTCTCCGCCATGGAGGCCGCGCTCAAGGGCTCGCGCGAGATCAGCTTCACCATCATCTCGATGACGCTCTCGCTGGTGGCGGTGTTCATCCCGGTGTTCTTCATGGGCGGCGTCGTCGGCCGCGTGTTTCATGAATTTGCGATCGTCATCGGCATCGCGATCCTGGTGTCCGGCTTCGTATCGCTGACCTTGACGCCGATGCTGTGCAGCCGGTTCCTGCAGCCGGCGAGCGCGCATGCCGACACCGGAATGTTCGCGCGCGGGCTCGAACGCGGGTTCTCCGGCATGCTCTGGGCCTACGAAAGGTCGCTGGGATGGGTTCTCCGCCATTCTGGCTTCACCCTGGCAATGACGCTGCTGACCATCGCGCTCACCGGATATGCGTTCTACTCGATCAAGAAGGGATTTTTCCCGATCGAGGACACCGGGTTCATCGTGGGCGGGACCGAGACCGCGGAGGACACGTCCTATGGCGGCATGGTGGAGAAGCAGCTTCAGGTCGACCGCATCATTCGCGCCAATCCCTACGTCGTCGCCTACAACATGGAGGTAGGCATCGGCGGGTCCCGGTTCGGGATCAACAGCGGCGATCTCTACATCGAGCTCAAGCCGCGCAATCAGCGGCCGCCGATCGGCGAGGTGATCCAGCAGCTGCGCGGGGAGGTCGGCGCCGTCACCGGCATCAACGTCTTCTTGAACCCGGTGCAGAACCTCAATATCGGCGCGCGCCCGAGCAAGAGCCTCTACCAGTACACCCTGCAGGCCGGCAATCTGGAAGAGCTGTTTCGCTTCGCGCCGTTGGTCGACGCCGCGATTCGCAAGCTGCCCGGCTTGCAGGACATATCCTCGGATCTGCAGATCAGGAGCCCGCAGGCCATTCTCGACATCGATCGACAAAAGGCGTCGACTCTCGGCCTCACCTCCGAGCAGATCCGCACCACCCTGTACAACTCGTTCGGATCGCGTCAGGTCGCGACGATCTATACCGCGAGCAACGACTATGCGGTGATCCTGGAGCTCGATCCGAAATACCAGGAGAATGCCGACAGCCTGTCGAAGACCTACGTGCGCTCGACCGCCGGCCAGCTGGTGCCGCTTTCGACCGTGGCGACCGTGACCCGGGCAGCGGGGCCGCTCACGGTGAACCACCAGGGCCAGCTTCCGGCGGTGACCATCTCGTTCAATCTGGCGCCGGGGGTGTCGCTCGGCGAAGCGATCGGGCGGATTCAGGACATGGAGCGACAGCTGGTGTTCCCGCCCACCATTACCGCCGGATTCGCCGGCACCGCCCAGGTCTTCCAGCAGTCCTTGCACGGGCAGGGCTGGCTGCTGCTGGCGACCGTGGTCGTCATCTATATCGTGCTGGGCATCCTCTACGAGAGCTTCATCCACCCGATTACCATTCTTTCGGGCCTGCCGGCTGCCGGCTTCGGGGCACTGCTGACGCTGCGGCTCTTCGACATGGACTTGAGCGTGATCGCCATCATCGGCGTCATCATGCTGGTCGGCATCGTCAAGAAGAACGCCATTATGATGATCGATTTCGCGATCGACGCGCGGCGCAGCCTAGGCGAGACCCCCGAGCGGGCGATCTATCGGGCCTGTATCCTGCGCTTCCGTCCCATCATGATGACCACCATGGCGGCGATTATGGGGACGCTGCCGATCGCGCTCGGGCTCGGGGCCGGCGCCGAGCTGCGCCAGCCCTTGGGCATCGCGGTGGTCGGCGGCCTGGTCACGTCCCAGCTGCTGACCCTGTTCATCACCCCGGTCATCTACCTGTGGCTCGAGGGCGCGCGCGCCCGGGTGATGGGAACGCCCGGCGCCCGGCCGATCGTGCCGGCGTCGGTCCAGCCGGCCGAATAAGGCGCCTGCGCAGGTCTCCGGCGGGGGCCGACGGCGGGCCCCGACCCTTGCGATCTGCCCGGACGCTGACGCGGTTTTCGACCGCCCCGGGATCGGCTATGATCGGGACGGCGGGAAAACCGGGGTCGCGACCCGGTTTGGCTGTATTCGGGGCGCACGGGCGACTTAGGCAGGAGATCAAGTCATGCGGAGCGCATTGTGCCTAGCGGACTGCGGCCGTGGCCGCGATGGCAGCGCTGCCGGCGGCACCGGCGGCCGGCCAATCTTTTCTCCAGTTTCTTCCCGGGATGGGGGGGACAAGGGTTCCCCGGAGCTGTGGAAGGCCTGCGAGGGCCAGGACGGCATTGCGCCGGACAAGCAGGCCGAGGCCTGCGGTGTGGTGATCGACTACGGCGGTGAATCGGATGTCGTGATCGCCGGCGCCTACACCAACCGCGGCAATGCGCTGCGCGACACCGGCGAATTGGACCGCGCCATCAAAGATTTCAACAAGGCGATCTCGCTCGATTCCAAGCTCGCCGCCGCCTTTGCGGGCCGCGGGGCGGTGTTCGTCGCCAAGGGCCAGCTCGATTTCGCCATTCTCGACTTCAACCAGGCCATCAAGCTCAATCCAAAGAACGTCGAGACCTATTATTTCAACCGCGGCACCACCTATTCGCTGCAGGGCCAGTACGACAAGGCGGTGCAGGACTTCGACCAGGTGATACGTACCAATCCGAAGAGCTCGGCGGCCTTCAACAACCGCTGCTTCGCGCACGCCAAGGCCGGGCAGATGCAGGCGGCGCTGCCGGATTGCGAGGAGGCGCTGCGGCTGCGACCGTATGATGCGGACTATCTCGACACCCGCGGCTTCGCCAACCTCAAGATGGGCCAGCTCGATCGGGCGATGGCCGATTACAGCGATGCCCTCGACATCAATCCGAAGCTGCCGAGCTCGCTCTACGGTCGCGGTATCGCGCGGCTGAAGAAGGGCGATCGTCGCGGCAGCGCCGATATCGCGGCTGCGAAGGCCATCAACGCCGACATTGCGGCCGAGTTCGCCCGCTATGGCGTGAAATGATCGTTCCTGGGCGGCGGAATTAACCCAACTAACCAGCCGTCCGGCGGTTGATTGAGCGGATCGGCGGGCACAACAAAGAGGTTGTGAGCGCCGCAACCGGCGAGCTAGTGTTGACGTGAGGGTGACAAACACTCTTAAAATCCAAGCCAACGAAGACCGGAGGAAACCCATGCGTATTGCAACTCTGCTGCTGCTTTCGGCCGCAGTCGGCGTCTCGGCATTTGCCGGCGCCGCCAATGCGGCCGAGCTGAGGCAAATCGGGACCATCAGCATACCCGGCGAGCCCTTGAACTCGTTCGACATCAGCTACATCGATCAGGCGACCGGCATGTATTACCTGGCCGATCGTAGCAACAAGGGGATCGATATCGTCGATACCAAGAAGGGCATCTATGTGGGCCGGGTCGGCGGCATGGTCGGCCCGATCATGAAAAAGGACGGCACCTGCTGCAACAACGACGCGTCCGGTCCCAACGGCGTGGTGATCGCCGGCAAGGAGGCCTGGGTCGGCGACGGCGACAGCACCGTGAAGGTGATCGATCTCAAGACGATGAAGATCACCGACACCATCAAGACCGGCGGCAAGGACCGTGCCGACGAGCTCGGCTACGATCCCAAGGACGGGATCATCGCCATCGCCAACAACGCCGACGAGCCGCCGTTCCTGACCTTCATCTCGACCAAGCCGGGCCACAAGATCCTCGGCAAGCTGGTGATGGAGCATTTCACCGACGGCATGGAGCAGACCGCCTACAATCCGGCCGACGGCATGTTCTATACCGACGTTCCGGAGCTCGACAAGGACAAGACCAAGGGCGCCTTGATGGTCACCGACCCCAAGACCGCCAAGGTCGTGAAGATGATCCCGGTCGACAGCTGCGTGCCGCACGGCATCGCGTTCGGCAAGGGCGGCAACGTCTTCCTCGGCTGCAACGCCGGGACACCGCGCCTGGGGCTGCCGGCCAAGCTGGTGGTCATCGATGTCAAGACCGGCAAGCAGACGGACATTGCCGGCGTAGGCGGATCGGATGAATCGGCTGTCAACAACAAGACCGATCAGTACTTCTCGGCCCTCAACGGCAATCCGAGCGGCCCGATCCTGGCGGTGGTCGATGCCAAGACCAACCAGCTCACGCAGAAGATCCCGACCGGACCGGGCGCGCATTCGGTCGCCGTCAACGAGTCCAACGGCCGCGTCTATGTCCCGATCGCGGTCGAGGCCGGCCCGCTGAAGGGCGGCTGCGGCTGCATCGCGGTCTACGGCGCGGAATAATCCGACCTCGCATTGGTCGATCCTGTGATGCGCGGGGCTTGCCCCGCGCATCATTTTTTCGGCGGTTCTCGCATTGCCGTTCGGCCTGAGCCCCAAAACGGCGGTTTCTGAATTATTCGTAAGGTTGGAACGAATACCCGCCTGTCCCGGTTTTATCTCCAGGAGTCGACGGCCGCGGGGGAATTCCCCCGAACGATGCCGTACCGACAACAACTTGGAGACAGGCCATGATGAGCAAGATCACGATCGCTTTGGCGGCGGCTGCCGTTTTTGGTGCCGTGTCGGCCGCGCAGGCGAACGAGCCCCGCGATGAGTACGGCGGCTACAAATACGGGCCGATGGGGCAACGCCTCGGGACCACGTCCCACTGGCGCCATAGCGCGCCGTTCTTCGGCTTTGCTTTCGTGCCCGGGCACGCCCGCGTCTGGCATCACGAGTACGATCGCCGCTGGTAACCCGGAGTTGACGGGTAGCGACGGGTAGCCGGGAAAACCGAGCACCTGCAACCAAGCACCTGCAGCCAACCAGCCGTGCCCGCCCTGAACGGCGGGCACGGCTTCGGCATTCGTGCCGGCGAGCCTCATGCGCCGAGGCGGTTGGCGGCCGCTGGGCCTCTTTCCGCGGTGCGGGAGCGCATTTGAATCGGATTGCATTTGATTGAGGCAAGCTATTAGGTATCGGCGCACTGACGGGCCGTTGCCCGCCCAGGGAGTTGCCGATGGATTGGGTCGTTGCGGTCTCGCCGGACGAGGTCGCCGCCGAGGAGCTTACGCCGCAGAACGAGAGCGCGGCCCAAGCCGCATTTCAGGAGCACGGCGCCGTTCTGCTGCGGGGAGCCCTCCCGCCCGCCACCGTCGACGCCATGTACCGCGAATATGCGGCGCAGCTCGGTACCCTGGATCTCGCCGCCATGCGGGCCCAGGCGGTGCAACCGCCGCCCAATCGGCTCATTGGGGTGGGAGGATCGCGCTACGACGTCACGCTGCGCATGACCGGTGCCTTCGGCAGCACGCAGGTGCTCGCCAATGGGCTCCTGATCAAGTTCCTGCGTCCGCTGCTGGGCAAGGACATGCGCCTGAACAGCTTGACTGTGGTGGTGTCGCATCCGGGCGCGCCGCAGCAGCAGGCGCACCGCGACAACGACCATTTGTTCACCGAGCCCGGCGTCGGCCCGAGCCTGCCGGTCTATGCCGTCAACGTGTCGGTGCCGCTCATCGATGTCGACCTGGAGACCGGGCCGACCGGAATTTGGCTCGGCTCGCATCGATCCGGGCAAACGGTGGCGGTGCAGCGAAGCTCCATGACGGTATCGCCATGGCAGCGTGGCGACTGCATCCTGATGGATTATCGCACGCTGCACGCCGGCTTGGCGAACCGCAGCGCGCGGGCCCGGCCGATCGTCTATCTGGTCTACGGCCGCCGGTGGTTCGCCGACGACGTGAACCACATCAACCGCCTCCCGCTCGACATGCCGCTCGAGCATTACGAGACGTTCCCGGAACCGGTACGTCCGCTGCTGGTGCGGGCCTATACCCACGCCATCCGTCTGCGCTGGCCTGCCGCCGGCATGCGCGCGATGGCGGCGCAACCGGCCGCGCCGCCTGCGGTAGCCCGCCCCGCCGCCGATCCCTTGAGCTTCGGCAAGGTCGGACGCAACGACCCGTGCCCGTGCGGCTCGGGTAAGAAATTCAAGCATTGCCACGGCCATAGCCCATAGAGCATTTTCAGGAAAATGCCTGCCCTGCGGCCGCGCCGCGGTGGCGGGGTGGAATCCGGTTTTCCGTCCGAAAATACGACGCTACAAAATGCTAGAGCGGTCTCGGTTTCCGCTCTATGTGGAGCCGCTCTTGGGAGTTGCCGATGGATTGGGTAGTTCCGGTTTCCGCGAGCGAGGCCGCCGGCGGGGAGCTATCTGCGCAAACCGCAAGCGCCGCGCAGGCGGCATTCGACGAGCACGGCTGCATCCTGCTGCGGGGAGCGTTTCCGCTCGCCACCGTCGAGGCCATGCACCGCGAGTACATGGCGCAATTTGGAACGCTGGATTGGGCCGGGATGCAGGCGGAATCGGAGAAGCCGCCGCCCAACCGGTTCCTGCGGGTCGGGGGCGCGCGCTACGATCTCACGCTGCGCATGACCGGCGCTTTCGGGCGGCCCGAGGTGTTCGCCAACCCGCTGCTCATCAAGGTTCTGGCTCCGCTGCTCGGGGACGTGTTTCACCTGAGCAATTTCACCTCGGTCGTATCGCACCCCGGGGCGTCGCGACAGCACACTCACCGCGACAACGACCATCTGTTCTTCAATCCCGGCGTCGGCCCGCAACTGCCGGTCTACGCCATCAACGTGGCGGTGCCGCTGATCGACGTCGACCTGCGCACTGGTCCGACCGGGGTTTGGCTCGGCTCGCACCGGCTGGCGCAAGGCGTCGAGGTGGAGACCGACACCATGACGGTGTCCGCATTGCAGCGCGGCGACCTCATGCTGATGGACTACCGCACGCTGCACGCCGGCATGCCCAATGCCGGCCGGCAGGCGCGGCCGATCGTGTACATGGTCTATGCACGCCCGTGGTTCTTCGACCACGGCAACCACGTCACCCGAATTCCGCTGGATATGCCGCTCGATCGCTACCACGAGCTGCCGGCAGCCGTGCAGCCGCTCCTGATCCGGGCATTTTCCTACGCGACGCGCACACGCTGGAAGGAGGTCGACGCGCCCGCGGCCCAGCGCGCGGCACCGGCTCCGGCGCAGCCGGTCGCGCAGCCGGCCGCCGCCAATAGTCCGCCGAGCTCAGGCCAGGTCGGGCGCAACGATCCGTGCCCGTGCGGCTCGGGCGCGAAGTACAAGCATTGCCACGGACGGCTGGCTTGAGCACCTCTCAACGGGCCGCCGCTGCGACGGCGCCGGCTTCCTTCGCGGCTGTCTCGCGCCGGCCGTAGAGCAGCGTGATGTTGATGCGCCGGTTGAGATAGCCGTCCTTGAACGCGATCTGGTCGGTCTTGTGAAACAGATCGGAATCGAAGATCACGGCGCGGTTGGCCCGATGCGGGATGGTCACCGCGCGGGCGCCGGTGCGGGTGAGGAAATCGCGCGCGGCCGGAACATCGTCGTTGAACTTGGCGAAGTTCCAGCCCGCGGGCGCGGGAACGTCCCAGACCACCAGGCCGCCGCTTTCGGGATCGAGATTGGCGTCGTCCGCCGTGATCCAGAAGTTGACGTTGACGGCGGCGAAGTCGGCATGGATGTCGATGCCGCTGAGCCGGCTATCGTACTTGAATCCCCAGAGCTGGAGCAGCGGGTGGCGGCCCAAAATGGCCGGATAGTTGCTGCGCAGCTCCTCGCCGATCTGCGCCAATAGCGGACAGGCGAAGCCGTGCTCCGGGCTGGCACCGAGATAGCCGTCGCGATAGGCCTTGCGCCAGATCGTCGAGCCCCAGCAGAAGCTGCCGGAGCCTGGCCAGGGCTTCGTCGCTCAGCAGATTGTCGATCACGGCGATCTGGGGCTGGCTGCTCTGCCAGCGCGCCGCGATCTCGCCGCCCGAAGCATCGGGATTGACGGCAGGGCCGGGAACCCTGCCCCCTTCCTCCAGGCGGAACCGGAACTGGGCGTTGCCGCCCGGAGCGCCGCCGTTCAGATATTCCTGCTGCTCGCGGTCGTGCTGCGCGTGGTGGGGCGGGACCGGCTCCGGCGGGACCGCGCTGCTGCCGGCGGGGCCCCCATAAGCCAGCTCGGCATGGCGCCGAAACGACGCGAAGCTCTCCGCCAGGTGGTCGGTCTCGCAGAGGACGGTGCCGAGGTTGCGATGGGCGAGCGCCATGTCGGGCCGCAGCGCGATCGCACGCCGGTAGCTTGCCGCCGCCTGCTCGGGCTCGCCTTGCGAGCGCTGGATATTGCCGAGATTGCAATGCGCCAGGGCATCGTCGGGCGTGAGGACGAGCATCCGCCGGAACGTCGCAGCGGCCTCCTCCAACCGGCCTTGATCCTTGAGCAGGAGACCGAGATTGTTGGTGATGCCGGGATGCTCGGGCCGGGCCCGCAGGATACTGCGGTAAAGTCTGCTCCGCCTCCGCCAGCCGCCCGGCGCGATGGTGGACAATGGCCTGCTGCAACGCGGCCTCGAGAGCCGCGGGTTGCGGGGCGATCGGGATCATGGATTTTCCGGGGGGGGGGTCAGCTCAACTCACGGCGGGCGTTATCCGACGGCGCAGCTCGACAAAACTTCGGCTCGTTCGATTTCTCCAAATCCCGCGCCGCGGTGTCAAGCCGAAGATATGAGCATCTTCGACGCACCCGTGATTCGGACGACGCCGTTCGCATGAACGTCTGAGTAGTGCGCACGGGCCTCCCGCCGAAGGCGGCGCCGGCGGCTGCGCGTCATCAACGGGTCGCGGCCGGTTTCCAATCGAGCGGCACGACGTCGTTGCCCATCTGCCGGTTGAAGTCATCGGCGTGCTGGCGCATGAGGCGGACCGCCTGCTCGGTCGCGCCGGTCGGGCACTGCACGCTGTCGTGACGTCGACCCGCGCGGTCGAGCGTCTGATGCAGGCCGTTCTCCATCGCCTCCATCGGGACGGCGGTGAGGAACGGCGCGGTGACGTAGATTTTGTGCTCCTGGCTGGACGGGGCGATGCAGAATCGCCATTCGGCGGCCGCTGCGAATTGCAACGCCGCGACATTGACGATGAGGCCGGTGCCGGCGAGCCACAAGAGCTTCATGCGCTGAATCCTAGGGCCGGGAGCCCGATTCGGGCAAGCTTGCCTTCGCCCCTGCGAAGGGACCCGGTGCCATTATCGGGTCAACCCGGGCCGGTCGGCCCAGGCGGGCATTTTCCCGGAAAATGCTCTAGAATGACGTGGGTCATGCGAAACGCGCCGGAACGTGGGGGGCAGGCACGTGCGTGATCCACGAAAGATTGTGCAACATCTGGGGACATCACCTTGACCAACGAGCTGAAGAACGATTTCGCTGAAATCCCGATCGAGGATCTCTACGAGTCCGAGAACCCGCTGGTGCCGGGCCGGATCTGCGGCAGCTGCATGATGTGCTGCACCGTCATGCAGGTGGATGAGCTGAACAAGCCGGCCGGCGTCACCTGCAGCCATGCGGTCGCGGGCCAAGGCTGCACGATTCGGGACCAGCGGCCGCGAGCTTGCCGCCGATTCTTCTGCGGGTGGCGCCTCGATCCCAACATCGACTCGTTGTGGAAGCCCGATATAGCCGGCTTCGTGCTCACGATCTCGCTGCGCTACGGGGCAATGTTGGTGATGGTCGATCCGGCCAGGCCGCTCGCCTGGAAGGTGCAGCCTTATTACGGTCGCTTGAAGGAATGGTCGGGGCGCGCCTTCAACGAGGACAAACGGATCGTCGCGATCGTGGCGGGCGGTGAGGCCACCGTTCTGCTGCCCGATCGCGACGTGCCGATCGGCGTGCTGGGCCCCGACGACGAGATCGTTCTCTCCCGGCCGGGAAATGCCTATCACGCCGAGCGCAGACAGCGATCGAGCAGCCCGGCAGGGGGGCCGGCGCCGCGCTAGCCTAGGCTTTCGGCGCGCCGGCGGTGTGCTTGATGAACAGGTCGGCAAGGGTCTGGGCGACCTCGGGCGTGAGACCCAGCATCAGCTCGGTGTCCAGCCCGCGATCGAGTATCAGCACCAGCATTCCGTTGTCCGCCGGTGCGACGCTCCAGGACTGCACCGGCAGCATCGATTCGTGCTTGAGAGGTGTGGTGCCGTCGGGATCGGAGCCTTCTGGAGACACGGTTCGGGCATGTAGCGCCATTTGCCGGCGCCGGCCGTCGGCCGCGAGCGTGAGCAGCGCCCCGATCGGAATCGCGACCGCGGTCTCCTCGTCGCCGCCGTGAATCGCCAGGCAAAACATGCCGTCGATGAATTGCCACTCGTGGCCCCGGGCTCGGCTCGGACTGCTCATGGCGGGGCTCCCTGTTGAATCGGACCGTGAGAATCACAACCCGCTTGATCGGTCAACTCTGTTCTCGTCTCGGTGCTTATGCGCGCCGCCCGAGCCGGGGAGGCGGAGGCATTGGGGCCGCCGGCGGAAGCGATTTTCCGGCGCAGCGGTAGCGCGGGAGGCGGCGGACACCCTCACAAAACCCAGGTAATCCGGGCATTTCTTCGATCCAAGCAAGCGCCCTTTTACCGTCAAACTATATGTGGTTTTTATGTAACACGCGCCGACAAAAGCTCCTCGGGTGCCGAAAATAAGGGCTTTGCGCTTCCCTTTTGAACCTTCGTAAGCATACTGGCCGCGATCGAATGTTCAACGGGGGGTAACCATGACTTCGACACGGAAGCTACTACTGGGTACCGCCGCGGCGACGATCGCCGTGTCGGGAGGGGTAAGCACGGGAGCAATGGCGGCCGACGCCATGCTCAAGAAGGCTCCGCCGATTCAATACGTCAGAATCTGCGATCGCTACGGCTA
The DNA here is from genome assembly GCA_963721005.1 of uncultured Alphaproteobacteria bacterium. Taxonomy (GTDB): domain Bacteria; phylum Pseudomonadota; class Alphaproteobacteria; order Rhizobiales; family Xanthobacteraceae; genus VAZQ01. Next base: position 2,293,344 of record CAVRHR010000003.1, on the reverse strand, counting down.
CGGGTTCTTCCAGATTCCGGGCAGCAGCATCTGCTTGCAGCTGCGCGGGCAATTGCAGTCGGATAACGACTATCAGCCGACGCACGACATCGTGTTCCTGGGATCGAGCAAGTCGGGTGGCGCCTATACGCCGACCGGCCAGTTCGCGAACCAGCAGGACCACTGGGGCTATGAAGTGACCGCGAAGCCGCGGTTCGATGCCCGTACCGAGACCTCGATGGGCACCTTGCGCGCCTATGTCGAGCTGAAGATCCAGCTCGATGCCGGCGCCTTCAACGCCGTCGTGGGCCCGGGCCAGGGCGAGACCGGAGCGGGCAACAAGTCGGAACTCTACCGTGGTTACCTGCAGTGGGCAGGATGGACCATCGGCGAGGCCGACTCGATCTGGTCTCTGGGTGCCTTCAAGAACGGCGACATCGCCGACGTGCAGCAGACCGACAAGTCGTCCGGCTGGACGGTGTACTACACCTGGACCCCGACGGGCCCGGGCGTGCCGCCCGTGAAGGGCTCGGCGCCGGTGCCGGATGGATGGTCGTTCTCGGTCGCGGCGGACTCGCCGCTCAAGCACATCTCCAAGCCTCAGTTCTCCAGCGGCTACCAGTATCTGTTCATCACTGGTGCGGGCTCGCCGGGGGTTGGACCTGGGGGCGTGGCCGCGACCACCGGCCCGATCAGCATTCCGGACTTCGTAGCCCGATTGCACTATGAGGCGGATCCTCCGGGCAAGGACGATCAGCACAACGATCAGTTCGGCATCGGCTACTTCCATGCCGCCGCTGCCTGGCACCAGATCACGACGATCGGTACCGGCGGAACCGGCATAGTCCCGGCCGCCTGTCTCGGGGTAACCTGTGCCTTCGGTCCGGCGGTGCATGATACCGGATGGGCAGTCGGCAGCTCGATCAAGTTCTTCGTTCCGATGTGGGCTGGCACCAAGCTCGGCGCCAACCGCTCTTCCAACGCCGACAACATCCAGTTCGAGGTTCTGTATGCCAATGGCGCCCTCGAATACGGCGGCGTCGGCGGCACCATGGGCAGCCTGGGAGCAGGCGATGCCTACTGGACCGGCGGGCTCGCCCGCGACGACACCGATGCCAGGCTCGTCAACAATGGCGCGGGCGGCTACTTCTACGACAAAGAGAAGGACTTGGTCTTCAACGCCCAGTACCATTCGATCCTGACGGACTGTACCGATCCGGTGCATTGCTTGGCATTGACCCTGGCGGCAGACTGGGCCTGGGTCACGCCTGGCAACATCACCAAGGCGACCGACTGGACCCAAGGTGGACTTGCCAACGCCAAGAAGACGGCATTGTCGGCCGAACTGTCCTGGGGCGTCAGCCGCAACGGCACGACCAAGCCGGTGTTCTGGCGGGTGGACTGGGAAGTCCAGTACCTGAAGGTCTGGCAGGATCTGCCGTGTAACAACAACGGCAATCTCGCGATCGCGGTCTGCGGTGCGCCCACAATACTCGCGGGTGCAGGCGGGACGGCGGCCAATCCTCTCGGCAGCATCGCCCAGAACCCGGACTCTTGGGTGTTCCGCACCACCATCACCTACGATTGGTAGGCTGCGGCTAGCCTGAAGTCTTCCATCTCGGGCACGAGCCCGGTGGCAAACGAACCAGGGAGCGGCGTCTTCGCAAGAAGGCGCCGCTTTCGTTTGGCCCCGTCGTCTTCTGCCGCTGTGACAACGGTCGGTTCGATCCTATGATGCTGGCCTGGGCGCATGGCAGCAGGGCGGCGGCCGCTGCCGCATGGGACGCCACGTCGGGAGAGCCGCGGATGGCAAAAAGCCGGGACGGCATGGATCTAGTAAGCGCTGACCTCCAGGATGCCGAGCCTGCTCTCGTATCCGGCCGCACTTGCGGCAGCTGCAGCCTGTGTTGCAAGGTCATGCCGGTGCAGGCGCTGAACAAGCCGGCCGGGCAATGGTGCGTTCACGCCGTGCCGGGATCAGGCTGCGCCGTTCACGCCGACCGCCCGAGCGCCTGTCGAAGCTTCTTCTGCGCCTGGCGGCTCGATCCCAATCTCGGCCCGGAGTGGAAGCCGGAAGCGTCCCGCCTCGTGCTATCGACCGATCCCGCCCGTCGGGCCCTCATGGTGACGGTCGATCCCGGGATGCCGCTCGCCTGGAAGCGCGCGCCCTATTACGCGCGTCTGAAGCAGCTCTCCGACATGGCCTTCCGACAGGACCAAAAGGTGCTGGTCGATCTCAGGGGCCACATCACCGTCATATTGCCCGACCGCGATGTGGCGATCGGCGTGGTCGCTCCCGGCGAGGACATCGCGGTCTGGCGGGAAGGCGCGGCCTATGGGGCGAGCTTGCGGCGCTTCCCGGGTCCCGCAATGGCGCCCCGGCCGGCCGAGCCGGTAGCGAAGGCGGGTGGCAGCGCATCTGACGATGTCGGCTACCTCGAGGCGGTTTTTCGGGAAGCGTTCGAGAAGACCCGCCGGCTGCTCGACGATCCCAAGATCGATGATCTTCAGGCCTTGACCTGGACCTTCCGGGGCCGGAACAAGGTGCTGGACGAGACTGCCGGGACCTACGCCCAGGCGGCCGGGGCGGAATGCCGGACCGGATGCGTGTCCTGCTGCTATCTGATGGTTTCGGGCACCCCGTTCGAGATCCTGGCGATCGCCCGGCAGGTGCTGGAGACGAGGACGCCGGCCGAGATCGAGGGACTGAAGGGGCGGCTGCGACTGGTGTCGCAGGTGCCGCTCGACCCGGCCACGCGGGTCCAAGCCAGAATCCCCTGCGCGCTGCTCGAGGACGGTCGCTGCTCGGCCTATGAGCAGCGGCCGTCTACCTGCCGCGTGATGCTGTCGCAATCGCGCGCGGCATGCGATGCCTGCCTGAAGGGGGGCGGCGGCTCCATTCCGTATATCGAGCAGCCTTCGAAAATCGCCGCAGTGATGCAGATGGGCATCGACTATGCGCTCATCACGCGGCGCAATCTGTCGACCGAGAGGGCCGAGCTCAGCCGCGCCCTGCTGATCGCGCTGGCGGATTTCGATGGCGCCTTGGCGAGCTGGCTGCGAGGCGAGGAGCCGTTCCCGGGCACCCATGTGGGCGCGCCCGGGGCGCCATCGAGCAACGAAAAGACCATCGCCGCAGCCAAGCGCCTGCGCATCGACTGAGCGCGCCGGCGCCGGAAGCTCAGGCCCTCGACCCGGCGCCCAGTTAGCTGTTGAGGGCCCGGTCGGTTCGACTATGATGCCGCGCCGGTCGCTCGGGGGGCGCTGCCGGCCCGCGTTGGAGGAGTGTGATCGTGACGGGCGAAAATCCAGCTGATGCGGGGTCGGATGGACCTGCCCCGCAAGACGCCGAGCCTGCCCTCGTTCCCGGCCGCAGCTGTGGCACCTGCAGCCTGTGCTGCAAGGTCTATTCGGTCAAGGAGCTGGAGAAGCCGGCCGGGCGCTGGTGCGTCCATTCCGTAAAGGGCGGCGGTTGCGGCATTCACCTAAAACGCCCGCATGTCTGCCGCCAGTTCTTCTGCTCCTGGCGGTTCGATCCCAATCTGGGACCGGAATGGAAGCCCGAGGTGTCCCGCTTCGTCCTCTCCGCGGATCCGGCTTGGCAAGCGCTCGTCGTGATGGTCGACCCCGACAGGCCGCTCGCCTGGAAACGCGCGCCCTATTACCCGATGCTCAGGAAGTTCTCCGAGGTCTTCTTTCGGCTCAACCAGAAGGTCCTGGTGAATCTGGGCGGCCATATCTCTGTGCTATTGCCGGACTGCGAGGTGCCGATCGGCCATATGACGCCGGGCGAGGAGATCGTGCTTTGGCGGGACGGACCGAGCTATTGCGCCGCCTTGCGACGGAACCTCGAGCCCGTCAAGGTGCCGTCGGCAGGTTTCGGCTCCGGGTCGATGTAGCAACTATCGGACATCTGATGGGCGAGGCAAAACGCAGAGGCGCAAGTCGCGCGGGTCCACCGGTGCCGCCGGCATCGGCATATCCCGATGACGATTGGAACGCGGCCCTGAAGCCGCCCATCGTTCCGGGAAAGTCCTGCGGCTCGTGCACGAAATGCTGCACCGTCATGGGTATAGCCGAGCTCAAGAAGCCCGCATGGGAAGAGTGTCCCAATGTCATCAAGGGCACCGGCTGCAAAATCTACGCCGACCGGCCGCCGAGCTGCCGGCAGTTCATCTGTGGCTGGCTCCTGGACCCCTATATGGGGCCGGATTTGAAGCCGGAGAACTGCCACGTGGTGTTCTACCAGCGCAGCGAGCAGCACATCGTCGCCACCGTCGATGACGCCTACCCGGACGCCTGGCGCAAGCCCAACGTGGTCGAGTTCCTCCACCGCTTGGCGAAGGCGAATGCGCCCCGCCGCAAGGTCATCCTGATGGAGAAGGGCCGCACCTGGTACGTCACCGAGACCGCCATCGTGCCCACCGACCTCGGCTGAATGCTTTTCAGCCGGCAAGGGCGCTTTTGGGGCGACATCGCGCGAATTGACTTACCTTTTTGGGTCACCGATAAGGTGCCCAAGCGCCCGTAGCTCAGCTGGATAGAGCACCAGACTACGAATTTGGGGGTCGGGAGTTCGAATCTCTCCGGGCGCGCCACTTCGGTACAGAACTGGGCACGCCAAAACCCGCCGTTTTTGCGCCTGAAGCGGCGACGAGGGTACGCAGCAGTTCGCTTTTCGACCCCATGATGCGAAGTTCTTGCGCGTCGACTTCGACGCGTTGGGCGAGGGCGCGCAGGTAATCGCGACGATAGCCGCCGGCCGCGGTCCGCATGCGCTTGCGGGCCTGCCTGGCAAACGTCTTGAGCGCCTGCGGTGTGATGCTCGGCCCAACCCGTTTAAGCGCACCCTCGGCGCGCTCTGCGTCGGCGTGGGCCTGATCCCGGGTGACCTTTAGCTCGGCAACGCGGTCCTTTAGCATCGGGTCGGCAAGATCAGCGACGCCGTTCTCGATGGCATCGTAAAGCCGCTTGAGCTTGGCGTCGACTTCGGCCGCACGCTTGCGCAATTCGGCAATGTGCGTGACCCGGCGCTCGGCGCGCTCCTCCCGGCGATCGAGCACGGATGCTAGGATTTCCTCGAGGCGGCTCGGCTGCAGAAGGCGCCGCTCGATGTGGTCGGCGACAAGTGTATCCAGTTTGTCCATCGGGACCGTGCGGCCCCTGCAGCCGGTCTCGCCCTGGCGGGCCTTGGTCGAGCAGGTGTAGTAACGATAGCGGCCGCTCTTGCCGGTGCGAAGCGTCATGGCCATGCCGCAGGCGGCGCAGAAACAGATGCCCGTGAGAAGAGTTGGGCCGCTGGTAATACGCGGCGCCGTCAGTGCCGGGCTGCGAGACTTGAGCAGCGCTTGAACGGCCTCGAACTCGGCCGCGTCGATTATCGGCGGGACCGTCATCTCGACGACTTCGGTATCCGGCTTGCGCTCGCGGGTCTTCCAGAACTTGGTGTTGAAGCGGTGGCGACCGATATAGGTCGTGCGTGTCACCACCTTGTGGACAGCCCCGATACCCCAGCGCCCGCCATCACGGGTACGAATGCCGGCTGCGTTGAGGTGCTTGGTGATCGACTTCATGCCCATGGGGCCGGTGGCGCCATCGCCCTCGCGCGCCAGGCGGAAGATTAGCCGCACGGTCTCGGCCCGGAAGGGATCGATCTCCAAGGTCTTCTTGGTACGGTGGCCGTGCTGCTCGGCGGCCTCCACAATTCGATAGCCGATCGGAGGCAGGGAGCCGTTCCAGAAGCCCTGACGGGCGTTCTCCTTCATGGCCCGCAGCGTGTGCTTGGCGTTCTCCTTGGACTGGTACTCGTCGAACAGCGCCATGATTTGCCGGATCATATTGCTCATGGGGTCGTCGCCGAGCTCCTGGGTGATCGAGACCAGCCGCACGCCGTTCTTGGCGAGGCGCCGGACGTAGAACTCAAGCTGGAACTGGTCGCGGAAGAAGCGGCTGAAGCTGTGGACCACGATCATGTCGAACGCCGGCGGCTTGGTGGTGGCCGCTTCGACCATACGCTGGAACTCGGGCCGCCGGTCGTCGGTCGCCGACACACCGGGCTCGACATAGTCGGCGACGACCTCCCAGCCGCGCGACGTGCAATAGCCCGTCGCCTGGCGGCGCTGGTCCGGGATGGAGAGGTCATTCTCCGCTTGCCTGCCGGTCGAGACCCGCAGGTAGAGGGCAGCACGAACCGGAGCCATCATGGGAATCTCCCGGGTCAGTGGCGGGTCGAGAACAACTCGTCGAACAGGTCACCGAACCAAGCCTCGAAGACCTCGATCTCGGCCTCGGTCACCGGCACGTGCTCGGGCCAATCATCCTTCACGGTCCAGGTCGTCGGATCCTCCGGCGCCGGCCGGCCAGGGCGCCGGGCCGGCGGGCGCGCGTAGTCGTACAGATCGTCGGACGGTGCCTCGGCGGCCGTGAGATTCTGCCGTCGGGATTTGCGAGGACGAGCCATGACCTCAGTCTGACATGGGACCTGGGCCAAAAGAATGGCCGAAGTGCGCGCGGGGCTACGCTGTGGCCTCCACCTAAATCGCAACGGGAGCGATTATCGCTCGCGGGAAGCCATGAACGCTTGGAAGCAAAAAAGCCGGGCCGCCGCAGGCCCGTCCAGGCCGTTAGCCGGCGGAGCTGGGCGCGCGCAGCGCGAGCCTTGACGGGTCCGCGGCGGTTCGGCATGGCCCTCGCCAAGCGGTCATGCCGGCGTGTGCCCTGGAAGGCTGGCGGCGCGACGGCGATCCTTTTGAGCCATGCTTGGCGTGTTTGCATGCGATGTGCGCCGAGCTTTGTCTTTTTTCGCGTTCTTTGAAAATGCAGGCTGCGGTTCAAAGGGCACCTCGTGACAAGTCACTGATCTTTCGACCGTCCGCAGACAACAGCTCTCGCCGCAGGCTGCGGCTTTTATCCTGCCCTAACCCGGTCGACTGCCTCGGCTCCCGTGCCCTCACCGACATGCACGCGAGAACCTTCGATAGTCTGCGATCGACGGCGGGATCAATCATCACGACGTCAGTGCCGGCAATCTGGTCATGAACCGACTGTCGGCACGCCGTCGCGTCGTTGCCAAGCGCGTGCATCGCACGTTAGAACTCGTGCAATTGAAGTGTGCTCAGACCATCTGTCGAAGCGATGGTCCAGAGGTTGTCGAACCGTTACGCTCCTGCTGGAAACAACCCGGAGCCCGAGCTCTGCCGTGACAGCCGCGACCGCCGGATCGCAGCCGCAATGGCGACCGCACGGACGTGGTCGGTATTCTCCAGACTGATAAGCGCTGCGTCGGCCAGGACCGATCTCGATCGAGCAATCCGCCCGAGCAATACCGCGCATTCTTCATCGGCAATCGACGATACTGCATCGATCGCGTCCTCCGATGGATCATCGCGCAACAGGCTTTTGAGGATCGGACGAGCCTCGATCCTCCCCATTCGACCGAGGGCGGATGCCGCAGATGTTGCCACCCTCCGGTCGAGGTCGTCGAGGAGATCTATCAAAATCAAGATCAACTCCGGCAACGGACGGGCACAGCGGCAGGCATCGGCTCGGATGCCTGGCTCGGCGTGTCGCATTAGCTGTCGCAAGGCATCCGGCGATAGAGTCGAGCCGAGACGTGCAGCCGCGCTCACTGCGATCTGCAATGTCGGCCCCTGCACCACCGCTCGCTCGATCATCTCCGACACGGCAAGTGCCGCGTCCCGGCCGCCGATCATGGCAAGACCCTCGATCGCGGCAGCCTGTTCGCAGACCATGCGCCGAGTACCGAATCCGGCGAAGCGACGGCATAGTGTTACGAGCGCCGGAACGGCCGCGGCGAGTCGCCGACGCCCAGCCTCCGCAGCGAGACTGCAACTGTCAGCAAGACTCAACTCCGGAATTGCGGCGATCAGCCTCTCATCGTCGATCTCGGCTGATACTGGGGCATGGCCCATGCCTCGTGAAAGGTCCTGCTCGACCCCGACGCCGATGTCCGAGAAAAACTCGAGCTGTCGTTCAGACATCCGGCCATGATGCCCGGAGCCGCCGGTGTGTCAAATCGGCAATGAACAATACCAACAGAAAAATTCTCTGGATTGTCCTGCACCGCGAACGCGGGGCATCGCGCAATCGCGAAGATAGGATTGCGCCGGCGCCGGTGCGACGAAACGAGTTGCCCCCAGACTGAGCCTTCGGCGTAGTGCTCCCGAAAGGCCGCGGCTAGGCTCGCACGCCTCTTCGCGAAATCCGGACACTCCGTCATAGTGCTATGGCGAACGAGTATTGCCCATCTTCGTCGACCGTGGCGCGCCACTACTCGGCTGTCCGACCCGAAGACATGGGTTGCACATTTCCGGGCGGGCACGCGCCCGATTTTCCTGGACAAGAAGACGCTCGCATTCGGCCCGCGCCTGAGGCAAGAGATCCCGAGTTCTTGGGTGTTCGGCGGTCATCGCGACTGGACGATCCAGGCCTTGGGGTGATCGGGTGAACCGCAGCAATTCGATGTCATTGGCGGACGGTTACACCGACGTGCCGCGCGGCAAGATCGCGGCGGTCGTCACCTGCCTCGAGATGCTGGCACAACCAAGTCCGCGTCCCGACCCGCCGCAACCCCCATGGAAGCTCCGTGGCGTGGTCGATCCGGATCTGATCTGGTTTCGTGATCTCTACCGCCGGGTCGGGCAAGAGTGGCTGTGGTTTTCGCGCCTCACGCTGTCCGATGACGCCCTCGCGGCGATCATCCGCGATCGCTCGGTCGAGCTTCATGCGCTCGAGCACCAGGGCCGCGATGAAGGCCTGTTGGAGCTCGACTTCCGCCAGGCGGAAGTCTGCGAGCTCAGCTTTTTTGGCGTGACGCCGGATCTCATCGGAAACGGCGCCGGTCGTTGGCTCATGAACCGCGCGTTGGAACTCGCTTGGTCCCGGCCAATTCGGCGGCTCTGGGTGCACACTTGCAGCCTGGATCACCCGCTGGCCCTGGCGTTCTATCTTCGCTCCGGATTTCGCGCGTTCCGCCGCCAGATCGAGATTGCGGACGATCCGAGAACGGTTGGCGTCCTGCCGCAAGCGGCCGCGCCTGGGACACCGATCATAGACCGCTAGGAGGCCGCTGGATCAGCGGCGGGATGGAGCGGGCGTCGACGTGGCAGGTCGAGCGCGGGACGCGGCCGGGCCGAGCTCCGGCGGCGGCTCGACCTGCGGGTTTGACCTGTGATATCGACCTCAGACGCAGAATTTCGACATTGGCATCGGATATTGGGCGTTTGAAGGTCATGGACGTCGGCCAATTCACCAAGCGCGAGAGCTGGCTATCTTTTGCCCCCGGTCTGCATATCGAGGACAGGTCTCTCTTGCGCGATGTCGCATTTTTCGACGCATCCGCGCCTGAGCAGGAGGGGTTCGCGGCTCTGCTGAAGGATGAGGGCTATTCCCAGGGGAGCGGCGAGTGGGGCTTGGATCTCCAGTTGATGGCCGACACCGTTCGCTTCCTTTCCGCCGCGAACGTGTCGCCCGTTTTTGCCTATCTGTACGACGAATTCTGGTATCCCTTTTTCAAGCTGCATCGTCTCTACGGAGCGCTGCTCGGCGGCCGATATTGCCTGTTGCCCGATTTTTGGGTCTGGAATGTCGATCCGAGGAAGGGCGAGGCGGGGTGGACACCGCATCGCGACAAAGGCCGGGAGGCACTGCGTGACGACGGCTCGCCGAAATCCATCACGACTTGGATACCGCTCTCGTCCGCGACGCCGCTCAACGGCTGCATCTATATCGTGCCGGCGCACCTCGATCCGACCTACGGGACGGCGGATGAGAAAAAACGGCAGTTCGAATATGCGAGCATCCGCGCGCTCCCCGGCAATCCGGGCGATTTCTTCATCTGGAACCAGGCGGTTCTTCACTGGGGCAGCAGGACCTCGCCGCGAGCCACGGAATCGCGCGTCAGCATGGCGTTCGAGCTGCAGCGGGCGGATGTGCCCGCCTTCAACAGCCCTCTGATCGACCCACTCCGAGTTCTGTCATTCGAGGAGCGCCTCAAGCTGATCTGCAAGCAAATCTATCAGTATCGGCATATGTACGCGCTTGATCCCAAGGTCGCCCAATTCGCGTTCGAGCTGATCGCGCAATCGCGCCCGGCGGCGGTTCCCGCCGGGAAAGCCGCGCCCGCCGAGCGCTATCCGAGCGACCCATCGACATGGGGCAAGGTCGGGCGCAACGAACCTTGCCCGTGCGAATCGGGCAAGAAGTACAAGCAGTGCCATGGGCTCGGCGCTCAGAGTTGAATTCCAATTCAAGTGGTCGATGACCGACGGCCGCCGAGGGCGATCTCAAACGATCTTGATCAACTCGAATGCTGCGACAGCCGCGAATTGACCAGGCCGTCATTTGTCACGGGAGTTGCCGATGGATTGGGTTGTCGCCGTCTCGGCGGGTGAGATCGCGGGCGGGGCGTTGTCGCCCGAAACCGAGCGCGGTGCGCATGCCGCTTTCCGCGAGCATGGCTGCGTGCTGCTCCGCGGAGCCTATCCCCGCCCCGCCATCGAGGCCATGTTCAACGAATACGTCGCGCGCTACGGTACGCTGAATGCGCAGGGAATGCAGGATGCGGCGGCCAAGCCCCCGCCGAACCGGTTCCTTCGCGTCGGTGACGCGCGCTACGAGATCACATTGCGCGTGAGCGGCGCCTTCGCCGCGCTGGACGTGATCGCAAATCGCCTCTTGCGCCGGTTCCTCGACCCGCTGCTCGGCGACGACATGCTTCTGAGCGGATTCACGGCCGTCGTCTCCCATCCGGGCGCGACCCTGCAGCATGTTCATCGCGACCATGCCCACCTGTTCGCCGAGCCGGGCGTCGGTTCGGGCTTGCCGGTCTACGCGGTCAATGTGGCGGTGCCGCTCATCGACGTCGACATCGAGACCGGACCGACCGGCGTCTGGCTCGGGTCGCACCGTTGGGCGTCGAACGTCGCGCCGCAGCGCCAAACCATGACGGCATGCTCGTTCCAGCGCGGCGATTGCGTATTGCTCGACTATCGCACCCTCCATACCGGCCTGCCCAATTTGAGCGGACGGATACGGCCGATCGTGTACATGGTCTATACCCGCCCGTGGTTTTTCGACGAGGTGAACCATGTCAATCGCATCTCGCTCGACATGCCGCCGGAGCAGTACGATCAGCTTCCCGAATCCATTCGTCCGTTGCTGACGCGGGCATTCTCCCAGGCGGCGCGCGCGCGATGGCACGAGGCCGACGCACGCGGGCGAGCCCCGCTGCGCGACGTCAACGACCCCTCGAGTTGGGGCAAGATCGGACGCAATGAGCCGTGCGCGTGCGGCTCGGGCAAGAAGTTCAAGCAATGCCACGGGCGGTCGATTTGAATTGTCGGCTGTTCAATCCGGTCTGATACGTACCTGGACGGTCTTGCCGGCCGGGTCGCGCTCGCGCAGCAGGACCGGATCTCGTTTGGCGCTTCCCAATTCAACGATGCGATCGGGCAGGACCGCGATCAACCGGGTGCCGACATGCACAGCCATGAAACGGCCGCGCGTCGCGCCGTCTGTCACCCATTTCTTGATCGCGGCCAAGTATGGCGGCTTGGTCCAGGCATCAGGGAAATTCGGGTCGACGATGATATTGAATACCTCGTTGCTCTTCCGATCGGGAAACATGACGAACTTCGCCTTCTCGGGCTTCCATTCAGGCCCGAGGCTGGGCTCGAGCATCCATTGGCAATAGAAGCTTTGGCAAACCGGCGGACGATTTTCATAAATGCCGCAGCCCTTGCCGGTCACCGCGTGCCGGCACCACAGGCCGGGGGGTTTGTCCAATTCCTCGATGCGCAGCACTTTGCAGCACATCATGCAGGTTCCGCACGCTTTCCCGGGCGCGGCCTGAGCGGCTGCCGAATGCTCCATGCCGAAACCGCCTCCAAAAAGAGCCTCGCAACGAGGCTAGAGTATTTTCGGATTGGTTTGAAGCCGCCCCCCACTGCCGCCCCGCTGCCGAAGAATCCGCCGCGGCACGCCTGTTGTCTACTCGAGGTCGGACGGGATGGAAAAGGTCGAGATGGCGTGGCGGCCCGGGAGCTTCTAAAATGCGGCCCTTGCCGGGGGTCCAGAGATGACGCGCCGCGGAAACAGGCTTGGTGCTCGGCCGAAACATCGCCCTTCGGCCGGCGTACGACGCCAAGCGTCATTTCAGGCTTGCTGCATCTTCATCCGGCATCGCCCGTGGCCCGATTTTCGCACGCTCCCTGCCGACCCGGGCCATCTGCGAATTGTGCGGCCGTAGCGGCCGCCGGCCTCACCTTGACCGCAATTCGAGACTGACGGGCGACACGAATGAGTCCCAACCGGCCTTACCTCGAGCCGATCGACAGACAGAGCGGCATTTGGTTTGCCAGGACGTCCAGGATAAATCCGGACGAGCCGAGCGTGCTGAACAACTCCGGCAATGCGCTACGTGGTCTCAGGCGCTTTGAGGACGCGCTGGCGGCTTACGACAAGGCGATCGCCCTCAAGCCGGACTACGCCGACGCCTTCTACAACCGCGGCATCACCTTCATGGATCTTCAGCGTTTCGAGGAGGCCCTGGCGAGCTACGACAAGGTGATCGCCCTCGAGCCCCGCTACGGCAAGGCTCTCAACAACCGGGGAAATGTCCTCCAGGTGCTCAAACGTTTTGAGGAAGCGGTGGCGAGCTATGACCGGGCGGTCGCCGTCGAGCCGGGCTACATCGACGCATTCTACAACAGAGGCATTGCGCTCCAGGAGCTCAAGCGCTTCGGTGAGGCGCTGGCGAGCGCCGACAAAGTGATTGCTCTCAAGCCGGATTGTGCCGAAGCTTTCAACAACCGCGGCAACGCTCTCGGGGCGCTCAAGCAATTCGACGCGGCGCTGGCAAGCTTCGACCAGGCGATTGCCTTCAGGCCGGTCTACGCCGAGGCGTACAACAACCGCGGCGATGCCCTCAGGGCGATCAAGCGCTTTGACGATGCGCTCACCAGCTACGAGCAAGCGATCGCCATCAAGCCGCACTACGCCGATGCGGTCTACGGCCGAGGCAACACGCTCAGCGAGCTCAAGCGCTTCGACGCGGCGCTGGCGAGCTACGATAGGGTGATCGCCCTCAAGCCGGACTTCGCCGATGCCTTCTACGTTCGAGGTAATGCCCTCAAGGAGCTCGAGCGCTTCGACGATGCGCTGGCGAGCTACAACCGGGCAATTGCGCTCGGCCCCGACAGGGCCGCAGCCTTCAACAACCGCGGCAATGTGCTCCAGGAGCTCAGGCGTCTCGACGAGGCACTCGTCAGCTATGACCAAGCGATCGCCCTAGATCCGGATTACGCCGAGGCCTTCTACAACCGGGGCAATGTGCTGCAGGAGCTCAAGCGCTTCGACGAAGCGCTGACGACCTACGACAAGGCGATCGCGCTCAAGCCGGATTATGCCGAGGCTCTCAACAGCCGCGGTCATCTGCTCAAGGACGAAGGTAGGCGGGCCGAGGCCGTTACCGACTTCGAGCGGGCATTGGCGCTCAAGCCCGATTATGCCGAGGCCGAATTTGCCGTCTGCATGGCGAAACTGCCAATTCTCTACATGGACGAGCCCGATCGCCGAGCGCCGCGCTGCCTATCGGACGTGTCTCGAGACCTTGTGCGAAGATGCCGATCGGCGAAGCACGCTGGGCGACCTGGCCAAGGCGGCGGGGTCGATCCAACCCTTTTTCCTTCCCTATCAGGGGCGCAACGATCGCGATCTCCAGAGCATTTACGGCGCACTAATATGCCGGATCATGGCCGAGCGGTATCCCACGGCTGCCGTTTGCCCTCCGCCCCGATCCGACGAGCCGGTGCGGCTGGGGATCGTCAGCGGGTTCTTTCGGCAGCACTCCAATTGGAAAATTCCCATCAAGGGCTGGCTCAGCCAGATCGATCGTCGCCGATTTCAAGTATTCGGTTATCACACCGGGCTCATCGAGGATGCCGCAACCAAGGAGGCTGCGGCGCTATGCGACCGCTTCGTTCCGGGCCCCATGTCGATCGAGCGTTGGCGGCACGCAATTCTGCATGACGCCCCCCACGTCCTGATCTATCCGGAAGTCGGGATGAATGCGGTCGCGGCTCAGCTGGCCGCGCAGCGCTTGGCGGCGGTGCAATGTAATTCCTGGGGCCATCCGGAGACCAGCGGATTTCCCACGCTCGATTATTTCCTCAGCAGCGATCTGATGGAGCCACCCGGCGCGCAGGACCACTACACCGAGCGCCTGGTCGCTCTGCCAAATCTGTCGATCTATTATGAACAGCTCGATCCGCAGCCGGTTTCGCTCAATCGGACAGAGCTCGGATTGCGTCCGACGGCGACGATCTATTGGTGCGGCCAGTCGCTGTTCAAATATCTGCCCCAGTTCGATCAGGTGTTTCCCCGCATTGCACGAGAGGCGGGAGATTGCCAGTTTGCATTCATCCAATACGACCAGGGGACACATCTCAATGATCTGTTCTTGCAGCGTCTGGATCGAGCGTTCGCGGCCTATGACCTGAGGGCGAGGGATTATTGCGTATTGTTGCCGCGTCTCGACACCCGCCGGTTCGTGGCCGCCATCGGGCTGTGCGACATCGTGCTGGATAGCATCGGCTGGTCGGGGTGCAATTCGACGTTGGAGGGTTTGCACCATAGCTTGCCGATCGTGACCATGACGGGGTCCCTGATGCGCGGCCGGCACAGCATGGCGATCCTCAAGATGCTGGGTGTCGAGGAGACCTCGACTGCGACGGTCGAGGGCTACGTCGCCACCGCGGTTCGCTTGGCTCGCGATTTGCCCTGGCGAATGGCCGTCAAGGACTGGATATCCGAAAACAAGCATCGTCTCTACCGTGACGCCAGTTGTGTTTTGGCGTTGCAGGATTTCCTGGATAGCGTCGCACGTCCTGCCGCTTAGGCCGGAATCGCCTTGCCGTTTCGGTGCGCCATTTCGATCGTGGGACCTGCTCGAACGGCTGGTTGCTTGTCGGCTGGAAGCCCGACTGCGGCCGGAAACCGAACCGGCTCAGCGTTTCGGCGCCCGGAATTGCCGCCGGTAGATGCCGGGATCGTTGGGCTTCGCAGCGGTGGTTTCCTGCAGATGCTCGATCGCTTCACCGGCGATGGTGGCGAATTGGCCGACCCAGAGGTCGCGCTTGACCGGCATGCATTGCGCGACCGGCGTCCCTTTCGGCAGAACGCCCTGGAACCCGGGATTGCGCCACTGCGCCGGAAAGTTGATGAAATCGTCCTTGTAGAGATCGGTATCGACGAGCCCGGTCAAGGTGGTGAACGGCAGATCGTAGCGATTGACCGGATGCGTGACCAGGAGCGAATAGCCGGGCGGCGTCTCGATGGTCCAGAAGTTGTTGAACTTGACGATGAAGCTGTCCTCGTCGAACAGCGGCGTTCCGATCACCTGGCTGCTGTCGTGGAAATCCAGCGGCGAGCGCGGGTAGCTGGTGATGGCCCCGCTCGGGAAATCGAGGTTCCAGGTGAATGTCTCGTTCTCGACGTGGAGATCGGTCACCAGCGGGATGAGAAACCCGAAGGTCATCGCGTCGATGAAGGGCGGGCACTTCTTGACGGTCATCTGCTCCGTCTGCACGATGTCGCTGAAGGCGGTGGCCGGCATCGACTTGAACCAATCCGGGATTCCCATCACCGCCGGGATCGGTCGCGGCAGGATCGCGTCCAGCTCGGGCGGGCAGCGGAACGTGATGGTGGCGGCTGCGCCTTCGGGCGATTCGCGCTCGGGCGATTGCGCTTCGATCAACTCGGCTTCGTTTGTCGTCATGGCGATCGCTCCGCTGGCGAGGCTGTCACGCGTCGGATTGGAGGAATTTGGCGGCAGCGCTTCGACGAATCCAAAATCGACCGCGACCGGCGGACACCAGAGCCTTCAGCGCCTTGCCGTAATGTTGCGGCGAGGTGCGGACCATGGCGCGCAGGCTGGCGACGGCATCGTCGGAACGGCCGAGCTGCAGCAGGCAATGCGCGAGGTCGAGCTGTGCACTGACGTGGCCGGGTTGGATCGCCAGAACCTGCCGAAAGCGCTCGACCGCGCGCTCGAGCTCTCCTTCGAACAGGAGCGCAACCCCGAAGCCGTGCAGCGCACGCGGATGGCGGGGAGAATTGGCGAGCGCCCGGGCAAAGGCGACCTTGGCATTTTTCGCATCGACGCGGACGATGTAGAACCCGCCCAGATCCAGCGACAGCTCCACCGACGTCGGCACGGCCGCTAACCCGCGCTTGAGGACGGCTTCCGCCTCGTCGAATCGCCGCAGCGCGCACAGCTGAATCCCGAGCTCCTGGAACGCCGCGGCGAACGGCGGCTGGCATTCGATCGCGCGCTGCAATCGGGTGAGCGCCTCGCCGGCGCGCCCCGATTCCAGGAGCGCCTTGGCCAGGTGGGTCTCGACGCGCGAGCTGGTCCGTTCGCGCGCTGCCTGCTCGAGCGGCGCGATCGCCTCGCGTGCGCGCTTCTGCGCCAGCAGGGCGACCCCCAGGAGATGCAGCGCCTCGGGGTGTTTCGAATCCCGCGCGAGCGCGTCGCGGGCCAGCCGCTCGGCCTCGGGCGCACGCTGCCCCTCGAGCGCTTGCACGCCGAGCCGGAGAATATCGTCGGTCGCCGCCGCGCGGTCGCGGCTTCGCGAAAGTTCAGACGGCCTTTTCATCCGCGTTTCCCGCCGATCGCGACACTTGTGCCGAATGGCAAGTCTCGATAGGCCGCGGCATTGATAGCATGTTTTGATGCAAATGGCCCGAAGTCGGAGCACCAGATCTAGCTGGCCGACAGCCTGGTCATGACCCGCCGGATCACGCTGTCCCAGTCGCCGAGCTCCGGCTGGCGGAACAGCCGCGCCGTCGGATACCAGGGGCTGTCGTCGCGGCCGAGCAACCACCGCCAGTCCGGGACATGTTGCAGGAGCAGCCAGACCGGCCTGCCCAAGGCGCCGGCCAGATGCGCGACCGCGGTATCCGAGGTGATGATGAGATCGACGCCGGCCATGAGCGCCGCGGTATCGCCGAAGTCCTCGACCGCGTCGCCCAAATGCGTGACGAGCGGGTTGCACGCCAGGAGCTCACGGTCCCCGGCGCGCAGATCTTTCTGCAGGCTCAGAAACTCGACCCCGGGGACCGAGAGCAGGGGGAACAAGCTCGCCAGCCCCGGCGAGCGGGTTTGATCGCCCTTGAACATCGGGTTTCCCGCCCATGCGATCCCGATCCGCCGCTTGTCCGATGGAGGCAGCCGCTGCCGCCATTGGATGGTGCGGTCCTCCGAGGCGAAGAGATACGGCACGCGCGCCGGGATCGCGGCGAGGACGGTCTTGAAAGCGAGCGGCAGGCTGAGCAGCGGGCAGTGGCAGTCGAAGGCGGGCAGCTGCTCGCCGCGGCCGATGACGCGGGAAACGCCTTCGATCCGCGCGAACAGGGCGGCGAGCGGCGGCGGCACCTCGAGAACGACCTCGGCTCCCCTGGCCGCGACCAGCGGCGCGTAGCGCACGAATTGAAGGGCGTCGCCGAAGCCCTGCTCGGCATGCAGCAGGATCGTGCGTCCGGCGAGCGGCTCCTCGCCGAGCCACAGCGGCTCGGCGAAATCCCGCCGCCAAGCCGCGATTTCCCGCACCCGCCAGCGCCACTCGAATTCCTCGAAGCCCCGGTCGAGGTCGCCGAGCAGAAGCCGCAGACAGCTGCGGTTCACATGCGTCTCGGCGTTGTCCGGCTCGATCGCCAGCGCCCGGTCGTAGCTCGCGAGCGCCTCCGCGTGGCGCTCGAGGTCGCGCAGCACGAGGCCCCGATTGTTGAGCGCGTCGACGTGGTCGGGCTTGATGGCGAGCGTCCGGTCGAAGCTCGCGAGCGCTTCCGCGGGTCGCTGCAGCGCCTGCAGCACGACACCGCGATTGTACAGTGCCTCGGCATAGTCCGGCCGGATCGCCAGCGCCTGGTCGTAGCCTGCCAGCGCCTCGGCGGCACGGTTCAGGACTTGAAGCGTGTTGGCGCGATTGTTGAGTGCCCCGGCATGGTTCGGCCGCAGCGCCAGCGCCTGGTCGTAGCTCGCGAGCGCTTCGGCGGGGCGTTGCAATGCCAGCAGCACCAAGCCGCGATGGTAGAGCGCGTCGGCGTGGCGCGGCTGGATCCGCAATACCGCGTCGTAGCCCGCCAGCGCCTCGTGATGGCGCTCCAGGTTGCGAAGCGTGCCGGCACGGTTGGCGAGCGCATCGACGTGGTCCGGCTTGATCGCCAAAACCCGATCGAAGCTCGCCAGCGCCTCGTCCAGGCGCTCAAGGCCCCGGAGCGCAACGCCACGATTGTTGAGCGCCTGAAGGTGCTCCGGCATGATCGCCAGGACCGCGTCGAAGCTCGCCAGCGCCTCGGCGAGACGGTTCATGCCTCCGAGCACGACGCCCCGGTTATAGAGCGCCTCGACATAATCCGGCTGGATGGCCAGCGCCTTGTCGTAGCTCGCGAGCGCCTCCGCGCGGCGCCTGAGCGCATCGAGCACGAGCCCCTGGTTCAACAGCGCCGGGGCAAAACCGGGATTTCTCTGCAGCGCCGCACCGATCAGCGCCAGCGCCTGGTCGAGCCGCCCCTGCTGGTAGCGCAGAATGCCGAGCAGATGGAGCGCATCGAAATGATCGGAGCGGGCCGCAAGCAGCTGCAAGTACAGGCTTTCGGCGGCGGCAAGGTTTCCCTTGCGGTGCAAATCGGCGGCCTGATCGAACAGCTGAGCCAAATCTTGCATTGGCGTTTGCGGGCCGCGCTCGCTCTGCGAACTCAAAGGACGACTTCCATTGGTCCGGCACCGTAGCGCAAAATCTGCTGTGGCGGCGATGCGGATTCCCGATGTGGGATCTGGTTTGCAGGGGTGCCGCAGAAACTGGCTATCATAAAATTCTGTCAATTTTATCAATGAGTTACAAGGAAATTACGTAAGGTTAATTGATATAAACCCGCTTTATGGCCGGAGCAATAGAGACTACTTTTTCGGCCGCGAGCAGTCAGCTTGCACGAGTTCGGCGGGAGCGCGCGTCCCGGCCGCGAATTGGAACCGTCGGGATGGACGAGCCGGGGCGAAAGGCAAGGGACGTAACCGCCCCTTCCGGGGCGGAGTCGCATCCATCCGCCAACCGTGAGGCTTCCTTCGCGGTTGGCGAGAAGTCCTGCGGCTCGTGCACGAAATGCTGCACCGTCATGGGCGTGCCCGAGCTCAAGAAGCGGCCCTGGGATACGTGTCCCCATGTCGCCGCGGGCACCGGCTGCTCGATCTACGCCGGGCGGCCGGGGGGGTGTCGAACATTCATCTGCGGCTGGCTCCTGGACCCCGATATGGGGCCGGATCTGAAGCCGGAAAGCTGCCACGTCGTGCTCTACCAGCGTGACGAGCAGCACATCATGGCCGCGTGCGACGCCGCCCACCCGGACGCCTGGCGCGCCCCCCACGTCATCGACTTCCTCCACCGCCTGGCGAAGGCGAATGCGCCCGGCCGCCGCGTCATCTTGATGGAAAAAAACCGGCTCTGGTACGTCACCGAAAACGCCGTCGTTCCGACCGACACGGGCTGAGCGGTCATCCGCAACGCAGGACGGCGAGGTCGGTCATATCCAAGCAGCAACGCTCGCATGAGATCGGACGTCGGTGCCGAGGTGGACTTCGCGAGGCCTTCCAACAAGAATACAGCCGGGCTGCGGCCGGGGCGTCGCCTCCGAGCGTCGTCCTTGCGCCGACGCTCCTTCTTGAGCGCGGCGGGGCTCCGCGATACTGTATTTGGCCGTCGAGCGAGGAACCTTCGATGCGGCAGAGCCGGTCCGATCCCGCATGAGGCACGCTCAGAGATGCTCGATCCGTCGCAAGTGTTCAACGAGGCCGTGGGCCTCCACCGCAAGGGAGATCTCGCCGCCGCCGAAGGCATGTATCTACAGCTGATCAGGGCGCGATCGGACAATTTCGACGCATTGCATATGCTCGGCATTCTGCGATGCCAGCAAGGGCAATTCAGCGAGGCGCTGCCGCTGCTCGGCGCGGCACTGCGGTCGAATCCGAATTTCCCGCCCGCGCTCTTGAACTACGGGCTTGCGCTCGACGCGCTCAAGCGCCGCCAGGAGGCGCTCGCGGCCTTCGACCAGGCGCTTGCCATCCAGCCCGGCTACGCCGAGGCGCTCTACTATCGGGGCGTGGCGCTTCGCGGGCTCAAGCGCTCGGCCGAGGCACTGGCCAGTTTCGACAAGGCGCTGTCGATCAGGCCGGATTACCTCGAGGCGCTCTACCATCGCGGCATGGCACTCACGGATCTGCAACGCCCGGCCGAGGCGCTCGCCTGCTTCGAGCGTGCGCTATCCGTCAAGCCGGACCTCGTCGATGCGCTCACCATGCGCGGCATCGTGCTGCAATCCGTGCTTCGCTCCGCCGAGGCGCTGGCGAGCTACGACAAGGCTTTGGCGATCAAGCCGGGCCATGCCGAGGTCCTCAACAATCGCGGTTTGGCGCTCCTGGGCCTGCAGCGCCCGGCCGATGCGCTCGCGAGCTTCGACCGGGCCTTGGCGGTACGGCCCGACTATGCGGTGGCGCTCAACAACCGTGGGAACACGCTGCAAGACTTGAAGCGTCCCGCCGAGGCGCTGGCGAGCTATGACCGGGCGCTGGCCATCCAGCCCGAATATGCCCAGGCGCTCTACAATCGCGGTGTCGCGCTGCGGGACCTGCAGCGGCCGGCCGAGGCGCTCGCCAGCTACGACCGGGCGCTGGCGATCAAGCCGGACCATGTCGATGCGCTCAACAATCGCGGCGTCGTCTTGCGCGAGCTCAAGCGGCCGGCCGAGGCGCTCGCCAGCTACGACCGGGCGCTGGCGATCAAGCCGGACTATGTCGAAGCCCTCAACAACCGCGGCAGCGCGCTGCGGGAACTCAAGCTCCCGGCCGAGGCGCTGGCGAGCCACGAGCTCGCCCTGGCGATCGAGCCGGACCACGCCGATGCCCTGTGCAATCGCGGGATCGCGCTGCGCGAGCTCAAGCGCCCGGCCGAGGCGCTGGCCAGCTTCGAGCGGGCGCTGGCACTCGAGCCCGACCACCGTTACGCGTTCGCCGGAGTGGCTTATGCGGCGCTCGCCACCTGCGATTGGGTCCGAACCGGGATCGTCGGCGGCGAGCTGGCGCGCCGGATCGCGCAGGACAGCGCGATCGTCCCCCCTTTTACGCTGCTGGGATACAGCAACGACAAGTCTCTGCTGCTGCAATGCGCCAGGAAATCCCTCGCGGAGGAGATTCCGGTGCCGGCACAGCCGCTATGGCGGGGGGAGAGCCGCCAGCACGGCAAGCTCCGGATCGCTTATCTCTCCTCCGATTTCCGCCGGCATGCGGTGGCCTCTCTGTTTGCGCGGCTGTTCGAGCTGCATGAGCGTGCGCGCTTCGAGATCATCGGAATTTCCTTCGGCCCGGACGACCAAAGCGACATGCGCGCCCGTCTGGTGCGCGCCTTCGACCAATTCCACGATGTCCGATCGCGCGACGACGGCGATGTCGCCAAGCTCCTGCACCAGATGGAGGTCGACATCGCGGTCGATCTCAACGGCCGCACCGAGGAAGCGCGTCTCGGCATCCTGGCCCGTCGTCCTGCACCCGTCCAGGCGACCTATCTCGGCTATCCCGGGACCACGGGCGCCGACTTCATCGATTATGTGATCGCCGACCCGACGGTTCTGCCGCTCGATCAGCAACCGTTCTATACCGAAAGCATCGTTCAGCTACCGGAATGCTACCAGGTCAACGATTCGAGCCGGAAGATCGCGGCGGATGCGCCGGCCCGGCGCGAGGCCGGATTGCCGGTCCACGGGTTCGTGTTTTGCTGCTTCAACAACAATTTCAAGATCACGGCGCCGGTGTTCGATGTCTGGATGCGGCTCATCGGGCAGGTCGAGGGCAGCGTGCTTTGGTTGCTGCAAGACGATGCCGCCCGGGAGAATTTGAGTCGGGCAGCGGCGGCGCGCGAGATCGACCCCGCGCGCCTGGTGTTCGCGGACAGAAGGGAGCCCGAGGACCATTTGGCCCGCCATCGTCTGGCGGACCTCTTCCTGGATACGCTGCCCTACAACGCCCATACCACGGCGAGCGATGCGCTGTGGGCGGGACTGCCGGTGCTGACCTGCAAGGGGGCCGGCTTCGCCGGCCGGGTCGCGGCCAGCCTGCTTCATGCCGCAGGCTTGCCCGAGCTGGTGACCAATGACCTGCGCGAATACGAAGCCTTGGCGCTGCGGCTGGCGACCGATCCCGCGCTGCTGCGCGGCTTGCGGCATCGGCTCGAGCGGAATCGCGCAACCTGTCCGTTGTTCGATACCGATCGGTTTCGTCGCCATCTCGAGAGCGCCTACACCACGATGTGGGAAATTCACCAGCGTGGGGAGAGCCCGCGCAGCTTCAGCGTCGAGCCGCTGGAGCGCGCCGGGAGGTAAGCCGGCGCCAGGCCGCGAAGCGGCGAGCCGCCGCGGCCTAATTTGATTTCCGGTGGCCGCTCGCCCGATTTTACGCCTGCAATACGGAGCGCAAACGCCGTCTACACGGCGGATGATTGCATTTTTTATGTCTAATTGCCGTTCTTTATATGTGCAAGGCGATTTGCGCACCGATAGCGTGAAGCCGCGGTCTCGCTTCGAAATGCAAATCCAAACAATAGAGACCGGGCTGTCGCTTCCGATCCGGGCCGGGGAGATGCCGGGGTCGCATTCCGAGGCATGGCCGCAGAAAAACAGGGAGAGCAATCCCGATGAGCGTTCTGGAGTTGGACGATCGCCGGCCTGACGCGAATACGAGGTATCGGCGGACACGGCCGCGTGCCACGGCGGCGCAGAACTATCATGCCGCGCTGGCTCTGCACCAGCACGGCCGGTTGCGCGAGGCCGAGGAGCTGTACCGGGCGGTTCTGGACGTCAACGAATCCGACTTCGATTGCCTGCACAATCTGGGCCTGCTGCACGCTCAGGAAGGCAGGTTCCAGGATGCGGTCGGGTTGCTGCAGGCCGGCGCCCGGCAGGACCCGCGCTCGGTCGAGGTGCACAACAATCTCGCCAATGTGCTGGCAATCCTGCAACGCCACGACGAAGCTGTCGCCGGCTTCCGGATCGCCATCGCGCTCAAGCCGGATTTTGCCGAGGCGCACAACAATCTCGGCAGTGCGCTGGTGACCCAGGGCCGGACCGATGAGGCGATGGGGCACTATAGGCAAGCCCTGGCGCTTCGCCCCGCCTATGCCGACGCCCATGTCAATCTCGGCAATATTCTAGAGCAGCAAGGCCGGTACGCGGACGCGGCCGGTCATTACCGGCGGGCGCTCGCCGTCAGCCCGAGCACGCCCGAGATCCATTGCCGCCTCGGCGACGTCCTGAAGAAGCAGGGCAGCCTCGGCGAGGCCACGAATAGCTACCGGCAGGCGCTGGCGCTCGAGCCCGGCTTCGTCTCCGCGCATTGCAAGCTCGGTACCGTGCTGCTCGATCAGCGCGAGCTTGCGGGCGCGATCGCCTGCTTCGAGCGGGCCCTTGGGCTCGATTCGGGCTCGGTCGAGGCGTGGGTCGGTCTCGGCCACGCCTTGCACCTCGCCCGCCGCTACGACGCGGCACTGGCCGCCTTCGCGCGCGCCCCCGAGCTCGCGGAGGCCTGGATCGGGCGGGCGCGGGCGCTGCGGCGCCTGCGGCGTCCGCAGGAAGCCATCCAGGCGTATCGTCAAGCGCTGGCCAATGGCGGCGATGCCGAGGTCGTTCATTACTATCTGGCGTCGCTGGGGGCCGAGGCGGCGCCGGTCGCGGCCCCGCGGCGGCTGGTGCGCACGGTCTTCGACCGCTATTCCGACCGCTACGATCAGCACGTGGTCGGAACCTTGAAATACCGGACCCCGGATCTGCTGCTCGACGCGATGGCGCGCCTGCTACCCGCGGGCGGTCTCGACATCTTGGATCTGGGCTGCGGCACGGGCCTCTCGGGAGCGCGGTTTCGCCGTCTCGCCGCCACGCTGACCGGCGTCGATATTTCGGAGAACATGCTCGAGGCGGCGCGGCAACGCGGAATTTACGACGAGCTGGTGTGCGGCGAGCTGGGCGAGTTCCTGCGGACGCAGGCGAGGCAGTTCGATGTCGCGGTTGCCGCCGACGTCTTTGTCTACCTCGGCGACCTGTCCGGGGTGTTCGCGGCGGTCCGCTCTCGCCTGCGAGCAGGAGGGCATTTCGGCTTCTCGGTCGAGGCGAGCGAGGGGGAGGACGTGGTGCTGAGGTCCACGCTGCGCTACGCGCATTCGGCGGCCTATCTGCGCGAGCTCGCGCGCCAGCACGGCTTCGTCGTGGAGGCGATCGAGTCCGAGGTTCTGCGGCAGGAGGATGGGAGCGATGTGCTCGGCCATCTCGCCACACTGCGCCGCTCCTGACAGCCTCGGGGTTGCTCCTTGCACGCGCTGGAGCGCGCGCCCGCGATCCGCAAGCGCTTGATCGGCTTTGCTGCGACAGGAACCTTATGGACGCCGGCCGATTTCAACAGCGCGAGTACTGGCTTTCGCTCGCCCCCGGTCTGCATATCGAGGACCGCGCGCGGTTCGACAGCGTTGCCTGTCTCGAGCCGCCGGCGGGCGCGGCGGCGCGCTTCAAGCAAGACGGCTATCTGCAGGGCAGCGCCGAATGGGGCCTCGATGTCGCATTGATGGCGGACACCGTGCGGGCGCTTTCGGCCGCGAACATGTCGCCGCTGTTCGCCTATCTCTATGACGAATTCTGGTATCCGCTCTTCAAGCTGCAGCTTCTGCACCACGCGCTGCTCGGCGGCAGCTATTGCGTGCTGCCCGATTTCTGGATCCTCGATGTCGATCCCAAGAAGGGCGGGGCGGGGTGGCGGCCGCACCGCGACAAGGGCAGGCGCGCGCTGTTCGAGGACGGCTCGCCGAAATCCCTGACCACCTGGATCACCCTGACGCCCGCGACGCCGCTCAACGGCTGCGTTTACGTGGTGCCGGCGCAGCACGATCCGACCTATGGGACCGCGGACGAGAGCGAGATGAAGTTCGACTATCAGAGCATCCGCGCGCTGCCGGCCGATGCGGGCGGTTTCGTCATCTGGAATCAGGCGCTCCTGCACTGGGGCGGCAAAAGCTCGCCGGAGGCACCGGAGTCCCGGGTCAGCATGGCGCTGCAGCTTCAGCGCGCCGACGTGCCCGCGTTCGACGAGCCGCTGATCGAGCCGCTGCAAGTTCTGCCGTTCGAGGCGCGGGTGCGGCTGATCGCCCGGCAGCTGTACCGGTACCGGCATCTCTATGAGCTCGATCCCAAGCTCGCCCAAATGGCTTCCGAATCCTTTGCCGAATCGACCAACGTGCCGGCGCCGATCGGCCATGGCGACGTGATAGCCGCCCCCGCGCGCAACCCGGACGATCGCTCGCCCTGGGGCAACGTGGCGCGCAACGCGCCGTGCCCGTGCGGCTCGGGCAAACGGTACAAGCAATGCCACGGTGCGCTGGCGTGATGCCGTCGCGCTGCTTGGGCGCCCGGCCGGCGCCCGAGAGGTTAAGGCCTCCCGAGGGGACTCAAATCACGCCGGAATGATCCGTCTTGCGCGGTTTTCCGAGCGAGCGTTAGATACGCTCAAATGAAACCGTCGACGGGAGGAATATCATGTCGGTCAACCGCCGCACATTTTCCGCGCTGCTCGCTGGTGCTGTTGCCGCGCCTCGCATGTCGTTCGCGCAGGCCAGGGACAAGTCGGCCTTCTATTCGGGCGTCGGCCCGGAGCTTACCCACTACGAGGTGGATTTCGACGCCGCGACTTTGACCAGGCGCGGCTCGGTTAAGCTGCCGGGCGGAATCCAGTACGCTTGGCTGCATCCGTCACGCCGGTATCTCTATGTGGTGTCCAGCAGCGGTGGGGTCGGGATCGCGCCGGTGCCGGGATTTGCGCCCGACCTACACCGTTTGACGGCGTTCAGGGTCGCGCCGACCGGCGAGCTCTCGCCTCACGGCGACCCGGTCGGCTTGCGGCTGCGGCCGGTCCACATGAGCGTCGACAATGCCGGCGAGCATGTGCTGGTCGCCTTCAACTTTCCCTCCGACATCGCGGTGTACAAGATCAAGGGCGATGGCGGCATCGGCGATGAGGTGAAGCAGGCGGACAATCTGGAGAAGGGCATTTATTTTCATCAAATCCGCGCCACCCCCGCGGACAAGACCATCCTGGTGGTGGCGCGCGGCAACAATCCGGAATCGGGCAAGCCCGAAGACCCGGGCTCGCTCCACGTTTACGGGTTCAAGAACGGCGTGCTGTCGCCGATGCGCAAGATCGCGCCGAACGGCGGATACGGCTTCGGCGGGCGACATCTCGACATTCATCCGACGCAGCCGTGGGTCTACCTTTCCGTCGAACGGCAGAGCCAGCTGATCGTTTACAAGATGACCCCGGACGGCGATCTCGATCCCGAGCCGCTGTTCATCAAGCCGACGCTGGCAGACCCGGCCCACAAGTTCCCGATCCAGGGCGCCGGTCCGATCCATATCCATCCCAATGGCAGGTTCGTCTATCTCGGCAATCGCTCGGGAATAGCAGGCGCCGTGGTGCCGGGAGTGGAGGACGTGGGAGGCAAGAAAGTATTCAGCGGTGGCGAAAGCAACATCGCGGTGTTTGCCATCAACCAGCAGACCGGTGAGCCGACCGCCATTCAGCACGCCGATATTCGCGCCGCGCATCCGCGCACGTTCGGGCTCGATACCGGCGCGCGCCTGTTGGTGGCGGGATCGCTCGCGCCCTCCGCCAAGCGCGAGGGCGACAAGGTGGTGGACGTGCCGGCCGGCCTTTCCGTGTTCCGCATGGGCGGCGACGGCAAGCTCGACTTCGTGCGCAAGTACGACATCGATGTCGGGCCGTTCACCCAATGGTGGACGGGCATGATTGCGCTTGCGTGACGTTGCCGTCACGCAGCTTGCGCCAGAGCATGATCCCGAAAGTTGCAGACTTTTCGGATAAGATTATGCGCAATGTCAAAAAGATTAGAGCGCTATCCGATTCAATCTGATCGGATAGCGCGCTAAAGCAGTGGCCCGGGGCTCTTCTGGTAGCGGTTCACGATCGCGTCGGCGGTCATGTAGGCGAGTGCCTGCATGGTCAGGGTCGGATTGAAGCCGCCGATCGACGGATGCGTCGAGCCGCCGGCGATGAACAGGTTGGGAATGTCCCAGCTCTGCCCGTAGCGGTTCACCACCGAGGTCTTGGGATCGCTGCCCATGCGGGCGCCGCCCTGATGGTGCCCTCCCGGCGAGCCCGGCCGTTCGTTGGCCCGCCACACGTGGGACGCCCCCATCGCGCTTCCGAGCTCCTCGGTCTTGCGCAGCAGATATTCGACCCGCGCCCGCTCGTTCGGGCGCCGCCAGTCGTAGGTCAGGCGCGGCGCCGGCAGGCCGAAGGCGTCCCGCACGTTCGGGTCGAGATCGATCATCTGATCCGCATAAGGCAGGTTCTCGGTCTGGGCGTTCAAGGCAGCGTGCCGGGCGAAGTACTTCTCGATGAAGTCGCGATAAGCCGGACCCCAGTTGGGCGTGCCGGGCGGTGGCGACATGCCCACCGAGGCGGCGATCGGGCCGGCATCGAATCCGGGACCCTGCACCGAGATCTGCGCGCCGCGGATGAAGCCCAGGCCGCCGTGATCGAAGTTGTCGGCGTTGAGGTCGTCGATCGTATGCTTCTGCGCCGTCGGCCCCATGTACATGTTGACGTAACGGTCGTCGAAGGCGACGAACACGCGCCCTCCGATATGGGTCATGACGTGCCGGCCCAGATGCCCGCTCGAGTTGGCGAGCCCATCGGGGAATTTTCCGGTCTTGGAGAGCAGCAGCAGGCGCACCACGTCGTAGATGAAGGGCGAAAGGATGACGAGCTCGGCCTCGACCGTGTTGTCGGAGCCGTCCAGCCCGTAATACGACACGCCGGTGACGCGTCCGCTGTCGTCGCTGCTCACCCGATAGCACATGGCTCCGGTGACGAGCTTGAAGTTGCCGGTGGCGTCGGCCTCGGGAATCTTGGTCACCAGGGTCGACGACTTCGCCCCGACGTGGCAGCCATGCGTCGAGCAGAAGCCGCAATAGCTGCAGCCCGGCCGTCCCTTGTACGGCTCCGAGATGATGGCGCGCGGCGTCGCGAACGGGTGATAACCGAGCTTCTTGGCGCCTTCCTCGAAAATGAGCGCCGAATTGTCGACCAGCAACGGTGGCAGCGGGAACTCGCGCTGGCGCGGCGCCTCGAAGATATTGCCGCCCTCGATCTTGCGGCCGCGCAGGTTGCCGGCTTTGCCCGACACGCCGAGATCGTATTCGGCGCGGTCGTAATAGGGCTCGAGATCGTCGTAGCTCAACGGCCAGTCGGTGATCGAGCAGTCCGCCGGAATGGCGGCGGCGCCATAGCGCTCGATCGTCTGCGAGCGCGCGCGAAAATCGTCGTCATGGAAGCGCCACGACACTGCCCCGTAATGGACCGTGCCGCCGCCCACCTGGGCACCGTAGTTCAGCGGCGACAGCGGCACCGCGCGCGTGCTGGTGTTGGGTCGCCAGGTGACGGGTTGGCGCTTGGTGTTCGGCCGCAAATCCTGGCGTTGGAAATAGCGCAACTCGTCCTGGCCGGCAAAGTCCGCGGTGGTGTGGCGCGGACCGCGCTCGAGACCGATGACCTTCATGCCCGCCTTGGCGAGCTCGGCGGCGAGAATTGCGCCGGTGCCCCCGACACCGACGATGACAACATCCGCTTTTTCCGTCGCCATTGCTCAGAGCCTCCCGCCCGGGCCCTTGGCCTGGCCTTGCAGGCCCAAGATCGGCCCGCGCGTGAAGGCTTCCCGGCTCAGCATGTCCTCGGCCGTAAATGCCATTTGGGCGCCCGGAAATCCGACCAGCCGCCACCCCGCGAAGTCCTTGTTGCCGCCGTAGGCCGGGTCGGCAAACATGCCCTCCATCGTATGGGTGCGCACGGTGTTGAAGAACGCCTGCGAGGTGGGCCAGGTGAAGCCCGAAACCTTGCCCTCGGCCATCGCGGCGACGACTTGGTCCTGTCGCGCCTCCGGGAGCTGCGCAAACGACAGTTGATAGGCCCCCGCGCAATACGCATCGAGCGCCGCGAGCCCGTGCCGGTAGAAATCCTGCAAGTCCGCATAGGCACCGGCGAGCGCGAGATCGATATAGTTGAGGACGTCGGCGTCACGGGCGCCCGGCTTGCCGGGAGCGCCCGGCATGATCCGCTCGGTCAGGGCCGCGACTGTCGCGGCGTCATTGCTGCTGAAGAAAACCCCGAAACCCTCGCTGGCGCTGTGCTTATGCTCGGGGATGGCGGCGGCCGGGGCGTTCTTCCGATTCCGTCGTCGCTCCTCCTTGGCGTAGACCTCCGGAGCGAGCGCCGCCCCGGCGGCGGCACCCGTCACCGCGGCACCCACCAGGAAGGCGCGGCGGGCTTCGTCATGCTGGCTCATTGGGCGGGTCTCCGTTGGTCGGCCAAAAGATGATTTGGGATTTTCCTTCTTTTTCAAGGCAAGACAAGGTGACTGCTCGAGCGGAAACGCACCATCCGTCCCGGGACTTCATCTTTGCCGCGAGCGGGGCTAGGTTCGCGGTCCGCAAGGGTCCCCATGAAGGCCCGCGGTACCGGGGAGGAGACCACGTGAGGATTTTGGCGAGAGCTTTCGCAGCCGGCCTGACCATCGCGGCAAGCGCGGCGCAGGCGCAGAATGCCGCCGATTATCCCAATCGCTCGGTGCGTATCATCGTCAACGTGACCCCCGGCGGCGGCGTCGACATCGCGACCCGGCTGGTGGCGCAAAAGCTCAGCGAACGCCTCGGGCAGACCTTCGTGGTGGAGAATCGCGCCGGCGCCGCCGGCAACCAGGGCGCCGAGACAGTCTACCGCGCGGCCCCGGACGGCTACACCTTGTTGGCGTCGTTCAACTCGACGGTCTCGATCAGCGACTTTCTGTTCAAGGGCCTCAATTACGAGCCCCTGGGCTTCGAGCCGGTCTCGGTGCTGACCCAGATTCCGCTGGCCCTGGTGGTGCGGCCGGACTTTCCGGCCAAGACCGCCAAGGAGTTCCTGGCCTATGCCAAGGCCAATCCGGACAAGCTGACCTATGCGTCGAACGGGGTCGGCACGGCCGGCCACCTGACCGCCGAGTTCTTCATGGCGCTGACCGGCACCAAGATGACGCATGTTCCCTACAAGGGGACGGCCCCGGTGCTCAGCGACCTGATCGCCGGCCATGTCGATCTCACCTTCATCCAATATTCGGCGTTCTACGAGCTGCACCAGGCGGGCCGCGTGCGCATCCTGGCGACCGCCTCGGAGAAGCGCCTGGACACCCTGCCGGACATTCCGACCATGGGGGAGCTCGGCCTGCCGGAGATCATCTCCAAGACCTGGAACGTCATCAGCGCGCCGCCGAAGACGCCGCCGGCCGTGCTCGCCAAGCTCAACACGTTGATCGACGGAATTCTCCATGCCCCCGACGTGCAGGCGCGCTTTGCCGAGATGCATACCGGTGTAGAGGGCGGCTCCCTCGACTATGCCAAGAAATACGTGCTGGAGGATCGGGCGCGCTGGGGCAAGGTGATCAAGGCGGCCGGCATCCAGCCCGAATAGCCGGTCCGCGGGGGGCGTGGCTACAGCCGGTCTTCGGCCTCGGCCCGGCGCATCTCGCGCCGCACGCGGCGCTTCCACAGGTCCCACGGCCGGCCGGCGACCGCCTGCATGACCTTGTCGGTGGTCGCGCATTCGCCGGCGTTCATGTACACGACGTCGTTTCGCCCCAGGATCATGGCGTTGAGCTGCTGGCGCGCGTTGATCTCGGTGTAATAGGCGCGGAAGACGGCGATCTGGATGCTGGGCCCCACCACCACATTGCCGTGGCCGCGCAGCAGCACGACGTCGGCGGTCGGCCCCAGCGCCTGTGCCAAGGCCTTGCCCAGCGCCGCGGTGCTGATCATCAGGTCCGAATCCGGAATGAAATTGCGGATCTCGAACACCGGGGTGCCGAAACCGAGGAACGAAGCGTTGTGCAGGATCGGACGCAGCGGCGCCCGGGTGGAGGCGAACGGCACCACGGTCGGCGAATGGCTGTGCACGATCGCGTTCACCTCGGGGCGCGCCTTGTAAACCTCCCCGTGAATCCAGCGCTCGTAGTAAAGCGACTGGCTGGTCGGCGTGGTGGGCTGGTTGTCCAGATCGTGCTGCACGATGTCGGCGGCGGTGACCAGCGCCGGCGCCAGCGAGCGCGACATCAGGTAGCAGGCCGGATCGCGCGGGTTGCGAATGCTGACATGGCCGAAGCCGTCGAGCACGCCCTCGGCGGCCAGGATGCGATTGGCCACCACCAGGTCGGATACCGCGGCTTCAAAGGGTGTTTCTTGCGAGGACATTATCTTGCGAAGCCATGGCGATCACAGGGGGTTGAGATTTGCGCCGCATGGTTGCGGCGCGCCCTTCCGGGCGGGTTTGTGTGCTGACAATCCGATTTGTTGTCAATATCGCCGGCGGCGCTTGCCTGAGGGCTCGTCTCGCCCCGCATGGCCTTGCGCCCG
This sequence comes from uncultured Alphaproteobacteria bacterium, assembly GCA_963721005.1. Taxonomy (GTDB): domain Bacteria; phylum Pseudomonadota; class Alphaproteobacteria; order Rhizobiales; family Xanthobacteraceae; genus VAZQ01. Next base: position 2,261,805 of record CAVRHR010000003.1, on the reverse strand, counting down.
CCTGCTTGACAAGACCGCCGGATTAAAACAAGTGTTCATATTGCCGCCCGGCCCGACCGGATCGATCGCTCCCCTGCGTCAAGAAACAACGAAACCGGGAATGCGATCGCCGCCAATTCAACCGCTCTTGCGCGAGAGATGCATGCCGCAGAATGTGATCGATGTTGCCCCCGAGATAATCGATGATCTGGTTGCCGCCAATCGCATCCTCGCCGACCAGGGCATTCTGGACGCCTTCGGGCATGTCAGCATTCGCCACCCGGGTAATCCCGCCCACTATCTCATGTCGCGGTGGCTGGCGCCGGCGCTGGTCGCGGCCGAGGACATCGTGGAGTACGACCTCGAGAGCGTCGCGCTCACCCATCCGGGCCAGCAGCTCTATTCCGAGCGGTACATTCACAGCGAGATCTACAAGGTGCGCCCGGACGTGCATGCGATCGTGCACAGTCATTCCCCGACCGTGGTTCCGTTCGGCGTGACCCATGCGACCTTCCGCCCCATTCTGCACAACGCCGCCTTCCTGGGCGACTTCGTCCCGGTGTTCGATATTCGCGAGAAATTCGGGCCGACCGACATGCTGGTCAACCGCAAGGAGCGCGGCACCGAGCTGGCGCGGGTGCTCTCGGGCCATACCACCGCGTTGATGCGCGGCCATGGCGACGTGGTGGTGGGGAGCAACATCCAGAGCGTGGTGTGGCGGGCCTATTATACCGAGATCAACGCCCGCATGCTGGCGCAGGCGATCGCCATCGGGGCCGGCCCGATCATGTATCTTTCGCCCGAGGAGGCGGCGCTGACCGACGTCTCCATGCAGCGCGTCGAGGCGCGTCCGTGGAAGCTCTGGAAGCAGAAGGCGCTCGGGCGCTAGAATTTCACCGTTTCACCGGAATGGCGGCACGCCACCCCAGGGCGGCGCGCCTGCCGGCGAGGGAGAGATCGCATGGTCAAGAGAGCAGCCGCCGCAGCGCTGATCGGCCTGATGGCGCTGGGCGCGGCCGCGCCGGCCGCCGCCCAGACCAGCCCCAATGTGCTCGCCGGCAAGACCTTCCGGATGATCATCGGCTTCGGGGTCGGCGGCGGCTACGATCTGTGGGCCCGCGCCGTCGCCCAGCATATGGGCAAGCACCTGCCCGGCAATCCGACCCTGATCCCGCAGAACATGCCGGCCGGCGGCAGCCTGGCGGCGGCCAACTTCCTCTACGAGGTGGCGCCCAAGGACGGCACCGTGCTCGGCCTCATCGGCCGCGATGCGCCGCTCGCCCCGATCACCGGGGCGCCGGGCGCGCGCTTCGAGCCGACCAAAATGTCCTGGCTCGGCACCCCCACCAAGGAAACCAACATCTGCATCGCCTATCACACCGCGGCAGTGAAGACCGTGCAGGATCTCTACGACAAGGAGCTGCTGATGGGTGACGTCGGCCCCGGCTCCGGCACCCGCGCCTATCCGAAGACCTTGGCGGCACTGCTCGGCATGAAGTTCAAGCTGGTCAGCGGCTATCCGTCCTCGGCGGATATCTTCCTGGCGATGGAGCGCGGCGAGGTGCAAGGCATCTGCGAAAGCCTCGACAGCGTGCGCAGCCGGCGGCCCGACTGGATCTCGAGCAAGCAGGTCTCGGTCCTGTTCCAGGGCGCCCCGGAGGCGAGCCCGGAGCTCAAGGGCGTGCCGCTCGCGCGCGATCTCGCGCGCAACGACGAGGAACGCCAGGCCATCGATTTCCTGTATGCCGGGCAGGGGATCGGACGGCCGTTCGCCGCGCCCCCGAACCTGCCGCCAGAGGTGCTGAAAATGCTGCGCGACGCGTTCGACGCCACCATGAAGGACCCCGAGTTCATCGCCGACGTGAAGAAGCAGAAATTCGATCTCGATCCCGAGAACGGCGCGAGCCTGGCGGGCCTCATCAACAAGATCTATGCGACGCCGAAGCCGATCGTCGACAAGGTCACGGCGCTGATAAATTAGATGTCCACGCTCGACTCCCCAGCGGTTACCGGCTTGCTGGAGCGCCTGTTCGCGGCCGCCGACCAGAACGATCCGGCCGGCTTCGGGCGAGCCCGCGACGCCATGGCACGGCTCGGCAAGCCGCCCAGCAACCGCGAGCGCGCCGAGCTGATGCGCGACATCTACATGCCGGTCTCGCCCGAGGTCGGCCGGCTGCTCTATCTCCTGGCGCGCAGCCGCAATGCCGCAACCATCGTGGAGTTCGGCACCTCCTACGGGATTTCCGGCATTCATCTCGCCGCCGCCTTGCGGGACGCGGGGCGAGGCCGGCTCGTCACCACCGAGCTCGACGCGGTCAAGGCCGAGCGGGCGCGGGAAAATTTCCGCGCCGCCGGGCTCGCCGATCTGATCGAGATTCGGGTCGGGGATGCGTTCGAGACGCTCGCAGCCGGGCTCGAGGACGGGATCGACCTGCTGCTGCTCGACGGCTGGAAGCCGCTCTACCTGCCCATGCTCAGGTTCCTGGAGCCGCGGCTTGCTCCCGGCGCGCTCATCGTCGCCGACGATCTCGCGGTGGCGCCCGACGCGCTGGCGTCATATTGCGGCTATGTGCGCGGGGCCGGCAACGGCTACGTGTCGGTCGAGGTTCCGCTCGGCGATCGCATCGAGATTTCGGTGCGGGCCCGATGAGACCCGGCGGCCGCGCGGCTCCGCGGTTTCAGATGGAGAGGGCGAGAAATCCGGCCAGTGCGAACCCGACCAGCAGCAGCGACCAGTCGGCGAAATCGAGGCCGAGAAACCGGCCGTGGTTTGCGTCACGCACCTTCATGTTACCCTCTGTCAGCCTCTGGCGTTTCTTATCGGGCCGGCATGCGCGCCCGCCGTTACGACGCATCCGTCCAGGATGGCGGTGCCGCCGGTCAGGAGATGCAGCGCCCGGGCGTCTGCGCCAGGGAAGATCGCGTCATCGCGCTGACGGTGGATTCGCAGCCATCGGGCAATTTGGGGGTTGGCTGCCGGGTCTGCCAGCCCTGCCGGTCCGCCGGGTTTCCGCTGGTAACGGCCGGAAGCCGGTCACCCTTGAGGGCGCGGTTCACGTCGGTCACGACCGGTTGGCTGGGGGAGGCCGCAACCGAGGGCATCTGCAGGCCGGCCACCAGGGCCAGCATGGGCAGGGCCAGACCGACGCCGAAAAGATATGCACGATGTGTACGCATGAGATCGCTCCGCCCGTAAGACGCTGCGGCGGCGCGAATGGTTCAATGGCCGAGGCCGGTTTTTTCTTGGCCCGCGGCCCGATCTTGGCGGCTTTGCGGCGGGCGATCCCAAGGCTTTTGAATCACGGCGGAATTGGTGCCGCGGCGCACCCGCCATCACCCACCGGACTGGCAGACATGCAGAAATTCGAGAACACGCTATGACCGCCAACCGCATCGCGCTCGAGGAGCATTTCTGGACCCCTGAGCTGCACGCGCTGCGGCGCGGCCACGATGTGCTGTCCGACCCGGAGCTCGGCCGCCGGCTGAGCGACCTGGGGGCGCTCCGCATCGCCGAGATGGACGAAGCCGGCATCGACCTGCAGGTCATTTCCCACGTGGAGCCGGCCACCCAGAATTTCGAGCCCGCCGAGGCGGTCCGGCTGGCGACCGCTGCCAATGACGCCCTGCACCGGGCGATCCGCGCCCATCCGACCCGGTTCGCCGGCTTTGCGGCCCTGCCGACGCCCGATCCCGCCGCGGCCGCCCGCGAGCTCGAGCGCACGGTCACGCAGCTCGGCTTCAAGGGCGCCATGGTGCATGGCCTCACCCGCGGCGCCTTCCTGGACGAGAAGCCGTTCTGGCCGATCCTGGAGACCGCGCAGCGCCTTGACGTGCCGATCTATCTGCATCCCGCCACCCCGCATCCGGACGTGATCGACGCCTATTACACCGGCTACCCCTCGATGGTGCGGGTGGGACACGGCTTCACCAGCGAGATGTCCGCGGCCGCGATCCGGCTGGTGCTGAGCGAGGTTTTCGTGACGTTTCCGCGGCTGCAGATCATCCTGGGGCACCTGGGCGAGGCGTTGCCGTTCCTGCTGCCGCGCGTCGACCGCTATGTGTCGCGGCAGATGAAGGGGCGAAGCTTTCGGGACAGCATCCGGCGGAATTTTTATTTCACCACCGGCGGCAAGTTCAGCCACACCGCGCTGCAATGCACCATCGAGGAGATCGGGATCGAGCGGCTGATGTTCGCGGTCGACTGGCCGTTCCACTCCAATCTTGACGGCGCCGCCTTCATCGAGACCGCCCCGATCGGAGACGACGCCAAGGCCATGATCTTCGGCACTAACGCCCGCCGGTTGTTGCGGATATGATTCCCTCCCCCTGAAAGGGGGAGGATAAAACCGGGATAACCGTTTAATATCAAAGCCATGTGCGCCTAGTGGCCCCGCCAGCGTCCGAAACCGCGTCCGAACCGCCCCAGGCGGGCCTTACGCCCCCTCGGGCAGGATAGCCCCGCGCGGCGGGGCGGTCGAGGCGGCCGATTCGGGCGGCCCCAGGCGGTCCCCAGGCACCCAATTCCCACCGGTTTCGGACCGCGCCGAAGTTCCTCCGAGAATCCAACGCCTTCCGACCATAGCGATTCCGACGGTTCGTCATTCGACGGTCACGGACGGTCACGAGCGTTCAGATTTTGCAGTTTGGCCCCGATACGTCACCTTCCGAAAAACATTGTTTGTTTGATGGGAGGTACCGCAATGTCGCAAAGCCGGTGGGGATTTAAGCTGTCCGACGCTGGTCGCATGATCAAGGCCGCCCAGAACGCGGGGCTGAAGATCACTGGCGTCGTGCTTAACGACGGAAAGATCGTCCTGCAGGTCGACGACGGTGCCGCCGCCCACGACGGCGCGCCCACCACCACCATCGCCGATTCGCCGCGCTGACGGGTGGCCACCATGGCCGACACCGTCACCCTAATCGACATCGATGCCATCGAGATTCCGGTCGAGCGCCTTCGCGCGCTCCAGCCGGACAAGGTCGCCGAGATCGCAGCCTCGATGAGGGACTTGGGGCGACAATTGCAGCCGATCATGGTCCGCCTTCGCCCTGGTGGATTCCACATCAAGAAATATTTGCTGGTCGCCGGTCTGCATCGCATCGAGGCGCGCAAGAAGAACGACGAGAAGACGATCCTCGCCACCATCATCGATGTGGATGCCAAGGCCGCCGAGCTGGTCGAGATCGACGAGAACGCGGCGCGGGCCGATCTCTCGGCGACAGAGCGCCAAGAGCTGGCTGTCAAACGCATCGCGAACATACTCAAGGCAAACCCGCAAAAGTCGAATCGTCAGGTTGCGAAGGAGACCAAGACAAGCCATCCGCATGTCGCCAAGGTGCGGAAGAAATTGGAGCAGGCCGGCGACGTGGAAACCGTTTCCACGTCCACCGACACCAAGGGTCGAGTACAGCCGGCGCACAAGACCAAAGACCCGGCGGTCGCCGATCCCACCAAGCGCGCGATCACCAGGACGACGCAGCCGACCATTGATGAATACGGTCGTCTGTCGATGCCGGAAAGGCTGGAGCCCCCGCCGAATATGCCGAAGCCGGGTGACCCCATCAAGCGCCGGCGGGCGGCGGGCAACGGAGTTGACCCGGCATCGACCGAACCACTCGTGAGCGTGGACATTTACACGTCTGACGACGAGCTTCGACGAGTGGACGCATGGTGCCGTGATCATCACCTCAATCGTCACGACGGCATGGTGCAACTAATTCTCGATGGGCTTGACATAGTTGAGGCCAAGGCGTCGGCAGACCAGCGGAAGGCCGAGGCTGCGGAGGCCGAGCAGCCCACGGTGCCGAGCAGCACCGTCAACCCGGCAGAGATTGCCGCCGTCGGATTCGAAAGCGAGCTGCGAAGCCAATTTGAGCAGCTACAGAAGGAGGCGCGATCGCTGGTCATCCAACTCGCGGGAGCCAAGTGCCAGATCGAGGAACTCAAAACGAAACACAGATTCCGCGACGTGACCGGCAAGCCGTTCCTGGCGACGATCGTAGAGCTCGACATGCCGGTTGTTTGGACGCCGGAAGAAATCATCGCCGACATCCATCACCCCAACCTCACGCCCGAGCATCTGAGGCGCGCCGCCGAATTGTTGCACTACATCGCCGAGGCGCTGGCCAACAGGAAGCCGGAGGCCGATGCCGCGCCGAAACCCTTCGCCGAGCCGCGCCGCGCCGCTGCGCCGGCCGAGCCGCAGTGACGGGCCGCCGCCATGGCCGCGCTACTGGTCCCGTATGAGGTCGCCTGCCGTGCCATCGCCGAGGCGGTGGCCGTCGATGACGTCAAAGGCATCCTCGACGCCGCCGCCGCAATGCGCACCTACGCCAAGCGGGCAAAGAACCGGGACATGGAAGCCAATGCGGTCGAGATTCGCATGCGCTGCACGCGGCGGATCGGCCAATTGTTGAGGGAACAGAGGGAAACAGTCGGTCTCGCAACGGGTGGCGAGCACGGCGGGCGCGCCCGGAAAGATGGGTTGGCGCGCAACCCATCAATCGTTCGTCCGACCATCGCGATGCAAGGGATCGACAAGACCTTGGCCCAGCAGGGCCGCGTGCTCGACGCGGTGAGCGAGGAGGCCTTCGAACACAAAGTCGTGGACGCTCGCGGTGCGGTAGCGCGCGCCTACAAAAACGTCATCAACGCAGCGGCCATCGAGCAGGAGCGCGAGAGCTATCGCCAGCGAACCGACCAGGGCGGGCGTGTGGACGACCTGCATGCCCTGATCGCGTCGGGCTATCGAGCGGGTGTCATTTACTGTCGATCCGCCACGGATGTTTCGAACCTACAGCGGGAAGGGGAAGCAGCGATCTCCGCAGAGCGGCACTATGACGTGATGTCGATTGACGAAATAAAGGCGCTGCCGGTCGCGGCGCTCGCAGCAAAAAATTGCGCGCTCTTGATGTGGGACTTTTGGCCAGAAGACCCCGAAAAGGACGGCGAGCTAGTCGGCAGGGAGATCATCAAGGCCTGGGAATTCAATTACAGGACTGCCGGATTCATTTGGGTCAAGACGACGCGGAAGGCTACGTCCGTCGGTCTCGACGGCAAAGGCCTGCATTGGGGCATGGGCTATCATACGCGGACGAACACTGAAGCTTTGCCGGCTGGCGGTGCGCGGCTCGCCGCAGCGGCTGGCGAAAGACGTGCATCAAGTCATCATGGCGCCGGTCGGCGAGCATTCGGAGAAGCCGGAGGAGGCCGCGCGCCGAATCGAGCGGCTGTATCCCGGTCCGTACCTTGAATTGTTTGCTCGGCGCGAGCGCCCCGGGTGGACCTGCTGGGGCGATGAAATCGCGCCGCCGCTCGCGAGGGCCGCCGAGTGAGCAAGCGATCAATCAACAATTTGCGCCGGCAAATTTTGACAACCGGCGCGGAACGGGTTTAGACTTCTGGCGTGACCATCGTTGCGATCCCCGTCAGCGTCGAGAGGCGTGGTGGTAGGGACGCAGGTGCCTGGATGCCCTGGGTCGCGGGAGCGGCTTGTACCGCACAAACCACGGGGAAGACGGCGCAGCCCACCTGGCGGGTGCCAGGATCGGCAACTGCTTCAGCCCTTGTCGAGATCACGCATCAGGCCCGGCACACATGCCGGGCTTGCGGCGTGGCTTCCAAGAGGACGGGCTTTGAAGCAGGCAGCAGCACCACCATCCCAGAACGACAGAACCCGCCGCGCATTTCTGCGAGCGGGTCCTGAAGGTGATCGTTGCGTGGTGCCTTTCGGGCGCCGGCACCATAGCCGGTGCGCGCCCGCGCCGCAAGATCATCATCACCACCGTCCTGAAAACGAAAAAACCCGGCACCGAGGCGAACTCGGGGCCGGGCTATTTTCACCAATCCTCACCCAAGCTAAATCAGGAAAGGACCGACGTCATGTCCAATATCCCGATCGCCGTGCCGGCGCAAGATGTCACCACCTCCAACTCGCTCGCCGATCTCGCGGCGCAAATCCGCAGCGAGCATAACGCCGCTCGCCTGTCCGCTCGGAAGACCATCGACCACGCCCTCAAGGCCGGCGACCTCCTGCTCAAGGCCAAGGCGCTCGCCGGGCAGCATGGATACTGGGGTGATTGGCTCCACGCCCATTGCGACATCTCGGAGCGGACCGCGCAAGCGTACATGCGGCTCGCCCGCAACCGCCCGGCCATCGAGGCAAATCCGCAGGCAACTGCGGATTTGACCATCGAGGACGCGCTCCAGGGTCTGGCAAGGCCGAAGCCGCCGATGGAGATCGATGCGGATTACGCGATCCTTCCTGCGGTCACCGAGTATCTGCCCGCCGAAGGGCAGGCGCGGGTCGGGTTTTTGGTCAAACCAGAAATGTGCGTTGTCGAGTTCTTTGGCGTCATCGAGAGCGAAAAGCATCCCGGTTATTACCACCTTGTCCATCTTGAGTTTTTTCGTTGTGGAGATGGTGACGACGACGGGGGCGGCGTCGAAAGTTGGACCCCGAAGCCTATCCGCAGCGACGGCATCAGGATGTGGCTTGAAGGGTTTACGCGGCACCCCAATTTGTTCGATCAGATTGAATGGGAGGACAGAGCGGCGGCTGATTGGCCATTCCGCCGGGTCAGCGATAAAAAATGGCGGCGCCCGCCTGATGATGTTGTTGTTGACGACCTTCCCCGAGCAACGGAAGGGCCGCGTCATGACCCAGATCAGAACCTTCAAGGATCGCGACCGCTGGATGCGCGAGCACCTCGCCGACCCGAGGCCGAGCGCCACCGCCAAGCACGCCGCGCAATGCATCGCGCTCGGCTTCAGGGTCAAGGCCGGCTGCTCCGTCATGTCCTACGACGAGATCGGCAAGGGCTTCTGCCGCTCCCGCAGGACCGCCATCCGCGCCGTCGCCGAGCTTGTCGAGTTGGGCTGGCTGGCGCCGACCGACAGCCGTGGACGCCGCTACAACGGCTTCCGGCTGACATGGCCAACAGTGTCAGCGGACGTCACCGTTGCCGACGTCGAGAATGTCACCGTTGAGACCCCCAACGGTGACAAAACCGACGCCCAACAGTGTCACATGGTGGCCGAGCAAAGAGCACTTAAGAACAACCATACGGGGCTTCCTTCGGAAGCCCCTAAGTATGGGAGAGAGAACGTCGAGCTTACGCTCGCCGATGACGATGGGGGCGGCGGGCGCCTGGACGGCGCCGCGCCCCAAGAATTGGAAGGAAGCCCTACGAGGTCCTACGCCGAGCTGCGCAGCGTGTGGGCGCGGCCCTGGGCGGACGATCCCGACGCCGACCGGCGCGCCTGGGAGGGTGCGCTGCGCGACGGCGCGGTGCCGGCGGCCATCATCGAGGCAGCACGCGCATGGGTCGCGGCGGCCGACGCGCCGCAGTTCCTGCCGAAGCTCGCGACGTGGCTCGGCGCGGAGAGCTACCGCAAGCCGCCGCCGCCGAAGCGTGTGCGCGGTCCCGGCCGCAACGGGTATCGCAAGCCGGACGCCTGCAAGGCGGTGCTGGGCTTGGTCGGCTATGTCGAGGACGGCGACGGCCGCATGGTGTGGCAATGAGCACGAAGGCGCTCAAGGCCAGCAACGTCGCGGTGATCAAGTCGCCGGTGGTGAAACCAAACTTCCACGATCTGGCGAAGGCCGGTGATCTGATCGTCGAATGGCTCGATCAGCTTCGGATGAAGATCGAACGGCTTGAGGCCGAAGACTGCCAGCCAGCGGAAATCGAAACGGCCAAAGCACTCGCGGCGGACTGGCAACCCTATGCGGCGAAGATCGCCAAGTTCAACGACGCCGTCGAGGTCTACAATCGCGCTGGCTACGACAATTACCTCGACGGTGATGCCGAGGAATTGTCGACCCGCTTCATCGGCGAGCACATCGCGAAGATGATCGGCTCGTGCGCCGTCGCGCCGCATAATCCCGAGATGTACGCCCGCGTGATGATCGAAGCGATCATGGAGGCGCGGGTCAAACACGATGGGTTCGAGCGTGCGCCAACGCCGCTCGCAATCGAGGCCGCCTTTCGACAGGTGATCCGGCAGACCAACAAGAGCAACTTTGCGCCAAGCCTGCCGGTGGTGCTCGAAGCCTTGGCGAAGCAGCAAGGACCATGGCACGACCGGGTAGAGTGCGCCGGATGCATCGAGGGTTGGTACGACGACTTGGTGAAGCTGCTCGATAAGCGGGACGCCGCACCATGACCGACGACGATCTCACCGACCATGACGCAGCGGCCATTGCGTCCTTTTTCGAAGCCCAAGCCAGCGGCAAGTCGCCGGCAGAATGGCTGAAGGACGAAATAGCGAAGATGCCGCCGCGACCCAAACCGACGCTCGCCGACCGGCTTGGCCGGCTGGTCGAGCTACAGGCCGAGCTTGAGCGGTTGCGTGGGGTGCGCGAGAAGTTGCTGGCCTGGACCGACGTCGCGCCGCAGCCCAAGGCCAAGTTGCTCGCAAACCTCGACCAAGAGGTAAGGTCCGTCTACTGGCTGATCTTCGATCTTGGGATCGAGCGCGCACACTGTCGCGTCGACGTGAAGCGGGGGAAGCGATGAAGATCACCGACACAACAGGGAGGGAAAGCATGGACCAATTAGATCACATTTCTCTTTCGGACCTTCGCGTAGTCGACAGGTGCTCAACGGCGAAGTTGGGCGCCTTGCTACAGGTGACACGGCAAGACGACGGGATTAACCCAAGTAAATCCCGTCTAGAAGGAAACGACGCGGGCGCGGCCGGGGGTCGACCGGCCCGCGTCGGGCCTCGTGTTTGCGGTCTTGCCACCTTCAACCGGGCTAATGACAGCGCGCACAACCGGAGGCGACTTCCGCTGTTCGCGAGGGCCGGCCGCAGGGCCCCAGGAGTTCTTGCGCGCTCGCTATTGCTACGCGCATAGGCCGGTCGCTTCAAGCCGGTGGCGATACCTGCTGCTGGGTGATCTTGGTTTCGGCTTCGGCCTTGGCCTTGGAAATAAATGAACGCAGATCGGCGTTCATTTTCCCCCTGCCGGCCCGCAGTCGCACGCCGACATGGTGGTTCCACCAAGCGACGAAGAACGCCCCAATGTGGGCAAGGCGACGGGCACGCGCGGGCAGATCGTCGGCCGCAAGGCCGGCGGCCGGACGAAGGGAAGCATTGCTGGCGAGGCCAAGGTGGTCCCGCCAGCAAAGGACGCCCCCTCGCGCAAGGAACTCGGTCTCGGCAAGCGGCAGGCAACGCGCGCCGAAAAGTTGCTCGACCGTCCGGCGCCGCAAGCCGCCTGCTGCTGGGTGATCTTGGTCGCGGCTTCGGCCTTGGCCTTGGAAATGGCTTCGGGCCTTGGCCAAAGAAATTGTCGAGCGCAGGTCTGCGCGGGACCCGTTAACCGGTTAACGGTTTCGAGCGGCCCGGCCGGCATTCCCGCGCGGCGAGGTGGGGACTGGTCCCCACCTGTTTCGCGCTCGGCGAAGACGGGGCGAGCGCCAGATCACGAAAATCCCGGGCGAAAAGTCAAAAAGTTTCCGATTCCTAGCGGTTTATCGCGGGTCGGCGGTACCCGTCGGAGGGTCCCCCTCGGGGAAGGACCCGAAGTGCTCTCCATCAGACCGACCCCCATCAAACAAACATCAAACAAACCAGCACGCGCCTTCACGCTGCACGCCTGCACGCTCGTCGGGAAGCTTTGTTAGTTCGTAGAGCGTGCGCCATGACGGCGGCAAAACGTTCACGTGTGAACGCTTTGATAGGAAGGCCGCGACGGACGATCAACGGAGGTTCAATCCAAAAACCGCCGTCGCGGCTTCCTTGTCGCCGCTGGGGGCGGCGCAAGCTTGAAGGCCGCGACACGCCGGAGGCTTCAAAGTAGCGCGTCGCGGCCCCGCGTTTGCACTGATGGGCGGTCAGCGCAAAGCTTCACTACTGCCCCGTCAGCATCAGCTGCATCGTCGCGCGCTGCGCCGGCACCGGAAGTTTGCTCGCGGGGCGCAGCGTTCCGCTTGCGAGCACCGCCTTCCAGCCATCGCCGGTCGGCAGCCGGTGCGCGCCGGTGGTCAAACTGTAATTGAGATCGTACGGAAATCGCAGAGCGGTGACGGTGTGCTCGACGTCGCCATGCGCGAGCAGCGCCGCCACGAACGCAGCGAGGTTCGGCTCGGGAAGCTGACGGGCGCGCGCCCACTCGCACATCCTGTCGATCCACGTCACGTTCGCGAAGGCCGACATCTTGTTGCTGCGGCTCAGGCTCGCGACGAATTGGAACGCGGCGGCGAAGACTTCCGGGTCCGCGCGCAACATTGGAAGCTCACCCAGCACGACGCGATGCAGTGCGCGCATTTCGGCCGCGCCCGGCATCTCGAAGTTGCCATGCATCTGGCGAGCGCCATCCGGGTCCAACAGCCCGGCCAACCGATGCTCCAATGCGGCGACGCGGGCCTTGGTTGCGCGCAGCGCGCTTTCCAGCTCGGCGATTTTTCGCTCTTGCTCGGCGCTCATGCCACCGCCTCGCCGCGCGCTTTGCGGCCGGCGGCGACGATCTCGGCCGCGCTCGCGGTGTGGCCCTGCTGCTGCACCGGTGCGGCGACACACTCGATCTCGCCCCGGCGCGTCCGGCCGGCGAGCACGATCCTGTCGGCGAGGCCCCCAGGGATACCATCGGTCCGCATGGCGGCGCGGCGTCGGTCGGATTCTTCGAAGGCGGCCAAGGTGGCCGGGATATCGACCATGTGCACCTCCTCAAAAGTCGGACACCCGCGACATTGCGCCTGCAGCTTTACGCAATCAAGTCGCTGGGGGCCGCCCGTGCGTCCGGCGGCATCGGCCGCTCCCCAACACCGGCCCGCGCGCGGACGCACTAGGATGTCCGCTTCGCCCCCGATAGCCGACCTCACGCGGACATTCCGGGAGGTCCGCAAAGGGCCAACTGCGGACTCATGCACCGCAGCAACCTGATCGGCAAGTGCGAGTAGCTTCGCTGGAATTGCGAGCCCGCGCGCCCTGGCTTGGGCGAGCGCATGATGTGGCGACAACCAGCCAACGTCCAATTTAGCTCCGATAAAACGGCTTCGACAGTTCGAGAACGCGCTCCGCGTTCGGATACCAACCTTGCGCCGCGTGGGTATCGTCGTGGAGATAGCACCTCACTCGCACTAGCCTGGAGCCTTCGGTAAAGGTGAAATGGCGGCTCATCGGCGGACAACTCACATGGCCGTGGAATTTAGACAGTTGGGCGCAATTGACGAAATTGACGCCCCACTTCCGTTCGACGTGCGAGCGACCGTTCAGCACATCGTCCGGATGGGTGTGGGTGTGACCGCCAAGCCAGATGTCGATCGCACCCGGATGCGCGGTCAGGTAGTTTTCGAACGCCTGCGCCTTCGGTGTGGCGCCCAGGAAGTAAAGGTAGGACGCTCCCTCGGGGGCGCCGTCCGCCCCGTGATATTTGCCGGCCCGAAAAGTGCCGTCGGCGTTTTTAGAGACGCCTTCATAGTCGCCGGAGCCCACTGTCGTCTCACGCAGCATGTGGTGATGGCAGGAGATGATGATCTCGTCGGACGATTCTTCGACCTGCGACTTCCACCAGGCGAACGTTTCAGGGGTGACGGCGCCCGCCGGCGACGCGCCGCCGGTCGACCTGCGTCCCACCGGGTAGGGCAGGTCGTTGCGGTCGCTCATCATCAGGAAGCGGATATTGTCGACCTTGAACGTGTAGCGCTCCCAGGTGCCGTCAACAGGATACGGCCGCTTGGCGGGATCGACGCCGGACGTTTCGGTATGCTCGCCGACGGGATCGGCCCATTTGCGAAACCACCAGTTCGCTTCCTTGCCCTGGCTCGACGGCGCGTCTTGCGCCGAGGCATCGTGATTGCCGGCGATGTTGTAGATCTGCTCGCGCCGGTGATGCTTCAGCACCGCGTATTGACGCACGACCTCGCGCCCCTGCTCGTCCTCGGGCAGGTCCCAAAATCCCGCATAGTCGCCGAGGTTCAGCGCAAGATCCCACGAGATGGGTGGCCCACCGAACGCGCCGCCATTCTCCGACTGGCGGAGCGGCTCGGCGAGAGATTCGAAGTAGACCGGAGGCGGCTTGAACCCGACCAACCCATGCTGCATTGCTTCGCTGGCAGCCTTATCGGTGCCGACGTGGCTATCACTGATAACCCAGAGATTGAACGTCATGGCCTCTTGATGCGATGGGGCGGGTTGCGCAACGGCGCCGATCACGGGTGTCGCCAACGTCAGGGCACCCGCTTTGAGCAGTGTCCGTCGTCCAGGTGAATTCGGCTCATTCATTGTTCTGTCTCCCTGCGCTGCGATCGATTTAGTGATCGGTCGATGACTGCCCAATCTCGATGCAGCTCGACAAGTCTGCAGCCATCGACCCATTGACGACGACAAACTACCACATCGTCAGACAGGGGGGGGTGTTGTGCATCACAAAAACACGCTGGCGATGTCCGCAGTGGGTCAAGAACGGTAAACCTCGAAACGAGCATATATTTTCCGGTCTGCCCCCGAAAGCAGACCTTCGAGGTCACCGGTCCGAGCAGCGCCGCCAGCACGGCGCGCCCCTGTTCGGTTAGCACGAAGCGCGATGCCGCCTGATCGCGCTCGATCAGGCCGCATGCTGCGCTATGGCGTGCGTGACGCCGGCCTTCTGCCAGTGAGTATCCGAGGCGAGACAGAAGAGCAGCATGCGTTCGGGCACCGTGAGTGCGGCTGCGGCGAGGATGTCTTTCTGGGTGTTCAATCAATCTTCAGGTCAAGCGCCGTGACAACCGGCCTCCAGTGAGCAACGTCGGTGATGAGAGCCTGACGGAATTCTTCGGCGTTTGAATTGGGTGTCGCCTCGAAACCAGTCTCGATCAACATCTGCTGATAGTCGCGCGTGGCGAGGAGCTTGCGCGTCGCCTGCGCAATTTGCTCGGTAATGGGTTTCGGTGTGCCGGCCGGTGCGAGTAATCCATAGGAACCTTGATTAGTCATCCCGGGAAATCCGGCCTGCGCAAACGTAGGAAGCTCCGGTGCGGCCTTGAGAGGTTCTGGGCTAGTCGACGCAAGTATTCGCAGGTTGCCGGTGCGATGAAATCCGAGGGCTTGCCCGGTGATCGCAATTACGCCTATCGGCATTTGCCCGCCAATCATGTCCGAAATTAACGGCCCTGCACCACGATAGGGGACCTGCACAACGTCAGGAATTCCCGCGAGTGACTTAAAGAGTTCGCCGGTCAGATGATTGGTCGAACCGACGCCGGAATGCCCGTAAGATAGCTTCCCAGGATTTGCCTTGGCGTATGTGACAAGGTCCTTCAAATTCTGGCTCGGCACCGAGGGATGAATGGCAATGGCGAGGTTCCCGACCGCGACGCGCACGACAGGGTCCAAATCCTTAGCCGGATCGTAAAGCGGATGGCTTTTCACTAGCGCCTCATTGGTGTAAGGCAGCGAGCCACCGAATAGCAGAGTGTAACCGTCTGGACGTGCCCGCGCGACTGCGGCAGCACCCAAGGAAGAGCCGCCGCCGCCGATATTCTCAATGATTACTGTGCCAAGTAGAGGCTTGATTCTATCCGCCCAAGGACGGGCAAGGGCGTCGTATGCTCCGCCTGGGGGAAAGGGAACCACAAGTCGGACCGGCCGCATCGGATAGGCTTGCGCCCATGCGATCCGCGAGACCGCCGGAAGCGCGGCGGCACTGGCTGCCAGATGCAGGAATTTGCGACGGGGAAGTTTCATCATCGCCCCCCAAGTGCGCGCGTGGTCGCGCAGATGCGATGCTATACCACTATACCGCGCACGCGAAGGGGGTGGGACAGTTCCTTGATTCGCCCGGCCCCGCGCCCGCCGTCGAACACGTCGAAGTCGGCCTCCGACCAGGAACCGGACGGGCGAGAGATCGAGGCGCGGCGAAGGACAAGCACCTTCACCGCCCCGCTATCGCGACCACGTTGTCGCCGAGCGGCGCGTCCGGCAGCAAGGCGCGGCGCGAAAGGTCGTCGCTGTACTCGGCAATATGCTTGCTGTAGTGCGCCTCGATCATCGCGACGCTGGTGTCGTGCGTGCTGGCGATGACGCGGATTGGGACGTTCAACAACAATTGGCGCACAATCGAGCTGTGCCGAAAACAGTACGCTGTCACGGTGTCGCAATCGAAGCCGGCGCTGGCGACGACGATGCGGAGGTCGTCGCGATAGGCGTCGCTGCCGGCTTCCCAGGACTTCCCGTCGCCTTGCAGCAGCAGCGGCGCGTCGTCGGGCCGGTCCTTGGCCGCTTGCTGCAGCCGCTGCGCCAGCCCGAGCGGAATCGGCACCGGGAAGCGCAGCGCCTTGCGCTCGACCCGGTTGCGGCTGCCGCCCTTGGCGGATCGCGGCATCATGAGGCGCGGTTTCTTCGGGTCGACTTCCAGATCGCCGACGACAAGCCGGGCCGCTTGGCTCGGCCGCGCGCCGGATTGCGCCAAGACCTCGCACAGCAAGCCGAGGGCGTCGTCGTGGTCGTAGGCGGCGGCGACAAGGCGGCGCACGTCGCTATCGGGCAAGATGACGTTTCGGGCCCGCGTCGCGTCCGGGAGACCCTGGAGGCCGACCTTGCGCGCATCCTTGTTGGCGATGCGGCCATCGCACTCGGCGGCGAGCGCGAAGGCCGCGCGCAGGCTTTTCAGGAGGCGATTGATCGAGGCCGGCGCCATCTTGCCGATCAGCCCGTCGCGCCAGCGCTTCAGCTCGCCGGCGCCGAGCAGCGCGACCGGCTTGGCCAGCAACACCGCCGGCAAATGCCCGCGCACGGTCATCGCGTTGTAGGGGCTGGCCCCGCGCGCCAGGAGATCGAGCTTGTAGGCGTCGAGCGCCTCGCCGACGGAAAGGGGCCTGGATTCATCCACCGGCGCCCCAGGAGCCTGCCGCGCGAGCTTGCGGGCCTCTTCCTGGGCTTGCCAAAACGACAGCACGGTCGGCGGCGCCGCCGGCTCGAAGTCGTCGGCGAGCGCGATGCGCTTGATCCATGACACCGTGCCTTCGTTGCGGCGGACGCTCCATGTGCCTGGGCCTTCGCAGCGCCTGTAGCCGACATGGACGCCGGGCGCGATCTTGCACCAGAAGGGTTTCTTCCGGGCGGCGAGCTTGCGGCGGGCGGTCGCGCTTTCTAGCGTCGAGGAACGGGGCTTCGGCATGCGGTATTCCCTGCGGGTGTCCAAAACAGCGGCCCCCGCAGGGTAACAGGCCTAGAGCGACTTTCCCAATAAAAATGGGCACTATTCCATGGTCACGGACGGTCACCAGAGGTCAAAATTCCCCCTGAAAGGGGGAGGGTGGCGCCGAAGGCGGCGGGTGGGGGTCCCGGCAGTGGTTGGAGTTTGTTGCGGGACCCCCACCCGCCCCGCTTCGCGGGTCAACTTCCCCCTTACAGGGGGAGGTGAAAGCTCACCGGCCTTTCTTCGCTCGTCGTGGCGGCTTGGTCGGCGGGGCCTGGAACGCGCGCACCATGAAGGGCACCAGCTCCTTGATCACTGCCTCGGTGTCGCCGGGGTCGCAGCGGCCGTTCGAGAACGCATGGATGCGGTGCGGTCCGGCCGCCGTGTAGTAGACGGTGCCGAGCAGGAAGTGGAAGCGCCAGCAGACGTCGGTGCGCGACAGATGCGGCAGGCATTCGCACAGCGCCGCGATGAAAGCCGAGCTCGATTGGTCGAAATTCTCAGCTACCAGCTTCTCCAACAGCTCGGAGTTCTCTCCCGACAGCACGGCGCGCAGCCGGATGAAGGTCTCGCCCCCCTCGGCGTCGATCTGGCTCAGGGCGGGCCGCACGAAGGCTTCGATGATGGCGGCCACCCGCGCCGCGCCGGCGAGCGGCACGGCGGCGGCGAGGCCGCGCAGGCGTTCCTCGATCATCGGCCCGCAATGGCGCCGGTAGACCTCCGCCAGCAGCCCCTCCTTGTTGCGGAAGTGATATCCGATGCTGGCGATGTTGACGCTGGCGGCGGCCGCTAGCTCGCGCACCGAGACGCCGTTGAAGCCGCGCTCGGCGAACAGTCGCTCGCCGGTCTTGAGGATACGCTCGCGGGTGCCGTCCTCCTCGTCCGGGCCGGCGGGCGGTGCGGAGGGCCGGTCGGCCGCGCGCTTGCGGTGCGTGGTATCCATTTCGTCCTGTCGCGCCAAATCGATTGAAGAGCGCCGCCGCAGCCGGCCCGTTCTTAGCCGCATGCCGCGCCGGAAATGTCAATCGGTCGCACCGTCGGCAAGGGGAGGGGCCGTCCTTGACAGGGGCATGGGCGGGGTTTTAAACACTTGTTTGACATCCCTTTTTCGATGCGCGCGGAGAGCCCGAATGAAGACGACGCGTGGCATGGGCCGGCATGGGCTTGCGCTCGCGGCGGCGCTCATGATCGCGGCGGCGCTTGCGCCGGTCGCGGTAGCGCCGTCCCATGCCCAGGATGCCGTCAATTATCCGGTCCGCTCGATCCGCCTGATCGTGCCGACCGCGCCCGGCGGCACCATGGATATCGTCGCCCGCACGCTCGCCAATGTGCTCGGGCCGCTGATCGGAGCGCAGGTCTTCATCGAGAACAAGCCCGGCGGCAACAACAATATCGGGGCGTCCTATGTGGCCCGCGCCACCCCCGACGGCTACACGCTCCTGGTCCATTCCGATTCGTTCACCTCGAACGCCAGCGTGTTCAAGGATCCGGGCTACGATGCGCTGACCAGCTTCGAGCCGATCTCGATGCTCGCCACCGCGCCAGGCGCGCTCGCGGTGCGCACCGACCTCGGGCTTTCGACGCTGGATGATTTCGTCGCCTACTCGAAGAAGAGCGGCAAGGGCCTGATGGTGGCGTCGACCGGGATCGGCACGGTGAGCCACCTGACCGGAATCATGTTCCAGCAGCGCATGGGGCTGCCGCAATGGACCGACGTGCCGTATCCGGGCGCCGCCAAGGCGGTCACCGACGTCATCGGCCACCATGTGGATTCGATTTTCGTGATGGTGGCCCCGCTGGTGCCGTTCGACCAGAGCGGGGCCTTGAAAATCCTGGCGGTCACCACCGCGGCGCGATCGGCCGCGGTGCCCAACGTGCCGACCGTCGCCGAGACGACCAGCCTGAAGGATTTCAACGTCGCCAATTGGGTGGCGCTGTTCGCCCCGGCCGGCACTCCCAAGCCGGTCGTGGACAAGCTCGCCCGGGATGTTGCCTTGGCGCTGAAGGATCCGGCCGTTGCCGGCAGCCTCGCGCAGCTCGGCCTCGATGTGGCGGGCGACGGGCCCGACGCGCTCGCCGCCGAGGTCCGCGCGAAGGTGCTGCAGTGGCGCGAGGTCATCCAGCGCGCCGGGCTCAAGGTCGAATGAGAGCCGCGCCCGCCGCGCGATCGGGCGCGGCTCGGCGCAGGCGGGAAATACGAGATAACGTGAGGACGTCATGAGCGCTTCTGCCAAAAAGACCCTGCTGATCCGCAACGGCACCCTGATCGACGGATCCGGCAATCCCTCCGCCCGCAACGATGTCATCGTGGTCGAAGGCAACCGGATCAAGAGCGTCGGGGCGCTGCCCGCGGACATCCATCCGGAGGATCACAAGAACGTGGAGGTGATCGATGCGGCCGGCCAATGGATCATGCCGGGCCTGATCGACGCGCATTGCCACGTGTCCTACGGCTATCCCTCGGTCAAGGGCGAGGGCAAAGGCAAGGGCCCGATCCGTCCGGAATTCTCCACCCTGCGTTCGGCCCGCAGCGTGCAGAAGGTGCTGCGCTCGGGCGTGACCAGCATCTCGGTGCCGGGCGGCACCTGGTTCACCGATGTCGGCGTGCGCGATGCCATCCGGCTCGGCATGATGGAAGGCCCGCGCATGTTCGTCGCCGGCCGCATGATCGTCACCTACGGCTGCATCGAGGACGATGAGCCGTCCTGGGAGGGCACGCCCGAGCACTCGATCGGCATTCTGTGCAACTCGGCCGCCGAGATGGTCACCGAGGTCCGCCGCCAGGGCAAGCACGGCGTCAACTTCATCAAGATGGCGGACAGCCGCTCGGGCGAGTTGCAGATGCTCGCGCGGGACGAGATCGCGGCCGTGGTGGGCGAGGCGCACCGGCGCAACCTGCGGGTCGCCATCCATTCGCGCGGCGCCGGCTCGACCCGCGCGGCGGCCGAGGCCGGCGTCGATTGGATCATCCATGCGGATCTGGCGACCGACCGGGATCTCGAAGCGGTCGCGAAGGCCGGCATCCCGATCCTGCCGACCGCTACCTTCCTCTCGGTGGTGATCGAGATGGGCAGCAAGGTCGGAGCCGAGAAGGTCCAGCTCGACATCAACCGCATGAAACGGCACTACGATCTGCTGGGTCAGATCATGCACAAGTCGCGCAAGCTCGGCATCAAGCTCCTGGTCGGCACCGATACCGGCAACAACTCCTTCACCCCTTACGGCGAGCTGCACGCCAAGGAGCTGGAGATTTTCGTCAACCACGGCGGCTTCACCCCGATGGAGGCGATCGTGGCGGCCACCCGCGACAACGCCTATGCGGTCGGTCTCGAGGGCCAGGTCGGCGAGATCGCGGCCGGCAAGCTCGCCGACATCATCGTGCTCAAGAAGGATCCGATCGCCGACATCACCATCCTGCAAGGCGGCCGGAACCTGTCCTGGGTGATCAAGGACGGCAAGATCGTCGACCTCGGCACGCCGGAGGATTTGCTGACGTTCCAGCAGGCGGCGGAATAAGCCGCTCGAAAGCTCGCAGAGGTGCCCAGGATGATCAGCAAACGCGCGCTGCTTGCCTTCGCGGCGATTGGGTTCGGATTGGCCACAAGCCCGGTCACGGCACAGACCTATCCGAGCCGGCCGATCACCATCGTGGTACCGTTTCCGGCCGGCGGGCCGGTCGACGTGGTGGGTCGCCTGCTCGCCGAGCGCATGCGCGAGTCGCTCGGCCAGCCGGTGCTGATCGAGAACGTGGCCGGCGCATCGGGCAGCATCGCGGTCGGCCGGGTCGCGCGCGCGGCGCCCGACGGCTACACCATCGTGATCGGCAACTGGGCCACCTTCGTGGTCAATGGCGCGATCTTTCCGCTGCAGTACGACCTTGTCAAAGACTTCGAGCCGATCGGGCTGATCACCACCCAGCCCTATCTGGTGGTGGCCCGCAAGACGATGCCGGCGAACGATCTGTCCGGCCTGATCGCATGGCTCAAGGCCAATCCCGACAAGGCATCGCAGGGCACCTCCGGGGTCGGCACCCCGGCGCATGTGGCCGGCGTCTTCTTCATGAAGGAGACCGGCACGCATTTTCAGCTGGTGCCCTATCGCGGGCTTGCGCCCGCCATGCAGGACCTCATCGCCGGCCAGATCGACCTGATCTTCGACAGCCCGGTCAGCTCGCTGCCGCAGATCCGCGCCGGCAGCGTCAAGGCCTATGCGGTGATGGCCAAGAAGCGCGCGGCGGCGGCGCCCGACATTCCGACCGTGGACGAGGCCGGTCTGCCGGGCGTCTACATGTCGTCCTGGTACGGGGTGTGGACGTCAAGGGGCACGCCGCCGGAGATTGTCGCCAAGCTCAACACCGCGATCAACGCCGCCCTGACGGACACCAAGACCCGCGAGCGGATCGCCGATCTCGGGCAGGAGATCGCCGCACCCGAGTTGCAGAACCCGCAGGCACTCGGCGCGTTTCAGAAAGCGGAGATCGCCAAATGGTGGCCGATCTTGAAGGAAATGGGTATCAAGGGGGAGTAACCCTCCAGCGTCATCGTCCGCGCATGCGGACGACCCAGTAGCCACCGACGCCTCGATTACAAAACAGGCGTTTGCGACTGCTGGATGCTCCGCATTCGCGGAGCATGACAGATCAGAGACCTGTGGCCGTTCCCGCGAATGGTCGGCCGCCAATCAGGCGAGTCGAAAAATGATCAAGAAACGAATGACGCTGCTGGCCTTGGTGGCGCTCGGTCTCGTCGGTACCGCGGAGCATGGCCACGCCCAAGCACTTTCCGCCAAGGATTGGCCTACCCGCACCGTCAAGTTTATCGCGCCATTTGCGGCCGGCGGCACCTCGGATACGCTCGGCCGCATCGCCGCCGAGCATCTGCGTGCGAAGCTCGGACAGCAGTTCTATGTGGAGAACCGGGTCGGCGCCGGCGGCATGATCGGCTCGCACGAGGTCGCGGCGGCGGCGCCCGACGGCTATACCTTCGTGATCTCCGGAATCGCCTCGCACGTGATCGCGCCCGCCTTCAGCCGCAATCCGCCCTACGACGGCCTACGCGATTTCACCCACGTCGCCTATCTGGGCGGGCCGCCGGTGGTGCTGGTGGTGCATGCCTCGCTCGGGGTGCATTCGTTCAAGGAATTCCTGGATCTGGCCAAGCGCACGCCGGAGGGCCTCAACTATGTATCCTCGGGCGTCGGCACCCACGGCTTTCTGTTTGCCGAGGACACGGCGCGGCGCGAGCATTTCAAGCTGATCCACGTGCCCTACAAGGGCTCTAACCCAGCGGTGCTGGATCTGATCGCCGGCCATGTGAAGATCGGCGCCATGGCTTGGTCCTCCGCGGTCGAGCAGATCCGCGCCGGCAACGTACAGGCGCTCGGCGTCTCGTCGCAGAACCGCCTCGCCGGATTCCCCGACGTGCCGACCTTCCGCGAGCTCGGCTACCCGGACTTGGTGGCGGCCACCTGGTTCTCTTTGTCGGGGCCGGCCAAGCTGCCGACCGAGATCAGCCACAGGCTCAATGCGGCGGTGGTGGAGGCGATGCAGGAACCCGAGGTGCAGAAGCAATTGGCGCAGGACGGCATCGAGCTCAAGGCGCTGAGCCCGGAGGACTTCACCAAGTTCGTCGAAGCCGAGACCGCCCGCTGGGCCCCGGTCGCCAAGGCGATCGGGCCGCTGGAGGATTGATCGCAGTCAGGGACGCGGGGCCGTTTCCCTCCCCCTGAAAGGGGGAGGTTGGCGCCGAAGGCGCCGGGTGGGGGTCCCGCTTCCAAGCAAAGTTCTGTGTTTGACGCGGGACCCCCACCCGACCCGCTTCGCGGGTCGACCTCCCCCTTGCAGGGGGAGGTTGGCTGAGAGCGCGGTGGTCGCCGCTACCCCGCCACATGCGGCAGCACATTCCGCGCCAGCTTCGTCATGAAATCCTCGGTCTCCTGCCCGTCCTTGGGAAACGGCCAGATGATCACCTCCTCGATCCCGGCGGCCTCGAGCCGGCGCAGCCGCTCCACGATCTGCGCCGCGGTGCCCACCACCGCCAGGCTGTCGATGATGCCGCGCGGTATCAGGCGGCGCAGCTCGGCCATGATCTTCGGCGACCATTCGTGCGGCGCCTCGTGAATGAACGTGCGGAACTCGGGCGAGATGTCGGGGGCGAGCGCGTCGGCCATCTCGCTCAGGACCTTGCGGCTGCTCCAGAACGCGAAGCTCACGCCGCGCCGGATGCCGTCGGGCACCGGCTCGTCCGCGTGGTCGAGCACCGAGACGTAGATCCATGAGCACATCCGGATGTCGCTCCAGCTGCGCTTGGCGAGCTCGAGCCCCGGCAGGATTTGCTGCTTGGCGTATTCGATGCCCGGCACCGTCGAGAAGCTGCCGATCAGGACGCCGTCGGCGATCTCGCCGGCGAGCTTGAGGATTTGCGGGCCGCGGCTGGCGATGTAGATCGGCGGGATGGCGGTGGGCTTCCAGTCGAGCGCGCCGTCCTTGAATTTGACCACTTGGCCGTCGAGCGTGATCTTCTCGCCGGCCCACAGCGCCCGCATCAATTGGGTGGTTTCGCGCAAGGCGGCGACCGGCTTGGGATTGCCGTAGCCCGGCAGGGTCTCGAAATGGCTGCCCGAGCCCATCACCACCTGGAAACGTCCGGGCGCGAGCTCGGCGAGCGTCGCGGTCGCCTGCGCCGCGACCGCCGGGTGGCGCGTATAGGGATCGAGCACGCTGGTGCCGAGCCCGATGCGCGATGTCACCTGCGTCGCCGCACCCAGGCGCGAGAACAGCTCGCGCGCCCACTTCTTGTCGTTGTGGAAGAAGGCGTGAAAGCCCAGCCGCTCGGCGAGCTTCACCTGCTCGAGATAGCGCGGACCGGGCTCGGCGCCCAGCGATGCGATAGAGAGCTTCATGAATGATGCCTTGTCTCTGAGCTGTCATCCCCGCGAAAGCGGGGATCCAGTAATCGAAAGCGCCAGTTTTGCACAGAAACCTCGGTGGTTACTGGGTCGTCCGCCTTCGCGGACGATGACAACGGAAAGTCATCGACTTGTTGGCTGGTAGGGTTCACGCGATCGGCCCCAGCACGTGCTCGCGAAAGCCTGGATGCTGACAAAGCGTCCCATACCACGCCTTGATATTGGGCAGCTCCGGGCGCTCGATCGGATAGTTGTGCCAGCGATGCACCAAAATCCCGTTGCCGATGTCCGCCAAGGTGAGTTCCGGGCCAGCCAAATATTGGCGGCCGGAGATGAAGCGCTCGATGATGGTCCAGCAGCGCAGCGCCTCGCGGCGGGCGGATTCGAGCGCGGTCGCGTCGCGCTTGTCTTGCGGCGTGCGGTAGTAGCCGATCAGCATGGTGGTCATGGGCGGGTTGAGGCTCGCCAGCTGCCAATCCATCCAGCGCTCCACCTCGCTGCGCCGATAGGGCTCCGCCGGATGCAGACGCGCGCCCCCATAGGTGGCGCACAGGTAACGCAGGATCGAGTTCGATTCCCAGACCACCTTGTCGCCGTCCTCGATGGTGGGCACCCGCCCGTTGGGATTCAATTTGAGATAGGCCGGATCGTCGTTGCCGCCGAACGGGCCGGCCCAATCGATGCGCTCGAACGCGATGCCGAGCTCGACGCAGCACCACAACACCTTCTGCACGTTCAACGACGTGCTCCGACCCCAGATCTTGATCATTCGGCCCCCTTCCCCCTGATTGTCATGGCCGGACTTGTTCCGGCCATCTCGATAACGTTTTGCACCGCGCTCTCCGCATCGAGATCGCCGGGACACAAGGGCGTTCACGCCCGTCTTCGCGGGCTATGCCCGGCGATGACACTCTTAATTTCATGGTATCGCGACCGCTCAACCCGCCGCCGCGGCTTCCTTGTCCATTTCGGCGAAAATCAGGGTCGCCAGCCCGAACGCCCCGAAGGCGGCCGGCACGCCGGCATAGATGGCTGCATGCATCATGATCTCCTTGACCTCCTCGCGGCTCACGCCGGTATTGGCGGTGGCCCGTATGTGCAGCTTGAGCTCGTCCAGGCGCCCCATCGCGACCAGCATGGCGATGGTGATCATGCTGCGGTGCTTGTGGTCGAGGCCGGGACGCGACCAGATCGAGCCCCAGGCGTATTCCATCAGGAAATCCTGGAAGTCGGCGTTGAACGGCGTGCGGTTGCCGGCGGTGCGCGCCACATGGGCAGGGCCCAGCACGGCCGCGCGCACCTTCTTGCCGCGCTCGAAACGTTCGTTGTCGCTCACATGGGTCTCCCGTTGCTTTTCCGATCCAAAATCGCTGGCGGCGAATTGTACCAATGATTGTCATGCCCCGCGAAGGCGGGGCACCCAGTAATCGCAAACGTCGATTTTGATATTGAAACGTCGGTGGTTACTGGGTCGTCCGCATTCGCGGACGATGATGGCGGAGAGTTGCTCACCCCTTCAGCAGCGTGCGCAGCGCCTCGACGATCGGCTTCGGCAGGCTCATGGTCTCCTGATTGATGGCGTCCATGTCCTGGCCGCTGGCGGGATCGAGCATCAGGTTGCGCTTGGCGCAGGCGGCGATGAAATCCGGGTCCTTGAGCATCTCCTGGAAGGCGGCCCGCAACGCCGCCAGCCGCTCCTCCGGCACGCCGGGCGTGGTCAGGATCGAGCGGCCGATCTCGGCCATGCCGGCGACCACATGGGCCACGGTGCGGCCCTCGTCGGTGAGCATCAGCTCGGACAGGGTGGGGACCTGCGGCAGCTGGGGAAACCGCTTGAGCGCGTTCTGGTAGAGGATATTGGCGGTCCCGTCCCGCACCCAGTCCGGATGCGAGACCAGGACGGCCGGCAGCGAGTAGGAGCCGTTGACGTCGACCTCGCCGCGCTCGGCGGCGAGCTGGATGTCGGCCGAGCCGTTGTAGCCCTTGACGATCTTGAGCTTGGCGCCCCCATAGGTATTGAGCGCCTGCGCGTAGATCAGCGACATTGAGCCGTTCTCGGCGCCGACCACGATCTGACGCTTGCGCGCCTCCTCGAAGCTCTTGATGCCGGCCTGCGGCAGCGCCACCCCGACATCGATATTGGAGGTGAAGCGGCCGAGATAATGGAACCGGGCCACGTCCATCTTGTTCTTCTCGTCGGTGACCGCGTTCGCCGCGAACTGCTGCGAAACGCTGCCCAGATAGGTGCCGTCCTGCGTCGCCACCTGGTAGAGATACAGGACCGCCTTGAGGCTGCCGCCGCCCGGCATGTTCTCCGGCACGATGGCGGGATTGCCCGGGATATGGCGGCCGAGGAATTCCGCGGCCAGCCGGCCATAGAGATCGTAGCCGCCGCCCGGGCCATAGCCGATGATGATCTTCATGGTCTTGCCGCGATAGAAATCGGCGATCGGCTCGGCTTTGATGGTGGGAACGCTCGTCAGCAGCATCACCGCCAGCGCGAGCGCCGACCAGATCATTCGATTTGCAAAGCGCATGTTTCTTCTCCGTTGCTTGGGCGCTCCGGGGGCAGGGGATAGGAGCAAGCCTAGCCCGCACCCACCTGCTTTCGCCACATGTCCCAGGGCCGATCGACGTTCTGGGTCTTGGCCTGCTCGTATTGATTGAGGAAGTTGATCGGGCCGCCGAGCGCCACCGCCTGCATCTGCAGCCGGGCATTGACCTCGGTGTAGATGGCGCGGAACACGGTGGTCTTGAGGTCCGGGCCCGCGACCGCGTCGCCATGCCCGCGCATCAGCACCACGGAGCCGGCGCCGAGCGACTGCGCCAGCGATCTGCCGAGCTCGGCGGTGTTGACCAGCATGCCGTTCTTCTCGCCGGCGGTCTGGCGGATCTCCCAGACCGGCACCCCATGGCCGAGGAAATGGCCATTGTGGAAAATGGCGCGCAGCGGCTTCTCGGTGACGCCGAACGGGATGACCCCGGGCGAATGGCTGTGGATCACGGCGTTGACGTCGGGGCGCACCTTGTAGATCTCGCCGTGGATGAAGCGCTCGCGGTAGACCGGGCGGCCGCGCGCATTGACCGCATTGCTGTCGAGATCGAAGGTGATGAGGTCGCTCACCGCCACGTCGCGTGGCGCGATCGCCTGCATCTGCAGATAGCGGTTCGGGTTGCGCGGATCCCGGATGCTGACATGGCCGAACGAGTTCGAGCACGCCGTTGTGCGCCAGGATGTGGTTGGCGGCGACCAGATCGAGCGCGAGCTCGGGATCGAGATCGGCGTAGTCCGCATCCAGCTTCGGGGCCTCGGCGGCGAGCAGCGCCGTCAGCGCCGCGGCATCGGCCGCGCTTCCCATCCCGACGGCGGCGCCGGCGTTCGCGAGATCGGCATAGAACGCGCGCCGGCAGAGCATGGGAACCTTGGAAATCTCAACCATCCTGCGTTTATCCTCCAGATTTGGCCTGATTGCGCCCCAGGGCGATGCGTCCTGATGACCCATACGGGCAGCTCGAAAAAAGTATGCGCCACGGCCGTGTCAGCGGCAATACAATTTCAGATGCAACTTGACAGCAACGAATTTTGTTGCAAATCTATAGAAATGCACAATTTCCCCGCAGGGCCGGGAGGCCTGCCGCGGGCCTGCCGGGCCGGTCAGAAGTCCGGCGTGTCGGTATGCGGGAGCGGCGCGACCTCGTAGCCGAAGAAGAAATTGTTGTTGGGCTCGCAAAGGTCCTCGATCAGCGGGCCCTGGTGGATGCGCCGCCAATGCTGGACCGCCGACCACGGCATGTTGAAGGTGCCCGGATCGTCGACCGTCACGGTCACCTGCAGCGATTTGCCGCCGTCGATCATCTTGAAACGCTCGACCACGTGAATCTGCTCGGTGTGGGGAGTGCGGTAATTGTCGACGAAGGTGCGGTCGTTGAGCCCGATGGTGTCGACCACGAGCTCGTCGCCTTCGTAGTGCCCTATGGATTCGCCGTACCACGACGGCGTCGGGCGCGCCGAATGCGGCACGTTCAGGTAGATGTGGCGGATCTGGGCGTAGAGCTCGTTGATGATGACGACCTTCTCGGCGGTCTGGATGAAATGAATGGGCTGGCCGCGATTGTAGATGTTGAGGCCGGGAACGCCGGCCGGCCAGCAGCGCTCGCGGGCGATGAAGGGAACCTTGCCGGCCAGCACCTCCTCATTGGTCTTGCGCATCTGCTCGATCGCCCACGGCTGCAGGATCGGATTGGTGAGATCGGCGACCCGGTAGGTGGACTGGCCCTGGCCGTTGGGAACGTAGGGATGAGCCTTGTCGGACAGGACCGGTCCGGGCCCGCTCGGCGGCGGCAGGAAGTCGTCGCTCTTGGGGCGGTCCGAGGTCCAGGCGGTGCTGTTGTCGGGAGCGAAGTTGGGCACGTCGGCGGCCCGCACCGGCCACGCGGCGGTGCCGGAAAGCAGGAGCCCGGTGACGACGCATATCGCGGCCAACCTGGTCGGAGAGAATCTGGACATCGGGTCACTCCATTCATTCGTGGCAATGAACGCGGGCCAATCAATGCCGTACCCCCGCCGCCCTCGACTTATGGCAGCGTGGGCGAGCCGGACTGCCACAAACATAACATCTTCTTGAAATCGGCGGAACCGTATCTGGCCGCCTCGCCTTGATGATACAGCTGGGATCAAATTCCGGCATTCGCCGCAACTCGGGTCTTGGGAGAAGCAGAGATGCAGATTGGTGTGATCGGCCTTGGACGGATGGGCGCCAACATCGTCCGCCGCCTTGAGCGGGGCGGGCATAATTGCATTGCCTATGACGCCGATGGCGCAGTGGTCGCCCGCCTGGCCGGCGAGGGCATGGCGACGACCGCGAGCTTGAGCGATTTCGTCAAACGCCTGACCGTGCCGCGGGCGGTGTGGGTCATGGTGCCGGCGGGCGCGCCGACGGAAGACACTATCACCAAGCTCGGCGAATTGCTCCGCGGCGACGATGTCGTCATCGACGGCGGCAACACCTTCTACCAGGACGACATCCGGCGCGCCGCGGCGCTGCGGCAAAAGGGTATTCATTACCTCGATGTCGGCACCAGCGGGGGCGTGTTCGGGCTCGATCGCGGCTTCTGCCTGATGATCGGCGGCGATCGCACGGTGGCGCAGCGGCTCGATCCGATCTTCGCCACCCTGGCGCCGGGCCACGACGGGGTGAGCCGCACGCCCGGCCGCGATGGCCGCGACGGCCGCGCCGAGCGCGGCTATGCGTATTGTGGGCCGCCCGGTGCCGGCCACTTCGTCAAGATGATCCACAACGGCATCGAGTATGGCATGATGCAGGCCTATGCGGAGGGCCTCGACATCCTGCGCAGTACCGCCAAGGAGAGCCTGCCGGCGGAGCGGCGCTACGATTTCGATCTCGCCGAGATCACCGAGGTCTGGCGCCACGGCAGCGTGATCTCCTCCTGGCTGCTCGATCTCACCGCGGCGGCGCTCGCGGAGAACGAGACGCTGTCGAATTTCTCCGGCGTGGTGCAGGATTCCGGCGAGGGCCGCTGGACGGTGAATGCCGCCATCGAGCAGGCGGTGCCGGCCGAGGTGCTCACCGCCGCGCTCTACGCGCGCTTCCGCTCCCGCCAGGAGCACACTTTCGCGGAGCGTGTGCTCTCGGCCATGCGGTTCAAGTTCGGCGGCCACGTCGAGCCGGGCCACAAGCCGTGACCGTCGCGGTCCATGCGATCAAGCCGCGGCGCCGAACGCATGGGTTGTCATCGCCGGGCATAGCCCGCGAAGACGGGCGTAAACGCCCTTGTGTCCCGGCGATCTCGATGGCGGAGGCGCCGTGCCATCCCTTCGAGATGGCCGGAACAAGTCCGGCTATGACAACCAGCAGCGTCAACCCGAACGGAAAATTCTAGCTCCCGCCGTAGACCGGGACGAACAGGTCGTCGACCCGTATTGGCTTGGCGATCATGGATTGATCGACCAGATACTGCACCAGAGCTTCCAGCGCCGCCCGGTTGGGCTCGACCCCGTAGGGCCAGGGATCGCCGCCGAACACCTCCTCGATCTCGTCGAGATCGGCCGTCATCCAGGGCAGCATGTAGCGCAGCGTGCCCAGATAACGCATCTTCCGGAACGCCACCGCCTTGGAGGCGCAGAACGCCTGATAGAGGCTGGTGGCGGCGAACGGATGCTTCTCGTAGAAATCGCGCCGCAGCACGATGAGATGCATGATCGGGAAGATCCTGGTCGTGCGGTAATAGTCCTTCTCGGCGGTGCGGAAATCCGGGAACAGCCGCTGCACGTTCGGATTCCTGCCATAGGCGGTCGGCAGGTCGGCCCCGATGGTGGCGGCGATCTCGCCGTCCTCAAGGAGCTGGCCGAGCGATTTGCCGCTCGCGTTCTCCACGATCGAGACCGGCTTCAAGGGCGGCAGCACGGTCGGGCTGCCGTGCCGGGTCGGCGTCTCCATGGCGCCCTCGACCCATTGGATGGTGGAGAGATCGACGCCGTATTGATGCTGCAGCAACCCGCGGATCCAGATCGCCGCCGTCATGGTGTAGAGCTGCACCCCGATCCGCTTGCCTTCGAGGTCCTTGGGCTTGCGGACCTGGCGCTTGTCGACCGCGATGAAGCCGTGGCGGAACACCCGCGAGGCGAACACCGGCAGCGCCACGAACGGGCAATCGCCGGCCGCGAACCGGCTGACATATTCCGAGCTCGACATCTCCGACGCATCGAACTCGAGCTTGCCGACCATGCGGTCGAACAGCTCGCGCGGATTGTCGACATTGATGAAATTGAGATCGATGCCTTCGGGTTGCACCTCCCCGGTGCGCAGCGCGATCATGCGGTCGTAAAGGCCGCAGGCGAACGTCATCGAAAGCTTGGACAAACGGGATACTCCTCAGGTCCTGTAGGGTGGGCAACGCGCCCGGGTAACGTGTTGCGGTAGGGCAGGGCGAAGTGGCGCGTTGCCCACGCGTCCAGCGCCATCGCGTGGGCAAAATTGCGCGACTCCTCGCAAATCATGATTGCAGTGCATGGCAATTTTGCCCACCCTACGGACTGGAAGTAGTGAGTTGAGCAGTGAGTCATTCGCCCTTTACTACTCACTACTCACCACTCACTACTCACAAACCTTAACGCTGCGGAATCTGGAACAGCGTCTTGAGCTTGTCGTCGGGGATCGGGGCGGCGAGGTATTTGAGCGTCACCGCGGCCGGCATGATGATGTCCATGCCGATGACCCGGTCGGGCATCAGCATCTCCTTGGTGAAGAACTCGTCGCGCACGCGCTTGGCGAGGCTTTCAGGCACCGAGGCGATCTCGGCGTAATATTTGAGCGCCATCGGGTCGGCATACATGTAGGCGACGGTTTCCCGATAGGCGTTCATATAGCGCTCGATCGCCGATTTGCGGCGCTCCAGCACCGAGGCGCTGCTGATCAGGAGCCGGTTGGTCTGGTTGCGGATCTCCGGAATGTCGTTGCCGCGGGCGATGATCCGGATCTTGCCTTCCTCAAGGGCCTGGATGCCGAACGGCGGCGTCGCCCAGCCGACATCGATCTGGCCCGACATGACCTGGGTGAAGGTGGGGGGCGGGCCGCCGGTCGCGACCGGCTTGGCGGCGCTGAGGCCGTACTCCTTGATGATGGCGAGCACGATCGCCTGCGTGGACGAGCCGACGGTCGAGAACGCCATGGTGGCGCCGTTGGCGTCCCGGATGGTCTTGATCGGCGAGGCGGCCGGCACATACCAATAGTCGCCGGCGCTGTTGATCTCGGTGCCGATCACCCGGATCGGGGCGCCCTTCTCGAAGGCGCCGAGCACCCCCATAACGCCGCCGCCGATGCCGATATCGACGCTGCCCGAGATGGTGGCCTGCTGGGTCTCGCCGGCCCCTTGGGTGAACAACAGGTCGAGCTCGAGGCCGTGCTTCTTGAAGATGCCGGCCTTCTGGCCGAGCTCGGACACCGACGTGTCCCAGCTGCCGCGCTGGCCGACCGCGATCTTGAGCGTGTCGTCGGCGGTCGCGGCGACAGCTGAAACCGCCAGCACCCCCAGCCCGGCCAAGACGGCGGTTCGCAAGTGTCGTAGACGTTGCATCAGCGTTCCTCCCTGGCTCGGCTGTTGTCGTTTGCGCTCATGCGATGCCGATTTTCGTGAGCGAATCTTTTGGCGCGCGCGGCGGCATGCTGCCCTTGGGCTGGTCGCGCTCGTAGCGATGCGCCGGCGTGAGCACCGGGGCGAGGAGCGGCGCGGCCGCGAACGAGGCGTTCCGGCGCTCCGGGGTGACGTCCTCGTAGAGCGTGGTGCGCTGCGCCGGCGTGCGGCCGATCGATGCGATCAGCGCCTCCATCTCGGCGGGCGGCAGCTCCTCGCCGTGCACGGCGCCGGCGGCCCGGGTGATGCTCTCGTTCATCAGCGTGCCGCCGAGATCGTTGGCGCCGGCCTGCAGGCAGGCCTTGACGCCTTGCGGCCCCATCTTCACCCATGAGGTCTGGATGTTGGTGACCAGCGGATTGAGCGCGAGGCGCGCCACCGCATGCATCAGGATCGCCTCCCGATAGGTCGGGCCGCTGCGGGCGCGGCCGTGCAGATAGATCGGCGTCTCCATGGGTACGAACGGCAGTGGCACGAATTCGGTCAGGCCGCCGGTGCGTTCCTGCAGGCTCCGCAGCCGCAACAGATGCCGCGCCCAGTGCTGCAGGCCCTCGACATGCCCGTACATGATGGTGGCGGTGGTGCGCAGCCCGACCGCGTGGGCGCTCTCCACCACCTCGAGCCATTGCCTCGTGTCGATCTTGTCGGGGCAGATGATGCGGCGGACCTCGTCATCGAGGATCTCGGCCGCGGTGCCCGGCAGGGTGCCGAGCCCGGCCGTCTTGAGCTCGGTCAGGAATGCCGCGAGCGTCAGCCCCAGCGTGCGCGCGCCCTGCGTGACCTCGAGCGGCGAGAAGGCATGGATGTGGATGTCGGGCGTGACCGCCTTGATGGCGCGGCAGACCGACAGATAGGTCGCGCCCGTATAGTCGGGATGGATGCCGCCCTGCAGGCAGACCTCGGTGGCGCCACGCCCCCAGGCTTCGACGCAGCGCCGCTGGATCTCGTCGAGCGCCAGGTCGTAGGGGCGGCCGCGCAGGTTGGCGGACAGCTTGCCCTTCGAGAAGGCGCAGAACTGGCAGCGGAAATAGCAGACATTGGTGTAGTTGATGTTGCGGTTGACCACATAGGCGACGCGCTCGCCGCTGACGGCGGCCCGCAGCGCGTCGGCGCTGGCGCACACCCGCTCGAAGTCGGCACCCCGCGCCGCGAACAGGGCCACCACGTCGCTTTCATCGAGCCGCTGGCCGGCGGTGGCGCGATCGAGGATGGCTGCGAGGCGATCCGGGCCGCGGCCGCGATGGACACCGCCCTCATCCTGAGGAGCGCGCTCCTGAGCACTTGTCGAAGGATGCGCGCGTCTCGAAGGATGGCCGCAAGTCGGCAATTCGCCTCCATCCTTCGAGACGCCGTGCTGGGCACGGCTCCTCAGGATGAGGGTGGGGGGAGGGTGGTCCGCGCCCGCGATCCATGGGTCGGTGCGGCCGAAGCCTTCTGCATCGACCGCCCGCAGCACCGGGCCGCGCAAGGCCGGATCGAGCCATTGCTCGGCGTCGCAGATGTAGCCAGGATAGATCGCCAGCCGCTCCACCAGCACCTTGCCGGCTTGCGCGGTGCGCTCGGCGAGGCTTGCGAGCGTGGGCCACGGCGCTTCCGGATTGACGTGGTCGGGCGTCACCGGCGAGACGCCGCCCCAATCGTTGATGCCGGCCGCGATCATCGAGGCGAGCGGGCCGCCGCTGAGATTGGGCGGCGCCTGGATGTTCATGGCCGGCCCGAAAATGATGCGGGCGGCCGCGATGGTCCACAGATGATCGGCGGCGTCCGGCTCCGGCGCGTCCGCCATGCGGGTTTGCGGCTTGGCGCGGAAGTTCTGGATGATGATTTCCTGGATGTGGCCATGCGGCCGATGCGCTTGGCGCAGCGCCAGCAGCGCTTCGATGCGCTCGGCCCTGGTCTCGCCAATGCCGATGAGGATGCCGGAGGTGAACGGCACCCTGGCCTCGCCGGCCGCCGCGATGGTGGCGAGCCGCACCGCCGGCACCTTGTCGGGCGAGCCGAAATGCGGACCGCCCTTCTGCGCCAGCCGCTCGGCTGCGGTCTCCAGCATGATGCCCTGCGAGGCCGAGACCTTGCGCAGACCCTGCATCTCCTCGAGGCTCATGACGCCGGGATTGAGATGTGGCAGCAGCCCGGTTTCCTTCAGCACCAGCGCCGCCATGGCGGCCAGATAATCGAGCGTGGTGGCGTAGCCGAGCCGGGTGAGCGCGTCGCGCGCCGCGCCGTAGCGCAGCTCCGGCTTGTCGCCAAGCGTGAACAGCGCCTCGCGACAGCCGGCCCGCGCGCCGGCCTGCGCGATCGCCAGCACTTCGGCGGGCGAGAGATAGGCTGAGGCCGCGCGGCGGGGCGGCTGCGCGAAGGTGCAGTAGTGGCAGGAATCGCGACAGAGCTTGGTGAGCGGGATGAACACTTTCCGCGAATACGAGATGTTGTTGCCGTGGCCCTGGTCGCGCAGCTCCGCAGCCGTCGTCATCATCGCGGCGAGATCGCTGCAGCCGGCGAGCCTAAGCGCCTCCGCATCACTTGGAACATGGCCGCCGCGCACCGCGGCGAGAAAGTCGTGGAGTGGCGACGTCATGCGACCGCTCCGTTCGGCGCGTGAGTGTCCTGCGTGAGCCCATGCCGCTCCAGGTAGGCCTGGGCGCGGGTGTGCGAGCGCAGTTTCGCGAACGCCCGGATGTCGTCCGGCCGGTCGATGTCGAGCCCGATGCCGTGCTGGCGCACGATCAGAGGCTTGATCCCGCAGGCCTGCGCGGTCCGCAGGTGCGGAAAGAAGCTGTCGTCCCCGAAGCGAAGCGGCACCGCGGCCGGCGGACAGACCAGGACTGCGTTCGATCCGAAATCGTCGTGGGAGGGCGCGATGGTGAATGACGGCGAGGCGCGCCGCACGGCCAGCAGCAGCGAAATCTCGTCGGCGGAGACGAGCGGAATGTCGCCCGGCATCTGCAGCATGCCGGCGCGGCTTTCCGCCGCCAAGGTGCGGGCGGCGGCCGCCACCGCGGCGGTGTGGCCGCCGCGTGCGTCGTCGGTCAGGATGCGCGCACCGTAGCGCTGCGCCAGTGCCCGCACGGCGGGATCGAGCGTCACCACCGCGATGCCGGCGAGCCCGCGCGAACCCATATGCAAAGTCTTGGCGACGGCAGCCAGCACGTCCTCCAGCATCGCCAACGCCAGGCCGGGCCGCAGGTGGCGCGGCACGGCATCGGCCAAGCGTTCCTTGGCGGCGACGGTTTCCTTGACCGGAATGACCGCCCAGATATCTGCAGCGCCGTTCAACTGCGCCCTCCGCTCGTGCGTTTCAAAGCCCGCGCCGCGATGCGTTCGGCAAAAGCGAGCACAGCGCGCGCCAAGGCCTCGCGGTCGTCCAGACTCTGCATCAGGGTGCGGGTGGTCTCAACCGGCAGATCCAGCATCGCAGCCATTTGGGAATCGGCGTCGTCCATCACATAGCCGTCGATGAGGCCGCGGTAATGCGCCGCGACCGTCAGCGGATCGACGTGAAGCTCGAGCTCGGTCATCATTTTCGCGGTCGGCCCTTTGACGGCCCGCCCGGCGATGATCGGGGAGACGGCGATCACCGGCGCCGCGGTGGCGGCCAGCGCTTGCCGCAGAGCAGGCAGCGCCAGGATCGGGTCGATGCTGATGAACGGATTGGACGGGCAGATGATCACGGCCCGCAACCCCGGATGGCGCAGCGCCGCGATCGCGTCCGGGTGCGGGGCCGCGGTAGCGGCGCCCTCGAACGTAAAGCCGGTGACCAGCGGGGCGCATTGGCGGCCGACGAAATAATGCTGGAAGTCGAGCACGCCCTCGCGGGTCACGACCCGGGTGCGCACCTTGTCGTCGGTCATCGGCAGGATGCGGCTTTCGATGCCGAGCCGCAGCGCGATCTCGGCCGTGATGCCCGAGAGCGTCTCGCCGCCCTTGAGCCGGCGCGTGCGCTCCACATGCATGGCGAGATCGCGATCGCCGAGCCGGAACCAGGTCTCGCCGCCGAGCTCCGCCAAGGTGGCCATGAACGACCAGGTCTCGTCGCGGCGGCCCCAGCCGGTTTCGGGGTTGTCGAGGCCGGCCAGCACATAGGTCAGCGTGTCGAGATCGGGCGCGATGTGCAGGCCGAGATGCTCGAAATCGTCGCCGGTATTGGCCACCACGGTGAGCTGCCCGGGCGGCAGCACGCGCGCGAGGCCGAGCGCCAGCTTGGCGCCGCCGACCCCACCCGACAGCGCCAGCACCGGACGCTCATCGCTTCGTAGCCGCCCGCTCGGTGCCATCGCGCTCACCGGAACAGGTCTTCGGAGGTGGGGCGCAGCAGCACGCGGGCGGCGATCGGCGCATCGGTGAGGGCGAAGCCGGAGACCAGCACCACCGGGTTGCCTTCGTCCGCCTGTCCCATCAGCAGCGATGCCGCCGCCGCGACCTCGTCCGCAAATCCGGTCTCGGTGAACTGCAGCGGCCGCCCGTGCAGGTCGGGCTTGCCGCGCAAGTCCATCAGCGCCGGCACGCCGGCGGAGCCGAGCGCAACCCCGACGGTGCCGCGACGCCAGGGCCGGCCGAAGCTGTCGCTGACGATGACGCCGAGCCGTTTGGGGAAGTGGGCCGCGAGCGCGGCGCGCAAGGCTTCGGCGACCGCATCGGCGTCGATCGGCAAGAGCAGGACCGGCTCCTCGCCGGCGGCCGGCGCCACGTTGGACTGATCGACTCCCGCATTGGCCATGATGTAGCCGGAGCGGTGCTCGACGATGAGCACGCCTTTGCCTTTGCGCACCACCCGCACCGATTCCGAAAGAATGACCTCGACCAGGCGGGGATCCTTGTCCACCTCGACCGCGAGCTCGCGGGCGTGCCATGACGGCTTGACGTTGGCGAGATCGACATAGCGCCCTTGCGCCTTCGACACCGCCTTCTGCGCCACCACCACGATATCGCCGCCGTCCAGAACCATCCCCGCCCGCTCGAGCGCCGTCACGATGATCGCGCCGAGATCGTCGCCCGGCAGCAGCAACGGAAGGCCGGGAACCACGGACAGCGTCAGGCGCCGGGGTGTTTTCATCGTTCAGCCGATGGCGGCACCGCCGAAGGCGGCGCGCAGTCGTGGCAGAACCTGCTCGCCATAGAGGCGCAGAAACCGCTTCTGGTCGGGGCCGGGGGCATGGAACACGAGATGGCGGAAGCCGAGATCGGCATAGACCTTGATCCTCGCCACATGCTCGTCCGGGTCGGTCGACACGATCCAGCGCTTGGCGGTGCGCTCGACCGGCAGTGCATCGGCGAGCCGCTCGATCTCGACCGCATCCTCGACCGAGACCTTCTCCTCCGGCGACAACGCCAGGGCGGCCCAGTTCCGGGTGTCGTCGAGCGCCCGCTGCCGGTCGGTATCGAACGATACCTTCATCTCGATCATGCGGTCGATCGAGTTGGAGGCGCGCCCGGCGGCCTGCAGCCCGGCCGCCACATTGGGCAGCAGGGTCTCGGTATAGAGCTCGGGCGCCTTGCCGCTGGTGCAAATATAGCCTTCGGCGATCTCGCCCGCCATCTTGGCGACGGTGGGTCCGGAGGCTGCCACATAGATCGGAACCGGCTGTTCCGGCCGATCGTAGATGGTGGCTTTCTCGGTCTTGTAGTACTGGCCCTCGAAGGTGACGCGCTCTCTGGTCCACAGCGCGCGCATCAGCTCGATCGCTTCCCGCAGCCGGGCCTGCCGCTCCTTGAAGCCCGGCCACTTGATGCCGAGCGCCGGCACATCGTTGAGCGATTCCCCGCTGCCGAGGCCGAGCACGACGCGGCCCGGGAACATCACCCCAAGCGTGGCGAAGGCTTGCGCCACCACGGAGGGATGATACCGGAAGGTAGGGGTCATCACGCTGGTGCCGATGATGACCCGCTTGGTGCGGGCGCCGAGCGCCCCCAGCCAGGCGATCGAGGAAGGGGCGTGGCCATTGGTGTGCTTCCAGGGCTGGAAGTGGTCGCTGATGAACACGGAGTCGAAGCCGACATCCTCCGCGGTGCAGGAAAAATCGAGCAGCTCGTTCGGCCCGAACTGCTCAGCGGACGCCTTGTATCCGATCTTCAGCACCACGCACTCCTGTTGGTCTTGGTTCTGGCGAGTAGCGAATAGCGAATAGTGAGTAGTGAGTGGTGAGCGGTGGATAGATCTTCCTTGCTTTCTATTCGCCACTCGCCATTCCCTATTCGCCTCTCTCTATTCCACCACCTTGAACACCGGCACCACCAGATCCTCGCTGCGTTCCTCGAACGCCACCTTGACCTTCTGCCCGACCTTGAGCGCCTCATTAGGCGTGCCCACGATGTTCGAGAACATGCGCAGGCCTTCGTCCAGCTCGATGAAGGCCACGTTGTAGGGCACGCGCTGCGCCCAGTAGGGATGATAGCCGCGGTGCACGATGATGTAGGAGGACAGCTCGCCGCGGCCCGACAGCTCGCGCCACTCGTAGCCGGTCGACAGGCAGTTGGGGCAGACCGGCGCGGCCGGATAGCGCCGCTCCTGGCAGTGCGTGCATTGCTGCGCCATCAGCTTGTGGGCGCGGCAGCCGTCCCAGAACGGCTTGTTGATCTCGCTGATCGCGGGCTTGATCGGCTGCGGCGCGGGGGGTGCGGTGGTGGTTGTCTGGTTCATGGTCATCGTCCAAAAATGGCTAGGCGGGCGTTTCCAAGATTCGAATTACAACGGCCGACGATTGCATTTGAATTTGTTGCTTGGCGCGGCGGTGCCAATTCCCTCCCCCTGCAAGGGGGAGGGTGGCGCCGAAGGCGCCGGGAGGGGGTCCCGCCTCCCCACGGATTCCGAGCTTGTGGCGGGACCCCCTCCCGACCCGCTTCGCGGGTCGACCTCCCCCTTGCAGGGGAAGGTAAAGCGGAGAGCGCGGCGGTTTTCATGGAATCGGTTCTCTATTGTCCGAGAATCATTGCGCTGGCGGTATTGAGCGTCATGCCGCGGCCGGTGACGAGGCAGACTTCCGCGTCCTTCACCTGGCGGGGCCCGCACTCGCCGCGAATCTGGCGCACGCCTTCGACCACGTGCAGCCAGCCTTGCATGTAGGATTCCGAGAGGTTGCCGCCGGCGGTGTTGATCGGAAGCTCGCCGCCAAGCCCGATGCGCTTGCCGCCCTCGACAAAGGGCCCGGCCTCGCCCTGCTTGCAGAAGCCCGCATGCTCCAGCCAGAACAGCACCGCGACCGTGAAATTGTCGTAGAGCTGCGCCACGTCGATGTCGGCGGGGCCGACGCCGGCCATCTTGTAGGCATCGGCGATGCAGCGCGCCTGGTGCGGCAGATACCACCAGTCGGGCTCGCGCAGGTTCTCCATGGTGTGGCCCTGGCCCATGCCGAGGATCGAGACCGGCTTCTTCTTGCAGTCGCGCGCCCGCTCCGGCGAGGTCACCAGGATGCAGACGGCGCCGTCGGAGATGAGGCAGCAGTCGAGCATGTGCAACGGATCGACGATCAGCCGCGATTTCTGGTGGTCCTCCAGCGTGATCGGCTCCTGCATCACGGCGTTGGGATTCATCGAGGCGTGCTTGCGGCAGGTGACCGCGATCCAGCCGAGCTGCTCGCTCTTGGTGCCGTAGAGCGCCATGTGCCGGCGCATGCCGAGCGCCGAGTTGGCGGCATTGCCGAGCATGCCCCACACCGCCCAGGTGTCCTCGCCGCCCGCGGCGGCGCCGAACTTGTTGCCCGAGGTGCGCGCGGTGTCGGCGAAGATGCAGGCCACCACCTTGGCCATGCCGTTCTGCACCGCCATGGCGGCGGCCTCGACGCAAGCCCCTGCGGTGGCGCCGCCCATCACCAGGCTGCCGGTGTAGCGCGGATTGATGCCCAGCCGCTCACCCAGCACCAGGTAGTTCTTGGCGGCTTCCGGCGAGGCGGTGCCGGGGAGCGTCATCAGACCGTCGATCTCGCTCTTGTCGATGCCGGAATCCGCGAGCGCGTTGCGCAACGCCTCCGCCGCCAAGGTGACCGGGGTCTCCTCCGGGAGCTTGCCCTGCCGCGACTGCCCGACGCCGCAGATCGAAGCCTTTCGCCACGCCATTCTATTTCCCCTGAAAATTCGGTTTGCGTTTCTCGCGGAACGCCTTGCGGCCTTCCTCGCGATCCTGGGTCGCGGTGAGCGCGCCGTAGAGCGCGCGCTCGAGCTCGAAGCCGGCCGCGAGCGGCAGATCGGTAGCGGCGCGCAGCGCCTTCTTGATGGCGATGAGCGACAGCGGCGCATTCTCGGCGATGGTTGTGGCGAGCGCCAGGGCGCGCCCCATCAGGGCGTCGGGCGCATGCAGCTCGGACACCAGGCCCGAGGCGAGCGCCTGCTCGGCGGAGATCAGCTCGCCCGTGAACAGCATCTGGGCCGCGAAGGTGCGGCCGACCGTGCTCACCAGCCGCTGGGTGCCGCCGCTGCCCGGCAGGCTGCCGATCCGCGCCTCGGTCAGCCCGAAGCGCGCCGCCGTCGAGGCGATGCGCAGGTCGCAGGCGAGCGCCATCTCCAGGCCGCCCCCCACCGCGACGCCATTGAGCGCGGCGATCACCGGCTTGCTGAATGTGTCGAGCGGCGCGGTCAGGCGCGCCCGGGTGACGACCGGGCTCGCCGCGATGCTCGAATGCACCGCCACGTTGCCGGGCGTGGCGAGGTCGACGCCGGCGCAGAAGGCGGTGCCGGCGCCGGTCAGGATCACCACCCGGATCGCGATCTCGGTCTCCAGGCTGGCGAACGCCTCCGAGAGCGCGTCGCGGGTGACGTCGTCGATGGCGTTGCGCTTGTCCGGACGGTTGAGGGTGAGGCAGGCGACGCCGGCTTCGCGCGTGATCTCGAGATTGCTCACCACAGCACCTCTTCTTTCATGAGCCGCGTGCACTCGTTTTCGGAGAGACCCAGCAAGGTGGTGGCGATCGCGCGCGTCTGCTCGCCCAGGAGCGGCGGCGGCGCGGGCTCGCGCTGGCGTCCTTCCTCGGTCGAGAAGAACGGCGGCACGTTGACGGTGATACGGCCCATCTCGGCATGATCGATGTCGCGCCAATAGCCGCGCGCCTTGAGCTGGCGGTCCTCCATGACGTCGCGGCTGGTCTCGACCACCGAGGCGGCGACGCCGCGCGCCTGCAGCGCCTTGACCAGGTCTTCGGCCTTGTGGCCGCGGGTTTCCTGCGCGAGCTTGTGCTCGATCGCATCGATGCCGGCGCTGCGCCCATTGAGGGTAGCGAAAGCCGGATCGGTCATCCAGGACGGGCGTTCCAGCGTCTCGACCAGGGCCTGCCAGCCGGCGTCGCTCTCGATCTCGATCGCGCACCACACGTCGTCGCCCGCGCAGGGGAACACGCCGCACGGCACCGCGCCTTCGCGCCGGTTGCCGGTGCGATGGGGCAGCACGCCGGAAGCCGAGTAGCGCAGGATGCTGGGGCCCAAGAGATTGACCGTCGATTCGAGCTGCGCCAGCTCGATATATTGGCCCTCGCCGGTGCGGGCGCGGTGGAAGATGGCCGCCAAGAGCCCGACCAGCGCGTGGCCCGGATTGGGAATGTGATCGGGGTAATGGGTACCGGTGCCGATCGGCGCCCGTTCCGGCGCGCCCGACATCTCGACCAGCCCGGAGATCGCCGAGATGGTCGAGCCGAACCCGATATAGCTCTTGTGCGGGCCGCTCGAGCCCTGCATCGGCATGGCGAGATAGATGAGCGAAGGATCGGTGGCCGCAAGCTCCGCATAGCCGAGCCCCCAGCGCTCCATGATGCCGGGCCGGAAATTGTTGGTGACCACCGAGCATTTCCGCGCCAGCTGCCGGGCGAGCGCGCGCGCCTCGGGCTTGCCCATGTTGAGCGCGATGCTCTTCTTGTTGGTGTTGCGCGAGGCGAAGTAGCCGGAGCCTTCCAGGTGCTTGGCGCCGGCCTTGTGGGGCCCGGAGAGCCGCAGGTTGTCGGGATGGGCGCGCGACTTCGACCTTGATCACGTCGGCCCCGAGATCGGCGAGGAGGCGCGTGACGAAGGCGCCGGCCCCGACCCAGCAGAAATCCAGCACGCGCAGGTCACAGAAGCGCATGGCTCACACCACCCCGGCGCTGGTGAGCGCACACAGATCGCCCTCGCTCAAGCCGAGCTCATCCATGTAGATGGCGCGGTTATGCCTTCCGGTCGCAGGCGCAGCGCTGCGCAGCGTCGCCGGGGTGCGGCCGAGCCGGTAGGGCGGGCCCGGCAGCGTCACATCGCGGCCGAGCGCTGCATCATGCAGGGAGCCGAAATAGCCGTTGGCGCGCAATTGCGGGTCATCGACGATGTCGGCCACGGTGTTGACCGGCGCGATCGCGATCTGTTTCGCCTGGCCCTCGCGGTAGAGCTCCTGCTTGCTGCGCCTCGCGCAGAAGGTGCCGAAGATTTCGGCAAAGCGGGCGACGCCTTGCGGGCTCTGGCGGAACTTGAAGTCCTGCCAGCATTCGTCGAGCAGCTCCTGGCCGCCTTGCGTGCCGCTCTCGGCGATCCACTGCACCAGCGTCTTGAACGCCTTGGCGGTGCCGAGCCGTCCCGCCACCATGCTGATATAGCCGTCCTGGCACGGATAGACTCCGGTGCCGGCTTCGCGCGCCTGGTCGCCGGTGCGCCGCCGGATGCTGCCGCTCAGGTACCATTCCGGGATCGCATCCTCGAGCGCGAAGGCGATGCATTCCTGCCCCGAGACATCGAGCCATTGTCCGTGATTTGGTTGGCCGTGATTGGCACCCTCACGCTCCAAGAGCGCCTTCAAGGTCGCGACCGCGCCGAAGATCGCCGCCGCCAGGAAGCCCTGCTCGCCCGCGACCGCGACCGGCCCGGTCTCCGGATAGCCGCCGAGCGACAGCAGTCCGCCGGCCGCCAGCAAGGTCAGGTCGGTGGCATGGAATTTCGCGCACGGCCCGGTCTGCCCGTAGGGTGTCACCGACACCAGGATGATGCCGGGATTGCGGCGCTTCATCGCCTCGTAGTCGATCCCCCAGGCCGCCAGCGTGCCGGGCGCGAAG
Source organism: uncultured Alphaproteobacteria bacterium (assembly GCA_963721005.1). Classification (GTDB taxonomy): domain Bacteria; phylum Pseudomonadota; class Alphaproteobacteria; order Rhizobiales; family Xanthobacteraceae; genus VAZQ01. Next base: position 2,218,649 of record CAVRHR010000003.1, on the reverse strand, counting down.
GTCTCGATCACCACGTCGCTCTTGGCCACCAGGTCACCGAACAGGCGGCGGCCGTCGGCGCAGCAAAGATCGAGCGTGATCCCTTTCTTGTTGGCGTTCCAGAAGGCGTGCGCGCAGCTCTCCATGCCGTGGCCGGTAGCGGCGAGCGGCGCGGCGCGCCGCAATGCGCTGCCGTGCGGCGGCTCGATGCGAATAACCTCGGCGCCGAGATCGGCGAGCAGCCGGCTCGCATAGGCGACCGCGTTGTCGGCGAGATCGAGCACCCGGATGCCCGCGAGCGCCGCCCGGCCGGTGGTGGCGGGATTGTCACTCGGCATCGTCGGCCTTCAGCAAGAATGCATCCAGGCGGCCCAGCACCTTGGCGAGGCGGCCGTAGCGCTCGAGCGTGAGCTCGCTGTTGGCGGCGGCGACGCCGTTGAGCAGCGCATTGGCGACCGCCATGCCGGCCACGAACGAGTTCTGCAGCCCGGCGCCGGTCGAGGCCGCCGCCAGGATCACATCGGCGATCTGGCCGACCGCCGAGATCGGGGTGTCGGTGACGGCGATCACCTTGGCCTTCGCCTCCTTGGCGAGCTGCGCGACCTTCTGGGTCGACACGGCGTAAGGCGCCGAGGTGAACGCGATCAGGCAATCTTCGGATCCGAGATCGACCAGCTGCGAGGCCTGCAGCGTCATGTCGCCGCTCCACACCGTGACATTGCCGCGGATGCGATCGAGCGCGAGGCCGAGGAAGAACGCCACGCTGTAGGCGTTGAACGCGCCGACCACGTAAACCTTGCGGGCGGCCGCGATCATGTCGCTTCCGCGCTGCAGATCCTCGACCTTGAGGGCCGAGATGGTGCGGCGCAGGTTCTGCAGGTCCTGGCCGAGCGAGGTCCCGAACGCGGTGCCTTCCAGATGCACCAGCACCGAGTTCTCGTTGACGATCTCGCTCGCCGCCGAGAGCTGCCCGCGCACCAGCTGGCGGGTGCGCTCCTGCAGGTCCGGAAAGCCCTTGAGCCCGAGCCGGTAGGTAAAGCGCACGATGGTGGAAGGATTGACCCCGAGCTGGCCCGCCATCTGATCGACGGTCGAGAACGCCACGCGGTCCGGATGGTCGACGATATATTCGGCGATCCGTTTCTGCGATTGGGTCAGGCGGTCATATTGGCGGCGCAGCTCGTCGATGACGTCTTCCGAGCCGCCCGCACGCCGCTTGGCCATCCGGCCCGCGCGCTCCGCCCGCTTGGCATTAGTCGACAAGCCGGTAAGCCTCCCGCTTCGGCCGCTCGGAAACGTGCGGCAGCACCTCGTGGCCGAGCTGGATCAGCAGGTCCTCGACCTCCTGGCCGGGCTTGGGGAACGGCCACATGATGGTCTCCTGGACGCCGACCGCCTCGAGCGCCTTCAGGCGCGCCACCACCTGCTTGGCGGTGCCGACGATCGACATGGTGTTGAAGATGCCGCGCGGCATCAGGCGCCGCAGCTCCGCCATCACCTCGGGCGACCATTCGTGCGGCGCCTCGTGCAGGAACTTGCGGAACTCGGGGGTGACGTCGTTGCTGAGCTGGTCGACCATCTCGGTCATGCTCTTGCGGCTGCTCCAGAAGGCGTGGCTCATGCCGCGCTTGATGTTGTCGGGGATATCCTCGTCCTCGCGCTCCAGGATGGTGACATAGACCCACGAGCACAGCTGGATGTCCTTCCAGGTCCGGTTCGACTTGGTGAGGCCTTTCTGGATGTGGCCCTTGGCATATTCAATGCCGGGCGCGGTCGTGAAGCTGCCGATCAGCACGCCCTCGCCGATCTCGCCGCCGAGCGCCAGGATGAGCGGGCTGCGGCTGGCGATGTACATTTGCGGGATCGACTGCGGCTCGAAGTCGAGCTTGCCGGCCTTGAACTTCACGAACTCACCGTCGACCGTCACCCGCTCGCCCTTCCACAGCCGCCGCATCAGGTCGATGCCCTCGCGAATCCCGCGCACGGGTTTCGGATTGCTGATGGTGGGCAGCGTCTCGAAATGGCTGCCGGCGCCCATCACCACGCGCAGGCGGCCGGGCGCGAGCTCGGCCAGGGTGGCGCAGGCCTGCGCCGAGAGGGCCGGATGGCGCGTATAGGGATCGGTCACGCAGAAGCCGAAGCCGATGCGCGAGGTCATGCGGGTGGCGGCCGCGATCCGCACATAGGGATCGCGCGTCCACTTCTCGTCCGCATGCATGAAGGCATGGAAGTTGAGCTGCTCGGCGAGCTTCACCTGCTCCAGAAAGCGGACATTGGTTTCCTCGCCGAGCGAGCAGACGGATACTCTCATTGATCAAGCCTCAATTCGTTTTTGCGCAGGGCGTGTCGAATCCCTCCCCCTGCAAGGGGGAGGGTGGCGCCGAAGGCGCCGGGAGGGGGTCCCGCCTCTCCGCGGATTCGGTGCTTTTGGCGGGACCCCCTCCCGACCCGCTTCGCGGGTCGACCTCCCCCTTGCAGGGGGAGGTAAGAGGTCGCGCGGCCACGTCCTCGAATATCTTCTGAGCTGCGTCATTTCTTGTCGACGCTGCGCAGGCCGCCGTAGGACGGGTAGGTCTTCGCCCACTCGCTCGGATAGGCGCGATCGATGCCTTTGGTGAAATAGGAGCCGACGGTGAGATCGATCGGCACGTCGATGATCCAGGGCCGGCGGCTGGCGACTGCCTTGCGCAAGGTGGGTCCGAGCTGCTCGGGGTCCTCGATGCGGGCGCCCTCGGCCCCATAGGCGTGGGCGAGCTTGACGTAATCCGGATTGTAGCGCTCGCCGGTATCCTTGCGGGTGAAGCTGCACCACGGATGCGAGCGCTGGTAGGAGCGCTCCATGCCTTTTCGCTCGATGCCGAATTCGTAATTGTTGAGGATCACCCAGACGGCCGGCAGGCTGTACTCGACCGAGGTGCAGACCGCCTGGTTGACCATGTTGAAAGCGCCGTCGCCGGTGAGCACGATCGCGGGCCGCGACGGATCGGCCGCGACCCCGCCGGCGACGCCGGAGGCGGCCCAGCCCATCTCGGCCATGCCGGGGCTGATCTGCCAGGCGCCAGGCCGGCGAATCCGCATATAGGCCTCGGCGTATTGGGTGACGTCGCCGATATCGATATAGGCGACGCCGTTTTCGCCCAGCGCCTCGCCCACCTCGTAGACCAGCCGCGCCGGATGCACCGGCGCGGTCTTGGCATGCAGCAGCGGCTCGATCTCCTTGAGCCAGGCGTCGCGATAGCCGCGCGAGCGCTTGATCCAGCCCTGATGCTTGGGGTCGGGGCGGCTGGCGGCGGCAAGGTCCTCGAGGAACAGGCGGGCGTCGCTGACCAGACCGAGCTCGACCGGAAAGTTGCGGCCGATCTCGCTGCCGTCGACGTCGACCTGCACGATCTTGGTCTGGCTCACGTCGTAGATCGAGCCCTTGCGCCAATTGGCGGTGTGGTTGTCGGAGAAGCGGGCGCCGACCCCGACGATGAGATCGGCTTCGCGCGAAGCTTCTGCGGCGCTGGCCCAGCCGGAGCGGCCGAGCGTGCCGAGCGAGAGCGGATGATCCTCGGAAATCTGGCCCTTGGCGGGCAGCGTGGTGGCGACCGGGATCTGCAGCTTCTCGACCGCGGCGCGCAGCGCATCGGCGGCCTGCGCCCGGATCACGCCGCCGCCGGCGAGCAGCAACGGGCGCTCCGCCTTGGCGATCATGTCGGCGACACGCCGCACGCTGTCCTGGTCGGCGCGGGCGCGGCCAAGCGTCGGGCCGCGTCGCAGCGGCGGCTCGATCTCACCTTCGACCTCGGCCAGCTGGATGTCATAGGGCAGCTGCACGAACACCGGGCCCGGCCGCCCTGAGGTCGCGACCTTCACGGCGGTGTTGAGCACCTCGATGGCGCTGTCGGGCCGGATGATCAGCCAGCAGCCCTTGGTCACCGGCCGGAACACGTTCAGCGCGTCCTCGTGCCCGTGGTAGAAAATCTCCTGCATGCCGGCCTTGCCCATGAAATGGGTGGTGCCGGAGCCGGCGATGATCAGCACCGGGGCGGAATCGTGCATGGCGCTGGCGGCGGCGCCGACCGCGTTGAGCAGACCCGGGCCCTTGTTGATGATGACCGGCGCGATCTTGCCGGTGAGGCGGTAATACATGTCCGCCATGTGCACGGCATGCGATTCATGCTTGGCCTGGATGCCCTCGAGCGTATTGGTCTTGGGCGTCAGGGCATCCATGAACGGCCAGATCGAGCCGCCCGCATAGCCAAAATACTTGTGGAATCCAGAGACTTCGAACCATTCGGCAATGGCGTCTACGACACGCACGGCGGCTTAATCTCCCGGTCTGATCAGGGCTTTCCCGCGCAACACGTTGCACAGGCCGGACTCCTTGCAACAAAATTCGTTGCTGTCAACGCGCGCTTTTGCCGGTCTGGGGTGCGCTTGGCTCGGGAGCACCCGACATATTCTGAGTCATGCCCGGCCTTGTGCCGGGCACCCACGTTTTGCTTCGGCGAGGCATAAAGTCAGACGTGGGTGGCCGGGACAAGCCCGGCCATGACAGAGGGCGGTTCAAGCCAGAAGCCACGCATCACAACCCCGTCTGCGTCACGAACTTGGTCACCAGATACGCCTCGATCGCCTCAGCTCCGCCTTCGGAGCCGTAGCCGGAATCCTTGACGCCGCCGAGCGGGGTCTCGATCGGGGCGAGGCCGTGGTGGTTGATCGAGACGGTGCCGGATTCGAAGCCGGCCGCGACCGCGGCTGCGGTTTTCAATGAGCGCGTATAGGCGTATGCGGCGAGCCCGTAGGGCAGGCGGTTGGCCTCGGTCATGGCCTCCTCGAAGCTCGAGAACGGCAGCATGATGGCGATCGGCCCGAACGGCTCCTCGTTCATCACGCGGGCGTCGCCCGGCACGTCGGTGAGCACCGTGGGCTCGAAGAAATACCCGGTATTGCCGATCCGGCGTCCGCCGGTCCGTAGCTTGGCGCCCTTGGCCACTGCGTCCGCGATGAAGCTTTCCATGGCTTCCACCCGGCGCGCGGTCGCGAGCGGCCCCATGGTGACGCCCGCCGTCATGCCGTCGCCGACTGTCACCGCCCTGGCGGCGGCGACGAAACGCTCCACGAATGGCTCGTAGAGTTCCTCATGCACGATGAAGCGGGTCGGCGACACGCAGATCTGGCCGGCGTTGCGATACTTGTTGGCGCTGAGAATCTTCGCCGCCACATCGACGTCGGCATCCTGGAACACGATGGCGGGCGAATGGCCGCCGAGCTCCATGGTGACGCGTTTCATGTGGGCGCCGGCCATGGCGGCCAGATGCTTGCCGACCGGCACCGAGCCGGTGAACGAGACCTTGCGGATGGTCTGGTGCGGAATGAGGTAGCCGGAGATTTCCGCCGGCACTCCGAACACCAGATTGAGCACGCCGGCCGGCAAGCCGGCATCGGCCAGCGCCTGCACCAGGGCGGCGCAGCTGGCCGGGGTTTCTTCCGGCCCCTTGAGGATGACCGAGCAACCGGCCGCCAACGCGGCCGCCACCTTGCGGGCCGCCTGGTTGATGGGAAAATTCCACGGCGTGAAGGCGGCGACCGGCCCGACCGGCTCCTTCATCACGATCTGCTGCACCGTGTCGCTGCGCGCCGGGATCACGCGCCCGTAGGTGCGCCGTGCCTCCTCGGCGAACCAGTCGAGAATGTCGGCGCCGCTCATCACCTCGCCCTTGGCCTCGGCCAGCGGCTTGCCGTGCTCGCGGGTCAGGACCGGCGCGATCGCGGCGGCACGCTCGCGCAGCAGGTCGCCGGCCTTGCGCAGGATTTTGCCCCGATCGTAAGCGGAGACTCGGCGCCAGGTCTTGAAGCCGTGCTCGGCAGCCGCGAGCGCCTGATCGAGCTCGCTCTGCCCGGCGCGCGCCACGCTGCCGATGGTCTCGCCGGTCGCCGGATTGACTACCGGCAGGGTGGCGCCGGCGCCGCCGGCGCACCAGGCCCCATCGATGAAGAGGAGAGTGTCGGAATTCGCAGCCATCTTGAATGCTCCTCGCGAGGCCTGCTTTTCCCGGGCGCAGTGCAGCGCGTAGCTCTTGCGGAGCGGTGCGCTGCAGACCCGGGATCGTTCCATACTCTGAGTCTGGAACGGTCCCGGACCAGCGGAGCACCGCTCCGCAAGAGCTACGCGCTGCGCCGCATCCGGGACAGGCAGGTGATATTGACCGGTTTCGCCTCAATGGTCTATGGTTAGACCAATGATCATGACCCCCATCACAGCCCCGGTGTTCCAAAGCCTCGGGCGGCGCAGCGCCTATCTGGAGGTGGCGGACCGCATCCGCGCCACCATCTTCAAGGACAAGCTGGCGCTGTTCCAGCGCATGCCTTCCGAGCGCGACCTGGCGTCGCAGTTCGGGGTCAGCCGCGTGGTGATCCGCGAAGCGATCCGCACGCTCGAAATCGAGCGGCCTGGTGACGGTCAAGAAGGGCCCCAAGGGCGGCATCTTCGTCACCCAGGATTATGAGCGGCCGATCGTCGACACCGTCACCAACCTGCTGGCCGGCGGCGAGGCGACGCTCGCCGACCTGTTCGAGATGCGCCTCCTGATCGAGCCCTATGCGGCCGAGCGGGTGGCCGAAACCGGCAGCGAGGCCGACTTCGCCATGCTGGAGGGCCGGATCGCCCAGGCCGAGAGCGAGCATGGCGCCGACCGCAGCGTGCGCCACGCCTATATCGATTTCCATCGCCAGATCATCCGGCTCGCCCACAACCCGCTGCTCGCCATCGTGGGCGAGACGGTGCTCCTGGTGCTGTACGACCGCGTCAAAGCCGTATTGAGCGCGGAGACCACCGAGGTCGGGCTGATCATGCACCGGCAGCTGTTGAACGCCTTTCGCAACCGTCAGCCCGCGGAGGCGCGGGCGATCATGGCGCAGGACATTGAGATCCTCGGCCGCCGCTTCGCGGAGTTTTCCGCCGGGCTGGCGGAGCCCCGCAAGAGCGCGCGGCAAAAACGCAAAACCGCCGGCGCAACCGTCTAGCCGTCACCATCGCCGGAAAGCAACGTCAACCAACAACGCCCATCAAGAACGCCAACAAGGAGCCCCCAATGGTCAAGCATTTCGATCCAAGCTGCCCCAAGTGCAACCAGAAATTCCACGTCCACCACGAGGACCTGCGCTACGCCGGCATCAAGCTGTTGTGCCCGTACTGCCAGAACGAGTTCTACGTCGACGAGTGCTCCAACCTGATCGAGCACGACGGCACGCTCACCCATCCCAATCAAAAGGCCGAGACGCACTCGCACTAAGCATCCACACTCAGCGTCATCGCCGGGCTTGTCCCGGCGACCCCGATAAGGAAGGCACCGCGCGACCCTCATCGAGATGGCCGGAACAAGTCCGGCCATGACACCGAGAGAATTGTCCACCCTTAAGCCCGACCAACCCCGGCGCCCCGACGGCAGCCGAAAACCGAAAGAGGTCAACCATGAACGTCCAGGTCAAGCCCATCCCGCTCAACACCGGCAAGCCCAGCGAGCTGCGCGACTACATCGCCATGATCGAGCGCGATCATCCCAAGGAAATCCTGCGCATCGCCGACGAGATCGATCCGGCCAAGTTCGAGGCCACCGCGATCCTGGCCAATCTCGAGGAGAAGGGCATCAACCCGATGGTGCTGTTCGAGCGGCCGATCAATCAGTTTGGCAAGGTCTCGCCGTTTCCGTTGATCACCAACATCTATTCGTCGCGCCGGCGCGATGCGCTGGCGCTCGGCCTCAAGGCGAACCAGGACCGCATCGAGCTCAGCACCGAATATGCCCGCCGCGAGGCGCGCCGGGTGCCGCCGGTGCGCATCGCCAGCGCCGACGCCCCCGTCAAGCAGGTCGTCAAGGTCGGCGACCAGGTCGACCTGCGCGAGCTGCCGATCGTGCGCCATCACCGCATGGATCCGGCCCCCTATATCGACATGGCGCCGATCATGCGCGATCCCGAGATGGGTCATTACAACATCGCGTTCCTGCGCATGATGTACAAAGGCCCGCGCAAGCTCGGCATCCACATGTCGCCGCGCCATAACTGGCAGATGTGCCGCAAGAACGAGCTCAAGGACCAACCGACCCCGACCGCCATCATCGTCAGCCACCACCCGGCGTTCTTCTTAGGGTCCCTCAACGTGGCGCCGTTCGGCACCGACGACTACGAGGTGCTGGGCGCCATGATGAACGAGCCGATCCGGCTGGTGCCGTCGCAGACCTGGGGCGAGGACTTCATGGTCCCGGCCGACGCCGAGATGATCATCGAGGGCGAGATCCCGCCCAATGTGCGCGAGGTCGAGGGCCCGTTCGGCGAGTTCCCCGGCACCTACGGGCCGCAGCGCCTGCGCTGGATCATCGACGTCAAGGCCATGACTCACCGCAAGAACGCCATCTACCAGGACATCTTCGTCGGCCATGCCGACGACTGGGTGATGGGCGCGATCCCCAAGGAAGGCGCGCTCTACAACCGCATCAAGGGCGTGGTGCCGGGCGTCAAGGCGGTGCATCTGCCCAACTCGGGCGTCGGCCGCTTCAACTGCTACATCTCGATCGACAAGCGGGTCGACGGCGAGAGCAAGCAGGCCGCCTTCATCGCTCTCGGCGAGGTCGATTTCGTCAAGAACGTGATCGTGGTCGACGGCGACATCGATCCCTACAACGAGCAGGAGGTCATGTATGCGGTGGCGACCCGCACCCAGGCCAACGAAGACGTCGACATCATCAAGAACTCCAAGGGCAACACGCTCGACCCCTCGCAGACCGACGACATCATGACCGCCAAGATGATCATCGACGCGACGCGCCCGATGCGCCGGCCGTTCTCGAGCCGGCTCGACGTGCCGGCCGAGGTGCGGGCGCGGTTTCCGATCGAGAAGTATTTCAAGTAAGCGAAGAAAGATCAGCTAGGTGCCGATTCCCTCCCCCTGAAAGGGGGAGGGTGGCGCCGAAGGCGCCGGGAGGGGGTCCCGTCTCCAGCAAACCGGTATTTGTGACTGATCTTACGCGTCTCCAGCAAATTGAGATTGAACGGTCCCTACGGTATCTGCCCGCGCAATCGCGTCGAGCTTGTCCGGATTGGCCACGGCGAAAACCGCATGAATGCGCTCGCCGTCGGTATCGATCATGATGGCGACCACGATGCGGCCGTCGGCCTTGGCGAGGAGGCCGGGCGCGCCGTTGAGCTCGATCTCCTCCACGGTGGCGCCGGGCGGCAAGGTCCGGGTCACCGCGATGATGAACCGCGCGACCGCGCTCGCGCCGACCACCGCCTGCTTGAGCGCGAACGCCTTGCCGCCGCCGTCGCCATGCAGCACCACATTGTGGTCGAGGAGCGACACCAGCGCCGCCATGTCCTCGCCGCGCGCGGCTTGCAGAAAGCCCAGCATCAGGGCGCGATGGCGCTCGCGATCGACGCTAAAGCGCGGCCGCTCTTGCGTGACCCGCGCGCGGGCGCGGCTGAATATCTTGCGGCAGGCGACTGGATCGCGCCGCACCATCGGGGCGATCTCCTCGAAGCCGAGATCGAATGCGTTGCGCAGCACGAACACCACGCGCTCCAGCGGCGATAGGCGCTCGAGCACGACCATGAGGGCAAATGAGACGTCCTCGGCCCGGACCGTGGGCTCGTCCTGCGTCAGCAACGGCTCCGGCAGCCATTCGCCGATGTAGGTTTCGCGCCGCGCCCGCTGGTCGCGCAGGCGGTTGAAGCTGAGCCTGGCGGTGATGGTCGTGAGATAGGCCTTCAGGGATTGCACGGCTTCGCCGGGCGCCGCGCGATGGAAGCGCAGGAACGCGTCCTGCACGATGTCCTCGGCGTCGGCACGGCTGCCGGTGATCCGATAGGCGAGACCGAGCATGGCGGGCCGCAGCTGCGCGAAGGCATGATCCGTCACGCCGGCTGCGCCGTCCGCATCGCTTCCTTGGCTCGCTGCCATGATACGCGCTTTCGTCCCACGGTGAAAAACAGGCCGGGATGCTTCCGTTCCATCTTGAGGAGCACGACCAGGAAACGGACGAACAGGGTACGCAGGTGATACCCGGTTCGACCGGAGATGAGAAACAGCGCCCGCTCATCGTCCGGAAAGGTCGCAAATCCGACACCGACGCGGCCGATCGCAACGCCTTGGCCATAGGCCGAGAAGCTGAAGGGCCGCGGCTGCCGGCCGTTTTCCTCCTCCAGGATGGCGTCGGCCGCGTAGGCGCCCGACACCAGCGCCGCATAGGCCGACATCCGATAGCGAGCGCCCGTCGGTGCCATCGGTCGGGCAGCGTCGCCGATCGCGCTCACGTGCGGATGGGAGAACGAGCGCAGGTTGGGATCGACCCAGATTCGCTCCTGTGGGTCGGTGGCAATGCCGGCCTGCCGGGCGAGAGAAGGCGCCCGCAGGCCGCCCGACCATACGCAAACGTCGCAGGGAATGGTCTCACCCGTGGCGGTGAGGACCTCGGTTGCCCGAACCTCGGCGACGGTCTCCTGGTCGAGCAGCCGGACCTGCAAGCGTTCGAGCGCGGCCCGGATCGCCTGCTCGACCCGCGCGCCTTTGAAGTCCGCGCAGCGCGAGCGCGACATCATCGTCACCTCTGCGGCGGGCCAGCGGGTCTTGATCTCGCCCGCCACCTCGATCGCGGTCTCGTGGCCCCCGACCACGACGACGCGGAGCGGGCGGCCCGCGTCCTGCTCGAGCCGCGCGCGCAGCGCCGCGACCGCGCGCCGGCCATCGCCGGCATCGAGCCGGTAGGCATGCGCCTCGACCCCAGGAACGCCGCCGACGTCGGCCTGCGAGCCGAGCGCATAGATGGCGCGCCTGAACGCCAGCGGCCGCTCGCAACCCGCCTGCGATATCCGCACGCGACGCGCCCCCGCGTCGAGCGCGATGATGCGTCCCGCTATGAATTCGATCCCGGTTCCGGCCACCAGCGCGGCGATGGAAGGAATGCGCGGAGCAACCGGTCCGGAAATTCTCTTCTGCAGTCTCACCCGCTCGATGAATTCATCGGTGCCGTTCACCAGCGCGATGCGCCAGTGTTTGTGGCTCCGTGGCCCGGGCTTGCGGCGGCGCAGCCGCAGCGCCGCCATCAGCCCGGCATAGCCGGCGCCCAGGATCACGACATCGTACGGCGATGCGTCCGCAGCTTGCTGGTTCGGGTCGTTCATGCATGCCTCCAGGATAGGCCCCTGCAAGACAAGACACGCGAGGAAGGGAAAACGTGACAGCCCGGTGGCTGTGGCGGGCGCAATGGTAAAGGCGCCGATATTGACGCCACCGCGCAAATCGGATTGTTCGCGAAATTGAAACTGAACTGGTGTGCCCTGGCGGGAGACCGCGCCGGCCGGCAGCAGGGCGGCCACGAGGGCCGCCCTGCGGTCGGCAACGCGGTTGTTCGGCTGAGCCCTTTTTCTGATACCCTATCCGCCCAAGACAGCGAATCACCATGGTCGTACTCACGCTAAAAGCGAAACATTGGCCTGCACCCGGTTTTGTAGACAAGCAGTTAAGCTAATCCGGCCCGCATCTCGAACTCCATGGGGCTTAGATAGCCGATTGTCGAGTGCCGACGTTTAGCATTGTAGAAGCGCTCGATGTAATCGAACACGTCGGCCTTGGCTTCATCCCTCGTCCGATAGGTCTTGCGTGCGGTCCGCTCGGTTTTGAGGGACGAGAAGAAGCTCTCCATCGCAGCGTTGTCCCAGACATTCCCCGACCGGCTCATCGAGCAGACGACGCCGTGGTCAGCCATGAGGCGCTGGAACTGCTCGCTGGTGTACTGACTGCCGCGATCCGAGTGATGCAGCAGCGCATCCGGCTTACCACGCCGCCAGATTGCCATCAGCAGTGCGTTGGTGACCAGTTCGGCCGTCATCCCCGCGCTCATCGACCAGCCCACCACACGTCGAGAGAAGAGATCGATGACCGCCGCCACATAGAGCCACCCTTCCGCCGTCCAGATATACGTAAAGTCAGCAATCCATTTGCGGTTGGGAGCGGAGGCTTCGAAGGTTTGCTCGAGGAGGTTCGGAGCGACGGCGGCGACCTGCCGCTCACCCAGATCGGGCGGCAGTCGACGCCGTCGCGGGCGCGACTTGAGGGCCTGCAACCGCATCAAACGCTCAATCCGGTGCAGCCCGCACGACACTCCGTCTGCAAGAAGGTCTTTCCAAACCCGCCTGGCTCCATAGGTCCGATCGCTGGCAAGGAAGCTGGCGCGGACCTTTGCGCCGAGCTCTTCATCACTACGACTACGTTGGCTGCGTGGTCGTGTCAGCCAGGCATAGAAGCCGCCTCGCGAGACACCGAGCGCCCCGCACAACCAGTCCGCCGGCCAGATCCCCCGGTGCTTCGCAATGAAACCGAATTTCATGTCGATTCCTTCGCGAAGTAGGCCGCGGCTTTTTTTAGAGTCCCCGATAGGGGATCAGGAAACCCCACGCCTTTAGGCGGCTGGGATCGCGACGCTTCCAAAGGTAGAATAGCTGGATGGAAGCGTAGAAGCGGACAGCCTGGGGCCAGCAATTGCGGGGCAGGGCCTACTGGGTTGCCAGCAGCAGAACGCAACTGACGAGGCATGGGTCGGGTACATCAAGAACCAGAAGCCACCGGAACCGGATGACAACTTCACAGTGACCTGAGCTGAGTCCGCCGAAGGCGGACCGAATCCGGCTTTAAGCCGTAACTCGAAGCCACCGCCTTTAGGCGGTGGAGTATTCACGATGTCTCGCTCTGCCTTCAGCTTGTTCACCTCGCGCTTGAGCTGCGCGATCTCCAGCTGCTCGGGCTTCATCTGACCCTGCCCAGGAAATGCTTGTTGCGGATCATCCGCAAGCGCCTTCACCCAACCGCGCAACTGCGACTGATGCACACTGAGATCGTGCGAGGCCTGCGCATACGAGACGCCCCGCTCCTTAATCAGCCGCACAGCCTCAAGCTTGAACTCGCGTGTAAACTTCCGCCTCTCCATGACCCACCTCCGGTTCCATTAAAACACCTAACTCGGCGTCTTCGGAACCGGGTGCAGGCCACACGATATCGTCTACTGCATCGAGAATGCGGAAGGAGGGCTGGACGCTGCCGCCAAAAAATTCAAGGACGCTCGCGCTGGAAAGCACGCGAGGGTCATTGACGAAGCCCTAGCCATCTTACGGAAACGCTTCGCCGATGATGGTGTCACGGAAGGGTACCGGAAGGATGGATCGGTCGCCGTGGCCCAGTTCGAAATCGAGGGCGACGCTGCGGAAGTCCGTGAACCTCGCCTCGTGCGCCAACGCGCGGTCAGTGACCTTATCATGCGGTTCTTGAAAGCTGTTGGATGAACGGGCGCCGCTAGCTCTCTGAAAGACGATCTTCGCTACGCCACCAATCGGTCGCCATGAGCGATGTATGGGGCCGTGAGAAGGCCAATAAAACAAATCCCTCGGCGTTGACCCCGCACCCCAAATCAGATTATTCGTGAAATTGAAACTGGTAAATCGCGCCCGGGCGGGAGACCGCGCCGGGCTTTTCTTTTCGTCGCCGGCAGTCGATCGGATGCGGCCGGAGAGCCTGCTCCAGTCCCGCGATCATTGCATGGCTCCCGCACGCTCATTGCGGGCGTTCATTGTTCCCGGATTGTATTTTCAATGGCGCAGCACTGGACTGCACCCCTGTGGTGAGACACGGAAACTAGGAACTGGTTGCGTCGCAACAGCATGCGCGCGCCGCGCGGCACTGCACCGGCTCTGCGTTTTGGCGGAACAATTTCGAATTCATGAATGAAAACAACACCGGGACGAATCGGTGCGGCAAATCTGCCTTCGGCGTTCAATCGCGAGAGCGCGTTGGTCAGGGCCGCGCCGGCTCTTCCATTCCCTGCGCCAGCCCGACCCGCTCCGCTCGATAGCCGCGGTCGAGGATCGACTGCCACCACGGCTTGTTGTCGACATACCACCGCACGGTCTTGCGCAAGCCGCTCTCGAACAACTCGGCGGCGCGCCAGCCGAGCTCGCGCTCGAGCTTGCCCGGATCGATCGCGTAGCGCCGGTCGTGGCCGGGCCGGTCGGATACATAGGTGATGAGCCGCGCGCGCGGGCCGGCCGGCGAGGGGGCGATCTCGTCGAGGAGCCCGCAGATCGATTGCACCACCGCGATGTTGCTGCGCTCGTTGCGGGCCCCGATATTGTAGGTCTCGCCGGGGACGCCGCGCTCGAGCACCAGGGTCAGCGCACGGGCATGGTCCTCCACATGCAGCCAGTCGCGCACATTGGCGCCGTCGCCGTAAACCGGCACCGGCTGCTCCGCGAGGCTGCGGATGATGATGAGCGGAATGAGCTTCTCGGGGAAATGATAGGGCCCGTAGTTGTTGGAGCAGTTGGTGACGATGGTGGGCAAGCCGTAGGTGGCGCGCCAGGCCCGCACCAGATGGTCGGACGAGGCCTTGGAGGCCGCATAGGGCGAGCTCGGCGCGCACGGGCTTTCCTCGACGAACAGGCCTTCCGCCCCGAGCGAGCCATAGACCTCGTCGGTCGAGATATGATGGAAGCGGAAGCCGGCTTGCGCGCTGCGATCAAGCCCCTGCCAGTGCCGCAAGGCCTCCTGCAGCAGCGTGAAGGTGCCCACGATGTTGGTCTGGATGAACGCGCCGGGTCCGTCGATCGAACGATCCACGTGGCTTTCCGCCGCCAGGTTCATCACGTAGCGGGGCTGGTACTCATGGAACAGCCGCCGCAGCGCGGGGCCGTCGCAGATATCGGCCTGCACGAACCGGTAGCGCGGATGGCCGGTCGCCTGCGGGATGGAATCCAGGTTGGAAGCGTAGGTGAGCTTGTCGATGTTGACCACGAAGGCCTGCGTCTCGTCCAACAGGTGGCGCACCACGGCCGAGCCGATGAATCCGGCGCCCCCGGTCACGAACACCACGGCGTTGCTCATGCGCATGGAACGGGTCCTGGCGAGCGCATCTCTCCGTCGTCACCCGCGGGCTTGACCCGCGGGTCCATCCTCTTCGCAAGAAGGTCCATCCTCTCCGCCAAAAGATGGATTGCCGGGTCAAGCCCGGCAATGACGCGGAGTGGGAGCCTAGCGCCCCGGCGCACGGCCCCAGGCGATAAATCCCGCGTTCTTGAATCCCGCATCTCTCTTTCCATAGCGCAGAGGCGATCCGTCGAGACCGAGCACGCAGCCCCCGGCCGCATTCAGGATGGCATGGCCGGCAGCCGTATCCCATTCCATGGTAGGAGCGAGGCGAGGATAGACATCGGCATCCCCGCGGGCAATCAGGCAGAACTTGAGCGAGGAGCCGGCCCGCTGCACTTCGACGACCGGCCGCCGCTGCAGCCACTGCTCGGTTGCCGCGTTCAAATGCGATCGGCTGGCGACGGCATGCAGGCCCGCGCCCGCCGCCGCCCGGGTGGCGATGATCTTCAGGGCGCCGAGCTCCACCCGAAAGGCGGTCGTGCCCGCCACATAGACTTGATCGAGCGCCGGCGCGCAGATCGCCCCTGCGACCGGGTAGCCGCCCTCGATCAGCGCGATATTGACGGTGAAATCCTGATGCCCGGCCAGATACTCGCGCGTGCCGTCGAGCGGATCGACCAGCAGAAAACGCTCCGGGACCGGGCCGCTGGCTGCGGGCGCAAACAATTCCTCGGCGACGACGACGCCGCCCGGCAGAAGGGCGGCAAGCCGTGCCAGAATAAGCTCCTCCGCCCTGAGGTCGGCTTGGCAGACCGGCGAGCCATCCGGCTTGCGCCGCGCCTCGATCTCGGCCGCCTGCAGCCCCATGATGAGCCTGCCGGCCTCGGCCACGATATGGCCGAGCGCTTCCGCCAGCTCGTCGCGCGCTTTCAGTTCCATGATAATTCCAACTGACAGCCTGTTCGTGAGGCGGGCAGAGCATTTCACTCCCTCGCCCCAAAGGGGAGAGGGTGGAGAGAGGGGGTCACGATGATTCCGTATCGCAATGCCCGAACCCCCTCAACCCACCTTCTCCCCGAGCGAAGTCGGATACATCCGACTTCGCCACCATTCATGTCCAAAGTCGGATGAATCCGACTTTGGAT
This sequence comes from uncultured Alphaproteobacteria bacterium, assembly GCA_963721005.1. Lineage (GTDB taxonomy): Bacteria > Pseudomonadota > Alphaproteobacteria > Rhizobiales > Xanthobacteraceae > VAZQ01. Next base: position 2,202,629 of record CAVRHR010000003.1, on the reverse strand, counting down.
GGAGAAGGAGTGAAACGCAGTACCTCCCTAAAGATGAAACACGATCGTTTTCCGAACGGGCCGCCATGCAGAAAGCGGGCAACGGGCTGGCAAGCCGCGGGGTGGACAATTAAATCCAGCGGTGCCCATGTTGGGCGGGCGCGCAGCACTTCGACGGAGCCACCATGATCGACCTGCATTACTGGACCACGCCGAACGGCCACAAGATCACGATCTTCCTGGAGGAAGCCGCTCTGCCCTACCGGATCATCCCGGTGAACATCGGCAAGGGCCAGCAGTTCGCCCGCGAGTTTCTGGCAATCGCGCCCAACAATCGCATTCCGGCGATCGTGGACCAGGATCCGGCCGACGGCGGCAAGCCGGTCGAGATGTTCGAATCCGGCGCCATCCTGCTCTATCTGGCCGAGAAGACCCACCGTTTCATCCCAACCGATTTGCGCGGCCGCGCCGACACCATCCAGTGGGTGTTCTGGCAGATGGGCAATCTCGGCCCGATGGCGGGCCAGAACAATCATTTCAGCAACTACGCGGTCGAGAAGCTCCCCTACGCGATGGACCGCTATCGCAACGAGGTCAATCGGCTCTACGGGGTGCTCGACCGGCGCCTCGCCGATCGTGCCTTCATCGGCGGCGATTACTCGATCGCCGACATGGCGAGCTATCCCTGGATCGTGCCGCATGAACGCCAGGGCCAGAAGATCGCCGATTTTCCGCATCTCAAGCGCTGGTTCGAGACCGTGCGGGCCCGGCCGGCGGTGGTGCGGGCCTATGACAGGGCCAAGGAGGTCAATCCCAATCCGCCCGGCATCCGCACCCCGGAGGAGCGCGCCATCCTGTTCGGCCAGACCGCGGCATCGGTTGCCAATGCGGCGCGCTGAGGCAGCGCTCCTGGCGGAGCTCAAGGGCCGCCTGCTCGAGATCAGCGACCTCTCGGGCGCCGCCGCCGTCCTGTCCTGGGACCAGTCCACCTATATGCCGGCGGGCGGCGCGCCGGCGCGCGGCCGGCAGGGTGCGCTCATCAGCCGGCTGACACATGAGCGGCGCACCGATGCGACGCTCGGGCGCCTCATCGAGCAGCTGACGCCGCACGCGGAAAGCCTGCCCCCCGACAGCGACGACGCGGCCTTGATCCGGGTGGCGGGGCGCGACTTTTCCAAATCGATCCGGGTGCCGGCCGATTTCGTCGAGCGCCTGAGCACGCATTCGTCCGCCACCTACGATGCCTGGACGCGGGCGCGGCAGAGCAACGACTTCGCCAGCATGCGGCCGCTGCTGGAGCGGACGCTCGACCTGAGCTGCGAATACGCGGAGTTCTTCGCCCCCTATCAACATGTCATCGATCCGTTCATCGACGACATGGACGAGGGCATGACCTGCGCGGCGGTGCGCGCCCTGTTCGCCCAGCTGCGCGCCGAGCTGGTGCCGCTGGTGCGCGCCGTCTGCGACCGGCCGCCCGCCGACGACAGCTGCCTGCACGGCGCTTTCGCGGAGGCGCCGCAGCTCGACTTCGGGCTCGCGCTCGCAACCGCCTACGGCTACGACCTCGGGCGCGGGCGGCTCGACCGGACCCCGCATCCGTTCTGCACCAGGTTCTCGGGCGGCGACGTGCGTATCACCACCCGGGTCTATCCGGACGACGTCACCCAGGCGCTGTTCTCCACCCTGCACGAAGCCGGCCACGGGATGTACGAGCAGGGCGTCGCACCCGCGCTCGACGGCACGCCGCTCGGCTCCGGCACCTCGGCAGGCGTGCATGAAAGCCAGTCGCGGCTGTGGGAGAACGTGGTCGGCCGCAGCCGCGGCCTGTGGCAGCACGAATATCCGAAATTGCAGGCGACGTTCCCGCAGCAGCTGGGCCAGGTGCCGCTCGAGACCTTCTATCGCGCCATCAACAAGGTCGAGCGCTCGTTGATCCGCACCGAGGCCGACGAGGTGACCTACAACCTCCACATCATTCTGCGCTTCGATCTCGAGGTCGCGATGCTGGAGCGCCGGCTGGCGGTCAAGGATCTGCCCGAGGCCTGGCGGGCGCGCTACCAGTCCGATCTCGGCATCACCCCGCCCGACGACCGGGACGGCTGCCTGCAGGACGTGCATTGGTTCGGCGGCTGCATCGGCGGCGTCTTCCACAGCTACACCATCGGCAATGTGCTGAGCGCCCAGTTCTATGCGGCCGCGCTGCGCGCCCATCCGGAAATCCCTGAGGAGATCGGCGCCGGCCGGTTCGCAACCCTGAAGGCTTGGCTCGATGAGAATCTCTATCGCCACGGCCGCAAGTACCAAGCCGACGAGATCGTGCGCCGTGCCACCGGCGAGCCGATGACCATCCGGCCATACATGGATTATCTGAACCGCAAATACAGCGAGCTGTATGGTTTGAAACAGCCGGCTGAAGCGGCCACTGTCTGAGCCAATCACTCCGCGTGTCATGCCCCGCTAAGGCGGGGCACCCAGTAATCCGTGTGCTACCGGTGTGACGCCGGCGCCAAATTTAGATTTCAGTGGTTACTGGGTCGCCCGCCTTCGCGGGCGATGACAGGTGGGAGGGTGCTGACTCACCTCACTCCGGCTTGAGGCCCGCGGCCTGCACGATCGGCCACCACTTCTTGATCTCGGCCTCCTGCAGCGCGTGCAGTGCCTGCGGGGTCTGCTGGTCGGGCGGCGGGATCTGCAGCTCGAGCTCGGCCAGGTGCGCCCGGGTGGCCGGATCGGCCTGCGCGTCCATCACGGCGGCGTTGAGCTTGGCGACGATCTCGGGCGGCGTACCGGCCGGCACCCATAGCCCGTACCAAAGCGAGATGTGCAGGCCCGGCAGGCCGGCTTCGTCGATGGTCGGGACATCGGGCAGCGCCGGCAACCGCTCGTCGGCGGTGACCGCGAAGGCTTTGATACGCCCGTCCCGGATGAATGGCAGCGAGTTCTGTACCTGGTCGAACACCAGATCGATCCGCCCGGCGATCAGGTCCAGCATGGCGGGGCCGGCGCCGCGATAGGGCACGAACGGAAAGCGGGTGCCGGTAAGGTTCTGGAATTGGATGCCGGCGACGTGCGGGAGCGAATTGGCGCCCGGGGTGCCGGCCGACGCCTTGTCCTGGTTCTGCTTGATCCAGGCCACCAATCCCTTGAGATCATTGGCCGGCAGCGTGTTGCGGACGACCAGCAGGAACGGGTTTGAAGGCAGCTGCGCCACCGGCGCGAAATCCTTCAGCACATCGAATGGGAGCGAATAGAGCGCCGGCACCACCGCATTGGAGCCGAGGTGCCCGATCAGCACCGTGTAGCCGTCCGGCGCCGCGCGCGCGACCCGGCCCACGCCGAGCATGCCGGCGGCGCCGGTCACGTATTCGACCACCAGCGGCTGGCCGAGCGACGCCCGCATGCGTTCGCTCAATATGCGCACCAGCGCATCGGTCGGGCCGCCGGCCGCGAACGGCACCACGATGGTGATGGGCCGCACCGGATAGGTTTGCGCGCCGGCGCTGCCGGCAACGGTCAGCGTCAACCCAAGGGCCAGGAAGGCAACCAGCTTGCTCATGCCGGCTCCGATGTTCGGGCAGTGGGCCTCAAGGATGCGATTTTTGCATGGCGCCAGCAAGATGGGCGGTGGCCGGCGCTTGCTGACGAACGCTTTACGGTTTTGGTGGCATGATCGCCGACCAATTCGAGGAAATGCACCATGTCGGAATGGCGGGCTGAGCGGAATCGTCGTGCGCTCGCGCGCCTTCAGAAGGCGCTACCGGAGATATTCCCGGCGCAGGTTTTGCGGCGGGCGCTGGGCCGCCCGTTCATACCGCCGATGCCGCGGCTGGCGGTCGACGGTTATTGGCGCGACCATCCGGTGCGGGCCGATCGCCTGGCGCGTTCGCTCGCGGCCAAGAGCGGCACGCCGGCCGGTTGGCGATGGCGCCTACGCGACGACGGCTTGCCGGCGAGCTTCCGGGTGCCGCCGGCGCCGTTCCGGGAACCGGCCTTCGCGCGCGGTCCCGGGTTTTGTTGCGTGTGCGGGCAGCCGGTCTACCGGTTCGGCTGGCACGCCGACCTGTGGGGCGCCGGCCCCCGCAAGAAAGCCGCCTGGCATGCCGCCTGCGTGATTGCCTGGGAGCTGTGGGGGGCGCCCAGCGACTACGTGCGCATCCTCAAGCGAATGCAGGCGCATCGCTGCGGCGAAAGCGGCAAGCGGCTGCGCAAGACCGCGGAGGTCGACCATCGGATGCCGCTCTACCGGGTGTGGGGCGAGCACCGCGATACCGATTGGCCGCGGCTGCTGGGGTTCTGGGGAGTGCCCAATCTGCAGGTAATCAATCGCGACGCCCATGCGGCCAAGTGTGCCAGCGAGGCCAACGACCGGAGCGTCCGAAGGGCGGAAACCGCGGCCGGCGCCGAAGGCGAAACCGGCGTGTGAGGGGTTGGCTGAAGGGTGGGCCGGCGTCGGATGGCCCTTTCCTTGGGGGTCTCCGAGGGATAAGCTTCAGAAAAATAATTTCAGGAGGAGGAAGCCGATGAAGCATAGCGCTTGGCTGCTGCTATTTGCGTTTGCCGCAGGCCCCCAATATGCGTCCGCCCAGCAGGCGGGCGCCGCTCTCAACGAGACCCAACGCCACGGCCAGCAGCTCCTGGCCCAGTCATGTGGCATCTGCCACCTGCCGCCCGAGCGCGGCGCCAAGACCTTCGGGCCGCCGCTGAACAAGCTGGCGGGCGGCGGCGACGACGACATCATGCGCGAATACATCAACAACGGCACGCCGCGCATGCCGTCCTTCAAGAGCTATCTCAAGAGCACCGACATCGACGCGATCATCGCGTATGTGCGTACCGTGCCGGCCCCGGCAGCGGCCCCGGCCGCAGGTGCGGCGCCCTGAGCCGCCAATCGAGATACTACGCGTACGAGAACCTGCGCGTTCACGACCTCTGCAAGCTCGAAATTCTGCAAGCTGGAAATTCTGGAACTTGAACTCTCATAGGGAGAAGCTCTCATGACCAACGTGCGAAGTATCCTGTTGGCGAGCGCGGCGAGCCTGGCGATCGCCGGGGCGGCGACGCCCACCATGGCGGCCGACCAAGTGCTGAACGGCGCGATCTCCTCGCCTGCGGGCGAGAAGCTCGGCGGCGTGACGGTATCGGCCAAGCAGGACGGATCCACCATCACCACCAGCGTCTACACCGATGATGGCGGCAACTACTATTTCCCGCCGCTGCCGGCCGGCAAGTACCAGGTCTGGGCGCAGGCGCTCAGCTTCGAGACCACCAAGGCCGCGGTCGACCTCGCCGCCACCGCGCATCAGGATCTGGTGCTCAAGCCGATCGCCGATCCGGAGCAGCGGGTGCGCCAGCTTCCCAGCGAATTGCTGGTGGCCGCATTGCCCGAGGACACCGCGGAGGACGCCAACATCAAGAAGGTGTTCACCAATCAGTGCACCGGCTGCCATACGCCGGGCTATCCGCTGCAGTTCCGCTTCGACGAGGCGGGCTGGAACAAGATCATCAACCTGATGAAGGTCATTCCGGGCACCGGCGTCTATCCGGGGCCGGGCGCCAAGGCCAACGGCATCATCGACTTCAACCAGAAGCAGCTCGCCGCCTATCTGGCGCGCGCGCGCGGACCGGGCGAGACCTCGATGAAGTTCACGCCGCGTCCGCGTCCGACCGGCGAAGCCGCCCGGGTGGTGTGGACCACCTATGACGTGCCGCTCAACCCGGATGCCGGCATGGGCACCAACGCCAAGTACAACCCCAATCCCGGCACCGATTGGACGCTGGGCACCACCTCCAAGCTCGGCGAGCTGCCGCATGACGGCGGCATGGGCCTGGACGGCAACCTGTATTTCACCTCCAACAACCCGAACCGGCTGCTGACGATCGGCAAGGTCGACGCCAAGACCGGCGAGGTGAAGTACCTCAAGGTCGACGGCCCCGGCGGCCGCGCCGCGACTGCCCATGGCCTGGTGCGGGACGGCGAAGGCAACTTCTGGTTCGACGTCAACCCGGGCCGTCGCGGCCTCGGCAAGCTCGACGTCAAGAGCGAGAAGATCACCGTCTACCAGACCCCCAACACCATGTCGCCGCTCGGCGGCGCCGTGACCATGGACGTCGACGGCAAAGGCAAGATCTGGGCTTCGGCCCCGGATGGCGTGCTGCGCTTCGATCCGGCGACCGAGACCTTCAGCGACTTCAAGTCGAAGACGCCGTTCAAGAACGCGAAAGGCACCAACAGCACCTATGGGGCCGCCGGCGACCGCGACGGCAACGGCTGGTGGGCGCAGATGGCGTTCGACACCATCGGCAAGGCCGACACGACCACCGGCCAAACCTCGGAAGTTGCGCTGCCCTTGCTCAAGGACGAGATGGAGCGGCTGACGCCGGCCCAGAAGACGTTCTACGACGGCTTCAACGACGTCACCAACGGCAACCCGCTGCCGTGGTCGGAAGGACCGCGCCGCATGGGCACCGACAAGAATGCCGACGTGCTGTGGGTCGGCAACTCCTGGGGTGCGAGCCTGGCGAAGATCAACACCAGGACCATGGAGACCACGATCGTTCCGTTCCCGGACAAGACCATGCAGGCCTACCATCTCGTGGTGGACCAAAGTCACAACGTGTGGGGCAACTTGTGGACCTCGGACCGGATCGTGAAGCTCGATCCGGCAACCAACAAGTTCACCATGTTCGACCTGCCGGTGCACGGCACCGAGATCCGTCACATCTCGCTGATGGAGCATGACGGCAAGACCCAGGTGGTGGTGCCGATCTACCGGGCGAGCGAGATGGGCGTCATGACGCTCCGCAGCGAGGCCGAATTGGCCGCCTTGAAGGCACAGGCGAAGTAACGCAAGAACGCGCCGCCGTCAGGGCGGCGCGCCCACTCAGGTGTTGCGGGCGGGTCTTGCTCCAGGCGGAGCGGCCCGCCCGCTTTTTTTGGGTTGCGGCTCGGCCATCGACGCCCTCACGGCAACCGCATCAGCGGCTCGCCGACCCGGATCTTGGCGCCTTCCTGCACGCCCTCGCACAGCGAGAAGCCGTCGGGAGCGAACACGATGATGGTCGAGCCGTGCTGGAACCAGCCCATCTCCTCGCCCTTGCGGAACGGCGCATCGCAGGGAAAGACGTTGGGTCCGCGATACTTCAGGCTGAGCAGGACGTCGAGGAAGTGCAGCCGGATGCTGGCGACCAGCACGGCGGCGACCGGCACCAGGGTCACGACATGGCCGCCGGCCGTGAGCGTGGTGCGCAGCACCGCGCGCTCGTTCTTGCAGTACAGCTTCTCGATGCGCCGGAGCGCGATCGGGTTCACGTTCCAGGTGTCGCCCGAGATGTAGGTGACCTGTTCGACCCGGCAGTCGTGCGAGGCATGGAAGCGGTGATACATGCTCGAGGTCAGCCGCAACGTGACGTAGCGCCCGTTGCGATGGGCATCCACAAGTGCGGGGTCGGTGAGCAGGTCCTCCAGCCGGTAGGGAAAGCCCTTGATCTGAAACAGTTGCGTTCCGGCGAGCGTGCCGCAGGCGCCCACGATCGCATCGCAGGGGCTCACCAGGACGGCCGGGTCCGGATCGATCGGGCGGGCGCCCGGCTTGAGCTGCCGGATGAAGCAGTCGTGCATGCTGCGGAACCGGGTGGTCCTGGCCTCGCTCAGGTCGAGGCCGGAGAAGAAGCCCCAGACCCCGATCGACAGATCCCGCACCAGCGGTTGCTCGATCTGGCTGAACCAGCCGATGAGCTGCGTCAGCAGCCGGCGCGGAATGCGGTTGGTCAGCAGGAAATTGAGCTCCTCCTGCTGGAAGATCGCCGCGATCCAGCTTCTGACTGTCATGTTCCGGTAGTCCGGCGCGGATAAACCCTGATTCGATGGAATTCGGCGCCGCTACCTTTGCCTGGACCGCGCTCGGGGCGCTCGCGCTCGCGGCCCCGGCATTGAAGCGGCGGCTCGAGCTGTCGCGCGCCAAGCACCGCTCGTTGACCGGACACGTCAGGATGGCGCGCCGGATCGCCGGCCTGATCCCGTTCTACGAATACGACGAGGCACGGTTCTTCTGCTGCGACGACGCGCCGGCGGAGATCGCGGCAGGCCGCCGGGCCGGCTTCGCGCGGCTGGCCGAGCTCTACGGCACCCGTTTCGCCAAGACCAACGGGCGCACCGAGGTGGTGGCGCCCGGCATCTCCGACCTGCAGTTCACCGACGCCTACCGAGTGCCGTTCCAGTTCAGCCGCTACGTGCGCCGGCATCTCAAGGCCGGTGCCTTCGTGCAGTCGTCGGACGGGGTCACCCTGACCGATCTCGATGGCAACGCCCTGTACGACCTGACCGGTTCCTACGGGGTCAATGTCCTCGGCTACGACTTCTACAAAGGGTGCATGGAGCGCGGACAGGCGCGCGCGCGTGCGCTCGGGCCGGTGCTGGGCGCCTATCATCCGGTGATTGCCGAAAATGTGCGGCGGTTGCAGGAGATATCCGGGCTCGACGAGGTGTCGTTCCACATGTCCGGGACCGAGGCGGTGATGCAGGCGGTGCGGTTGGCGCGGTACCACACCGGCCGCTCCCACCTGGTGCGGTTCTGCGGCGCCTACCACGGCTGGTGGGGCGACGTGGCGCCCGGGGTCGGCAACCCGGCGCCGGTGCACGAGACCTACACCTTGCAGGAGATGTCGGAGGCGACCTTGCAGGTCCTGAACACCCGCCGCGACATCGCTTGCGTGCTGGTCAATCCGCTGCAGGGCCTGCATCCCAATGCGGGCGCGCCGGCGGATTCCGGGTTGGTCGACAGCGCCCGCAGCGCCCATTTCGACCGCGCCGCCTATACGGATTGGCTCAAGCGGCTGCGCGCGGTGTGCAGCACGCGCAACATCGTGCTGATCTTCGACGAGGTGTTCGTCGGCTTCCGCATTGCGGTTGGCGGCGCGCAGGAATATTTCGGGGTGGCGGCCGATCTGGCGACCTACGGCAAGACGCTGGGCGGCGGCCTGCCGATCGGGGTGCTGTGCGGCCGCCGCGCGCTGATGAGGCGCTTCCGCGACGAGCGGCCGGGCGACATCTGCTTTGCCCGCGGCACTTTCAACTCGCATCCCTACGTGATGGCCGCCATGTACGAGTTCCTGGTGGCCCTCGACACGCCGGAAATCCGCGCGCTCTACCGCGATCTCGACGCAGTCTGGGATAGGCGCACGCAAGCGCTCAACCGGCGCCTGCGCCACGAGCAGCTGCCGGTCGCAGTGGCGAATCTTTCCTCGATCTGGACAGTCTGCTACGCGCAGCCCTCGCGTTACAATTGGATGCTGCAATATTACCTGCGCGCGCAGGGGCTGGCGCTGAGCTGGGTCGGGACCGGACGCCTGATCTTCAGCCTCAACTATACGGATGCCGATTTCGCGGCAGTGGCGGACCGCTTCGTGGCCGCCGCCAAGGCGATGCAGCAGGACGGCTGGTGGTGGGCCGACACGGCCGCCACCAACAAATCCATCCGGCGCCGCATTCTGCGGGAGATCATCGCCCACCGCTGGTCACTCGCGCGCGGGCAGGGGATTCACTAGCCGTCATGGCCGGACTTGTTCCGGCCATCCCGACGAGCCCGTAGGGTGGGCAAAGGCGCTCATGAGGGCGTTCATGTCCCTCTTCCAGGGCTGTGGCGCCGTGCCCACGCGAGGTCTCTCGGCAGAACGAGCGGCTCCGCGTGGGCACGGCGGACCCAGCGCCGTGAATCGATCGATGTGGCGAGGCCGCCTTTGCCCACCCTACGTGGTCGCGTCGATCCCATCGAAACATGTTCCGGAGATCGCCTACCCGTGGGTCTTCGGCGTCATCGTGTCGAACAGCTCGCCGCGTATCAGGTAGAGCGGTGCCTTGTGGTAGAGCTTGATGTCGTGGAACGGGTCGGTGAGGATCTTGGTGGCCCAGACCAGACCGGTCTGCACGTCCTTGAGAAAGAACAGGTGCACGGTGCGGAACAGGAGGCCGCCGAGCCCGATGGTCAGCCAGATCAGCGCCACGTGGCGCAGGAACTCGCCGGCGCCATCGTGCGGCTGGAAGATGCCGAACAGGGTCGGATCGAGGTAGAGCGGCAGCGGCGACAGCGCCCAGACCGTCATCAGCACGACCTTGCGCCTGAGATTGTAGCCGACCTTGACCTCTTCCTTGTACTCGTAGGTCGCCTGGTTGACCTCGTCATAGTCCTTCGGCTCGAAGAAGAAATGTCCGGCCTGCCGGCTGGTCATCCCCACCAGCCAGCCCACCAGCGCCGCCGCTGCCGGGCTGGTGAAGGCGAGCGCATAGGCGCACACGAAGCTCGATGCGCTGACCAGGTGGAGCGCCTGATTGATTCGGCTGTGGTGGTAGTAACGGTGGTCGTCCCATCGCTGCACCTTGAGTGCCTCAAGAAAGCCGGCCATTGATGTCCCCGTGTTTTTCCGTGAGCATTCTTATAAACGACACATGACATTTCGAAGACTCTCCCACCGGCAGCCGGCGGCGGGTCACAGCAATTGCGTTCAGCCGCTGGCGCGCATCTCCCGGCGACGGGGCAGCGCCGCACTCCGGGGCTTCTTCTCGAACCGAATCAGCGAGAAATGGCCGAACGGCGGCATCGCCCGGCGCTCGACCAGCCGCATGCCGTGCGGCCGCTCCGCCCAATTGGTGTAGCGCGACCACGGAAATTCCAGCCGCCAGCCGAGCCAGTGGGTCAGCGGCGCGAAGCATTGCTCCAGCGCGCCGCGCAGGCCGGTCTCGGCGCCGACCCGACTCACCAGCACGATCTCGCCGCCAGGCTTGAGCACGCGCGCGAACTCGTCGAGCGTCGCCTCGGGATGCGGCACCGTGGTGATGACGTATTGCGCCACGATCACGTCGAAGCTGTCGTCCGGAAACGCCAGCCGTTCGGCATCCATCAGGAAAAGCCCCTCGACATTGCGCAGGCGGAGCTCGGTCACCCGCTTTTGCGCCTTGCGCAACATCGGCTCGGAGAGATCGACGCCGACCAGGCGGCTGGTGCGGCTGTAGTCGGGCAGCGAAATTCCGGTGCCGACCCCGACCTCCAGGATGCGGCCGCCGATGCGCTCGGCCGCCCGGATGGCGGCGTGCCGGCCCTGCTCGAACACCGCGCCGAAGACCAGATCATAGAACGGAGCCCAGTATCCGTAGGCCTGCGCGATCGTCTGCCTGTCGATTTCCGCCGCCATCGTTGCCATTGCCTCTGTTACGCTGCGTGCGGCCTGTGGACGCTATCGACCGCCACCCGTTGCATGTGCTCGATGAATTGCCGCGCGCTCAGCTCCCAGGGACGCGTCAAGGCGAAGCTGCGGCACGCCGCGCGCGACACCTGCAGGGCTGCGAGGCACGCGGCCCGCAAATCCTCGTTCATGACCCCGATCGGATTGTCCGCGATGACGTCGCGCGGGCCCGTCACCGGGTAGGCCGCGATCGGCGTCCCGCAGGCGAGCGCCTCGAGCTGCACCACACCGAACGTGTCGGTGCGGCTCGGAAACACGAACACGTCGGCCGCCGCCAGATGCGCCGCCAGGACCGAATCCGCCACCAGGCCGAGGAACCTCGCTTGCGGGAACCGGCGCTGCAGCCCGGAAAGCTGCGGCCCCTGGCCGATGACCAGCTTGGTGCCGGGCAGGTCGAGGGACAGGAAGGCTTCGAGATTCTTCTCGAGCGCCACGCGCCCGACGTTCACGAAGATTGGGCGCGGATAGTCGAGCCGGATGGCATGCGCAGGATCGAACAGCACGCTGTCGACGCCGCGGGTCCACATGCCGAGATTGGTGAAGCCGCGCCGGGTGAACTCGGCCATCAGCGAGGGCGTCGACACCATGGTGACGGTGGCGGCGGCATGGAAGCGGCGCAACACCCCGTAGCTCCAGGTCGCCGGGATTGCGAGGCGGGCCGAGATGTATTCGGGAAAGCGGGTGGTGTAGCTGGTGGTGAATGGCAGGCCGCGATTGATGCAGTAGCGGCGCACCATGTGGCCGATCGGTCCCTCGGTCGCGATATGGATCGCGTCCGGGGCGGCCTGCGCGATCCGCTGCGCGATCTGCCGGGGGCCGGGCAGGGCGAGGCGCAAGCCCGGATAGGTCGGCACCGGCAGGGAGGGAAATCCTTCGGGCGAGAGGAAATCGATGGCGACGCCCAGCTCACCGGCGCTGCGCGCCAGCGACGTCAAGGTTCGCACCACGCCGTTGACCTGCGGATGCCAGGCATCGGTGGCGATGAGCACGCGCATCAGGCGGCACGCCCCGAGGCGGCGGAACGCGGCTCGCGTCGCGTCCGAAGTCGCCGGGTTGTTCCGATCGCCGTGCCGATTCGCATTCGGACACAATTGCGATTTCGTGTCTCAGCTTTATGACAAGGCGTGTGTCGTTAGCAATTTGTCGTGAAAATAGGTTGATGCGCGATTGGCCCGTAGGGTGGGTTAGGCGCGCTTGCGCCGTAACCCACCGACTCGTATTGCGGTTGAAAGTCAGCCGGTGGGTTACGGCGCCACACCGGCAGAGCCCGGTGCAATACCCTGATGGCGCCTAACCCACCTACGCTCCGCGTACCGCACCCTATTTGGTCGAGGCGGTCTGGCGGAACTTGGCCTGCCATTTGGCCGCCATGGCGGCGCGCGGGACTTCCTGGCCGCGCAGGAACACCTTGTTGATCCGCCGCGTGTTGGAGATGCTGTCGAGCGGGTTGGCGTCGAGCACGATGAAATCGGCCTGCCGGCCCGGCGCCACCAGCCCGGTGTTGAGGTGCGCGATGTCGGCGGCGTCGCGGGTCGCCGCCACGATGGTCTCGGCCGGCGTCATGCCGATCGCCACCATGCTTTCCAGGTCAAGATGGTTGAAATAGCCGATCAGGAACTGGATCTGCCCGGTGTCGGTGCCGGTGACGATCTTCATGCCGGCGGCGCGCAGCGTCATGGCATTGCGTCCCAGCAGCTGGAACTCGCGGGCGACGTAACGGTTGATGATGCCCTGCTTGCGCGACTGGCCCCAGTATTCCTCGACCTGCTGGGGCGAGTAGGTTTCCCGCAGCAGCGGGTCGTCGAGCCAGGCCGGCCGTTTGCCGTCCGGCGTGGTGGCCCAGGAGGCATTCATCCAGGCGGTGATCAGGGCCGGCGTCATCCACATCACCGGCCGGTCGTTGTCGGCGATCCGCTTCTTGACGATCGCGATCAGCTCGTCGTCGACCGCCTCGCCGCCGCGCACCGGAACATGCAACCATCCCTCCATGCCGCCGCGCATCAGCTCCTTAGCATCCGCCAGGGTGACGTTGTGCACGCCGACCGGCACATTGTACTTGTGCGCCTCTTCCAGGATCGCCCGGTAGAGCGGCGGGGTGAGCGTCATCTTGGTGCGCGCCCGGTCGTCGACCCAGATCTTGATGAACTCCGGCTTCATCTTGACGTAATCGGCGACGGCGGCGCGCACCTCCTCGACGGTGGTGACCGGGTAGCTCACGTCGGCGCGCGACACATGGCCCTGCGCGCCCGCGCCCGGCCATGCCATCCCGGCGCCGGCGGTGCGGAACAGCGCAGCGCCAGATATGACCTCCTCGCGCACCCGCAGCGGCACGTCGCCCCAGCCGGTGCGGCCGCCGTGCATGTCGGAGCGATCCACCAGGTCGCCGATGCTCACCACCGCGCCGACCCCGTGATAGGCGAGACGCTCCAGGTGATCGATCAGGTTCTCGCGCGTGAAGGTCGCCTTCGACATGGTGCCTTCGGCGATGTTCTGGAACCCGATATGGCCGTGTAGATCCGTCATGGTGGGCATGACGGTCTTGCCGGTCAGGTCCACATGCACGGCGCCGGCCGGCACCGGCAGCTCGCCGCGCTTGCCGACCCGGGTGAACAGGCCGTTCTCGACCGTGAAGGCCGAGCTCTCGATCGGGACGCTGCCGTCGCCGGTGATCAGGCGGGCGCCTTCATACACCGTCACCGCAGCCGGCGTGGCGGTCTGGCCGTTTACCGCGGAGGGACCGCCCGCCGCCCAGGCGAGACACGCTGCCAACAGCGGGTACAGAACGCTCTTTGCTCGACGCATGAAAGCCTCCCTCGACATTGCCCGGCTCGTCAACTCGACCGGTGTGCCCCAAAGTGGGCGACCACGAGGGCCGCCCCTACGCAACCCAAGGCATTGTTGGGGCGGACCTCGCGGGCGCCCGCCGCGCTCAATCCACGCTCACCCCGATGCTCTTCGCGGTTTGGCCGAGGCGCACGAACTCGTCGCGTAACAGCTTGGCCATCTCGGCCTGGGTGCTGCCGGCGGCCTCGGTGCCCTGCTCCTCGAATTGCTTCTTCGCCGCCGGCAGGGTGACGATCTTGGCGATGGTGGCGTTGAGCTTGTCGACGATCGGCTGCGGGGTGCCGTTGGGCACGAAGATGGCGCCCCAGCCGACCGCGTCATAGCCCGGATAGCCGGATTCGGCGACGGTCGGCACCTCTGGCAGAACCGCCAGCCGGGTCGGGCTGCCGATCGCCAGCGCCTTGAGCTTGCCGCTGCGCACTTCCGGCAGCCGGCCGCCGATCGGCGCTACGGTCCATTGCGAGTCGTTGCTGACGACGCCCTCGATCGCCGGTCCGCCGCCCTTGTAGTGCACCACCTCGGGCTTCACGCCCGCCATGGCGATGAACATCTCGCCGGCGAAATGGCCGGCGGTGCCGGCGCCCGCAGTCGACATCCGCAGCTTGCCGGGATTGGCCTTCATCATGGCGACCAGCTCCGCCAGGGTGTTGACCGGTAATTTGGCATTGGTCGCGATCAGGGTCGGCTGGATCACGAAACGCGCGACCGGCGTGAGGTCCTTGAGCGGATCGAACGCGACCTTCTTGACGTGCGGCAGCAGCGCCAGATTGCCGGACGATCCATAGATCAGGGTATAGCCGTCCGGCGGCGCCTTGATGCCCATCTCCACGCCGGCTTCCAGGAACTGGTTCTCGAACGTCACCGGCTGGCCGAGCGCGTCGCTGAGCTGCTTGCCGATGATCCGCGACATCAGATCAGCCGCCGAGCCCGGCACCTCTGGAACGATCAAGCGGATCGGCTTCTCCGGATAGCTCACCTGCGCGCCGGCCGTGAGCGCCGATCCCACCAGCGCGGCAGCTGCGACCGTGATTGCGGCCAGGAACGGATGCTTCATGGGTCTCGACCTCCGGCTGGGGTGGCTCCCGAAATTCAAGCCGGAAGACTGCACCCCGGGAAGGCGCAAGACAAGGCCGGTCGGGCCGGCAGCCCGGTCGCGCCTCGCGTTGTCCAGGGCGGCGCTCGTCAATTCTGCGACTGCGTGAAGAATCGCAAATCCGGCGGCGTTTGATTCTTCTTGCTGGGCATCAACAGGCCGTCGGAGCGCAAAAGATAGTTCTCCTTGCCGATGAGGATGTTGTGGTTGCCTTCCTGGCACCAGGTCTCGGGAAACTGCACCACATTCTCGGCCACCCGCATGTATTGCCGGTCGGAGGTCCAGGGCCGCGTCAACGCATTGTCGATCACGGTGGTGAGGACGTGAATGATGTCCGGATTGGACTTGTCGATGAAGATCCGCTCCTTGAACACCGACTGGTTGTCGAAGGCGAGCGGCAGACCGCTGGCGTCGAACGCGCGCGGGCCCTTGAAGTAGCGGGTCTCGACCTCGAGCCTGTCGTAGCGGCCGTCGCCGTCCTCATCGACCCAGCGGCCGATCGAGTAACCGTTGTAGGTCGGCTGCAGGTTCTTCGGCCAGTCGCGGCCGTCGGTGAACACCCGGCGCAGGTGGTCCGAGTTGCTGAGCAGGATGTAGGTGGTGGCCGGCGTGATGACGTATTCCTGCGTCCCGAACGTCATCATGCGCGGCATGCCGCTCGGCAGGCAGCGTGCGGTGGGATAATTGCCCAATCCCCCATTGGCCTGATCCGCCATGCTGTCGGCCAGCACCTTCTGATACTCGGGCGTCAGCGGCGCCTCCTGGCCCAGGCCGAAGCGCTTGGTCTGGTCGAACGCGCCCTGCACCTCCACCTCGCGGTGAATGACGCGCGTCCACTCGCCCTTCCAGTTGGTGGGATACTTGCCGGCGTCGGCCGCCAGCGCGGCGCCGATCGTCGTCAGCAGCGTCATGGTGGTGAGCGCGCAGATGACCACACGAGTCAAGCTTTGGTTCGACATGATCGCCTCCATAAAATCTCGGCTGTCTGCTTGATCGCGATCGGCGCGCGTCACTTCGGGGCAGGCTTGAAGTATCGCAGATCCGGTGGCGGCTGATCCTTCCGGGTGGGCATCAGCACGCCATCGTCGTTCAGGAGATAGTTCTCCTTGTCGAGCACGATCCGGCGGTTGGTGGCGTGGCAATATTCCTCGGGCCAGTCCGGCTGGGCCTCGGCGTTGCGTCGGAAAGTCTTGTCCACGGTCCAAGGCTGCGTCAGCGCGTGATCGATGACCGTGAGCACGTCATGGAGAAGATTGGGGTCGGCCTTGTCGATGAAGAAGCGTTCCCGGAACGTCGACTCGTTGTCGAAGTGCAGCGGCAATCCGGTCGGGTCATAGGCGCGCGGGCCCTTGAACGGGCCGCGGGTCTCGACCTCCAGCACGTCGTAGGTGCCGTCGCCGTCGGTGTCGACCCAATGGCCGATCGAGTAGCCCTGATAGGTCGCGTTGAGCTTGGCCGGCCAGTCGCGGCCGTCGGTCAGGATGCGACGCAGGTTGTCGTTGCCGCCGAGCAGGATGTAGGTGGCCTCCGGGGTGACCACGTATTCCTGCGCCTGGTAGGTCATCATACGCGGCATCCCGGCGGCGTAGCATTGCGTGGTCGGATCGTTGCCGAGCCGGCCGCTGGCCTGGGCCGCCATGCTCTCCTGCAGGACTTTCTGGTACTCGGGCGTGAGCGGGGCCTGCTGGGCGGGCCCGGCCGGCTTGGTCGGATCGAGACTGCGGGCCGTCACCCCCGGGGCGACGACCGGAACCCACTGGCCGCTCCAGTCCGGATATTTCGCATCGGCCGCCGCCGCACTGCCGGCCGTCAACAAGCCGGCGAGCACGGCCGCAACCGCACAGATCGCGCTTCGTTCCGTCATGATCATCCTCCCTGCCGTCCGGATTTTTTTGATCGCCACTGCGGTGGCGTTTGGGCGGCAGCAGAATGGGCGCGCCGCAGCCGGCATCCTGCGGGGCCGCTGCCTCACCTGTCAATCGCGTCGTTGGGCGGCTCGGCGCGCCGGCGGCCGCAACGATTCCGTGGGGTGGGCAAATTGCCCGGCACCGCTGTCGAGATCACTCACGGAGTTGCGCAATTTTGCCCACGCGTTCGCGCCTCGGAATTCCGGGCGCGTGGGCAACGCGCCGATAGGCGTTGCCGCACCCTTCAAAGCCACGGCAGGCGCGTTGCCCACCCGTTGCCCACCCTACGACCTGCGAGATTGCTGTTTACCGCGCCGCGGCTTCCGCCTTCAGATAGCCGCGCTCGCGGTAATAGCGCTCGGCGCCCGGGTGGAGCGGCACGCCGCCGCCGTCCGCCACCGTCGCGGGATCGTAGGAGAACGGCACCACGGCCCATTTGAGCAGTCCGTGCTGCTCGTCGAGCGCCTTGGCCACGTCGTAGGCGAATTGCTGCGGAAGATCGTCACGGCCGTAGACGGCTTCGCCCGAGGTCCCGACCACCGGCACCGGCTTGTCGCCGACGCCGCGCATGTAGCGGAACGGAATCTCCACCAGCTGCGCCCCGTCCTCGCGGGCGAGCTTCTGGCGCAGATCCTCGGGCAGCGGCAGGAACACCAGATCCTTCTTCAGCGACATCTCGTACCACATGTTGCCTTCGGGATTGTTGGCCAGCACCCCGCTGCCGATGATGACATCGAAGCCGGCGTTCTTGAGCAGCGCATTGCCCGCATAGATGGCGCCGCCGAGCGCCTCGACATCCTTCGGGGTCAGGCCGTAGTAGGCCAGTACCGGCGCCACCAGGGCGCCGACGCCGGCGAGAATCCGCACCGGCATTTTGCGCTCGCGCACCTGCCTGAGATCGGTGATCCCGGATTCCCTGGTCACCGCCACCATCAGATAGGCCGGATTCTCGATCCGGGCGATGATGCGGAGATTCCTGAACGCGCCCTCGGGAAAATTGGCGGTGCCGTCATAGGCGCGGCGGACCGCATCCATGCCGGTGACCCCGAAGTCGATGGGACCGTCCGGATTGACCAGGGTGCCTTCCGCGAACTGCCGATCGGTGATCTCGGGCGGGAACGACCGCTTGGCGACAATCCGCGGCGCCTCCCGGCCGGAGCACGAGAGGCAGACCTGAACGTCATAGCCGGACGAGGCCATGATCTTCTTGACCAGGTTGCCGAGCGCCCCCCACGGACAATGGTCGCAGGCGGCCTGCAGCACCGGCCGCTTCGCCGCGACGCCGGTCGCCGGCGGGTTCGGCTGCGCGGAGACCGGAGCCGGCAGCAGGACTGCTGCGGCGAACAAGCTCACCAACAATACAAGCGCGATGCGAATGTTACGTGCGCTCATCTTCGCCTCCCTGTCTCGGCTTTGGAGCCGCTCGGCGCCATTGTAAGCCAGTCTCGGCATGGATCCCACGGTTGTCATCGCCCGCGAAAGCGGGCGCCCCAGTAACCACCAGCCCTTCGATCAGCGCTATAGAAACCCGATCGACAGCCACGGAAACAGCGCCACGATCACCAGCGCGGCCAGCACGGCGGCGAGGTAGGGCCACACCCGTCCCATGGCCTCCTCGGGCGCGACCCGGCCGATGGCGCAGGCGGCGTAGAAGCCGAGCCCGAACGGCGGCGCGAACAGGCCGATGCCCATGGCCAGGATCACCACCATGGCGTAGTGCACGTCGTGCAGGCCGAGCGCGCGGGCGGCCGGAAACAATAACGGCCCGAACAGCACGATCGCCGGGATGCCTTCCAGCACGCTGCCCAGCACCATGAAGGCCACGATCGAGATCGCCAGGAAGCCGAGCTGACCGCCCGGCACCTGCGCCATGGCGGCCACCAGCTGGTGCGAGAAGCCCGATTGGGTGAGCGCCCAGGCCATGGCGGTGGCGGTGCCGATGATGAACAGGATGGCGCCCGAGAGCGAGGCGGTCTCGACCAGCATGGGATAGAGCCGCCGCCAATCGAAGCGGCGATAGAACAAGAGGCCGGCAAGCGCCGTGTAGACCACCCCGACGGTCGAGACTTCGGTCGCGGTGGCGACGCCCTCGATCACCGCGCTGCGGATCAGGAAGGGGAGCGCCAGCGCCGGCAACGCCACCAGAAAGCTCAAGCCCACCTGTCGCAACGGTGCCCGCACCACCCCGCTCAGATCGTCCCCGCGCGAGCGGAAATAGCAGATCACCACCAGCACCAAGGCGGCCACCAGAGCGGGCAGGAGCCCGCCGGTGAACAGACCCTGGATCGAGACATTGGCGACCGACCCGATGGTGATCAGCACCAGGCTCGGCGGAATCGTCTCCGACATGGCGCCGGACGCCGCCAGCAGCGCCACCAGCTCGCCCGGCCGCGCGCCGCGCCGTTTCATCTCCGGGAACAGTACCGGCGCCACGGCCGCCATGTCGGCCGCCTTGGAGCCGGAGATGCCGGAGACCAGGTACATGGCGCCGAGCAGCACATAGGCGAGGCCGCCGCGCACATGGCCCAGAAGCGCGGCGATGAAGTCCACTAGCGCGCGCGCCAGCCCCGCCATCTCCATCATCAGGCCGAGAAACACGAACAGCGGCACCGCCAGCAAAATGAGGCCGGACATGCCGGCATCCATGCGGCTGATCACGATGGTGAGCGGAATCTGGGTGGTGAACGCCAAGTAGGCGAAGGTGGCGAGCCCGAACGCGAATGCGATCGGCACCCCGAGCGCGACCAGGGCGCCGACCAGGACGACGAAGAAGATCACCAGATTGTAGTTGCCCATCGCCAGCAGGGCGGGAGCGGCGAGCCACAGGGCGGCCGCGACCGCACCCACCATCGCAAGCGCGAGCAGGACCGCGCGCAGGCTGGCATGCTCGAGCAGGCGCGCGCCGGCAATCAGCAGCATGAGGGCGGCCCCGACCGCGATGGCGGCTACCCGGTAGGCGTCCGGAATCTCGAGCGCCGGGGTGGTGATCAGCTGCTGGGAGCTCGCGTAATCGAGCGCCGGCCAGATGATGGCGAGCACGAACACCAGCACCACCGTGGTGGCGAGCGTCTCGACGAAGGCGCGCCAGTGCGGCGGCGCGCGCGACACCAGAAAGCCGAGCCGCATGTGCTCGACCCGCCGCAGTGCAATGACGGCGCCCAGCATCGCGAGCCACAGGAACAGGATGGAGGCGAGCTCGTCCGACCAGGTCAGCGGGGAGTTGAAGACGTAGCGCGAGATCACGCCCGCCAGCAGCACCAGGATCTCGACCGCCACCAGGACGGCGGCCGGAATTTCGGTCAGGCGGGCGAGCCACCGGTCGAGGCGGCCGAGCACCGTCGATCGCTGCCAGCCGGTGGCTTCAGCTGAGTCCACCGACCTGGCTCTCCAGCACCGCCCAGGCCTGCGCGCCGTATTTCTCCTTCCACTCGGCGTAGAAGCCGGCATTGCGCAAGGCGGTGCGGAACAGCTGCGGATCGGTGCTGTTGAAGGCCATGCCCTTTTGGCCGAGCGCACCCTGCAGCGAGGCATTGAGCGCGCGCACGTCCTCGCGCTCCTGCTTGGCGGCGGCGTTGAGGTTGCGCTCGACCACGTCCTGCAGATCCTTGGGCAGCGCGGCCCAGACCCGACCGTTGGCGAGCGTCCAGAATCCGTCCCACATGTGGTTGGTGATGGAGACGAATTTCTGCACCTCGTGGAACTTGTAGAGATCAATCAGCGCCAGCGGGTTCTCCTGCCCCTCCACGATCTTGGTTTGCATCGCCGAATAGGCCTCGTTGATGTTGATGCTGGCCGGCGCTGAGCCGAACGCCTTGAACATCGAGGTCCACAGCGGGCTCACCGGAACCCGGATCTTGAAGCCCTTGAGATCCCCGGGTGCGTTGATCGCATGGGTGCTGCTGGTGATCTGGCGATAGCCGTTGTCCCACATGGCGCCAAAAGCATAGAGCCCGGACTTGGCGATCGCGGCGCGGATGAAGGCGCCGAGCTCGCCGTCCATGGCGCTCCACACCTGATCGTAGTCCTTGAACGCGAAACCGATACCGTTGATCGAGGCGAGCGGCACGAAGGTCGAGAGGATGAGGCCGGACAGGTTGAACAGCTGGATCGCGCCAGTGCGCAATTGCGACAGCATGTCGGTATCGCCGCCGAGCTGGCTGTTGGGAAACACCTGGATGTCGACGCGCCCGCCCGATTGCTCGCGGATCCGATCCACCGCGTCGCGCAGGCGGACATTCATCGGGTGCTGCGCCACGTTGTTGTTGGCATAGCGCCAGCTGAACTCGGCCGCGTCGCCGCGCCGGGTCAGGATGCCAAGCGCGGCTATGCCGGTGGCTGTGGCGGTGCCAGCATGGAGGAACTTGCGGCGATCGATGGTGCGCATGGAGGCCTCGGGGCTTCGGAGCTTGCCACTATAGCAGTTTGCAACCGGTCGGGTTGGCGATACGGCGGCGAATAGTCGAAGCGTGTGCGCCGGGGGCTCGTGCCCAGTCATTCCCCGCGAATGCCGGCCGCCTTGATGATCGGCCCCCATTTCTCGTAGTCGGAGCGAATGAGCGCGGCGAATTGCTCTGGCGGGCTGCCGATCGGGGTGGCGCCGAGCGCGAGCAGGCGCGCTTTCACGGTCGCCGTGTTGACCGCGTCGGCGCAATCCTTGGCGAGCTTGGCCTTGATGTCGGCCGGCAGGCCGGCGGGGCCGATCAAGCCCCACCAGACGCCGGTATCGAAGCCGGGCAGTCCGGATTCCGCGATCGTGGGCACATCCGGCAGCACCGGGGAGCGGATCGCAGTCGTCACCCCGAGCGGCCGCACCGTGCCGGCCATGATCTGCGCGATCGATTCCGGAATATTGTTGAAGGTCATCGGGATGTGGCCGCCGATCAGGTCGGTCAAGGCCGGCGCGCCGCCCTTGTAGGGGACCGGCGTGATGTCGATCCTGGCCATGAATTTGAGGAGCTCGCCCGCCAGATGCGGCGAGGTGCCGTTGCCGGCATGGCCGTAGGAAATCTGTCCGGGCCGCTCGCGCGCCGCCGCGATCAGGTCGGCCAGCGTCTTGATCGGCGAGTTCGTGCGCACCAGTAGCATGTTGGGCGAGGTGCCGATCAACGACAGCGGGGTGAAATCCTTGAACGAGTTGTAGGGCAGCTTGGCGTAAAGGTGCGGATTGAGGGCATGGCCGGTCGCTACGATGGCGAGCGTGTAGCCGTCTGGGGCGGCCTTGGCGACCGCCTCGGACGCTACCACCCCGCCGGCGCCTGGGCGGTTCTCCACCACCACGGAGCGGCCCCAACGCCCCGCTAGCTCGTCGCCGAGCGTGCGGGCCACGATATCGACGGCGCCGCCCGGCGCGAACGGCACCAGCAGATGCACCGGCCGCGCCGGAAAAGCATCTTGCGCAAACGCCGATCCGGTCGTGCCAAGGAGCGAAACGGTCGCGGCGAAGAGCCTGATCCATCCGGTCATCGCATGCCTCCTTCAGTCGCGTTTGTTCGAGCCGACCGACGGCTGCGCGTCCCGGATGCGGTGCAGCGTGCAGCTCTTGCGGAACGATGCACCGCTGGTCCGGGACCGTTCCGGACTCCTGTGTTTGGAACGGTCCCGGGTCAGCAGCGCAGCACCGAAGGAGTGCTGCGCTGCGCCCGGGACAAGTGCGCTGTCCCGCCTACTTGATCTGGTACACTCCGATGCAGCCGTTGGGGCAGACCGGGTTGCCGGCGGTCAGCGGTACGAAGATCGCGTTGTTCTTGGAATCCGCCGCGACCGAATGGGCGTTCTCGCCGGTGGCGATGCTTTCCACGAAGGTGTCGGTGTCGGCATTGATGACGCCCAGCACCGGGCCGGTCGGCATCTCGCGCGATGCGGTGTAGTACTGGCGGGCACCAGGGTTGTACCAGACCTCGTCCTGGCCGCCGAGCTCATGGATCACCTTGACCACCTTCTCGGTCGCCACGTCGATGATCACGGTGGCGGGGGTGAGCATGGTGGGGGTGCGGGTCTTCGAGCCGGCGCTGCAGCCCACGATCACCTTGGTGCCGGGCCCCTGCGCCAAGCCGAGCGGCCCGCAATCGTCGATCGGGATCAGCTTGGTCATCTTGAAGGTCTTGGGATCGATCACCGCGAGCCCGCCGTGGTTCTTGTCCTCTTTCCAGATCGGCACCGAGGCGTAGAACATGCCGGTCTCCGGCACATAGAGCGGCTGGTCGATGCCGTCGCTGGCGTCCGGCATCTCGAGCTTGGCCAGGATGGCATGGTCGGGCTTGGTCGAGATGAAGGTCACATAGGAGGGCTTGTCGGCATTGTTGCCGACCAGCACCATCCCGTCCTTGGTGTCGATGCCGAGCTCGTCGGCCCGCCGCTGGCCGCCGGTGTTGATGGAGGCGATGATCTTGGGCGGATTGGCGGCGACGTCGATGACCTTGACGGTGCTGTCGCCGTCGGCGGCCCACAGCTGCTTCTGCACCGGATCGAAGGCGAGGCCGTTGGGCCCGCTGAGCGGGATTACCGGCTTCTTCTCGGCGTTGAACTTGAGGCCGACGAAACCGGCGACGCGTCCTACGTAGCTCATGTTGCGGGTATCGAAAATGTCGACCGCGGCGTTGGAGCGGTCGGCAATGTAGTAGCGTCCCGCCTCCGAATCCACGTAGCCGATGTCGAACTGCTCGAGCTTCTCGCCCGGTATCGCGATGGTGGTGACGCGGGTGAGGCCGGCGGCCCATGCGCTGGCGCCGAGCGCCGCGACGGCGCCGGCGGCCAGGATCGAGATTTGCAAGCGTTTGGATTTGATTACGGTATTGGATTTGATCACTTTATTCCTCCCTGGCGAAGCCGCGGATGCGGCATTCCGATTATTGGTGCTGGTGTCGCGCCGATCGCGATCTGATTATTTGAGCCGGCATCCCCGAAGTAATGCCAGCGGAGCAGATGATAGCAATCGGCAAGGCCGGTCGGAAGCCGTCGGGCGGCGCCCCTTGCATGCGGCCCTGCGGCAGATGCGCCGCATCGCCGGCGATGTTCGGGCGCGGCTCCGGAACATAAACCAAGCTGGCGGGTTACCATTGCAGATCACGCCAGAAGCCTGCCCGGTTCGACCATGCCGAATGGAAGCCTGGGCGCCGGCAGAGGGCCGTTTCCTGAACAGGAGTGTCGGCAATGGCCACGTTTCGCTGCGGCAAGTGCGGCTGTCACGAAGACACGGCGCTGTGCCACTTTTGGTCCGCGCGGGTGCGCGACCTCATGCCGGTCTGCTCGGCATGCGATGGCAAGATCGGCAAATGGCATGGGCAGTTTCCCCGGCTGTTCGGGGCATTCCTGATGACGCCGCGCCCGACGACGAGCCCGCGCGAGCTGATGGCAAGCTCGGTGCGGCGCTTGCAGATCGCCGACTTCGGCCCGGATCTCGACGTGTCCAGGCGGGGAAGCGAACCGACCGCAGCGCCGGGCGATCTGTTCCATTTCGATGATCCGGTTCCGTCTTATCTGCCGTTGACGGCCTCGCCCGCCATCCAGCCCGGCTCCTGACGCGGGGGCGGATGGCCGCCCCAAGCCGTCTCGGCTTGAACGTCGGCGGCTTCGACGGCCGCCACCAGGTTGACGAAAAAAGGCCGGCGCGTGGCCCGGCTACCGTCCCAATTCAGCGCCCATAAACCAGTACCCGGAAGTTTCCCTGCTTCGCCCGCGGATTTGGACGCGGCTGCTTTTCGGTGGGCGGAGGGGCCGGATCAAAATCGGATGTGCTCAGGATTATGTTGTGGGTTTTTGCATCAAGCGCCATCGTCTTGGCCCCATATTCCGTCTTGAGCGTCTGCACCTCGCTGAGCTTGTCGGGCGTGTCTTCGTGGAAGATGTGGACCATGCCTTCGCGGGTGGAGACGAACAGCAGGCCAGTCTCCGGCTCGAAGACGGCGGCGTCCGCTCCGGCGCTGATGGGGAAGGACTGGATGACCCTACCGTTGCTCGCGTCCATCATGACCAGGAACTGCGGGCTGCGACCCGCGGAGAACAGCCGCTGATTCTTCAAGTCCATCGCCAGCGCGGTGACCGTTCCGGCGGGCGCGGCCGGCCATCGCGCCTTGATTGCGAGCGTGCGCGTATCGATGACCACTACGTCGCTCTTCGCCTCGTTGTTGTTGTAAAGCGTCCCCTTGCCGTCGACGACGCCGAACTCCGCGGAGCCGCCCAGGTCGATCATCTTGACGGCGGTCTCCTTCGCCGGATCGATAATCGTCGCGTTTCCGCTGTTGCCATTGATGGAAAAGAGGTACTTCGATGCCGGATCGTAAACCAGAGCATCGGTGTCGGGTTGGTTCGTTACTACTTCGCCGGTGACCTTGAGAGTGTCGAGGTCGAATACGACGACCTTTTTGGCGTCGCCGTCGGTGATGAACCCTTTTCCGAGCTCCTTGAGCACGACAACCGCGTGACTCAGTTGTAAACCGCCGATCTTGCCCATGAGCGAGTAGTCATCGGCATTCAGTACGTCCACCTCAGTCCCATGCGTTACGTAGACGCGGCGGGCGTCGGCATCCACGGTAAGGTAGTCGTAATACTCGCGCGCGCCCGGCGCCGGAGGTAGACCCACCGTCTTGAGCAGGTGGTAGTTGACTGCTTGTGCGCTCGCGAGCCCGCAAGCGCCGAAGAGGAAAAAAGACACGGCGATTGCGAGATGTCCGGGGCTCGAAACCTTCATGAATTATCCTCCTCGGTTACACTCGTTGTGTCGCGACGGAACTCGTATACGCGGCCGGCCTTGCGGGCACGAACGCGCCATCGTTGCTCGAGGCTCGACCGCACGCGATCGTAACGTGCTCTATTTCAGCACGTCGCTAGCCTCCGCCGCCGCCACCAGCTTCTTCTGGTCGGTGGGCAGCAGGAAGCCCTCCGCCACCGCGTTTTGGGCGGCAGCCTCGACGGCCGCCACATAGCCGGCGTGGTTGATGTAACGCTCCTCGAGCGAGAGGCGCGGGTCCTCGTTGGCCATGCGCTGGGCTTTGGTCCTAGCGAAGGGAATCATGCCGCCCGCGTAGTTGCAGATCTGGCCCTTGTGGAATCCGGCCGCCGTGATGTTCCAGCCCAGATAGGTACCGAGCGGCGCATCGCGCAACACCACCGGCACGCCGCCCAGCTCGTTGCCGTCGGCATCGACCCTGGGGACCTTCATCTTGATGACATGCTTGATGGCGGGCGGCACCACGGTCTGCACGCCGGAGCCGTCCATGTAGTTGAAGCCGGGGCCGAAGTCGTAGTCGAGGGTCGGATTGACCAGACCGGTCGGGGTGCCGGCCGGCAGTCCCGGAATTGCCGGGAACCCCATGGCGGTGCTGGTCGAGTTCGACCAGCGTTCCGTTCGCCAGGTTGGGGTAGCGGCTCGGCGGCGGTGCCACGCCCTTCATGACCCAATTGCGGAAGTGCATCTGGATGGCATTCACGGTCTCGGTATGGGGCATCGGATTGTCGGCCAAGCTGCCTTTGCCGTAGCCGGTGCTCGGGCAGGCCGGGGGCGGCAGGGCGCTGGTGCCAAAGCCGCCCTTGCCGCCGCCGTGCTGGGTGCTCGCGATGTAGTAGCGCCGCACGTTGTCCGGCAGCGGGATGTCGGCATCGCCGGCGGTGCCGACCCATTCGGGCGTCAGCTTAAGGCCCCACACCTCGGCGGCGCCGAAGTGCTCGATGATCTTGGGACAGGTGCGGGTGGCGGTGCAGCGATCGAGAATGCTGGCGGCCGGCAGGCCGCGCACCGGATCGGGCCACGGCGTCCACCATTGCGGGCCTTCGCTGCCCGGCTCGTAGAGCTTGAGCACGCCGTCCGGCATGGCGAAGCGGAAGTTCAAGGCGATGCGCCGGCCGGCGATGATCGGCCATGCGCCGTCGTAAACCTGACGTCCGGCTTCGTCCTGGTTGAAGCCGAGATGGAGCAGGCCGCGGATGAAATTGCCCGATTGGGAACGCCCGCGGGTGATCGCCCAGGCGACGCCGCCGGCGACCGGATTGGGGGTTCCGGCATCGTCCTGGGTAGCGTTGCGGAAGAACGAGGCCACATCGCGGAACGCCGCAAAACCGATTCCCAGCACCAGCGGATCCCGGGCGGTGAACACCGCCTGGTAGAGGAGCTTGGGATCGAAACCGTTCTTGAGACAGATCTGGGTCGGGTCGGGCGTGCCGGGAAACGGATTCTCCGCGCTGCATTTGGCGAAGGCCCACTCGGTGGGCGCGATCTCGGCGGTCGCTCCGATCACTCCGTCGATGGTTTCCGACGCATGGGTGGTGAGGCTCGCCTGGCTGGTGTCGAGGCTGGACGGCCGATAGGGCAGCGGATTGGAGTGGACGATCATCGGTTGCGAATTTGCGCCCGATGCATTGAGGATGCGCGCCATCACCCGGCCGGTGATCGGCGACCCGTCCGGATTCCTGGCCACCGGCACGATGACATAGTCGTTGTCGGGTCGCGGAACGGTCTGGCCGGAGCCGTCGCCTTGCCAGCCGCTGGAAAGGCCGATGTCGCCGTTGGCGCGCTCGAGCGGCCCGATGGTGATCCGGCCGCTGCGGTTGGGCACGTCGTGCCACATCAGGCGGCTCGAGCGCGACATGTCGACCGGCTTCACCAGCTGGAAGGACGCCGTGTACTCGACCATGCCGTGCGCATTGCGCGGCGCCAGCTTGATGTCCTGGATGATCGCGTTATGCGGGTCGGCCGGATCGAGCTCGCCGAAGGCGCGCCCGGCCACGGTCTCATAAGGGCCGGCGTCGCCGGCGGTCGCGCCGTTGAAGGCGGGCGTCACCTGCGTGTCGACGACGATCTTGGTCACCCGCGCCTGCGCGGCAGCGCCCGCAACGGCAACGAGCACCACCCCGGCCAGCAATGTCGTGGCGGGCTTGGCGACGATCTTGCTCGGTTCTGTCCCAGCGCCAGTCATGAGCACCTCCCGGTTGGTCCGGCGCGACGATCCCCGGGTCGCGCCGAGCGGCGGCGGGACAATATCCGAAATCCGGTCCACCGCGCCACCGCGACGTGCTATCCTGGAAGAGGGGAACCTGTGGCCGTATCGACGCCCGAAGCCGCCATCATGGTCGGCGGGCGACGCATTCGAACGGTTCCGGCGCCACGTTTGTGCTGTCCATTGGGCTGATCGTATCGACGCATGCGCACCTGTCTCGCGATATCGGTCGCCATTCACACAGTGGTCATGCTGTGGCTGATGCTCGCGCCCAATGCGAGGACGTTGGAGGGGGTGAGCCCGGAGCCGGTGCTGGTCGATCTGGTGCCGCCGCAGGACGCCCCGCCGGCGGCGCAGCCGGAGCCGCCCAAGACGGAAATCGCCAAAGCGGAAGACGCCAAGGCGGAGCAGAAATCCGAGCTGGCGCGGCCCGCGAAAAGTCCGCCCAAAGGCGATCCCAGCAAGACCGAGCCGCCCAAGCCGCCACGCCAAGCCGAGCAGAAGCCGACGCCGACACCGACACCGACACCGAAGAACGAGCCCAAAAACGAGACCAGGAACGAGATCAAGAGCGAGCCGCCGACGGCGCCGCAGGACAACGCCGAGGAGCGCGCCGCCACGGCGGCGCGGCTCGCCTGGATGCTCAATCTGCCGGTGGAATCCTCGGCCAGCCTCGCCGCCCCTCCGAGCGAGGAGAAAGCCAATCTGACCAGCGAGCAGGTCGCGGCATTCAAGGCGCAGGTGCGCAAATGCTGGGTTGCGCCGGCGGGCACGCCGAACGCGCCCGGTGTCAATGTGATAATGCGCATCGCGCTAAGTCCCGACGGAATGCTCGGTGCGGCGCCGGAGCTGATCGCCGCGCCGCTCGAGGTCGACGGTCGTCCGCTCCGGGACAGCGCGAAGCGGGCGCTGCAGAAATGCCAACCCTACGCCGGCCTGCCGCCCGGCAAGTACAAGGACTGGAAGATTCTCGACCTGACCTTCACGGCCGAAGGCCCTGCCGGGTTGTCGGGCCCGCCGACCCGCTAGGAGCATCGACATGCTGACGCTGTATTTCACGCCCGGTGCCTGCTCGCTCGCGCCGCATATCGTGCTCGAGGAGAGCGGCGAGTTGTATGCGAAGCAGCCGGTCGATCTCGCCAACGGCGAGCAGCGCACCGAGCTCTATCTCAAGATCAACCCGCAGGGGCGGGTGCCGGCGTTGCGGCTCGACGACGGCGAGGCCTTGACCGAGAACACCGCCATCCTGCCCTACCTCGGCAAGCGGTTCGGGCTCTGGCCGTGCGATCCGATCGGCGAGGCGCGGGCGCTTTCGACGATCGGCTTCTTTGCGGCGAGCGTGCATCCGGCGCACGCCCATATCGGCCGCCCGGAGCGTTACGCCACCGATCCGGCCGCCTATCCGACCATCCGGGAGGCCGGCCTCAAGAGCTTCCATGGCTATCTGCAGCAGATCGACGGCATGCTGGCGGGCCGGGAATGGTTCGCCGGCGACTACTCGGTGCTCGATGCCTACGGCTTGGTGTTCTACGCCTGGGGATTCCGCCGCGAGCTGCCGCTGCACGAGCTCAAGGCCTACACGGCGCACAAGGACAGGATGCTGGCGCGTCCCGCGGTCCGCCGCGTGGTGGTCGAGGAGAAGCTCGCGCTGGCGCGGGATTTGCCGGTCCCTTGAGGCGACCGCGCGCGTAGGGTGGGTAAAATTGCCTGGCACGGCGATCCGGGTCGCTCGGCGTGCGCAATTTTGCCCACGCGACTGCATCCGAGAGGCCGCTCCGCGTGGGCAACGCGCCGCTACGCCGTGCCTGTTGTTCGAGGCTGCGGCCTTGGCGCGTTACCCACCCTACAGAGCCCTCGATCATCGGCCTCATCCCGAGGAGCATCGCTTAAGCGATGCGTCTCGAAGGACGCTCAGCCCGCCGCCAGCTCGTAGATGATGAACGACTCGATCAGGATCGAGTATTCGTGCGCGAGCTTGGCGCGGAAGCCGGCTTTGTCGATCAGCTTGCCGAACAGGTCGAGGTCGGAATCCGAGGAGACCATCACGTAGATCTTGCCGCCCGGATTGAGACGCTCGCGTGCCTGGTCGAACAGGGCTGCCACGTCGCGATAGGCCGGGCCCGCCTTCCAGCCGCGATCGGCCAGGTTTTTCGGCTCGCCCGCATGCTTGGGCGGGCTCGAGAGGATCACGTCGAACATGGGACGCGGCGCCAGGCCGGACAGCAGGTTGGAGCAGACCCCCACGATGCGGTCGCCGAACCCGTTGGCGCGGGCGTTCTCGGTGGCATTGAGCGCCGCGTTCGGATTGATGTCGGCCGCCACCACGCTCGAGGCGCCGGCGCGCGCCGCCGCCAAGGCCAGGATGCCGGACCCGGTGCCGACGTCGATCACGCGCTTGCCCTTGAGATCGAGGGCGTCGATGAACTCGGCGAAGCGCTGGCTGCTGACGAAGAATTTCGGGTGGAACACGGTCGGGCGGACCGTCAGGTTGAAGCCCGCCGCCCGCACCTTCTGGATGTTCTGCCGGGTGAGAACCATGTGGTAGGAGAAGAAATAGATGAAAGCGCGCATCATACGGCGGAGCGGGCTGTGCGGCGTGCCGTGGCGGTCGAGGCCGCCCGCGCCATGCCGGTCGACGAGCTCTTTAGGTGTTGTTTGATCCATGATCGATCTTGCTCCTGAGGCGAACCAGCTGGGACTGGATCGAATGGGAAAGGACTATAAGTGGCTGTTCTCTTGCGCGTCCGGCGCCTGGGTCTCGACCCGCGCCTGGCGGGTGCGCTCGAACAGGATCTGCATGTAGTGCCACAGCGAGCGGCCGTGCGCGGGCCGCACCCGGACCGGCTCGGGGCGCGGATCGGTCAGCAGGCCGCGCAGCTTGATCATCTGCCAGGCCAGCGGATTCCAGTCCCGCCAGGCTTGCTGCGCCTCGGCCGCCAGCACGCCGCTCACCACCACCGGTACGTTGGCGAAGATCTGCGGCATGCGGCCCGACATGTCGTCGTCGCGCAGGATGTTCCATTTCGAGCACCCGCCCATCACCGGCGAGCTCAACGCATAGACCACCCGGCCGATCCAGGCCTCGCGAATGCAATAGGCGCACATCGCGCAGGGCTCGATGTTGGTGTAGAGCGTGTAGTGACGGAGCTGCTCCCGGCCGATCGCCTTCTGCGCCTGCGACAGCGCGATGACCTCGGCGTGTCGCGTGACGTCGCCGTCGCGGACCGTGTGGTTGATCGCTTCCGCCAGGATTTGCCCGTCGCGCGCGATCACCGTGCCGAACGGGTATTCGGTCTTGCCCACCGCGATCCGCGACAGCTCGACGCAACGCGCCATCATCGCCTTGTCGTTTTTTTCTTCGCGCGAGGAATCCATGGCGGCGGTGCTGTGTTTGTTGCATGCAATCAACCCCGGGCTAGCGGCGGTTGGTCGGATTTCAGGACTTGGCGAATTGCAAACTGGCAATATCATCCCATTTTGCAATTCACAGCATAAATATCGCGTGCAAGCCTCCCCGGCTTCGCGAAACACGCGCGCGGCCGAGGCCGCCGGCTGGGGCTGAAGCGCTTCGAGGATACCGTTCGCAGCGCCCGGGTGACAATCGAGATCAGGGTCTTTTTGCCGATATTGCCCGGTACCGCAAGCGGGTTCGGCGCCCCCGCCATTCGGCATCGCGTATTTGGTAAACCGCCGCCCGGCGCGGACGTGGGCTCCGGGGCCGCTCGGGTCTCGACCCGCGAGGGCGTCGTCCGCGGCGACGCATGGCAGCTCACGTCATTTTGCGTAAGCGCGGCGGGCGCCGCGTCGAACCGGCGGCGTTTACGCCACAATATGGTGAATTTGGTGAATTTGGGGCCATTCCGCGCGTGTTCTTTGCCACAGGCGCACTAAATTCGAGCGGATTGTCGTCAAATTCCCTATGCAAGGGAACGCGGAATTATTATAGCTTCGAGCTGGAACATTCGGGATTCTGTTCGGGGTTTTCCTCGGTCCCGCCACGCGATTCGGTCCTCCTGCTCACTCTGGACGAGGTTCTTGGCCGGCACACGGACCAGTGACCGGCCTAAACCCGAAAAAGAAGGTTTGCGGACAATGCGCAAGACTTCCCTCATTCTCCTCGGTGCGGCGGCGGGTGCGGCCCTGACGCTGATGACCACGCAGCCCCGGATCGTGTTCGACGGCTCGAGCGCGCGGGCGGCGGCGGCCGATGCCTACAAGCAGCTCAGCTTGTTCGGCGATGTGTTCGAGCGGGTGCGCTCCGATTATGTGGAGAAGCCCGACGACGGCAAGCTGGTCGAATCGGCGATCAACGGCATGCTGACCGGGCTCGATCCGCATTCGAGCTACATGGACGCCAAGAGCTTCCGCGACATGCAGGTGCAGACCCGCGGCGAGTTCGGTGGGCTCGGCATCGAGGTCACCATGGAGGAGGGCGTCATCAAGGTGGTTGCGCCGATTGACGAGACCCCGGCCGCCAAGGCCGGCGTGATGGCCAACGACTTCATCACCCATATCGACGACGAGCCGGTGCAGGGCCTCACCCTCAACCAGGCGGTCGACAAGATGCGCGGCCCGGTGAACACCAAGATCAAGCTAAAGATCATGCGCAAGGGCCAGGACAAGCCGGTCGAGCTGACGCTCACCCGCGACGTTATCCGGGTGCTCTCGGTGCGCTCGCATTCGGAAGGCGACGACGTCGGCTATATCCGCATCACCCAGTTCAACGAGCAGGCCACCGCCGGCCTGAAGAAGGCGATCGCCGACATCTCGGCGCAGGACGGCGACAAGCTCAAGGGCTTCATTCTCGACCTGCGCAACAATCCGGGCGGCCTGCTCGACCAGGCGATCTCGATCTCGAACGCCTTCCTCAACCGCGGCGAGATCGTCTCGACCCGCGGTCGCAATGCCGACGAGACCCAGCGCTTCACCGCACGCCCCGGCGGCGATCTCACCAAGGGCAAGCCGGTGATCGTGCTGGTCAACGGCGGCTCGGCCTCGGCCTCCGAGATCGTGGCCGGCGCGCTGCAGGATCACAAGCGCGCCACCATGATCGGCACCCGCTCGTTCGGCAAAGGCTCGGTGCAAACCATCATCCCGCTCGGCTCCGGCAACGGGGCGCTGCGGCTGACCACGGCGCGCTACTTCACCCCGTCAGGCCGGTCGATCCAGGCCAAGGGCATCGTGCCCGACATCGAGGTGCTCCAGGACGTGCCGGAAGAGCTCAAGGCGCGCGCCGACACCACCAGCGAAGCGACCTTGCGCGGCCACCTCTCGGCCGAAGGCCAGGAGCAGACCGGGTCGCAGTCCTACGTTCCGCCGGATGCCAAGAACGACAAGGCCCTGCACATGGCGCTGGACCTGATCCGCGGCACCCAGACCAACCCGGCCTACCCGCCCAAGCCCAACCAGGCGGCCGCGAACTGACGCCTGCCGATCGCACCGGATCGGAAGGAAGATTCGAGCCCTGATCCTCGCGCCGAAGCCGGGCATTGCCGGCTTCGGTCGCGTGTCCGGCGAGGCCCGCGGCTCCTTCCGCGGCGAACCGCCGGGTTTGCCTAGAAACCGCGCCGGTCGCTTTTGATCCGTCGTGCCCCGCAAATGCCGAGCATCCGGCAATCGCCAGCCCCGACCCTGCATGAAGCGTCGGTGGTTACCGCCTCGTCCGCCCGGCGCGGACGATGACGGCGAAGCACGGTCGCGCCGGGCGCGATCTGCTGGTTGACAGGGTAGCGGCGCCCATCGAATGTGCTGCAAACGCGTGCGACGGCGAGGGGCAGATGAGCGTGGGTTCGGGCGCAAAGCGCAAAGACGGCGGCGTCGCCGAGACCGGGCGAGTCATCCTGCAAGCCTTCGCCATCGCGCTGGTCTTTCGCACCCTCCTGTTCCAGCCCTTCAACATTCCGTCGGGCTCGATGAAGGAGACGCTGCTGGTCGGCGACTATCTGTTCGTGTCGAAATATTCCTACGGCTTCACCCACTATTCGCTGCCGTTCTCGCCGCCCTTGTTCTCCGGCCGGATCTGGGCGTCCGAGCCGGCGCGCGGCGACATCGTGGTGTTCCGCCTGCCCAAGGACGACTCGGTCGATTACATCAAGCGCGTCATCGGGCTGCCGGGCGATCGCATCCAGATGATCAATGCGACGCTCTACATCAACGAGCAGGCGGTGCCGCGCGAGCGCATCGGGGAGGTTGTGGACAGCGAGGGCGGGGCGAGCGCCCGTGTCCAGCGCTGGCGGGAGACGCTGCCGAACGGGGTGAGCTATACGACCTGGAACCTGGTCGGCAACGGCCCTTACGCCAACACGCCGGTGTTCCAGGTTCCGCCGGGACACTATTTCATGATGGGCGACAACCGCGACAACTCGGCCGACAGCCGCGTGCCGGGCGAGGTCGGCTACGTGCCGTTCGAGAACCTCATCGGCCGCGCCCAGGTGATCTTCTTCTCGGTGCGCGAGGGCGACCACGCCTGGGAGGTCTGGGCTTGGCCCTGGACGGTGCGTTGGCGCCGGCTGCTCACGCTGGCGCGGTGACGGCGAACCAACCCGACGCCAGGCCGCGACCAGCCGTCAAACCAGCCAACCCATCGCCAATCCGGCCAGCAGGATCACGCCGAGCACGCCGCGGTAGATCACGAACGGCCAGGCCGTGTAGCGCTCCAGCACCCGCATCAAGGTCCAGATCGCCACGAAGGCCGCGAGCGAGGCGACTACGAGGCCGACCGCGAGGATCGACCAGCCATGGGCGTCGAGCTGGGCCTTGTGCAGCTCCCACAATTCCTTCAAGCCGGCGAGCGCGATCGCGGGCAGCCCGAGCAGGAACGAGAAGCGCGCTGCTTCGTCGCGCTTGAAGCCGAGCCAGAGTGCCGCCGTCAAGGTGGAGCCGGAGCGCGACACGCCCGGGATCAGCGCACCGATCTGGGCGACGCCGACCAGCATGGCGTCGACGAGCGTCGCGTCGGCGAGCTTGCGCAAATGTCGCGCGCGCAGCTCGGCGAGCGCCAGCAGCACCGCCATCACGATGCAGGCCCAACCGATGACGGCGAGGCTGCGCAGCGGCGAGCTGCAGGTGTTGAGCACGCCGGCGAGCGCCAGGCCGGCGAGCCCGATCGGGATGGTGGCGAGCACGATCCACAGCGCCAGCCGAAAATGCCGGTCCGCAAAGTCCCGGCGTACCAGCGCACCGAGCGAGCCCACTGCGAGCTGGCGCACGTCGCTCCAGAAATAGCTCACCACCGCGGCGAGCGCGGCTAGCTGCATGGCGGCGGAGAATGCCGAGCCGGGATCCTGCCATCCCAGCAGCGCGGGAACGATCCGCATATGCGCGGTCGAGGAGATCGGCAACAGCTCGGTGATGCCCTGCACCACGCCCAGCGCCGCCACCTTGGCATAACCCAACGCCACGAACCCGGTATCGACGCCCTGCGTGCAGACCTCGGCCATATGCGAACCGTCCTTTTTTGTGCGCGGCATTTACCGCCGAGGCCGCCGCGCTTTCAAGCGCAATTGCGGCTGCTGACGCGAACGGAGTCATCCAGCCGTCGCATAAGTGTCGGGCCGCTGTCAGACGACGCAGGCACTTTCCGTACGATTCGAAGGGTAGGCCCCGGCGTCGCCTCGATGCGGTTCCCGGAACCGCCGGCGGTGCCGTCGTGCCGTTCCGCCCGCGCGCTGGCGTCGCCTTGCGTAGTCCTCTCATCATCCGGAGGCGTGAGCTTGGAGAAGGATCTCTTGATCACGCGGCGAGACGTGGTGCGCGGCGGCGCCGCCATCACGCTGGCCGGCGCCAGCCCGTCCGCGGCGGCGGGCCTCGCACCGGATGGCGGTGCGCGCACCGCGACCGGCGTGGTGTTCGAGGATCGCTCCGGCATCGGCCGGCGCCAGGCCGGCGATCCCGGCATCGCGGGGGTGCTGGTCTCCAACGGATGCGAGGTGGTGAAGACCGACGGCGAAGGACGCTACGCTTTGCCGATCGACGACGAGACCATCGTTTTCGTCATCAAGCCGAGCGGCTACGCGGTGCCGGTCGAGCGCGGCGTCATGCTGCCGCGCTTCTACTACATCCATCAGCCGCAGGGCACGCCGGCCCACCTGGGCCTGCGCGATCGCGGCATCGCGCCGAGCGGTCCGCTGCCGGGCTCGGTCGATTTCGCGCTCCGGAAGGTAGACGAGCCGAGCCGCTTCGACGTGCTGATGTTCACCGATCCGCATGCCGGCAGCCCGGCCGAGATCGACTTCATCCGCGACGACGTGGTCAACCCGCTGATCGGCACCAAGGCGGCCTTCGGGCTGACCGCCGGCGACATCATGTCGGATGATCTGTCGCTCTATGGCCGCTACAACCGCATCATCGGGCAACTCGGGGTGCCGTGGCACAATATCGTCGGCAATCACGACCTGAACCTCGATGCGCCGGACGGCAGGTATTCGCGCGAGACCTTCAAGCAGACGTTTGGCCCCAGCCACTACGCTTTCGAATATGGCGGCGCGTTGTTCCTGATGCTCGACAATGTCGACTATCTCGGGGCGCGCTCGGGGGCGCCGGGATGCCGATACCAGGGCCGCTTCGGCAGGCGGCAGCTCGCCTTCGTAGCCAATGTGCTGGCGGCGACGCCGGCGGAGCGGCTGGTGGTGGCGGCCATGCACATTCCGCTCCGCACCTATCTCGAGCCCGAAGACCCGGCCAGCAACACGGTCGATGGCGCTGCGTTCGTCAAGCTCCTGGGCGATCGGCCAGCGATCAGCTTCTCGGGTCATATGCACACCACCGAGCACCATTATCTCGGCGGCGAGGAGCGCGCGCCGCATCATCACCATGTGATGACCGCGGTGTCGGGCTCGTGGTGGAGCGGTCCCTACGATCGCCGCGGCGTCGCGGTCGCGGACAGCCAGGATGGAACGCCCAACGGATTTCACGTGCTGAGCGTCGAGGGCAATCGCGCCACCACGCGCTACCAGCCCGCCAAGGAACCCAACGCCCGGCAAGTGCGCATCGTTCTCGACAGCGAACCGCGCCGGGCTCGCAAGGAGACCGGCGACGATCTCCGCATGAGCCAGCTGGTTGGCTCGCCGATCGCGCAGGACGCTGCCGGCGCCACCGATCTCCTGGTCAACGTTTTCGACGGCGGCCCGCGCACCGCGGTGGAGTACCGGATCGGCGAGCGCGCGCCGGTGCGGATGGGACGCGAGCGGCGTGCGGACCCGTTCGTCAGGGAGGTGTTCGCCCGCAACCAGGCCACCAAGAAGCCGTGGGTCAAGGCCGAGCTGTGCTCGCATCTATGGGTCGCGCGCCTGCCCGCCGACCTCGAAGCCGGCACCCACTGCATCAGGGTGCGGGTGACGGACGAGTATGGCCGCGAGCACCGCGATCATCTGGTGCTGGAGGTGACCGGCACATTGGCGGCGAGCGCGGCGGCGCCTGGGTAGAGCGGTTCCAAAAGAGATGCGCCCCGGCAAATTTCACCAGCGCGTACCATAAAGAAAAGCCCCGCCGTCGCGGGGCTTCCCCTCGATCACTTGCGCCTCGATCACTTGCGATCGATTACCTTCTTCTCCTCGATGACCCGCTCGTTCTCCTTCACCGCCGGCTGGCCGGAGCTGGCGCGGCCCTCGGTCTGGATCCGCTGGTCCGGCATGGACTTCAGCGTATCGGGGACGCGGGGCTCGGTCTTGCCCGGCTTCTGGACGTCCGACTGAGACTGGTCTTCATCCGAAGCGGCGTCCTTGGCCATGCACGGGGCCGCGAGCGCGGTGGCGAGCGCGACTGCCAAAAGAATCCTCATGAGATTGCCTCCTTGTTGATTGTCCGAGTTGTAGTTGTGGCGTTTGTTTTCTTGATCAGCACGATGGTCAACGCCCGGCTATCCGATGGGTTTCAGGTGCGGGCAAAAAATGCAGACCGATCGCGGCGCAACGGCTTGGAACCCCGGGCCGATTTGGGAGTTACGGCGCGCTAGCGCAAAGCGCGGCCGTCGGCCTTGCCGCGGTCGCGACGCAAGGGAATTGTCCGGCTCTTCAAGGAGGCGGAATTCGCAAAATCAGATTCAAGATGTTGATCTGGAACAAATCGGCGCGGCCGGCGTGGTGCCGCATTCAACCGCGCCGACCGCCGCGGCCGGTCAGTTCCGCACGCTCCAGTCGCGTTCGCCGTCGGCCCGGTGCGGGACCCGCAACAGCGTATATCCAATCGTCGGATCGCGGTCCCGATAGTACAGGCGGACCTTGGCGAGGTTGGTCAGCTCCTCGATCCGATCCGGCACCGGGCCGAGGTGCGTGGTCTCGGCGAGCTTCCGGAACAACAGGATGGTCTGGTCCGCATAGGCCTCGATCAGCGAGATTCGCATCCCGGCCTCCGGATAGTGACAGCCCTTGCTGCCCATCTCCTCGATATAGTGGTCGTCCGCGATCGCGATCGCGATCGACAGCTCCTCGATCTGCGCGAGGGTGTCGCAGATCGCCTGCCCCTGCACGGTCGGCACGTCGTAGGCGCGGCAAATGCCGGAAAGGCAGCCCAAGAGGGCCGCGGCCATGACCATCGCACGCATCGTTTCTCATCCCCGTCGCATTTGCGGGCATGCCATACAGCAAAGTGTCCGTTAACGCTATGGCTTCCGGTGCCCCCGGAGCAACTTCAGGACCCGGCCGTCGACGATCAGGAGCGCGCCGCCGATGACCAGCGCCCCGACGATCTCGCGTGGCTGGAGCGGCTCGCCGAGCAGGAAATGTCCGAGCAGGATGGCGGTCACCGGAATGAGCAGCGTCACCAGCATCACATTGCTGGCGCCCGAGCGTACCAGGATACGGAAGAACACCACATAGGCCAAGGCGGTCGACAGAGCGGCGGTGGCCAGGAGGGCGAGCCAGGTCCGCAGGCCAGGGGCGGGCAGAAGCCAGGGGCGCTCCACCACGCCGGCGAGGCCGAGCATCACCACGCTCGAGCAGACCAACTGGCAGGTCGCCGAGGTGAGGGGCGGGATGCCGGCCAGCCGGCGCCGGCCCCACAGGCCGGAGAATCCGTAGCTCAAGGCGGCGCCGAGGCAGAGCAGCATGCCGAGCGTCTCCCCGCCGGCAAGGTCGAGCCCGGGGCCGTGCAGTATGATCACGCCGGCGAGGCCGGCCAGGACGCCGACGACTCGGCGTGCCGCCAGCGGCTCGTCGCCAAAAGCCGCCATCACCAGGACGGTGAACAAGGGCGTGGTGGCGTTGAGGATTGATGTATCCTTTATTGACATTTTAAGCCACTGGCTTTATTAAGTTTTTTAGGCTCTTGCGGCACGGACACGTTCAATGACGACGGCTTATTCCTACGTTCGGATGTCGACCGGCCCGCAGCTCAAAGGCGACAGCCTCCGAAGGCAAGTCGAAAGATCCGAGAAGTTCGCTCGCGAAAACGGTCTCATTCTCGACACGAGTTTTCGTCTCGCCGACATCGGCATGTCGGGTTTTACGGGGGAGAATCTTGAGCGCGGCGACCTCGGCAAATTTCTGATGGCGGTACGAGCCGGGCAGATCGCGAAGGGCAGCTACTTGATCGTCGAAAGCCTGGACAGGCTATCCAGAGCGAAGGCCCGCCAGTCGCTCAGAGTGTTTTTGGAACTGCTAGACGCAGGCATCGTGATCGCCTCACTGATCGACGGTCACGTCTATACCGCCGACTCCGACCACAGCGAGCTGATCCTGTCGCTGGGAGTATTGCAGCGCGCCCATGACGAGTCCCGAACCAAGTCAGATCGCGGGGCTGCGGCCTGGGAGAACAAGCGAAGAAATGCCGGCTCAAAGATTCTGACGTCGACGACGAGGACATGGCTGAAGCCGCGCGCGGACAAGAGCGGGTTCGACATCGTTGAGGCCCGCGCAAAAATCGTACGCCGGATATTCTCCGACTGCGCCGATCGCGGCATGGGCGTGAAGACCATCGCGGTGCGCCTGAACAACGAGGGCGTCAAGTCCTTCGGGCCGAAAGCTCGCGGCTGGTCCAAGACGTTCGTCCTGCGCCTGCTGCGATCTCGATCGGTGTTGGGTGAATTTCAACCCGCTACGAGGGTCGGTGGAAAGAACCGGCCCGCCGGCGATGTGATCCTCGGCTACTACCCAGCCATCATCACCGAGGACCTGTATTTCAAGGCCCAGAGCGCGATCAACAAGAGGCGAGGTGGCGGCGGCCGCAAGGGAGCCAGCTTCACGAACTTGTTTGGCAAGATCTCATTCTGCGCGGCATGCGGAGCCAAGTTGCACATAGTCAATAAAGGCGCGAGGGGCGGCCGCGTGCTGGCGTGCGTCAACGCGCTGGAGGGACTTGGAGCTTGTCGGCCCGTATTTTGGAGGCTGGTGGATTTGGAGCTGAGCTTCCTGACGTTCGTCAGGGAGATCGACCTGGGCGCGCTTTCCAACAGCTTAGTCGATCAGCATGAAAGGCAAGCTGTTGACGCCGAAATCCAGGTTAAAGAGGGTCGGCTCGATGACGTCAAGGTTCAGCGTGACCGCGCATTCCAGCTCGTCGTCGAGGCGGGGTCCGACTACCTACGTGCGAAGCTGCGAGAACTAGACGCGCTCGTCGGCGAACTGGATAAACAGCTAACGACCCTGATGGAGAAGCGCCGCCAACTATCATACCAAAACGAGGCATTCGCGCAATCGCGGGTCGAGATCGCAAGTTTGATAGATCGGATTCAAAGCCAGGCCGGCGATGAGGCATACGTGCTGCGATCTACGCTCGCGTCCCGCATGCGCGACCTCGTCGGGGCCGTGCGGGTTTTCCCCGGTCATCCCAGTACGAATTGAAAGAGGCGGTCGTCGGCAGCGTCTCACGAGGGGCGTTATTTCCGAGTGGAGTTCAAGAACGGAACCGCCAGGACTGTGTTTCCCTCAGCAAGGGATCCGGCGAAGTTCGAGGCGTTTACGGCGTCGCACGAGGGCACGGTCACGGACCATCAGGTCCGGCAGCTGCTGCGCCGGTTCGGGATCGAGGAGCCCACACCCGAGCAGTATGATGAGATGGTTGAGGACTTGCGCTCGGCTGGCCGGTCGCATTTCCTCGGCGCCGGCACCGAGATAAGCGAGGTTGGCAAGTTGGAGGCCAAGTGGCTTAGTGGTTACGGCAAGTGTTGACCGATGGGATCGTTGTTTCGGTCGCATCTGATTCCTGAAATCGCAACGTCGTTTTTCCGCGGAACAGACACCATCGGCGAATCCCAATGTCTGAACTCGACCCCGTACAAGACCTGCCCGTGCACATCACCCTGGGCGAACTCGATTTCGAAGCGATGGAGAAAGTCGTCGGCGCGGAACTCGACGAGGAGCGCCGCAATATGATTCAGCAGTGCTTGATGCGGCACGCGTGGGAATACGAAGTCGAGAAGCTTTTGCTCCTCAGATCGAAGGCCTGGCTGCGCAATCTGGAAAAACAGCTCGCCGCCACGATCGAGGCTATGGAAGGGTTAGGCTGGATAGAATCAGACGTCTTCAAGAATTCCGGCGTCGACGATCAACAAGAACGGGA
Organism: uncultured Alphaproteobacteria bacterium; assembly: GCA_963721005.1. GTDB lineage: Bacteria > Pseudomonadota > Alphaproteobacteria > Rhizobiales > Xanthobacteraceae > VAZQ01. The sequence goes on along the minus strand of CAVRHR010000003.1, from coordinate 2,161,149 downwards.
GCGCCTTGAGTTGCTGAAGCGCCAATGCCAGGAGCTGCGCAAGTCACTCCGCCCGCACAACCGGCATAGCCCCAACGGCTACCTGCCGCTGATGGAGGAACTCGAATTTGAGTTTCAAGAAGCCGTTGGCGACCTGGAGACTTCGACTGGCATCAGCCATGATGACATTGACGGCCGCACGGGGCGCTTCCTCAATTTTGCCTTCGTGGCTTTAAAGTATTTGCCCCGGGAAATGGGGCCCAGCTCGCACCAGGCGCTTGCGAGCGCCTGGGAGCCCTATTACGCAAGGCGCAATAGACAGGCTCTTGCCGAAGCTCGCCTTACAGGCGGACGCCCCCAGTGGCAGTCATGGGTCCCGCCGGCCGGCCGGAAATCCGTCATGTGCCTTGCAGTGCACCCCGGCTCGAACGGGGAGAACTGGGCCGTCACGTATCGCCTATTGCCCTAGGTCCGTAAAACCCTCTCGATTTTACCCCCGTCCCGTACGGACCTGACCGCAGCTCCTTTGTGGTGTTCCTGATCCTGGGCAGCCGCCCATACGCGGCCGTCAACGGGATATGCGCCGGCCCTTCAAATGGCGCGCAAGCAAGGGAATACAGACGATGTCAAATAAGTCGAAGACGCAAGAGACCAGTACCACGGTACTGGCGGTTCACCCCGCGGGCCGCAACACGCGCTCGATCGCCGAGTTCCAGCAGGCGATCGAGGCTTGCTACCAGAAGAACGCCGGCAACGCGCTTGAGTTGGGGACGCTCTGCAAGACCGCCAAGGAGGAGGTCATGGACGACCAGCTCGACACGCTCAAGAAAGGCGTCAAGGCGAAGATCTCCGCGTCCAACTTTTCGAAGCTGGTCGTGATCGGCCATGACGACCGCCTCTACCAGCCGGGAATGGTGGACCGCCTGCCCGGCGCGTTCTCGGTGATCTACGCGATCGCCTGCATCAAGCCGGGTGATGAGTGGGAGGCGGCCCTCGCGGCCAACGTGATCCATCCCGGCGCGAATTGCCGGGGCGTCAACGAGTGGAAGCGCGTGTACCGGGGCGAGCCCGAGCCGGTCAAGAAGGCCAAGGTGACCCTGGCTGACCGGGTCGCCAAGGCGACGCCGGCGGCGCAGGCGGCGGTCGCGGCCGTCCTCGGCATCGTCCCGGTCCAGGCTCCGCTGCCGAAGACCTTGTCGGGCGACGTGGCCGGCCACGCGCCGGTCGCGGACACTGGCGGCTCGATCGCCAAGGTGACCCAGAACGACGCGCCGACCGCGGAGGCCTAATCCCCCGCCGGCAACACCGGGTGCGCAACTCGCGCATCCGGTTTTTTTCATTTTGATCATTGCATCACGTCGACCCGGATCATTGCGATCCACATGACCAACAGCTGCCGGCGCCGGGTTCGCCCCGATCCGTCGCCGGTCTTCATCATCGGGGGCGACAAGGAGTGCCGTCGTGACAAAGAAAACCTTCGTGTTGAACGACAAGACGTTGAAGGAATTCATGAAGAAATCCAAAGAGCGCCGCAAGCGACTAGGGGTGCGCTATTCCACCTTCGGGATGCCCGCCGCAGAGCCGAAGGTGGGTCGCGCCCTGGTCCACAACCACGTCATGCACACTATCGACATGACTAACGGCCTCAACGGCTTCCGATACTGGACGCAGAAGATGGCCCCCAACCTGGTGCGATGCAGATGCGGGTGGTCCGGCTTGCCGCACTACCGCCGCCGCGGACTTGGCGACGGGAAGGCGTCGACCGAGGCGCAGATCGCCGCAGCGATAGAGCGCGCATGACCTGAGCCGCCATCGCGGTCAGATCATTTCGATCCACGCGACATCCATGCCGCCGACCGGGCTCTGTCGCTCCAGTCCGGCGTCGGATCTTCAACATGGAGCGACAGGAGAGACGTTATGAGCAATATGAACAATGCGCCGGCGGGCGCTAGCGTGCTCGCCGACACCATCGACTGGGGCGTCGTGCCCAAGGAGGGCATCTGCGGGCTGTACCTCGGGCACGTCCACGACAATATCTGCGCCGGTAACACCGACCTCTACGAGCGCGTGCTCGACTGGATGGCGTGCGCGGTCCAGCACCCGGGGGATCTCCCCGGTGTCGCCATCGCTCTGGTCGGCGCCCCGGGGACCGGCAAGGGTGTGTTCGTGACCCATTTCGGGGCCCTGTTCGGCGACCGTTTTGCCCATCTCACGGGACATGGCCATCTGATCGGAAGGGCCTACACCGGGCGGCTCGCCAAGGCCGTTCTGGTCTTCGCCGACGAGGTGTATTTCGTCGATAACAAGCGGCATGCGGCGGCGATCAAGATCATCGTCAGCGAGCCCATGCAGGTGTTGGAGCGCAAGGGCCTCGACGTGGTGGTGGTGAAGAACAACACGCACCTGATCTTGGCCAGCAACTCCGGCTGGGTCGTTCCCGCCGGCCAAGAGCGAATGTGGCTCGTCCTCTCCGTCAGCGACGCGCGCCAGAACGATGAGACTTATTTCAGCGCGATCGACGACGAGATGCAGGACGGCGGCCGGGCTGCCCTGCTGGACGTGCTGCTTCACCGGGACCTGACGGGCGTCGATCTCCGGCGCCCGCCGGCGACCGCCGAGGCCTGAGCAGCCATCGCGGCCACACGCCGAGGGCGCTAGCGCCCTCGGCGTTCGTCGTTTCGACCTAACCGAAGGAGCACGGACGTGCCCGAAGAGGATCCCGAGCTGACGTACATGAATGAGCGGTGGGCCGTCGTGGCCCACGGCGGGAGGGTCAAGGTCATGTCCACCCTGAAGGACGTGCCTCCGGAATTCTACAGCGCTCCGGACTTCCAACTTTTCTACCGCAACCGGATGAAGGAGACGGACGCTGGCAAGTTCGTTCGCCTCGGAAACTGGTGGCTATGCCACTGGGGCCGTCGCCAGTATGACGCGGTCGAGTTCGCCCCGGGCGAGAACCTGCCCGCCTACATCTACAACACTTGGTCCGGCTTCGCCGTGGAGCCCGCGGCCGGCGAATACCCGCTCTTCAAGGAGCACCTTTTCAAGAACGTCGTCAACGAGAATCCCGAGCACTACGAGTTCGTCATGAACTGGCTCGCACAGTGTGTTCAAAATCCCGGACGGCCAGCCGAGATAGCGATCGGGCTCCAGGGACGACCGGGTTGCGGCAAGGGCGCTCTGGTCCAGTATTTCGGCAAGATATTCGGCCGGCATTTTTCTCACGTCACGACCTCCGAGCACCTGACCGGCAAGCACAATGCGCACCTTCTTGAGTGCATCGTGCTCTTCGCCGACGAAGCGCACTATGCCGGTGATCCGAAGCACCGGAACAATCTCAAAACCATGATCAGCGAAAACTCCCGACAGTCTGAGCCGAAGTACATGAACGCGTTCCCGGTGCGGAACTGCTTGCACATGTTCCTGGCCTCGAACGAGAACTGGTTCATTCCCGCCGGCGAGGGCGAGCGGCGGTTCGTCGTCTTCAAGGTCGGCGACGGCCGCAGGGAGGACCACGACTTCTTCAACGCGCTGAACCTGGAGCGGGACAGCGGCGGGGCCGCCGCGCTGCTCTACGACCTGCAGAACCGGGACCTCTCCGGGGTCGACTTCCGCAAGGCTCCGGTGACCGAGGGGCTCGCCGAGCAGCAGGCGCTGGGCCGCACCGGCATCGAGGCGTTCATCGAGGACATCTGCCACACCGGGATCATTCCGTGCCTCGCCCACCCCGACCATTACGTCCAGGGGGACGGCGACCAATCCCTCGTCGCCACCGGCTCGCGCGAGCTGGTCAACCGCCGCAGCGGCTATCTGGTCTACTCCGCGGCGATCGAGGCCCATCTCGTGCGGACCTATCCGGCGCTGTCGCGGTGGACCCCGATCCAGATCAGGACGGCGCTGGTCAAGGAATGGGGGTGGATCCCGGATCGCGACAAGAAGGCGCGCGGTCTTCGGCCGCCGCCCCTGCACGAGCTGCGCGTGCTGTTCGAGAAAAAATGGGGTCCGCAGGCGTGGCCGTCAGACATCAACTTCTGGGGCGAGGTCCCGACCGGCCAGGACGACGAGGACAGCCAGGGGAAAAAGCTCATCACGCCGGACGACGCGGATAACGAGGCCAAGCGAGAGGCTGCTGAGCGCTTCAACGTGTCGCCGGACGATCTCGACGCAGTCGATCCGGATGGCCCCTCGGAGCGGCGCCTGCCGCCCAACCCCGACCGCCGACCGACCCCTTTGGCTAGGCCCGAACGAATTCAGGACACCGGAAAGAAGATACTGATCGTGATGACGGACGCCCCGTTTCGCCTCCGCGACGGTCGGCCCACCAACGTCGCCGGCGAGGAGGCATGCGGTTGCTATCTCGCCCTCGAAAAGCAGGGGCACACCCCGGTGCTGCTGGCGGACGTGGCGAGCACGCCGGGTTCCTATCGGGTCGCCCACGACGACGTGGACGTCAACCAGTTCGACGAGATGATGCTCAACCGCGAGGGCCCCAACTTCATCGGCGGCGAGATCCAGGAGCGACAACTCTGGACCGTCCGTGCCATCTGCAGGTTTGAGGGTCGGATCTCGTACTATTTCGCCGACCCCGAGATGAAGAAGGGCGAGTACCTGGCCGCGTTCATTGAGGGTTTTTATGAGTTCAACGCGCAGAAGAAATACCGGGGTCTGCTGATCAGCGAGACCAAGAAAAACGAGCTCATCCCCCGGGCCATGCTGGAGGACAACCTCCACAAGACGAGCAAGCAGCGGGCGCTGGTCCGGTCGGGGTATCCGTGCGGGCTGAACCATATCATCCACGCGAAGCGGAAGGTGGCAGAGATCCAGTTCATCGACACCTGGCGCGAGGGCCTGTTCAACATCAGGAAGGCCGAGATGTCCGACGTTCCCTTTGACGACCTGATCAAGTCGGCCTGCTACGTAGGGAACCACAAGCCCCAGCGACATTCTCGGCTGCGGGAACTTAAGATCTTCAGCCCCGAGGCCGAGGATGAAGGGCTCGTCAAGTATTACGGTAAGTTCAGCGGGCCCATCATCGAGATGCGAGGAGGCGAGAAGAAGCCGGCCGGCGCGAAGGTGGCGATCAACCTGAGTTCAGTAGGCGAAACGTACGGCAAGCACATCGCCTCCCTCGTCATCGTTCACGCCCACCAGCAAGACACCGGCCTGAATCATCGCTACATGCAGGCGCTGCTGTGCAATAGGTCGATCCTGGCCGACCGCGCGATGGACGAGCACGGTCAGCTATGTCTCGACCCGAAGCTGCGCACAGCGACCTTCTTCAAGGACGCGGTCGAATATCGCGAGAGGCTGGCTTTCGTCCGGGTCGAGAGCAATTATAACGAGATCATCAGGAGGCTCGCGATCGAGACCGAGCGGGTCAGGAGCGAATCCGTCGAGCGCCTGTTGCGGCGGGTAAGGAGTGGCTAGCCCCGGCCCCTGGGAGGCCCCCTGGAAGGGCCCTGGCTGGCAGGGGTAGTTCCCGGGCCGGGGAAGGGCCCCTGGCCGCTCCTTGGGCCCCCCTGGGCCCAGGGGCGTCACCCCGGGCCCCAGGGAGCGCAACCACGGCATACTAGATGTAGTAGGCCGGGGACCGCGCAACTCCGGGTGACGCGGGTGACGGTGACGCTGCTCGCTTCGCTCTTTAGGTGGTGGGTGGGGTCCCTCTAGTACCGGGTACTGCGGGTCCCTTTCGTGGTGCCGGGTACTGCGGATCCCTTTGGTACCGGGTACCGTGGTCGGGGACTGAAGTCCTCAATGGCAGCAGTGACACGTCGTTCCTTGCATTCATGCCTATACTCATCCGAGCAGGTTTTGATGTTGGTTGGTGTTGATTATCAACCTCCGTCAAAGAAAAAGGCGGCCCTTTCGAACCGCCCTCAGGTTACGCGCTCTGGAGATTTAGATTACTTGCCGCGCAGCGTGTCCTTCAACCCGCCGACCGCGTTTTCGACCTTGCCGGCGGCCTTGTCGGCTTTACCTTCGTTCTCCAGCTTGGTGTCGCCGAACATCTTGCCGACGCCTTCCTTGACGGCGCCCTTGGCCTGATCGGCAGAACCCTTGATGCGATCCTTGTCCATTGCCGTTTCCTCTGTCCGATGGGGATGCCCGGATAACGGACGGGCCCGATGTCCTGTTCCCGACGATAGTGCCGCAATTTGAGGCGTCGTTTCGCCCCGCTGGACGCGCCGATGTTTACGACCCGTTCATCATGCGTCTATATCCTGAGTTGCGTACGAGGAGATATACAATGCGTGACGACGGACGGCGTACCGACAGGCGGTCCCCGAAAGATCGGCGGAGCGGCGTCGACATGCGGTCGGACGCGGAGAAGAAGTTGATCGGTGAGCGTCGATCAGGGGCAGACCGGCGATTGGGCAAGGATCGACGATCCGGCGCGGCAAAGGCCGAGCCGCGCTAGTCGTTCGCCCCGCCTGCGGCGAGGCGCTTTTTCAGCGTTCCCGATGCCTTGAAGACCATCACCCGGCGCGGGGCGATCGGCACCTCAACGCCGGTCCTCGGATTTCGTCCAATGCGCGCTCTCTTGCTGCGGACCAGAAACGATCCGAACGACGAAAGTTTGACAGGCTCGCCGCGCTCAAGGCATTCGGCGATCTCCTTGAAGACCAGTTCGACGAGCCCAGCCGACTCCGCACGCGACAGGCCGACCTTCCGGTAGACCGCCTCGCTCAGGTCGACGCGGGTAACAGTCGGCCCGCGCTCGCGCTCGACCGAGGGCGCGCCGGGGGGAGATTGCTGAGCTGGTATTTCGGAGGATTGAGTCATCAGGATTCGCGTATCGGGACGTTACGGAATGTTCGGTCGATTGCTCGGGTCACTCCGGTTTGATGTTGGCGGCCCGAATTACCTTGCTCCATTTGCCGGTCTCTTCAGCGAGAAACCTCCCGAACTCCGCCGGGGAACTGTAGAAAGGCGTGCCCCCTAGGTCGGCAAAACGCGCCTCAAGGGACGCGCTAGCTAACGCAGCGCCGATTTGCTTGTTCAGTTTCTCGATATACTCGGCAGGAGTGCCCTTTGGAGCGCCGAGCCCGTACCAGTTCATCGTTTCGAAGCCGGGCACGAAGTCGCTGAGAGGGGGGACCTCCGGTAGCTGGTCCAGGCGGGATCGCGTTGTCACTGCCAGCGCTCGAAGCTTTCCGGCTCTGATGTGCTCTATCGAAACAGCGACGCTGGGGATCATAGCCTGCACTTGCCCGCCCAGCAGGTCGCTAACAGCGGGCGCAGCACCCCGATAGTGAACCTGCTGCATCGAGAGGTCAGCCATTACGCTCAACAGCTCACCCGACAGGTGATTGAGGGTGCCGTTACCGGGGGTCGCCATGTTGACCTTGCCGGGATTGGCCTTCGCATAGCCGATGAACTCTGGAACCGTCTTTGCCGGAAAAGCGGAGTTGACCGCCAACAGGAAGGGTCCGTATGTCACGGCCGTGATCGGAGCGATGTCCCGGATGAAGGTGAAATTGAGATTGTTGTATAACGTCGCGTTGGTCGTAGCCGCCGGATCGAAGAGCAGGAGCGTATAACCATCTGGGGCCGCCTTCACCACGATCTCGGTGCCTAAGTTCGTCCCCGCCCCTGGACGGTTCTCTATTACGAACGGTTGGCCGAGATGGTCCGAGAGCCACTGGCCAATAAGACGCGCGGTTATGTCCGTACCTCCACCTGGCGGGTAGGGCACGATGATTTGAACAGGCCGCGTCGGATAGTCGAGCGCCCATGCGTGGTGCGATACGGCAGGGAGCGCGGCAGCACCCGCAGCCAGATGCAGAAATTGTCTACGGGGAAGTTTCATTTTTCACTCCGGCTTGGCGCCTGAGAACTTGACCACCTTGGCCCACTTCTCAGTCTCTTCCGCGACGAACTTTCCGAAATCGACCGGCGTCATCACCATCGGCACGGCACCCAGCTCGCCGACCCGAGCCTTGATTTTTGGATCGGCCAATGCGGTAGCAATTGCCTTGTTCAACGTCTCGACGACTTCTGGCCTGATCCCCCTCGGCCCTGAAATGCCGTACCAGGCACTCGCCTCGTAGCCTTTGACCGTTTCGTCAATTGTCGGCACGTCGGGAAGGGCGCCCGATCGCATAGCCGTTGTCACACCGAGCGCGCGTAGCTTGCCGGTCCGCACGAATTCGATTGACCCGGGCAGGTTGTCGAACATGACGTCGACCTTCCCGGTCAAGAGATCGGGATAGGCGGCCGACGACCCGCGATATGGCACGTGAACCATATTGATGCCTGTCATCGCCTTGAACAGCTCTGCCGACATATGCACCGACGTGCCATTGCCGGAGGACGCATAGCTCAGCTTCCCCGGGTTGGCCTTGGCGTAATCAATAAATTCGGCAACTGTCTTCACCGGGAGAAGCGGTGGTACCGCCATTACATTTGGGGTCTGCATCAGCCCTGCGACGGGTGTCGTGTCACGATGAAATACAAAAGGAAAGTTTGTGTACAACGTCGTTCCGATCGCGTGGTTGGGGCCGGCTACCAAAAGGGTGTAACCGTCCGGCGGCGAATTAATCACCGCGCCGGCCGCAATCATTCCGCCGGCGCCAGTGCGATTTTCAACGACGAACTGCTGGCCGAGGTTCTCCGAAAGCCATCCCCCCATGATACGCGCCACAACGTCGGTCGGCCCTCCTGCCGCCAGACCGACGATGAGACGCACCGGGCGCGACGGATAGGCTTGCGCTATTGCTATACGCGACGCGGCCGGAAGCGCGACAGCGCCCGCTACCAGATGCAGAAATTGTCTGCGGGGAAATTTCATTGTCCTCACTCCGGCTTGATGTTGGCCGCCCGGATCACCTTGGCCCACTTCTCAGTTTCTTCTGCGACGAGTTTACCGAAGTCCGCCGGAGAACCCGCAAGGGTGGTGCCACCAAGGTCGGCAAATCGCGCCTTGATCTTGGGGTCGGCGAGAGCGGCGTTGATCTCGTCGTTGAGCTTCTCAATAACTTCGGCAGGAGTATTCTTGGGAACGCCGAAACCGTCCCAGAAGCTCGCCTCGTAGCCCGGCAAGAAGTCGCCCAAGCTCGGGGTGTCGGGCAGTACTTCCGCGCGCGTCGCGGTGGTCACCGCAAGTGCTCGCACCTTGCCGGCCCTGATATGCTCGGTTCCAACGGGCGTGGTGCCGAACAACATATGCACTTGACCTCCAAGCAAATCATTCATTGCAGGTGCCTCGCCTCGATAGGGCACATGAACAATCTCAACGCCGGCCATCATCTTAAACAGCTCACCGGCTAAGTGGGGTCCGGAGCCATTGCCAGACGACGCCATGGAGATTTTGCCCGGATTGGCCTTGGCGTAGGCGATGAACTCGGGAACCGTTTTTGCGGGAACCGATGGATTTACCTCCAAGACGTACGGCGCCCGGATGACGGTCGCGACCGGTGCGATGTCGCGGATGAAATTGAGGTTGAGGTTCTCATAGAGCGTTGCATTGATCGCGACCGGTGGGCTGGCCACAAGGAGAGTATAACCGTCCGCCGGTGCACGGACGACCGCTTCGGTAGCGATATTGGTAGCGGCGCCAGGTCGGTTCTCGATGATGAATGGTTGTCCAAGCCGCTCCGACAGCCATCGACCTATTATACGCGCTGAAATATCGACCGCCCCGGCAGGCGTAAAACCGACGATGATCCGTACCGGCCGGGTCGGATAGGTTTGGGCCCTCGCGATCCGCGATACGGCCGGCAGCGCGGCAGCGCCCGCTGCCAGATGTAGGAATTGTCGACGGGGAAGTTTCATTGTCCTCACTCCGCCTTGATGCCGGCCGCCCGGATCACCTTGCCCCACTTCTCGGTCTCCTCGGCGATGAACTTTCCAAACTCGCCGGGTGTCATCGGCGATGGGACGCCGCCAAGGTCGGCGATGCGCGCCTTCATCTTGGGATCGGCGAGGGCGGCGTTGATTTCCTTGTTGAGCCGGGTGATGATCTCTGGCGGGGTCTTGGAAGGTGCGCAGAGGCCCTGCCAGCCGCTGCCCTCATAGCCCTTCACGAAGTCACCGATGGTCGGCAGATCAGGGAGCGCCGACGAGCGGGTCGTGCCGGTCACCGCAAGCGGGCGCAACCTACCGGCTCGTATGTATTCGATTGACGAAGATATCGGATCGAAGGTCACCTGAACCTGCCCGGCCATCAAATCAACTAGCGCCGGGGCTGAGCCGCGATAATGCACTGGAACCAGGTTAATGCCTGCCATTGACTTGAACAGCTCGCCATAAACCTGTGCCGCGCTCCCAATCCCGCCGGTGGCCATGTTGACCTTGCCTGGATTCGCCCGGGCATAGGCGATGAACTCGGGAACGGTCTTGGCCGGGAATGCTGGATTTACCTCCATGACGCCCATTGAGCTGTACATGCTTGCGACCGGTGCCAGGTCATGGATGAGATCGAAATTTAGTTTCTCATACAGCGTGACGTTGTATGTGTTCGTATTCGAGGCCTGAAACAGGGTGTAACCATCTGCGGGCGCGCGGACGACCACCTCGGCGGCAAGGTTGCTTCCGGCTCCCGGCCGGTTGTCAATGACAAAGGGTTGCCCGAGGCGTTCGGAGAGCAACGAGCCAATGAGGCGCGCAGCGATGTCGGATGGACCGCCGGCTGCAAAGCCGACAACTATGCGCACAGGCCGCGCCGGATAGGTCTGCGCTCTCGCAATCCGCGAAACAGCAGGGAGTGCGGCAGCACCAACTCCCAGATGCAGAAATTGTCGGCGCGGAAGTTTCATGATGTCCCCCTGGCCAATGACGACTTTCTCATTCGCCCTTAATATTTGCTGCTTTGATGATCGGCCCCCATTGGTCCATATCGGATTTAAGAAGTGCGGCTAGTTCTGCCGAGGTTGACGGCGTAACGGCCGTGGCGATTTCCGCAAGCCGCTGCTTGAGCTGGGGATGCGCGAGCGCCGCCACCGTGTCGTCATGAAGCTTTCGCACGATGTCGACGGGGGTCTTGGCGGGTGCGTACAAGGCGTACCAAGACGAATAATCGTAACCCGGCACGCCGGATTCCGCGATCGTTGGTATCTCTGGAGCGAACACAGAGCGCTGGGCTGAAGTGACTGCGAGTGCCCGCACCTGTCCGCCGCGAATCAACGGCAACGTGCTCGGCAATGTGCCGAAGTACACGTCGACGCGACCGGGAATCACGTCGTTCAGCGCCGGCCCGGCACCGCGATACGGTACGTGCGTCATCTCGATGCCGGCCAACTTGCGAAACAGCTCCGCGCTCATGTGCGGGTCGGCGCCGGTCCCCGACGAAGCAAAGGTGATCTTTCCACGATTGGCCTTGGCAAATTCGATGAATTCAAGAACTGACCTCACTGGCGATGAGTTCGGAACAACCATCACGTTTACGAAATCACAGACTTTGGTCACTGGCGCCAGATCGGCAACGGGGTCATAACCGGAAGTTGGATAAAGGAACGGATTCTTTGCCATGAAGGCGCCGCCGAGGAAAATGTTGTAGCCGTCAGGGGCGGCCATCGCGGCGGCCTGCGCCCCGACATTCCCTCCAGCACCACCCCTATTTTCGACCACTACTTGCTGACCCCATATCTCCGAGAGCCGGTTTGCCAGCACGCGCGCGATCGGATCGGCCGAACCTCCAGGCGGAAATGGCACGATAAATCGAACATATCGGCTGGGATAATTTTGCGCACTTGCCGCGCGCAAGAGTGCCGGCAGCGCCGCAGCACCCGCTGCCAGATGCAAGAATTTGCGGCGTGGAAGTCTCATCAGCCTTTGCCCCCTTAGAATGAATAACCCGCCTCAGGTTTGCCGGAGGCGGGTCGCATTGTTTTTGGCGCCTATTTCACCCGCTTCCATATGACAGGAGTGGCCGGTCCCCCGCCCGAGGGAGCCGGTTGAATATATTTGAACTCGTCTCCAGTAATGGAGATGTTAGTTCTCTTCTGATCGGTGCTGGTCCAGTTCGGAAACGTGCTGCCATCTATGTGGAGATTAAGATCAGTCCCGCTGACCGAGTAGGTGCCAAAAAACGCGAGGCTTCCGTCCACCGTGGCCTTGTTTTCGGCCGGAGTGCCCTGAGTGCGATTGTTTGACGCATATTTGGGAAGGTCGGCCCGCACCAGCATCGCAGAAAACCGACCATTTGCCTCGAAGGTAATCGAACCCTTTGGCGAAGGCCCGAAGGCGTCCGCCGAGACAAGCGTCCAAACTCCCACGAGATCCTTCGCGGATTGTGCAGCCGCGTGCGTAGCCGCCAGCGTGAGTCCCAGTGCAGTCATGGCAAGGGTGCTCAAAATATTACGACGATTTATGATTCTCCTCCTCGGATTATATGATCATTTCAACGTGCACGTGATAACCAGCTCTTTCGGACTATTTTTCGATCGAGTAGTCGATGTCCGTTTGGGTTTCGTTTATGCCAGCCTTTGGCTCTGCCGTTCCGGACGTCCGAACAATGCCGCGAATCCCGGCCAGCTTGCCGGTCCCGCCGGTGATGGTCCCCGATGTTAAGTTGGAGAGCTTACCTCCACCGGTGCTTTGCGAAACGAGAGAGGCGCGGACGAAGAATTTGTCGCCATTCTCAAGCACGTAAGTGGCGTAGATGGTTGCGGGGCCATTGTTGTCGGTAAAGTCTGACATGGCGCGCGTCCACTGCTCCGCGAGCTTCATTCCGTTTATCACCGGGGCGTTGCTGGGGTAGGTTCGGTGAATCTCAAAGATGCGCACTTGATGACCGGGTGCGTCTCCCACGTCGATGATGTGCTGCTGGGTGTACTTGGTATTTTCAGCGGAGGTCTTATAGGAAGCATGCTGTATTTGTTGAGCGATCGCGTTGCCGACCGGCAGCGCGGGGCCTAATGAGACCCCCGTCACTATCGCCAATATGAGCTGAATACATCGGTCCATGATGTCGCTCCTCTGTGTGTTGGAATGTGCGATGTTCTGATCTGCGGTGCGGCGAACTCCTTGTGACCGAACCGAATTCTGGTTGCTTCTGATGTCATGAAGGGCGCGCCGGTCGCTAGGCGCCGCAACCTATGTCGCGGCACGGTTTGGAATATTTGGGATTTCCCGGGCTTTTGCCTGCCGACGGCCTCGACTGCTTGCTTGTTGGGATTTCGGCACGTCCCGCTGGCAGTTCAGAACATAAACTACACCATTTTACCGTGTGCGCGGAAGGGGTGCGATGTCGTTTTTCCGCAACCTCGTCTTTGGCCGATCGTCAGCGCCAGGGTCGACGACCCCACCGCCACCTGCCGGTCGCCACCAGGTCGGCGGCCTCGTCCGCGGGCAGATGGCGCTCCCAGGCGGTCCTTACGCTTACGATCCAGCGAAAGCCGACCTTTAGACCCACCTGACTCTCGCTCAGATTTCTGCGGTGGCTCTCAGTGAAGATCCGGCCCGTCATCGCAATGCTGCGGGCGACCCGCTCTCTGTCCGTCAGGGGGCGCAATTTTCGGCCGGCATTGGCCGCGGATATTTTCTTTCGCGTCTCTTCCGTGACGACCCGCCCTGACTGCGCCCGGCTGCAGGCCGCGCGGTGCGCATCGCTCAGGGTGCGGCCGGCGAGTGCGTCGCTGATGTTCCGCCGACGCTGGTCGGTGTACTTGCGGCCAAGCAGGCGCTGTCGAATCTTCTCCCTGGTAGCCTGTGAGTGAGGTTGTCGCTGCCGTTTCCGGTGCGCATCAGCATCGGAGAGTGAAGGGCCGTGAGGCGGGTCTTCGCTGGTGGGGTCCAAGGGTATCGGTCCGTCAGTGCTCTTGCCATTCACGTCGAGCGAGTCGCCATCCATTCTTCAATTTAGGCGTTCAGGATCCTGCCAAGATCCCAATCGCCATAAATATCTCAGTCAAACGACTTTCATCACGACGGAGTCACGTTGAGTATCGATCAGTCAGGCTGGATCAAGAGGCAGAACTCGACGCCTCCGAAGGGCAACAGCGTCGTCGTTCGCTTGAGTGAGGACGACGTCTCGAAGCTCTCCATCATGGCCTCGGAGAGCAACACCACGAACGCCGCTCTCGTCCGCTCCTGGATCAGGAACAAGACCAAGCGTCGTTTCCCCCAACCTAAGAAAGAAACGGCACGATCCGCATGACCGACACCGTTAACGATTTCATCAAGCGACTCAACGAGTTCGGGCTTCGGCCTTCGCACGATGAACCCGGACGACCTGTACAAGGCGTCCGACTACGACATGTCCCGCAAACAGAACTATGACGTTCGCCGTCAGAAGCACGGACAGGACGCTACCCTGGACGACCTCAAGCGGATCGCGAATGAGGTCTTTGCCCGACACCGGGTCGGCGTGACCCTGATCAGAATTCTGGAGGACAACGGGTTCGTCGTCTCGGTCGTCCTGTCTCCGGGCAATTACGGGGGCACGGCGTTCCCGTCGATCCCCGCCCTGGAGGCCGATCTGATCAAGGCGGTGCGAGAGGAGATTCCCCATGCAGTCGTCGAACTCCTGGATCAGAGCGAGATCGCCGGCGACAGTCCGGGCCAGTATCGGAAACGCGCCTACTTTCGCCTCCGTCTGAAAACCGGAGACGGGCGGGGACGGACGCCGTGACCATCATCACTATCGATACCGGATCGGCGCGCACCAGCTTCAGGGCTCTCTGGAAGCCGTAATGCGCGGCCGGTTCGGTCTTCCTAAACAACAAGAAACCCGCAGAAAAAGGGAACCACTATGTTGAACGCTACCCAAGAACACACACTCACCGAGTTGCTCGAAAACGCCGGCTTCACCGGCGAGTTCCTGGACAATACCCGCAAGCTCTTCGAGGAAACACTCCTTGCCCGAGTTGCCGACATACAGGAAGACCTTGAGGCCAAGTTCGAGGTCGAGCGCGACCAGCTGGTCGAGGCCCTCGACTTGTTCCTGGAACAGGAGCTGGGCGAGTTGATCGACGACGTCAGGAAAATGATGTTGTTGGTCGTCTCGCAGCTCGGCGGTCCCGACGCGGTCGACGCCTACATCAAACGAGTGGCTGCCCTGGTTCGGGATGGTGCGCTGTCCGCATCATCGTCCGATTGGAGCGATTCAGTGCCAAACGTTTCGGCGGCCAATCGAGAACTCGATCCGGGGCGGCGGCGTCTCGACGCGCAAGGAAGAGGTCGATGACGAGATCGAGGAGGCGCGGGCGATCTTCGCGGACGTCGACAAGGCTCTCAACGAGGAGCAATCCCGAGAGTTCAGGCGTCTCGTCGAGAATGTGGAGTACGACGGTGACGAGGAAAAGCTGCGGGCGCAACTCACGGCGATCAGAGACCGGCATTTCCCGTCGGTGTTCACCGAACGCTACGTCGACATCATCAGCAGGTCCATCCGCCGATGACACCATGCCACGAAGGGTCAGACTATACCGGGTTCATCGACAACGACGCTCGTCGTGAGTACGAAGATATTCTGCTCAGCGCGTACGAGCGGACCTCTCCCTTGAGTTCCAGCTATCGACCGACTGAGAACTCCACCGTCCAGGAAGATCTGGAGAACATCGCCGAGTTCTCGGATGATGATGGCTATGTCGAGCGGCATCACCCACTACCCGTAAGTCTTGGTGGAACTAAGAAACGCGGATGGGTTACTGTCAAGCTGAGTTTTCAAGCGCACTTCCGCGTTCACCAGCTTCTCATCGATTTCACTGCCGGTGAAGATCGGCGGAAGATGCATTACGCGTTTTGGCGAACCGCCAGTAAGAACGGCGAGCGATTGACTGCTGAACAGTACGCGGCTGCCAAGCAAGCGCTTCGAGATGCTGGCGTCTCTGATGAGACCCGAGCAAACATACGGGCTGGCGCGGTTAACCGAAAGCGTCCTCCACCCGTGTCAGCCGAGACCCGAGCAAAACTTAGTGCTGCACTGCGGATGCGAATATTAACCGACGAGACCCGGGCGAAGTTCTGTGCCGCGAACCAGCGCCGGAAGGCATCAGGCTGGACCTTCTCACCCGAAGCCCGGAAGAAGATGAGCGCGGCGAGCCAATGTCGAAAGTTAACCCCCGAACAGTGTACCGCTCAAAGTGCCCGCCAGCTCGGTGTGAAACGCGGCCCCTACAAGTCTAGTAAGCCATGCTCCCTCTCAACCCGCGCTGCCATCAGTGCTAGCGCCCGTGGCAGAAAACTTACGCCAGAACAACGCGCCGCCCTTAGTGCTGCTCATCGGACGCCGGAAGCCCGTGAGCATCACCGCGCGGCTGGTTTGCGACAAGTGCACGGGTCCCGATCGATGAGACGAGCGATGAACGTCGCCGAATGTGAAGCGGCGTGACCAAGCAAATCCAGATCGTCGCGGCCGAGCGACTGGCCGAGCGGCGGTCCTATCAGGGCCTCGTTCCGGTCGCGCGAAGGACAGCAGTGGCATGAGCCTCCGCGAACTTCTCTTGCAGTTGACTCGACCGCCATCGCCCCGCGTCGAACGGGTGACGATCGCCCTGGGCGACATCTGGTGGCCCGTCCCGCGTCCCGCGAACCGAGCCTACATCTGGTGGCCGGAGTATTTTCGGAAGTTACCATGATGAATGAATCTCTCAACACGACAGTTATGAAAATGCTCCGTGAGGACGCCGGGCTGTCGGGTGATCGCGTCGCGACGAACTCCGCGAGCGGCGGCAACGTAGACGGAATTGGGATCGGTCCGAAGGGTGAGCCGGGCGGTGCTGCACATCGCCGACGGAAGCGTGACGCTCTCAAGTCACGGATGGATCGGAAACTTCATAGGGCCATTAGTAGAGGCGGTGTCGTAGAAATGTCCCATTACAACGATGGCGCCGAGATCGACGAGGGTGATTCCATCGTGAACACATCCCCGACCCTCGACAAGGATCGGTTTGCCCCGAAGAAGCCGAAGCGCAAGGCGCCGACGAAGAAGAGCTTGAAGCGCGGTGACGCGGAGATCGTCGTCGCTCCAGAAATTCCGCACCGCTACGAGGACGTGGTGGACGAGGATCGTCCGGGCGGAATGGTCCGCATCGACCTGCTCATTCGTCTCGGGCTCGGTGACGTCAAGAAGATCAACTATTACCGTCAGGCCATCCGTGATCCGGAGTTCGGCCGTCAAGAATCCCACGCTGAGGCCCTACGTCGGTGAAGTCCTGGAGCAGACTATGGACCTGATATTCCGGGACGCCCAACTCTACAACCGGTTCCGGACCCTCCTTCAGAAGCAGGACAGCACCCGCGGCGAGAACGAGCTGCCCGAGGAAGACGAACAGGCCAGATTTCTCAGATGGCGCTCACAAAGGAACGCCTCGCCAAAGGGTTGATTGAGATGCAAAAAGTACTCTGACGATGCATATCGACCATGGCGCAAGGGCAGCGTTGTGAAGACGCGCCTCAACGGAAACCTGGCTCTATCAAGGTTCTATACCTTTGGCTTTTAGCACTGATGTAGCGATCGGTCCGTTTATGAACTTGAGAAGTGCCAGCGCAGCAGCCGGGTCGGTGGCTCTGGCCGAAACGCCAGCCGCGTAAGTGGTGTAGGTTTGCACTTCGGCCGGAAATGGCCCGAGGAGCTCCGCACCTCGAACCGCAACGATCTCGCTCACCGCACCGATCCCGAGTTCAGCCTCTCCGGCCGCAACCGCAGCGGCGCTCTCGCCCGGCGGGGTGAGCTTCAACTTCGGTTTGATGTCGTTAGCGATCCCGAGTCGCACCGTCAGGCTCATGAAATAAACCGCACCGGCGCCTCCCGTCGCGGGATCGACGAGCGCGATGGACTTGGCTTCAGTGAGCGCTCGCTTGAAGGCGTCTACCGTGTCGATGTTCGGTCTAGAGGCCCCCGCCCGTATGGCTACGCCCACACCGACGCGGCCAACGCCATTGTGTCCCTCCGCCGCAACCTTGGCGGATTTGACAAAATCGTCGATGGCACCGGCCGGTGAAAGAATCACGAGGTCGAAAGCTTCGCCTCCTTCGACGCGCTGCTTCACCCTAGCTGACGGGGCATACTCAGCGATGACCTTGTTGCCAGTTGCAGGTGAGAATTGCGGGATCAGCACATCAGTCAGGGCGGCCTTATATACCACCGAGCTTAGAACCTTGATCTCCGCAGCAGTAGCGCAATTTGGTGTTAGTCCGAACACTAACGACGGTGCGATGAAAGCGATACCCGCCAATCTGGCCATAGGTGTCCCCTAATCATGTCGCGTGACTCGCAATTTTAACGAGTATTGGGGGCCTGGGGAAGGGCCTGTTGGTGGTAGTCCTGCGGGCGGCTTGTGCGCCCCTCGGGAATCAGGTGATGCTCGGGGAATGGACCGCAAGAACCCTGGCGCGAACTTCCAGATATTGGTGGACGGCAACGTCCGATCTCATCGAGACGCGATGGCGACGGCCCTAGACGCCGGCTTGTTCTGACGCAGCGCAACCCGCAGAGCGAGATCGTGGTCCGCGACACGACGAGCGGGGCGCAGACCGTCATCGGATGGAAGAACGGGAAGGCGTTCAGCGGCGAACTGACTTCTTCGGTCGATCCGGGTTCTCGGCCGAACTGATCCGGGGCCGTGTCCCAAATACAACACCAGTCAACATTTTAGCGGTCGCCAACATTTCGACCCACAAAAGCCTTCTGTCCCCGGCGTACTCGTCGCGACGCGTCGGGGGGCGGTCGAAGAGTGGTCCCGATCACCAGGGGTCATCGGGGGGATGGGGTGGCGATCGGGACCGTACCTTCTTTGGGGGAAGGCGGTTCCGATGCTGCCTCTGAAGGGGGTTAGGGCGCAACCGGGGGCTGACACTTTACCGCAGGCCCAAAATCGAACGCGCAATTACATTAGCGTTGGTGGGGTAGTCGCGTCCCGATAGGTGATTCATGGCCCTCTTACCGGACAATTTGCCCTTCACAGTTTGCACCGGCTGCGGCCAGGTAATGAAGCTGATCCGCAGCGTCCCGAGCCTCGGCGCGGACCCCGAGCTGCACGTTTTCGTCTGCCCTTCGTGCGGGGACGCGGAGACGAAACGAGTTTCCCGGCAGACATAGTCGCCGGGGGGCCGAAACCTCGCCTCGCGCCCAACTCGGGAACGATTCGCCGATCCGGTCATTGTTCTGGAGCCGGGTGGCGCCCCCCAGCCCCCCAACCCCTCGCCACTCGGTGGTCAACAGCCCTGGTCTTCCCCCGAGGACCAGGGCTTTTATTCGCCCCTTCCGTTCTCGTTTCGTTCGCGCTAGGCTGGGGCCATGCTCCGCACCTGGATCGAAGACGTCATCGGCCGCCTCAAGCAGCTCGGCACCCACGCCGACGGCCTTGAGGACGAGAATCGCCGGCTTCAGGCGGAGCTGTCGAGCCTGCTCGCGGCCCGGTGGGACAACGACGACACGTTCACGGTCCGACAGTGGGATCCGGCCGGGGCCGTGTACCATCGCCTCGGCACAGAATCTCCACGTCGCCCGGGCAGCATTTCGGGAATTCGTGAAGCAGTACCCGGATCGAAGAATGACCCTGCAGATCGCCGCCCATGTGATCGACGAGCATGGGCCTGAGTCCCTGCATCTCGCCAGTGCGGACCTAGTTCAACAACTGGCTCGCGCCAAAGGGGGCCAATTAGAAGAGGGATAAGTCCGTTTTCTCGCTTGGCTGTACCTTATCAAAGGACATGCGAGTCAATCGGTTAACGAGATGGTCCCGACCCGCACAGCGGGCTTGCGACGGGTCAAATGCCTCACCATCGCGATGGTTTCTGGGCAACGACAGGTGAGTCGAATGAGCGATATGTAAGGCAGCGTAATCTCGAAAGCGCCTCTTGTATATGCGGCAAACGTCATCGGGTTGACGACGCCGACGGCATGGCGAACTGCCACACAGCCAAGGCACAAAGACCGGACCCGCAAGGAGCTTCCCCGCCCCCCATCACGGATGAGGAATAACCGAACAAGCGCGGTACGCGCCGGCCGAAGACCCTGCGCTCTCGCGGTATGATGGGTGCCCCGGAATCACTTCAGGAGGTCGGAATCGGCAACAACCATACTGACAGAGGGAGTAATAGGGGGGGCGGAGCTCCGGGGCTCTCGTGGCGGGCGACCACGACGGAGTCGCTTTATTTGAAGGCCTGATTCTCGGATGTTAGTAATTGAGGCTCCGGGAGGGGGGTTAGTGCCCTGAAGGCTGCGTGCTACAAATAAGCGAAATTCCTCCTCCTGCCCCGGAATAGTAAAGCTCGGCTCGATCGCTTGCTTTAAAAGGTTGGGCGGTTTGGTCCAGTCTGGAAGTCGGACCTCAGCAATCGGACGATTAAGCTGCGCCGCGTATTGGACATCTCGGCCGCCATTGTTTCTTCCTGTCCAGTCAATGGGAATTAAAATTCGACAAAGGGCCGCCTTAACCCTTCCCAGACGCTCGAAATTTTCCGGGCTCTGCCTCTCGTAAGGAAGATACTCAGTCACGACCGCTCCGCCTTGACGAATGATGCGTTGGAGTGCGGCGCTGTTCGTCTCAGATAAGATTCCGGATCGCTGTATGGCGATAACCGGGACGCTCGCGCGTATAGCCAACTCTTGGAACACAAAATCAGCGTTGCTCGCCAGCCCTGTGACGATCGGGGCCTTCCAGCTGTCGAAGCATAGACCCACAAAGCGACACAGCCACATTTCGTCATCCCGAATGTGGCGCGGGCCGACAATGGCCAATGAAGGCATAGTTAGTAAGGAAATGTTGCCACGCACGAAGATCCAAGCCGGAGGATCGGGTATCTCGGATAAAGAGGCCGGGAATTCATTCTGCCCGGCGATCAGTAGCCGGGTCCCCGTTTCAGTTAAATGGTTGAAAAGAGCCTTTCCATGAGCGATTGCCCGAGGCTGCACTACAGACCAGTTAAAGGTACCTTCGGATTCGTGTTTTGCGCCAAAGTTCCGAAGTGCTTGGCTGACATCCTGGCCGTCTGAAGAGCAAAGGAAGGTAGCGAAGCCGATCCCTGCCTTGGCGATACGATTAAGCGTGGAATAGCCGACTCCCCGAATCGTGCAGAGCGCGAGTAAGGCAACTTGTTCCGCCGATCCTTCAGCCATCGATACATAACTCTTATAATGGCGCATCCCACGCTTCTGGGATGGGCCCACTGACCGAGCCATTCGTCATTATGCTACGGCATAGTGTGGTTTTGCTGCAACAGTTTGCCGAAAAGCGCGCCCCGCCGCCTGAAATCCAGGCGTTTCCGCCCCACGCATGCTTTCATTTCCGTAAATTGTGCGCATACTGGCCGCGATCGAATGTTCAACGGGGGGTAACCATGACTTCGACACGGAAGCTACTGCTGGGTACCGCCGCGGCGACGATCGCCGTGTCGGGAGGGGTAAGCACGGGAGCAATGGCGGCTGACGCCATGCTCAAGAAGGCTCCGCCAATTCAATACGTCAAAATCTGCGATCGCTACGGCTACGGGTTCTTCCAGATTCCGGGCAGCAGCATCTGCTTGCAGCTGCGCGGGCAATTGCAGTCGGATAACGACTATCAGCCGACGCACGACATCGTCTTCCTGGGATCGAGCAAGTCGGGCGGCGCCTATACGCCGACCGGCCAGTTCGCGAACCAGCAGGACCACTGGGGCTATGAAGTGACCGCCAAGCCGCGGTTTGATGCCCGTACCGAGACCTCGATGGGCACCCTGCGTGCCTATGTCGAGCTGAAGATCCAGCTCGATGCCGGCGCCTTCAACGCCGTCGTCGGCCCGGGCCAGGGCGAGACCGGAGCGGGCAACAAGTCGGAACTCTACCGTGGTTACCTGCAGTGGGCAGGATGGACCATCGGCGAGGCCAATTCGATCTGGTCCTTGGGCGCCTTCAAGAACGGCGACATCGCCGACGTGCAGCAGACCGACAAGTCGAGCGGCTGGACGGTGTACTACACCTGGACCCCGACGGGCCCGGGCGTGCCGCCCGTCAAGGGCTCGGCGCCGGTGCCGGATGGATGGTCGTTCTCGCTCGCGGCGGACTCGCCGCTCAAGCACATCTCCAAGCCTCAGTTCTCCAGCGGCTACCAGTATCTGTTCATCACTGGTGCGGGCTCGCCGGGGGTTGGACCTGGGGGCGTGGCCGCGACCACCGGCCCGATCAGCATCCCGGACTTCGTAGCCCGGCTGCACTATGAGGCGGATCCTCCGGGCCACGATGATCAGCACAACGATCAGTTCGGCATCGGTTTCTTCCATGCCGCCGCTGCCTGGCATCAGATCACGACGATCGGTACCGGCGGAACCGGCATAGTCCCGGCCTCCTGTCTCGGGGCAGCCTGCGCCTTCGGTCCGGCGGTACATGATACCGGATGGGCAGTCGGAAGCTCGATGAAGATCTTCGTTCCGATGTGGGCTGGCACCAAGCTCGGCGCCAACCGCTCTTCCAACGCCGACAACATCCAGTTCGAGGTGCTCTATGCCAATGGCGCCCTCGAATACGGCGGCGTCGGCGGCACCATGGGCAGCCTGGGAGCAGGCGATGCCTACTGGACCGGCGGGCTCGCCCGCGACGACACCGATGCCAGGCTCGTCAACAATGGCGCGGGCGGCTACTTCTACGACAAAGAGAAGGACTTGGTCTTCAACGCCCAGTACCATTCGATCCTGACGGACTGTACCGATCCGGTGCATTGCTTGGCATTGACCCTGGCGGCAGACTGGGCCTGGGTCACGCCTGGCAACATCACCAAGGCGACCGACTGGACCCAAGGTGGATTGGCCAACGCCAAGAAGACGGCTTTGACCGCCGAACTGTCCTGGGGCGTCAGCCGCAACGGCACGACCAAGCCGGTGTTCTGGCGGGTGGACTGGGAAGTCCAGTACCTGAAGGTCTGGCAGGATCTGCCGTGTAACAACAACGGCAATCTCGCGATCGCGGTCTGCGGTGCGCCCACAATTCTCGCGGGCGCGGGCGGAACGGCGGCCAATCCTCTCGGCAGCATCGCCCAGAATCCGGACTCTTGGGTGTTCCGCACCACCATCACTTACGATTGGTAGGCTGCGGCTAGCCTGAAGTGTTCCGTCTCCGGGACCAGCCCGGAGACAAACGAACCAGGGAGCGGCGTCTTCGCAAGAAGACGCCACTTTCGTTTCTGTCTTGTCGCCTTCCTAGACACCAGGGGAACCCGGGCTACCCTTCGCGAAGCAAGACCGGGTAGGTTGGTTGCCCCCATCGGGCTTCCCGACTATCCGGTTCCCGCCCTGCATCCAATTCGGCCTTCGAACCGGCCTGGCTCTCGTCCGCACGGGTCTGAGCGATGACACCCGTTCTTCTTTCTTTCGAACATGCTTGCCTCACCGCCCTCTATTTCCCATCTCCTCCTCATGTTGTGGCGCTCCTCGACCCCCAAGAGACAGTCTCCCGGCTTCATCGAGCCCTGCATCCCGACCCGGGCCGACAAGCCTCCGGTCGGGCCCGACTGGGTTCACGAGATCAAGCACGACGGGTACCGGCTGATCGCCCCGAAGCCACCCCCCTGGGCTTCAGTTCATAAATCGCTGTCGCACTCATTGTATTCGGTGGGACACTTGCATACGTCGTATTCGACGTGACATTATTGACTACTACGGGGAGCTGGACTGACACGTTGCTTAGACGACACTCAGCCTTAAATCATTACATTGCGCCGCGCAGCGCGGGACGGCGCGCGGCTATCTCGGGTGCCATGGATTGGAAACGGCGCCGGACCCGCGTCAGCCATTTATTTGGCGAACCAGTAGTCTATGTCAACTTGTGCTTCACTGAAGCCCGATTTGACATCGAAATTCGTAACAATTTGAACGAACCCGTGCATGTCGGCAAGTCTTCCCGTGCCGCCTGTGATCGGTCCGATGGCTGTTGCGGCAATCTTTCCTAAGTTGTTCCTGTTAACTTGTGCGAGCCTGGCAAAGAACTTATCGCCGTTCTCCATCATGTACACTTGATAGGTCGTAGTGGTCCCATTGCCATCGATAATGTCGGTGGTCCCTCTTGCCGTCTCATCGACAAGCTTTAACCCGTTAAGGATGGGTGGGATTGGATGCGTACGACGAAGATCAAAAACTCGAACAATATGATTCGGCACGTCTCCTGCGTCTACGTTCAATTGTTGAGTGAACTTGGTGTTTTCAGAAGTGACTTTATAAGAAAGGTGCTGCTTCTCTTGGGCAAACGCACTGCCTGTTGGCAGGGCAGCCGTCAAGCACAGCAGTGCCACAGTCGTCAAAGTGAGTAAGGTGCGTTCGGACATGGTATTTCTCCTTGGCATTTGACTGTTGCGCATGCGCTCGCACTGCGGATTCAGGTTGCTCGATTTCAGAAAGTTTGTTCCCCAACGGCTTTTGGTGTCGCCTCAATGAGCGCAGGACTTCGGCACGTCCCGCGGGCAGCTCAAAAAGATACGCTTTTTACGGCACGTGGGGAAGCCCCATTAGGCTGGGGAGGTACAACCACCAGGGAAGCCGGCGGCGGGTACAACGGGTCGTGCACGGCGAGTGGCACTGCGCTTCACCCACCGGCTGCCAAGCCACCCTTGCGCCGGCTCCCGCCTGTGGGATTTAGGGGACGAGGGCCCGAAGGGCCTGCAATAAGCATGCAGGACTGCACCTCGACGGCGACGGAGCGACGATTTTCGAGCACGCCTGCAAGCTGGGCTTCGAGGGCATCGTCGCGAAGAACCGGAAGCGTCCGTACCGATCCGGGCCATCGAAGTCGTGGATCAAGGTGAAGAACCCGAAGGCTCCGGGCGTGCTGCGGTTCAAGGAGGAGGAGAACGAGGCATGAGCGGCGGCTCTTGGCTACGCGCCGGCTCTTAAAGTAAACTCCCATATCCGGCCAGCGGGGGTCGGAAACATGCTGAGCTGAGGGCGCGCGCTGATGAAATACGTTGTCGGGGTAACTGTTGCTCTTTCGGTAGTCGTATCAGCTCAGGCCTCGGCGGCAGAGCCCGTACTGATGTTGAACGAACCTCGCGATGTCATCAGTGCCGAAAGCTCCTGCCATATTTCGGGAATGAGAATCATCCCCAACCTTCCGGACATTGTTAATCCCGACATCAATGCCGCCTGCAAGGTATCTGGGCCCGTCGCGGAAGTGCGAGCATTTCATAGCAAACTTTTAGCCCAGTTTGCGAGCAACGCTGACTGCACAATAACGATCATGCGACTATCCGACGACAAATCAGACAAGGCCGTAAACAATAACCGTGAAGCTTTCAGACGAGCAAACTGGGAGCTTAATCTGGGTTTTCATCCTGGGGCTACAACACAAGAATGGGCTTTGTGGCCCTATCAAGCTGGCTTGCCTACCGGCGACGTGCTCGAGGGGCAAGGTAATCCGATGCAAATAGTGCGCGACGTCTGCACCATAATGACGCGCCGCGGCGCTAAGATATTAAACTGATCGAGATCAGGAGAGTTTCCCACTGCCGTGTGCTCGGGCGTGACGAGGACGATCTCCTTCATTCAGCGAGCCTTGCTGCCCTGATTCCTAAAGGAAACCCCGCCGAACGCAGGACGGTCGGCGGGGCCTGAACGGTTGGGCCGGGCTGGGGGCTTGAGGCCTCACCGTCCGCCCCAACTCAACAGGGCGCGTCCCTGGCCGTTCCCTTCAACGCCAAATATTCTGCCCGGAATGCCGCCTTGGCCTCGTCGAGCGAGGCCGCGTGCTTTGCTCTTCCGGCGGGTGAGCAGGAACGGAGACACCCCAGAACCAGACCCGGGCCGGACCCGTATCACAATGCCCATAAATAGGCACATGAAAAGGATCCCGGACGACCAGAAGAAGCTCACCGTCAACTTCAAGATCGACCCCGACCTGTTCCGCCGACTTCAGAAGTTCTGCGACCGGCGGATGGCGTCCAGGTCGATGGTGATCCGGCGGGGCATCGAGATGGTGATGGAGGCGGAGTCGAAGTGACCGGGTTCGTCTTAGCGTTCGAGGGTGATGACTACGTCGGGTTCATCAGGAACAAGTACTTCGGGTGGTACCATGACATCCTGCTTAAAGCTTACGAGCGTGGTCCCATTCCCAAGCCGTTCGACCGACATCATCCCTGGCCCAGGTCGATTCCCGGGGGAACCAAGGAGTTCGGGTTCGTCACCATCAAATTGACTCCCCGGGAACACGTTGACGTCCACTGGCTCCTGACGAAGTTCACGACCGGAAGAGACCGGTACAAGATGCAGGTCACGATGGAGAGGATGTGCACCGGCAAGAACGGGGAGAAGCTCAAGCCGTGCCAGGTCGCCGCGGCGATGAAGGCCGCTAGAGAGAAGAGACACCCCGCCGAAACTAGGCGAAAGATCAGCGTCGCGCTTACTGGAAAGACGCTATCACCGGAACACTGCGCGAAGATAGTCGCCGCTAATCGCGGCCGGAAACACACACCTGAAACCAGAGCGAGAATGTGTGCTTCGCGTCGGAAGCGATCATCGATCTCGCCAGAAACCCGCGAGAAAATGAGGAAGCCCAAATCAGCCGAACACCGAGCAAACATGCGGGGCAGGACATGTACGCCAGAAACCCGTGCGCAACTGAGCATCGCCTGCAGCGGCTGGAAACATACTCCGGAAAGCCGAGTAAAGATCGCGACTTCAAGCCGCGGTAGGAAATATGGACCCCGTTCCCCCGAAGCTCGCGCCAAAATGAGTGCGGCTCGTCGGGGAAAACCCGGACACGCGCACTCCGCTGAAGCCCGAACAAAGATCAGCTCGTCCCTGCGCGGCAAGCCCAAAACACCCGAACATCGAGCTGCCATGCGCGGCAGGATATGTACGTCTGAAACCCGGATGAAAATCGGCGCCAGCAACCGGGGGAATACATGTTCACTCGAAGCCCGAGCGAAAATCGCCATGCCGCGCGGCCGCTGCATAACCCACGGCGTTACCAGTATTCCGGGCAACATGGTCCGTTGGCACTCGCGTCCCGAGTGCGTGATCGTCCGGATAAATTCATGATGCTGCACGTCACCGGAGACATCTTCAACATTGACTTCATCATGCGGCTGATCCAGGACTCAAACTTTCAAATCGCCGGAACGTGGGGTGACAAGAAAATCCCCTGGAAAGTCTTTCTGCACGAGCCCGACGACACATTAAAGCCCGCGCGCTGGCTGCTGCAGCTGGGCTCCCAGATCTACCCCCTCAGCCAGTCGGCCGCCTGGGCCGAATCCGACGGTGAGTTCGGGCGGTCGTGGACTCAGAGCAAGTCGTCGTGGAAGATCAGGTCCGCTGACGGGCGCTTATTGGCCAGTCTAAAAGACAACGACGACCTCACCATAGACTGAGATGGCCCGCACGCTGATCGAGGAGTGCGCCCGGCTGAAAATCGGGAGTCTGTTCAAGTCAGGCCGGGTCGGAGCCGGATCTGCTGGCACCTGGCGAGGCCAGAGATGGCGGATCGAGGGCTCGTTCCTGGTAATATCCGACAGGTCCTGGAAGCTGGTCCCGACGTCCCGCAAAAACATCAGTGGCACCCAGTGGCTTCTCCTCGACGCGACGGGCAGGCGGTGCACCACCCTGTTCATGACTGCAGACGGAAGGGTCGGCACGAGGTGGGAGCTGCAGCTTCGATATCGCAGCCAGCGGCTATGGACCCGGAAGAAGCAGAGGGCCTGGCGGAGGCAGAAGGTCATCGAGAGATTGAACGGCCCCACCGACTTTCAATGGGTCATGGAGCACGAGAACTACGTGCCGGAGAAGCCCAAGCGCCAGAGGTGGACTACCTATCTGCGCCTCAGGAAACGTCTCGTGACCACGCCGAGAGCCGGGTAAGCTGGCGAGCACGGTGGGGCCGCGCGCGCCGATAGAATCGAGTGTCCTTATCGGGCTTAGGCGACGTCTGCTCTGGTCCTGAAAGCGATCGTCGTATGCGGGGTGCGGCAGTTCCGAGATGAGCCAACAGCGGTCGTAAGACCTATCAGCGGCGCGGAAATTGGGAAAAGTTTGGTTTCCCTTGGGGCACGCAGCCTGGCAGCCGGGGCCGCCGAAGCCCATGAGGCCCAGGCGAAGAAGCCACCACAACTTCCGCACCCGGCCTGCCGAATTTCCAACGTCATGCGTAGCCCCTGAGCAGGCCGGATCGCTGTTCGCGATCCGGGGTTATTCTTCGATCGCACGCAAACCTAGCTCTGGTTAACTGAGACTCAGGTCAGCTTTTGGCGATCGCCGTCTTCTCGAGCGCCGCGCGTATGCCCTTGGCAAGCTTGATGGCGTCGTCATTGGCCCAGAAGTGAATGAAGATCATCCGGGGTTGCTCGTCGAGCATGTGGCTATGAATCGCCGTCACCTCGATCCCGTTCTGCCGCAAGGTGCGAATCAGCGGATTGACCTCGTCGCCGGTCACCAGGAAGTCGCCGGTGATCGCCGCCTTGCCGCCGCCGGTCGGTTGAAAGTTGATCCCGTTCGCGAGCCCCATCGGGCCGGCCGGGGCAATGGCCATGCCGCCTTCGCTGATCGGGTCTCGCCGCGGCACCCCGAACGCATACACGCCGCCATTGTTGGTGCCCTTCACGCCCATGATTGAATCGAGCTGGGCGGTGTCGAGGTCGATCGCGGGAGGAGCGCCCGCGGGGGCGGCCGTGAGCGGCGTCTTGCTTTCAGCCAAACCAGTACGGATTGCGGTGGCGATCTTAACCGGGTCGCCGTGTGCCGCGATATGCATGTAGTAGGTCGCGGGTTTCGCACGCAGCAGATGATTATGCACCGCCGTGATATCGACGCCGTTCTCCAGCATCTTGGCCATGACCGGGCTGATCTCGCTGTCGAGCAGCACGAGATCGCCCATGACCATGACCTCGCCGTGCATCGGCTTGAATGCAGCCCAGCCGCCCAGCGCCAGGGCGGGTTTGATGGTGACGCCGTCGAGGGTCACGTTGAGATCGGTGCGCGGAAAACCGTAGCGATGCACGTCGCCGCCCACCCCGGCAGTGCGTCCGAGCACCTCGTCAACCTTCTTCCAGTCGACTTCCTGGGCTTGCGCGGCCGTGCAGAATGCCGCCATCGCGCAAATCGTGATCAAGAGCCGCATGAGTTTGTCTCCGTTTGCAGGCCCGGGCCGTGTTGTTGCACTTGGTCGCGCGCCCCCGGGAGTGCGCGGTGTGAAATCGAATTGGTTGGAGGCCGCGCCGCAGCGACGACAGAGGCCGCGCAGGCCCAAAACGGCCGCGATACCTGAATGCTCCGGGCGACGGACTGCGACGAAAAGCTTGGGAGGGAGATTCCCGTCCATGCGCAATCGCCTCGACATGCGAGTGTTGCGCAGAGCTTGGACGGCGGGACCGTCTGATGGGGAGCCTGCGTTTCCCCGGCAAGGGGTGTAGCCGGTCACGGGGCCCACTGCAAGAAGGTGGGGCGCGATAAACGAAATGTGAGAATCTCGGCCAAAATCAATGGGCTGTTGCGCCGGGGCCCATCTCCGTATAGTCATTGCCCCACGGGGACGTCGCAGTCTCCCCGTAAGATGGGCCGCCCATCCAAGCACTGCTCGCTGTGTATTGGAGCGAGCAATGGAAGGCACGGCTCTCGATCTGACCCTCCCCAGCCCGTACCGGCTTAAGCGTGTCATCCTGCTGTCGGGCGCGGCTCTCGCTATTCTCGTCCTGCATGCAAGCGCTGGCCTCGCTCAAAACGAAGCCAGGGTGAAGGCCGGTCTGGAAATCTGGCGAAGCTCCGGATGTGCCGATTGTCACGGCCCCTTTGCGGACGGCCAACGTGACGACGACGATTACCCCATGGGCGCCAACTTGCGAACGACCCGGCTTGATGCGGCGGGGATCAAGCTGACGATCCGCTGTGGCCGCCCAGGCACCGGGATGCCGTCCTTTGATGGCGGCGCCTACACGGATCGCGCCTGCTACGAGAGACCTTTGGGTGCACGACCGGACAATCTCCAGCCAACACCCCGCTTGCTGAGCCTCGATGAGATCGATGATTTGATCGCCTATCTCGAGGCGAGCATCGTGGGGCACGGCAACGTCACGCGCAAGGAATGTTTGTCCTACTACGAAGGCAAAGCCGATTGCGACGACTTCAAATAGACGCGCCGCACCAAGAGCGAGAGCCAATGATGACTCAGGGAGAAAGTGGCCGGGTGGCGCTGCTTTGGCGCGGAGACCGCGAAGCGCGCCGGAATGCTGCCACGGAAAATTCTCGGTTTGGTGGGATGTTCGAGGCGCTGTCCGCGCGGGGCATCCATGGGGAACCCGCCGTCTATGGTGACGATATGGTAGACGACGTGCGGGAGCAGCTCTTACGCGTCGACGGGGTGCTGGTGTGGGTCAACCCCATCTCGAACGGCCACAATCGCGTCATTTTGGACGCACTGCTGCGAGAGGTCGCGTCGAGGGGAATTTGGGTGAGCGCGCACCCGGACGTCATTCTCAAAATGGGTGTCAAACAGGTCCTCTATCGAACAAAGGGCCTCGGTTGGGGCAGCGACACCTATGTATATGATGACGCAGGCACGTTCCGCACTGAATTTCCAGCCCGACTTCGAGCCGCCGGAACCCGTGTTCTTAAGCAGAACCGCGGCAACGGCGGCCAAGGTGTATGGAAGGTAGAGCTTCTGCGCCTGACAAGTGAAGACGCTGCGACCGTTCGGGTGCTGCACGCTCAGCGCGGATCCCTTCAAGAAGAGATGGCGCTTGCCGAGTTCATGGCACGTTGCGAGCCCTATTTTGATCTGCAGGGCTGCATCGTCGATCAGCCCTTCCAGCCGCGACTGCCCGACGGCATGATCCGCTGTTACATGGCTGCGGATAAGGTGGTTGGCTTTGGCCACCAGCTCATCAGGGCGCTCATTCCACCACCCCCGGAAGGCCCAGATTCGGACGCCGCGCAACCCGGCCCGCGCATCATGCGTCCGGCGTCGGCGCCGCAGTTTCAAGCTTTGAGGGCCAAGATGGAGTCCGAATGGACGCCACAAATGATGCAATTGCTCAACATCGATGGCGCCTCGCTGCCCCTTCTTTGGGACGCCGACTTTCTTTACGGACCGCGCACGACAGCGGGAGATGACACCTACGTCCTTTGTGAGATCAATGTGAGCTGCGTCACGCCGTTCCCGCACACGGCGCCTCCCGAGGTCGCCCGCTTGGTGCACGAGCGATTGCGGGCCCCAACGAAAGGCATCGCATAACGGGGTTGGGCCCCGACGCGTGTTGCGGTCAAATCGTCGAGGGTGCGTTACTCTTGGCAAGCGCTCGGAGGCGGCATGAGGCGGTGACGGACAGTCCCGCGTCGGATGCTATGCAGGTGCAAGTGTGAAACTCTGAGCGTTTAACGATGTGGTGGGAGGATAAAGATGAGAAACAGTCTCGCGTTCGGTCTTGCCTTGCAGGTCCTTGTCGTGCCGAGCTTGGCAATAGGTCAAACGCCTTCGACCTTGGAGCTGAAGGGCCGAATCCCGTTGGCAAAGGTCGATGGCCGCATGGATCACGTCGGGGTCGATATCGGGGGCCAGCGGCTATTTGCGGCCGCGTTTGACAACAAAACACTCGAAGTCATTGACCTGCAGGCCGGAAAGCAGGCACGCACGATTGCCAATCTCGATCACCCGCAGCAGACCTATTTCGACCCGCCCACCAACCACCTGTTTGTTTCCTCAGAGGGCGACGGCACGGTGAAGGTCTTCGACGGCACTACGTTTCAGCTTCTGCAGACGACCCCGCTCGGTTCGGACGCGGACAACATGCGTTTCGATGCTCGCAACAAGCATGTGGTCGTCGCCTACGGCGGGGAAAAGTTCCTGAATGGCCGAGTCGCGCGCGGACAGGGGCTCAAGGACGGGGCACTGGCAATTCTGGATACGACCGGAAAGAAGGTCGGGCAGATACCGACAGACGGGCATCCTGAGTCACTCGCGGTCGAGAAGAATGGAACGCGCGTCTTCACCAATGTTCCTGACAAGAAGGAGATCGTGGTCGGCGATCTGACAAACTACAGCGTGCTGGCCCATTGGGCTCTTCCGGGATGCGAGAACTATCCCATGGCGTTTGATGAAGACCATCACCGTGTTTTCGTGATGTGCCGTGCGTCCGGGGTTCTGCTCGCCTTGGACAGCGACGACGGCAAGCAGGTGGCGGTCCTGCCGCTTACGACCTCTGCGAGCTCGGACGACATGTTCTACGATGCGAGCAAAGGCCGAATTTATGTACTGGCCAGGATTGTCCAGAAAGATAATCCCAGGGCGCCCGGCCCCGGCATTATCGAAGCGTTCCAGCAGAAGGATCCGGATCATTACGAGAAGATCGATAGCTTCCAATCGGGTTTCGCTGCGCAGACCGGACTCTTCGTGCCGGAATGGAACGAGCTATTTGTCGCTACCCGACACCAGCCCGGCGGGCAGAGCGGCGAAATCCTCGTGTATGGGACGAAGTGACGGTCGATAGCGGAAGCGGCGCGCTCAGTGGGCGGCATTATTCATGAAGTCCGGCGAGCCGCAAACCATCGGAGAACCTGTTCCAAACACTCTCGTCCATGAACATGGCCCGCGCGCGCAAGCTCGACCAGCGTCACTTGGCAACCCTCTAAAACGACGGATTTTGCCCTTCCAGTTTTGTACCGAAGTGGCGCGCCTGAGGGGATTCGGACTATGATGACCTTCGCTCCAATTGTCAGAAGAGGGCCGCTCTGGGTCAGATTCGGTAATCCTCAGACCGAGCAAAAGTCTTCCGGTCTTCCCCGATAGCGGACATTCCCTCGGCCGCCCTCTGGGTTCTATTCGGCATCCCGATAACACGACAGCCCCGGAACTATCTCGGCCAGACACGGGAACAAGTGACATCCCCGTTCAACGCTTCGCGACTTCGCATCAGGGAAAAGCACACAGATCAGGAGAAATTTCACCGCAGTGCGGCTCATTCACGGGCCACGTAAGTCGTACGTCGAGTCCGCCGAAAATTGGTTCGGTTGGACCCGATGGGCGTCGGTCGAGACCTGAACCAGGAATACTGCCAGAACCAGGGCCCCGACGATCACGAGCCACTTTAGGGCGCTCACGTCCACGCGCTCGGACTGGATCTTCTTTCGGACAGGAAGTTCCGTCGGCATTGGCTTACCTCCGGAGTTCAGCAAACTCCGTCGCGCCCGTCCCCGTTGTACCGCCGCTGAAGAACTCTCGTCTACTAACTCTGGCGCTCAAGATTAAAGAATTGTCATCTGCGTCCCGGATGGTGGCTTGCACAGCCTCCGAGAACAGGTTGCATCACCGTTCATCGCTGTCGCATCACCGTTTATCGCTCCCGGCGATAAATGGAAGGTCGCAAGCAGTACGGACGGAGCGCGAATGCCGGGATGGGGGTCATACGTTAAGCCGAAGAAGACGAGGGCTGATCTGCGCATCGAGGCGCGCCGCGAATACGGTAAGCGCTGGCCCTCCGACATCGAAGAACTTCAGCAGATCGCCGCCATCGCGAAGATGAAGGTGAAACGGCTACCGTACGTCCCGCCCGAAGATCCCGCCGTCGCGGCTGCCCGTACAGATCCCGGGGCGTCGATCACAGGCCCGTGTCAGACCTGGATCGACGGTCACCGTGCCTGGCGCGAAGCCGGCAGACCCCGCGACAAGGCCGGCGCGCCGGAGCCTACCGAGCGTCAGAAGAAACTCGAGGCGACCCGAGCCTGGAACAAGGCGCGGTATCAGAAGACGAAGTCCGTGAAGGCCGTGAAGGAGCGGCCACGCCGAAAAACGAAAAGGGACCCCGGTGGGGGGCCCTCGTCGTGTGAATGTGCGTCGAACTGAGCAACTAGTCGCAGTCGCGGTGCGTCTGATAGATCACGCGACCACTCGGGGTGACGAACCGCTCTCTGGTCAGGCGGCAGTCTCGCGCATAGCCGTAATCGTGCCAGCCTCGATGCCAGCCCCTGTCAGGGTGGCCGAACCCAAACTCCACGCCCCCACGGTCACCGCCGAAATACACCTGTGCGGACGCCGGTACGGCAGCGACGGCTAGCGTCGTGGCAGCGGCGGCGGCTAGAAGAATGTTTCTCATTTCTTCCTCCTTTTCGCAGTGACGTTCAGCATGAGTAACGCTTGGGCGAGACCACCGTTTCAAAGATTAAAGGAAATTAATTATGGAACCACCACGGGGTGTCCAGTCCGTGGGATCAATCAACAAGACTATTCGTGCTCTGAACATAGTCCGGCATTAAGGACAGGCGTCGACTTCGACGGACCGGCTTCGGTCGATTGACTGGTGACAGTGGATCAACCTCGTTTCCTCAGTCTTCCTCCGGGTCCGAAGCCGGCCCCGTCGTCGACTTCGTCCACTCGGTCGGACTTTTCGAGTCCGTTTCCAATTTCTGATCAATCTGAGATCATGATCGAGTATTGACCGGGTCGGGCCGGGCTCTCCGCACAATTAGGGATTTTCTCCCCGATGTTGTGCGCTTGCACAGTCGACTTGGTCAGCCCCGCCGTCGGGGTGAGCGCCGGTCACGGTGTGCGCTCTTACGACCAGATTCTTGGCCCGAATCCCTCCTGCCAATCGACCGACACTTGAGGGATTCTGCAGGTCGCATTGTTAGGCGTTGCCTGCTCGTGCTGTTACAGCTTTTTGTGTTGAAGACGCCCCTCTTCGGGGATCAGGCCATCCCGCTGGCCGAAGACTGGGTCCCGTCTGTTCCGGGATACCAGAGCCCTGTCATCTTTACCTCGGGCCAAGGTTTTGCATCACTCGGGGCATTTCGAACATAATATTTATGCGCGGACTGCGGGGAGCGCGCATATATATCCGGTAGCATCTCGGGGGATTTGTTACGAACAGTGCAAAGGCTCGTCGCAAGACGGGCCTTTTCGCTACGTGAGGGACGCAAAAAAAAGGGAGCCCACTCGGGGCTCCCATAAGTTCAGCTGGATGTCGTCGGATCAGGCGACCTTGCGCTTCCCCGCGGCCACCCTCGCCGGCGGCTTCACCGGGGTTCGGAGCGGCTGCGCCCCGGCCGCCCTGTTCTCCTTCTTCGGCTTGACCAGGTGCTTGTCGAACTCTCCGGTCGCGACCCGCTCGACCAGGGCCTCGATCATCGCCGGGATCGACGCGGCCGAGTCGACGACGATGGCGAACTGACCCGGCGCGAACTCCATCTTGCCGGCGCCCGTCTTTACCCAGAACAGCAGCTTTCCGTTCGGACCCACTCTCCACTGAGGTCGCACGATCTGTTTGATCTCGACGACCTTCTTGGCTTCGCCCTTCCCCTTGTTGCGGGTGATGGTCCGCGTCGTCGCGGTGGGGTCCATCGCCAGCCTGGCCTGCTCCTGCAGGCGCTCGACCAGGCGAGCCCGACGGTGGTGGGCCGGGTCCGACCGGGTGTCGGCGATCGCGGCGTACTCGAACTTGAACGGGGTCTTGGTCATTGTCGTTCTCCTTGAGTTGCGAAAGTGCAACCAGACCACAATACAACCTGTACGGGAGACGAACAGGCATTTGCATCGTGAAAGCGCGGTGATTGCTGGTCACCAGCGCATCCCCTCCGGGATATCGTTTCCGGCTGGTGATCGGACCCCACTGGAATGTGCAGGTGATGCGGGTCGACTTGCGAGGTGGGTCTGACCCCGGCTCTGGAACGGCTCTCCACGAGGCCCTCCCAGACATCCGGTCAGGTCGTAGGCCGGGACCGGTTTCTGAACACAAATCCAAACTCGTGTTATGGCCGGTTGACGTTGATTCTATTGCGGTATTCCATATCAAAACCCATTAACAAATGAGGGGTCTGAATCCCAATGATCACCTACGGCTACGCCAGGGTCTCGACCACCGGCCAGGACCTGGTTGGACAGCTGGTCAAGTTGAAGTCGGCGGGATGCGCGAAGATCTATCGCGAGAAGCTGTCAGGGGCCCGATCCGACCGCCCCGAACTGGCTAAGGTCATCGCCACCCTGAGGCCCGGCGACACCCTGATGGTGACCCAACTCGACCGTCTGGCGAGATCGACCCGGGACCTGCTGAACGTGCTGGACGAGGTCGCCAAGGCCGGGGCCGCGTTCAGGTCCCTGGCCGACGCGTGGGCCGATACGACCACGGCCCATGGTCGGCTGATCCTGACGGTCCTGGGCGGGCTCGCAGAATTTGAGCGCGAACTGATCCGGGCCCGCACCACCGAGGGCCGGGTCCGGGCCGTGGCGGCCGGCGTGAGGATGGGCCGCCGACCAAAGATGAGCCCGACCCAGCGCGCTCACGCGATCGAGATGAGGAGCGCGGGCAAGTCACTGCAGGAGATCGGCGAAGTGCTCGGAGTTTCTCACATGACGATCTGGAGGCACACGGACCGCGTGAGTCCGGCCACCATCTGACTTCGCCTCGGCGCGGGGAACGGCCCGATTCCGGCGCCGCCATCACTCGAACCGGAGCCCGCGCTGACCTCGGAGTCAGGTTCCCGCCCCAAATGTCCCGGGCTGCCTGCGGGTTCATTCTGGCCAGGACACCCGATCGATCAAAAACTACCCTTTGACATCAAAATATCCGGCACAAGGTCCGATGTATCGAGCTGTGGCCGGATCGGTTCAAGAATTTGGAAGGACTGGGGGCCCGGCCACCTTGGCGCGGCTTGTGGGGATTGTTTCGCACCCTTCTTTTTTGATCTAGTGATCTTGACTTCTTAGTTCACTGACTCACTTATTTGCAAATGGTCAGAAAAAAATGGACGCGCGCCGCGTGCTTCGAACATTTCGGAGCAGTGTGTAAGAATCCACGCTGGAGCTGGTCAGCCAAAAGCTTGGACGGGAAAATCGTCGTCATGACCATGTGGCGAGACGAAATAAAACCCGATGGGGACATCATTATCTATCAATCTAAGCCTCTCACTGGCGAAGCGAAAAAGGCCAAAAAAGCCGGAGCCACTGAGCGAATTGAAAATTTGAAGTGGGCTAGGGATCATTGCGGGGGCATGGTTCGGGTCGTGGTACTAATTGCCAAGGATGTTAATGCTGAACATAAATCCATTGGTAGCTGCTTCCCTCAGGACAAGCTGCTTATGCGCATCACCGATCTAGACGAAGCGACAGGCGCTTTCCGGGCAGAATGTCCCAACAACTCCACCACAATCCCTTCGCATTTCCTGTAGTTTCATTGAAGGCGAGGAGTTCTTTCGTTTCAGCCGTGCCGGCCGCGGGCCGGACTGACGGTGTGGGTTAAATCCGCACTTTGCTCACTATTCTGGTTGAGGCATACTGGCGGCGGGACACGAGGGCTACAGCAGTCAAGCCGAAGGCGCTTATTTTTAAAGCGACCGCATTCATGACTAAATCGAATTTGATTGCCGATGTACTTGTTCGAACTCAAAGCTTGGCGGTCGAATTCGGCGGCGATGATGAGTTCAGTTTTCCGGTCAGGTAGTCGTGGACATTTACTACCTGATTCCACAATCGGCAAAGTTGGAGGGTTTATCCGCAGGGCAATGCCAACAGGACCGGATAAGATGCGTGAATGAAAGAAAATGAAGACGACGACTTCCCTCACCGACGAAGAAAAGCGCGTCGTAAAGGCCCTGCTGGCCGACGGACTGCGCAACCAAGATATACACGCGCTCATTAACTACGAACGATCGCCCACGGTGAATTTTGGACGTATAGCCGGAGTCAAGAAGAACGAAAATATTACGCCTGCTTCTCCGGAAGAGGTCGCATACTTTCGACGAAAAAAGCACAGCTTTGATCCCGTAACGGGCCTAAATTTATACGGAGACGAGCGATTGATCCGTGCTCGTGAGGCGATGATCCTGGCGGTAACCATTTTTAACAGCGGCATTTATCGCTTTAAGACGGAAGTGTTTTCTGTGCTTGTCAACATTGCTTGGACTTACCTGCTCCACGAACATTACCAACGCAGGGGAGTCGCACCATTGAATGCCGATGTGGCCTGCACCCGGTTTTGTAGACAAGCAGTTAAGCTAATCCGGCCCGCATCTCGAACTCCATGGGGCTTAGATAGCCGATTGTCGAGTGCCGACGTTTAGCATTGTAGAAGCGCTCGATGTAATCGAACACGTCGGCCTTGGCTTCATCCCTCGTCCGATAGGTCTTGCGTGCGGTCCGCTCGGTTTTGAGGGACGAGAAGAAGCTCTCCATCGCAGCGTTGTCCCAGACATTCCCCGACCGGCTCATCGAGCAGACGACGCCGTGGTCAGCCATGAGGCGCTGGAACTGCTCGCTGGTGTACTGACTGCCGCGATCCGAGTGATGCAGCAGCGCATCCGGCTTACCACGCCGCCAGATTGCCATCAGCAGTGCGTTGGTGACCAGTTCGGCCGTCATCCCCGCGCTCATCGACCAGCCCACCACACGTCGAGAGAAGAGATCGATGACCGCCGCCACATAGAGCCACCCTTCCGCCGTCCAGATATACGTAAAGTCAGCAATCCATTTGCGGTTGGGAGCGGAGGCTTCGAAGGTTTGCTCGAGGAGGTTCGGAGCGACGGCGGCGACCTGCCGCTCACCCAGATCGGGCGGCAGTCGACGCCGTCGCGGGCGCGACTTGAGGGCCTGCAACCGCATCAAACGCTCAATCCGGTGCAGCCCGCACGACACTCCGTCTGCAAGAAGGTCTTTCCAAACCCGCCTGGCTCCATAGGTCCGATCGCTGGCAAGGAAGCTGGCGCGGACCTTTGCGCCGAGCTCTTCATCACTACGACTACGTTGGCTGCGTGGTCGTGTCAGCCAGGCATAGAAGCCGCCTCGCGAGACACCGAGCGCCCCGCACAACCAGTCCGCCGGCCAGATCCCCCGGTGCTTCGCAATGAAACCGAATTTCATGTCGATTCCTTCGCGAAGTAGGCCGCGGCTTTTTTTAGGATGTCTCGCTCTGCCTTCAGCTTGTTCACCTCGCGCTTGAGCTGCGCGATCTCCAGCTGCTCGGGCTTCATCTGACCCTGCCCAGGAAATGCTTGTTGCGGATCATCCGCAAGCGCCTTCACCCAACCGCGCAACTGCGACTGATGCACACTGAGATCGTGCGAGGCCTGCGCATACGAGACGCCCCGCTCCTTAATCAGCCGCACAGCCTCAAGCTTGAACTCGCGTGTAAACTTCCGCCTCTCCATGACCCACCTCCGGTT
Organism: uncultured Alphaproteobacteria bacterium; assembly: GCA_963721005.1. Lineage (GTDB taxonomy): Bacteria > Pseudomonadota > Alphaproteobacteria > Rhizobiales > Xanthobacteraceae > VAZQ01. The sequence goes on along the minus strand of CAVRHR010000003.1, from coordinate 2,122,197 downwards.
CCATTAAAACACCTAACTCGGCGTCTTCGGAACCGGGTGCAGGCCAATGGCACAAGGTGAGACAGCAGCGACAATCAGGATGAGAATGCGCCGGGGCTGGGCTGACGGAGGGAGGGCGTAGCCCGACCGAAGGCCGGTCCAGCCCCGGCGGCGCACTTTTCCCTGTGGGGTTACTGCCGTCTGGCGGTCGTGAGCGACCGGGTCAAGTATCTGATTCGTCTCGAATTTGAGGGATCAGACATTGCCCGGCCTCCACATCACCGACCACCAGATGAGGCTGTACATGATTTACCGACAAAGCCACGATGCCGCCGTTGCTGCCGCCAAGTCCGGCTTCAGCAGGGCAACCGGCTACCGGATCGAGGATGATCCGCGGCTGCCCTCACAGAAGAAGGCGCCACGTGGCCGGCGGCGGCCGGACCCGCTGGCCGAGGTTTGGGACGGCGAGATTGTGCCGATCCTGAAGTCGGCGCCCGGCATTCGGGCGATCGCCGTGCTCGAAGAGATCCGGCGGCGCCATCCTGAGATCGCCCCCGGCATTCGGCGCACGCTGGAGCGGCGCATGCGCACGTGGCGAGCGCTGGTCGGGCCCGAGCAGGATGTGATCTTCCGCCAGGAGCACGAGCCTGGCCGGCTTGGCCTGTCCGACTTCACCGACACGAGCGTGCTCGGCATCACGGTCGCTGGTGTCGTGCTGGGGCATCGGCTCTACCACTTCCGGCTGGCGTTCTCGGGCTTCGAGCATGCTCACGTCGTGCTTGGCGGCGAGAGCTTTGTCGCGCTGGCCGAGGGTCTGCAGAATGCGCTGTGGGCGCTCGGCGGGGTGCCGCGCGAGCATCGCAGCGATAGCCTCTCGGCGGCATTCCGCAACTTGGACCGCGACGCTCAGGAGGATCTGACACAGCGCTATCAGGGGCTGATGCGCCATTACGGCATGATACCGACCCGGAACAACCCGGGCGTCGCACACGAGAATGGCTCCATCGAAAGCTCGCACGGCCATCTCAAGAAGGCGCTGGAGGACGCGCTGCTCCTGCGTGGCAGCCGTGACTTCGACGATCTGGATGCCTACCGCCGCTTCATCGACGAGATCGTTGGCCGGCGCAACGCCAACAATCGCAAGCGGATCGAGCTGGAGCGGCCGACGCTCGCTCCGCTGCCCAAGCGCCGGACGGCCGATTACGAGGAGAAGATCGTCACGGTCACGTCGAGCGGCGGCTTCATCCTGCGCCGCGTCTTCTACACCGCGCCATCGCGGCTCATCGGCCATCGCCTGCGCGTGCACCTCTACGATGACCGGCTCGAGTGCTTCCTCGGCGCAACACGCGATGATGACGCTCCGGCGTGGACGGCCGGTATCGGAGAGCAAGAGCGGTCACGTCGTCGATTATCGGCACGTGATCCACGCGTTGCGCAAGAAGCCGATGGCGCTCAACAATCTGGTCTACCGCGATCAGTTGTTCCCGCGCCCGGCCTATGCACGAGCCTTCGAGGCCTTGCACCAGAGCGTGGGCGACAAGCGCGCGTGCAAGTTGACGGTCGAGTTGCTGGCGCTCGCCCACGATCGCGGCTGCGAGGCCGAGCTGGCAGGGCTGATCGATGCGGACCTCGATGCGGGCCGGTTGCCCGATCTGGCGATCCTGCGCGAGCGGTTCGCTCCAAACCCGGCATCCGTGCCAGTGATCAAAGTGGAGTTCGTACCGCTCAGCACCTACGACGAACTCGCGGCGGTCTATGCCGTCAAACCGACCTCCAACCTGGAGGCCGTGGCATGACGACGACCAACACTGTCGATGCCGCCCGCGTCGAGCTCTTGCTGAGCGAGCTGCGCCTACCGGGCATCAAGCTGATGTGGGCCAAGCTCGGCGAGCAATCCGACAAGGAAGGCTGGCCGGCGGCCCGCTTCCTCGCGGCGCTTGCCGAGCACGAGATGGCCGACCGTGGCCGCCGCCGCATCGAGCGGCATCTCGCCGAAGCGCGTCTGCCCGCCGGCAAGACGCTCGCCACGTTCGACTTCGAGTCCGTGCCCATGGTCTCGAAAGCTCAGGTGATGGCGCTGGCGTCCGGCGACGCTTGGTTGGCGAAAGGGGCCAACATCCTGCTCTTCGGCCCGCCGGGCGGCGGCAAGAGCCATCTGTCGGCAGCGCTCGGGCTTGCCCTGGTCGAGAATGGATGGCGCGTGATGTTCGCCCGCACCACCGATCTCGTCCAACGGCTCCAGGTCGCTCGTCGCGAGCTGGCCCTCGAAAGCACGATCGCCAAGCTCGACCGCTACGATCTGCTCATCCTCGACGACATCGCCTACGTCACCAAGGATCAAGCCGAAACCAGCGTGCTGTTCGAGTTGATCGCCGCGCGTTACGAGCGGCGATCCATGCTGATCACGGCCAACCAGCCGTTCGGCGAATGGGGCAAGATCTTCCCCGACCAGGCCATGACGCTCGCGGCCATCGATCGCCTCGTCCATCACGCCACGATCCTGGAGATGAATGTCGAGAGCTATCGCCGCCGCGAAGCCCTCGATCGAAAGCGCGGTCGCGGCCGACCACCAGCCCACGCGACAATCAAGAAAACAGAGACAGCCGAAGACTGATTGACGCTCCGCGTCAATCAAAGCGCTTGCCAAGACGTCGGCCAGCGTCAATCATCGCTTCGCTCGGCCGCCTCGTCTCATCCTGATTGTCGCGCCGTTCTCATCCAGATTGTCGCGCTATAAATGGCACTACGTTTGCACTCAGCTATATGCTTTCACGCCAGGACTGTCCGCTCTCAAAGGGGATTAAACGCAATCTCCTTTCACTGAAAATAATCAGGGACGACGTCGAGCACAAGCTGCTGGGCAGAAGCGATGTAAAATGGCTTCCGCTGTTTCAGGCGTGTTGTCTCAATTTTGATAAAACACTGGTCGTTTGGTTTGGGTCGCGCGTTTCCCTGCAGGGTGAACTTTCGGTTGCCTTGCAATTCGGAAAAATGGAATTGGAGCAGATTGCGCAGGTTAGCGCCTATGACATTCCTCCGAACATTACAGCGCTTGACGCGCTGTTGAAAAAGGACATGAAGGAGGAGGACCTCGATGATTTGGAATACCAATTTAGAGTCGTTTATACTTTCGATAATGCGTCAAAGGGCAAGGCGCACATCCAGTTCCTAAGTCCGGACTCCGCAGAAGGAAAGAGTGTTCAGAACGTTCTTCAGAAGTTTAAGATCGCGGACGAATTGTACCGATACAAACCGGGCGACGTCACAAAGATTGTGCGAAAGGCCAGCGGAAAATCCTTCTCAATGAGCGATCACACTGCGGCCTGGCAGAAATACAAGGTAAGGCCGCCCAGCGGTGCAAAGTCACCCGAAAAGACGAACAGGGACTACTGCATATATCACTCCGCTCATCAGGACTACACTTACAATGACAAATGGATCGAACTGCTCGTTACAGAGGTTGGCGGTCCCAAGGGTGCGGCGGTGGATCCAGGTTGATGTTATAAGCGGTAGGCCTTCGCGAGAGTGTGCCATTAATGGAGGTGCGCTCCCATCTCTTGACACACACTCTGCACGACGGCAGTCACATCATGCAGAAAGGCGTTGCGGTCGAGGGTTGGGATTACGTCGGGCACTGGGGCGGCGCGGTCAAGGATGCGTTCTCCGATTATCGATGCGCGATTATAGCTTGACCCGCGGCCAGATTGGTTGAAGGCAGTTTGCCACTCGGGCATCCGTTGGGCGCGCACGCGGCGGGATGCGAGGTCTTGCATCTTGTCTGAAAGTGCCCCGGCAAGTTCATCAAACACTTGTTGCTTTTCGGCATCGTCAGCCGGCTCAATGGGGTCCCAGCCGACAGGGTTTTGTAACAGAACATATAAGCGGGTCTTGAGCTGCTGTCGAAGATCCGCAACGGGCTTTAGATCGTCATATTCGTCGGACCAGCCTGGTGTGCTAAGCCGCCGACTGAGCGCCCAAATGCGTTTCCAGTGCTCTTTCGCGAAGCCTGGCTTAAACCCGAGGCCAAGGCGCGGCCACCATGCATCGTGGAAGCCCTCTGCGGCGCTCTTCACGGCAAGAACTAAATTCATGCGATCGTAAGTTGGCTTCGATTTAACGGGGGCCGGTCTTTCGACGACCCGGTCTATCGCGACTAACAAGGCTTGCAGTTGCTCGATTGTGCGCTTCTGCATTTTTGTTGACGCGTCCAGCGATTTGTCTATCCCGCCGACGAAGAAGCATGCGTCTTTCAATCGGCCGCGTAACGCTCTTTCCGCAAATGGCCCAAGTTCTTCGCCTATTGACGCGAGAACGTTCTCGGCTGAAGCAAGTACGTGTTGTTCCCTCGCAGCTGCGTTTGGAAGATTGTCGCCCTTGACCTCGTCGAAATGCGTGAAAACGAGCAGGAGTTTAGTGGCGCCACCGGACGTAATCATCTCCTTTATCGCAGCCACGGGAGCGGCTTGCATCGGGATCGTCGCGTCGTCGACAAGCACGACAGCGTCCGCCGAATCAATCCTCTTGGTCAACGAAGTTGATATCGTCGCGGCAGATTTCGGTGTATGTCCGAGCCCTTCGCCGTCCAGCAAAACGAGCTTCGGCTGCGAACCTTTGTTCCATATTGGCATAAAGGGGCCCGCGACGCGCACGCCGTTTACGAGCGGCGTTAGGAGCCGTCCAAAGTGTTGAGCGTGATTGCCGGAGAAGCGCGTTATCGTCTTAATGAACGATTTCCGGTTATCCGTCTGCCATGACCAGGACTGGGGCCATCCTTGCTTGTTTCGTCGAAGAGTTCCCACCTCGGCCAACGAGGAAAAGCGCAACTCAATTTCGTCCATTAACTCATCGCTGATGCGGTGAAAATCGTCGTCTTCTCGTAGCCGCCGATCGAGCTCTTCTTCGAATAGTTCGTCGATGACGCGCTGGTCATTCTCGTCGGTCGCGCCCAACTCCATTTTCAGTTGATTGCCGTACCGCATTGCCGAGTCTCGCACGGCGGCGAGACTCTTTGAGAGCAGGGCATTTGTGGCCTCTAGGTCAATGACCTGCGTGTCTGGGTTCTCGTTGTCGCGCTTCAGCGCGGTGTTCGCCAAATCGTCATCGTCAGCGTCATCATCGGGTGCAGTGTTTGTAGGGCCATTTCCTAGCACGTAATTGAACCGAAACCGCTGATTAACGTGCATCAGAAGCTTTCGCAAAACTTCTGCGTCACTGTCTCTTCGGTATGCGGCCAGGATCGCTTCGGAAATGCACTCGTTCAAATGTTCTCGGACCTCGTCTATCGGGAAAAAGGTCACAACCGCTCTAAACGGCCCATCATCCAGCACGACTTCTGTCTCGTGAACGGTGGTCTTTGCCGTCGAGGTCGACGGGAACTTTTCTGTGTCTGGATGTGTACCTAGCAGCTGCCTCAGCAACGTCGTCTTGCCTGCTCCCGTCGTACCGAGAAGGAGGGCTCGCCTATATTCGGAATCTTTCAACCGCGGCGGCAGGTCTATGATCGAGTTGCGGATAGCGCCGAAGTCGTTCTCCTCGGGCTCCATCCCGTGGAAAAAAATCTCCACGACGCGGGGATGAAAGCGCCTTTCAGCCTCGCTTTTCGCGGACGAGTTCCAATAGGACTCGTCTGAGAGCAGTTGGTTCAGCTGATCTCGAAGATTGGTAGCTTCGACTTCATCCGCCGTTCCCAGGCCGTGGCGCACCCGCAATCCAGTTTTGCTCGTGTTCAAGTCTATCCGAGCCGGGTGTCGAAAGATTACGGCCCATGCGCTTCGCCCCTGAGAGCGGCTCAACGAGGCTACAAATCGCCTTTCCATGTCGTTCTCCGTCATTCAGGTTCATGTGTTTGAGAAATACGACGCCAGCCGGTTTTTCGGTCTCCGCGGCGCCGGCTGACTCCGGAATTGCTAATTCGGTCCGCCTGGGCGCTTACGCCCAAGCTCGTCTTCCGAGCATGTGCTCAACGGTGGTGATGACGTCATCGTCGATGGCGACCACGATCCGGACGCCCCGAGCGCGGTCAGACTTCGCTGGGCATGAAACCGCAGCATACCAATCGCTTGCGCGCCCTGCGCGAAACCCACAGTGCGCGAGATTTTCCCGGCAGTTTTTGCGATCGATCGGCGTGCCTCAGGATGAGGTCGAGAGTTTGAGGAGCAATTCCTCGCCGCTGCGCTTGGCGCGCGGCGTGTGCTGAAAGACGCGTCTCGATCATCTCAGGGACTCCGTTGTTCAGCGGTTGTTCAGACCCTCCCCTTTTAGCATGCGGAAATTGTCTGTCAAGCGCATTTCTGAACAACGCCAGAACAACAGATCGGGGGTCGTGTTCCCGTAATGTCGTGTTCCCGTAATAGAGACCGAGAGGGGAGTGCGGCTAGAGGTTTGGCGGATCTGGCTCGATGCCGGGATAGTGTACAAACCATTGGTATTATTTAAGAAATAGCCGTTCTCGTCGAATTAATAAATGGTGCCTAGGTTAGCACCGAGGCGAGCCCGCTCGCGATCCGGGTCTGGCCCGAGACGATGAGGCAGAACGGTATGACATTGTTGAGGAGCCCCATCACCAGGAACGGCATCCAATCGGTCGGGCACGCTGGCAGCCGCGCCCCGCTGGCCCGCAGCACCGGCAACAGCAGCACGGCCGCGATCCCCACCCGGGCGAGCACGATGGTGAGCGGCGGCAGCTCGGCGACCGCGACGCCGGTGAAGAAGAACGAGCCGCCCCAGAGGATCGACAAGAGAACGAGGAGGCCCCAGTCTCGCTCGTCCATCCCGATCCCTGCCGCCGTCATGCTGGCCTCGTTCCCGGAGCGTCGGGCGCAGACTGGCGGCCCGCCGCGACGGCGTCGACCCGTTTCCTGGTCGATACGCGGGTCGTTCGCAATTTAGAGTCCCCGATAGGGGATCAGGAAACCCCACGCCTTTAGGCGGCTGGGATCGCGACGCTTCCAAAGGTAGAATAGCTGGATGGAAGCGTAGAAGCGGACAGCCTGGGGCCAGCAATTGCGGGGCAGGGCCTACTGGGTTGCCAGCAGCAGAACGCAACTGACGAGGCATGGGTCGGGTACATCAAGAACCAGAAGCCACCGGAACCGGATGACAACTTCACAGTGACCTGAGCTGAGTCCGCCGAAGGCGGACCGAATTCGGCTTTAAGCCGTAACTCGAAGCCACCGCCTTTAGGCGGTGGAGTATTCACCGAATGTGTCGAGGTTTCGTTCAATCGACCCGCGTAGCATCGCCCCGGCATCAAGTCTGCGGAGGCGGTCATGCGCATGGCAATTCTGATCGTGGCCGGCTTGGCGACCGGCGCTGTCTCGGTGGGCGCGGTCCGCAGCTTCGTTCCGCCCAATGCCCAGATGTTTCAGGCCGTGCGCGCGCTGGGCGGCGATCCGGCCGGCGTCAAGATCGGCAGCATCGACCCGCGCAAGGCCTATGAGGACGTCAAGCGGCAGATCGCCTCGGGCAATCTCGGCTCGATCAATCTTCCTTCCGCAACGCCGGTGACCGCGTTTCCCAAGGTCGGCGACTTGTCGCTCGGCACCAAGTACCACATGGATGAGGCCGCGATGCGGCAGGCGATCGGGGCATCGATCAACAGCAGCGTGCAGCAGGACATCCGCCGCGCCCAGGACCTCTCGGCCTATAGCCGCAACCCCACGGCCTGGCACGGCGCACCGCCGCATTAGGCGGCAACGCTCAATCCAACGTCCAAGACGCGCCTGCAGCGCTCTCCTGGCAAATGGGCCAAAGCAGTTGCTCCAGCGCGCCAAGGCTCGTCGCCTTCTGCTGCCAGCCGTCGATGAGGATCTGCCGTTCGAGATTGCTGAACCGGTGCAGCAGAAGCAGCGCCATCAGCCGCCGGCTCAGTGCCGGATTGAGGTCAGCGCCCGAGTATCCGAAACCCCGGAAGAGATTGGCGGCGCGGCCGGGCATTCCTGCGGTCATGAAGGTGCTCGGGCCCAGCAGATCGTACTCGCCCCACCCGGTCATGACGTCGCCGAAATCGATGAGGCCCGCCAGCCGCCAATTTCCAGAAGCGTTGTCGAGGACGAGATTTTCCTGATTGTATTCTCCGGTGAGAATGACGGTAGGCGGCGTGATCGGAATCAGTCCCGCGGCGCCGCGGACAAAGCTCTCCACGTCGTCCAGATAGTTGCGCGCCAGCCCCAGGCGCGCGTGCCGTGCCCGACAGCGCTCGATCTGTCTCGGGATAAACTCCTCCCATTGCGGATCGAGCCCCGACAAGGTCCCGATGGGCACGCGCTGCACCTCCGCGATCAGCTCGCCCAGCTGATAGAGCAGGCCCTCCTTCTCGCCCTCGGTCAGCTCGGGCCATATCTCGTTGCCGCCGGCCCCCGCCAGACGCGTCAAGACCAGGTATGGCCAGCAATCCCGCTCTCCCTCCAGCACGATCTCGGGAATCGCAACGCTCAGGCGTCCGGAAAGTTGCGACAGTGCGGCGCGCTCGGATACGAACTGATGCCGCAACTGAGGCGGAAAAATCTTGAGCACGAGCGTATGGTCGAGCGCGACGACGAGATTTGTCCCGGTCGGGAACACGTGAAGGTTGGAGCCGGGCAACGAATGCTGGCGGGCAATGTCGGCCGCGATCGGCAGCCATCGCGACGGGTCGGCGCGCCATGCGTGATAGGCGGCGATGTCGGGCAGGTCCGGCAATGGGTGCATGAGCGTGCTGTCTCTGGCGTGCTGTCGCTTTTGCAGGAATGTACCAAAGGCACCCCGTGGCCGCGCCCAATAAAAACGGCGCAGGGCCGCCGCCCATGCTTCGGTGTGCTAAATTGACGGCATGCCGTTGGTCGCGCCCCTGCATTGTTCCGACATCGCGGAGATCGTCGCAGCCTTCGCCGGACTGGGCTGGGGCGGCAAGGATCGCGCACAGTACGAAGCCTATTTGCGCGAGCAGGAACAGGGTGTGCGTGACGTTCTCGTTGCGCGCACCGGGAATGACTTCGCCGGCTATGTCACGGTCAAATGGCGGCCGGAATATCCGCCGTTCCGCGCCGCGGGCATTCCGGAGATCCAGGATCTCAATGTGCTGCCCGGCTGTCGGCGCCGGCGCATCGGCACAAGCCTGATGGACGACGCCGAGCGTTTGATCGCCACCCGAAGTCCCGTCGCCGGAATCGGGGTCGGCCTGCATGCCGACTATGGCGCGGCCCAGCGCCTCTACGTATTGCGCGGCTACGTGCCCGACGCGCACGGCGTCACCTCGCATGCAAGGCGGGTCGGCTACGGCGATAGCGTGCCGGTCGACGACGATCTCGTGCTGTGGCTGACCAGGGATCTCCGCTGAAGTTGCTGTATTTTGGTCTATGCGTTGTTCGTGATGGGGCCGCGAATGCCCGCCCGCGCGCCATTGCTGGCAGGGCGGCGAGTGGCTACGCTGATGCGGTAGCGCGACCCTTAAACGAAGAAAAACGCTTCAGGGGAGGGGACATGTCCAGAGCCATTCCGGCCGGAGCCGGGTTGTCGCGGCGGCACATCATCAAGGCGGCGGGAGCGCTGGCGGCCGGCATCGCGGCGCCTTGTCTTCTGCGCACCGGTACGGCATTTGCCGCCTATCCGGAGCGGGTGGTGAAGATCGTGGTGGCGAACTCGCCGGGCGGGCCCTCCGACATCATCGCGCGGTTCATGGCGGCGGCGCTGCAGGAGGCGATGGGCAAGACCTTCATCGTGGAGAACAAGGGCGGGGGCGGCGGCAATATCGGCATGGGCTCGGTGGCGCGCGCCGATCCGGACGGCTACACGCTGTTGCTGGCGACCAGCGCCTATGCGGTCAATCCCGGGCTCTATGCCAGCCTGCCTTACGATCCGTTCAAGGACTTCGCCGCCATCTCCGAGATCGCCACCTCGCCCAACGTATTCACGGTTAAGTCCGAGCTCGCCGCCAATTCGATGAAGGAGTTCGGGGCGCTCGCCAAGGCCAATCCGGAACGGTTCAACGTCTCGACCCCGCCGATCGGCACCACCCCGCAGCTCGAAGCCGAGGTGCTCAAGGTGCGCGAAGGCTTGAGCGGCATGGCCACCATCGTGTTCGCGGGCGGCGGCGAGGCGCTGCAGGCGGTGCTGGGCGGCACGGTGCAGCTGAGCTCGGGGGCGCTCGCGCCGGCGCTGCCGCAGATCAAGGCCGGCGCCATCAAGGCACTGGCGGTGACCGGCGCCAAGCGCTGGCCCGAGCTTCCGCAAGTTCCGACCATGCTGGAGGCGGGCTACAAGGATTTCGTGTTCGAGACCTACACGGCGCTGCTGGCGCCGGCGAAGACTGAGCCCGAGATCGTCAGCCGGCTCGAGCAGGAGAGCCTCGCGGTGCTGCGCCGGCCCGAGATGGGCGGGAAGCTGTCCGAGCTCGGCTTCGAGATCCAGGCCCGCGACGGCAAAGGCCATATGGCGCGCGTGGCCAAGGAGGTGCCGATGTTCCGGGAGATCATCACCCAGGCCGGCATCAAGCCGCAATAGCCTCGCCCGTCCAACAACAATCCGCCCGGTCGCACGCGACGGGCGCACCGGAACCCGGCCGTGAACATCAGCAAGATCGAGCCGATCGCGGTCAGCCTGCCCATGATCAAGCCGGTCATCATGGCGGGCGAGGAGGTGAGAAGGGCCGACAACGTGCTGGTCCGCCTCGAAGCCGACGACGGGCAGGTCGGCTGGGGCGAAGCCGCCTCGGCGCCCACCATGACCGGGGAGACGACCGCCAGCATGGTGGCGGCCGTGCATCATCTGGCGCCGGCGCTCGCGGGCCGCGCCGCGCCGGATATCGGCGGCGCGCTCGCCGCCATGGATGGCCGCATGTACGGCAATCACGGCGCCAAGGCCGCGATCGAGATCGCGCTGCACGACCTGGTCGGCCGTGCGACCCGGCAGCCGGTGCATGCGCTTCTCGGCGATCGGCTGCGCAGCCGCGCGACCCTGCTGGGCGTCATCGGCGGCGGCGATCTCGCGGGCGACCTGCGCGACGCCGGCAGCAAGAAGGAAGACGGCTTCTCCATCTTCAAGATCAAGGTCGGGGTGGATACGCCGGCCCTGGATGCGGAGCGTACCCGGCGGATCTGCGGCGTGCTGGGCGGCGGCATGCTGATCTCGGCGGATGCCAACCAGGGCTTCGATACCGACGGGGCGATCGCGTATCTGCGCGCGCTCGCCGGCTGCGGCCTCGATTTCCTCGAGCAGCCGGTGGCAGCGCACGACCTCGCCGGCATGGCTGCGGTCGCGGCCGCGACCGACATCGCGATCGGGGCGGACGAAGGCATTCATGGCTTGGCGGATATTTCCGGCCATCACGCGCGCGGCGCCGCGCACGGGGTGAGCCTCAAGGCCATCAAGCTCGGCGGCCTGCGCGCGCTGGTCGCGGCCGCGCGCTTATGCGACCGCCTGGGCATGCGGGTCAACGTCTCCTGCAAGACCGGCGAGTTCGAGCATCGCCTGCGCGGCCGCGCTGCATGTGGCGGCGGTCATTCCGACGCTCGCCTGGGGCTTGACGCTGACCAATGCGGCTCTCGGCGACGACGTGACGGCGCATCCGATCCGCGGCGCGCGCGGCGGCGCCGATGTGCCGGACCGTCCGGGACTGGGGATCGATGTGGATGAGGATCGGGTGCAGCGTCATCGCGTCGCGGCTCCGGCATAAATCGCGACCAGCAGCGGCATCGCCATACCGTCCCGCGGTGACGGTCACACCGAGATACCGCCGGCATTTCAGCCGTGCAGGAGTTTGCGAAGCCTTCGATCGAACCTGACAATTTCGCCACACTTTGAACCTACCAATTCATCATTGGGGCAACGTCTTGGCACTACACTCAACCCACATGTTGCTTGATTGGTGCTGCAGGCGCGGCTTCGAACAATCGAAACCGCATCACGGGAGGGAGCTATGATTACACGACGAAGCCTGCTGGAGGCAGCAGGCGTGGGGGCGATATTGGCCGGATCGGGCTCGACCGTCCCGCAACTGTTTGCGACCGAAGCCGACGCCGAGGCCGCGCTCAACCTCTCGCCGATGCTGCCCGATGGAACGCGGGCGGAGGCGATCCTGGACACCCTGCCCGGCAAGAAGCCGCTCATCAAGCTCAGCTACCGGCCGCCGAACTACGAATCGCCGATCGAATATCTGCGCACCGAGATCACCCCCAACGACCAGTTTTTCGTGCGCTACCATCTCTCGGACATTCCCCGCGTCGACGCCAAGACCTGGAAGCTCGCGGTCGGCGGGGAGGGAGCGAACGAGGAGATCCAGATCGGCCTGGACGACTTGAAGCAGCTGCCGTCCGCCGAGGTGGTGGCGTTGTGCCAATGCTCCGGCAACCGCCGCGGCCTGTTCCAGCCGCACGTTGCGGGCGTGGAATGGGGTTATGGCGCCATGGGCTGCGCGCGCTGGAAGGGCGTGCGCCTCAAGGATCTGCTCGACAAGGCCGGGGTGAAGAAGGAGGCGATCGAGATCGTTCTCGACGGAGCCGACCGTGGCGTGAGCGACAAGACGCCGGATTTCGTCAAGAGCATTCCGCTTGCGAAGGCGATCGAGGACACGACCTTGGTGGCCTACGAGATGAACGGGCAGCCGCTGCCGCACTGGAACGGCTTTCCGGTCCGCCTCATCGTTCCGGGCTGGACCGGCACCTACTGGGTCAAGCACCTGACCTCGATCAAGGCCGTGACCAAGCCGTTCGACGGCTTCTGGATGAAGGCGGCCTACCGCATACCGCTCGGAAAATTTCCGATCCTGGGGCGTTTCCCCTCGCAAGAGACCGCCGTCAACACCCCGGTCACCGAGATGGTGATCAACTCGCTGATCACCAGCCATGCCGACGGCGCCATGGTGAAGGTCGCAGCCCCGGTCACGATCGCCGGCATCGCCTGGGACGCGGGCTATGGCGTCAATCTGGTGGAGGTCTCCTCCGACGGCGGCAAGACCTGGACGGCCGCGACGCTTGGCAAGGACCTGGGCCCCTATGCACTGCGCTCCTGGAGCCTGCATTTCGCCCCCAAGGCGGCGGGCAAGCATGTGATCATGGCCCGTGCCACCAACAAGATCGGCCAGAGCCAAGCCACGGTGCTGATCCAAAATCCGGCCGGCTATCACCACAACCTCGTCCAGGCCGTGACCCTGGTCGCAGCATGAGGAGGGGAACCATGCGCTCGCTCGCCATATTCATCGTCGCCGGCCTGATGGCGACTGCGGCCGCGGCCGAGGAGAAGCCGGTCCAGCTCAAGCCGGGGGCCGGTCTCGACAAGGTCGAGAGCAACTGCAGCGGCTGCCACAGCCTCGACTATGTGCCGATGAACTCCGCGTTCCTGAATGCCGCCGGCTGGGATGCGGAGGTCGCCAAGATGATCAATGCTTTCGGTGCGCCCATCGACCAGGCGGACGCCAAGGCCATCGCCGACTATCTCAAGAGCAACTACGGCATGTGAGGCGGCGTCAGGACGCGGGGCCTCTCGCTCCTTCTCCCCGCGCGCGGGGAGAAGGTCGAGGGGGGCCGACCGCGATTCTGAGCCCGCCGAAACGCCCCTCACCGGGCCGAGTACTTTTCTTCTGTCATGCCGTGTCGCCCTCTCCCCGCACGCGGGGTGAAGAACGCCGTGTGCCCGCCGCGCGGATATCCAAATAAAAATGCCCGGCATCAGGCCGGGCATTTTCGTGTCGCGGTGGTGTCGGCGACTATTTGGCGGCCGACGGCGAAGTGATCTGCGACTGCAGGAATTGCTGGAACTTGACGAACAGCGCCTCCCGGTCGCGGTCCGAGAGACCCTTCTGGCCCGCCATGGTGTTGTTCTGCACGAACTGGTCGAAAGCCGGCTTGAGCGCCACGCTTTGGTGCTCGGCCAGCCAGTCGGCCGCCGGCTTGAAGCGGGTCCAGCCCGGCATCTCGGCCGCCAAGCTGATCTCCTCCCATTTGGGATGCCGCGATCCGTCATGGAACTGATCGATCTTGCCGAAGAACTCGCGCACGAACTTGGCGATCTTGTTGTAGCGCGCGGAATTCTCCGGCCACGCATAGGTGACGAGCAGCGACCGATTGCCCACCGTCGACACCGTCTGCCCTTGCGGAATGAGCGCCGGATATTCCTCGTGCGTCAGGTCGATCGGCAGATACTTGGCGAACATCGGGTGCAGGTCGCGGTTGGGCAGGCTGCGCTCGTCGAGCGACAGCAGATGGATGTTCTCGTCCTTGCCGACCTTGACCACGGCCGCCTGCGGGGCGCCCGAGAGGATGATCATCGCCGAGATCTCGCCCGAGCGCAGCTTCTTGAGCGCTTCGTCGTTGTCGTAGTTCAGGCGCTGGACGTCGAGCTTGAGCATGTCGAAGACGATCTGGGCGGTGACCTCGGTCTGGCTGTCCTTGAGGTTGAAGCTCACCTTCTTGCCGCGCAGGTCATCGAAGTTCTTGATGTCGCCGCGCGCCAGGACGTGGAATTCGGAGTTGTAGAGCTTGGTGATGTACTGGACGCTCTGCTCGAGATTGGCATAGAGCTGGGGATCGCGCTTCTTCAGCAGCAGGAGATTGTCCTCGTCGACCACCCCCATGTCGATTCCCTTGAGGAACAAGACGTCGCTGAGGTTCTGCAGGCCGCCGACGCCCAGCACCGGCAGCACCCGGATGCCGTCCGGGCGCAGATCGTTCACGACGTTGCGGATGTCCTCGGCGAACCGGGCGCAGGTGCAGGTCAGTCCGGAGACCACGATGGAGACCGCGATATCGTTGGTCTGCCGCTTCTTCTCCTCGTATCGGACCGAGGCCTTCTGGGCTTGCGCGGAGGCCGGCAGCAACGGTAACGCGATGCCGAGGCAGAAGATCGCCGATAGAATTAATGCAGTCGTTCTGGAGATACTCATTACACGCCCCTCCAATGTGATGGCAGCCCGCAAATTTGATTCGTAATGCGACTTAATTTGGATCGCGGCCGGTTAATTCTGCGGCGCGCAACCGTTCGCTGTTGTGATTGTTGATTGCTGGCGGTATCTGGATGACGCAGCTACCGGTCGGCGTGATGTTGAATAAGGCTGACCACCGACAATTCTAAAAAAGGCCGTGAGGTATTTGGATAATCTCCATTCGGCGTCCGCCTGCGCACCGGTATGATGGTGATGGCGGGGACGGCGGCGATGATCGTGTTTTGTTGCTTGCGGTCGCGCCCACACTCGGCGCGCGGCGTGGGGTGGGCAAAATTGCCTGGCACCCGAGATCGTGAGAGCGCGCGCGCTGCGCAATTTTGCCCACGCGATCGCGCCCGACGCGTGGGCAACGCGTGCCGGGCCGCTTTCCTCGCCGCCGCGGCGTAGCGCGTTACCTGTCTGCCCTATAGAATCACCGCGGCGCCTTGATCTCGTCGGGCGCGCCCTTGGGCACCGGGAAGCGGTCGACCACGAACAGCATCGTGAGGGTGTGGAAGTGGCCCATCAGGCCGACCGTCTCGACCACGCCGCGCTCGCCGAAGCGATCCACCATGTTCTTGAAATTGGCGTCGCTCACCTGCCGGGTCTGCAGCAGCTCGGTGGCGAAGTCGTAGACGGCGGCTTCGTCGCCGCTCATCTCGGCGGGCCGCTCGCCGGCCGCCATGGCGCTGATGAAGGCCGGGGCGAGGCCGGCGTCGAGGGCCTGCTGGCGATGCGAGTACCAGACGTATTGGCCGCCCCAGAAGCGCGCCGTCAGCATGACGGCGATCTCCTTGAGCTTGCGCTGCATCGGCGACTTGAAGCGCAGATACTCGGTCAGCGGCCGCTCCAGCTCCGCCATCTCGGGGCTGCGCAGGCTGATGTTGGCGGGCCCACCGGGTCCGAACGCGCGCCCGGCGGCGATCTCCCGGTCCACATAGGCCTTCTGGTCCGGCGCGAGCTCCGCATAGGTCGGCGGCTTGAAGCGGCCGCCGCGCAGGTTCAATTCCGGAGCGGCGGCCGCAAACGCAGCGGCGCCGATCAGCGCGCCGACGGCTCCGGCGATTATCAGCTTGGTCAGCATGACGTCCTCCCTGTTTGCTTGGTAGGATGCTCCGCTCAATGGGCGAGGGGATCGGGGCGGAGCTGAAAGTTGATCACCATCGGGCTCGACAGCGTCGCGGTGGTCTTGCCGGGCGCGCCGGCCGCCGGCGCATCGACGCCCTCGATATGGGCGGGCGTGCGATTGCCGGAGGTCACCCACAGGCCGCGGCCCTTCCAGCCGGCCTTGGGATCATCGATGCGGCCGTCGAGGCCCTTGGCGAAGAAGCCCATCGGGTAGGGGACGCGCAGCTCGATGACCTGCCCGCCCACCAGCGCATGCAGCGAATTGGATTCGTTGCCGGTGGCGATCGGCGTGTTGGGGCCGAGGCCCAGGATGTCGTGCTGGTCGACCCACACGTAATAGGGGTTCTCCGCGGCGCCGGCATCGCCCTGGAATCCGGGCCCGGGGATCGGATAGAAGGCCCAGCCTTCCGGACACTTGTTGCCGAGCTCGGCGCCCGGCCCGTTGAGCGGGCCCTTGCACTTGCGGCGGTCGAAGCTCGCGATATGGCCGCTGTCGAGCGGCGACCAGACCACGCCGTTGCGATCGATGTCCATGCCGCGGATGCCATAGCCGGGCAGCGGGATGCGATAGAGCTCCGCCAGCGCGGTCTCCGGCGGGTTCGGTCCCGGGGCGAGACGAACCAGATAGCCCGGATGGGCGAGGTTCGATCCCCACAGGGAGCCGTCGGCCGGTGACCAGGAAATTCCGTACATGCCGAAGGGAATCCGGGTGTCCTTGCTCGGATCGCCGGGCTTGCCGGGCTCGTTGTAACCTTCGTCGCGCTTGCCGTTGCCGTTGGTGTCGACGATCAGGGGCGTCCAGCCCTGCGATCTCGCCTGGTCGCCGGTCTCCCAGTACATCCTGGTGTTGATCCAGCCCACCACCGCGAGATTGCCCTGGCTGTTGTTGCTGAGCCAGAGCGTATTGTCGGCATCCTCGGCGAAATTGAGATGGTGGGTGCCGAAGCAGGTATCGATGAACGAGAACTGCTTGGTCTTGGGATCATAGACGGTGACCTGGCGCGCGTTCTGGACGAAGCCGTCGGGCGTTCCGGCGAGCGGGTAGAGCTGGGCCGAGCGCAGCGGCGAATTGCGCTTGCAGTAATCAGGCGGATCCTTCGGGGAGCGCTGCTGCGCCGTGAAATAGACCCGGCCGGCCTGGTCCATCATCGGATTGTGCGCGTTGACCTGCGTGTCCCAGATTTGCTCGGTTCCCCAATAGGGCGAAGGCGCCAGCACCGGATTGGCCAAGGCCGAGCTCGGCGTTCCCTTCGGATCGCGCACCGGTACCTTCATGACGGTCTTGGTGTTGTGCACCGGGTCGAGGACCGGCAGGTTGTCGGTGGAGAGCTCGGCCGCCCCATAGATCAATCCGTAGCCGTTGACGGTCGGATCGCGTTTGTCGGTGAGCGTCAGGTCGTGCAGGTAATGCTTGGGATCCGACCAGTCCCGCACCGTCACCACGACATTGCGCTCGACGCCGGTCGGCCGCGGCGGCGTCGCGCTCGGCAGCTCGCCGGCCTTGATGCGATCCGTCCAATCCGCCAGCGCCGCCAGATGGCCGCCGCCCGGCGTCAGCAGGGGCGCCATGTTGGCGATCATGGTCAGGCCGGCCGGCCCCGATTGCAGGCGCCGCGCCCATGCCTCGATCGAGGTGTCGAAATGGCCGAGCGCCTCCGGAATGGTCCGGGTCGCGTAATTGCCGATCTGGTGACAATTGCCGCAGCCGTTGGTCTTGACCGCGTTCAGCCATTGATCCTGGGTCTTGTACTGGACCGGGATGCCGTTGCCGTTGGGACCGGTGCCCGGAAACTTGCCGGGGTCGGGAACCCGGATCATCGCGAACCAGTAGATCGCCGGATAATATTGCGCTGCGGCGGCGAGATTGGGCGCCACCACGGCGGTCAGGTCGAGATTCCTGCCGGGCGCGCTCGCGATTTTCGGCGAATCCACCAATCCGTAGCCGCGCACCCACACCTGGTAGGAGGCAGCCGGAAGGTCGGGCAGCACGTAACGCCCATGGTCGTCGGTGACTACCATCTTGGCGAAGCGGGTGCCGAGATCGCGGGTCTCCGCGATCACCCAGACGCCGGCCTCCGCCCCGAAGCGGCTGGTCACCGTGCCGCCGATCGCATGCGCGTCGATCTCGACCGCGGCCGTCGCCGGCGGGCTCGGCTGGGCATTCAGGCGGGCCGGCAGCACGGCCGCCAGCATCGCGATGAGGGCGGGCAACAGGCTCCTGTGGCTCATGATCCGATCTCCCGCCGGTCCTTCGACAAAGGATTCCGGCCCCGGCGCTTTGACGTTTTGAACGCGAGAAACTACACCACACACTAGCAGATCAGCCACGATCGCGAGGAGCGATTCACATGCGCTTTCGAACCTGCGGCAATTTCCGCAAGGCTTGGTTGCCGGCCGCCGCCGCGCTCCTCGCCCTGGCGTTGCTGGGCGCCGACCCCGGCCGCGCCGCCGGCGACGCCACCAAGGGCGGAGCCGCGTTCGTGCGCCAATGCGCGATCTGCCACACGCTCGAGGATGGCGGTCCCAACCGGTTCGGGCCCAACTTGTTCGGCATCCTGCACCGCAAGGCGGGCACCGTCGCGGGCTTCAATTATTCGCGCGCCTTCAAGGCGGCCGCGACCTGGGACTGGAACGAGGATCTGGTCGCCGGCTGGATCGCGGCGCCGGGCCAGATGGTGCCGGGCACCGCCATGGGGGTGTTCCAGGGCGTCGCGCAGAGCGACCGCGCCGACATCGTGGCCTATCTGGCGACCCGGCAGTAGGCCGATGTCGTCGCGCCGCCCTTGCAGCATCCGCCGTGTCCTGATCGCGGCGGCGCTGGCGGTCTCGCCCGCTTTGGCGCACGGACAGTCGGCCGAGGAGTTCTTCAAGACCGCGTCGCTGTCCCTGTATGTGGGCTCCGGCGGCGGCGGCGGTTACGACGCCATCGCCCGGCTCCTCGCCCGCCACATGAGCCGTTACCTGCCCGGCAATCCGAATTTCGTGATCAAGAACATGCCGACCGCGGCCGGGGTGGCGGCGGCGAACTTCATCTACAATTCCGCGCCGCGCGACGGCTCGGCCATCCTGGCGGCGCAGAACGCCTCCCTCATGCTGCCGCTCTACGATTCCCCGGTCGCCCACTACGATCCGCGCAAGCTCGAATGGATCGGCAGCACCGACAAGCAGCAGGCGATCTGCGTCACCGCGATCACAAGCCCGATCAAGACCCTGCAGGATGCGACCAGCCGGGAGGTGCCGGTCGCCGCCACCGGGGTGAGCGCGGGTCCCGGCGTCTACCCGAAAATCCTGAACGCGCTGTTCGGCACCAAATTCAAGGTCATCAGCGGCTACGACACCGGCAGCATGCGGCTGGCGGTGGAGAAGGGTGAGGTCGAAGGCATCTGCGGGCTGGCCTGGCAGACCTACAAGGCCATCAGCTACGACTGGATCGAGAATCGCAAGATCAACGTGGTGGTGCAGATGGGCCTGGAGAAGAACCCGGAGCTGCCGCAGGTGCCGCTCGCCATCGATCTCCTGAGCAATCCGGACGACCGCAAGGTGCTGGAATTGATCGTGCTGCCGCAGGAGTTCGGCCGCCCCTTCGTGGCGCCCCCGGGCATGCCGGCCGACCGCATGGCGCTCTACCGCAAGGCCTTCCAGTCGGTTCTGCGGGACGAGCAATTCCGCTCCGAATCGGCCAGGCAGCGCCTGAGCCTCGAGCCGTTGGACGACCGGCAAATCCAGGCCCTGCTGGCGCGGGCCTATGCGGCCCCCAAGCCCATCCACGACCGCGCCGCGGTGTTTTCGGTGGAGCTCAATTGAAGGCTTTCGTAATCGCCGTGGGGATGGTCATAAGCGGTTGAGATGCTTAACTTTTCCTGACCGTGCTGTTGCGGGCCAAAACCCGGCGGAAGTGCTCCCTTCGATCCACGGACGGCCGCCAATACACGGTATGATTTAAGCCGATCGTTGCCGAAATGGCACAGCCAAACGTCCCCACGCGGCGTATATTCATCTTAGGTTTAAATGGTCGCAAAAGGGGCGGGTCATGAGGAACACATCGAAAGCAGGCGCATTGGTCGCGGGCGCCATTCTGAGCGCGATGGTGGCGGGTGGCGCCATGGCGGCGGACCTGTCGGCCAGGCCGGCTCCGATGCTGATGAAGGCGCCCCCACCGCCCGTCTATAGCTGGACCGGCTGCTACATTGCCGGCGGCGCCGGCTACGGGATGTGGAACCAGGACAACGTCCATGAAACCGATCCCGGACACGTGCCGATCTCTCCACTCTTCACCGCCGGCGGCAGAGGCTGGTTCGGAACCGCGGGTGCCGGCTGTGACTATCAGGTCAGCTCGAATATCGTGATCGGCGCTTTTGGCGACTGGGATTTCGGCAGCATCAAGGGCCAATTTGACAGCTTTTTCAATTCCGCTCAAGAAAGCGAAAAGTGGGCCTGGGGGGCCGGTGGTCGGATCGGCTGGCTGGTGACACCGACCGTCTTGACCTACTTCTCGGCTGTTCACCCAGGCGCACTTCGACCGGATGGACATGTTCCAGTTCAACCTTCCGCAACTTACCCTGGGAACCAATGTCGCTGCACAGACATATAACGGCTGGTTCCTCGGCAGCGGTTTCGAGTATGCGGTCTCGATCCTGCCCGCCGGCTTCTTCCTGAAGAGCGAATACCGCTACTCGACCTATCAGGCTGTCGATCTTTCGGAGGTGTCCAACGCAACCGGCGTGCCGACCGGTAATGCGTGGAACTCGAAGAAGTTCGTGCAGACCGTGCGCAGCGAACTGGTTTACCGGTTCAACATGGGCCACTGATTTTGAAGTCCTGAGCCTCTGAACTCGGCTTCATGACTACTTGAGCCCCGGACGCGAGTCCGGGGCTTTTTTGATGGCGGGCCGTCGTCGGCTTTATTCGCTGAAGGGGACTCGTGCCCCCGGAAACAGACGCTTCTTCGCCCCGCGTGCGTGGCGCGGAACGTCAAGCCCAGCGCTCCGCCGCGCCAGCTTGGCTTCGGTCAAGATCCGATGCAGATGAAGGCGTATTGCCATCGGGTGCAGGACATGCGCCCCGAAACGCGCCCTGCAAGGGCGCCAAAGCCGGATTAAACGGGTGGCTCCGCCACCCCACCCGGCGGGAGAAGTTATCGTGGGAGGTCAGCCTTGACCTCTCACGACCAAACAATCAGCGGCGGGCCCAAATCGTCGTCTGGCGCATTCCGCTGGGAACAACGGTCGTCGCCGACGGTCGCAACCTTAGTCTTGATCCTGGTAGTCGAACCAATTCTTCTCGAACTGAGTGATGGGCCGCTCCGTGGCTGCGGTTCGATCCGTCGAGACGTTCTGACCCACGGCGGGGCTCAGCCGCTCGTGCGACAGGGCATAGCTCGCGTGGGCGTGTGCCAAAGCCTTGCCGTCATGGTCCTTCGCGTCCTTGGCCAGCGTCACGGAAACAGAGCTGATGACGAGAGCTGCCGCGAGAGCGATCTTGGTCAACATTTTTTTCTCCAAAGCTGTGTTAGTAGCGTCTTTTATTGTGGTGCTCCTCGGCGGGATAGATAAGGGCTGAATGCCGTAATCATTTGGAGTGAAGCCATAGCCTTCTCGTAAAGCTGCCGTTCTTAACGCCTCGTCAATCTTTGGTTGAGCTCTTTCAATGCCGCCGGATCGACGGCCGGGCTGCTTCTAAGTGATTGTTTTTGCTTGGATACTGCGGTCGGAGCGGGTCTTTGATCCGAGCCCAATTGCGGCGCCGGCAGAATGGTCGTCGAGTGGCTAAAGGCGCCCCACGACCCTGTCATCGGATCGACGTCGAACGTGCTGGTAGGAATTGTGTCCCTCAACCGAAGCAGCGGACCTCCGCTGCTCGAGCCGGTCGAGAGCGGAGGACTATGCCGATGAAGGAATCACGTGTGACCGGCGACGGTCACAGTCCGACGTCGTTGCCCAGCGCATGGTCCGCCGGCTTGGTCGACCTCGGAGGATTGGCCGATGGGGTGACGGTCCCATAGGGCTGGTTGGGCGAGGGAGTCCGATAGGCGGCCGGGGGGTCGATCAGCCTACGCGGCGGCGGCTCGGCGACGGAGGTATCGGCCTGTTGCTCCTGCTGCCGGCTGTTGCCCCCGAAAAGACCCCCGAAAAGCCCGCCCGAGCTTCCCAGCTGGGAGGGCGGGATCGTGTCGCTCATGCCGGCCTCGCCGGCAGGCCGGCTGGGCGCGCCGGGCGCCGCACCGGTAGCGGCGAGCTCGCTCGGACGCATCGGGTTGGTGAACTGATCGGGGTCGATATCCTTGCGATTCACCGGCCGCTTCTTGGCGGCTTCCCGGCCGGCATCCGCCTCGGCCGGCCAGTTGGGGGCGTGCGCCGCCGGAGCGGTCTGCGGCGGCGGCGGCACGCGGGACGACGGCACCACCAAAGGCGCACGCTCCGGAAACTCGAACTGGTCCTCCAAGGTGCGCTTCGGGGCCATGCCGAAGCTCCTGAGCACCTCGTAGATGATTTTCTTGTCAACGCTCCACATGCTGCTCGGGTCGTCCTCGGCGCGCGCATTTCCCGGCGCCAAGGTCGTCAGCACAATGATTCCAAGCGCACCGGGCCAAGCGAATGGCCCGATGCGCTTCATTGTGGCGTGCTCCACGTATTTCATCAATGAACTCCGCCCTGATCGGATCGTCGAGCTGCGGTCTCCCGCTATTCGGTGGCAGAGCTGTAGGTGCGGGCGATCCGGAAATAACCGGTCCAGATGGCCTGATTTGCAAAAACATAGGAGCCGATGGGTCGCGCCCCGACGGCAGGTGCCGCGAGCAGAGTTGCGGCGCCTTTGAACCCCGACCATACTTGATTGTACATGATCTGGGCGGAGATCGCCAGATCAGGGAACGGAGTCCAGGTCGTCCGGCTCCCGAGCTCCATATACGCCCAGTTCGGATTGCAGTCGTTTGATCCCTTGACAACCGAAAAGTTCGCCTGGGCCGTCGCGCCGGTGCCGGCGGCACCGCACAGCGCCCCCGCATAATAGCTCTGCGCCGTCGCGTCGTAGGTGATCCTGGCATAGCCGACGAAGATGTTGCTGCTCAGGGTAGGAAACCAATAATGCATGTAGCCGCCCTGCAGCGCCATCGCCGTAGTCAGCTCGATGCTCGAACCGTTGACGAAGACGCCGTCGGAGCTGAAGCCCAGTCCCAAAGTATTGCCCGAGCCGAACAGGGCGGGACTGGAAAGCTGGCTGCCGCCGCCGAATTGGGTCGCGCCTACGCTGTAGCGAGCGCCCCAGCCGATTTTGTCGCCTGGGCCCGTCGGCACCTTGAGCTCTCCTCCAATTTGCCCGAAGTAACCGATCGCGTCGCTCGGATGGCCGCACTGCGTCGTCGAGGCTGCCGCGGCAACACACGATTTGAACGCCGCAAAGGGGCCGGTGCCCCCACCCGAGTAATAGCCCGCATTGACGTTGTGGATTCCGCCCGAGGCTGCCACGAAGCCCCAGGTTTCATCGATGTGAAGGGCAAGGTACGTGTCGGGCCAGCTTTGGGTCGAATGGGTATCGACCGCCTCGGCGCCGATCTTGAGGGCCGCCGCGGACGACAGGTTGATCAGCGGCTTGGTCCGCCGGTCGTCGACACCGGCATCCAGCGTGACGCCGCCGCCGAAGTCGGCCGTGTAGGCAATCGATTGCACGCCGTTGGCGCCGGTGTCGCTGTTGGTCTGGCCTTGCTCGATGTTCCAGCTGTCATTGAGCGCGAAGGTGTCCTGATACGACTTGATGCGGCCGAAGGTCCACCCCGACCATTGGATGAACGCCCGCGCGGTGTTCATCGATTCCGCTTGATCCTGGTTCTGGAAATGCATCAGGCCCACGCTTCGGACCACGCCATACTGGGTCTGGCTGCGCGCATCCATGGCCATGTCGACGCGGCCGCGCGTGGAGAGCTGCGTGCTCGTGCGATCCTGCGATCCACCCAGCGCGAAATAGTTGGGGCTCCGGGCGCCGGTGGCGTTCCAGGCGATGTCCTCCTGGATTTTTCCGCCGATCTTGATGCAAGTTTCGGTACCCGGAATGTAGTAGAAGCCGTCGCCATAGAGCGTGCAAATCTTCACATATTGCACTGGCTTGGCTTTCGTCGGCATCGCTTTCGTCGGCACCGCGTCGGCGGCCTGCGCCGCCCCCGCCATCGCCATTAAACTAGCGGCGGTGGCAAGCAATACACTCCTTGTCATTTGGTATCCCCCAGTTTAGCCCGTTCCCCGTCATCCGGTTGCGCCGGTCCGTGTACGCCCCTGCACCAGGGCGTAACTCCACGTTAACGACGTGTTTACCTTTTCAATACCGAAGTTTGCAGGAGTCTTACAGAATTGTAAGGTACGTGTTATTTTTGTTACAGTTTTATAACTCATTGAAATAGTTTCATTTTATCCAATTGGATTGACCGGAGGGGCGCTGCCCAACCCCTGGTTCATGCTCAGGGGAGGGGCGGATTTGCCGTGTTGGGGAATATGACAGCGTATGGCCACGCCGATCAGCGAACGAGAGCTTGCCGTCCGGCAATTGCTGGCCCTCGCCATGCAGGCGCATCAGCGCGGACAGCCGGCCAAGGCCGAAGCGCTCTATCTCCAAATATTGCGAGAGGTGCCCGGCCATTTCGAAGCCCAGCATCTGCTCGGGGTACTGCGCGCACAGCAGGGACGCTACGGCGAAGCGATCGAGCTCGTCGCGGCGGCACTGCAGACGAAGCCGGATTCGGCGGGAGCGCTGACGAATTACGGATTGATCCTGCACAAGATGAACCGTCACGCCGAAGCGCTCCTGAGCTATGACAAGGCGCTGGCGATCCGGCCGGACCACGCAGAGGCGCTGAACAATCGCGGCAATGCGCTGGCATCGGTCGAGCGCCATGCGGAGGCGCTGGCGAGCTACGACCAGGCGATCGCCATCAGGCCCGACTATGCCGAAGCACTCAACAACCGCGGCAACGCGCTGACGGCGCTGGACCGGTACCAGGATGCCCTGGCGAGCTACGATCGAGCCCTGACGTTGCGACCGGAATATGCCGAGGCGCTTTGCGGTCGTGCCCACGTTTTGGCCGAGCAGGGAACCTACGAGCAGGCGCTCGCCGGCTTTGATCGAGCCCTGGCTATCAGGTCCGACGATGCCGACGCGCTCTATGATCGCGGCAACGTGCTGGCAAAGCTGAAGCGTTACGGCGATGCATTGAGGAGTTACGACAGAGCGTTGGCGATCGCTCCGCACCATGCCGAGGCGCTCGAAAATCGCGGCAACGCGCTGTCGATGCTCAAGCGGCACGGGGAGGCGCTCGCCAGCTACGATGCCGCGCTCGCGCTGGCCCCGAATTCGGTCAGGACGCTGGTCAGCCGCGGCACCGCATTGAAAGAGCTCAAGCTCCATGAGCAGGCGCTTGCGAGCTACGCTGCAGCGCTGGTGCTTTCGCCCGACGACGCCGACGCGCTCTATGGTCGCGGCAACGCGCTCAAGGAGATCAAGCGCTACGATGAAGCGCTCGCCGACTATGATCGCGCCCGCTCGATCAAGAAGGATCATCCCGATGCGTTCGGATGGGCGGATGCCGCGCTCGCCACCTGCGACTGGGGGCGAACCGCTGGGCTGGCCGGAGCCGTCGCGGGCGAGCTCGCCGCAGGACGGCCGGTCGTCACGCCGTTCACGCTGCTCGGGATCTGCGGGGATCCGGCGCTTCAGCTGCAATGCGCGAAAAACTACCTGGGCGAGAGAATGCCGGCCCGGCCCGAGCCGCTGCGGAACGGAGCGAGGAATCGCGACGGCAGGCTGCGCATCGCCTATCTCTCAGCCGATTTTCACAGCCATGCGACAGCTTATTTGACCGCCGAGCTGTTCGAGCTGCATGATCGTTCGCGCTTCGAGACAGCCGCAATTTCCTTCGGCCGCGATGACGGGAGCGACATGCGGCGGCGCCTGACCAAGGCGTTCGATCGATTTCATGACGCGCAGGCCGGCAGTGATCGCGATGTGGCGATGCTCATCCGCGACCTTGAGATCGACATCGCGGTCGATCTGAAGGGCTTTACCCGGGATGCCCGTCCGGAAATCCTGAGCTTTCGGCCCGCGCCGATCCAGGTGAATTTTCTCGGTTTCCCGGCGACGATGGCAGCCGATTTCATCGACTACATCATCGCCGACGGGATCGTGCTGCCGTTCGATCAGCAGCCTTTCTACTCGGAGAGGATCGTTCATTTGCCGGATTGCTATCAGCCCAACGACTCGAAGCGGACGATCGCGGACCGGACCGGCACGCGACGGGAGGCGAGGCTGCCGGACGACGGCTTCGTGTTCTGCTGCTTCAACAACAACTATAAGATAACGGCGCCGATGTTCGATATTTGGATGCGCCTCCTCGACGCGGTGCCGGGAAGCGTCCTATGGCTGCTGCGAGACAACGACGCCGCGCAAGCCAATCTGCGGCGCCAGGCGCTGGCGCGAGGCGTGGCTCCGGAGCGTCTCGTCTTCGCCGACCGAGTGACCCTCGACGTCCACTTGGCCCGTCATCGCCTGGTCGATCTGTTCCTCGATACGCTCCCCTATAACGCCCATACCACGGCGAGCGACGCGCTACGCGCGGGCGTTCCGGTCCTGACTTGCCGGGGCGGAACGTTCGCGGGGCGGGTGGCGGCAAGTCTGCTGCAGGCCGTCGGCCTTCCGGAGCTGGTCACTCGTTGCCTGGCCGACTACGAAGCGGCGGCGCTGAGGCTCGCCACGGATACATCGTTCCTGGGCGCGATCCGGCGCAAGCTCGCGCGGAATCGACAGACCCATCCCTTGTTCGACGCCGATCGTTCTCGCCGTCATGTGGAAGCCGCCTACGCCAAGATGTGGGATATCCGACAGCAAGGAGCCGGAGCGCCACAAAGCTTCAGCATTGACGCAATGGACGCGCCGCCTCCTCATCGTCCATGACGGCGCGGCGAGCTTGGCGCGATCGGTCTGCGGCACAAGGACAAGAACGGGTTTTCGGTGCAATGAGTGCCCATTCCGCGCGTGGAAACGAGGCACTGCTGGAAGTTGTGATAGCTGCAATCCAACATGCCGCCCCAGCCTTGCGTGCACCATGGATCGCAATATTCGGAGGAGGTATAGTTTTGGGCGAACGCCACGCCGCTCATCATCAAGGCGGCGATCCCCGTCAAAACCACCCGACGCATGGCTACTGCCTCCCGGCTTCGGCAAATGATGGCAAGCCTCGCGCGCAACTTCCGGCTCGCCGCTCGGGCAGCCTAGCAGTCTAAGCTCGCATCGACCATCCGAACATCAGCAGCCCGATGGCGGCGATCCAGCTGCCCGATATCCGCACCGCCAGGCGCGCCCATTGCGCCTGCAGCACCGCGATCTGCCCGGCCAGCAGCGACACGATCGCGAACAGGGAGCAGGCGATGCCGGCGATCGCCACCAGCCCGCCGGCAGTGGCGGCGAGATCGTGGCCGTTGTCGTAGCCGTGCAGGGCGCCCAGCGCCGCCGCCATGGCACCCACCGCGGGAAGCGGCAGCCGCGGATCGGCCGCCACCAGGGCGCCGATGAGCGCCGTCGCCACGGCGCCCAGCCATGCGGGGGCCGGAGGCAGGCCGATCGCCCAGCCGGCCGCCATGCCGGCGAGCCACGCTCCGGGCAGGATCGCCAGCACCAAGCGGCCCTGGCGGGCGCCGCCCAATCCGGCCAAAAGCGTCATGGCCATTGCAGGCAGCAAGTCCTCCGGCGAGATCAGCGGATGCGCCAGGCCGTCGTAGAACGGCCCGAAGCCGCTGTTCATCAAATGCGCTTGCGCAGGACTCGCAACCGCCAGCATTCCGGTCAGCAGCGGCCAGGCGCGAAGAACGGTGCGCTTCCGCCTCATGTCAGCGCATCCCACAGGAACACGCAGCCCGTGATCGCCACCCCGGCACCGCCCAACCGCAGCGTTACCTCGCCCACCCTCCAGCGGTGGATCAGCCCGATCGCTATGCCGGTCAGGTGCAGCAGTCCGGTCGCGACCACGAAGCCGATGCTGTAGAGGACGCCGCTCTCGTCGGGCGGCAACTCGGTGCCATGGGCATGGCCGTGAAAGATGGCGAAGAAAGCGACCAGCGCGGCCGCGATCCAGAGCGGCGGCCGTACCTCGCCCGCCACCATGGCGCCGAGCCCGATGGCGGACAGCGCGATGCCGATCTCGGTGCCGGGCAGCGGAACTCCCATCAGGCCGAGCATCCCGCCGAACGCCATCACGATCGGAAACGTCACCGGCAGAGCCCATATCGCCGGCGGCCCCAGTTGCGCGCCCCACAGCCCGACCGACACCATCGCCACGATGTGATCGAGCCCCGAGATGGGATGCTCGAAACCGCTGATGAAGCCGCCGGCCTGATCGCCCAGGATATGGGCGGATGCGTCGGTAGGCCAAAGCAGCAGCAACGGCAGGAGGAGCCCGGATGATCGCAGGTTCACTGCAGCATTTTTCATTGCATCACTCCCAGTAGGATGGCGGTCCGCTGGATGGTCCAGAACGCGCCGGCCGACCCGATCAGGTAGCCCGGCGTCCGCGCCAGCCAGGTCGGCCAGCGGATTTCCAGCTGGCGGAACGAGCGCTCCAGCAGCGCCACCAGCAGCACGAACGCGATCTGCCCGATCTCGACCCCGATGTTAAAGGTCAGCAATGCGAGCGCAAGATCGGCGTGCGGCAGGCCGGCACCGCTGAGCGCGCCGGCAAAGCCGAAGCCGTGCAGCAGCCCGAAGATGAACGCCACCAGCCACGGGCGGGCGATGGTCAGGCTGGTCTCGCCGCGCCAGATGCGCGCGATCTCGGGGCCCAGGAACAGGATGCTCAAGGCGATCGCGGCGTTGAGCGGCTCGACCGGCGCATGGGCGAAACCGAGGGTCGCGATCGCCAGCGTGATGCTGTGCGCCACCGTGAACGACGTGATGGTCTTCACCAGCGTCCAGCGATCGCCCACGATCAACAACAGGCCGAGCACGAACAGGAGATGATCGACGCCGAACCAGATATGCTGGATGCCGTAGAGGATGTAGTTGCGCGCGAGCGCGAGCGCAGTCTGGCGTTCCGGCACCACCAGGATGGGGGCGCTCGGCTGCAGCACGTTGATGACGACGGTGCCGTCCAGGAACTGGATGCGGGTGAGCACGTCGGTGACGGTCCTCTCCAGCCCGCGGATGCGCAGCATCTGGCCGCGCAGCGCCGGTGCCCGCAGCTTCCAGGTCTGCAGCGCGCTGCCGGCGGCCGTTTGCGTGCGGACCGGCGACAGCGCGGTCGCCTCGCCGGAGAATTCAGGCTCCAGGGCGAGCCGCACATCCCCCACCATCGGGGTCTGCCACAGCACGTCGAACTCGCCGGGCGCAACCTCGCGCAATTCGAGATAGGCCGGCCGGATCTCGTCCGCCGACGCGGTCGCTCCGGATGCCAGCAGGAGCGCGCAGGCGGTGGCGCAGCAGCGGACCAGGCCGACCACGGCGCGCACCAGCCGGCTCATCTGCCGGCTCCCGGGACCGGGCCTTTCGGACCGGCCGCCTGCTCCTCGATGAGCGGGGCGGCCAGCGCCCTCACGCTTTCGTCGGGCACCAGCTGGTATTTCTTCAACAGCCCGACGAAATAGCGCTCCTCGTTCTCGCGCCGGCTCTCCTCGTGCCACAGCTCGACCAGCTGCTCTCTGATCTCGTCGAACGGGCGCAGCCGCGCCGGCACCAGCGCCGTGACGCGCACTAGATGGAGCCCTTGGCTCGAACTCGATCGGTCCCTGCCAGGCGCCGGGCGCGAGCTCGAATATCCTGGACGCGAACTTGCCCCCGAATTGGTTTGCTACCGCCCGCTCGTCGGCATTGCGGAATTCGGCTTTTCCGGCGATCTGGTCGCCCAGCCCGGCAACGGGTGCGGCCGCATCCGCGCGCGACAATTCCTGCAAGGCGGCGCGGGCATCGGCGGCCGCGTCCGGGCGCTGGTCGCGGCTGAAGAAG
The DNA here is from genome assembly GCA_963721005.1 of uncultured Alphaproteobacteria bacterium. Classification (GTDB taxonomy): domain Bacteria; phylum Pseudomonadota; class Alphaproteobacteria; order Rhizobiales; family Xanthobacteraceae; genus VAZQ01. Next base: position 2,092,226 of record CAVRHR010000003.1, on the reverse strand, counting down.
ATCTGCGTGAACGATATTCTGGGCCGGGTGAACATCGTCGCGCGGCTGGTCTGGGTCTGGTCGTTCTGGACTTGGCTGGCTTGACCTTGGCCTTGGTTGCGCTGCGCCTCATAGACGCGGTGCAGATCGTCCTCGCTCGGCTCCGCCCCCCGTGCGTTGTCCTGCAACAGGAAGCTCATCTTCTGGGCAAGCCGCCGGCGCACCACGATATCGTCCTGGTCGAGGCCGAGCTCCTTTGCTTGCCGCGCAAACAGCTCCTCCTTCACCAGATCGCGCAGCAGGCCGCGCAGCTCGGGCGGCGTCGGCTCGCGCTGCCATTGCAGCGCAAAGGTCTCCTCGAGCCAGCGCACGTCGCTGTCGGCGAGGCGAACCTGCGGCGCGGGCAAATCGTCGCCGCCGCGGTTGAGCCACGCATAGGCTGCGAACAGCAGGGCGCCGATGACGAGAAAATGCAGCAAAGGCTCCCGAAGGAACTGCGCCCGCGGGTTCATCGCTTGCCGATGCGCGTCAGGCCCGGCCGCACGTTCATGGCGATCTCGATGATCATCTTGCGCAGGATCGCGTCGGCGAAAGTATTGAAGTCGCTGGCCACGATCATGAACGCTCCGGGGCCGCCGATCACGTTGTCCTTGTAATAACGGTCGAGATAGGGCTCCCAGGCCAGGATCGGCAGGCCGTTGATGTTGACGTCGGCGGCGACCGCTTCGTCGCGGGCGCGGATGACCGAGCGGCCGTTGCTGTTGGAGCCGTCGCCCGAGATGTCGATGACGCGCCGCTCGCCCTTGAACGGGCTCTGGGGAAACCAGCGCATCGCATAGTCGATGGCGCCCGAGATCGAGGTGCCGCCGCCGTACAGCCGGCGCGGCGTGGTCTCGATGATGGTCGCCACGCTGTTGGCGGAGGCCTCGTCCTTGATCTGGGTCCAGGGCACGATCGCTTCCTGCAGCTGCGGGCCGGTCCACTGGAACATCGCGACCGCGATCGATTGGTTCTCGCCGCCGCGAATGGCCTGCAGCACCTGCGGGCTGCGGAAGGCCGCCACATAGCCCCGCCGCTGCAGCTCGAAGCGGGTATAGTCGACGCTGCCCGAGGCATCCACCGCGAGCAGGAGATGGAGGTCGACCGCGACCTGGGCGCGCGCCGGGGCGCCGGCCGCCAGGGCCAGCAGCATGACGGCGCCGCAGCATGCGCGCCAAGAGGTTCGCCGTAGATGGTCGAAGCGCCAGCTCATGGAAAGTCCCCCTTGGATTGCGGATATCCGGACAGCCGGATTGCGCCATGCCGCCGCAAAGGTGAGAATATCGGATCGGCCCGGGCCGTATGGCTGGAACGGAATATTAGTGGAGGGCGGGAGCGGGCGCCAGCGCGCCCACAGCGGGCCGCAACAACAATAGTGCCAAGGGGAGGACATGAGCCATGGCGACCGAGAAGACGGATGTGGTCATCGTCGGCATGGGTGCGGCCGGTGCGGTGCTGGCGGCCGAGCTCGGCCGGGCCGGCATGCAGGTCATCGGGCTCGAGCGCGGCCCGCGCCTGAGCACCAACGACTTTCGGCCGCAGGACGAACTGCGCTTCTTCCAGCGCCAGGACCTGCGGCCCAATCCCAAACGCCAGCCGGTCACCTGGCGGCCCAACGCCGGCGCGCGCGCCACCCCGCTGCGCAGCCTGAGCTACGGCAACCAGGCGGGCGGCGGCACGGTCCACTACGGCGCGGTCTCCTGGCGCTTCCACGAGGACGATTTCCGTGCCCGCTCGCACACCATCGAGCGCTACGGGGCGGCCGCCATCCCGGCGGATTCCTCGCTCGCGGATTGGCCCTTGAGCTATCAGGATCTCGAGCCGTTCTACGACCGCGCCGAGTACGAGATCGGCGTCTCCGGCAAGGCCGGCAACATCCTGGGCGAGAAGGTCCCGGGCGGCAACGTGTTCGAGGCGCCGCGCCGGCGCGAATACCCGCTGCCGCCATTGACCACCGACCAGTCGGGCGCGCTGTTCGACGAGGCCGCCCGCAAGCTCGGCTATCACCCGTTCTCGCCGCCCCATGCGATCATCTCGCAGGCGTACAAGGGGCGGCCGGGCTGCACCTATTGCGGCTTCTGCCAGGCCTTCGGCTGCCATGTCGGGGCCAAGTCGAGCACGCTCGTCACCCTGCTGCCGCTCGCCGACGCCACCGGCAATTTCAAGCTCATCACCGGCGCCATGTGCCACCGCGTCAACAGCGACAACAGCGGACGCGCCACCGGCGTCTCGTATTATGGGCCGGACGGCGCGGACAACACCATCGAGGCCGAACTCGTCATCCTGGCGCCCTTCATCTACGACAATACCCGGCTGCTGCTCCTCTCCAAGACCGCGAAATTTCCCAACGGGCTCGCCAACTCGAGCGGCCAAGTCGGCAAGCACATCATGGCCCATATCGGGGCCAAGGTGTACGCCGCCTTCGACAGCCGCTACGTCAACAACTACATGGGACCGAATGCCCAGAAGCACAGCCTCGACGACTTCAATGCCGACAACTACGACCACGGCGGGCTCGGCTTCATCCGCGGCTCGCAGGTGGCGATCGCCACCGCCAACCAGGAGGGCGGGCCGATCGGCACGGTACTCGGGATGGAGCCGCCGGCCGGCATTCCGCGCTGGGGTGCGGCCTACAAGAATTTTTTCGCGAAGTATTTCGCCCGTCACACCGTCATCATCTCGGAGACCGAGAATCTGCCCTATGCGGACCAGACCATCGATCTCGATCCGGACGTGCGCGATGCCTGGGCGTTGCCGGCGCCGCGCATCACCTACGACTGGCGGCGGTCGAACGAGCGCAAGGGGGTGGCCTTCATCCAGGACAAGCTCGAGCAGATCGGCCAAGCCATGGGGGCGACCCATGTGTGGCGGGCGCCGCTGAGCCAGGGGGCGCCTGGCCCGCATACCCAGGGTGGCACCCGCATGGGCGGCGACCCGACGACCTCGGTGGTGAACCGCTACAGCCAGAGCTGGGATATCCCCAACCTGTTCATCGTCGGCAGCTCGACTCACCCCTCCATGAGCGGCTTCAATCCGACCCTGACCATCCAGGCGCTCGCCTATATGAGCGCCGACGCGATCGTCAACCGCTACCGCAAGAGCCCCGGCCCGCTGGCATAGGCGGATCAGGGGGGTAGGATGGGTTGAGCTCTTGCGATACCCATCTTTTTGTGGCGATGGGTTTCGCACAGCCCGCGAAGGATATTAGGGCGTTTACGCCCGTCTTTGTGGGCTATGGCGTAAACACCCTTTTGGAATCGCTCAACCCATCCTACATTCATCAATTCCAAAGCAGGATAGGAACACGCCGTGGACGTCAAAACCGCCGACAAGCCCAGCACCAAATATCCCCTCGGGGGCCTCGTTGCCGAGGGCAAGACCAAGAGAATTCACGAAGCCCAGGGCGGCTCCGGGCTGGTGACGGTGGTGTCCAAGGACGACATCACGGCCGGCGACGGCGCGAAGCACGACGTGATCGCCGACAAGGGCCGGCTCGCCACCGCCACCACTTGCAATGTGTTCCGGCTGCTCAAGGCCTGCGGCCTGCCGGTCGCTTTCGAGCTGCAGGACAGCCCGACCTCGTTCGTGGCACCCAAGTGCGAGATGCTCCCCTATGAGGTGGTGGTCCGGCGGGAGGCACACGGCTCCTATCTCAAACGCAACCCGCACTTCGCGAAGGGGCAGCTGTTCCCGCAATTGGTGGTCGAGTTCTTTCTCAAGACCAAGGACCGGGACTGGAAGGGCAAACCGCTCATCTGCGACGATCCTCTGATGTTTTACAGCAAGGGCGACGCCAAGATCAGCCTGTTCAATCCGGCGAAGCCGATCCACGGCCAGGAGCCGTTCCTGGTGCTCGCTGACACCGAGGTCTTCACCCATGCGGACGAGTGGGAGCTGTTCCCCGAGATGGAGCGCATCGTCCGGCACACCTTTCTGGTGCTGGAGAAGGCATGGGAGCTCGAGGGCGGAACGCTGGTCGATCTCAAGGTCGAGTTCGGCTTCGACACCAAGGGCAACCTGCTGTTGGCAGACGTCATCGACAACGATTCCTGGCGAGTGGTGGAAAGCGGCGCCTATATCGACAAGCAGGTCTATCGCGACGGCGGCGCGCTCGACGACGTGGTCGCAAAATACCGGCGGGTCGCCGAGATCACCGGCCGCTTCGCGCTGCCGCGCCAGCGGATCATCCTGTGGCGCGGCTCGGCCTCCGATAAGACCGAGCAATTCTCGGAAGCGCTCGGCGACCTCGCCGACCTGATGACCGTGGTCACCTGCTCGGTGCACAAGCAGCCGGTGGCGGCCGCCGGCATCCTCTATCGCATGGCGCACGAAATTCCCGAACTCGGTGGTGATCGCCTATATCGGGCGCTCCAACGGTGCCGGTCCGACGCTTTCGGCCATCTCCAGCGTTCCGGTCATCACGGTGCCGGCGAGCGTCAAGGAGTTTCCGGAGGATGTGTGGTCGTCGCTGCGGGCGCCGAGCAACGTGCCGGTCATGACCGTGCTGGAGCCCGCCAATGCGGTGCTGGCCGCGATCCAGATCCTCTCCGCCCGCAACCCGCGCCTCTACGCCCATGTGCGCGGCGAGATCGAGAACCGGGCGGTGAACACCATCCAGATTTGAGGCGGCGTATTACGCCCGGGCTGCTCTCTCAGGCGTGTCATGCCCCGCGAATGCGGGGCATCCAGTAACCACAATCGCGCATTTTACATCGAGAACTCGATGGTTACTGGATCGTCCGCCTTCGCGGACGATGACGGCGGAGCGCGATTCACCGCCCTGAAACCTCTGCGCCTTAGCCTGCCTGCAGCCGATCCGGGCTGCCTGTGAGCGCGAGAAGCCGCATGTCGACGAGCTGCGATCCGCCGCCAGCCCTTGAGGTCCGGGGCCTGCGCAAGACCTTCGAGCGGCCGGCGGTCGATGGTCTCGATCTCACGGTGCGGGCAGGCGAGTTCTATACGCTTTTGGGGCCGAACGGGGCCGGCAAGACCACCACGCTGCGCATGGTGGTCGGCCTGCTGCGCCCCGACGCCGGCACGATCGCGGTGCTCGGCGTCGATGCGCTCGCCGATCCGGTCGCCGCCAAGCAGGTGATGGCCTGGGTGTCCGACGAGCCGATGATCTACGACAAGCTCACGCCGTTCGAATATCTCGAGCTCGTCGGCGGCCTGTGGGGCATCGATGCGGCGCTCGCGCAAACCCGCGCGCGGGATCTGCTCGGCTGGCTCAGCCTGACGCCGCATGCCCACCAACGCTGCGAAGGTCTTTCCAAGGGCATGCGCCAGAAGGTGGCGCTCGCCGGCGCGCTGGTGCATGAGCCCAGGCTGATCGTGCTCGACGAGCCGTTCACCGGGCTCGACGCCGGCTCCGTCCGTCAGGTCAAGACCGTGCTGCGCGAGCACGTCCAGGCCGGCCGCACCGTCATCATGACCACCCATATCCTGGAGGTGGCCGAGCGCATGGCGGACCGCATCGGGGTGATCGCGGGCGGCCGCTTGATCGCGCAGGGTACGCTCGACGAGTTGCGCCGGCAGGTAGGCAACGGCAGCCAGAGCCTCGAGGATACCTTTCTGGCATTGGTTGCCGACGAGGCCGCGGCCGCCGAAAGGGCTGCGGTCGCTGAGGGGGCAGCCGCCGCGTGAGCCGGCCCGCCACCATCCCCTGGTTCGCCCGCGATGAGCTGCGCCTGGCTTGGCGGGAGTGGCTCGGCATGCTGACGGCCGGCGGGCGCACCCGCGCCCGCACCCTGGCGATCATCTTGGTCGCGCTCGCGGTGTTCATGCATGTGGTGGCGTACTCAATGGTGGCGCGTTTCGCGCAGACGGCGCTCGATCCGGACAAGACCACGCTGGTGGTGGTCACCGGCAGCGCGCTGTTGTCCTGGTCGCTGATCCTGTCGCAGGCCATGGAATCGGTGACGCGGGCCTTCTACACCCGCTCCGATCTCGACCTGCTGCTGTCCTCGCCGATTGTGGCCGCGCGGGCCTTCGCGGTGCGCATCGCCGCCATCGCGGTCTCGGTGACGGCCATGTCGGCGCTGCTGGCGGCGCCGTTCATCAACGTCCTGGCGGTGCTGGGCGGGCCTCGCTGGCTGCTCGCCTATATCGCAGTGGTGGCGATGGGGGCGACCGCGGTGGCGCTCGCGGCCTTGCTGACCACCGCGCTGTTCCGGCTGATCGGCCCCAAGCGCACCCGTCTGGTGGCGCAGATCGTGGCCGCGGTGATCGGCGCCGGTTTCGTGATCGGGCTGCAGCTTGCCGCCATCATGTCGCACGGCACCCTGTCGCGGCTCGCCATTCTGGCCTCGGAACCGATCGTCAACCTGGCGCCCGGCACCGGCAGCCTGGCGTGGTGGCCGGCGCGCGCGCTGTTGGGCGATCCGGCCGCGGTCGCCGGCATGCTGGTCGCCGGCATGGCTTTGCTGGGCGCCGCCATCGCGGCGGTGGCGCCGCGTTTCGCCGACTGCGCGACCGCCGCCGCCAGCGCCGTTCCGGGGCGCACCGCGCGGCCGCGCTCCGCCCCGAGCTTCCGCAACGCCTCGCCCGGCGCCATGCTGCGGCGCAAGGAATGGACGCTGCTGCGGCGGGACCCCTGGCTGGTGTCGCAGACGCTCATGCAATTGCTGTATCTGCTGCCGCCCGCATTCCTGCTGTGGCGCGGCTTCGGGGGCGGCAGCGGCAGCCAGATCCTGCTGGTGCCGGTCCTGGTCATGGCGGCCGGGCAGCTCGCCGGCGGGCTCGCTTGGCTCGCGATCTCGGGCGAGGACGCCCCCGAGCTGGTGGCGACCGCGCCGCTCTCCGCGGGCAACATTCTGCGCGCCAAGATCGAAGCCGTGATGGGCAGTATCCTGATGGTGTTTGCGCCATTCATCCTGGCGCTGGCGTTCATGTCGCCGTTTTGTGCCCTGGTGGCCGCGCTCGGCATCGCGATCGCGGCCGCATCGGCGACTGAAATCCAGCTCTGCTTCCGCGCCCAGGCCAAGCGCAGCGCCTTCCGCCGCCGGCAGACCTCCTCGCGGGTCGCGACTTTTGCGGAAGCCTTCGTCTCCATCGCCTGGGCGGCCACCGCGGCGCTCGCCGCCACCGGCACCTCGCTCGCCGCGATGCCGGGCGTGGTGGCGGTCGGCATCCTGGCGAGCGCACATGTGTTCAGCCCGCAGAAGGCGTGAGCCCGGGAGACGGGGCAATGCAGTTCGACAACTACGGCCTGTCATGCCCCGCGAAGGCGGGGCACCCGGTAATCGCAACGGCCGGCTTTGTACTGAAGCGTCGGCGATTACTGGGTCGTCCGCCGGAGCCTGTCATCGGGCCGGCCGAAGGCCGGACCCGTTGGCGGACGATGACAGCGGAGAGTCATCATGCGGAATCGCCGAGTAGTGGCGCGACCTTGCTTCAGGCCGGCAGCACGAACCAGCCGCGCCGGCGTGCTTCCTGCGTCAAGGCGTTGTCCTGCTCCACCACGGCGTGGATCTCGGCGTACTCCACCATGGGGAGATCGTAGATGCTGTCGCCGACCGCAAACAGCGGGCGCCGCGTGCCGTCGATGAGCTTCTTGATGCAATCGACCTTCCCTTCGGCGATCGAATGCGGCTCGTCGATCGTGGGCGAGAGGACATTGTCGATCACCCGGTGGCGCAGTGCGATCAGATTTCCGCAAATCCCGAAGCGGGTCATGGCGGTCCGCACCGCAATTTCCGGCGAGGCGCTCACGATCCAGATATCGATATCGTGCGCGACGGAAAAATCGATCAGCCGGCGAAGGCTGGGCCGCATCGCCAGCCCGCGCACGACCGGAAGCCCGTAAAGCTCGGTCCTGCCCGGGAGCGTTCCTTCCGCTTCCAGCGCCGCCGCAACGGTGGCGGCGGCCGCGCCGGGCTCGAGGCCGGCGAGTATCCGGGCGCACAACAGCGAGGCCGCGCGAATGTCGCCGCCATCGAGAAGCTCATGGTAATGACGGAAGACCCGCTCGTGATAGGGTGGATCGCAGGCCTGCGCACCGAAGGGCAGCAGCCCGCCATGGCGCAGCAGGCGGTTCCGGCACATGAAAGCGAGCGTTGCTTCTCCAACATCGTTAACGATGCATGTATTGTCGAAATCGAGAACCGCGAAGCGCTGAGCGGGCACGTCGCCGATTCGCGCGCGGATCGCCGCCTCGAGTGCCGCCAACGCGTCCATGATCAAAGTCCTTAAGAAAAAAGTGACTCAAACTTAGCCGGATGCTTCTCGGCCAGGAGCACATTGAGGGTCAAGTAACATTAAGCCGACTAAGATGCGCGCCGGAAACCCTGCGCCCGGTGTCGAATGACCACCCTCGCGCTTGCCGGTGAGCAAGCAGTTCAAACCGACAGAGTCGCTCGCTGGACGCGCGCCCTGTGCGTGCTGTTCTTCTTTTCCGGATTTCCGGCGCTGATCTATCAGCTTACCTGGCAGCGGGCACTGTTCCGCGTCTTCGGCGTCAACGTCGAGTCGGTGACGATCGTGGTCACCGCCTTCCTGCTGGGTCTTGGCCTGGGCAGCCTTGTCGGCGGCTGGTTGTCGCAGCGGCGCAATGTTCCGCTGTTGCCGCTCCTGGCCGCGATCGAGCTGATGACCGGCGCCTTCGGTCTCGCATCGCTGCGGATTTTCGATTTCGTGGGCGATCTCACCATCGGCCTGCCGCTGGCCGCGATGGCCGCGGCAGCGCTCGCTGTGGTGATCGTGCCGACCTTGCTGATGGGTGCGACCCTGCCGCTGCTGGTCGGTCATCTGGTTCGCCGGTCCGGCCATGTGGGCAGCGCGGTCGGCCTGCTCTACTACGTCAACACCCTCGGGGCCGGCGCGGCGTGCCTGGCCTGCATGGCGCTTCTGTTCCCGTTCGTGGGCATGCAGGGCGCGGTCTATGTCGCCGTTGCGATCAACGCTGCCGTGGCGGCAGGGGCGCTCGCGGTTCATTGGCGCGATCGTGGCGATCCGATATTCGCCGCCGGAACGCCGCCGGCCGCAGTCCCGGCAAGCAAGCCCATGCTGGGGCTTGTGCCGCTGCTCTCGCTCGCGGCTGCGGGCGGCTTCGTGGCGCTGTCCTATGAAATCTTCTTTTTTCGCACCGTGTCCTACGCGACCGGATCGAGCTCGTCCGCCTTTGCGGCAACGTTGAGCGCCTTCCTGATCGGGCTCGCCTCCGGCTCCAGGCAAGCGGGGGACAACTGCGCGGCCTTGACGCAGAATGGCGCCATGCGCCGCGCGGTGGGCGCCCTGATGAGGGCCAATCTCGTCGGCCTTTTGTTCCTGCCGCTGCTCGGGCACTTGGCATGGCTCGATCGCGGCATCGCGGGAGTGGCCATTCTGATGGTCTACCTGGTGGCTCGCTTTTGGGGCGCGCTGCTGCCCTACCTGGCCGAGCTCGGCGTCGCGGCGGACGGCCATGCCGGCATGCGCACCGCCTTGCTCTATCTCGCCAACATTCTGGGCTCGGCGGCAGGCTCGATCATCACCGGCTTCGTGTTGATGGAGCATCTCGGTCTGGTCGGGATCGGGACGGCGCTGGTGGTGGCGGGTCTCGTTTGCGCGGTATTCTTGATCCGCGCGCTCACGATGCCGCGCCAGGAGAAGATTCTGCGAACGAGCCTGGCGACGGCGATGGGCTTGCTCGCGGTGGTCGCCGTACCGCGATGGTCGACCGACGCGCTTGAGAATTTGCAGTGGAAGGGCGAGTCTGCTGCCGTGCCGCTCGTGCAGGTCGTGGAGAACCGCAGCGGCATCATCGCCGCCACCGCGGACGGCACCGTATTCGGCAACGGCATGTATGACGGCCGCTTCAACACCGATCTCATGCACGACACCAATGGCATCGTGCGTCCCTATGCGCTGAACCTCTTCCATCCCGCACCTCATGACGTGCTGATGATCGGTCTCGCGTCGGGCTCGTGGGCGCAGGTCATCGCCAACAATCCCGATGTCGGCTCTCTCACCATCGTGGAGATCAATCCGGGTTATCTCACGTTGATCGCAACGGCGCCGGAAGTAGCCTCGGTGCTGAGCAACCCCAAGGTCACCATCGTGGCCGATGACGGCCGCCGCTGGCTGCGTGCGAATCCCGCCCGAGGCTTCGATGCCATCGTGTCGAACACGACCTGGCATTTCCGCGCCAATGCCACCAATCTCCTCTCGGGCGAGTTTCTCGATCTGATCAAGTCGCACCTGAATTCAGGCGGAATCTTCTTTTACAACACCACCGATTCCGACCGGGTTCAGCGCACCGGTTGTCTCGCCTATGCCTATGGGGCGCGCTTCATCAATCACATGGTGGTCTCGCAGAACCCGATCGCATGGGATTTCGCGCGTTGGCGCCGCACGCTCGAATCCTACCGGATCGACGGCCGGCCGATGCTCGACCCCGCCCGTGATGAGGTCCGCGCCGAGCTCGATCGCCTGAGCTCCTGGGAAGCGGACCTTGCGCCGCAATCCGGCCGCAACCGGGACCGGCCGATCGAGCCGTGCCCCGACATCCTCGCCCGCACCGCCGGCAAGCGTCCGATCACCGACGACAATATGGGCACCGAGTGGCGCCTGCCGCTTGGACTGGAATGACGGCAGCCGTCTGATGCTCCGGTGACGGAGCCGCTTCGGCACCAAGTTTGTCGCACACGGACACCGCATCGGCGAAGCCGAATTTGTCGTTACCGGACCTCCTCTCGAGGCCGGCTTGCCGATGCCGACGAAACGGCGCATCCTGTCGCCTCAAATCCAGTGATGGAAAATCGCGGTCGAGTCCTTCGCCTCGCGGCAGCGGCAGTCGCGTTCTCATGGCATGCGGCTCGATTTGAGACCGGAACGCCGCGCACGGGAGGCCGACATGATCGATCGCCGGACATTCGCAGCGCTGCTGGGGGGCGCCGTCGCGGCGCCCGGGCTGTCGTGGGCGCAGGAGCTCAAGGGCAAGACGGTGCTCTATTCCAGCGTCGGTCCCGCCCTGAGCTTGTTCGACATCGACGGCGAAGAGCTCATCAAGCGCAGCGCCGTAACGGTGCCGGCCAATATCCAATATGCCTGGCCGCATCCGAGCCGGAAATATTTCTACATCGTCTCCAGCAATGGCGGTCCCGGGTCGGCTGGCGACAAGCATTTCGCCAATGCGTTCCAGATCGCGGCCTCGGGCGCGCTGACGCCGCACGGCCAGCCGCGCACGCTGCCGTCGCGGCCGATCCACACCAGCGTCGACCAGGCCGGGGAGTTTCTGCTGATCGCCTACAACGATCCGAGCTCGTTCACGGTGCATCGCCTCAATGCAGACGGCACCATCGGGGATCCGGTGAGCCAGCCCGGAAGCCACGACACCGGCATCTATGCGCACCAGATCAGGGCCATGCCCTCCAACCAGATGGTCACCCTGGTCACGCGCGGCAACAATGCCGAGAACGGCAAGCCCGAGGACCCGGGCGCCATCAAGACGTTCAGCTTCAAGAACGGCACCCTGGCCGGCCTTGCCTCGATCGCGCCCGGCAATGGGCTCGGCTTCGGGCCGCGCCATCTCGATTTTCATCCGACCCAGCCCTGGGTGTACGTGTCGATCGAGCGGCAGAACCAGCTCTACGTCTACGGGCTCGATGCCGCGACCGGGCTGACGCGCGAGCCGCTGTTCATCAAGACCACCCTGTCCGATCCCCAGACCAAATTCCCGCAGGGCGCGGGCCCGATCCACATTCATCCCAACGGCCGGTTCGTGTATCAGACCAATCGCTCTTCCTCGCTCATCGAGTTCGGCGGCCAGAAGGTGCTGGCCGGCGGCGAGAACAGCGTCGCGGTATTTGCCATCGACCAGAAGACCGGCGAGCCCACCCTGATCCAGAACATCGACGGCCACGGCGTCCAGCTGCGCACCTTCGGCATCGACCCGAGCGGGCGCCTGCTGGTGGCGGCCAGCGTCATACCGATCAAGGTGCGCGAGGGCTCCGGGGTCGGCACGCTCACCGCCGGGCTGATGGTCTATCGCATCGGCAGCGACGGGCGGCTCGACTTCGTGCGCAAATACGATGTCGAGGCCACCAACCAGAACCAGCAGTTCTGGAGCGGCATGGTCACGCTGGCGTAGCCGCCGGGCGGCGGGACCAAATCCGCGTTTCTCGCGGCGTGCGGCGTATTGACTTCCGGCATCGCGGTACCGTCCACCGCTCGCCCAAGACATCGCGGTGAGGCAAGGGACGAAGACCCGCCCGCAGGGAATAAATTTCAGCGCCGGTACCGAAGTGAGCAAGGCGGGCTGACCAGATCGTTCATTATCGCCTCGGCTCCGCTTGGTGCGTGCGGGACCGATCTCGCGGCCTCGGAGGCGTCATGCTGCAGACCAAGGACTTGCTCGACCATATCGACGCCCTGCTGCGGCTTTCGCACGATGCGGGAGACCGGGCGATAGCCGCCAAGCTGCGGCAGCTGGCCGACGAGTTTCGGATCATGGTTTCGGTGGCCGACATCAGCAATCTGGCGGCGACGTTGGGCAGGACGTCTGCTCCGGTCGCTCCGGTCGCTCCCGTTTCGGCCACGCCCGCCCCCGAGGTGATCGCCCCCGAAGTGGTCGGCCCCGACGCCGATGCCAAGAAGAGGACGGTGGTGGAGCGCGATGAGCCCGCGGTCGCGCCGGCGCGGCTGTTCCATGCCCGATACGCCGGATCGAACGGCACCTTCGCGTGCTCGCGGGTCGGCGCGCCGTAACGCGCGGCAGGACGATGCCCCCTTGTAGGGGCGCCCCTCGTGGGCGCCCGGGCGGCCACAAGGGCCGCCCCTACGATCGCCGTATCCGAAATTTATTTCAGCATTCCGTTCCCTGAAGCGTATCCTGCGAGGCAGGGCCGCTGATTGGGGGCCCCGCGCCACACGCCCAAGGGTAACCTCGGAGGGGCCGGATGCATGCTCATCGTCTGATCGCCCTCGGCCTTGCTGGTCTGCTGCTGTCGGGAGCCGGAGCTGCGCGCGCCGCCGATCCTTATCCGATCCGACCGTTGCACTGGGTGGTGCCGTTTCCGCCCGGCGGCGCCACTGACGTGGTGGCGCGGATCATGGCGCAGTGGCTGTCGGAGCATCTCGGTCAGCAGGTGGTGATCGAGAACCGGGGCGGGGCAGGGGGCAATATCGCCGCCCAGTGGGTGATCAATGCGGCGCCGGACGGCTACACGGTGCTGCTGGTGCCGACCTCGAGCGCCATCAATGCCACGCTCTATGAATCGCTGCCCTTCAATTTTCTCAAGGACATCGCGCCGGTGGCCGGGCTGGTGCGCTCGCCCAACGTGATGGAGGTGAACCAGGCGGTGCCGGTTCGCACCGTGGCCGAGTTCATCGCGCTCGCCAAGGCCAGCTCGCGCATGATCAACATGGCGTCGCCCGGCATCGGCACTGCGGTGCATCTGTCGGGCGAATTGTTCCAGGTGATGACCGGCACCAGGCTGACCCACGTGCCTTACCGGGGTGGCGCGCCGGCGCTCACCGATCTGATGGGCGGCCAGGTGCAGGTGATGTTCGACGTGCTGCCGGGATCGCTCGCGCATATCCGCTCCGGCGAGCTGCGGGCGCTGGCGGTGACCACAAGCGCCCGGGCGGATGCTTTGCCGGACGTGCCGACCATCGCGGAGACGGTGCCGGGATACGAGGCCAGCACCTGGTTCGGGTTCGGCGCACCCAAGGGCACGCCGCCCGAGATCATCGCCAGGCTCAATCAGGTGATCAATGCCGGGCTCGCCGATCCGACCATCCGGGCGCGGCTAGCCGAGGTGGGCAGCGACCCGATGCCGATGAGCCCGGCCGCCTTCGGCGCCATGCTGGCGGCGGAAACGCAGAAATGGGCCACGGTGGTCAAGGCGTCGGGGGCGAAGGCGGAGTAAGCCGGGAGACTGTGCGTCGGGCTGGCCACTCTTCCCGGACGCGGTGCGTCACGTAGCCAACGGGTCGGCGCGAAGCGCCGCCCGATGATAAACTCCGCGGAGTGATGCGCCGCAGATCCGGGATCGTTCCAGGTGCCGGCGCTTAATCCATGCTTGTCCGGCATTGAGCCGGAACCTTTCCGGCGTCCGAGCTTGGAACGGTCCCGGATCTGCAGCGCACCGCTGCGCGCAAGAGCGTTTCGTGCTGCGGCGCTCCCGGGACAAACGCTCACCGCCCTCACGGGCTGGCGTGATTGATGAACTTCTCCGGCGGCGCCTCGCCCCATTGCGACAGCAGGGCTTCCTCGGCGGACAACAGGTTGGAGCCGTTGGCGAGGTTCAGCCGGTCGCTGTCGGCCCAATGCTCGTGCACGCGGCCCCACGGATCGGCCCAGTAGTCGTAGACTTGGCTGCCCAGGACGTGGCGGCCGATCCCCCACATGTGCTCGTAGGTGCCGCACTGCTTGAGATAGTCGTGGCCCATGCAGACGTCGTCGATGTCGGGCACCTCGAACGACAGGTGGTTGAGGCCGGTCTTCTCGTGCCTGAGGCAGAAGAAGACGTGATGATCCACGAACTCGTCGCCACGATCGCAGCGGTTGAACGATCCGATCAGGTTACTCTTGTGGCCCGCATAGACGTCGTCCGAGCAGACGAACCCCAGGGTCTCGCGGAACCACCGCACCGTCTCGTCGAAGCGCGGCGTCATCAGCACCCCGTGCCCGATCCGCTTGACGTGAGCCGGGCCCTTGGGCAGCCGCATCAGCTCGCCGGGCCGCGACAGCGGCGCCTCGCCGGTGTTGAGCTTCTGGCGCTTGAGCGGAATCGGCGGCAGCGGCGCGATCCCGTGAACCACCTCGATCTGATAGCCATTGGGCTCGGTCAGCCGCACCCGCTTGCCGCCGCCGGGCTCGTCGATGGTCTCGATGCCGGAGGCGCCCGGAGCGCCGGCCACGCGTTTCAGGTCGTCCTCGCTGTTCGCCCAATAGGCGAGACCGACGAAGCGCGGCTCGCCCTTCTCGGTGACATGGATATGGTGGCTGGGATCGGTGCCGCGCATGTAGAGCGCCGTGCTGGTGCGCTCCACCTTACGCAGGCCGAAGCGGGTGAGGAATTCCTCCATCAGGTCGAGATCGGGGGCCTTGAGCCGCCCATAGGCGATGTCCTGTACCTTGATCAATGCCATTGCGGTCGTCCATTCCCTGCCAAAGATTGCATCCCCTGTCGCTCGCGAGGCTACTCCAGTAATCAACACGCACCGCCATCGCAATGGCGAGAGCCATCGCAACAGCTTGCCGAGGATGGCCGAAACGGGCAGCTTGCGCGCTCAGCCGATGCTTATCCGCAATGGCGCGAGGGGCGCAATGGACGGTCCAGACCCGACTCCCGGCGATCCGCAACCCGCCCCCCAAAGGGCGCCGCACCCGCCGCGCTCGCTCTACCCGCCTTACGTTTCGTTCTGGCTGCGCGAGCTGCCCTATGTGGTGGTGCTGATCCTTACCTTGTTCGGGGTCGCCTATGCGAGCTTCTCCCGGCAATCGATGGTCGGCTACTGGGAGCTCCTGGCGCCGGTGATCGGCATCCTGTGCGTCATCATCGGCTGGCCGCATGCGCACGACAAGGCGGCGCGGCTCCGGCTCGTCTGGACCCAGGTGCTGCATTGGGGCGCCTTCCTGGTGGCGATGAACCTCTTGTTGCTGAGCGGCGTCGCCAGCCTGCTCAGTCCCGATGCCATCGGGCTCACGATCCTGACCCTGCTGGCGCTCGGCACCTTCGTGGCCGGGGTGCATATCCAGGCCTGGCAGATCTGCGTGCTCGGAATGGTCATGGGGCTTGGGGTGCCGGCGATCGCCTGGATCGAGCGTTCGGCGCTGCTGCTGCTGCTGCTGGCGGTGGTGGCGCTCGCCGCCATCGGCGGCGCGCTTTGGTGGGGCGCGCGCAACAAGCGGGCCTAGCGCGGGAGTCCCTATTCCGGCGTGACGTCGTGAAACTTGCCGTAGTCGAGCAGGAGCCGGCCGTCGTCGGCGCTCGCGGCGATGTCGACATAGCGGTGGCCCCAGCGGATTTGGCTCTGCGAATAGCTCTGGCGGGCGTTGAGCTGCTGCGCGGAATTCTCGTCGAGACCGCTGATGGTCAGCACCAGCAGGGCATCGGGTTGCGCCAGATCGTCGGGTTTGGCGCCGTACAAGGGGCTGTCTTGGTCGACGGTATGAAAGAGAGTCCAGCTCAGGGCGAACACCGGATTTTCGCTGCGCCGCAGCCCCAGCTCGTGAAACCTGCGAAAGTATTGGCCCTCGGCGGTGTGCTCGCCGCGAATGAGCCAGAGCCGCGCCGTCGCCCCCGAGATGGTGTTGTGCCGCGCGTTGGCGACACGGATCATCAAAGTGGGCTGCCCCTCATGCTGCGCCACGATCGGGAAGCGGACGAACACGAAGCGGGCGCGCGGGCGCGAGAAGCGCGCGAACACCAGCCCCGTCATCACCGCCAGGAAGCTCATGCCGGTGAAGATTTCCACGGTGGCGACCAGATGCCCGTAGTCGGACTGCGGGTGCATGTCGCCATAGCCCACGGTCGCCAGCGTCTCGATGGAGAAATACAACAGGTCCAGGAAGCGGCCCGGCACCGCATTGGCGATCGGGCGGTGGCCGAGCGCGTAGACCAAGGCGAAGCCGGTGTTGAGGACGATGAAGATCGCGGCGGCGCTGGCGAAGAAGCCGGGCCAGGACACCGTCATGGAGCGATAGTAGAGATCGGACCAGAAGCCGCCGGCGAGCCCGCGCGCCTCGACCGCGCGGTCGCCCAACTTGATGAATTGCGTTTTCGCGGCGGGGGTTTGGCGAAATGGCCACATCAGGAGCTTCCTTCGAGATGCGCGGCGGGCGGCGGTGATCTTCGTCAACGCGGTCGAAGACGGCCGCTTCAAGGAGGTCGACGAGATCGCCGGCGAGCCGTGACGAATTTCGGTTTCACCGCGACAGACCGCCGAGCGCCTTGGGCAGGAGATAGCTGTCGGGCGACACCACGGTGCCCTTCGGGATGGCGCCGTTCTCGGCCATCTGGGCGATCACCTTGTCGACGTCGGCGATGACCACCGAGCCGTCGCGGCTGAGGATCGCATCCTTGCCGACATAAAGATCGTAGATCGGCGAGAGCTGGCCGGGCTCGCGCTTGGTGTATTTCTGCAGGATCGCGATCGCCTCGCCGCGGTTTGCCGGATCATACAGCCAGTCGTGGGCGCGCCGCAGAGCCTGCTGCAACCGGGTACCGTGATTGCTCTGCTGGGCCCAGCTCTGGGCCACGCTGTAGAGAATGGACGGAAAGGCCTCGCCGTCGCTGAACCGGTAGAGCACGTTCATGCCCTCCGCCACCGCCACCTGGGCGGTCGGCTGGAACAGTACCGTGAAGGCGATGCTGCCGCGCTGGAGTGCCGCGAACTTCTGCGCACTGGTGCCCACCACCAGCATGCTGACCTCCGAAGGCGCGAGCCCCGCCTTGGCGAGAGCCTTGAAGGTCCACCAATTCTCGCCCAGCTGCAGCCCGCCGGTGCCGAAGAACTTGCCCTTGAGATCGGCGAGCGTCTTGATCTCGGGCCGCCCCACCAGGAACCAGTCGGGCCGCTCGGCCGGCGAGGAGATCACCGCGAAGCCCTTGGAGCCGTGCGCCACTGCCGCCAGCAGGGCCTCCGGCTGCGCGCCCGCGAGCTGCACCTCGCCGGCCACCAGGAGCTGGATCGATTGCGGGGAGGACTGGAAGATCACGATCTCGGGCGCGAAACCTTCGTCCTTGAAGAAGCCCTCCTCGATCGCGACGTCGATGTCCCAATAGATCGCGTTGCCCGGCACATAGCTGATGACCAGCTTCTCGGGCGAAGGCGCCTGCGCGCGCAGCGGCCCCGTGCTCAACACGGCGGCGAGCATCAGCGCGCCGGCCAGCCGATTTGCGGTGCGCGGGCGTTTCATGCGCGCCGCCCGGCGGGCTTGGCGGATTCCGCGTTCGCGGTCGTCGCATTAATCGATTTCATGCCGCCGACCATGCCGGGTTGGGGAAGCGTGCGAGAATGCGCCTTTCGGGCCACAGCGGCAAGGCGGAGCAATTCCGGCCGCAACCGCCAAGCCGTGGCATCGGGCGCGGCGCTGTGATAGGTTCCACCGACAAC
Source organism: uncultured Alphaproteobacteria bacterium (assembly GCA_963721005.1). Lineage (GTDB taxonomy): Bacteria > Pseudomonadota > Alphaproteobacteria > Rhizobiales > Xanthobacteraceae > VAZQ01. The sequence continues at coordinate 2,074,166 of CAVRHR010000003.1, read as the reverse complement.
ACAAACCGACTGCTGGCGCAAGTGACGAGCAAGAAGCAACCAGCAAGCCGACCGATAGATCAACGGAGGAAACCATGACCCAGAAATCGTCGAAGGATACCGAGCACGCGCTCGACCGCCGCACCATGCTCAAGGCCGCCGGCCTCGGCGTGGGGGCCGGCATGCTGTCCGGCATCGCCGCGACCGCCGCGCAGGCCGAAGCTCCCGCTGCCGCCGTCCCGGCGCCCGCCGGCGCCGAGGTCTGGGGCAACGAATACTGGACCAAGAAGGGCGACATCAACCTTTACATCTACCGCAAGCGCGTCGGCGCGCCGGTGGCCGGCGAGCGGCCGCGCCCGATCCTGTTCATGGTGCACGGCTCGTCGAACTCCTCGCGTACCTCCTATGATCTGCAGGTGCCCGGCGCCAAGGCCGAATACTCCATGATGAATGTGTTCGCGCGCAACGGCTTCGACGTCTGGACCATGGATCACGAGGGCTACGGCTTCTCCTCGCGCAGCTCCGGCAATTCCGACATCAAGAGCGGGGTCGAAGATCTGAAGCTCGCCGCCGAGGTGGTGAAGCGCGAGACCGGACAGAGCAGGGCGCACTATTTCGGCACCTCGTCGGGCGCGATCCGGGCCGCCGCCTATGCGCAGGCGCAGCCCGACCGGGTCGACCGGCTGGTGCTCAGCGCCTTCACCTACAAGGGCGACGGCTCGCCCACGCTCGCCGACCGCGCCAAGCAGGTCGAGTACTACCGCACCCACAATACGCGCTTGCGCGACAGCGCCATGGTGCGCTCGATCTTCACCCGCAACTCGCTGGCCTCGAGCTACGAGCCCGCGATGATCGACGCCATGGTGGCGGCGGAGCTCAAATACGGCGACCAGGTGCCGACCGGCACCTATCTCGACATGACCGCGAACCTGCCGCTGGTCGATCCCCTCAAGGTGCTGTGCCCGGTACTGCTCATCCGCGGCGACCATGACGGCATCGCGACGGTCGCCGATCTGTTCGATTTCTACCGGCAGCTGCCCAACGGCGATCTGCAGTTCGTGATCGTGCCGCAGACCGCGCACAATCCGACCGTCGGCAAGAACCGCTTCCTGTATTGGCACTCGGTCAACGCGTTCTTGACCATGCCGCCGCAGGTGGCGTGAGAGCTCCGGGGAGAAGCATCATGGGTCCGGGAAGACGTCTGGGCGGCGCGCTCGCCGCCTACGGCGGCGAGGTCGATGCGCGCAAGCTCATGCGCTACGAGAAGTCGAGTCGGTAAAATCGATCGTCCAGCAATTGCCGATTACGCCAATTCGAGCCGCAGCTCGCGCCCGACGATTCTTGCAGCGCGTTGCAAGGTCTCGATTGTGGCGCTGCCATTTTCGGGGTCGAGCAGACGATCCAGCTGTGCCCGGCTTGTCTGCATCAACTCCGCCATGTGCTTCTTGGTGAGCTTCTTTTTTTCATCTCGGCGGCAAGCCGGGAGGCGCCGCTCTGCGCCTTCACCAGGGCTTCCATCTCCGGATAGTAGGTGGCGCGGATCTCCGCCTCGTCGAAAAAGTTCGCCACCTTGGTGTCGTGGTCGACGAGATGGAAGCCGTTGCGGTCGAGGGTGAAGTCCATGGCATCGCGACGGCCATTGCGAATGGTGACCGGGCGCGGGTCCTGGCCGCCCCCGGTGCGCACATCCAGCGAGCCGGGCCCGCCGGTCGCGGTGAACGGCTGCTCGCCGGTATCCCGGAAATAGTTGACCGTGGCCTCGATCGCTTCGAGGCCGGTTTCCGGATCGGCAATGCCAACCATGGTGCCTCCTTGGGGCGCGATGCGTTCCGGCTTCAAGATAGGTTCCGGGGCCGGCTGGTACAATGATTGCGACAGGCGCCTGGGCGCCGCCGCCGGGCTATCGTTTCAGATATCGCCTTCGGCGGGTGGGTCTTTCCCGGCGTCGCATGATATATTCCGCCAAATGGAGCGGCCCGGCCGCGGGCCCCGAGGGGGAGGCATGCGCAAACGGATCATCGCGGCGCTGGCGGCCATGCTGGCTGTGGGCCTGATCGGCGTCCGCGCCCCGGCGCGCGCGCAGGAGAGTTGGCCGAGCCGGCCGCTCACCATGGTGGTGCCGTTCGCGGCCGGCGGGCCGGTCGATCTGCTCGGCCGCATCATCGGGCAATATCTCGGTGCGCAGCTGGGCGTGCCGGTGGTGGTCGAGAATTTCCCCGGCGCCGGCGGCATGCCAGGCTCGCAGCGGATCGCGCGCGCCAACCCGGACGGCTACAGCTTCTTGCTCGGCTCGATCGGCACCCATGCGCTCAACCAGACCCTGTACAAGCGCCCGCTCTACAATGCGGCGACCGATTTCGCCCCGGTCGCCCTGATTGCCCAGGTACCGCTGGTGCTCATCACCCGCAAGGATTTCCCGGCGCGCGATCTCGCGCAATTCATCGCTTATGCCAAAGCGCAGCAGTCCCACATGCAATTCGGCTCCGCCGGCGCCGGCACCTCCACCCATATCGGTTGCGTGTTGCTCAACCAGGTGATCGGGCTCGACGTCGTGCATGTGCCCTATCGGGGCGGCGAGGCGGCGCTGCTCGACGTGATGGGCGGGCGGGTCGATTATATGTGCAGCATCCTTTCGACTGCCGCGCAGCCGATTCGCGACAAGGCGGTCAATGCCGTCGCGATGCTGTCGCGCGCCCGTTCGCCAGTGATGCCGGACCTGCCGACCGCCCACGAGCAGGGCCTCAAGGATTTCGACATCTATTCCTGGAACGCGGTGTTCCTGCCGAAAGGGACCCCGCCGGAGATCGTCGGCAAGCTCAATGCGGCACTTTCCAAGGTGATGGACGATCCGGCGGTGCGCGGCAAGCTCGAGGATCTCGGCCTCTATGTGGTGGCGCCGGAAGAGCGCAGCCCCGCCCACCTGGCGGATTTCGTCAAGCACGAGATCGAGAAGTGGGAGGCGCCGATCCGGTTGAGCGGCGCCACCGGAGAATAGGCCTGGACGGAGATTGCGACATGACGTCGAAGACCGAACGCATGGGTAAGCTGCTTTCCGGCGCGGCGGTGGGGTCGCCCGGCAATCCGTTCGTGCTCGAGAATCCGCTGGTCGTCATCTTCCAGCAGGCCGGCAACGTGGTCTGTAATATCCACCCGGCGCCGGGTCTCGATCACACGCACTATGGTCTGGTGATCTGCGATCTGGTTCGCCACGTGGCGCGGGCCTTCAAGGTGGGTGAAGACGACGTCTGGAAATGGGTAGACAAGGAGCGTCGGCGCCCCACCACCGACATCACGCAACCGTCCTGATCAGATTGCAATCCGGGGAGCGTTACTTGCAAGAACCTAACCGACAGAAGCCGGGCGCGCAGAAGCTGAGCGCGCTCATCGCCGGCGACGACCTGATCGTCGCGCCGGTCGCGCTCAATCCGATCATGGCGCGGCTGGCCGAGGAGGCCGGCTTCAAGGCGGTCTATCTGAGCGGCGGCTCGCTCGGCTGGCTCAAATGCGTGACCGAGGCGAACCTGGCCCTGCCGGAGCTGGCCGAGGTGGCGGTCGACATGCGGGCGGCGTGCAAATTACCGATCGTGCTCGATGCCGGCGGCGGCTGGGGCGATCCGGTGCACGTGCACCGGACCATCGCGCTGTCGGAGGCTGCCGGTTTCGCCGCGATCGAGATCGAGGACCAGCTGCTGCCGCGGCGCGTGGAGCATCATGTCGGCATCGACCATCTGATTCCGACCGCCCTCATGCTCGAGAAGATCGCGGCGGCACGCGATGCCCGCACCGATCCCGACCTGGTCATCATCGCCCGCACCAATGCGCGGCGTGTCGGCGGCCTCGACGAGGCGATGCGCCGGGCCGAGGCCTTTCAAAAGGCCGGCGCCGACATGCTGTTCTGCTATACCCGCAGTCCCGACGAGCTGCGCATCATGGGCGAGCGGCTGCCGCCGCCGCTGATGATGTTCGCGCCGCCCGACGGCTTCGGCACCTTCGCGCTGTCGGAGCGCGATCTCGCCGGCCTCGGTTACCGGCTGGCGGCGTCCTCCGGCACCGCCTTCGCCGCCATGGTCAAGGCGGTGCGCCAGTCGTACCAATGCCTGGCAGAGGGCCGGATGGATCCGTTTCTCGGGCCCGGCGGCGCCGACAGGGAGATGAAGGCCGCGCAGGACACCTGCGGGCTCGCGCATCTGCTGGAGATCGAGCGCCGCACCATGAAGGAGGCTTGAAAGGCCCTGCCATCCCGCGCAAGCCGGGGCGGCAGGGTTCCGCATAATTCAGAAACCCGGGAGGTAGACATGAAGATCGCGACCCTGTGCTTGGCCGTCACCGCATTCGCCGCGAGCTCCGCGCTCGCCCAGACCGAGATCGTCAATCAGGCGGCCGCCGCCAAGGCCGGCGGCGTCCCGCAATTCCTGGTCGATGCGTTCTGGCCCAAGCCCCTGCCCAACAACTGGCTGCTCGGCCAGGTCGCCGGTATCCGGGTCGATCGCTTCGATCATATCTGGGTGGTGCAGCGCCCGGGCTCGCTCGACAAGCGCGATCTCGCCGCCCAGCAGAATCCGCCGCAGGCCAAGTGCTGCGCGGCGGCACCCCCGGTGCTGGTGTTCGACCAGTCCGGCAACCTCATCCGCCACTGGGGCGGTCCGGGCCCGGGCTACGACTGGCCCAAGAGCGAGCACAGCGTCTATATCGACGACAACGATTTCATCTGGCTCGCCGGCAACGACAAGGCCGACGGGCAGATTCTCAAGTTCACCATGGACGGCAAATTCGTGCTGCAGATCGGCAAGCCGATCGACAAGGCCGACAGCAACTCGACCGAGCGGCTGGGCTCGCCGGCCGACATCGCGGTCGACGTCGCCGCCAAGGAGGTCTATGTGGCCGACGGCTACAGCAACCGGCGCGTGGTGGTGTTCGATTCGGAGACCGGCGCCTACAAGCGCCACTGGGGCGCCTACGGCAGCCGGCCGAGCGACGACAAGACCCCGCCCTACGATCCCGCTAAGCCGGTCTCGCAGCAGTTCGGCAACCCGGTGCATTGCGTGCGCATCGCCAAGGACGGCCTAGTCTACGTCTGCGATCGCACCAACGACCGCTACCAGATCTTCCGCAAGGACGGCACCTTCGTGTCCGAGCATTTCTTCGAGCGCAATACGCGGCTCAACGGCTCGGTCTACGAGATCGCCTTCTCGGCCGACAAGGATCAGAAGTTCATCTACATGGCGGACGGATCGAACGGCGAGGTGCGCATCGTCGAGCGCGCCACCAACGAGATACTCGGCCGCTTCGGCCGGGTCGGGCGCCAGGCCGGCGAGTTCGTCGCCGTCCATAACATCACGGTCGATCTCGAGGGCAACATCTACACCGCCGAGGTGGCGACCGGACAGCGGGTGCAGCGCTTCCGCCGGCTCGATCTGCAGAATTGAACGCGCGACATCGGGGAGAACCGCCATGGCTCGAAACCTGAGTGGAAAGCTGATCGTGGCCGGCGCACTGGTGGCGCTGGCTGGAGCTGCGGCGTCGGTCTGGGCGGCGCCGGACCTGCATTTGCGCGGCGGCCGCTTCCGGCCGCTCGCCTATGGGGAGCTCGATGCGGCCCAAAGGGTGGTGGCCGACGCGGCGCTCGCGACCGGCCGCACCTCCTTCGACGGCCCCTTCAACATCACCCTGCGCAGCCCGGAGATGTCGACGCTGGGCGCGCCGCTCTCCGCCTATCTGCGCACCAAGTCGACCGCGATCCCGGAAAAGCTCAAGGAGATCGCCATCATGCTGACGGCGCGGTTCTGGGGCGGGCAATACGTCTGGTATTCGCACCGCCAGCAGGCGCTCGACGCCGGATTGAGCGCGGGTTTCATAGACGCCATGGCGGCCGGCGAGCGCCCCGCCAACATGACGTCGGATGAGGCCATCGTGCTCGATTTCTGCGAGCAATTGCTGAAAACCAGGCAGGTGAGCGACGGCAATTTCAAGGCCATGGCGGATCGCTTCGGCGAGCGGGGCATCGTCGAGCTGGTCGGCCTGATGGGCCAATATCACACCATCACCATGTTGTTCGCCATCGATCGCTACCCGCTGCCCGCGGGTGCCCGGCAGGAGATCGACAAGCCGAAATAGCAGCCGTTCCCGCGGGAGGAGCCAACGATATGCTCGAGCGGTGCACGGGGCGCGCGCGGCGGTCGATCGTGATTGCGCTGGGGGCGGTTGCGCTCGGTGGAGCGGCGCTTTCTCTCGGCGGCGTCGCCGCCTCGGCGCAAGGCTTCCCGGTGAGGCCGGTGCGCATCGTCGTGCCGTTCGCGGCCGGCGGCGCGGTCGACGATCTCGCCCGCATGATCGGGGCGAAGCTCGCGGCTTCGCTGCGTCAGCCCGTGGTGGTGGAGAACCACGCCGGGGCCGGCGGCAATCTGGGTGCCGACGTGGTCGCGAAATCCGCTCCCGACGGCTATACGATCCTACAGACTACCAACGGCCAGGCCATCAGCCCTTCGCTCTACCGCGCGCTGCCGTTCGACGCGGTCGCGGATTTCGTTCCGGTGACGCAGCTGGTCGCCTCCACCCTGGTGCTGGTGGCGGGTCCCGGCCTCCCGGCCGGCTCGACCCGCGAGCTGATCGCGCTCGCCAAATCGCGCCCCGGTAAGCTGAACTACGGCTCGAGCGGCGTCGGCAATCCGCTCCACCTGACCATGGAGATGATCAAGTTCGCGGCCGGCATCGAGATCGTGCCGGTGCCGTATCGGGGCGACGCCCAGATCAACGCCGCCCTGATGGGCGGCGAGGTCGAGGTCGCGGTGGTGCCGCTGGCGACCAGCCTGCCGCTGATCGCGGCCGGCAAGCTGCGCGCGCTCGGGGTGACCAGTGCGCGGCGGTCTGCCGCGCTACCGGACGTGCCCACCATCGCGGAGAGCGGAGTGCCGGGCTTTGCGTCGTCGAGCTGGCAGGGATTCTTCGCCCCGGCCCGCACGCCGCCCGACGTCGTCTCCCTGATCCAGCGGGAAACCGCGCAAGCCCTGCAGTCGCCCGAGCTGAGCGCGCGCCTCGCCGCGCTAACCTACGAGCCGGTCGGCAGCACGGCCACGGAGTTTGCCGCCTTCTTCAAATCCGAGCTCGCGCGCTTTGCCGGCGTGGTGAAGCAGGCCAATATCCCGCCGCAGGACTGAGCGATCCAGCATCGCCATGGCCGACACGTCACCAACTAATGGTTGCCAGGCGGTTGATCGCTCTGCAGCAATTGCAGTCCCGGCAGAACTGATTGCAGCATAGATTGTTAAAACCTCTAGTTTAGAGAAGATTACTTTTTAACGAGCACAATGTCGGGTGGCGTGGCACCTCGCCACCCGCGTCCCCGGGTCGTGTCGAAAGGTCTATTTGTCAAACCCGGCATCATGAAATTGCTGGAATCTTTTGCGAGCTGGATCGTGGATCGAATCTCAGTCATCTCCAACTCGGTCGACCGTGCCGAAAACATCAGCCGCCAGCTGGCGGGGGTTTTCGCGGTGCAGTCATTCGCGCGCCATAGCCTTTCGCGTGCACTACCGGCGAAATATACCGTCGTCGACATCGATCTGCAGGACAGCTCGCGCCTGCTCGATCTCAGGCTTTGGCTGGAGCTTCGGCCGAGGCACGGTAAAGCGATTTTCGTCGTCGAGCACGGCGTTCGTCTTCAAGCCGTACAAGCTCTTGCCATGGGGGCGACTGACCTCGTGGATCGTCCGGCAGACCGCAAGAGTCTGCTTGCGGCGCTGCTTGGCGACATCAGTTTTTTGGCAGGGGATCCTGCGGCGCTCTCGACTGGCAACTACGACGGCGTCTCGGCAGGGATCGGGGCATTGCAGAGCATCTTCGCGTCGGCAGTCTCCGGAGCTCCAGTCGATCTGAATATGGTCCGGTCGGCGGGTGAGACTGTCGTATCCCACATCGAGACGGAGGGGCTTGCGCGCTGGATCGATATCGTGCGCCGACACCATAGCCTGACCTATCAACATTGCCTGCTGGTAACCGGCGTTGCCGTGACATTCGGGCGGCAGCTGGGCTTCTCGAGCGCCGACAAGCGGAGGCTGGCGTTCGCCGGTCTGCTTCACGATATCGGCAAGGCCGGAGTTCCGGTTGCCCTTCTGGAGAAGCCCAACCCGCTCGAGGGGCAAGAAATAGCCGCGATGCGGCAACATGCTCTCCTGGGATTTGAGGCCCTGCAAGGAGTGCCGGGACTCGATCCGGACATGCTCGACATGGTGGTCCATCACCATGAATATCTTGACGGATCGGGATATCCCCACGGGCTTGCAGGGAGCGAGCTGTCGGATCTGGTGCGCCTGATGACGATTGCGGATGTGTTCGGGGCACTTATAGAACGGCGCGCCTACAAGCCGCCCCTGTCTTCTGAAGCCGCATATCGAGTTCTGGAGAGCATGGGGCCCAAGCTGGATGCGGATCTTGTGCGGGAGTTCCGCCCATTTGCCCAAGCACGAGTCGCATAGATGCAGCCCGCCAATCGTCCCAATCCGGCTCGATGCGACGGCGCAGCTTTGTCTTAGAGCGGTTTCACACCGACCGGAGAAGGAAACCGCTCTAGTATTTTGTGTTTGTCGTATTTTCGGACGGAAAACGGATTCCACTCCCGCCTTCGCGGGGGCGGGCATCTTCCTGAAAATGCTCTAATGGCCTGGGAACGACTTGCTGATCGCATCGAGGCGGTGGATCGTGCCGATCGGCGCCGGAACCCCATTGATGTCATATGCCGCAGCTTCGCAAGGCTTCTGCTGCTGCAGCACGCGGCCGGTCTGATTGTCGAAAACTCTCTGCCAGCACCCGTTGCCGTCCGAGTTCGTGGTGATCTTGGCGGTGCGAAGCTCGTTCTCGGGAGTTGCGGTCACGGGCGGCGAATTCGTGGCGGTGCCCCCCCTGGGAGATGCGGTCAAGACCACGACCGCAGTAATCGTGGCTCCCAGCGCCAGCATGCAGCTGCCGATAATCAAGGCGAGTCGGCGTTCTTGCGATTTTCGCGCCGTCGATATTGGCCGCACGCGTACGCGTGCGGCCTCGCGGGGCTCCGCCGGTGCAACCGGACGATTGCTGCCGTCTGTGGGGGTCGCACCCATGATCCTGATCGCCTGACGATTGACGGTCAGACAACCTGCCCCATCCGGGTAAATTGTTCGTTTAGGACGGCGCGTTTTCACCTAAACATTTACTCTTTCTTGGCGTTGCCCGTTTATTCATGACCTGCAAATCAGCGCTCGCGTCGAGCAAGGCGCGGAGAGGGTACGGGGAATGAGCGCGCAACAATCTCTGATTGCCGAGCTCGAGGACGCGATCAAGAGCGGCTCGCCCGAGAAACGCGTCGAGACGCTCCGCCGGGTCACCAACCTGTTCCTCAACGACGCCGATCGCCTCAACGAGGCTCAAGTCGGCTTGTTCGACGATGTTCTCTGCCATTTGATCAAGCGAATCGAGACCAAGGCTTTGGCCGAGCTGAGCGGCACACTGGCACCGATCGACAACTCCCCGATCGAGGTGATTCGGCGGCTGGCACGCAATGACGAGATCGCGGTTGCCGGGCCGGTCTTGGCCCAATCCGCCCGTCTGACCTCGGATGATCTGATCGAGATCGCCGAGAGCAAGAGCCAGCAGCATCTGCTCGCCATCTCGGGACGCCGCGAGCTGGAGGAAAGCGTGACCGATGTGCTGATCGAGCGCGGCGATCGGGAGACCGTGCATCGGCTTGCGAGAAACGCCGGCGCCCGCTTTTCGGAGAACGGATTCACTACCCTGGTGCGCAACGCAGAGAGCGACGAGAGCCTCGCCGAGAAGCTCGGCCTGCGGCTGGATATTCCCTTGCGCATGCTCCGGGATCTGCTGCTGAAGGCCACCGAAGCCGTCCGCGCCAAGCTCCTCTTGCTTGCACCGGTCGAGACGAGAGACGAAATCCAGCGCGTGTTGGCCAAGATCTCAAACGAGGTCGGCCGCGAGGCGACGGCCTCGCGCGACTTCACGCCGGCGCAGCTGGGCATTCTGCAGATGAAGAAGGAAGGCAGGCTGAACGAGGCAGCCCTGCTGGAATTCGCGGACAGGCGTCTCTACGAGCAGATGGTCGCGGCCCTTGCGATGTTGTCTTCTACCTCGATCGATTTGATCGTGTCTCTGATGAAGGGCGCCCGCAGCAACGGATTGCTGATTCCCTGCAAAGCGGCCGGTCTGAAATGGCCCACGGTGATGGCGATCTTGCGGAACCGATTCGCGCATCACACCATGTCCGAAGCCGATCTGGCTCAGGCCAAGGAAGACTTTTTCCGGCTTTCGCAGCCAAACGCCCAAAGAACCCTGCGGTTTTGGCAGATTCACGCAAACGCTGCAAAAGAGGCCGGTTGACCATGGCGCCCAACAGCTTGGCAGTTAGCCGACCCGAATCAGCTCCCGGCGCACGCCATGCGCTTTGCTTCGTGGTGGACACCGACTTCGGTTATCTGCAAGGATTCTCCAAGTCCTTGCGCGGGCTCGGCGTCAACACCGTCGAATTCGTGAACAGCGCACGCCTCGGCGAAAGTGTCGAGAATCACAATCCCGACATCGTTTTCGTCAATTTGAATGCGACCGATCCGTACGACTGCGCGCGCGCGCTTTTTGCCCTGAAGGAATGCAAGTTCCGCGGCCGGGTGCAGCTGTTCGGTCGATGTGAACCGGCGTTTCTGGAAAGCTTCCGCAAGATTGGAAACGACGCCTCTCTGGCCATGCTTCCGGCTCTGCAGAAGCCGGTCGACTTCACCGCGATCCGCAAGATCGTCCAGGAGCAGAAACTCAATACCGAACCGGTCTCGCCCCCCGACCTGTCGCTCAAGAAGGCGATTGCCAGCAATTGGATCAGCTTTCTGTACCAGCCGCAGGTGGACCTGAAGCAAAAGATGGTGGTGAGCGCCGAAACGTTCGTGCGTGTCACGCATCCGCAATATGGCGTCCTGCCGCCGGTGCGGTTCCTGGGCGGTGCCAGCGACGAGGATCTCTCCGCGCTGGCGGCCCTGGCGATCGCCAGCGCGGTCAAGACGAGCGCGAGATTTTTCAATGAGGCGGTTTCCCTGAAGTTTGCCGTCAATATCAACATTGAAACGCTGGCCAGGCTCCCGGTCGCCATCCTGATCGAAAAGCACCGCCCTGCGGACGATCAATGGCCGGGTCTCACCTTCGACGTGACGGAGATGCAGGTGCTGACCAAGACCGCGCTCCTGAAATCGAGATTTGCCGGGCTACATCAAGCCGGCGTGTCATTGGCAATCGACAATTTCGGCCACGGGAACTCTTCATTCGGGCTGTTCAAGGAGTTGCCGTTCTCGGAGATCAAGATCGACCGCTCCTTCGTCAGGAACTGCTCGATCGAAAAAGGCAACGCAAATATCTGCAAGTCCATGGTCGCGTTGGCCCACAATTTCGGCAGCAAGGCGTCGGCGGTCGGCATCGAGACGGCTGAGGAGGCCGGCAAGCTGGCGGAGCTGGGTTGCGACAGCGGACAAGGCTATCTGTTCGCCAAGCCGATGACGGAGCAGGAGCTCATGGCCATGGTCATGGCGGCTCGCGCCAAACCTGCCGATCAGGCCAGCTGAGCGTCCACCCCGGACATCAGCCGATGCCGCTGGACTGACGCAGATGCCCGATCGGCTATGGGCTTGCGTGTCCCATTTTTTGCTACGGCATTATAAACCGGGGCAGCATGGGCCTCGACGCGAGATGCTCGCCTCAGTTCGTCCCCGGCCTCCGCGCCGTGTACGTCTTGGCAAATCCGTTGCGGGTATTGGTTACGGTGAAAGTCCCGTCGGTTTGAGCGCTGACCTTGATCCAATAGGCCGGCCCGTTGTGCGCAGGTGGCGGCGGGGCATTGGATCCGAACGGCGGGGCCGCGATCGGCGCCACCGGCATGGCGGCGAGCGGATCATCGAGCATGTTGGCGATGAATATGCTCGGCACGGTGTATTCCTGCCCGCTGAGCTGCGAGAAGTGCATTTGCCAGAGATCTTCCAGGCCGGGCGAGGTGTGCACCACCCGCATGGTCTCGGGCTCGCCGCCCTTGCGGGTGCCATTGTTCATGATGGCGACGCGGGGATGGGTGGCGTGGACCAAGACCTCGGAGTTCGACGTGGCCTGTCCGTGATGCAGACCCAGCAGCAGGTCGACGGCGCCGATGCGGTTGTTGGGGCACATCAGCTCGAATTCCTTGTTCCGGGTCAGGTCGCCCAGATGGATGGTGCGGAATTTTCCGAACTTGACGTGGACGCCGACCGACATCGGGTCCTCGGCATTGTTGTCGCCCGGCTTGAAGCTGGCGCAATACGGGTTGGCGGCGCCGGCACCGGGCAGCGGGGCCTTGATGGTCTCGCCGGCGGCGGTCACCACGCGCACCTCGAGGCCCGGGATCGCGATCCGGTCGCCCGGCTTGACCACCGTATGCTTCGCCTTGGCGTAGAGCTCCGGATAGGTCTTGGCCAGAAAATCGTCGGCGGCAGGCGCCGGCTGGACGTTGGCGCCATGATCGATGAAATGCCGGATCGGGATGCGCTTGGCGAGCTCGGCCAAGCCGCCGAAATGATCGCCATGCCAATGCGTAACGATCAGGTGGTCGATCTGGTTGAGGCGGGCATCCCTTGTGGCCGCCAGGATGCGGTCGGCATCCCGGATCGCCGCATCGGGTGCCACATTGCCGGTGTCGATGAGCAGGGATTCGCCGGACGGTGCCACCAGCAGCGTGGCGTTGCCCCCCTCGACGTCGATCACGTAGATATCCAGGGTCGTGCGGGTCTGCGCGGCGGCACCATCGGGCCCGAGCCAGCCGAGCATGGCCGCCAAACCGGCGATCGCCGTGAGCGACATATATCTTCGCATTGCAATCTCCCCGATCGATCGTTGTCGGCCACCGAAGCCGCCGATGGTAGCAAGCCGCGTCAACCGCGGAAAGCGCGTCGACCTCGCCTCGATCCCCTCGAGGAGATTGGTGATGTACTCGGAGTTTCTCACATGACCATCTGGAGGCGTACGGGCGCGTGAGCCCGGCGGTCAAGGAAGCACACCGAAAGGTCGGGTTGATCGTAAGACCGGTCTGATTTTTCAGGCGTTGGCACACGGTAGACTTACAATGCCTGCACCGGTCTCTTACTCCATTAGGAGTTTTGCTTCCGATCGAGCTTCTTCGACGAATAGCTGTACGACCGGGCTGAGAGTGCGGTTCTTCAATGTAAAGATGCCTACCGGCGATTTTATCCCCAGATCGATCGGCAATATTCTTAACGGCCAGCGTTCTGCGCTATACCGCGGAACCGAGTTTGGAAGCACCGTGATGTAATTACCTGAGGTCAACAAAGGCAGAAATACACACATGGATGCCGTGAGCACGCTGGCCGGCGGCAATTCTACCCCGCCTGCGCGAAACGCCTCCGATGTGAGCGCGGTGACGATATTGCTCGGCTCTGAGATCATCCAACGTTCATGCATCAATTCAGCAAGTCTGACTTCGCGAAGTTCGGCCAAGGGATTGCTCATGCCGACGACTACATGAAAGGGTTCTTCGTACAGAACCTCAACGTCCAAATCGTCCTCGGCCCGTGATTTTTGAATTCGCCCAATAATAAGGTCGAGCTTGCGATCACGCAGCTTATGAAACTCGAAATCTGACGCATTGGCATCCAGCACGTGAATGGCAATGTTTGGATGGGACCGGGTCAAGCGTTGAATTACCGCCGGAATAAATCCGATTAGCCAGGTGTCCGACGATCCAATCCAAATGTCTCCAGAATCCGGGGCGGCCACGCGTTCGACGTCTCTTAAGCCCTGCCGGAGTGCATCGAACACTTCCAATCCACGCTTGAGAAAGATATCGCCGTAGATCGTCGGCACGACACCGTGCGGGCCCCGGTCAAGCAGACGGGCGCCGACCGCATGCTCGAGATCCGCGATCGCCTGCGATACGGTCGGCTGGGAAATTGCGAGGTGAGATGCAGCTTTGGCCATACTTCCAAGCTGAACGACTTTGATCAGAATTTGCAGATCGCGCAAGGTGAGCCGATTGCCGAGCCGACGGTCAGGGTCAAGGGGCAATCGGGGCATTGAGAATATCTATATCCCTATTGGGCATTCATGCATTCTAGCGCATCTGGGCGTGTGCCATAACGGGGGATCGACGTCATTTTTGACAAACGGCCGGCCGACCACTCTTCCATCGTACCGAGGGGGAGCCTCATGAACTTTCCACGCCGTCAATTTCTGCAGTTCGCCGGAGCCGCAATTGCCGCCCCCTCCTTTCCGAACGTCTCGTTTGCGCTGGATTATCCTTCGCGGCCGGTGCGGATCGTAGTGGGCTTTGCTGCCGGCGGTCCGACCGACATCATCGCCCGCATAATTGGCCAATGGCTGTCGGAAAGACTAGGCCAACCGTTCCTCATCGAGAACCGGTTTGGCGCCGGCACCAACATCGCGACCGAAGCTGTCCTCCGAGCCCCGCCGGATGGTTATACGCTACTCCAGGTCACCCTGGCCAACGCGGTCAATGCGACCCTGTACGGCAATCTCAACTTCAACTTCCTCCGAGATGTCGCACCGGTCGCAAGCATCGGCCGCGCGCCAGGCGTGATGGAGGTCAATCCATCGTTTCCGGCGAAGACGGTTCCCGAATTCATCGCCTACGCCAAGGCGAATCCGGGCAAGATCGCAATGGCGACGGGAGGTACCGGGAGTGGCCCACATATATACGGCGAGTTGTTTAAAGCGATGGCCGGCGTCGACCTGGCCCCGGTGCCTTATCGCAGTTCGGCGTCGGCGATCGCCGATCTGTTGGGTGGACAAGTGCAGGTCTTGTTCGATGGTTTAGGCGGGTCCGTCGAGTACATCAGGGCCGGCAAGCTGCGCGCGCTGGCTGTGACAGGTGCAACGCGCTCTGAGGTTTTACCGGACGTCCCGACCGTCGGCGAGTTCCTGCCGGGTTACGAGGCAAGCAGCTGGCAAGGCATAGGCGCGCCCAAGCATACGCCGATCGAGATCGTTCTCAAGCTCAACCGAGAGATCAACGCGGGGCTTGCGGATGGGAGATTGAAGGCGCGGCTGGCCGACCTGGGTAGCTTGACGCTTGTGGGCTCGCCGACTGAATTCGGCAACCTAATCGCAGATGAAACCGACAAATGGCGAAAGGTGATCCGCGCGGCGAACATCAAGGCAGAGTGAGTGCGTGGTGCCGAAGTCCGCGCCCAGAATGAGACGGCAATTGTGCTGTCGGCCCGAAAGGAGTTCGTTCATGACAAAATCCAGGGATCAGACAGCGACAAGGCTTCCAATCGCGGCTCCTGCGGCAGTATTGCTCACGGCGTCTAACGCCATGGCTTCTGGCCGGCAGGTGGCGGCGAAGGACACAATAGTTGGAAGTTGGAGGCTATTGTCGTTTTTCGATCAAAACGTTGAAACGGGAGAAACCACCGACGTATTCGGCGAAAAGCCACGCGGCTATCTGATCCTGACTACCAATGGGCGAATCGCCTTGATCCACGTCGCTGACTTACGAAGAGCTCCGAAGAGCCCCCCGGCGACCGATATGGAGGCCGCGGAACTGTTTAGATCAATGCTCGCGTATGTCGGGAGATACGAGATCGAACAAACTTATGGCGCAGCGGATTTTGAAATGACGATAACGTCCGAGGTTGCCTCGAACCCTTCGATAGAGGGCAGAGATCGCAAGTTTATTGTCAGGGTCGAGGGAGACAAACTCACATTCAAGACGACTCCGCCGGCCCACAATCTCCTAAGCGGCGAAACGACTACCCGAAACGTCATTCTCGTGCGAGAGCCATAATACGGGAAGGCGATGTTCCAGAGATGGGGGTTTTGCCGAGTTGGAGCGGACCCTGATCCGGGAGCGCGTCCGGGCCGGCTTGGCGCGAGCCAGGGCTTTGGGCGTCCGGCTGGGTCGTCCTCGGGTCGGACCCGACAAAGAAATTCGGGCGCTGCTTGGCCAGGGCGTCGGTATCGTCCGGGTCGGCAAGACCGTCGGATGCGGGACGGGCGTGGTGCAGCGAGTAAAGGCGCAACTGTGATGGCGGAATTCCAGCCGGCGCAAAGCCTAGGTTTCATGCGACGCTCAGTATGTCAGCCCGGCTTTATGCAAGCCCTCCAAAGCCTTCTCCATTGGCCCGGCGGTCCAGGGTATCGATTGCCGAATCCAGGCAATGGAGATGTTCGGCTGCAATTGGCGAAGCTGGGCTAATGCCAATTTCGCTTCTTCTATCTGTCCCGCCTGCGCCAAGCTAGCACATAGCATGCGATGTCCAGCCCAGATGGAGTGGCGCAACTCGACCGCCCAACGGGCCCATTTGACCGCATCTCCGTATCGACCAGCAAAGTAATGCGCCCCTGCAATCCCGCCCAAAAAAAAGGCATTCAACGGGTCACGCGGGCTCATTCGTATCGCTTGGTTGAGATAACCTATGGCCTCGTCCGACCTGCCGTCGTGTTGAAGGGCTAAGCCGAGATACCCATAGGCGGCGGCGAAGTTCGGATTGAGGTCGAGCGCGGTCCGAAAATGGCGCAATGCCTCATCGGTCTCACGGTCGGTGAAAGCAAGGTAGCCGAGCGACATGTGGGCCCAAGGATCGCTGTCATCAAGATCTGCCGCTCGATGCGCAAGCCGCAAGGCGAGCGCCCGATTTCCTTCTACAGCAATCCACCCCATGTGGGCTGAGACAAGAAGAACAAAAGCCATCGTGCTGTGAGCAGGCGCGTAATTTGGATGACGCTCCACCGCTTGGCGTAAAATCTCAATGGCCGTATCGCTTTCCGACGCACTCAGTCTCCAAAAATGCGACACGGCACGCGCAACGAAGTCCCAGGCGTCCAGATCTTCGATCGGTCTCTTTTCAGCGCGTATGGCCTCTGCGGCCAATAGTTTTGGCTCGATTGCTGCTGTTATGCTCGCAGTTATTTCGTCCTGGAGCGTAAAAATATCGGTCAAATCTCGATCGTATCGTTCGGTCCAGATGAGGTTGCCCGAAATAGCGTCGATCAGCTGGCAAGGTATGCGGACGCGTTGCCCGCTCTTACGAACACTTCCTTCGAGCAGGTAACGAACTCCGAGTTCGCGACCGATCTGCCTCACGTCTGTCGCTTGGCCCTTGTAGGCAAATGTGGAATTCCGAGCGATGACGAAGAACCATCGCAGGCGCGACAGCGATGAAATGATGTCCTCGGTGATACCGTCGCTAAAATATTCCTGCGCGGGATCCCCGGACATGTTTGCGAACGGCATTACGGCAATTGAAGGTTTATCGGGTACCAGCAGGGCCGAAGGCGCCGAGGCCGCGATCGCAGCGTGCTTGCCGGCCGCCTGTGCCCCTTTAGCGCTCAGTTTGCCTGAGGTTTCGTTTTCCCAGACCTCGCCAACGAAACGCAACCCTTTGCGCGCGACCGTGCAAATCAATCTCTGATCCTTGCCGCTGTCTCCGATGGCTTGGCGGGCGGCCGTGACCCTACTGGTGAGGGTCGAATCGGACACTATGCGACCGCCCCATATATTGGCGATCAGGTCGTCCTTAGTGACGACCCGTTCGCGATTGCAAACCAAATAGTAAAGTAGATCAAAGACTTGAGGCTCGACCGGAATAACTTCTGAGCCGTGCTGCAATTCTTGCCGGTCGGCATCCAGTGAATATTTTTCAAACCTGTAGATCAATCGGCCACCTCGACAGGGCCAGGCGACTGGCCACAAAAACAGGGAATTCTAAGTCAAAAGTCAGGCCCGTCTCAAGGACAACGAGACGCCTGCAGGAGTACTTTCATGGTGTCACGGCAATGCGGGTAGAATAGCTCGTGGGGGCAGCGAACAGCGAGACGAGGGGGATGACATGGTCGGTCTACACCGAAGGCAATTCTTGCGTTTGGCCGCGACATCTGCCGCGTTTCCCTTAACGTCACGCGTCGCGCTTGCGCAAGGTTATCCCTCGCGGCCGGTGCGCCTTGTTGTCGGATTTCCGCCCGCCGGTGCATCGGACATTTCAGCACGTTTTATAGCGCCATGGCTGTCGGATCAGCTTGGTCAAACATTTCTCGTCGAGAACCGCGCGGGTGCGAGCAGCAATATCGGAACCGAAGCGGTCGTGAGAGCTCCCTCGGACGGGTACACGCTTCTTCTTGCCACCTGCATAAATACGATAAACGCGTCGCTCTTTCAAAAACTCACTTTTGACTTCATCCGCGACGTGTCGCCTGTCGCATTCATTTCTTACTCGCCCCTTCTCGTCGTTGTTCACCCGTCAATACCTGTAAGCACCATTCCCGAGCTGATTGCCTACGTCAAGGCCAACCCCGGCAAGCTCAATCTCGGCTCAGCCGGCTTCGGCACACCAATCCACGTCGCCGGTGAGCTCTTTAAGATGCGGACAGGAACCGACATGGTTCAGGTGCAATATCAGGGCGGGGCACCGGCGGTTGCTGACTTGGTTGCCGGTCATGTGCAAATTATGTTCGATGTCATGTCGGAATGCATCGAGTATGTCAAAGCCGGCAAACTGCGCGCATTGGCAGTAACCTCCGCCGACGTGTCGAACGCGCTGCCGAGCGTGCCGGTGCTAGCGCAGTACCTACCCGGTTTTGAGGCGATCTTCTGGACTGGAGTTTGTGCGCCGAAAAATACCCCCTCTGAAATAATCGAGATACTGAACAGGCAAATCAACGCCGCGATCGTAGATCGCGCTATCGCGGCCCGCTTTGCGGAATTGGGCACAACTGTTTTTCCGCCTGGATCTCCCGAACAGTTTGCAAAATTCCTAAGGCATGAGACTGAGAAATGGGGTGAGGTGGTAAGGACTGCTGGAATGAGGGCCGATTAACAGGCGGCTCAGGTGTTCCTTCGCCACCCTAAACAAATTGGTTCTATCGCTCATCGCCGTACTCTGAGCGGCACAGGTGCATCACCCTTCCTAGGGCGGGCCCTATCTTACTTCATGAGAGCATTAAAGCCGTACTGGCTGGCGATGTGTTATCCGTTTCTTGAGGTCTCCGATGAAACTCCTCCGCCGTCAATTTCTGCGTCTGGCAGCGGGTGCAACCGTGCTTTCGGCCGTGTCGCCGGTCGCAAGGGCGCAGACCTATCCGGCGCGCCCGGTACGATGGCTCGTCGGTGCGCCTGCCGGCGGTCCGACCGATATCATAGCGCGCATCATGGCGCGGTATTTGTCGGAGCGACTTAACCAAGCTTTCGTAATCGAGAACCGTCCAGGCGCCAATAGCAGCGTTGCTGTTGAGTCAGTGGTCCGAGCTCAGCCGGATGGGTACACGCTCATACAAATCACTTTGGCTAACGCAATCAATGCAGCCCTCTATGACAATCTCAGTTTTGACCTTATTAGGGACCTTGCGCCGATCGCGAGCTTTAATCGGGGCCCAGGGGTCATGGAAGTCAGCCCGTCGGTTCCAGCCAAGACCGTCCCTGAGTTCATTGCCTATGCCAAAGCCAACCCCGGCAAGGTCAACATGGCGACCGCCGGAAACGGAAGCCCTGTGCAGCTTTACGGCGAGTTATTCAAGGCCATGACCGACCTCGATATGCCACAGGTCCCATATCGTGGCTCAGCGCCTGCGCTCATCGATATGATTGGAGGACAGGTGCAGGTCATGTTTGACCCCATGTCTTCGTCCATCGAATACATCAAGTCCGGTCAGTTGCGAGCATTGGCGGTCACGACCTCCACGCGCTCGGAAGCGCTGCCCGACATTCCAACCATCGGGGAGTTCGTACCCGGTTATGAGGCAAGCGGCTGGCAAGGTTTCGCCGCGCCGAAAGGCACCCCGAACGAAATCATCGACAGGCTCAACAAGGAAATCAATACAGGTCTGTCCGACCCAAAAATGAGAACGCGTCTTGCCAGCCTGGGTAGCTCCGCTCTTGCGGGTTCACCGGCCGATTTTCGCAAGCTCATCGCCGATGAAATCCAGAAATGGCAAAAGGTAATCAAGGTCGCCGGCATCAAGCCGGAGTGAAACCGGGAACTTCGGTACGCGCGAACACTGATCGGCCGATGTACAATTGACAAATAGGCCGATGCATGACCGGTTCGTCCCCTTCTCGTATTTCTGAACCTGTTGGAAGGTCACGCCCAGCGCGCCGCCCAGTTCGGCCTGGCTCATCGAGAGCATCTTGCGGCGCATGCGCACCCGCTTCCCGACGTGTACGTCGGTGGGGCTCGGCGATTTCGAAGTTTCTGGTTTAGGCATCGGGGACGATCCGGTTTCGATATGCTTCATCGGAGCATGAATAGCGAAACGCCGCCGGTCCCCGCATCACCTATCATCTGGTCCGCAAATGTCCGGCTCTTTGGGCGCCCAGGCGGTTTCCCGAACTCCCAATTTCTGCCCTATTCGATTGACTTAATTAAGCAATGTCGGTCCATCGCAGATGAAATCACTTGGTAATACCACGAGCGTGGCGTTGCCGCCCTCGACGTCGATCACGTAGATATCCAGGGTCGTGCGGGTCTGCGCGGCGGCACCATCGGGCCCGAGCCAGCCGAGCATGGCCGCCAAACCGGCGATCGCCGTGAGCGACATATATCTTCGCATTGCAATCTCCCCGATCGATCGTTGTCGGCCACCGAAGCCGCCGATGGTAGCAAGCCGCGTCAACCGCGGAAAGCGCGTCGACCTTACTCGATCAGTGCCCGCCGACGCCGATCAGGCCGGCGAGCCGTTCGGGGTCTTCCAGCAATGGCCGGCTGACGCCGGAGAAGACCACCGCGCCGCGATCCAGGATGATGGCGTTCTCGGCGAACTCGAGCGCGAGCCGCGCGTGCTGCTCGACCAAGAGCAGCGCCAGGCCGTCCTCGCGCTTGAGCCGGTCGAGACCCGACAACAGCGCATCGACGATGACGGGCGCCAGGCCCTCGAGCGGCTCGTCCATCAGGAGCAGGACCGGATTGCCCATCAGGGCGCGCCCGATCGCCAACATCTGCTGCTCGCCGCCGGAGAGCTGGTTGCCGCGGTTGCGCCGCCGCTCGGCCAGGCGCGGGAAGAAATCGTAGACCCGCGGTAGCGTCCAGCGGCCGGGCCGAGCCGCCACCGTCAGATTCTCCTCCAGGGTCAGCGAAGGAAAGATTTCGCGCTCCTGCGGCACGACGCCGATGCCGCCGCGACAGCGCCCATAAGCCGGCAGCGCCGTGATGTCCTCGCCCCGGAAACGGATGGACCCGCCGTGCAAGGTGGTGTGGCCCATGATGGTCGAGAGCAGCGTGGTCTTGCCGACCCCGTTGCGTCCCAGTACCGCCAAGGTGGCGCCACCGCGCAACGACAGCGAGACACCGTCGAGCACCACGGTGCGGCCGTAGCCGGCGCGCACCCGGTCGAGCGTGAGGTCGGCGTCTTGATCTCGACTGCTCATCGCGGCTTGCCCTCGCCGAGATAGACGTGCCGCACCTGCGCATCCGCCGCGATGTCCTGCGGCGGCCCCTCCATCAGGATGCTGCCCTGCACCAGCACCGTGATGCGATTGGCAAGGCGGAACACCAGATCCATGTCGTGCTCGATGATCAGGAACGCGAGGTCGGCCGGCAGCCGCTCGATCATGTCGACGATGGCGCCGGTCTCGCCCGAGGGGACGCCGGCGGCCGGCTCGTCCAGCAGCAGCACCTTGGGCTTGAGGGCGAGCGACACGGCGATATCGGCCAGCCGCTGGCGGCCGTAGGCGAGCTCGTTCACCGGCCGCAGCGCATCCGCGGCGAGCCCGAGCGCCTCCAGGAGTGCGTAGCCTTCATCGATCGCCGCTCGGTATCGTCCGGCAGGCCGGATGAGATCGCCGGCGGTGCCTTCGCGCTCGGCGATCGCGAGCGTCACGTTCTCGAGCAAGGTCAGCCGGCGGAACAGCGCGCTGATCTGGAAGGTGCGAACCAGCCCGCGCTTGACGCGCGCGGCCTGCGACAGCCGGGTGATGTCCTCGCCGCCGAGCAGGATGCGGCCGGCGCTGGGCGCGAGCACGCCGGTTACCAGATTGACGAAGCTGGTCTTGCCGGCGCCGTTGGGCCCGATCAGCGCATGGCGCGCGCCGCTTTCGAGCCGGAAGTCGATGTTGCTCGCCACCGGCAGCGCGCCGAAGCTCTTGCACAGGCCTGCGGTCTCGAGCACGGCTTCGGTCAAGGTGGTTTGAGTCATGACGGCTTGCGCCTTTGCCGCCACGCCCGCCCGATCAGGCCGAGCACGCCGCCGCGCGCGAAGATCACCACGAGAATCATGAACAGACCGATCCAGAAATACCAGAACACCGGATCGATGGTAGAGAAGCGATCCTGGGCGATCATGTAGAGCGTCACCCCGATGAAAGCGCCGTAGAGCTGACCGACGCCGCCGATGATGAGCATGATCAGGATGGTGCCGGAGCGCTCCAGGCCGAGCGCGCCGAGCCCGACGAATTGCGCGGTCTGCGCGATCAGGGCGCCGGAGATGCCGGCGAGCGCCGCCGAGACCGTATAGGCGATGAGCTTGCGGCGCCGCACCGGTGCGCCGACCGCATGCATGCGCAGGACGTTCTCGCGAATGCCGGTCAGAGAGCGCCCGAACGGCGAATAGACGATCGCTCGCACCGCGAGCCAGCCGATGAAAAGAACGGCCGCGCAATAGATATAGGCGGTGCGGCCGAACAGGTCGAAGCGGAAGGCGCCGAAGATCGGCCACACGTCCATGCCCTGCAATCCGTCGGCGCCGCCGGTGATCCGGGTCGCCTTGTTGGCGAGCTCCGACAGCATGGCGGCCACCACCAGGGTCTGCATCAGCAGGGTAAGGCCGGTGGTGCGCAGGATGATGGCGCCGCTGGCGAGCCCGACCAGGCCGGCCGCGATGCCGGCAGCAAATAGGCCGCTGATCGGCTCGCCCCAGCCATGGGCGGCGAGGATCCCGGCCGTATAGGCGCCGGTACCGAAGAAAGCCGCGTGCCCCAGCGTGACGATGCCGGCATAGCCCAGCACCAGATCGAGCGACAGCGCGAACAGGATGGTGGCGAGAATCTGCGCGCCCAGCGCCAGATAGTCCGGAAACACGAAATAGGCCGCGACCGCCATCAGCCACGGCAGGGCCTCGAACGCCCGCAGGCGGTGCCGGGACGCAAAATCGTCGAGCCGACCGGGCGCCGCGATGTTGTCGACAGCTGCCATCAGGCGCGCCCGAACAGGCCGCGCGGCCGCCACAGCAGGATCGCCATCGTGAGGGCGTAGATGAAGAAGGCGCCGAGCTCGGGCGCGATGTATTTGAAGGCGGTATCCGCCGTGCCGACCAGGAGCGCGGCGGCGAACGGCCCGCGGATGCTGCCGAGCCCACCGACCGCGACCACGATCAAAAAGTAGACCAGGTTGCCCAGCGCATAGCCCGGAACGATCGGCAGAAACTCGGCGCCGAGCGCGCCGCCGAGCGCCGCGAGCCCGCTGCCGAGCGCAAAGGTCAACGCGAACAATTGCGAGGTATTGATGCCGATCGATTGCGCCATGCGCAGATTGTCGACGGCGGCACGCACCTGCGCCCCGAAACGCGTGCGCTCCAGCGCGAGCCACAGGCCGGTGACCAGCACCACGCCGCAGAGAATGAGGAAGCTGCGATAGGCGGGAAAATCCCGATCGCCCAGGTGAATCTGGCCGCTGAGCAGGTCCGGGGGATGAACCGGCTGCGCCACCGGTCCCCAGAAATAGGTGGCGGCGCCGACCGTCATGAAGATCAACCCCATGGTCATCAGCACCTGGTCGAGCTCGTCGGCCCCGTAAAGCCGCCGGTAGAGCAACCGCTCCAGCACGAAGCTCGCCAGCACCACGATGACGATCGCTCCGAGCAGCGCGAGCGCGAACGGCAGGTGCAGGCGGCTCATCAGGGTGGTGAGCGCATAGCCGCCCGCCATCGCGAACGCGCCATGCGCCAGATTGACGAATCCCATCAGCCCCATGGTCACCGAGAGCCCGACCGAGATGAGGTAGAGCACCATCGCCATGGCGAGGCCGTGGAACGCAATGCTGATGGCAGCCGACAGGAAGTCGCCCATGGTCTCAAGCAGCGCTGACGTGAGGCCAAGTCGGCGTGGCCGGCGCGCCCAACCGGCCGACGCCCCCAGGCGAGAGGCTTACTTCGGAGGGTTCTGCTCCTTCCACGGATCCTTGACGTTGGGGATCGTGTCGAACTCCACATTGGCGAGCTTGCCGTCCTTCATCTCGGTCTTGCGCATATTGATGTTCTGGACGATGTCGCGGGTGGCGGGGTCGATCGAGATCGAGCCGCGCGGGCTGTTGGCGGTCTTCCAGTTGGTCAGGAACTTGATCGCCTCGTCGCCGGTGAACTTGCCCTTGGTCGCCTTGATCAGGTCGAACACTGCCGACATGCCGTCCCAGCCGTGCGCGGACAGGAAGTCGGGGATCGCCTTGCCGGCATATTCCTTGTTCCAGGCCGCCAGGAAGGCCTTGTTGGATGGCCGGTCGGCCGCGCTGGAATAGGTGCCGGCGGTGACCAGGCCGAGCGCGACGTCGCCCATATTTGGCAATTCCTCGTCCGGAACGAGATCCTGGGTCGAGACGATATTGATGCCGGCCTGCCGCAAGCCGAGATCGCGGACCGCCT
Organism: uncultured Alphaproteobacteria bacterium; assembly: GCA_963721005.1. GTDB lineage: Bacteria > Pseudomonadota > Alphaproteobacteria > Rhizobiales > Xanthobacteraceae > VAZQ01. Next base: position 2,049,605 of record CAVRHR010000003.1, on the reverse strand, counting down.
TGAGTACCGAGGTGGCCTGCTCGCCGGCCGGCGGCCAGATCAAGGCGACGTCGGGCTTGGCGTCCTTGATGCGCTGCACGAATGGCGCGAAATCCGGATTGGTGGTCGGAAAGCGCACCGAGCCCACCATCTTCAGGCCGGCATCGGTCCAGCCCTTGGTGAAGGCGGCTTCGGCGTCATGGCCGGGAATGAAATCGCTCACCGCCGTGTAGGCGGTCTTCCAACCCTGCTTGGCGGCCCATTGACCGAGCGGATAGGCCTGCTGCCAGATCGTGAACGAAACCCGCACCACATAAGGCGAGATGCGGGTTATGGCGGAGCCGGCCGCATTGGTGATGACCAGCGGGACCTTGGCCTCCTGGGTCAGCGGCGCGATGGCGGCGGCGATCGGCGAGCCCACCACGCCGAGCAGCAGCTGGACGTGATCGCGCGTAATCAGCTCCTGGGCGACGCGCTTGCCGGTCTCGGGGGCGGCGGCGTCGTCGCGCTTGATGATCTCGATCTTGACCCCGGGCGGCAGGTCCTTCTCGTGCTCCTTGACGTAGAGATCGATGCCCTTCTGCATCTGGTCGCCGGCCTGGGCGAGAAATCCGGAATAGCTGTTGATCAGGCCGATCTTGATGGTCTGTGCCGATGCCGTGACGGTGCCGCCGCCGACGGTGAGCGCCGCGATGGCGGCGCCTGCCAGGGCGGTGCGGATATGTGCTGGTTTGATCATTGCGCTTCTCCCAGAATCTCGCTTTTGAGCCCCTTGATCCGGGGCATAGTCGAGCTGGCCGGCAGTATATCGAGGAAGCGCGCGAGCGGGCAATGATTCTGGGCCGTCGTATTTGCTTCAGATATCGTGAGGCAGGGCCGGGCGGGAGGTGGAGATGCAGGGAAAGATCGGGTTGGAAGAGCACTTCGCGATCCCCGAGACGCTGGCGGATTCCGGCGTATTCCTGCCGGACCGGTGCTGGGGGGAGCTGAGCAGCCGACTCATGGATGTGCAGAAGGAGCGCATCGCCGTGATGGATGCCCACGGCATGGAGATGATGATCCTGTCGCTGAACGCTCCGACCGTGCAGGGCCTGGCCGATCCCAGGCAAGCCGCCGAGGTCGCGCGCCGGGCCAACGATGCGCTCGCCGCCGAGGTGGCGCGGCGGCCTGACCGGTTTGCGGCGCTCGCCGCCTTGCCGATGCAGGACGCCGGGCTGGCGGCGCGCGAATTGGAGCGCTGCATCAAGGAGCTGAAGTTTTGCGGCGCGTTGGTCAACGGCTTCTCGCAGGTCGCCGATCCGGATGCTGCGCTTTACTACGATACGCCCGATTATTGGCCGTTCTGGGAGACGGTCGAGCGCCTGGACGTGCCGTTCTATCTGCACCCGCGCAATCCGTTGCCGCGATGGGCCGGGATTTATGAGGGGCATTCCTGGCTGCTGGGCCCGACCTGGGGGTTCGGGGTGGAGGCGGCCACCCATGCGCTGCGGCTGATGGGATCCGGCTTGTTCGACCGTTGCCCGCGCCTCAACATCATCCTGGGTCATCTGGGCGAAGGTCTGCCCTACAGCCTCTGGCGGGTCGACAACCGCAACAATTGGGCCAAGGCCGGCCATCGCTGTCCGGCCAAGAAGCCGATCGGCGACTATTTCCGCGCCAACTTCCATCTCACCACCGCCGGCAACTTCCGCAGCCAGACCCTGATCGACGCCATGCTCGAGATCGGCGCCGACCGCATCATGTTCTCGACCGATTATCCGTTCGAGGCGGTCGGCGACGCGGCGGATTGGTTCGACGCCGCCCCGATCAGCGAGGGCGACCGGTCGAAGATCGGGCGCTCGAACGCGATCCGGCTGTTCAAGCTCGAGCTGAAATGAGTATCTGACCTCATCCGGAGGAGGACGCGCTCTTCGCGCGGCCGTCTCGAAGGATGAATGCACAGCACCGACTTGCAGCCATCCTTCGAGACGCGCGCGAGAGCGCGCTCCTCAGGATGAGGGCCGAAGGGCCAATCTCCGAGGCCACAGCTCCCGCTCCACGGCGGCGCGTCTATCCGGCCTTCATGCCGCGCACGATCGGGTGGCCGATGCCGAGCGGCTTGGAATCCAGGAGCACGAAGGCGGCGCGCGCCACCTCGGTGCCGCGATTGACCCAGGCATGGTGGGTGGCGCGCTGCACCAGCACGTCGCCGGCCCGGAGCCGCACGGTGGAGTCGTCCATGTCCATGTCGAGCTCGCCGCAGATCACCACCACGTAATCGATGGTCTCGGTGCGGTGCATGCGCCCCGGGTTACCGGGCGGGAACTCGATGACGGCGAAGCGGGTGCCGTTCTCGGGCGGCGGCGTGCCGATGATGCGGGCACCCAGATCCTCGACGTCCTCGCCGATCGCGCAGTCCGCCGGCGCGCTGTCGGTCGACCAGATCAGCGTCGAGGTGGCGCCCGAGGCGCCGCTTTTCGCGTTGGTGGCCGGACCATCGATGATGACCTTGGCCACATTGTCGCGATCATGGCCGGTGATGACCCGCCGAATCGGCGGCAGTTTGGAGGGAGTGCTCATGGTGATCCTCATTGCGTGAGGGCAGGCATCGGTGCCATAGCGGCGCGCCGGTGTCACGATGGCGTGAGACGAATGGGAGGGTAACAGGTTGTCATGGCCGGGCTTGTCCCGGCCATCTCGATAAGCTGGGCACCGCCGTGCCACCCAAAGCGAGATGGCCGGGACAAGCTCGGCCATGACAAGGTTGCGGATCAATCTTTGAAAGGAAGTCCCATGCCGAATGCTTTCGACGACGCCTGCTACCAGCTGGCGCTGGCCAACCGCATGGTCGCCCATGAGGGAGTGCTCGACGGCTTTGGCCATATCAGCATTCGTCATCCGGCCGATCCGGGGCGCTATCTGCTGGCGCGCTCGCGCAGCCCGGAGCTGATCGAGCCCGCCGACATTTTGGAGTTCTCGCTCAACTCCAGATTGCTTACGCAAACCAACCATTTGCCTTATGGGGAATGCGTGATCCACGGCTGCATCTATCAGCTGCGGCCTGACGTGAATGCCGTGTGCCATCATCATTCCATGGCGATATTGCCGTTCTGCGTCACCGGGGTAGCGCTTAAGCCGTTGGTCGGCCTCGGCGCCACCATGGGGGGCACGGTGCCGTTCTGGGACAGCCGCGACGAGTTCGGCGACACCCCGATGGTGGTCACGACGGCGGAGCAGGGATTGTCATTGGGGCGCGCGCTCGGGCCGCACGCCATGGTGCTGATGCGGCGCCATGGCGCCACCGTGGTGGGCGCTACGCTCCAGGAGACGGTGTTCCGGACGATCTTCTCCCACCGCAATGCCGAGCTGCAGCTGCGCGCCACGGCGTTGGGCGAGATTTCGCCGTTGACCAGCGGCGAGGCGGGACTTGCCGAGGCCTACAGTCTGCGCGAGCGGCCGATGGGCCGGGCCTGGGAATATTGGACGACACGCCTCGCCAAGGCCGGCGAGCTGCCACCGCGAGCTGCTTAAAGCGGTGATCGCATTTTTCGGACGGAAAACTGGGCCCACTTTTCCTGAAAATGCTCCGCTCAAACCTCGTAAATCTTCTGCTCGGCCTTGTGCATGTGCTCGACCGAACCGTCCTTATGAATGAGGAAGTTGTCGCAGATGAAGACGAAGTTGGTCTTGGTGGGAAAGCCCGGATGGACCGCCATGCACATGTCGGCGGCGAGCCGCATCGGCTCGTCGGCGCGCAGCAGCGGCCGCTCCACCATGTCGTAGCCCTGGCTGTGGCCGAACAGCCGGCTCTCGGGCGGTGCGCCGCGGCTTTGCATGAACGCGTTGTGAGCGGCGTAGATGTCGGCGCAGGAGGCGCCGGGCTTGAGGTTGCGGGCGGTGTGCTGCTGCGCCTCGCACACCACCGCGAAGGCGTCGCGCAGCTCGGACGAGGCCTTGCCCAGCACCATGGTGCGGGCGAGCTCGGTGTAATAGCCGCCGCGGCCGTTGTTCTCGATCAGGAGTGAGATGTAGTCGCCCGGCTGCAATACCCGGTCCTGGAAATGCCGGCCGCGCAGGATCGCGGGCCGCCCGAGCGGCTCGGATGAGCCGCGGAAGATTCCCTGCTCGCTGCCGAGCAGCTGTCCCTCGTACTGGGCGATGGCGCCCAGGTCGCTGTCGCGCATGCCGTGCTTGATGGCCGCCGCCACCTTGGCAAAAAGCGTGTCCTGCATGGCGGCGGTGGCACGCAACAGCGCGATCTCCTCCGGGCTCTTGATCGCCTTGATGCCGTCGACCAGGTCGCTGGCATCGACCAGCATGGCGGCGACGCCGTTGCGGATGGCATCGACCAGGCCGGAGGGGAGGGCGCCGCGGCCGACCAGCCCGATGGTCTTGTAGCCGCGCTGCTTGAGCTCGGCGGCGACCAGCACCGGGTCGTAATCGTGGGTATAGGCGATGGAGAAGAACGAGGGGCTGTAGATGATCTCGCCGATGCCGGGATTGTTGACGTCCTTGCCGCCGAGCTTGTCGCGCCGGCCGGTGGCGCCCATCTCGACCAGGGTCATGAGATCGTCGCGATGAAAGATGACGGTGCGCGGATAGTCGTTGTGCGCCGGCACGTCGGTGAACCATTTCACGTAGCCGCCGAGCCAATCGCTGGCGTTCTGCATGACCAGCGCATCGATGCCGCGCGCCGCCATCTCGCGGCGCACCGCGGCCCAGCGCCGCTCGAGCTCGGTTGTGGAGATGCGGGTGGCGACGCGTTCGATATCGGTCATGGCGGGTCCTTCGGTGTCGGGCGAACGACGGATGCGATCTACGCTTTTTCGTCCACGATGGTGCTGCGCAGCGTGCCGATGCCGGTGATCTCCACCTCAAGCACGTCGCCGGCCTTCATCCACAGCGGCGGGGTGCGGCGGTGGCCGACCCCCTCCGGGGTGCCGGTGGCGATCACGTCGCCCGGCGACAGCAAGGTGAAGTCGGAGCAGAAGGCGATGATCTGCGGGATCGAGTAGATCAGCAAATCGGTGCCCGAGCGCTGCATCTGCGTGCCATTGAGGCGGGTGGCGAGAGTCAGGCGGGTGGGATCGGGGATCTCGTCGCGGGTCACCATAAAGGGGCCGAGCGGGCCGGTGCCGGGAAAATTCTTGCCCGACGTAACCGAGAACTTCTGATAGTCCCGCACGCTGCCGTCGACGAAGCAGGTATAGCCGGCGACGTGATCGAGTGCCCGCTCGGCCGCGATATGCCGCCCGCCGCGGCCGATAATCACCGCAAGCTCGCCCTCGAAATCGAAATGGCTCGACACGGTCGGGCGGATCATCTGGCCGCCGTGGCCGACCAGCGTATTGGCGAGCCGGATGAACATGCTCGGCTGCTTGGGGATGTCGCGACCGGTCTCGCTCGCATGCGAGCGATAATTGATGCCGGCGCAGGCGATGAGGTCCGGATTGGGTATGACTGGCAGGAACGTGATATCGGCGAGCTTGTGGTCGGGCGCGGCCGCGGCCGCGGCCTGCGCGATCTGCGGCAGGAGGCCGGCGGAGAGTGCCTCCTTGAGGCTCGCGGCGCGTCCGCCCAGGCGTTCGTTCATGGTGATGACGCCGTCGCCCGCCACCATCCCGAAGGCGGCGCGGCCGTCCGCCAGATAACTTGCGAGTTTCATCGCTCGAGCTCCGTGTGGTTCGGTGATTGCGGCCGGATGCGAATGGCGATCAGGCAAGGCCGAAGGTGGGGACGAACAGCTTTTCGACCGGAACCGGGGCCGCGATCAAGCCCTGCTCGGCCAAATATTGCACCAGCGCCTCCAGCGTCGCCCGGTTGGGCTCGACCCCATATGGCCAGGGGTCGCCGCCGAAGACCTCGTCGATCTCCGCGATCTCGGCGCGCATCCAGGGCAGCATATAGCGCAGCGTGCCGGGATAACGCATCTTTTCCAGCGCCAGATCCTTGGCCTGGCAGAACGCCCGGTAAAGACTGGTCGCAACGAACGGATGCTGCCGGTAGATGTCCCGCCGTATGGCGACCAGATGCATGATCGGGAAAATCCGGGTGCGGCGGTAATAGTCCTTCTCCCGCTCGTGGTGGTCCGGAAACAGCTGCACGATGTCCGGGTTGTGGGCCATAGCATCGGGCAGGCTGGTCCCGATGGTGGCCGCGATCTCGCCCGCGTCGATGAGATCGCTGAGCGACTTGCCGCTGGTATTGGGCTCGATCGCGACCGGCTTGGCGAGCGCGAGCCGGGTCGGATGGCCATGCGGCTTGGCCTCGTTCATGGCGCCCTCGATCCATCGCACCTGGGACAGATCGACCCCGCAATCGTGCTGCAGCATGCCGCGAATGAAGATCGCGGCCGTCATCGCATAGAGCGGGACCCCGATGCGCTTGCCGGCTAGATCGGCCGGCGTGCGGATCACCCGGCGATCGACCGCGATATAGCCGTGGCGAAACACTCGCGAAGGAAACACTGGCAGCGCCACGAACGGACACTCGCCGGCGGCGAGACGGGCGACGAATTCGGAGCTCGACATCTCCGAAGCATCGAACTCCAGCGCGCCCGACATCCGATCGAAAATCTCGCGCGGGCTGTCGATGGCGAGGAAGTTGAGATCGATCCCCTCGGCCTCCACCTCCTTGGTGTAGAGCGGCAGCATGCGGTCGTAGAGCCCGCAAGCGAAAGTGATCGGAAGCTTGGCCATTTTCTGGTTTCCCTGCGGCCTGTTCGGCGCGCTGGTTCTGACATAACTCGTCACAGTTGTCCCGGACTTGATCCGGGACCATTCCGACCTCGGAGTCTGCAACGGTCCCGGATCAAGTCCGGGACAAGCCTGTCGCCCGGGCCGCATATTCGCCATCTATCCGCGCGCCCGCAACAGCCGCTATAAGCCGCCAGTCGACAGGAGGACCAAGCGATGACAGAGCGCGCGCGCCGCCGGGATTTTCGCATGCTGCTGCAGCCGGGTTCCGCGGTGGTGCTGCCGGGCGTGAGCAATGCGCTGGCCGCCCGGGTGGTGGCCGATCTCGGATTCACCGCCGCTTATGTGACCGGCGCCGGCATCGCCAACACGTTTCTCGGCATTCCGGACAATGGCCTGGTCACGCTCACCGAGCTCGTCGACCACGTTGCGGCCATCCGCGGCGTGTTTGCCGGACCGCTGATGGTCGATGCCGACACCGGCTTCGGCAATGCGGTCAATCTGGTGCGCGCCGTCAAGCAGCTGGAGCGCGCCGGCGCCGACGCGATCCAGATCGAGGATCAGGTGTTTCCCAAGCGCTGCGGTCATTTTGACGGCAAGGCGGTCATTCCGCAGGCCGAGATGGTGGCCAAGATCAAGGCCGCGGTCGATGCCCGCGGCGATCCGGATCTGCTGATCGTGGCGCGCACCGACGCCATCGCGACGCATGGCTTCGAGGCAGCGATCGAGCGCGCTACCGCCTATCGGGAGGCCGGCGCCGACGTGAGCTTCGTCGAGGCCCCGCAAACCCTCGAGCAGATCGCGGCCATTCCGCGGCTATTGCCGTGGCCGCAGATCATCAACATTGTGCTCGGCGGGCGCACCCCGGAGCTCGCGAACGAGAAGCTGCGCGCGCTCGGCTTTGCCGCGGTCCTCTATGCCAATGTGGCGCTGCAGTCGGCCCTGCGCGGCATGCAGGAGGCGCTGTCGGTGCTGCGGCGGGATGGACGGATGGGCGATGCGTCCCGGCTCGCCGTCGACTTCGCCGAGCGCCAGCGGCTGGTCGGCAAGGCGGAATTCGACGCGCTCGAGCGGAAGTACAAATCCGAATAGCTGCGCGCGACCGCGGATTTTGCGTTCTTTCTCGAGCGATTGTCGGACGGTGAGGCGGTGCCGGCCTTTTCGTGCAAACCGGCACCCGCCGTTCGCTCAGGCCGCTTTCTTTGCCGGGGATGCCCCCTTTATGGCCTGCAAGTAGACGTCCAGAAGCAACTCCTGCTCGTCGCGCTCCTTCTGGTCCTGCTTGCGCACCCGGATCACCTCCCGCAGGATCTTGACGTCGAAGCCGTTTCCCTTGGCTTCCAGGTAGACTTCCTTCTTGCCTTCGGCGAGCTCCTTGATCTCTTCCTCAATGCGCTCGATGCGCTCCACGATGGTTCGCAATTGGTCACCCGCAACATCAACCGGTCGGCTCATGGTTTACTCCTGGTCAACACGACCCGGCAAAATTCATCGATTCACGCAGCTGCGGCAAGGCGAGCCGGCGAACATGGTAAGCAGCAGGTTAATGGACTCTGAAGCTCCCGATCGCGGTCCATGGGCGGGGCGGGGATGAACGCCGGCGATGTTGCAGATCACCGGGCCGCCGAACTCGACAAAAGCATACTCGTGCTGGGCATCGCGGATGATCAAAGCCTTCCTTCCGTCCCGCTCGCCGACCACGAAATTGAAGCCGTCGACCGTGGGGTCGATCGAGATGAAGGACGTGGTCCCGTCGTCGTTCTTGCGCGAGGCGACGGAGCTATGCCATCCGCCAAAATCAAAGATTGTGGTCCCGTCCTGCGCGCGAACCCGCAGCGTACCGAGCGCCGGGGAGGAGTAGAGAGCCGCCAGCTTGCCGACCTCGGCGGCATCCGCTGGGACCACCAGCCGTTCGCGATTCTTGGCGATGTTGGCTTGTCTTTGCGCAACCGCGACCTTGGCTTGCTCCACCGCTTCGGGTTTGCCGTCGAACAGCACCTCCAGGAGCCGCCGACGGAACAAGCCGGTCAGGAAGCCGCCGGTGTCCGAGTTCGTGAGGATTACCGCCCCGACCCCATGATCGGGAAGGAATATCATATCGCTCTTGTATCCGAACAAGCTGCCGCCGTGGCTCACCACCGGGATACCGTACTGCGTGTTGACAATGAGCCCCATTCCGTAGGTCGCATCCTCGCCGATCGGGACCTGCCCCTTGCGCCGTTCCAGCAGGCTGTCCCTGGAGACCAGTCGCGTCCCGTCGGGCAGCTGACCGAGTGCCAGCTCCATCTGCAAGTAACGCGACAGGTCGCGTGCGCTGGTCCACATCCCGCCGGCCGGCCGCAACGGTACCACCGAGTAGTTGACGTCCACGCGCGCCGGCATGGTCTTGCCGTCCACGTCGTCGTCGTGGGGGCTGGCAAAATTGCCGCTCAGTGCGGTCGAGAAATCGAAGGTCGTGTGGGTCATTCCGAGCGGCGCGAACACCTTCGACCGCATGGCTGCATCGTAGGCGGCGCCGAGCTCCCGCCCCGGACTGATCACGAATGCCCCGACATAGCCGGCGGCCCCGGCCATGAGATTGCTGTACTGAAAGACCTCGCCGAAGCGGCTGGTCGGCTGCATGGTGCCGAGAGACCCGAGCGACGAGGCGGGTGTGGCCAATGCGAAGTTGAACAACCACTCGAAGTCCTGGCGGGGAACGCCGGTGCAGGCGCATATCAGATGCTTCACCAGTACCTGTCGGGTGGTCGCGGCGTCTCCCAGCCGGAAGTCCGGGTAGACATCGGCAACCGGCTGGTCCCAGCGCAATCTGTTCTCGTCGACCAGCTCGGCGAGCAGCAGCGTCGTCATCGCCTTGGTGTTGGAGGCGGCCAGAAACAGCGTATCGGCATCCACCGGGTCCGGCTTGCCCAGCGTCTTCACACCCAGCCCGCCCTGAAAAACGACCTTGCCGCCATCGATCAGGCTGAGGCCCACGCCCGGGATGCCGAATTGTTGCATGACATCCTGGGCGAAACCCTTGAGCAGTGCGATCTGCTCGGCATCGAGCGGCCGGGCTTTCTTCCCGGCGAATGTCTCGCGCTGGTATCCCTTGGGACGCAAGCTCCCGATGGTCAGGGAAAAGGCGGCGTTGCGTTTCTCGAAGGTCGCGCGACTCGCCTCCACGATCGCGACCGTCCAATCCAGGCCCGCCCGCCAAGCCAACGCGTAGACCACCGCACGTTCATTGGGCGAGGTCTCATAGTTGAAAACGTGGCGCTCTTCCCAGCCGTTGGAGGGGGCCTGCGGGGTCGTAATTCTGAGCGGCCGGTTGGCATCGGGACGGTAACGCGCCCAGCCGGCGGCCACCGCGGCTGCGGCGTCCGGGGCCTGCACGTCGATCAGTGCCAGGTGCGAGTCGGTCTCGGGCGGATCGAGCACGCTCATGCCCGGGCTGGATGTAACGTTCCAATCCAGCGGCGCCGTATAGGTGGCGCCGCTCGTGGTCGCGAGCGGCGTGTTCGCCGTGAGCCGCACGCCATCTGCAGTTGCTGGCGAGGCGCCGACCGCCACGCTCGCAAAGCCAATGGAAAGAGCCAGTCCCAGGACACCGAAGCGATGCATGCGGATTTCCCCACGAAAGGGAGCCTGACGTCTCTGCAATGCAGAGTAGAGGAGCACATGCAGGAACGCAAAGCGTTTTGACGGCCATTGCTGAAGTTGTCCGGGTCAGCTGCGCCTACATCCAGCCAACAATCAGCGTTGGGCGCGTGTTTGAGAGTCTCTTCCCTTAAATGCGATGCCGCGGTGACACGGGGGCATGTTTGCGCCCGAGGCTGGCTCGGCAAACTCGTTCTCGACGGCTGATGGCCGGGAAACTATAGAAGAAATCAGGGCTCGGCTCCGGCCGCGAAGACGTCGGGCGCGCCCCGAAGGCTCACCAATGAACCAGCACACGCCCGTCCTGATCGTCGGCGCCGGCCCGGTCGGCCTCGCGCTTGCGGGCGATCTCGGGTGGCGCGGCGTCGACTGCACGGTGATCGAGCAGACCGATGGGCGCATCGAGCAGCCCAAGATGGATCTGGTGGGCGTGCGGACCATGGAATTCTGCCGCCGCTGGGGCGTCATGGATTGGGTGCGCGACGCGCCCTATCCGGGAGACTATCCGCAGGATTGCGTGTTCCTGACCGGCCTCAACGGGTTCGAGCTCGGCCGCGAGCGGTTTCCGGGCCGCGCCTTCGAGGTGTGCCCGCCGCAAAGCCCGCAGAAGCGCGAGCGCGTGCCCCAGGACATGTTTGATCCGATCCTCAGGCGCTTCGCCTCGAGCTTCGACTGCGTCACCCTGCAATATCAGACCGCGCTGGTGGGGTTCGAGGCGGGGCAAGAGGGTGTGCGGGCCACCTTGCGTGACGCGCATACGGGCGCGACCCGCACCGTGACGGCGGATTATCTCATCGGCGCCGACGGCGGCGCCAGCACGGTGCGCGAAGGCGCCGGCATTCCGATGAGCGGCAATGCGGCGCTCACCTACACCACCAATGTGCTGTTCCGCTGCGCCGATTTTACGTCGCTGCACCGCATGGGCAAGGCCTATCGCTTCATCTTCATCGGGCCGGAAGGCACCTGGCTCACGATCGTCGCGGTCAACGGCGGCGACCGCTTCCGCATGTCGATCGTGGGCACGCCCGACAAGGTCAATCACGGCGAGGACGACATCCGCGCCGCGCTGCGCCGCGCCATGGGCAAGGATTTCGACTTCGAGATTCTCTCGGTCATGCGCTGGGTGCGCCGGGAGCTGGTGGCCGACCGCTATGGCGGCGGCCGGGTCTTCATCGCGGGCGATTCCGCGCACCTGATGTCGCCGACCGGCGCGCTCGGGATGAACACCGGCATCCAGGACGCGGTCGATCTCGGCTGGAAGCTCGAGGCGGTGCTGCGCGGCTGGGGCGGGGCACATCTGCTGGGCAGCTACGAGAGCGAGCGGCGGCCGGTGGCGCTGCGCAATGTCGCGGCTTCGACCGAGAACCTCGGCCGCATGCTGTCAACCCGCGATCGCAAGCCGCCGCCGCAGATTTTCGAGGCCGGGCCGGAAGCGGACGCGATCCGCCGCGACTACGGGGACTGGTTCACCGAGACCATGCGGCACGAGTGGTTCATGAACGGCTTTCATCTCGGCTACCGCTACGACGATTCCCCGATCGTGTGGCGGGACGGCACGCCCGTTCCGCCGCTCGAAGGGCGTACCTACACTCAGACGGCGCGGCCCGGCGCCCGCGCCCCGCACGTGGCCTTGCCGGACGGCCGCTCGACCCTCGACCTGTTCGGGCGCGGCTTCATGCTGCTGCGTCTCGGTCCCGATGCCCCGGGTGGGGAGGGGATGTTGCGGGCCGCGAGCGTGGCCGGCGTTCCGATCCGGGCGGTCCGGCTCGACCAGCCCGGGATCCTGGCCGCCTATCAGCGGGCGCTCGTGCTGGTGCGGCCCGACGGCCATGTGGCCTGGCGGGCCGATGCCGAGCCGCTGCAGCCAGCCGCGGTGATCGATGTGGTGCGGGGCGCCGGACCGATCGCCCGCGAAGACCGCTCCCACCTTGAGGCGGCCTCGTGAAGCACGCTAGAACGGCCCTGGTCCCAGCGCTGCCGCGTCGGGCGGGGGTCCGGGAGAACCGAGCCATGAAGCACGACACCCTTGCTCCCTACTATTCCGAGCTCGGCCGGTTGCGGTTCTCGCCCGGCTGGGCGCGGCCCGAGCCGTCGATGTGGCCGGCCCCGCGGCCCAAATTCAAGCCGGCGGTCTGGCGGTTTGCGGCCGCCCGGGCGGCGCTCGACCAAGCCGGCGAATTCGTGCCGGTCGAGCAGGCCGAGCGGCGCAATCTGATCATGGTCAACCCGATCGAAGGCAATCTCTACGCCACGACCCGCAATCTGGTGGCCGCCTATCAATGCGTGAAAGGCGGCGAGACGGCGCGCACCCATCGGCACACGCCGGCGGCGCTGCGGCTGGTGCTGGAGGCCAAGCCCGGCACCTACACTGTGGTGAACGGCGCGCGGGTCGACATGCTGCCCGGCGACGTGGTGCTCACGCCGTCGTGGAGCTGGCACGGCCACGTCAACGAGACCGATCAGGCCAGCTTCTGGATCGACTTCCTCGACATCCCGTTCGTGCAGCTCTCCGAGGCGATGTTCTTCGAACAATATCCGGCCGGCGGCCTCGAGCCGATCCGGGAGAGCGGCGCCACCCCGTTTCGCATCCCGTTCGCGCAGGCGCTCGGCCAAGGCCGTGACGCCAAGCTGGTGGAGATCGCCCTGGGCATCATGCCGACCATCGCGCTGCACCTGATGCGGCAGCCCGCCGGCGGCCGGGTGGACGCGGCCAAGTCCACCGCCAACAATATCTATGCGGTGATCAGCGGCAGCGCCCGCTTCAGCGCCGAGGGTGGGCTCACCGAGACGCTCGGGCCCGGCGACGTGATCGCGGTGCCGTGCTGGCACGAGCATGCCGTGGAGGCGGTGGAGGACACCAGCATCCTGCGGGTGTCGGACGAGCCGCTGTTGGCCAAGCTCGGTTTGTCGAAGTCCGCGGCCCATTGATCACACGCCTCGTTCTCGACCGGGGGACCAACCCAGATCGCCGGGACATGAGGGCGTATACAAGCGTCTTCGCGGTCCATGCCCGGAGATGACAATTCAAGTCGATGGCGCGATGGCGCCAGGGAGGGATGATGACGGATCAGCTCAAAGAGACGCTCACCAATGCGGGCCGGGTGCTGGTGAGCGAGGACCAGGGCGACTACGTGGCGGGCCACATCACGGTACGGCTGCCGCACGACGCCGAGCATTTCCTGATGAAGCCAGCCGGCATCGGGCTCGACGAGATGTCGCCGCAAAACATCATCACGGTCGATCTCGAGGGCCGCAAGACCGGGGGCAGCATGCCGCGTCACAACGAGGTGTTCATTCATTCCGAGGTGCTGCGGGCGCGCCCCGACGTCCATTCGGTGATCCATACCCATGCCACCCACGCGGTCGCGTTCTCCTCGCTCGGGCGGCCGCTGCTGCCGGTCGGGAACGACGGCTCGGTGTTCGGGGCGGGCGGCGTGCCGATTTTTTCCGAGACCACCGACCTCATCATCAACCAGGAGCGTGGCCGTGCGGTGGCGCGCTGTCTGGGCGGGCGTCCGGCCCTGATCCTGCGCAACCACGGCATCGTGACGGCGGGCCACTGCATCGAGGAGGCGGTGTGGCTCGCCTTGAAGCTGGAGCGGGCATGCCGCGTGCAGCTCCTGGCCGAAGCCGCCGGCGGGCCCAAGCTGCTCGCGCAGGGCGTGGATCTCGAGAAGAAGAGCGGTCGCGCCAACCGCAGCGACCTGCACACCAACGTGTTCAACTATCTGGTACGGCGCTGGGCTTGCGCTCATTGCGGCGGCGAGGTCAAATCGCCTACGGCGGTCACGACCTACGAGATGCCGCCCGAATGATCGCGGCTTGATTATTTGATCCCGATCACGATACCGAGGAGACACCTGGGTGCGTTATATCGACGCCTACAATCATTTCTTCCCGAAGCGCTATTACCAAGCCCTGCTGGAGACGCCGGCCGGCGCCAAGGATCTGGGCAAGCGGGTCCGCGGCATTCCGGCGCTGTCCGATCTCGACGAGCGCCGCCGCGTGGTCGAGCTGTTCGACGACTACACCCAGGTGCTCTCGCTCGGCTTGCCGCCGGTGGAGCGGTTGTGGGGGCCCGAGCAGTCGCCCGAGATGGCGCGCCTGGGCAATGACGGCTTGGCCGAGATCGTCGCCCGGCATGCGGACCGGTTCGTGGGCTATTCGGCGCTCCTGCCGATGAATGTGCCGGCGGCGGCGGTGAAGGAGGCCGAGCGGGTCCTGAAGAACGGCGCCAACGCCATCCAGCTCGCCACCAATGTCAACGGCCACGCGCTCGACGAGCCGCAGTTCTGGCCCGTCTTCGAGGTCATCGCCAAATCCGGCAAGCCGATCCTGCTGCATCCCTCCCGCACCCGTGACATGCCGGACTACCCGGCCGAGAAGCATTCGAAATATGAAATCTGCAGCGTGCTGGGCTGGCCCTACGAGACCGGCGTTACCCTGTCTCGCCTGGTGTTCTCCGGGATCATGGACCGCTATCCGGACCTCAAGGTGATCGCGCATCATCTAGGCGGCGTCATTCCGTATCTGGAGGGCCGCGTGGCGCACAGCTTCGATCAGCTGGGCGCGCGCACCTCGGACGAGGACTACGGCGCGCTCTTGAAGAGCCTGAAGAAACGGCCCTACGATTATTTCAAGGACTTCTACGGCGACACCGCGGTCGAGGGCGCGCGTGCCGCCACGGTCTGCGGTCTCGATTTCTTCGGCGCCGAGCATGTGCTGTTCGCCTCCGACTGCCCGTTCGACAAGGAGAAGGGTCCCGGCTACATCCGCTCCACCATCGCGGTCATCGAGTCGCTCGGCCTCTCGGCCGCCGACCAGGCCCGCATCTGTCATGGTAATGCGGAGCGGATGTTCGGGCTCGCGCCCGCAAAGTGATCGATCGAAAGTCGTCCCGCCGTGCTCAACGAGGCCCGTCATGACGCAGATTCGCCCGCTCGCGCAGCCCGTGCGCCGCCGCCCCGGTGAGCTCGGGGTGCATTCGCTCGACCGGTTCAATTTCGCGGTGCCCGACCTCGAGGCCGGGCGCAAGTTCTATGCATCCTTCGGCCTCGACGTGCGGGAGGCCGGAAACGCCCTCGACATCCACACCCATGGCCATCCGCATCGCTGGGGCTCGGTGGTGGAGGGGCCGCGCAAGCAGCTGCAATTCATCTCCTTCGGGGCGTTCGAGGAGGACCTGCCGCGCTTTCGGGAGCGGCTCGAGCGCCTGCGCATCGTGCGGCGCGACCCGCCGCCCGGGCTCGAATCGAACGGCATCTGGCTGCGCGATCCCGACGGGACCGCGATCGAGATCCGGGTGGCGGAGAAAACCTCGCCGAACGAGAAATCGTCCTTCGACAACGTCTCGGCCGGCCCCGGCGTACCGGGTGCCCCCAGCCGCAGCCGGGTGCATGTGGTGCGGCCGCGCCGGCTCGCGCACATCCTCGTGTTCACCCGCGACATCCCGCAAGCCATCAAGTTCTACGGCGAGGTCCTGGGGCTGCGGCTGTCCGACCGCTCCGGCGACATGATCGCGTTCATGCACGGCATCCATGGCAGCGATCATCACATGATCGCCTTCGTGAAGTCGGAAGGGCCGGGGCTGCATCATTTGAGCTGGGACGTGCCCTCGATCAACGACATCGGCATCGGCGCCTTGCAGATGGCGGACAAGGGCTTCAGCGCCGGCTGGGGTTTGGGCCGCCACGTGCTCGGGTCGAACTACTTCCACTATGTGCGCGATCCGTGGGGAAGCTATGCAGAGTACTCCTCTGACATCGACTACGTCCCGGTCGATCACGACTGGAAGGCCGCCGACCATCCGGCGGAGGATTCCTTCTACGTCTGGGGCCCGACCCCGCCGGAGGATTTCGCGTTCAACTACGAGGCGGTACCGTAGGGCCTGGTCCGTCGGCCGGCGCAGCCGAAGCCTTCGGTAGCTCGGTGCCGCGCGTCGGCGGCGCCTCCGTCACGGCGGCGAGGGTGCCCGGCCAGCGCTCGTGGGTCAGCGGTATCGTCAGCTTGGTCTCCATGCCTTTCGGTCCGAAGGACTGCTGCACCTTGCCGTTGAGCTGGCGCTCGATCACGGTATGGATGAGCTTGGAGCCGAAGCCGGGGCGGCGCGTGCGTTTGTGGGGCGGGCCGTTGCGCTCCTTCCAGTCGAACAGCAGCGTCAACCCGAGCTCGGTCCGCTGCACCGACCAGGCCACCTCGACCCGGCCCGCGCGCGCCGAGAGGCTGCCGTATTTGCTGGCATTGGTCGCCAGCTCGTGCACCGCGGCGCTCAACCCAAAGGTCGGATCGGGCTCGAGAAAGACATCGGGGCCAGCGAGCGTCACGCGATCGAGATAGGGCGCCAGCAGCGGATTGAGAATCTCGGTCAACGACGCCGAGCGCCAGCCGCTCTCGGTAATCAGCCGGTGCGCATTTGCCAGCGCCAGCACACGGGCCTCGTATTTTGGCACCAGCTCGGCGATGTTCTTCGAGGTCTTGGCGGTCTGCGAGAACAGCGCCAGCAGCTGCGCGAACAGATTGCCGGAGCGATGGCGCAGCTCCCGGATCATCAGCTCGTGACGTTGATCCAATTGGCGGCGCTGGATCGCGCCGGCGATCATGTTCGCGACCGCGGCCAGGAACGAGACGTCGTTCTCGCTGAAGGTCCGCGGCTTGGTGGTGTGCACGCCGAGCACCCCATAGGTGCGGCCGTCGCGTCCCGCGATCGGGATGGTGAGCCCGCTCACCACGCCGTGCTGACGCAGCAGCGGCTGGCCGATGAATCGCGATTCCGACGCCAGGTTCTCCACGATCACCGGGCCGCCGGCGGCGAGCGTGAAGCCGGCTTGCGAGTCGCGGTCGGTCGACACCAGCGCGGTTCCAACCAAGCCCGGCCGCCAGCCGGATCCCGCCCTGAGCAGAAGCTCGGCGTCGCCGGGGACCAGCTCGAGGATCTTCACCAATTCCACGTCCAGCGTCGCCGCGATGGTCTTGACCGAATTGTCGAAGAACCGCTGCAGGCCGAGCTCGGTCAGCGCCTGGGCGCCCAGCCGCGCCACCGCCTCCTGCTGGCTGGCGCGGATGCGGAGCTCGCGATGCATCCTGGCGCGGTCGGTCACGTCGCGGCAAATGCCGAGCAGCTTCACCGGCACGCCGCCCTCGACCACGACGGTGGCGAGCGTCTCGAGCCAGCGCTCGTCGGCGCCTGGCTTGGGCAAGAGCCGGTATTGCACGCGGCGGGGAGTGCGGGTGCGCACGGCCTCCTGCATGGCGGCGATGACGGCTCCCCGATCGTCGGGATGAACATCATCCTCGAGTATCATGTTGGCGCCGTCGGCACCGTCCAGGCTGTCCTTGGGCAGGCCGCAAATCGCCTCGGCATTGCTCGACCAGGTCGCGCGCTTGGCCGCGATGTCCCACGACCAGATTCCGATCCGGCCGGCCTGGAGCGCGATGCAAATCAGCTCGGCATCGGGAAAGAACGTCGGCTCGCGGCCCATCTGCAGGGACGTGCCGACGGCGTCCTCTTCGCCGTTCTCGCGCGGTCGAGATTCGGCTGCGGTCATCGGGAACCGTTTCCGTTCGTCACCTCAATATATGCCGAACGCGGAGGCGACGGCACCCGGCTGCGGGGCCCGGCCCGACCACATCCGATGGTCTTCGTCGCGCGCGGTGTCCTCGTCCTGCAGGCGCCGCGAGGTGTCCGGCAGCGAGACCACCTTGGCGCCGCGCGTGGTGCGGGCATAGAGATCGATGACTGCTTCATTGGCGAGCCGGACGCATCCGCTCGATACCTTCTTGCCGATCGTGGTCGGATCATTGGTGCCGCGGATGCGAAATTGAGTGTCACCGAGATATATGGCGCGTGCGCCCTGCGGATTGCCCGGACCCCAGGCGACCCAGCGCGGAAGATATTGCTGCCTCTTTATCATCCCGGCCGGCGGAACCCAATCGGGCCATTCCGCCTTGCGCGAGACCTTTTGCACGCGCGACCGGGTGAAGCCTGCGCGGCCCACCCCGATGGCGTAGCGGGTCGCGCAACCGCCGCCCGGTACAGGTAGAGATACGTTTACGTGTGCGGCCTGTCGATCACGATGGTTCCGGATGCAACTTACGTCGGATAGGCGACCGTCCGGCGCCGCAGCATTCCTCCAAGTCCTGGCTGCCATCGCCCGCCTCCTCCGCATCATGCCGTCACTGACAAGCATTCGACGCGCGAAAAGGTTCCCTGCACAGCCGTCGAACGGCTGCGGGATGCGGGAGCGGCTTCCGCGAGTGGCTCGCTTTGAGGTCGGCTCAGGTCACGCAGCGTTCAACCTTGGCCGCCGATGTTTGATCCATCTGCCAGCCGAAGCCGGATTCGCACCCGTCCTGGGATTTCGGGCTGGAGCCGCCCGGCATCTCCACCTCGAACGGCGCACTCTCGGGCGGGCGGACGATGACCCGCATCCGGTCGCCTTTGGAGGCGCGATTCACGGTTTCTGAAATCCCCGAATCGCGGCTCGCATCGGGTTTGAACCCGGGCGATGCCGCCGGAACCGCCAGAGCGACCGCGAAGCACAGCACCGCCGATGCGGCGCCGAGCGAGCTGAGGAGAAATGCGGAGCGAAGATTCATCGACCTGTCCGAGCAATGCCGGCCCTCCACCGCGTCAACGTGCGCCCGGACCGTTCCGTTCCATGGGCGACGTTCGTGTGCAACGATTATCCGTTTCGCGCAGGCGCGCTATCGAGCGCCGCTCAGCGGGCCGTGCGGCGATGGCCGCACGCGCATTATGCTTCATCATTTCAACGGGCTGGAACCGTGCTCTGCGGCCGGGCGTTGCTTGCCCCACAGCGCGTTCGCGCGCCGAGCGCGATTTGACGGCAATTCGCCTCCCGAAAACAAATTGGAGGCGAGCGAAGAATGGGAGAAGGCAATTGGAAACAGCTCCATGGCAAGGTTTGGCAGCAATGGGCCCTGGAGCGGCGATCGATTCGTCGGTCGCATGCCGCGGCAGACGCTCAGGCCGGCACCGGGCGCTCGCGGCGCCTGGCGTTGCGCTCGAAGAACAGAGCCTGGCTGGCGATCGCCGACACCATCGCCGGCTGGAACGGCTTGGCGATCAGAAAGGCCGGTTCGGGTCGCTCGCCGGTGAGGAAGCGTTCCGGAAAGGCGGTGATGAAGATCACCGGCACCTCGAAGGTGCGCAGCAATTCGTTCACCGCATCCAGGCCCGAGCTACCGTCCGCTAGCTGGATGTCGGAGAGGATGAGACCCGGCTTCTTGCCTTTCATGAGCGCGATCGCCTCGCCATGCGTGCTGGCCACGCCGATGACCCGATGGCCGAGGCTTTCGATCAAGCCTTCCAGCTCCATGGCGATGAAGGGTTCGTCCTCGATGATCAGGACATCGGTTGCAATCTGGGCGGCGAGGTCGCGGCCGGACTCCTCGATCAGCCGGCGCAGGGTCAGGACATCGACATCGAGAATGCGGGCGGCGTCGGATTCGTCGAATCCCTCGAGGGCGACCAGCAGAAACGCCTGGCGCGGCAGCGGCATGAGGTTGCCCAGCTTTTGCTCGCCGGGCCGCAACTCTTCTTCAGGGAGGCCTGCCGAATTGATGGAAAGCGAGCTCCAGATTTTGGTGAACAGGCGAAAAAGCGCCACCCGCGGCCCGGTAGCGTCGTCCAGGACCGTCGGGTCCGCGATCATGGCCTCGAGCGTTGCCGTCACATAGGCGTCCCCGGAGGTCTGGCTACCGGTCAGGGCCCGGGCATAGCGGCGAAGATACGGCAAATCCTGGGTGACTATCTGTGATTTCGACACATCCCCTCCAACCGATAGCTGAGCGATTGAGCGTGGCCCAGAAAGAGCTGAGCGATTGAGCGTAGCCCGGAAAACGCCGATCGGGGGAGAAAGTTCCATTGGGGCGAAAACTACGACCCGCAGGGGGGAACGGATCGAGCGGCCTGGCGTTGTGCTTTGATGAACATAGAGACGGTGGGCTCCGAGCCCCCTTGATAGATGCCGGGATCAGAATATGAAGAGGCGGAAATCCCGGGGTACAACTGTCGCCAGTCCCAGGGACATGAGGGCCGGCGCGACCAGGGATGACGGCACCATGGGATGGATCGAAGATGAATCCCTGCGATCCTCGGCTACAGGACCGCCTTCAGCGGCGCCGTCGGATCGCGCCGGCAACCCGAAGCAAAAATCGCAAAAATCGCGCGGCCGCCTCAATCGCGCCGTCCTGGCCATGCTCGGCAAGGGGCTCGTGGACTGCTTCGACGAAGTTCGCAAGCAGGAGGTGCCGGAGCGTTTCAAATTGCTGCTGCGGCAGTTTTGACCAGCCGAAGGACATAAGGAATCGCGCCAATGACCCTGGCACCGTCGCTACGAGAGGCGATGCTTGGCGTCGTTCCGAGCTTGCGGGCCTTCGCTATGTCGCTGTGCGGCAACGTCGATCGGGCGGACGATCTGGTGCAGGAGACGTTGCTGCGCGCGATCGCCAATATCAGCTCGTTCGAGCCGGGCACCAACATGTCGGCGTGGTTGTTCACGATCCTGCGCAATCTGTTCCGCTCGGAATACCGCAAGCGCCGCCGCGAGGTCGAGGACAGCGACGGCCGATATGCGGAAAGCCTGAAATCGCACCCCGAGCAACCCGGGCGGGTGGAGTTCGAGGAGCTGCGGGAAGCGCTGGCGAAGCTGCCAACGGACCAGCGCGAGGCGCTCATTCTGGTGGGTGCGTCGGGCTTCTCCTACGAGGAGGCGGCGGCGATCTGCGACTGCGCGGTCGGCACCATCAAGAGCCGGGTCAATCGCGCGCGTACGCGGCTGGCCGAGCAGCTGGCGATCGACAGTGCCGATGATTTCGGGCCCGACCGCATGACGCGGGCCATCCTCAGTGCCGGCGGACGCGGCTGAGCGGCCTCTGATTCTTCCCGACTACGGATGCACGTCCTCGGTGAACCAATCGGTCGGCAGCTCGTGCCCGACGCCGCCCGCCTTGGCCTTGCGGTACACCACGGCGCCGGCGGCGGCGAATTGATAGCCGAGCCCGATATTGTTCATGAAGCAGGTGACCTCGTCGGCGGAGCCGCGGCCCGCGACCTTGCCGGCGATCAGCTCCGGCAGCGTCGGCAGCTTCTCGAAGTCCAGATCCACGACCGTCGACCAGCCGCGCTCGCCCTTGTCCTTCTCGGCGAATGCGATATCGCGGGTGGTGACATGGATCGGGGCGGCGTCATGCGAATGCAGCACGATCCGATCGGCGCGCTTGAGCGCCTTCATCTCGATCTCGGGGCGCTTGATCGAGCTCAGATGAATGCCCGGCCGGATCCAGCGCTCGAAGAACACGTTGTCCAGCGTGTTGGTGGCGCACATTACGATGTCGGCGCCCTCGATGGCGTCCTCGGTCTGCGCGACCGGGGTGACCTCGACTCCGAGCAGCTCGGTCATCTGCCGGGAGAAGGCCTCTCGGTTGGCCGGGTTCGGGCTGAAGCAGCGGATCGATTCGATCGACCGCACCGCGCACGCCGCCATGAGCTGCGTGCCGGCCTGCCAGCCCGAGCCCAGGATGCCGACCGTCCTGGCGTCCTGCCGGGCCAGATATTTGACGCCCAATCCGTTGGCGGCGCCCACCCGCATCCGCTGCATCACGCCGTCGGGCAGGATCGCCAGCGGCTCGCCATTCTCGGTGGAGAACAGCAGCACCAGCCCGCAATAGCGCGCATTGGGAGCGGCCGGCACCTTCTCGCGCCGGATGTTGTTGCCCCGTTTCGGGAAGGTGACGATGTCGGAATTGATGCGGACCGCGCCGATTCCGAGCTTCGGAACGACCCCGTCCATCGATTTCAGCGCGTAGACCGCATCCGGCCGCGAAGTCGGCGTGATGCAGTCGGAACGCGTGCGCGAGATGCCGCGGCCTTCCGCCAGCTCCACATAAGCTTCTTCCAGCACGTCGATGCATTCGGGCATCGTGAGCAGCTTCTCGACATCTTCGTTGGACAGGATCAGAGTCATGTGGGTCGCCGTTTCGAGAGCAATACCGCGGTCGATGGAGCGGACCGGGAGCTGCAGACCAAAGTTGCAGGCCGCTCGCGCGTCGGAAGCTTTGGCAGACGGGATCGGAGGAAGCAAGCCGCAATGGGCGTACAGCAGACGATGAGATTGCGCGTGGCGCTGGGCGATTACGCGCACACGCTGCCGTTGAAGCAAGACCAGATCGCATCAAGGTCCGTTGCTTTCGACTTCAACGAGGTCCAGCCGGTCTACAAGGTTTTCGGCGCCATGGTGCGGGAGCAGGCGTTCGACATCAGCGAGATGGCGATCGTCACCTATCTGCAGGCGAAATCCCAGGGCAAGCCCTTGGTGCTGCTGCCCGCCGTGATGATGGGGCGCTTCCAGCACCATTGCATGATGTACAATGCCGAGCAGCTGGGGCGGATAACCCCTTCCGATCTACCCGGCCGGCGGGTCGGCGTGCGCTCCTTCGCGCAGACGACCGGCGTGTGGCTGCGCGGTCATCTGCAGAACGACTACGGTGTCGATATCGGCAGCGTGCGTTGGGTCTCGTTCGAGGATGCCCATGTCGCCGAGTTCCGCGATCCCGCCGGCGTCGAGCGCGCCGGGCCGGGGAAGAATCTCGGCAAGATGGTGCTCGCCGGCGAGCTCGCGGCCGGCATCTATGGGGCCGAATTGCCCGACGACGACAGGCTGCAGAGCGTCATTCCCCGTCCGCAGGAGGCAGCCGCGCAGTGGCACGCCCGCCACGGCGTGGTCCCGATCAATCATATGGTGGTGGTGACGCAGGAGTTGGCGCGATCGCAGCCCGATGCCGTGCGGGAGGTCTACCGGATGCTGCTGGCGGGCAAGCGCGCCGCCGGATTGCCCAAGCCGGGTGTCCACGACCTGCAGCCGTTCGGCTTCGAGGCCTGCCGCCCGGCCTTGCAGATGATCATCGACTATTGCGTGCAGCAGCGGCTCATTCCGCGCCGTTTCGAGGTCGAGGAGCTGTTCGACGACACCACGCGCGCACTCGGCCCCTGAAACCGGCCCTGTGAGGCGCATCCTGCGGTAGGGCGCTGTCGGGCGGGCCCGATCCCGGACGCCGCCGTCGACTTTACCCCGGGGCAACTCTTATCCTGTATTGGGCATTGGATCGGATGGCTGCTATCAACGGCCAGCTTGGAACGGTCGGGAGAACGCCTTGGCGATGAATGTTGGGTCAAAATCCGCGCTGCCGGCGCGGTTCCGGCACGCGGTATCTTCCTTGCGCCAGGCGCTGCTGGCGAGCGCATCCGTTGCCTTGCTCGGCGGTGCAATGTCGGCCGGCCTACCGGCACCGGCTGCGGCACAATATTACTACGGCGACCGGTATCTCGATCCCTACGCCAGCCCCAATCCCATCGCACGGCCCAATCCGGTCGCCAGGCCGATCCCCAGTCCGGCGGTCAAACCAGGCCTGAAGCCGGGCGCCAAGGCCAATCTCAAGCCGGACCCCGCCAAGGACCCCAACAGCAGCATGCCGAAGGGCCCGCTGCAAATCGTGGTCTCGATCGCCGATCAGCACGTGACCCTCTACAGCAACGGGATTCATGTCGCGCAGAGCCCGGTATCGACCGGCGTGCAGGGCCGGCCGACCCCGACGGGCGTGTTCAGCATCATCCAGAAGGACCGCTTCCACCATTCCAATCTCTACAGCAATGCCCCGATGCCGTTCATGGAGCGCATCACCTGGTCCGGGGTCGCGCTGCATGAGGGGCCGCTGCCGGGCTACCCGGCTTCGCACGGCTGCATCCGGATGACCCATGAGTTCGCCGCGCGGCTCTGGTCCATCACCCGGCTCGGGGTGCGCGTCATCGTGGCGCGCAACGAGGTGAACTCCAGCTGATTTCGCCCATCCGCGCCTGTTCGAGCCCAAGGCCAAGCCGAGCGAGCCGCCGGTTGCAGGTCAGGATCCCGAGAAGCACGTCCAGGCGGCCGCGCCGGGCAGTTTTGCCCAGGCCACGATCTCCGGTTCCGGGACCGCTACTGACCGGACCGCCGACCAGCCCTCCGCGGACGTGGCGCCGGCGCCCGCAGCCCCGCCCGCAAACGCAAATGCGTTGCGCGGGTCGGTCGAGATGAGCAGCCCGGCCGTGGCCGAGACCACCGGGGCGGTCACGGCGGCGGCGGCCGACGAGCCGGCCGTTGCGGCCAAACCGGTGATCGTCGATCCGCCCAAGCCCGCCACGGATGCGGTCGATCCGGCCAAGGCCACCCCGTTGCCCCCCGCGCCCAAGACCCGGTCTGCGGATCAGCCGGTCAAGCGCACCGGAACGGTCGCGGTCTTCATCAGCCGCAAGGAAAAGAAGCTGTTCGTGCGCCAGGGCTTCGAGCCGCTTTTCGACGTTCCGGTCGAGATCGAGCATTCCGAGCAACCGCTGGGGACGCACGTCTTCACGGCGC
The DNA here is from genome assembly GCA_963721005.1 of uncultured Alphaproteobacteria bacterium. Lineage (GTDB taxonomy): Bacteria > Pseudomonadota > Alphaproteobacteria > Rhizobiales > Xanthobacteraceae > VAZQ01. Next base: position 2,024,902 of record CAVRHR010000003.1, on the reverse strand, counting down.
TGGGACTGACCGACAATGGCACCCACATGCGCTGGAACGCGATGAGCATAGCGGCGGAGCCGCAGCGGCCGGCGTTGTCCGCGAAGATCGGGCCCAAAGCGCACTTGGTTGTCGCAAGACCGCCGGAAGATCATCTGCCGCCGCAGACCGCCGCCCAGGCGCTCGATCGCATCCAAATCCCGCAAGAGGCGGTCGACCGGATCGGCGAGATCCTGGCGCCGGGCGCTTCGCTGGTGATCTCCGACCAGGGACTTGGTCCGGAGACCGGCACCGGCACCGACTTCATCGTTCTCACGCGCTGAGGGCGGCGCGCACGGCTACCCGGAACGCGACCAGCATGTTCGAAGGCTTCACCCGCACCGAGGTCGATACCAGCGGCGCGCGCATCGTCGCGGTAATCGGCGGCAAAGGCCCGCCGGTGCTGCTCATGCACGGCAATCCGTTCACCCATGTCTCCTGGCACAGGATCGCGCCGCGCCTGGCCGAGGAATTCACCGTGATCGCCACCGATCTGCGCGGCTACGGCGATTCCGAGAAGCCCCCCGGGGGATCCGATCACTCCGGCTACTCGTTCCGCACCATGGCGCAGGATCAGATCGAGGTCATGGCGGCGCTCGGATTCGATCGCTTTTACGCGGCCGGCCACGACCGCGGCGCCCGCGTGCTGCATCGTATGTGCCTCGATCATCCCGAAAAGGTGGGGCGCGCCGCCATCCTCGACATCATTCCGCAGCATTACCTGCTCAACAATATCACCCGCTCCTGGGGCACCTTCTCCTGGCACTGGTTCTTCAACATCCAGCCCTATGACCTGCCGGAGCGGCTGATGGGCGCGGATCCGGACTATTTCATCCGCAAGAAGCTGGCGAAGACCGAGCAGGGATTGAGCTTCTTCGATCCGGCGGCGCTGGCCGAATACATCCGCTGCTTCCGCGATCCGGCGACGATCCATGCCATTTGCGAGGATTACCGCGCCACTTTCGGGGTCGACCTCGCGATGGATACGGTCGATTTCGAGGCCGGCCGACGGATCGGCTGCCCGCTGCTGCTGCTGTGGGGGTCGACCGGCGGCGTCGGCCGCAATCACCGCTCCATGGAGATCTGGCCGCGCTACGCGCGCGACATCCGGCGCGGCGAAGCGCTGCCCTGCGGGCACTACCTCTCCGAAGAGGCCCCCGACGAGACCTATGCGGAGTTGCGGGCGTTTTTCGCGGCGTCCGAGCCGGGGCCGGCGTCGGTGACCTGAAGCCGAAAATATTCCAGCCTGCGACAATTGATCCGATGAAGGCGCCGCACGGTGCGGTCATTATCCGGCACCCGAGGGCCAAACCGACCGAATGGCGCCTGGCGACGAATCCGGGCCGCGGCATCGCAACGGAATTGACGTGGAAGAAATCCCGCTACGCGAGCCGAAAGCGCAGTCGCCGGGCGAGGCGGCGGTCGATGCGTTGCGAAGGACGGTGCGGTTCTGCGACCAGACCCTGGGCTGGAACCGGATCGGATTCCTGCTGAGCCTCACCATCATCGCGATCGCCGTGACCGCGCTCGTTCACATCCTGCGTCACATCAGGCCCGCGAAGGTCCTCGACGCCATGCTGGCGGCCCATGCCTCCGACATCGCCTGGGCCGCGGTGTTCGTGGCCGGCGGCTATTTCACGCTGACGTTCTATGATCTGTTCGCGCTGCGTACGATCGGCTGGGCGAAGATTCCCTATCGGGTCGCGATGCTGGCGAGCTTCACCAGCTATGCGATCGGCCACAATGTGGGGGCGAGCGTGCTGACCGGGGGCGCGGTGCGCTATCGGATCTATTCCGCCTGGGGCCTCGACGCGCTCGCGGTCACCAAGCTCTGCTTCGTGGCGGGACTGACCTTCTGGCTCGGCAATGCCACCGTGCTCGGCCTGGGGATCGCCTATGTGCCGGGCGCCGCAGCCGCCGTCGACCAATTGCCGGAATGGTTCAACCGCGGCTTGGCGCTGGTGATCCTGACGGTGCTGGGATCCTATATCGCCTGGGTCTGGCGGCGCCCGCGCATCATCGGCCGCCATGGCTGGACGGTGACGCTGCCGGGCGGCCCGCTGACAATGCTGCAGATCGGCATCGGCATCGTCGATCTGGCCTTCTGCGCGCTCGCCATGTACATGCTGCTGCCGGTCGAGCCCAATGTCGGCTTCGTCACCTTGGCGGTGATCTTCGTCGCCGCCACGTTGCTCGGCTTCGCCAGCCATGCCCCCGGCGGCATCGGCGTGTTCGACGCCACCATGCTGGTGGCGCTGTGGCAATTCGACAAGCCAAAGCTGCTGGCCGGCCTGCTGCTGTTTCGTCTGCTGTATTACGTCGTGCCGTTTGTGCTTTCGCTCCTGATCCTGGGAGGGCGTGAGCTGCTGCTGGGCCTGCAAGGGCGCTCCGCCGCCCTGCCGGCATCGGCCGAGCGCCCGGCGAGCGGCCCGGTCGCAGGCCAGGATACGGCCGCCCCTTGATCCGGCTCCGGGCTTGCGGAAACGATTGCCGCTGCCGACGCGAAACCCTATGAACCCCTGGCGCACCTCCGTTGCGTCGCGCGGATGCGCGGCGTGGTCGGAGGCGCGGCGACAATCGCGGGCGCGGCAAACCGGATGGCGGCTATCCACGATGGCGGACGCGGCGCGGTCCTGCGCCCTTGGCTCGACCGGCTCAAGCGCGCGCGCCTGGTATTCGTGGTCGCGGCGACGGTGTTCGCGGTGCTCTGGGAAACCGGAACGCTCGCCCCGCAGCCGGCGCTGACCGGCTTTGCGATCATCGCAGTCGCGATCCTGATCCGCTCGGTCAGCGGCGAGACCGTGCGGCCGATCTTGCCGCACGACGTTGCGCCGGCGCTGCGCGCGGGCGACCCGCTGGTCGAGGCCGTGCTCTCCGGGCTGCCGGATCCGGTGGTGGCGCTCGATCGCCACGGCGATGTGGTCGCCCTCAACGCGCGCGCCAGCGCGATGGCGCCGGCGCTTCGGCGTGGCGAGCCGGTCTCGCTGGCGCTGCGCGTTCCCGAGATCCTGGATTCGATCCGCCGCGCGGTCGCCAGCGGCGCTTCCCAACGGGTCGAGTTCTTCGAGCGCGTGCCGGTGGACCGCTGGTACGAGGCGATCGTGACGCCGATCGCGTTTGGCGCCGCGACGCTGCCGGGTGCCGTGCCGGTCGGCGCCGCACCCGGTGGCGCGGCACCTCCCGCCGCCACGCCGCCCGGTCTCGTCCTGGTGGCGTTTCACGATCTCACCCCGCTGCGGCGGGTCGAGGAGATGCGCGCCGACTTCATCGCCAATGCCAGTCACGAGCTGCGCACGCCGCTCGCCGCGCTCTCCGGCTTCATCGAGACCCTGCAGGGCTCGGCCCGCGACGACACGGCGGCGCGCTTGCGCTTCCTGCCCATCATGCAGGCACAGGCGACCCGCATGGCCCGGCTGATCGACGACCTGCTTTCGCTCTCGCGCATCGAGCTCAATGCGCATCTGCGACCGGACAAGCCGGTCGATCTGGTCGGCATCATGCGCCAGGTGGCCGACAGCCTGCAGACCCTGGCGCGCGACCGGGGCGTGGAGATCAGCGTGCAGGCGGCAGCCGACCGGCTCCTGGTGCTGGGCGATCGGGACGAATTGATGCGGGTGTTCGAGAACCTCATCGAGAACGCGCTCAAATACGCCGCGTCGGGCAAGAAAATCGACATCGCGCTCGCGATCGGCGACGGCACCAAGAGCGCGCGCGAGGCTTCCGTCAAGGTACGCGACTACGGCCCTGGCATCGCGCCCGAGCATCTGCCGCGGCTGACCGAGCGTTTCTATCGGGTCGATGTGACGGAGAGCCGTGCGCAGGGCGGAACTGGCCTCGGGCTCGCCCTGGTCAAGCACATTCTCAACCGGCACGGCGGGCGCCTGACGATCGAGAGCAACGCCGGCCAGGGCGCCACCTTCACCGCCCATCTGCCGGTGGCCGGACCCGCGGAAAATGCGAATATTCAAGCATCCGCAAGCGGTTAGGTGTGTCATCCAACTGTCATCGAACGATCATACAACGATGACATGCGATGCGTAGATATCCCGGCAGCCTCGGAACGGACCAGGGATCTTGCTGACCCCAAGCGGTCGCCGGAGGCGCGTGGATACCGCGTAATCAGAGATCACCAACCAGAGCCGGAACTGCAGCCGCGGGCTCGAGCCCGTGGCCGCTGACTTTGGCCGCAACAACAGGAGAGAGCTTTGAAACTGCTTCATACGATGACGGCAGCCGGCTTGCTCGCCATGGCCGCCGCCGCACCGGCCGCGGCCCTCGACATTTCCGGCGCCGGGGCGACTTTCCCGTATCCGATCTATGCCAAATGGGCCGATGCCTACAAGAAGGAGACCGGCATCGGGATGAACTACCAGTCGATCGGCTCCGGCGGTGGCATCAAGCAGATCGAGGCCAAGACTGTCACCTTCGGCGCCACCGACGCGCCGCTCAAGGGCGAGGATCTGGACAAAAACGGGCTGGTGCAGTTCCCGATGGTGATGGGCGGCATCGTGACGGTGGTCAATCTCGACGGCATCAAGCCGGGCGATCTGGTCATCGACGGCCCGACGCTCGCCAAGATTTTCCTCGGCGAGGTGAAGTCCTGGGATGACGCCGCGATCAAGAAGCTCAATCCGAGCGCCAAGCTGCCGGCGCAAGCGATCGCTGTCGTCCATCGTTCGGACGGCTCGGGCACCACCTTCAACTTCACCGACTATCTCTCGAAGGTGAATCCGGACTGGAAGTCGAAGGTCGGCTCCGACACGGCGGTGGAATGGCCGGTCGGCATCGGCGCCAAGGGCAATGAGGGCGTCTCCGCCAATATCGCCCAGACCAAAGGCTCCATCGGTTACGTGGAATATGCCTACGCCAAGCAGAACAAGCTGGTGTTCACCAAGATGCTCAACAAGGACGGCAAGGCCGTCGCCCCGACCATGGACGCGTTCCAGGCCGCGGCCGCCAATGCCGACTGGAATTCCGTTCCCGGCTATGGCCTGATCCTCGACAACCAGCCGGGTGCCGAATCCTGGCCGATGACCGCCGCGACCTTCATCCTCATCCACAAGCAGCCGCAGGATCCGGCGGCCGCCACCGCGGCGCTCAAGTTCTTCGCCTGGGCCTATTCCAAGGGCACCAAGATGGCCGAGGACCTCGACTATGTTCCGATGCCGGCATCGGTCACGGCCTCGGTCCAGAAGGTCTGGAACGCGCAGATCAAGGATGCCTCGGGCAAGCCGCTGTTTGCCCAGTGAACCGCATCGTTTCCGGGAGGAGGCGCCCATCGGGTGGCGCCTTCTCCTTCTTCTCCAAGTCATCTTTCTCCAGGACATCCGAGCATGGCTGTCCACCACCGGGTGAAACGGGCCTTGTGCGCTGGCACCGGCTCGGCTTCAGTCGGCCCTTGCCAGAAAGTCCGCAGGGGAAGCCGCAATGCAATCCGCCGGGAGGCGATCCGTGGTCGACGTAGCGTTGAATGGCGGTGCCGGCGTCACGATCGGTGTGGTGCAGAGCCGGGCCAAGATGCTCGATCGGCTGCGCTGGCGGGACGCGCTGTTTCACCAGCTAACGCGCGCCGCCGCGGTCGGGGTCCTGATCCTGCTCGGGGCCGTGATCCTCTCGCTGATCCTCGGATCGATTCCGGCGTTCCGCGCATTCGGCTTCGGCTTCCTGGTGGAGGAACGCTGGAATCCGGTGACCGAGAGGTTCGGCGCGCTGGCGCCGATCTACGGCACCATCATCACCTCGTTCCTGGCGATGCTGATCGCGGTGCCGGTGGGGCTGCTCATCTCGGTGTTCCTCACCGAGCTCTGCCCGCTGTGGCTGCGTCGTCCGATCGGGATCGCGATCGAGCTGTTGGCGGGAATTCCGAGCATCATCTACGGCATCTGGGGCCTGTTCGTGTTCGCCCCGTTCTTGCAGCAGACCTTGCAGCCGTTCCTGATCGCGCTGTTCGGCCCGGTGCCGCTGCTGTCGTCGGTGTTCGCCGGCCCGCCTTACGGCATCGGCATTCTCACCGCGGGCCTGATCCTGGCCATCATGGTGTTGCCGTTCATCACCTCGATCTCGCGGGAGGTGTTCGAAGCCGTGCCGCCGGTGCTCAAGGAGGCGGCCTATGGGGTCGGCTGCACCACCTGGGAGGTCGTGCGCTACGTGGTGCTGCCCTATACGCGGGTCGGCGTCATCGGCGGCATCATGCTGGGCCTGGGGCGCGCGCTCGGCGAGACCATGGCGGTGACCTTCGTGATCGGCAACGCGCACCGGATCTCGGCCTCGATCCTCGCCCCCGGCACCACCATCTCGGCGACCATCGCCAACGAGTTCACCGAAGCGGTCGGCGACATCTACACCTCGGCGTTGATCGCGCTGGGCCTGATCCTGTTCGGCATCACCTTCATCGTGCTCGCCGCGGCGCGCTACATGCTCATGCGCATCGAGCGGCGGATCGGTTAGCCCCATGAGCAGCCTCACCTCCGTCCGCGCCACCAGCCGACTTTACGCCGCCCGTCGCCGCCGCAACGGGATTGCGATGGTCCTGTCGTTGACCGCCACCGCGGTCGGCCTGGGCTGGCTGGTGCTGATCCTCGGGGAGTTGCTGTGGAACGGGGTGAGCGGACTTTCGCTCGCCGTGTTCACCGAGACGACGCCCCCGCCGGGCGCCGCCGGCGGGCTGCTCAATCCCATCATGGGGAGCCTGATCCTGACCGTGCTCGCGGTGCTGATCGGGACTCCGATCGGCGTCCTGGCCGGCACCTATATGGCGGAGTATGGCCGCTATTCGCCCCTGACCTCGGTGGTGCGCTTCATCAACGACATCCTGCTCAGCGCCCCTTCGATCGTGATCGGGCTGTTCATCTACGAGATCGTGGTCGCCCCCATGGGGCACTTCTCCGGCCTCGCCGGCGCGGTGGCGCTCGCCGTCATCGTCATCCCGGTCGTGGTGCGCACCACCGAGGACATGCTGACCCTGGTTCCCAACCCGCTGCGGGAGGCGGCAGCCGCGCTCGGCCTGCCGCGGGCGGTGGTGATCGCCCGGGTGTGCTACCGGGCCGCCCAGGCCGGCATGATCACCGGCGTCCTGCTGGCGATCGCCCGCATCACCGGGGAGACCGCGCCGCTGCTGTTCACCGCGCTCAACAACCAGTTCTGGAGCCTGGACCTCGACGCCCCGATGGCGAGCCTGCCGGTCGTCATCTTCCAGTTCGCGCTCAGCCCCTACAAGGAATGGCAACAGCTCGCCTGGACCGGGGCGCTGATCATCACCTTCACCGTGCTCGCCCTCAGCATCCTCGCGCGTGTCCTTGCCGCATCGAGAAAACAATCATGAATATCGCATCGGTTGCCACCCCCACCGTCACCCACGCTGCGGTCGACGCCGCCAACCTGGAGCAGAAGATCTCGATCCGGGGTCTCAATTTCTATTACGGGCAGAGCCGGGCGCTCAAGGACATCAGCCTGCCGCTCTACACCGGCAAGGTGATGGCGTTCATCGGTCCCTCGGGCTGCGGCAAGTCGACCTTGCTGCGCATTCTCAACCGGATGTACGACCTCTATCCCCATCAGCGTGCCGAGGGCGAGGTGCTGTTCGACGGCGAGGACATTCTTTCGCCCCGTCAGGACCTGAACCTGCTGCGCGCCCGCATCGGCATGGTGTTCCAGAAGCCGACGCCGTTCCCGATGTCGATCTACGAGAACATCGCGTTCGGGCTGCGTCTCTATGAGAAGCTGCCGAAGTCGGAGCTCGATGGGCGGGTCGAATCGTCGCTGCGGCGCGCCGCGCTGTGGGACGAGGTGAAGGGCAAGCTCAACACCAACGGCTTGAGCCTCTCCGGCGGCCAGCAGCAGCGGCTGTGCATCGCGCGTACGGTCGCGATCAAGCCGGAAGTGATCCTGTTCGACGAGCCCTGCTCGGCGCTCGATCCGATCTCGACCGCCAAGATCGAGGAGCTGATCGACGAGCTCAAGGAGGATTACACGATCGCGATCGTCACCCACAACATGCAGCAGGCGGCCCGCGTCTCCGATTTCACCGCCTTCATGTATCTCGGCGAGATGATCGAGTTCGACACCACCAGCAAGATATTCACCGCGCCCGGCGACCGGCGCACGCAGGACTACATCACCGGCCGCTTCGGCTGAAGCCGCGTGCCGCCACGGCGGCGAGGACAACAGCAATGATGATGAACGAGCACACCGCCAAGGCTTTCGACGTCGATCTCCAGGAGCTCACCCGCATGGTGGCGGAGATGGGCGGCTTGGCGGAGAAGCAGATCGCCGACTCGGTCGATGCGCTGGCCAAGCGCGACATCGAGCGGGCGAGCCGCGTGGTGGCGGTCGACGCCGCCGTCGATGCCCTGCAACGCGAGATCGAGGACAAGGCCGTGCTCACCATCGCGCGCCGCCAGCCCATGGCGGTCGACCTGCGCGAGATCGTGGGCGCGCTGCGGCTGTCCAGCGACCTCGAGCGGATCGGCGACCTGGCCAAGAACATCGCCAAGCGCGTGTCCGCGGTCACCGGCGACTTCCATCCGCAACGGCTGTTGCGCGGCGTCCAGCACATGGCGGCCCTGGTGCTGGGCCAGCTCAAGCAGGTGCTCGACAGCTACGCCAGCCACGACCTGAACAAGGCGCTCGCGGTATGGAAGGGCGACGAGGAGATCGACGCCATGTGCACTTCGCTGTTCCGCGAGCTGCTGACCTACATGATGGAAGATCCGCGCAACATCACCTTCTGCATCCATCTCATGTTCTGCGCCAAGAACATCGAGCGCATGGGCGACCATGCCACCAACATCGCCGAAACCGTGCATTTCATGATCGAAGGCCGGGCCATCACCGACGAGCGGCCGAAGGGCGACACCACGTCGGTCTTCGCGGCGGCAGAGAAGTAACGGGAGCGAGCGCGGATGAATGCCAGCATTCTGATCGTAGAGGACGAGGAAGCCCTGACGCTGCTCTTGCGCTACAACCTCGAGACCCAGGGCTACGAGGTGGAGACGATCGCGCGCGGCGACGATGCCGACACCAAGCTCAAGGAGGGCACCCCCGATCTCATCATCCTCGATTGGATGCTGCCGGGCCTGTCGGGGATCGAGCTGTGCCGCCGGCTGCGGGCGCGGCCGGAAACCAGGCAGCTGCCGATCATCATGCTCACCGCGCGCGGCGAGGAGAGCGAGCGGGTGCGGGGGCTGGCGACCGGCGCCGACGACTACATCGTCAAGCCGTTCTCGGTTCCCGAGCTGCTGGCGCGGGTCAACGCGCTGTTGCGTCGCGCCTCGCCCGAGCGCGTCGCCGACGTGCTCAGCTTCGGCGACATCACCATCGACCGGGAGAAGAAGCGGGTCTCGCGCTCCGGTCACGCCATCGATCTGGGACCGACCGAGTATCGCCTGCTCGAGTTTCTGATGGAGCGGCCCGGCCGGGTCTTCTCCCGCGAGCAGCTGCTCGACGGCGTCTGGGGCAGCGACATCTACATCGACGAGCGCACCGTCGACGTGCATGTCGGCCGCCTGCGCAAGGCGCTCAACCGCGGCCACAACGATGACCCGATCCGCACCGTGCGCGGCGCCGGCTATGCGCTCGACGACCGCTTCGGCAAGAAGCAATCGTAGGTACAGGTTCGGGCGCGCTGCCGGCTACCGTCCCGGACCGCGTCCGGGGCGGCGGGTCTGCGCGCCCGTCGGGCCGGCCGCGTCAGCTCCGGAAGGTACGACGGTCGCGGCGGCGATCGCCCGCCGGCTGATAGGCGACCCGCGCGTGGTAGGTGCAATAGGGGGCGCCAGTGCCGGTCTGCCCCCCGCAGAAGAAGAATTCGGCGCTGCCCGGATCGCCGATCGGCCAGCGGCAGGTGTCCTCGGTCAGCTCGAGTATGGTGCGACGCTGGCCGAGCGGAATGACGTTGTCGACCAGCTCCGGCTCGGGCTCCTGCTCGAAATCATAGGCGTGCGCGAGCGCGGTATTTCCGCGTACTGCGGGGCGGGAGACTCGCATCATGTGGGTATGGGCGTGGGCGCGGGCCTTGCGCGGGCGCGGCGCGGAGGCGGACGGGCTCTTGGCGCGTCCCGACAGTCCCAGGCGGTGAACCTTTCCGATCACGGCGTTGCGGGTGATGCCGCCGAGCTCGGCGGCGATCTGGCTCGCCGACAATCCCTCGCCCCAAAGCTTCTTCAGATTCTCGACGCGTTCATCGGTCCAGGTCATGCGTCTTCCCTCAGCGGTGAGGCGGCGAATTGGGCTCGACAGAATCCATCCTCGGCTCCGGCCAGCCCGAGGGCCGACCAGATGCTTACTCCCCGCTACTGATGAACTCAGAAACCTGCCCGCCGCACGAAATGTCGTACCTGACAATCGAGAAGCTACAATATGGCGGGAGTCCGGTGCAAGAGTTCCGCAGGGCCGCGTCCACACTTTCCGATTCGGAAGGCCGCCGGCGTCCACCGGAATCCACACCTATCTGCCCGACCCCGGCGGCAATGTCCTGGCGGCGGCCGCCGCGCCGGTATCTTCAGGCGGCGGCCCGCCTTGATGTTGACAGGCAGGCCGGCCGCAATAGAATGTCGTTCCAGTGCCGCCCGGAGAGGCGGCACATTTCATTTCGGACGATTGCCGGCATTTTCATGAGCGGGCGCATGAGCGGGGTTCAGACATCTCACCTGTTGCCGACCTATGCGCGCGTCGATCTGGCGTTCGAGCGCGGGGAGGGGGTGTGGCTGCTGGCGACCGACGGCGAGCGCTATCTCGATCTCACCTCGGGGGTGGCGGTCAACGCGCTCGGCCATGCCCACCCGCACCTGGTCGCCGCCATCACGGAGCAGGCCAATAAGGTCTGGCACGTCTCCAATCTGTACCGGATTCCGGAAGCCGAGCGGCTGGCAGCGCGGCTTTGCGAGGCCAGCTTCGCCGATACCGTGTTCTTCACCAATTCCGGTGCCGAAGCCATGGAATGCGCGATCAAGATGGCGCGCAAATACCAATCGGCCGGCGGCAAGCCGGATCGCTTTCGCATCATCACCTTCGAAGGCGCGTTCCATGGCCGCACGCTGGCCACGCTCGCGGCCGGCGGACAGAAGAAGTACCTCGACGGCTTTGGGCCGGTGGTCGAAGGCTTCGACCAGGTGCCGTTCTGCGATCTCGAGGCGACCAAGCAGGCGATCGGGCCGGCAACGGCGGCGATCCTGATCGAGCCGATCATGGGCGAGGGCGGGGTGCGGGTGGTGCCGCCGGAGTTCCTCAAGGCCTTGCGCCGCCTGTGCGACGAGAACGGTTTGCTCTTGATGTTCGACGAGGTGCAGACCGGCATGGGGCGCACCGGCGATCTGTTCGCTTATCAGCGCTACGGCATCGCTCCCGACATCATGGCGCTCGCCAAGGCGCTGGGCGGCGGGTTTCCGCTCGGCGCTTGCCTCGCCACGGCGGAGGCCGCCAAGGGCATGACCGCCGGCACCCATGGCTCGACTTTCGGCGGCAATCCGCTCGCCATGGCGGCCGGCAACGCCGTGCTCGACGTCATGCTGGCGCCCGGCTTCCTGGAGCGCGTGCGCCGCATCGCCCTGGTGTTCAAGCAGAAGCTCGCCGAGATCAGTGACCTCTACCCTTCCGTCATCGCCGAGGTGCGGGGCGAAGGATTGCTGGTCGGGCTGCGCGCCGTGGTGCCCAACGCCGAGCTGGTCGACGAATTGCGCGCCGAGAAGGCCATTGCGGCCGCGGCGGGCGACAATGTGGTGCGGCTGTTGCCGCCGCTGATCGTGAGCGAGGAGGAGATCGCCGAGGCGGTCAGGCGCATCGAACGCGCGTGCGGGCGCCTCGCCAAAGCGCACAAGGGAGTGCGCCAGGAGGCGGTCGGATGAGCCAGAATGGGCTGCGCCACTTCCTCGACCTCACCGACATCTCCAAGGCTACGTTGCGCGGGATCATCGGGGCCAGTCGCGCCATGAAGGCCAGGCGCAAAGGCGCGGCCGAGCGCAAGGGCGGCGCGGCCGAGCGGGTACTCGCCGGCAAGACGCTGGCCATGATCTTCGACAAGCCGTCGACCCGCACCCGCGTCTCTTTCGAGGTCGCGATGCGCCAGCTCGGCGGCGACGCCATCATGCTCACCGGCCAGGAGATGCAGTTTGGCCGCGGCGAGTCGCTCGCCGACACCGCGCGCGTATTGTCGCGCTATGTCGACATCATCGTGATCCGCATTCTCGACCAGGAGGCGCTCGCCGAGCTCGCGCTCCACGCCACCGTGCCGGTCATCAATGGGCTCACCCGCCGGTCGCATCCCTGCCAGGTCATGGCCGACGTAATGACCTTCGAGGAGCACCGCGGCCTCATCAAGGGCAAGACCGTGGCCTGGTCCGGCGACGCCAACAATGTGCTGGCATCCTGGATGCACGCCGCCGAACGCTTCGATTTCCGGCTGCGGGTTGCGACCCCGCCCGAGCTCGCGCCCAAGAGATGGCTGACCGATTGGGTGAAGGCCTCTGGCGCCGCCATCGTCATCGGCACCGACCCGGACGAGGCGGTGAAGGGGGCGGACTGCGTGGTCACCGACACCTGGGTGTCGATGGGCGACAAGAACGGGCAGCGCCGGCACAATCTGCTCAAGCGCTACCAGGTCAATGCGCGGATGATGGCTCGGGCCAAGCCCGATGCCTTGTTCATGCATTGCCTGCCCGCCCATCGCGGCGAGGAGGTCACCGACGAGGTGATCGATGGGCCGCAATCGGCGGTGTTCGACGAGGCGGAAAACCGGCTGCATGCCCAAAAGGGTATCCTGGCCTGGTGCCTGGACGCCGGCTCGCCGTGACGGCGGGCGCCTGAAATCGATACTATATAACGCGGATGACCGGTCCCAGCGTCGACATTCCCACCCGGGCACCGGCGGCAACCTCGGCGGACGATACCATCCTGCCGTTCGAGGTCGCCGCCCTGGATCTGCGCGGCCGCGTGGCCCGCCTCGGACCCATGGTGGACGAGATTCTCGACGCCCACGACTATCCGGCTCCCGTCGCCAAGCTTTTGGGCGAGGCGATCGTGCTCACGGTGCTGCTGGGGTCGGCGCTCAAGATGGAAGGGCGCTTCATCCTGCAGACCCAGAGCGACGGTCCGGTGCGCATGCTGGTGGTGGATTTCACCACGCCCGGCAAGGTGCGGGCCTGTGCGCGCTTCGACGCCGCCCGGGTCGAGGCGGTCATGGCGCAGAGCCGCGGCCGCGACGCTGCCGGACTGCTGCTGGGCCGCGGGCATCTGGCCATGACCATCGACCAGGGACCGGATATGAGCCGCTACCAGGGCCTGGTCGCGCTCGAAGGCCACGATCTCGAGCATGCGGCGCACGAGTATTTCCTGCGCTCCGAGCAGATCCCCACCTGCATCCGGATGGCGGTCGGCGAGGAGCTTTCCGCCGGCCGCGACGGCGCCCGCCATCGTTGGCGGGCCGGCGGCATCCTGCTGCAATTCCTGCCCAAGGCGCCGGAGCGGGCACGCCAGGCCGATCTCGACCCGGGCGACGCCCCGGAGGGCGCGGCGGCGCATCAGGTGCCCGAGGACGATGCCTGGGTGGAGGGCCGCTCGCTGTTCGCGACCGTCGAGGACGTCGAGCTGATCGATCCGGCGGTCTCGGCCGAGCAGCTGGCCTATCGCTTGTTCCACGAGCGCGGGGTGCGGGTCTTTCGCAGCATTCCGGTGACTGCCCAGTGCTCCTGCTCGCGCGCCGGCGTCGCCGACATGCTCAGGAGCTTCTCGCCGGACGATCGCGACCACATGATCGAGCACGGGGTCATCACCGTCACCTGCGAGTTCTGCAATTCGAGCTATGTGTTCGAGCCGGCCGCCGTGGCGGGGGACGGCGGCGCGTGAGCGGACCGGCGCCATCAATTGATGGTGCGGCCGCCCTGCGGGGAATCGAGCGAAAATGCGGGGATGTCGATGTCGAACGGCTCGCCCGCCTCGGTCACCATGCCGTAGCTCCCGGTCATGAAGCCGGAGGGGGTCGGCAGCGGCACCCCGCTGGTATAAGCGAAATCCTCGCCAGGCCGCAGCACCGGCTCCTTGCCGATCACGCCCGCACCACGCACCTCCTTCAACCGCCCGAGCGCATCGGTGATGCGCCAGTGGCGGGTCTTGAGCTGCACCGTCTCCCGACCGAGATTGGTGAGGGTGATGTCATAGGCCCAGAAATAGACGCCGTTCTCGGGCGACGACCGGTCGGGCAGGAAGCGTGGCGTCACCTTGACCTCGATTGCACGGGAAACGGTGCGATACATGATTGAGCTTTCAGCCTAATTGTGGGCACTTTGACCCGTGATGATCGCCTGGTAAAGCGTCTCCGAGGCGGCTTGAATTTGTCGTGATGACCTGATTTCCAGGCTGCCGCCAGCCATCGCCGCAATTTATGCTGGTCCCTGGTCGCAAGAAAGATCGTCAGGAATGCATGCCCCCGTGGTGACGACCGGACGCGACCTGCGGCTCGACCTGTTCCGCGGGATCGCCCTCTGGCTCATATTTCTCGACCATATCCCCTCCAACGTCGTGAGCTGGATCACGATCCGCAACTACGGCTTCAGCGACGCGACCGAAATCTTCATCTTCATCTCCGGCTACACCGCAGCCTTCGTCTACGGCCGCGCCATGCGCGAGCGCGGCTTTGTGGTCGCCGGCGCCCGCATCCTGCGTCGCGCCTGGCAGATCTACGTCGCGCACATCTTTCTCTTCGCCATCTATATGGCTGAAATTTCCTACGTTGCCACCAGCTTCGACAACCCGCTCTATGCCGAGGAAATGAACATTCTCGATTTCCTCAAGCAGCCCGACATGACCATCGTCCAGGCGCTGCTGCTCAAGTTCAAGCCGGTGAATATGGACATACTGCCGCTATATATCATTCTTCTGCTGCTGTTCCCGCCGATCCTGTGGCTGCTGCAGCGCGGGCCGACGCTGGCGCTCGGCGCCTCGCTCGCGCTCTACGTGCTGGCCTGGTGGTTCGGCTGGAATTTGGCCGCCTATCCGGAGGGCTCCTGGTACTTCAATCCTTTCGCCTGGCAGTTGTTGTTCGTATTCGGTGCTTGGTGCGCGCTCGGCGGGGCCCGCCGGCTGGCGCCGGTCCTGCAATGGCAAACCACGCTGGTGCTCGCCGTCCTCTATCTCGTATTCGCCTTCGTGATCGCGTTGTCGTGGTACCTGCCGGAGCAGGTCAGCATCGTTCCGCATTGGCTGGAGAACCTGATCTATCCCATCGACAAGACCAATCTCGACGTCCTGCGCTTCGCGCATTTCCTGGCGCTCGCGGTGCTGACGGTGCGGTTCGTGCCGCGCACCTGGCCGATGCTGAGCTCATGGATACTCTATCCGGCGATCTTGTGTGGGCAGCACTCGCTGGAGATTTTCTGTCTGGGCGTGTTCCTGGCCTTCGCCGGACACTTCGCCCTGGTGGAGATTTCCGGCGCGTTCTGGATGCAGGTGGTGATCAGCCTGTTCGGCATCATTGCAATGATCGCGACCGCGGCGTTGATAACGTGGTACAAGGATCTGGAAGGACGAAGTCCTGGGCAGCGTCCGAAGGCTGCGGATGCGGATCTTGCTGGAGGAGGGGCATGAGGGCGTTCATCGCCGTACTGCTGGCCGCGTCCGCCGTCGCCGGGCAGGCCCTCGCCGTGGATCCGCCGTCTTGTGTGGTGCCGGATAATTTATTATTTGTGGACAACAGCTTGAACCGGGTGACGACGGCCGTCGGCAAGCAACACCAGCTCGCGATCGCGGTGTACGGGACTGGATCGTCGACCATCGGGGGCGCGGATGGACCCAGTCTGGCCTATCCGGCGAGGCTCGAGGTTGCCCTCAACCAGAAGCTGTCCAATGTCGCGACCCGGGTGGCGACCCGGACCAAGAGCGGTCAAACCGCCGATATAATGCGGCGCAACATGAAGGACTTGTTAGTCGACCCGAAGCCCAATCTGGTGATATGGCAGACCGGAACGGTGGACGCCATTCGCAGGGTCGATCTCGACGACTTTCGGGCCGCGCTCGAAGCCGGCGTGGAGACCTTGCAGAACGCGGGAACCGACGTCATTCTAATGAACATGCAATACAGCCCGCGGACCGAGTCCATGATTCCCGTCGGCCCCTACGTGGAGGAGATGCGTGTCGTGGCGCAGCAACGCGAAGTCCCGTTGTTCGATCGCTTCGCGATCATGCGCTATTGGTCCGATGAGGGCGCCTTCGACTTCTATGCGTCAGGCAGGGACAATGGCCTGGCGCAGCGGGTGCATGATTGCCTCGGCCGGGCGATCGGCGCATTGGTGATCGAGGACGGCCATCTGCAATCGTTCGTGAACAAGACCAAGTAGCGATCCGGGGCAGCCAATTCAGCCGTTCATGAGCAAAAAGACTTAAAAGATAAGGGAAATGGAAACGCTTCTAAAGGGCTATCGGAGATCATGAGCCAGCAGCAATTTCGATGGCCCGCCGCCCTGATCGCCGCGGTGGCGGTGGCAACCGGGTTCACCCTCACGGCGGTACCCGCGCCGGCGCAGATGCTGTCGCCCGCGGCGGCCCCGGCCTTGGCGAAGATGCCGCCCTCGGCTGCGGCAGCGACCGCCCAGGCGAAGGCCCCGTCCGCCCCGGCGGAGTCGCATGCGGTGTGCAGAGTGCTGGCCAACCAGGACCGCCTGGACTATCCGCTCACGCGCGTCTCGCGCCATCTCGAAGCCGATCGCGCGATCAAGATCGTGGCGATCGGCTCTTCGTCGACCGCCGGAGCCGGCGCCAGCTCGCCCGAGACCAACTATCCGAGCCGGCTCGAGGCCGAGCTGACCCAGCATTTTCTGTGGCACGATGTCACAGTCGTGAACCGCGGCGTCAACGGCGAAGAGGCGGGCGACATGCTGGCGCGCTTCGACACCAGCGTCATCGATGAAAAGCCCGATCTGGTCATCTGGCAGACCGGAACCAACTCGGTGCTGCGCGACCGGCCGCTCGACCCGAAGGCGACGCTGCTGCATGAGGGGTTGGCGCGCCTCAAGGCGATCCGGGCCGACGTCATCCTGCTCGATCCGCAATACGCCCCGAAGGTCATCGCCAAGGCCGACGCCGAAGGCATGGTGGCACAGATCGCGACCACCGCCAAGGAGCAGAGCGTCGACCTGTTCCGGCGGTTTGCCTTGATGCGGCGCTGGCATCAAACCGACCATATGCCCTTCGACGCGTTCGTCTCGCCGGACGGCCTGCATATGAACGATTGGAGCTACGGCTGCCTCGCCAAGTGGATCGGCGCCGCGATCGTGGAGGCCGCGACGCGCCCGGTCGCCACCGCGAGCCGGCCGGTGCGCTGAGCATCTCCAGGAAGCTGCCGAGACCCGTATCCCGGGCGGCGCTCGTCGCCGCCCTCGCCTCGACATGGGCGCCCCGCTGCCGGCGATCGGGCAATTGGTCGGCGAGCCTTGCCAATAATATTTGACCGGCCTACCAGCTAGGCCGGTCGGCGAGGATGCAGGGGAGATCGCCCCATGTGCGGACCTTTCATGTGCGGAGCTTTCATGTTCGGAACCTTCGGATCTGGCGCGCGCGCAGCCCTGGCGGGGCTGGCCGGCCTCGCCGTTCTGCTGGGCGCCGCCATTCGGCCGGTCGCGGCCCAGGCTCCAGCGCCTGCTGCCGCCTCCGCCGCCACGCCTTCCTGGGCCGACCCCGAGCTGGTGCGGGCCGCGCGCGCCGAGGCCGGCAGCGTGACGGTCTACTCCTCGGTGAACGAGCAGGAGGCATTGCCGTTCTGGAAGCTGTTCGAGGATGCGACCGGGATCAAGGTCGAGTATGTGCGCGCCGGCGACGTGGTCCTGATCGGCCGCATCGCCATCGAGCAGCGGGCGCGGCAGCGTTCCTGGGACCTGCTGCTGAGCCCGGCGGTCGGCCGGCTGCCGCGCGACTTCATGCAGCCGCTCGATCTCCCGGAAGCCAAGAACCTCATGCCGCAGGCGCGCGACCCGGACCGGCGCTGGTACGGGGTCTACGCCAATTACGACGTTCCCTCCTACAACACCAAGCTGGTCGCTCAGGCCGATCTGCCGGCGAGCTACGAGGACTTCCTCAAGCACAAGGAATGGGCCGGCCGCGTCGCGGTCGAGCAGACCGATGTGCAGTGGCTGAGCGCGCTGTTCACGCATTATGGCGAGGAGCGCGCCCGCAAGCTCATCGCCGAGATCGTGACGACCTTGAAGCCGGTCGTCATCGACGGCCATCTGGCGCTCGCCCGCGCGGTCGCGGCCGGCGAATACGCGGTGACGCTGAACAATTATCTCAATCTGACCGTGAACATGCGGCTGACCGGCGCGCCCACGGACTATTGGGGTATAGATCCGGTCGCGGTCTTCTTCGGCTCGGTCGCGGTCAATCCGCTGGCGCCGCATCCCAAGACGGCGGCGCTCGCCGCCAATTTCGTGCTCAGCAAGGAGGCCCAGCATATGCTGACCACGGCCGGACGGCTGCCGGTGCGCGCCGACGTGACGCCGAATCCGCCGGATGCCATCACCCGGCTGGGGCAGAGGAAGATCATCGTGGTGGACTTCCCCGGCGACGACGAGAAGAGATGGCAGCGCACCTTCCAGGATCTGTTCCGGGCGCGGTAGCGGCGGCCGGAGCATCGTTCCGAAAATACGATAACGCGAGAATGACGGCGGTCTCCGTTTCAGCCGTGCGAGACCGCTCTGATCCAATCGGTTGTGACAGGGAGACATAGATGAAGCTTTGTCGATTTGACGAGGATCGGCTCGGAGTCGTGATCGGTGACAAGGTCCATGACGTCACCGAGGCGCAGAGCCAGATTCGCGCGAGCGCCCGCTACGACATGAAGGGCGATGCCGTGATCGCCGCGCTCCCGGCCTGGCGCAAGCGCATCGAGGAGATGGCCGCCAAGGCGCCCGGGCTCCCGCTCGCGCAGGTCAAGCTGATCTCGCCGGTGGCGCGGCCGTCCAAGACCATGGCGGCGCCCACCAACTACGGCAAGCATATCGAGGAGATGGCGTCGCGCCGCGACATCCCGGAATCGGCCAAGCGGCCGTCGCCCAAGATCGGCCAGGCCGGCATCTTTCTCAAGTCGAACTCGGCGATCGTCGGCCCCTCGGAGGGAATTCCGCTGCGGTTTCTCGATCGGCTCAACGAGCACGAGGTGGAGCTGGTGGTGGTCATCGGCAAGCAAGGCAGCGACATTCCGCGCGACAAGGCCAAGGACTACATCGCCGGCTACACGCTCGGCCTCGATATGACGGTGCGCGGTCCGGAAGACCGCAGCTTCCGCAAATCGGTCGACGGCTATGCGGTGCTCGGCCCCTGGATGGTGACCGCCGATGAAATCCCCGACCCCGACGACGTGACGATCACGCTGCACAACAACGGCGAGCTCAAGCAGACTGCCGATACCAAGGACCTGATCTACGACATCGGCCGGCTGATCGAGTTCGCCTCGTCGTTCTACACCCTCTATCCGGGCGACGTGTACTATACGGGCACGCCGCACGGGGTCGCGCAGGTGAAGCCCGGCGACCTGCTGCGGATCGATTGTGCTCCGATCGGCGCATTCGAGATCAAGATTAGGGCGCACCAGGCCGGCGGCTAGCATCGCCACGATATCGCCCGGTCCCCATGTCCCCGGCGTGCGCCCGCCGCCGCACGCAGCGTGCCGTTCGACGCGCCGCATGCGCCGGCGGGGCGGGTGCGGTTGATTGAATCGATGTGCCATGCGCAGTGACGTCATCATTGTCGGAGCCGGGCAGGCGGCGGCTCAGCTGTGCCTGAGCCTGCGGGCCGGCGGGTTCCAGGACCGCATCGTGATGATCGGTGCCGAGCGGTTTGCGCCCTATCAGCGGCCGCCGCTGTCGAAGAAATTCCTGACCGAGCGTCGCCCGCCCGACACCCTGTTGCTGCGGCCGCAGACGCTGTGGCGCGACCAGGGCGTCGAGCTCATGCTCGAGACGCAGGTGATGGGGCTCGACCTCGCGCGGCAGACGCTGTCGGCCATGGACGCGCAGGCGCGCAGCCAAGAGCTCGCCTACGGCACGCTCGTGCTCGCGACCGGCACGCGCGCGCGCGTCTTGAGCGCCGCAGGCGCCGCGCTCGCCGGCGTATTCTCGTTGCGCTCGATCGACGATGTGCACCGCCTGCGTCCCGCGCTCGACGTGGCCGGACGCATCGTCATCGTGGGCGGCGGCTATATCGGCCTCGAGGTCGCTGCGGTCATGCGCCAGGAAGGGCGCGAGGTGATGGTGCTGGAGGCCGAGGACCGCCTCCTGAAGCGGGTGACGGGCACCGACATGTCGACCTTCTTCGAGGCGCTGCATCGCGAGCGCGGCGTCGACATCCGCCTCGGCGCCCGGCTGGCGGAGGTGACCGGCGAAGGCGCGGCTTCCGGTGTCCGCCTGGCGGACGGCACTCTGGTTCCCGCCGATGTGGTACTGCTCGCGATCGGGGCGCAGGCCAACGACGATCTCGGCCGCGCCGCCGGCCTCGCCTGCCGCGACGGCATTCTGGTCGACGCCTGTGCCCGCACCGAGGTGCCGGGAGTCTATGCCATCGGGGATTGCACCCGGTTCCCGAGCGGCCGCTTCGGCCGGCAGGTCCGTTTGGAGAGCGTGCAGAACGCCATCGATCAGGCCAAGGCGGCTGCCAGCGCCATTCTGGGGGCGCCGCGGCCCTATGACCCGGTGCCCTGGTTCTGGTCCGACCAGTACGAGATCAAGCTGCAGATGGCCGGCCTGTCGGACGGCTACGACCGGGCCGAGGTGGTGGGCGAGCGTGTCGCGCAACGGTTTTCCGTGGAATACCGGGCGCAGGGAAGGTTGATCGCCGTCGATGCCGTGAACGATGCCCGCGCCCATATGACGGCCCGCCGCCGCATCGCCGACGAGTGCGCCTCGCCGGCGCCACCGGCGTCGGCGCCGAGCTGACTCTCCCCATGGCCGCTGGCGGCCGGATGTGCGAGAATTTCTCTGTGCGGCCGCGCGAGACGCTTGCGGCCTGCGACGTTTATTTGGCGATTCAATCCTGTGACTCGATCATGATGGGAGACGGTCATGCTGATGCGGGGCTCGATCGGTGCAATCGTGCTGGCGGCGGCGTTGCTCACCACGTTGGCGGGAGCACAGGCCCTGGATGAAGCGAAATATCCGGACTGGCGGGGCCAATGGTCGCGGATTTCCATCGCCAGCGGCCCGGCTTCGTTCGATCCGACCAAGACCGTCGGGGCCGGACAGAATGCGCCGCTGATCCCCGAATACAAGGCGCTCCACGAGGCCAGCCTGGCCGACATGGCGGCCGGCGGATTCGGCATCGACCGGACCAATTCCTGCTACTCGCCCGGCATGCCGCGCATCATGAACGTGTATACGGCGATGGAGATTCTGGTCATGCCGGACGCCGTCCACATCCTGATCAACAATATTCGCGACAACCGCCGCATCTACACCGACGGCCGCGACTGGCCCGACGACATCGATCCGTCCTACGCGGGCTATTCGATCGGCAAGTGGATCGATTCGACCGGGGAGGGCCGCTACGACGCGCTCGCGGTCGAGACCCGCGGATTCAAAGGCCCGCGCTTCTACGACGATACCGGCCTACCGCTGCACCGGGACAACCAGACCATCGTGAAGGAGCGGATATACGGAGACCCGGCCGACCGCAACATCCTGCATGACGACATCACCGTCCTCGATCATGCGCTGACACGGCCCTGGTCGGCGACCAAGAACTACCGCCGCAACCAGCTGGCGCGCCCGGTGTGGCCGGAGAACAGCTGCGTCGAGGCCAACCAGCACGTCCGCATCGGCCCGGAGAGCTATATGCTGAGCGCGGACGGCTTGCTGATGCCGGTCAAGAAGAACCAGGCGCCGCCGGACCTGCGATACTTCAAGCCGGCGCGATGACCCGCCGGCGCGATGACGCGCTTGCGGATTTGGGCCTTCGCTCATAAGAAGCCTCGAGCAAGCCCTGGATCGATTTGGAGAGCGACATGATCAAAGTCCGCAGGCTCGGCCACGCCACCCTGGCGACGCCCGATCTCGAAGCGCAGGTCGACTACTACAGCCGGATTCTCGGGCTGAGCGTCATCGAGAAGACCAAGGACAGGGCCTTCCTCGGCAGTAAGCAGGGGTTCGAGGCGATCGAGCTGGTGCGCGGCGACGCCGGCGCCCTTAAGCGGCTGTCGTTCCAGATCGCGCCCGGCAGCGACCTCGGCGACGTCGTCAAGCAGCTGCAGGCCGACGGCTTCAAGTGCGAGCGCCGCAAGGGCGTCTCGCCCGGCATCGCCGAGGCGGTGACGTTCGAAGACCCCAAGGGCACGCCGATCGACCTCTTCGCCGAGTACCGGTTCGCCGAGCCCGACGGGCTCCCGAGCGTCTTCAACATCCTCAAGCTCGGCCATGTCGCCTACCGGGTGCTCGACGTGCAGCAGATCGTCAAGTTCTACTGCGACGTGCTGGGCTTCCGGGTCTCCGATTGGCGCGGCGACTTCTTCGTGTTCCTGCGCTGCAATTCCGATCACCACACGCTCAATTTCATCATCGACGAGAAGCCGCAGCTCCACCACATCGCCTTCGAGGTGCTGGACTGGTCGGAGATCCACAAGGCGGTCGACTATCTGGCCTACAACAAGGTGCATCTGGTGTGGGGCCCGGGTCGCCACGTCATCGGCCACAACGTGGCGACCTATCATCGCAACGCCGACC
The DNA here is from genome assembly GCA_963721005.1 of uncultured Alphaproteobacteria bacterium. Lineage (GTDB taxonomy): Bacteria > Pseudomonadota > Alphaproteobacteria > Rhizobiales > Xanthobacteraceae > VAZQ01. Next base: position 2,002,199 of record CAVRHR010000003.1, on the reverse strand, counting down.
TGGTGCGCGTCGAGATCTTCACCGAGATGGATCAGATGAAGGACGAGGCGCTGGGCTATTTCGATCCGCGACCCTGGCACCAGGAGTTCCCGCTGTACCCGAAGATGCACGGTCCGGAGACCTTGCGGAACTATTGGGGCTATGGATCGGAGCGGATCATCCGCGGCTACCAGACCAACGAGATTCCGAGCTACGAGGCGATCCGTTCGTAGGAAGTGCGCCGGCGTCCGTCTGGCCGACCTCGCGATGGGCGCCGTCACGCATCGAGCGTGGGATCGAGCACGATCTTGCCGGTGACCTCGCCCGACTCGATCAGGCGATGCGCCTCCGCGGCCCGCGACAGCGGCAAGAGCTTCTCGATCTGGGCCTTGATCTTGCCCTGCGCCGCGGCTGCGAAGCATTTGTCGCGGTCGGGCGGGTGATAGCCCGGCTGTCCCTTGATGGTGATCTGCTGGTGGTAGAGGTGGGAGAAGTCGATGATCACATTGGGGCCGGCATGCGCGCCGGCGGTCACCAGGCGGCCGCCGAAGCCGATGGCGGTGAACGCCTTGGGCAGCACCTTGGGGTTGGCGATGTTGTCGTAGAGCACGTCGACGCCGTTGCCGTCGGTGAAGCGCATCGCCTCCGCGCGAATATCGTGGGTATTGTAGTTGATGCCGAAATCGGCGCCGAGCGCGAGGCCTTGCGCGACCCGCTGGTCCGAGCCGGCGGCCGCGATCACCTTGGCGCCGATCACGTTCTTGGCGATCTGGATGCCGGTCAGCCCCAGGTTGCCGCCGGCCCCCATGATCAGGACGGTCTCGCCGGGTTTAAGCTTGGCGGTGTTGACCAGGAGATTCCAGGCGGTCGGGGCGTGGCGCATGATCACGGCGGCGTCGCTGAAGGCAAGCCCGGCCGGGACCGCGACCGCCATGCAGGCCGGCAGCGCCGCCAGTTGCGCAAAGCCGCCCGGCCGCTTGATGCCCATCATGCCGGTCGGTCCGGCATAATCGTCGCAGTCCTCGGGGCAGGGATCGAGCGGCATGGTGCCGGCGACCGCGACCCTGTCGCCGACCTGCCAGCGGGTCACGCCGGGTCCGACCGCATCCACGATGCCGGCGCAGTCCACGCCCGGGATCAGCGGCAGCACCGCGGCGCGGCGCGGCTCCTTGCCGGCGCGCAGGCTCACGTCGAGCACGCGGTTGACGGTGGCAGCGTGAATCCGCACCCGGATCTCGCCCAGGCGGGGAACCGGATCCGGAACTTCCTCGTAGCTGAGAACATCGGGCGGCCCGAACTCGTGGATCACGATCGCCTTCATGCGCAAGCTTTCTCCGGACGATTTTCGCGGCCATCACTCCATCGAATGAATTGGCAAGTCAATGCGGGGCCGGCCTAGCGAATACCGCCTTTGATGCCTTGAGCCGCGTGGACGGCGCGGTAGACTTGGGCGCGCCACCGGCTTCTTCGGCCTCCGACCAGGGATCAGCTTCCATGACCATCTCGATGTACAAAGTTTCGGTTCCGATCTTCGTGCAGCTCCTGACCGCGCTCTCGGCCGTGCTCGGCAAGGCCGTCGCCCATGCGGAGGCCAAGCAGATCGATCCCGCCTTCCTGCTGGGCATGCGGCTTTATCCCGACATGTACCCGCTGGTGCGCCAGGTACAGCAGGCCACCGCGCATCCGATCCGCGCCTGCAGCGCGCTCGGCGGCAGCGAGCCGCTCAGCCTGCCGAACACCGAGACCAGCTTCGCGGAGCTCGAGAGTCGCCTCGCCAACGCCATCACTTACGTCAAGGGCTTCAAGCCAGAGCAGATCGACGGCACCGAAGACAAGGAGATCGTACTCAAGTTCGGCGCCAACGAGCGCAGGTTCACCGGACAGGGGCTCCTGCTCAACCACGTGCTGCCGAACTTCTACTTCCACTGCACCACCGCCTACGACATCCTGCGCCACTGCGGGGTCGAGCTCGGCAAGCGCGATTTCATGGGAACGCCGGTGAATTTGTAGAGAGCGAGCGGCAGATCCATCCTCAACCCTCATCCTCTTATGTCCCCTGTCAAGGGTAGAGGCGAAGCGAAGCGTCCCTCCCGCGGAACTCGGAGGGATTTGGCATTCGATGATCGTGCAACGGTGGGAGCGGAACCCAGAGACGTCGGTCAACATCCTCTTATTCGCGGGTTCGCGCATATCCGTAAGTCCGTCTGGGGCTGTCCCGGTCTGAGAACGGGCGTCGATCTGGTGATCGGCCACACAGGACGATCGGGAATTCCCCTTGCCGCGGCTCCGCCCCCGCCGTTGCACGAGATTTGTCCTCACCGGACCATGCCCCCGGCGCAGGCTCCCTGGTGATGGTTGAGTGGTGCCGCTCGCTCGCCCTCGGAAAGCCGCTTTATGGCGCCGCAGCTGGGGTGATCTCGCGACTGATCGCCCAGATGAAGCCAGCGAGCTCACGTGCGATTGCGGTAATGGCCACGGTCTTGAGCTTGCCCTTGCGGATCAGCGCTCGGTAGCGGCGATAGAGGCGGCACTGCGCCTTCCAGGTGATCTCGCGAACCGCCGGCGGGGCAGCATCGACCTTGTGCTGCTTGAGGGCACCCACGCGCGGCGGATGCTGATAGCTCCATGAGCATTCCACCAGCATCCGGCGGGCTCGCCGGTTACCGGTCTTGGTGATGGGGCCGCGCTTGATCGTATCCCCTGTCGACTCTTCGGACGGCACCATCCCGAGATAGGCCATCAGCTGTCGCGGCGTTCGAAAGCGCGACAGGTCACCGATCTCGGCCAGGAGCGTCGCGGCCGAGATCACATCCAGGCCGCGCATCGCCATCAGCCCGGTGACCAGCTCGGCCAGCGACCAGTCCGGGACCGCGGCGCGGATCGCCTGCTCCAAGCGCTCGAGACGTTCCCGCGCCTGGCGCGCCGCCAGCATCATCTCCTCGAATACCAGGCGCTGCTCCGGATATTCGAGCTTCTGGCTCGCCAGCCAGCTCATGTGCGCCTTGGTCCAGGTGTTCTTATTTTCCGGATACGATCTCCCCTGCCGCAGCAGCAGGGCCGAGATCTGCTGGCGCTTCGATCGCAGGTCCAGCATCGCCGTCTCGCGCGCCCGCGTGAGATCGCGCATCGCCTCGTGTCTCCCCTCCGGCACCCATACCGCGGTGAGCTCGTTGGCGCGCAGCAGCCTCGCCAAGCCAACCGCATCGCGCCGGTTGGTCTTTACCTTGTCGCCGGGCCGTTTCGGGATCAGCGAAGGCGCCACCACGACGCATTCGTGACCAAGGCTCTTGATCTGCCGGTGCAGCCCGTAACCGGTCGGCCCCGCCTCGTAGCAGAACGTCAGCCGCTCGTATCTGGCGGCCAGCTTGCGCACCAGCTTCGCCGTTGCCGCCGCAGTATTCTCGATCTCGCCCAGAAACCGCACTTCGCCTGTCCGACCGCCATCCGCGATCGCAACCGCATGTCTCAGCTTCGAGGTATCGAAACCTACGAAAGCTTCGCTACAATGCTCCATGACTCGCCCTCCTTGCTTGAGGCTCTGCCCGGCCTATCCGGGTAACCCTCGCAACGGCATCGAGGGTGAGTCGCCTCTTCACGGGAAGGGGACATACGGTCTGAGGAGCGTCGCGCAGCGACGCGTCTCGAAGGATGGAACCGGGCGCGTGGCCATCCTTCGAGACAGCCGCGCGAAGTGCGCCGCTTCCTCAGGATGAGGTCTGTTGGGATTGGCGCCGCTACTGCAGCCCGGCGGCCTTGAGGTATTGCAGGTCGACGAAGCGTTCGGCGGACGGCAGCGGGGCCTTGAGCTCGCCGGTGCGGCCGAGCAGCGCGATCACCGCGGTCAGGCCCATCATGTCGATCTCGGCTTGCCGCGGCATCACGCCGCGGTCGGGCTCGTAGAAGAAGTTCAGCACGGCGCGCGCCACCTCGGGCGGCGCGCCGGTCGATCTCGGCGGTGATCCGGGTCATCTCGTCGCGATTGGCCGGATCGCGCATGAACCGGTAGGCGGCCGCGAAGGCGCGGGTGAACCGCAGCACGGCGTCCCGGTTCGCCGCCGCCCAGTCACGGCGCGCCGCGATCACGCTGAACTGCAGCGATGGGATGACCTCGAGCGAATCGCCGAGCTTGGTGAAGCCTTTCTGGGCCAGCACGATGTCGTCGGGCTGACCGAGCGGCACGGCGGCGCATTCGCCGCGCATCAGGCATTCGGCGCGCACCGGCGTGCCCACCAGCTCCTTGCTGCGGTAGGCCGCATCTCCCAGGCCGTGCTTCTCCAGCAGCATGCGGCTGGCGATCGAGATGGTATCGACCGGCAACGACAGCCCGACGAGCTTGCCGCGCAGGTCGTCGAACGATTTGATCTGCGGCTGGGCGATTAGGCTGTAGATCGTGTTGGCGGCCGCCCCCACGACAGCGACCGAGCTGGAGCCGGCAAGCACCGCCTGGATCAGATACGGCGTCGCCGTATGGCTGAGCTCGACACTGCCCTTGTCCAGCTCCTCGATTTGATACTGGGTGCCGCGCAGGCCCACCACCTTAAGATCGATGCCCTCGCGCTCGAGGAAACCCTTGCGCTGCGCTACCGTGAGAGCAATCGAAGAGACGCTGCGCGCCGAGTTGGCGATCTGGCCGAACCGCAAGGTGATCCGGTCCTCGCCCTGAGCGGGCTGGATCAGTCCGCCACACAAGCCAAGCAAGATCAGGACGGCCGGTACCGGTGAGCGCATCGGAAGACTCTCCTTGGTGATGGTGTTCTACTGCCCGGCGTAGTGGCTGGCCTGCTCCACCAGCTCGCGGGGGGTCGCGACCGCGGCGGCGACGATCTTCTGCACGTCCTCGCCGGTCAACGGCTCGACTCCGAGATTGCGCTTGTGCATGTCGGCGACGAATTCGGGATCCTCCATGGTGGCCATGAAGGCCTTGCGCAAGGCGGCGGCACGTTCCGCCGGGATGCCGGGCTCGGCGGCGAGCGAACGGCCGATGTCCGGGCCGCCGCCCATGAGGCCGAGAATTCGGCGCGATTTGTCGTCGACCGCGAGATCGAGCAGGCCCGGGACATCGGGCAGATCCTTGATCCGCATGGCGCCGTGCGTGTAGAGGCCGTGGGCCTTCTTCTCGGTCAGCCAGTCCGGCTTGGTCAATTGAATGGCTTCCCAGCTCATGCCGCCGATGGCGTCGACCTCGCCGCGCTCCATCGCCAGCGCCATCGGGGGCGAGCCCGGGAAGCCGCGCACGATCTTGAACTTGGTGCCGATGAGATCGTTGAGCGCAGTCGGAATGAACGAGGAGCTGTTGGAGGGAACGCTGGCCGCGATGATGATCTGCCGTTGCTTGGCCTCCTGGATCGATTGCACTGCGGAGGTGTGCCACACCATGGCGAGCGTCGCGGTCGATACGATGCGTCCGATCCACACCAGCTTGACCGGATCGAACTCGCCCGGCCCGCCCAGCACCTTGCCGAGCGTCAAGGTATCGAGGAACAGCCCGAGCGAGGTGCCGTCCTGCGGCGTGATGGTGGAGATGTAGCCGGCCGCCCGCACGCCGCTGCCACCCTCCATGTTCTTGACCACGATCGAGGGATTGCCTGGGATGTGGCGGCTGAAATACGGCAGCAGCACACGCGCATAGATGTCGTAGCCGCCGCCGGGCGGAAAGCTGACGTAAAGATTGATGGTCTTGCCGTGATAGAAATCGGCGATCGGCTCGGCCATGGCGGCGGCCGGCGCGATGAGCGCGGCGGCAATCACGAAGTGCGAGAATCTCGATCTGATCATGGTTGATCCGCGACTGCCGAGCACCGCAGCGTTCCTCGCCCCGCGGGCGGGGAGAGGGCCGCGCACCGTGAGCGAAAACCGGAACTCGGCTCGGTGATGGGGCGCCTCCGCAGGCTCAGACTCGCGAAAGCGTCCCCTCATCCCGACCTTCTCCCCGCACGCGGGGAGAAGGAGACCGCTGCCCGGGGACACGAGCTGCTTCTTCGGCTTGTATCACATCTTGGCCGGGTGCGCGCGCAATACGGCTTCGTCGATGTCGGTGCCCCAGCCGGGGCCTGCAGGCACCACGAACGTGCCGTTCTCGATGATGGCGGGCGTCGTGAGGAGCTTGGGCTTCCACGGCACCTCGTCGACGTCGAGCTCCATGATGCGGAAATTAGGGACCACCGCGGCGAAATGCGCCGAGATCACCGCCGACAAGGGTCCGCTGAAATTGTGCGACGCGATGTTGATCTCGTAGGCGTCCGCCATCGCGGCCATGCGGAGCGCTTCCGGAACGCCGTTGTACTGCGGATCGATGATCGCGACGTCGACGCAATGACGGTCGAGATAGGGCCTGAGCGCGCGCCGGCCGAGTATAGTCTCCAGGGATCCGATCGGGGTGGTGGTCGACTGCCGGATCAGGCCGAGCGCCGTGGGCTCATAGAGATCCATCTCGAGCCACATCAGCTCGAACGGCTCGAGCTTCTTGGCCAAGCGCCGGAAGCCCTCCGGTTTGTAGTTGAAATTGAGGTCGACGATGAGCCGCATGCGCGGCCCGGCGCCTTTGCGCAACGCGGCGAGTTGCGCGATCAGGGCCTCGACGATCGCCTCCGGCAGATTGAGCTCCGGGTGGCCGTCGCCGCGCGCCGAGCCCGGGGTATATTGACCACCGCCGCGCTCGTCGAACACCAGCGCATTGGTCTTGAGCGCCGCAAAGCCGCGCTCGAACGCCTCGCGGCCGGCGGCCTCGAGATCGGCGAGCGAGCGCACCGCGGGCCGGTCGATCACATGGCCGTCGAAGAACGAGGCGCAGCGCGAGCGGATCACGCCGCAGCGCGACCAGTAGAGTGGGATGCGCTCGCGCAGCGCGCCGCCGAAGAGTTCATGCACCGGCACGCCCAGCGCCTTGCCCTTGATGTCGAGGCAGGCGTTGAGGATGGCCCCAGCGGCGTTGGATTGCAGCCCGCCGGCGGTGGTGCGGATGAGCGAATAGAGCGCCGCGTCGATGCGGCCGATGGCGCGCGGATCCTCCCCGATCAGGCTCGCGCCCAGCCCATGGATCAGCGCGCCGAGCCCGCGACGGCGGCTCTCCTTGAATTCCGACCAGCCGCAGAGCCCCTGGTCGGTGGTGATCTTGAGGAACGAATAGGTGTCCCAGCCGCCGTCCACATGGAAGTCCTCGAATTTCGCGATCTTCATCCGTGTCCCCCCTGGCGCTCCGCGCTTTGGCGCCCCGGCGCGTTGTCGCTCCACGCTTGGGCGCTCCGCGCCGGCTGCCGCTCTCGGCCGCATGGTGCCACTTCCGGGGCGGCGGTTCACGCCCCTCCGGATGCGATCCGCCGGCCGGTTGGAAAAACTCTTCCGCGCGATTTCATCCCGCCGGAAATTGCTTTAGCGTGTCGCGCCGCGCCGCGCGGTGCCGAGAGGAACCGAATGATCATCGATTTTCACGTGCATGTGTTGCCGCCCGAGGATATGCCGGCCTTCACCGGCACCGGGTTTCACCGCAACATCAACGCGGGCCGCAAGGGCAACGTCCCGACCACGATCGAGAACGCGCTCGAGGCCGCCAAGATCGGCGGGGTCGACATCACCGTCATCTCCAACCCGCTGCACAATCTGCGCGACATGGATCGCCAGCAGCAGCTCGAGCGTTGCCAGCGGCAGAACCGGTTCAATGCCGCCCAGCAGGCCAAGTATCCCTCGATCGTCGGCATGGCCTCGACGGTGCCGTACGGGGGTGACGAGTTTCTGCGCGAGTTCGAGCGCGCCATCAAGCAGGACGGGCTCAAAGGCGCCTGGATCACCTCGAGCCTCAAGGGCAGCTATCCGGACGACGACGATGCCATGCCTTTCTTCCAGCTGGCATGCGAGCTCGACGTGCCGGTGGTGATTCATCCGCCTTCGGTCGGCTTCGGTGAGGAGCGGATGCGCGACTACCGGCTGGCATCGAGCATCGGGCGTCCGATGGACAATGCGCTGGCGCTGGGGCGGCTGATCGTGCGCGGCATTTTCGAGAAGCTGCCCAAGCTCAAGCTGGTCGGCACCCATCTGGGCGGCGGCATCTGCGAGATGATCGGCCGCATGGACTATGCCTACCGGCTGCAGGACGAGGCATATTTCCTCGGCTCCTACGAACCGATGCTGATCAAGCATGCGCCCAGCCACTATCTCAAGATGATGTATCTGGAATCCACCTGCTACCATCCGCCGGCGGCGCGCTGCGCCATCGACACGGTGGGGATCGACCATTTCGTGTTCGGCACCGATTCGCCCCCGCTGTTCGTGCTCAAGCGCGAAGGCGTCGACCTGATCAACCATATCGGTCTCACGCCGGAGGAGAAGAACAAGGTCTATTACGAGAATGCGAGGAAGCTGCTGAAGCTGTGAGGTCCTCTTGAATCTTTGCGTTGCTTTGAGTTGGCAAGGAGCAAGCGTCGGCATGCGGCATTCCGCTCGATCCGGCATCGGTGCCGCGGCTGTGCTCCTGCTCGCCGCTGTCGCCTCCTCGCCCGCGTCGGCGGAGGACGAATTCAGCGGCAAGGACATCAATCTATACGTCGGCTCGGCGCCGGGCGGGCCCTATGACGCCTATGCGCGGCTCTTGGCCCGCCATCTTGGGCGCCACCTTCCGGGCCACCCCGGCGTAGTGGTGCAGAACATGCCCGGCGCCAGCGGCCGGCGCCTGATGGGCTTCATCTACAATGTGGCACCCCGGGACGGCACCGCCATCGCGACCGCCCAGCGGGCGCTCGCCTTCGATCCGCTGATGGGGGCCGACAGCCATTTCGACGTCGACAAGGTCAATTGGATCGGCAGCGCCAACAACGAGACCAATGTCTGCATGGTCTGGCACACCTCGCCGATCCGCACCCTCGACGACGTCAAGACGCGGGAGATGGTGGTGGGAACCAGCGGTCCCAGCAGCACCGATGCGATCTATCCCAACGTGATGAACGCCTTGTTCGGCACCCGCTTCAAGGTCGTGGGCGGCTACCAGGCGGCGTCCGAGAGCAACATCGCGATGGAGCGCGGCGAGATCGACGGGCGCTGCGGCATCACCTGGGATACGCTGGTTTCGCTCAACGCCGATTGGCTCAGGGAGAAGAAGATCCGCCTCCTGGTTCAGTTCGCGCTCGACAAGAATCCGGAGCTGCCCGACGTGCCCTCGGTCTTCGACCTGGCCAGGACCGAGGAGGAGCGGCAGATTCTCGCCGTATGGGCGGCCCCCAACAAGATGGGGCGGCCGTTCTTCGCGCCGCCCGGCATGCCGCCGGCGCGCGTCGTGCTGCTGCGCCGGGCCTTCGATGCCGCCATGCAGGACCCCGAGCTCCTGGCGGAGGCCGCCCGCATGCAGCTCGCGGTCGCCGCCATCACCGGCGAGCAGGTGCAGGCGCTGATCCGGCAGGTCTATGCGACTCCCCTGGAAGTGGTCGCCAAGGCGGCGCTGGCGGGCGCCGGCAGGGGACGCTGATCGCTCCCGCATGCTATGGGTCTTGCTGGAGACGGGCGGCACCGATGGCGAGGACCCGCGATGAATCGACGTGACCTGCTGGCGGCCGGATTGGCTTTCCTGTCGATGGCGGCGGCGCCGCGGGCGCGCGCCCAGGGCCGTTACCCCGACCGGCCGATCCGGCTTATCGTGCCGTTCGCGCCGGGCGGCGCGACCGATGTGGTGGGCCGCCTGTGGGCGCAGCGGATCGGATCCGATCTCGGCACGGTGGTCATTGAGAACAAGGCGAGCGGCGGCGGCGCGCTCGGCGCCAGCGAGGTGGCGCGCGCGCAGCCCGATGGCTACACGTTCCTGTTCGGCAATACCAGCACGCAGGTGCTGCTGCCGCTGTTGATGAGCCGGCCGCCCTACGACCCGATCCGGGATTTCGCACCGGTCTACATCTTGGCCAATTCGCCAACCGTCATCGTGGTGCATGAATTGGTGCCGGCCCGCACCTTGCTGGAGCTGATCGCCTACGCCAAGGCCAATCCGGGCCGGCTGTCCTACGGCTCGGCCGGCGCCGGCACCTTGACCAACCTGGCGGGCGAGCTGTTCAAGCAGCTGATCAACGCGCCCGACATCGTGCATATTCCCTACAAGGGCGCGGCGCCCGGCCTCACCGATCTGGCGAGCGGCCACATCCCGATGATGACCCCCAATATCGGAGGGGCGCTGCTCGACTTTCACCGCACCGGCAAGGTGCGGATCCTGGCGGTGGCGGCCGAGACCCGGCTGCGCGCCGCGCCCGACATCCCCACCGCGCGGGAAGCCGGACTGCCCGGAATGGTGGCCGCCAACTTCAACGGCCTGTTCGCGCCGGCCGGGCTGTCCCCCGCGATCATCGATCAGATCGTGAGCGCGACCCGCAAGCTGATGGCCGACGACGCCTTCGACAAGCTCCTGGTGGCGTCCGGCTTCGAGCCGACCGCCGAGTCCGGTCCGCTCGAGGCCAAGCGACTGGTCGCCGACGAGGTCCAGCGCTGGACCCCGATCATGAAAGCCACCAACTTCAAGATGGAATGAACACAACTCATGGCTCGCATTCCCCTGATCGACCCGAAGGACCATCCCGAATTCGCCGAGCTGGTCGCCAAGTTCAGCGCCGGCCGCCGCGGCCGGCTGATCAACATCTATCGCATGCTGCTCAACAGCCCGGCGCTGGCCGAGAGCTGGTTCAAACATTCCAACGCGGTGCGCTGGAAGACCGATCTCGACGGGCGGCTGCGCGAGATCGTCATCATCCGTTTGGGCCACCTGACCAAGGTGAAATACGTGCTGCGCCAGCACGTGCCCGCCCTGGCGCTCGCCGACGGGCTGTCGCTGCCGGAATGCGATGCGCTCGCCGATTGGCAGGGCACGTCGTTCTTCAGCGCGCGCGAGCGCGCCGCGCTCGCCTATGCGGATGTCATGACCCGGGACATCGTGGTCCCGGACGCCGTTTTCGCCGAGGTCAAGCGTCATTTCGACACCCGCCAGATCGTCGAGCTGACCGTGCTGATCGGCTCCTACAACATGAATGCGCGGGTGCTGCAGGCGCTCGAGCTCGACCTCGAGCCGCTGCCGACCTGATGGCGTTTGTGCGGGGATCTTCGACCTGGATTGCGTAGGGGCGCCCCTCGTGCCCTCGTGGGCGCCCACGACCCAGGGCGGCCACGAGGGCCGCCCCTACGAACCGGACGTGACGAGCGCCGCCTACGGCCGCTTGAAATACCGCAAATCCGGCGGCGGCTGGTCCTTCTTGGCCGGCATCAGCAAGCCGTCGGCGCTGAGAAAATAGTTCTCCTTGCCGACCACCACGTGATTGTTGTTCTCGGCGCAATTGTTGTCGAACCAGATCGGATTGCGCTCGCGGCGGTAGCTCTTGGTCACCGTCCAGGGCCGCGTCAGCGCATGGTCGATGGTGGTGACCTCGTCGTGCAGGACGTCCTTGTTGGACTTGTCGAGATAGAGCTTCTCCATGACTACGGTCTGGTTGTCCTCGTGCACCGGCATCCCGCTGGTGTCGAAGTCGCGCGGCCCTTTCATGTTGCGGGTCTCGACCTCGAGCCGGTCGAAGCCGCCGTTTCCGCCCTCTTCCCAATGGCCGATCGAGTAGCCCGCGAAGGCGGGCTCGAGATTTTGCGGCCAGTCGCGCCCGTCGGTGTAGATACGGCGGTCCGGCTGGTTCTCGAACAGGATGTAGGTGGTCTTCGGCATGATCAGGATTTCGAACGGAAAGGTGGCGGTCATGGCCCGCGGCATGCCGTGCGGGACGCAGGTGAACCGCGCATTGTTGCCTTGCCCGCCATGCGACTGGTCGGCCAGGCTGGCATCGAATTTGGCCTGGTATTCCGGGGTCAGTGGCGGTTGCTGCGCGGCTCCCAGCGGCTTGCTCGGGTCCCATTGGATGCCGCCGATCCGCAGCCACTGGCCCGACCAATCCGGATATTTCGACAGCTCCTGCGCTTGCGCGCCCGCCAGGCCGAGCCCGAGCGTGAGCGCGATGAGCGCGGTCGCGTTTCGGTACGCCATGAGTTTTGTCCGCAGCTGAGAAACGAGAGGGACGCCCGCGGCCCGGCGACCGCGGGCGTCCGAACGCTCAGGGCGTTTCGGCCGCCGCGCGCTGCTGCGTCGGATGCAGCAGCAGCTTCTGAACGCGCCAGTTCAGGATCTCGGCCACATACAGCTCGTTCTCGGACGGGCACGCCATCTCATGAATCCAGCCGAACTGCTTGGGCTGCTTGCCCGACTTGCCGAGCATGCCGAGCACCTTGCCGTCGAGGCTCAGCTTGTAGATGCGGCCCGGAAACGCGTCCGCGCTGTAGAGCACCTGGTTGGGCGGCGGGGTGATGCAGAGCGCCCACGGTGCGCCCGGCGTCTGGGTGCCGCCGGTCTTGAGGTAGTCGGTCAGGTTGGGCATGTTGCCGATCGCGGGGCGGGCATCGGGCGGCGGCGGGACATCGATCCGGATCTCGCGCTTGAAGGTGCCGTCGGTGTCGAACACCTGGATGCGCCGGTTGTTGCGATCGCCCACATAGATGTTGTTCTGGGCGTCGGACGCGATCGAATGTAGCAGGTTGAACTCGCCCGGGCCATTGCCGTGCTTGCCCCAGGACTTGAGCCAGTCGCCGTCCTTGCTCAGCTTGGCGACGCGCGCATTGACGTAACCGTCGCTGATATAGATGTTGCCGTTGCTGTCCCAGGTCACGTCGGTCGGCTGGCGGAAGCGGCCGTCCTCGAACGGCTTCGGCGGATTGACGCGCTCGTGCGGCTCTGTCTTCTCCGAGGCCTCCTGCTTGCGCCCGATTACCATCTGGACGCGGCCTTCCGGGTTGAACTTGATGATCATGTCCGAGCCCTTGTCGGTGGCCCAGATATTGTCGTCCTTGTCGACCCGCACCGTATGGGCGAAGGACCAGGCGTAGAGGCCCTTGCCGATCTCGCGCAGGTAGGTGCCGTCGTGATCGAACTCGAGGAGCTGCGAAGCCGTGTTGGCGAAGGCGGGGCCCTGGCTGCTGCCGCCGCGGTTATAGACGAAGACGTGGCCCTTGGAGTTGACCGCCACGCCCGAAGCTTCGCCGAGATGCATGTCGGGCGGCAGCTTCAGGAAGTTCGCGACCGAATCGAACGGGATTTCGGGCGGCTGTTGCGCGAATGCGGCGGGGCTCAAGAGCATGAGCGCGCCGACGAGCCATGGCTTCATGGTTCGTATCTTCATGAGGTCCTCCCTTGTGTTTTATCTTCGATGCCTCGGCCCCAAGTATACAAAGAGGTGGCGTTGTAAGACAATCGGGCTGCGGATCGGATTTCGCCGGCGCGGGAGCAGGCCGGTCCGGCGGTACGGAGGCCACGATGGTATGGCTCAGGATGGCGGTGGCGACCTTGCTGGTGCTGTCGGGCGCGCCCGCGCGCGCCGACGCGGTGGCGGATTTCTACAAGGGCAAGGTGGTCAGCCTGGTGGTCGGATACGGGTCGGGCGGCGGCTATGACGTCTACGGCCGCTTGGTCGCCACCCATCTGGGCAAGTACATCCCGGGCAATCCGACCGTCGTGCTCCAGAACATGCCGGGCGCCGGCAGCCTGCGCTCGGTCAATTACCTCTACAACACCGCCCCCAAGGACGGCACCGTGCTCGCCACCTTCGCGCGCGACATGCCGCTCATGGGGCTGATCGGCAACAACCCCAATGTCCGCTTCGATCCGCGCAAGCTGACCTGGCTCGGCTCGTCGTCGAGCTATGCCAACGACGCGTATCTGCTGATCACCCGCAAGGATGCGGCGGTGAAATCGATCGAGGATGCGCGCCGGCGCGGCGGTCCGCCGCTGGTGCTGGGCGGCACCGCCGAGGGCGCGACCGGCAACGACATATCGACGGTGCTGCGCGACGCGCTCGCGCTCAACATCCGCCTGATCGCCGGCTATCCGGACAGCAACGCGCTGTTCCTCGCGGCCGACCGCAAGGAGACCGATGGCCGCTTCGTCGGCCTTTCCGCGGTGTCGTCCTCCCATCCCGAATGGCTCAAGCCGGACAGCGGCATGCAGGTGCTCTTGCAGTTCGCGCGCGTCACCCGCCACCCGCAATTTCCCGACGTGCCGACCGCGCGCGAGCTCGCCCGCGACGATCGCGCCCGCGCCCTGATCGATCTCGCCGAATTGCCCTACCGGCTGTCGCGGCCGTTCGCGGCGCCGCCCGGGCTGCCCCCCGATCGCGCCAAGGCGCTGCAGGCCGCGTTCCTGGCCGTGCACCAGGACCCGCAATATCTGGACGAGGCCGGCCGGCTCAAGGTTGACGTAAGCCCGATCGGCGGCGAGGAGGTGCTGCGCGCGATCGAAGGCATCGCCGGCGCGCCGCCCGACCTGCTCGACTACATCAAGAAGCTCTTGTCCGAGAGCAAGAACGGCTGAACGCGGCGCGCGAACAAGTTGCCGCGCAACCACAGCCGGGGAGACGACACTCTTGATTACATGAGGAAACTGCTTACCAACTCAGGCGGCGGATAAGCCGGCCGGGTGAATTGCCCGCAACGCCGTCAGCGCAGGAGGTTCCCGATGCACGACACCCCCGATCAGTCCCATTGGCATGAGCCCAAGGCCGGCGAGAATGCCGGGTTCGGCACCTTCAAACGCAAGCCGATGCCCTATGACGTGTTCATGGAGGCCGAGGGGGTGCCGGTCTATCGCGGCATCGGGGTGCGGCGCGTGCAGGACCTGCCGATGACGCCGTGGAAGCGGCTGGGCGGGCGCGGCAGCTATATCCAGCTATACGGCACCGAAGGGTTGTGGGGCTCCTATGTGGTCGAGATTCCGGGCGCCGGCGCCCTCAACGTGGAGCGCCACCTGTTCGAGAAGGTAGTCCTGGTGGTGGAGGGCCGCGGCTCGACCGAGGTCTGGCAGGAGGGCCAGACCAAGCGGCACGTGTTCGAATGGCAGAAGGGCTCGCTGTTCACCATCCCGCTCAATGCCTTCCACCGCTTCATCAATGCGGGCAGCGCGCCGGCGCAGCTATTGTGCGGCACCACCGCGCCCAATGTCATGAACCTGATCGACAATCCGGGCTTCATCTTCGATTGCCCGCACAATTTCACCGAGCGGTTCTCCGGCGCCGACGATTTCTTCAAGCCGAGCGACGATCTCGAGCCTGATCCGATTCGCGGCCTCGCCATGCGCCGCACCAATCTCATTCCCGACATCGTCAATACCGAGCTGCCGCTCGACAACCGCCGCTCGCCCGGTTACCGGCGGGTCGAGCCCTCGATGGCGGGCAACCGGTTCTACCTGTGGATCGGCCAGCACGAGACCGGGCGCTATTCCAAGGCCCACAAGCATGCCTCGGCGGCAGTGCTCATCTGCGTCAAGGGCAAGGGCTACACCTACACCTGGCCGGAATCGCTCGGCACCACGCCTTGGAAGAACGGCAAGGCCGACAAGATCCTGCGGCAGGATTACGAGCCGGTCGGCATGGTGTCGGCTGCGCCGATGAGCGGCGACTGGTTCCACCAGCATTTCGGCACCGGCAAGGAGGGGCTGCGCATCACCGCCTGGCACGGTCCGAACAATCAGCGCGCCCGCAAGGCCGGCCGCCCGGGCGAGCAATTGATGGATTTCGGTGCCATCGACCTCAGCAAAGGCGGTAGCGCCATTCCGTATCACCAGGAGGATCCGGCGATCCGCCAGGAGTTCAGCGAGACCCTCAAGGGCGTAGGCGTCGCCAGCCGGATGAACCCGGAATTCTATGAGCGTCCGCCCGGCGAGGGCGAGGAAGTCATGGGCGATGTGATGTAAACGCGTGGTCGCCGGCGGTCGCCGATCAAATCGGGATTGAATCGAGATCGATTGAAAAGAGGGAAGCCATGCCACGCATGATGCAGCACTTCGGGCCGGCGAGCGTCGCCGTCATCGCCTTGGTGGCGAGCGCCGCGCCGGCCGCCGCCCAGGCGGGATCGCCGGCCGCGCTGCCGGCCGCAGTGGCCTGTCCGGCGGCGGTCGCCGAGATCGCGACCTGCTATTCCGAGCATCTCGCCAGCGGCGCCTATTTGCTGGCCGCCATGCCGAAGGATTGGAACGGCAACCTGATCGTATTCGGCCACGGCGGTCCCGCCGTGGTGCCGCCGACCGCGACCAGCAGCCAGGGCGATCTCGCCAAATACGCCTTCGCGGTCAAAAGCGGCTTCGGTTGGGTGGCGTCGAGCTACCGGCGCGAAGGCTACGGAGTGCAAATGGCGGCGGAGGATTCCGATCAGGCGCGAAAGTTCTTTATCGAGCGCATCGCCAAGCCCCGGCGCACCATCTATCACGGCGCCTCGTATGGCGGCCTGGTCGGAGCCAAGCTGATCGAAGCCTATGGCAGGAATGCGGACGGCAGCGCGAGCTATGACGGGGCCTTCTTCAACAGCGGCTTCGTGGTGGGGGCGCCCATCGGTCACCAGTTCCGCGCCGACCTGCGTGCCGTCTATCAGTATTACTGCAAGAACCTGCCCGGACCGGACGAGCCGCAATACCCGCTGTGGAGCGGCCTGCCGGCGCAATCCAAGATGACGCTCAAGGACCTCGAGACCGCGATCGACGCCTGTACCGGCGTCGCCCATCCGGCGGCCGAGCGCAGCGAGCCGCAGAAGCACAATCTCGCCAATATTCTCGGCGTCATGCGGTTTCCGGAGCGCATGCTGGCTCGTCATATGCAGGCGGCGACATTCGTGTTTCGCGATATCGCCGAGCGCATCACGCAAGGCCGCAGCGCCTTCTCCAATATCGACGTGCAGTACACCGGATCGAGCAACGATGCCGAGCTGAACCGGGGCGTCGCGCGCTTTGCCACCGATCCGGCCGCGGTCGCGCAGCTCAAGGCCGACGGCGAGCCGACCGGCGCGCTGCCGCTGCCGGTGGTGTCGATCCATTCGCTCAACGATCCGCAGGTGGTGGTCGAGGTGCAGTCGGCCTACTGGGCCGCCGTCGAGCGCGCCGGCAGCGGCGAGCGGCTGGTGCAGGCCTTCACCGACGAGAACGAGCACACCGGACAGAGCGCGCCCGAGCTCGCCGCCGCGCTCGATGCGCTGATGCAATGGATCGAGAAGGGCACCAAGCCGAGCGCGCAGACGATCGCCGCCGACTGCGAGCGCCGGCGCGAGACCTTCGCGGGACGCTGCAGCTATCATCCGGAGTATTCGCCCAAGCCTTATGGCACGCGCTATTATTCGCGCGAGGCGAGCCGCTGACCTTCCAAAACGTCGAAGGCCGGGACACCGGTCCCGGCCTTGACTGGATTGTGCAGCTCGGCAGCGGTGCCCCGCGTCGGCAGCTAGAGCGGTTTCACATGGACCGGAGAAAGAAACCGCTCCAGCATTTTTGCACTTGTCGCATTTTCGGACGGAAAACCGGAGTCCACTTTTCCTGAAAATGCTCTACCCGTTGCCGCCGGCCAGGAGCGGCGTGATCCGCCGCACCGTCACCCGCCGGTTCTGCCGGTTGGCCTCGGGCGTCTGGATCTTGAGGAAGTGGGCGCCGTAGCCCTGCGAGGTCAGGTTCTCCGGCGGGACCTGGAAGCTCTCGGTCAGGATGCTGGCGACCGTCTCGGCGCGCCGGTCCGACAGCGACAGATTGTCCACGTCCTGGCCGACCGCGTCGGTGTGGCCCTCGATCAGGAACACCTCGTTCGGATTGCGCGAGATGACGTCCTGGATCGCCTGGGCGACGAGCTGCAGCCGCGCGACTTGATCGGGCGCGACCTCCCAGGAGCCGAAGTCGAAGGTAATGGTGTCCACGTCGATCCGCCGCATGCGGTCGCGCAACGCCACATTGTAGCGGATCTCGTCGAGCGAATAGGGCCGCTCGATCGGCACCAGCGGCGGCGCCGCCAGGGTCTGGTAGATGAACGGCTCGGGCGCCACCGCGGTATCGACGATGTATTGATCCTGCGGGATGCCGATGATCGGCACCGGCAGGTTGAGGAAGATCGCCTCGCCGCGCGGGCGGCGGTTGTCGATCAGGATGAACTCCCGGCCGTCGCGGTCGCGGCGGAAGCGCCGCACCAGCCGGCCATCGTCGTCGGTGACGGTGATGATCTCGTCGCCGCCCGGCCGGGCGAAGATCGAGTACATGCCGTCGCCGCGCCGTTCGCGGCGTCCCTGCTCGAACTGGAAGAAGCGCTGGCTTTCATCGTGGCGCACGAACGCCTGGCCGCCTTCGCGCACGATTTGCCGGTGATCGGGCTCCTCGATGACGATCCGGCCGCCGGCTTCGGTGCGCTCATGCCGCTGGGCGCGCAAATCCTGCACATTGCCGAAGACAGGTCCGCCCGCCGCTTGGCCGGGCTGTGCCGGCTGTCCGGGGTTCGGGGCGACACGCTTGAAAACCTGCGCGGGCGGCGCGCCGCCGCCAGGCGCAACCTTCTGGCCCAGTTGCGGCTGCTGGCCTCCGGGCACGACCTGCACGGGCTGCTGGCCTCCGGGCACGACCTGCGCGGGCTGCTGGCCACCGGGCACGATCTTCTGGCCCTGCTGCGGCTGCTGGCCCCCCGGCACCACCTGCACCGGTTGCTGGCCGCCGGGCACGATCTTCTGGCCCTGCTGCGGCTGCTGGCCGCCCGGCACCACTTGCACCGGTTGCTGGCCGCCGGGCACGATCTTCTGGCCCTGCTGTGGCTGCTGGCCGCCCGGCACCACTTGCACCGGTTGCTGGCCGCCGGGAAGGACCTTCTGGCCCTGCTGGTGCTGGTCCTGGCCCTGATCCAACGGTTTCTGCCCATTCTGTTTGGGCAGCGCCTGCTGTTTCAGCTGAGGCTGCAATTGCGGCTGCACCTGCTGCTTGAGGGCTGGCGACGGCGCTGTGGGCGGGGGCTGAGGCTGCGCCTGCTGCTTGGGCAGCTGGGCGGGCGGCGGCGTCGGCTGAGGTTGCGCCTGCTGCGGCTTTGGCTGCTGTTGCTGCGGCGGCGGCTGCTGTGCGGGCGCCTTCGGGGTCGGCTGCTGCGGCGTCCCCTTGGGGCACGGATGCTGCGCGTCCTGACCGCATTTGGGAGGAGGCGCCTGGGCAACCACGATGGTCCCCGGCACCTGCGCGGCGGCGGCCGGGACGCTTTCGGAGCCCAGGAACCATTGCGTCAGTGCCAGCGCGGACACCATTGCGACCGTCAGCAAGGCGTTCTTTCGAGTCGTTTCGATCTGCAAAACCTTGGGCAAGTTCCCCTCCTGAGCGTGGCGGCGTCATTTGCTTGGCGCACGCGATGTATCGTATGCACGCGACTAGCCGCATATTACGGCCGGACTTTGATCGCCGGAACAACAATGTAACAAATGCGGCGGCGGCAATACCCGGGTGATGCTGCCCAAGAGACGCTGCCGCAAGCGAGCGTGAACGGCTGTTAATTCCAATCGGATCCCCGGCCGATGTCCCGTAACGAATTGGCGCCACGATAGTTCCGCGGTCGCTGGCGCCGACGGGATGCTGGCGGCAGCCGTCGGCATGGTTGACACGCCGGCTCGGCTGGTCGAAATCCTCTTGGATCTTGCCCAAGCCCGATCGGCGACAGGATTGGCCGAAACCAAAGATTGGCCACCGGCACGCGGCGCCGGCCGCAGGAGAGCGGTTGATGGAGCTGACCGAAGACGACGTGCTCGAGATCATCAAGCTGTTCGAGCAATCCAAGTTCGATTTCCTCCAATTGGAGCAGGGCGAGCGCAAGATCACCGTCAGCAAGGGCGGCTACGTGTCCGCCAGAGCCGACGCCGCGCCCGCCCGTCCATCGCCGGCGGCAGCCGCACCGGTCGTGCCGGCCGCAAGCTCGGCGGCGCCCGGGCGCGAAGCGCCGCAGGGCGAGGCGCCCGAAACGGGGTTGCTGCCGGTCGCCGCTCCCATGGTGGGCAAGTTCTACGCCGCCCCCTCGCCGTCGGATCCGCCGTTCGTGGTTCCGGGAGCCAAGGTCGCGGCCGGCGCCACGGTCGGGCTCATCGAGGTGATGAAGGTGTTCGCCAGCATCAAGACCGAGACCGCCGGGGTGATCGAGCGCATCCTGGTGTCGAACGGCCAGTTCGTCGAGTTCGGCCAGACCCTGTTCTGGATCAGGCCTAACTCGCCGCCCGCGCCCTGAAGCCCCGGAGCCGCCATGGACGAGATCAAATTCGTCGACACCACCATCCGGGACGGCCATCAGAGCCTGTGGGCCGAACGGATGTCGACCGGCATGATGCTGCCGATCGCCCGGCGGCTCGACCAGGCGGGCTTCCTGGCGATCGAGCTGCTCTCGGGCTCGCACATCAAGAAGGCCGTGCGCGAGCTGCGCGAGGATCCGTGGGAACGCATCCGGCGGGTCGCCGAGCTGGTGCCCAACACGCCGCTGCGCCTGATCGCCGGACGGGTCAACACGTTCGGCTTCGATCCGCCCTGCATGTATGAGCTGTTTATCGAGCGCATGGCCGCCAACGGCATCCGGCAGGCCCGTATCTCGGAGCCCTGGAACGACCTGCCAGGGTGGCAATACCGGGTGGCGGTGGCGCGCAAGTTCGGACTCGATCCGATCGTCAACCTGATCTACTCGGTCTCGCCGGTCCACACCGACGAGTATTACGCGGAGCGTTGCCGGCAGGCGGCCTCGCTCGAGCCGTTCCGGCTCTGCCTCAAGGATCCGGGCGGCCTGCTCACGCCCGAGCGCACCCGCACGCTGGTGCCGGTCATCCTGGCCAACAGCGGCGGCATTCCGGTCGAGCTGCACAGCCACTGCACCACCGGGCTCGGGCCGCTGGTGGCGCTGGAGGCGGTCCGGCTCGGCATCCGCATCGTCAATACTGGCGTGCCGCCGCTCGCCGACGGGGCGGCGCTGCCCTCGATCTTCAACGTGGCGCACAATTTGCGTGCCATCGGCTACCGGCCGGTGATCGACGAGGATGTGCTGCGGCCGGTCACCGATCATTTCACGGTCATCGCCAAGCGCGAAGGCTTCCCGATCGGGGTGCCGGCCGAATACGACTACGCCACCTACCAGCATCAGGTGCCGGGCGGCATGATCTCCAATCTCGGCCATCAGCTGCGCCAGGTCGGCAAGGAGGCGCAGCTGCTCGAGGCCCTGGAGGAGACCGGCCGGGTGCGGGTCGAGTTCGGCCATCCCATCATGGTGACGCCGCTGTCGCAATTCGTCGGCAGCCAGGCCGCCATCAACGTCATCCTGGGCGAGCGCTACAAGGAGGTGACCGATCAGGTCATCCGCTACGCGCTCGGCCAGTTCGGCGAGGAGGCGGTCACCGCCATGGACCAGGAGGTGCGCGGCCGCATCCTCGACCGCCCACGTGCCCGCGAGATCATGGCGCAGGAGCGTCCGCAGCCGAGCCTCGCCGACATGCGCCGCGAGCTCGGCGGGCCCGACGTCTCCGACGAGGAGATGCTGCTGCGCTGGTTGCTGAACCGGGACGACATCGCGGCGATGCGCGCCGCCGGACCCGCCAAGGAATATGTCACGCTCAAGCATCCGCTGGTCAGGCTGATGGCGGAGCTCACCCGGCATGCCGACTGCGACCTGATCCAGGTGAGCAAGCCCGGCTTTGCGCTGACCTTGGAGAAGAGCGGGGCGTCCTAGCGTTGTCGCCCGGATGGAGCGTAGCGTAATCCGGGGCGACCGCTCCCGCATTGCGCTACGCTCCATGCGGGCTCCAGGCCGGAAAGCCTACCGGCCTCCGCGCAGCCGGCCGAGCAATTCCGCGGTCGGCCAGGAATCGGCCGGCAGGCCGAGCTTGACCTGCATCTCGCGCACCGCGCTGCGGCTCTTGAGGCCGAGGATGCCGTCGGTGCGCCCGATGTCGAAGCCGCGCTTCTCGAGGATCTGCTGCAGCTCGCGCGTCTCCTCGAAGCTGAGCTTGGGAATGTCGCCGCCGCGCCGCATGGCCGGCGCGCCCTCGAGCCTCGTGGCGTAATAGCCCGCGGTGAGCGCATACATCAACGACTGGTTCCACTTCAGGTAAATCTGGAAATTGTTGTAGGCCAGGAAAGTCGGGCCGAAGCGTCCCATCGGCAGGACCAGCGAGGCCGGCAATGCGTCGGACGGCAAGGGCCTGCCATCCGCGAGCGTCACGCCCAAGCCGGCCCATTTCGAGCGCGGGTGCTGGATCGACAGATCGGCCTGATCCCACGGAACATTGCTGGGCACCCGCACCTCTTGCAGCCACGGCTCGCCGCGCTTCCAGCCCAGATAGGTGAGGTATTTCCCGGTCGAGCCGATCACGTTGGGCGCGCTCTTGATCAAATCGCGCCGTGTGCCGCCGTCATAGATCACGGCGTCCCGGTAGTATTCCGACGGCATCATCTGGGTCTGCCCGAGCTCGCCCGCCCAGGAGCCGATCATCTCCTCCGGCCGCAGGTCGCCACGCTCGATCATGCGCAGCGCATCGAACAGATGGCCGCGGAACATGTCGCCGCGGCGACAGTCATAGGCCAGCGTCGCCAGCGACTTGAGCGCCTGGTCCTTGCCCTGGCCGGCGCCGAAATCGCTCTCCAGCCCCCAGAACGCGGTGATGACCGCGGCCGGCACGCCGAATTCCTTCTCCTCGCGCGCAAAAATCGGCTGGTACTTCCTGATCTGAGCCGCGCCCGACCCCAGCCGGGAGCCGGCCAGCATCTTGTCGGAAAATTCGAGGAAATTCTGGGAGAAGAAGCGCTGCCCCCGGTCGATGCCGATGATGCGCTGGTCGAGCACCAGATAGGGCGACGCCGCGTTGAGGGCGGCGGCCGAGATGCCCTGGGCCAGGGCCTCCTTCTTGAAGTCGGCGAGCCAGCGGTCGAAGCTGCCGGTATTGCGGCAATTGGCGTTCTGGGCGGCGGCCGGGGCCGGCGCCAGGCCCGGAAATCCCGTGGCGAGAGCCGCCATGAGGCCGGCGCTCGCCGCCCAAACCAAGCCGGTCCGGCCGAAAACCATGTATCGCATTGGATTGTCCGCTGTTGTGGATGATATTGTCACCGCGGAAGGGCCCGCCGGCAAGCCCTCCTTGCTGATCTTGCGCCAACTCGCCTATCCTGAACGGGGCTGGCCGGGCGCAATCATCACCGACGACAGATTTTCGACCAGATGATGACGGCTTTCGGCCCGTGCCGCATTGGGAGATCGATATGCGAACTGCTGCTTTGACCACCTTGGCGACCGGGGCTGGCCTGTTGCTGGGGGTCTGTCTCCTCGGTGTCTGCGCCCAGGCCCAACAGCCCCCGGCCGAACGGCCGGTCGCGCTCCCGCCGACGCCGGCCCCCGATTACGGTTCCCCGATCGTCAATGAGCAGGCCAAGGCGGCGGCCGATGCCGCCATCGCGGAGGCGAAAAAGAACAATTGGCGCATGGCGGTCGCCATCGTGGGGCCGGAGGGCGAGCTGATCTATTTCGAGAAGATGGACGGCGCCCAGAGCTCCTCGGCGGCGCTGTCCCAGGCCAAGGCGCGCACCTCGGCGCTGTTCCGCCGGCCCAGCAAGGTGTTTGCCGACCAGTTCGCAGCCGGCAATGCCGCCTTCATGTCGTTTCCGGATGCCGCCCGGCCGATCGCCTCCGAAGGCGGGCTCCCGATCCTCCTCAACGGCAAGCTGGCGGGGGCCATCGGGGTCAGCGGCGGTACTGCCCCGCAGGATACCGTGGCGGCGACCGCCGGCGTTGCTGCGGTCAAGGTCGCGCCGTGATCCCGGCCGGCCCTGCGCTGCGGCATTAAGCTACTGTAATACCAATGTTTTAAGGTCTGGACCCGGGACCCCTGGTGGGGCCACAATGGCCCCGTGGCCGCGCCGGTTGCGATAAACTCTCCGCGAGCACGGGTAACCAGACGTCAGGACGTCACGTATCTTGGGAAGGAACCATTGGGTTGGGCCGGCTGTTTTCGATTTCGTCGCCTCTGCAAATTGCTGATTCCTCCAGACCCGGGATTGGGGATGCCTCCAGCGACCTCGTCACCTGTCATTCGCCGCCGCCAGGGCGAGCCGACGGTTCATGCCATCGGGCCGGCGGCGGGATCGCCTGATCCACGCAGCGCCTGGCGCGACGCGTTTCGCGCCGTGCGGGCCGAGACCGAGGCGCGGGCGGCGCCGCTTGGTCCCGAGGACCAGGTCGTGCAGTCAATGCCCGAGGCCAGCCCCACCAAATGGCACCGGGCGCACACCACCTGGTTCTTCGAGCAGTTCCTGCTGTTGCCGCAGCTTCCCGGTTATGCGGTCTTCGACCCGCGCTTCGGCTACCTGTTCAACTCGTATTATGTAGCGGCCGGCCCCCGCCATGCGCGCCCACGGCGCGGCTTGCTGAGCCGGCCCGACGCCGCCGAGGTCGCGGCTTACCGCCGCCATGTCGACCTGGCGGTCGAGCGGCTGCTGGCGAGCGCCGACGAAGCCGCCCTCGCGCCGGTGCTGCGCACCCTGGAGATCGGCCTCCACCACGAGCAGCAGCACCAGGAATTGATCCTCACCGACATTCTCCACGCCCTCTCGCAGAACCCGATCGCCCCCGCCTATGATCCGGACTGGCGGGAGGCGCCGCCGGCCGCCGTCGGCGGTTTCGTCGAATTGCCGCGCGGCGTTCACCGCATCGGCTGGCCGGGCGAGGGCTATTGCTTCGACAACGAATGCCCGGCCCATGACGTGCTGCTGCCGCCCGCCCGGATCGCCCGCGGCCTGGTGACCAACGCGCAATGGCTCGCCTTCATCGCCGCCGGCGGCTATGCGACCCCGGCGCTGTGGCTCTCCGATGGCTGGGCGGCGGTCGAGGCCGAAGGCTGGAGGGCGCCGGGATATTGGGAGGAGCACGACGGCGCCTGGTTCACCATGACGCTCGCCGGCCGCAAGCCGCTCGATCCGGCCGCCGCGGTCCGCCATGTCAGCTATTACGAGGCCGACGCCTTTGCGCGCTGGGCCGGCAAGGACCTGCCGACCGAAGCCCAATGGGAGGTCGCGGCCGGCGCCGGCCTCCTCGACGACGCTTTCGGCACCGTCTGGCAATGGACCCGCAGCGCCTATTCGCCCTATCCGGGCTATCGGGCGGCGCCGGGCGCGCTCGGCGAGTACAACGGCAAGTTCATGATCAATCAGATGGTGCTGCGCGGCAGCTCGCTCGCCACCCCGGGCGGCCATGCGCGGTCGAGCTATCGCAATTTCTTCCCGCCTTCGGCGCGCTGGCAGTTCAGCGGCGTCCGGCTGGCGGAATATCCGGATTGAGCGCAGCCCCCGGGCGGGCCCCGCGAATGGAGTTGCTCATGAGTGTTCAATCGATCGTCGCCCGCCGGCGCGCCGAGGAGCCGAGCTCCGCCTTTGCGCGCGACGTGATGGCCGGCCTCACTGCGCGGCCCAAGCGGCTCCCGCCGAAATATTTCTACGACGAGGCCGGCTCGCGCCTGTTCGAGGAGATCACCGCGCTGCCGGAGTATTATCCGACCCGCTGCGAGCTATCGATCCTGCGCGCGCATGCGGCCGACATGGCGGCCCTGCTGCCGCCCAGGACGGCGCTGATCGAGTTCGGCAGCGGCTCCAGCAAGAAGGTGCGGCTCATTCTCGACGCCGCGCCGGTCGTCGAGGCCTACGTGCCGGTCGACATCTCGGCGGAGTGGCTGAGCGAGGAGGCGGCGCGGCTGCGGCGCGACTACCCGCGCCTTGCGGTGCTGCCGGTCGCGGCCGATTTCACCCAGGTCTTCCGCCTGCCGCGATCCATCGCCGGGCTGGCGCGGGCCGGGTTCTTCCCGGGCTCCACCATCGGCAATTTCGAGACCCACCAGGCCTGCGCCTTCCTGCAGCACGCCGCCCGCATCCTGGGGCAGGATGCGCTCCTTATTGTCGGCATCGATCTGGTGAAGGACGTCAAGACGCTCACCGCCGCCTACAACGATGCAGCCGGCGTCACCGCCAGGTTCAATCTCAATCTGCTCGCCCGCATCAACCGCGAGCTCGGCGCCGACTTCGATCTGGCGAAATTCTGCCACCAGGCGTTCTACAACCGCGAGCGCCAGCGCATCGAGATGCATCTCGCCAGCCGGGTCCGCCAGCAGGTCGATGTCTGCGGCCGGACGATCGAGTTCCGCGCCGGCGAGACCATCCATACCGAGAACAGCTATAAATATACCGTCGAATCCTTCGGCGCCCTGGCGCGCGGCTGCGGCTGGACCCCGGTCACCGCCTGGAGCGACCCGGACGGCTATTTCTCCGTGCAGGCGCTGCGGGCGGCGGGGTAGTGCCGATCCGCTTCGTATTCGAATCCCGCCGCGTTCCTACTTGAAATACCGCAAGTCCGGCGGCTCCTGGCCTTTCAGCATCGGCATCAGCCGGCCGCCGGCGCCGAGGAAATAGGTTTCTTCGCCGATCCTGACCCAGGCATTGCCCTCGGCGCAGACGAACTCCCTCCAGGCCGGCTGCGGATTGGGATTGCGGCGAAGATCCCTGATTACCATCCATGGTCGCGTCAGCGCATGATCGATGACGGTGATCTCATCGTGCAGGATGTTCTTGTCGGACTTGTCGAGATAGAACCGCTCCTTGAAGACCGACTGGTTGTCGTGATGCAACGGCAACCCGTCAGCATCGTAATAGCGGGGTCCCTTGAAGCCGCGGGTCTCCACTTCGAGCACGTCGTAGCGGCCGTCACCGTCCTCGTCGATCCATCGGCCGATCGAATAGCCGGTGAGCGTCGGCTCGATCTCCGCCGGCCAGGCGCGTCCGTCGGTATAGATGCGCCGGGTGTGCTCGACCCAGTTGATCAGCACATAGGTCGTCTCAGGCGTAATGATGAATTCCATGGGCTGGAATCCATAGGCTATTTGCGGCATGCCGAAGCCGAGACATGCAGGTCCCCGCCAATCGACCAAGCCGCCTTGCTGGAGCCGCTTGCGATCCGCTTCCCAGATGGCCTCGTATTCAGGTGTAAGTGGAGCCTCCTGACCTTTCCCCCCGGGCTTGCCTGGATCGAACGAAGCCTGTCCCGGAATACCTGGTCTACTGCGAAGGATTCCGGTCCACTGACCCCGTAAGTCCGGGTATTGGCCGTCTGCATCGGCTGCGGCCACACCCATGGTCATGGCGAACGCCGCGATCAGCAGCACCGGCCGCAGCATGACGGTCGGCCTGGTCCCCTTGGACATGTTCGTCATCCATCCCATTGCAAGAGGCACGATGGTGGGTTTGATGGACGTGACCGGCACAAGGGCGGGCAGGACGGATGAAGTATCAGCGGATTGCTAAAGAGCCCAAAAGCCTGGCCACGGGCGCTTCGTGTCGATCGAGCAAGAGCGCGTCGTGGCGGCGGCCGGACCGATCAGCCGGATGACGAGCAGCTGAAAAGGGCGCGCGGAACGCCCGCCCTTTTCGCGTACCGCCCCCACATCACTGCGGCGGGGGAATTTCCTTCTCGACCTGGATCGCCGCGACGTCGAGGCCGCCATCGGGCAGCTTCGGGGCGCCGGCCACGAATACCTTCAGGCCCGGCTTGAGGTCATCCTTGGTGCCGGCGACCGTGGTGGCGACGATCGTCTTCGGCGTCACGACGATCTTCTTCTCCTCGTCGGGCTTGCCCTGGACCTTGTACTTGACCGTCAGCGTCTGGCCGTCGACGCCGGCGACCGAGGTCTGCAGCGAGCCGTTGGTCATGAAGCTGTTCGGCATCAGGTCCCAGTCGCCGTGAAACGAGTTGAACGGCTGCCCGGCGGGAGCGATGCGCAGCTCGACCGCCTCGAGCGTTCCATCCGGGCGCGGCCGCGACGTGATGGCGACGTTGGTGTCGGCTTTGACGTCGGCCAACGAGGCCTTGACGACGCCGCCGATGCGGACGTTGTCCTTGAGCACGAGCTTGAGCTCTGCTCCATCGCGCGACTTCACCATCAAATTGTTGCCGTCGAGCTTCTCGATCGTGCCGCGCACGCGCACGTTCTGGGCCTGGGCCGAGACCGATCCCAGCGCGCATGTCGCCGCCAGCAATGCAACGACGAAAACCGGTGATGTGATTCTCATTTCGTCTCTCTCCCTCGTTCAAGGTACGCACGGTTGAGGTTTGCGCGTCCTGTCTTGTCGCGAATAGTCGCCGGTCTATCGCAAGAGGTCAAGACACCGGACAGGCGATTGACAACGACCCGTCTTTGAGACAAATTTTTGCTTTGGTAGATACGACCTGCTGCTTGCACCCTTCGGGGATGGTGAACGTATCGCGGCTTCCGAGCCCTTTGCCCGAACGAGCGGGCCAGTAACGCAAGCCCCTGGCACTCCAGTTTCGTTCAAGCAAAGGACGACGACATGCGCGATTACCGCGATGCCAAAGCCATGGCGCATACGCTGCGTGCTGCCCTTGCCGCCAAGGGTCTCAAGATTACCATCAGCCAAAGTCTCGAGTTGATCGCCGAGGCGTTCGGCGTGGAGGACTGGAACACGCTCGCAGCCGCGATCCGCGCGGAGGCGCACGCTCCCCGTCGAAGCAAGACGTTTGCGCCGATGCCTCCGGCGGCAGAAGCCGTTCCAGGGACCCGGTTCTCGGCCGAGCTCGAGGTGACGTTGCATCGAGCCTTCGTCAGCGCCAACCAGCGAAAGCACAAGTACGCCACGCTGGAGCATCTCCTGCTCGCGCTGCTGGATGATGCTGATGCTTCCGCCGTGATGAAGTTCTGCAACGCCGACCTTGGTGCGCTGAAGGAGAAGCTGGTGGACTATCTTGACAACGGGCTGGGGAAGCTGGTGGTCGACGACGGCGGGGACTCGAAAGCCGACCGCTGCATTTCAGCGCGTGGTCCAACGCGCGGTGCTCGAAGCACAAGGGTCGGGCCGCCCCATGCTGACCGGCGCAAATACCCTCGTGAATCTTTTCCCCGAGACTGAAAGCCCCGCTGCCCGGCTTCTTGGCGAGCAAGGGGTGTCTCGTCAGGTTGTGGCAAGCTTTATCGCTCGCGGCACCGTCTAGACTAGGGGATGAGACACATCGCCCCTTCGAGGTCGAGGCGTCCCGGCGCGGCGTGACGCTACCGCTGGGGCTGATCGAAATAGCGTAGATCCGGCGGCTTCTCGCCCTTTCTGACCGGCATCAGCAAGCCGTCCGCGCTCATGAGATAATCTTCATGGTCGATCACGATATGTTGGTTGGACGCCGCGCAGACGTATTCGCGCCATTCGGAATCGCGGTTGCGATGATAGGACCGGGTGACCGTCCATGGTCGGGTGAGCGCGTCGTCGATGGTGGTGATCTCGTTGCGCAGGACGTCGCCATTGTCCCGGTCGAGGCTGATGCGCTCCTTGACCACGGTCTGGTTGTCCGGGTGGAACGGCGCGCCGTCCGAGTCGTAGACGCGGGTGCCATTGATGCCGCGCGTCTCGACCTCGAGGGTGTCGAAGCGGCCGCTGCCGTCCCGGTCGAGCCACCGGCCGATCGAATAGCCGACCGTGGAGCCGGGCAGGTGCGCCGGCCATGCGCGGCCGTCGGTGAAGATGCGGCGAACCTGGGCGAGCCGTTCGAGGATGACGTAAGTGGTCTGCGGCAGGATGACGAAATGGATCGGCACGTTCGCGATCATGACCCGCGGCATGCCGTGCGAGCCGCAGCGATACCCGGGATTGTTGCCCTGGCCGCCGGCCGCGATGTCGGCGAGGCTGGTCTCCAGGATGGTCTGGAATTCAGGCTTCAGGGGCGTCTGCTGGCCCAGGCCCCGGGGCTTGGTCGAATTGTAGTTGCCGCCACCCATGCCGAGCCAGGAGCCGGTCCAGTCCGGGTAGCTCGCGTCGTCGAAGGCACCGGCGCCGGCAATGGAGATGCCGAGCGCCGCCGCGAGCGCAAGCGTACCGATCGCGCCTTGGTAAAGCATGGGTTTCCTCCTCGTGGTTCGCTCGATGTCCGGCCCGGCGCTGCTACTTGAAATATTTGAGATCGGGCGGCTTCTGGCCTTTGATCGCCGGCATCAGCATACCCTCGGGGCTCAGCTTGTAGGTCTGGTCGCCGATCTGCAGCTGGCCGCTGTCGTCCTGGCAAGTGATCTCGAGCCACTCGGGCTCGCTTTGGCGGGCGTCGCGGCGATAGCTGCGGGTCACGGTCCAGGGCCGGGTCAACGCATGATCGCTGATGGTGATCTCGTCGTGAAGGGTGTTCGGATCGGCCTTGTCCGCGAAGAGCTTCTCCGTGACCACCGCCTGGTCATCCTTGTGGAACGGAATGCCGCTCGCATCATAGGTGTGCGGCCCCTTGATGGCGCGAGTTTCGATCGTGAGCGTATCGAAGCGTCCATGGCCATCGCTGTCCTGCCACTGGCCGATCGAGTAGCCGCCGGTGCTCGGATCGATCTCGCCGGGGAAGCGGTGGCCGTCGGTGTAGACACGGCGTAGCGCGTTGAGCCGTCCGAACACGAAATAGGTTGCGCCTGGCGTGATGACGATCTCCATCGGCTCGACCGCCATCATGACCCGCGGCATGCCGGCTGGAACGCAACGCGCCGTCGGATCG
Organism: uncultured Alphaproteobacteria bacterium; assembly: GCA_963721005.1. Classification (GTDB taxonomy): domain Bacteria; phylum Pseudomonadota; class Alphaproteobacteria; order Rhizobiales; family Xanthobacteraceae; genus VAZQ01. Next base: position 1,971,879 of record CAVRHR010000003.1, on the reverse strand, counting down.
GCCGCCCGGCCGCCGGCCGCTTGGGTTTTGACGCTCGCCTCGAAGATCGCCTGATATTCCGCCGTCAGCGGCGCCTGCCGGCCCGTGCCGGGCGGCGCAGCCGGATCCCAAGCCTGATTCTGGCCTGGCTGTATCCATTGGCCCTTCCAGTCCGGAAATTTGCTCTCGTCGAATGCCCGCGCGCCGTTGATCGGCAAGCTCAGCGTCGCCGCCAGCGCCAAGGCACCTGTCAGGCTGCGGTAGGGCATGATGGTTCTCCTTGGATCGATGCCTGCCGATGGAAGCGTGCTGGCGATAAAGTGGGGTTTGCACGTCCCGCAGGCAGCTCTCTGATGATAAAGCTACACTGCCTGCTCGGGTAGTGGGACCACGGCGATGGCGAAAGTCGATACCTCCACGGCGGGCGATCCGTTTATCTGGCTGGAAGAGATCGACACCATCGCCCGTCTTACGTCTGGCTCTGTTTTGCGCGATCGCTCAGGATGGTGACCAGCGGGTTGAGTGTCGGCGCCTCAACAAGCTTCAAGGTATTCGTGTCGTGATGGTCGAACGGCTTGTCGCGACCTTTGACCAGCAGTGTCGTTTCGATGTTGTATGTCCAGCTTCCATCATCATTGAAGGTTATCTCGCATCGATAGCTGGTCGTGCGGAAGGCTTCGTCCAGGAATTCCGTTGAGCAGATTCCGTAACGCGCATCGCCGCGCTGTGCCGTTACGGAGATTTTCTTTTCGTCAGGCTTCGCGCGTCCAGATGCAAGAAGAACCTGGCCGCGTGGGATTGTTACACTTTGCATGACCAGGCCGGTGGCGGGCTCCCATAACCAATAGCCGACCTGATCGTGAAAAGTGATGTCCTCTTCAGGAGTATTGATGTGGATGTGATAACGAAGGCCATAGAAGAGCTGCGGACCGTTGGTCTGAGGATCGATCGGGTCCATTCGAATATGCTCTCGAAAAACGCGGCGCTTCGGACCTTGAGCTTTGGGATTGATATCGACGCCCTTGTCGGCCTGCCAAACACCTGCGAGTCGCCGGAGTGGTCCAAGGTTGGCCAGATCGTCTGGAGCAACTTTGGCAGGTTCGGTGAAGATGTCGTGAGGAATGGGGAGCATAGGAGGAATCCTGTATGAGACTTCAGAACATTCGTCTGGGCGTACGGCTCATGACTGCTAATTTTCGCAATTGAGGTCAGGTGTGCTGGGCAGCGCGCAGGACATCGATCAGATTACGCCACCCTGCAGTTTTGCATCAATAGCCCAGCGATGTTCAGTGCAGAACGGCGATCGATGTCAGTATAGCGGGGCGATCTTTGCAACGGTCGATGCCCTTGTCAGCGATCGCGCCGCGGCGCGTGCGTGACCGATCGGCCGCACACCTCCATAGGTGTCAGGAGCACGACACCGCGGCGATCACGGCCCGCCCAGTCCTGCAGCGCGCGCCAGGAAGCGCGCGGCCTCCTGCGGCGAGGCCTTGTCGGTGTCGCGGTCGACCATGAAATTGGCTTCCCGCATGGGCTCGACCGCGATCTTGCCGATCAGCGGCGACAGCGCGCGGCGCAGCACCGCGTCCTCGGCGCGCGCCGGCGAGAGCAGCAGCACGGCGTCGTAGGACGGAATTGCGTGCATCGGGTCGGCGAGGACGGTGAGGCCTTGTGCGGCGATGCGGCCGTCGCTGGAGAAGGCCGTGATCACGTCGACGTCGCCGCTCTCGAGCGCCCGGTACATGAAGGTCGGAGTGTAGGAGCGCTGCGCGCGGAAATTGAGGGAGTAGGCGGCCTGCAGCGTGGTCCATTCCGGACGGCTCAGGAATTCCAGGTCGGTGCCGAAATTGAGCTCGCCCGCATGGCGCGCCAGATCCGCGACGGTGGCGATGCCGAGCGCCGAGGCGCGCTCGCGCCGCATCGCCAGCGCATAGGCGTTCTCGAAGCCGAGCGGTCCGAGCAGCGTCACGCCGAAACGTTGCGTCAGCGCGCGGTCAAGCTCGCGCAGCATGGCGGCGCTGTCCGGCGTGTCGCTGCGGCCCAGCACGTTGGTCCACAGGGTGCCGGAATAGTCCACATAGACGTCGATGTCGGAGCCGGCCAGCGCACGGAACGCGACCGCCGAGCCGAGCCCTTCCTTGCTGGCGACCGCGACGCCTTCGCGGCGCAATCGCTCCGAGATGAGCTCGGCCAGGATGAATTGCTCGCTGAAGTTCTTGGCCCCGACCAGGTAGCCGCGCGCGCCGCCGGCGAGGAGCGGCATCAGGGCGGCCAGGAGGCCGACCGTCGTCAATCCCACCCCGAGCCAGATGCGCCTCCCATCGCGCCTTATGGCACCGGTCTCGATCAGGCCGAGAATCTGGTCGACCGCCAATGCGAATGCGGCCGCGACCGCGCAGCCGAACAGCACGAAGATCCAATTCTCGGTCTGCAGCCCGGTGAAGATGTAGTTGCCGAGGCTGGTCTGGCCGACCGAGGTGGAGAGGGTCGCGGCCCCGATGGTCCAGACCGCGGCGGTGCGGATTCCCGCCATCACCACCGGCGCCGCGAGCGGCACCTCGACCCGCAGCAGCCGCTGCCGCGCCGTCATGCCGACCGCGCTCGCGGCTTCCATCACGGCCGGATCGAGGCCGGTCAGGCCGGCGACCGCGTTGCGCAGGATCGGCAGCATGGCGTAGAGCGTCAGCGCCAAAAGCGAGGGCAGGAAACCGAGCGCCGGAATGCGAAAGCCGAGCAGCTTATCGGTGAAGGCCGAAAGCCCTAGCAGCAGCGGATAGAACAGCGCCAGCAGCGCCAATCCCGGAATCGTCTGCACGAAGCTCGCGGCCGCCAACGCGCTCCAGCGCAGGCGCGGGTTGCGCACCAGCCAGAGCCCGAGCGGCAGCCCCAGCATGATGGCGAGCGCGAGCGCGCTGGCGCTGAGCAGCACATGCCGCGCCAGATAGTCCGGCAACAGCCGCACCGCGCTTTGGATGCGCTCATCCATGTGCGGTTCCCCCGCCGGTCCGCGCCATGATCGCGGCGATGCGCTCCGCCTGGCGCCTGGGCATCGCCATCAGGGCCGCCACGTCGGGATCGGTCGCGTCCGAGATGAGCTCCGCCGGCGTGCCCTGCGCCCGGATGCGGCCGGCGCTCATGACCACGATCCGGTCGGCGAGCAGCACGGCCTCCTGCACGTCGTGGGTCACCATGACGGTGGTGAGGCCCAGCTGCTCATGCAGGCTGCGGTAGGCCGCGCCGATGGCGTCGCGGGTCACCGGATCGAGCGCCCCGAACGGCTCGTCCATCAGCACGATCCGCGGGCGGGCGGCGAGCGCCCGCGCCACGCTCACCCGCTGCGCCTCGCCGCCGGACAGCGCGTCCGGAAAGCGCGCCGCATAGCCGCGCGGCAGGCCGACCAGATCCAGAAGCTCCTCGATCCGGACGGCGATCTGCGCGGGCTTCCAGCCCAGGAGCTGCGGGGTGATGCCGATGTTCTCGCCGACCCGCATGTGCGGAAACAGGCCGATGCCCTGGAACACGTAGCCGATCCGCCGCCGCAAGGTCGGCGCGTCGATGCCGTCGACCGGCACGCCGTCGATGCGCACCTCGCCGCTGTCGGGCTCGACCAGCCGGTTGATGAATTTGAGCGTGGTGGTCTTGCCGGATCCGGAGGTTCCCACCACCGCCACGAAGCTGCCGGCCGCGACCCCGAGGGTGACGTCGTGGACCGCGAAACTGCGGCCGCCGTCGAAGGACTTGCCGGCCCGCTCGATCTCGATCAATGCGGGATTTGCCGGGCCGGCAGGCGCGGATTCCAAATCCGCCAAACCGGCATCCGCCGAGCCCGCGTTCGTGAAGCCTTTGTCGGCCATGTCCCAGCCCCCGCTGCCCGCAGCCTATCGCGGCGCGCGCGATTTGACGACTGCGGCAGGCCGCGCGGGTGCGTCCGCAGGCGGCCCCGGCCGTTCGAAAAAGGGGGTTGCGCGCCCGTGCCCGGCCCCGGTAGACCCAAGCTGCCGCATCCATCTGAACCTTGCCGGGCCCCGGCATCGGGGCCCGCCTCATACGACTGGGAGTACTTGGAGCCATGAAGATTGTCGGTTTTCAGACCAATGAAGGATTGCGTCTCGGCGTGGTCGAGGGCGAAGAGGTGATCGACCTGCAGACGGTCGACAAGAATGCGCCCAACGATCTCGGCGAGTGGCTGCGGCGCGACAACGGCGACCTGAGCCCGCTCAAGGACTTGGCCAGGCGCGCTCCGGCCGGCGCCCGCCGGCCGCTCAAGGGCCTCAAATTCGCGCTGCCGGTGGCGCGGCCAGGCAAGATCATCTGCCTCGGACAAAATTATCTGGAGCACGTCAAGGAACAGCAGCAAAACGTTTCGCAATTTCCCACGATCTTCATGCGCTGCCAGACCTCGCTGCTGGCGCACGGCGAGCCCATGATCCGCCCGCTCGTGACCGAGACCCTCGATTGGGAGGCCGAGATGGTTGTGGTCGTGGGCAAGCGCGCCAAGCATCTCGATGTCGGCAACGCCACCTCCTGCATCGCCGGGTATTCCTGCTTCAACGAAGGCTCGGTGCGCGAGTTTCAGCGCAAGACCACGCAATGGGACATGGGCAAGAATTTCGATTCGACCGGCGCCTTCGGTCCCTGGATGGTGACGGCGGATGAATTGCCGCCCGGCGGCAAGGGGCTGAAAATCCAGACCCGCCTCAACGGGCAGGTCATGCAGTCGGACACTACCGACAACATGATGTTTCCGGTGCCGGAGACCATCGCCTACATCACCCAGGGCATGACGCTCGAACCCGGCGACATCATCGTGACCGGCACGCCCTCCGGGGTCGGTTGTTGGCGCAAGCCGCCGATCTGGATGAAGCACGGCGACACTTGCGAGATCGAGATCGAGCGGATCGGCGTGCTGTCGAACCCGATCCAGGACGAGAAGAAGTAATGCCTCTGACCCCTTAGGCGGGAAAATAAGCATGGCGCCCACCTGCTCTCGTCCCCGCGGAAAGCGGGGACGAGAGGGCCGCAGACTGGAGGAGTCCTGACCACCGACCCTGGAGTTGGGAACGTCACAAGTACGCGTTTTCCGGCCGAAACTGCTTGCTCCCGAGCATTCCGATGCCGGTCGGCCGGGCCAGCCTCGTCAAGGTCAGGCTCCGGCCCTTGGCCTCAAGCAACCTGCGCCACGATCGCGCGGAATTCCTGGTCCGTCACCAGCCGCTTTTCTGCCGTTCCCTTCGATTTGACCTTCTCGAGAATGGCGGCGTGTTTTTGGGCAGGCGCATCGATGCCGAGCTCATCGAGCTTGATCTTGATGTTGGCAAGTCCGCTCTTCTTGCCCAGTGCGATCTTGCGGTCCGCGCCAACGACAGTGGCCGAATAAGGCTCGATCGCCGAGGGCATATGGAACTGGCTGGCGACACCCCCGCTTTCGCGCGTGAAGATGAACTCGCCGACAACGGGTTTCCAGCTGTCGACCGTGTATTTTCCGCATTTCTGCACCAACCGGGAAACCTCGCGCGCCTTTCTCAAATCCAATTCCACCGGAACATGGTAGAGGTACTGCAAGGCGAGGGCGACTTCGCAAATGTCGGCGTTGCCGGCCCGCTCGCCCATGCCGTTGATGGTGCCTTGGATCCAGTCGGCGCCGCCCCGGACTGCGGCGATGGCCGCGGCCGTAGCCAACCCCATATCATTGTGGCCGTGCCAGTGGATGGGCACGGATTGTCCCACCCATGACCTGACCTGACGCATCAGATATTCAGCGGTTTCCGGCGCGCACACGCCGATCGTATCGACCATCGAGACTTCATCGGCGCCGGCTTCCAGGGCCTTGCCGTAGACATCGCGCAAGAATCCCAAATCGCTGCGCGTGCTGTCCACGGCAAAGAAGTTGACGCGTTCGATTCCCTTGTCTTTTGCATATTTGACGGACTCTATGACGCTGTTCATGACCTTTTCGCGGGTAAAGCCAAAGGCCTTCATCTTCATGTCGCTGGTGGTTATTTCGAGCAGCGTATAGCGTGTACCCAGCTCGACATGAGCGTCGATGTCGCCTCGAACGCAGCGCGCAAAACCCCAGATTTCAGAGCTCAGGTTTGCTGCGAGGATGCGCTTGACGGCCTCCGTGTCTTCATCAGAAACACGGGGAAAGCCCGATTCGATTCGTCCAATCCCGAGCTCGGCGAGCTTGCGCGCGATCTCGACCTTGTCGTTGGCGGAAAAGCAGATGCCGGTCGACTGCTCGCCGTCGCGAAGCGTCGTGTCGTAGAAACGAACGGTCTTGCTGCGGTCGAATCCCTTCTGAACGACATCAAGCTCGTTGAGCGGGGTAGTCCAAATCTGATCTGCCTGGATGTTGTTCATGCTCATTCTCCTAATGGCCTCGGCACCCGACAGAGTGCCGGAACCGTCCCTATCTGTGTTTTCCATATCTGCGTTTGATGCGCCCGATTCCAGTGTCGCCAACCGGGTCAGCTCGGGCGACCTTATACTCCCTCCCGGCACCGAGTGGAAGGTCATGATCTGCCGTGGGAGAGAGCGTCCTGGCGAAGAGTGGAGGTGTGATGTACATTCCGACGATGGTGGGCGCACCGAATCAAGATCGCCCTCCTCAGGGGCGATCTTGAATCACATTCGCGCGAGTCGGAGGGAATCCCTCCAATGTCCACAGGACCCGGATTCCCGCTTGCGCGGGAATAAGCGGAGAGTGCAATTTCTCCGACACGTTCCCGGGACGAGGTCATCGAATGATGCGAGGAGGCCACCATGCCGGGCAAAAGCCTGAACGCGATCAGCATCTGCGGCTCGCTCCGCAAGGGTTCCGTCAATGCCATCGTGCAACGGGCGCTGCCGTCGTTGGCGCCCGACGGCATGACAATCACGCAGGCGCCGCCGTTTGCGGCGTTTCCGCTCTACAATGCGGATGTGCAGAATTCGACCGGGTTCCCGGCGGCGGTCAATGCGCTCGCCGATGCCATCCGGGCCGCCGACGGCGTGATCATCGTCACGCCTGAGTACAATTACTCGATCCCGGGCGGCCTCAAGAACGCCATCGACTGGGTCTCGCGGCTGCCTAGCCAGCCGTTCGCCGGCAAGCCGGTGGCGCTGCAATCGGCCTCGCCGGGTCCGCTCGGCGGCGGGCGGGTGCAATACGACCTGCGCCGCGCGATGGTGTTCCTCGACGCCTTCGTGCTCAACAAGCCGGAGATTTTCATCGGCGGCTGCGCCGCCAAGCTGGACGAGAAGACCGGCGCGATCACCGACGAGACCACGCGCAATTTCATCAAGCAGCAGCTGGCGGCGTTCGCAAAATTCATCGCGCAAGTGGGCCCCAAGAGCTGACGCTCAAGCAAAGTTCATGACCATGACCGATAAGCACCTCGACGTGCTGGTGATCTGCGGCTCGCTGCGCAAGCGCTCCTACAATGCGGCGCTGGCCAGGGCTCTGCCGGCGCTGGCACCGCCCGGCATGACGCTGCGGGCCGCGCCGAGCTTTCGGGGCCTGCCGATGTACGATTACGACGAGCATCAGGCGGACGGCATCCATCCGATCGCCACCGCCTGGGCGGATGCCATCCGCGCCGCCGATGCGGTCGTGATCGTGTCGCCCGAATACAACTGGTCGATACCGGGGGGCTTGAAGAACGCCATCGACTGGTTGTCGCGGCTGAAGGATCAGCCGTTCGCCGGCAAGCCGGTGGTGCTGCAATCGGCCGCGACCGGTCAGCTCGGCGGCTCGCGCATGCAATATCACCTGCGCCAATCGCTGACCTCGATCGATGCGCTCATGTTCCCCAAGCCCGAGGTGATCGTCGCCTTCGCGGCCAAGAAGTTCGACGAGAAGACGCTGGAGCTCACCGACCAGCCGACCCGCGATATGGTCAAGCTGCAGCTCGAAAGCTTCGAGAAATTCGTGCGCCGGGTGGGCCCGCAGGGCTGAGCGCGCCGGCGGGATGCTGCCGGGCCTTTCGCGGCCGCGGGGCGGTGGCGGATACCTGACATGCAGGGAAAATTCCGCCGCCGGGCGCTTCATTTGGCCAGATAGTTACATTATATACTATCGGCAATTCGGGAAGCGTTCGGGCTCGATCCACAGACCTGGACCCAAGGAGATCGCCATGGCGAGCCAGACTGCCGGGAAGCGGGCTCAAGGCAAGAGCAATGGCGGGCCGCCGGGCCCCAAGCACAATGTCGATGCGGTGCGGGAGGCCTATTACGAGCGCATCTCGAAGTTCGACATGGCGCCGCTCTGGAAGGTCATGAAATCGGTAGTCACCAAGGAGCCGGTGACGCGCTGCGCGCCGGTGATCTGGCATTACGAGGACGTGCGATCGCTGGTGATGGAATCCGGCGGGTTGATCTCCGCCGAGGAGGCCCAGCGCCGGGTGCTGATCCTGGAGAATCCCGCCATGCGGGGCGAATCGCGCGCCACCAACACGCTGTTCGCCGGCATCCAGATGATCCTGCCGGGCGAGGTCGCGCCGGTGCATCGCCATGTGTCCTCCGCCATCCGCTTCGTGCTCGACGGCGAAGGCGCCTATACGGCCGTGGAGGGCGAGAAGGCCTTCATGTCGCCCGGCGACTTTGTCATCACCGCCAACTGGGCGCCGCACGACCACGGCAATCCTTCCAAGAAGCCGATGCTGTGGCTCGACGTGCTGGATTTCCCGGCGGTCAATTTCTACGAGGCCTCGTTCGCGGACTATTTCGACGAGGGCATGCAGAATACCACCCGGCAGGACGGCGACTCCCTGACCTTCTACGGCTCCGGCGTGCTGCCCGACGGCGCTCCGGTCGCGCTCAACCGCAGCCCGGTCATCAACTACACCTATGCCCGCACGCGGCCGATCCTGGAGCGCCTGAAGAAATCCGGCGAGGTCGATCCGCGCCACGGCGCGCGCGTGCATTACGTGAACCCGATCAACGGCGGGCCGGTGCTGCCCACCATGGGGGCCTCGCTGGCGCTGCTGCCGAAAGGCTTCAAGGGCCAGGACTACCGCTCGACCGACGGTACCATCTTCGTGTGTGTCGAAGGGCAGGGGACTACCCGGGTCGGCGACGAGGTGCTCGAGTGGCGGCCGAACGATATTTTCGTGGTGCCGCCCTGGAAGCCTTACGCCCATGCGGCGCCCAAGGACTCGGTGCTGTTCTCGATCTCCGACCGTCCGGCCCAGCAGGCGCTCGGCATCTGGCGCGAGGAGAAGGTCGCCAAGTAGGGCCTTTCGTCAGGCCGGACTAGCGGACCTGACCTGAAACCGGCGCGGACGAAACCTGCACCAGGCCGAGCCGGGTCATCATCTCGTCCCGCGTGAACACGAACCGGCGTCCGCCGATCTGGTCATAGCGCGCCATCGGGTTCTTGGGATCGATGTAAAATTCGATATGGTCCGCCACGATGCGGCCATTGACCCGAAAGGCCTTGCCGCCCTCGTCGTAGAACGATCCGATCCGGCGGTCCGCGATGTGGCCACCCTGCTTGTCGAGCAGCCATTGCGCGCTGCCCGGAATGTGATCGATGTCCAATTCGCCCTTGTGGCCGTCGAAATTCAGATTCCAGCGGCCGATGAACGCAAGCTCCGGCCAGGGGCGGGGACGCTCGACCTCGTTGATGTAGCCGGCATTGTTGCCGTAGGCGCGGACGTAATCGTAGGAGATCCTGGTGTAGCCGTCGGGCCACTGCGTCGGTCCCCAGCTGTTCTTGACCAGGAAGTAGCGCTTGGTCGGATCGGGATCGCGCCGGTCATAGCCGATCAGCAGCATTGCGTGGTCGCCCGCCAGGCAATTCGGCTGACCCGGGCCGCATGGCTGCCAGATGGCCGGGCCGGGGCCTGATGGCGGGCTTTTCGCCAGGTGGAAATCCCACACCACCTCCTTGCCGCTCGCGAGCGCCTCCTCGATGGCGTCGGTGTCGTTGCCGGAGATGCGCGAATATTGCTTCACCGCGTAGTACAGGGGTTGGCTCAACGCCGCGCGCGGCAGGAATTTCTCGTCGAGATTGACGTCGTCGCTGCGCCGCTGGGTCCAGAATGCCGAGTTCCAGGGGTTCGCCAGATAGGGGTGGTCGCTCGCGGTGAAATTCCTGGGGTGATACGGCATCGCGGTCTCCAGCGGCACCCGCAAGCCGTTGGCCAGCCGCTCGAGATTCTGCACGCCGTCGCCGCCGCCGAATGCGCCGACCTGCGACTCCTGGCCGTCCTCACCCTTGGCGAGGACCTCGCTCCATTTCGGGTGCAGCCAGGTCATCTTGTCGAAGTGGGCCAGGAACTCCTCGCTGAGATCGAGCTGCCCGTAGCCGGCCCGGTTGTAGGCGGCCTCGAGCGCCGCGATCGCGGCGAACACGATGCAGGTGGTCCTGGCACCCTGCTTGCGAAGCGGGGTCTGGTTGGCGCTCAAATCCACATAGCTCGGTCGTGCCAGCGCGGTCGCGGGCAGCATTCCGATCGCCAGAACAAGCGCGAGCGCGGCACGTCGGGACCAGCGAGCCATTTTCTCCTCCGGGCGGGTGCTGTCCTCGCTGTTAGTCGAGCCGCCGGCCGAACTGGTTCATGGCGCCGTCACGCCATCGGGCTGCCGCGCTTCTTGTTGTAGCCGTGGATCTGGACCTGCTCCCACACCTGGTTGACGTGGTAGGGGTCGCTGCGGGTGAAGGCATCGACGGCGGCGCGGGTCTTCGCATCGAGCACGAAAACGCTGCCGACCGGCGTCTCGCCGTCGTCCGCCACCAGAGTGCCGGCCGTCACCACGTTGACGGCATGATCTTCCGCCTGATCGAGATGGATGCGGTGCGCGCGGTAGAATTTGGCCCGCGTCGCCATGTTGCCCTTCTTGTCGGTCGCATGGATCACGAACAGCATGGCGGATTTCCTCGCACGGTCGGTTCGCCTTTTGGGGCGACCCGCCACCCTAGCCCATCCGCCGGAATGTTTCGACCCTGGCACCTGGAGCGGGTCCGGCTTTCGTGGAACCATGGCGGCATTCGATTCCGGTCCGATGAAGGAATAGGGCGTCATGAAGCTGCATAGAGTGAAGGAATGCCTGCAGGTGCACGATTCCGACCTGTCCGGGTCGGTGCTCGATGACGTCAATCTCTCCGCGACGACGGTCGAGAACGTGAACCTTTCCGGTTGCTCGTTCCACAACGTGAATCTTTCCGGAGCGACCTTCGACGACGTCAACATGTCGGGCTGGCGTGTGCACGACGTCAATCTCGCCGGCCTCAAGATCGTAAAGGCCAACCTGGCGGGCGCATCGATCACGCAGGGCCGGATGGAGGGGATGACCATCGACGGAATCCTGGTGTCCGATCTGCTGGCGGCCTACCACGCCGACAAGCCGGGCAAGGAATGAGATCGGGATATCGCCCGCGGCCGGCTCGACCGGGGTCCGATCTTTTGCTACCGGGACCGCATGCCCAGGTTCGCCGCCAATCTCGCCTATCTGTTCACCGAGCACCCGTTCATGGAGCGGTTTGCGGCCGCAGCCGCGGCCGGGTTCCGGGCGGTCGAGCTGCAATTCCCCTATGAGCTCGCGCCCTCGGCCGTGAAGGCCGAGCTCGAGCGGCATGGCCTCGCCATGCTCGGCATCAACACCCCGCCCGGCCGCCGGGAAGCCGGCGAGTTCGGGCTCGCCGCGGTGCCGGGGCGCGAGGCGGAATTTGCGGCCCAGTTTCGCCAGGCGCTCGACTATGTGGTGGCGATCGGGGGCGTGCAGATCCATTGCCTGGCCGGCAAGATTCCGCCGGAGGCGCGGCCCGCCGCCGAGAAGGTCTTCGTCCGCAATCTCGCCGCCGCCGCCGATACCGCCGCGCTGCGGAACATCACGTTGCTGATCGAGCCGATCAACCCGCGCGACCGGCCGGACTATTTCCTCTCCCGCGCCGAGCACGCCGCCGACATCATCGCCAAGGCGGAACGGTCCAATATCCGCATCCAGTTCGATTTCTATCATGCCCAGATCGTGGGCGGCGATCTGATCCGGCGGTTCGAGAAATATCTGCCGGTGGTCGGCCACGTCCAGATCGCCGCGGTGCCGTCGCGCCACGAGCCGGACGAAGGCGAGGTCGGCTATCCCGGTATATTCGCCGCCCTCGACCGGCTGGGCTACGCGGGTTGGATCGGCTGCGAGTACAATCCGCGGGCGAGGACCCGGGACGGGCTCGGCTGGGCGCGGCCATACGGCGTTTTCCCGGCGGAATAAGGCCGGAAATCGCCGACGGCATTGGCGCGGGCGGCGGCGCTTGCTAATCTGCCGGTCATGTGGGGACGTAAACGCCAGGCGGCCGCAGAGGCCAAGCCTGAGGAATCGCGGCCGCAGCGCCTCAAGGATGCGCTGCGCAAGGCGCGCGTGGAATTGGCCGAGCGCTCCGGCATCGTGGTCGATCTGCATGACGCGGAGGTGGCCCGGCTGGAGCTCTTGAACGAGGCCATCGAGCCGCTGTTCGCCGAAGTGCCGGCCGAGGTGGACCTGTTCGACCTCGGCATCAGCCGCGGCGAGACCCCCAAGCTGTGGATCGACGCCATCGCGCATGTCGGCATGGGCCGCGACAAACGGGTCTACCGCTTCGTGCAGGACACCCGCTATGGCCGCAAGCTGCTGGCCGAGAGCGTGCAGATTCCCGACATCGCGCAGGCGGTGACGAAGTATCTGGCGCTGCGGCTGGTCGAGCGGGAGCGGGCGCTCGCCGGCGTCGGCATGCCGCTCGCCGGGGACTTGCGGCGCGAGGCCAGGCTGGAGCGCCGCCGACGCCGCCGGCACGGCATCGAGCTGTTCCTGTTCGGCCTGCTGGCAGGCGTGGCGGCGCTGATCGCCGTTGCGCTGCTGCTCGGTCCCTGACCGAGTTGCTCGGTCCCCGACCAACAAGAATCGCGGGCACTCGCAAAAAGAAGTACGGCCCCGATCGGTGTGGTCGATCAGGGCCGTTTTTGCTGCTCAGATGCCGCCTTTGGGAGAACCGCAAACGTCTAGCCGGCACGCGGCGCCCGAACGACAATCACGAGCTACCGATGATGATGCCGGCGATGAACACCAATACGCCGCCCACCACGACCTGGAACGCCGCCGAAAGCAGCGGCGTGTCCATGAAGCGATGGCGGATGTAGGAGATGACGCCGAGCTCCACCGCGACCACGCACCCGGCCACCACCAGGGCGACGTTGAAATCGGGAATGAGGAACGGCAGCGTGTGACCGAGCCCGCCGATCGCGGTCATCGCGCCGCAGACCGCGCCGCGCAGCACCGGAGCGCCGCGACCGGTGAGCGAGCCGTCGTCGGACAGCGCTTCCGCGAACGCCATGGAGATGCCCGCTCCCACCGATGCCGCCATGCCGACCAGGAAGGTCTCCCAGGTGCTGTGGGTGGCGAAGGCGGCGGCAAACAGTGGCGCCAGCGTGGAGACCGACCCGTCCATCAGCCCGGCCAACCCCGGCTGCACGTATTGCAGCACGAACATGCGGCGCGCGGTCTCGTCCTCGTGTGCGCGCGCGCTCTTGGTCAGGATGCTCTGGCCGAGCTTGTGGGCCAGGTTCTCGTGCACGTCCTCGGCTTCCGCCAGGTGGTCGAGCAGTTGCCGGACGGTCGCGTCGCGCGCCGATTGTGCCGCCTTGCGATAGAATCGCGCGGTCTCGAATTCCATGGTCTCGGCGTATTTACGCACTTCGTCGAGACCCAGCGGTCGCACCAGCCACAACGGCTTGGTGTGCTGCACGAAGCCCTTCACGTCCTGGCGGCGGATCAGCGGCAGGTAGTCGCCGAATTTCGAACGGTAGAGATCGAACAGCATGGTGCGGTGGTGCACCTCCTCCTCCGCCATCTCGTCGAAGACCTTGGCGGAGGCGCCATATTGCGCGCGCAGGCCTTCGGCGAAACCGCGGTAGATCCGGCTGTCCTCCTCCTCGTTGGAGATGGCGAGCGCGAGGATTTCCTGCTCGGTAAGCTCGGCAAAGCGCTTCACGTCGGCCTCATGGTTTCCAATTTGCGGCCCGTGCGTGCGGGCCAGAAGCAGATTAGAAGTACTCTAAATAGGAATCGGCCTGTTTTGACAACCCGCCCCGGCGGCGCCAGCCGATCGCGCGGGCCGGCAGGGCACACGTGCGAGGCGGCCATGATTGCAACCCAGCTCAAGGCGCTACGGCGATCGATCGAGATGACCCTGCAGCGCATGGCGGACGTGGCCGGGCGCCTGACCCGCGGCATGACGCTCGGCGTGCGGGCGCTGGTGATCGGCCCGGACGGCCGCATCTTCCTGGTCAAGCACAGCTACGTCGCCGGCTGGCACCTGCCGGGCGGCGGCGTCGAGCCGGGCGAGACGCTGATCGACGCGCTCATTCGCGAGCTGCGCGAGGAGAGCAATCTCGAGCCCACCGCGCCGCCGCTGCTGCATGGCATGTTCTTCAACGACAGCCTCTCGCCGCGCAACCACGTCGCGGTGTACGTGGTGCGGGATTTTCGTGCGCTCGGGGCCCCGGTGCCGGATTTCGAGATCATCGCGCACGGCTTCTTCGCGCTCGACGAGCTGCCCGATGACACCACGGCGGCGACCCGGGCCCGCATCATCGAGGTCGTCGGCGGCGCCCCGGTCAGGGAGCGGTGGTAGGCCGTGGGCCTTAGCCGCCCGCGGCGTCAGCCGCCCCGATGGACCTGATGCTGCCCAAATGCTAATCGGCGGCGCCGATGCCTGTAGGTCGGCTGGCGGCGGGGCAATGACCGAACCTTCCATCACCATCCGGCCCGAGACCGCGGACGATGCCGCCGCCATCGAGCGGTTGTACGAGCGCACGTTCGGGCCTGGCCGGCTCGCCAAGACCGCCTATCGGATTCGCGAGGGCGCGCAGCATCTGCTGGCGCTGTCGTTCACCGCCCGCATCGGCACCCTCATGATCGGCTCGGTGCGGCTCACCCCCATCCGGATCGGCGCCGCCAAGGCACTGTTGCTCGGCCCGCTCACGATCGAGCCGCCGTTCCGCGCACGCGGCATCGGCCGGGCGCTGATCACGCGTGCGCTCGAGGAAGCCAAGGCCAAGGGCCACGGGCTGGTCGTGCTGGTGGGCGACGAGCCCTATTACGGCCGCAGCGGATTCAAGCGGATTCCCGCCGGACAGGCGGTCATGCCGGGGCCGGTCGATCCGGACCGCGTCCTGGTCTGCGAGCTGCGCGAAGGCGCGTTCGCCGACGTCAACGGGCCGATCCGCCCCGATCGCGATGCGCAGTGAATAATCAGTTGCCGCCCGTTTTATAGTCAGCCAGCCTGTGGAATGGTTTTGACGCCGATTTGGCGCCCGGATAGCGTTGCAACGCCGGTCTACGCGCGTGCGGGGGCATTGCCTGTGACCATCCTCATCTCGGTTCTGGCTGCGGTTTGGGCAGCCGCCACGGCGCCCGCCGGCGCCCAGGCGTTCGATCTCGCCGCCGTCAAGTGCAAGGAGTTCCTGGAGCTCAAGCAGGATCGCAGCGGTCCCATCCTGATGTGGCTCGACGGCTACTTTACGGCGGACGAGGACCCGGTCGTGGTCGATTTCGACATCGCCAAGATCAAGGCCGAGAAGCTCAACGCCTATTGCGTCAAGCATCCGACCCTCAACCTGATCACCGCGGCCGAGACGGTATTGGGCAAGCCTTGACCGGGCGGGCGGCGGCGCAGCCGCCGAGCGGCCACAAGGGCCGCCCCTACGGTTGAGGTCTGTTGGTAGGGGCGCCCCTTGTGGGCGCCCGCTCGCGTCAGCGCCCCTCCCGGGCCCAGGTGGCGGCGAGGCTGCCGACCAGGAGCAGGAGGCCGATCAGCCCGGCGAACACCGGCAGCACGCCGATGCCGCGCACCACGCTCGCTTCGCGCATCTTCAGGCCGATCCAATCGTCGCCGTGGAAGCTGTCATTGCCACGCACGCCGACGATCCGCGGCAGATGGATGCCGGTGCCGTCCTCGATGCGCACTGCGTCCCCGCCGGTCGCGCTGGTAATCGGCGCCACCACATCGGGCGTCGATGTGACCTCGTCGAACTCGCGCGGATTGGCCGGCCCCACATTGGCGAGCGCGGTGAGCTTGCCGTCGCTCGCGTGCCACAGCCCGAACTCCTTCGCCTCGACGGTGCTGCGCCACACCCCGGGCTCGGCCTGGCTGAGCGTCAGGGTCTGCATTTTTCCCGACGGCATCGTCAGGGTCACCTGATCGACGCTGTCGGCCATGGTCTGCCGCTGCACCGTGAGATCGTGCCCGCGCACCGACAGCCGCAGCGCCTCCTCCTCGAGATCGGGCTCCTTCATCAGCCAGTGCGACAAGCGCCGCAGCAGGTCGATGTGCGGTCCGCCGCCTTCGAAGCCGCGCGCCCACAGCCAGATGTGATCCGACAGCAGCAAGGCCACGCGGCCTTCGCCCTCGCGCGAGAGCTGCAGCAGCGGCTTGCCTTCGGGACCCTCCATCACGGTGGTGCCCTTCTCGGCGCGGGCGTCGACCGATCGGAACCAGTGACTCCAGTGCGGCGGATCCTCGGCGGAGCCCTCGAGGCCGCGGGTTACCGGGTGGCGCTTGCCCAGCTCGGACAGGCGCGGATAGTACGGCGTCTCGGTGGTCTGTCCGCTTGGCTCGGCCGGCAGCACCGACACCAGCGGGGTGCGCCACAGGCTGGTCGGGCTCGCATAGTCGCGTCCGGCCGCCACCAGCACGGCGCCACCCTGGCGCACATAGCGCACGATATTGTCGAAATAGATCATCTGCAGCACGCCCTGGCGCGCATAGCGGTCGAAGATGATCAGCTGGAACTCGTTGATCTTCTGCTGGAACAGCTCGCGGGTCGGAAACGCGATCAGCGAGAGTTCGTTGATCGGGGTGCCGTCCTGCTTCTCCGGCGGGCGCAGAATGGTGAAATGCACCAGGTCGACGCTGGCGTCCGACTTGAGCAGGTTGCGCCAGGTGCGCTCGCCGGCGTGCGGCTCGCCCGACACCAGCAGCACCCGCAGCTTGTCGCGCACTCCGTCGATCACCACCACGGCGCGGTTGTTCACCGCGGTGAGCTCGCCCTCGACCGCGGCGGCCTCGATCTCGATGATATTCTGACCCGCATGCTGGATCGGTACGTCGACATTGACCGGCTGGCCGACGCGCACGCTGCGGGTCTCCAGCGTTTCGCCGTCGCGCCGGATCGCCACCTGCGCATTGCCGGGCGGAATGCCCTCGTCCACCACGCGGAACGTGATGGTCTGCGACTGCCCGACAATGCCGAAGCGCGGCGCGGTGATCAGCGCCACCCGGCGGTCGCGCTCGTTCTTGTGACCGGTGATGAGGGCGTGCACCGGCGCGTTGAAGCCGAGCGCCGCGGCGTCGGCCGGAACGTCGTGGACGCGCCCGTCGGTGATCATGATGGCGCCCGCCACCCGGTCGCGCGGCACATCCGACAGGGCCGAGCTCAGCGCGGTGAACAAGCGGGTGCCGTCGGTCTCGCCGTCCGACTGGCCGGCTTCCACGATGCGCACCTCGAGGCCCGGAATGTGCCCGAGCCGCTCGGCAAGCTGCGCGCGCGCGGCCTCGGTCTGCTGGGTGCGGTCGCCGAATTCCTGGCTCGGGCTCTTGTCGACGATCACCGCCGCGATCGAGGTGAGCGGGTCGCGGTCCTCGCGCGTCAGCGACGGATTGGCGAGCGCCAGCACGAACAAGACCAGCGCCAGGATGCGCACGAGGGCGCCGCGGCTGCGCGCCAGCACGAGCATCGCGGCGAGCGTCAATGTCACCGCCAGTGCCCCCCACAGCACGTAGGTTGGCACGAGGGGCGAGAATGCGATGCCGAAATTCATCGGTGTGGGGTCTCCTACTGTCCCAGCCGCTCGAGCAGCGCCGGGATATGGACCTGATCGGCCTTGTAATTGCCGGTCAGCGTGTACATCACGATGTTGACGCCGGCCCGGAAGGCGAATTCGCGCTGGCGCGGCTCGTTCGCCACCAACGGCAGCATGGCTTGGCCGTCCGGCCGCATCGCCCAGGCGCCGGCCAGATCATTCGAGGTGATGATGATGGAGGAGACGCCGTCGCCGGCGTGCGCCGGGCGGTTCGATTCGTTGTCGTCGCTTTCGTCCGCCTGCGCCTCGACCCACAGCGGTCCGGTGCTGAAGCGGCCCGGAAAGTCCTTCAGGAGATAGAAGGTCTTGGTCAGCACATGGCTCTGCTTGACCGTCTCGAGCACCGGAATGTCGAGCGCGGACAGGATGCTTCGCAGCGCCAGCATGCCGGGTCCCCGCGCGTCGCCGCCGGGGCCGGCCGGGGCTTCGATCGCGTCGCGGGTATCGAACAGGACCGTGCCGCCCTGCTTCATGTAGGCGTCGATATGCTGGAGCGCTTCGCTCGAAGGCTTGGCGGCGCTGGGGACGATCGGCCAATAGATCAACGGATAGAACGCCAGCTCGTCACGCGCCGGATCGAGCCCGGTCGGCTCGGCGGCCTCGAGCGCGGTGCGTTGCGCCAGGAACAGCGTGAGGCCCTGCAGCCCGGCCTTGCTGATCCGGTCGACCTCCTCGTTGCCGGTCACGATATAGGCGAGCCGGGTTTCCAGCGCGGCTTTCCACGGCGCATCGGCGGTGGCGGCCTTGCCGGATTGCGCTTGCGCCGGCGGGGCCGCGAGCATCGCGGCGCCGAGCACCGCCAAACCCGCGATGACGGCCGCCGCGACCCGCCGCCGCGGCCGCAGCATCTGCTTGATCCCGCCGGCCAGCCAGAACACCACCAGGGCGTCGAGCGCCAGCAGCAGCATCGCCACCAGCAGGATCGGTCCGCGCAGGTCTTGCGGCTCGCTCAGCCGGAATTCCTCGACGCGCGCGTTGAGCGCCGAGACGTTGAGGGGCGCAAGCTGGTCGGCGGGCGCGAGTGTGTTCACGGCCAACAATCCTTCGGGTGGACCATAGAAACCAGGCGGGTGATCGGATGTGGCGCGGCCGATGAAGCCTGCCGGCACCGGCCGCGCGCTCGGCGGCGGTGGCACGAACACGCCGAAACCGTCGAGTATGTGGCTGGGCGGCACCACTTCCTGGGTGTCGTGTCCGCCGCTCGCCGCGGCGCCTTCGGCGACGGCGGTGGTGCCGGCCTGCGCCACGATCCGCTTGAGCATGTCGACGAACGCGCCCGACAGCGGCAGGTCCGACCAGCGGGTGTCGGCGGTGACGTGAAACAGCACGATCAGTCCCTTGCCGCGCCGCTCGGCGGTGACCAGCGGCGTGCCATCGGCGAGCGTCGCCCAGGTGTGCTCGCTCAAGGTCGGGTCCGGGTCGGCCAATACCTGGCGGCTCACGGTGACGTCGGTGGGCGCCGTCATGTCGAAGAACGGACCGTCATGCGCATAGGGGCCGAGCTGCTGGGGCTGCTCCCAGGACAGGCTGCCGCCCAGGATGCGATTGCCGCGCCGCAGCCGCACCGGCACCAGATCGTCCTCGCTGTTCGCCAGCCGCGGCCCGGCGAAGCGCACCAAGACGCCGCCGTCCTCGACCCAGCGGCCGATCTGATCGTGCACCTCGGCGATGTTGCCGACATCGGCCAGGATCATCATCGGCAGGCGCTGGTCGAGAAACTGGGTGATCGCCTGGGCCGG
The DNA here is from genome assembly GCA_963721005.1 of uncultured Alphaproteobacteria bacterium. Taxonomy (GTDB): domain Bacteria; phylum Pseudomonadota; class Alphaproteobacteria; order Rhizobiales; family Xanthobacteraceae; genus VAZQ01. Next base: position 1,952,344 of record CAVRHR010000003.1, on the reverse strand, counting down.
CGCGCTCGCATCCGCGATCCGCACGTCCGCGAACGGGGCGAGCGCGCGCGCCAGATAGTAGGTCGAGGCCAGGAGCGGCTGCGCGGTGTCGGCGGTCGAGCCGGTGACCACGCCGACGCTGCGCCGGCGCCAGCGCTTGTCGAGCAGCGCCACCGCGCCGGCCGAATGCTCGGCGCTGATCTCGAGGCGGGCGATGTCGTTGCGGATCTCGACCGGCAGCGTGAGGTCGGCTTCGGTCTCGGTGTCCTCGGCCTTGAACGCGAACGAGGTGTCGCCGAGCGGCAGGCCCTTGAGGTCGAGGGCGCGCACGGTGCCGGTTTCCGCGCTCCCGCCGGCGGAGCGCAACACCTTGACGGTGAGCGCGCCGGCGGTGTTGTCGGCCGAGCTCAGCGCATGCGCGGGCGGCAACCCGCCCTTGATCACGGTGAGCTGCCGGGTGCCGATCAGCCGGCCGAGCGCGGCCACGAACTCGCTGCCGCCGCCGAGGTCGACCCCGTCGGACAGCCAGACGATCTCGGCATTGGGGGTGGCGTCGAGGAAGCGCCCGAGCGAGGGCAGCGCGTCCGCGCGCTCGACCGCATAGGGCTGCGGCCTGATCTGGGTCAGCCGCACGCGCGCCGCCGCCGGAGTCTCGAGCGAGATATCGCGGGTGGGATCCGACAGGCGGATGAGGGCGACGCCGCGGTCGTCCACCTCGGCCCGCGCCATCAGGTCGTCGGCGGTGCGCATGCGCGCATCCCAGGTTCCGGCCGCCGGATAGCCGTCGTCGATGATGAGCGCCAGCGGCACCTTGGAGACCGCGGTCTCGACCGGCGGATGCCACAGCGGCCCGGCGGCCGCGATGATCACCAGGGCGGCCAGCGTCAGGCGCAGCAGCGTGAGCCACCAGGGCGTGCGCCGCGGCGTCTCTTCCTTCGGGGTAAGGTCGAACAGGAGCCGGGTCGGCGCAAAATCGATGCGGCGCGGCTGCGGCGGGATCAGCCGCAGCAGCCACCACAGCACCGGCAGGCTGAGCAATCCGAGCAGTACCAGCGGCTCCGCGAACGCGAGCGGCAGCCCCACCAGGCCCATCATGGGTGCCTCCCGCTGTATCCGGGCGTGCTCAAGCGGGTGCCGACCGTGGCGCCAGGGGGCGGCGCCCCCATGCGGGCATGCAGGGCGAGCATGAGCTCGGTCGCCGCATGGTCGGTGCGGTGGATGGCGAAGCTCCAGCCCAGCCGGTCGGTCTCCGCCCTGATCTCGGCGCGGTGGCGCGCGATGCGCGCCTCGTAGTCGCTCTTCCAGGCCTCGGCACGACCGACCGTGATCTCGCCGCCGCCTTCCGGCTCGACGAACTCGACGCGGCCGGAATACGGAAAGGTCTCCTCGGCCGGATCGACCACCTGGACGACATGGCCGTGCGCGCCAGTCACCGAGAGCTGTGCCAGGGTGGCGCGGATTTCCCCGATCGGGCTCCAGAGGTCCGCCACCACCACGATCTCGGCCAACCCGGAGGGCGCAAAGGACGGAGGCAGGCTCGCCCGCTCGGTCACGTCGTGCAGGATCGCATTGGCCATCTTGTCGAGCACATTGCGGCTGCCGGTCGGCCGCATCAGGCCCGGCATGCCGACGCGCTCGCCGGCCTGCACCAGCACCTCGGCGAGCGCGAAGCCGATCACCAGGCTGCGGTCGAGCTTGGATTCCCGCGCCAGCGGCGAGCGGAACAGCATCGAGGGCGAGCGGTCCGCCCAGATCCACACCGTGTGGGCGGCTTCCCATTCCTGCTCGCGCACATAAAGATGGTCGTCGCGGGCGGAGCGGCGCCAGTCGACCCGCCGCGCCGGCTCGCCCGAGAGGAAGTGGCGGTACTGCCAGAAGTTCTCGCCCGGTCCGGCGCGCCTTCGGCCATGCAGCCCGTGAATGACGGTGGCGGCGATTCGGCGCGCCTCCAGGATCAGGCGCGGCATCGATTCCGCCAGCGAGCGGGCCTCGCCGCCGGCCCGCTGGGTTGCTTTGATCTCTTGCCCCGAAGATCTTCTGGGTGGCGCCATCAGACTAGCCGACGCGCGTCTTGAGCTTGTTGACCACGGCCTCCACGGTCTCGCCGTCGGCGCGCGCCGCGAAGGTGAGCGCCATGCGGTGCTTGAGGATCGGCTCGGCCATGTCCATCACGTCGTCCATCGAGGGCGACAGCCGTCCGTCGAGCAGCGCGCGGGCGCGCACCACCAGCATCAGGGCCTGGCTGGCGCGCGGGCTCGGTCCCCAGGAGATCAGCTTGCCGAGCTCGCCGGTCTCGGGACCCGGACGGGCGGAGCGCACCAGGTTGAGGATCGCCTCCACCACCGATTCGCCGACCGGTAGGCGGCGCACCAGCCGCTGGGCCGCGATCAGCTCGTCGGCCGTCATGGTCGCCTTCGGCTTGCTCTCCTCGGTGCCGGTGGTGTCGAAGATGATCTTGCGCTCGGAGGCGTGGTCCGGATAGCCGACGTCGATCTGCATCAAGAAGCGGTCGAGCTGGGCCTCGGGGAGCGGATAGGTGCCTTCCTGCTCGATCGGATTTTGCGTCGCCAGCACGTGGAAGGGATGCGGCACGTCGTGACGATTGCCGGCGACCGTGACGTGGTGCTCCTGCATGGCCTGCAGCAGCGCCGACTGGGTGCGCGGGCTCGCGCGGTTGATCTCGTCGGCCATCAAGAGCTGGGCGAAGATCGGGCCGCCGATGAAGCGGAAGCTGCGCTTGCCGCCGACGCTCTCGTCGAGCACCTCGCTGCCGACGATGTCGGAAGGCATCAGGTCGGGGGTGAACTGGATGCGGCGCGCATCCAGCCCGAGCACGGTGCCCATGGTCTCGATCAGCTTGGTCTTGGCTAGGCCGGGGAGGCCGATCAGCAGCGCGTGCCCGCCGCACAGCACGGTGATCAAGGCCTGCTCGACGACGCGCTCCTGCCCGAAGATCACCCTGCCGATCGCTTCCTTGGCGGCGGCCACCTGCGCGCCGGTCGCTTCCGCCTGGCGCACGATCATGTCATCGAGCTTCTCAACTTCACCGCCGGCTACCGCCATCACATCCATCTCCTGCCGTTTAGCGTTTCGACCGATCCGGGTCGCATTGATCATTGTCCGGCTTGGGTCATTGTCCGTCTTGGGTCATTGTCCGCCTTGCCGCCGCAATGAGCAATCGTCAGTGCGACGTTATCAATATGACATTCCGGGTCGATATGACATTGCGACCTCGCGCAATACGCACATTTCGCGACCACCGTCCCGTGCAGCGGTTGCAATATTCAAGCCATGCGCATTGCAGTCCGGAAGGCGCGGTCCGGAAGGCGCGCCGCCCTGGGGCGAATCCTAGCCGATTTCTCCCGATCGCAGCCAGAATACGCTATTTTCCGGCCGGTGCGATGCCGCCCCCTGCAATCCCGCCATGCGCCCCTCCGCGCCATTATGGCCGGGAGGATGTGGCCCGGGGCAGGTCGTGCGCTGGGCCTTGCGCCTTGCCGGTTCTTCCCCGAGCTTTAGGCCATTGGGGCCCCGAGCTCCGGTCACGATCGCGCGAGCATTCCGGCGGGCACCGGCAGAATTGCGGGAAACCATGGCGAAGGAAGGGCAGGGAACCGTGGGCCTCGACGCCATCGCGGGCGCCGTGGGCAAGGCCATCGCCAAGGGACCGCCGCCGGTCCATCTCTGGAACCCGCCGTTCTGCGGCGATCTCGATCTGCGGATCGCCGCCGACGGCACCTGGTACTATCTGAAGACCCCGATCGGCCGGCCGGCGCTGGTGAAGCTGTTCGCCTCGGTCATCAAGCGGGAGGGCGACAAATACTATCTGGTGACCCCGGCGGAGAAATGCGGGATCGTGGTGGATGATGCGCCGTTTCTCGCCGTGGAGCTCGAGGTCGAGACCCGGGCGGGCGGGCGGATCCTGCACTTTCGTACCAATGTCGACGACTGGGTCGCCTGCGGGCCGCAGCATGGGTTGCGGTTCGTGCCGGAGCCTGAGCCGGGCGGGCTCAAGCCGTATCTGCACGTGCGCGCCGACCTGTGGGCCAAGGTGACACGCGCCCTGTTCTACGATCTGGTGGAGCTCGGTGAGGAACGCGAGTACGGCGGACAGCGCATGTTCGGCATCGCTTCGGAGGGAGAGTTTTTCGCCATGCAGCCGGCCGCGAGCTTGAAGGATTTGCCGTGACCGAGGGCCTGCTCGCGCGCGAAGGACATTCGATCGGCCGCGATTTTTTCTCGCGCGCCCGCGCGCGGCTCACGCTCGACGTGCCGCCGGCATTGACCGACCAGACCGTTGCCGGCGTGCGCGGCGATCTCGATCTCGATCCCTCCCTGTGGGAGCGCGCCGGCGTTGCGGCGACACGTCCGGCCGCCGTCCTGGTGGGCGTGGTCGACCGCGCGGAGCCGACCGTGCTGCTCACGCTGCGCAATGCCGCGCTCGAGGCCCATGCCGGGCAAATCGCGTTTCCGGGCGGCAAGATCGAGCCCGGCGATCCTTCGCCCGCCGCCGCCGCGCTACGCGAGGCCGAGGAGGAGATCGACCTTTCGCCCGGGCTGGTCGACCCGATCGGGCATCTCGATCTCTATCTGACGTTCAGCGGCTTTCGCATTCTGCCGACGGTGGCGCGGGTCGATCCCGGCCACCGGCTCACGCTCAACCGCGCGGAGGTCGACGACGCCTTCGAGGTGCCGCTCGCGTTCCTGATGGATCCGCAGAACCACGCATTGCACAGCCGCGACTGGAAGGGCGTGATCCGCCGCTACTACGCCATGCCGTATCGCGATCGCTACATTTGGGGCGTGACGGCGGGTATCCTGCGTAATCTCTACGAACGCATCTATCTCGGCTGACCACACAACAGGGGGAATTGCCCGCATGATCCGTCCGGTCTTCACCGAGATCGCGTTGTTCCTGGTCCCGTTCCTGGTCTACGCCGTCTTTCTGTGGGCGACGCGCGCCGGCGTGCTCGATCCCGCGTCGTGGTCGCTGGCGCGCCTGGCGTGGCTGCTGATCGCGGCGCTCTCGTTGATGCTCGGCAGCTTCGTCATGCTGGCCGAGTTCAGCGGGGCGCCGGCGGGCTCGACCTATGTGCCGGCGCATGTCGACGACGGCAGGCTGCGTCCCGGGCAGACCTCCAAATGAGCGCGACGGCGCAGCGGCTCGAGGCGCCCTGGCTGCGGGAAGGCGCGGCCGCGCTTCTGCTCGCGCTGCTCGATCGCGACGGCGAGGAGGCGCGCGTGGTCGGCGGCGCGGTGCGCAACACGCTGCTCGACGAGCCGGTGGGCGACATCGATATCGCCACCACCGCCACCCCCGACGAGGTGATCCGCCGGGTCGAGGCGGCCGGCCTCAAGGCGGTGCCGACCGGCATCGAGCACGGCACCGTCACGGCGGTGGTCGAAGGCCGCCCGTATGAGGTGACCACGTTGCGCGAGGACGTCGAGACCGACGGGCGGCGCGCCAAGGTGGCGTTCGGCCGCGACTGGCGGCGCGATGCCGAGCGCCGCGACTTCACCATGAACGCGCTTTCGGTCGCGGCCGACGGCATCATTTACGATTATGTCGGCGGCCTGGACGATCTCACCGCGCGGCGCGTGCGCTTCATCGGCGCGCCGGCAACCCGCATCGCCGAAGATTACCTGCGCATCCTGCGGTTCTTCCGTTTCCATGCCGCCTATGGGCACGGCGCGCCCGATCCGGCGGGGCTCGCGGCCTGCATCGCGGCACACCGGCAGCTCGAGCGGCTGTCGCGCGAGCGGGTGCGCATGGAGATGCTCAAGCTCCTGGCCGCCGCCCGCGCGGTGCCGGCACTGGCGGTGATGGGCGAAGCCGGCCTGCTGCTCGCGGTGCTGGCCGGGGTGCCGCTGCTGGCGAGCTTCAGCAACATGACCAAGATCGAGGCGGCGCTTGGTCTCGCGCCCGACCCGGTGCGCCGGCTGGGCGCGCTCGCGCTGTTCACCGTCGAGGACGCGGATCGGCTGCGCGAACGCCTGCGGCTCGCCAATGCGGAGCACGAGCGGCTCGCCGCAATGGCGGACGGATGGTGGCGCATCTCGGCGGCGAACGCCGAGCAGGACGGGCACGCGAACCTCTATCGGCTCGGCCGCGAGCGCTTCATCGACCGGGTGCTGCTGGCCTGGACGCGCTCGTCGGCCGGCGTCGCCGATACCGACTGGCACGATCTCGCACGATTGCCGGAGCGTTGGGCCGCGCCGAAATTCCCGCTCCGGGCCGCCGACTTCGTGCGGCGCGGCCTCGCCAAGGGGCCGGTGCTCGGTTCCGCGTTGCGCGCCGCCGAGAAGGTGTGGATCGCGGCCGATTTTCCGACCGACGCCGCCGACGTGACGGCGATCGCCGACGCCGCCGCGCGGCGCGCGCTCGCGGATTGATCTGCAACGACCTTGGGCCCGCGACTCGCCTCGCTCGCGTTCCAGTGTTAAATAAAGCGCGAGGTCCGCCATGAACCAAACCCGCCGTCCCGCCGACGTCGCCCGCCGCTCCGCTGCGCTGATCGCCAACCGCACCGGCGCGCGGGCCGATGCGTTCCGGCGCGAGAGCTTCGCGCTGCCGCGCGAGGAGGCGCGCGCCAAGGCGCGCGAGCTGTTCCGCCGCTTCCCCAAGGCCGCCTATCAGACCGAGATCGAGACTTGGCGGGTGCTGCCCGGCGATTGCATCGAGTTCACGGTGCGGCGGCTGCCGAGCGCGGACTAAATCCAACAGCTCACGGCCACTTCACCACCGGCGGCAGCGAGGACAGGATCGAATCGACATTGCCGCCGGTCTTGAGCCCGAAGATGGTGCCGCGGTCGTAGAGCAGGTTGAACTCCACATAGCGGCCGCGCCGCACCAGCTGCTCCTCGCGATCGGCCGCGCTCCAGGGCGTGCTGAAATTGCGCCGCACCAGCTCGGGATAGATGGTGCGGAACGCGCGGCCGACGGCTTGCGTGAACGCGAGCTCGGCTTCCCAGTCGCCGCCGTCGAGATAGTCGTAGAAGATGCCGCCGATGCCGCGCATCTCCTGGCGGTGCTTGAGATAGAAGTAGTCGTCGCACCATTGCTTGTATTTGGGGTAGGGCGCCGCGTGGGCGTCGCAGGCGCCCTGCATGGCGGCGTGAAACGCCTGGGTGTCGGGATCCTCTTGCGTGCGGCGCCGGTCGAGCACCGGCGTCAGGTCGGCGCCGCCGCCGAACCACGCCTTGGTGGTCGCCACGAACCGGGTGTTCATATGGACCGCCGGCACATTGGGATTGTGCAGATGGGCGATGAGCGAGATGCCGGACGCCCAGAACCGCGGGTCGGTGTCGGCGCCCGGGATATCCTTGCGGAACTCGGGCGCGAACTCGCCGAACACGGTCGAGACGTGGACCCCGACCTTCTCGAACACCCGCCCCTTGAGTAGAGACATCACGCCGCCGCCGCCGGGCGCGCCGCTGTGATCGGTGCGCCCCCAGGGGGTGCGCACGAAACGCCCCGCCGTATCGGGCGTCTCCGGGGCGCGCGGCGCGTGCGCCGGCAATCCGTCCTCCAGTTCCTCGAACGCCGCGCAGATGTCGTCGCGCAGCTCCTCGAACCAGGCGCGGGCGCGGGCCTTGCGGGCTTCCAGCTGTCCGGCGTCCATGATTACTCCTGACCCCGGTAGCTGCAGGATTCCTGGCAGCTGTCGCGGAACACGGTGACGCGGGTCACGTTGCCGGCTTCCTGCACGCGGTCCCAGATGAAGCGCGCCAGATGCTCCAGGGTGGGCGGCCCGAGCGCGTTGATCCGATTGAGATGCTTGTGATCGAGCGCGCCTCGAATGTCGGCGAGCCGCTGCTCCAGCGCGCCCAGATCGACGATCATGCCGGTGGCCGGATCCGGAATGCCGGCGATGGTGACCTCGGCCCGATAGGAATGGCCGTGGATCTCCTCGCTCGCGGGGCCCAGCGTCGTGCCGGCGATCGCGTGGGCGGCCTCGAACCGGAACGCCTTGGTGAGCTCCCACATCAACGAATTCCCACGGTCTTGTGCGTCTGCAGGCTGAGCCGCCATTGCGGATGCCGCAGGCAATAATCGATGGCGAGCGCGGTGTTGTCGGCGAGCTGCGGCCCGTCCATGGGCTGCAGCGAGAAGCGCTCGAACGCAAGGTCGGCGAACGCCTCGGGTGGCGCCTCGGGCTGCGGATAGACCAGCTTCATCTCCTGGCCCGAGCGGATCCGAAGCTCGGTCCCCGCCTTCGGGCTGACGCAGATCCAGTCGAGGCCGGCCGGCGGCTCGATCGTTCCGTTGGTCTCGACCGCGATCGCGAACCCCCGCCCATGCAGCGCGTCGAGCAGCGCGCGGTCGATCTGCAACAGGGGCTCGCCGCCGGTGATGACCACGTAGCGATGCTCCCGCCCGCCGCCCCATTCGGCCTCGATCGCGTCAGCGAGCGCAGGCGCGTCGGCATAAGACCCGCCGCGGGTACCGTCGGTGCCCACGAAGTCGGTGTCGCAGAAACGGCATTGGGCGGCGGCGCGGTCGGCCTCCCGCCCGGACCATAGATTGCAGCCGGCGAATCGGCAGAACACGGCGGTCCGGCCCGCCTGGGCGCCTTCGCCCTGCAGGGTCAGAAAGATCTCCTTGACCGCGTAAGCCACCACGGGTCTCCGTTTGTCTCGCCCCCGTATCTGGGGAAATTCTTCGATTTCCTCAAGCGGTTCGTTCAAGCCGGGGTTACCGGAAAGCCGCCGGTCTGCCGCAATGCCTCCCCGACCGCGATGGCAACCGCCACCGCCACGTTGAGAGAACGCAGGCCCGGCCGCATCGGAATGCACAGCCGCGCCTGTGCGGCCCGGTGCACGGCTTCCGGCACGCCCGCGGATTCGCGCCCGAACAGCAAGATGTCGTCGCTTTGGAACGTGTGGTCCAGATAAGAGGTGGCGGCGCCCGTGGTGAGCAGCACCAGGCGGACGCCGGCCGCTTCCCGCCAGGCCTCGAATGCCGCAAAGCTCGCGTGCCGCTCGATGGTCACGTGGTCGAGATAGTCCAGCCCGGCGCGGCGGAAGGCGCGGTCGGAGACCGGGAAGCCGGCCGGCTCGATGATATGGGCCGCCAGTCCCAGGCAGGCCGCCAGGCGCAGGATAGTGCCGGTGTTCTGGGGAATGTCGGGCTCGTAGAGCGCGATCCGCATCGGGGCGATCCGTCTCCGCCCCACTCCCCTCCGGGGCCGCCCCCGGCAGGGTGCTGATTGCGGCGATTTCTTAGCAAAGCCTGGGCATTGGGGCGATGGCGCACTTGCGCTGCCCCGTCAAGGGTGCCAATAGAACGCCGCTGGGTCGTGCCGCTTGGCCTCCCGTCCCCGGGATGGAAAGCGGCAGGTCCGCCCGCCACTGTCGGGGAACGCCTTTTTTCGGGCGTGCAGGGGACCCTGGCTGGTGCGCGTGTGGGTGGATCGAGGGGATAAGAAAGGGATCGCAAACGTGACAACGATGTCTTCGGCCGAGCCGACGCGTCGCGATTTTCTGTACATCGCGACCGGTGCCGTGGCCGCTGTCGGCACGGCGGCGGCGCTGGTGCCGCTCATCGCGCAGATGAACCCGGACGCCTCCACGGTCGCGGCCGGCGCGCCGGTGGAGATCGATCTCGGGCCGATCGCGGCCGGGCAGATCGTCAAGGTGTTCTGGCGCAGCCAGCCGATCTTCATCAGCCACCGCACCCAGAAAGAGATCGACGAGGCCCGCGCGGTCGACACCAGCAGCCTGCGCGATCCGCAGACCGACGAGTCGCGCGTCAAGCCCGGCCACGACCAATGGCTGGTGGTGGTCGGCATCTGCACCCATCTCGGCTGCATCCCGCTCGCCCACCAGGGCGACTATGACGGCTGGTTCTGCCCCTGCCACGGCTCGCAATACGATTCGTCGGGCCGCATCCGGCAGGGTCCCGCCCCGCTGAATCTGCCGGTCCCGCCCTACACGTTCCTGTCCGACAGCAAGATTCGAATCGGCGAAACCGAGACTGCCCACACTTAAGGTTGCACCATGAGCGGAAATTCGACCTACCAGCCGCAGGGCCGGTTCATGCAGTGGCTCGAGCGGCGGCTGCCGATCGGCGGCCTGATCCATTCCTCCTTCGTCGTCTATCCGACGCCGCGCAACCTGAATTACTGGTGGACCTTCGGCGGCATCCTCGCCTTCATGCTGGCGCTGCAGATCGTGACCGGCGTGGTGCTGGCGATGCACTACACCCCGCATGTCGACCTGGCCTTCAACTCGGTCGAGACGATCATGCGCGACGTGAACTTCGGCTGGCTGTTGCGCTACGTGCACGCCAACGGCGCCTCGATGTTCTTTCTCGCCGCCTACATCCACATGTTCCGCGGCATGTATTACGGCTCCTACAAGGAGCCGCGCGAGGTCTTGTGGATTCTCGGCGTGATCCTGCTGTTGTTGATGATCATGGCCGGCTTCATGGGCTACGTGCTGGTGTGGGGCCAGATGAGCTTCTGGGCCGCGACCGTCATCACCAACCTGTTCTCCGCCATCCCGGTGGTCGGCAAATCGATCGTCACCTGGCTGTGGGGCGGCTATGCGGTCGGCAATCCGACGCTGAACCGCTTCTACTCGCTGCACTACCTGTTGCCGTTCGTGATCGCCGGCGTGGTGGTGCTGCACATCTGGGCGCTGCACATGGTGGGGCAGAACAACCCGGCCGGCATCGAGCCCAAGTCGCCGAAGGACACCGTCGCCTTCACGCCCTATGCGACCAGCAAGGATGCGTTCATGCTCATCGTGTTCTGCATCCTGTTCGGCTGGTTCGTGTTCTACGTTCCGAACTATCTCGGCCATGCCGACAACTACATTCCGGCCAATCCGGCGGTGACGCCGTCGGAGATCGTGCCCGAGTGGTACTACCTGCCGTTCTACGCGATCCTGCGCGCCATCCCCAACAAGCTCATGGGCGTGATGGCGCTCGGGGCCTCGATCGTGATCCTGGCCTTCCTGCCCTGGCTCGACACCTCGCCGGTGCGCTCGGCGCGCTACCGGCCGCTGTACCGGCAGTTCTTCTGGGTGTTCGTGATCGTCTGCATCGGGCTCGGCTATCTCGGATCCAACCCGCCCGAAGGTTGGTACGTGATCTTCGCCCGCTTGTTCACCCTCTATTACTTCGCTTACTTCCTCATCATCCTACCGGTGCTGGGTCTCGTCGAGAAGACCAAGCCGTTGCCCGGCTCGATCTCGGAATCGATCCTGGGTGTGGGCGGGGCGAGCGGGGCAAAGGTTTAAGCGGGGAGATAATGTCATGACCATGAAGCGCAAGCTCCTCGCCCTGTGGCTCGCCGGCGCCGTCGCGGCGCTGGCCGCGCCGGCCGCCGCGGAGGACGCCGCCACGCCGCCCAAGCTGCACTGGTCGTTCGCCGGCCCGTTCGGCAGCTACGATCCGGGGCAGATCCAGCGCGGCCTCAAGATCTATCACGACGTCTGCTCGAACTGTCACAGCCTGTCGCTGGTCGCCTTCCGCAACCTCGCGGATGCCGGCGGTCCGGGCTATTCGGCCGCCCAGGCGGCGGCGCTCGCCGCTACGTACAAATTGAGCCCGGCCGACCACTTCCCGTCGCCGCCGGACGCCGTGGTCAGCGCGTTTCCGGCCAGGCCGCCCGACATGTCGGTGCTCGCCAAGGCGCGCAGCTATCCGCGCGGCTTCCCGGGCTTCGTCCTCGACCTGTTCACGCAGTATCAGGAACAGGGCCCCGACTACATAGCGGCGCTGCTGAAGGGTTACGAGAACCCGCCCGCGGGCGTGACGGCCCCGCCCGGCACGTTCTACAACAAGTACTTCCCCAGCCATAACCTGGCGATGCCGCAGCCGCTGTTCCCCGGTCAGGTCACTTACGACGACGGATCGCCGCAGACGGTGGAGCAATACAGCCAGGATGTCTCGGCCTTCCTGATGTGGGCGGCCGAGCCGCATCTCGACCAGCGCAAGCGGATCGGCTTCCAGGTGATGATTTATCTGATCGTGTTCGCCGGGCTGCTCTACTTCACCAAGAAGAAGATCTGGCGCGAGGCGCACTCTTAATACGCAGCGGCCGCGGCGCGGCCCACGGGAGATCGCGGCGACCCGTGCATCATCCGCTGGCGCGGATGCGGACGCGACCCATGAGCAAGACCATCCTCGGCATCATCGGCGGCTCGGGCATCTATGATCTGCCCGGGCTCGTAGGCGCGCGCGAGCAGCGGCTCGAAAGCCCCTGGGGCGAGCCGTCGGCGGCGCTGCGCATCGGCGCGATCGAAGGCCTGCCGGTGGTGTTCCTGTCGCGCCACGACAAAGGGCACCGGCTGTCGCCTTCCGACATCAACTACCGGGCCAATATCGATGTGCTCAAGCGCGCCGGCGTGACCGACCTGATCTCGCTCTCGGCCTGCGGCTCGTTCAAGGAGGAGCTGCCGCCCGGCACCTTCGTGCTGGTCGACCAGTTCGTCGACCGCACCCACAAGCGCGAAAGCTCGTTCTTCGGCAAGGGCTGCGTCGCCCATGTCTCGATGGCCCATCCGGTCTCGCCGCGCCTGCGATTGCACCTTGCGGCGGCCGCCGAGGCGGAAGCCATCGCGGTCGCGCGCGGCGGCACCTATGTGTGCATGGAGGGACCGCAATTCTCTACGCTCGCCGAGAGCCTGACCTACAAGGGTCTCGGCTATTCGGTCATCGGCATGACCAACATGCCCGAGGCCAAGCTCGCCCGCGAGGCCGAGATTTGCTACGCCACCGTGGCGATGGTGACCGATTTCGACTGCTGGCACCCCGACCATGACGCCGTCACGGTGCAGGACATCATCCGGGTGCTGACCACCAATGCCGACAAGGCCAAGCGGCTGGTCGCGCGCTTGGCGCGAGACTTTCCGCGCGACCACGAGCCGTGCCCGATCGGCTCCGACCGCGCGCTCGACTCGGCGCTCATCACCGCGCCGGAAGCCCGCGACCCGGATCTGGTCAGGAAGCTCGACGCGGTCGCCGGACGCGTGCTGGGCAAGTCTTCTTAGGCATGATCCCGAAAAGTCGCAGACTTTTCGGATAAGACTATGCGCAACGTCAAAAAGATTAGAGCGCTATCCGCTTCAATATGATCGGATAGCGCTCTGGAGAGCGGATGGAGCTCCAGTCCCATGATCAGCCCCCAGCTGGAATATGATCTCAAGGCCTCGATCCGCACCATTCCGGACTATCCCAAGCCCGGCATCATGTTCCGCGACATCACCACGCTGCTCGGCGACGCGCGCGCGTTCCGCCGCGCCGTCGACGAGTTGGTGCAGCCCTGGGCCGGCATGAAGATCGACAAGGTCGCCGGCATCGAGGCGCGCGGCTTCATCTTAGGCGGAGCGGTCGCCCATCAGGTCTCGGCCGGCTTCATCCCGATCCGCAAGAAGGGCAAGCTGCCGCACAAGCGGGTGAGCATCGCGTATTCGCTCGAATACGGCCTCGACGAGATGGAGATGCACGAGGACGCGGTGGCGGCCGGCGACCGCGTGATCGTGATCGACGACCTGATCGCCACCGGCGGCACCGCCGAGGGCGCCGTCAAGCTGTTGCGCCAGATGGGGGCGATCGTGCTGGCGGCCTGCTTCATCATCGATCTCCCCGACCTCGGCGGCGCCGACAAGCTGCGCAAGCTCGACGTGCCGGTGCGCACGCTGCTGACATTCGAAGGGCACTGAACGCCTCCCGGTGGCGCCGATGCACAAGGCCGCCGCGATCCTGGATCATTGGCCGGCCGGTCACTCCAGCTTGATGAGCAGCTTGAGCGAGGCCGCCAGCAGGGCCGAGGCGGCGAGAATGCCCGCCATGGTGAGCAGGCCGGCGAAATAGCCGCCGGTCAAATCCTTCAGCGTGCCCATGAGCTCAGGGCCGAAATAACCGCCTGCCACCCCGATCGAGTTGATGAAGGCGAGCCCGGTGGCGGCGCCGACGCCGGTCAGGAAGCGCGTCGGGATGGTCCAGAACACGGCGCGCGCCGAGGTGATGCCGATCAGCGCCAGGGTGAGGCCGATGAGCCCGATCGCAAGCTGATCCGTCAGCACCGATACCACCAGGCCGACCGCGCCGAGGCCGCAGGTCAGGACCAGGTTGCCGATCTTCTTGCCGCTCTTGTCGACGATCAGCGCCCACCAGATCATGGCGAGGGTCGCGAACCCATAGGGGATCGCGGTGAGCGTGGTCACCTCCAGGTTCGACAGGCCGTTTGCCTTGATGATCTGCGGCAGCCAGAACAGGATGCCGTAGGAACCGAGCGTAAATCCGAACTGGACCAGCGCGCAGATGATGACGCGCGGATCCCGGATCGCCTCGATGATGCCGACCCGCACCCGTTCGCGCGGCTCGGCGGCGAGCATGCCGGCGAGGACCTCCCGTTCCTGCGGGTCGAGCCAGTGCGCCGCCTCCGGCCGATCGGCGAGCAGATAGGCGACCACGAAGCCGACCACGACGGCCGGGAGCCCCTCCAGGATGAACAGCCACTTCCAGCCGGCTAGCCCCAGCATTCCGTCGAGCTCGAGCAGGAGCCCGGACAGCGGCGCCCCGACCACGGTCGAGAACGGGATCGCCACCAGGAAGCCGGCGAGGATGCGGGCGCGGTATTGCGCCGGGAACCAGAACGCCAGGTAGAAGGCGACGCCCGGGAAGAACCCGGCCTCGGCGACGCCGAGCAGGAATCTCAAGACGTAGAAGCTCCACACCCCGCCGACCAGCACCATGGCGATCGACAGCAGCCCCCAGGTGATCATGATGCGGGCGATCCACAGCCGCGCGCCGAAGCGGTAGAGCGCGAGGTTGCTCGGAATTTCGAACAGGCAATAGCCGATGAAGAAGATGCCGGCGCCGCGGCCGTATTGCGTGGCGGTGAGCCCGATATCCCGGTTCATGGTCAAGGCCGCGAAGCTGATATTGGTGCGGTCGAGATAGTTGATCAGATAGGCGAACGTGAGAATCGGAAGCAGCCGGATGGCATTCTTCCGGAGGATTTTTTCCTGCTGCTGATCCATGCTTCCCCCCCTTGGTACTCGACACTGTCGTGTAGGGTGGGCAAAGGCGCTGTTGGCGCCGTGCCCACGCAAAGTCTATCAGCAGATGGCGCTCATCCGCGTGGGCACGGCGGACCGGAGTGGTGTATCAATCAAACTTTCGTGGCCGCCTTTGCCCACCCTACCGTGCCAATCACGGCTCGTCGATTAGGAACATGCCGCGCCCGGCTAACGCTGGCCGGACAGATACGTCGCCCCCGACAGCCAACGCACCAGCATCACCACACAGACCGAGATCGCGATCAAGGTCAAGGACAGCACCGCCACGCCGGAGAACCGGGCTTCCTGCCACATCTCCAGCAGCGTGACCGCCGTGGTCTCGGTCCCGGGCACGAACAGGAAGATCGACGACGACAATTCCCGGATCATGGAGACGAACATCAGCATCCAGCCGGCGAGAATGCCCGGCCGCACCAGCGGCAGCAGGATGTCGCGGAAGCCCGCCAGCCGGCCGGCGCCGCAGACCGCCGCGGCGCGCTCGAAATCCGGGCTGAGCTGGCGGAACGAGCCCGTGATGGTGCGCACCCCATATGGCAGATAGTGCGTGATATAGGCCACCAGCAGGATCCACAGCGTTCCGTACAGCACGAACGGCTCGTGCAGATAGGCCCACAGCATGGCGACGGCGAGCACCGGGCCGGGCATCGCCAGCGGAATGGAGCTGACGAAATCGAGGAGATTGCGCCGCCAACGCGGTCCCCGGGTGATCATGTAGCTGATGACCAGGGTCAGCAGCGTGGCGCAGGTCGCGCCGGCCACCGCCAGGATCAGGCTGTTGAAGAGTCCGGCGCGCACGCTGAGCGCCGGATCGAAGGTCGATACGAAATTCATGAGCGTGAAATTGGCCGGAATTGGCACCGCACCCCATCGGGAGATGAACGCGGCGTAGAGCAGCACCAGGTAGGGCAGCCCCACCGTCAAGCCGATATAGACGAGCGCATAGGCGAGGGTGAGGTAGCGCCAGGGCCCGAGCCGCAGCAGCCGCGGCGCATGCCCCTTTCCGGTCACGGTGGTGAAGCGCGCCCCGCCGCCCAGGATGCGCGACTGCAGCCACAGCAAAATTGCGGTCGCCCCCATCAGCAGGCTCGCGAGCAGTGCCGCCACCTCGTAGCGCGGCGGCACGTAGCTGATGGCCTGGTAGTAGATGTAGGTGGTGATGGTGTAGATGCCGCTCGGCGCGCCGAGCACGCCCGGTATCGCGAACTCCTCCAGGACGCGGGTGATCACCAGGATGCCGGCGGACAGGAGCGCAGGCATGCAGAGCGGCAGCACCACCTTGAAAGCCGTCTTCGACAGGCTCGCGCCGGTGATCCGGGAGGCCTCCTCGAGGCTCGCGTCCATGCGCTGCATCACCGCCTGGACGGTGAGAAACACGTAGGGGCTGACGTAAAGCGACATCACGAAGATGAGCCCGCCCATGGAGTAGATGTTGAGGACCGGCGCCGCCGCGCCCAGCTGGCGGGCCAGTACGTTGAGGAGCCCGGTGCGCGGCGCGCCGAGCAGCGCCCACGCCACCGCGCCGATCAGTGGCGGCGTGATGAACGGCAACAGCGCCGCGATCTCGATCAATCCCTTCAGCGGCGTGTCGGTGCGCGCGACGATCCAGACCAGCGGCAGGGCGAGCAGAAACGCCAGCGGCACCGCCCCCAGCAGCAGCTCGAGCGTGTTCTGAAATGCGCGCCCTAAGCCGGGCAATTGCCAGAACTGGCTGAGCACGGTGCCGGGCGCGGTCTGATCCCCATAGGCGAAGCTGCCGTAGAACAGCCAGAACAGCGGATAGAGCACCAGGAACAGCAATACCGCGACCGCGACCGCCATGATCATGGTGGCCGGATCGAGCCGCCGCAGCAGCGCCGCCCAAGGCGCGCGCGCCATGTCGTGCGCAGCGCTCAAGGGACGGACCGCGCTTCCGGCACGCCGGCGATGAAATAGCAACGCTCCGGATCGAATGCCACGCTGACGGCGTCGCCGACGTTCCAGGTCTGTGGCGTGGCCTGCTGGACCTCGACGGTCTTGCCGATGGCGAGCGCGACATGAAGCTGCGACACGTTGCCGAGATAGATCGCGGCGCAGACATGGCCGGCGAGCCCCGGCGCCTGCTGGCCGGCCGGCCGCACCGAGATCGCCTCCGGCCGCACGCACAGCGATCCGCGCGTGCTGGGCACCGAGCCCGGCGGTACCCGGCACCACAGCAGCTCTTCCGATCCCTCGATCGTGACCTGTGCGATCGGGGCGATCTGGGCGCCCTTGGCCACCACCATGGCGTCGAACAGGTTGGCGCGTCCGAGAAACCGCGCCACCCGCACGTCGCCCGGCGCGTCATAGAGCTCGCGGGGCGCGCCGACTTGGAGGATTTGTCCCTCGCCCATGACGGCGATCCGATCGGACAGGCTCATCGCCTCGGCCTGATCGTGCGTGACATAGATTGCCGTGATGCCGATCTCGCGGTGGATGTCCTTGAGCTCCAGGCGCATCTCCTCGCGCAATTGCGCGTCGAGGTTGGAGAGCGGCTCGTCGAACAGGAGGATCTGCGGCGCATAGGCGATCGCCCGCGCCAGCGCCACCCGTTGCTGCTGCCCCCCCGACAGCTGGTGCGGAAAGCGGTCGATGAATTGCTCGAGCCGCACGCGCTTGAGCGCGCGCTTGACGGCCTCGTCGCGCTGCGGGCGCGGAACCTTGTGCATCTTCAGACCATACGCCACGTTGTCGGCGACGCTCAGATGCGGCCACAGCGCGTAGCTCTGGAACACCATGCCGAGATTGCGCTTGTTCGGCGGCACGATGACGCCGCGGGCGCAATCCGCGATCAGCCGGTCGCCGAAATGGATGGCGCCGCCGTCGGGATCGAGGAAGCCGGCGATCAGGTTAAGGGTCGTGGTCTTGCCGCAGCCGGAGGGACCCAGCACCGCGGTCATCTCGCCGTCGCGGAACTCGACCGAGACGTCGTTGACGGCCACCGCGTCGCCGAACTGCTTGCGCAGCCGGTCCAGTCGCACGCTCGGCATCGGCCATTCCCTCCGTCCCGGCGCCGCGGGCGCGTCCCGAATTGCCGGCCCCAGCATCTTTGTGTTGTCGCATTTTCGGACGGAAAACCGGATACCACCCCCGCCTCCGCGGGGCGGGCATTTTCCTGAAAATGCTCTAAGAGCCGCCGCGCCCCGCGCCCCGCAACATCTTGATGCGCAGCTCCAGCGTCCGGCGGCGGTTCTCGCGCGCGATCCGCTCGGCAGCGTCGCCGTCCCGCTTCTCGATCGCCGCCACCAGCGCCTTGGCATAGGCCACCACCTCCTTGGCGCGTCCAGGCTGCGTCAAGGTGGTGCCGCCGAACTGGCCGATCTGCTCCTGCAGATGCCGCAGCAGCCGGTAGATCGTGTCGTTGCGGGCTGAGCGGAACACCGCCAGCTGGAGCTCGGCGGACAATTGCCGGAATTGCTTGAGATTGCCGGCCGCGCCCGGCAGCTCGGCCAGGATGGCGCGCAGCTTGGCGAGCTCGATCTGGCCTGAATTTTCCGCCGCCAGGCGCGCCGCCATGCCCTCGAGCGCTTCGCGCGTGTAATAGATCTCGAACAGTTGCTCTTCGCTGATCGATTTCACCGTGAGCGCGTTGCCGGGCTGCACGGTGATCAGATCCTCGGCCTGCAGCTTGCGCAAAGCCTCGCGCACCGGCGTCTTGCTGACGCCGAGCTTTTTGGCGAGGTCGTCGGCGCGCAGCCTGGTTCCGGGCTTGAGGGTATTGGTCACGATCGCTTCGCGCAGCACCGCATAGGCGGTCTCGGCGGCATTGCCGACATTCGCGAACCGGTCGATGAGCTGATCAAGCGCTGCCATCAGGGCTCGGTCCTGTGCCGCGGGAAGGGCGCGCGACAGCGCCGCGCCCGCGCGTCATGCTTGCGGCGCCCGCGCGCCCGCCAGCAGATCGGTGATTCGCGCGACCTTGTCGAGATCGGCGAGGTTCTGGGCGATGTCGATGAGCTCGTCGCAGGCTCGCTCGCCCAGCCGTTTGGTCAGCTCGCGACGAAAGCGCGCGACGTGATCGGCGTGGGTGAACGGCCGCGACGGGCTGCCTTTGGGCGCCGGCACGAAAGCGGAATACCGGCTGCCGTCCTTCATGCCGATGACGACACGGGCCGGCACAGCTTCCGCCGTGGTCGCCGCCTCGACCTCGCGGTCGACCTCGCAGCGCACCAGCGCCTCGATCTGCTTGACGCGCGGATCGTGCAGGCTGCGCTCGTAGTCGGTCACGCTCAGCGCAAAGCCGGCTTCGGCTGAGGGCGACATCGCGACCGCCAGCGCGGCGCTGTGCGGCAGGCTCATTTGCGCGGCCTGCACGTCTACCGGCCCGGCGATGGTCAGCCGGCCGAGGATCACGGCCGGGATGCCGACGTAGACGTCGGCGATCAGGTCGGGATCGAGATGATTCGCCCGGCACAGGTCGAGGATGCCCTCGACCGCGGCCTGCACCCGCGCGCTGCAGGCATGGCCCTTCACGGTCACCTCGCGCAGCAGATAGTCGCTGCCGAGGCCCTCGGTCACGATGCCGAGCTCGGCTGCGTCCGCATAGGCGCGGGCAAAACCGTTCGCGCCCTCGAGGATATCTTCGGGGCCGGTAAATCCTTGCCGCGCCAGGAGCGCGGCCGCGACGCCGTTCTCGGCCGCCCGGGCGGCATGGATGCGCTTGACGGTCGAGCCCGAGTGGTAGAACTGCGTAAGGCCGCCCGAGAACGATGCGACCAATCCGATGCAGGACGCGATCTTGTGGTCGGCGGATTGCTCGCCGTTGAAGGCGAGGCGCGCCGCCGCCACCGCGGCGCCGAAGCCCCCGCAGGTCGCGGTGCTCTGGAAGCCGCGCCCGAAATGGCTCGGCTGGATCGAGAGCCCGATGCGGATCATCGCCTCATAGCCTGCCGCGACCGCCGCGATGAAATCCCTGCCGCCGGCATCGGTCTCGTCCGCCAGCGCCAGCGCGGCCGAGAATACGATCGAGCCCGGATGCAGCATGGAGCCGACATGGGTGTCGTCGGCATCGATGCTCCCCGCATAGGTGGCGTTGAGGAAGGCGGCGCGCACCGGGTCCCGGCGCTCCGGCCGGAACAGCACCGCGGCGCGCCCGTGGCCGCCGAGGCTGGCCATATAGCGCTCGGCCCAGGTGCTCCACGGCATGCCGGCCCCGATGGAGGCAACCCGCACGTAATCGAGGAACAGCTCCCCCAGGGTGGTTTTGATGTCGGACGGCAGCGCCTCGCCCTGCAGGGAAGCGGCGAATTGCGCGAGCCCGAACGTCGGTGCCGGGGCGTCGGCAGCTTGCCGCAGCGGCATGGGCGCGCTCAACCGCGACGCTCGATGCGCTTGCTGACGCTGAGACTCTGCGCGCCCGCGGTCGGGCACCACATCGACTTGCCGCCGGCGCCGCCTGCCACCACCACGATGAGATCGCGCGGCTCGTTGATGATGGGCACCATGGCGTTGGGGTCGTTCTGGTCGACCCAGAGCGGAAAAAACGGTCCCTTGGACTTGCCGCGGTTCTTCACCAGGCCCCACGGCTTGCGCGCCATCTCGAAGATCGCTTTCTGCACATCGAGCTTGTTCCAGCCTGCGGCCGCGACGTGCTGCGCATTCTCCGGCCCGAACACCAGGGCGGGATGGCCCTGCGAGTAGAGATTGTTGCCGCCGTAGGTCGACATGGAATCCGCGAAGGTGCGCATGATCTCGATCGGGTCGGTCTGCACGTTCTCCGTCATGCTGTGGGGCGCTTCCGCGTTCACCACGGTGACCACGCTGTCGTCGGCCTTGAAGCCGCGCTCGACATGGAGCGGCTCCCACGGATTGGCGGCTTCGTGCTCGGCGATGCAGTAGGTGTACTTGCCGGGATGCCCATGCTGGCAGAAATCGACCTCGGCCGGGACCGCGCCCCCGAGATTGACCAGCGCCAGCCGCAGGCCGCGGCCGATGGTGGCATTGGGGCGCCAGCCCGGGCCGAACACGCCATTGCCGTAGTTGAGCCCGAGCTCGCGCACCACCGGTCCGTTGACGATGAGCAACGGCGCGCCGGCATGCGTGGTGGTCTGGCGATGCGCCAGCCCGTAGGCCTTCTCCAGCACCGCCGCCAGCGCTGCCACGATCACCGGCAGATAAGCCGGCCGGCAGCCCGCCATCACGGCATTGACCGCGATGTTGCGCAAGGTCGCGAGGCCCATCGCCGGCGGCACCACGCCGATGACGTCGTCCGGATCGCGCCACGGCATGCCGGTCAGCATCCTCTCGACCCGCTCCGGCGTCGGCGGAATGATCGGCAGGCCGTCGGTCCAGCCCTGCTCGTAGAAGTGATCGTTGATCGCTTCCAGCGAGTCCGGGAGCTCCATCGTCTTGGCCTTGCTCAGCTCGACCCTGTCCAGCATGTCGGGATCCTTGGCGGGGGAGGGGCTGGTTGCCCGCGGCTCCGTCCTCGAGTGGATGTTCGTGGTCAGCCGCGCGGAACGGCGTGCTCCGGCAGCGGGAATTTCTTGGCGGCATATTCCGCGCCGACTGCCGCGCCCGCGGTGGTCAGCAGGCGAACGCATTCGGCGGCGGCATCGACGCCCTTCTGGGCGATCCTCCCCTGGTCGGCCTCGCCGATCGGGTGCGGCAGCATCACGATGGGGAGCCCGTGGTGGCCTTCCCCGCGCGCCACGATCTGGCCGAGCGGGCAGAACGAACGGCTGATCAGCGCCACGGCGGGCACGCCGGCCTTCTCGAGATTGACCGCGTCGATCACGCTCCACGGCGAGGAGGAGCCGCAGTGACCGACGCCGCTGATGGCGACATCGGTTTCCGCCGCCATCTCGGCGATGAAGGGTGCGCCCTTGGCCGGGAAGCCCTTGCGCCAGAATTTGATACTGGTGACGCCGTGGTCGCGCCGCAGCGCTTCGGCGAGCGCTTCCAGCACCACATCGGAGAATTCCTTGCCGTTGTCGAGAAGGCCGATCCGCAGGCCGACGAGCGACTGCGGCCGCTCGGCCGGTTGCATGGCGGCGGCCGCGGCAGCGCCGGTCGGAAGCAGCACGGTCTGGGTACCGGTCATCGGGTTTCTCCTGGGGTCTCTCCTGGTCGCGGAAAAAGTATATCCTGGTATAACACAGTATACAACCGCCGGGCGGCCGAATTCGCCGGCGGTCGCATCAGGCGGCCGCCGCGCGCTTGCGCTCGCCCAGCATCGCCGCGAGCTCGGTTATGGACTTGAGGGTCTCGATATTCTGCAGGGCCTGCGCGGCCGCCTTGATGGCCGGCGGGTCGAGGCTCAGCCGCGCGCAATCCTCGAATTTCACGTCGAGCTCCTGGGCCGTCATCGCGACCTCGGGATTGCCCTTGGAGATGTCGACCTGGCGCTCGAGCACGCGGCCGTCGCGCAGCCGCAGCCGCACATTGACCGGCCGGCTGCCCATCTTCCAGGCGCTCTCGATGCCGTCATGCACGTACATGCTGATGCGGCGGGTGAGCGCCTGCGCCCTTTCGTCCCGCACCAGTCGATCGGTGAACGTGTCGAAGCCGATGCTGCGGTCGAGGAGCGAACGTGCGATCGTGTAGGGCATGGAGAACTTGGCCTCCAGGCCGGTCTGCGGCACCAGGTAGCAGAGCTTGTCGAACGTGTAGCGGGTGACGCCCGCCTCGGCCGAGACGACGTCGTCCGGATCGATCGCGTGCTCCTGCTTGAGGGCGTGCACCGCGTCGATGGCGGGGTGCAGCGCGACCCCGCATGGATAGGGCTTGATCACCACGCCGCGCACCACCAGCTCGTAGACCCGGCCGAGCTCCGCGAGCGGCGCCATGTCGGCCGGCAGCCCGCGCGAATAGACTTCATGGAAGCCGCGCGGGCCATCGAAGGGATGCGGCAGCGAGGTGAAGCCCGCCTGCCCCCACAGCGACGCCTCCACGGCATTGCGGGCGGCGAGGCCGGCATGCAGCGGCTTGCACATGGTGCCGAAGTTGCTGACATTGCCGCTGGTCATCGAATAGACGATGCCGAGCGCGTGCGCGGTCTGCCCGGCGTCGAGACCGAGCAGCTTGCAGCAGGCCGCCGTGGCGCCGAACGCCCCGATGGTACCGGTGGCGTGCCAGCCGCCGTCGAGCGAATGGCGCGGCTGCGTGGTGCGACCGAGCTTTGCCATCACCTCGAAGCCGACCACATAGGCATGCAGCACGTCGCGTCCAGATGCGTCGATGGTCTCGCCGAGCGCCAGCACGGAAGGCACCAGCGACACGCTCGGATGCCCGATCAGCCCCCAGGTCACGTCATCATAGTCGAGCGCGTGCGCCGCGGTGCCGTTGACCAGGGCGGCGTCGTGCGCCGCGGTCTTGAAGTCCTGCCCCCACACCGTCGCGGCGCCGGCGCCGGCGCATTTCCGCGCCCATTCGGCCGGGATCGCGCCAGCCGGATGGCGGGCGCCGGCTAGCGCCACGCCCACGCAGTCCTGGATCGCACCCTTGGCGACGCTCAGGGCCTGCGCGGGTATCGCCTCGAACCTGGATGCGACGATGTAATCGACGACGTGCTTGGTGTTCTGCATGATGGTCCTTCAACGCGACTGGAAGTACTTGAAGTAGAGGTCGAGTAGCTGGCCCTTCTCGGCCGCCGCCTTGTCCCAATCGAAGGTCGCGAGCTTGATCGAACCGAGATCGGGCTTGCCGCCCGGCGCCTTGACGTCCCGGCGGGCCGACCAGGACAGGATGATGTCGCTGGTCAGCTCCTGGCCCTCGCGCGACAACAGGTATTGCGCCAGCGCCAGCGCATTCTCGCTGTTCGGACTGCCCTTCACCAGCCCGAGCGGCGCCGGCAGCATGACAGTGCCGTCCTCGACCCAATCGACACCCACGGGCTTACCTTCCTTCTCGAAGGTGAAGGCGTCGTACTCGGACACCGGGGCGACGTCGCGTTCGCCGTTGGCAATCGCATCGCGGGTCGCGGTGCCGTCGCCGGCGACGAACACGTCGTTGCGGGCGAGCTTGTCGAGATAGTCCGCGCCGTACATCTTCCACATGGCGTAGAGATGAGAGAACGACGAGCCGGCGCGGGTCGGATCGGAGATCGCGATGCGGCCTTTCCAGCGCGGCTCGATCAGCTCCTTCCAAGTCTTGGGCAAAGCATCCTTTGCGACCAGCCGGGTGTTGTACATCAGGGCGATGCCGGTCGCGCGCAGCGCCACCCATCCGGCTTTCTGGTCGAAGAAGCCGTCGCGATAGTCGCTCGTCAGTTGCGGCGCCGCCAGACGGGTATCGAGCCAGCCCTTCTGCGCGAAATACTCGAAGCCGCCGGGGTCGGCGCCATGGATCAGATCGGCGCCGATGCGCCCGGCCTGGCGCTCGGCGACGAAGCGCTTGACGGTCTCGACCGAGCCGGCCCGCACGAAGTCGATCTTGAGGTTAGGGAAATGCTTGTTGACCGCCGCCACCAGCCGGGTCATCGCGCTGGTGGCGAGCGACACGTAGATGCGCACATTGCCGGACCGGTTATCGACCGCGGTCGCTTCCTGCGCCGCCGCCGGGCTCGCGGCGAGCGCCGCCAGCACCATCAGCCCGGCGCCGGCCCGGATCAGCGCCCGGGAAACCAGAGCACGTCGCAACGGGTCCATGCCGTCCTCCCTGGATCGCGCCGCAGCTGGGCGGCGGGCCGTTCGTTGAGCGTTCGCGGCCTTTGTATAATACCGTATATCCCGGTATACTTTTATTCAAGCCGGCCCCCGGGTAGGGTGGACAAGGCGGCCGCGAGGCCTCGATTTAATGCACCGCGCCGGCTCCGCCGTGCCCACGCGGTCCCCGACCGTCGGCGCAATCGCGTGGGCAAAATTGCGCGGCTCAGCGCAAGTTACGCCCACGGTGCCCGGCAATTTTGCCACCCTACACGCGCTTCCGCTGGGTCGAAATCGGCTCTACCCGTGCGCGGCGCCGGCTTCCGGCGCGCTGCGCGTCGCCACCAGGTCGGTCAGCCGGATGCGGTCGTACTCGGCCCAGACGTAGCCGAGCCAATGCCGGACATAGCCGCGCAGCACGAAGGAATAGGCCGCCGGCTCGCCGTTCTGCTTCTTGTTGGCGATGAAGGTCACGAACGGGACCGACGCCAGCTCGACCTGCTCGGTCGCCATCTCGTTGAGCTTGGGAATGGTGATCTCGACCGCGTCCCTGACCTTCCCGAAGTAGCTCGCGTGGGTCTTCTCATCCCACTGGAAGAAATGTGTATCGTTGATGAAATTCTTCACCAGGAAGTATCTGGCGTCGCCCAGGACGGCGGCGGTCTCCTCGATCTCATCGAGCGAGGCGATCGTGGGCCCCAGCACATGGAACACCGCGAAGGTGATCTGGCCCATGCGGGCGGCCTCGATGAAGCCGAAATCGCGCAACGCCCGCAGCGTTTGCGACATCAGGCCGGCACGCACGTCGATCACCGTGACCGGCATGTCGGCGGCATTGAGCGTGTCGAAGATCTTCATCTGGTCGGAGACCAGGTTGATGTCGACGATCTCGGTCGAACCCGGGTGGAAGCGCTTGAGCGTGCCCTTCGGCGCCTCGGTGTCGAAGGCGCGGGCGGCGATCCGATGGGCGCTGAAATAGTCGAGGAGCGTGCGGGCGACGGTGGTCTTGCCGACGCCGCCCTTGTCGGCGCCCACGATGATGACGGTCGGCTTTGCCATCGGCGGCCCCCGGAGAATCAGTTGAATGGCTGCGATCATAGCTGGCGGGTCGGCATCCCAGAAGCGCGATCCGCGCCGGCGCTTTCGCGCGGGAGATGCCGGCGGCCGCAGGCGCGCGGCCCAAGATCGCGCGATGCGGCTCAGTTGCGGGTATGCGGCCCCCAGGGGCCGGGGTCATCGGCCGGCGCCGGCGGCTGGCCGGCGTCGCTCCACGGACCGGGCGGGGCCGGCTGTTGCTGATCGTCTGGCGCCTCCGGCGCGGGCGCGCCCGGCTCCGGCAAGGCCAGCGGGCCGGGATCGTGCCCGCCGGCGAACTTGATGATGTCGGCGATACGCTCCGCGATCGGCGGATGGGTGGCGAACAGGTCGGAGAACTCCTCGCGCGGATTGTCCACGCACATCTCCATGACCGCCGAGGTCGCGCCCGCGAGCTCGCCGCGGCCCTCGATCTTGCGCAGCGCCGAGATCATGGCGTCCGGGTTCTTGGTGAGCTCGACCGAGCCCGCGTCGGCCAGCAATTCGCGCGAGCGCGACAGCGCCATGCGGATCACCAGCGACAGCACCCACGCCACCGCGATGAGCCCGATGGCGATGAGGATCGCCACCCCGGCGCTGCCGCCCTTGCGGTCGCCGCGTCCCATGCGCAGCCCACCCTGGAACATCAGCCGGAACACCAGCTCGGCGAAGAACGAGATCGCGCCCGCGATGATCACCGCGATCACCAGCATGCGCACGTCGCCGTTGCGGATGTGGGTCAACTCATGGCCGAGCACCGATTCGAGCTCGGCATCGTTGAGCCGCTCGAGGAGGCCCGAGGTGACCGTGATGGCGTATTGCTTCTCGTTCATGCCGGTCGCGAAAGCGTTGAGCGCCGGATCGTCCGCCACCTTGAGCCGGGGCATGGTGATGCCGCGGGAGATGCAGAGATTTTCCAGAAGATTGTAGAGCCGCGGCTGCTCCATCCGGGTGACCTCTCGGCCGCCGGTGAGCGCGTCGATCATCGACTGGTGGAATTTGTAGGCGATGAGAATCCAGACGACGGTGCCGATGGTGGCCCACGGCAGCGCCGCGACCGCGTCGCTCAGGGCGCGGCGCATCAGCACGTCGAGCGGCGCGTTGACGGTCAGCGCTTCCCCAATCACGGCGCCCGCATAGACCAGGAGATAGACCAGGAAGAACAGCCCGACGAGCAGCGCGATCGAGCGCCGCTTGTTGGACTGGATGTGGCTGTAGAGACCGTAGGCCGCCATGCTGCATGCCTCGCCGGCCCCGGCGGCCGGCCGCTAGAACTTCACCTGCGGGGCCTCGCTCACGGCTTGGCGCTCGCTGCCGAGATCGAAGAACTGCTTCTCGGAAAAGCCGAGCGCGCCGGCGAACAGCGCCGCCGGGAACCGCTGGATGCCGGTATTGTATTCCTGCACCGCGTTGTTGAAGAAACGCCGCGACGCCGCGATCTTGTTCTCCAGATCGGTGAGCTCCATCTGCAGCTGCTGGAAATTCTCGTTGGCCTTGAGGTTCGGATAGGCCTCCGACAGCGCGAACACCTGCCGCAGCGCCCCGCTCAAGGCATTCTCGGCCGCGCCCTGCTGGGCCGAGCCCTGCGGCGCCGACATCGCGGCATTGCGGGCCTTGACCACGGCTTCGAGCGTGCCGGCTTCGTGGGCCGCGTAGCCCTTCACGGTCTCGACCAGGTTGGGGATGAGATCGTGGCGTTGCTTGAGCTGCACGTCGATGTCGGCAAACGACTGGTTGACCCGCTGCCGCAGCGCCACCAGCCCGTTGTAGATCGTGATGGCGAACAGCACGACGACGACGATGACGCCGAGAATGATCCAGGTGGAGGTCGACATGGCGGGCTCCTGAGCGAGGGAGGTTCGGTGGCGACCGCAGACTAGCGCAAATTGCGGTGCGATGGGGGAGAATCAAGCCGGGCGCGCAGGCTATGGCCTCGTCGCTTCGGTTGCAAACAACAATGGCTTGCGCGCCGCCCCGGTCGGCCCGTTTCTCAGGGCACGACCAAGCTTGGCGCCGAAGCAATGCGGTTCGCCGGATGCGCGGACAATACGTCGGCAATCGGTGTTTGCAGTGGAACCGAGTGGAGCCATCCGGCCCCTTTCGGCTGAACCGGCAATTGGTGTAGGTTCATCACATCATTCCGGCGCAACGCAGGGCCGAGCGATGCGCACGCTGGGGCTGGTCGCGGACATTCCAACGGAGGGGAAATCCCATGCGGCAATCCATATGGCGGCGGGTCTGCGGTGCATGCTTGGCGGCGGCCTTCATCTGCGCGGCCGCGTCGGCGCAAGGCGCCGACCAGATCTACGAGCTGAAACCCTCGGCCGCGACGGTGCATCGCGGTTTCTTCGATGCCTCGCTCAAGCCGGTCCTGACGATCGATACCGGCGATATCGTGCGGCTGTGGACCGCCACCGGCAACCCTCGCTACTTCGAGAGTCTGGGGGTGGCGAAGGATAAAATCCCTCCGGAGCTCTACACGGCCTACGAAGGTGCCCCGGGCGAAGCGCGGGACGACCACAATCTCGACGGACCGATCGCGGTGCGAGGGGCTGAACCGGGCGATACAGTCGAGATCAGAATTCGAGCCGTCGACCTCTGGTTGCCGATCGCCGCGATGAGCTTCCGAGCGAACAAGGGCTCGCTGCCGGAGGATTTTCCCTATTCGCGCGACCGCGTGTTTTTCATCGATCTCGCCAAGCGGGCGATCGAATTTGCGCCCGGGGTCAGCGTTCCGGTGAAGCCCTTCTGGGGCGTCATCGGGGTGGCGCCGCCGCGCTCGATGGGCCGGGTGCCCAGCGGCCCGCCCAACGTTTTCGGCGGCAACATGGACAATCACGACCTGCAGCCGGGGACCAGCCTGTTCCTCCCGGTCCATGTGCCGGGTGCCTTGATCTCGATTGGCGACGGGCACGCGGTGCAAGGCGACGGGGAAGTCGGAATGTCGGCGGTCGAGACTTCCCTCAAGGGAGAGATTCAAGTGGTGCTGCACAAGGGAATGCACATCACCTGGCCGCGCGCGGAAACGCCGACGCATTACATGACGATGGGCCTGCACGAGGATCTGAATCAAGCCGCCAAGATCGCGACCCGCGAGATGCTCAATTTCATCGTCGAGACCAAGGGGCTGCCGCGCGACGACGCATTCATGCTGCTCAGCGCGGCAATGGACCTGCGAGTGACCCAGATTGTCGACGGCACCAAAGGCATTCATGCCCTCATGCCAAAATCGGTTTTCCACAAATAGCGCGGTCGCGGCAGCAGGAGACGAGGTGATGGAAGAGACGCGGCGAAGCGTGGTTGGCGGCATTGCGGCGGGAGTCGGCCTTGCGGCTTTCGCCGACGACCTGGTGGGCACCGCGCGGGCACAGAACGGACGCAAGACCTTTGTGCTCGTACATGGCTCATCGGCCGGGGGCTGGTGCTATCGGCGCGTCGCCGATCTGCTCGAGAAGGCCGGTCACAAGGTCTACGCGCCCACATTGACCGGGCTCGGCGAGCGCTCGCATCTCATGAGCGGCCTCATCACGCTCGACACCCACATCGAGGACGTCGTCAACGTCATTCGCTGGGAAAATCTCGAAGACTTCGTGCTGGTGGGGCACTCCTACGGCGGTTGGATCATTTCCGGGGTTGCCGAGCAGTTCCAAGGCAAGATGTCCTCGATCGTCTTTCTGGACGCCTTCATGCCGGAGAACGGGCAACGGGTGCTGGACACCAATTCGCCGCGCAGCCGCGCTGAGATCGAGCAGGCGCAGAGGAAAGCCGAAGTATCCCGGCCGGCGCCGCCGGCCTCGGTCTGGAAGGTCAACGAGAAGGATCAGCCCTGGGTCAACGAGAAATTCACCGCCCAGCCGGTCGGCGTCGCCTTCACTCCGATCCGGCTCACCGGCGCACGCGATCGTGTGCCGAAAAAGACCTACGTCCGCGCCAAGGGTTACGATAATCCCAATTTCGAAGCCTATTACGCCAAGGTGAAATCTAATCCCTCCTGGCGCACCTACGAAATGCCGTGCGGCCATGAGGTCATGATCGACATGCCGGAGCGGACGGCGGAGATTCTGCTCGAGGTCGCCTGATCCTCCGTAGCCGGTTTGCCCGGAAACCCTTCAAATCCGAACTTTGTCGACCGGCTCGCCGCGAGTCAGCCGAGCAGGTTCACCGCAAATCCGGCCCGGCGCATGACGGCATCGCGCGCGTCCTGCACCAGGCGCAACACGCGCGGCACGTCGACTCCCACCAGATTGCCTCGCCACTTCTTGACCTTGCCGGCGATGAAGACGGTGTCGACATTGCCGGGATTCATCTGGTTCACCACCACGCCGGGTGCGTTGTTGAGTGGCCAGATATTGAGCCGGTCGGCTGTCAGCAGCAGGATATCCGCCTCTTTGCCCGGCGTCAGCGTGCCGGCCTTGCTTTCGATGTTGGCGCAGCGCGCGCCCTCGATCGTGGCGAACTCGAGCAGATCCCGGCAGCTGAGCAGCGGCGGCAGATTTTGCTCGCCGTTGCGGGCGCGCTGAAAGATCTGGTTGCGCTGAAACGTAGAGGTCGATCGCATGACGGTGAAAAAGTCCTGCGCGATCTCCACCCCATGGTCGGAGCTCAGGCTCGGGCGGAAACCGTGATCGAGGGCTTGCTGGATGGTGGGTGTCCCGTGGCCCATCGCCATGTCGATCTGGGTGCAGAGCGAGACGTGCCCGCCGGTGTCCTTGATCAACCGCCACGCCGCGTCGTTGAGACCCAGGCAGTGGATGTATTCATCGCCAGGTCGCAGCAGCCCGGCGCGTCCCAACTCCAGCAACGGCCCGCTCAGATCCTTGCCGACGAGATGCAGAACGGCCGGCACGCCCACCTCGCGCGCCAACGCATAGAGCTTCGCGTCGAGGGCGGTGGTCAGAGCCAGAGTCAGCAATTGATCCTTCGAGCTGAAATAGGTCCGCTGCAATCGTATGATGTCCTGCGGGTAGCGGGTACGCGGCCCGGCACCGCGATGGTAGGAGAACACGGCCCGAATTCCCGCATCCTGCAACGCACGAATGCAGGCATCGCTGTGCTCGGGCGTGTGGGCAACCTGCGAAATGTCCACCACCGCGGTGGTTCCCATGTCGATCATGCCGAGCGCCGTGATCAGCTCGCCCGCATAGGCATCCTCGGGCTCATAGACCGGCGTCAAAGTACTTTGAACGTCTCGATTGTAGTCGGGACTGAGCAGGCCATTGGGCATGATGTTGCGCAGAAGGCCCTGATAGGAATGGCTGTGGGTATCGATGAAGCCCGGAACGACGATCCGGTTCGACGCATCGACCACCGCCGTGTCCGCCGATACCGCGATGTTCGGCCGGACCTCGCGAATCTTGCCGTCCTCGATCAAAACGTCCGCATGCGCGAAGTCGCCGATCCTTCGATCGAGGGTCAGCACCACGCCGCCGTTAATCAAGATGCGGCGCTGCGTTTGCAAGCGACGCAGCTCGGCGTCGGCGTCCACGCCAACGCCCTGGGCGATGGCACGTCCGGGTGCCACCGCCCCGCCCGCCGCCAAGCCGGCGCCTGCCTTGAGGAACGCGCGGCGCGATGACGGCGCGCCCGGTACCGCGTCGTCATTGCCGCCGCGCGCCTGGGGCGCTTCACGCATAGTCGAATGGCTACCGCTCTCCTTTCGCATGATGTCCGTCCTCCTCGTTCCGTTGCCCACGCACCGGCGTCAGGCCAAGCTTGGTAATTGTCATTTTACGTGCGATATTGCTTCCGTTGGAAGCCTGGAGAGCACCAGCAACGGCGCGAAGACACCGAGAGGCCAGAATGCATCAACGGCGAATGGCTGGGCTCATCGGAGTGGTGGTTGGGATCCTCGCAGGCAAGGGATCCGTAGTCGCGGAATCCTCGACGGACTTTTTCATCGGGAAGCAGATCACGATGATTGTGCCGTCCGGCGTGGGTGGCGGCTACGATTTGTACGGCCGATTCCTGGCTCGGTTCATCGGCAAGCATATTCCCGGAAATCCAACGGTCATCGTCAAGAACATGCCGGCGGCCGGCGGCATCGGAGCGGCCAATTATCTGTATTCCATTGCTGCGCCCGATGGTCTCACAATGGGTGTGTTCCAAAATACCGTTACGCTGAACCAGCTCGGCAGGATGCCCGGCGTCAAATTCGATGTCCGCAAGCTGGGATGGATCGGAAACATGAGCGTCGCTTCCACAATCTGCGCGCTCTCCGGAATTGCGAAAGGTCTGACGGCGAAGGACCTGTTGCACACCGAGATAACGGTGGGCGCGAGCGGCGGGTCCGCTGCCATGATCCCCACTTTGCTGAACAGTTTGGCCGGCATGCATTTCAATGTGGTCCGCGGTTATCAATCCACATCCAACGTGACGCTCGCCATGGAGAAAGGCGAAGTTGACGGGCTGTGCGGCTGGTCTTGGGACGGGGCAAGGGTGAACGCGAAGGACATGCTGGGCCGGGGCATCGCCACGGTCGCGCTCGATATCGCAATTCAGCCGCAGCCGGAGCTCAAGGCGGCGGGCGTACCGTTCTTGATGGATTTGCTGTCGGAAGGCGAAAACAAGGACGTGCTCAAGATCATCCTCAGCACGCAAGTCTACAACCGGCCCGTCGCGGCGCCGCCCGGCGTTCCCGCAGATCGCCTCCACGTGCTCCGCGATGCGTTCGCCGAAACGCTGAAGGATCCGGAAGTTCGGGCTGAGGCCGACAAATTGGGGCTCGATCTCGAGTATCTTTCCCCCGCGCGGATATTGGAGCTCATCAACGGGGCCTTGGAAGCGCCGGTGCGAGTTCAGGAGCGTGCCATCGACGAGTTGAAGAAGGCGGGCTTCGGAAGCCTCTAAAGCATTTTTGGCGGCTCGTCGTGCAGCACCGTGCGCTGCTACGGAAGCGCCGGGGTCGTCTTGGGCGGTTTCCGATGATGTGTTGACTGCTCATAGGAATAGGCGAGCTTGAGCAGGAGCGGTTCGTCGTAAGGTCGGCCAAAGAATGTAATGCCCACCGGAAGATCATCGCTGCTGAATCCAGCCGGCACGGTCATCGAAGAGGCATAGACGAGGAAAGTGTTCAATGCCGGCACCCCCCTATTGCTTGAATATGGCGGGTTGATTCCATCCTTGATGAACGTGGGTTGGTGCTCGACGGACTTGTGCACGATGGCATCGAGCTTGTTGTCGGCCATCGCCTTGAAGATATTGAACGTCAGTTCTTCCCGGGCCTCCAGGAACTCGAGATACTTGGCATGGTCCAATGGCGGGGGTGGCCTTTTCCACGGGTCTGCTTTGGTGGGTGGAAAACTCTTGTCGATATCGGGGGACTTGCCGATGTCCTGATGTGTCTTGATCGGCGAGTCCGGATTGCGGGCGAGATAAACCCGCAGCGCCTGATCGGTCACGACGGGATTGCGCGTCCGCGTTGCGAGAAGACTCTTGATCTTCGGGATCACGATCGGGTCGACGATGATGGCGCCTGCTTTCTTCAGTTCAGCTATGTTCTTCGCGAAAGCAGCATCGACAGCCTTGAAGTCGTCCGAATCCGGCTCCGACTGGGCCCCGATCGGCTCGCGCAGGACGCCGATTCGCGCACCCTTGAGACCATTCTTGTCCAGGAATCGGGTATAGGACCCCTCGGTCTTGCCAATGCCTAATGCCGTTACGGGATCCTCCGGGTCGTATCCGACCATGCCGTCCAAGAGTTTGGCGACATCCGACACGGTGCGTGCCATCGGGCCCATTTGCGCGACCGGGGAGGGATATCCGTCCCACATGCCGCTGCGGCTCACCAGACCGGGCGTCGGGCGCAGCGCAACAACCGCATTCCAGGCACCTGGTCGGCGGATCGAAGCGAGGGTTTCTTCGCCGATGGCGAGCGTCGTGAAGTTCGCGGCGAGCGCAGCCCCGGATCCGCCCGACGAACCGCCGACCGTCCGCTCCAGGTCGTAAGGGTTGCGGGTGATGCCGAACATCGAACCGTAAGTATCGCCGGCGGCGTACTCGCTCAGCGTGGTCTTGCCGAGGATAATGGCACCCGCCTTGCGTAATTTTTCCACCGGGAAGGCGTCCCGGGGCGGTCGATAGTCCTTGAACACCAGCGTGCCGAGCGTTGTCGGCATGCCCGCGGCGTCGATCTCATCCTTCACCAGCACCGGAATGCCGTGCAGTGGGCCGACGAAGCCGGAGCGCTTGAAAGCTGCATCCAGCTTATCGGCCTCTTCCAGGGCGTGCGGGTTGAGCGTGATAATGGAGTTGATCTTCGGGCCGTCCTTGTCGTAGGCAGCGATCCGGTCGAGGTAGGCTTGCACCAGATGATGTGCGGTCATCTTGCCGGACTTGTAGGCCGCTTGGATATCCTCGATCGAGGCCTCTACGATCTGAAAGTTCCGCCCCATATTTTTCCTGCCCTGAGCTTGGCCGAGGGGTGCACACAGGATGGACATCGCCACGGCCAGCACGCCTGCCGACAAAACAGCGCTCTGATGTTTCATTGGTACGCCCCGGTCGGTTTTAACCTGCTAAGGCGTCGAGCCTACACCATCGGGATGGACCTTGCAGCGGGTGTGCTTGACCGAGTTGCTATGCGACCAATTCCGGGTGTGCTTTGTTTGGACGCCGCGAGGCCCCGCGGAGGTCGAAGTTGTGGATTACCACTAGAAGAGAGGACGCGGCGATGGCCAGAAAGCCCAAGCCCATGCATCCAGGAGAGGTTCTGCGGGAGGAGTTCCTGGTTCCGCTGAAGGTGTCGGCGGGTGCTCTTGCCAAGACTTGCGGTTTGCCGCGCACGCGGATCGAACGCATCGCTGGCGAGCAGACCAGGATCACCGCCGATACCGCGCTGCGGCTCGCCAAGGCGCTCGGCACGACGGCAGAGCTTTGGCTCAATCTGCAGAATGACTATGACGTTCAGATGGCAAAACGCGATCTCGGCCGGATTCTCGACCGTATCGAGCCTGCAAACAAGCCAAAGGCGGCTTGAGCTGTCCCCGTTCGCCTTACACCGCCTCGCGCAGCTTCACGGCACCTTCCAGATCGACCGAGACCAGTTGCGAGACGCCGCGCTCCGCCATGGTGACGCCGTAGAGGCGGTTCATCCGCGCCATGGTGATCGGATTGTGCGTGATGATGACGAAGCGGGTATCGGTGAGCCGGGTCATCTCGTCGAGCAGGTCGCAGAAGCGCTCGATGTTGTGATCGTCGAGCGGGGCGTCCACCTCGTCCAGCACGCAGATCGGCGCCGGGTTGGTCAGGAACACCGCGAAGATCAGCGCCAGCGCGGTCAGCGCCTGCTCGCCCCCCGACAAGAGCGACAAGGTGGCGGGCTTCTTGCCGGGCGGCTTGGCCACGATCTCCAGCCCGGCCTCCAGCGGATCCTCGTGCTCGACCAGCTGCAGCTCGGCGGTGCCGCCGCCGAACAGCTCGGTGAACAGGCGCTTGAAGTGGTTGTTGACCACCTCGAAGGAGGAGAGCAGCCGCTCGCGCGCCTCGCGGTTGAGGCTCTGGATGCCCTGGCGCAGGCGCTTGATGGCCTCGACCAGGTCGTCGCGCTCGGTGGTCAGGGTGGTGTGCTGGGCCTGCACCTCGTTGAGCTCTTCCTCGGCCCGCAGATTGACGGCGCCCAGCCGCTCGCGCTCGCGCCGCAGCCTATCGAGCCGCTGCTCGACCTCGGCGGCCTCGGGCAGCTCGGCGCCCGGCTTGAGCTCGGCCAGCTCCGCCACCGCCTCCGGCGCCACCTCCAGCATCTCGCGGATCTCGTGCGCGATGTCCGCGAGCCGCCGCTTGGCGCCCTCGAACCGCTCCTCGGCGCGGGCCGCCTCCTCGCGCGCGGCACTGGTCGCCTCGAGCGCCGCGCGGGCGTGGCGATCGGCGGCGGCCAGCGCATTCTCGGCTTCGGCCAGGCGATCGGCGGCGGCGCGGCGCGCCGCTTCCGCCAATTCGATCTCGCCGATCAGCGCCACGCGCTTCTCGGCGAAGGCCTGCGGGGCGTCGGCGAGGCCCTCGCGCTCGGCCTTGGCCTCCTGGACGCGGCCTTCGAGCGTGGTGATCTGGGCGGCGGCGCCGTCGCGGCGCTCGACCCAGCCGGCACGCTCGCCGGCGATGGCATGAAGCCGCCGTTGCGCCAGCTCGGCCTCGCGCGCCAGCGCCTGCGCCTGCGCGCGCAGCTCGGCGAGCCGGGCCCGGCGCTCCTCGACCTCGGCGCGCACGCCCGCGAGCTTCACATCCACATCCGCCGCCGGCGGCAGCGCCTCGAGCATGCGTTCGGCTTCGCGCCCGGCCGTAATCGTTTCGTCGCGGCCCGCGTCGAGCCGCGCCTTGGCCTCGGCCAGCGCCGACAGCCGGGCGGTGTTGCGGCCGACCTCGCGCTCGCCGGCGGCATGCAGCTCACGCGCCGCGAGCGCCGCGTGCTGGCGCTCGCGCCAGTGGGTTCGCGCTGCCGCATCGGCCTGCGCGGCGGCCGTCACCTCGGCCTCCGCCGCGGCCGCGGCCGTGCGCTTGACCTCGACGTCCTCGCGCAGCGCCTTGAGCTCGGCCTCGATGTCGGCGAGCCGGTTCTTGCCGGCGAGCCGTCGCGCCGCCCCGGTCGGCGCGTTGGCGGCGACAGCGAAGCCGTCCCAGCGCCACAGATCGCCGTCGGGCGAAACCAGCCGCTGGCCCGGCTTGAGCAGCGGAGCCAAGCGCTGAGCATCCTCGCGCATGATCACGCCGATCTGCGCCAGCCGGCGCGCCAGCTCGGCCGGCGCCCGCACATGCTGGCCGAGCGGCTCGACGCCCGCCGGCAGCTGTGGATCGGTGGGCTCGATCGGGGCGCCGGCCCAGCGCATCGGGGCGGAGGGATCGATCGGAGCTTCCAGGTCGTCGCCGAGCGCCGCGCCGAGCGCGGCCTCGAAGCCTTTGTCGACCGCGAGAGCGTCGATGACGCCGGGCCACAGATTCTTGGTGTCCACATGCAGCAGCCGGGCGAGCGTTTTGGCCTCGGTGTCGAAACGATGCACGCGGCGCTCGGCCTCGATCAGCGGCGGGCGGGCGACATCGAGCGCTTGGCGGGCGGCGGAATGCGCGGCCTCCGAACGCAGCGCGGCGGCTTCGGCCTCGGCCACCGAGGCCTGCGCTGCATCGACGGCCGCCGACAGCGCGCCGAGATCAGGCCCGCCTTGCGGGTTGAGGGTCGCGAGCTCGGCCTCGACCGCGGCGGTCTCGGTATCGAGCCGGCTGCGCCGCTCGGCATGCTCGCGCACTGCATGCGCCAGCTGGTTGCGCTGGGCGGTGAGGTCGGCAAGCGTACGGGTGAGCTCCGCGAAGGTCTTTTCCGCGCCCGCCAGCACCGTGTCGTCGTCGGCCACGCGCGCGTCGGCGCCGGCGCGCTCGCGCGCGTTGGCCTCAGCCTCGCGCCGCAGCGAATCCTCCTCGCCGGCCAGCCGCTCGAGCGCCGCTTGCGCGTCGCCAGAAAGGCGCCGCTCGCGCTCGATATCGGCGTCGAGCTGGATCAGCCGCTGGTCGAGCTCGGCGATGCGCTCCTTGGCGCGGGTCTCCTCGCGCTCCAGTGTCTCGCGCGCGATCACGAAGCGCTGCAGGGCGGCGGCGGCCGCGACCTCGCCGTCCCGCAGTGCCGGCAGCCCGGCGGCGGCCTCGAGCTGGCGGCGCGAGGCCTCGGCCTGCTCGCCGGTGCGCGCCGCCACCACCCGGACCGCCAGATCCTTGGCATGCTCGGCTTCGCCGTTCTCGCGATTGGCCGCCACCCAGCGCAGATGGAACAGGGTGGCCTCGGCCTTGCGGACCTGCTCGGCCACCACCCGGTAACGGACCGCCTGCTTGGCCTGGCGCTTGAGCGCCTCGATCTGGCCTGCGAGCTGGTTGATGACGTCGTCCAGCCGCGCCAGGTTGGCCTCGGCGGCACGCAGCCGCAGCTCGGCCTCGTGCCGGCGCGCGTGCAGGCCGGCGATGCCGGCGGCTTCCTCCAGCACGCGCCGGCGCTGCTCGGGCTTGGCCGCGATGATCTCGCCGATCCGGCCCTGGTGGACCAGTGCCGGCGAGCGCGAGCCGGTCGAGGCATCGGCCAGCAGGATCTGAACGTCGCGGGCCCGCACCTCGCGGCCGTTGATGCGATAGGTCGAGCCCGACTCCCGCTCGATGCGGCGCGAGACGTCGAGGCTGTCGTGCTCGTTGAATTGCGCCGGCGCCTTGCGGGCGGTGTTGTCGATCATCATCGCGACTTCGGCATTGTTGCGCGACGGCCGGCTGTTGGTGCCGGCGAAGATCACGTCGTCCATGTCGGCCGCCCGCATGGCCTTGTGGGACGCTTCACCCATGACCCAGCGCAGCGCCTCGACCAGGTTCGACTTGCCGCAGCCATTGGGCCCGACCACGCCAGTCAATCCCGGCTCGATCAGGAAATCGGTCGGCTCGACGAAGGATTTGAAGCCCAGCAGGCGCAATCGCGTAAGTTTCATGAGGAGAATATTTCCAAGCTCGGCTGTTCTGGCTTGCGGCCGCTCGAACGCGAAGCTGCCCGGCCGGCAGGGCGAGAATCGCTCAAGTCCCGCGCCCCCCAGAGGGGTCGAGGTGCCGTATAGCCGGGAGAATGAATAGCCGGGTGTGATTCGGCAACAGGAAGGCGCCGCCAGGCGTGGTCTTGACCGGGGGCCTGTGCGTAACCACCCGAAAGGGCTTCGGCCGGCGCGCCGCCAGGCCCCGGCCCCGGCCCCGGCCCCGGAGGAAAAAACCCTTATCAGCCCTTGAGATAGGGGGTGAATTCCTTTTCCATTTCCTCGATCGAGAGCGCGCCGGCCAGCCGCTTGCCGTTGACGAAGAAGGTAGGGGTGGAATTGACTCCGAACTTCTCGGCCGCCTGGTTGCGCACCTTCTCCATGCCTTCCAGCATCTCTTTATTGTCCAGGCAGGCTTCGAACGCCTGCTGGCTCAGGCCCGCCTGCTTGGCGATCGCCATGAGCGGCGCGAGCGGCCGCTGCACTACCCAATCCCGTTGCTGGGCGAACAGGGTCTCGACCAGCGGGAAGAATTTGTCGGGGCCGGCGCAGCGCGCCAGGATGAAGCCCGCCGCCGCCAGCTGGTCGAGCGGAAATTCCCGGAATATGAACCGGACCTTGCCGGTATCGATGTAGCGCTTCTTCAATTCCGGAAACGTGGCCTCGGAGAAATGGGCGCAATGCGGGCAGGTCATCGAGGCATATTCGATGACGGTAATCGGTGCTTTCTCGTCCCCGATGGCCATCTCGCCGAGCGGGCTCGGCTTCATCAGGTCGGCGACCGGGACCGAGGGATCGTCGGCGGCAAGCGCCGGGCGCATGAAATCCAGGCCCAGTTGCGGGAAACGGCTCAAGGCGGCGAGCGCGCCGCCGAGCGCCAGTGCGGTCGTGCCCAGTGCAAGGCTGCGCAAGGCGAATTCGCGACGGGTGATCTTCACAGGAGGACCTCCAGGTTTAACCGCGGGTTCCGCTCTGCCCTGATGTGGCCCGGACCGGTTGGCTTCTGATAGTGGCTAGCCCGAAACCGTAAATGTGGCAATGGCGGGAACGCCCGCCAAGCCAGGCGGCGGGTCACTTCTCATTGATCTGCGCCAGCAGCCGGGCGTTCGGCACCGGGCTTAGGGCGCGTTCCGCGACCCGCGTTCAATGGCGGCGCCGAGCCTGGCCAAGGCCTCGCGCAGCTTCTCGTCCTTGATCTCCGGCAAGGTCGCGGCGACGCGCGTCACCGCGGCTGTGTCTGGGACTGCCGCCCGCCGCGGCGCCGCGCGCCGCGACAACGGCGCCTGCCGCAGCCGCATGCTGTCGACCGCCTGCCAGCCGAAGAATTGATTGACCCGCTGCAGGATGACGTCCGAGAGATGCTGGACCTCGAGCGCAGCCGGGCCTTCGACCCGCAGCATGAGGGTTCCGGGATCCGGGGCGGCGCGCGCCTGCGGGGTGCGTGGCCATTGAATCTTCTCCGGCTGCGAATGCGCCGCGATCTCGGGCCCCACGATCTCCGCCCAGCGGGTGACCAGCTCGACCGAGGCGAAGCCCTGCTTGGCAAAGGCGTCGGTCAGCGTCTTGCGCAAAACCTCGGCGAGCGCGCGCGGATGCGATCTTGCGGGCTTGTCCATCAGGCTTGCCTCTGCGGCGGATCGCCCATAACGCTGTGGCCCATGACGCTAGCAGGCGCCAAGGCGGCACGAAAGCGCGACGCAGCGCACCCGGTTGCAAAAGTCCGGACCCGCGTGGCGGATCGGGAGAGTTCGGCTCCCGCCGCGGGCGATCTGCTCGACTGGTACGACCGCCATGCGCGCGTGCTGCCGTGGCGCGCTGCCTTCGGGGCGCCGGCCGATCCCTACCGGGTGTGGCTGTCGGAGATCATGCTGCAGCAGACCACGGTGACTACCGTGGTGCCCTATTTCGCGCGCTTCCTGGCGCGCTGGCGCGACGTGCAGGCACTCGCCGCCGCGCCGCTCGAGGAGGTGCTCAAGTCCTGGGCCGGGCTCGGCTACTACGCGCGCGCCCGCAATCTGCACGCCTGCGCCCGCGCGGTGGTGGAGCGGCACGGCGGCGCGTTCCCATCGAGCGAGGCAGCGCTCGCCGAATTGCCCGGCATCGGCACCTATACGGCGGCGGCGATTGCGGCCATCGCGTTCGGGGTCCGCGCCGCCGCGGTCGACGGCAATGTGGAACGGGTGGTGGCGCGGCTGTTCGCGATCGAGCAGGCATTGCCGGCCGCCAAGCCGCAGATTCGGCAGCTCGCCGCCGGCCTGGTGCCGGATACCCGGTCCGGCGATTTCGCCCAGGCCATGATGGATCTCGGCGCCACCATCTGCACCCCCAAGCAGCCGGCCTGCGCGATCTGCCCATGGGTTAAAGCCTGTCAGGCGTGCCGCCGCGGCGACCCCGTGCGTTTTCCGCGCCGCGCCCCCAAGCCCGTGCGCCGGCTGCGGCGCGGTGCCGCCTTCGTGGCGCTGCGCGCCGACGGCTGCGTGCTCATGCGAGCGCGTCCGCCCAAAGGGTTGCTCGGCGGCATGACCGAGGTGCCCTCGACGGAATGGACGCACGAGTTCGATATCGCGGAGGCGCTGCGCCAAGCCCCTCGATTGGGGCGCGCGCGGCCGAAATGGCGGCGCCTGCCGGGCGTGGTGCGCCACGTGTTCACCCATTTTCCGCTCGAGCTCGTGGTCTATAGCGCGGAATTCCCGATGCGCACCAGCGCGCCCGCCGGCGCACGTTGGATTCCCGTGGCGGATCTTGCCGGCGAGGCGCTTCCGAGCCTCATGCGCAAGGTGATGGTGCATGCGGTCGGCGACGGTGTTCGTCCGCGCCGGCGGCTTCAATGAAGAATTGACACGATCAGCATTTGCAACGCGTTGAATTCTACCGCCGCCGATCCGGCTTCGCCCGGAACGGCCAATCGATCACGCCGGCGCAAAACAATGCCCACCATACCAGCACCGGCTGCAACGCCAGCCGCGGTCCGTGATAGAGCCAGCTGTCGGGCACGAGCGGCAGATGAATGCTCTCCATCGCGTGCTTGATGTTGGCCGGAAAGACGCACACCGCATAGAGCGCGAGCATGATGCCGGCGAGCCGCCGCAGCCGTGCGCTGGCCAACGCGATACTGCCGGCGATCTCGCAGATGCCCGTCGCCAGCACCACCGCGCGCGGAAACGGCACCCAATCGGGCACGATCAACAAGAATTTCTCGGTGAGGACGAGATGAGCGATACCGGCGACGAGGTAGAAGGCCGTCATGATCCAGCGCATGACCAGACGGGTGCGCCCGCTCTGGCCATCGGCATACCCGACAACGCTCGCGCCACCGCGAGGAGGCGTCATTCGGGCGACGTCGAGAAGGGTCGCGGCAGGCCAGGGAATTTCAATTTCTGGAACCTTCCGGCTTTCTCAATATGGGACAAATCAAGGACCGAATCTTCCATTCGTTACATTGGATTTTAATGAAGTCGTCGGCAGGATGAAAAGTTCCGCCGTTTTGCCGCAGCAAGCTCCATCTGGCAAGGGCCGCGCAGTTTCAATGACCCGCTCGCTTCCGCAGGGCTCCGGGGTGCAGGAGATCAGGCTCGCCGAGCTGCTGGGCGCGCTCAGCCATGCCTTGGACCTGGTGGAGGGCCAGCCGCCCGGGCATTGCATCCGCTGCTGCTGGATCGGCATCCATATCGGCCAGGCGATCGGCCTGAGCGAGCTCGAGATCTGGGAGCTCTATTACACGCTCTTGTTGAAAGACCTCGGCTGCAGCAGCAATGCGGCCCGCATCTGCCAGCTCTATCTGACCGATGATCTGACCTTCAAGCGCGATTTCAAGTCGATCGACGGCAGCTTGCCGCAGGCCTTGCGGTTCGTCCTGGCCCATACCGGCCTGAAGGCCGGCCTGGCGGAACGGTTCCGCGCCATCATCCACAGTGTCCAGCACAGCGGCGAGATCGCGCGCGAGCTGATGGAGACCCGCTGCCAGCGCGGCGCCGAGATCGCCCGCATGATGCGCTTCTCCGAAGGTGTCGCGCAGGGCATCCAGAATCTCGACGAGCATTGGGACGGCGGCGGCATGCCGGA
Organism: uncultured Alphaproteobacteria bacterium; assembly: GCA_963721005.1. Taxonomy (GTDB): domain Bacteria; phylum Pseudomonadota; class Alphaproteobacteria; order Rhizobiales; family Xanthobacteraceae; genus VAZQ01. The sequence goes on along the minus strand of CAVRHR010000003.1, from coordinate 1,910,118 downwards.
GCGGCTGCGCGGCGACGCGATCCCGATCTATGCGCGGATCGCCCTGATGGCGCAGGTGGTCGACGTCTTCCATGCCGGCAATGGCGTCGAGGCGGCGCGCCGGGAGATCGCGCACCGATCCGGAAGCTGGTTCGATCCGCAATTGGTGGCGGCGTTCGAGCAGGTCGCCGCCCGGGAGTCGATTCTGGGAGACGCTGCGATCGAACGATCTGCAGCAGGCGATCTTTGCCCTGGAGCCCGCGCAGTGCAGCAAGACCGTCGATGAGGATTATCTCGACGATATCGCGGCCGCCTTCGCCAAGGTGGTGGACTCCAAGAGCCCCTATACCAGCGGTCACAGCGAGCGGGTGACGCTGTTCGCCGATATGATCGCGGCCAAGCTGGAATTTGTCCCCGAGCGGCGCCGCTGGCTCAAGCGTGCGGCCTTGCTGCACGATATCGGCAAGCTCGGGGTCAGCAACGCCATCCTGGACAAGCCCGGCAAGCTCGATGCGGCCGAATGGGAAGCGATGAAATCCCATGCCGCCCTGTCGGAGGTGATCCTGTCGCGCATAGCCGCGTTCCGGGATCTGGCTTCGATCGCGGCCGCCCATCACGAGCGGCTCGACGGCAAGGGCTATCCCCGCGGCCTGAAGGGCGATGAGATCGTGCTCGAGACCCGGATCATCACCACGGCCGATATTTTCGATGCCTTGACGGCGGACCGGCCCTATCGGGCCGCGATGCCGGTCTCCGAGGCGCTCGCCATCATGGCGGAGAGCATCGGCTCGGCGATCGATCCGGACTGTTTTGGCGCCTTGCGGCAGGCACTCGGGGCGATCGACGCCACCTTGGCGGCGTAGCGAAGCGGCTTGACGCTCAGCTCGTCGCCATCTCGGCCCGCACCTCGGCGCGCAGCGCGTCGATCGAGACCAGGCCCTTGGGGGTCTCCACATGCCAGAACGCCCAGCCGTTGCAGGCATCGAGGCCCTGCGCCAGCGCCCCGATGCGGTGGATCGAGCCGATCGTCTGGCCACGTTCACGCCCGGGTTCGCGGGCTACATAAGGGCGTTTACGCCCGTCTTCGTGAGCTACATAAGGGCGTTTACGCCCGTCTTCGTGAGCTAAGAGCGTAATGGCGCCGTCGGCGCGCACTAGGGCGCGGTGCCGGCGCTTGGCATCGACCAGCCGGGCGCCGGCTGCGACCAGGCCGCGCTCGATCAGCGAGGCGAACGGAACCCGCACAGCGTCGCGGGCGGTAACGAAGGGGGCGAGGCTCTCGGGCGGCAGCGGCACGGTCGCGGCAATGCGCCGCTCGGCCGCAACCGCATAATCGGCATCGCGCTCCACCCCGATGAAGCGGCGGCCCAGCCGCTTGGCCACGGTGCCGGTGGTGCCGGTCCCGCAGAACGGGTCGAGCACCAAGTCGTCGGGGCGCGAGGACGACAGGATGACGCGCGCCAGCAGCATCTCGGGCTTCTGGGTCGGATGCAGCTTCTTGCCGTCCGGATTCTTCAGCCGCTCCTCGCCGGTGCACAGGGGCAGCGTCCAGTCGGAGCGCATCTGCACATCGTCGTTACCGGCCTTGAGCGCCTCGTAATTGAACGTATAGGACCTGGCGTCCGCCCCGCGCGTCGCCCAGATCATGGTCTCGTGCGCATTGGTGAAGCGGCGGCCGCGAAAGTTCGGCATCGGATTCGACTTGCGCCAGATCACGTCGTTGAGGATCCAGAAGCCGATATCCTGCAGGATGGTGCCGACCCGGAAAATATTGTGATAGGAGCCGATCACCCAGAGCGTGGCGGACGGTTTCATCACGCGGCGACAGGCCAACAGCCAGGCGCGGGTGAAATCGTCATAGGCGGCAAAGCTCGAGAACTTGTCCCAGTCGTCGTCGACCGCATCGACGCGGGAATCGTCCGGGCGCTTGAGGTCGCCGCGCAATTGCAGATTGTAGGGTGGATCGGCGAACACGAGATCGACGCTATCGGCGGCGAGCTTCGACATCGCCGCGACGCAATCGCCGACCATAACGTGACCGGAATCGCGTGCGGAATTCGACGGATTCGGATGAGGCGCGGGGCGCCCTATTGGACGCCCCGCGACGCAAGACTACCATGACTTAAGAACTCTGACTCAGGCGACGCTGTCGGCGACGCGGGACCTACAACCGACGAAGGTCATCATGGCCGACCAAGGTAAAAATCGGCTTAACCGCTCGGCATTTTACGCTAGGCAAGGTTTACCGAGCCCCTATATCGATGAAACGCGATCGCCCGCCGGGCGTTGGTGATCGCATCGAGGAGATTGAGCCATGCGTTTGGACGATTTGCCGGAAAGCAGCAATATCGAGGATCGGCGCCAGGAGGGCGGCGGCGGATTCGGCGGCGGCATGGGCGGCCGCGGCGGGCTCGGCATCGGCACCGTGGTGGTGCTGGGGCTGGTCGGTTGGGCGCTCGGCATCGATCCGCGGTTGCTCATCGGCGGGGCCGAGATGCTCTCGGGCGGCGGCGATCAGCCGCAAATGCAATCGCCCGCCCGGCCGCGCACGACCGGCGCGCCGCAGGACGAAAGCGGCGTCTTCGTGTCGCGCATCCTGGGCAGCACCGAGGTCGAGTGGAAGGATATCTTCGCCAAGGACGGCAAGACCTACCGGCCGCCGACGCTGGTCATGTACAGCGGCCGCACCGACGCGCGCTGCGGCGCGGCCTCGAGCGCGATGGGGCCGTTCTACTGCCCGGTCGATCAGAAGGTTTATCTCGATACCTCGTTCTTCCGCGAGATCCAGTCCCGCTTCAAAGGCTGCGACGGCAAGTCGTGCCAGTTCGCGCAGGCCTATGTGATCGCTCACGAGGTCGGCCATCACGTGCAGAATCTGCTCGGCATCCTGCCGCGGGTGCAACAGCAGCAGCAGGCCGCGCAGGGCAAGGCGGCGGCCAACCACCTGCAGGTCGAGGTCGAGCTGCAGGCGGACTGCTTCGCGGGCGTATGGGCCAACCATTCGCAGCAGCAATGGAACCTGCTGGAGCCGGGCGACGTGGAGGCGGCGCTGCGCACCGCGGCGGCGATCGGCGACGACACCCTGCAGCGGCAGGCGCAGGGTTACGCGGTGCCGGATTCCTTCACCCACGGCACCTCGGCGCAGCGCCAGCGCTGGTTCAACGCCGGCCTCAAGGGTGGCACCGTGGGCAGCTGCAACACCTTCGCGGCGACGCAGCTTTGAGCGCTGCGAGGAAACGCGCTACCTTGGATTTTCCGTCGTCCCGGCCGTAGCGCCGGGACCCATACGCCCCGGCTTATCGAGGGGTCACGGCGTATGGGTCCCTGCGTTAGCAGGGACGACGCTTGGAGCGGCGTTTACACATCCTATAATTCAAGCACAGGGCACCATGGCCGGGATCGACGCTAGCCGACAATTCCTCCCGTTGCGGATCGCGGTGCTGACCGTATCGGACACCCGCGCGCTCGCCGACGACAAGTCGGGCGCGATCCTCGCCGAGCGCATCGCGGCGGCCGGTCACGTGGTGGCGGAGCGCGGCATCGTCCAGGATGACGCTGTCGCCATCCGGGCCCGCGTCAAGAAATGGATCGACGCGCCCTTAGTCGACGTGATCATCACCACCGGCGGCACCGGCTTCACCGGCCGCGACGTGACGCCCGAGGCGGTCGAGCCGTTGTTCGAGAAGCGCATGGAAGGCTTCGCGGTGCTGTTCCTGATGTTGAGCTTCGGCAAGATCGGCACCTCGGCGATCCAGACCCGCGCCACCGCCGGCGTGGCCGGCGCGACCTACATCTTCTGCCTGCCGGGCTCGCCCGGCGCCTGCAAGGACGCTTGGGACGAAATCCTCGTGCATCAGCTCGACTACCGGTATCGGCCGTGCAATTTCGTCGAGATCATGCCGCGGCTGGACGAGCATCTGCGCCGCCCCAAGGCAAAGGGCGCGACGGTCTAAAGCGATCAGGCTTGACCGGATTCCTGTCACGTTGACGCACGGTCTCTCCGTCGTCATGCCCGGCCTTGTGCCGGGCACCCACGTCTTTCGCGCCACAAAGCAAGGCGTGGGTGGCCGGGACATAAGGGCGTTTACGCCCGTCGTCGCGGGCTATGCCCGGCCATGACGTGCTGGGTGATTCAATGCAAACGAAACCGGCTCTAGATTGATCTGGTCCCCGCCATCATGGTGCGGCTGCGCAACAACACGATGCGGCGGCGGCCGAGGCGCCGCAGGAATTTTCGTTCCGGCTCGGCGTCCTCGCCGCGGTGCTGGCCCAGCCGCTCATAGAGCGACTTCGAGATCAGCAAGCCCTGCTGCGGGCGCGGCATGGCCCCCAATGCGCCGGCGACGAGGCCCAGTCCTTCGACGATGGCGGACCCCAACGTGTCGGCTTCGCCGGTGCGCCGGAACGCGGCCGCGCGGGCGTCGCTGCGCCCGCTGAGCTCGGCGTGCTCGATGAAGCGCCGGGTTTCCTGCGTCCAGGTCCAGTCCGGCACCGCCCCGGGCGGCAGGAACATGAGCCAGGGGCCGCGCGCGCCCGCCGCCGCCTGCCGCAAGCGCTGGCCGAGCGGCGCCGCCGTGACCTCGATCCGGCAGCCGGCGGAATTGGCGATCATGGTGGTGGCATCGTTCGATCCGGCGTCCGCCACGATCACCTCGCGCACGATGCCCGCGGTCGCCCCCGCCACCAGCGCAGCCAGGGTCGGCACCAGGACGTGCTCCGCGTTCTCCGTGGCAATGACCACGCTCAGCATCAGGATCGGCCCCGTTTTCCCCGCATCACGGTACCACGCCGATGCGACCAGCACGCCCGACTTGGCCCCAAAATCGCGGCCCGGGCGGGATGTTCTTGATTTGTTCGCAATCGAGGCTTACATTGGAGCCATGTCCCGAACCTCCGCAGCCCTTCGACATCCCGATTCCGCCGCCGCCCCCGACCCGATCGGCGACACCGCGGTCACCGCCGATCGGCGCAAGGGCCGCGGCGCGCAATCGAACGCGGCCGGCCGCTATGAGCCGTTCGCCCGGGTCGGCTTCGACGACGGCTGGCGGCGCCTCGACGACCTGCCGTCCTTCAAGACCAGCGTGACCGTGGACGCGACCCGCACCATCATCACCCGCAACGATTCTCCGGACATCTCCTTCGACCGTTCCATCAATCCCTACCGGGGCTGCGAGCACGGCTGCGTCTATTGTTTTGCGCGCCCGACCCATGCGTTTCTCGGGCTCTCGCCGGGGCTCGATTTCGAATCCAAGCTGTTCGTCAAGCCGGAGGCGCCGCGCCTCTTGGAGCGCGAATTGTCCGCGCCCAGCTACGAGCCGCGCACCATCGCGATCGGCACCAACACCGATCCATATCAGCCGATCGAGCGCGAATACCGGGTGATGCGCGGTATCCTGGAGGTGCTGGAGCGCTGCGGCCATCCGGTCGGCATCGTGACCAAGTCGGCGCTGGTGCTGCGCGATCTCGATATTCTCTCCCGCATGGCCAAGCGCAACCTGGTCAAGGTCGCCTTGTCGGTGACCACGCTCGATCCCAAGCTCGCGCGCGTCATGGAGCCTCGAGCCGCCACCCCGGCGCGGCGGCTCGAGGCGCTGCGGCAGCTGGGCGCGGCCGGCGTGCCCACCGCCGTGATGGTGGCGCCGGTCATTCCGGCAATCAACGACAGCGAGATCGAGCGCATTCTCGATACCGCTGCGGCGCTGGGGGTGAAGAGCGCCGGTTATGTGCTGCTGCGGCTGCCGCTCGAGGTGCGCGACATCTTCCGCGAATGGCTGCTGGCGAATTTCCCGGACCGCCATCGTCACGTCTTCAAACTGGTGCGCGACATGCGCGGCGGCAAGGATTACGACGCTACCTTCGGCAGGCGCATGACCGGCTCGGGGCCGATCGCCTGGATGATCGGGCGGCGGTTCGAGGCCGCCTGCGAGAAGCTCGGCCTCAATGCCGGATCGAGCAAGCTCACCACCGACCAATTCGTGCCGCCGTACCGCCCGGCCGCGCAGCTCAGCCTGTTCTGAAAGGGTTCCGGATGACCAAGCCGATGCCCGAGCCGATGCCCAAGCCGCGCCTGACCGCCGTGACGCTCGGGGTGCGCGATTTTCATGCCAGCCTGCAATTCTACCAGGCGCTCGGATTTGCCCGCAGGCTGCGCTCGACCGGCGATCAGATCGCGTTTCTCGATGCGGGCGGAGTGGTGCTGGCGCTCTTTCGCTGGGATGAGCTCGCCCGGGATGCGGCGCTCGATCCCGGCTCCGTCCCGGCCGGGTTCCGCGGCACCACCTTGGCATGGAATTGCGCCTCGCGCGCCGAGGTCGATGTCGCCTTCGTGCGCGCGCTGGCCGCCGGGGCGAGCCTCCTCAAGGCCGCGCAGGAAACCAGCTGGGGCGGCTATTCGGGCTATTTCGCCGATCCGGACGGACATCCCTGGGAGATCGTCCACGTTCCCGGCTTCGCCTTTTCGCCCGCCGGTCAATTGCTGCTTCCCGACTGACGCGAGCCCATCGTTTTTCAAGCCCGCCAACATCGCGATTGACTAGCCGGCCCCGGCGCGCACCATCGCGCCATGCCGCGTTCCTTGAGTCGCAAGCCCGACCGCGAGACCCGCGCCGCGCGCCTTCCGCTCGGCGAGGAGGCCGTGCGTCCGACCTTCCGGCGCGAGCGCGCCGCCATCAAGCGCGGCGTGTGGCCGGTCGCGGGTTGCGACGAAGCCGGGCGCGGGCCGCTCGCCGGTCCGGTGGTGGCGGCCGCGGTCATCCTCGATCCCAAGCGGGTGCCGCGCGGCCTCGACGATTCCAAGAAGCTGACCGCGCCCATGCGCGAGCGGCTTTACGCCGCGATCTGCGCCAGCGCCCATGTGGCGGTTGCCTTCGCGCCGCCGGCACGCATCGACCGCGACAATATCCTGCGCGCCTCGCTGTGGGCGCTCGCGCGCGCGGTGGCCGCCCTGCCGGTGCGCCCGCAACTCGTGCTGGTCGACGGCCGCGACCGCATCGTTGCGCCCTGCGACTGCGAGGCGGTGGTGCATGGCGACGCCATCGTGGCCTCGATCGCCGCGGCCTCGATCGTCGCCAAGGTGACCCGCGACCGCCTGATGGCGCAGCTCGGCCTCGTCCATCCGGGCTATGGCTTCGAGCGCCACATGGGCTACAGCGTGCCCGAGCACTTCGCCGCCCTGACGCGGCTCGGGCCGACCATCCACCATCGCCGCACATTCGCGCCGGTCGCCGCGCATTATGTCGGCATTGGGGCTCATCCACAGGAAATCCCGCTGGGCTTGTTGCCGGCCAACCCCCCGGCCTAGTCTCCTCCGGCCGCGTCAAGACAACGGACCTCGCCGGACTGATGCTTCATGTCTCCATTCTCGTGGAACTGCTGCGCGCGCGTCCGGCGCTGACGGTGGCGCTGGCGGCGCTGGCGCAGGCCGCCGTGTGGACGCTCGTTCCGGCGCTGTTCTACGCCGGTCCGCCCGGCAACCTGCCGGCCGTGCTGGCGGTCGGGCATGAATTCCAGCTCGGCACCTATCTCGGGCCGCCGCTCGCCTTCTGGCTGGCCGAAACCGTATTCCGCGCCACCGGCCGCAGCCTGTTTGCCATCTATGCGCTCTCCCAGATCTGCGTGGTCGTGACCTATTGGGCGGTGTTCCGGCTCGGCCGCGCCATCGTCGGCTTGCGCCAGGCCGCCATCGCGGTGTTGCTGATGATCGGCGTCTCGACCTTCACGGTGGCGACGCCGGAGTTCGGGCCGGTCATCCTCACCATGCCGCTCTGGGGCTTGGGGCTGCTGCATTATTGGCAGGTGGTCGAGGAGCGGCGGCCGCGCTACGGCTATGCGCTCGCGCTCGATGTCGCCCTCATCCTCATCACCACCTACGCGGGCGCCGTGCTGGTCGGCCTCCTGGTGCTGTTCACCGTCCTCAACGCGCGCACCCGTGCGCTGCTCCGCGTTCCCGATCTCTGGCCCGCCGGCATCGCCGCCGTCTTGTTGCTGATCCCCAACCTCTACTGGCTCGTCACCACCAACGATCAATTCCTCTTAACGCTCGCCCGCTTGCGCGTGCCCGAGTCCGTCGCCGGCAATTTGACTGCCTGGATGCGGCAGCTCGCGCTCCTGCTCGGCGCCCATGCGGGCCTCATCGTCCTCATCGGCATCGCGATCGGATTTCCCTGGGAGACGCACGAGCCTGCCCCGGTGATCGTGCGCCGCTCGGTCGAGCCGTTCGCGCGGCGGTTCGTCTTCTTCTTCACCTTCATGCCGGCATTGCTGGCGACCGTCGCTGGCGTGGTGGCCGGAGCCACCGGGCCGGTCGGCGGGATCGCGCCACTGGTGGTGCTCTCCGGCCTTGCCGTGGTGATCGCGGCCGGCGACGTGATCGCGCTCAGCCATCAGCGCGGCGTCATCGCCACCTGGTTCGGGCTTTTGCTGGCGCCGCCGGCGCTTGCCGTGGTCGCGCTGGTGGCCTTGCCCTGGCTCGGCATCGATCTCGCCGTCAATCAGCCGGCCGAGGCGATGGGACGGTTCTTCGCCGACAGCTTCGCGCGCCGTATCGGCAAGGATTTGCCGATCGTGGCTGGCGATCCACGCACCGCCGCGCTGATCGAGCTCGGAGCGGCGAGCCGGCCCAGCCTGTTTCTGCTGGCGACGCCCGAGCGCACGCCCTGGGTATCGATGCGCGACGTCATGCAGAAAGGCGCCATCCTGGTCTGGCCGACCGCCGACACCGCCGGCGCCCCGCCGCCGGACATCAAGGCGGATTTCCCCGACATCGTGCCCGAGGTGCCGCGCGCCTTCGAGCGCACCGTGCAGGGACGCCTGCCGCTGCTGCGCATCGGTTGGGCCGTGATCCGGCCGGCCGCGCCGCAGGACGCCACGCCACCGGCGCCGGCGGCGCCTGATCCCAAACCCTGACCCCAAGCCCTGATTCAAAGCCCTGATCTCGCGGTGGACAAGTCGCCGGCGGGCCGGATCGGCGCGCGGCGCCGCGCTATCCTAAAGGGCGTATCCGATCGGATGGGGGGACCAGATGACCGAGATCAGCAATTCGCCGAATGCCGCCGCCGCCGGCCAGTCGTTTCTGGAGCGCGGGTTTGCCCTGGCGCAGCACGGCACTACGGTGCGCACCGAATTCGTCGCCGGCCTGACCACTTTCCTCACCATGGTCTACATCGTGTTCGTCAACCCGGCGATTCTGGGCAAGGCCGGAATGGATCCGGGTGCCGTGTTCGTCGCCACCTGCCTTGCGGCGGCGGCCTCCACCCTGGTGATGGCGTTCTACGCCAATTACCCGATCGCGCTCGCGCCCGGCATGGGGCTCAACGCCTTCTTCGCCTTCACGGTGGTGCTCACCTACAAATATACCTGGCAGCAGGCGCTCGCCGGCGTGTTCTGTTCGGGCGTGATCTTCATGCTGATCTCGCTGTTCCGCATCCGCGAGCTCGTCATCAATGCGATCCCCAAAAATCTCAAGCTCGCGATCTCGGCCGGGGTCGGCCTGTTCCTCGGCATCATCGCGCTCGAGGAAGCCAAGATCGTCGTGGCGAGCCCGGCCACCCTGGTGACCCTGGGCGATCTCAAGCAATGGCCGGCGCTGTTGTGCCTCCTGGGCTTCGTCCTCATCGCGGCGCTCAATTCCCGCAAGATCATCGGCGGCACGCTGATCGGCATTCTGATCGTGAGCCTCGTCGGCATCCCGCTCGGGCTAGCGAGCTTCGGCGGCATCGTCTCATTGCCGCCTTCGCTCCTGCCGACGCTATTTCAGCTCGACTTCTCGCGGGTGTTCGAGGCCACCTTCCTGATCGTGGTGTTCAGCTTCCTGATCGTCGACGTGTTCGACAATGCCGGCACCTTGATCGGGGTTACGCACCGCACCGGCCTCCTGGACCAGGAGGGCAACCTGCCGCGCATGCGCGAGGCCCTGATCGCCGACAGCTTCGCCGCCATGTTCGGCGCGCTGATCGGCACCTCCACCACCACCAGCTATATCGAGAGCGCGGCCGGCGTGGCGGCGGGCGGCCGCACCGGCCTCACCGCGTTCTTCGTCGCGATATTCTTTCTGCTCGCCTTGTTCTTCTCGCCGCTCGCCGGAATGATCCCCGGCTACGCGTCGGCGGCGGCGCTCCTCTATGTGGCTTGCGTGATGACGCGGGGGCTCGCCGAGATCGATTGGGACGACATCACCGAATCCGCGCCCGCCGTGATCGCGGCTGTGACCATGCCGCTCACCTATTCGATCGCGACCGGCATCGGGCTCGGCTTCATCACCTATGCGCTCGGCAAGATCGTGTCCGGCCGCTTCGCCGAGGCCAAGCCCGCGGTCATCGCCCTCGCATTGCTGTTCGCCGTCAAGTTCGCGCTGCCGGGGTAGCTCCTTCAGCCTCATGGTGAGGAACGCGGGCAGCGCCCGCGTGTCTCGAACCATGGCCACGTATGCGGCGCTGCCGGGGGGCTGCATCCTTCGAGACGGCCGGCAAGAGCCGGCCTCCCCAGGATGAGGGAGGCGGTGCGCGACCAATCAAACAATTGTGTCGGAGTCTACGGGGGTCTCAAGGCGTCGTCACCCGTCCAACGCCTTCTTGATCGCCAGGAAATCCCGCCAGGCCAGCCGTTTCTGCAGCGGCTGGCGCAGCAGATAGGCCGGATGCAGCGTGGCGGTGGCGCGGATCTCGCGCCGGCCGGTCTGGAACGGAAACCAGCGCCCGCGCGTCTTGAGGATGCCGTCGCGGCTGCCCAGCAGCGTGTGCGCAGAGGGGCCGCCGAGGCACACCAGCACGTCCGGATCGGCGAGCTCGATCTGGCGCAGGGTGAACGGCAGGCAGATGGCGGATTCCTGCGGGGTCGGGGTGCGGTTGCCGGGCGGCCGCCACGGCACGATGTTGGCGATATAGGCATTGGCACGGGTGAGCCCGATCGCCGCCATCATGCGGTCGAGCAGCTTGCCGGAGCGGCCCACGAACGGCAGCCCGTCGATATCCTCGTCGCGGCCCGGCGCCTCGCCCACGAACATCACCCGCGCCTGCGGATTGCCGTCGGCGAACACCAGCCGGGTCGCGGTGGCGCGCAGCGTGCAGCCGGTGAAGCCGTCCAGGATCGAGCGCAGCTGGTCGAGCGTCTGCGCACTCTTCGCCTCCTCGCGCGCCGTCATCACGGCGGTGTCGGGCGAGAGCGGCGCCGGCGCCGCCATCGCGGCGGGGGCCGGCCGGGAGCGGTCCAGCGCCGGGCGGCTGGCTTCGGTCGGCCAGGGCGCTTCGTCGGCAGGCCGCTCGACGGCTTGCGGGACCGCCACCACATCGGCGAAGCGATCGACCGCAGTCTCGCCCAGCACGGCATCGACGCCGGCCTCCAGATAGAAGGCCAACAGCTCGCGGGCAGCTTGGTTGCGATCCGGAGTCATGGATGATCGGTTCGATTCATACGGATGTTTTGTAGGGTGGGTAACGCGCCAACACCGCAGCATTGAATAAGCGCATGGTGTAGCGGCGCGTTGCCCACGCGTCGTGCGCTCGCCGCGTGGGCAAAATTGCGCGGTTCAGCGCCAATCATGCTCGCAGTGCCAGGCAATTTTGCCCACCCTACCATTCGATCCCCTTGACCACGCCTGAAACCATAAGCTCCTTCCATCCGTAACTGAAGGGCAGAGCGAGAGGAGACCAGAGGTGGCACGCCGAAAAATCGCCGGAGTCGTCATAGCGGTGGTGGCGCTGGCCGCCGCCTTTGCCTGCCTGCCCCGGCATGCGGATCTGACCCGGTTCGATCCGATCGCTATGGCGCGGCTGGAGACCGCGATGTGGCGCCACTATTACGAGAAGCGGTATTTTCCCCTGCTTGCCGACCTCTACGACGTCTCGCGCCGGGAATACGGCTTCTCCCCGCTCGCCAGCGTGCGGATCGCGGTCGCGGCGGCGCAGGCCGCGAAAGCCTTCCAGCCGTCGACCTCTCGGGACGAGGCCGAGGCGGCGTTGCCCTATCTGGTCACCTATTTCGGCATTCTGTCGGAGGCGGCGCCGGCCCCGATCGAGGTCGAGGATACGGCCCGCACCGAGCTCGCTTGGTGGCAGGCCCGGCGCGAGGCGGTCACGCCACAGGATTACGGCCTGATCATCGCCCGGGTGGCCACCCTGGTGTACGGGGTCGACGGCGAGGATCTGCGCCGCTCCGGGGTGCTGCGCGCAGAGGCCATGGCCTACCGGGATGCCCATGAGGCGAATATGGGCGAGGCCGATTGGTCGCTCGTCGCTGACCGGCTCGAACTGGCATACGGATTGCTCAAAAAGGCACTGTCGCCTCCCGTTCAGTGAGTAGAATGGCGGGGTCAACGGAACCCCGGATGCCGTCCCCATGACGATGAGCGCCCAGAATTCTCCCGACCTGCCGGCGCGCGACGCTATGGAGTTCGACGTGGTGGTGGTCGGGGCCGGCCCCGCCGGGCTCGCCGCCGCCATCCGGCTCAAGCAGCTCGCCCCGGAGGCAGCCGTCGTGGTGGTGGAGAAGGGGTCCGAGGTCGGGGCCCATATCCTCTCCGGCGCCGTGATCGATCCGATCGGGCTTGACCGGTTGCTGCCGGGCTGGCGGAGCGAGGACAGCCCGCTGAAAACGCAGGTCAGCCAGGACCGTTTCTATTGGCTGACGTTATCGCGGGCGTTCCGGGTGCCGAATTTCGTGATGCCGCCGCTCATGAGCAATCACGGCAACTACGTGGCCTCGCTCGGCAATGTGTGCCGCTGGCTCGCCGCCAAGGCCGAGGCGCTCGGGGTCGACATCTATCCGGGCTTTGCGGCCGCCGAGGTGCTGTTCGATTCCCACGGCGCCGTCGCCGGGGTCGCGACCGGCGATATGGGGCTCGCCCGCGACGGCCACCATAAGGAGCAGTTCACCCGCGGCATGGAGCTGCGCGCCAAATACACTTTGTTCGCCGAAGGCGCGCGCGGCAGCCTCACCAAGACGCTGGTGGCGCGCTTCGGCCTCGATACCGGCCGCGAGCCGCAGAAATACGGCCTCGGCCTCAAGGAGCTCTGGGAGGTGGCGCCCGACCGGCACCGGAGCGGGCTGATCCAGCACAGCTTCGGCTGGCCGCTCGACGACCGCACCGGCGGCGGCTCGTTCCTCTATCACTTCGACGAGCGCCTGGTCTCGGTCGGCTTCGTGGTGCATCTCAACTACACCAATCCACACCTCTCGCCGTTCGAGGAGCTCCAGCGGTTCAAGACCCACCCGCTGGTGCGCGGCACCTTCGCGGGCGGCAAGCGTCTGGCCTATGGGGCGCGCGCCATCACCGAGGGCGGCTACCAATCGGTTCCGCGGCTGGCGTTTCCGGGCGGCGCCCTGATCGGCTGCGCGGCCGGCTTCGTCAACGTGCCGCGCATCAAGGGCAGCCACAACGCGGTGCTCTCCGGCATGCTGGCGGCCGAGCACATCGCCCATGCGCTGGCGGCCGGACGCCACAATGACGAGCTTGTCAGCTACGAGCAGGCTTGGCGCGCCTCCGAGATCGGGCAGGATCTCTGGCGGGTGCGCAACGTCAAGCCGCTGTGGTCGCGGCTGGGCACGCTCGCCGGCATCGCGGCGGGCGGCCTCGACATGTGGTCGAACACCTTGGGCTTCTCGGCGTTCGGGACGCTGCGGCACGGCAAGCCCGACTGGCAGGGCCTGCGGCCCGCCGCCGAATCGGCCCCGATCCCCTATCCCAAGCCCGACGGCAAGCTCACCTTCGACCGGCTCTCATCGGTGTTCCTGTCCAATACCAACCACGAGGAGGACCAGCCGGTGCACCTTCGGGTCGCCGATCCGGCTCTCCAGGTCGCGTCCGAGCACGACATTTATGGCGGTCCGTCAGCGCGTTATTGCCCAGCCGGCGTTTACGAATGGGTGGATGAGGCAGGGCGGCCGCGTTTCGTCGTCAATGCGCAGAACTGCGTCCACTGCAAAACCTGCGACATCAAGGACCCGAATCAAAATATTACATGGGTGCCGCCGGAGGGCGGCGGCGGCCCGAATTACCCAAATATGTGATCGGCGGCGTCACGATGCTGCCATATCAGACCTTCCAATGGGCCCGGACTTGCTCTAAATGGGCCGTTCTTGCGACTTCCGACCCGATAGGCCATGCTGGTCCCAAGGCCGTCTTGATTCCGAGACCATCTTGGTTCCAAGACCTTCCAAGGTCACCAAGACCTTCCAGGGTAACAAGGTCTTCCGAGGTCCGATGAATTCCGATCCGAGAATTCCGGTCCGTAAATCCGGCCTGCAATGCGGCCCCGCCAGGGGCGGGGGCCGCCAGATGGAGTTGACAAAATCGTGATCTTCTCGCTCACCATCCGGCGCGCGGCCTTGGCCGCCCTTGCCGCATCAGCCTTGACCTTCACCCTGACCGGCCCGGGCGCCGCGCTGGCGCAGGCGCCCGCGGATCGCGGCCCACACGTTTCGGCTTCCGGCAGCTTCCTCGCCGCCCAGCATGCCTCGCGCGAGCGCGACGCCGCCGCAGCCGCGACCTTCTATCGCTCGGCGCTGCGCAGCGATCCGCGCAACAACGAGCTGCTCGACCGCACCTTCCTCTCGGTGCTGCTCAACGGCGACGTCGAGGAAGCGGTCCGGCTCGCCGACCAGGTGCTCAAGGTCGACAAGGAGGATCGCATCGCGCGCCTGGTGCTGGGCGTGCGCGCCATCAAGCAGAAGCAATACCAGGTCGCCCGCCAGCAGCTCGCGCAGTCGGTGCGCGGCCCGATCACCGATCTCGCCGCCGTGCTGCTGTCGGCCTGGACGCAGAACACCGCCGCCGAGAGCAAGGCCGGGATCGAACTCGATCGACAAGCTTACCGGGCCGGATTGGTACGGCATCTTCAAGGAGCTGCATGCCGGCATGATTTTCGATTCGGCCGGCCAGAAGCGGGAAGCCGGCAAGCGGCTCGAGCACGCCCACATGCTCGACGCCACCGCGCTGCGCGTGGTGCAGGCCTATGGCAGCTATCAGTCGCGCAACGGCAGCAAGGACGACGCGCTCAAGACCTTCAAGGCCTTCGACGAGGTGCTGCCGCATCATCCGCTGATCAACGACGCGATCGCCGATCTCAATGCCGGCAAGAAGCTGCCGATCCTGGTCGACTCGCCGCAGGCCGGCGCCGCCGAGGTGCTGTATGGGCTGGGCGCCGCGCTCGGCCGCCGCGGCGGCGAGGATCTGGGCCTCATCTATCTACAGCTCTCGCTCTACCTGGCGCCTTCCCATCAGCTGGCGCTGCTCTCGCTCGCCGATCTCTACGAGGGCCTCAAGAAGCCCGAGCTCGCCATCAAGACCTATGAGCGGGTGCCGGCCAACTCGCCGCTGTCGCGCAGTGCCTTGATCCAGCGCGCCATCGATCTCGACGGCTCCGATCGCAGCGACGAGGCCAAGGTCGACCTGGAGAGGCTGATCGCGACTTCGCCGACCGACCTCGAGGCGATCATGGCGCTCGGCAACCTGGAGCGCGGACGCAAGCAGTTCGCGGAATGCGCCGACGTCTATTCCAAGGGCCTCGCCGCCATGCCGAAGCCCGACAAGTCGGCCTGGACCTGGCTCTACTTCCGCGGCATCTGCTACGAGCGCTCCAAGCAGTGGCCCAAGGCCGAGGCCGATCTCAAGAAGGCGCTGGAGCTGTTCCCCGATCAGCCGCACGTGCTCAACTATCTGGGCTATTCGTGGGTCGACAAGGGCATGAACCTGGACGAGGGCATGCACATGATCACGCGCGCCGTCGAGCAGCGCGCCGACGACGGCTATATCGTCGATTCGCTCGGTTGGGCCTATTACCGCATCGGCAAGTACGAGGAGGCGGTCAAGGAGCTCGACCGCGCGGTCGAGCTCAAGCCCGAGGATCCGACCATCAACGACCACCTGGGCGACGCCTATTGGAAGGTCGGCCGCGTGGTCGAGGCCCGGTTCCAGTGGGCCCATGCGCGCGATCTCGGCCCCGACCCCGACGATCTCACCGTCATCCAGCAGAAGCTGAAGTCCGGCCTAGCCGAATCCTCGGCCGCCGAAGCCGGCAAGGCCAAGAAGCCCGACGGCGGCTGAGCGCACGCGCAGCCGTGGCGGCAGCGGTAGTGCCCCAGGCGCGCGCCGAGCCGGCGCCCGCCAAGGTCAATCTGACATTGCGGGTGCTCGGGCGCCGTCCCGACGGCTATCACGAGCTCGAAAGCCTGGTGGTGTTCGCCGCGGTGGGCGACGCGCTCACTTTCACGCCCGGCCGAACCCTGGCGCTGGAAGTACGCGGCCCGACCGCGCTTGCGGCCGGCGACCTCGCCGAAAATCTGGTGCTCAAGGCTGCGCGCTCGCTGGCCGAGCGCACCGAGGGGCTCAAGCTCGGCCGCTTCGCGCTGTCGAAGCGGCTGCCGGTCGCGGCCGGCCTCGGCGGTGGCTCGACCGATGCCGCCGCGGCGCTACGGCTGTTGGCGCGCCACAACCGCATGCCGCTCGATGATGCCCGCCTGATGGCGGCCGCACGTGCGACCGGCGCCGACGTCCCGGTCTGCCTCGATCCGCGCCCGCGCCTGATGCGCGGCATCGGCGAGCTGCTGTCGCCGCCGTTGCGGCTTCCGGCGCTGCCGGCGCTCTTGATCAATCCGCGCGTGAGCGTGGCGACCCGGGATGTGTTTGCGGCGCTCAACGCCCGGCCGGTCGGGCAAGGGCTTGCGGCGGCGGCCGTGGAGGAGGAATGGGGCGGGGCACGGACGACACCCGCGCTGTCGCGCGATGAGGTGATAACGTTTTTGTCGCACCATGGCAATGATCTCGAAGCTCCCGCTATCGCGCTGCATCGGGCGATCACAGGGGCGCTGGCTGCGTTGCGGGCACTCGCTGGTTGCCGGCTGGCCAGGATGTCGGGCTCGGGCGCGAGCTGCTTTGGGCTGTTTGATTCCGGAAGGGCTGCGGCTGCGGCGGCGCGGACGCTACGTCTGGCGCATCCGCAATGGTGGATCAGGCCGACGGTGCTGGGAGGGCGGCGTGGGGCTTCTTGCCCAGAGGGCCCTGGGCGCTGAAGCAGCTTCTTGGCAGCTATCTGGAGCTATGCTGAGGCCGCTGCGCGGTTACCACGCGTGCTTTCATTTGCGGTGTCGTTCAGCCGTAAGTGATGCCCGGCTTGCTTTGCCCAACTTCTATAATGTAACCATCAGGATCGCGAATGTAGCAGCGCGTCTCGCCGTATTTGTCCTTTGGCTTGGTGATGAACTCGGCTCCTCGGTCTCGCCATAGTTCATAGCACGCTTGAATATCCGCAACGCGGATATTCAAGAAGCTGCTGACTGAATCGGGGTCGGCCGGGACGCTGAGCGTTACCGATGGTTTGTCGGGTGTCGGACCGCCTCCGACATTGACAATGAGCCACGTGTTCGCGATCTGAATGTACCCCGGCGCGCCGCCGCTGTCGCCTCTGCTCAGAATGCGACCTCCGAAAACCGATTCGTAAAATCGAGCCGATCGTTCGATGTCGGCGACGGTGAGAAAGTGTGCGACGGTAAACCCATCCTGTGGGGGCATCTGAAAGCTTTTCTGCTCGACTTGTACTTGGTTCACAGACGACTCCTGCGCATGATGCCGCGAATCGCAGCGGTCTGGATTCGCATCGTTCACGGCGGCGACACCCTGATCCGCCTGGCCTCCCTGACTGTCGGAAGGCGCGGCGGCTTTGCTTGCCGCCGCGCAATGCCGTCAATTCCTGAAGTCGCCGACGCGACAGTTGGGCATCACCATCCATTCGCCGTCCGGCCCGCGAACGAAACCATATTGGGTTCGGGCGACCTCGGGGTTGTTGAAAATGGCGGGATGGTCCGCCGGATTGACCCCGGCCAAGCTGCACGGCACCACGTCGCCACCGCGGGAGCCACCTCCCTGCTGCGCCCCGGCCGGCGTCCCGGTCATGGAAAGCACGCCCGCAAGAGAGATCGCGCAACCAAGCACCATCGATAAACGCTTCATGTCAGCCTCCATCATGTTTGCGGGTCGCCTGACGACCCTTGAGGGTTTTCCGAATTGTGATTGGGCGGGGATATCCCAAGCGGCACGATGGTCCGACTTTTGCGACCGGCGTCATATTGTACGGAGGGATATCGAACCTGTACTCAAGGACAGCACGGTTGTGCCGCAACTACGAAATGCCGGGTTTGTGCGGCTCGCTGCTCAGGTCGGCTCATCGACACGCGGCCACGGTCGTTTCGGGTCGAGCCGGATTGACGACGCGCCAGTTGGTCGTCGCGCAAGCGGACCATACGAACGTATCGGCGTGCGCACCCGCACGGACACTGGCCCCGATGGCTCGCGTAAAACATATGACCGCCGAGAGAGCGGCTTCAGCGCAGCCCACATTCGTCGCGAGGGGTAATCACGTCGAAAATGCGGTCGTACGTTTTCACCGTGTGCGGGAAGATGTGAAGCAGGAAGAATTCAAGCTCGGCCGGAGACCGAACACCGAACACCACGGTGTGGTCTGCTCGGTGACGCAATTTTGACCTGGCGATGCGCGGCCCGAGAGGGCAGGCTCGCCGCTCACGCCAAAGGAGCTCCATGCGCCTCCCTCTCATCCCGCCTGCCGACCTCACGCCCCGGCAGAAGACGCTCTACGACGAGATGCGCAAGGGGATCGCGAGCAACTTCAACGCCTTCAAGGTCGAGCGCGAGGATGGGGCGCTCATGGGGCCTTGGAATCCGTGGTTGCACGAGCCGGCCATCGGCAAGGCGGTCTGGGACCTGACGCTGGCGATGACGGCAAATGCTTCGCTTGCCGACAACGTTCGCCAGATCGCCATTCTGGTCGTGGGCGCGCGCTTCGACGCGGCTTACGAGCTTTATGCCCATATCGCGGTGGCGGAGCGGGAGGGGATGAAGCCCGAGCGGCTGGCCGCCCTGGTAGCCGATTTGAAGCCGACGGATCTCACCAAAGAGGAGAACGTGGCCTTCGACCTGGCCTACAAGCTGGTGCGGGGCGGCATCCTGCCCGAGCCCCTCTATCGTCTGGCGGTCGATACCTTCGGCCAGCACGGAGCCAATGAATTGATCTATCTCGTGGGCCTATACAGCTTGGTTTCGACCACCCTCAACGGGTTCAACGTGCCGGTTCCCGAACGGGAGTAGGGTCCCAAAGTCCGCTTTGCGGCGTATCGCGGACTAAGGTCGGATATCGCGCCGGGTCCGAGAGATGCGGTTTGCGTTGCAAAAATCCGAAAATGCTGCGCGACTAATTTTCCGCCGGCGGACGAAATCAGCCGCCGGAGGCAACGTCTTTGGCGTTGCCTCCTTCTTCCGGTGGCCGGGAAGGTTCACGGCCTCTTCTTGCTCGGAGGCCGATACCTGGTCGTTCCCGGTGATGTGTATGTCCGGGCCGGGCGGAACTGAGCGGAAATGTGCTCATTGAGGCCGCCAAGATACCGCGAGGAATATGCCGCCGCCGGGGTGGGAGCAGAGCCCATCGCGGTAACGCCGAGTGCAATCGTCAAGAAAATCGATGTGCGGAACATGACTATCTCCTTTGGTCGGTACGAAGCTGGTTGAGCATTCACGCCTGCATGTCTGTCGCTTCGCCAGGCCCCGGTGTTCAGGAGATGTCTCGGCATTACAGGCATTTACACCGGATTTACAGCGCGTTCACCGGACCGTGGGAGCGCTTCGGCCCGCAAGCCTCTGCCGTGCCAACGCACTCGGTTTGGGGGGTGCAACGAGCGCTCCGGTATTCCCGGCTCGGTCAATGAAGCGCCAGTCGACCTTGGGCGGGCCGGCTTGCCACCAACCCTTGGTCCTGGAGTTTTTCAGCTGCAATGATTTGGCGGTGTGGGGCCGCCAGGCGCGAACCCTGGGCCAGCCGATCACGAAGGATGGGCGTCAGGGCGGCGTTCAAGCTGTCTTGAAGCGCCGCCCCGATTTCGCCTTTCCGCCAACGATCGCTTCCCGCCGCGTTCAGGCGGGGTCGAAGCGATCGAGGTTCATCACCTTGCCCCACGCGGCAGCGAAGTCCTGCGCGAACTTCTCCTTCGCATCGGCGCAGCCGTAGACTTCGGCAAGCGCGCGCAGCTGCGAGTTCGAGCCGAAGACGAGGTCGACCGTGGTGCCGGTCCACTTGGCCGAGCCGGTCTTGCGGTCGCGCCCTTCGTAGACGCCCTCCGATCCGGCGGCCGGTTGCCAGGCCGTGCTCATGTCGAGCAGGTTGACGAAGAAGTCGTTGGTCAGCGTCTCGGGCTGCTTGGTGAGCACGCCGTGCTTGGACTGTCCGGCGTTGGCGCCGAGCACACGCAGCCCGCCGAGAAGAACCGTCATCTCGGGCGCCGTCAGCCGCAGCAATTGGGCCCGATCCACCAACGCCTCCTCGGGCTGCATGAACTGCTTGCCGCGGAGATAGTTGCGGAAGCCGTCGGCCACCGGCTCGAGCGGGGCAAACGAGCTCGCGTCGGTCTGCTCCTGCGATGCGTCCATGCGCCCCGGCTTGAAGGGGACCTTCACGTCATGCCCGGCCGCCTTGGCGGCCTTCTCGATCGCTGCGCCACCGCCGAGAACGATCAGGTCGGCGAGCGAGACCTTCTTGCCGCCCGACTGCGAAGCATTGAACTCCTTCTGGACCGCCTCGAGCTTCTGCAGGACGCTCGCCAGCTGTGCCGGCTGATTGACCTCCCAGTCCTTCTGCGGCGCCAAACGGATGCGCGCACCGTTCGCTCCGCCGCGCTTGTCGGAGCCGCGGAACGTCGACGCCGACGCCCAAGCGGTCGAGACCAGCTGGGAAACCGACAGGCCCGACGCCAGGATTTTCGTCTTCAGCGCGGCGATGTCCGGCTCTCCGATCAGCGGATGGTTCACGGTCGGGATCGGGTCCTGCCAGATCAGCGTCTCCTTCGGCACTAGCGGGCCGAGGTAACGCGCGATCGGGCCCATGTCGCGGTGCGTGAGCTTGAACCAGGCGCGGGCGAACGCGTCCGCGAACTGGTCCGGATGCTGGTGGAAGCGCCGCGAGATTTTCTCGTAGGCAGGGTCGAGCCGCAGGGCCAGGTCGGTGGTCAGCATGGTCGGCACATGCTTCTTCGCCTTGTCGTGGGCGTCCGGGATCGAGGCCGCGCCGCTTTTCGCTTTCCACTGCTGCGCGCCGGCCGGGCTCTTGGTCAGCTCCCATTCGTTGTTGAACAGGTTGTCGAAGAAGTGGTTGCTCCACTTGGTCGGCGTTTGCGTCCAGGTCACCTCGGGGCCGCCGGTGATGGTGTCCGCCCCGATGCCCGTGCCATGCCGGCTTTTCCAGCCGAGGCCTTGATCCTCGATGGCGGCGCTTTCCGGCTCCGGTCCGATCAACGAGGGATCGCCGGCGCCGTGGGTTTTGCCGAAGGTGTGACCGCCGGCGATCAGCGCGACCGTCTCCTCGTCGTTCATAGCCATGCGGAAGAACGTCTCGCGGATGTCCCGGGCCGCCGCGATCGGATCCGGCTTGCCGTTCGGCCCTTCCGGATTGACGTAGATCAGGCCCATCTGCACCGCACCGAGCGGATTCTGTAGCTCGCGCTCGCCGCTGTAGCGTTCGTCGCCCAGCCACGTCCCCTCAGGACCCCAGTAGAGCTCCTCGGGTTCCCAGACATCGGCACGGCCACCGCCGAAACCGAACGTCTTGAAGCCCATCGAGTCGAGGGCGACGTTGCCGGCGAGAACGAACAGGTCGGCCCAGGAGAGTTTCCGGCCGTACTTCCGCTTGATCGGCCACAGCAGCCGCCGCGCCTTGTCGAGGTTGGCGTTGTCCGGCCAGCTGTTGAGGGGCGCGAAGCGCTGCTGGCCCGCGCCGGCGCCGCCGCGGCCGTCGGCGATGCGGTAGGTGCCTGCGGCGTGCCACGCCAGGCGGATGAACAGCGGCCCGTAGTGCCCAAAGTCGGCCGGCCACCATTCCTGCGAGTCCGTCATCAGGGCATGCAGATCCTTGATCACGGCGTTCAGGTCGAGGCCCTTGAACTCCTTTGCGTAGTCGAACGCCTCGCCCATCGGATCGGACAGGTTGGAGTTCTGGTGCAGAACGCCCAGGTTCAGCTGGGTCGGCCACCAGTCGCGGTTCGCGTGTGTGCGGGCTCCGCCCGCTACCGGGCACTTGGTCTTGTCATCCATTCTTGCCTCCTGTCTGGTTCTGCAGGATTTCCATCCGTTTCTGGCGGCAACCTACGCCACGCATCGGATCAGGTAAAGTTGCCTTTGGTGATTGCGACGATAAGAATTTCTGATGAAACTCGTCGCCTCCGGGCAGCTTCGCTGTTTTGCATTGCGGGTCTCGGCGGCATCATGAGGAGGTGAACCTTACGAGATCGAGGCGCCCATCACGTCGGCCTCGTGCAGTTCGCGGCCGGATTTCGATGCGCTCGCTCCCCTCATGCGAGCAAAGCTTGACCGAACCACCCAAATCAGTGGAGTGAGGAAATTGAAACTGACGGATCGCGCCTCGGTCGCGGGCCTATTTCTGGTCAGTCGGGCGCGCAAATCGCAAATCAAAATCCGGCTTTCGGCCGGAATTCGCGCCGAGCTTTGTCACATCGGCATCGAAAGAATGAGTGCCGAGACGCGCGTGAGGCGGCGGCTTCAGGTCTGCGACCCCGCTTCGAAGCCATGCATTTCTGTCGGGCTGTCCACGATCGCGGAGTTGACACGCCTGAGCCGCCTTCATTTTGGCCGAACGAACCCCAATTTCATGAATGAAAACAACAGCGCGCCGAATCACCTGCGCGTGTGCGGCGATTTCCCTTCCCAAACCGAGGTCTCGAGAGCTGCGATTGATCGGTTGTGGCCGAATGCTGGAAAGGTGCAAAATCGAACGGTGAGGTGAGGTCGCTAAGGGCAACATCGTGGCTGCAAGGCGCTGCGCGCCGGGGGTTCAGGTTCAACTTGGCTAAAGAACCGTTCAAGCATTTCATGCGAGGGAGCGCTCTGATGTCGAATTCGGGTTTCGCCACGGGTTGGCTTACCGCGGCGGCTGTCGCTGGCATCGCGGTGGCCGCGGTCCAGGCCCAGACGCAGGACATTGCGCCGGTCAACAGCGGCGCCAATCCATACCGCGTCATCCGCGATTGGGGGCAGCTTACGCTCGAGAAAAGGCCGTGGGGCGGGTCGAACGGAGTGGCCATCGACCGGGACGGCAAGACCGTGTGGGCGACCGACCGCTGCTCGCCAGGCGTCGCTCCGGGCTGTCTCGGCACCAAGGCGAATCCGATCCACCACTTCGATGAAACCGGCAAGGAGATCCGGAGCTTCGGTGGCGGCATGTTCGTGTGGCCGCACGGCATCCACGTCGATCGCGACGGCAATGTGTGGGTGACCGATGCGCGCGTGCCGACCCAGGACGAGCTCAAGACCTATCCGGGCGAGGACCGGAAGGGCAGCGTGGTGATCAAGTTCAGTCCCGAAGGCCAGGTGCTGATGACGCTCGGCAAGCCGGGCGTGAAGGGAAATCCGCCCGACGCCCTGACCGAGCCGACCGACGTCATCACCGATCCGGCCAACGGCGACATCTACGTGGCCGAGAGCCACACCGACGTCAACGATCCCAATCTGGTCGGGCGCATCACGGTGCTCGACCGCACCGGCCGGTTCCTGCGGGTCATCGGCAAGACCGGTACCGGCCCGGGCGAGTTCCGCACCCCGCACATGATCAAATTCGATTCGCAGGGACGGCTGATCGTCGCCGACCGCCACAACCACCGCATCCAGATCCTGACCCGGGACGGCAAGTATGTCGGCGAATACCGGGAGTTCAGCCGTCCGAGCGGCTTGGCCATCGATGCCAACGACACGATCTACGTGGCCGACTCCGAATCCTCGGCGCGAAGTCCATCCTGGCTGGCTCAGGGGTATCCGCATCGGCAGCCTCAAGGACGGCAAGGTGACGACCTTCGTGCCGCCGCACAAGACCGATGCGGTCGAGGGCGCCATGGGCGAAGGCATCGCGCTGGACGCGGCCGGCAATTTGTTCACCGCGGAGGCGACCGTGCGGGGCGTGTACAAATACGTGAAGGAGTAGATTGCGTGAATGGCGGCGCGTAGGGTGGGTAAAATTGCCTGGCACTGCGAGCATGATGCCGCAGCATCGCGCAATTTGCCCACGCGTTTTGCAGGCGAGGCCCGGTCGCGTGGGCAACGCGCCGGGAGTCCTTGCCGGATAATTCGACGCTGCGGCATCGGCGCGTTACCCACCCTACGCTGCAGAAGCCACTGTGCGGGGGGTGACGAAATACGTGACAGAGTGAGCAAGATCAGGTCGTTGCGGCCCGCTCCGCTCCCAGCTTCCGGATCGCCTCCTCGACGCTGTGGAAGATGTGGTCCGCGCCCAACAGGTCGACCAGGCCGAAACTTTGGAACGCCTCCTGGGCGCGGATCGATTCCAGCCGCGACACCGCGAAGTCCGTGCCCTCGGCGCGGCAATTGCGGATCACCTCGGCGAGCACGTCGGCGGCGGTGTAGTCGATCGCCACGATGCTTCCCGCCTCCAGCACGACCAGGCGCACGGCGCCGTGCCGCGCCATGGCGCGCTCGATGCCGCGGCGGAAGTCGTAGGCATTGAGAAACGACAGCGGCGCCTGGAACGCCATCACCAGCACGCCGTCCTCCTTCTCGCCCGGCACCGGTCCGTGCGGCGGCCACCAGATGGTGGTGCCCGGCACCCGCTCGAGCTCGATCGGCACCGCGCGGGTGGTGATGAACACGCCGTGCAGCAGCGAAAGAAACACGCCGGTCACCACCCCGGTCTGGATCGGCAGCAGCACGATGGCGGTCATGGTGGCGACGATGAGGACGAACTCGCCGGGCGCGCGCTGGTAGATTTCCTTGAAGGCCTGGAAGCGGAAAATGCGTTGCGCCACGAACAGCAGCATGCCGGCGAGCGCCGCGTCGGGGACGTGCTGCAGCAGGCCGGTGCCGAAGCTCGCGAGCGCCAGCAGGATCGCGACCGCGGTGAGGCCGGCGGCCTGCGAGCGTGCCCCGACCTCCGCCACGATGGCGGTGCGCGGCGGGCTGGCGTTGACCGGGAACGCGCCGAACAGGCCGGCCAGCACGCTGCCCACGCCGACTCCGACGAAGTCGCGATCGACGTCCTGAGGCTCGTCGACGGCCGGGAAGGAGCGGGTGGTGGCGGCGGTCTGCATCATGACGACGAGGCTGATCACGATGGCGAGCGGTATGAGCGCGTAGATCTGATCATGATCGACGGTCACCAGCGCGAAGCGCGGCAGCCCGGCCGGCACGTCGCCGAGCACGGTGATGCCGGACCTCTCCAGCCCGAAAGCCGCCACCGCCGCGGTGGCGGCCACCAGCGCGATCAGGGCGCCGGGCACGCGCGGGCTCCACTTCTCGCAGGCGAAGGTGAAGGCCGCGACGCCGAGGCCGAGCGTCAGCGCGAGCGGATTGGTCTGGTGCAGATGAGACGCGAGCGCGGCCATGCGTTCGTAGACGCTGCCGCTTTCGGCCGGCACCCCGAGCACGATCGGCAGCTGCGACAGCACGATATGGATGGATATTCCGGCCAGAAAGCCGGTGATCACCGGCCGCGACAGCAGATCCGCGATCCAGCCGAGGCGAACGCTGCCGGCCGCGATCAGGGTCGCGCCCACCATCAGGGCGAGCGCTGCGGCGACCCCGGCATATTGCGGCGAGCCGGCCGTGGCGATGAGCGCCAGGCTGCCGGCGAAGATCGGCGTGATGGTGGAATCGGCCCCGACCGAGACATAGCGGCTCGATCCGAACGCCGCGAAGGCGAGCGTTCCGGCCATGAAGGCGAAGAAACCAATCTGTGGCGCGAAGCCGCCGAGCCGCGCGGTCGCCATCTGCTCCGGAATAGCGATGGCGGCGAGCGTCAGCCCGGCCACGAGATCGCGGTTGAGGTCGACCGCGCGGAGGCCGCGCAGCGTGCAGAACAGCGGCCAGGGCGTCACGGGCGGCCGCCGTTGCTTCGGGCCAGCCGGTTGCATGGATGGATCAACCTTTCCGCCTGCTGGATTAGAGCATTTTCAGGAAAAGTGGGACCCGGTTTTCCGTTCGAAAATGCGACAATGCAAAAATGCTAGAGCGGTTTCCTTTTCAGGTCCATGTGAAACCGCTCTGGTCGGGCGCGCGCTCAATCGATCCTGGCGCCCGACACTTTGACGATCGCCGCCCATTTCGGCAACTCGGCGGCGATGAAGGCCCCGAACTCCTGCGGCGAGCCAGTCTGCGCAATGGCGCTGAAGCGCGCCAGGCCGGCCTTGGCTTCGGCGGTGGTGAGGCTTTCGTTGATCGCGCGGTTGAGCGCGCCGATCACCGCGGCGGGAGTGCCGGTCGGCGCCAGCACGCCGGTCCAGGCATCGACGGTGAAATCCGCAAAGCCGCTCTCGACCAGGGTCGGCACCTCGGGAAGCTCTGGCCAGCGCTGCGCCCGCGCGATCGCCAGGGGCCGCACCTTGCCGTCCTGGATCAGCGGGAGGAGGCCGGTCAGGCCATCGATGGTGAACTGGGTCTGGCCGGACAGGAGATCCGTCACCGACGCGGCCGAGCCCTTGTAGGGCACGTAGACCACGTCGATCCCGGCCTTGGTGGCGAACAGGGTCGAGAGCAGGTGGGGGGGCGTTCCGATCGAGGCGCCGTAGTTGAGCTTGCCCGGATTGGCCTTGGCATAGGCGATGAACTCAGCCACCGTCTTGGCCGGGACCGAAGGGGCGATCACCATGACGTGCGGCAACAGCGCGACCGCGCCGACCGGCACGAACGCCTTGCGGATGTCGAGATCGTAGTTGGAATAAAGCGCCGGCGAGACCGCGACCGAGCCCGACGAGCCGAACAGCAAGGTGTAGCCGTCGGGCTCGGCGCCGGCGGCGGCCTTGGCACCGAGGATCGAGCCGGCGCCCGGACGGTTGTCGATCACCACCTGCTGCCCGAATTGCTGCGACAGCTGCTGGCCGAGCAGCCGCGCCATGGTGTCGATCGGCCCGCCCGGCGGGTAGGGCACGATCATCTTGATCGGCCGGCCCGGATAGGTCTGCGCGGAGGCGGGCGCGGCGGCCAGCGCGAGGGCTGTGATGAGAAGGCTGCGTCGCGTGATCATCTCAGAGCCCCTTTGTAGGATGGGTAGAGCTCACAACGGCGGTTCATCGCATTCAACGGCTTTGCGCGAAACCCATCAACGGCCGCCGACGGGTTTTGCGAAGCGCTCAACCCATCCTACAAGCTAATTCGAGCGCGCGATGCAGAACTCGACCGTCTCCTCGAGCGCCTCTTTCATCGGCGAGGCCGGAAACAGCGCCAGCGCATCCTTGGCGATCGCCCCATAATGGCGGGCGCGCTGGATCGTGTCCTCGAGCGCGCGGTGCTTGGTCATCAGGCCGATCGCATGATCGAGGTCGGCCTCGCCGGCATCGCCGTCCTCCAGCGCGCGGCGCCAGAACGTGCGCTCGGCTTCCGAGCCACGGCGGAACGACAGCACCACCGGCAAGGTGATCTTGCCCTCGCGGAAATCGTCGCCGACGTTCTTGCCGAGCTTGGCGGCCTTGCCGCCGTAATCGAGCGCGTCGTCGACCAGCTGGAACGCGATGCCGAGATTTATGCCGAACGAGCGGCAGGCCGACTGCTCGGCCTTGGCACGCGTCCCCAGCGCAGGTCCGACCTCGCAGGCCGCCGCGAACAGCTCGGCGGTCTTGCCGCGGATCACGCAGAGGTATTCGTCCTCGGTGGTGGCGGTGTTCTTGGCGGCGGCGAGCTGCATCACCTCGCCCTCGGCGATGATGGCGGCGGCCGAGGACAGGATCTCGAGCGAACGCAGCGAGCCGACCTCGACCATCATCTTGAAGGCCTGGCCGAGCAGGAAATCGCCGACCAGCACGCTCGCCTCGTTGCCCCACAGCATGCGGGCGGCGAGCCGGCCGCGGCGCATCTCGCTCTCGTCCACCACGTCGTCGTGCAGCAGCGTGGCAGTGTGCATGAACTCGACCGCGGCGGCGAGCTTGACGTGCCCGTCGCCGCCGTAACTCGCCATCTGGGCCATCGCCAGCGTGAGCATCGGCCGCAGCCGCTTGCCGCCCGACTCGATCAGGTGCTGGGCGATCTCCGGAATCATCGTCACCTCCGATCCGGTCCGCGACAGGATGGTGGTGTTGACCCGCTCCATGTCGGCGGCCACGAGCTTGATCAACGGGGCGATGGAGGGCGAGGAGGGGCTTTCGAAGGGGACGATGACGGCCAAAGCGGCGCTCCGCATGGAGGGACGCGCGAGCATAGAAACGCTATGCTCAACGGGCAAGTACGCAATATGTCCCACGTGGGCCATCCACGGGTTCCGTCACGCGCGGGGGGGCAAACCGGCGCCAAAGTCGCCGAAACCGCCGGGGTCGAGGATCGATGATCAAAGCCGAGGTGATGCCGGCGGTAGCGGCCGGGCTCGATCTGGCCGGCCAGCGGATCGCGGTCCTGGTGCCCTGCTTCAACGAGGAGGTGGCGGTCGCGCGGGTGGTGGCGGACTTCCGCGCGGCCCTGCCGGAAGCCACCATCTACGTCTACGACAACAATTC
Source organism: uncultured Alphaproteobacteria bacterium (assembly GCA_963721005.1). Lineage (GTDB taxonomy): Bacteria > Pseudomonadota > Alphaproteobacteria > Rhizobiales > Xanthobacteraceae > VAZQ01. The sequence goes on along the minus strand of CAVRHR010000003.1, from coordinate 1,881,651 downwards.
CACCGACCGCACTGCCGAGGTCGCCCGCCGGGCCGGCGCCGTGGTGGGCCGCGAGACCCATCAGGGCAAGGGCAATGTGGTGCGCCGCATGTTCGCCGACGTGGAGGCCGACGTGATCGTGCTGGTGGACGGCGACGCCACCTATGATGCGGCGAGCGCGCGCGGCCTGATCGGCAGGCTGCTGGAGGACCGGCTCGACATGGTGATCGCGGCCCGCATCGATCGCGACGAGGCCGCCTACCGTATGGGCCATCGGCTCGGCAACCGGCTGTTCTCCGCCGCCGTCGATTGGGTGTTCGATGCCACCTTCACCGACATCCTGTCCGGCTACCGGGTGTTCTCGCGCCGCTTCGTCAAGTCGTTCCCGGTGCTCTCGCGCGGCTTCGAGATCGAGATCGAGCTCACCGTCCATGCGCTCGAGCTCGAGCTGCCGACCGCCGAGATCGCGACGCCCTACTACGCCCGCCCGGCCGGCTCGGCCTCGAAGCTGAGCACCTGGCGCGATGGGCTGCGCATCCTCAAGACCATAGTCAATCTTTGCCGTAGCGAGCGGCCGCTGGCGTTCTTCTCAGGGCTCGGCATTGCGCTCGCCGTGGTGTCGGTGGTGCTGGCGATCCCGGTCTTTGCCACCTATCTGGAGCAAGGCGTGGTGCCCCGCCTGCCGACCGCGATCCTCTCCACCGGCCTGATGCTGCTGGCCTTTCTTTTCGTGGTCGCGGGTCTCATTCTTGATACGGTGACCAGGGGCCGGCGCGAGGTGAAGCTGCTCGCGTATCTGGCCCAGCAGGCGCCCGGCCGCGAGCACGACCGGCGGCGGCCGTGAACGGGAGGCAGCCATGCGCGAGCTGGTACGCACCAACGATGCGGTCCTGGTCTCCGCGGTCGCGGCGCTCCTGGACGGTGCCGCCATCCCGCATCTGGTCTTCGACCAGAACATGAGCGTGCTCGAGGGCTCGATCGGCATTCTGCCGCGCCGGGTGTTGGTGGCCGAGGAGGACGCCGACGCGGCGCGCCGGCTCCTGCAGGCGGCGGGGCTCGGCCACGAGCTTCGGCCATGATCTCTTGGCTGATGCCCGCTGAACCCGGCCCGGGCGAGCTGACCGAGGATGCGGTGCTGGGCGGCGCCTTGCGCCTGCGCCAGCCCCGGCGGGGTCACCGGGTCGGGCATGATGCGATCCTGCTGGCGGCAGCCTGTCCGGCGTATCCCGGCGAGCAGGTGGTCGAGCTTGGGGCCGGGGTCGGGGCCGCCGGCCTCGCGTTGGCGCGACGGGCGCAGGACATTCGGGTCACGCTGGTCGAGATCGATCCGGAGCTGGCCGCCCTCGCCGCCGCCAATGCCGAGCTCAACGGTCTCGCCGCGTGTGTGACCGCCATCGCCCTGGACGCGGGGGCCCCGGCCCGCGCCTTCACGGCGGCCGGGCTCATGCCGGAATTGGCCGCCAGGGTGCTGATGAATCCGCCCTTCAACGATCCGGGGCGGGAGCGCAGCTCGCCCGATCGCGGCCGGCGTCTCGCCCATGCGGCGCCGCGCGAAACCTTGACGGCCTGGATCCGCACCGCTGCCCGGCTGCTGCGCTCCCGCGGCACCCTGACCGTGATCTTTCGGGCGGATGGATTGCTCGATCTCGTCGGCGCGCTCGATACCGCCTTTGGGGCGATCACGGTGCTGCCGGTCTATCCGAAGCCGGATGAGCCGGCGATCCGCATTCTGGTGCGGGCCACCAAGGCGAGCCGGGCGCCGCTTGCCGTGTTGCCGGGCTTGATCCTCAACGATGCCGCCGGGCGCCCGACGCCGCAGGCCGAGGCCGTGCTGCGGGCGGGCGCAACGCTTGCGCTCGCGCGCGGCTGAATCCATCAACGCGTGTCGGCAGTGGCAGGACTGCCCGCAAGTTGTGCAGCATGCTTGCGGGGACGGCACCAAAGCGTAGCCGCAGGCCGCGGTTGGCGGCGTCGTCAGGCCGCCGGCTTGGGTTGCTCGCCAGGATTCCGCAGGTGGGAAGCCGCAGCAATGGCGCTGAAAAGGGCCATCAGGATAAGTATTTTCATCGGTCGTTTCGCCGTTTCCCGTTGTGACCTACCGGCCCGCCCAGCCGCGCGATGCCAACCTTCAAAGCAAATAACATTCCAGCCCTGGCCAAATGGTAACTTGAGTGGCCGACCCACGGAGCCTATCTGGTGATAATGGCTGAAACCGGCATGCCCGAGCAGTTCCAGCGGATTTTTGCCGGCGCCTGCACGGCGTTGCGCCCGCTCGTTCCCAAGCGTTTTCGTGGCGACATTCCGGTGGTGCCGGTGGTGCGGCTGAGCGGCGTGATCGGCTTCTCGACCCCGCTCAAGCCGGGTGTCACGCTCGCCAGCATGGCGCGACCGCTGGAGAAAGCGTTCGGCATGCGCAACGCCCGCGCGGTGGCGCTCATCGTCAATTCGCCGGGCGGCTCGCCGGTGCAGTCGCACCTGATCTACCGCCGCATCCGTGCGCTGGCCGAGGAGAAGAAGCTGCCGGTGATCGCCTTCGTGGAGGATGTCGGGGCTTCGGGCGGCTACATGGTGGCCTGTGCCGCGCAGGAGATCGTCTGTGACGTCTCCTCCATCGTCGGATCAATCGGGGTGGTGGGCGGCTCCTTCGGATTTCCCAAGCTGATGGAGCGGCTAGGCATCGAGCGTCGGCTCTATACCGCGGGCGAGCACAAAGCCTCGCTGGATCCGTTCCTGCCCGAAGATCCCGACGACGTGGAGCGCCTCAAGGCGCTGCAGAACGAGATTCACCAGGGCTTCATCGAGCTGGTGAAGGAGAGCCGCGGGGGGCGGCTCAAAGGCCCCGAAAAAACCCTGTTTTCCGGCGAATACTGGTCCGGATCCAAGGCGATCGAGCTCGGCCTCGCCGATGCGATCGGCGATTTGCGCTCGACGCTTCGGGCGCGCTTCGGCGACCAGGTGATGACCCCGCTGGTCGCCGCGGAGCGCAGCCTGTTCGGTCGTGCGCGGCAGGGAATTGATCTGCAGGGGCTCGTTCCGGGGTTCGATCCGTCGTCGCATGGGGCCGAGCTTGCGGGCGGCATTATCTCTGCGCTGGAAGCACGCGCCCTGTGGGCACGCTACGGATTGTGAGCACGTCTGCCGCCGGCGCAGCAGCGTGCCGACAAGAGGAGACCACCGATGCCGCCGCTCGTCATTCCGCCGCTGGTCAAGCTCGCCCTCGGGGCTGCCGGCGCCGCCGCCGTCGTGCACTGGGCCGTGAAGGAATTGCGCCGCTTCGGCGAGGAGCTCGACCGGGTCAAGGTCAGGGCGGTCGATCGGCGCGAGGCGCTGCCCACGCTGCGGCGCGATCCGGCGACCGGCGAGTGGCGCGTGATGTGATCGCGCGCCCGCGCGCCGCTACTTGATCACCTCGATGAAGAGTCCCACGACCGCGACGAAGCTGAGCGTGAAGATCAGCGTTCGCACATACGGAATGGCGAGCAGATACACCACGGCGTGCGCCAGCCGCAGCCAGAAGAAGCACATCGACCAGAACGCCGTCATGGCGTCGGCCTTGCCGGCGACGTGGGCGACGAGCACCAGCGCCGCAAACGGTGCGAACGTCTCCACCGCATTGAGATAGACGCGGTCGGCGCGCTTGCCCCACAACGGGACCGGCCGGGCGGCCGGATCGACATAGTTCGGCGGCGCCAGGAAGCCGTTCGTCATCACCTGGCAGACCACGTAGGGAATCCACAGCGCAGCCGTGAGGATCGCGGTCAAGGCGAGGTACGTGAGATCTGTCGTCATGACGGCTCTCCGGGCTGAAAGGCGCGGCGCGGGGTCGCGGTCGTGCCGCCGTCAATCCTCGGGCTTGATGGTGATGCCCTTCTCGCGGATCAGCTTGTCCCATTTCACGATCTCGCCGCGCAGCAGCTGGCCGAGCTCCTCCGGCGAGCTCGGCGACGCCGAGATGGCGTTCTCGGCGAACTTGCGGCGCATATCCGGCTCGTTGACGGTCGAGACGAACGCGGCATTGAGCTTGGCGATGACCTCGGGCGGTGTCTTGGCGGGGGCGAACAGGGCGGTCCAGTTCTCCGCCACCGCGCCCGGATAGCCCTGCTCCACCAGGGTCGGGATATCCGGCACCAGATCGGAGCGGACCGCCGAGGTGGTGCCGAGCGCCCTTACCTTGCCGGCCTTGATGTGCTCGAGCATGACCGAGACGTCGATCATGATGCCGTTGACGTGCCCGCCCAAGAGGTCGGCGAGCGCCGGCCCCGAGCCGCGAAACGGGACTTGGACGAACTTCACGTCAGCCGTAGCTGCGAACAATTCGAGCGCCATATGGGAGATGGCGCCGACGCCGGTCATGCCCATGCTGACGGTGTCGGGTTTTTGCTTGGCGAGCGCCACCAGGTCCCGGGCGGACTTGAGGCCGAGCGATGGATCGACGGCGAGCACCGGCGCGGCGCGGCCGATGAGGGCGACCGGCGCGAAATCCTTGACCGGATCGTAGGGCAGATCCTTGCGGAAGGCGGGATTGATCGCGACCGCGCCCACGGTGGTGAAGAACAGCGTGTAGCCGTCGGGCGCGGCCTTCGCCACGGTGTCGGCCGCGATGGCGCCATTGGCGCCGCCGCGGTTGTCGATGATGACCCTTTGCCCGAGCACTCCTTGCACCTTGTCGGCCACGATGCGGGCGATGAGATCGGTGTTGCCGCCGGGCGCGAACCCGACCACCAAGCGGACCGGATGGTTCGGATAGGTCTGCGCCGGCGCCGCGCCCGGCGCCAGCAAGGCGACCGCGACCGAGCCGGCGGCGATGAGGGCGTTAAGGCGGCGAGAGTGCTCCACGTCGTTCCTCCCAGGTGGCGCTTGGTTCGGCGCAGATTAGCCTCCCTGACACGAATGGGCCATGGCGGCGCGAGGGCGGCGCGCGATTATGTCGCCTCTGATCCGGCTGGCAGCGGCGCCCACGACGGGCGCCCCTACGAGACCGCGTTCGTAGTGGCGGCCCTTGTGGCCGCCCTTCGGGACGAGTTTCTTGACCACTCCGGGCCCCCCCGATAGGGTCCGCGCCCATTCCTCCAGCATGAAATTGCGCGATGACCGCCGCAGATTCGTTGCCCCACACACCTTCGGATCACATGGATCCGAGGCGCTCGTTCCAGGGCCTGATCCTGGCGCTCGAGCGCTATTGGGCGGACTACGGCTGCGTGATCCTGCAGCCCTACGACATGGAGGTGGGGGCCGGCACCTTTCATCCGGCGACTACCCTGCGATCCCTCGGACCCAGGCCCTGGAATGCAGCCTATGTGCAGCCGTCTCGCCGCCCCAAGGATGGCCGCTATGGCGAAAATCCCAACCGGCTGCAGCACTATTATCAGTTCCAGGTGATCCTCAAGCCGTCGCCGTCCGACTTGCAGGAGCTCTATCTCAAATCGCTCTACGCCATCGGCATCGATCCCGCCCTCCATGACATCCGTTTTGTCGAGGACGATTGGGAAAGCCCGACCTTGGGGGCTTGGGGACTGGGCTGGGAATGCTGGTGCGACGGCATGGAGGTGTCGCAATTCACCTACTTCCAGCAGGTCGCGGGTTTCGAATGTGCTCCAGTCTCGGGCGAGCTCACCTATGGGCTCGAGCGGCTCGCCATGTATGTGCAGGGCGTCGACCGCGTTTACGATCTCAACTTCAACGGCCGCGAGGACGCGCGGCGGGTGAGCTACGGGGACGTCTTTCTGCAGGCCGAAAAAGAATATTCGCGGCACAATTTCGAGGTCGCGGACACCGACATGCTGTTCGAGCAGTTCAAGATGGCGGAAGCGGCGTGCCGGAAATATCTGGCGGCCGGTTGGGAGGTCAAAGGCAACGCCCGGCATCACGGCCTGGCGCTGCCCGCCTATGACCAGTGCATCAAGGCCAGCCATGTATTCAATCTGCTCGATGCGCGCGGGGTGATTTCCGTGACCGAGCGGCAGAGCTACATTCTGCGCGTGCGCGAGCTCGCCAAAGGCTGTGGCGAAGCCTGGCTCGCGACCGACGCCGGAGGAGGCACCGCATGAGCAGCGAACCTAGAATCGGCGGCCGCGAGCCGGTGCTGGTCGAGCTCGTCGCCGGCGAGACTTATTGGTGGTGCCGCTGTGGGCGCTCGCAGAGCCAGCCGTTCTGCGATGGCTCGCACGAAGGCACCGGCATCGAGCCTTTGGAATGGAAGGTCGAGCGCGACCGGCGTGCCTTGTTGTGCACCTGCAAGCGTACAAAGACGCCGCCGATTTGTGACGACAGCCATCTGAAGCTGTAGATCTTCCGCCCTAATCAGGGGGCGGACCAGAAAAGCACGCAATGCCCGACCTTCTGCTCGAATTGTTCTCCGAGGAAATCCCCGCCCGCATGCAGGCGCGTGCGGCCGAGGACTTGAAGAAGCTCGTCACCGATCGGCTGGTCGCGGCCGGGCTCGCCTATGAGGGCGCCAAGGCGTTCGCCACCCCGCGCCGGCTCGCGCTCGCTGTGCAGGGCGTGCCGGCGCGCCAGCCTGATCAGAAGGACGAGAAGAAAGGCCCACGCGTCGGCTCGCCGGAGGGCGCCATCAAGGGATTCCTCAAGGCGGCCGGGCTTGCGTCGATCGATCAGGCCAAGATCGAGAAGGATCCCAAGAAGGGCGACTTCTACGTGGCGGTGATCGAGAAGCCGGGCCGGCCCGCCATCGAGGTGATCGGCGAGATCGTGCCTGAGGTGATCAAGACCTTCCCGTGGCCGAAATCCATGCGCTGGGGCGAGGGCCGGCTCACCTGGGTGCGTCCGCTGCATTCGATCCTGGCCACTTTCGGGCCGGAGACCGAGGAGCCCGACATCGTGGCGTTCTCGGTCGACGGGATCGCGGCCGGCGATGAGACGCGCGGTCACCGGTTCCTGGCGCCCGGGCGGTTCCGGGTGAAGCGCTTCGACGATTACGCCGCCAATCTGTTCAAGGCCAAGGTGGTGCTCGATCCCGAGCGGCGCCGCGACATGATCCTGCACGACGCCAAGAACCTCGCCTTTGCTCAAGGCTACGAGCTGGTGGAGGATGCCGGCCTGCTTGCAGAGGTCGCCGGCCTGGTCGAATGGCCGGTGGTACTGATGGGCTCGTTCGATGCGGACTTCCTGGCGATCCCGCCCGAGGTGATCCGCACCACCATCCGGGCCAACCAGAAATGCTTCGTGCTGCGCGACCCGCAGACCGCGAAGCTAACAAACCGGTTCATCCTGGTCGCCAACACGGAAGCGAAGGACGGCGGCGCTGCCATCACGGCCGGCAACGAGCGCGTAATCCGGGCGCGGCTGTCGGATGCCAAGTTCTTCTACGAGACCGATTTGAAGGTGAAGCTCGAGGACCGGCTGCCGAAGTTCGAGCAGATCATCTTTCACGAGAAGCTGGGCACCCAGGCGCGCCGGATTGAACGGATTGAACTATTAGCCTCTGAGATAGCGCCATATGTGAGCGCGTCGATACAAAAAGTTAAGCGTGCAGCAATGCTGTGCAAGGCTGATTTGTTGACTGAAGTGGTTGGTGAATTTCCCGAACTGCAAGGCTTGATGGGTCGCTATTACGCCCAGGCACAGAACGAGGATGAAGCAGTTGCGCACGCTTGCGAGGATCACTACAAGCCGAAAGGGCCGGACGATCTCATCCCCACAGATCCGGTTGCCATCGCTGTTGCGATTGCAGATAAAATTGACACTCTCATGGGATTTTGGCTGATCAATGAGAGGCCGACCGGGAGCAAGGATCCTTATGCTTTGAGGCGTGCCGCATTGGGCGCAATCAGAATCATACTCGAAAATGAAATTCGGCTTCCTCTAATGAAGATATTTATTCCCGCGCACATTAGCGTTAGGGACGAGTTGAGACACCAGAAATTGGACCGATTAAGTGATGTGCTCAAGAAGCTCCGCGACGAAGGATTGTCCGGACGAAGAGCAAATCGTCTGTTGCGCGGTCTTGAGAAGGAGGCTTTCCCCGTCGAGCTTTCGGAAGAGGAAGTTGATGCGGCCTTCGATGAAATATTTGATCTGCGATTGTTTATCGATGATCGTTTAGAAGTTAGTCTCCGCGAACAGGGTGCGCGCCACGATCTTGCTAAGGCGGTTTTTGAAGCCGCCAATGAGGACGATCTTCTGCTGATTGTCCGCCGCATCCAGGCGCTGGGAAAGTTCCTCGACACCGAGGACGGCAGGAACCTGTTGGCCGGCTACAAGCGCGCCACCAACATCATCCGCATCGAGGAGAAGAAGGACGCGCGCGAATATGTCGGCAAGCCGGACCCGCAGTTTTACCGGCAGGCCGAGGAATGGGAGCTGGCCAAGGCCATCGATGTGGTCGGCGAGGAAGCAAACGCCGCGGTCGCGCGCGAGGATTTTGCCGCCGCCATGCTGGCGATGGCCAAGCTGCGGCCGCATGTGGACGCGTTCTTCGACAAGGTCACGGTCAATATCGACGACAAGCCGCTGCGCGAGAACCGGCTGCGGCTCCTCAACGAGATCCGTGCCGCCACCCGCGCGGTCGCGGATTTCTCCAGGATCGAGGGCGGGTAGTTTGTCTCGCCCGAGCGGATTGCTCCCCCGCGAAATCCAATCCGTCCGGTGCGCTTCGAAATGAAGTTCTTACTGCCCGGACGATGAATTGGACGTCCGTTCCGGAAGGTTCAGCCGGGACTGCCCACCCCAATCAGGCTTTCGCGCTCGCCTTGCGCGGCGCGGTGAGGTCCGGGACGTCCTCGCCCAGCGCAGTAGCCAAATCGATCTGATGATCCTGCTCTTCCACCAGGATCTGGCGGATCTGCTCCGCTAACGCATATTCGCCGAGAGCTTCGCACTGCCGAACCCGTTCGCGGTAGTTGCGGATGGTCTCGTTCTCGTTGTCCAGATCAAAACGCAGCATTTCTCTCGAGTTCTCGGAGGTCTTGACCGGCTTCGCGGTCACGCTGGGCATTTTTCCGAGGTAGTCGATTTGCCGGGAGATGATCAGGGCGTGCTTGAGCTCCTGCTGGGCATGGATCTCGAGCTGCTCGGCGATGCTCATGAACTCGGCGCCCTTCAATACCTGGGAATACACCACGTAGGAGATGATGGCCTGGTATTCGCGCGAGAGGTCCTCGTTCAAGAGATCGGCGAGGCGATCGCGGGATATCGGCTGCTCGTTCTTGGCCGCGTGCTCTGTCATTTCAATCTCCTTCTCAGTGATCCGAACTTGGAGCGGTTGTGGAATTGCTCAAGACACCATCGCGTGTTCCGGCTGACCGGGGCTCGGGGTCTCGCTGTTCTTCGGCAGCGCGGTCGATTGCTCGAGAATCCGCTCGACCGTGCCGGCGAGCGAGTGCTTGACCAACGCGACATCGGCAAACTCGCGCACCATCTGCTCATCGATGCCCTCGGCCGCGCCCACCAGGGCGACCAGGATGAAGGCGTCCGGCGCTTTGCGGCGGAGGCGGCGGACCGCATAGCGGATTTGCGCCGATGTCGCGTCCTCCACATAGCAGAGGCATATGAGAGCGACTTCCTTCATATCCAGGCCAAAGATGCGCGACATCGAGAGGGCATCGGCCTGCTCGGCCCGCGCCCCGATACCGTGCCGCTCGACCAGCTGCGCCGCCATCAGGGCGACCGCTTCGTCGAGCAGGCCGAGCCCCGGGATGCACAGCACGGGCTTCTGCGTCCGCCAGCTTGCCGGCAACGCCCGCACCGCTGTTTTGGCCTGCTCCTCGGCCTTGTCGAGCTGTGCGAGTGGGGAGGGAGCGGCGTCCTCGTCGTCGGTCTCGCTCGGCGGCTCGATCTTGTCTGAATGGCTGCCGAGATCGTCTACGATCTCCGCGACCGCGTCGCGGATATGCGACTTGCGCTCGTCGTCGAGCGAGCCGCGGTCCGCGTCCGCCTGCGCGAGCCGCAAGCCCTCGAGCAGCACTTCGTCGTAATAAGCGATCAGCGGCTTGTCCTTGAGGAATTTTTGCGCCTGCTCGGTGGCCTCCACCGGGTCGCGCGCCAGCATGCGTTGGTAGACCAGCTCCGAGGGTGACAAGGCCGGCTGGTCCCCGAACATGACGTCGAGGAACGAGAGGCGATCCACGTGGCGGCCGAGCACCACCAGGCAGATCGTTAGCGGCGTCGCCAGGATCAATCCGACCGGTCCCCACAGCCAGGTCCAGAACGTGGCCGAGGCGATGACCGCGACCGGCGACAGGCCCGAGCTATGGCCGAACAGCAACGGCTCGATGATCTGCCCGACCACTGGCTCCAGGATCAGGAACATGAGCCCGGTCCACAGCACCATGGTCCAATCGGGTCCGACCGCAGCCGCCAATACCAGCGGAAAGATCGCGGAGATGAACGCCCCGATATAGGGCACGAAGCGCAGGATCATCGCCAGCATGCCCCACAAGGGAGCGCTCGGAACACCGATGAGCCAGAGGCCGAGGCCGACCACGATGCCGTAGGCCGCGTTGAGGCCGAGCTGGGTCAGGAACAACCGGCTGAGACGCTGGCCGGCCTCATCGAGCGCCGCAGTGGTGCGCTGGAGGTCCTGGGAGCCGGCCAGCCGCACCAGCCGATTCCGCAAATCCTGCCTTTGCATCAGGATGAAGATGACGAAGATGACCACGATGCCGGTGGTGGCGAGCGGATGGATCAGCGGCGTGATGAGCGCCACCAAGGTCTGCAAAGCGCCGGGGTCGGGCTGCTTGACCTCGACCGGGATCGGCCGATCGGGAGATGGGGCGGTGCCGGTCGGCAACCCGATCGCGGGACGGCTCGCCGCCGGCTTGTCGAGCTCGCTGCTCAAGTCCTGCAGCACCTGGGAGGCGCGTTCCAACGTGCTGGTACCGGCCGCGGCGCCGCGCAAGCTTTGAATCTTCTCGCGCAAGGTGGTCTGATAGCGCGGCAGCTCGCCGGCGAGCTGGTTGACCTGCGACACCATCAGGGCGCCGAGGCTGAAGATGCCGGCGAACGCCGCCAGCACCACCACGATGACGGCGAGCGTGCGCGGAATCCGCCAACCTTGCAGGATGCGCACCAGCGGAGCCAGCGCGAAGCTCAGCAGCAGGGCGAGCGCGATCGGCACCAGAACCTCGCGCCCGAAATACAAGGCCGAGACGATCGCCACGGTGAACAGCATGGTGGTCTGCGCGGAAGCCGGCAGCTCCGACCTGATCGGACGCCACGTCTTGGCGGGCGCTAGCTCGGGCATATCGATGCTCATGGTCTCGGACTGCCGCGTTGGTGCGCGGAACGATCGGCGTATTCTGCCTCGGCAGTCCGCGTCATACGGCGCTGCCGGAGCCCGATCACGTCCGCGCTGAAAGGAAAAGCCCCGACCGCGCGGCGGGGCTTTGGCGTCAAGCCGGTTGCTCCCATCGCCCCGTCAAAACGGGCGATGCGCTCTGCCAATCAGCCAGCCCACACCGAGCGCGATGGCCGCGGTCGCATACGGGTTGCTTTCGATGTAGTGGCGGATCGTATCGTCGACCGAACCCGGCATCTGCCGCACCGCGTCGATCGCGTCCTCGGCCAAGTCGACGGCCTGGCCATAAAGCTCCTGGATGCCGCCTTCAGCCTGCTTCGCTTGCCCTTGCATCCTGGTCTTGGCGTCGCCGGTAGCGCGGCCAAAGCCCTCTTCCACTTTGCCTGCGAAATTCTTGGCGGCGCCGCCAATGCGGTTTTCGTCCATGGGTACTGCTCCGAGGAAGGATTGATGGAGTGCAAACCCGCGAGCGCACCTTTGGTTCCCGGCATGGAACCGATCGCGCGACCCGGCGTTGGGGGTTAGCTGTTGCATGCGAAACGCCGCCATCCCGTTCACCCGACACCGGCCGGTCCGGAGGATACAGTCCATGTTTCACCATCGTTCATCCGCCTTTGCTCCCAACATCTCCGCCATCGAGGGCCGTTTGCGCGCGCTCGAGAGCGAGATCGAACGCGTCGGGCGAAAAGCCGGCCGGCAGGCATCGGCCAACGCGTCCGCGGCGGGCGATCACATCGGCGACGCCATCGCCTCGGCGGTGACCGAGATCGTCGAGCGCTTTCGCACCGGCCGGCGTGTGGCCGGCGACGAGGCCATGCGCTTCGGCAACGAAGCCGCCAGGCTCGGCGCCAAGGTCGGCAACGACGCGCTGGAGCGGGTGGCGAGCGAGGTCGAGCACCGCCCGCTGGTCACCCTGGCGGTCGCGATCGGAGTCGGTATCCTGATAGGGATGGTTGGCGGAGCGGCCAAACGTCGTGGGTGAGCTGGCGCACCATCGGCCCATGGTCCGGATTACGCGCCGCGGCGATGAGGACTTCACCTGTCCGCATTGCGGGACGCAGTATCAGGTCACCGTCAGACCTGCCGGCGCGGGATAGCGGCTCCGCGATCTGTGAGGTTTGCAGCCGTGTGATGGCGAAATGGATGGATTCCGCCATCCCATCCTACCGGATGAAAATGCCGGCCGGTGACGACGACTAGCGTCGCGCCGCCGGCAGACGTCGCAAGCCATTGCTTCTGCAGCGGGGAAACGTATTCACGGTCCAACTCGACCTTTTTTTGCAACCATTCTTTTGCGATTGCACCGGAACAATCGGCCACTTTGCCCGCTTTTCTCGTCGCACGACCACGCGACGCAAACCCATAAGGGGAATTCCGTATGCTGCGACCTGGTTTTCTGGCAGCTCTGGCGGCGCTGCTGCTCCTGGCGCCCGCGCATGCCGCAACGATGGCTCCGCAAGAAACCGAGTACAAGGCCAGCGTCAACGAGGATCCGGCCGCGAAGGTTTGTCAGCTCGCCGTGGCGCTGCGCCGTAGCGCGGCCGGCGAGGGTTTGAACTTTCAGCTCATCGTGGCGCAGATGAAGCGGGAAGGAGCGTTGGCCGGGCCGCTGGTCACGGGCTTTACGGCCGGCAGCCGCAATCCGGGATTTACGCCGCGGCGGCTTGCGCGCCCGGCCAAGCTCGTCTCGGTTGCCTTTGTGTCCGAACGCTATAACTCGGTCGCGCTGCCCAAGGTCGTGCCGTTTGAGGATGGCAGCGTCGCTGCCTCCACCCTGGATTTTGCGCAGGGCCGGGAATTGATCGCGGCGGTGTTGCGGGCCGATTTCGAGCTATGGCTCACGATGGAGAATTCGCGCGCCGCCGATTCCTACAAGGCCAGCGCGCCGCCACCGGCGGAGGTGCTCTCGCAATTCTCCGGTTGTCTCGGCAGCCTCGCATCATTTTGAGACACGCAACGCTTTCTACACGTCGTTTGGGACTGTCCGGCTCTAGAGACTTGCGGGCACCGTCTTGGGGCGGTCGTCCAGGTAAATCACAGTATTGCCGATGTTGCGTGGCCGAGAGACGTTGCACCACGCCGTGCCGGCCTACTCAATCCTGATCGGGGACGAGCGAAGGCGGGACCCGATAATTTAATCAATGGTTTGCGGGCTCGGCCCGGGTGCGGCGCTTGCGCTTGGGGCGGCACCGGGATCGCTCGGCGATCACAGCAATGGCGGCCGTGATCAGGCCACGGATCGGGTATAGCGGCGGCCTCCGCGGGGATGGAGGCTCGATCGAGAATATATGTCCTAAAAAACTGTGGATGGCGAATGTCCGCTCCAGCGGGCGCCGCTCATGCGGTCTATTGTCGGCAAGCACGTATTGACGCGGATGACGGGGGACACATGTCAAATGTGATGGGCAGCTCCGGCAAGAATGGTGTCGGGCGACACGTGTCGATCAGGCGTGATGACAATGATTTCGTCGTGGCGTTTCAGCCCGAGGATTTCGTGATCTTTCGGAATCAGGACGCAAATACGCTGAGAATGGTCTGTCGCTTCCTGCGGTGGGAAGTCGTGGCCGATACCGCGCCCGCGGCAGCCCCGGCCAACCCCGCACTCTCGTAAGTCACGCGTCGTCGCCGGGCGCCGCCGCCGACCGCGTTCTTTGCGGCTGCCCCCTGTGGAGTCAGGAGCTTGCATTGACGCTCAGGGTGATCGCAAAAAGTCTCAGGGCCGGGTCGGCCGGCCTTTCGTTTCAATGCGATCACGATGGCAGCACAATCGATTGCGGCATAGCCCGCGACGCATTGGGGGACCTTCTCGCCTTCCACCGGTTTGCAGGTTCCGGTGGTGACGCTTTTCGCGCGCTTCTCCCGGAAATCGAGCGTCTCATCGCGGCCAAGAGCGATGCCGGACGCTGCGAGGAAAACGGCATGCTGGTAATCCGCGTGGCTGATCTTCTCCGTTACGGATTCAAGGCCAAATCCGCCGCCTAGCTGGAAGCCGCAGGTCGCGGCGGGAATCAGGACGCTCGCTCGCTTCATCTTCCTCGGACTGGATCACGAAGCCGGAATGGGCCCGATCCAGACCAGGTGATTGTGCACGGCTTTGACGCCGGCGACGTTTCTCGGACGCCACGATGAGGGCTTGGCGCTCCCCGCAGGCCTGCCGGGTTCTGGTGATGGGCACCGGCGGCTTTTCGCATCAGCTCGACGGCATGCGGGCCGGGTTCATCAGCCAGAAGCTCGATCTGATGGGCTCGCAGCAGATGGTCGATGAGCCGGAAGCGTCGACGCGGTGCTCGATCCAGCAATTGATCGTGCAGACTGGGACCCAGGGTGTCGAGTTGCCGAGTGGATCGCCATGCGCGGCATGCTGACCGGCCAGGTGTCCAAGGTTCACAGCAACTATCGCATTCCGATTTCCAACAGCGCCTCAGCCCTCCTGGTGCTCGACAACCAGGCCAGAGCGGCGTTGCGCAAGGCGGGTGACGCCCGCCGCGGGCGAGGGATTGGAAGTCACGGCCGCCGCGCGGGGCGATCAGCCGTGACTCGAGGCTAGCGAGCGGAAGCCGCCGTGCTATTTCACCGACTTCCAGGCGACCTCGCCGTGGTTGGCGGGATTGGTCCATGTCAGCTCATCGCCCGCAGTCAGCGAGGTGACGGTCCGCTTCTGCGTCGTTCCCTCCAGGTTCGGGAAAGTGCTGCCCTCAACCCGAAACGTGAGCGACTTGTCCGCCTCGTTGACCGCGTAGGTCCCGAAGAACGCGTTCGAGCCGGTCACCACCGCCTTGTTCTCGTCCGCCGTTCCGGTGGTCCTGTTGTTGGACGCGAACTTGGGACGACCGGCGCGCGTGATCGTCACGGAGAAGTGACCATCGGCACCGAACATGGCGACGCCGATCGGATTGGGGCCGAAATTGGGCGCGTGCGTGCCGTCGGCCTTGACCGCGTCATCGATGAGAAGCGACCAAGTGCCGACGATGGCCTCCTTCATGGACTTCGGCGGGGCGGCCGGCGCCTTCTGCTCGGCGGCCGGCGGCCGCTGCTGGGCATTCTGGGCCTGACCGGAGCCCGGCAGCATCAAGGCGAATACCGCCATCGTCACAATACCAAGCGTGCAACGTCGATTCCAACGTCGATTCATCGTCTTCCTCCCTCTGCACTTTCGTGCGCTGCCGCAACACGCCGGCTGCTCTACGCACAAATAGGGGGTAACTTTGCCGTCTCGGCTGGACTTCTGTCAATTCCCGGCTGGCGCCCTCGTGGTGCCCTCAAAGCCGGTCACGCGATCTGCCTCAATAGCGCGTCGTCAGATCGGTAAGCCATTGCGGCGAGGCTTCGACCAGCGCAGTCTCAATTCTTTTGTCGACCCCGGTCACGATCGCCGCGCCGATCAGCACCAAGGCTATCCCCAGCGCGGCCTTGAGGCTTTGGCCGGCGGCTAGCAGGCGGCTGCGGGCTTTCGACATCGCCTCACGCGACACCATGCCGACGGCGAGCAGCGGCGAGGATGCGCCGAGGCCGAACAGGAGCATGGTGGCGGCTACCTGTGGCAAGTCCTCGGCTTGGCTCGCCAGCAGGGAGGCGGCGCCGAGGGTTGGTCCGACGCACGGGCTCCAAGCAACCCCGAGCAGGACCCCGATGCCGAGCTGGCCAGGAAGCCCGGAGGCCGAGAAGCCCGCGAGCCGTGCATTGGCCCATTGGCTCGCAGAACCGGCCGCCACGGCGAAGCGCGTCTCCAACACCGGAGCAATCAGGGCGATGCCGACCAGAATCATCAATGCGGCGGCTACGTCGCGAACGGCATCCGCATCGATGCCGAGCGAGAATCCGATCGTGGCCACGAACAGGCCGACCGCTACGAAGGAGCCCGCCAGCCCGAGCCCCAGGGCGAGCGGTCCGAGCCGATGAGCGGAGGCGGCCGAGCCGATGACCAGGGGAAGCAGCGGCAGCACGCACGGCGAGAGCGTCGAAAGCACCCCGGCCAGATAGGCGAGCCCGAGCGTCGCGAGCATTCCCTTAGAGGGACAGCGCCAGCAGGTCGGCGATGGAATCCGGGTTGGTGTCGCCGACCGAACGCGCTACCTCCTGGGTGCCTTTGAAGGTGATCAGGGTCGACTGGATGCGCGCCTTGAAGTTGCGCACCTCGTCCTTCTGGCTGTCGAAATCGACACGGAAGACCGCCAGGTTCTTGAATTTCGGATCGCTGAACAGCTTGCCCAGGATGGGCCTCTGCGCCTGGCAGGTCGGACACCAGGACGCGTGGATCTCGATCAAGATGGACTTGCCGGCGTTCTGGGCGGCCAGGAATGCCTGCCGGGTGAACGGTTGCTCCTCGGCCGCGAATGCGGTTACGGACGTGGCGGACGCGAGCACGGCGGAGGTCGCGGCCCGGAGTAGAAACCGTCGGCTGATCATGGCTGTCCTCGCTTCGGGGGCGTGCCGGCTGCCATAGCAGAACGGCGGCCATCTCGACACTCTGGCGCCATCACAACAGCGTGTGCCGGGCCGGTTCGCCGCATTGCCGGGACCGCGCGCCCATGTAAAAGCAGCCGGCAGAGCCGCGCACTGCCGGCAATCCATCGGGGAGCACAGCGGGTGACGATCATCATTACCGACGACGACGTGAAGCGCCTGCTGCCGATGAAGGATTGCATCGAGGCCATGCGGGTGGCGTTCCGCGACTTCGCCAATGGCAGCGCCGTCAACCGTCCGCGCATGCGTTACCTGGCCCAGCACCCCGACCCCGGGCGCAAATATCTCGCCAATGTCCATGTCGGGGCGGTGCCCTCCGCCGGCATCGCCTGCGTGCGGGCCGGCTCGCAGATAATCCGGCCGGCCGGTGCCGGCAACGACCGCCGGCTGTACGAGAATCCGCAGGCCTTCAATTGGGGCATCGTTATTTTGTACAGCATCGAGACCGCCGAGCCGCTCGCCCTGATGCACGAGTTTCAGCTGTCCGGCATGCGCGTCGGCGCCACCACGGCGGTGGGGGTCGACCGGATGGCGCGCCCGGATGCCGCCACGCTCGGCCTGTTCGGCACCGGCAAGCAGGCGCGCTGCGCGCTCGACGCAATCGCGGTCGTGCGGCCGCTGCGGCGCGTCAACGTCTACAGTCCGAGCGCCGCGCACCGCGAGGAGTTCGCCCGGGAGATGGCGCGCGACAGCATCGAGGTGGTGGCGGTCGCGGACCCCAAGGCGGTGGTTACCGGCGCCGATATCGTGTGCTGCGCCACCACCGCCATGAAGCCGGTGTTCGACGGCGATTGGCTCGAGGATGGCCAGGTGGTGGTTTCGATCGCCAACTCGGACGTGACCAACAAGCGCTCCGAGGTCGACCCGCGCACCTATGCGCGCGCCAGCGACATCATCATCAACGACTGGGAAAGCGTCGTCGACAACGACCAGACCGAGCTGCTCGATCCGCTCGAGCAAGGCGTGATCCGCAAGGAGCGGATTCACGAGCTCGGCGATCTGTTGATCGGCAAGACGCTGCTTTCCGCTCCGGCGGCCGGACCAGGCCGGATCGTCTATTACAAGAACAATTCGGGCCTGGCGATTCAATTTGCGGCCGCCGGCGGCATCCTGTATCGCAAGGCGATCCAGGAAGGCAACAACAAGACAATCCCGACCGAGTGGCTCGGGAGCGATCTGTCTGCCTATTACAAGGCCGGCTTCCGGCCTTCACCCTGACGGAGAATAATCATGACGGGTCGCCGTCTGGGCCGATGCAACGTGCTTCTGCTGCTTGCCGCCGCGCTGCCCTGCGCGATGGCGCCGGCGCGCGCGGACGATGTCGCGGATTTCTACCGCGGCAAGCGCATCAATCTGGTGATCGGGTACGGCACCGGCGGCGGCTATGACCTGTATGCCCGCATGCTGGGACGCTTCCTGGGCGACCATATTCCCGGCAAGCCCACCATTATCCCGCAGAACATGCCGGGCGCCGGCAGTCGCGGGGCCGCGAACTGGCTCTACAACGTGGCGCCCAAAGACGGCAGCGTGATCTCGATTCTGAGCCAAACCACACCGACCGACCAGGCGCTGGGCCAGCCCGGCGTCCAGTTCGACGTGCGCAAGTTCAACTGGATCGGCAATATGGTGGTGGTCAACAACCTGCTGTTCGTTGCCGCCCGCAGCGGGGTCGCCACCATCGAGCAGGCCAAAGTGAAGCCGCTGGCGATCGGGGCGACCGGCGCCAGCTCGCCCTCGGTGCTCTATCCGCAGGTCTCCAACAACCTGCTCGGCACCAAATTCCGGATCGTGTCCGGTTATGTGAGCGGCGGCGACATCAACATCGCGGTGGAGCGCGGCGAGGTCGACGGCCGCGGCAGCGATTCCTGGGCCTCCATGCAGACCACACATCCGGACTGGCTGCGCGACCATACCGTCAACATCCTGTTCCAGATCGGCACCAAGCGCGAGGCCGGCCTGCCCGAGGTTCCGCTGTGGAGCGAGCTCGGGCAGACCGACGAGCAGCGGCAGATTCTCGAAATCCTCTCCGGCGACGTGGCAGTCGGGCGGCCGATCCTGACCGCGCCTGGCGTTCCTCCGGAGAGGGTGCGGGCCTTGCGCCGGGCGTTCGACGAGACCATCGCCGACCCTGTGTTCATGGCGGCAGTCACCCAGGCGCACATGGAGTTCAACCCGATCGGGGGCGAGGAGCTGCAGGATATCGTGGGCCGGATCGCGGGCGCCTCGCCGCAGATCATTGCCAAGGTCAAGGAGGCCATCAAGATCAAGGACGTGCGCCAATTGCCGGCGGGCCAGAAGCCGAGCGGCGCCTCGCCCGGCGAGAAGGAATAGAGCAGCTGCGGTCGCGGGCGCGCTGGTGCTCTTGGGCCGCGGGGTTCTATAGTCCGGCCGGAAACGCGCAGAGAGCACGCACATGAACATCAACGTCAACAATGCGAGCGCTGGCGCCGAGGAGACCAAACATGCTTCCTCCGGCGCGCCCTTCGAGGTTGAGCGGCTCGGCGCCAGGCTCGGCGCGCAAATCCACGGCCTCGATCTCAAGGCGGGGCTGAGCCGGGAGACTGCGCGCGCCTTCGAGGCCGCCCTGATCGAGCACAAGGTGCTGGTGCTGCGCGGCCAGAAGCTGACCACCGCCGAGCACGTCGCCGTCAGCCGAATGTTCGGCGAGCTCGAGGTCCATCCGATGCGCCCGCAGGGCGAATTTCCAGAAATTCTCGTGCTCGACAACGACAAGGACAATCCGGTCCTGTCCACCGATGTCTGGCACAGCGACACGACCTTCCGGAAGAATCCGACCAAATACACCATCCTGCGCTGCCAGATCATCCCCAAGGTCGGCGGCGATACGCTGTGGGCCGACATGGAGGCGGCTTACGAGGGCTTGAGCGACACTTTCAAGGCGATGATCGCGGGACTGCGCGCGGTGCACGATTTCCAGAACTTCCGCGTCCTGTTCACGAAGTCGGCCGACGACCAGGCCAAGCTGCGGCGGATGGAGGAGTTGTTCCCCAATCCGTCGCACCCGGTGGTGCGCACCCATCCGGCGAGCGGCCGCAAGGGGATCTACGTCAATCCACAGTTCACCCTGCGCATCGAAGGCCTGCAGGCCGACGAGAGCCGTGCGCTGCTCGACGTGCTGTGCGAGCAGGCGCATGTGCCGGAATATCAGTTCCGCCTGCGCTGGGAGCCCGACACCATCGTGTTCTGGGACAATATCAGCACCCAGCATTACGCCGCCAACGACTATTATCCGCAGCGCCGGCGCATGGAGCGCACCGCCGTGGTCGGCGACGTGCCGGTCTAGCGGATCGATCCATGAACCCCATCGGTGTAGGGTGGGTAAAATTGCCAGGCACGGCGATCGGATCTGTTCGTAGGTGCGCAATTTTGCCCACGCGACAGAACCGCGAGATTCGGGCGCTGGCGCGTTGCCCACCACAGCCTGAGAATCCTGGAAACGTCGTTTTTGCTTGGCCGCCCGGCCCCGAGGTGTGAACGCAATGCCGGTCCAGAACATTCTGTTCGTCATGGCGGATCAGCTGCGCGCCGACTATCTGTCGTGCACCGGCCATCCGACGCTCACCACCCCGAACATCGACGCGCTGGCGGCGCGCGGGGTGCGCTTTGCGCGCGCCTATGTGCAGGCGCCGGTGTGTGGTCCGTCGCGGATGTCGTTCTACACCGGCCGCTACGTGAGCTCGCACGGCTCGACCTACAACGGCGTGCCGCTGCGGGTCGGCGAGATGACCATGGGCGACCACCTGCGGCCGCTCGGCCTGCGGGTGGCGCTGGTCGGCAAGACCCACATGGCGGCCGATGTTTCCGGGTTCAAACGTCTCGGCGTCGATCCGCGCTCGATCGCAGGCGTGCTCGCCGCGGAGTGCGGCTTCGAGCCGTTCGAGCGCGATGATGGGCTGTGGGGCGACCGCGGCACACCGCCCGACCTGCGCTACAACGAGTATCTGCGCGGACTCGGCTATGCGGGCGAGAATCCCTGGCATGACTATGCCAATACGGCGGAGGGGCCGGGCGGCGAGCGCAAATCCGGCTGGGACATGCGCAACGCCCGAGAACCGGCGCGCGTCAAGGAGGCGCATTCCGAGACCGCCTACATGACCGACCGCGCCATGGAGTTTATCGCGGAGGCCGGCACTCAGCCCTGGTGCCTACACCTGTCCTACATCAAGCCGCACTGGCCCTATATGGCGCCGGCTCCTTACAACACGTTGTATGGGCCGAGCGATGTGATGGCGCCCAATCGGGACGAAGCCGAGCGGCGCGATCCGCACCCGGTCTATGGCGCTTTCATGCGCCACGAGGAAAGCGTGAACTTCGCGCGCGACGAGGTGCGCGCCACCGTGATCCCGACCTATATGGGGTTGATCAAGCAAATCGACGATCATCTCGGCCGGTTGTGGAGGTTTCTCGAGGAGCGGCAGCTGTTCGAGCGCACCATGATCGTGATGACCAGCGATCATGGCGACTATCTGGGCGATCACTGGCTGGGCGAGAAGGAGCTGTTCCACGAGGAGAGCGTGCGTATCCCGCTCATCGTTTATGATCCGGATGCCGCGGCCGACGCCACGCGCGGCAGCCAGCATGGCGGCCTGGTCGAGGCGATCGATCTGTTGCCGACATTCGTCGAGGCGGCTGGTGGGACGGTGCCCGGCCACGTGCTCGAAGGGCATTCGCTGTTGCCGGTCATCCGTGGCGGCCCCGGCCCCGCGCGCGACGTGGTTTTCAGCGAGTGCGACTATGCGTTTCGCGCCGCGCGCCTCGAGCTTGCGGTCGCGCCCGGCGAGGCGCGCGCCTATATGGTACGCGCCGACCGCTGGAAATATGTGCTCTACGAAGGCTTCCGGCCGCAATTATTCGATCTTGCCGGCGATCCTCGCGAGCGCCGCGATCTCGGCGCCGATCCGCAATTCGAATCGGTGCGGCGCGCGCTCGAGGAGCGCCTGTTCGCCTGGGCTCGCCATCGGCGCAGCCGCGTAACCATCTCGGACGCGGAGATCGAGCGGCGGACCGATACCCACAAGCAACGCGGCTTCCCGTTCGGAGTTTGGTGACGGGGCCGCGTTCGCCGTCGCGCCAAGCAATGTCCTAATCGTTGTGGTTCTCGTGCACCGCGACCGCGCCGCGGCGCCAGTAACCGGCAGCGCGCATCCATTTGGGATTGGCGCCGTGGTCGGCGATGAGCTGGGCGCGCAGCGCCTTGGCGGCGAGGGACTCGCAGGCGACCCAGGCGTAGTAGTCGCCTTCCGGCAGGCTCAGCGTCCCGAGCGTTCTCGCCAGCACATCGCTGCTGCCGGCTTCCGCGCCATCCCGGTAGGTCCAGGCGACGGTCACGTCCGCGGCGGTGTCGAACGTCACCCGATCGGCCGGACCGTCCACCTCGGCCAGGACCACGGCGCGCGTGCCGACCGGCAGCTCGCCGAGCCGCCGCGCGATCGCGGGGAGTGCGGTGTCGTCGCCGATCAGCAGGTGCCAGTCGAAATCGGTCGGGATGATGAAGGAGCCGCGCGGCCCGCCGACGCTCAGCAATTGCCCGGGCCGCGCCTGCTCGGCCCAGCGCGTCGCCGGTCCGGCGTCATGCAGCACGAATTCGATATCCAGGGTCTTGGCCGCGGGATCGTAGCAGCGCGGCGTATAGTCGCGCGATACCATGACCTGCTCGCCGCCCGCCGCTGGAGGCTCGCCCGGGAAGAACAGCTTCACATGGTCGTCGAAACCCAGGCTGAGGAAACCCTCGAGATCGCCGCCGAGCGTGACCCGTAGCATGTGCGCCGCGATTCTCTCGACACGCTCGACCTGGAGTTGGCGGCGGCGCGGCTCATGGCGCACGCGGCGCGGCGTGCGGGCGCCGGCAAGGGTATCCTGGGCGGAAACAGACGGTTCTGATGGCGGCATGTCGGGCGCTGGCTCCATCGCTGCAGCCCCGGTGTCGAGCACGTCCGTCATCGCATTGCAAGTATTGTTGCGGCGCGCCCGGTGCTTCGAAGTCCCCTGCTCAGCCTACGACCAGCGCAGCATGCTGGCTCTGGCCTTCGCTGAGGCCGCGCGCCTTCATCCAGTCATAGGCCCGGTTGAAGGTCGTCGGATCATAGTAGTCGACGTGCTTGTAGCGCACGAATGCGCGCAGCAGCTCGCGCGGCTCGAGCGCGCCCTTGGCATGCGCCGTGACGTGGTGGGCGTATTTGTAGAAATCCGCATTGATGAGGTCGACGGCTTCGTTCTCGGCGTCGTAATAGGCCTTGGCCTGCTCCGGCGTCAGGTCGGGGGCGATGACCTCGCCGCCGCGATAGAACGACGCCGCGATGATATGCGCCCCTTCCTTGAGACCGAGGCTGATGAAAGGCTCCATCACCGCGATGGCGCGGGCGGTGCGATTCTTCAGCGCCGCGTAGCGCATCTGCGGCAGCCCGCCATTCTCGATCTTGACATGCTCTGGACCGACCGCGCTTTCGAGCATCTGAAGCGTCGTGTAGTGGGAGCCGGTGAGCTCCTGCACCATGACCGGCACGTCGGCCAGGTCGCGCGGCACCTGCAGGGCGTCCTCGTAGGCCAGGATCGCCTGTGCGGCGACGGCGGCGCGCAACGCCGCGATGTTGCCGCCGCGCTTGCCGCGCTCCAGCCGGTCGATGCTGGCCCACTCGCAGACATTGTAGCTGTCGGCCGAGCCGCAATCGAACAGCTGCTCCTTGAGCCGCGTCATGATCGGACGCTCCGCGCTGTCCTTCTCGCGGTCCGCATAGGTCGCCGAGAAGCGGACGTCGAGGCCGGCCCTGGCGAACAGCCCCGCTTCGATGCCGACTATGACCGGAAGGTCGAACACCGGATTGTTCGGTGCGATCCTGACCATCGGCATGCCTTCGGTCGACGGCATCTGGCTCCTCCTGAGGTAGCTGGTCGGTTGAACTCAAGCCGCGCTCCGAAGAGCGCGGCTGCAACAAGCGGACATTCCGGCCGTCGATTCTCGGCCTCCGGAACGGGCGTGGTTCAGTGCTTCTCCGGATAGCGGCTGACGAAGCCGTTACGGTTCGGCATCTGCACCTTCGGCAGGGTCTCGGCATTCATCGTATCGTTCTCGCCGATGATCTTGTTGCCGGCCAGAATGAACGCGGTCAGCGCATAGACCTCCTCGTTGGTCAGCGACTTCGGCTGCGGCCACGGCATCGCGCGCCGGGTGAAGTCGAAGATGGTGGTGGCATTGGGCACATAGAGCGCCATGGTGCGCTCGGTCTTGCCGGGAGCATTGGTGAGCGCGGCGTTCTTGCCGCCTTGGCCGTCCTTGCCGTGGCAGGGCTCGCATTTCTGCGCAAAGATGGCGGCGCCCTGGGCGGGGGTGCCGCTGCCGGGGGGCAGGCCTTTGCCGTCCGGCCCGATGCTGATGTCCCACAGCGCGAGATCGGCTTCGCTGACCGCCTTGCCGAGCCCGGGTTGATCGCCCGCCAGCGCGTTGCCGGCACCAAGCGCAAGCGCGATCGCGACCGCCAGATGCTTAACCGTAGACATGCGTGGCCTCCCCCTTGCTGTCGATGCCCCAACTGGTGATGACGTTCATGTGGCCCATCGGGAAGGCGGTCACCGGAACGTTGACCTTGGGCTCGCCGCGTTCGGCGAACATCTCGCTGCGGGTCGGCTGCACATTGCCGGACTCGTCCCAGGCGCGGCTCTGCAGCACCACCGGCTGGCCGTCCCAGCGCCATGGCAGGCGGAAGCGGGTCAGCGCCTTGGGAAGCACCGGCGCGTCGAGGCCGGCCTGCGCCCAGCTCTTGCCGCCGTCGGCCGAGACCATGACTTTCTCGATCCGCCCGTTGCCCGAATAGGCGAGGCCGGAGATCTCGTAGAAGCCAGGGCCCTTCAAGGTCAGCCCCGGCGAGGGATGGGTGACGAAGGACTTGACCTCCATCGGGAAGAAGAACTGCCAGATCTTCGGCCCGGCGACCCGATAGGTGTATTGCAAGGTCTCGTTGATGGCCATGACCGGCTCCTCGATGAGCTTGATCCGGTGCAGCCATTTGACGTTCATGTTGCCTTCGTAGCCGGGCACCAGCAGGCGCATCGGATAGCCTTGCGCCGAGGCGATGCGCTCGCCGTTCTGGTAGAGCGCGATCATCGCGTCATCGAGCGCCTTGCCGATCGGAATGCTGCGATTCATGCTCGGCCCGTCGGCGCCTTCGGCCAACAGCCACTTCGCCTTGGGATCGATGCCGGTTTCCTCGAGGAGGGTGGAGAGCCGCACCCCGGTCCATTCCGAGCAGGACAGCAGGCCGTGGATCGCCTGCACGTTGGCCTGCACCGGGTCCTTGCTGAAGAGCGGCGCGCTGTTGCCGCCGCACTCGACGAAGTTGATGCGCGTCACCATCGGGTAGCGCGAGAGCGCCTCGAGGTCGAACACCAGCGGCTGCTTCACCAGGCCGTGGATCGCCAGGCGGTGCTTGGCCGGATCGATGTCCGGGAAGCCGGTGCGCGATACCACGAAATGCAGGCCGGCCGGCGTGATGGTGCCGTTCAGGAGATGATGCGGCGTGCGGGCCTGGCTGGTGCGCGGCTCGTTGCCCGGATTGGTCAAGGTGCGCACCACCTTGCTCTCGTATTTGGGCGGCACCCCATAGGGTGGAATGGCGGTGCCGGGCGCCAGGCTCCAGGGGTCGACCGGCAGCGACTCGGCGCCGGCGGAATTGAGCGAAGCGCCGACGCCGGTGCCGGCGGCGCCAGCCAAAACCAGTCCGCGTTCAAGCAGGGCACGGCGGTCGAGCAGGCCGTTGCGGGCGGCGTCAGGCGTAGATGATAGGAGCTTCTCGTATTTGCTGGTCATCATTTCCTCCATCGAGGCGTGGCGAGCGGGCTGAACATCTTCAGGCCGTCGGATGGGAGCATACCATGTCCGCTTCTCCCTTCCATCGGCCCGTAAGGGGCGTTCGGGGATCGACCGGTCGGCTCCCGATTCGACCGGAACGGTAGCGGGGTCTCTCCACCGCCTCCTCGGCATGTGCTAAACGTGTGCATCAAACCAAGGAGGCGGAAATGGATCGCAGAGGAATATTCAAGACGATGGCGGCGACGCTGTTGGCTGTGCCGTTCGTCGGCCGCAAGGCTGTGGCCGCCGAGGGCGACAAAAAGGCGCACCGGGTGGCCTTCCACGTCGACCAGAACGACGCTGACGTGATGAAGCTCGCGCTCAACAACTCGCGCAACGCCTTCGAGCTCTACAAGGCGCGCGGCGAGGAGGTGGCGATCGAGATCGTCGCCTATAGCCAGGGTTTGCACATGCTGCGCGACGATACCTCGCCGGTGAAAACGGAGATTCGCGAGCTGCGCAAGCTGGTGCCGCAGGTCGCCTTCGGGGCCTGCAACAACACCAAGACCGCAATGGAGAAGCGCGAGGGCAAGCCGGTCCCGATCATCGCCGAGGCCACCATCGTGCCCGCCGGCGTGGTGCGGCTGATAGAGCTGCAGGAAGCCGGCTACAGCTACATCAAGCCCTGAGTTGCGACCTCATCCTGAGGGGCTGCGTCTGGCGCGGCCCTCTCGAAGGATGGCCCGTGCACTTGGCCATCCTTCGAGACGCATCGCTTGAGCGATGCTCCTCAGGATGAGGGTGATGATTGAACGCGCTACTTCTGCGCCGCCAGCTCTTTCACCTTGGCGCGGATCGGATCGAACGGGCCGAGCTTGTGCTGTTCGGGGCTGAAGTCGTCCGCATAGGGTCCGTAGGCGGCATCCACCGGCTTCTGCAGGCGGTTCGGAAAGTCCTTGTCGAGATTGGCCCGTTGCGGCCGCTCGGCGGCGTTGATGAAGCCCGCCACGTCATAGGCGTCGTCGTCGCTCAGCACCGGCGACGCGTAGGTGGTGCCGAACGGCATGTTGTGCTTGAGGAAGGCGGCTGCGCTCAAGATACGTGCCATGCCGGCGCCGTTGTTGTAGCTGTCGGGACCCCACAGCGGCGGGAACTGATAGCCGTTGCCGGTCGCGGCCCGCTGCCCCAAGCCGTCCTTGCCGTGGCAGGTGGCACAGACCTGCCCATAGACCTGCTGGCCGTGGGCGAGATCGGCGGCGCGTCCGGGCTCCTTGACGTTCAGGGCGCCGGCCCCGACCAGCTTGGCGCCGTCCGGGATGCCGGTCGAAACCCATTTGGTGAAGGCCAGGAACGCCTTCATCTCGCGACCGCCGAGCGGCAGGGCGCGGCCATTCATGCTGCGCTCCATGCAGCCGTTGATGCGGTCCTCCAGCGTTCCGACCTCGCCCTCGCGTCCGCGATATTGCGGGAACTGGCCCCAGACCCCCGTCACCGGCATCGCATAGGGCTGCGTACCGGCCTTGAGGTGGCAGTTCTGGCAGGTGAGGTTGTTGCCGGAAAAGCGCTTGGCGGGATCCGAGACCATCGGCCCGATCTGGTTGGCGGTGTCGGTCATCAGGGCATAGCCGTACTTGACCATCTTGCCGAAAGCATCGTCCCCGACCGTGCCGATGTCGGGCGGCGTCCACTCGGTCAGCTTGATTTGCGGTACGTCGGCCGCCGGCGCGCCGCCGGTCGCGATCACGTCGGCGGCCGCAAATGCGGCAATGACCGCGGCCAGGCAGATGAGCCTTCGCATGGAATACTCCCTCGATCGTCGGATGCTCGATCGCATTCTGTCTTGCGCATCAGCGGTTTGCAACCTCGTCCCCAAGGGCTCGGTCCCCAAGGGCTCAGCATCGACCGGAGGGCGTCGAGCGACCACCGGATACCGCCCGCGAATGGGCGAGGCCGATCGGCATCGCGGCGACATCGGACGTCGTCGCCAGGATCGGAGGACTTGATCCATGCGGCATCCATGCGGCGCGGCTCGAACGGCGTCTGCACCGCGCCCCAAATATTGTCGCCGATCAACTTGAAGCGCCTCGTGAATTCGTATGATTTACTACCTTTGGACAATTCTAAACTGATGACCTCTGGTTTAGAGTCATTCTATTGTTTGAGTTTACTGTTGACAGGCGTGGAAGCGCTGGGCACTAGAGGGTCTCAAAATGGAGATGTCCGTGCTGCAGTCCCGTCCATCGATCGCAAGCGTGTTGCTCGCCGCCGCCCTGCTCGCTGCTCCGGCGGTATCGCTGGCGCAAACCGCGCCGGCTGCCGCAGGCGCGCAGAGCATCCTCGTCTACAATGCGCAGCACCCAAACCTCACCCAGGCATGGGCGGATGGTTTCAGTCGTGAGAGCGGCGTCAAGGTGATTTTGCGCAACGGTGGCGACACCGAGCTGGGCAACCAGATCGTGCAGGAAGGGGCCGCGTCGCCTGCCGACGTGTTCTTGACGGAGAATTCGCCCGCAATGGCCTTGGTCGATGCGGCCGGACTCTTCGCCCCCCTCGGCAAGGACGTTCTCTCCCTCGTGCCCGACAATTTCAGATCCGCCGATGGCCGATGGGTCGGAGTTGCCGCCAGGACGACCGTCTTTGCCTACAACAAGAGCAAGCTGACGCCCGCTCAATTGCCGAAATCGATGATGGATCTCGCTGATCCGAGCTGGAAGGGGCGCTGGGGCGCGTCGCCCGCAGGCGCGGACTTCCAGGCCATCGTCGGCGCGATGCTGGAGCTCAAGGGCGAGGCGGTGACCGCGGCCTGGCTCAAGGCCATGAAGCAGAACGTCACCGCCTACCGGGGCAATGGCGCGGCGCTGAAGGCGGTGAACGCCGGTGAGATCGACGGTGCCGTGATCTTTCACTACTATTACTTCGGCGATCAGGCCAAGACCGGGGAGAACAGCAACAATACGGCGCTGCACTACTTCAGAAACGAGGATCCGGGAGCTTTCGTCAGTCTTTCGGGTGGCGGCGTGCTGGCGACGAGCAAGCATCCGTCGCAAGCGCAGGCCTTCCTGAAATGGATCGCGGGTCCCGGTGGCCAGAAGATCCTGCAGACCGGGGATTCGTACGAATATGCGGTCGGGATCGGCGCCCAGTCCAATCCCAAGCTGGTGCCGCTGGCGAATCTGCATGCCCCCAAGGTCGAGCCGTCCCGGCTCAGCAGCAAGAAGGTCACCGACCTGATGATCGGAGCCGGTCTGCTGTAGTTTCCACGGCGCCCGACACTGTGGTACTGCTCCCCGAATGCCCAGCATGCCCGGCCTTCCGGAACGTTTCGTGACTGTCTCATGAGTGCAGGGCGCGCCTCCGTGGCGACCGACGCGTCTCGGGCACCGCGCGGTCGGCCCGATCTGTTGATGAATCTGCTGGCGCATGGCGGCTCGTTCGGCCGGCCGTCCATGCTGTGGATGGCGGGCGGGGCGATCCTGGTCACGCTCGCGGCTTTGTTGCCGCTGGCTTTCGTCGTCTGGGTGGGAATCCAGACCGGTTGGGAGACGGCTTCGGCGCTGATCTTCCGGCCGCGCGTCGGCGAGCTGCTGGTCAATACGGGTTTGCTGGTGATCTTCACCGTGCCGCTCTGCACTCTGCTGGGCGTCGCGCTGGCGTGGCTCACCGAGCGCGCCGATCTTCCCGGCGCCCGAATCTGGGCTTGGCTGGCCGTCGCCCCGCTGGCGGTTCCGGCGTTCGTGCACGGTTATGCCTGGGTCAGCCTCGTTCCCGGCCTGCATGGCCTGCTCGCGGGCGTCATCGTCTCCGTGCTGGCCTATTTCCCTTTTCTCTACCTGCCCATCGCCGCGACGCTGCGGCGGCTCGATCCCGCCTTGGAGGATTGCGCCGCCTCGCTCGGCCTCGCGCCACTGCGGGTGTTTCTGCGTGTGGTTCTGCCGCAATTGCGGCTCGCCGTCTGTGGCGGCTCCCTGCTCATCGGATTGCACTTGCTGGCCGAGTATGGCCTGTACGTGATGATCCGATTCGACACGTTCACCACCGCCATCGTCGATCAGTTCCAGTCGAGCTATAACGGGCCGGCCGCGAACATGCTCGCGGGCGTGCTGGTGGTGTGCTGCTTCGCGCTGTTGGGGCTCGAGGCCATCGTTCGCGGCGACGCGCGCTACGCCCGCATCGGCGCCGGCGCTGCTCGCCCATCGTCGCGGCCCCGCCGCGGGCGGCGGACGGCCCTGTATCTCCTGCTTCCGATCGTCACCACAATGCTTGCTCTCGGGGTTCCCTTTGTCACCCTGACGCGCTGGCTCATCGCTGGAGGTGCCGGTGTCTGGAGGTTGGATGAGATTGCGCCGGCGTTGGGTCAGACCCTGAGCCTCGCGGTTATCGGTGCGTTGATGACCACTGTCGCGGCCATGCCCATGGCTTGGCTTTCGATCCGTGCGCCCGGGCGTTTGCAGCGACTGCTCGAGGCCTGCAATTACATCGTCGGTTCCCTGCCGGGTGTCGTGGTGGCGCTGGCTCTGGTCACCATTACGGTGCGGGTGGCATACCCGATCTACCAGACGATCGTGACCATTCTCATCGCCTACGTGCTGATGTTCCTGCCGCGGGCCCTGATCAGCCTGCGCGCCAGCATTGCCCAGGCCCCGATCGAGCTCGAGCAGGCGGCGTGCTCGCTGGGCCGCTCGCCGGTGCAGGCGCTGTGGCTGGTAACGATACCTCTGGCGGCGCCCGGCGCGGCCGCCAGCATGGCGCTGGTTGCTCTCGGCATAACCAATGAGCTCACCGCAACGCAAATGCTGGCGCCCAACGGTACGCAAACTCTCGCGACCGCGTTCTGGGCGTTCAGCGGCGAGATCGACTATGCGGCCGCCGCCCCCTATGCGCTGCTCATGGTGCTGTTCGCGCTGCCGTTGACCTGGCTGCTGTACGATCAATCCAGGCGGGCCGCCGGGCGATGAACCTTCTTGAGCTGAAATCGGTCTGCAAGCGCTATGGGACGATCGCCGCGCTCGACGGCGTCGATCTCGCCGTGCCTGCCGGCAGCCGAACCGCGATCGTGGGGCCCTCCGGCAGCGGTAAAACCACGCTGTTGCGCATCATCGCGGGATTCGAGATGCCCGACGCCGGCCGTGTCACGCTCGGCGGGCGCGTGCTGTGCGACGGTCAAGGGGCCGTGCCGGCGCATCATCGCCGCATCGGATTCGTGGTGCAGGACGGAGCGCTGTTTCCGCATTTGAGCGTCGCGCAAAATATCGGCTTTGGCCTGTCGCGCGACGAGCCGGGACGCGACGCGCGGATCGCCGAGCTTTCGGAGATGGTCGAGCTGGAAGCAGCTTTGCTGCGCCGAAAGCCCGACGAGCTCTCCGGCGGCCAGCAGCAGCGGGTGGCGCTTGCCCGCGCGCTCGCTCGAAAGCCGGAGCTGATGTTGCTGGACGAGCCGTTTTCGGCACTCGACACCGGCTTGCGTGACGCCACTCGTAAGGCCGTCGCGCAGGTGCTGAACGCGGCCGGCATCACCACGATACTCGTCACCCACGATCAGCCCGAGGCCTTGTCGTTCGCGGACCAGGTGGCGGTCATGCACGAGGGACGATTGCTTCAAGCCGGAACGCCGCGCGCGCTTTACCTGCAGCCGAGAAATCGCACGATTGCGGAGTTTCTGGGCGAAGCCATCGTAATGCCGGCCTCGCTGGCCGACGGCTTCGCGCAATGCGCACTCGGGCGTGTCGCGGTCGACGACCGCTGGCGCCAAGGGGCGGCACAAATCATGCTGCGGCCCGAGCAGGTGTCGCTCGCGAGGGTTTCGCCCGACGCTTTGGCCAAAGCGCCCGGCTCGCCATTCGGCGAGGTTGTGGACGTCGAGTTCGGCGGGGCTGTCTGTACTCTGTCGGTGCGGTTGCTCGACGACGACCCGCCAGGCCCCGGCTCGAAGGATCGCGCAAAATCGAACGCGTTGCTCCAGTTGCGCAGATCGGCGAACGACCTGCCGCCGGTCGGAGAGATCGTGAGGATCGCAGTGGTCGGCACCGCGCATGTCTTCGACGAGCCGGGTGGCTGAGCGGAAGCGGGTCCGGCACCCCGAAGCGTCGCTTACGCTGCCGGCGGCAACCTCACCGGCGGCGCCGACGGTTGGTCCCGATCAGAACTTGATGGTGGTGCGGGCGCCGGCCACGAAGGCGTCGCGGATTGACTGCGCCGGGTTGAGCGGGTCGGGCACGTTGCCGCCCGGATGGATGATCTGCTGCAGGTCGGCCTGGATCTGCCACCAGGGCGCCAGCTGCAGCAGGTAGTCGAGCTCGAGCACGATCTCCCTGTCGCGCACCGGGAAGAAGCTGCCGGTGAACGCCTGGGTATCGAGGTCGAGCGCGGCGGCGTCCCGGCTGATCTTCGAATAGGCAATGCCGAATGTCAGCACGTCATCGTCGCGGCCGGGCAGCGGCGCCTTGAGGCCGATGCCGCCGTCGATATAGGACTCCACCAGGTCGCGGTCCGAGGGCGAGGTGCCGGCGCGCAGGAACGCATTGAGGCTCTGCGGCCCCTTCTGGGCGCGCCAGATCATCTGGTCGGCGACGCCGTAGATGCCCCAATTGCCCTGGTGGGTGAGCGGGGAGGCGCTGGCCGGCGAGGCCAGCGACACCGGCATCCCGGCGGCGTCGAGGCCGAAATGCAAATCCGCGAAGCTGGTGGTGGCGTACCAGCCGCCCAGCTTGTAGATGCCGGGCATGCCCTTGGCGTCCTTGGCCTGGTTGATCCCGTATTGCAGCTCCTCCATGAACAGCGCGCCGCCGCTGGTGCTCAGCGTCGTGCCGTACGGATTGCAAAGCTGCGGCAGCTGGGTGCAATCGGCGCCTGCCGGGGCGCCGGCGAACACCGCGCTCAGGATGGCGATCTCCTCGGTCGGCTTGAGCTGGAGCCGGATGCCCGGGGTGGCGAGTGGATAGACCGGCCCGCCCTGCAGCTGATTGGCGGCCAGGACGGTGGCATAGCCGAAGGTGGAGTTGATCAGGTTGCTGGCGGTCGGGCTGATCAGGAACTCGTCGTCGGCGGCGATCTGGCCGATGCGCAGCGAGACCTTGTCGTCGTAGAAATTCTGCTGGAACCAGGAGGTGAACAGCCGGGTCGAAGGCAGCGCCTCGATATTGCTCGGATCCGCGATGCTGCCGACATAGTTGGCGGCCGGCAGGCCGTTGGCATGACCGATCTGGTAGAACGTGGTGTGGGCGGTGGCCCCGCTCCAGCCGAAGGCCTTGTCCAGATCGAGGTCGAACGAGAGCTCGAACCGGTGCTCGTAGCTCACGCCCTGGCGGAAGCCGCCCGACAGGATCGCCAGGGTCTCGCCCACATAGTTGAAGGTGATGTCGAGCCCGTGCTTGCTGGCGTTGGTGCGCGCTCCGCCCCAATCGCCGGTGAGCTTGTCGCGAAGTCCAGAAGTCGTCCACCGGCGGAGGTGCTTTCGTAGTCAGATCGGCCGCCAGCACGGCAGGCACGGCTGTCAGAAAAGCAAGCGCAGTGGC
Organism: uncultured Alphaproteobacteria bacterium; assembly: GCA_963721005.1. Lineage (GTDB taxonomy): Bacteria > Pseudomonadota > Alphaproteobacteria > Rhizobiales > Xanthobacteraceae > VAZQ01. The sequence continues at coordinate 1,848,641 of CAVRHR010000003.1, read as the reverse complement.
GATGCTCAGCGCAAGCAGACCCGATCGATCGCCCATAGTGTTAGACATGACGCCCCCTTGCCGACCCTATGCTGCTCGCATGATGGCCTATCCAAAAGCTCCTCGACCGTGCCGGTAATCGTTCGCTCGGATTTCAATTAGAGCGCGGGCCAGCCATCGGCACCTTTTCGTTGCTCGAAATAGTTTCCTATTTTCAGGCCATGAGCGAGTGCTAGTTCTCGACTCCAAGTTAGCCTTTTGAATACGCCGCCGGATGAAGGCACGCGCCCGGCCGATGCCGGGTGCGGCACTGCTGCGGACACGGAATGTTGTTTGATAGGGTCATTGGCCCCTCGCGAGCATCGGGACCTGGCAGCAGTGCGCCACCATCTCGAGCAACAGAACGCTCAGCTCGCCCTCCCATCAAGGCACGGGAGGGCGAGCAAAAGCGCAACTTCGATGTGTGACGATTTTAATGCGTGACGATCGGCTGGCCGCTGGAGAAGTTGGTCTTCTTCTCCGACCAGGCGCCGCCGGGCGCGCCGCTGCGCAGCGGATCGATGGTCATCTTCAGCTGGTCGCCCGCCTTGAGGGTCTTGCTCGCCCAGCCCTCGCGGACGAGAGCGCTCGGGCTCGCGCCTTCCAGATTCCAGGTCGTGGAGGCGCCGTCCGAGCCCTTCACCTCGAGGAGAATGAAGGTGTGCGGGCTGGTGAACTTGAACTCGGTTACCGTGCCCTGCAGCTCCATCGGATGGTCCTGATCGAACATCGCGAAAGAATGGTGGGCCAGCGCGGCACCGCTGGCGGCAACGAAGGCGCCGCCCAGCATCATTGCAACCAATTGCCGTCTCACGGGATATCCTCCTGAATTGCAGAATAGGGATCAGACAGAGTAACGCGGACCTCGCCCTTCCCGGGTGTGCTATCTTTCGACACCCCATTAGCTTTTTTGGTACCAGCGGAGCCAGCCGGGAAATTCCCGTGGCAGTGAATTTTTCGACGCAGTGATTCGTTGCGCCGTTGTTTTCATTCATGAATTCGAATTTGTTCCGCCAAAATGAGGGTAGGTGGCTCCGCTGACCCCCATGCGGCCAGCCGGAATCCCTCTGCGGGCCGGCATGGGACGCGGCGGGGCCGCCCGGTTCGCGGGTAACCTGACGCGATCGGCGGCGGAAAGCGGGCTTTCGACTTGTCCGCAGTTCAAACGATACAAAACCGGGCGGAGCCCCGAGATCGGGGCGAAGCTCGTCAGTTTCAATTCCGTAAATCCACTGATTTGGGTGGCCGGGTCAAGCTCTGCGTGCAGCCGCGAGCGTACGCATCAAGCAGCCCAAGCGGCATCCTCAGGTCTTGACCCGCGGCTTGCGGGCGACGTTTGATTTGATCTTCGGCAAGGCACCGGCGACCTCGCGCGCGCACTCGATCAGAAGCCTTGCGGCCGGGCTCAACATCCGGTCTTTCGGGGTGGTGATGGCGACCGGCTGGATCAGAGGTGGCAACTCGCACGGCAGCACCTTCAGCAGGAGATGCCCGACGCCGAACCGCAGCACCGAGATCGGCACGATGGCGAGAAATCGTCCGCTGGCGAGCAGGCTTTGGCGGACGTTCAGGGAATAGCTCAAGACCCTGGCGCGCGGGACCCCCGATCCGATGGCCTGGAAAATCTCGAACACCGGCGAGCCCGGCTCGTTGTCGACCGGCGCCAGCAGCCAATGCTCGTCGAGCAGATCGGCGAGGTCCACTCGGCTCCGTCCGAACCATTTGCTCCCTTCGCCGGCGACGATGCAGACCTGATCGTCGAACAAGACCTCCGCCTCCATGTCGGGCTCGGCCGCATCCGTCCACTTGCGCGCGATCACCAGGTCGCACTTCCGCTCGCGCAGGACGTGAAACTGCTGCGCCGGCGTGGTGCAGAGCTCCAGCTGAAAAACGAACTGCGGGTATTGCCGGGACAGGCGCTCGATGACGGCAGACACGAATCCCGCCGCCATCGGCTCGGTGCATCCAATGCAAACCTCGCCGGAATTGGGATCGTTGAGGAACTCGATGTCCTTTATGCCCTGCCTCAGCTCATCGAATACCGCGATGCTGCGCTTGAGCAGCGCGCGACCAAAGAGCGTCGGCTCGATGCCCTGGGGGTTGCGGTCGAGCAGCCGGACGCCGAGCGATTCCTCCAGATCGGCGATGGTCCGCGATACGACCGGGCGCGAGATTGCCAGCGCTTCCGCGGCCCTCGCCATGTTGCCTCGCTCGACTGCCACCATGAAGATGTGCAGGTCGCGGGGATTGAGGCGGCGCCCGATGCGGTCGGTCCAATGCATGTCTTGGTACCACAACTCCCGAGACGCCGTCGAAGGGGACGGAGACGTTCTGCAAGCTCAAATTCCGGAAATCACTCCATCAGCGATTTCGACGGTTCGGGCTCGGTATCAAATCAAAGATCAGATTACAAGAAACGCATGTCACGTCGTCAACGTAGCAAGAAAGCATACAGGGAGTCGGGAAATAGCACGCCCCGCTCCCGTGAAACTGGGACATAACGTCTCGCCTCGAGGTGCAACAAATAAATCAGGGGGAGAAACATGATACGACGGACGATGCTGCTGGGCACAATATGCCTGATGACCTTTTCGAGCGGCTATGTGCTCGGCGCCGATGAGCAGGCGCTGCAAACCGCGCTGCAGAAACAGATGTACCGGACCAAGATAACCCTGCAGCAAGGAATGACCGCTGCCGAGGAGCAAGGCCAGGTGATCTCCGCCAAGTTCGAGCTCGAGGACGACAAGCTGGACGGCAAGTTCCAGGTTTCGATCTTCGTCACGAAAGGCGGGAAATTCAACGAGGTCATCGTGAGCTTCCTCAACGGCAAGCCTGGAAAGCCGGAAGCGCTGGCGGGCGAGGAGCTGGCCGAGGGCAAATCGCAGAGCGCCGCCATGGCCAAGGCCAAGATCACGCTGAAGGCGGCGGTCGACAAGGCGGTCAGCCAAGCCGAGGGCTATCGCCCCATAGGGATTACGCCCAGCCTCAAGGACGGGCATGCCGTCGCCACCGTGGTTCTGCTCAAGGACACGGAGTTCAAAAAGGTGGAGGTGTCGCTGGAGTAAGGCAGATTCGAGGTTCGAGCGCTCCGCTCCGACGGGCGCTCCGGATTGACCTGACAGATCGAGTTTCGGCGGATTGATCGCCGTCAGCAAAGCCACCGGCCCGGTGCCGGCGGTGAGTGGCCCTCCCATGGGCAGTTTCCCGACTTGGCCCGAACCGGCAGGTTGCCGCTGCCGGTTCGGGCTCCTTCGCTTCAAAAGCCTGCGAAGGCCGTCGTGTTTCGTCTCCAGCGCCAACCAAAATTGCATCCGTTAGTTGGTCCCGGAAGGGGATCTGGATGATTGAAACCCCGGATGCAGCCAGCGCCAAATTCCTCGGCGCCGGGTCTGCTTGCGAATGAGGTCTTGGCTGCTTTGCGCCGCTTCCGCAGCAACATGCGAAACGACGCCCAGGAAAGAGTCCTCTTCACTGCATCTTTAGATACGCAGCGTGGCAAGCGTTGCAGGCGGTCCGCAGCTCCGCGGTCTTGCTCTTGAGGGCGTCGTCCTTCTCGGTCCGGCTCATGTCATAAGCCGTCTTGGAGGCGTCGCTCGCGCGCTTGTAGAAATCCGGAAATTTGCTCCACACGTCCGGTGACGCGTAAGTCCCGGTGACCGGATCGATCTCGGCGCCGGCCTTCCATTGGTTCGATGCCGGCGGAAAAAGGTGCGGAAACGCCATGAGCATCACCGAGACGGTGTCGGCGTCCTCGTGCGCAGCGTCGAGGTTGATCTTGTTGGTGGAGATCATTTGCTCGATCTGGTCCATTCGATCGCTGAGCGTGTCCATCACCGTCTTGCGCGCAACGATCGCGTCCTCGACCTTGGCGGCGCTCTGGTCCTGCGCCGATGCCGTCCAGCTGGTCCCCAGGAGTTCCGGGGGCGAACCCGCTGCAGATAATGAGCGCGGCAATTCCCGTACGCGCCCGGCCAGACAGATGTTCCTTCAAAGCAAGCACCTCGCACCTCCTGTAAAATCGCCCCTGTCCCGGCCGAGCACAAGCGGCTCGAACCACAAGCTTGAGCATAGCGAAAGTCTTTCCGTTCTCACAGCCTCCGCCGGAGCTACACCAAGTTAGCTATTTGGCTACGCCGGCGAAACGGCCGCCGATGCGAAGACGAGCGTGACCCGGCTGGTGGAGCGCTGGCTGGAGCGGTTTCACATGGACTGGAGAAAGAAACCGCTCTTGCATTTTTGCATTTGTCGCATTTTCGGACGGAAAGCCGGATTCCACCCCCGCCTCCGTGGGGGCAGGCATTTTCCTGAAAATGCTCTAGCCGCCTCGCGCGCTGCGGACGGCCGCTTGCAGCACATTCAGTTGGGTGAAGCCGGGGAGGATTTGGCGTCCGATCACGAAGCCGGGCGTGTCGTCGATCCCGAGCAGGCGGGCGAGCGCCAAGTTCCGGCTCAGCATGGCCTCGATCGCGGGATCCTGCATATCGGATTTGAGGCGCGCCACATCGAGACCTGCCGCTTCGGCCGCGCGCAGCGTCCGGCTTTCGTCGACCCGCCCGCGAATTTGATATAGCGCCCGGTGGAAGGCGATGAATTTCTTCTGGCGGTGGGCTGCGAGCGCCGCTTTGGCCGCAAACACCGAGCCAGGACCGAGAACCGGGAATTGCTTGTACACCACGCGCAGCCGGGGATCGGCGGCCTCCATCTGCCCGATCAGGGGCGCGGTCTGTCGGCAATAGGGACAGTTGTAGTCGAAGAACTCGACCAGCGTGACGTCACCTTCGGGATTGCCCCCGACCGGACTGTCCGGGTCTCCGAATATCTCCTCCCTGTGCAACGCCAGAGCGGCCTGCGGTTCCGCGCTTCGCGGCTTCAACGCGAACCACGCGCCGACGAGCCCGACGAGCAGCAGCGGCGCGAGCAACCAACGCGAAAGTCTCATCCGACCTCTCGCCGCTACCCTGCTGGCCGCGATGGTTACGCCGCTGCGGCTTGCGTTTCGTCGAACAGCAGCAGGCGACCGGCATTGCCGAGGCCGAGGAACGTGCTGAGATTGTGCAGGATCGCGGCGATGATCGGCGCCTCGACGCCCAGAACGCCGGCGGCGGCAAGGGCGGTCAGGACGAACGTGAAGCCTAGGCCGATCGCGACGTTGACCGAGATGGTGGTGCGGCAGCGGCGACTGAGCCTGATGCAGGTGCCGAGCCGGCGCAGGTCGTTGGTGATCAGCGCGAGGTCGGCCGATGCCAAGGCAACGTCGGCACCCTGTGCGCCCATCGCGACACCGACGGCCCCGGCACGCAGAGCCAGCGAGTCGTTGATGCCATCGCCCACGACCATCGGCCGATGGCCGGATTTGATCTCCGCCATCACCCGATCCATCTTTTGCTCGGGAAGCATCTCGGCGCAGACCTCGTCGATCCCGACCTCGGTGGCCACATGACGGGCAACATCGGTGCGGTCGCCGGTCAGCAGCAGCATTCGCTCGACCCCGAGCGCCTTGAGGTCGCGAAGCGCGGCGCCGGCGCCGGGCCGGATCTGATCGACGAACAGCAACCAGCCGAGAAAATTCCGGCCCAGGCTCACGCCCGCAACAGGTCCGTCGTGCTCGGGAGGCGGCGGGGCTGGAACATCGAGGCGAGCAAACAGGTCCGCGCGGCCCAGCGCCACCGGTTCTCCTTCATATGTCGCCGTCACGCCGAACCCGCCGAATTCGCGCGAGGAATCCAGTGGCAGGCGCTCGGCCTCGGGGACGGCGCCGGCGGCAGCCCGGCTGAGCGGGTGGTTGCTGGCGGCGCCGAGACTGGCGGCGAGCCGGCGCACCAGATCGGGGTCGGCTCCGCCGACCGGCCGCACCTGAGCCAAGTGCAGATTTCCGGTCGTGATGGTGCCGGTCTTGTCGAACACCACCGAGGTCACGTCGGCGAGCTGCTCCAGGAAGCCGGAGCCCTTGATCAGGATACCGTGCCGGGCCGCGACCGCGATCGCCGCAATCGCGGTCGCGGGAGCGGCCAGCACCAGGGCGCACGGACACGATGCCACCAGCACGGCCAGCATCGCCGGCACATTGCCGGTGACGAACCAGACCCCGGCGGCGACCAGCAGCACCAGCGCCATGTATTGACCCGCATAGCGGTCGAGCAGGCGGGTGACCGGCGGCTTTGCGTTCTCGGCCTCGCGCATCAGGGTGATGATGCGGCCGAGGGTAGTGTCGCGGCCGACCCGTGTGAGCTCGATCTGCAGCAGCCCGTCGATGTTCATCGCGCCGGCGAGCGTGACGTCGCCTTCTGCGATCTCGACCGGAACCGACTCGCCGGTGAGCGAGGCCAGATCGAGGCTGGATGCGCCGCGGCGCACGAAGCCGTCCGCCGGCACCCGCTCGCCGGCGCGAATCTCGATCACGTCGCCGACCCGCAGGGCGGCGGTCGGCACCAGCTCGGTCTCGCCGTCAGGCAACAGCCGTCGGGCATCGTTCTGGGTCAGCTGGGTCAAGGCGCGCACTGCCTCGTTCGATCCCAGCATGCTGCGTTCCTCGAGCACATGCCCGATCGTCATGACGATGGGCAGCAGTGCGGCCGTCATCAGATCGCCGGTCGCCCAGGCGGCCACCAGGGCGAGCGCGATGAGGCGATCGGTGATGCCATGCAGGCTCGGATGGCGCAGGCTGTCCCATGCGGCGGTCAGCACCGGGACCGCCACGAGCGCCGCCGCCGCGCCGGCGATCAGATCCGCCACGCCACGTTCCGAGGGCACCAGGAAATACATGCCGCTGGCGACGATGAGCAGGCAGAGCGCCGCGAGCGCGATCGTCAGCCGAAGAGCCAGCACGATGCGCTCGGCGCGATCCAGCAAGGGCCGCCTCGCCGACGGCGCGGACCCGGAAGTCGGCATGATCTCTGTGGTAACGGCCATTACTGCCTCCCCGGCATGACGTAGCGCGCCCCGCTTTGCGGATCGACCAAGGACATGGTGCCGATCCGGCCGATGATCCCGGCGACGCGGTCACGGTAAACCCGCTGCAGCAGGCTGTCGCGGGTCTGCGACGTGCCCTCGTTCTGGACCGCGCGCAGCTCGTTCTCCAACGCGCGGATCGACGCGGTATCCACGCGCGCGGTCGTAATATGCTCGGTGGCGGTGGCCTGCGCGGAGCTGAGCAGCCGGTCGCGCTCACGCTCCGCTCCCTGGCGCCGCCGTTCGGCCTGGGTGCGCGCGGTCGCGACGTTCTGGTCCGCTGCCTGCGTTGCGGTCAGCACGGAGTCGAACGCCACCTTGGCCACCGGCGGCAGCCGGGCCGTCAAGTCAATGCGGTCGACCTCGACACCCAATGGGCTTCCTGCCGCGCTCATGATCTGCAGTCGCGCGGCCACACCCTTGAGCAATTCGTCCCGGAGCGCCGCGCTCATCGGGCTGGCGGACTGACCCGCGTCGGCCCCCTCGGCGTTCGGGCGCGCGACCAGGAAGTCGTTGAGGCTGCGCCGCGCCGTCACCCTGACCGCGGTGGCGTGAAACACCCGGTTGAGCGCGGGCGCGACATGCCGCTCGGCCAGCATGAAGGCCCGCGGATCCGTGATGCGGTAGATCAGCGTCGCGTCGAGCAGCACCACGCCGCCATCGCCGGTCAGATAGGTGTCGGCGTTCGCGGGCGCTTCATCGGACGCCGGCACCGGAGCAGCAGCGGTCGCGGGGAGCGCCGTGACCGTCTGGCTCAAGAGCCGATCTACGCCGGGCAGGAGATAGACCTGCTCGATCGGTCGCGGCCAGCCGAGCAGCAGCCCGGCGTCCTGCGTCCGGACGATGCCGCCGAACCGCAGCACCACCGCCTGGCTGTCCGGAGGAATTTGCCGCACGTTGCTGGCGAGCCAGACGATGCACATCAGCAGAGTCGCGATGTAAACCGCACGAAATCCGATCGCCACGGATTGCGCGATCGGCCCGGGCGGGGGCACCGGCGGAGGACCGACCTGCGCTTCGGTCGCGACCTGTCGCAGATCGTCGAATGCCGCGTTCGTCATTGCGGGGCCGGAGCCTGGGCGGTCGGGGCGACGGCGCCCGGCAACGCCGGAATCTGGACGGCCGGCGAGACCGCTCCCGGCAGGGTGCTGGTGGGGCCATCGACCAGCACGCGGAACGGCGCCGCGTCGGTCCGCAACAGGATGCTGGTATTGCGGCCGACCATCTTGTTGATCGATTCGAGCGACCGCAGCATCGTATAAAGATCGGGGTCGCCGCGGTATGCGTCGGCGTAGATGTGGGCCGCCTGCTGCTCGGCGTTCGCTTCGGTCTCGGCGGCCTTCTCGCGCGCCTTGGCGACGACCTCGCGGCCGTCACGGTCGGCGTCGGCGCGAATTTCGGCGGCGCGTCGCAGCCCTTCCGCGGTGCGCTCGGCCGCCACCGTCTCGCGCTCGGCGCGCATGCGATCGACGGTCGCCGCCAGGGTCTCGTTCGGCAGCGTCAACCGCTCGATCCCGACGTCGCGAATCTCGATGCCGTAGACCTGCAGCAGGCGCGCGGCGACCTGGTCGCGCAGCTGCTCCTCGAACGCATCGAGCCGAACCTTGCTCTCGTCGCTGTTGACCAGGTCGGCGAGACCGAAGTTGCTCGCCGTCACGTGCAGCGCGGCGCTGACGAAGCTGCGAATTTGCCGCGCGGCTTCATCCGGCTGATTGCGGACGGAGCGGAGGAACTGGCGGATGCGATCCGGATCGCTCGATACCTGCCAAGCCACGTAGGCCTGCACCAGCACGCGCAACCCATCGCGGGTACCGACATCCTGAAGCCCGGTCGAGGTCGTGCGCAGGCGCAGATCGATCGGGATCGTGGTCTCGAACGGCACCGGCAGCTTCCAGGCGAGGCCCGGCTCGGTCAGCACCCGGCTGGGATCGCCGAAGCGGGTGATGACGCCGCCTTCGCCCGCTGGAATCATCACGATGCAAGCCGCGACCACGGCAGCCGCCAAGATCAGGGTGGCGAACGCGGTCCGCACACCCAGACCGAACCGCGCGCCGAATTCATGATCATGATCGTCGTCGTGATCATGGTCGTCATGATCGTGGTCATGATCATGGTCATGATCTTCCGGATGGTGCTTGGGGCCGTGATGGTGACTGAACATAGGACTTGGTACCGGGTTGAAGAGTTGTTGGGGTCAGTTCGCATCCTCGATTTGCGGAAGTCAAGGATGGGGAAGCGCCGCTGGAGGGCGGGCGTGCCGCAGGCCGCGCCGCGGGCGCGCCGCTCGACGAAGAGCCAGGCGAGGTGCCTCCCGGTGCGGTTGCGGGCGATGCGGCGGCGGGAGCTGGCGGCGAGGCGCCGGCCGACCGCAGATCGATGACCGGGCTTTGCGTCGAGCTGAGACGGTGATCGATGATGGTGAGCGGGGTCTGCTTCAAGGCACCGACCAGATTGCTGTAGGATCGTTCCAGCAGAAACGCGGGTCCTTCCTGGGAGGCGCGCCGATCCATGGAGAACCGATAGGCTTCTCCGGTCGCATTCTGCACGGCTTCGGTAGCTGTCGCCTGGGAACCATCGATCAGCTGCCGGGACTCCTGCTGGGCCACGCCCGCCATGCGCTTGGCACGGCCGGTCTCGTCGGAGACGCTGACCTGGGCTTTGATCTCGGCCGCTTGCACCGCGTGATAGGCCGCGGCGGCGCCGAGCGGCGGGTGGATCGCCTCGATCGTGACGGCGACGATCTCGATGCCGGCATTGCGGGCCGCGACCACGCGGGCGAGCGCCGATCGCAATTCCTCGGCGAGAGTTTCGCGGCGCGCGCCGAGCACCGCGTCGAGGGTGCGCGAGTTGAAGTAGCGGACCAGCAAGCGGCTCGCCGCTTCCCTGACCAGCGCCTCTTGATCGACGGCTCCGTAAACCGCCTGCTTGGCGTCCATGTCGGTCAGACCGGTCCGGTAAAGGACTCGAAATCTCGGCGCTGACCACTTGGAAGCCTTGCTGATTGCCGTTTTGGCTCGCAACCAGATACTGAGCCTCGGTCGGTTGCGCCGTCTCCCAAAGATGATTCATGCTCGCCGGCGGCGTCGCCTCGGCGTCGATCTGCTCGTCCTCACCGGCCGCCTCGGTCTGGTCGACGCCCACAGCCACGGCGTGGATCTTGTCGTACTCGACCGGCCGCAGCCGGCCGAGCGGCCAGGGCAGCAGCAGATGCAGCCCGGGGCCCAGCACCGCGACCGGCGCGCCCAGCCGCTCGTAGACCCCTCGCTCGCCGAGATCGATCAGCTTGAGGCCGCTCAGACCCCAGCACAAAACCGTGGTGGCGAGCAGCGCCGGCAAGAGCGCCGCGCTCAGATAGGTCAGCGCCCAGCTGCGCGCGAAATCCAACCCGAGATGGGTGCGGATCAGCACGCCGGGGGTGCGCGGACCGCCGGTCAGCACCGTCGCGACCAGGCTGTCCGTCACGGCGCGCGCCGCCGCTGGTGCCGGCGCCGGCAAGAACAGGCGCGCCAATGCCCGCACCGCTAGCTCGATCGCGACCACCGCAATCACGCAAATCAGCGCGAGCGCGGGCCACGCAATCCAGGTGAACCCGGCTCCGCGCCCAACCTCGACGCAGCCCGCGGCGGCGAGAACGACCGTCGTCAGCAGCAGGAGCCGACGCAGCGACGGTACCTCCGGCAGCTGCGGCTCCGGAAACGCATGCATCATGCGCTCGGCTACCAGCGAGACGAACGCCAGGGCGAACGCGAACGCCGCCAGGAAATTGGCGTCGGCGGCCGCTTGCGCGAGCTTGTCCGTGGCCGGCCAGAGCAACCAGGAGACCCCGTAAACCAGCACGGCACCGAACGGCACGATCACGCCTTGTGCGGTCCGCGCCGCGAATCCAGGACCGCGGTGTGCCGGCCACCAGCCACCCGTCTGCGCCGTTTCCGCCGCGAGCAGCCGCGGCTGCCGCGCTGCCGTCAGCGCGAGCGTGGCCACCAGCCCGGTCAGCGCCAGAAGCAGGGCCGACATGGTCATGGCGCCGAGCCCGCCAACGATGGCTTCGTTCGCCAGGACCTTGGCCGGCTCGACACCGGCGACCGGCCACAGCGAGATGGATAGGAAGACGCTCGTCGCAACGGCGAAGCTGCCGTAGAGCCAGACGAGACGACGCAAAAACCGATGCGGGCGGCCTGACGCCGCGGCCGGCAAGAGCCCCTTGACCGATTCCGACTTGTCCATCTAGTGATCCCGGCTCAATTCGATAATAACATAGCCCCCATGCGGGGGGGTGATAGCAGCATTTAGAGGCATGTTGTCCCAGTGGACAAGACCGATTATGGCACCGTGAGCGAAGACCCGTTGTCCTCCCGCGCACCGGGGCGATCTTTGGTGCGTCGCCTGTTGGAGCCGGGCGGACTGCTTCGGGTGCTGGCGATCGCCGTGGTGATCCTTCTGGCCGGAACCGTCTGGGCGTTTCAGTACCTTCGGCGGGAACGTCTGCAGACACTTCTGCTCACGACGCCTGCCTCCGAAGGAAGTTTCGATCCCGCCCTGGTGCAATTTGCCGCACAGCAAGCCAAGCCGCTGTTCGCCGCTCATTGTGCAAGCTGCCATGGCGCCGACATGAAGGGCAACCGTTCGATCGGCGCGCCGAATCTCGTCGACCCGGTCTGGCTCTACGGCAGCGGCAGCGTCTTCGACATCGAGCGGACGATTCTTTTCGGCATCCGGTCCGGACACCCCAAGGCGCACGACGTCAGCGACATGACGGCGTTCGGACAGCGCGGCACGCTGAGCGATGGCGAGATTCGAAACGTCGTGCAGTTCGTTCTGCAGCTCAGCCGTCAGCCCTATCTCGCGGAGGCCGCAACGGAGGGCGCCAAGCTGTTCAACGGCAAAGGCCGGTGTTTCGATTGCCATGCCAACGATGCGCGCGGCAATTCGGACTACGGGGCTCCGGACCTGACCGCCAATGTCTGGAGCTATGGCGGGGACGCGCAATCGCTATACCGCTCGCTCTACTTCGGTCGGCACGGTATCTGCCCGGCTTGGCTCGGTCCGCTCGATCTCGGTCAGATCAGGGCGCTGGCGGTTTATATATACTCGGTATCGCACTCATGAGGCGTTGATCGGGCGGGCGCGCTTCGGTCCGGAGATTGCTGCATGCAACAGCTGCACACCATCGACCACCCGCGCCGGCTCTCCCGAGTCTTCGGCGTGTTCGCCAGGCGTCCGCACCGAACCCTCGCCCTGCCGGCGCTTGGAGCTGCGCTCGGGCTGCTCATCGCCGGGATCGGGCTGTTCCGGGCGGCACCGACGCCGGTCACCACCGTGCCGCCGGGTTACGTCGCTCTGGTCAATCAGCACGGCATCCTGATGAGCGACTTCGTCAAGCAGACCGAGACCGAGACCGGGGGGCCATTCAACGAGGCGACCGTCGAGCAGCGGCGCCAGGTGCTGCGCGAGATGATCAACGAAGAGCTGCTGGTGCAACGCAGCCTCGCGCTCGATCTCCCGGAGCTCGAGGAGGAAGCGCGCACGGCGCTTGTGGACGGCGTCAATACGCAGGTGGCGGCTCCGATTTTGGCGCAGGCGCCGACCGATGCCGAGCTGCGGGCATTCTATGCGACACATCGTTCCAGCTACGCGGCGGGAGGCGACATGCAGGTGCATGACATCGTGCTCCATGTCGGCGGTTACCAGAACGCCAACCAAAGCACCGCCCAGGCGGCGGCGGACGCCGAGGAGGCGGTCTACCAGTTGCGCTCCGGGGCGGCGTTGGACTACGTGATGCAGCATTTCGGCTTCGTCTATTCCGGCCTTTTGGACAGCAGCGAGCAGACCGATTTTTTCGCCAAGCTGCGCCTCGGCCCGCAGCTGTTCCAGGTCGCCAGCGCTTTGCGTGACGGCGAGGTTTCAGAGCCCGTGGCGGCAGTCGACGGAGTGCACGTTCTGGTGATGGACCGTCGCCGGCCGCCCCGCTTCATCGAGTTCGAAGCTGCTCGCAACGACGTCTACGATGCGTACCGCAAGGCGCAAATGGGCCGCCTGCAGCAGGAAAACCTGAAATTCCTGCGCGGCAGCGCGCAGATACTGCTCGCTCCGGGACAGAGCGAATGAGCCGCGCTTGGGCGTTCGCGCTGCTTTGTCTGGTGGCCGCCGCGCAGCCGGCATCGGCCGAGAGCCGCAGCGTCGTCTATTCGATCTGGGATGTGCTCGGCAGCACGGTGCATCTGCGTGTCATGATGCGGACCGGCGAGGCGCGTCGTCTGGTCGGACCTGGTCTGCCGGCGCCGACCATCGAGGTCGTCAAAGACTATGTAGCCGCCCACGTGGCGGTGACCGCATCCGGCGCCGCCTGCCCGCCGGTCGATCAGGGGGAGGAAGCCGGCCTGATCAACACGCTGTCGCTCACCCCCGGATTGTATCGGTTCGAGATGATCTTCCAGTGTGCCAAGCCCGACGGCATCCTCCTGCAGAACACCGTGCTGCACGACCTGGTACCTGACCATGTCGATTTCGCGCGCGTGCAGGTCAATGGCGGCGGCTTCGTGCTGCGGCTGTTCCGGGAGGGTTATGAGAGCATCAGCGCTTCGACGGCCGGCCTCGTCTTCGGCGATTCCGGAGTTTTGCAATATGTGAGCATGGGGCTGGGGCATGTTTGGCGCAATCTCGATCGGCTCTGCTTCGTGCTCGGGCTGATGCTGATGGTGCGTACGCGGCGGGATTATGGGCTCATCCTGGCGGGCCTGTCGCTCGGCTACGCCTGCTCGATTGCGGTCTCGCTGAGCGGGATCGTCGAGCCCCGCATGGATCTGGTCGACGCGCTGATCGGGCTCATGAGCGCGCTCGTCGCCGCTCAGATCGTCGCCTCGATATCCGGTCGCCCGGAGATCGTCGCGATCGTCTTCGGCGGCAGTCTGCTCATCGTGGCCGCCGGCGTCCCGGCGCTGGAGATGTCGTCGCGGCTGCTGCTGGCGGGGACCGGTATTTTCGCCGGCTGCTACCTGCTCATCTGCGACCGGCTGGTCGATCGCGCGCTCTTCTGGCTTTTGCCGACGGCGTTGTTCGCGCTGCTGGACGGTTCCGGCCTTCCCGCCGATGTCGCCATCCTGGATGTGCCGGGGCGACAGTTCGCGCCGACGCTGGTGGGATTCGACATTGGATCGATACTCGCAGACGCCATCGTGATGGCGGCGGCTTTGGGAGGCGTCCTGTTGCTGCGCCGTGTCCGTTTTGCCGGTGTCCGTTTTGTCATGCCGCGGTCCGCCGCGGTCGATGTGGGTGCCGCGACGCTTGCCGGAATCGGCGTCCTCTGGTTCGTCAGCCGTCTCTACATTTGACCGGAAATGCCCGCAGTGACCCGCGCGCATCAGTGGGTGTGGGTATGGCCCTGTGCGCCGGAGGGTCTTCGCACCCGCGCGGCGGCTCGCAGGCCTTGAACACGACGCTCCAGGGAGATCGGATCGCGCTCATTTGCAACGTCGTCCACGCGCCACATCGATCGCAGGTTGCCCGCGCCATCGACCAGGAGCTCGGTCCCATTCATGGCTTCGCCCCGGCCTCGGTACAGTGCCAAGGCGTCGAGGGTTTCCGGCTCGCGGGCCACGCACAGCGACATGCCTTTGGCCACCTCGGGGCCGGACGCGATCACGACCGTGCGGAGCTTGTCGGCGATGTCGCGATCCGCGACCTGACGCAGCCATTCGTCCGAGCCCGGACCGGCGACCACGACATGCGCGATCTGGGGGCGCAACCCATCGAGCGATAGCGTCGAGCCGTCCGCGCATCCGGCGGAGAAATCAGGCGCCGGGAATGCCGCGGTCGTTCCGGCGCTCAAGGGACGAAAACGTGTGGCATCGGCATTGGCACGGATGAAGTCGATCAGGTTCCACCGCGCCCGATCGTCGAGCACGTCGCCGAATGCCGGCATTCCAGGCGTTATGCCTTGAGTGATCCACCAGAGCAGGTCGCCGTCGGTGTGCTCGTAGACGTGGTCGGCGGTGAGGTCGGCCGGCTTGGTTTTCAGCGATGCGCCTGCCGGCCCATCGCCATGCGCTTCTTGTCCGTGGCAGGAAGCACAATGTGCGGCAAAGAGGGTTTCCCCCTGCGCAATCGACTGGGCAGAGAACCCGGTCGGCGATCCGTAGAAGGTGGTTGGATAGGCCTCCTCGGTGGGCAGCCTCCAAAGCAGCAATACGTAGATAACGATCCCGATCGCGATTGCCGGCCAGCGAAATCGCGGCAGCACGATTCCGGCTGCGAGCCACGCTGCCCCGAATGCGACGGTGACATAGAAGTCCGGCTCCCCGAACACCCCCGGGTTGATCCGGAACGGCAACGGCCAGATCGGCTGCTCATGCAGACCTGGGGGGATGGTCCCGAGTACTGCGGCGATTACGAGGATGACGGCACCCAGGGCCGCCTCGATCGCGCTGTTGCGCGCGAGCTGCCGCAGCGCAAGGCGGTTGGCCGCGACGTCCTCCTTCTCGAAGAGGCGGGGCGTCAGGCGGAGCCGGTTGACCGCAGCGATCGATACCATGACGAAGAACAGCCCGACCTTCGCCAGCAAGAGACGTCCGTAATCGGTGCCGACGAGAGCCGGTATGGATCCGACGAGAAACCAAGCGTTGACGATGCCCGACGCCAGGATGGCGGCGACGCTGCCGATGCCGAGCGTCGAAAATCGCCGCACGGCATCCTGCGCGATCGCAAACGGCATCTTGGCCTGCGCGCCGCGTGCGGCATGCAGCAACAAAGCGAGCGGCAATAGCCCGCCGGCCCAAAGCGCCGCGGCGATCAGATGCATGGCATCGGCGGCCAGATGGATGGCGCCCTCGACACCGGGCGTACCGACGGCGTGGCCTGCCCAGGCCAGCGATCCGACCAAGGCGGCGGCAATCGCGACGATGCCGATGCGATTCTCGTTCTGGCGGGCGGTTCGCCCCCACAGCATTGCCCCGGCGAGCAATCCGGCCAGAATGAATTGCACGAGCCAGTCATGCCCGAATCCGATGCGGGCAAGCACGGTCCAGATGACGCCTTCCGAGAAAACCGCCGCCAACGGGCGGTCGCTGATTTCCTCGGTCGTGAGGACGAGCCATGCGGCTCCCGAGATCGCGACCACGACAAGGCCGATCCACACGATCCGCGTCAGCCGGAGCCGAACGCAGGCCATGGTGCCTGCGGCGAAGCCGCCCCCGCGAAAGGCCGGCTCCGCCACCAAGGCCGCAAAGAAGACGGCCCCTGCCGCCAGCATCGTCGCGATGAAATGGATTGCGCGCATTACGATCAGCGGATCATTCAAGCGATCCTCCCGTCACCGCAGGTGCGATCATGCGTTCCCTACTCAATAATCATTTTCCCACCCGAAACGTGAAGGTCCCCTCGGTCTTGTGCGTGTCGACCGACAACGCCCGCCAATAGACCTTGTAGGTGCCCGGTGGCAAAGCCTTGAGCCCGACCCGCATGGTGCGACCGCTGACCTGTGCCTTGCCTTCGTCCACGCGAGCGCCCTCGGCATCGCGCACCTCGACCGCGCTGAACGTCGGCTCCAGCCCCTCGGTGAACGAGAGCGACACCTCACGGGGCGCAGGCGTCGCGGTGCTGTCGACGCGAGGCTCCGAGCGATCGAGATGGGCGTGCGCGCCGGCGTCTCGAGTACCGAGCAGGAGCAAGAGCAGGGCGAAAGCGATGGGCGCGCGGCCAAGCACGGGCCGCATGAGTTGGGACATGGATTTCCTCCGGGGATGAGAACGAAATTACGTCGGTTGCGGCGGTTGGGCCGCTTGCATCACGCGCGGGGCGGAGGAGCCCGCGGTTGTGCAACTGCGTAATTGTCGATCGAGTGGGGGCGAGCATTGTCGAGCGTTGGGGAAACGCTGCCTATCTCGATGCCGACGGGCTGCATCCGGCGTGGCGGCGGCGCGCCCAGCAAATCTTGCGACCCGGCCAGGCACAATATGCAATGGCTGCAAGCATCGCCGGGCGCCCCGGCGGGAATGTCCGACAACTCGTGCGACCCGTTGAGACAAAGCTCAAAAGCCGGCAAGTCCTCACCGGCAACAGCGGCTGCCGGAACACCCGCAAAGCCGGCGAGCAAGCTTTGAAAGGCGAGAACGTAGCTGACGACGAGGCCAATGGCCGATCGCCGAATTCCCCGAGGCCGGCAGCTGAACTGGGCCAACTTGGTGTCCATGGACAAACCCTGCCATCAGGAGGGGCGGCGTTCCAGCGCCCAGCCATCCTGTGATCCCGCTCGAACTATGTCGCATTTCGTAACCGGGAGGGAGTGCTGGTTTTTCGACCGGGTGGTTGCTTCTTTGCTACGCCTGCAGGCCGAGGCCCGATGGATCGCCTAAGCACGCCAATCTGGTCCGCCTTCTTGACTCCTGAGAGCTGTGGCGATGGCCATCATCGAAATAAGCAAGCTCTATCAATACTGTACGTGGCCGTTACGGACCTTCTGCGCGCCCGCGTAGGCGGGTGGCTTGACGTACCAGAAATGCTAACTCGATGTCGAAAAATAGCACTATCTCGGTTCGAAACAATGATGCGATACTTGTTGCGGGGTCGTCGAGAAGACCGGGAGATCGAGTAATGTCCGCTGTTTCCAATGAAAGTGCAGTTGCCGCACCGGTCGCCATTCCGGTCAAGGAGATATTGCCCTGGGCGATCCTTGGCGGCTTGCTTGCGCTTATGGCCTACTACTTCGTGGGCGCCGAAGGCGGGGCCTCGAGCTCCCTTGGCGGCTTGACCGTCCACGAATGGGTGCATGATGCCCGCCACCTGCTTGGGTTCCCCTGCCACTAGACGATTTGCAATTTCCGAGTTTTCGGCGCCGGAGCAGCGAGCAGGCTCCGCGAGTTCGCTTGCATGAAGAGGAGCTGGTCGTGATGGGAAGTTCGGTGGGTGTTCTCGTCCTACGCGGGTTGCTGGTCGGTATCGTCGCCGGCCTGCTCGCATTCGGATTTGCCAGGACCTTCGGCGAGCCCGCCGTGGACGTGGCGATCGACTTCGAATCCGCCCATGCCGAGGCAGAGCGGGCAGAGGCGATCAAGAAGGGGATAACGCCGGCGCCGGAAGAGCCGGAGCTGTTCAGCCGAACCATACAAAGCGGCGTCGGCCTCCTGACGGGCGTGGTCGTGATCGGTGCCGGCATCGGCGGGATCTTCGGGGTGCTGTTCGCCTTCGCCAACGGTCGCATGGACAATCTCGGTCCTGGCGCAACCTCGGTCCTGCTATCGTTCTACGCGCTGTGGTCGATCTATGTGATACCGGCGCTCAAATATCCAGCGAACCCACCGTCCGTCGGCGAGCCGGATACCATCAAGTTGCGGACAGGCTTGTACTTCCTGATCATGGCGATCTCCATCGCCACCACGATCGGCTCTTTGGTCCTGCGCAAGAACATGGTGGCCAAATTCGGGACCTGGACCGGATCCCTGATCGCGTTCGGGGCGTACCTGGTGGTGATCTGCGCGTTCTTCGCCATACTGCCCGAGATCGACGAGGTTCCGAGCGACTTTCCGGCGGTCACGCTGTGGCAATTCCGGATTGCGTCCTTGGGCATTCAGACCGTTCTTTGGGGATCGACCGGGTTGATGTTCGGCTGGCTGGTCGAGCGGTCGATGGGGTCCCATTCGCCGGTCCGGCAGCCCGCCGCGATGGCCAGATAGCGGGCCGACGATCTGATGCATGAAATTTGGCGGCGCGCGGCAGCCGGATGAGGCCGCGCCCGAGCAAGCTTAACGATGGCGCCTCGCCTCACCCTCATCTGCCATGCGACGACGCGGGCCCTGCGCGCCGCGACGTTCGGCGGTGACGACCCGCTCGACGATGTCGGCCGGGCAAAGGCGGAGCAGCTCGCAGGCCACCTTCGCCGCATGGACCAGTGCTGGACCAGCCCGGCATTGCGTGCCCGCGAGACCGCCGCGGCGCTGGGCCTGACGGCCACGGTCGACGATCAGCTGCGCGATTGCGACTTCGGGCGTTGGACCGGATTGAAGTTCTCGCAAGTCCTGGTGCGCGAGCCGAGGAAGCTTGCGTCCTGGATCTCGAACCCGAGCTCGGCGCCGCATGGCGGCGAGCCGATCCCGCAGCTCATGGAGCGCGTGGCGGCCTGGATCCGCGCGCCCGGCCGCGACAAGGTCCATACCGTCGCCATCACCCATGCTTCGGTCATCCGCGCCGCGATCGTCCACGTGATCGAGGCGCAGCCGCAATCCTTCTGGCGCATCGACGTGGTGCCTTTGTCGCTGACCGACCTTCGGACCAACGGCCGCCGTTGGGTGCTGCGCTCGATGGGGCCGATGGCGGCCGGCACCGAGGGATCCGATTGATGGCGGGCGGGGCGTCGTCGTCCGGCGTAGCCCGCAAATCCGCTTGGCTTTTGCGGGTCGCGTCCGTACCGTTCGAGGCGACCGGCGGCCGGCCGTGCCGGATCAAGGGAATCCGATGAATTCGACCGACAAGCGCTTCGGCATTTTCACTGCCTGCTTAATCGCAGTGGTGCTGATCATAGCGCTGGTCAATCTCTACCAGGCCAGGAATGCGCTGCCGCACACCCAGGACATCACCTACTCGCAATTTCTCGACAGCCTGGAGCACGGTCAGGTCCGCAACGTCGTCATGACCGGACAGGACATGACTGGGACCTTCAACGATAAGAGCCGCTTTCGCACCTACACGGCGAACGATCCCGACCTCGTCAAGGCGCTCAGAGCGAAAGGCGTTGCGATCGCGGTGGTGGCGCCTCCCGATGGCGGACCGTCCTGGCTCACTCTGCTGACCACCCTGCTGCCGATCGTCCTGATAGCGGCGGTCACCATCTTCTTCATGCGCCAGATGTCCGGCGGCGGAGGCGGTCGCTTGATGGGCCTGGGAAAGTCGAAGGCGAGACTCCTGACCGAAGCCCAGGGTCGCGTGACTTTCGACGACGTCGCCGGCGTCGACGAGGCGAAGGAAAGCTTGCAGGAGATCGTCGACTTTCTGCGTGACCCGCAGAAGTTCCAAAAGCTCGGCGGCCGCATCCCCAAGGGCGTGCTGCTGGTTGGTCCGCCGGGCAGCGGCAAGACATTGCTGGCGCGTGCGATCGCCGGCGAGGCGGGCGTCCACTTCTTCACCATCTCGGGCTCCGACTTCGTCGAGATGTTCGTCGGGGTCGGGGCTTCGCGCGTGCGCGATCTGTTCGAGCAGGGCAAGAAGAACGCGCCGTGCATCATCTTCATGGATGAGATAGACGCGGTGGGCCGCCATCGCGGCGCTGGTCTCGGCCAGGGCAACGACGAGCGCGAGCAGACCTTGAACGCGCTGCTGGTCGAGATGGACGGCTTCGTATCGAACGAAGGGGTCATCCTGATCGCCGCCACCAACCGTCCGGACGTGCTCGATCCGGCGCTGGTCCGCCCGGGGCGGTTCGACCGCGAGATCGTGGTCGGCAATCCGGACATTGTCGGCCGCGAGCACATACTCAAGGTCCATGTGCGCAAGGTGCCGTTGTCGCCGGGCGTGGACCTCAAGGCGGTGGCGCGCGGCACGTCCGGCTTCTCGGGGGCCGACCTGATGAACCTGGTCAACGAGGCCGCATTGCTCGCCGCGCGGCGGCAGCGAAGCGCGGTCGGCATGCGCGAGCTCGAGGACGCCAAGGACAAGGTGATGATGGGCGACGAGCGCCGCACCCAGGTGATGTCCGAGGACGACAGGCGACTGACTGCCTACCGCGAGGGTGGCCGCGCGATCGTCGCGCTGCATGTGCCGGCGGCCGATCCGGTGCACAAGGCGACGATCATTCCGCGCGGTCGCAGCATGGGCATGGTCAAGCAGCTGCCGGAGAACGATCAGATCTCCATGACCTTGGAGCAGATGACGTCGCGTCTCGCCGTCATGATGGGCGGGCGGGCAGCCGAGGAGATGGTGTTCGGCCGGAAAAAGATCACCTCGGGGGCTGCAGTCGACATCGAGAAGGCATCGAAGCTGGCGCGCACCATGGTGGCGCGCTGGGGACTCTCCGACGGGGTCGGAATGGTCGCTTATGAGGAGAACCAGGAGGAGGTGTTCCTGGGCCATTCCGTGGCGCGCCAGCACAACATCTCGGAAGAAACCGCGCAAACGATCGCGATCGAGGTGCGCAAGCTGATCGATGCCGCCTTCGAGGAAGCGAACGGAATTCTCACCGCGCACAGGGATCAGCTGGAGACGCTGGCACAGGGCCTCCTCAAATACGAGTTGCTGAGCGGCGAGGAAATTCGCAATCTGCTGGCCGGCAAGCCGCCGGTCCGGGATGTCGGCGACGAGCCGCCGCAGGCGTTTGCGGCGGAATGATCGGCCGCTCGGGCGCGTGCTGGGATGCGATGCGAGATCAGAACTTGATGGTGGTGCGGGCGCCGGCCACGAAGGCGTCGCGGATTGACTGCGCCGGGTTGAGCGGGTCGGGCACGTTGCCGCCCGGATGGATGATCTGCTGCAGGTCGGCCTGGATCTGCCACCAGGGCGCCAGCTGCAGCAGGTAGTCGAGCTCGAGCACGATCTCCCTGTCGCGCACCGGGAAGAAGCTGCCGGTGAACGCCTGGGTATCGAGGTCGAGCGCGGCGGCGTCCCGGCTGATCTTCGAATAGGCAATGCCGAATGTCAGCACGTCATCGTCGCGGCCGGGCAGCGGCGCCTTGAGGCCGATGCCGCCGTCGATATAGGACTCCACCAGGTCGCGGTCCGAGGGCGAGGTGCCGGCGCGCAGGAACGCATTGAGGCTCTGCGGCCCCTTCTGGGCGCGCCAGATCATCTGGTCGGCGACGCCGTAGATGCCCCAATTGCCCTGGTGGGTGAGCGGGGAGGCGCTGGCCGGCGAGGCCAGCGACACCGGCATCCCGGCGGCGTCGAGGCCGAAATGCAAATCCGCGAAGCTGGTGGTGGCGTACCAGCCGCCCAGCTTGTAGATGCCGGGCATGCCCTTGGCGTCCTTGGCCTGGTTGATCCCGTATTGCAGCTCCTCCATGAACAGCGCGCCGCCGCTGGTGCTCAGCGTCGTGCCGTACGGATTGCAAAGCTGCGGCAGCTGGGTGCAATCGGCGCCTGCCGGGGCGCCGGCGAACACCGCGCTCAGGATGGCGATCTCCTCGGTCGGCTTGAGCTGGAGCCGGATGCCCGGGGTGGCGAGTGGATAGACCGGCCCGCCCTGCAGCTGATTGGCGGCCAGGACGGTGGCATAGCCGAAGGTGGAGTTGATCAGGTTGCTGGCGGTCGGGCTGATCAGGAACTCGTCGTCGGCGGCGATCTGGCCGATGCGCAGCGAGACCTTGTCGTCGTAGAAATTCTGCTGGAACCAGGAGGTGAACAGCCGGGTCGAAGGCAGCGCCTCGATATTGCTCGGATCCGCGATGCTGCCGACATAGTTGGCGGCCGGCAGGCCGTTGGCATGACCGATCTGGTAGAACGTGGTGTGGGCGGTGGCCCCGCTCCAGCCGAAGGCCTTGTCCAGATCGAGGTCGAACGAGAGCTCGAACCGGTGCTCGTAGCTCACGCCCTGGCGGAAGCCGCCCGACAGGATCGCCAGGGTCTCGCCCACATAGTTGAAGGTGATGTCGAGCCCGTGCTTGCTGGCGTTGGTGCGCGCTCCGCCCCAATCGCCGGTGAGCTTGTCGCGAGTTCCAAAGATCGTCGGCGGCCGGCGCTGGGCCCGCGGCGTGGGCTGCCGGTGCGAGGCCGGTCGCCAGCACGGCCAGCATCAGCGCCGCGCACGGGGCTGCGCGCAGCCCGAATCGTCGTGGAGCGTCGGTATCCATGCGGTTCCCCCGAATCAGCAATGGAACGGCGACTTGAGATCTACCCACCAACCAGGGACCGGACCCCCGTGACCCGATCCACGAAGCACCCCGTTGATGGGACCATACTCCGGTATCCGGGGAAAGTCCCCTGCGGCAATTTTCCGTGCCGGCTCTCAGCTGGTGGGGATGAAGAAGTACTGCTTCAGCCGGTCGGTCTCCGGCTGGCCGACATATTTGCCGATCTCCTTGTCGAACTGGAGCCAGGTCTTCCAGGGCCGATACTCCTCGAATTCCGCCGACATGCGGGCGCCGACGCCGGGGATCAGCAGGGATTCCTCCTTGGTCCCGGTGTTCAAATTGATCGGCACGAACGCCTTGCGGTAGAATTCCTTGGCCTGATCCGGCGTGAGCTTCTGCTCCAGCAGGAACTTGTTGAGATCGACCACGGTCTTGAACGGCCGCTTCTCGATCATCCCCTTTACGATCGCCGGCGTCATATGCGGCAATGCCGTAAGCTCGCTCTCCGCCGCCATATTGGGGTCGACCAGCTTGCCGACCTGCGCGCCGGCCGGGGCGGCCAGCACCGCCAGCAAGGCGAGGCAACCGATAGCGGCACCCACGATGGCGTGAGCTGCCCGGTTCATCAGCGTCATGTCACTTACTCCCTCTGTAGCGGATATCGGTGAATGCGTAGGCGAGGCCGAGCAGTCCCATCCACAGCATCATGCCGGGGGCGAGCAGGGGGGGCGCCTTGGCGTGCAGGATTTTCTCCAAGAGCTCCCAGTTGCTCATGTCGGGGTTGAGCTCGAGCTGATACTCGGCCGAACCGTTGAAGTGGGCCGCCATGCCGGCAAACCCCGCCAGCACGAACAGCGCCATCAAGATTTGCAGGGCGCGCAGGCTGCCGGCGCCCGGCTGCAGCATATGCCAAGCCAGCACCGCCACCGCCAGCACGATCAGGACGAGCGGCACGAATTGCAACGCCTGCTCGTAGTGCTCCAGCAGAATGAGCTCCGTCACCGTCCCGATGAGGCCGAGCGCCAGCACGCCCAGCACCCAGAGACGGAGCCGTTCAACGATGCTGTCCGCGCCCACCTTTGGTCCACCCGCGTCCATGAGCGGCTCCTCCCGATTGCTTGTTGTTATTTTCTTGTGGTCGGCTCACTTGATGGTTGCCCGGGCTTCCTTCGCCACCATCGCCAGGGCGGCGTTGTATTGGGTGTTCACCTCGGCGATCTGCGCGGTGGCCTTGGCGACATCCGGCTTGTCGGGCATCAGCGTCTGCTCGATCTGGATCATGCCCTTCTCGATCGCCACGTAGGCGTCGGCCGAGCGGGCCTTGATCAGATCCTCGATGCTGTCCCACTGGGCGTCGAAGGCCTCGTAGGATTTCTTGGCCTTGGCGATGTTGCCGGCTTTGAGCGCCGGGGTGACCTCGCGCAGGTGCGAGCGCACCATCCGCAGGCGGGCCACGTCGTCGAACAGCGGGTTGAGCGGCGCCGCCTTGGAGACCATGGCGATGGCTTCGTCATACTTGCCGATGATCTCCTGGACGTCGGCCTTCAGCTTGGCCATGTCCGGCATCGGCTGCGCCATCTCCTTCTCGATCCGGGCCTGCAGGTCGAGCTCGATCTTGTCGTACATCGGCTTGTCGCGGGTGTTGATGTACACCTCGACGCCGTTCCAGGCCGAGTTGTAGCTCTCGAACGCTTCCTTGGCCTTCGGGATGCTGCCCTGCTGGAGGGCGGCGGCGGTATCCACCAGGGTGGCGCGGACGGCCTTGATGCTGGAAACCTCGAAGCTGTCGGCCGCCGGGGCCTGACCCGCAAAACCGACGATGGCCAGTGTCGTGAATAAACCAAAACCAATGCGGCGAGCTCGCTGCATCATGGACGTCACTCCTCGATCAAAGCTGATTTGGCGACCAGTTGGCGATTCTTGGCGGTCTGATGCCAGACGGCCACATGGCTTATAGGGGACCTTGCTGACGGGAAGCTGACGGGCAGCCGAACCCCAAAAGTTCGAGGCGGCGACGCAGCGCGCAGGAGCAAAAACGGACCGCGGGCGGCAACCGTCGCGGCCGTTGCCGGTTGCCCGAAGCGGTTCACGGGGTCGACGGGGCTTCCGCGCTGAACACGGGGAATTCCAGGGAGAATTTTGCTCCCCCGCCGGGCGCGTCGGCGACCGAGACGTCGCCCCGCAGCGCCAGCATGATGCGCCGCACAATCGCCAATCCCAGGCCGGCGCCCTCCCGGCTGGTCTCGCCCCGCCAAAATCGCTCGAAGATTTTTTCCCGCATATGCGCCGGAACGCCGGGTCCGGAATCGAGCACCTCGATCGAGGGCGAGGCTGTTACCCGGATCTTGACCGCGCCGCCGGGCGGGCTGTGATTGAGCGCGTTCTCGATCAGGTTGCTGACCGCGGCCACCACCGCATGCGTGTTCCCGCGCACGAATACCGGCGTGGCCGGCTCGTCGACCTCGAGGGTCTTGTGGGTCGAGATCGCCAACGGTCCGAGGTTCTCGGCCGCCTCGTGCACCATGGCGTTGAGCTCCACCGGGTCGTCGATGCACATGTTGAGGTTCTCCAGCCGCGCCACCAGCAGCAGCTGCGTCACGATCCGGCTCATCAGGTCGATGTCGTGACGCAGCTTGGCGGCTGCGGCCGCGTCGCTCATCATGTCGATATTGGCGGCCAGCACCGTCAGCGGCGTGCGCAGCTGATGCGCCGCATTGGCGGTGAACTCGCGCTGCTGCTGCATGCCTTCGTCGAGCCGGTCGAGCGCGCTGTTGACGGCGCCGACCAGCGGCAGGATCTCCTGCGGCACCCCCGACTTCGGCAGCCGGATGCTCGAGCTCCCCGGGGTGATCTTTCCGGCCAGGGCGGAGAGCTCCTCGAGCGGCATGAGCCCGCGGCGCACCGTGTAGACGCTGATCCCCAATTGGCCGAGCAGGAAGACGATGATGAGCCAGCCGCCGTCGGCGACGAACTCGTTGAACACCGCCGCGTTGATGGATTGGAGCCGCGGCGCAATCTGCTCGACCTGGGTGGTGAATGTCCGCTGGTCGAACGTGGTCTCGATCGCGGCACCCACGATATGGGTGTCGCCCTCGTTCTGCTCGTAGCTGCGTCGCTGGGTCCCCAGCAGAAGCGGAACCGGACCGACCCCGCGCCCGGAGGCCGCCACGATGCGTCCGGCCTGGTCGCGCACCGCGTAGCGGTAGCCGCTCTTGACGCTGTTGTAGGCCTCCGAGAGCCGTGGCGGCAGGTTGAGGGTGGCGGTGCCGTTCTCGCCGATGACGATGAAATCGGAGATTTCCCGGGCCTGCTGCACCAGGGCGCGCTGCTCGAGATAGTTCTGGACGTGGGTGGCCTTGAGATAGAGCCAGCCATAGGCGACACCGGTTCCCACCAGAGTCGTGATCATCAGCCGTATGATGATCTTGCGGGCGAGCGACCTGGCGCTTTTCGTCTCGCGTTTCATTTCGCGTTTCATAGCGCCGCTCTCAGGCCCTATTCCTTGAGGAGATAGCCGATCCCGCGAAGGGTGTGAATCGATACGCCGGCATGCATGGCCTCCAATCTCCGTCTCAGGCGCGACACCAGAGCCTCGATGGTGTTGGACGTGACGTCGTTGCTGAGCCCATAGATCGTGTCCTCGAGCACCCGCTTGGGTACCACCTGGTCGGCGCGCCGCACCAGGATTTCGAGCGCGTCGAGCTCGCGGCGCGAGATCGCCACTACCCGGCCGTCGACCTTGACCTGCCGGGCGGCTGTATCGAAGGACAGGTTGGCAATGTCAATCGTGGTGCCGAGCGGCCCGCCCGGCCGGCGCAGGAGGGCGCGCAACCGCGCCGCCAGCTCCTTCATGGCGAACGGCTTGAGCAGGTAGTCGTCGGCGCCCCGGTCGAGCCCCTCCACCCGCTCGTCGATGCCGCCGCGCGCCGTCAGGATCAGGATCGGGGTCCGGATCGATTTGCCGCGCAGCTCCTGGATGACGTCGAGGCCGTCGCGGTCGGGCAGCCCGAGATCCAGCACCAGCGCGTCATAGGCGATGCTTTTGGTGGCGGCGAGGCCGTCCTCCGCATTGGGAAAGGTGTCGGCCCCGATCCCGAAGCTGGCCAGCCCTTCGACGATCAGGTTGGCCAGCCGCTGGTGGTCTTCGATGACGAGGACGCGCATCGGATGCCGATCCGCAACAGACTACACGGGCACGTTGCGATGCCGATCGCAGGATAGCAGGTCCGGGCCGGCCGGAACATCGTGCCGGGCAATGTTGCCGCATTCCAAGGGGCAAGGTGAATTTGCTAGGCTCGCCGCCGTGACCTGCCTGATCACCCTCGAGGACGCCCATGCTCCTTCCAATCTCGATCCGCCTCATTGCGCTGGCGACGGCGTTGTTGACGACATTCGCCGGTGCACAGGCGTTTGACGAATCCAAATACCCGGATTGGAGCGGCCAATGGCTCAAGGTGCCGGACGGCGGTCCCCCGCGCTACGATCCGAGCAAGCCCGACGGCCGCGGCCAGCAGGCCCCGCTCAAGGAGGAGTATCGCCTCATGCATGAGGCCAGCATGGCGGACCAGGCCATCGGCGGGCAGGGGCTCTACATCGCCAGCGTGAAGTGCATTCCGCTGGGCATGCCGTTCCAGATGAGCATCGTGTTTCCGTTCGAGCTGGTCGTCACCGAGAAGACCACGTTCATCCTCTACGAGATCATGACCTCGGAGACCCGCCGTATCTACACCGACGGCCGCGAGTGGCCCAAGGACCAGGACCCGACCTTTCCGGGCTACTCGATCGGCAAATGGCTCGATACCACCGGGAGCGGGCGCTTCGACACGCTCGAGCTCGAGACCCGCTTCCTGCGCGTGCCGCGCACTTTCGACCAGACCGGCATCCCGTTCCACGAGGATGGCCAGGCGGTCATCAAGGAGAGGATCTATCTCGACAAGGCCAATCCGAAGATCCTGCACGACGAGATCACCACCATCGACAACGCGCTCACCCGGCCCTGGACCGTGCTCAAGAGCTACCAGCGCCTGCCGCGGGTCACCTGGACGGAGAACAACTGCACCGAGGGCAACTACAACATTGCGATCGGCAACGAGGTCTACCTGCTGGCCGGCGACGGCCGCCTGATGCCGATCAAGAAGGACCAGCCGGCGCCGGATTTGTATTATTTCAAGCAGGGGCCGAAGTGAGGTCTCTTTCCCTCTCCCCCTGTGGGAGAGGGTGCCCGAGCGAAGCGAGGGCGGGTGAGGGGGAAGTGCCCAAATTCAAGGTCACGAAACAACAGCGGGTGCGGGCTCGCGAGCTGAGGCACAACTTGACGGATGCCGAGCGCAAGCTCTGGCAAATGTTGCGATCACGACAGCTTGCTCAGCTGAAATTCCGCCGACAGGTTCCGCTTGGTCCGTGGATCGCGGACTTCGTCAGCTACGAGCACAAGATTGTCGTGGAGGCCGACGGAGGCCAACACGTCGACAGCGAGCACGACCAAGCGCGCGACGCTGATCTTGCGGCGCGCGGCTTTCGCGTTCTGCGGTTCTGGAACAACGACATTGTGAGCAACACGAGCGGTGTGCTGGAACGAATACTGGAAGTGCTTGAGACTTCCCCCTCACCCGCCCTCGCTGCGCTCGGGCACCCTCTCCCACGGGGGGAGAGGGAAGAAAAATAGCTCACTGTACCCCCAGCAATCCCGCCGCCTTGATGACCGGCGCCATGGTGGTCATCTGCTCGCTCAGGAAGGCGGCGAACGCAGCCGGCGTCTCGTTCTTCACGTCGACCGCGAGCTTGGCCAGCGTGGCCGCCACGTCCGGGTTCTTCAGGCTTTCGTTGATGACGGCGTTGAGCTTGGCGACGATGGCGGCCGGGATGCCGGCGCGCCCGACCACGCCGGTGAACGAGACCGAGACGAAATCCGGCAGGCCGGCTTCGATCAGGGTCGGGACGTCGGGGGCCTGCGGGTGGCGCGCCTCGCTGGTCACCGCCAGCGCCCGCACTACGCCGCCCTGCACCAGCGGCAGCGCGACCGCGGGGTTCTCGAAGGTGAATTGCACCTCGCCGGCCACCACCGCCTGGATAGACTGGCCGCCGCTCTTGTAGGGAACATGCACGATCTCGACGCCGGCGCGCTGCTTGAGCATCTCGCCGATCAGATGCGGTGGCGTCCCGATTCCAGGCGTCGAATAGTTGAGCTTGCCGGGATTGGCCTTGGCATAGGCGATGAGCTCGCCGAGCGTCTTGGCCGGGAAGCCCGGATTGGTGACCAGGATGTCGGAGGTGGTGCCCAGGCGCGCGATCGGGGCAAAGGCCTTGAGCGCGTCATAGCCGACATTCTTGTACATCAGCGGGCTGATGACGAGCGTGCTGGTATTGCCGAGCAGGAGCGTATAGCCATCGGGCTCCGACTCGGCGACAAAGCGCGCCGCGATGGTGCCGCCAGCGCCGGCGCGGTTCTCCACCACGATGGGTTGACCCAACGACATCGCCATGCGCTGGCCGATCAGGCGCGCCATGACGTCGGCCGGGCCGCCCGGCGAGAATCCCACCACCACCCGGATCGGCCGCACCGGGTAGGTCTGCGCCGAGGCCGGCGCGGCGCCAAGATCGACGATCATGAGCGCAGTGATGCCAAGCAAAGCGAGCGTGAGCCAACCGGGCGCGAGCGCAGCCAGGGTGACCGATTTATTCTCCATGGCGGTGTCTCCCGGCGGTGCCATCTGGTTGTGCACCGTTTGCGTGTCAACGGCCTTGCATCGAGGGGCACTTTATCCGCATACCAATGCAATTCCTAGAACGCAGCCAGGGGCTCCTCGTCGCCCGAGGGAACCGCTGCCGGCTTCCTTCGTTGTTTTGCCTGGTTCCCGCCTCAGGAGATACGCATGCACCTGCTCACCGACGCCCACATCACCCCGGTTGTTGCCCTGATCGCGGGAATCCTCATTCTTCTCGTTCCGCGCATATTGAACTTCGTGGTAGCCATCTATCTCATCGTGGTGGGTTTGGTGGGTCTCAACGCCATTCATCATTTCGTCCACTGAGGCGACGATCCGAAACTTGATCAATAGACGGCGAATGTCGGGCGCCGGCGCAGTCCATTGATGATCTCATGGCCAAATCAAGCTCGCGCAAGACCAGTCGCAAGACCCGGAAGGCACCCGCCAAGCCCGCCCGCACCCGTAAGCCGTCAGCGCCCAAACCGGCGCGCCCCGGCGCCGCCAAGACCACGCCCAAGGGCACCCGATGGGTCTATGCGTTCGGGGCCGGCAAGGCTGCAGGCCGCGCCGACATGCGCAACCTCCTGGGCGGCAAGGGCGCCGGGCTCGCCGAGATGGCCAATCTCGGGTTGCCGGTGCCGCCCGGCTTCACCATTACCACCGAGCTGTGCACCGCCTATTATTCCGGCGGCAAGAGCTACCCGAAGGGGCTGACGCAGCAGGTCGACGCGGCGCTCGCGGAGGTCGGACGCATCACCGGGCGGGGCTTCGGCGACCAGACCAATCCGCTCCTGGTCTCGGTGCGCTCCGGCGCGCGCGCCTCCATGCCCGGCATGATGGATACGGTGCTCAATCTCGGGCTCAACGACGCCACCGTCGAGGCGCTGGCGAAGCAATCCGGCGACCGCCGCTTCGCCTATGACAGCTACCGGCGCTTCATCACCATGTATTCCGACGTGGTGCTCGGCGTCGAGCACCATCACTTCGAGGAGATCCTCGACGACCACAAGGACCGCGCCGGCTACACGCTCGATACCGAGCTCGATGCCGACGACTGGGTCGCCCTGGTCGAGCGCTACAAGCAGCGCCTCGAGGAGGAGCATGGCGGCCCGTTCCCGCAGGATACGCACGCGCAATTGTGGGGCGCAATCGGCGCGGTGTTCGGCTCGTGGATGAACCAGCGCGCCATCACGTATCGCCGCCTGCATGGCATTCCGGAGCATTGGGGCACCGCGGTCAACGTGCAGGCCATGGTGTTCGGCAATATGGGCGAGAGCTCCGCTACCGGGGTCGCTTTCACCCGCAACCCCTCGACCGGCGAGAAGCGCCTTTATGGCGAGTTCCTGCTCAACGCCCAGGGCGAGGACGTGGTGGCCGGCATCCGCACCCCGCAGGAGATATCGGAGGCCGCGCGCCACGCGGCCGGCTCCGAAAAGCCTTCGATGGAGAAGCTGCTGCCGGACGCGTTCAAGGAGCTGACCCGCATCTGTGGCGTGCTGGAGCACCACTACAAGGACATGCAGGATCTCGAGTTCACGGTCGAGCAGGGCAAGCTGTGGATGCTGCAGACGCGCTCGGGCAAGCGCACCGCCCGCGCGGCGCTGCGCATCGCGGTCGAGCTCGCCAACGAGGGCCTGATCACGCGCCGCGAGGCGGTGACGCGGGTCGAGCCCGGCGCGCTCGACCAGCTGCTGCATCCGACCATCGATCCCGCCGCCGAGCGCAAGGTGGTGGCGACCGGCCTGCCGGCCTCGCCGGGCGCGGCGGCGGGCGAGATCGTGTTCTCCGCCGACGATGCCGAAGCCTTGAAGGCGCAGGGCCGCAACGTGATCCTGGTGCGCATCGAGACCTCGCCCGAGGACATCCACGGCATGCACGCCGCGGAAGGCATCCTCACCGCCCGCGGTGGCATGACCTCCCATGCGGCGGTGGTGGCGCGCGGCATGGGCAAGCCGTGCGTATCGGGTGCCGGCGCGCTGCGCATCGACTACGCGGCCGCCACCATGACGATCGCCGGACATGTGCTCAAGAAGGGCGAGCTGATCACCATCGACGGCTCGACCGGCCAGGTGCTGCTCGGCCGCGTCCCGATGGTCGAGCCCGCGATGTCGGGCGAGTTCGCGACTCTCATGGGCTGGGCCGATGCGGTACGCCGGCTGGGCGTGCGCGCCAACGCGGATACCCCCAATGACGCCCGCATCGCGCTCAAGTTCGGCGCGCAAGGCATCGGGCTCTGTCGCACCGAGCACATGTTCTTCGATCAGGATCGCATCCGCGCGGTGCGCGAGATGATCCTGGCCGACGACGAGAGATCGCGCCGCGTCGCGCTCGCCAAATTGCTGCCGATGCAGCGCGCCGATTTCACCGAGCTGTTCGAGATCATGGCGGGCCTGCCGGTGACGATCCGCCTGCTCGATCCGCCGCTGCACGAGTTCTTGCCGCATGGCGAGGAGGAGATCGCCGAGGTTGCCGCCGCCATGGGGGCCGATCCGCGCAAGCTTACCGACCGCATGCGTGAGCTCGCCGAGTTCAACCCGATGCTGGGCTTTCGCGGCTGCCGGCTCGCCATCGTGTATCCGGAGATCGCCGA
The DNA here is from genome assembly GCA_963721005.1 of uncultured Alphaproteobacteria bacterium. GTDB lineage: Bacteria > Pseudomonadota > Alphaproteobacteria > Rhizobiales > Xanthobacteraceae > VAZQ01. Next base: position 1,816,614 of record CAVRHR010000003.1, on the reverse strand, counting down.
GATGCAGGCGCGGGCGATCTTCGAGGCGGCCATCGAGGCGGCGCGGCGCTCCGGCAAGCCGGTCGTGCCCGAGATCATGGTGCCGCTGATCGCCAGCAAGGCGGAGCTCGACCTGGTCAAGAGCCGCATCGACGACACCGCCGCGGCGGTCGCCAAGGAGAGCGGCGCCGAGATCGCCTATCAGGTCGGCACCATGATCGAGCTGCCGCGCGCGGTGCTCTTGGCCGGCGAGATCGCGCAGTCGGCGGAGTTCTTCTCGTTCGGGACCAACGATCTGACCCAGACCACCTTCGGCATCAGCCGCGACGATGCCGCGAGCTTCCTCGGCGCCTACGTGGCGCGCGGCATCCTGCCGGCCGATCCGTTCGTGTCGATCGACCGCGCCGGCGTCGGCGAGATGGTGCGGATCGGCGTCGAGCGCGGCCGTGCGGTGCGCCGCAAGCTCAAGATCGGCATCTGCGGCGAGCACGGCGGCGACCCGAGCTCGGTCGCGTTCTGTCACGAGATCGGCCTCGACTACGTGTCGTGCTCGCCGTTCCGGGTGCCGATCGCAAGGCTCGCCGCCGCGCAGGCGGCGCTCGGCAAGGGAGCGGCGAGCCAAGCCTGAGCATCGACGTGCGGCATTTCGCGAAAATCCAAAACCGCCGGCGGTAGTATCATCCGGGTGCTCTGCCCGGAGATTCACTGTTCATTTACCACGCTCGACCAACCGGCGCGGTTTGCCGCCGTATTCCGGGCGCGACCGCCGCCGCGCGCCACCGATTAACGTGGCGGCAAGGTTAATCAGGTCATTAGGAACGGCGTCGCATTGGCGAGAAAAGTTGTCGCAATTGCGCCGCAACGGCGCCCCGGGTCGATTGGAACATGTGGGTGACGCTGGAGTACCTGGTTGCATTGCGCGGGTGTGTGTTTGCGTGAGTGCGTAAATGAACGTGTCGCGTCACAGGCCGAGGGACGCCGCTAGGCTCCCCCTCGGCCTCTGCGTCATAATGGGCGGTTTGGCGCTCGGTCTGTCGGCCGGCCTGATGCCGACGACGATCGGCCATCAGGACCTTGCCGCCCTCATTGCGCAGCGGCCGATTGCGCTCCAGCACTGGCACAGCCACATCATCGCCTCGCCGTTCGGCACCATCGAGGCAGCGACCTTCTCGATGCCGCTCCCGATCAGCGAAGCGATGCCGGTATCGCTGAGCTACGCTTTGGCGGGGCTCGATCCCGGCAATGCCGACATCACCGGCTCCATCCGCGAACGCATGCTGGGCGACGCGATCGAAGACTTTCATGAATTGGCGCTGCCGCAGGTCAACCGCCGCCTCAAGGGCGACCGGCTCGCGGTCCAGCCGCAGCCGCCGGAGGAAGAGACGCCGGTCGCCGAGCAGGTTCCCGACCATGCGAAGAAAGGCGATCGGCTGATCGCCGGCGAGGCTCCGCAGCCGGAGCCGCCATCCGCCGTGACCGCGCAGGCGCCAGCAGCCGAGCCGCCGGAATCCAAGCCCGTCGCCGAAGCTTCCCCGTCGGCGCCGCAGGACCCGCAGGCGGGCCAGAAGCGGTTCTCGGTCGCCAGTCTCGATTACGGCCCCGACGACGATCCAAGCGGCTATTGGCCCGATCTCCCGGCGCGCCGGTTCGATGGAGCAGCCCCGACCGAAGAGGCTGAGCTTCATCCCGACACCGGCGAGGTGGTGGTGCCGGAGGACGCCGATGCCACCGTGCGGGTGACGCGGCTTTATTTCGGTCTCGACCCGGTGGGATCGTTCGGCGTCATCCGGCCCTGGATGCCGGGCGAGGCGCCGCAGCTGGAGGAGCCGCCCGCTTCCGTCACGCCCGATTTCAAGGCGGTGGCTTTGACCCCGGAGCCGCCGGGCTGGGAGCGGGAGCCGGACTCCAGGGATGCGAGCGCAAGCGGCGGCGAGACCATCGCCCGCAAGGGCCAGGTCACCGGCGCCGGCCAGCATCCGATGAGCCCGGCCGAGCGCCTGCACCTCGACGAGAAGGGCCGCGCCAAGTCGGTGAAATGCCTGACCGAGGCGATCTATTTCGAAGCGCGCGGCGAGCCGGTGCGCGGCCAGATCGCGGTCGCCCAGGTGGTGATGAACCGGGTGTTCTCCGGCTACTATCCCAACACGGTCTGTGGCGTGGTCTACCAGAACGCCAACCGCCACCTGGCCTGCCAGTTCACCTTCGCGTGCGACGGCATTCCCGACGTGGTGCGCGAGCCCGATGCGTGGGAGCGCGCCAAGCGGATCGCGGCCGAGACCATCGACGGCCAGCTCTGGCTGCCGGAAGTCGGCAAGGCCACACACTACCATGCCTACTGGGTGCACCCGAGCTGGGTGCATGAGATGACCAGGATGTACCGGCTCGGCGTCCACACCTTCTACCGCCCGAAACGCTGGGGCGACGGCGCCGACGCCCCAGAATGGGGCGACGCCGCCACCACGGCGGCGGCATCGAAGAATTTGTAGGACCGCGGGTCCCATCCGGATCACGCCGGATTCGGTCGCGGCGCCCGTCCGGTCGCGGCGCCTTTTCGACGGAATACCGGCGGTGTATCCTGGTTCAGCGAGGCTGGGTGCTCTCGAGCCGCAAACAAACAAACGATCGTCACCAGGGAGGTATTCATGTCGGACCGCAGCCGGATCGCGGCGTTTGTCGCATTGGCCGTTGCGCTGATGATCGGCCCTGCTTGGGCGGCCGATGACGCGAAATATCCCGATTGGCGGGGCCAGTGGGCGCGCTTTGCCGTGCGTGGGCTGCCGGGGCAGCCTTCGCACGATCAGACCAAGCCGTGGGGCTTGGGGCAGCAGGCGCCGCTGACGCCCGAGTATCAGGCGATCCTCGAGGCCAGCATCGCGGATCAGGCCAAGGGCGGACTCGGCAATTTTCCCACCACCTCGGGCCGCGCCTCTGGCATGCCGCACATGATGATGGGATTCATTCCGATGGAGTTCGTGGTCACGCCGGACGCGACCTATATCCTGGTCGGCATGTACGACCATTTCCGCCGCATCTTCACCGACGGACGCGACTGGCCCAAAGACATCGAGCCGACCTTCTCGGGCTACTCGATCGGCCGATGGATCGATGAGGACGGCGACGGCCGCTACGACGTGCTCGAGGTCGAGACGCGCGGCTTCAAGGGACCGCGCGCCTATGACGAAGCCGGCCTGCCGCTGCATTTCGACAACCAGTCGATCTTCAAGGAGCGCATCTATCGCGACAAGCGCGATCCGAGCATCATGCATGACGAGATGACCACCATCGATCATGCGCTGACGCGGCCGTGGACCGTCGACAAGCGATACGTGCACAACCCGGACCTGCGGGCGGATTGGATCGAATATTACATTACCGAGTACAACGCGCAGATCGTCATCCGCAACGAGAACTACTTCCTGAGCGCGGAAGGCTTCCTGATGCCGGCCAAGAAGGACCAGGAGCCGCCCGATCTGAGGTACTTCAAGAAGGCCAAGCCGTGACGGGCGGGTTCTCCGCGCGCGCAGGCGCCTGAGTTGCCGTCAGCAACGATGCTCGAGATCTGCGCCGATCATGGGACAACGAATCTTGCTCGCCGGTGCGTCCGGCGCCATTGGTCAAAGGTTGGCGCCGTTGCTGCTTGATGCCGGTCATCAGGTCGCCGGAACCACCCGTTCGGCCGCGAAGGCGCCGGCGTTGCGGGCGCTCGGGATTGATCCGCTGGTGGTGGATGTCTTCGATGCGCCGGCGCTGTCGCGCATGGTCGCATCCGTCCGCCCCGACACCGTGATCCATCAATTGACCGATCTGCCCAAGGGCCTCGATCCGAGCCTGATGGCCGAAGCGGTCGTGCGCAACGCCCGCATTCGCGACGAGGGCACCCGAAATCTGGTGCGAGCCGCGATCGCAGCCGGGGCGCGTCGCCTGGTTGCGCAAAGCATCGCCTGGATTTACGCACCTGGACCGGAGCCGCATGTGGAGACCGATCCGCTCGACGCCGATGCGAAAGGGGACCGTGCCGTCAGCGTCCGCGGCGTGGCCGCGCTCGAAAATTGGACGTTGAACGCACCGCCCATGGCCGGCGTCGTCCTGCGCTACGGCCAGCTCTACGGGCCCGGAACCGGCACCGACGTGTCGCGGAGCGCGGTGCCCTTGCATGTGGACGCCGCCGCCTACGCGGCGCTGCTCGCGGTCGATCGCGGCACCCCCGGCATCTACAACATCGCCGAGCCGAATGCGCATGTGGCGACCGAGAAGGCGCGGGCCGAGCTGGGTTGGAACGCCGATTTTCGACTTTCGACCGGTTGATCGGCAAGGACGCATGATAGGGATATCGATATCCGATCGGATTACCATGGACCAAGGAGGGGCCGGTCGATGTCGAAATTGTCGACTACCACTAAGCGGGTGCCGATGCCCAATCGTGTGACCACTCACCCGGGCGAGGTGCTCGGCGAGGAATTTCTCAGCCCGCTCGGGATGTCGGTGAACGCGCTCGCCACGGCGTTGCGCGTGCCGGCCACGCGCGTCGGTGCCATCGTCAAGGGCGAGCGTTCAGTGACTGCAGATACCGCGTTGCGGCTCGCCCGCTTTTTTAACACCAGCGCCGAGTTCTGGATGAACCTGCAGGCGATGCACGATCTGACGAAGGCTCGCAGGGAGAACGGCAAGACCATCGAGCGCGATATCCGGCCTCGGGCCGCCTGATCGTTCCGCCAGCCTCACATCGCGATATCGAGCGCGACGTCGAGATTCGGCGCCGAATGGGTGATCCAGCCGGACGACGCATAATCGACGCCGGTCGCCGCGATCGCCGCGATGGTGTCGAGGGTGATGCCGCCGGAGGCTTCGAGCGTCAGCCGGCCGGCGACCAGCGCGACCGCCTCGCGCAGCGTGGCGGTGTCCATGTTGTCGAGCACCACCGCGTCGGCGGTCCCCACGGCCAGCACCTCGCGCAGCTGGTCGAGGGTGTCGACCTCGATCTCGATCTTGACCAGATGGCCGGCGGCACCGCGGGCGCGCTCCAGCACGGCGCGGATGCCACCCGCCACCGCGATGTGGTTGTCCTTGATCAGCATGGCGTCGTCGAGACCGAAGCGGTGGTTGAAGCCGCCACCGCAGCGCACGGCGTATTTCTCCAGCGCCCGCAGTCCCGGCGTGGTCTTGCGGGTGCAGCAGATGCGCAGCTTGGTGCCGGCGGCGCGGCGCACGAATTCGTTTGTGGTGCTCGCCACCCCGGACAGATGGCCGATCAGGTTGAGCGCGGTGCGCTCGGCTGCCAGCACGGCACGGGCCGGCCCCGACACCTGCATCAGCGTGGTCTTGGCCGCGACGCTGACGCCGTCGCGCAGCCGGACGTCGATCTCGATCTCGGGGGCGAGGGTGCGGAACGTCGCGGCCACCAACGGCAGGCCCGCGATGACGCCGGCGGCGCGTGCCACCACCACGGCCCGCGCCTGCGTCCCCTCCGGAATGGTGGCGATCGAGGTGACGTCGCCGGCGCGGCCGAGATCCTCGGCGAGTGCACGCATCACCGCGGCATCGATCTCGAGCGGCGACAGGAATGCGTCAGGACAGATCAGCTGTGGCGACATGTCGGGTCACGGAAGTTATGGAAGGCCTGCTCGCATCCGTACTGATCGCGCCGCCTGTGTCAATGTCGCGTGGCGCGACTCACGCATGCAACGTCGCAACACGCCGAAAAGGTCGAGGCCGCCCGGCCCGGGCGGCCTCGGTTCTCCTGGAGATGCGTTCGACCTCGCGCCGGGGCGCATCAGATCTCCCCGCACACCTTGACGAGATCGCGCTTGAGGCCGAAGCCCGGCACGAAGACGGTGCGGAACTTGTACTCGTAGACGCAGCTGGGCGCTTCGTAGACCGGCGCGACCACCGGATACCGCCAGCCCCAGTAGCTGCCGTGGAAGTGCCAACGATCGCGGCCGTAATCGCGATCATGGTCACGATCGCCGTCGTGGTCGCGCGAGGGCTCGCCGGTGATGGTGCAGCCGCGGCCGATCCCGCACGAGATCAGGTGGCCGCCGCCGTTGTTGCCGTTCGGCATGGTTTGGCGCGGGATCACCGGGCCGTGTCCGCCGCCAAACAGGCCGGGGCCAAAGCCGTTCGCCGACGCGCTGCCGGCGGTCACCAGGGTGGTTGCGCTCAAAGCCGCCATCACCAGCGCGAGGGCGGACAAGGTCTTCAGGGTCGTGGTCATTTTCGTCTCCTGTTAAATCGAAGCGCGGGGATCGCCTTCGATGTTCAGGAGGGTATCCGGCACGCCCCGCCGGCGATGTGTTGGCCATCACCGGAAGGTCGAATGCGCCGCAGCCACCCGATCAGCTCTTGAGATTGACCATCCGCTCGACCGCGCGCCGCGCCCGCGCTGCGATCGCCGGATCGATCGTCACCTCCTCCTTGAGATAGACGAGGCTGTCGAGAATCTTGGGCAGCGTGATCCGCTTCATGTGCGGGCAGAGATTGCAGGGCCGCACGAACTCGATGTCGGGCAGCTCGGCCTGCACGTTGTCGGCCATCGAGCATTCGGTGACCATGATCACGCGGCTGGGGCGGTGCTTGCGCACCCAGTCGATCATGCCGGCGGTCGAGCCGGTATAGTCGGCCTCGGCGAGCACGTCGGGCGGGCATTCCGGATGCGCGATGATCTGCAGCGCGGGATCTCCGTCGCGGTAGCGGCGCAGCTCGTCGGCGGTGAAGCGCTCATGGACCTCGCAGGCGCCCTTCCAGGCGATGATCTTCACCTTGGTCTGGCTGGCGACGTAGCTCGCCAGGTATTGGTCCGGCAGGAAGATCACCCGGTCGCTGCCGAGGCTTTCCACCACCTCGAGCGCATTCGACGAGGTGCAGCAGATGTCGACCTCCGCCTTCACGTCAGCCGAGGTGTTCACATAGGCCACCACCGGGACGCCGGGAAATCTCTCGCGCAAGAGCCGCACGTCCGCCCCGCTGATCGAGGCCGCCAGCGAGCAGCCGGCCCGGCTGTCGGGGATCAGCACGGTCTTCTCCGGATTGAGGATCTTGGAGGTCTCGGCCATGAAGTGCACGCCGCACTGCACGATGATGTCGGCGTCGACTTTGCTGGCTTCGCGGGCGAGCTGCAGGCTGTCGCCGACGAAGTCGGCGACGCAATTGTAGATTTCCGGCGTCTGGTAATTGTGCGCCAGGATGACGGCGTTGCGCTCCTTCTTGAGCGCGTTGATGGCTTTGACATAAGGGGCGAAGAACGGCCACTCGACCGCGGGCACCACATTCTGCACCCGCGCATAGAGTGGCGCCGTCTCGCGCGCCACCTGCTCGTTCCATTCGAGCGAGGGCATCGGCAGCACGCCATGGCGCCGCGCCGCCTGGCCGGCGATCGGCCCCAGGTGGGCAACGGGTGGCGTTCCGGCCGATGGGCCAAAGGATTGCAGAATAGGCATGGCGGTCCCCGGGCTTTATGCTCCGTTTGAGTATATCGAGGTCGAAAAGCTCCGCCTGTTGGCGGGCCCCGAACGGAACAGTTATTCTCACTTCGAGCAAATCACATATAGCACGTCGCCCCGGCACCTTCCAGCCCCTGAGACATTCTTACCGCCCTCGGTCGCGCCCGGGCTGCCATGCGTTTTGGGGATGCAGGCCCTGACCAAGCACCGGGTTGGGCCGCGCCGACGCAGGCCCTATGTTCGCGCTCCCGGGAGAATCCTCATGACTGCGCCTGCCGCCACCACGCCGGAGTCCGCCACGTCCGGGGCCGCGTCCTGGCGCACCCCCGCCGTGATCGTGTTGTGCGGCTGCCTGATCGGCCTCCTCACCTTCGGGCCGCGCTCGGCGGCCGGCCAGTTTCTCACCCCGCTGTCGTTCGCCAACGGCTGGGGCCGCGACGTGTTCTCGATGGCGTTCGCCATCCAGAATCTATTGTGGGGTGTCGGCCAGCCGTTCGCGGGCGCGATCGCGGATCGCTTCGGCACCGTGCGGGTTCTATGCACCGGCGCCATCATGTATGGGCTCGGCCTTGCCATCATGGCCTACGCCACCGATCCGCTGACGCTCGATCTCTCGGCCGGGGTTCTGATCGGCTTCGGCCTCGCCGGCTGCTCGTTCAATCTGGTGCTCTCGGCGTTCGGCAAGCTGGTGCCGGAGGAGTGGCGCGCGCTCTCGTTCGGCGCCGGGACCGCGGCCGGCTCGTTCGGGCAATTCCTGTTCTCGCCGCTCGCGCGCCTGTTGATCGATTCGTTCGGCTGGCAGCCGGCGCTCCTGGTCTTCGCCGCCGCCATGCTGCTGGTGCTGCCGCTTTCGCTCGCGCTCGCAACCCCGCGCTCGACGCCCGGCGCCGGCAAGGCCGCGCCGCAGTCGCTCAAGCAGGCGCTCGCGGAAGCCTTCGGGCATCGCTCCTATGTGCTGCTGGTGCTGGGCTTCTTCACCTGCGGCTTCCAGCTCGCCTTCATCACCGTGCATCTGCCGGCCTACCTGGTCGATCGCGGCCTCTCCGCGGAAGTTGGCGGCTGGACCATCGGGGTGATCGGGCTGTTTAACATCGTGGGGTCGCTGTCGGCCGGTTGGCTGAGCACCCGGATGCCCAAGCGCTATCTGCTGTCGGTGATCTATTTCCTGCGCGCCGCCGCGGTGCTCGCCTTCATCGCGTTCCCGGTGAGCACCGTGAGCTCGATCGTGTTCGGCGCCGTGATGGGCCTGTTGTGGCTCTCGACGGTGCCGCCGACCGCGTCCCTGGTGGCGGTGATGTTCGGCAACCGCTGGGGCGGGATGCTCTACGGCTTTGCCTTCTTCAGCCATCAGGTCGGCGGTTTTCTCGGCGTGCTGCTCGGCGGCCTTGCGTTCGAGCGCACCGGCTCCTATGACGCCATCTGGTGGCTTTCGGTCCTGTTCGGCGTGCTTTCGGGCCTGATCAATCTGCCGATCGTGGAGAAGCCGGTGTCTCGCCTCGCAATCCTGCCCGCCTGAAACAGATACCGATGACCAGCCCGTCGACCGCGCAGCAGTCCCTGGCCGCCAAAGCGGATTGGCGCAGCCCCGTCGTGATCGTGCTGGGCGGCTGCCTCATCGCCATGCTGGCGTTCGGGCCGCGCTCGGCGCTCGGCTTTTTCCTGACCCCGCTGTCCGCCGCCAATGGCTGGGGCCGCGATGTCTATGCGCTCGCGATCGCCATGCAGAGCCTGCTCTACGGCGCCGCCCAGCCGTTCGCCGGCGCGCTGGCGGATCGCTTCGGGGCGCAACGGGTCATCATCGTGGGCGCGCTCCTTTATGCGCTCGGCATCTTTCTCATGGCGCAGGCGACTTCGCACGCCATGCTCTACCTGTCGGCCGGCGTGCTGGTCGGCTTCGGGTTGTCGGGCTGCTCGTTCAACCTGGTCATCACCTCGATCGCCAAGGTGGTGCCGGAAAGCTGGCGCTCGATGGTGTTCGGGGCCGGCACCGCGGCCGGCTCGTTCGGGCAGTTCCTGTTCTCGCCGCTCGGCGTCGGCCTGATCGATGCCTATGGTTGGCAGACGGCGCTCGAGATTTTCGCCGGCCTGTTGCTGCTGATCATTCCGCTCACCCTCCTGGTGGCGCGCCCGCGCTCCGCGCCCGCGCGCGCCGGCGCTGGTTTGGCCGGCGGAGTGCCGGCCCAAACCTACCGGCAGGCGCTGGCGGAGGCCTTGCGGCACCGCTCCTACGTGCTTTTGGTGCTCGGCTTCTTCACCTGCGGTTTCCAGCTCGGCTTCGTCACCGTTCACCTGCCGTCCTATCTGATCGATCGCGGCTTGACCGCCCAGGTGGGCGGCTGGACGCTCGGCCTCATCGGGCTGTTCAACATCATCGGGGCGATGACCTCGGGCTGGCTCGGCAGCCGCGTGCCCAAGCGCTACATCCTCTCCTGCATCTACTTCAGCCGCGCGCTCGCCGTGATCGGCCTCGTCACCCTGCCGGCCAGCCCCACCGTGGCGCTGGTCTATGGGGCGGTGACCGGCCTGTTGTGGCTGTCCTCGGTGCCGCCGACGTCGGGCCTGGTGGCGGTGATGTTCGGCACCCGCTGGCTCGCCATGCTGTTCGGGATCGCGTTCTTCAGCCACCAGGTCGGCGGCTTCCTGGGCGTTTATCTCGGCGGTTTCATCTATGAGCGCACCGGCTCCTACGACATCGTGTGGTGGCTGGGCGTGATGTTCGGCTTCCTCTCGGCGATCATCAATCTGCCGATCGTCGAGAAGCCGGTGGCGCGGCTCGCCGCAATCCCGGCATGATATTGTGCGATCCCGGCTGCCCGTGTGGCCGGACCGGCAAACCGGAGCGCGAGCTGTGGCGACATTCCAAGCGATCGTGATCCGCAAGACCGATGGCGGCCAGGACATCGGTCTCGAGAGTTTCGACGAGCACGACCTGATGGATGGCGACGTCACGGTCCGGCCGGAATGGTCGACCGTGAACTACAAGGACGGCCTGGCGATCACCGGCAAGGCTCCGGTGGTGCGCCGCTTCCCGATGATCCCGGGCATCGATCTGGCCGGCACCGTCGAGGTCTCAACGCACCCGGACTGGAAGCCCGGCGACCAGGTGATCCTCAATGGCTGGGGTGTGGGCGAGACGCATCTGGGCGCCTGTGCCGCGAAGGCGCGGCTCAAGGGCGACTGGCTGGTGCGGCTGCCTGCCGGCATGAGCGCCCGCGACGCCATGGCGATCGGCACCGCCGGCTACACCGCCATGCTGGCCGTGATGGCGCTCGAGCATCACGGGCTAAAGCCCGCCGCCGGTCCAGTGCTGGTGACCGGGGCCGCCGGCGGGGTCGGGTCGGTGGCGGTTGCGCTCCTCGCCAAGCTCGGCTTCCAGGTGACGACCTCGACCGGACGTCCGGAAGAGGCGGACTATCTCAAGCGGCTCGGCGCCAGCGAGATCATCGATCGCAAGGAGCTTGCCGGCCCGCCGCGGCCGCTCGCCAAGGAACGCTTCGCCGGCGCCATCGACGTGGTCGGCTCCAACACTCTCGCCAATGTGCTGTCGATGATTCGCTACCGCGGCGCGGTGGCGGCCTGCGGCCTGGCCGGCGGTATGGATTTGCCGGCGAGCGTCGCGCCGTTCATTTTACGCGGAGTGTCGCTTTTGGGCATCGATTCCGTGATGCGGCCGCTGGCTGATCGACGGGCCGCCTGGGGCCGCCTCGCGGCCGATCTGGATCGAACAAAACTCGTTGAAATGACGAGCGAAATCGATCTACCCGCGGTCATTGCGGCAGGCCGGGAAATCGTCGAGGGACGGGTGCGTGGCCGAATTGTGGTCAAGATCGGGTAAAGGCGTTCAGGATTTGGCTACGATCGCGGCGCATGATGGCTTGATTCGGATGGTTACTCGGTGGTTAAGAATCGCCGTGGGTGTCGGAGGGAGTTCATCATGTTGCGTATAGTGATCGCGGCGGCGGCATTGGCGGCGACCGCGTTGGCGGCTGCGGGTCCGGCCGCAGCCGAGCAGCTCAACGTCGAGGCCGCGCGCCAGTTCGTGGTCGGCAAGCTGTTCGCCTTCAACTGCTTTGAAGGCACCCGCGGTGCCGGCCGCATCTATACGGACGGCTCGGTCGCCGGCACCGTGCAGTTCGGCGGCAACGGACCGGTGCGCTATGTGACGCTGCCGGCCGGAACCGTGCGGGCGCAGGGCGAATCGGTCTGCGCTTCGGTGAGCGGCCTGCCGATGCAGCCGTGCTTCAATGTCGACAAGACCGACCCGCAGAGCTTCCGCGGCTCCGTCTCCGGCCTGCGCTTCGCCTATTGCGATTTCACCCGCCGCACCACCCGCGTCAACATGGTGCGCACCAACGAAGGTTCGCGCACCCCCTTGGCGATCCATGCCGCCGCCATGGCGGAAGCAGCGGGCGACTGATCGATTTCCCTGCTGGTGGTAGCCTGACCCGAAATCTCCGCATGGCTGACATGTTCCGCGCGCCGCGGTCGCGGCTGCGAGTTCGATGAACCTTCACCGGGATGGCTGCGACCAATGGTTGCCGGCCGCTTCATACCCCCCCCGATCCCCCCTGAACCGGCCGATGACTACTTACCCCGCTTCGGCGGGGTTTTTTCTTTTGTGTTGCGCCCCGGGGGCCTTCGGAGTCATGTTTTCTGCTGTGGTTGACTTTTAGTTCGCGACGCTCGATTGCCGCAGAAAACGAGCGAGGTTTCGGTCCATGATACTCAACATCGACCATTTCACGCCGCTGTCGCGTGCCGTCGCGTCGATCGATCGCGACGCCTATGGGGCGCGTTTCGCCGTCTATGACCGCGAGCACAAGGCCCTGCTGCGGCGGCTGGCGACCGCCGCCGCACCGGTCTCCGATGCCGATGTTGCGCGCGAGGAGCAAGCCTTCCGGGAGGCCATCCGGCGCATCGAATTCGGCGATGAGGACGATCAGCCGACGCTGGTCCCGGCGGACGAGCCGGTCGAGGAGGAGCTGCACGAGTTCGAGTGTTGCCTCGGTCTGGCCGCCGCCGCGGTCGCCCAGGCCCGAGATCGCCGATCGGCTCGATGCCGGAGACCGGCTCGGTGCCCCCGACGTGTCGGACGTGTCCAGCCTCGACGATTTCGAGCCTGGCTTCGTTGGCGGGCCCGCCATTCGCCTGTCCGAGCCTCGCTCGCTTGCGCGCCGGGTCGGCGAACGGCTGGCAATCGCCGCCGTGCTTCTGGTGTTGGCCGGGGTCGGCCTGTGGATGAGCGATGAGCGTCGGGTCCCTGCGACGGATCCGTCGGGACAGGGCGTCGCCGAATCCACCACGCCGGCGCGCGCCGACAATGCGGCCGAGGCCAAGGCCCAGCAGCCGAACTGGCTCTCGCCGGAAATGTTCTACGCGCCCGCGATAATGCCCGCGCCGTCGTCTGCGCCCGCGTCCGCTGCGGCGCCGCGCGCCGACGTGCCTTTGCCGACACCCAGGCCGGATCGATAAGCCTGGTCTGATCCTTCATCGTCGCGCAAGCGTTCGCTCGAACGCAACAATGTGCGACGTCGCCGCGACGTCGAAATTCCGAACTTGGAATAATGTAATTCCGGGTGTCGCCCTACCGCCCGAATTCGCTGCGAATCATGCAAGCTGCGTTCCTTCGGGCCTGGGCTGAGGGAGACCAATCGGCAACCGCGAACAGGAGGCGCTGGATGGAAAGCATGCCCACGCCGAACGCCCGCCGCGACCGTGCGCGGGCCTCGCCGCCGCCCGACCTCGATCATCCGGATCTCGACGCGCTACGTGCGGAGAACGAGCAGCTGCGCGAGCTGGTCGTGCAGCTCTCCGAGATCGTGGTGCGCCGCGTGCTGGATCAGAAGTGATCGCCGAGCGAAGCGCTTTCCGGGCGCCGATCTAGCTAGACGCTGACGCCCGGCGCAGCAGCGGCCGGCGGGACCGGCCGGAACAGCAGCCGTTGGTAGAACCAGCCGATGCCGAGCAACACGATGCCGAGCCCGATGAAGGACAGCGCCTGGTAGATGCCGGTGAGATTGGACATGTCCACGAAAAAGACCTTGAACACGGTGAGGATGGTGACCGCCGCCGAGGCGAAGCGCAGCGGGCGCGAGCGCAGCCAGATGCCGGCGGCGAGCAGCGCCACCCCGAAACCGAGCCAGACCGCCGAATAGGTGTACTGCTCGGCATCGCCGGTCTCGCCGTCGGTCAAATCCGCGCCATGATAGAAGCGCGTCACCTGCAGGGTGAGATAGGCGAGCGCGAGCGCGACCGAGGTGATGGCGGCCGTCACCGCATAGGGGCGCGGCCGCACGGCGCGCGTCACCATGGCGAGCGCACCGCAGAGCAGGGCCGGCACCCCGTAGCCGAGCAGAATGAGGTTGAGGAACGGCCCGCCGACCGGCTCGCCGGAAAAGAGCGGATTTTCGACAATTCCCAATCCGACCACGATAGCGGCGAGCGCGAGTGCCGCTGTCGCCAGCGCCCCGAGGTTATGGACCACGCTGCGGGTGCGCAGGCGCAAACGTTCGAGACCGATCGCGAGCGCGAGCCACGCCCACACATGCAGCGCCAGCTCGGCGAGCCCGGCGTCCTCCCGATAGACATCGCCGCCGGTCATGAAATGGCGGATTTCGAGAAAGCAGAGCAGCAGCGTGAACAGGATGGCGGCCAGATCCACGATACGTGCCGGCCCATCGTCGGCGCGCCGCCGCAACCGCTGCCCAGCGAGCCAGAACGCCGCGGCCGGGATGCCGTAGCCGTACAGCAGCCAGTTGAAGATCGGGGTGGTGCCGACGTCGGCGCCGACGATGCGCGGCTCGCGCGCGATTCGCGCCAGCACCAGCGCGGTCACCAGCGCGGCCAGCGTCCGCAGCGCCGGCAGCGGCCGCTTCTCCGCGATCCAGGCAATGCCGGGCACCATCAGGGCGAGCGCGATGGTCAGCCAGCCCTTGTCGAGCGCCATGGTGAAGGCGAGCGCCAGCGCCGCCACCGCTCCGGTCGCGAAGATCGCGCCGGAGGCGGCGAGGCCGGGACGCGGCGCGCGCCGGTTCAGGGATTCGGTCGCGTAGGCGGCAAGTCCGGCCAGCAGCAAGGCGACGCTCGCGAACGGGATCGAGCGATCGAAGCCGGCGATCCGGTAATAGAGCGCGACGAGAATTGCGATCGGCCCGAATACCGCCGCGGCGCTCCAGAGCACCGGCACCAGCGCGTGGGCGGAGCGCCCCTGCGCCAGAAATCCGGCGCCGCCGAACAGGAGCGCAAAGCCGATGCCGAGCACCAGGTGCCAGCCGAATTGCGCCCGCTCCGGCTCCGGCACGAAGCCGGCGACAGGTCCGCCCGGAGCGATGAGATGCACGATATCGGTGTTGGCGGCCCAATGCGCGAACACGACGGCGACCAGCACGGCGGCTGCCGGCACGGCCGCGGTCGCCGCCTCCGATCGCCACGCGATGGCGCAGGTGGCGACGACCAGCGCCACGAAGGCGGTGAGCGCCAGCGGATCTTGGCGGCTCGCCAGCACCAGGATCGTGGCGGCGGCCACGAAGGCCGCGAGCGCGCCGCAGGAGACCGCGTCGATCCGCCCCGGCTCAGCCGGCGGCCCGTACAGCACTCCCGCGACGATCATGAGCGCGGCGAGCCCGAAGCCCACCACCACATGGAAGGCGTGCGCCGTGAGCGCGTCGACGCGGCCATCGTGAATGCCGGGGAGCACCCAGAGGACCGCGAAAGCGATGGCGGTGACGGCGAGCCAGCGCCACAGCCGCAGCCGCGCCAGCGCGAAGGCGGCGGCGGTCACCGCCGCCAGATAGATGTAGAGCGACCAATAATCCGGGTGGCCGGAGGAGACCAGGAGCGGCGTCACATAGGCGCCCACCAGGCCGAGACCGGCGAGCGCCGGGCCGTGCAGCAGCGCCGCCGCAAGCGTCGCCAGCGCCACCACGCCGAGCAGCACGAAGGCGACGCCCGGCGAAAGAAATCCGTAGAGCGCATAGGCCGCGTAGACGTCCGCATACGCGATGGTGGTTCCGGCCGCGGTGAGAATGCTCGGTATATGCGCGCTCGGCAGGCCCGTGATGCCGCCGAGGCGGTCGCTGCGCCGCGCCCATTCGCCGGCCGCGATCACCGCGATCGCCAAGAGCGCGCCGAGCGTCACCCGCACGCCGGGTCCCACCAGTCCCTGCTGGATCGACAGCCGCACCAGGAAGAAGCCGCCGAGCGCGAGCGCGAGGCCGCCGACCCAGACCACCCACTGGGTGCCGAAACGTTCCTCGAAGCTCTTGGTGGGCGGCGGCGGCGAAGCCGGCGGCCGCGCCGGCGCGGGCTGCGCTCGTGGGGGCGTGGGCGGCCCTGCCGCGGGTGGCCGCGGTGCTTGGGCATCCGGCGGCGGCGCCGAAATCTGCTCCGGCTTTGCGGCAGGCTCCATCGCCGCCGGCCGCTCCGGTGGTCGCCCCGGTGCCGACGCCGCGCTGGCCGCGGACGATCCGGCGGACGCCCGCTCCAGCCGGACCAAGCGCCGCTCCAGCGCATGCAGCTGGTCGCGCGTTCCGATCGCCATCACCACGCCCACGATGGCGGCGACCGGAACCGCGAGCAGCACGGTGACCAAAAGAGCGATCAGGAAATCCACGTGCCTGCCCCCGCAGCGGCCGGTGCGGCCGGGGTCGATGCTAGCGCATGATGCCGAAAGGTTGCAGACCCTTTGGATGAGATTCTGCGCAACCGCAAAAGGGTTGGAGCATCCGATTCAATCTGATCGGATGGCGCTCCAGTTCAATATAGCAGCTCGGGACAGCCTGATCAGGAACGGCCGCCGAAGCGCAGCCCGACGGCGGGGCGCTCCTGCGCGACCTCGCGGCGAAAGCGGAACAGCGCCGCCGGCCGTCCGCCGGTCGCGGTCGACATCTCGCCGGTCGGCTCGACCAGCGCGGCGCTCTCCACCAGCCGGCGGAAATTCTGCTTGTGCAGATGGCGCCCGGAGATCGCCTCGACCGTGCGCTGCAATCTCGGTCAGCGTGAATTCCTGCGCCATCAGCTCGAACACCACCGGCCGGTATTTGAGCTTGGCGCGCAGCCGGGCGATCGCGGTCGCCAGGATGCGGCGGTGATCGAGCCGCATCGGCTCGCCCAGCACCGGCAGCTTGCGGCGGACCAGCGCCGCTTCGCGGCCGTCGCGCCGCGCCTCCTCGACCAGCCCGGCTTCGTAGAGCAGCTCATAGCGGTCGAGGATCTTCTCCTCGTCCCAGGGCGCGCCGCCGTCGCCGAAGCACAGGCGCAGCCGCTCGCCGCGGCCGAGCGCGCGGCCGGGCTCTGGCCGCTGTCGAGCGCGCGGCCCATCCGGTGAGCAAGGGCAGGATCGTGGCATCGAGAATTTTCGGCCGCTGCTCGCGCCAGTCCTCCCACGGAAAGAACCGATACCAGGGCTCGAAGCCGGCGCCGGCGGCGCGCAGCGGCGAAACGTTCTCGGGCCGCCGGATGAGCGCCAGATAGCCGATCGAGACCATGTGGGCGCCGGTATCGCCGGGCCGCGCATGACGCCCGCGGTCGCCGAACGTGTAGAGCTGCTCCACATAGCCGACGGTGAGGCCGGTCTGCGCCTCGACCCAGGCCCGCAGCCCGATCTCGAAGGTACGGTGGGCGAGCGGATCGAACGGGCCGAACGGCAGCCCGGCGCGCGGCTCATCCTTGCCGCCGTCGCCTGCGACCAGGATCGCCGGCTCATCGCCTTCGACCGCCACGATGGCGGCGGTGAGCCCGATCTCGATCGGTGTGAGCGGGGTCTCGGACATGGCGGATCATACCACGTGCCGTTGCCGGCGCGGTCGCGGCGCTCACTCCAGATCGAGCCGGAACGGGTCGGCCTCGTAGGCCATCACGCCCCGGCCGATATGCTCGATCGCAGAGGTCATGCGGCCGGATCGCCCGAGCGCCTGATCGGCCAGCCACACGATGCGGTGATTGGGGGTCGCGGTCGGCGAGGCGAGGCGCAGCGCCCGCGCGATGGTGGCTTCGTCGCGACGCGGATTGAGCGCACAGGCCGCCACGAAGGCGCCCGCCGTGGAGCGGCTGATGCCGGCATAGCAGTGTATCACCAGCGGCGCCGCCCGGTCCCAGCCGCGCACGAAATCCAGGAGCCGGCCGACATGCTCGTCGGCCGGTGCCACGTAGCCTTCGAGCGGTCCGGTGATGTCGTCCATGCCGAGAACGAGATGGTTCTCCGACACGATGCCGCCGGGTCGCTGCACCAGGTCGGTGTCCTTGAGCAAGGTCACTACATGCCGGGCGCCGGTCTGGGCGACGGTCTCGTGCAGGCGGGCGAGGGAGCAAACGTGAATCATGCCGGTCCTTCTCGAAGGGTCGATATAGGCCGATGCCCCTCCGCTGTCACCGTCCGCGATGGCTCGTCACTCGCCGACCAGCCGGCCGAAACGCTCCAGATAGCGCGCCTGCGCGATCTCTGCCGGCCAGGGCGTGAGGTAGTCCCGTTCGAGCGCGGCCGACAAGCGCGGCGGGCTGCCGAAGAAGCGGACTGCCTCGGGTTTGGCGAAGCCCGCGAGCCGCCTCGCCTCCAGATGGGCCGCGGCGCGGTCGGCCGCCTTGATCAGCGCCAGCAGGTCGGCCGGCAGCACCGCCGGCAGGCCGAAGCGCAGATGGATCGCCGCCATCAGCCGCGCTTCGACGGTCTTGTAGGCATCGCCGATCACCGCCTTGAACGGCGAGATCATGTCGCCGATCACGTATTCGGGCGCATCGTGCAGGAGCGCGGCCAGCCGATGCGGCCGGCTCAGGCGCACGCGTTGCCGCGCGATGGTCTCGACCAGGAGCGAATGCTGCGCGACCGAGTAGATGTTGGCGCCTCCGGTCTGGCCGTTCCAGCGCGCCACGCGCGCCAGCCCATGCGCGATATCCGCCACCTCGATATCCAGCGGCGAGGGATCGAGCAGGTCGAGCCGGCGTCCCGACAGCATGCGCTGCCACGCCCGCGGGGCCGCGCGCACGGCGCGCCGAGCGTTCATGATTTGGTGCGCGGCTGCAGGGCCGCGTGCCGGTGACAGCTCACCAGATGATCGTTGACCATGCCGACCGCTTGCATGAAGGCATACACGATGGTGGGGCCACAGAACTTGAAGCCGCGACGCTTGAGCTCCTTGGAGATCTGCCGCGACAGCGGCGTCTCGGCCGGCACCTGTTTGATGCTGCGGAATGCGTTCATCTTCGGCTGTCCGTCGAGGAAATCCCACAGCAGCCGTGCGAAGCCCTGCTCCTTCTCCATGACCTCGAGATAGGCACGGGCGGAGAGCACGGCGCCCTCGATCTTCATGCGGTTGCGCACGATGCCGGCGTCCTGCATCAGCCGCTCGATCTTGGCCGGGCTGTAGCGGGCGATCTTCTCCGGCACGAAGCCGTCGAAGGCGCGGCGGAAATTGTCGCGCTTGCGCAGGATGGTGATCCAGGAGAGGCCGGCCTGGAAGCCGTCCAGCATCAGCTTCTCGTAGAGCGCGCGGTCGTCGCGCTCCGGCACGCCCCATTCGGTGTCGTGATAGGTCACATAGAGCGGGTCCTGACCGGCCCAGGGGCAACGGCGCAGTCCGTCGGCATGGTGCAGGGCCGCGCTCATGGGGGTGCCGGATCGCCCGGGAATGCGAAGCGCGCCCAGGCCGGCTTGACCAGCCGCAGCGACACGTGGCCCGCCGTGAGCGCCGCGCCGGCCGCCAGCGCGTCATCGACCCGCTCCAGGCGCAGCAGCGCGAGACCACGGTGTCCCGCCGACGAGCCCATCGTGCCGAGCGATCTTCCCGCCGCCGTGACCGCGCTGCCGGTCGCGGGCGCCACCCCGTCGAATGCCACCGGAATCACGCGGGTGCGGGCTGAGCCGCGATGCTCCACGCGCGATACGACTTCCTGGCCGACATAGCAGCCCTTTTGGAAATCGACCCCGTGCAGCTGGTCCATGTCGGCTTCGTGCGGGAAGGCGTCGCCGTAGGCGAAATCGAGACCGCCGGACGGTACCCCGAGCGCGATCCGGTGCGCCTCGTAGGCGGCGGCATCGACCAATTCGGCCCCGACCGCGGCTGCTGCGGCTTGCGTGGATGTTGGCAAGATGCAGCGCAGCCCCAATTGCGGCAGCCGCGGGTCCGGATAGCAAGAAGTCGCCCGCGGCGGCGCCGTCCCAGATCGCCATCACGCCGAGGACATCGGATCGATTCTCCACCGTGACCTTGGCGCGCAGCTTGTAGAAGCTAAGGCGCTCGACCAGCGCCTGAGCCTGCGCCCGCGGGCAATCGAGCAGCAAGCCGTCGGCGGCCTCGACCACGATGAAATCGACGATGATCTTGCCCTGCGGCGTCAGCAAAGCCGTAAAGCGGGGACTGGCCGCGCTCACGCCGACCAAGTCGGCCGTCACCAACCCGTTCAAGAACTTGCGGGCATCGGTGCCGGCGACCTTGACCACGCCGCGATCGGGGAGAAGCGCTGCCTTCATGTCCGCTATCTGCCAGATGTCGCCGGGAAAGGTAAGGCGCTGTGCGCACGAGCGCCCGGCCGGGTCGGCCGGTATCCTGAAGAAACCGTTCTAACCCTCGGATATCGATTGCGATTCTCTTCACAATTCGCGGCTTGCGACCATTCGGCGGCGTGACCACGCTGACGGGGGTTACTCGCTGGCGAGGAAATAGCGCCAGGCGCCGTCGGGCGCGATTCCGACCTGATAGAAGACGTAGCGGCCGCGTTCCAGCATCTCCTTGTAGTCGGAGCCGGTGACCACCCGGAACAGCTCGACCTTCTGGGCCGGCGTCAGCGATTTGACCGGGAGCCGGGCGAAGTAGGGCCACACATAAGCTTCCTTCGGCGTCCCGGCGTCGGTACGGACCGGCTGGGTCTCGAGGATCGAGATCAGGATCGAGAGAATCTCGACCCCGTCGGAGTCCGGGTAGTTCTCCTTCCAGTACGCGGCCGGATCCTGCTTCTGGGTGTGGGAGAAGATCGGCATGCCGCCGTTCGCCCGCATCAGGGCGAGCAGCGTCTCCAGGTCGCCGGTGCGGGCCGCCGACAGAATGCGATCCCGCATGCGCTGTACCGCCGGCGGCAGCTGGACGAGATCGGCGGCCGGCGCGGCCGGCGTCTCGGCTGCAGCCGCCGGGTGGGCCGTGGGGCTCCCGTCCTTTGCGGGCGGAACGAACTGGGTGAACGGCGGCGTGGTGGCCGCCGGCGGCCGGATCGTCTCGGTGCGAACCTTGGCCTGTGCGAGGGCGCCTCCAGTCCAGGCGAGCGCGACCGCCGCCGTCGCGAGCAGCCCCCCGAGCGCGGTCGGGAGCCGCCACATGATACGCATTTTGGCGGACGGAGCGGGGAGGGCGCGCAACGGCATGGCTTGCGGGCTCGGCTGCAGCGAATCAGCAAAATCGCAGCGTATCACACACGCGGCGCCGTCCCGGATCGCTCATGCCGACGGACAAGCCGGTCGCGCGCCGCGCCGCTATGGCTGGCCTTCGAGGTTCGGCGATGGGCTTGGGATGGTTACTGGCGCGCCAACGCGAGCGAGAACTCGCCGTTGCGGATGCGCACCGCGAGGCCCTCGGCGAATTGCGCGGCCGCGTCCTCGCCGTAGGTCGCCACGAACTCGGCGAAGGCCGCGAACAGGCAGGCCTGCGCCAGGCAATCGCCGTCGACGCCTTCGATGCGCGCCTCCGCCCAGGCCTCGTGCAGATAGCCGAGCGCGACGCGCTTCTGTTCGTGTTCCGGAACATATGCCGGAGCCTGGATCGCCTGCGTGGTCATGCAAGATTTTCGATTTGATGAGAGTTGCCGGCGGGTCCGCCCCTGAAGTCGATGCGGCAAATTAGCATGCGCCCGACGCCTGCCTAGCCACAACTTTAGGAAGGGTTAACGCGCGTCAATTCGCATAGCGGGCCGTCACCTCGCGGGCGATCTTGGAGCCCTCATCGAGGTACCGGCGGATCACCAGGTCGGCCGCCGGCGTGCAGGTCCGGTAGCTCTGCTGAAAGATGCGAAAGCCGCGGTTGAAGCCCGCTATCATGCGGGTGCGCCGGTCCCCGGTCGGGGCCTCGGCGTCGACCAGGGCCTGCATCTGGTTGCGCCACTTTTGTCCCTCGTTGGCGCCGCAGATGCCGCGCAGGTAATGCAGCGCGCCCAGGATTTCGGCCAGCCGCTGCAGCGTGGCGTCATAAGGCGCGACCGTCTCCTGCGCGCGCGCGGGCGCGCCGAACGCGAAGAGACCGAGCAGAGCCAGGATCAGAATGCGTCGCGCCATGATGCGTCGGTATGATGCCGGATGAGTCGGATCGGGATAGGCCGCAGCGCCGCGCCTGGCAAGCCGGCAGTCTCCGCCCGCATCGAGTGTGGCGATCAGTCGCCGGAAAGATGGCGCAAGCGGGCGCCGCCCGCGCCTCTTCAATCGGCCTTCGACAAGAGCGCGAATGCGCTCGCCACGATCTCGGCGAGACCGGGCGTGGTCGGCAATCCGGCGAGCTCGGCCGGGGCTACCCAGCGCGCCTGCGAGAGCTCCTCGTTCAGGACCGGCTCGCCGGCGAGCCAGCGCGCCGCAAACGGCAGGATGACGAAGTGCCGCTCGACCCGGTCGTCGCGGTCGCGCGCGATCGCTTCCCGATAGCCCACGAGCCCGACCGGCTCGATCGTCAAGGCGGTTTCCTCGGCCACCTCGCGAATGACCGCCTGCACCAAGGTCTCGCCGATCTCCACCACGCCGCCCGGCAGGCTGAACAGGCCGTCGGCGGGCGCCCGGGCCCGCCGTACCACCAGCACCTGCCCGGCCCGCACGATCGCTGCGCTCACCGCCAGAAACGGCCGTTCGGGGTAGGATCTTGCATCCGCCACGATTATCTAGGCTCCAAAGGCCGTTCCGGGCGCGGCGGCCGGTTCGGTCGCGGCCGCAATGTCGCGCCTTAAAGTCTTGTGCGCTATGGTTAATGCGGCCTTAAGGCGGCGGTCCAGCCGCGGAGCGAAAGTCCCATGTGCGGACGCTACTCCATCACCACGGCTCCGGAGGCCATGCGGCAATTGTTCGGCTATCCGGAGCAGCCGAACTTCCCGCCGCGCTACAACATCGCCCCGACCCAGCCGGTGCCGATCGTGCGGCTCGACCAGGGCAAGCGCCATTTCGCGCTGGTGCGCTGGGGTCTCATTCCGTCCTGGGTGAAGGACCCCCGGCAATTCTCGCTCCTGCATGTGGCGCGTGGCGAATCCGTCAACGACAAGCCGGCGTTTCGCAACGCCATGAAGCGGCGCCGCTGCCTGGTGCCGGCCGATGGCTTCTACGAATGGACCGAGCATGGCGAGCGCAAGCGGCCGTTCTTCATCCGTCAGAAGAGCAGCCAGCCGATCGCCTTCGCGGGCCTGTGGGAGACCTGGGAGGGACCGAACGGCGAGGAGGTGGAGAGCGTCGCCATCATCACCACGCCGGCCAACCGCCTGCTGAGCGCGATCGCCGAGCGCATGCCGGCGATCCTTCAACCGGCTGCCTTCGACCTGTGGCTCGATTGCGCATCGGTCGATGCCCTGACCGCGGCGGCGTTCCTGGTGCCGGCGCCCGAGGCGCTGCTCGAAGCCTTTCCGGTGTCGACCGCGGTCAACCGCACCGCCAATGACGGGCCGGAGCTGATCGGGCCGGTGTCGGCGGAGGAGGTGTCCGCGCCGGCGCCCGCTCCCGTGCCCAAGCGCGCGCGCAAGCCCAAGCCCGATGAACGGCAGCCGTCGCTGTTTCAGGATTCGTAGGGTGGGTTAGGCGCCCTTGCGCCGTAACCCACCATCGGTCGATCAAACAAACTCAGTCGGTGGGTTTCGTAAGAACTCAACCCACCCTACAAAACTACAGCACCTTCCCTGGATTGAGGATGTTGTTCGGGTCGAGC
This sequence comes from uncultured Alphaproteobacteria bacterium, assembly GCA_963721005.1. Lineage (GTDB taxonomy): Bacteria > Pseudomonadota > Alphaproteobacteria > Rhizobiales > Xanthobacteraceae > VAZQ01. The sequence continues at coordinate 1,793,330 of CAVRHR010000003.1, read as the reverse complement.
GTGCGCTTGAAGCCACGCATCAGGCTCATGGCCACCGGATCCTTCACGCCCGGCAGCAGATCGCGTTTCATCACCCCGATGCCGTGCTCGGCCGAGATCGAGCCGCCGTGACGGGCCACGATCGCGAACACCGCCGCGTTGACCGCGTCCCAATGGGCCAGGAACGCCGCCCGGTCGGCACCGACCGGCTGGCTGATGTTGAAATGGATGTTGCCGTCGCCGAGATGGCCGAACGGGCAGGGGCGGGCGCCGGCGATCATGCCTTCGACCGCGGCGCTCGCCTCCACGATGAAGTCCGGCACCGCCGTCACCGGCACCGAGACGTCGTGCTTGATCGAGCCGCCCTCGTATTTCTGGGTGTCGGCGATGTGGTGGCGCAGCAGCCAGAACGCCTTGGCCTGCTCGAGGCTCGACGCGATGGTGGCATCCGTGATGAGAGACTGCTCGGCGCCGGCGGCGAGGATTTCCTCGATCGCGGCGCGCAGGCCCTCGCGCGCCTGCGACGAGAGCTCGATCAGCACGTACCAGGGATGCGGGGCGCCGAGCGGATCGCGGCAGGCGGGGGCGTGGCGCACCGCGAACTCGAGCGCGATGCGCGGGATGAGCTCGAAGCCGGTGACGGCGCCGCCCGCCCGCTCATTGGCGAGATTGAACAGCGCCAGTGCCGCATGCGGCGACGGCAGGCCGATGAAGGCGGTCTCGACCGAGCGCGGGCGCGGAAACAGCTTGAGCACCGCCGCCGTGATGATGCCGAGCGTGCCTTCGGCGCCGATGAACAGGTGTCGCAGGTCGTAGCCGGTATTGTCCTTCTTGAGCTTGCGCAGGTTGCGCATGATGCGCCCGTCGGCCAGCACCACCTCGAGCCCGAGCACCAGCTCGCGCGCCACCCCATAGGCGAGCGCGCCGGTGCCGCCCGCATTGGTCGAGAGGTTGCCTCCGATGGTGCAGCTGCCCTCGGCGCCGAGCGACAGCGGGAACAGGCGCCCGGCCGCGGCGGCGGCCTCCTGCGCCCGCATCAAGATGACGCCGGCCTCGCAGGTCATGGTGTTGGAGGTGGGGTCGACCTCGCGCACGCGGTCGAGCCGCTTGAGCGACAGCACGACCTCGCCGTGCAGCGGGGTCTGGCCGCCGACCAGGCCGGTATTGCCGCCCTGCGGCACCAGCGGGGTGCGGGTATCGTTGGCGAGCTTGGCGATGGCGGCGACCTCCTCGACGCTGCCCGGGCGCAGCACCAGCGGCGACCAGCCGTGATAAAGCTCGCGCTCCTCGGACACGTACGGCGCAATGTCGGAGGCCTGCGTGATCGCATGGCGCGCCCCCACGATCGCGGCGAAGCGGGCGAGCAGATCGGCGGGCAGCGGGTGCGGCGGTGGCAGGGTGGCGGGGAGCTCGGTCAAGCGCGTCGTCCATCATCGGGTCGGGCCGCACTCCTATCATTCCGCAGGCGTGTGGGCACGGCATTTTCCGCGCGGCGCGCATGCAGAAGGGCTGCGCTCGGGTGAGCGCAGCCCTTCGACGATGCCGATGGTTGCCGGGAAAGGCCGGCTAATGACCAACCAGCCGAGACCTAGTCCCGGTCGTGATCATGATCCCGGTCGTGATCCCGGTCACCCGGGAAGCTGAACAGGTTCATGAGATCGCCGATGGCGGGGCCGTTCTCCGGCCGATAAGGGTTATCGCGGTCGGCGACCGGGTTGGGCAGGTTGTCGCGGCTGCGCTGCGAGATGCGCGGCAGTTCCCAGTTCCTCTCGATGAATTTCGACAGCGAGACGTGGTCGTAATAGGTGTGATCGACGAAGCCCTTCTTGGCGTAGGGCGAGATCGCGATGAACGGAATGCGGGTGCCGTCGCCGAAGAAGTCGAGCGGCTGGATATAGCCCGAAATCGTAGTAGCCGCCGCCTTCGTCGGTGGTGATGAAGATCGCGGTGGATGCCCACAGTGCGGCGTTGCCCTGCACGCGGGCGATCAGCTTCTGCAGGAATTGCTCATAGAGATCGCTGGTCGAATCCGCCGGATGCCCGGCCAGGGCCTCGAACGGACGCACGAAGGCGACCGCCGGCAGGGTGCCGTTGGCAACGTCCTGCAGGAACGCGCCGTAGTTCTGCAGCTTGGCCTCTTCCGAGGGGTGCTTCATGATGCTCAGATAGCCGGTAAGCGGGTCGCAGATGCCGCAATATGAGTGGAACAGCAGCGGTATGCCATCGACCGAATGGGCGAACACGGTCGGATCGGTGCCGCGATCTCCGCTGTAATATTTCCACGACACGCCGTGGGCCGTCATGACGTCGGCGATGGTCGGGTTGCTCTGCGGCGGCAGGGTGAACGAGCTCGGCCCAAGCGTGCCCGGTTTGCTGCTGCTCTGGTTCCAGTACATGGCGTAGTTGTTGACCAGATAATAGTGATTGGGCGCGCAGTTCGACCGCGACACGCGGTGGCGGTTGAGCTGCTCGTTGACCGAGGCGACACCCGGCGCCATCGGATCGGAGCAGTTCACGTAGGAGCCGCCGCTGTAGCCGTCCTGGGTATAATAGTTATTGGTTTCCGATACCGGGTCCGGGTTCTCGATCTGGTTGCTCAACGGTACCGCCGGGGTGCCGTTGAGATTGGTGTTGGTGAAGAATGCCGCGTCGCCGGAGATCAGCGCCTGGAAGTTGGCGCCCGTGCCGCCCATGATGGCCTGATGGTAGTTGTCGCTGAGCGCGTATTGGTCGGCGAGCGACTTGAAGAACGGCGCGTCGCCGGGTTGCGGGTGGCCGGCCGCGTCGGTGAACGGGTTCATGTTGTAGAAACCCATCGAGATGGCGCCTTCCTTGGGATTGAACCCACCGGAGGGGAACGGCGCGCCGTTCGAGCCGGTGCCGATCGTCTCCTCGACCCAGACGAACTTGTCGAGCTTGCCGCCATCGAAGTCCTGCCACATCTGGAAGAAGCGATGGACCGGATCGCCGGTATAGGCGGCATAGGGCACGTATTTGCTGATCTGATAGGGGCCGTTCGGCAGGTTGGTCGGGAACCTCGTGTCCGGAACGCCGGGCGGCAGGCCGATGCCCGAGGTCGTGTAGGGCTGCGGCAGGGTCGCATATTCGCCGGTCGAGAATGTCTCGGCATTGTAGCGGATCTCGTCGCGGCCGATCCGCTGCTCGGCCCGCTCGAACCGCGGGCCTGGCGTGCCGTCGGCTTTGACGATGCCTTTGCTCAGGAGGTTGTCGATGGTCTGGCCGGGCATGGGCCGGTAGGTGCCGAACAGATTGTCGAAGGTGTGGTTCTCGCCGACGATGATGATGACGTGCTGGATCGGCGTCGTCGGCGACCCGGCGGATACCGGCGCGACGCCGAGCGCGCCGAGCGCGCCCGTGGCGAGGCACAAGGACTTGAAAAGCGATTCCCGCATCATGAGGACTGCTCCTGTAAATGTTTGTATTTGCCGCCGACGGCAGAACGTCGACCCGGTCCGGAACGGCTCGGGCTCGGCAACGGCGAACATCGGCAGGCATGATCTCAAGCTGATGTCTGGGAGGAATCAGTTTTGTGAATGGCGCTCCGACGAGCGGCTCGTCGTCGGCACCGAGATACCTGCCCGCGGGGCTCGAGCTCGACGCGGCCCGCGCCCGGCTTCCCGGCAGGCCGGAAAAGTGACACTATTCGCCGCCTTCGCGGGTCAGCCACGCAATCGCGGCCGCGAGACACAGGGCTCGGCATTTCATTGGGCAGTTGAACATGCGCCTCGACATCCTCGGCACTCATGTCTTGCTCGGCTTCGCCCTCATGGTGGGCGCCGCGCGCGCGCAGGCGGCCGATACGCCGCAGCCGGGCGATTTCGTGGTGAAGGACTTCCGCTTTCACACCGGCGAGGTGCTGCCCGAATTGCGGCTGCACTACCGGACGCTGGGTGCGCCCACCGGCGAGCCGGTGCTGGTGCTGCACGGCTCGAGCGGCTCGGGAGAGACCATGTTGGGCAAGGGTTTTGCGGGCGAGCTGTTCGGTCCCGGCCAGCCGCTCGATGCCGCCAAATATTACATCATCATTCCGGATGCGCTCGGCTCCGGCAAGTCGTCGCGGCCTTCGGACGGGCTGCGCACGCGCTTTCCGAGATATAACTACGACGACATGGTGGTGGCGCAGTATCGCCTGCTCACCGAGCATCTGGGCGTCCGCCACCTCAAGCTGGTGATCGGCCAATCCATGGGCGGCATGCATGCCTGGATCTGGGGCGAGATGTATCCCGACTTCATGAGCGTGCTGATGCCGCTCGGCTCGCAGCCGACCGCCATGGCGGGACGCAACTGGATGCTCCGCCGCATGATGATCGAGACCATCCGCTCCGATCCGGCCTACCACGACGGCAATTACGCCGAGCAGCCGCCGAGCCTGCGGCTCGCCGCGAATTTCTTCAGCATGGCGACCGGCGGCGGCACCCGGGCGCTCTATCACGCGGCGCCGACACGGGCGCAGGCGGACAAGATCGTGGAGGCGCGGCTGGCGGAACGCTTCACCGCCGACGCCAACGACTACATCTATTCGTACGACGCCTCGCGCGATTATGACCCATCGGGCGGCCTGGAGAAGATCAAGGCCCGCGTGCTGGCGATCAATGCGGCCGACGACGAGCGCAACCCGGTCGAGCTCGGCATTCTCGAACGCGAGATCAAGCGGGTGAAGAACGGCCGCTACTACCAGATCCCCGCATCGACCGAGACCCGCGGGCACGGCACCTCCGGCGAGGCCAAGTGGTGGAAGCAGCTGCTGCCAGAGGTGCTGAGCGAGGCCTCGACGCCCGGCCAGTGACGCCCGGCGATGCTCAGCCGCGCGGCGCCTGGCCCCGCCGCAGGCGATCGTTGATGGCTTCGCCGAGCCCGTGCGGCGGCACCGGCATGACCGCGATCATGCTGACGCCCGGCGCATCGAGCGCGCGCAAGTGCGAGAACAGGTTGGCGGCGGCCTCGATCAGGTCGCCGCGCGCCGACAGGTTGAGGACCTGTGCCGCACCGGCGGCTCCGGGCGGCAGCACCGGGCCGAAGGCGAGCAGCGCCTCGCCGGGCGCCACCCGGTCGGCATCGAGGCGCAGGCCGGCACGCGGCGCATAGTGCGAGGCGAGCTGGCCCGGCGCCATCGGGGCGACGCCATCCTCGATCTGGCCGTTGTCCTCCGGCGTGGCCTCCGGCAGCGCGTAGCCGAGCGCCGCCTCGATCTGTGCCCGCGGCAGCCCGCCCGGCCGCAGCAGGACCGGCCGGTCGAGGCAGGCCACGATGGTGGATTCGACCCCGACCGGGGTCGGCCCGCCGTCGACGATGAGGTCGATGCGGCCGCGCAGGTCGGCCAGCACATGCGCTGCGGTGGTGGGCGAGACATGGCCGGAGCGGTTGGCCGACGGCGCCACCACCGGGTGGCCGAAGGCCGCCAGGATGGCGCGCGCGACCGGATGGTCGGGCACCCGCAGCGCGATGGTGGGCAGCCCGGCGGTCGCGAGCTCCGCTACTCCGCAATCGGGCCGCTTGGGCACCACCAGGGTGAGGGGGCCGGGCCACAGCGCCTGCGCCAGTCGCGCCGCATCGGCATCGAAGCGCCCGAGCCGGGCGGCCGCGACCCGATCCTCGACGTGGCAGATGAGCGGATTGAACGCCGGCCGGCCCTTGGCCTCATAGAGCCGCGCCACCGCCTCGCCGCTGCGGGCATCGGCGCCCAGCCCATAGACGGTCTCGGTCGGGAAGGCGAGGAGGCCGCCGGCGGCAAGGCAGCGCGCCGCTGCCGCGACCGCCGCCGCGTCGGCCTCGAGGGTGCGGGTCATCGGTTCGGTGGTCATTTCGGTGACTATGGGGCCTTTCGGGTCCGCAAGGGCAGCCGGCATGCGCCGGCGCCTGCGCGCTTGCGGCCATGCCGGGCCGTCGATATAAGACCGGGCTTCAGTCGGAGTGTAGCGCAGTCTGGTAGCGCACCACGTTCGGGACGTGGGGGTCGCAGGTTCAAATCCTGCCACTCCGACCAATACTTAGCCGGCGCCAGACTTGTTTCCGCCAAAGGGTCCGCCAAAGCTTCGCGGGACGAAGCGAGAACGTGCCATGACCGCAGTGCCAGCGAGCTGCATCCGGGCAATTCGCCTTTTGCATCAACGGAAATTTTGAAAAAACCGCGAAATCCGACCCTAATTGCATCAATTGGTTGGGCGACATTTCAGAATGACGCGATTATTCGCCTTGGCGCCGGTTGATCACAGGACCGCGAGATCGCAAGGACCTTGGTCGGACTCGAGGCAAGACCGTTCTTCGGCATTAGGCGACGCCCGACAAGTGGTGGATGGTAGTTTCCATGCCCGATTCACAAAACGATGAAGGTGGCGGCGGCCAGTCGGACATAGTCGGCAATATTACCAAGGTCGTCGACGCCAAGCTGACGACCATCCTGTTTGGACGTTCTGCACAGGCAGCAGGCGATTTCTTAGGGGAGAAGGTCGAAGGTTTCTTCAAAAAGAGAAAGGAAGCAGCGCAGCAGAAGAACCTGGAAGACCACTTTTCGCGTGTGTTCAAGGTTATCGGAGAGCCGCTTGACGTTAAGCCCGCTCAATACGTCAAGATTGAGAGTTGGGTTAGGATCGCAGCCGATGTTCCAATCGAAGACGCTGAGCGATCCGCTCTGTTCGAAGCGGCGCTTGCAGATATCATGTCAATCGAGGGCGCCGCCTCTGAGTATCAAGAAGTTGCAGAAAAATTGACCCGCGATGCGGCGCGAGTTCTTCTCAGTGCTCCGGCCGGTGATGGCATCGCGCCTGCGGGCAGCGATCAACGCGGCTTTGAAGGTCTGAAATCGCTAGGTCTAGTTCGTACATTAGGCTTGAGACAAGTGCTAGCCCTAGTAGCCGCGTGGCTTGTAGGCACCGTCGTTGGTTTGATCGCTTTGTTTAATGTTGTGCCGCGATATTTTCCGAAGCTGCTGGCGAACGAATTTGTTGCAGAGGCGGTTGCTATTAGCTTTGTTCTAATGGTGTTCGCACTCGCGGTAATATCGACGAATTATCAGCTGACTGAATTTGGAGCGACGTTGCAACAGTCGGCGCAGCGCTTCTACCAAAATCGGAAAAGACTACATGGGGTCGCTGTTTTGAGTGCGGTTCCAAAAAGCTCTTTGGGTTGGGGATTGTTCGCTGCGCTTCTGGCTTGCATTCTGCCTCCTGTGCTGGAGTTGTATCTGCCCGCGCGCTTGAGAGCCGCCGGACAGCCGACGGTCGTAATTAGTTCCGCGCCAGCCAGCTCGGGTAGTCAAGCAACTTCTATTAACTCCACGGGGCCTGCGCCAATTCCCAGTGCAGACCCGGTGATGCTCTCAGCCGACGAGATTGGAGCGCTTGTCGAATTTTGGAATAGCATCAAAGATCAGATGAGCGGCATCATTGGCCTCACCAGTCAGGGACAGTCACGCATTGAGTCGTGGCCGCGCGATGTAGAAACAAATCGAGATGAGCTCGTATCGCGACTACGGAGCATGAGAGATTCGATCAATGCACGTCGAAACTCGCTCACCGCTTTGATGAATATCTATCGGAACTACCCAAATGTAGAACCCATTTTGAGGGAGGTTTCCAGCGACGCCGTCTTCACTAAGCTGTACTTAGCATTCGATGGCTTCGCGAACGAAGCTCAAGCGGTGCCGTTGCCGCCGAAGAACTTCGAGGAACGGCTGAAGCCTTACGCGAACGGGCTAAAGACAGCATTGGTCGCAATGACGAAATGGGCAGATGTTACGGGTGATTTCGCGACGCTTCAAAGCCGTGAACTGTCCAGGGCTGAATTCAAATAGGTGTGCTTTTAGTGCAGCCCGGTCCGAGATAAGTCAAAACCTAGCTAACAAGCAAAAACTTGGTAGTGGGCTCAACAGGATAAAATACCCGCGTGATTTTCGAAGCGGATCCGGAACAAATCGAGGCGCTTGACAGCAAACAGCTCGTCCAGCTCATGAAATTGCTTTTGCTCGCGGAAAGCCGTCTTGCTCAGATTCCACTGCGCGGGACACATGTACCGTTTCAAATTACTGTTGCCGATGGCGGCGAAGACGGCCGGGTCGAATGGTCGGAAGGGATTGACTTAACGCCGTTCTTTCCAAGACGATTTTGCGTCTTTCAGGCGAAAGCGACCAACCTGACAGACGCTCTTCTTCGCTCGGAAATTCTAAAGAAGGTTCCGGCGAGCCCAAATAAGAAGGTTGGACGCAAGTCGAGGTCTGGCCTGCACCCGGTTCCGAAGACGCCGAGTTAGGTGTTTTAATGGAACCGGAGGTGGGTCATGGAGAGGCGGAAGTTTACACGCGAGTTCAAGCTTGAGGCTGTGCGGCTGATTAAGGAGCGGGGCGTCTCGTATGCGCAGGCCTCGCACGATCTCAGTGTGCATCAGTCGCAGTTGCGCGGTTGGGTGAAGGCGCTTGCGGATGATCCGCAACAAGCATTTCCTGGGCAGGGTCAGATGAAGCCCGAGCAGCTGGAGATCGCGCAGCTCAAGCGCGAGGTGAACAAGCTGAAGGCAGAGCGAGACATCCTAAAAAAAGCCGCGGCCTACTTCGCGAAGGAATCGACATGAAATTCGGTTTCATTGCGAAGCACCGGGGGATCTGGCCGGCGGACTGGTTGTGCGGGGCGCTCGGTGTCTCGCGAGGCGGCTTCTATGCCTGGCTGACACGACCACGCAGCCAACGTAGTCGTAGTGATGAAGAGCTCGGCGCAAAGGTCCGCGCCAGCTTCCTTGCCAGCGATCGGACCTATGGAGCCAGGCGGGTTTGGAAAGACCTTCTTGCAGACGGAGTGTCGTGCGGGCTGCACCGGATTGAGCGTTTGATGCGGTTGCAGGCCCTCAAGTCGCGCCCGCGACGGCGTCGACTGCCGCCCGATCTGGGTGAGCGGCAGGTCGCCGCCGTCGCTCCGAACCTCCTCGAGCAAACCTTCGAAGCCTCCGCTCCCAACCGCAAATGGATTGCTGACTTTACGTATATCTGGACGGCGGAAGGGTGGCTCTATGTGGCGGCGGTCATCGATCTCTTCTCTCGACGTGTGGTGGGCTGGTCGATGAGCGCGGGGATGACGGCCGAACTGGTCACCAACGCACTGCTGATGGCAATCTGGCGGCGTGGTAAGCCGGATGCGCTGCTGCATCACTCGGATCGCGGCAGTCAGTACACCAGCGAGCAGTTCCAGCGCCTCATGGCTGACCACGGCGTCGTCTGCTCGATGAGCCGGTCGGGGAATGTCTGGGACAACGCTGCGATGGAGAGCTTCTTCTCGTCCCTCAAAACCGAGCGGACCGCACGCAAGACCTATCGGACGAGGGATGAAGCCAAGGCCGACGTGTTCGATTACATCGAGCGCTTCTACAATGCTAAACGTCGGCACTCGACAATCGGCTATCTAAGCCCCATGGAGTTCGAGATGCGGGCCGGATTAGCTTAACTGCTTGTCTACAAAACCGGGTGCAGGCCAATTCGCCAATTCGAGTTGCGTAAATGTGGCGATGGTGGAGAGCGCCGGTATGACCGCTGTTGGCCCGAACCGGCGGTTCGCGGCAGCGCGGCAAGATGTCCGCAATGGGAGCAGAAGCGGACACTCGGCCGGCGCGGCCAACACCGCCTAACTGAGACTCCGGCTCTCCAAGTCTATCGGCCTGAAAATGCCTTGCTGATTGACTCCAGACGATTACCTGAGTTCGCGGAAGCTGCCGGACTGTTGTTGCCGAGCATGTCCAAGTCGCACGGCGAAGGCTTCGTCATTTGCCCAGTCTCGTTATCAAAGACCTGCTGCCGGCATTCTTTGTTTGGGCCTGAATAGCTTATGATCTTGCCGGTATTCAACTTGCCACCTAGCATCTCGTTCGTGGTGGACGAGGGGCCTGGATAAGTCGTCACCATCGTCAACACGAAGCCGACTGCCGCCAAAACCAAAAATCCAGCGACAACGATTTGGGCTCGATGCCAATCCTGCGCATTTGACGCGGCCTTCAGCCTCGGCTTGGCTGCCGTTACCGGTGGGGGCACCGCGTCGGCAATCGGGATATCGCCCGTCGAAGATGTCTCGTTCATGGCCAGCCCCTGCAGCACTCTCGCCAGCAGCAAGGTCTCAAATGACGGCGCCCAGACCGCGAGCACGCTGGCGACGAAATACACGGTCATGCCGCCGAGCAGAACCGACCGACGGCCGAAGCGGTCGGCCTCTGACCAACCGAAAGAATTACGGGCACGCGGCCTCGCTCGACAAGGCCAAGGCGGCATTCCGGGTAGAATATTTGGCGTGGAAGGGAACGCCTCGGGACGCCCCCCTGTTGAGTCGGGCGGACGGTGAAGCCCCCAAGCCCCCAGCCCCGGGCCCGACCGTCCGGGGCCCCGCCGTCGAGCGGTCGGCGGGGCTTCCCCTTAGGCGCTGGCGGCACGGCTCGCTGAATGAAGGAAATCGTCCTCATCACTCTGACGATCGACACGGCGACCGGAAAAATAGACCCCGGCGCGCCGTTCATGGTCAACAGCCGACTGCCCGGCCGAAGCCAACCCTACCAGGACGAGCCGGAGGTCATCACGCAGTTCCACCGGTGAGCATCAGGCCCGGTTCGAGGCCGAATGGGATGACAAGAGCGGGCTTTGGATATTCGGGAAGCGCGTCCTCGACGGATGATAAAACCCACCGTGTGGGGCGGCATACCATGAGGATAATTGTGGCGGCGGTGCTCGTTACGATGGATCCTGATGCAGCGCGACCATCGCATTCGGAGTGAAGGCCGCGCTAGCGAGCGGGGCGCAGAAGCCCCGCCAATCTTAGGGAGACTCCCGATCTTTGAAGAGCGAAGTTAGTTGGGAAAGAAGCCCCGCACTGCGGGGCTTCTTTTTGGTGTGCAGTCAATCAGCGTACCACATGGGAGTTTTGTAATAATCGTACACCTTCCGATCGTTCGACCTATCGGACCAGTCCCATTCCGTGGAGCGGCTGTACTTCGGGGCGCCCTTGAGCTGGGCCTCTGTGAGGTTGGTGCGATATCCGCCCAGCCCCGTGTCGTATTTGAGCTGCGACCACGGTAGAGGGTAATAGTCCTCCCCCATGCCGAGAAAGCCGCCGAACGAGGTCACCGCGTAGGCGACCTTGCCGCTGATCTTGTCGATCATCACGCGCTGTACAGTGCCGATGCTGCTCCCGTCCATTCCGTATACGGTGGTCCCTTCGACCTTGTCGCTGCCAATAAGGGACGCGGATTCTTTTTCCATCGTAACCATTGATATTCCTCCGTTGTCTATTGCGTGCACGTACAATGCCTCCAGGCAGACAGGGTTCCCGGTCCGCGCAAGCCTCCTGGCCCGATTGAGGGCACTCGACTTAAGGATGAAGGGCGTTGCAGATGGACGCCGAACTTTTTCCGGGGGGAACCGAGCGAGATGACCGCCGTTGCCTATTGGGCGATCATATAGGAGTCACGCAATGAAACGTTTGATCTTGACGATGGCGATCTTAGTCCTGTCGGGCGGTCTTGCACTCGCCCAGGGTGCGGGAGGTGGCGGCGGCGCGGGTACCGGTGCAGGTGCAGGTGGCGCCGCGGGTAGCCCCGGTGGCAGCAGCACCGGCCCCACGTTTACTCCGACCAATCCGTCCAGCGGTTCGACCACAGGACAGGGCCCCGGTGTAAATCCTAGCAATCCGCAGGATCGAACGGGACGCAACAATCCGAATGATCTGACGAAGCCTGGGGGCAGCAATCCCCAGGACCAGAAGCGCTGAGGCTAGACGACTGAGTGGTGAGGCTGCTATCGCGCGGCCTCACCTCGTTGAAGGCGCAACCCGAACAGCGCCTGAGTTTTTTAATGCGATCACCCGTCGATACAGCACGCGACTTCCCTCGTTCCCTCCGTGAACACGTCATTTGACACATCCAGACGAAGGACTGGTTGGACTTACTCCTTCGGCTGGTGACAGAATGAAAAATCCCCGGGTTCGCTTTGGCTTCGACCTTTGATCACTCGGGCTAGAGACCTCATTCTTATCCGGCAATGGTGACCCGGGAACTACCTTACCCACACCTGAGGTCACCGGGCCCCGGCCGACTACGGCCGGGGCTTTTTCAGGCGCCATCTAGCACGATGTCGACCTCCACGTGGATCGGATCGCCGAGGTGGCATCGGTGACCGCCGCCGGCGGCCAAGAGCTGACGTGCTTCTTCGGCGGTCTCAGCCTCCACACACCATTCCTCCGTGCGGGTAACGTTCATGGTGGCGTGAAATTGCTTCAGCTTCTTCTTGGCAGAGATGGTCGGCATGACGCCTCCAGGTGATTCAGGGAGGCCGCGGTGCAGCCCCCACTGCGACAAACCGGCCGATCCGCTGTTGTTCCCGGAACGCCCCAGCCCCGATCACGTTGAGTCAGGTCCTCGTCGTATGGAGCGCGTCCATGGCCCCGCGTCCTTACTGGAAGGGTTATCTCAAGCTATCCCTCGTCTCCTGCCCGATCGCCCTGTTTCCGGCGACGTCGGAGCGGGAAAAGATTAGCTTCCACCAGCTCAACAAGAATACCGGCCATCTGATCAAGTACCGGAAGGTCGATTCCGACACCGGCGACGAGGTCGAGGCCTCCGACATCATCAAGGGCTACGAGGTCGGCAAGGGGCAATACATCGAGCTGCAGCCGGAGGAACTCGAGGCGGTCGCCATCGAGAGCAAGCGCACGATAAAGATCGACAAGTTCGTGCCGCGCGACGAAATCGACGAGATATTCTTCAACAGCCCGTATTATATCGTTCCGGACGGAGAGGTCGGGGCGCAGGCCTTCGCCGTCATCCGGGAGGCGATCAAGAAGGAGGGCATGGTCGCCCTCGGCAAGGTGGTCTTCACCTCCCGAGAACACATCATCGCCCTCGAACCCCGGGGAAAGGGTCTGATGGGCGTCACCCTTCGGTACCCCTACGAGGTCCGGAGGGAGACGGACTACTTCGACGACATCCCCGACGAAAAGATCCCCAAGGACATGCTCGACCTGGCCGGCCACATCGTCGAGTTCGAAGGCCGGGCACTTCGACCCTAAGGAGTTCGACGATCAGTACGAGGACGCGCTCCAGGCCCTGATCAAGCAGAAGCAGTCGGGCAAGCCGATCGAGAGGCCGCAGGAGCCCCGGCAGTCGAACGTCATCAGCCTGATGGACGCACTCCGACAGAGCCTGAAGACCGAGGGGGGATCGGATAAGAAAAGACCGACGGCTCCGGCGTCGCCGAAACGGGCACCGGCCAAGCGTACTTCCCGGAAGAAGGCGAGTTGACATGGCACAGATGAGCAGGCCCTGGTCGGTCACCGAGCTTCACGATCTAACGCACGGTCTTCGGATCGGAGTTTCCATCGAGGTGATCGCTGACTTCATCGAGCGAGACGTCAGCGAGGTTCGGCAGGCGGCTGCTGAACACGGCCTTCTGTCGCGGAAGAATGGACTGTCCGAGGTGGCTTGCAACTAGCCAAAGCCGAAATGGAACCGGGCGTCCCCGGCGCGGCTAAAGGAAAAAAACGAAGCGCAGAGGACACTGCGATGGCGAGCCAACCAGGCCTGGTCGGTCGTCACCGCGACAAGGACGGAGAGATCAGCAAGAAACACGGCAACACCCTCATCCGCACCCTGCGGGAAACCTACGGGCCCGATTTCGCCCGGGGGGAGTCGAACACGGCAAAGTTAGGGGACGTGCTGCATCGGCTGGACGCCCGCTCGCTCGCCTCGCTGGTGAGAAACATGAGGGTTTAACCACGGAGCATGTGCTGTCTTTAGCAAACGACTGCTCGCCGATGAGATCGACCACCTAAGCCGGATTCACGACGATCTAATGCCGCCCACTGTCCACTGAAGTTATGAGGTCTGCCGGTAACTATGCACCTTCATCATTAATCGAGGATCTGGTGGCGGCACCAATCCTGGCGTGTATACCGATTCCGCCTTTCCCCCCAGAGAGGCAACGGTCCCGGCCGCCTATCATCCCCCGATGACCCTCCTGGCGGCCGAGGCTGTCTTCCAAAGGCTGGATAGGAAGCAGGATGAACGCATCTCAGAGTGCCGAGACCTACGCCCGCCAGGTGGCGGGGCTCAAGACCGTCGAGGAGAAGATCGACAAACTCGCCCGCGCCATCGTCGAGCTCGCGCTGGCCGTGCAGGGAATTGAGCGCAGGCTGGAACGCCTCAAGTAGAGCAATGTCGGCGAAGAAAGAGTATCGCTGGCAGATCTACCACATCGAGGGCACGCCCGCGAAGTTCATCGGAACCGTTACCGCGCCCGACGAGCAGACGGCTTTGAAGAGGGACGTTTCGGAGTTGGAGACCGACCCTAAGATACGGAACCGGCTCGTGGCACTGAGACAGGGGTGAGCGAGCGCAGCGCAATCAGTTCGGCCTAGATCCCGGTTGGTAGCGGGCTGGTGCTGCCTATGCGAACGGCTCGTCCAGCGCAAAAGTCCAAGCTTTCTGGGGAGCCGCGCCGGAACGTCATAGCCGAGCCGTCGGCCTCCCTCGACTTCATCGAGGCAGACGGCGAGCTTGGGCAGCTTCGGTCGCAATTGATCTGCCTTACGCCACTGGGCGAGGTAGGCCACGGCATCGTCCTTGGCAAAGGCGGTGGCAATGAAGGCAGAAACGAGCCTCTTGGGCAGAGGCGGTGCCCGGCCTGAGCCTTCAAGGCTTCCGTTGAAAAGTGAAATCAATGCCCGAGGCCGCTGCATTCGCCTTATCGTCTTTCAAGCCGGGTTGCTCAAAAACGGCCGGTCCGTTCTGAAGAAATACTGGCACCTGCAATACGTCATCCTTAATCTCGGGCCCAGATGATTCGCCTTGATCTCCCTCCAACTTCCGTTGTAGCTCGCGAATACCGTCGAACACTGACGTGGCTTTTTCGCAAAACTGAGTAACGTGTTCATTAGCGATCTTGCTGTGCTCTCGAATGGCGCTCGCCAGTTTTTGGAGCTTTTCCGCAATCTCGGCTGCGCCCTGCGTGATTTCCTTGGCGGTTTTCTCGATTTCCTCCGAGGTCGTTTCTCCGATCCGATCGACGGCTTGAATGGTGGCGCTTGCGAGACGTAAAGGATCGGCCTGGGTTGGCGCATAGGCTGACGGCTGCTTTGTTTGAATGTTCATTTGACTCCCTCCTGCTGTCGGCATCGAGCGAACAAGAACGCGGGTTTGTTGTTTGATTACCGTGACCAAACAACAATATCATAGCCAAGGACTCAATTGTGTTCTTTTCGTGGGAAAAGTTAGGCGCCTTCGGGTTCGCCGTGCTCGTTCCTCAAGCCCCGCTGTAAGTTGTGGGGCTTTACTTTTGGCCGCAGGCGTGGGGCACGCCTGTCGTCGGGCACCGCTGTTGCCGAGTGAAGGTTTTTGAGTTGATCTCCATCAGCGGGCAGCCACGTCCCACCGGCACCTCGCTTGGCGAAGGTTCGACTGTGGCGGGCTATCCTCAGCCAGTGGGCTTCCTTGCGCGTCCGGTTGCTTCAACTTAGCCGTGGACGCGATCCCGCGCGGAAGTCGCCGGGGTCTCGCTGGTTCCGCAGATGGCGGGTTTGGGGGACATATAGGGCCGTCCCCCTGACGAGGGGACCGCCTTTGATCGGCAAGCTCGGCCATCTGCGCGAGCCGATGAAAGGACCGCGCCAACTCAATTAGGCGGGACTTGGTTTTCTCCGACGTTACCAACTCCGCCATCGCTTGGCAGTCTTGAGCGTGCTTGCGGTAGGCAAAGCTTCGTTTCATCCGCACCGCTCCCTGCCCCGAACGCGAAACTCACGAGTGATTAGTGGGTTCCAGGCTCCAGACGTGCTTCCAATGGTAATGGGAGAAAGGGCCATGCCCCACGCACGACGTCTACCGTCAACCCGCCCGACATCGGGGTGCCGGCGAGCTAGGACATACGCGTTTCGATCAGAACATCTGCTGAACAGACATCGCAATCCATGTGCCAAGCATGTGACATAGACGAGCCGATACAGGATCATACGGGGTCAGAAAGCATTGATTTTAATAGCACTTCGCGGAATTAGGTTCGCGGGGCCAGATTAGTCAAATTGGCGAAAGAAAAAGCCCGCCAAGCCACTGACGTAGCGGGCTTTGTCTGGTAGCGGAGGACTGTTACCGGCGAGCACCCCACTATTTTCGATCTGGGCGGCTTAGTGGGTCGAGATGGCGCTGCCAGCGGAGATGCCGGGCAGGTGCTTGCTGTTAGACGCACCACGGCCGGGCCTATTGGGCCCCCCTCGCGACAGAAATTGTTGCGAAAATGTTCGAAATTGTTGCGTCCTTGGACGCCGGCTGAATTGACCCCATCCGGATGGTATCGACGGCATTTAGACCTTGGGGTCGCGCCTCGGCAGGTCAAGGTAGCTCCCTGATGCCCGGTGCCGCGGTCCACAGAAGTCGGAGGGTACGCACGCCTCAATCGAGACCCTATTGCCCACACGTGAGAGATTTGGCGGATCGATTCGCGTCCGGTAATTGGAGGGGCTGATTAATGACCGTGACCGCAATTCGTAGAACTTTTCGCGCTCAGGCGCTTGAGCAGGTTCTAAACGATCCGACCCTAGCGAAGGTCGGTTTTTCGTCGCTCGCCAAGCGCTGGGGGGTATCTAGGTCAACGGCTCGGGGATGGATGAAAAATGGCCTGCCGTTGGACGTGCCGTCGCCGGTGTCGCCAGTGGCCGTCGCCATGGCGGCAGCCCCGATGGTCGTGGCACCGCCCGACGGCCGGCTTGCGAACTTCACCGCCTACGGAGCAGCCGGGGCATTGGCGGCGCGGCCGAGCTTGTCGAGAGATTGTGAAGGGAATGCCTCGAGGCTAAGTGAAGCTTTCGCCGAGATGACTGTTTTTGAAGTATTACAGACAAAATGTGCTCACCGCGAGCATTTCCAGTTCTGACCTGGAGCGGTCATTGACCGATCACCACGCATATCGGGACGTTATGGAATATCGTCGCGACGACGATTGATCTCAATCCGGCTTGAGGCCCGCGAACTTGACCACCTTCGCCCATTTCTCGCCAGTCGCGGGGCTTGATTTGGCACGACCTTTGGACCTCGTGGGACCCCATTTCCGGCGATGTCGTTCTCTGGTCTAACGGCCGTTTGTTGCGCCGGCCGCTTTCATTCCTCCCTCGCGCCAACCCTCACCGCGTCCCACGTGTTAACGGTCGCGTCCCGCGCGTCAAAAGCGATTGGGGTCTGGGCATTGTGCCTACCCATTCGAACACTTGCGCCAAGTTGGCATGGCCGCTCGCGACCGTGCCAGTGCTCGTACAGTGGTAGATTTGGAGAGCCGCACCGGGCGCCGACGACCCTCCGCGAACGTCGAGGCATTTTCCGCTGCGCAAATTTATGAGCTGGCCCCAGGGCGGGTAATCGGGGTATGGACTGTATCCGACGGTTTCCAGCTTCCACTGCATCGTGGTGCTGGTGTAGTTGCACGTCCACTGTTGGACCGGTGACCAGTCGGCGGTCTTGCCGTCTCTGTCGTCGAGGCACTGCCCACTCCCGGAGTTAACGATCCAATAGATACCGGGCTTTTGAAATTCCATGCTCTTTACCCAAAAAAACCACCGCTGATAAACGCTCCCGCTGCACGGCTGTTGCACGATCGCGAGACCATTGGCGGGGGCCTCGTATTCTGGCTGGAGACAGAGCCGGCTTCCAAAGTTTTGAAGCAAGCTGTCGTATTCTTCGCGAGGGGGTTGCACTTGGTACTGTGCCAGAGCCGGGGTCGTGGGCATCACAGACAAGGGCAAAGCCAGAACAACACCGAACCAGATGAGATGTGTCATGATTACCTCCTTGTGTCGAAACAAGGGATCTGCCGTAGCAGCATAGCACCGGAGGTGTGAAGTACGAACTGGTGATCAACCTCAAAGCCGCCAAGACGCTCGGTCTCGATGTGTCGCCGATGCTGCGCGGCGCGCCGACGAGGTCATCGATTAGAAGTCTTTTTGTTGTGGTGCATGTGTCTTGTTGTGGTGTATGGGTCCGAAGGGTTCTAAGCGGTGACTTTTGCACAAAATCGGCACAAAGCAGCGGTGTCCGCAACCCCCGATCAATGCGGATCCTTTGGAAGAGCGGCCCCGATTCCAGGGCCTCTGCGATAGGTGAATCGGGACCGCGCTCCGCCAACTAACAAGCGACTTGGCCCCGCTACCATTAAATCTGCCCGATTAACGAAAGGTTTGCGCTCCTCTTGGGTTGATGCCCCACGCGTACGCGCCGAAGCCAGGATGGCGGTAAAGCACAGTTATTCGCGACCTTTCTCTACTTCCAACGCCTACTCAGTAGATTCACGCATCATTGCATGAATCACGAACGCCCATGCTAATAATAGGGCCACGAGTAGACTGACGAAAAGCGAAGTGTCCATAGGTGATCTCCTCTGGAGGAGGCCCCCGAGAGGTATCTGAGTCGGCGCTCAGAGTGGAAATCATATCTTCATTCTGGAATCAATTTCGATGGTGAATGGTGCGTAGTTACCCAACCCTCACGTGAAAAAGGTCGGCGTACCGCGGCTGCTAATGAACCACCCCTTCGGAAAATCCCGCGGCGAAGTGCGCCGATTCAGGGAGCGCAGCAACATATTACCGGTCAGCGACCGGCCATTCCAGATCGTTCGCCAGGCGCTGTGATCCGGAACCGCTGCTTTGAATTTCATCCCGCGATTAGCACTGGGCACCGCTGCACCGCTCCGCGTCGAGCAGCCCGCCCCGTCAGCCCTGACAAAGGTTTGGACACTCCCGAAGCGGTTTAGAGTCCCCGATAGGGGATCAGGAAACCCCACGCCTTTAGGCGGCTGGGATCGCGACGCTTCCAAAGGTAGAATAGCTGGATGGAAGCGTAGAAGCGGACAGCCTGGGGCCAGCAATTGCGGGGCAGGGCCTACTGGGTTGCCAGCAGCAGAACGCAACTGACGAGGCATGGGTCGGGTACATCAAGAACCAGAAGCCACCGGAACCGGATGACAACTTCACAGTGACCTGAGCTGAGTCCGCCGAAGGCGGACCAAATCCGGCTTTAAGCCGTAACTCGAAGCCACCGCCTTTAGGCGGTGGAGTATTCACAGTTTAGCACACCCGGCGCGTCAAAAATGTTGTGCGCTCGCCTCCGTGCGAGCACATTTCTACCCTATATTCTCCCCTGCGAATGGGTTGTTGGGTCCGGGGGGATCACTTCAAATTTCGCTAGTTGAACGAACGGTTGGGGCGTGAGAACGGCTTCTCTGGCTTGCAATTTTAATGATTGCAGAAGGTCGCGCGTAATCTCCAGGCTGTTCGACGGGCCCCCTGAGTTCGCTTCACGTTGATTCGAAACAGGGAGGGGGCAATGAGATCGCCCGTCGTCAAACGCTCGATCGTTATCGGTGGCCACAAGACCAGCGTCAGCCTCGAAGACGCTTTCTGGAAGGGGCTCAAAGAAATCTCGACCAGTCGCGATCTGACCTTGTCGAAAATGGTGTCGGCAATCGACAGTGAGCGCGCTCAGGACAACCTGTCGTCGGCCCTTCGTCTATTTGTTCTCGACTATTATCGCGCCCAGATGGCGGATCGACGAAAGTTGCGACGCCTCTCAAGTATCGAGCAAGATATTGCTGTATCACGCACCGGAATCTGATGTGCAAACCCTGGTTGGTTCATAGCGTTCTTATATAAGGTCCATCATCTCGACGTGTATCTGCGCAATCTCGGGCACTGGGCCTGCTTGCCTGAACCGGAGAGTTGCCCTTCGTTGCCGAGCGCCACCCAAAAGCCTTGTAAGCTCATCAGCACCGAACGGCGCTCAGGATCAGCGACGACGCGTATTACACGTTCGCATTCGGCCGCCTTAACCCAGGGCTCTATATGTAACATGCAAAGGTCCTAGCCAACTTCCGAAATATAGTCGTCAGAGGGATGCACTTTGGCAACCCGGCCGTTGTGCCACGCCACAGTGACCGCGTCCCAGCTTGTCTCCCCAACCGTGCCGCCATCAGCGGCATCACCTCGCCTAGACGCGGGCGCCTCGCTCGCGGTCAGCATTCACACGGCCGGCCTCCGGAGAGCGGATAAGGTTTCTCGCGCCGGTCAGCGAAGGACCTGTCGGGCAGTTTTGCCTGCCACCTTGGCAAGATCCCGGCGTACGTCGGCCAATGCCTGCTTCAGGCGTGGGCTGGCCCGCTTCTCCAGTTGTGCGGCGAAACGTTGCATCTGCGCGACAAGCGGCCGATCGATCTTCGGGGGAGATGCGCTCTCCCGGCCCAGCACAATCGCGGCGCTGGCCGAAAGGATATTGCCCGCCGCTTTCCACGTCGCGCCATCCTTTAGGAGGAGGCGGAGGACCTCCTCGCCGTGCAGCTCGATGAGATTCACCCATTTCCGCCCACGAGCGCTTTCCACCATCTCGACATCTCGGAAATTGCGAAGGCCCTCCAAGACCTCGGGGCCGAGCAGGGTCTTGCCGACCTCCCGCACGACACACAGGCAGGAGGTCATGAACTGGATTAGGCCCGCTTGCACTTCCTTGCCCACCTCAAGCGCGACGGAATAGGCAGGCTGGAATCCGTCTGCCATGCTACCGTCGTTGCGATTGCTCTCGATCGCGAAAGCCCACACTTTGCGCTTTCCTCCCGGGCCGAAGAAACGGCTATAGGCATAGTCGGATGAGGTCCCCGTGGTTCCGTAGAGGGTGAACCCCTGCTCCACCGTGTAGGTTCGGCCTCGCACCCCTGCGATGGCATCTCGAATCTTGTTGCCCATGTCCTTGAACTTCGCTTCGTCCGAGGCTGGGATGTACTCGCCGTAGCCGCCCGATGTGCCCCGCAGCCCGTCCCAGACGGGGTTCAGGAAGTTCTGGCTGGAATTGGCGCTCTGGTTCCCGTCATCGCCCCATGCGTATAGGACTAGTTCCTCGTACGAGTGGACATCGACGTAACCAGTGATGTTCGAATAGGTATCAAGCAGCCAGCGGACGTTACGAGTTTCGGGCTCCGAGAATGGGGCGCTCCCATGATACACATCGCTACCTGGCGAGCTGCTGGTTTGGCCGATAAGCCATTGCCAAAGAAAGTCGTAGTTGCGGTTGAGATCAGTCCCGCGGCTGCCATCTGCATTGAATCCGCGGTTCTTTCGCCACCATTGATCCAGGGGCTCGCTGGAGGCCCGGACGAACTCGCGCCCGTCGGGGTTGACATTCGCAAGCACAAAGATGTCCAGCCCCTCCACCAGCAGCCGGATGTCTCTGGCCGACCAAACCGTGGGGCCGAGCGTGATGCCGAGATTGTTATCGTAAGCCCAGCACAGCTGGTACGCCAGACCCACCAGCGCGTCGGGGTTGATCAACTCGCGGGCATGGTGGCCGCCTACAAGCAGGACGCCGTTGCGGTCGCCTCCGCCGGCGCGAATACGCAGGGCGCGGATGACCCGCTGTTCCACCGTGGCCTCCGGGAGCTGGATCAGCTCTGTGAAGGTGGGGTAAGCGGCGTGGAGGAGCGCGAGCACACCTTCGATGGCGGCGCTGGTCAAGTATCCTGCGGGCGGGGGCATGTCACCGCTGTTTCCGTTGTCGCTCAAGTTCGCTGAGCGTGTCCTTCATCCACTCGTCGGCCCCGATAAATCGGTGCCCGCGCCGAAGCTGAGCGCTTTCGGACACCGTCACCTGGTATCCGGCCTCGACCAGCTTTCTTACGTCCTCGAGTGTGATCAGACCATCGACCCGGTGCCCCAACTCGTCCGAGCGGGCCGCGAATAGATCGAGATCGCGGCCGAATACGTCCTGCAGGCGCTGCCTGTCGGGCGCCACGATCGTGACGAAGAAGCGATTCGGACGCTCGGCCATCCTGTGCCCCTCACTTTCTGACGGGTACGGTAATAGTGACGACGGCTTCGGTCGACCTTTAGCCTCTTCCAATGTGCCGTGTACGTCAAGCGGGTGTCGGGTACATTGACCGATCAATCCTTCGTTGGCTAGAACGTTACCTCCAAAGGATCGAGAGCAGAAGTACTCTCTCCGCGGCCGGGTTCTCCAAACCTTCCGACTGCGGCGATCTGGTGCGGAATATCCGTGACTACCCTTACAAGCGATAGACGCTTTACCCGACGCACGGAGTGAACGGGCAAATACTAGCTGGACAGCTCAGTGCAAATGTTCGTCTGGCGAAATGGGCCGCTTGGTCCTTCGCGCATTCGTTGACGAGTGGTGGCGCATCGGGCGCGTAGACCGCGCACAGCGAGAGTATAGCCCAAAGTTGGTTTATCCATTGGATGAACCGAGTGCGTCCAAGTCCTGATGATCCGAACGTTCAATGGCAAGGAACGATCCGCGGTCACGCGCCAAGATCGCGACCTACTATCCTATCACCCAACGCCTCGTATTTCCGCCATATACCAATTGTTAACTTTGTTCGGCCGGGTAGCCTGACAGGGGGGTGTTATAGTTGCGTGGAGCGAGCAGGTCTCGTGGAATCGACCGCTGGATCGTCCGATCGAAATCGAGCACGGGAATCGGTGGCTAGGGACTTTAGCCGATGTCGGCGGGTACATTCTCGCACTACCAGAAACTGTCAAACGACACGAATTGTGGCAGGCTGCTGCAGAGGCTGTGCTCGATGCGGCAGAGTCCGGCGATACGGCTCGCGTACCGCTTGTGTTTCATATGGCGGCGCTGATGTCGGGCCAGATCACTCGGTCTGTCTGAGGGGCATTCCATTGTCGCCGAAATCGCTCAGCGCGAGATGAAGCCCGCGACGCGCGCCTCGCGTCATAACCTTGAACGCCAATGCCCCGACGACGCCGAAGACTAGGGCTCGCTGTTGAGCTTGGTATGACGACCTCGCGCGCTTGAGCTGCGCGATCTCGAGCTGCTCGGGCTTCATCTGACCTTGGCCGGGAAACGAATGCTGCGGGTCCGCAAGTGCTTTCATTCAACTCCGCAACTGCAACTGATGCACACGAAGATCGTGCGAAGCCTGCGCATACAAGACGCCTCGCTCCTTGATCAGCCGCACAGCCTCAAGCTTGAACTCGCGCGTAGGCGCGCCATGAGCGGCGGGCATCGCCTCGCCAAGAAAAATTGGCGCCCAAAGAGCCCGCCTTTATCCATGGCCGTCTGCGAAGAACATTCAACGAGAATCCGGTGCATTATGGGAGCTTCCCAGAAAGCTGTTCTAAGGCTAGGTTGATCCTAACCGCGATTGCGCTGTCGAGGAGCTTGGAGGACAGTTTTTGGCGCGACTCGTCATCGTGTCGAACAGAGTTGCCATTCCGGAGAAGAACGCAGCGCAGCGCGCCGGCGGGCTTGAAGTGGCTGTGAACGCTGCGTTCAAGCACATGGCCGGCCTCTGGTTCGGTTGGAGTGGGAAGGTCACTACGCAGACCAAGATCGCAACACAGAAGGTCGTACACGACCAAGTCACATACATCACCCTCGACCTCTCCAAAGAGGACCACAAGGAATACTACAACGGCTTCGCCAATCGCGTGCTTTGGCCAATCCTGCACTATCGCGTCGACCTCGCCGAGTTCTCGCGCCGCGATTTGAGTGGGTATTTGCGTGTCAATGATCACTTCGCGCGTGAGCTACACGAGCTGCTTAAGCCGGACGATCTGGTGTGGGTGCATGATTATCACCTCCTGCCACTTGCCAAGGCGCTGCGCGAGCGAGGCCACAAGAACCGCATCGGTTTCTTCCTTCACATCCCGTGCCCACCGCCGGAAATACTGACCGCGTTGCCCAACCACGAGCGTCTTATTCCATCGCTTTGCGAATACGACCTGGTCGGTTTTCAGACCGGTGACGACGCCTTCAATTTCAGCCGATATCTCACGCGCGAATGTGGTCTGCACAGCCATGATTTTAATTTCATGGTCGGCGACAGGACAATGCGGATAGACGTCTTTCCGGTCGGTATCGAGACCACGGCCTTCGCCCATCTTGCCCAGCGTTCAGAACGATTGCCATTCGTCCAGCGTGTGCTGGAAAGCTTGGTTAACCGCGCCCTCATCATCGGTGTCGACAGACTCGATTACTCGAAAGGGATCGCGAATCGGCTTTCGGCATTCGAACGCTTCCTCAAGACGCAGCCGAATTGGCGAGGCAAAGTGACCTACCTGCAGATCGCGCCCAAAAGCCGGACCGAAATTCCGGAATATGCCGATATCGAGCGGGAGATCGGTTCGGCCGCGGGACGAATCAACGGCGCCTTTGGGGAGGCAGACTGGACACCGATCCGCTACGTTAACCGCGCCTATAGTCGCTCCACGTTGTCCGGTCTCTATCGTGCGGCGCGCGTTGGGCTCGTGACCCCGCTTCGTGATGGTATGAACCTGGTTGCCAAGGAATATGTCGCATCGCAGAATCCTGATGATCCGGGCGTACTCATCCTTTCGCATTTCGCTGGCGCGGCGCGTGAATTCAAGGCATCGCTGCTAGTTAATCCCTATGATCCCGATAGCGTTGCGGTTGCGATTGGGCAGGCGCTCTCGATGTCCCTAAATGAACGTCGCGAGCGCCACAACTCGCTTTTTAAGGTGCTGTCACAAAACGACATTCAGCAATGGGTAGCCCGATTTCTCAGCGAACTGGAACGTAAACCCACCGCCTTAAGTCGGGTTGAGCGGATGCCCCCCGCAGGAATGCAGTGAATCGTCGCTCGCATTGCCAGGACATCACCGCGCACAACCAACGGTACTGCTATCCAATAAGCCCCTCGGCGCCGGCTGAGAAACGCTTGCGCATACCCAACAATCCGACCCTGCCGTTCATCCACTATCGCAGCCCGGTGCGTCTCACCCACGCTCCGGATCCGGCGGCGGTGCTCGAGAAGCTCTTCGAATCCAACGGCTGGAGCGATTCGTGGCGCAACGGCATCCATGACTTCTTGCATTATCACTCCGGTACCCACGAGGTGCTGGGGATCGCCCGCGGGCACGCGCGTGGCCGTTTCAGCGGCCGGAACGACAAGATCGTCGCACTGCGCGCCGGGGACGTCGTCATTCTGCCGGCTGGTACCGGCCACAAACGCGTCTCCGCCAGCCGCGACCTGCTGGTGGTGGGTGCCTATACGGCGGCTGGCCAATACGATGAATGCAAAGGCTCCCCGAAAGAGCATGCGCACGCGCTGGAGTCGATTAAGCAGGTCCGGCTGCCGGCCCTGGACGGCCCGATCAGTTCCGCGATCGGGAGGGCAGAAAGTCGCTGCACGTTATTAGACGTGATAGGGGAGCAAAGTTAGGTAGTCGTGACTTGACTAGTTCATGGTGACGGCGGCCCTGGCCTTCGCCATCACAGTGACGGCCTGGACGCTGGTCGACCGGATCGCGGCCCACTTCCCCTCGCCCTCGCGGGAGTCGGCGGTCTACTGGTCGGGGCGGCCCTGGGGATGTTCAGGGTGCTCATCATGGTCCCGGCAGCCCTCGTCATCCTGCTGGTTGGAGCCGGGACCGGGTACGTCGCGCAATCGATCATCGGGCTCGTGGCAGCCCAGGTCGGCTACTTCGGGTTCGCGCTCGCAATGGCGCAGAGATCGGCCACTGTCTCGACCTGACGCATCGACACAACCAACTTCAGAGAGCGCCGGTCAGAGATGGCCGGAGCTTTTTCATGCGGATCTTCCAAAGGTGAAACTGAGAGTCTGGTCTGCTACCGAAAGCAGACATCCTTCTTAGTCGGCGGACCTTCTGCAATGGGCCACAAGCCGCCTCTCGCGCTGTAAAAAGATCGTAAATTCATCCCCAAGGTCCGCGGCCCGGTCGCCCTCCGAATCTAAAGGCGCGTCGTCCAGTAGGGTGGAGGAAGTTCTGGGTATTGCGGCAGATCGTCGGTGATTTCGAA
Organism: uncultured Alphaproteobacteria bacterium; assembly: GCA_963721005.1. Lineage (GTDB taxonomy): Bacteria > Pseudomonadota > Alphaproteobacteria > Rhizobiales > Xanthobacteraceae > VAZQ01. Next base: position 1,767,533 of record CAVRHR010000003.1, on the reverse strand, counting down.
CCACGGTGCCTTGCTGCCAACAAATGAGTGGGATCCTGGGCGCACCCCAGGGTCGTCATCAAGTGTCGCAAGCGCAATCCCATATTCCGAAACAGCAGCAGGGCGGAATACCGCCGCCTTGGCGCGGGCTTCAAACTTATTGATGATCGGAGAACCGCAGACGCCACAAAATCCCCGGAACGTGCCGGACGTCGACTGGTAGAATTTGACCAAATCCTCGCCCCGAACCCATTTGAAGTCGGCGGCGCGCACCCGCGCTCGACTGCGAAATGCTGCACCTTGCTGTTTGCGACACATTGAGCAATGGCAATTGCTCGGAGGCGTCAGCGGTCCGGCAATTTCGAACTTGACACCACCACACAGGCAACTTCCATGAAGTACAGGCATTGCGACCTTCTTGTTTAAGTTTGCATTGACGGTGAAGATGCCTCGTGCGCCGGCTCGGACGCGATTGTTCGGCAACCCGGCAACCACTGTGCCTCCGCCGTCACGGCATCAGAAGCGACGCACGACGGCGAACCACTCCCAGATTAGGGCGGTATCATCGGTGAAGCCTGCACCGTGATGCGTCGCCGAGGCCTGGTAGGACTCTCCCATTACCCTTCTCCACCATTCCGCCATTCTTTGCCCTTCGCCGTAGTCCTAAGCCATAACTTCGTTAATTGCCTGAAAGGGCATGATCGACTTCAAAATCTGTCTCCTCGTCTGGAAAGCGTTCGTCACTGCATCCATTGCAGCAGCGTAACAATTGGCCCAAGATGGCTCCGAGCCTCATTCAGCCTTGATGTTCGCCGCCCGGATCACCTTGCGCCATTTCCCGACATCATCCGCGATGAAGTTTCTTGATTCGGCTGGCGAGCTTACAAAGGGCGAATAGCCGCCCGCGTCGGCGAAACGCGCCTTCATCTTGGTATCGGCCAGACCCGCGTTGATCTCCTTATTTAGGATATCGATGACTTCCGCAGGCGTGTTCATCGGCGCGCCAATCCCTTGCCAGCCACTTGCCTCAAATCCCGGAACGAATTCGCCGACAGTGGGGACGTGCGGCAATTCCGGCGATCGCACCGCTGTGGTCACGGCCAGCGCCCGGAGCCTGCCGGCTCTGACGTGCTCAATCGAGTTGGCCAGAGGATCGAAGGTAACCTGCACTTGACTGCCTAACAGATTGGTCAGGGCTTCCAGCTGGCCGCGATACGGCACACCGACCAGGTCGACATCCGCCATCAGCTTGAACAGTTCACCCCAGACATGGTTTTGGCTACCGAGACCGGCGTGCGCCATGTTGATCTTGCCCGGATTGGCCCTGGCATAGGCGATGAACTCCGGTAGCGTTTTGGCCGGAAACGACGGATTCACCACCATGACGGACGGCGCATTGCGGTAGAGACTCGCGACCGGAGCAATATCGGTGATGAAATTGAACTTGAGGTTTTGGTAGAGCGCAACGTTGATCGTGTTGCTCGAGCTGATCATGAGAAGCGTGTAACCGTCAGGCGGCGACTTGGCGACCACCTCGATGGCGAGATTGCCGCTTGCACCGGTCCGGTTCTCGATGACGAACTGCTGCCCCAATCGCTCCGACAGCCATTGACCCATCAGGCGCGCAAACAGGTCAACTATCCCGCCGGCAGGGAAGCCAACGATGATGCGCACCGGCCGCGACGGGTAGGGCTGGGCGTTGGCGAGCCGCGATATGGGAAGGAGCGCGGCAGCGCCCGCGGCGAGATGCAGAAATTGGCGGCGCGGAAGTTTCATGATGATGCCCCCTCAGTAGGTCGGGTCCTCCGGCCTTGTTGGTCGGTTCGGATTTTTATCTACGCCGATCGTGCTATAAGGGGAATTCTCTGTCTAATTTCATCCCTGAAAGGACTTCCCTAATGCTTCGAAAGATCGACTGGGAGAGTCAGATCGGCCGCCGCCTGAAACTGCGGGATTTGCATGTCTTCTCGACGGTCGTTCAGCACGGCAGCATGGCGAAGGCGGCGCGACACCTCGGTGTTTCCCACCCCGCCGTCTCCGAGGTCATCGCCGATCTCGAACACGCGCTCGGCGTGAGGCTTCTCGATCGCAGCGCCCAGGGCATCGAGCCGACGATCTACGGTGGCGCGCTCCTCAAACGCAGCGTTGCGGTATTCGATGAGTTGAAGCAGACCATCAGAGATATCGAATTTCTGTCCGATGCAACCACAGGAGAAGTGCGGATCGGCTGCATGGAGACGCCTTGGTTCACGCTTCTGCCCGATGTCATTCAACGGTTTTCAAAGCAATATCCCCTCATCGAGGTGCACACTAATTTGATTGATCATACGGAGGTGTTCCGGGGGTTGCGTGAGCGAAGATATGACTGCATGCTCGTGCTTGTAAATGTAAGGCCTCACGATGAGGCCGCGGATGACTTGCAGGTGGAAATGCTGCACGACGATGCAGCGATTGTTGCGGCGGCGGCTCACTCGAAATGGGCCCGCCGGCGCAAAATCGATCTTGCCGAGCTGATCGGCGAACCGTGGGTTTTGGTGGGACCCACCTCGTGGAACCGCGCGCAGGGCGAGGAGATTTTCCGAGCCCAAGGCCTCACCAGGCCCAAGCCGATAATAACTACGGACTCCATAATCCTTCGCGCCCGTCTGGTCGCTAGCGGTCCGTACCTCGGAATGTTCGCGACCTCCGTCCTGCGGCGGTTGATTGCCGACCATTACACCCTCACGCCGCTACCGGTTGATTTGCACACTACTTGGTCCGTCGGGATCGTCACGCTGAGGAATCGGAGTTCTCAGCCCGGTGGTCGAACGCTTCCTAACCTGTGTCCGCGAAGTCGCGAAATCGGTTGCCGGCAAGCCGGCGGGTCGAGTTGCACGCTCGCCGAAGCCAAAGGTCTCTTAGGGGTTACTGTTGAGCATTCGCCGGGGCACGGCGGCTCAACCGCCAGGCAAGCTGCGCGCGCTGGCGGTGAGCGCCGCGACGCGCTCCGATGCGCTGCCAGACGTTCCGACCGTCGGCGATAGCCTGCCTGGTTTTGAGTTCGAGCGCTGGGACTGGCATTATGGCACCGAAGAACACGCCCGCCGAGATCATCGACAGGCTCAACAGGGAGATCAACGTTGCTCTCGCCAAACCCGAAATCACGGCGCGGTTTGCGGCGCTGAGCGGAATGGTCGTCGGGGGCTCGCCCGCCGACTTCGGCAAGCTCATCGTCGGAGGAACCGAGTAGTGGGGCAAGTTGATCCGGGCGGCCAACATCAAGGAGTAGGCTGGACGGCCCGCGGGCTGACATCCGCACTCCGAATCCGTTGTCTTCCGTCAAACCATGCCCGATGAACCGCCACAGCCCGAAGAGAGTCCCCATTTGAGCCGTGTCATGCGCCGAATCGTCGTTGTTGGCTGCCAGGGCAGCGGCAAGACAAGCCTTGCGCTGAGGCTCGGGCGAAAGCTCGGCCTGCCGGTGGTGCATCTTGATATGCTCTACTGGCGGTCAGGCTGGAAGCAATCTGACAGGGCAAGCTTTCGTGTGCGCGTCGCCGATGCGATCGCGAGCGAAGGTTGGGTTGTCGACGGCGGCTTCTCGGGTCTGGCCTTCGACCTGACCTTGGCGCGCGCCGATACCTTGATCGTCATCGTGCGCCCGCGCTGGCTCTGCCTCTGGCGAGTCCTTTGGCGTTCGGCCTTCGATCGCGACCGGACGCGGCCCGACTTGCCCGAAGGATGCCCGGAACAGTTCGATTGGGATTTGATGCGGCAGGTCTGGTGCTACAACGCTGACCGCCGGCCATGCATCGAGGCCGAGCGTCTCCAGTATGGTGCAGAGGTTCCGGTCGTGCGCCTGAACAGCGACCGCGAGATCGAGGAGTTCATAGATGCCAGCTCACCGGTGGCGTAATCGCCGCGTGCACGCGGAAAAAGCGGAGACGTGCGCTGATAGCCTTTGGACCTCGGGTGGCCTGAAAGACTGGGAGCGCCGCTGCAAGCCCGATGGGCCAGATGGTTGTGGCCCCGACGCTTTCAACTACGGCCTTCGCCGAAGGTCGGCTTCGGGTCATGAACGGTAAGGCTCAAAACGAGCAAATATTTTCCGGTTCACCCCGATGAGCGGACTCTGGCCGTGGCCCCGACCATTTCCGGCTGGGGCCAATTGCAGACGCCCGCATCGCGCAAACGCACTTTTATTAGGCCGTCGTGATCCGCACTCCCGATCGGCCTCGCTCAGTCAGCGCCGACGGTGAGATCGTCACCCAGACTCCGGCTCATTTCCGCGTGCGGCCCAGCGCGTCGGCGTGTTCGTACCCTGATGGAGGCACGATCGGTAATCATCGTCACTCTCGCGGCAGGCGCTCGCGGCAGCCCGGGTGGAGAGCTTCGAAACCGCGATGACGGCTCTTCCTGCCGTCATCGCCTTCGTCCTTTCGCGGCATGCTCGCCTACCGATAGGTCGCGCGCGGCGCGGGTCCGAAGTAGCTCGGCGGCGCTTCATACATCGATTGGAAGCTGGCGCCGGCGCGGGCGGAGACCGCCGGGTTGCCGGAGCCGGATGACGCCACCGGTTCCCGCTTGCGCTCCGGTGTCGGCTCGGCGCCCCGACCACCCTTGATGGCCGTGATGGTGCGGCTGTCGAGATTGTAGACGTCGCGCCGAAGCTGCAATTTTCCGGCGGAGTCCACAAAAGCGGTCTGATAGGTGAGGTGAACCCAGACCTGCGTCGGCTGCAATGGAATGTCGCGCTCGATCGGTCCGAACAGCGTCCTGACCCTGTCCGCCGTCCAGTGCTCGCCGGGATGCACGATGTTGAGGAGAACCTCGGCGTATTTGGCCGGATCCTGCACCCGCATGCAGCCATGGCTGAAGGCGCGCACTTCGTCTGCGAACAAATGCTTGTCCGGCGTGTCGTGCTGATAGACCGAAAAGCGATTGGGGAAATTGAACCGAATGCGTCCAAGCGCATTTCCGTCGCCGGGCGGTTGAGTGATCTGCACCTCGCCGCCGTTGTAGCTCACATGCAGGCCCATGCGATCGAGCACCGTCGGATCCTGCGCCAGCGCCGGCAGATATTCGTTGTGCACGATCGATGCGGGCACGTGCCACGTCGGGTTGATGGTGATGGATTTCATCGTTTCGCTCAGCAGCGGAGTCGGCATGCTGGGCTTGCCGATGACGATGCGCGTGGTCCAGACCTGGGTGCCGCCATTCATCACCTGCAGGGTGAAATCCGGCTGGTTGACCAGCACATGGGTGTTGCCGAGGTCGCGTGGATACCAGCGCCAGCGCTCCATGTTGGCGATGACAGTCTCGATCTGCTTGGATGCTTCGCCTTTGGCGGCGCCCGGCCGGTTGTGCAGCTCCGCGAGCATCGCCTTGAGCTTGCGATACGGTTCCTGCCGGGGGCTGAAGGCGTCGAGGGCTTGGCCCGCATCGGCGGCACCCGCCAAGCTGCCGAGGATGACGGCAGGTTCGGGCAGCGCCTGCGGCAGCTCGATATTGCGGCTCACGCGGGTGTAGGGAAAGCGTCCGGCCTGCAGATGGCGCGCAAAGGTCAGCGCCGTCTGGGTCAGCTTGAGGTCGGCCTCGGCCAAAGCATCCGGCCCAAGGCCCTCGAAATTCGGCTGCTTGTAGTCGCTCGGCTCCAGGCCGTCAGTATCGGCGCGCTTCATGCGGGCGATGGCCGATGTGGCACGCGCATTCTCGACGCCGCGGTCGAGCCAAAGCGGCGCAAGATTGCGACCGCGATAGAACGCCTCGACCGCGGAACGCTCTTTGCTGTTGGGGAAGAATTTATCCGCCTTCGTGGCCAACAGGTCGCGAATCTTTTCGGCCACCGCGCGGTCGGCCGGATCGAGCGCTGCCAGCGGGTCGGGCGTGGCGGCTGCATCCGTCGCGCCCGCGGACGGCTGCACGAGCGTGGTGTCGGAGGTTTCGCTCGCCGGGGCTGTGATCGCGGCGGGAGCTTGGCTCGCCCCCTGCTCGGTGGATGTCACGGCCGCCGCCACCGCGGCGACCTTGGGGCCGTTCGCCATGCAGAGCGGGACGGCCAGCAACAGGGCCGCGGCTGAGCTTGCAAGAATGAGGTCATAACGTGGGCCAGGCATGAGACACACTCCCCGAGTTTTCGATCATGTTCCCGGTCAGGGCCGGGTTGTTGCGAAAGAACTCTTGCCCGCGCGGGCGCGGGTCAGCCGAGGCTTCAAGGGCGGCTGATTGCCGGCATCAAGCGCGTCGTGAAGGAGCCGAGATCGCAACCAGGCGGAAGCGGATCTTTTGCGTTCATGAGGCCCACCCCCCACGCCAACCAGGTCCCGGCCGATCTCCGGTACCGTCTCTCTTTGACGCGCCGGCGGGCGATTTGGTTCAAAAGGCGCGGTTAAAAAGCAGCGCCTCCTTCCCCCAATACCTTCTGGCTGTTCACCCGGCGCGGCGGCGGTAAAGCTCGGACCTAGCGCATGTTTTCCGGTTCACCTCGATGAGCGGACTCTGTCCGCGGTCCCGACCATTTCCGGGTTGGGCCACAATCCGACTCATGCACCGCAGCAAACAGCCTCAACACTCGATCGCCTCGTCGACGCGGGCAGGTAGCGTCGGCTCGACACTGTCAGCCCAGCGCCCTCGTTGCAAATTCAGCGCCGTGGCCGCGGCAGAACCAACCGTGCTTGATTATCGTCTTGGAGTTTCCCTCTTTTCTAACCGTAACGACCTCGATACCCGTCGGCACTGTGGCCTGGCAGTTTTGGCAACGGACAAATTCAGAGAGGTAGATCTCTTCTGTGACGTTGCGATATTTAATCGGTACTTTTCCTAAAAGTTGACGCATCGCTCGCCTCCTCCTCTTGAGCAGCAGTGTTTTATTTCAAACGAGAATATTTAAATATTGCTCCAGAAATTTCTGACGATTTGTCCGATTGCGGTGACTTCCATCTCGCTCGACCCTGAACCCCGTACGCTGACGCCTCCGAACCCGTTGCCATCCGACCGAACAGCATTCCCCGTTTTCGCGGGAATGATTTGACCGCAAACCGCTCTCGTTTCGTCCAAGGCGGACGCCCGTGGTTTGGCGCGCGCGGCCGCCTCTGTTAGGGTCAAAGGCGCCGGGTCGGGCATCGCCCGCCTGCCGTCTGGTTTGCCTTCCATTGCGGACGTCCTGCTGCGCGGCCGTGAATGCCGCTTCGGGCCAGGAACGGAAGTACTTGCATGCCATCGGGAAAGAGCAGCCATGCTGGCATCCACAGCAGTCCGCGAAGTTGAGCTCGTCGGGCGCCGCTTTCGTCGAGAAGTCTCGGCGAATTTTGTGCAAGCCGCACGTCATCGAAACTGCTACCCTTCCCGGCACCATTTAGAAAGTGAAACCACCAGGGGAGGAAGCCATGCTCCGGCTCGCGAAGCTGCGGACGGCGTTGCGCATCACGCATCCACACCAAGCGTCAAAGACAAGCGTCCCCTTTGCGCTCGCCGTCACGCTCGGCGCGCTGTGCGCGGCGTTGCCCAGCGTGGCCGCCGGACAAACGGCCCAGAAGACACTGAGCGCGATCGTCGAAACGAAGGAAGGGCGGCTTCAGGGTTTCATCAGGAGCGGCGTCACCGAATTCCTCGGCGTTCCCTATGCGGAGCCGCCGGTGGGCAGCCTGCGCTGGCAGCCGCCGAAGGACAAGGCGCCGTGGACCGCCACCCGCGCGGCCACGGAGTTTGCGCCGATCTGCGCACTGACGACGACGCTGGGCGTCTTCTCCGGGCCGCCGAACAACAACGAAGACTGCCTCTACTTGAACGTCTTCACGCCCGACCTCAATCCGCCGGTAAAGTTGCCTGTGGTCGTCTGGATTTACGGCGGCGGCAACGTCGACGGCGAAACGCCCGGCTACGACGGCAGCAAACTCGCCTCGGTGGGCAAAACCGTCGTCGTGACGGCGGCCTACCGCCTAAACCTGATGGGCTTCCTGGCGCATCCCGCGTTGGACAACGAAGGCCACCTGTTCGGTAATTACGGCATACTCGACCAGCAGTCGGTGCTGAGGTGGGTCGAGCGCAACATCGGGAAATTCGGCGGCGACAAGGACAACGTCACCGTCGGCGGCCAGTCGGCGGGCGCCGTGGACACCGGGATCCAGATGCTGTCGCCGCTCGCCGCAGGTCTGTTCCACCGCGGTATCTGCCAGAGCTTCTGCCCGGCCTTCACGCTGCCGACGAGAGAGGCCGCCGAAGCGGTCGGCGTCGCGTTCGCAGAAGCCGCCGGCTGCGGCTCAGGCACTGGGCCGGAGGTCGCCCGATGCCTGCGCAATCTGCCCGCGGCCAAGGTGGAAGAACTCGCCGGCACGGCAAGCGCCATGAGCAAGTTCATATCCGGCCGTGGCCTGGTGGACGGCCAGATCATCCCCGACCAGCCGTTGAAGATGTTCGCGAGCGGCCGGTTCACCAAGGTGCCGCTGATGAACGGCAACACGACGGACGAGACGAACTTCGGTTTGGCGCGAACGGAGTACTTCACCAGCGCCGATGACGCGAAGCGAACCCCGCCGACCGCCGAGCAATACCTCGACTACGTCAACACCACGTTCGTCGCCCCGGAGTATCCGGACGGGACGGCGGCGAAGGTTCTCACGGTCTATCCGCTCAGCGCCTTCGAGAGCCCGCAACTGGCGTGGGACCGGGTCGGGACCGACTCGGGCATCTGCAACCAGCGGCGGCTCGACAAGACCCTGGCACCGCAAATCCCGCTCTATGCCTATGAGTTCGCCGACAAGACGGCGCCGTTTTACTTCCCGCCACTGCCTGGCTTTGAGGCACTGTCCTACCACACCGCCGACATCCAGTATGTCTTTCCGCTCTGGCACGGCGGCCCGCTGGGCACGGCCTATCCGCTGAACCCTAAGCAAACAAGGCTGTCCGACGCCCTCGTCACCGCCTGGGCCAATTTCGCCCGGACTGGGAATCCAAACGGATCGGGCAACGCGCCGTGGCCGCGCTACACCACCGCCGCTGACGCTCCCGCCTGGCTGATCCAGGACGTGCCGGCATCGTCGACGCTGACTGATGCACAATACTCGGCGTTGCGGCACTGCGACTTTTGGGATTCGGTGACGGTGACCCAGTAGGGCGCGACAGGGCTGAGGTGTGGAAGGCGAGTCACGGCGACTCGCTGCGGGTTGCTACAACAACTCGGGCTTGTTTGGGTCAACGCCGGACCGCATCGGTAGGAGCCCGGACGCAGGAAGGGTGCTTGGCCGCGCCGGGCCATCGCTCCGGCCAGTGCGAGTAACCACTGGCCTCGTCGAGAAACTCAACCAAGAAATAAGCGCGGCCCTCCGCGATCGGTCAAACCGGTAAATCTCAAGTTGAGCAATTCAGGTCCGGTCTAACGTAGTTAGCTGCCGTGGCGGCTGAGAGGCGAGTAGGACCGAGATGGGCCAACAACAGAACTCAACGACCGCAACACATCGTCACTCTACAAGCGCAAAATCGGCTTGCTCCTGAAGTCGGAATTGGCTGATCCGCCACCCGATGGTATGTTCCCAGCAGCTTTGAAGGAGGGCACGATGGCGGAGGCCAAGCTCGCGCCGAACCTGCCGGACTGGATGGTCGAGCACGCGAACCGCTACCTTAGTAGCGGCGGAACCGACGGGCACATGTACAGCACAACCGTGCCTGGGCGAGGCAAGATCACGGCGCCGGCGCTGCTGCTGACCGCCACCGGCCGCAAGTCTGGCGGCAAGTTCATATTCCCGCTCTTTTACGGAACGCACGGCGGCAGTTACTTCGTGATCGCCTCGAAGGGGGGCGCGCCCGAACACCCAGGGTGGTATCGCAACATTCTCGCGAACCCCGACGTCGAAGTCCAAGTCGGGACTAAGAAGATGAGCGCGCGGGCCAGGACGACAGCGGGCGAGGAGCGCCTCCAACTCTGGAAGAAGGCGCTCGAGTTTTGGCTGCCCTACGCCGACTACCAGCTCAAGACCGAGCGCGAGATACCGGTGGTCGTGCTGGATCCAGTTCGCTAGGGTGCGTGGCTAGCCACTGCGGCGACGGCATGCCGCTGTTCGCGCGGCTTTGGCACTCAGCGCTACCAGACTTGTCCTCGCCGCTCCCATCCAGGGCGGCGCAACACAGTAGGGAGGTTTTCATGTCGCATTTTTCCGTTTCAGGCAGCCACGCAGGCCTGTCGCTTGTCGCCGCAGCCGCGCTCGCACTGACGCTCGCCGGACCCGCCGAGGCACAGCTGATACAGCGGCGCGACCTCAGTTATGCCATGGCGCTCACCATCGCGACCGGCGCGCTCGATGCCTGCAAGGCTATGGGCTACGCCACCTCGGCGGTGGTGGTCGATCGCGACGGCGAGACCATGGTCGCACTGCGCGGCGACAACGCCGGGCTGCACACCATGGAGAACGCGCGCCGCAAGGCCTACACCGCCCGCACCTTCCGCACGACGACGTCGGAATACGTGAAGGGCATGAAGGACAACCCGACGCGCCAGCAGCAGATCACCCTGCCCAACATTATCGCCATCGACGGCGGCGTGCCGATAAAGGTTGGCAATGACACCATCGCCGGAGTCGGTGTCTCTGGCTCGCCCGGCAAGGACGAGGAGTGCGTTAACGCCGGAATCGCGAAGGTGCAGCAGCTCCTGCAATAGCCGCTACCACTGAAATGCAGCCGCGACACGATTACGCCGATCGCCGCGCGGCTCCATTTTTCGGATCGTCCTGCCCCAAAAGAACTTCCCTCACTGATCGGGCGGAAAGTCCGCTTCGGGTCAAAACCGGCGGTTCGAGCGTCGCCCGCCGACCGTTCGGTTTGCCCTGCATTGCAGACATTCTGCGGCGCTAAGGTGAACCGCCGCTTCGGGCCATGAGCAGACATCATTGCAGCGCAGAAATTCCAGCACCTTTTTCGATTACTCTATAACTTCGTCGGCGAGGGCGAGTAGGTTCGGCGGCAAGGTCAGGCGAAGCGCCTTTGCGGTCTTGAGGTTGATAATCAGATCTAACTTCGTCGGTTGCATCACCGGCAGATCGGCAGGCCTCTCGCCGGTCGAAAGACTTGATTTTAACGGTTGATCTAAATCAACCCATAGGGCCCTCCCGTCAGAGAGGATCCGACACCCGAGGGGCCCTTGGGTGGCAATCCATCTCGGAGACACGTCATGTCAATACACAGAATTGTTTCCCTTGCTGCCGTCGCCGCTCTCGGCATCGCTTGTGTTTCGGCTGATGCCTTTGCGGCGCGCGTCGTAGCTCGCGGCGGTGTCGTAGGGGTTCGCGGCGGCGCCTTGGCGTATCGCGGCGGGCTGGGATATCGCGGCGGGCTGTACGACGGGGGCTATTATCGCCCGGGTCTGGGCCTTGCGGCCGGCGCCCTTGCGGCCGGCGCAATCGCAGCCTCGCAACCCGGGTACGGTTACGGCGGCTATGGCTCAGGGTACGGCTACAATTCAGGCTACTCCTACGCGTCGACCACCGGTTATGCCGGCGGTTGCTCGTCGGACCCCATCATGTGCGGCGGCCAATGCTGGCTGAACGACAATCAAACCAACTTCCGCTGGGGCGACTGTCCGGTGGTCCACGTGAGGGTCCATTGAATGGGCTCTCATTCGTTTAATTGATTCGAGTATCTTCGGCTCGGCGGCGTTCTGATCTATTTTTTGTTGCCTCAGGAGGCCGCCGAAGCCGAGCACGTAATCCTACTTGCCAACGACGACGTGATTGTTGCCCTCGCCGCCGGCCGGTCGCGGTCCCCAGGGGCCGCAGCGCAATCGGGTACAGCGAAACGGGTCGGAAGCTAGGCGTCAAGTCTCCGGCCAAATATTGCCCCAATATCAGGACCTGACCGACAACTGTATCGCACTGCCACCTGTGAGCTTTGGGCTTCTCCCCAGCCTCCGACGACATGTCGGGGTCGCTAGCCGGACCCAAACTCTCTCTCTTCGCGCCTCTCTTCGCGCTTGACCTCGGCCGGAGCGGAGGCCGCCACCTCGATCGTCTCCACCGCGCCCGCCAACACGCCGAAGGATATCGTATCAACGCTAAACACAGAGATACGCAGAATTGTCGCTGAACCCAGCCTAAAGGCGCAGTTCGCTGAGATTGGCACCGAGATATCTTTTTCAAGCACTCCGGAGGAGATGAGCGACTCGATCAGGGTCGATCTTGTCAGATGGGCGAAGATGATAAAGGACGCTGGTATTGAGCCGCAGTAACTGCATCGCGTGAACGTCGGCTTGGGGTCAAACGCGGAAAACCTCGTGACGAGCAAATGCCGTCCGCAAGTCCCCCGATAGCGGACGTCCGCATCATTGGCCGAACGTCAGGTTTTGCTGTGAAAGCAGGTATCACTTGGCCCGCAGCGAACCGCTGCTGCGGGCCAAAAGTTGCCATCGCGGCGCCACTTGGCCAGTGATAGTATCGATACTGCCGAGGGGATGAAACAGTAGTCGGACGGCTCTGCGCACGGCTAGGAACGGCACTATTGCCGCTTTTGGGGGGACGGTGTGATGGATCAGGATCGCAGAACATTCTTGAAATCCACCGGCTACGTGGGCGCAGCATCACTGGCGCGACCCTTGCGACCGGAACATCCGCCATGGCACAAGCTGTTGGCGACGGCGGTAAACTGAGTGACCTTAACCGATTAAATGCAGTCGAGATTGCAGCTCGGATCGCCCGGCGCGAAGTATCTCCGGTTGAAATTGTTGCCGCAGCGTTGACCCGTCTGGAAGCGACCCAGCCAGCGCTGAACGCCTTTGTTGCGGTTGACGCCGACGGAGCGGTAAGCGCCGCGCGTGCTGCGGAGACGGCGGTGATGCGGGGCGCTGCGCTCGGCCCGCTCCAGGGGGTTCCCGTATCGGTCAAGGACCTGATCGACGTGGCTGGCTTGCCGGCACGCTATGGATCGTTGACCATGAAGGACAATATTGCGCGCGTCGATGCGCCCGCGGTCGAGTGGTTGCGGCGGGCTGGCGCGATCATTCTCGGCAAGACTGCCACTCCGGAATTCGGTTACCAAGGCATCACGAAGAGCCTGGTGCACGGCGTCACGCACAATCCGTGGAACGTTACACTCACGCCGGGCGGCTCAAGCGGCGGAGCGGTAGCTTCCGTTGCGGCCGGCGTGACCCCGATCGCGATTGGCACCGATGGTGGCGGCTCGCTCCGTAACCCTGCTGCTTTGACGTGACTTGTCGCAATCAAACCGAATTTCGCCCGGGTCCCGATGTGGCCGGCGGGTGTAAATCCGATGCTACTCCACGTTGGGCCAATCGCAAGAACCGTCGCTGACGCAGCGCTTGTGCTTGCGGTCATCGCGGGTGCTGATCGGCGCGACCCTTACTCACTGTTGGAGCCGATTGGCCGCGAACCGGATCGAGAGACGGTCCGCACGCTGCGGGTCGCTTTCTCGCCAGCGCTGGGGCACTTCGATATCGACGCGCCCGTCGAACGCGTGGTATCAATCGCAATTGAACAGTTGAGGTCGGTCTTTCCCTCCCTTGCGACCGTCCGTGATGACTTCCCTGATTTTTCTGAAATCCATCGCGCAATGTTCTTTGCTGGCTTGAGCGCGCGGTTCGGCGATCTCGTCGACGCATCGCCTGAGCTTATCGATCCTCCCTTGCTTGCTGCGATAAAGCGCTTTCGTGAGATGAGCGTTGATACTTACACGCGGCTGTTGCGGCGTCAGTTTGAGTTTCGTGAGACTCTGCGGCTGTTTTTTGAACGTTACGATGTTCTGTTGGCTCCCATGATGCCTTCTGTCGCTTGGGACATTGAGAAATCCCTGCCGCCAGGTCACACGGACATCGGCTATTTCGCTCGCCCTTTCAACCACAGCGGACAACTGGCGGCTTCAATCCCATGCGGGTCGACTCCAGACGGCCTGCCCGTAGGGATTCAGGTTGTTACTCGGCTAGGGGATGAAGCCACGCTCGTCTCCGCGATGCGCGTCATCGAGGCCGCCCTCAATTCACGGCCGAAAACTCCCATTGAGATTGTTAGGGGTTAATCGAGGCGGCTGCTGCTGATCAATGGCCTGCAATTGGCGAACGCAGCGATGTCGGCTCTGGGTCAAAACCGGCGGTTCGAGCATCGCCCGCCGATCGTCCCGTTTGCCCTAAGACATCCTGCGGCGCTGCGGTGAATTGTCGCTTCAGGCGAGGAGAGACATCCTGACAAATTCAATTGTTGATCGACAGCGCCAAAGAACCGGCTATGGGATTAATTTGAAGGTGTCAAAAGTTCAAGTCTACATTCATCGCCTGCCGATACGCGTCGGATTCGGCCGCGTATCCATCGGGATCTCGATGGTCATCGTTTTCAGGATGGCATCGGAGAAGCTATTAAGCTCTCGCACGACAATCGTAAATGCACCGGGACCGCCAATAACGTTCTCCTTGTAATATTCCTCGAGAGAGGGTTCCGACGCTAGGATGGGGAGGCCGTTGATAATGACGCCGGCGGCAACGGCCTGATCGCGAGCACTGGTCACCAAGCGGCCGACATTGTTTGAGCCAACGCTAGAAATATCGATGACGCGCCGCTCACTTTCGAACGGGCTCTGGGGAAACCATTTCATGGCGTAGTCGATGGCGCCCGAGATCGACGTGCCGCCACCGAAGAGCCGGCGCGGAGTGGTTTCGATCGGCGCCGCCACCCTGTTTGCCGAAACCTGGTCCTTGACTTGCGTCCAGGGCACGATCTCGATCTGCAGCCGCGGCCCGGTCCATTGAAACATCGCGACCGCGATGGACTGGTTCTCGCCGCCGCGGATGGCTTGCAGTACTTGCGCATTGCGGCACGCTGCCACATAGCCCCGCCGCTGCAGCTCGAAGCGGGTATGGTCGACGCCGCCCGAGGCACCGACCGCCAGGATGAGGTGTAGGTCGACATTGAGCTGAGCGCGCGCGGGCAGCGAGAGGATGATTGGGAAAATTGCTGACGCGAGGGCTAAGATCAGGCGAGCAGCCTTGCGAGCGGCTTCTATCCGACTGACCATAGCTCCACTCCTTCCCAAGCGTAGTCATATGATCGGGGTGCGCTGGCAGCCACCATCCTTTAAGAGCGGCACCTAAGCCAATATAGCGGAATGCGCTTAATCCGCACACTCCGCAGTCGCTGAGGGTCTAGTTCGGATCAAAACCGGCGGTTCGAGCGTCGGCCGCCGACCGTCCGGTTTGCCCCGCATTGCAGACATTCTGCGGCGCCAAGGTGAACCGCCGCTTCGGGCCAGGAGCGGACCTCACCAAAGTTATTCGGTGACCTCGTGGGCGCAGCCGAGCAGCGTGATCTGGAAGGTTATGCCGATCGCCAGCCAGACGGCGCACGCCTTGGCCATTTCAGTGATCGCCATCACAAGATGTCGGTTTGCCCGCCGGACAGTCGAACGCCGGCTACGGCCGTTTCTACCAAAGGACGTATCGAAACCAGATTAACTCAAATGAGGAGGCCACCATGCTTCGCAGTTGCATTCTCGCTCTTGCGGCGATCGCGACCCTCGCAACCTCTGTGCTCGTGCCTGCCACGGCGTCCGCGAGCTTTGCGGGCGACGAATGTGGGCGCATGCTTGGCGAGTGCCGGTCAGTTGGTGGTAACGCCAACCATGTTCTTGAGCGGAGATTCGTTCATCCCAAAAAAGGGCATCGTTGAGCCGGGTTCGCCGATGACTTGACCCGGCATGTCTGCAACGGGTCAAAACCGGTAAAGCTCCGAACGAGGATATGTTTTCCGCTCTGCCCCAATAAGCGGACGCTCCTGGCGTCGACCCCCACGTCCTTTTGGGCCAGAAGCAGAAATGCTGCACCCAAGTCTTGATGGTCCGCTTTCACCCGGAAGAAAGATCCGTGGCGTCGACGACAGCCTGGGCAAAGGCTTGCGGAGCTTCCTGGGGCAGATTGTGCCCGATGCCGCCCTTGATCAACCGGTGCGAATATTTGCCGGAGAATTTCTTCGCATAGGCACTTGGGTCCAGATGCGGCGCGCCGTTGGCGTCGCCTTCCATTGTAATGGTAGGCACGCCGATGACCGGGGCTTGCGCAAGCCCCTTCTCCAGGTCGTCGTATTTCGCCTCGCCTTCAGCGAGCGCGAGCCGCCAGCGGTAATTATGGACCGTGATAGCGACGTGATCCGGATTGTCGAAGGACGCCGCGCTTCGATCGAACGTGGCGTCGTCGAAGCGCCACTTCGGCGAAGCGATCTGCCAAATGAGCTTGGCAAAGTCGTGCCGGTATTTCTCGTAGCCGACCCGGCCCCGGTCCGTCGCAAAATAAAATTGGTACCACCATTCCAGCTCGGCCTTTGGCGGCAACGGCATCTTGCCGGCATCCTGGCTGCCGATCAGGTAGCCGCTGACCGACACCATAGCCTTGCAGCGCTCCGGCCAAAGCGCCGCGATGATGTTCGCCGTGCGGGCGCCCCAATCGAAACCGGCGATGATCGGTTTCTGGATCTTGAGTGCATCCATGAAGGCTACGATATCGACGGCGACCGCCGCCGGCTCGCCATTGCGGACCGTGTCGTTCGCTAAAAAGCGTGTCGTGCCATAGCCGCGCAGATACGGGACGACCACGCGGTAGCCCGCCGTCGCCAGCAGAGGAGCGACTTCGACAAAGGCGTGAATGTCATACGGCCAGCCGTGCAGCAGGATAACCGCCGCCCCATCGGCGGGACCGGCCTCAGCGTATCCGACGTTCAGGACGCCGGCATCGATCTGTTTCAGCGAAACAAACGACGTGTGCGTCCCCGGCGTGATCGCGGGCAGCCGCTTTGTGCTGGCGGGTTGTGCCACTGCCGAACCGATCAGGCCGAACTGAGCGGCTGCCGCGGTCACGGCGGCCCTGCCAACGAAGTCACGACGGCGCTGGTCTATCGTTTCCGGGTTTTTGGTAGTGCCCATGGGGCATTCTCCGTGGTTGGATGGTTCGCAGCGATCAGCCGAACGTAAACGCGAAAGCCTCCACGCCCGGCTCAAGAAATTGGATTTCGAACTGGCGATCGGCAATAGGCTTCGGTTGCCGGATCAGCTGGTAGAGACGCTGTTCGGTCACGGTACCGATGCCTAAATCGTCAACGTCAACTCCGTGAGCCGCGCCCGGCGGCTGTCCATCGATCAGGACGCGAAATTGCACGGGCGTTCCCCGCGCGGCTGGGCCCATGACGAGATGAAGATCGCGGGCGTGAAAGCGGTACGTGATGCTTCCACTGGCCTCGTTCAGTGCAACGTTGCCCTTCTTCACTGTCCAATCGCCAGACAGCGCCCATTCATTCAGGCGCAACTGCGCGGGCCGTTCATACATGCGAGACTTGTCCAAGACCGCGCCGCCGGGCGACGCAAACTTTTCGGTACGCTCATACCCGAGATAATTTTCCGGAGATTTAAGGGTGCCCCAATCGGCGGCAGCGTCAAGACCGTGGGCATCGACCGACACGAGGTCATCTCCGCGGCCACCCGCCCCGGCCTCACCCAGCAATCTTTGAATGATCATTTCCGACTCTTCGTAGGCGCCCTCGCCAAATTGATGGTGTCGAACGCGCCCCTGCGCATCGATGAAATACAGCGCCGGCCAATATTGGTTCTCGAAAGCGCGCCATATGAGATAGTCGTTGTCGATCGCGACCGGGTAATCGACCCGCATGTCTTTCACGGCCCAGCGAACGTTGTTTAGGTTTTTCTCAAATGCGAACTCCGGCGCGTGGACGCCGATCACCACTAATCCCTGATCCTTGTATTTCTCGGCCCAAGCGCCGACATAGGGAAGCGTGCGCCGCCAATTGATGCAGGTGTAGGTCCAGAAATCGATCAGGACGACTTTTCCGCGCAGAGCCGACGCCGTTAGGGGCGGCGAATTGAGCCATTCGTTCGCGCGCTCAAGAGAAGCCAAAGCGCCTTGACCGGAAACTGGGCCGGCGGGAAGCCCGTGAAGGAATGGAAGCTGTACTCCTTCCGATTTCATAGGCTGCCCATTTATGTCCAAGACAAACCCGGCAATCAGCGCCCCGATTGCCGCGGCAAGGACCGCGCCGACCAGGAGCTTCCTTGTCTTCATCGATGAATGCCTTTCCTCACTCCGATTTGATGTCGCTGGGGCGCACGGGAGCCGGCGCGCGCAACGCGCGTGCCGTGGGCTTTAGGTGCGGAGCGATTTGAAGGTCGCGCGCATATCGGAGACGAAGAGCACTGGCTGTTCCCAGGCCGCGAAGTGCGTGCCTTTGGAGTGATTGCTGTAGTGGAGGAGCTTCACGTAAGCTTTCTCTGCCCAGCTCTTTGGCGCCTGGTATATCTCCTCCGCAAACGCACTTACGCCGACCGGGAGCTTGACGCCCCTCACATCGAAGAAGCCGCCTGCGGGCAAATTGTGCGCCGTGTCCCAATAGAGGCGCGCAGAAGAGATCGCAGTGTTCGTCAGCCAGTAGAGCGTGACATTGTCAAGGACATCGTCGCGTGTCAGCCCTTCCGGCTTGCCGTCGAAAACGCGGGCGATCATCTGGTAGCTGCGGATGTCGTGATCGAGTATCCAGGCCGCGAGGCCGACCGGCGAGTTGACAATCCCGTACAGCGACTGCGGGCGGTTGTTCATCTCGAGGGCGTAGCCCAGCCCATTTTTGTAGAAGTCATCAAGCTGGTCCCAAGCGTGCTTTTCGTCCGGCGAGAGGCCGGCGGGCGCCGGGCCGCCGGCGGAAAGCGCCTTCGAAACTTCGGGCGGAACCGTGGCCGCCATGTTGGTGTGAATGCCGAGCAATCCCGGCGGCTGTTGCAGGGCCATCACCTCCGAAATCGCGTTGCCCCAGTCGCCGCCCTGCGCCACGTATTTTGTGTAGCCGAGGCGTTGCATCAGCGTCGCCCACGCCTTTGCGATGCTGACGGGATTCCACCCCGGCGCCGTCGGCTTTCCCGAGAATCCGTAGCCCGGCAGTGATGGGATCACGAGATGGAATGCATCCGCTGCGGTTCCGCCATGGGTGGTCGGATTAGTCAGCGGATCGATAATCTTCATCTGTTCGATGATCGAGCCGGGCCATCCGTGCGTGACGATCATCGGCAAGGCGTTTTCATGTTTCGAAGGAACATGGATGAAATGAATGTCGAGCCCATCGATCTCGGTGACGAAGTGTGGCAGCGCTTTCAACTTCTTCTCGCACTTGCTCCAATCGTAATCTGTCGACCAATACTGCGCGAGTTTCTGCATCGTCGCGAGTTGGACGCCCTGCGATGGATCGGTCACCGTCTCCTTGTCGGGCCAGCGTGTCGCTTTCACGCGCTGGCGGAGATCGGCCAGATCCGCCTCCGGAAAATTGAAATTGAACGGGCGTATAGCGCGGGTATCGATTGCCCCGCGTCGCGCCGGTGACGCCAGAGTGGCGGAAAGGCTTTCGACTTCGGACGTGGTCATGACGCTCACCTCTGCTGGTACGGGTGGAAGATGTAATCCTTGCTTTTGACCGCCACGTGGCATGAGTGCCCACAGTCGGCTGCGGAGCCGGCGTCGGCCGTGAACTTGCCGGCCGCGTCATAGTTGAACAGGGCGTATCCCCAGCCGCCTGTCGCCGGAAATCTCTTGCTGTCCTTCTCCATGACGAAAGCCTGCTGGAAGACGTCCGGCACGTCCACGGCGAAGGGAGCTTCCGTGCTCTTCTTTGGCTTCCACTGCAGCTTCGCGATCATGGAGCCTTCCGGGAAAGGCTGGCCGTTGCCGGGAGCGCCGGCCTTGTAAGCATTGATCATTGCCGGATTGCCGACGATGACCTTGAGCACTTCATCGGTGCGGGCCGAGGAAACCACCGACCAATCCTCGTAGCCCTTGAAGTCGGAGAACGCGATTCCGCCCGGCGATTTCAGCGAGTATTTTTCCTGCGCGTAAACTGCGGTGCCCAGGACGGAGAGCACTGCAGCCGCCGTTGTGGCCTTCAAGATGCTCTTGCGCTTCATGGATGATGCCTTTCAAAAATCGAGCAGGTTGCTTGCCTGAAAGGAATCCATACGCGCATCCTTGGGACCGCACCAGGACTACGATTGCAGGCTTAAGAACATTGCTTTTGGCGTCTCACCCGCACACGATACCGAGATTGATGCCTAAGCCTCCGCGGAAATCAATTAGCCGAAGACGTTCGGCGGCAATGGCCGCGAGCGCTACGTACAGAAAACGACACTGATACAGGTGCTTGGCCGGAGTGCTCAGACCAAGCGCGAAGCTTCAATTTATCGTGTGGTTGCGGCGTGCACGTCGCGATCTGTGCCTAATTTAACGGCAAAAGCGGAAGCAAAAATATTGGCCCAGTACCGTGCTCCCTTACGCGGAAAGGACGTAGTGAAATGCCGATTTGCAGCCTGATGTCCGCTCGGGGACAAAACCGGCGGTTAGAGCGTCGCCCGCCGCGGTTTGCCATGCATTGCAGACATTCTGCGGGGCTAAGGTGAACCGCCGCTTCGGGCCAACAGCGGACACTTTGCAGCACGGCGATTCCCGGCTCTCCGACTACTACATCGTCGGCGGCATATTAAATTGTGAGCGGGTGGTCAGGCCCAGCGTCGGCGGTCTTGAGGTTGATCACCAGCTCAAATTTGGTCGGCTGAACGACCGGTTGGTCGGCCGACTTCTCGCTCCTGAGAATGCGGCCGGCATAAATGCCGACCTGGCGACTGGATTCAGTGGCGATTGCTCCATAGATCATGAGTTGGCCGGCCTCGCGAATTGCCGAGACTGGTGAATACCTGGAAGGCCGTAACTTGTCGCCAGAATGGCGACCGGCACAGCGCCAGAGTTGAAACGCTGATCGGTGCCAGTGAGAAATGCGTCGGTATTGATTTTCCTGAACGTGGCGAAGGCGGCACCAGGCTCTGCATCATTGCGCACTCGGGCAACCTGCAGGCGCCAGCTTGAGGCCACTTCCGGTTCATGAGTGCTTAGGAGACGTCGAATGAGATGGACCATCATGGATCTATTGTTCAATGGTATCGGATGGACCGACCTCGCGATCACCCTGAACCGCATTGCGGTTGGGGCATTCTTTATGCATTCGGGATATCACAAGCTGTTCAACGCAGAGCGCCACCGTACATTCGTCGATGAACTCATGGGGCTCGGCGTTCCAGCAGTTGGCTTCAATCAATGGTGGGTGCCGTCGGTCGAATTCAGCGCCGGGGCCGCCGTCCTGATCGGGTTCCTGGCGCCACTCGCCGCGCTTGGCCTGCTTGTCATCATCGTCGTCGCCATGGCCACGTCCGGACGGCAGCGAATCAAACTCTACAAGCCTATCGATAGAGGAGATTGCATCGACGATTGGCTCTATCTACCGGAGACACTTTATGCCTTTATGTTGATCATAATCGTTTCGGCCGGTGCCGGGCCTTACAGCCTCGATACCCTGATTCTGGATCTGATGAATAAGCACGCCGCGTGACACCGCGTGCTCACCGGCTATCTGCTTTCGATGCCGCGGCGCACCGGAACACCGCCGTCATTGTCCTGCGTTGGTCGGATCATTGGCTGAAGATACGGGCGTGATGGATGACGACAACAATCGGGAGCGAGGAAAGCCTTATGATTAACGGCATCAACGACGAGTTCATTATTGCGGCCCGTGTTCTTCTCGCGACACTGTTTCTGATTTTCGGCTGGAGAAAGCTGAGGGACTTTTCGGGCACGGTAAGTCAGATGGCGCGGCTTAACGTTCCGATTCCGGTACTGGCTGCTGGCGCAGCGACTTTCATGGAGCTTCCAGTTGCAGTTGCGGTCGCCGTCGGCGCGTTCACACGTCCTTCGGCTTTACTTATGTTTTTCTACACGCTAGGAACTGCGCTTATTGGACATCGCTATTGGACAATAACGGGTGCGGATTACGTTGACAGTATGGACAGCTTTTACAAAAATCTCAGCATTATGGGAGGCTTCCTGCTGCTGTACATTAATGGTGCTGGAAAATATTCGATCGATGCATTGCTAGGCATCGCCGCACCATAGCCGCTGTTGAACCGATGCTGCACCGTCATTTCGCATACGTTGCCGGTGCCGGACATGTGATCGACGATTTCATCGACAGCCGTCCCGATGAAGCCTAACCTCGTCCTCAATGGTCAAGCGGCTTGTTTCACTTGGATGCCAAAGAAAACGGCGACGCACTGAACTTGCCGTTAGTGATTAATTGGGCAGCCCGGTGCCGTCGGTAGGCAACTCTAAAATCTGGTTTATTGCTTGGGGTGGGGGAGACCACGTGACCGCAAGGCCGCGCGATCGCCGTCAATCTAGCCGCCGTCCTCGCCGTATTTTTAGCCTAGAGAACGGCCGCAACAAAGGAGAAAGTCATGAAAGTGTTGATGGTGATCACATCCCACGACCGGCTGGGTAACACTGGACGAAAGACAGGATTCTGGCTCGAAGAGCTCGCAGCCCCCTACTACGTGTTCAAGGACGCCGGCGTCGAGATCACGCTCGCTTCCCCGAGAGGCGGCCGTCCGCCGCTCGATCCCAAGAGCGACGAACCCGGGTCCCGTACCCCTCTCACCATCCGGTTCGAGAAGGACGCAGCTGCCGAAGCTCAGCTCGACAAGACCGTTCGTCTCGACAGCGTCAAGCAAGAGGACTTCGACACCGTCTTTTACCCGGGCGGCCATGGCCCGATGTGGGATCTCGCCGAAGACGAGAATTCCATCAAACTCATCGAGTCCTTCATTGCTGCCGGCAAGCCAATCGGTATCGTGTGCCATTCCACAGGGGCCCTGCATCACGTCAAGACGCCGGACGGCAAGTTTCTGGTTCAAGGCAAGGAAGTTACCGGCTTCACCGACGGCGAGGAGGAAGAGATGGGTCTCTCTAAAGTTGTGCCCTTCCTCGTCGAAGATGAAATGTTGAAATTGGGCGCCGTCTTCTCGAAGGTAAAGGACTGGGGGGTTCACGTGGTCAGCGACGGCTTGCTGATCACGGGACAGAATCCAGCTTCCTCCGGCCCTGCCGCGAAGACGCTGATGGCGGCGGTGAAGCAAAAGGCCACACCGGCTGCCACCACTCGAGCGTCGTAGATCGACGATCCGTTGAACGACTGCCGAGTTTTTACCGATGCGGCAGCGGCTGTCATCGAAGAGGCCGCCAGGGCAGTCCAAAGCCCGGCACTGATCGAGGTTTCTGACCGGAGGCTCGGACATGTCGCTAGATGGCACGCTGACTGCAACCGCTGCCTCGAGGCTGCCGAACCCGACCGGAGCCGGCTTCGCCGATAAGCTTTATCGGTTGGATGGCGGTCAGTCCCTTGCGAACGACGAGTCGGTCTGGACCCCCGGCGAAAATGTCGGGCGGAGCATCCAATTCTCGTCGACTTGCTGGCTGATACAGCGGGGAAACCAGTGGCTACTTTGGGATACGGGTGTTCCCCAATCCGCGTTGAACGATCCCAAAGGCTGGTCGACCCTGCCCAAATTGATCGTCTACCACCTGGACAAGACGCTGACTGATCAACTCGCCATGATCGGACTTAAGACAACCGACATTACTTATGTCGCGGTGTCCCACACTCACGGCGACCACATTGGCAATGTCCGCTTGTTCCTGGATTCAATGGTTCTGATACAGCGGACCGAGTATGAATGGATCAGCTCTCCCGATGGCGCGAACGACAACGTCAATCAACTGAAAGCTCTCGCACGCAAGCTTATGGGCACTCCAAAACATCTTAGACTGCTCGATGGTGATGCCGATGTATTTGGCGATGGCAGTGTTATCTTGGTTTCCACACCGGGACATACTCCCGGCAGTCAATCATTGATGGTGCACCTGAAGAAATCGGGCTTCATCATTCTGTCCGGTGACGTGGTTCATCTGGAAGAGAGTTTTGACAAGGACACGGTGCCGTCCTTGAACACGGATAAGACCGCCTCAATCGCTTCCATGGAAAGGATCAGGCGGATGATCGAAACGTACAAAGCGAAGTTGTTTATCAATCACGACAAGGCCGAATCTGACGCTCTGAAAATGATCCCCGCATTTTACGACTGATGTCTTCATCGGTGCGCTTAAGCTCCTGTTCTGACGCTGGTGCCTCCTTGAGCGATTTCGCGAGCGATCGATTCGATGGCGACAGAAGGATCCATCAA
The DNA here is from genome assembly GCA_963721005.1 of uncultured Alphaproteobacteria bacterium. Lineage (GTDB taxonomy): Bacteria > Pseudomonadota > Alphaproteobacteria > Rhizobiales > Xanthobacteraceae > VAZQ01. The sequence continues at coordinate 1,743,494 of CAVRHR010000003.1, read as the reverse complement.
GTGGAATGACCGAGCGCTCGGCCGACAACGGAACGAAATTATGGCAAGAGGAGCTTCTTTGACAGCTGCGCCGGCGTTAGTCGTTGGTCGTCCTGAGGAGCCCACTTCGCTGGAGTTGACGTCCACGACGACAACCTATCACCGCATGATGGTTGGTGCCGTCGGAGTGTTCTATCGCGAAGCTGGTCCGAAGGAAGCGTCAACGATCGTACTCCTGCACGGGTTCCCTTCTTCCTCGCGCGAGTTCGATACGCTCATCCCCTTGCTCGCAACACGCTATCATGTGATAGCACCGGATTTTCCAGGATTCGGTCAGAGTGACACCCCGCCACCATCGTCGTATGCGTACACCTTTGACAATTTGGCCAAGACGATCAATGACCTTTTCGGGCAACTCAAGATCAACAAATACACCTTCTTCCTTCATGACTATGGCGGCCCGGTCGGCTTTCGCATCATCTCGGCGCATCCGGAGCGGCTGCAGGCACTTATCATCCAGAATGCCAATGCGTATAAGGAAGGCTTGGGCGCCAAGTGGGCTGGCGTTGCGCAATATTGGGCCGATCCGAAAGCGCATCCTGAAGTGTTCGATGCGTTCGTGTCGCTCGCGGCCACCGAACAGCGTCACACCCTCGGCACCTCGCATCCCGAACGTTATAACCCAGACACCTGGACTGACGAGTACGCCCACTTGTCGAGACTCGGCCAACGCGAGATCCAGGCCGATCTGCTGTATGACTACCGGACGAATGTTGCGTCCTATCCGGCGTGGCAAGCATGGTTGCGCGAGCACAAGCCGCCGACATTAGTAGTCTGGGGGCGGAACGATCCCTCATTCATCGCTCCCGGTGCGGAGGCGTTCAAGCGCGATCTGCCGGACGCCGAAATCCACTTGCTCGACGCCGGACATTTTGTCCTGGACGAGAAGAACGACGAGATCGAGAGTCTCATTCTTGCGTTCTTGGCCAAACATTCCGTCTGACCGATCGATGTGTACCACACGCCTCTTAACTTCATATCCTCCGAGTCCAAATAGGAGCCGTCCATGAGCGAAGTACAAGCCGGGCAGAAAACCTATCAGATGCCGCCGAAGGATGGATTTACCGTCGCACACTTTATCACCGTCGCCGACATCGAGCGATCGCTTCGATTTTACGAAACGGTCTTCGATAGTCGCATTCTGAGCAGAGGCGATAGCAAGGGCGCGCCGGGATACCTCCAGATCGCGAACACGTGGCTCATTGTAAACGTTGGGGGCGCCCCGACACCCGATAAACCGACGGTCATCCTCCGCGTCCCTCCCGATCCCGATGCAGTCAGCAGCTTCTTGAATATCCGCGTTGCCGATATTCAGGCGTGCTACAAACTCTGGCGAAGCCGAGGAGCCGAGTTCATCACGGAGCCGAAGCCCAAATACGGCGAGACGCGCTGCTACATTCGCGATCCTGACGGTTACATTATAGAAGTTGGACAAAGCAACCCGGGCGTCACTTACGGCTAAGCGGTGCGACACATGAAAGCATCCTGAGGGTAAACCCGAACAACGTCGCGGTTGTTGATTTAGATCAAGAAAGCGAGCCGTTCGTAGAGCCGACAGGGACACCGCGCTCAATGTCGGCTTTGGGTCATAACCGGTAAAGCTCAGAACGAGCAAATGTTTTCCGGTTCACCCCGATGAGCGGACTCTGTCGGCGGTCCCCGACCGTTTCCGGGTTGGGCCATTTCCGGACTCATGCATCGCTGCAAACAATAAAGCATTTTGACCATAACGTCCGATTTTGCCTTGCCGGGCAATTCAGAAAATAGCTACCGTCCCGTCGGGGTTGGCTTAAGGTACCCCGACGAATAGTGCCGCGGCCAAAACGCCGACGCTGTGGGTGCGATACTTAGTCAATCGGTATTATCAGTGAATGTCGGAATTGCCCAAGTCCTTGAGACAGGTGACCTTTGCCGTGCAAATCCTCGACCAGATAAATCTCGCCGCGGCCTATGATTTTCTGACTCACCGTCGCTTGCTGTGACCTGGTGCGGGGCATCCAAATTGACGACATACTGTCTTCGCGTTGTTCGATGCCAGCCGAAGTACCAATCCCCGGGCGTCGTGCGAAATATGATGCCGGTCGCGGGAAAGACTTTTGACGTCGTCCCGTCGGGGCCTGTTTCAGTGAGCTCGATTTCTATGTCGCGGAAGTGTGTTTCGCCGTCCTCATCTGCGTACAGGTTGTGAATGCGCATCGGCTTTTCCTGTATGTCTGAAAGGTTCGAGCGGCTGCCCGACAGCCGCTCGATGGTTGTCACGTTGGATGACCACCGAACGGTCGGTTCACTCGCCTTTAATGTTCGCGGCCTTGATGACCGGCCACCACCGCGCGATCTCTTCCTTCTGATAGTTGGCAAGGGCCTGCGGCGTCCGTTGCCCAAGGGTCGGTACCTGCTGCCCAATGTCGGCAAGTCGCTTGAAGGATCGCTGATCAGCCAATACCGTTTTGACGGCAGCATTCAGTTTGGCGGCCACGTCGGCGGAAACACCGCGCGGCGCCCAGATCGCATGCCAGTTGAGGAAGTAGAATCCGCGCAGGCCGGCTTCGTCGACCGTAGGAACTTCGGGGGCCGAAGGGAGGCGGCTGACCGATGTCACGGCGAGTGCTTTGATCGTACCTTGGCGAACCTGCGGCACGGAGTTCGCGGCCAGATCAAACAGGATATCGATATGGCCTCCCACAAGGTCCAACATCGCGGGGCCGAGACCTCGATAGGGGACGAACGTGAACTGTGTGCCGGTTATCGCCTGAAAGTTTACTGCGCTCACATGCGATGTACTACCGACCCCTGCGGTGCCGGCCACCGCTTTGTCCGGATTTTCCTTCAACCACTTGATGAGTTGCGGCAGGTCCGCGACGGGCAGTGCTTTCTTGACCGCGATGATCTGGGGATCGAAAGCGACCAGTGAAATCGGCTCAAAATCCTTCACAACGTCGTATTTAAGTTCATAGGCAGCCCCGTTGAATACGTGCGTCGCGATCGTGCCCAAGATCAGCGTGTGACCATCGACTTCCGAACGCGCAACCCTGCCCGTGCCGATGCTACCCGTCGCACCCGGAACATTCTCAACGATCACCGGCTGCCCCAGCGCTGATTGCAGTCCCTCGGCAACGATACGGCCAATGGTGTCCGTTGGGCCGCCCGCCGGAAACGGCACAACAAGCGTAATCGTGCGCGAGGGAAAGCCTTCTGCCTTGGCCCAATGGACCGCCGTGGATACGGCACCAGTCGCCAGGATTGTCGCAATTGCCAAGCGAAACAGCATGATCTCCTCCTTGGTAGGGCCAGGATCAAGGCTTGCCCTGCCTGTTGCAACTACCTTGCTCATGACATAAGGAGAACTCCCTAATCAATTATCGTGGCATAAGAGACGGTATATGCCTCAGCGAATTGACTGGGAGAAGCAGATCGGCAAACGGCTCCGCCTGCGGGACCTCCATGTTTTCTCGACGGTTGTTCGGTTGGGAAGCATGGGCAAGGCGGCGCTGGAACTCGGCGTCTCACAGCCGGCCGTGTCCGAAGTAATCGCCGATCTTGAGCACGCGGTGGGAGTCCGGCTGTTCGATAGGACGCCGCGTGGAGTAGAGGCGACCGCTGAAGGTTCCTCGCTTGAACGACACGTTCTGGCGGCATTTGATGAATTGAAGCAGGGCATAAGGGATATCGAATTTCTATCCGACCCGACAGTCGGCGAAGTAAGGATTGGTTGTCCGGAATCCATTTCAGCGGCAATCCTGCAGCCGATCTGCGAAACATTTACGCAGCAATATCCTCGCGTCGTGCTCGACGTCGATACCGTGAATACGCTTTCGTTTGCACAAAAACTTAGGGATCGGAATCTTGACGTGGTCTTGGCGCGCGGGGGCTGGCCCCTTGAGGATGAGCAGCTCGTCAGCGATTTCAATGTCGAGACGCTTTATGACGACGAACTTGTTATTGCAGCTGGTTGCCAGAGCCGGTGGGCGCGGCGCCGCAAAATCGATATTTATGATCTACGCGACGAACAATGGATTCTAACCAGCGGAGACCGATTGAATTATCAGATTATCATTAGCGCGTTTCGAAGGCGGGGCATCGAGATGCCCAAGATCTGCATGAAAACCATTTCCGTCCACCTCCGTGCCAGTATGGTGGCGACTGGGCGATTTGTTACGACTTTTCCCCGATCTGTTCTCGACCTCCATGCGGATCGCTTCGGGCTGAAGATGCTGCCTATCGACCTTCCGAACGCAAGTTGGCCAGTGAAGATCGCGACACTTAGAAATCGCTCGATGAGCACAGTGGTAAAGCGATTTATTGCCTGTGCGGGCGCGATTGCAAAATCGGGCCTCGACAGGAAGAAGGCGCATGAATCAAAGTAATACGTTTCGGCTGTTGAATTCATCGGCCCAACTTCCGAGCTGTGGGCGGTCGCCACCTCGCTGAAGGTTCCATGGTTCGCGTTCCGCGAATCTCGCTTTGACGGAGACAGCCGATTCCGGGCGGATGAACCTTTCGCACTGCGTCAATTCACGGTGGCGAACAGCCGCTGCGGGTCAAACTCCGACATCGCTGAATGTTGCCTTCACGTCGGCTTAGCCCCCATCAGCGGACGTTCCAATGCCTCCGTAGAATGTCGCAGATGGGCCCAGGTCGTGTGAAAACGCTCTGTCTGGATTGATTTGCGGTCTATGATTCCTTGCGATTTTCGGGGGATCGGATGAAGCGCTTTGTCGAGGGTACGGATCGCCAGCAGAGTACGCTTTTTCCCGCGGTGCTGGATGACTATGTGGGCGAGGACAATCCGGTTCGGGCGATCGATGCCTTCGTCGATGGGCTGGATCTGCTCAAGCTCGGCTTCGACGGCGTTGCCCCCCTCGCAACGGGGCGGCCGGCGTATCATCCGGGACCGCTGCTGAAGATTTACATTTACGGATATTTCAATCGCGTCCAGTCGAGCCGACGGCTTGAGCGGGAGTGCCAGCGCAATGTCGAGTTGGTGTGGTTGACCGGCCACCTGATGCCGGACTTCAAAACCATTGCGGATTTCCGCAAGGACTACGGTGAGCCGATCGGCAAAGTCTGCCGCGCGTTCGTTCTGCTATGCCGACGCCTCGACCTCCTTGGTGATGCGAGCGTCGCCATCGACGGCAGCAAGTTCAAGGCGGTGAACAACCGCGGCAAGAACTTCACCGAAGCCAAGATGAAGCGGCGTCTGGAACAGATCGACGAGAGCATCGCCCGCTATCTGTCGCAGCTCGATACGGCCGATCGCCAGGGACCGACGGTGCCGGAGGCCAAGACCACGCGGCTCAAGGAGAAGATCGCGAAGCTGCGCGAGGAGATAGAGCGCCTCAACACGCTGAACGCCAGGATGATCGCGAGCCAGGACAAGCAAATCTCGCTAACGGACCCCGATGCGCGCTCGATGGCGACCAGCGGCAAAGGCAGCGGGATGGTCGGCTACAATGTGCAAAGCGCCGTGGATACGACGCATCATCTCATCGTTGCCCACGAGGTGACCAACGTCGGGACGGATCGCAGCCAGCTCTCGAATATTGCCGAGCAGGCACGGACAGAGATGGGCGCCGAGACCCTCGATGTCGTAGCTGATCGTGGGTATTACGCCGGCAAGGACATCCTGGCCTGCGAGACCGCCAGCATCACGGTCACACTACCGAAGCCGATAAATTCGACCGCCAAGGCGGCAGGCCGTTTCGGCAAGCAGGACTTCATCTACGTTGCGGAGGACGATGTCTATCGCTGTCCGGCCGGCGAGGGCTGACCTATCGGTTCACGAGCGAGGAAGCTGGCAAGATGCTCCGCCGCTACTGGACAACAGCTTGTGAGACGTGCGCCCTGAAGGCTCAGTGCACGCCCGGCAAGGAGCGACGGATATCGCGGTGGGAGCACGAGGCCGTTCTTGAGACTGTGCAGGACCGGCTCGACCGCAACCCGGACAAGATGCGTGTGCGCCGCCAGACCGTGGAGCATCCGTTCGGGACCATCAAGGCGTGGATGGGCGCCACGCACTTCCAGATGAGAACGTTGGCCAAAGTGGCGAGCGAAATGGCGCTGCACGTGTTGGCCTACAATATGAAGCGGGTCATTCAGATTCTGGGCGTTGACGGATTGATGGCCGCCATGCGGGCCTGAGGCGCGCCTTGGCGTGCCTAAATCAGCCCGTGCAGATGACCTAGGACGTCACCAGGGCTCGCGGGGCTCGATTCCAGAAATTCCGCCGCGCCGATCCGTCAAATCTCGCCCGCATCAGCGGGCACGCAAGCAGGCTGCCAACAATCCGCGTTTTTACACGGCCTGGGCCAGGACCGGACTCTCGCACTGCAAACATGGGCGGAAGACCATTCGCCATGTGGGATTGGGCTGGCGAGGTAGCCCGGGCGATCATTGGTGTCGCCCCGTTCCAATACAACTTTGGCTGCGATAGGCTGTCCGCATAGACCAACGTCGAGAAGCAGGCATCCACGAGGTAGTGCAGAGGCTGATTGCTTGATTCCAGGCGTATTTGTACGTCTGGAGCGTCCGCCGGATGCCAAAAGGGGCCATGCCATGAAAGGCCATTTCGAGGTTTTAATTGCAGCATTGGCAACGGCCATTCTCGCCGGTCCCCACGGGGATAGGCCAGCCATGGCTCAGTCGGAGCGGAACGCACCAAGCCAGGGTGCCCAATCCGTCGATGCCCAGACGCCCTACGCTCTGCAATACGAGGGTCGCGTTACGGTCCGGACGGATCGCACGGCGACCGACGTGTTTACGCAGCGATTGAAGATCTTGACGCCGAGCGCGATCGCGACAGTCAGCCAGCAGCAATTTACCTTCGTCGAGGGAATGCAAACCCTCGAGACCGTCGAGGCTTTTACTGAAAAGAGCGACGGAACAAAGGTGCCGGTAGCACCTGCCAATATCATTACCCGGGACGCCGCCTCGGGGATGCAGGCCGTCTATATGCGTGATCAGAAGCAGCGGACTATCATCTTCCAGGATGTCCAGGTAGGCGACACCCTCGTGATGACGCAGAGAAAGGAAACCAGGCAGAGTTTGTTTCCGGGATATTTTTTCTACGCTGATGTCTTTACGCGCGGTCGTCCGTATTCGTCGGCCCAGGTGATTGTGGAGGCGCCGAACGATTTCGATTTGCGTGTCAGCACAATCGGGGCCGGCCTGAGCGATCGGGTCGAGGAGGCAGACGGTCTCCGTCGCCACACCATTATCCTTTCGCCGCAGCCCTACTTGCCGGAAGAAGTCAGGGCGGTTTCGCCGATCGACCGCGATCCTGTCCTGTTGATTTCGACCTTCAAGTCCTACGAGGAAATGGGCCTCGTCTACGGGGCTACCGCACTTCCCAAGGCGGCCGTAACGCCGGAAATTGCTGCCCTCGCCGATGACATCACCAAAGGCCTCGCAGACAGAAGGCAGCAGGCGGCGGCCATAGACGCTTGGATGAAGAAGAACATCCGGTATGTAGCCGTCTATCTGTCACTCGGTCGCGTCCTTCCTAATGACGCGACGAGCGTATTGAGCAACAAATTTGGCGATTGCAAGGACAAGGCCACTCTAATGTCGGCGCTACTCGCCGCAAAGGGCATTGTGAGCGAGACGGTGCTGATGAACTTCGGAAGTACCTACACGCTTCCCGAGCCGCCGACCTTGGTGGCCTTGAATCACGCCATCCTCTATCTGCCGGAATTCGACCTGTATGACGACCCGACGCAAAATTTTGCGGCATTCGGCATCTTGGCAGCCGAGACCTACGACAAACCCGTCGTGCGCGTAGGGACCCGCGGCGCAACCCTTGCCCGTACTCCGGCGATGAAGCCGGAGGATCACACGAACCATGCTGCGACGATCATCAACGTGGCCGCCGACGGCACGGTGACGGGTCAAACGGAAGAGAGCGGCACCGGCGTATTTGGCATGGTTCTGCGATTCGCCGGCTCGAATGTGCAGACCTTGGGCCATGAGACAATTTCACAACGACAGCTCCAGGCCTTCAACACGCCCGGTACCGGCCATTATGATCTCGGCAATTCGGCCGAAACAGCAGACCCCGTCACCATGAAAAGCCGGTTCACGTTGAGCCAGCCCTTCAAGCCCCCGACCCCGGGGTCGCGCGCCGCGGTTCCGTTCGGATTGCCGCAGGTGGCGCGACCGGGAAACTTCCTGCTCGGCACCAGGCTCAACGGCCGAAAGTCCGCCTTCATCTGTTACACTGGGCGCCAGACCGAAGACATCGACGCGACATTCGACCAGGCTTTTCCGATGCCAGTCGCCTTGGCTCCGATCACGATCGACAACCCGGCGTTCGCTTACCGGGCGACCTTCAGGGTCGAGGGGCGGACGCTGAAGATGCACCGGGAGTTCGTCTCCCGCGTCGCGGGGCAGGTCTGCGCACCCGAGCTGGAAGCCCAGATCGCCGGCGATATGAATGCCGTGCGCGTCAACGTGAACAGCTCATACGCCTTTAGGAGCGCGCAGACGGCGCAGCAGACGCTTGAATTGACCCGCGCCGTCGCTTCCGATCAAACGCTTCGCCTCGACTTCCTCTTTGCGCTGAATCCGGACTGCACGTCGTTGGGCTTTGCAACGGTCCGTATTCTCGGCCAGCCAAAGCACGGCAAGTTTACCTACGAGAACGGAACGGGATTTACCACATTCCCGCAGGACAATTCACGATCTGAATGCAACAAGCGCAGATCCGACGGAGTGATCCTCACTTATGAACCGGATATGGGATTCATCGGCTCGGACTCCATCGATATCGACGTAATTTTTGCTTCCGGGTTCTCGCGTAACCGGCACTATTCGATCGAGGTCAAATAGCGTCGTAAATGGCAGGATGGAGATGTCCGACCACAGTCTGCTTCTTCTCCGCAGCAGACGGATCGCCGCATTGCCGCGAACCGCCGCTGGGGGCCATAAGCGGACACGGACTGGCACGAGCGGGCAGGCAGCGGAAGTCGACAGCACTGGGGATTATCGAGTCCCAATAGCGAGTCCGCATCCGCTATCCCCTTCGCTTGATATCAACCGAACCAGTTGGGGTCTCATACACGATCCGGCCACCAACCATCGTCATTAGCGATCTGATGTCGCGAATGCCGATTTCCTCCACAGTAAGCGGATCCGCGCTAAGGACCGTTAAGTCCGCAAGCTTACCCGGCTCCAGCGAGCCCTTTCGGTCCTCGTCGAACGTCAAGAACGCGTTGTTGTGTGTCGCGCAACGCAATGCTTGAGCGCGCGTTAGCGCCTGCTCGGGTGATACAGGTTCATTCGTGCGATCCCGGCGGGCAATCGATTGCCAAACAGGCCAGAACATCGAGATTGGCACATTGTCGGTCACTAGGCCCACGTTGACACCAGCATCGAGCAGATCGCGCAACGGCGTGTTCTCGCCCTGTCGGTCTGGTGGCAGCCTTCCCTGGGTGGCCCGGCCCTCCTTGTAGATGAACTCATTGGTGTGCGGCGTCACCAGTAGCCCCATGTGCACGATTCTTTCGATGTCCTTCGGAGACAACAGGCTAACGTGGCCGATGATCCATCGGCGCCCTTTCAGGGGCACCTCGCGGTCGACCTCGGACAGTAAGTCGATCAGCCCCGGCGAAATGTTGGGCACCCGCTCTTCAACACATGCACGATGCCACTGATAACGCGCCGATCGTCTGCGCGCTCGACGCCTCGCACATCCGTCGGCAGACGAGGCTCAATCCGATCCCATTGCTCATCGCTCAGCCAAAACAGGTTCTTCCGCATGGTCCCGATCCCCCAAAACGAATCAGGCACACATGGAATCAGGATTGCTTTGCCCCTGCAGCAAAATTAATGAGTTCTCACCCTAGCAATCGATTCCTCAATGTCAAACATCGACTCCAAAGATTGAGAGACTTCTGCTTGATCTTTGGCCAAAAGAACTTCCAGTTTGGAGAAATGGTGACCGAGGATCCCAGTACTGGAGAAATCACAATGCCGTATTATTCTTTTAGCAGGGAGGCCGAGAGGTTCATCAAAACCTGTTATGAGTGTGATTTGATCCTCCCAGATTTCGACTGGGGAACTTGGAAAGGCACGGCTGAAGCATTGGAATTGCGAGACAATCCGGATGCGATGGCTAGGGCGACGCCGGACCAAATTGCGAAGCTGCTGACCGTCCTGGTCAGGCTGGAGCGCTTCTGTGATGGATCGCTGGCTGGCGCATTTAAAAGCGGCTTACTTGTAGCCATTCTTCGCCGTGCGATGGCGTTAGCTCATGAAGAATGACTCGGCACGGAAAGCCACCAAACCGCGCTGCGGCGAAAAGTCGAAAAGATCTTTCCAACCCGGCTATTCTGGTCAGTGAATCCGGCGGCTACAAACTGATACCGTGACTTCGTTCGTTAGTTACAGTCGACGATGGTATCGCCTTTTTTTCAACAAATTCCGACGAAACTCGCGGCGATTTATCATTCGATGACTTGGCACGCATGGCCGCCTTCATTCCGCGCTTTGGTTGGGTGCCGTGGTTCTGGCAGCGTCAGCCGACAGTCCGCTCCTCGCCTCAAAGCAGACACGTCGCTGCGCTGCGGGGAACTGACGGTTCGGGCCATGAGGAGACATCAGCGCACAGACTATCACCGCCTTCGGTCAGCTTGTTTGGAGGCCTCAAACGGAGTAGCTTCACACAGTTATTTCGCGTCTCGATTGCGCACGCCCGGTTGGGGGCAAATTGGAGGTTTTGGGGGCCACATGAATAAGCTGCTTCTCACGATTGGGTTCACTACCGTGCTAACAGGCCTCGCGGGGGCGCAGCAAGTCGCTGACCCTCGGGTCGCTGACCTCGTGCAGGCCGGCAAAATTCGGGTCGGGGTGCACTCCATTATGTACACGAATGATCCCCAAACCGGTCAGCTGAAGGCGGCCTCCACCGGGATCATTCTTCTCGACATTGCTCGGGCACTTGGAGAAAAGATTGGAGTTGAGGTGTCGCCGGTCGGACATCCGACAGTTCCTGAGATGTTGACGTGCGTCACGGCCGGCGCGTGTGACGTGGGGTTCATGGGGCCTGACCCAACTCGGGCCGGGGTAGACTTCACGGCTCCCATTCTGCAATTGGGCTACACTTTTCTGGTGCCGGCGGGCTCTTCAATCCAGAGCACTGCTGACGCGGATCGGCCGGGCGTTCGTATTGCGGTCGTACGCGATCATGCCTCGACCATGACCTTGAGCCGCATTTTCAAGCACGCCCAGCTCGTATACGCCGCGACCCCCGATCCCACTTTCGAACTCCTGCGTACCGGACAGGCGGACGCGTTTGCGTCGATCCGCCCTGTGCTTTTGGAGTATTCCTCAAAGCTTCCCGGCTCGCGTGTTCTGGAGGACCAATACGGCGCCAACCTGCTCGGCATGGTGGTGTCGAAGGGGCAGCCCGCGCGGTTCGCCTACATCAGGGCATTTGTCGAGCAAGCCAAGGCCTCGGGATTGGTGCATCAGGCTATCGAGCGCGCGGCATTGCCCGGACACCAGGTGGCAGCAAACTGAATAAGATTGGTTGCTCTTGAAAGATCGGTGGTGGCGTTCAAGACTGACGCTCAGGCCCTGGCAAATACCGTTCCGGGGTCAAGAGCGGCGGTTCGGGCTTCGCCCGCCGACCGTCTGCTTTGCCCTCCATTGCAAGACATCCTGCTGCGCTGCCATGAACCGCCGTTTTGGGCCAAAAGCGGACTTCGCGACAGCAGGTCGTTCATTCTGCCTTGATGTTGGCCGCTTTGATCAGCGGCCACCATTTCTCGATCTCCGCCTTCTGGAACACGCCGAGTGCCTGCGGGCTCTGTTGATCCCGAGCGGGAATCTCCTGACCTAATTCGGCCAGTCTTGCCCGGACACTTGAATCCGCCAGCGCGTCGACAACGGCTGCATTGAGTTTTGTGATAACATCCGCCGGTGTTCCCTTCGGCGCCCACAATCCGTGCCATACGGCCATGTAAAAATTCGGAAGTCCGGCTGCATCCACCGTCTGAATATCGGGCGCCGCTGCCGATGGATTTTTCGCAGTGACCGCATAAGCCTTGACGGTTTTCGCTCTGACCTGTGGCAGAGCGTTCGATACCTGATCGAAAAGGATGTCGATCTGCCCGGCCATTAATGCCTGAATCGCAGGCGCAGCGCCACGATAGGGCACCATCGTCGCCGGGATTCCGAGGGTTTGTTTCAAATAGACGCCGCTAATGTGCGGGGAGCTTCCGTCCCCTGTGGTGCCGATCAGAACTGCATCTGGCCGCGCCTTGATCCAGGCGATCAATTCCTGAAGCGTGTTGGCCGATATCTCACGTTTGCCGAGAAGCAGTTGCGGATTGCTGGCAACCATCGCGATCGGTTCGAAGTCCTTCAGCAGATCATACTGCAGCGGATAGATTGCGCCGTTGAAGACGTGTGTAGAGATGTTCCCGATGCTAAGCGTATAGCCATCCGGCGAGGAGCGAGCGACACGGCCGACGCCGATACTTCCCGATGCACCCGACACGTCCTCAATGACAATGTTTTGTCCAAGCTTAACCGTCATGCGCTGAGCCAGAATGCGTGCCAGCGTATCGGTCGGCCCACCGGCGGCAAAAGGCACAATCATGGTGATCGGGTGTGCCGGATAGCCCTGGGCCGTGGCCATGCCGGTCGAGGCCAGCCCAACAATGCCCGCGACCATAAGTGCTAACAATTTGGCTATGCAGCCATTCCGCGGATTTTTGACCATTCCATTGCCTCGTCGGTGATTGCGAGAAATGAAAGCGCGGCGCTGTATTCCGCCCCACCGATCTGCCATCTTAGCAACTAAAACATGTATCTTGATAGCGCCAAAACCCAAATCCGAAATATCGCGGCTGGGGCTGGCCAAGTCTCAGTGGGGCCAATTGCGGACCTCGCTGTTGTATTGCGACTTTCGTCTCTGCTTTCGCTATGGGTCAAAACGCGAAAACCTCAGACCGAGCAAATGTTTTCCGCTCTACGCCAATGACCGGACTCTCTTGAAGTCGGCCAGCGCTTCCGGGTCGGGCCAACTGCTGCCTCACTCGCCGCAGCGGACAGTACTGTTATTCGATAACTCCATCAGCGATGCGGGATTGACAACCATATCATCCTATAATATGACGATCATTATATGTGACGGACTGTCCACATAGGCAGGAGTGGCGGCCATGACAATGCAGTCTTCAGACGGGTCTCGCCGCAGAGCTTCCCCGCCGACAGCGGAAGGGCGAGCCGATCCGCCGTGGCACCTGATTCCGACCGCCGCGGCGCGGCGTTTGCACCAGATTTGCGTAGCAAAAAGCTCCGAAGTGCTTGGCGACTTCGGTCTCACGCCGTTGCAGTTCGGGGCCATGGTCCATCTCAACCAAAGGACCGGAACTCCGGGCATCGAGCAGAATGGGCTCGCGAGCCGCCTGAACATCGATCGCAACACCGCCAGCGTCATCGTCGAGCAGTTGGCAAAATTGGGCGTAGTGGCGCGGCAAGTGGACGGAGCCGACCGGCGCGTGCGCCTATTGAGCCTGACCCTTAAGGGCGAAAAGCTCTACGCCGAGTTGCTCCCGGCATTCACCGCTGCCAACGCGGACATCCTCGCGCCGCTCGCTTTACGCGAGAGAAAGCAGTTCATGGACCTTCTGGTCCGCGTGATTGAAGGAAATCTGCGTGACGAGAAGCTCCCGTCGCGCCCGCCAAAGCGAAACGGTCGCTGATCAACAACGCCCAGGAGGTTTCCATGCAATGCATGAGGCTTTCCCGTAGGAAGTTCGTCCGTCTGGCAGTGGGCAGCCTCGCCTTGCCGGCCGTTTATCGGACCGCCAGGGCGGACACCTATCCGGTGCGGCCGGTGCGCATCATGGTCGGATTCCCGCCCGGGATCACGCCCGACATCGCCGCGCGCCTTATTGCGCAACGGCTATCGGAGCGGCTCGGCCAGCAATTCATTGTCGAGAATCGGACGGGTGCTGCGGGCAATGTCGCCACCGAGCTCGTCGTCAAGGCACAACCGGACGGCTACGTGCTCCTGCTGACCACTTTTGCGAATGCCGTCAACGCGACGCTGTATGGCAACCTCAAATTCGATTTCATCCGCGATATTGCGCCAGTTGCCGGCATCATTACCGGGCCGCTGGTCATGGAGGTCAATCCGGACGTGCCCGCCAGGACGGTTGCCGAGTTCATCGCCTACGCCAAGGCCAATCCCGGCAAGATCAACATGGCGTCCGCCGGTGACGGCACCCCGCAGCATGTGGCCGGAGAGCTGTTCAAGATGATGACCGGCATCGACATGGTTCATGTGCCGTATCGCGGCAGTCCGCTGCCGGATGTGCTCAGCGGACAGGTCCAGGTCATTTTCAATCCAATACCCAGCTCGATGGGCTACATCCGAGACGGCAGGCTGCGCGCCCTAGCAGTGACCGGCAGAACCCATTCGCAGGCGCTGCCCGATGTCCCGACCGTGGCCGAGTTCGTGCAGGGTTACGAGGCGGGCAGCTGGTATGGCATCGGGGCGCCCAAGAACACACCGCTGCAGATCATCGAAAAACTCAACGCCGAGATCAACGCGTCGCTTGCGGATCCCGCGATCGCGGCACAGTTTGGCGAACTGGGCGCCGAACCGATGCCAATGACGGCCACCGCATTCGGCAAGTTCATCGCCGATGAAACTGCGAAATGGGGCCGCGTGGTCAGGGCCGCGAACATCAAATTGGATTAGGCCCTCACTCCCTCCCTGCAAGCTCCGGCGCGCTTGCACCGTCAGCACACTCGCCCGCCACGAATGGAGGAGCGCCCGCGATGTTCTACGAGCCCGACAAGGACGATCACGGCTTGCCGTTCAATCCGTTCAAGTCGATTGTGGTGCCACGCCCGATCGGCTGGATTTCGACGCTCAGCATTGACGGCATCGTCAATCTCGCGCCCTACAGCCAATTCAACAATCTCGCCTACGATCCGCCTTACGTCATGTTCTCGGGAAATTCAGTTCCTGGAACCGGGCGCCGCAAGGACAGCGTAAGGAACGCAACCGATACCGGCGAGTTCGTGGTCAACATGGCGACCTACGAACTTCGCGAAGCGGTCAACGTTACCTCACAACTCCTTCCGGCCGAGGTCGACGAGGCCGCGCTCGCCGGCCTGGAAATGATCGGCTCGCGTATCGTGAAGCCGCCGCGAGTCGCGGCATCGCCGGTTCATCTGGAATGTAAATTCCATTCCGCGACGGCATTGCCGGCCCGCACGCTCGATGGGGTTCATCACATCGTCATCGGCCGCGTGGTAGGTGTCCATATCCGCGACGACGCACTGACAGCGGAAGGTAAGCTGGACGTCGTGAAAATCCGTCCGCTCGCCCGGCTTGGTTATCACGATTATACTTGCGTCGAATCCGGGTTCACGATGCGCCCCCAAGGTCCGCATATCGAAGCCCGCAATGCCGGGTTGGAAGGTCGCCCGATCCGCGCAAAGACGGCTAGCTGAGGAATTGCTGAGGGCCGGTATGGGTCAGGAGCGGCTGTGCTGGCCGCGTCCGCCGACCGTCCGGTTTGCCTCGATTGCGGTCCTTTTGCTGCGCTGCCGCGAGCCGCCGCTCAGGGCCAGCAGGAGAAGAGATTATGACGGGTGAAATAATTTCGGCGCCGGTACCCCAATCCGCAATCTCGTCGCCGGATTCCGTGCATGAACGCCGACCACATGGCCACCTTGCCGGGCCATCGAGGAGGCGAGTAATGGTGTCGACCAAGAATTTGCTCGATCATATTGAGGCTCTCTTGCGTCTCTCCCACGACGTTAAGGACCGAGCGATATCAGCGAAGATTCGGGAAATGGCAGACGAGCTTCGGATTTTGATATCGGTAGCAGATGTCAGCGACTTGGCGGCTGGTTTGAGCAGTGCCTCTTCTGTTGCAGTTCCCGCTTCAAACGAAATGGTTACCGCTTTATATGGAACGAAGCCGAAGCGGAGGCGCAGGGAGAAAGAAGGTGCCTCAGATGCGTCGAGCTCAAAGCCGAAACGCAGAGCCAAAAAGCGGGTAGACGAAATAGATTGAGGTCCGCGAGGGGGCGATTGCCATAGCGGAAATTCGATCAAGGTACTGGGAGCGTCTATCGTGCGAGGCCGATGTCTCAGTTGGGTCAAACCTGGTAATCCTCAGACCGAGCAAATGTTTTCCGGTTCACCCGGGTAAGTGGACTCTGTCGGCGGCCCCTGCCCCGTCCGGGTGGGGCCAGCAGGCGACTAGGTGTTTCTGCCTTATGGGTTGCTGTATTCAATCACCTTCTCAGCGTGAGCTAACGATTCCGGACTCATCTCATGTCATCTGCTGCAACCGTGTTTTCACAATCATTCTTCCACGGCACGCGGGCCGATTTGAAACCTGGAGACCTGATCGTCGTCGGCCATCAGTCCAATTTCACGGACGTTGAGCCACTGTCCTGGGTTTATTTCGCGGCCACGCTGGATGCGGCGATCTGGGGCGCCGAATTGGCTGTCGGCAACGGACGAGAACGAATTTATGTCGTAGAGCCATCTGGGCCGATCATGAACGATCCGAACCTAACGGATAAAAAGTTTCCTGGTAATCCGACGCTTTCATATCGCTCCCGCGACCCCGTGCGAGTCATTGCCGAAGTTACAATGTGGCAAGGGCACTCGCCTGAACGACTACAGCAGACGAAGGAGAATGTCGCGCGCGCGAAGGCGGAGGGTGCCAATATCATCGACTAAATTGGCGCGGATCAGGCGATAGCCTGTGACCTGCCTGAGCCTCGCCACGCAGACATTGCCGAGCGCGCAGGGCACAGTCGGCTTAGGGTCAACCCGCGACATCGCGCTTAGCGGCCGCAACGTCGGCTTTCGCCTCGTGAGCGGACTTGCCCGTGACCTTGTCCAATGTCGCAGATGGGCTGATTTTGTTGCAAAAGTCGGCTGCTGCGGATGGGCGGTCGGCCATCTCATTAGGCGCGGCCGGCTTTTATCCGCCGGCCCTGACGCCCTCTACGCAACTCCAACGTTACGCAAAGCACAAAGCCTGAGTGGGTGGTGGACGAGCGACCAACGATGCAAGCCGTCGCAGATTCTGTGCGATGGCGGCCAGAACAAACTCATCCTGAGCACCTCGCGGGCCACGCAGTCGGAGCCGGCCGAGCTTCAGGATGCGCTTCAAGTGTGCGAACCGCATCTCGATCTTCTTGCGCTCACGCCGCGACTGCTCAAAGCGTTCGGTGCCAACGAACGACCGGGCGACGTCTCGGGCATGCTCATGGATATCGCGCGGAATCTTGCGTGAAGGTTCCTTTGGGCAGCACTGTGGTTTGAGCGGGCAAATGTCGCAGTCGAGTTTGCTGGCGCGATACAGAAGCGTCCTGCCCTCATGCACGGTGCCGCTCGTCCCAAGCCGCTTTCCGCCCGGGCAGTGGTAGACGTCGCCGGTCGGATCATATCGAAAGTCGCTGCGCGAGAACGTGCCATCATCCCGCTTCGATTTATCGAACACAGGGATATGTGGCGCGATGCCTTTCTCCTCGACCAGCCAGTTCAGCATCGGAGCCGCCCCGTAAGCGGTATCTCCGACAAGCCGCTCCGGCTTGAGACCGAAGCGCTCTTCTGTCCGCTCGATCATGGTCCTTGCTGCGCCGACCTCAGCCTGGCGAATGGCGCGGGACGCCTCGACGTCAACGATGACACCGAACTTCACGTCGATCAGATAGTTGTCGGAGTAAGCAAAGAATGCCGGCCCCTTGTGAGCTCCGGTCCATTGCGCCGCCGGATCGGACGGCGAGACGAACTTCGGAACAACGTCACTGGCAGCACCCCACGCCGTATCGTCGAGGGTCGCCAGATACTCCTTCACAGCGCGGCTGGACCTCTGGGGATCGCGATCCCTGCGCCAGTCCTGACCCGCGATCGAGCGTTGCTTATTGGCATCGGCCTGAACCAGGCTCGCATCAACGGCGAAGCCCTCACCACCAACCAGACCGGCGGCGATGCATGTCTCGACGATCCGCTCGAACACACGACGGAAAACATCTCCCTCGCGGAAGCGCTCGTTGCGGGCGCGCGAAAATGCCGAATGATCCGGTATGGCATCCTCGATGCCGAGCCTGCAGAACCAGCGATAGGCAAGGTTCACCTGCACTTCACGGCAGACCAGCCGCTCCGAACGGATCGCAAACACATACCCCACGACCAGCATCCGGATCATCAGTTCCGGAGCGATCGACGGGCGACCCATGGACGAATAATGAGGTGCCAGTTCGCTGCGGAGCCAGGACAGATCGAGAGCAGTGTCGATCTTCCGCACCAGATGATCTTCCGGCACTGCGTCGCCAAGATGAAACTCGTAGAACAGTTGACCCTGGTCACTCTTCAAACGGCCCATCATGGATCGACCTCGCCGAGAATCGCGTCAACACAACGGAATCATGCTTCGCGGCCCGTCTCAACTCACTTTTGCAACAAAATCGGCCATTTGCAGACTCTTGCACCGCAGCAAAACAATCTTATTCGGTGACCTCGTTGACGTCGGGACCACGAGACCTGCTCTCTGTGGCGCTCCGGGCCGGACTCACCAGCGGGCTTCCTAGGGGCGGGCGAGGGCGCCAGTCACCGATCGCTCCATACTCTCGAACTCGGCAAGGCTGTCCATTGCGTCGAGCACGGTGGTCAATTCCGACGCTGTGCTGGCCGAATAGCGCTTGGAAATATCCAGGATGAGCGCGTCCGCGCGTCGGCGAAGTAGATCACGAGCTCGGTTGAAATCTTCTTTCGAAGGCGGCGGCGCCGGGATGATGTCGATCACGAGCCCGGGCCTCTCCTGGCCCCGGCGCTTGGATGGCCTTGCTTTCTTCGCCTGCTTTGCCACAGCACTGCCCCTCGGAAAACGCTAGCCCGCTCGGCCTAAGTCACTTTGAACCCCGGAGACGCCCTGACGTATGCTTCCATGCGTGTTGCTCGATCCGCTCGGCCAAATGCTCATAAACGTTGGGCCTCTCGCCGGAGCGGGCTGGTCGCGGCGCTCACCACCTCATGGTGAAGCCGGCGCGCCCAGTCCAGGCAAATTGATGGTTGCCGTCGACGTTGTGCTGGTAAGCGGTGGTCGCGAACAGTGTGGTGTTTGGGGCGATCGCGCCCATCCCGCCGCCCCCGATCTCGGCCCAGGTCCCCCGCAGCGGCGCCGCGAAGGTGAGGGCATTGGCGCCGGTCAGACCCGCAAACGTCGTGTCGGTCCCGTCGAGGAACTCGTGCCACAGATTGGCGCGCAGCCAGGTGTCCAGCGGCCGCGGCTGCGTCGGCGTGCCAACTTCCCAGGTTTTGACGAGCCGCGCGCCGAGACGGCCCTGCAGCGCATCGCTGTTGTCGAACGAGACCAGCGCATCCCCATCGCTGCCATCGTTGAGCCGCACGCGCTGATAGATCAATTGCGCCTGCGGCTCGAGAACCAGACGCCCGGCCAGCGCGATCGGATAGCCGCCCTCAAGCGAGCCCGCCCAACCAAGGCCGTTGGTGTGCAGCGCCGGCCCGGTGGCGCTGTGCGCATCGGAGTCGTACCAGGTGCCCTGCGTCACGGCGTCGATATACCAGCCGCTCGGACCGAAATGGGTCCAGTAGCCGCCCAATGAGACGGCCTCCATGGCGATCGAGCCGGCGGTCGGGCCGAGCAGGCGGAACACCCGCTGCACATCGGCGTCGATCGCGCCGAAGGCGCCGTAGACGCCGGCATGATCGCGTGCTCCGTCGCGGCCCTCGCGGCGCCACAGGTCGAACCCGCTCTGCAGCCCGCTAAAGTGCCACGTGTAGTCAGGGCCGGCCGAGAAGAAGCTGTCATTGTCGCGCTTGCCCAATTCGCCCAGCAGGCGGCCCCAGATCGCCGGGGGGCTGGTCGCAGGTGCCGCCGCCGGCACCGCCCTGAGATCGGCCGCATAGGCGGCGCGGGCGCCGCCGCCGGGATCGACCATCGCATAGGGGTCTCCCATGCGCTCATGCAGTGTGCCGAGCACGCTGAAACCATATTGCGTCGCAAGCGGTGACAGCGCGGTGTAGAGCGGTACCGCCGGACGAAAGTCCGGGGCCCCCGGCCCTGGCGTTGGCGTCATGCATTGCGGATCAGTCGGCGCCTGACTGCAGCTCAGCGTCGAGCGCAGATACCAATCCTGCGGCCCGCTGGCGTCGGTGCTGCCACGGAACAGCAGATAGGAAAACGCGCCGGCCTCCGCCGGGCCCGCGAGCGAGAACGCGCCTGGCGCGGTGGTGCCGCCGTTGATCGCACTCACAACCAGGATGCCGTTGCCGGCGGTGAGTGCGCCGCCGCCGCCCGCGTTGGTGATCCGCAAGGATGAGTTGCCCCCAGCTGCGCCGCCGTTGATGACAAGCTGGTCCGACGGCGAGCCGTCGCCCCCCAGAAAGGTGTTCAGTGCGATCGTTCCGCCTGCTCCGGTGTAGCTGGTCGTCGTCAAGAGCGTGCCCGGAGCCGTGCCCGTGCCCATGTTCACCAAGCCGGCATTGGTGACGCTGGGGACGGTCTGGTTGAAGCCGTTGAGATCGAGCGTTCCCCCACTCGCAACCGCCACTGCCGAATTTGGGCTGAACGTATTCAGCGCGCCTGCCCGCAACGTACCCGCGTCGACGTTCGTCACTCCGCTGTAGCTATTGGCACCTGTGAATATTGTGGTGCCGGCGAGCACGTTGACAGTACCATTGCCGGTGATTGCAGGCGCAAACACGTAGTCGGAGAATGTGTGATTGAAGTTGATTGTACCAGTGCCGAATCCAAAGGCGACGCTCGACCCCGTAAGCGTGCCGGGTGAAGCCGCCGGGTTGCCAGCGCCTGCGCCGATGTTGAGCGTTCCAATCGCACCGGCGTTCGTCCCGATCGCAACAGTCCCGGTGACAATGCCGCCTTCCGCAATGGTGAGCGTGCCGGTGCCCGAGTTTCCAACGTTCACCCCCGAACTGTTGCTCCAGGTGGAGCCTGCGCCGGCCACCCTCACTGTACCCAGCGAGTTTGCAGCATTGCCGATGTTGGCGGTGAAGGCGGTGTTATTGATCACCATCCCACCGTTCACGATGGTGAGTGTGCCTATGCCAAAACTGCCGATATTGAGCCCGCCGCCTGGACTGTTGTTCCAACTGGAGCCCGGGCCGGTCACCGTCACCGCGCCGGTCGAGCCGACAGACAATCCGACGGAGCCGCCGCCGCCACTGTTCACCGTGCCGCCGTCTTGGATGATAAGCGTCCCCGCGCCCAAGCCGCCGACCACGAGGGTTCCGGTGTTCGTCCATGTGGAGCCTGTGCCGGATACGGTCACCGTGCCCCGCGAGCCCGCTAAATTGCCGACAAACCCGCCGAAATCGGTCAGCGTGCCGCCGTTTTGGACTACGAGCATTCCCATCCCGGTTTGACCGACGCTAAGATTTAGGGCTAGTGCGCCCGCGCCCCTGACCTCCGTCGAGTTCGGCGTCACAATGTCAATGTTTGCGCTGGTCGCCGCCGTCGGAACACCGGCGTCCCAATTGCCAGGGTTAAACCAGCCGTTGGAGACCGCTCCGGTCCAGTTGGTCTGGGCGTTTGTCGGAACCGTCGATGCGGCGAAAAGCGCGATTATCGCCAGCAGCCTCGATGAGACAAATCTGCAGCCGCCGCATGCCGGTGACGTCGCGCCCCGGCGCAACCCTGAGGACGACAGTCGACGCGGCTCGCACCCCATATCGGCCCCCATCAATCGGCAATGCCAATAATCAAAAACTGGGACGCCATAGCCTGTAGGTCACTGAGGGTGCTCCACACTCGGCGCCGCCAACGAATTGGGGCCGCCACGCGGTCACCCACGGCTACCTTCGGAAAAACGGTCTACGATTTTGGATTTCGCTCGTCGGCACCTCTCGCGAAGCAAAACGCAAGCACGGTACGCGTTGCGAATCACCAACACGCATGCAACGAGCTACTGGAATCAGCGTAGCCGCCGACCCGGAAAACCGGAGGTTGTATCCTACCGGTCCCGCGTTTCGCTTCGAATGCGGTAAATCTGCAACTACCGCACGGATTCGCGTGGTGGCCCGCACGTAGCGAAGTCGCTGAGGTCCGCTCCGGGTCATGAACGGCCTTCTCGACCGCGCCCTCATAGAGTCCGGTTGTCTCCCGATTCCGGACATATCGCCGTGCCCCAGCGAACCGCCGCTGCGGGCCAATTTCGGTCTCATGCGCGGCAGCAAGGCCGCCGCGCTGGCCTTCCGGATCAGCCGAAGGCGCGGGGGTGCGCGCATTCGAGCCGCCCTGCGGTGACGGCTTCAATTCGGAAGATTGAGGACGTTACGGTGAGCTGATAGCGTGCTCGTCTTCAGTCCGATCCAATTCAATTCCGCCGACATAGCCATCCCGGAGACTTGTCCCATGATCAGATCGCCCGCAATGCTGAGCGCGCTTGCGCTTGCCGCCACATCCAGCCTTGCCCCGGCACAGCAAGCCGAACGGCAGCCGCCGGCCAGAGGGCCCGAATTCGCGCTCTCGCTTGAAGCCGCGCAGGCTGCGTTGGCCGCTTGTGCGGCGGATGGGGTTAAGGAGGCGGTGAGCGTTGTCGATTCCGCTGGCGTATCGAGACTGATGCTGGCCGCCGACGGAGCTGCGAACATCGAAATCGAGATCAGCCAGAAGAAGGCCGCCACGGCGGTTGCCTTGAAAGCGGCAACCTCCAAGATCGCGGAAAGAATGGAAATGGATCAGGCCTACAAGGCCAAGATCGAGGCGGACAAAACGCTGTTTCCGAGGCCGGGTGGCCTGCCGCTCATGGTCGGCAACGAGGTGATCGGCGCAATCGGTACTTCCGGCGCAGCTAGGCTCAATGGAGTTCCGGGCGGCGTGCGAGACGAAGCCTGCGCCAAGACCGGCCTAGATCAGATCAAGGCAAGGCTGAAGTAGCGAACCTGAGGCCGCTACTAGCGGACCCTGCATTGCACCGCCGGTGGCGGTCTGGGCCAACAGCTGACGTATCGCTCTGATGCAGCGATCTACGGAATTGGCTGCTTTCGTCAGCGCCGGGCATCGCTGATGATAAACTGGAACTCCGAAAGACGAGGCAGCGAGGAGAACTCGATGGTACAGCGCAACGCGGTTTGTCCGAAGTGCCAAGGCAATATGGATGTTGGCTTCGTCCCGGACGAGACATTCAACAGAACACTTCCCAGTACTTGGTATGAAGGGGTGCCGACGAAGGGATTTTTTGGCCTCAGGGCGAGCGGCAAAAGGTCCTTTGAAATAGCGACCTATAGGTGCACGGTGTGTGGCTATCTGGAATCCTACGCCGGATCTTGAGTTCGAAATGAACGGCCCTCATCGAGGCGCCGAAGCGGCGAGTTGAACCCTTCATAGTGGTGGCCCGGCCGCACAAGGGGCCGACGCCCGTGCCCTTAGTAGGGGTGCGGTCGTATGTCGGCTCCGGTCAAGGGCGGCGGTAGCGGCCTTGGTCACCGGATGTCGGGTTCTCCTCCGTGAGCGGACGTGCCGGCGCCCCCGTCGAATGTCGCAGATGGGCCGATACTGTTGCAAAAGTATTTTGGGCTTCTCGACGCGAAACATTGATTCAAGATCAGGCGAGAACGCGCAACAACGATTCAAAGGAACCGGCACCCTGATTTGATTGTTACAAATTTCTATTTCACAGAACCTGCTTGGCGACTTTTGCAACAGTATCGGCCCACTGCGGCGGTTCGCGGCAAAGCAGCAAGAGGTCGGCAATGGAGGGTAAAGCGGACCGTCGCGTGGCCGGCACCGGCGTTCCTGACCTGGAGCGGACCCTCCTCTGACGATCAGAAGCCCGCTGCCTTCTTGCGCTTGAGGCGGTGGCGAGAATAGCGGCCCACTCGAAGTCGGCGCGGACCTCACCTCATTCGAAATTGGTGATACTGTGAGCGTCCTTCGCTTTAAGCCTTAATGAGCTGTGAGTAGGCGCGTTCGGGCGGCTGCCATGACGCAGTCGCGCGATACGTTTGAGTTGGCGGGTTATTCCACCTTGAGCCCTAGCTCCTTGATGATCGGCCACCATTTCGCGGCGTCGGCCCTCTGCATGGCGGCGAGCCCCGCCGGCGTCTGCTGCTCGCGCGGAATAACTTCGACGGCAATTTCAGAGAGGCGCGATCGCACCGCGGGGTCCGCCAGCGCCTCCACAGCCGCCGAGTTCAGCTTGCCGATGACGTCGTTCTGCGTACCACGCGGCGCGAACAGACCGTACCAATTGGTATAGGTCAGCGCCGGCAGTCCCATCTCGGCGAAAGTCGGGATGTCAGGCATTAGCGCTGAGCGCGTTTCGGCTGCCACCGCATAGGCCCTCTCGCTTCCGGCCCGGATGATCGGCAAATGGGTCGTCATCGTTGCGAACGCGAGGTCGATCCGGCCCGCCACCAAGTCTTGGACCACGGCGCCGGCGGCCCGATAGGGAACGATGGTAAATTGCGTCTCCGTCTCCTTTTGAAAGCGCGCGGCGAGGAGGTGAAAACCGAGCGTATTCATCCCGGCCGAAGCTTGGCCCGGATGGGCCTTCAACCAGGCAACCAATTCGATCAGGTCCTTGGCCGGCATCGTCGTTCTTGCAAGCAGGACAATCGGGCCGGTGGCCACGGCCGAGATCGGTGCAAAATCATTCAAAAGATCGTAGGGAAGGGAATAAAACGCGCCATTCAAAACGAACGAACCGTCGATACCTAGACAAATCGTGTAGCCGTCCGGCGGCGCGCGAGCCGTGCGGCCGACGCCGATGCTACCGTCCGCTCCGCCGACATTTTCGACGACGATACGTTGTCCCAGTGCCAGCCGCATCCGCTCGGCCAGGATTCGCGCGACCACGTCGTTCGCGCCACCCGCCGGAAACGGCACGATCATCGTGATGGGCCGCGACGGATATGCTTGCGCTCTTGCGATTCGCGACACGGCCGGGAGCGCGGCAGCACCCGCTGCCAGCTTCAGAAATTTGCGACGGAGTAGTTTCATAATGCTCCCTTCAGAGAAGCCGCAGCAATGAGCGCCATGCGGGCGCCAATGGCGCCAACACAGATGACCTTCGGTATTCCGGTTGCTCGCCCGCCGTTGGCACGGAGGCTGCCGCTGAAAAACGGGACTTCGGCAAGTCCCGCTGGCAGCTCTCGGATGAAGCTACGCCATTTCCCGCACACGCGGAAGCGGGCCCCACGGCTCACGCTAAGGCTTCCTCAACGTTTTTTCAGGGCGGGAGGCGGGTTATGGCCCGCTGCGGCGGTTCGCGGCAACGCGACGTGCCGCCTGCAATGGAGTTATAAGCGGACTGTCGGCGGACGGGGCCGGCACCGCCGGACTGACCCCTTCCAGAAGGGCGACTTGAACGGGTACGATGGTTCGTTCTGGCCCCTGGGGACAAGCATGAGGCGGCGGCAATTCATCACCCCGCTTGGTGGCGCTGCGGCGGCTTGGCCGCTTGCGGCGCGCGCGCAGCAGGCGACGATGCCGGTAATCGGATTTCTCAACCCGGGATCGCTAGACCAGGAGGTCGACGCTTTGCAGGCCTTCCGGCAGGGCTTGGCGAGACGTTCTATCATCGCTTCGCGCCCGCTGCCGACACGGCGGCGTAACACGCGCCGGTATGAGGGAGACAGTCATGCGCTTTGCAGTGATCCGTTCCATGCTCGCCTTCATCGCACTTGCAACGGCGCTGGCAACCGCAAGTGCGGCCGAACAGCCGAAAGTGGGCGAGCTCAGCGACATCGAGCGGCTGTTGATCGAGCGCGACTGCGTTGCGCTGTCGAACTCCTACGGGCATGCGCTCGATTTCTCGGATCCGGACCTGATGGCCAGCCTATTCGCTGCTGACGGGCGCTGGTTCCCTGCCGGCGGCCTGGCCCAGGGCCCCAAGGCAATCCACGACTACGTGGCCAGGCAGGTGGGTAGGCCTTATGTGACGCGCCACATTCTGACAAATACGCGCATCGAGGTGATCGATCGCGACCACGCCAAGGGGACGGCCTACCTAACCATGTACCGTTACGATCCGGTGCACCCGGAATCGATCAAAACTCTGTCCCCCGCGCTCGTCGGCGTGATGACCGACGAATATGTACGCACGCCGCAGGGCTGGCGCTTTCAGGTGCGCAAGCTCGACCGGGTTCGGCCAACGGATTAGATCGGGCGACAAAGCCGGCTGCCGGTCATCCTGCCATTTGCTGCGATTGCTCACAGCCGCTTATGGCCCCAACCCGCTGTTCGCGGCAGTGCAGCGAGGTGCCTGCAATGGAAGGACAAGCGGACGGTCGGCGCAGTCAGCACCGTCGGACCTTGACCGATTTGCTATATGAGGGCCGATGAAGCGGACCATATTGCTCGGTGTGAGTTAGCCGACTTTGGCGCCTTTCAACTATCCGGTGCCACAGAAAAATGTCCCCCATTGCACCGTAGCTGGAGCTACAGTGGCAGCGTTGGTCTTCAATCTTGGAGGAGGACGCCATTATGAATTCGACTCGCCGCAGTCTCATTCGCAGCGGGGCCGCATTGGTGGCCGCGGGTGCGCTCGCCGGTTCCGGGCCCTTCGCGCCAAGTCGCGCGCGGGCGCAAGCCCGGGGGCTGCCGATGCCCGACGTCAAGGCGCTGGTTTTCGACACGTTCGGCACTCTCGTGGATTGGCGCAATGGCGTTGCGCGCGAAGCGGAGCGAATTCTCAAACCGATGGGCCATGATCTCGACTGGCTTGCGTTCGCGGATGCCTGGCGCAAGGAATACGATCCGAGCATGGAGGAAGTGCGCAGCGGGCGGCGGCCGTTCGTCAAGCTGGACATTCTGCATCGGGAAAGTCTCGAGCGCATCGGCCCGCGGTTCAAGCTCGAGAAGCTCGCGGAACCGACGCTCGCGGAGCTCACCCTTGCCTGGCACAAGCTCGACGCCTGGCCGGATGTCGTTCCGGCTTTTGCGCGGCTTCACAAACGGTTCTGATGGCACCCTGCTCGAACGGCAACATTGCGCTGATGGCCGACGTAGGGCGACGCAACAACCTCCCCTGGGATGCAATCCTCGGTTCCGAGATCGCGCAGGGCTACAAGCCACAGCCGAAGGTTTATCTGATGACTTGCGAAGCGTTCAACCTCAAGCCCGAGCAGGTCATGATGTGTGCCGCGCACAGCGGCGACTTGTCGTCTGCTCAGAAGCTCGGGCTGCGCACCGGCCATGTCGGGCGGCCGGGGGAGGGCGGTCCGGGTACTGGCGAAGCCGAGCCGAAGGGGTCGTTCGACGTCGTGGGCAAGAGCTTCCACGACTTCGCCGACAAGCTCGGGGTCTGATGCGCGAGAGCTCGACAATGGAACCAAGGTGAGGCCGGGCAAACCATGAAAGGGAGGTCGGCATGAATGCGCATCGTCGGGGTATCCTTTTGTTGGTGACATTGGCGGTTGCGGCGACGAGCAGCGCTACGCACGGCGCCGCAGCCATCCCGGATTTCTCCGGCATCTGGCGTCACCCGTCCCTTCCCGGCTTCGAGCCGCCGGCATCGGGTCCCGGCCCGGTGGTCAACAAGGTGCGCCGGCGCGGAGCTCGGCAACCCGGCGCGAGCGACTACGATCAGCTGGTCGGCGATCACACCAATCCGATCTTGCAGCCCTGGGCGGCGGAGGTCGTGAGAAAGCGCGGCGAGATCACGTTAAGCGGCGTAACCGCTCCGAACCCGGCCAACCAGTGTTGGCCCGAACCCGTGCCGTTCATCTTCAAGCACTTTGGCATGCAGATGCTGCAGCAGCCGCGCCAGATCACGATGATCTATAGCGAGGATCATGAAGTCCGCCACGTGCGCATGAACCAGCCTCATCCCGCGCAGGTGACGCCGTCCTGGTATGGTGATTCAGTGGGCCATTACGAAGGCGACATGCTGGTGATCGACACCGTGGGCACCAAGACTGACCGGCCGTTTGCCATGGTCGACTTGTACGGCACGCCGTACACCAAGGCTCTGCACGTGGTGGAACGCTATCGACTGCTTGACTACGCCGCTGCGAAAGAAGGGTTGGAACGGGACGCAAAAGAGAATCTCATTGTCCAGGAGGGCAGAGACCCCAAGTATCGGGGCAAGTTCCTGCAGGTCCACATCACGGTCGAGGACGAAGGTGTCTTCGCGATGCCCTGGTCCGCGACCATAACGTATCAGCCCGGCACCGACGAATGGGTGGAAATTGCCTGCGCCGACAACCGGCATGAATACTACAACAACAAGGACTCGGACGTCCCGACTGCGGACAAGCCGGATTTCTGATTGGAGCGACGTGCTCGCAGTGAGGTTGACCACTTCCGCTGTTGGCCCAGGCTCTGTGAAAAGTCGTAAATCGGGAAAATGCAAGAAATGCAATTCTACAACATGGCCTTCAATACCATGTCCGCAGTAATCTCAGTTCTCGTGACGCGCAATTTCTACAAAATGTTCCTACGCCCGTGGCGGGCGTTTGAGTTTTCACACAGCCTGGGCCCGAAGCGGCGGTCCACGGCAAAGCCCAACACGACGTCCGCAATGGAGGGCAAAGCGGCGACGCCCGAACAGCCGCTTTTGACCCACAGCGACCTTCGGCAGCTTGTTTTTGCTGTGACGCACAAGACAGCTCTCTCGATCGCCGCAGCGTCGCCTTCAAGGCTGTCCCCCACGCACACTGCGGATGGCGCGCACCTATTGTGTCACCCAGATCACAGGCTTCGGTAGCCAAGTTCCGTGGTATCCTTGCTGCAATGGCGCTCACACTCGCGGAGGATCCCCATGCTACGTCTGTCCATTGTTCTGCTGTTAGGAATGGCCGTGACCCCCGCGGTGGCGCAGACAAAGGAGCCGCTTTTGTTGCGTAGCGTGGGTTCCTTTCATATTGGTGGCCGGCACGTTGCGATCTCAGGCAAGCCAGTGCGCGAGGTTTCTATCGGTGGAGCAAACCAAAGGCTCGATCCCAACGGGACGTATATCGTCGAGCAGATGTATGTGCAGTATCTGCTGCCACAGGTCCGCAAGGCCAAGGTGCCGCTGTTGATGTGGCATGGTGGCGGCTTCACCGGGGTTACTTACGAGAGTACGCCTGATGGTCGTGAAGGCTGGCAGACAATGTTCGTGCGCAAGGGATGGGATGTTTACCTCTCGGATGCGGTTGAGCGCGGCCGAGCCGGTTGGGCAATGCCGGAAATATTCGAGGGAGAGCCAGTTTTTCTGACGATCGATGCCCCATGGAATGGCTGGAGGTTTGGCGACCCTGGAAGCTGGGACCCTGATCCGGCAAAGCGTAAGCCGTATCCCAACAGCCAATTCCCGTTCGAAGCCTACGATAATCTAATCAAGCAGATCGTGCCGCGCTGGACCACGACCAACAAGGCGATCATGGCGGCCTATAATCAGCTGGTGGAGAAGGTATGCCCATGCGTGCTGCTTGTGCACAGCCAGTCCGGCACATTTGGCTATGAGGCCGCACTGGCCAATCCCGACAAGGTCAAGGCGTTAGTGATCATCGAGGGCACGATCCGCGGCAATGCGGAGATGGCGTCGAGGCTCAAGAACGTACCGATCCTCGTGCTTTACGGCGATAACGTTGAGAAGAGTCGGATGTTCTCTGAACAGCGGGACAACAACATTCGGATGGCGGCAGTAGCAAAAGAAGTGGGCGGGTCGATCGAGATCGTCAACCTGCCGGAAGTCGGCATCAAGGGCAACACCCATTTTATGATGATGGAGAAGAACAATGCCGAAATTGCCGATTACATCGAGATCTGGCTCAAGCGCCGCGGGCTGGTCGAGTAAAATGCGTCAAGGGTGACCGTATCAACGTGCCGCTAAAGCCGCGTAAGCTTACGATCGAGTGACTTGGGCATGCGAGAACTGCTGCGTTACGGACGCTTTTTGCCCGTTTTTCTCGTCGCTGTCCGCAGCTGGGCCGGAGCTAACGGAGCGACCGTCCGAAGGCATTCGTGGGAGAGAACGATGAACGAGTCAATCGCAAGATCATCTTATCCGGCGGTCGAGTGCGTGGCAACCGACTCGGCGCGTCGTATTCTCATGTGGATCGTCGCCGCGTCGGCATGTGCAGCGTTCACCATCGGCGCCGTGCAGGCACAGACACCCCCCCTCACGGGCGTCGTTCAAACCGCCGAAGGTGACGTTCAGGGCATCGTTACAAATGGGGTCAGCCAATTTCTTGGCATTCCATATGCGGCGCCGCCGGTCGGGGAACTGCGCTGGCGGCCACCGGCGGACGTGACGCATTGGAACGAGGCGCGCGCCGCCATCAGGTTCGGCGGCACCTGCGCGCAGCCCGAGCGCGGCATCTTCACGGTACCGAGCACTAACGAGGACTGCCTCTATCTCAACGTCTACACTGCCGATCCGCCGCCAGCCGCCGGTGCCAAGCGGCCCGTGATGGTCTGGTTTTACGGCGGCGGCATGTACAGCGGCGAGAGCAACGACTACGACGGAAGCAAGCTCGTGCGCCGCGGCGGCGTGGTGGTCGTGACGCTCAATTACCGAGTCGGCGCCTTCGGCTTCTTCTCGCATCCCGCCATCAACAGCGAAGGCCACCTCGCCATTAATTACGGCATCATGGACCAGCAGGCCGCCCTGCGCTGGGTCCGCCGCAACATCGCGGCCTTCGGCGGCGATCCCAACAACGTGACGATCTTCGGCCAGTCCGGTGGGGGCACCGGTGTCACCTCGAATCTGCAATCGCCGCTCTCGGCCGGGCTGTTCCATCGCGCCATCGTCGAGAGCGGCGTGCGCATCGAATACATCTCGCTCGAGGCGCGCACCAGGGCCGCCATCGGCTTCGCGGCTGAGGCCGGCTGCACCGATCAGAGCGCTAGGTGCCTGCGCGCGCTCACGCCGCAACAGATCCTCGCCCATGACGCCGGCATCCTGAGGCTCGTCACCGTGTTCCCCTCGCCCGACGGCGCCGTCATCACCCATCCGGCTGCTGAGGCCTTCAGCCAGGGCTTCTTCAACCACGTGCCGATCATGGCCGGTCTCGTTTCGGAGGAGCAGGCCTACTTCCTGCCCGAGACCAACTCGCACGTGCCGCTGACTGCCAAGGACGTCGACGCCTACGTGGCTTCGTTCGGCCCGCAGTTCACGCAGCGCCTGGAGGCCAAATATCCGGTGGCGAGCTTTGCCAGCCCGAGCGTCCGCGAGATAGCGATGGCGCAAGGACAAAAGTCGTGCACGGAGCGCTTCATGGAGCAGAGCTGGTCCAAATTCGTGCCGGTCTATGCCTACGAATTCCGCGAGCGCACCGCGCCCTCCTACTTCCAGCCGGTGAGCTATCCAATGAACGCCTTCCATACCTCGGAGCTGCAATATCTCTTTCCGCTCTTCCACGGCGGCC
Organism: uncultured Alphaproteobacteria bacterium; assembly: GCA_963721005.1. Taxonomy (GTDB): domain Bacteria; phylum Pseudomonadota; class Alphaproteobacteria; order Rhizobiales; family Xanthobacteraceae; genus VAZQ01. The sequence continues at coordinate 1,712,131 of CAVRHR010000003.1, read as the reverse complement.
AGGGCACGCCGCATCCGCTCAACGCGGCGCAGGAGCACCTCTCCGACATCCTGGTCGACTACTGGAGCACCTTCGCCCGAACTGGCGCGCCAGATACCCCCGGCCAGTCGAACCTGCCCGCTTGGCCGCGTTATTCCGCCGACAAGGACAATATCCAGGCCATCGATCTCCCGGGCCAGACCCAGGTCGGCGGTTATGGCAAGATGTACGACTGCGACCTCTGGGATCCGATCGTGGCCTCGCAAATCTGGCCCCCGAAATGACGGACCTGCGTTGCGCATGAGATTTGCCCTTACGCACCCGGCATGGAGGCCGCCCAACTGCCAGACACGCCACTACGGCCGCGAGCAGCGCAATAAGGCCGTGAGTTTCCGCTGAGTCTACTAGTGCGTGCCGACGAGGTCGTCGAATAGTGGGCTTTTTTGCCGCGCTGCACATGGCAGCGATTGGCCCCATCTGCGACATTCGACGGAGCCATCGGCGTGTCCGCTCACGGTGGCAAAGCCGACGGTGCGGCGACACATCGCGAAGTCGGAGTTTGACCCGGAGCGGTCCCAGCTCGCGTCGCCTTCACTTTTGCGGTTGCTTGAAATATCGCAAATCGGGCGGCGGCTGGTCCTTCTTCGCAGGCATCAAGAAACCTTCCGAACTCAGGAAGTAGTTCTCCTTTCCGATCACGACATTCGGATTGCCCTCGGAGCAGTTCGATTCAAGCCACACGGGGTGCGGATTGGGATTGTGTTGAAATGTTTTGTCGACGCTCCAGGGCCGCGTCAAAGCATGGTCGTACACTATGATTTCGTCATGGAGAATGTTCGGGTCGTTCTTGTCGAGATGGAGACGTTCTTTGAACGTCGATTGATTGTCAAAATGCAGAGGAAGCCCACTGGCGTCGTAGGCACGTGGGCCCTTGAAGGGGCCGCGAGTCTCGACCTCCAGGGTCGTGTAACGGCCGTCACCACCCTCATCTATCCAGTGCCCGATCGAATAAGCGAGAAGCGCCTGCGCTTGCGGCAGCGGTGTAAGTAAGGGGGCTGGCGAGGGGAGGATGAGGCTGCGTATGTGCGTTCACGAACTGCAGGGGTGATGACGACATTGATGCGAAACGGTCGAGACCGTCGATCGGAAAACCCGTTTCGGGCCACGCGAGGAAAGAACGCGTGCTTTTGCTTGGGACCGATCAGCGGATCACATCAGGGCCAGCGGCCACTGCGGCTGCATCGCGATCGGAGGCAATCCTCCAAGCGAAAACAGGCCGGATACATGGCTGCACCCGACGCTTCGCAGAAAAGTCAAATTCCTCTTGCATTGCGGGCGCCGTCCATACATGGCCCGAACCGGCTGTTCGCGGCAGCGCAGCGATGTGTCTGCTCTCGGGGGAGAACCCGACATTGGGCTGCCTTGGCCGAAACGGCCGTCCCTGACCCGGATCACTGTGCTTTGCTCGCCACCGCCGACGGGTGATCGAATAGCAGTTGAAAGAGTGCCAAAGACGTGGATAGTCTCCGCCGGCGTCTAAAACAGACCGAAATTAGAAAATGGCACTGGGCAAGAAAACAGGCGGCCGCCGTCGGGGCTCGCGAAACAAGATCCCAAGCGATAAGCGGGCCGCCATAGAACGCGCGTCAGCCCTCGTGGAACTCGACCGCCAGGGCACATCGATGGGGCACATCCAGATCGATGCGGCCCGCCACCTCTTCGAACTCGCCGCGCAGGAGCGGGCGAAGGGAGAGGCTGCAGAACAGGATCGGGTGGTGCGGCTTCTGACAGCTGCGTGCAAGATCGCCCACGACGTCAGCCCGTGGTTATATCCGGCCCTGCAGTCGATTAAACTTGGCGGCGATGAAAATGCTGCCCCGATCCGCCTCGACAGCCTGTCTGACCACCAACTTGAATCCCTTGTCGCTCAACTCCGCAAAGGTTGAGGGTCTCGGTCGGGCCGAGGTCGGTGCAACACTCGCTGCGTTACCATTCTCTGCCGCGCCAGCCGGACCCCGCGGCGGGAGGGGACCCGATCGACGACGACGAACTCGACGAAGACGATCGCCGGCTGCCACCATCCCCGCCGGATGGGCCAGGCTCGCTTGATTGCGCTTGACGCTTGGCCACCTGACAAGGCAGACACGCGGAATCCCGAGTTCCGGCGCTGCGAACATGTCAGCGGTGAATGAGGGCACTCGCCGCACACATCGCCGGCGCGGCCCGTAAAGGCACACGCTTCAGATGAGCCCTCTCTTTGCAAATGCCATCGAATCCATCCAAATTGGGGTCGAAGACCTCCTGAAGAACGATGATCGGCGCGTGCTGTCCGCCGTCCGAAACGTTCACGCCGGAGTGCTCTTGCTCTGTAAGGAAAAACTTCGTCGCCTATCTCCTACCGATGAATTGCTGCTTGCGCAACGGTTTGAGCCTCGGCGCGACGCAGCGGGTAAAATCTCTATCGCGCAAGTCGGCCGCAACACTGTCGGGGTTGAAGAAATCAGGCGCCGATTTAACGAGTTCCGCATCAAATTTGATTGGAAGAGGTTCGAGGGGATCTCGAACATTCGCAACCACATCGAGCACGCTTATCTGCAAGGCACGCGAGACAGAGCAAAAGAAGCCGTCGCCGACGCTTTCCTGCTGATCCGGCACCTGCTGGTAGACGTCCTGCACGAAGACCCTCTCAAGACACTTGGACCGGACTGCTGGAACGCATTGCTTGAGAATGCGGATTTGTTCGAGGCCGAGCTGCTGGCTTGCCGGACGACGCTAAGTGACGTGTCGTGGGCGACGGAAGCCGCTGCGGCGGCGCTCAATGAGCTAATCTGCCCTTCCTGCCGCTCCTCTCTAATTCGACAGCGCGACCCTGGTAATACCGATCAGTCAATGGTGGGGCTCCAGTGCACCGCGTGCGGGCAAGATCACGAACTTGGTCCGGTGTTAAGCTTGGCGTTTGACGCTGCTTTTGGTGGCGAGGCTCATATGGCCGTCAAGGATGGCGGCGACCCCCCGATTGAAACGTGCCCGGAATGCGGCGAGGAGACCTATGTCCTCGCGGAGGCACGGTGCGCTGCTTGCGATTTCGAGATTCCAGCGGACGCCACTTGTGCCGTTTGCGGCGCAGGGTTGAGCGCCTATGACTATTCTGTGAACGGAGAGCTGTGTAGCTACCACGCTTACGTGGCCGCGAAGGACGATTAGATCGGTGGCGCTTCCGCTTACGTTCAGCTCCGAAAGCCCCGAAAGGCCCAAATCAAGCTCGACCCGAGCGCCAGGACTAATACCAATTCGCCGAATGGCTGACTCTTTCCGGATTCACAGAATCAGCTACGGCATGATTCAAGGTGGCAAACGAAGGGCGTTTGCCATGGGCCGAGCTATTCCTGTGCGGACGGACTATACGGCCAGCGAGGTTCGCCGGCTTGCGAAGCACGCGAAGGATGCGGCGCAAGCGCGCCGGCTGTTGGCGATCGCGGCGGTGCTCGATGGGGTCGCGCGGGAGGATGCAGCGAAGATCGGCGGGATGGATCGCCAGACGCTGCGGGACTGGGTGATCCGCTTCAATGAGCAAGGCCCGGACGGTCTCATCAACATACCTTCGCCTGGGGTGCCGCCCATACTCGACGACACGCACAGGGCCTTTCTCGCCCGGATCGTGGAGGAGGGCCCGACCCCTGCAATCCACGGTGTGGTTCGCTGGCGGGCTTGCGATCTGATCATGCGGCTCTACGAGGAATTTGCACTCTCGGTGTCGGACGACACGATCTATCGCGCCTTGAAGGACTTGGGCTATCCGAAGCCGCGAGCCGGATGGCCGATCAGTGCGGCGAACCGCCACTGGATGCCAAAGCATGACCGAGATGACCGCCGCTGAGGTCGCGGCGCAGGTCGAGCGCACGGACCGCTTTATCGCCGAGCTTCGCGAACTGATCGCGACCACCACCACCAATTCGGCCAGCCCATGCGCGGACGATCACCGGCGCGGGCTTCAGCGGATCGCCGAGACGCTGGACGCGGTCGATTACGTCACTTTTGCCAATCTCGCGAACGTCAACAGGGCGATGCGTGGCGGGTTGCTGGAATTGCTCGAGGTGCAGCTCATGTGCGTGGGTGCCGGCCCGACGTTGGATTACCCCAACGCGACGGCATTTCTTGCCGAGCTTCATCGGCCGCTGATCGACATAGTGCGCAAACGGCGGCAGCACTGACGCCGCCCTTCTTTTCTCGGCTGGATCGCAACGAACTCGGCGCTTGGACGGGAACCCGAATGTTGATCTTGCGCCGTGGCTCGATCTCGCGCGTGCTCAGTAAGCCAAACGGCTCTACGGTAACACAACCTTGAAGATCGCCCCGCGCGGGTTGGCGGCGGAGAAGGAGAGTTTTCCCTCGTGGCGCTCCACGATCATCCGGCAGATCGCAAGGCCCAGTCCCATTCCGTTCGGCTTTGTCGAAGCGAACGCATCAAATATCCCCCCGGCTTGTTCAGGGCTGACGCCGGGCCCCGTGTCCTCTACGGCGATCGCGGCACCGCCCGCTGTTGGCTCTGTTCTGATCTTCAGGACGCGCCGCCCGTCCGCCGAGGCCATCGCATCGAGCGCGTTGTGGATCAGGTTGATCATGACTTCCTGCAGCTGGCCTCTGTGACCTGAGACCGGCGGCAGCGCGGAATCGAGGGCCAGTCTTGTTTCAACCTTGCGGCTGTCAAGCTCCGGCCGCAAGACGCGCACTATTTCGGCGATCAGATCGTTCATGTCGACGGGGGCTTTGTGCAGCTCGCCTTTGGCAAATAGCGCGCGCACGCTCTCCAGCACTGCATTCGCGCGATGACTCGCGTCAACTATTCCGGAGATCATCGACTCCAAATTCTGGAGGTCCGGCGGCGATTTCTTGAGGCGGCGCAGAATAGCCCCACCCATGGCCGGGATTCCTGTGAGCGGCTGTCTTACCTCATGCACGATCGATGACGTCAGGGCCTCGAAGGTCATCAGCTTGTTGTTTTTCTCACGCCGCAACATCGCATTTGAGCGTGCGAGCCGCACGTAGAGGTGCGTCGTCTGCGCGAGCATCACGATCAGTACGATGCTCGCGGTCAGCAGCGAAAACGCGCGTCCGGCATAGAATCCGGCGCTGAAACGGACTGTGGGTAGCAAACCGCTGAACGCCAGTTCAAGGATTGTGACTAGCGCTACCACGATCAGCCACAGGCCGAGCACGGAGCGGCGTCGGCGCAACAGCAGGAGGAGTGCGGCAAGCGAGATCAGTATCGCGAATGAAATGGGATAGACCACAATCGGACTAATGCGGCGCTGGTCGAGAATGATTGGCGGCAGCAGCGTGGCGCCCGCAGTTGCGAGCCAGGTCAGGGCGCAGACCAGGCCGATCACGCCTGCCGTGGACCACCAGATCGCCGGCAGCACCCACACCTCGGAAACGCGCGCAGCGAGCCATTCTTCACTCAGCACCACATAGGCGAGCAGCGCGCCTGAAAAGCCGATGTGCCAGAAAATAAAGAGCCATGATCCGGTCTGGATGTTTGCTCCGAGGAGTCCGGTTGGCGAATATGCCCCGGCGAATGTCAATGCGTGCGGAATGACGATCAACGCCGTGAACAGATATCCCGTCGCAAGCGCGAGCAACGCGCGCAAGCGTGAGACCGAAAACTGCGCGTACAGCAGGACCGCAGTGATCAGGTCGCTGACGAACACGATGGCGTCGAGCGACGGGAAGAACGCATTGAGTTCGACTAGCGGCCTGCCGGCGATCGGAACGACTGCCGCGAATCCGGCAAGCATAACTGCGGTGACCGCGAGCGCCCACCGCGTTTGCAGCGGTGTCGGCGGCAGGTCCAGCCACGTATCTGCAGTGTCGCTCCGCTCCATTGCCACGCCAACAAAAAAACCAAGTCCCCACGCCGGGACAACTCCCGGTGACGATACGCTAATTCGCGGCGGCGGTGGAGGTATGCCGGCGAGGAGATCATTGAGTTGGCTAACGTCGGATTACCGGCGAGCCACCACCAAGCATCGCCACGAGAGCGGGCAGCGCCGCATCCCGAGCTAATCGGCCGTTTGCGCGAGGTCATCGATCAGCTCGAAGTTCACAGAGGTTGGGCGGAGCAGCCCGCACCGGCCACTCCGCCCGGACAAGACGCCTGCGCCAGCGAGCGCCCTGCCTTGCGCGACGGCCGCCGCCGCGTGTGGCGCGAGAACCGCGCCGTTCGTGCCTGCGCCGGGAGGATCAAGCCCAGCGGCACGAATCCCGTGTTCATCGCCCCCGTGGCATCAGGACATCGACCACCATCGCCGGGCTGGTTCCCGGCAACGCGCCGGCGACGCGCGTGACCAACTCGATATTCAGCAACGCGAGTTGCGAAATATCGTGCCCGTGCTCGACCGGCAGACCTTCGCGCTGGGCAGCGAAAACGAAATAGGCTTCCTCGCGCTCCGTGGCGATCAGATCGGCCTGCACGGTGGTGGCAGCAAGCTCTCTCGCCTCAATGCTCAGGGCATCATCCTGCGCTCCTCGGACACCAGGGCATCCAAACGCTTGAGCAGCAAATCCTTATGCAGCCAAGCTATCAGGGCGAGGGCGTTCGGCTGTTCGTTAAAGACCAGCGGCGCGCGCTGCTCGGCGTAAACGCGCGACCGCACGCTCTCCATCGGCCAAACGACGCTGCCGTCGTGCTCGATCACATTGGACACGATTGGCGCACCTTGCTGGGCCAACGCTTCCACCTCTCGTTTGATCTTGGCGCGGGCGTGGCTGCTCGGAAACGGCGCGCTCTCGATGCGATTCAGATCGGCCCGCAGCTCTCGCCCGCGCCGGCGCAAGCGCTCGACGGCATCCAGCACGGCTTCGCCCCGTTGCAGCTTCGGCTCCGGGCCTACGAAATCTTCCAGCGAACTGCCGCCGGGCACGCCCGAGCGCAAGAAAGCCTCAACGGCCGCGACAACGCCGGAAGCCGCCCGCCACGCCAACGCCCGCTCGTCATGACGCGCCTGCAGTCGCTGCAGGTCGTCTGAAACTCGCGCGAGTTGCGCCTGGGCTTCGATCACAGAGCGAGTTTCTGGCCCTAAGCCGAGCCCATCATCCTGCGGGTGACCGCATAATTGGCGGAGCCGGGCACCAATTTTTTGCTTTTCCGTGGTCACCTCATGCAGTACGTCGAAGCCGACCGCATCCAACAAAGCGTGAGCATTGCCCGCGCGGTCGCGAATTTCTCGCAGCCGGGCCGCTGCTGCCTTCGGTAAATATTCGAGCGCGTCCGTGTGGATGTTGCTTGGTCGATAGTTGGTGCTCGATAGCGGCGCGTAGTCAGACCACGTCGCGGGAGTTAAGGCGGTTGGTTGCTCGCTCATTGGCATCTCCAGCTCGGATGTGCTGGAGCGAAGCACTGATCGTGGGCAACGAAAAGCGGCGAGGGAAAAGGGCGGCAGGTCGGGCTCGCGCGGGCGTCCTGCGAGGCCGGCTAATTAGCGCGGCGGCCCGCCCAGGGGATGATGGATCAGTTGTCGGCGCGCTCGCGGGGCGCTGATCGTCCACCGTTCCCGATCTCGCAAGAGTACCCGGCTTCGCGAAAGGCTTGAACGATACGTTCGGCAATGCGTAAGCGTTCCGCAAATTGCTGATCTTGCAGACATGATCTACCAACAGTCGGCGGCCTCTGCGCCGCCCCGGCGTTCCGATTGCACATCATTGCATTCCCAACGAGTATAGGTCGCCCCTGAGAAATCCTAGCGGGTAATGCTGTAGTGGGAGTGTGCGGATTTGTAGCACGACACAAAAATGTGAAATCGAAAACGCCACTAGGAAGAAAAGCCGCCTGCACCGCTTTCCATCCTACCCAGGTCAACGTAGCATCACTTTACCACTGGCGGGGGCGAACTATGTCTCGGGTATTGATCGCGATTGTCGATGACGATGAAATCGTGCGCGAATCGACGAAAACGTTCCTGCAATCTCTGGGCTACCAAACTTCCACGTTTGCCTCGGCCGAGGAATTCCTTAAATCCGAGCAAGTACAGGACACGTCGTGCCTCATCACCGATGTGCAGATGCCGGGATCGAGCGGCATTGATTTGCAAGACCGCCTAATCGCCCGAGGTCATTGCATCCCCATTATTTTCATGACCGGCTATCCTGATGATGGCGTGCGGGCACGAGCCATGAAGGCCGGAGCTGTTGGCTTCCTGAAAAAGCCGCTCAATCCAGACCACCTTATCGGATGTATTGAGAAAGCTTTGAAGCCTGCCTGATACCAAAACTACTGGCCGAAGGTTTTGAGGCCCCGACGCCGTTGGTGGGATCGTGCGGGGGGACGGGCACACCGCGCGGCGGCCGAACCACGTATAGAGGAGGTCGCGACGCAGCACGCGCCAGCGCCGCCCTGATCGTTCGCTCGGACGGCACCCGGTCGTGGACCCGGAGCAATTGCCAACACAATTCGTCGAGGCGCCCGCGATGTTGTGCCGGACACAGCGCCTCGCTCCGGGTGCGTCTCCACTGCCACGATGGCTCGCCGCCGATCGTGGATGCGCGCATGTCCTGCGGCACACCGCCGCCACTTGGCTGATGCAGCTCGGCACGGACAAATGGGAGGCAGCCGAATATCTCGGCATGACGGCCAAGGAGCTCGACGACACATACGGCCACCACCATCCGGACCACTTGAAAGGGCCTCGGAACGCATTCGACCGGGCGCCAATGGTTCGCCAAAGGAAAGCCACAACAGAAAGCGAACGGACGCATTCGAACGTCACGAAAATCGCTGGTTATTCAAAGTAGATGAGGGATGCCCTGGCGTTCGGGACGTGGGGGTCGCAGGTTCAAATCCTGCCACTCCGACCAACTTTCTTCCGATTTCGATCGCTACGGGGCCTGATATGGGGAACGAAACCCAATTCTTCCCTACGCCTCCCGCACGGACCATCGGTTTCTAGGAAAGGCGAATGCGACGACGCCCTCGCTTGACCGACGGCATCGAGTTCGTCGCGCACCAGACTTCCAAGCTGATGACGAGGGTTCGATTCCCTTCACCCGCTCCAATGTTTTCAAAGACTTATGCGATAGGGACGAGATCACTCCGATGTCGGGCTAACGCTGGGCTAATTTTGCCGAGCGTTCGACTGCGCCAGAACGCCCGGTAGGCTGCGCCGCGTGGCCGTCCGTGCGTGTCCGGTGGCCCGGCGCGCGCCGCCAAAATGCGCGGCCGGTCCTTGCCCGGCGGGGGTTCTGCCATGCGATTACACTCTGACCAACTCAGGGGCGCGCGGTGCTGGCGGCTTTGATCAGCGAAGGGGGGACCGATCCGCCGTGACCCAACAAGAGGCAACATGGAAGGCAGAGTTCGAGGCAATCGGAGAGTCCGCGATACGCAACGACCTTCAATTGCGCGGCGGCGTGGGTGTCGGGATTTCTGATGAGCCGAAACGCCAGTACGCTTTTCGCTGGCTCCGTCAAAAGGAGAAGGACCGCGAACAACGTGAGCATTCGACGCACTGGTATGTGAAATGGACATTTTGGGCTGCCGTCGGTGCTGTCCTGATCGGAATCGTCGGTGTCACGGTGACGATACTTGCCGGGCACTGAGAGTTCTGAAGGGCGCGATTCGGATATTTTAGGTCCAGGAGGGCACATGGCGGACGCTAACATAATCAATTCGCTTATCGCGGCAGGCAGCGGACTTTTGGGCACTCTCGTTGGCGGCGGCATTTCGTATCTTGGTCAAAGATCGCGAGACCAGGACGAGAGGACTCAAGCGAAACAGGCATTGGCCGCGTCGTTAGCTGCTGAAATCGATGCCTACATTGAATTGATGGAGCGGCGATGTCACGTCGACGCCGCTCGGAAGTTGGAAACACAGTTGAGGCAAGGGATGGATATCCCGATCCGAGGGTTTGCCCAGGAGGATGACGAACCACTCGATCAATTTCCTCTATTCCTCGCCTCAATCGAAAAAAATGGGATGCTTGGCAACATTTGCTTCGATCTAGCACGATTTTATACGCTGATTGCCGGCGTCCGAACGACCTGCATCATGGCGCAGCGCGGTCAATACGATAAGTCATCTCCAACCGGAAGAGCCGACCTAGTCAACGGTGAACTCGCCGTATGGTGCGAGGCACTGGCAATGGCCCCCTCGATTATCAATCGCCTGAAAGCCATAGCCCTACTTTAGACCTTCAGCGGCGCCGCGCGTGCTGCCGCGTCGGGCGCCCCTTCGGGGGCTTGGGCGCGTCAAAAAGCCCAACTCGTAATCCGCCTTAACCCCAAGCATCCCTAGTGGCTGGTTTTGAAAATGGAGGCGGCCCGCGCATCATGAAGACCCCGGCGCGGGTGGAGAAACGGACAAGGGGCCTCGCGCCGGGGCCGCGACCCCACGTGTGGGGAGGGCCGCGACTAAGGTGTAGCGCCGCAGCCGCCCGTCGAGTGTTGATCTACATCAAGGTTTCTTGCCGGATTGGCATCGTCGTCGGTCATAGAAACCCCCGCCGGTCGCCTATCGCCGCCGTTCTTGTTGCCGCGTTGCGCCGGCCGGCTCGCGCGGGATCTTAAAAAACTGCGTCGTCTGGATCGCGCGAATAAAATAGTAAAACACCGTTTCTGCGCGAGTCCTATTCGTCGAACTCGTGCATGGATTTGACGATGTTCATAATGTTCTGGAGCGCCCGCTCGTGGCTTATACCGGAGCACTCTATCTGATCGACTAGGGCTGAAATGGTCACCAAGTCAACCTTCAGGTTTGGATGGATTCGTTTAAGTTGGTGGTACAGATCGGTCATCTCGGCCCAATCGCTATTAGGCCAGCTCCCGAGGGTCCAGTGGTCTGCATCGGCTTGGTGACCGTGACACGCGGCCATGGCCGGGGCCACCAATGTGATCACGCTCACGACTGCCATCCATGCAGCCACCAGATTGCTGAACGTCTTGTTCATTGGGTGCCTCCCCAATTTTTCGAACTGACGCCGGGTTTGCACCGGCGCGAACCCTGGGCAGCAGCGAGGCATCGCCTAGGGTCGCCTTGCACGGATAGCCGGCCCGCAGACTGCCGTACATCACTTCGGCTTACCTCATTGGCAGGTTCGGCGTACCCCGATTGCAGCCGCGCCAGTTTGATCTATATCAACACCGTCTCCGCGTGCTGGCTCGCTTCCTCGACGACAGCCGAGCGCCGATCCGGCGGCAGCGGCGCCGCGCCAGATCGGTGATGACGCTCAATTCGTCGTCGTCGAGCGACATCACGGCTCGTCTCCCGCGATCAGCCCAGCAAACTTTCCGCCGCCGCTCGGCGGTTCCCAGCCGGCCGCACCGAGTCGGGCGCGCGCGACCGGGGTTAGGCCGAACTCGGCGGCGAACTGCAACATATCATCGGCAGCATCGCGGGCGATCCGCACCAGCGGATTGCGCCGCGCATCGCCCACCGTGGTGCGCACCAGCAGCCCGCAGAGCTGCCACCTCCTCCGGTTGGTCCGAGGGGCCTGCCGCCATCATGTTAAACAGCTGGTCGATGCGAAAGGCTGGCGTCGCAGGCGTTGCCTCGTCGGCTACGGGGGGTGCCGAATTGGCAATGACAGCGGACACGTTTGCGCCGATTGCACCTCCGCTTATCGGGACCGCGGCGAAGGCCGTGAGCGCCGTGCGACGAGCCAGGGGGGGGCGCGGTGGAACATCAAGTTTCCGCTGCAAGCGATGATCGACGTAGCGGCCGCGGACGCGTGTGCTTTGAACGCGCGGCTCCGCGAGTGCGGTCTGCTGGGCGGTGGAGGTATCAGAAGTGCCGAGGAAGGGCGGCCGCGATTCGGCGGCCGCTCCAAATCACCCAATGTATTCCGCGCGCGTTTGCTCTTTGACCTCAGTTTCCGTCATCGGTTTAGCGGGAAGTTGAAGGACAGTCACCGCTTGGCCTTGCTGAAGGCTGGTCAAAAGAACCACCTCACCATCAGAAAACTCGAGCGCATCATGGTGCGTATGAGGTATGTCCTTATTGATCTGACGAAAGATCGCCGTCGTGTGACCGAATGTCCTCTGCTTCGTCCACAGTAGCCCAAACGCCACCGTTGATACCTCTTTGCCAAAAGCAAGCTCGGTTCCCGGAAGAACACACACTGCCACCGCAGGATTTTCCTGAGCGGCGAACCCGCGCGTGCCAGTTCTAAAATCGCGTGTGGTGAGTTTGTCGCCGACCTTTGCGGGACGCGACATCGTATTCTTCAGGCTATAGTCGCACATGTGTCGGAACTCCTGTTTGGAGCCCCCAACCCAACATGACTAGACACCTTAGCCAGGCTGAGGCTGGCACCGGTTCCGCCCGCTGTCAAATTAAACCTTACTCGTCCCGCCGAGTCCGCGAAACATGCCCGAAATATGAGGAGATTCTACAGTGGAGACGTTCAGCACCACTCCATTGGTGCAACGTCGGAGACTGCGGCCTTTCGGAATTGGACAAGCTGAGCGCAGATTGCTTGCACTCGGCCGGAGGCCCGATTTAATCCTCATCATACCAGAAAATACGAAACCACTGTAACAGGCATTCCGATAGTAAAGACCCTGTCTGACGCCATGCCATTTTTGGCTTTGTCCCCGATCAAGTGCTCCCGAAACGGTTTTGCCCGTCGCCGCTGAAGAAGTGGGAAATTTAGACAGCAAACGACTTATGAAGACCACCGATGGTTAGCGGAAATTGAAAGCGAATTGGTACCAGGCGACCTACGGCTCGAAGGGGGAAGTGCTTAGCTTTTAACGCGCACCCGCCTGTGCAACGGCTCGTACCAATCGTGCCGGCCAGTGTGTTCGATTGCTTCGATCCATCCGAAGTCGAAAGAATTCTTCGACACCTTGAGTTCCCGCATCGCGACGTCGCGGAGTTCGGCCTTAGTCAAGAATTTGGGCTGATTATCTTGGATAAATGGAAGCCAAGCGCGACAGCGCTGCCGTTCTTCCGCAGCCATTTCCGAGAGTTCCTGGCTTCTGGTCGTCAATCTCATATCTCCCATTCACCTTTGTTGCGTTGCACCAAGCTAACACCTTAACTCGGTGTCCGCTGAACCGGCAGCAGGCGAATAGATGACCTAGAGCATTTCCCGGTTGGGGTGAATCGATTGTGATGTGGGGGGGATTCCTGAGGGCTGAGATTTGTGACTCGATGTTGCCTTTGATTCGGAGGCAACCATGGGACGACGGCCATATTCTGAGGATGTGCGCAGCTTGGTGGTTGGCGAGGTGGAGGACCACACCGTGGATTGCAGGGGTCGGGCCCTCCTCCACGATCCGGGCGAGAAAGGCCCTGTGCGTGTCGTCGAGTATGGGCGGCACCCCAGGCGAAGGTATGTTGATGAGACCGTCCGGGCCTTGCTCATTGAAGCGGATCACCCAGTCCCGCAGCGTCTGGCGATCCATCCCGCCGATCTTCGCTGCATCCTCCCGCGCGACCCCATCGAGCACCGCCGCGATCGCCAACAGCCGGCGCGCTTGCGCCGCATCCTTCGCGTGCTTCGCAAGCCGGCGAACCTCGCTGGCCGTATAGTCCGTCCGCACAGGAATAGCTCGGCCCATGGCAAACGCCCTCCGTTTGCCACCTTAAATCATGCCGTAGCTGATTCGTGAATCCGGAAAAAGTCAGCCATTCGGCGAATTGGTATTAATCCCAGGAAACTGATCTTCGTTGATGAGACCGGGACCTCGACTAAGATGGTCCGCATCCGTGGTCGATGCCGAAAGGGAAAGCGACTGATCGGCAAGGCGCCCTTTGGCCATTGGAAGACCACCACGTTCACCGCCGGATTGCGCGTTGATGGCCTTGTCGCGCCCTTTGTTCTCGATGGACCGATGAATGGGGAATCCTTCCTCGTCTATGTCGAGAAGGTGCTGGCCCCGAGCTTGTCCGAAGGCGACATGGTCGTGATCGACAACCTGCCTGCCCACAAAGTCAAAGGCGTACGCGAGGCTATCGAGGCAAGGGGTGCCAAGCTCGTCTACCTGCCGCCCTATTCGTCGGACCTAAACCCCATTGAGATGATCTTCGCCAAACTCAAAGCTCTCCTGCGCAAGGCTGCAGAGCGTACAACCGATGCACTCTGGAAGAGGATCGGTCAGTTGTTCGAAGCCTTCACACCCCAGGAATGCGCCAACTGCCTCGCTCACGCAGGATATGCGCCGTGCTAACCGGGGAATGCTCTAGTACAGAGCCTCAAAAGGCGCAAATGAAGGCATTTGCGAGAAGCCGAGTTCGAAACCGCACTTGCATTGCGACCGCAACGCTTCCTGGCGGCGGTTAGCGATGCTCAAGTCGCCGAGATCGCGGGAAGCATCCGCGCCTTCGGCTTCACCAACCCGATTCTGGTGGGCGAGCAGGGTGACGTGGTTTTGCGATCGAATAATCACAAAATCGACCGAGTCAATGTGCTCCACTCAGTCTTCCTAAAGCGATTTGACTGATCAACCAAGGCGGCGCCCTCGGTCTCGATCAGATGGTCGAGGCGGCGGCGGGCGCCAGGGTCGTGACCGGCGCAAGGTGGAAGCCGGCCACGCCGCGCAGGCGCAAGACCGGCCGACATGGCAATCAGACCCTTTTAGAACGGAGAAATTGCAATGCCGCTACAGCGAGGTGAAGTACTGGGCTACGACTTCAATCGGATGGTCGTTGATTTCACGATGTTTAATCAGGGCAAGACAGTGCGGTGTGCGATCAGCACCGCGGCGATGGACGATCTTGAAGGCAAGCATGATGTGAAGGCAGATCAGCGAGTAGATCAGTTTGTGCGGCTGCGAGATGCGATTGAGGAGCGAGCATCGCGTAAGTTCTTCGAAGGGCCAGTCGAGGCTGAAGGACCGGTGGTGTTGCGGTCCAACGATTTCCTCAAGTAGCTGCCTCAACCGGGCCAGTTGGCGAACGCGTCCTCGAAGCGCAAACTCGGTCGAGCGCGGCCATCACATTTCAAGCACGGTGTTCGGATCGACGCCCTCGCCCTGGAAGACGCGCGCGGCGCTCAGCAACGGCGTGACCTCGCAGAGCGGTTATCGCCGCGCCGGCATCGGCGCCTGCTTCCTGATAATCAAGCGGGGAGAGCGTCTGGCGCAGGTTGGCCAAGTAGAGGCCATTTCGAGGGCGAGCCAACCCGCTAAGCCAACGGCTTTTCACCGGTAGGGCGCGTCGAGCAAGATGTTCTTCGCGATCTCCAGCTCCCAGCGGTCGCCGTTCGCGAGCAGGCGTTCCTTGTCATAGTAAAGCTCCTCGCGTGTCTCGGTCGCGAACTCGAAGTTCGGTCCCAGGACGATGGCGTCGACCGGGCAAGCCTCCTGGCAGAGGCCGCAGTAGATGCATTTCACCATGTCGATGTCGTAGCGGGTGGCCCGCCGCGTGCCGTGGTTGCGCCGCGGCCCTGCCTCGATGGTGATGGCCTGGGCCGGGCAGATCGCCTCGCACAGCTTGCAGGCGATGCAGCGCTCCTCCCCGTTCGGATAGCGCCGCAGCGCAAGCTCGCCGCGAAAGCGGGGCGAGATCGGCCCCTTCTCGAACGGATAGTTCAGCGTCGCCTTTGGATTGAAGAAGTAGCGCATCGCCAGCACGAATGCCGACACGAACTCCTTCAGGAACACCGAACGGGCCGCCTGATCGAGCCTCATGGTCTCACCCTCTCCGGCGCGGCCGAGCGCTCGAACGTCTCACGCTCCGCCTGATTCTACGACCTGTCCAGCTCCTTCGACTTGCGCTTCCCAACTGTGATCAGATTTGCTTGCGGTAAGATGAAACCCGAGCGCTCGGCCACCTGGTCGTAAAGCTTTACCGCCATCAAACAGTAGACGCGGGTCGAACCGGCGATCTTTGCCTGTTCGTAGACCGCGTTGGTCAGGGCTTTGCCAATTCCCTTCAGGCCCACCTAAGGTAACTGATCCCTCGAAGCTTCGGCGGGCCCGTCGGCATGGCGTTCAACAATGATGCGCAGTATCGGCCTTTGAATGAGAGGGCTCAGGAACGACGGGCGCGCCCGGTCGTCGTCGGCTGCTCGACTGAAACCGGATCGGACGCCGGAAAGGTGTTCTTGAGGGCTTCGTCGAGCGCCTCCTCCTGGCGCCGACGCTTGTCGCCATCATCTTCGTCTTGATGAGGTTTGCGTTTCGGATCGGCAATCATTTCGGGTTCTCCGACCGCGCTGCTACATGGGCGGTTTCCCCCACCACGGGGGAGGGTTGGAATCCAATGCGCCGGCAGAGGCGGCGGAGTTTCCCATCACGGCGATGCGGTTCTTCACCGCATTCTGCACCTTCTCGAAGGCATACACGCCTATCTGGCGCACGCGCTCGCGCCAGACGCCGAACTCGTCGGCGAGTTCTTTGAGCGCGATCGGTTCTTCGGCGAGCCGGCGCGCCTCGAAGATGCGCGCTCCCGGTCCTTGAGCGCGGAGAGCGCCGAGGCGAGGGCCTCGGCTCGCCGACCACACCTTCCCAAATCCGTGACGTGAATTGTGCCACAGTGTGTCCGGAGGGCTACTCGCGTACTAGCGAGGAGCCATCTGCCTATTGGTTCCTAAGGTAGCGAGGCCGTTAAAATCGCCGGTGTACTTGTAAGCAATCACGAGTCCAATAAGAGCAAGGGCGAGTAGGCCGATGAAGATGAACCCCCAATCGCGTTTTCTATCCGAATTGCTCATCGCCTTCCAATATGTCCCTGCGACTTCATTTTATAAATCCACGCACGCCAGAACAATTCGCGGTCCAGTTCCAAAAAGGATGGCTTCAATACAGCAAAAGCTGCCTAGCGTGCTGGCGAAAAGGCTTTGCACACCCTGCTAGAAAGTCTGTCCGGAGAGAAACTTAATGCCTAAGCAAGAAAGGGAGGCCTGCACTTACGACACGGGCTCTTTAAGCTTGCCGACCGCTCGTGATGTCAATGTGACACCCTGCGGGTTCGGGGGCTATGGTTTGTGACCCGGAACAAGATTACTGGCGGGTCTCCCCACGCTTATCTATTTGGCGGAAAGCCTTCTGCAAGGGGGGAGCCACATTTATTATAAAGAGAATCTTGCCACCACAATTAAACTGACCCACTACCAAAATGACAACCCGCACCAACGAGGGCCGTGCTCTTATGGCGGTCGAGACGCCCGGAGAGCCGACCATGAAGCGCCCAGCAAATCAATGAGGAAGCGTTCGCAGTCATTCCTCCGAATCGCATGATCCGATAGATATGCCCTTGCGATATTTTTGGAAAAATCCGCCGCGATGGCTTTCAAGCATGTGATGGCGACACGCGGTAAGAAATGTCGCGTCGTTAAATGCGAGACCACTTTCTCGTTACCCGCACCCGTTAAAGGCAAAAAGGTATGACCAAAGAAGAAGGCCACCTCGACCGAGCGCGTCATGCACACCGGGTGCCGAACCTGAGTCGAGCGGGCCCTCGCGGCCTTCGCGCGCTCTCCGAATGGCGGCCTGATCGCGCCGGCTGCCTCGGCCGCGACGCTTCATCGCAGGCCGACCATTCACAAACGACGAAATTGCTGATGCGAGGAAGCAATTCACAGAAGCGGTGAATGTGTTCGTCGAGAAAGGAGCGGATTTGAGTGTTGACCCGCTTTCTATAATGCTCAACGCTGCTGGCCTATTCACGCCGGGGCGGTCAATCGCGATCACGTGCATCTGCTGGTCTCGATTCCGCCCAGCTTGTCAGTGTCGCGGGCGGTGCAATATCTGAAGGGGCGAAGTTCGCACAAATTGCTGAGCGAATTCGGGATACTGCGCAAGCGCTACTGGGGCCAGCACCTGTGGGGCAGGGGCTACTGGGTCGCCAGCAGCGGAAACGTGACTGACGAGATATGGATCGAGTACATCAAGAACCAGAAGCCACCGAAACCGGATGACAACTTCACAGTGACCTGATCTAAGTCCGCCGAAGGCGGACCAAATCCGGCTTTAAGCCGTAACTTGAAGCCACCGCCTTTAGGCGGTGGAGTATTCACAGCCAACGGAGGAAAGCTATGAGGGGAATCGTATTTGTGCCTGGCATCACGGGTTCTGAGATGCTGCACAACGGTACGAAGATATGGCCGCCCGATTTTGCTGATGTATTGTCACACTACCAAAAAATCGACCAACTCATGGACCCTAAACTTGTAGCGGTTGGTCAAGTGATCGATGGTATCGATATTTTGGGGATTCCTTGTGAAATAATTTATGAGACCACCGAGGAAGACTTACAGAGCATAAGCAGCACCATAAATAAAGTGGCTGCCGGCCCCTATTGCCCGGCGCCGTACGATTGGCGGTTGGATCTTTTCACTGCGGCCGATGCGCTCGCTACGACAATTGACCGCTGGTACGCGGCCAATGCCGGGGTGACGGAAATCACGATCGTCTGCCATTCTATGGGCGGCCTGGTTGGCCGATTGTTGATGGAATGGAAGTTTGATAAAAAGCCACATCCACCCAAATGGTTTCAATTGATCGACCAGCTGCTCTTTATCTGCACGCCCCACCTTGGCGCTCCCAAGGCCCTGGTTGAAAGCCTTGGCTTAGAGGATTCCAGCACAATTCAAGGCTCCGACTTGAAGAAAATGGCCGGGGACCCACATTTCCCGTCGGCCTATGAGCTGCTCCCGGATTCGTCTCGCAAAATCCTTTACGATTGGAACAGCAAAAGGTGGCACCGATATGATGATCCGAATGTGGTGAAGGCATTTGGTCTGAACAAAGTAAATCTAAACGCGGCAAGAAAGGTTGCAGCTGCGCTGGATCTCAGCAAGCGACCGAAAGCGGTCATTTACAGGTTCGTGTACGGCACCGACCAGAAAACTGACGATGGGGTGGCCGTTTATGGGTTGAGCCTCGACAAGGCGTACCCGTTTCAATGGCCGGCGTCATCGCCGGATGAGTGGGGTGATGGCGTCGTGCCAGCGTGGAGTGTCAAGGAGGTTGCGCAATCCGCAACTCCGAAGATACCGACATGGTCGGGTCCAGGGGACCACATCGGCATCTTGCAGACAGGTGGCTTCAGGCAAGAGCTATATGCGTATTTTGGGTTGAAGGGGAGGGCGCCACAGTTGGCCGTAGACCATCCCGTCGTGGTTATTTCGCTGAACAAGCGCTCATACGCCCCCGGCGAAACCGTTGAAGGTCTTGTCATTCCGGACACTGAGACGGATACGCTTACCGGCGGTTATGTCCTGAGCCGCATCGACGAACGCCGCCGCAGGTTGGTTCCGATAAGTCCGGCACACGAAATCGTTTACCGTGGCGGGGCACCGATCCGTTTGCTCCGGGTAATGTTGACTGCACCCTTAACGCCGGGCGCGTATCGGTTGGACTTTGTGGGGGAGGATGCCTCGCATCGGACCACCGATCGCACGGCAGGATGGTTCGCAGTGACACCGGGTCATGTTGCCAATGCCCGCACTCCGCCTTCGGAATGAAGCCGGTGCGGCTAGTCTATGTTACGATCAAGTGCAATCGGCTACGGATGACCGATCGAGGGTACCGGCATCCACGCGCGAACGACTGCGGGCAAACGTGCTCGCCTCCCTTCCTAAGTAGAGGTGGCGCGGTTACCGATCTTCCATAGGATCGAGTTCTCGGAACCGACACCACTGGGAAAACGATCTATTTGCGTTCTGGGGTCGGGAGTATTGCTTTCGTTCACCCCTATCCGAGGATGTAATACCAATTCGCCGAATGGCTGACTCTTTCCGGATTCACGAATCAGCTACGGCATGATTCAAGGTGGCAAACGGAGGGCGTTTGCCATGGGCCGAGCTATTCCTGTGCGGACGGACTATACGGCCAGCGAGGTTCGCCGGCTTGCGAAGCACGCGAAGGATGCGGCGCAAGCGCGCCGGCTGTTGGCGATCGCGGCGGTGCTCGATGGGGTCGCGCGGGAGGATGCAGCGAAGATCGGCGGGATGGATCGCCAGACGCTGCGGGACTGGGTGATCCGCTTCAATGAGCAAGGCCCGGACGGTCTCATCAACATACCTTCGCCTGGGGTGCCGCCCATACTCGACGACACGCACAGGGCCTTTCTCGCCCGGATCGTGGAGGAGGGCCCGACCCCTGCAATCCACGGTGTGGTTCGCTGGCGGGCTTGCGATCTGATCATGCGGCTCTACGAGGAATTTGCACTCTCGGTGTCGGACGACGCGATCTATCGCGCCTTGAAGGACTTGGGCTACTCGCATGTGAGCGCCCGGCCGAGGGCCTATAAGCAAGATCTGGACGCCATAGCGGCGTTTAAAAAAACTTTGCCGCATGTTTGGAGGAAGTCCGCGCGACACTCGCGCCCGGCACACCCGTAGAAGTGTGGTTCCAAGATGAGATGCGGGTGGGTCAGAAAAACAAGCTCACCTACCGTTGGGCCAGAAAGGGCTCGCGCCCCCGGGCCGTCCACGACCAACGCACGCAATCGACCTATGTGTTCGGTGCGGTCTGCCCTGAACTTGGAACCGGTGCCGCCCTCGTGCTGCCAGCCTGCAACACCGAAGCCATGCAGCTTCATCTTCACGAGATCGCCACCAAAGTCACCCCCGGTGCACACGCTGTTCTAATCCTCGATCGAGCCGGATGGCACGGCGCCAAGGACCCCAAAGCTCCAGGCAACATCTCGCTCTTGCCGCTGCCGCCACGCTCACCCGAGCTCAATCCACAAGAAAACATCTGGCAGTTCATGCGGGCAAACTGGCTGTCCAACCGTGTCTTCAAATCCTTCGACGACGTCGTCGACCACTGCTGCTACGCCTGGAACACGCTTATCGACCAGCCCTGGAAAATCATGTCCATCGCCGGCCGCGACTGGGCATGCGCCGGTCAATCATTCTGAGGATTGGTATAAGGGGAGCTGTTAATTGAAGGGGCGCATCATAGGAGTAGTTGCCCGTGGATGCACCGTTACGAAGCCCGTTTAATTCAACAGATCTTGTTGCTGGAGATCTTGTTGCTGAAGCGCAGAAACAGGCGCTTGCGTCTGCTGCCACGGAGCGGCATTTTATCGGTCCGGATAAGGCAGACCCGCTTCAGGCAGGCCTTGCGCCAAAATTAGACCATAAGCGCTCTGCAGACGAACAGCATCCTCCCCACGCTGCTAGCCACGACGATCCTCGACCTCCCCAGCCGCCTGATGACGAACACGAGCGTACCGTCGTCGCGCACGGCATCGATCAAACCGGCGGCGATATTCTGCGGGCCGAATCCAGCTTTCTGGCCCCCAATCGCGATAGCATAACGAAATGCAAAAACCCGGGCAGCTATAATAATTTATCTACCGGGGCATTTGGCTTGAGCGACAAGGCACTCGCCCGGCTTGAGGCTGCGCTTCGTGCCCAGAGAGAGAATCAAATACTCGCCCCACCCACCCAGCTCACCGCCGCGCCGGAAATTAGCGATAATGCTGGAGCTCGTCAGGAGGCTGACACGGTCGCGTTACCACCCACGCTCGCTCAATTCGGGTTTTGCGCACAGAATACGACGTACCAGCTCCCTCGTGCGGTGCGATTGCAGCCCGTACCGGGGCACAGTCTTGCGGACAACGAAGGTCGTGTTCAAACGCCGGACACTTTCAATTCTCAGCCGCCACCCCAACGCGCGCCCGAGCATCTCCGGTCCTCGGAGCCACCACCGCCTGTCGAGAACGATGTTGAACAGCATATTAGCCAGCTTACAGCATCCAGCGAGCGGGAGGGTACCCACAGGCGGCTCCCTCGTGCGGTCCCGCTTCCTCCAGTGACGGGACTTCCGCCTGTGGAAGAAAACGCGGAAAAAGTCCCCCGCGCGGGCGAGACATTCATCAACAGCCTTCGGGTGCCGCCCTCGTTCGTGGCCGAGCGTCCGCGGCCTCCACGTCCGATGCAGCCGCAGCGTAACAAGTTAATTGCGCCGCTGCTCGTGATTGCTTGCGCGGGCGCGGTGCTGGTCGCGTATTATTTTTCGGTGGGAAGTTCAATCCTGAAATCGGAGTCTGGGCGGGGACAGAAAGCATCGCTCGGGTCGCGAATTGTTGCGTCACCTATAACGGTGGTGGCCTCGCAGCAGTTCCAACCGAATGAGTCGCACGACAGCACTGCTGCGGCACCCCCCGAGAACGAGATATCGTCACAGGGCGCGATAATTCCCCCGATGAAGACCTCCCACACCGTGGCATTGTCTCAGGGCACAGCACTGTCTCAGAGCCCGGCTTCGCCGAGCGCGACGTCGTCCCCGGGGGCGACCTCCTCTCAGGGCGCAGCATCGCCCGAGGGAGAGACGGCGGCGATGTTGTCGCCTAGTCCGAGTGGCACCAGGACGCCGCCGGCCAGCACAGCTGTCCGCACGATCGATCCCGAGGACATTAAGCTCCTCATGAAAAAGGGCGAACAATTCATAGCGGCTGGCGATCTGGCCACGGCCCGGCTCGTATTTCGGCGCGCGTCGGAAGCGGGCGATG
This sequence comes from uncultured Alphaproteobacteria bacterium, assembly GCA_963721005.1. Classification (GTDB taxonomy): domain Bacteria; phylum Pseudomonadota; class Alphaproteobacteria; order Rhizobiales; family Xanthobacteraceae; genus VAZQ01. The sequence continues at coordinate 1,689,750 of CAVRHR010000003.1, read as the reverse complement.
CGACCGCAACGCTGGCAATGGGCGCAACGTATGATCCAATCGTCCTTGCCAAGCTCGGTGTCCTGGGCATGAGCGCGGACGCGGGCAAGGCGCGAAGCTGGTATGAAAAAGCCGAAGAGTTAGGCTCGTCCGAAGCCTCGCGTCGCCTTGAGCTTCTTGCGAACCGTTGATTGCGGCGCGGCGACGCAACCGCCGTGTCTATCAACCAGTGCTACTGCGTCAACCAAGGCGGTCTCATCTCCTACGCGCCCAATAATTCGTGCTGCCGCTGGCTACGTCGACCGCATCCTCAAGGGCGCGAAGCCTGCCGAAATGCCAACGCAGCAGTCCACGAAGATTTCGTTCCTCATCAACCCCGAGACCGCGCTTGCGCTTAAGCTCAATCTAGCGGCGCCCGCGCTGTCGCGCTCTCTTTCTCGCGTCGCTGAACGGGCGGCTAAGCCTTTTGTCTCGCCTCCCTGATGAAGCTGAGTACGTTGGCGACGCACTCTTCAGCATTCACAGCGGCGATATGGTAGGCATCGCTGCGCAGAACCACCAGTCGCGAATTGGGAATGAGCCTCTGATACTGCAGCGCCTGCTCGATCGATTGCAATTTGCTTTGGTCGCCCGTCAAGACCAAAGTCGGAGCTTTGATGCGCTGCAGGACACCGTCTTTCGCCAGGTCGGTAATCGCGTTGCGCAGTCCTTGTGTCGGGATTTTCGGCGCCGTTTTGAACATATTCGCCCAATAATCGGCCATCTCTTTCGAAGCAGCGGAGCCAAGCCGGTCAGCTTGCGGAATTTGCGCGGGGTCGGCATAGGCGAGGGTCGGTGGAGCGGAAGCGGGCCCGCTCACGACCGAAAGCGTGCGGGTGCGCGCCGGGTAATCCGCAGCAAACTGCATCGCAACCGTGCCGCCGGTCTTGGCGCCGATGATGTGCGCGGAGTCGATGCCGGCCTTGTCGAGGACATGCGCCACGTAGGTGGCAAGATTGGGCAGCGACCACTCGAAACCCGACGGGATCCGCGACCGACCGAACCCAGGCAGGTCGGGCCGCAGCACGCGAAATTCCTGTGCCAGGCGGGGCATCCATGCATACCATACGATGCTCGATTCAGCGTTCCCATGGATAAGGACGGCGGTTTCGGGTGTGCGCCAGGGCTCGCCGAACCAGTCTTCGCGATAGAAGAAATCCTCCGCGGAAGCATTTCTCGCCGGCGCTTCCTGCGCCAGTGAACCGGCTGGGGCTAGGGCTGACGCGCCGACCGCGACCGCAGTGGCACAGCCGAAATGCAGCACATCGCGACGAGAACTCGTGACCGCCATCACTTCCCTCCTGCGCTGTTTGCCCGAAAGATCGGCACAACTGAAAGATGGTCCGCGCCAGTCGGTCCATCGTTGATCCGGTGAAAACCTACGCGGCGTCCGTTACACCGTCAAACGTGACCCACCTCAGCGGACGCGAGCCGGCTGATGCCTCGCTGCCACTTCCGCTCTTGGCCCGAGTCCGCCAATTCATTCGTCGTAGGAAGTCGGCAGCTATCGGGAGTATTTCGGTCGTGACTCCATTTGCTATTTAGCCGGCGCCTTTTAGAAATTGAATGAGCAGATTACTGACTTGCTCCGGCTGTTCCTGCTCGAGCCAGTGTCCCGCTCCATCGATAAGATGAGCACCGCGCATCTGGGTGCAGGCGGTGCTCTGCATTCGCTCGAATGCGCCGGGGGCCTGAAAAACACCCCAGTCGCTTTTTCCGCCGATGAACAGTGACGGCACATCGATCGTACGTCCGGAATAGGTTTGCAAGTCTGCGGTGAATCTTGGACCCACACGCCGATAACCCTGAAGGCCACCTTGAAATCCCGTTCTTTCATATTCGGCGGTGTATACCGCGAGTTCACTGTCAGTGAGCCATTTGCATGCCGCGATCTCGGCGGCGGATGGCATCACCTCGGCAACCGTCTCCGCCATGCCCTTGTTGAGGTCCATGATGTAATAGTGCGGCATCTTGGCCAGCTCTTCGGCGGTTACCGATTGCAGCCTGAAGGGCTTGTTTCCTTTCCAATCCGCACTCTTGTAGTAGTAGTAGGCGCGCAGGAAGGCTTGCAAGCCCTGCGGCGCGTGCCACATGTTGTCGTTTGCCTCGCGCGTCGTGTAGTACTCCTGATAGTGCTTGCGTGGCGGAGAGAGCTTGGCCAAATCCGCGTTGAGGCTCCTAGCGTCCTGAGCTGCACCTGCAACTGGCCTTGCACCGTCGACTGTGTCGAACGGCAGTTCCGGTGGTCCGGCAAACGATGCAGTCATCATCGCGACCGAACGGAACACGTCCGGCCGCATCAGCGCGCAGTAGGCCGCCACGGGTGAGCCGGCATCGCGTCCAACAACGGCAGCCGAGCGATACCCGAAGGCCGCGACCAGCCCAAGCGCATCCCTGACCAAGTTAGCGTGACGGAACGAGAAGACATCGCCGTCATAGCTGTCATCCCACCCGGTGGTGCGGCCGTAGCCTCGCATGTCGGGCGCGAGCACGTGAAAGCCCGCCGCAGCAAGAAGCGGCATGACCTTGCGCCACCCAAAGGCGATTTCCGGATATCCGTGCAGGAGCAGCACGCAAGGCCGGCCCTTCTCCTCGAAGCCGGCTTCCAGCACGTGAAATGTAAGTCCATTGATGTTGCTGACGTACCGCGAGCGTATCCCCGTGGGAAGCGGGAGAGGAGGAAGCTTCGAGGTGTCGGTCTGAACGCTTGCAGCACCTGCTCGTTTTTGCGCGCCCGTGCCGGTACAGACGGCAGCCATCGCTGTCGCCGATAAAATGAACCTTCGGCGCGTTGACGCGACCCTGTCCGAGGCGATGGTCGATTTCAAAACCGGCTGGGCCTGAGCGGACATCGTTCCTCTCCCTCAAGTCAATTGATCGAAGCCGGTCGACCGGCATCCAAACATTCACGCTCAATTTCGATTTGGCCTGTCAACGGCATGATCACCGCCCAATTGCCCCCGGAACTTCGGGCACGTCACGCCGGCAGCTTTAAGAGAAATGTACACTACTTTTCCGTGCAAATAAAGGAGCCAATCGCGGTAGGCGGAATGCAACTGTTGGCCCCGAGCGGCGGTTCACGGCAGCGCAGCGGATGTCGGCAATGGAGGGGCAAAGCGGACGAAGGATAGGCCCGAACAGCCGCTCTTGGCCCGAACCAGACTCTCCGTGTCGTCAATTGCCGCTTTGCGAAAGGTCGCGATTTTGACCCGAAGCCGACCTCCATTGCGAGCAAAATGCCGCGGTGCAGCACCGCCTGAAGCGCGGATCGCACATCGGGCGTCATAAATACTAGCTGAGCAGCGATGGAGGTGTAGCGCAGCGACGCAAGAAGCGAACGACTCTCTGATTTGTCCGACCTCGGTACGTCGCATTGGCAACTTGACGCTAAGCTAACTCAATGACGGCCCTGAGTGGGGTCATCAGAGTGCGCTGTCATCAGCTTGCGTTTCGCGGCAGCTTCGAAGCCGTGGCGTGCGCAGGCCGGCAGACACGCGGTCGCCTATCGTGCATAATAGCGGGACTCGCCGTCATGGCGGGTCCCGTTTCCTATTGTGGCGCGACGTTGCATCGAACGTGCGAAGCTAATTTCGGAGAAAACTCAGCAGGAGGACATGAAATGCGATCCAAACGAGCATTATACCTCGGCGTGGCAGCTATCGCCATTGCCGGCTTTTTCACTCCACCAGGAAAGCTCAGCGCCCAGACGACGGTCGTCATCGGGAACGACGATATCGGCGGCGTCGTAACCGGTCCGAGCGGGTCGGAGGCCGGCGTGTGGGTCATCGCGGAGACCAGGGAGCTCGGCACCAGGATGGCCAAGATGGTTGTCACCGACGATGCCGGCAGATACGTGCTGCCGGAACTGCCGAAGGCTAAGTACAAGATTTGGGTACGCGGCTACGGCCTCGTCGATTTACCCAAGGTCGACGGCGAACCTGGCAAAATCATCAATCTGACGGCGGTCAAGGCGCCCAATGATGCCGCCGCCGCGCAATACTATCCGGCCATCTACTGGTATTCGATGATCAAGGTCCCCGCTCCGGGTGACTTCCCGGGCACTGGCCCAACCGGCAATGGCATCAACACCGGCCTGAAAAGCCAGGGTCAATTCCTCGACGTCCTGAAGACCAATGGCTGTGTCGGTTGTCACCAGTTGGGTAATCAGGCGAACTCGGACAATCCCGGCATCGCTAGGCGAATTCAAGTCGGGATACGACGCATGGACGCGGCGCATCCAGTCCGGCCAGGCCTCGCCGATCATGGTCACGAACATGGAGCGGATGGGCACGCAGGCGGGTCTGCGGATGCTGGGCGACTGGACCGACAGAATCGCGCGAGGCGAACTGCCGGCAGCGAAGCCGGAGCGGCCGCAAGGAATCGAGCGCAATGCGGTCATCACGGTGTGGGACTGGTCCAACCCGAAAGCCTACCTGCACGATGCAGCAGCGAGCGACAAACGTAATCCCACGGTTAACGCCAATGGTCTGATTTTTGGCGCGACTGAGAACAGCAGCGACAAAGTCCCGGTGTTCGATCCGGTGAAGAATGTCGCTTACGAATTGAAGTTGCAGGTCCGCGATCCAAAGACGCCTTCGGAGATCGAAGGGCAGATGTTTGCGTCCTCGCCGTATTTCGGGGATGAGAAGATCTGGGATTCCCAGACTGTCCCTCACAGCCTCTATTTCGACGGTCAGGGCCGAATCATGTACACGGCGAGGATCCGCCCGCCAGCCAACCCCGACTTCTGCAAGCAGGGATCGGATCATGCCTCCGCAAAGGTGTTCCCGCTCGCCACCTCGGGCCGTCAGCTTGAACTTTATGATCCGAATACGCAGAAGTTCACGCTGATCAATACCTGCTTCCCCACCCACCACGTGCAGTTCGGCTTCGATGCCCACAACACCGCCTGGGCGAGCGCCGGAGGTCCTGGCAGCGGGGTCGCCGGATGGGTCGACATGAAGGTGCTGGAAGACACCGGGGACGAAGCCAAGGCGCAGGGCTGGACGCCGTTTATCCTCGACACCAACGGCAACGGTAAGCGCGACGAATATACCGAGCCGAACCAGCCGCTCGATCCCACCAAGGATCGTCGCGTTAACGTCGCCTTCTACGGCGTAGCGCCGAGCCCCGTCGACGGCACCGTTTGGGGTGATTCACTCGGCTTCCCCGGTTACGTCGTGCGGCTCGATCCGACAAAGCCCAATCCGTCCGAGACGGCGCTCGCAGAAATCTACGAGGTGCCGGCGCCGGGCTATGGCCCGCGCGGAATGGATATCGATAGCCACAACGTAGTCTGGGTACCGCTCTCAAGCGGCCACATGGCGTCCTTCGACCGCAGCAAGTGCAAGGTCCTCAACGGGCCGACGATTGCAACCGGCCGGCATTGTCCGGAAGGCTGGACGCTTTATCCGTTGCCGGGACCCAAGCTCGCCGGAGACGCCGGGACCGGCTCGGCCGAGGGGAGCTATTACACCTGGGTTGACCAGCACAACACGCTCGGCCTCGGCAACGATGTCCCATTTGCGACCGGCAATGAGAACGGATCGCTGATCGCGCTTAAGGACGGCAAGATGGTCAATCTGGTCGTCCCCTATCCGATGGGCTTCTTTGCCAAGACGTTCGACGGCCGCATCGACGATCCGAACGGCGGCTGGAAAGGTCGTGGTGTGTGGGCGTCTTCCGGCAACCGAACGCCCTTCCACGTGGAAGGCGGCAAGGGCAACACCCCGACGCTGACCAAATTTCAGCTGCGACCGGACCCGCTCGCCCACTGAGCTGGCGATAAAACTCAATTAGGCTGATAGCCACCCGGCTGGCACGAGCTGGGTGGCTTGTCGTTTGCCGTGGATAGTCCGTTGTGCGGCCACGGTAGATTTTGGCCCAAACCGCCAGTTCGCGGCAGTGCAGCGGTGCGTCAGCTTTCGGAGGATGAGCCGACATTGAGGCAAGGCCAATACCGCTTCTCGTGGCCGAAGCAGTCCCGGTTGGAGCTGAGTTAATCGCCCCACCATTGCCGTGTTCCTCGCGGGTCGGGATGCAGGGCTCGATAATGCCGGGCCGCTTTACAGGCGGCTTGGTACGCCACTCCATGCGCCGAAGATGGCAAGTCATCCGCGGGGGTGGCAAGCCAGTAATAATTCCCCTGATATGTCTTTTGACACTCGACTCTTTGGCGATTTTCCCGACAGAGCATGTGGAATGGTCGGCAATTGGCCACGCGGGAGGGGATGGGTGTGCTTCAAAACCTGGGTGATCACATTAAGGCTTGCATCGAAAATGCAGCCAAAGCCGAACTGCGCGCGGCCCAGGTATCCGATCCGAGCTTGAAAGCTGATTATTTGGCCCTGGCCGGCCAGTGGACTCACTTGGCCCGCAGTTACGAGTTCTCGGAAAGCCTGGAGCGATTCCTGCTCGATTCCCAGAAAGCAAAGGACGCGTTGCGGCCTACCCCGCCGGAAACGAAATAACCGGCTCGCGCGGCCGAGGGCTCTAACGTTTTTTCGCTCATTCAGTTTGAGCCACGGCACTGAGGTCGCGTTCTGTTACGACGCGCTCGTTTGGCTCTCCTGGCCTCCTGACTTGATATTCGAACTCGCCGTCCCTTTCGGGCAGTTGCTTGGTCACCTTGTATGCACCGCTCGCGGCATCGCGATTGAACAAGGTCGATTGCAAAGACACCGATTGACCGAGCTTGAACTTGTGCGTGCGTTTGGCGCGGTCCATTGGGATCAACCCTTGTCGGACTGACTGTGAGCCACCTTGGCATCCTAGCAGGCTAGGGGAGCCAAAGATGACACGGAATACGCATCCCGAACGGGCGACGACGGCGATCGGCTAAGCCCGGCACGGCTCATTTCTTATTCCTCGCGGTCCATGCCAGCGCGCGCCGTCCGGCATCGGCTATTCTGACGCGCGTAACCTCGACCGGCTTGCCGGCTGTAAAGGTGCGCTCGAGCGTCGTCGTCGCCAGCCTTTCGCGCACCAAGCCGACCATCATGTCGAGCGTGAAGCGCGTCACCAACAGCGTCTCGCTCACGCCGTTGGCGCTCCCGGCCAGCAGTTCAAGCAGCCGGCGCTCATCGTCGGTCAACCGGTCCATTACGTTTCTATTAGGGATGGCTTGTGAGCTTCGCCACTCCTTGCACCGAAGATGGCAAGGCGCGGGCGGGCCGGCAAGGCTGCCGGGGCCCCTCAACCAAACATATCTTCATCTTTAAGCGGCCTGATCTGGACGCTCCCCGGGGCATGCGGAACCTCGGCCCAATAGCTCACGTTGAGACGGGGCCGAAGTCCTTGCCGCTCGCTCGGAACCTCTACCGCAACGATTTTTCGTTAAAGTCGTCGTGCCAATGTCCAATGACGATTTCCGGCTCGCCCGCGTAGTGGCCGAAACCGGTTGCGATCAGCAAAAAACGTCGTTGCTCTTTTGGGGGCTCGCCCTTTTTTCCAATCCGTCATGGCCAATCGGCGCTTTGGCTGCTAGAGCTAATCTGCATATCGTTTGTTGGCGTTCGCCTCAGCCGCCAATCGGAGTGACCTCAGTTTGGCGGTCTTGGCACGGACGGCCTCAGCTTCGGCCTCCTGTTCCGCCGCAGCCATCGTGCGGCGATTTTCGGCCTTTTTGAACATTGCTTCTGCCCGAGAGTGGGCTTCTTTCTCCCGATCAATCAAGGTTTTCTCCCCAAACAGCATGTTGCTTTTGCCGGGTCGGCGCCCATTACGATTCGCCAGCCGGTTTGACAGGAATTCCGAACAGGCGCACGTTAGGCGCCCTGACCGGTGGCGCGAACCACCGGTCAGGACTTGTCACAACGCACCGGTAAGGGCGCGCGATGACCGAATCGATTCATACCAAAAAACTCAGCGGCTTGCCGCCTGGACGGTGCATTCAACGCATCAACCAGGAGAAAGTTCTATAAATCCCACTCACGCCGCGCCGTCCTGGCCGGCATCGCCGCGAGTTCCGCGCTCGCTGCGCCCGCGCTGGCCCTGAACGGCCCCGATCCGATCTTCTCCAAGATCGAGGCGCACCCGCGCCTCAGGGCCAAGATGTTTGAGGCTTGGAGGCAGCTCGACGAAGCTGAGGGACGATGTCCCTAACGGCAAGCACACAATGACCGAGCATCAACTGCGAACGGTGTGCAACTGGAGGCTCTTAGACAGAGCGCAGGCAATGTGAGCGGCTTCGCCAAAATTATCTGCGACGCCGCGACGAGGGAGCCCGCCTGACGTCATCGCAGCCGCGGGGACCGGGAGGTTGACCATCCCCCAATCCCCGCGTGCGCTCCCACCTCTATTTCGATTATTTGAGGGCGGTTTGAACGCTCCCGAAGGTCGTGTTCAGGTTCACGCCGAGACCCTGCACGACTGCGATGATCGCGACCGAGATCCCCGCGGCAATCAGGCCATATTCAATCGCCGTTGCGCCGGACTCGTTTTTAAGAAAACTCGCTAGAAGTTTGGACATGAGGGTCGTCTCCATGGATAATCCACCGTATGAATACGTACATTTCCCAGCTTTGTGTTTTTGCTAACGAAATGGATTCAATTTTTCGCTAATTGGCAGAACGGCGGCCTTCCTTTTGGGCCCGGCAACTCCCCAGATTCGTCATTTCCGATCGGCCGGTGCCGCTCGCCGCGGCGTGCGGGCACCGTGTCTGTGATCGCCGTTACCCAAAGTTCGAACGCGGGATTGGCTATTGAACGGCACACCTGGGCGCTCTGACCAATGGGCGTCTTGCAACAAAATTCAACCCCCACAGGAGATCGCCATGCTGCTTCGCGCATCCATTCTCGCCCTTGCGATAATCACGACGCTTGCAACCACCGCTCTCGTTTCCACTCCCGCGTCAGCCAGCTTTAGCTTTGGCCGGGGCATCCACGCCGGTGACGATTGGACCCAGGGCCGGAACGCCACCAGGACCTTCGTTCACGGCGGCGCAAGCCATGGGTTTCAGTGCTGCCGGAAACATCCGACGTAGACGCCGCCAAACGCCGGCGCGACTGTCGCGCGGGCCGATGGACTCAAATCTAGTCGCTCGTGTTGGTGGCGGGGTTTTCTTTTTGAGCGAAAAACAACGAGCGGTGGATAGTCTGTGAATATCCCCATCATCGTACCGCTCCATATTCACGATCCGCCACTCCGCTGCCGATGCTGGTGCTATCGATGGGTCGCTTTCCAGAGTGTCCTTGTGAGGGGGAAACGCAGATGATCAATCGCGTGACTTTCTTTGCAATATTTCTCGTCTTCGTTAGTTCGGGTGTGGCGTGGACCTCGGAGAAGCTTACGACCGACCAAATTGAGATTTGCGGCGAAGATGCAGTCAAGCTTTGCGCATTGTCTGACAGCATCGAGAGAGCCCGCGCGTGCCTACTCAGGCGCATCAAGGAAGTGGCGCCGAGCTGCGCCTATCTGCTTAAGCGCGCCGATATCCGATGACCGGCTTCCGTCGAACGTTGCTCTTTTGCGCTTCCTTCAAGCCCGCCTGTGCGCGGCCGCATCACGTCTGATCGATGGCGCCGCCGGCCGCTTCGGCATGTCCCGCACGAACTGGCGCCCATCGGCGATCGCCAGCCAGCGAAACTCCCGGGCCGCGGCAAGAAGGCGGTCCCGCTCGGTGGGGCGCGCCGCGCGTTCGGCAAGCCCCTCAAAATACAATGCCGCGTCGAGATGACCGCTCATGGCTCTTCCCGGAACCGCAGCATACCAGGCGCCGCCGGGTTCTTGATCTTGAGCCAGGCCTTGGACGGCCCGGATCGGTACGGGTGCTCGCGGTGCTTTGAGACGATGCCTTCGCACCCGAGCCCGCATGCGAGGGCGAAGATCGCCGCGCCGTCGCCCTCAAGGTGCTCGCTATACCGGATCCCGGCCCGCGCCGAGGCAAGGAGCTTTGCGAGCTTGGCTTTGCGTTCCTCGAGCGGCCGGGGCCGCCAGTCCTGCCCCTCGAACACGAGTAGATCGAAGGCATAAAGAACGACCTGGTCGTCATAGGCGCGACTGTGGAGCTTATCGAAAACCGCAAGGCCGGACTCGTCGCACCATACGGCCTCGCCGTCGATCGTCGCGGATGCCGTCGGAAGCTTCGCCACGGCCTCACTGATGCGGCGATATCTGTCTGTCCAATCGAAGCCATTGCGTGTGAAAAGGCGCACCCGGCTGTCACGCTTGCGGGCGATCGGCCGGTAGCCGTCGTGCTTGATCTCGTAGATCCACTGCAGCCCCTCGGGAGGCTTGGAGACGAGGGTCGGGATACACGGTTCGATGGTGCCCGGCCGGCTGGCAATGGCAAGACGCACGTCAGCCCGCGAGGGGTCACCCAGCCCCACCATCGTCTTGTATACTGGGTCACACCCGCGGGTTGAGATGTGCTACTTTTGGACCGGGTCCTCAGGCCGGGAGGCGATCTTGAGGCGGCGGGAGTTCATCACCCTTCTCGGAGGCGCGATGGCGTCTTGGCCGATGGCGGCCCGAGCGCAGGCGCCCGACGGGATGAGTTGGATCGGCGTTCTAATGCAGGATACCGCAGGCGATCCGGGGGCACGGGCCGGCATCAGGGCATTTGAGCAAGAACTCCAAAAGTCAGGTTGGGCGGAGCGCCGCAATGTGCGCATCGATTATCGCTGGACTGGCGGCAAAGTGATCTCGCGCGGGCGGCTGCTTCGGAACTACTGAGTTTGACGCCAGACGTGATCGTAACCGATGGCGGGCAGGGGTTGGGGGAGTTGCGGCGCGCAGCCCTCACGGTCCCCGTCGTGTTCATGGAGGTCAATGAACCGGTCTTTTACGGTTTTGCCGAAAACCTGGCGCATCCCGGTAGGAACATGACCGGCTTCACGGGTTTGGAACCGAGTGTAGGAGCGAAGTGGCTGGAGTTGTTGAAAGAGATCGCGCCGCAGGTCACACGCATTTCAGTCATTTTCAACTCGCGAACGACTCCTGATGCCGTACTGTTCTCCCGTTCGGCGGAGGCAGTTGCTCAACAGTTTGCGGTTGAGGTGGTCAGAGCCCCGGTTCAGGAGCCCTCGATGTTAGCCCGTGAGCCAGGAGGCGGACTTATCCTGCCGATAGACACCTTCACGGATTTTCATCGCGAACTGATCTTCGAGATTGCTGCTCGCCACCGCCTGCCCGCAATATATGGAGTTCGGAATATCGCCGCCGGCGGCGGCCTCATGTCGTATGGCATCGACTTTCCCGCTCAGTTCCGACAGGCGGCGGGCTACGTTGATCGCATACTGCGCGGCACGCAGGCGAGGGACCTGCCGGTCGAACGCGCAAATAAGTTCGAGTTGGCCATCAATCTCAAGACTGCCAAAACGCTTGGCCTTAGCGTACCTCCGTCTCTACTCGCCCTTGCCGACGAGGTAATCGAATGAGCGGCAATGGGGGAACGTCGACAAGAACTGTAACCCGCGTTGATTTGTGTGACGCGGTCCACCGGAAGGTCGGTTTATCGCGGTCGGAGTCGGCAACATTGGTAGAGCTTGTGTTCAAGGAAATCACCGATTGTCTTGAGCATGGCGAGACGGTGAAGCTGTCCTCGTTTGGCTCTTTCGTGGTGCGGGGCAAGGGAGCGCGGATGGGCCGCAATCCGAAGACTGGAGAAGAAGTGCCGATCAAGCCGCGCAGGGTGATGGTGTTCAAGCCGTCTGCGAGTCTCAAGCAGCGCCTCGCCCGGACCGACGAGGTGATCGAATGAGACGGATGAAAAACGAACAGGGAGGCGACGATGCCAGGCAAGGATTGGAATTGACGGGACGTGTTGGCCATGGCCGCGAGCGCATCGACGGCCCTCGTAGCGACGACGCGCGCATTGGCACAGGTAGCGGTCCCGTGGTCCGTCGGCACCGAGCTTCCGAAGACTAAGGCGCCACCCAATGCGGCCGACAGCCATCACCACATCTACAGTTCGCGCTTCAAGGTAGATCTCAATTCGACCCTGCGACCGGGCGATGCCTCAGTCGCCGACTATCGTCTGCTGCAGAAGCGGATCGGCACTTCGCGCAACGTCGTGGTGCAGCCCTCAACTTACGGGATCTTCAATGACGGCTTAGTCGAGGCTCTGGGCGAATTTGGGCCGACGGCGCGCGGCGTAGCCGTGGTCAACGCAACCGTGACCGACGCCGAACTCAAGCGGCTCGACGAGGCGCGGGTCCGCGGCATCCGATTCAATCTTGCCAACCCCGGCGGCGCCACCAGCATGGATATGCTGGAGCCGCTCGCCAAGCGCATTGCCCCGATGGGATGGCATGTACAGTTGAACATGTCGGCCGACACGACGCTTGCCGCCAAGGACGTGCTCGACAGGCTGCCGTGCCAGATTGTGTTCGACCATCTCGCCCACATGCCGGAACCGATCGGCATCGGCCATCCGGCCTTCGCCGTGGTGGCCGATCTCCTGCAGACGGGCAAGGCCTGGGTCAAGCTGTCCGGCGCCTATGCGGACACCAAGATCGGCCCGCCGACTTACGCGGATTCGACCGCGGTCGCCCAAGCATATGTGAAGGCAGCGCCGGAAAGGCTGGTGTGGGGCAGCGACTGGCCGCATCCATCAGAGGCAGTCGACAAGAAGCCCAACGACGCGATCCTGTTTGACCTCCTGGCGCTGTGGGCGCCCGACGAATCCGTGCGCAATCGCATCCTGGTCGATAATCCGATAAGGCTTTACGGCTTCTCGTAATGCAAGCCAACGTTTGCTCTTGATGATTGCCGCTGACATGGCGGCGTGTGCCCCCTTCCATATGCACGATAAACTGGTGTAGAATACTCTGGTAGCTGCCAGCGGGACGTGCCGAGTTCCCCACGCAAACAGGCAGCGCTCATGTCATCGGCGGGCATCACAGTAACTCTGACAGCTGAATCGCTTCGCGGATGTCACCGGGGTCCGCGATGCAGTACACCTGCGCGCATGCTGCGCGCGTTTTTGGCAATATCAAATAGGTACTGGAGGAGATAATGAATCGACAAGCCACATTCGCTCTGACTGTGATAGCATTTATTGGTGTAGCGGCTGCGCTGCCGGCCAGTGATGCTCTCGCCCAACAAAAGCAACAAGTTTCCTTCAAGACCCCTGCAGCAAACACCAAATACACCCAACAAACCACCATCAACGTGGGAGACCTACCCGGCCATCAGGTCCGCGTTTTCGAGCTGCACCGGACCTATCCCGGCGATGCGCCCGTGATCAATGGATTGAAGCTGACGGAGATGTGGACACGGGGCGTCACCGACTTGATTGACGGAACCGGCTCCAGCGTGAACTACAGCGTCTATATGCTGGAGAACGGCGACAAGTTGTTCTCTCGAACTGCCTTGGTTGCGCAAAGCCTCGGCTCTGGAAAATTTACCACCACCTCGGCCGGAACGCTCACCGGAGGAACCGGCAAGCTGGCCGGCATTCAGGGCACTCTCCGAACGACCGGCAGCGCGCAGCCCACCGCCGGTGTGAACGAAAATCAGACCGACATCGAATATTGGTTCGCCAAGTAATCGCAGAGGAGATCAAATCATGAACCGGCTTGTCACACTTATCGCGATGGCGCTGGGTCTCGGTATTTTCATGCCGAGCGTTGCGGCGGCTCAGGCTGCCAAAGACCTGGTCGGCACCTGGACGAATATCTCGAACGTCAACATCCGCCAGGACGGAAGCAAGGTCGATCTGTTCGGCCCACATGGGACGGGCATGGCGATTTTTGACAGCAATGGCCGCTACATGGTCATGAACCTGAATCCCGACGTGCCAAAATTCGCGTCCGACAACCGTGCGCAGGGAACGCCTGCGGAGAACAAAGCCGCCGTGGAGGGAAACATCGCCCATTACGGAACCTACACGGTTGCAGACAAGGTCGTAACGCTCAAGATCGAGGGCAGTTCATATCCCAACTGGCGCGGAACGGAGCAGAAGCGGCCGATCATCTCTTTCACGGGAGATGACCTGAAATGGAGCACCGTTGCGTCGGTCGGCGGAACGGCCGAAGTCGGCTGGAAGCGGGTCAAGTAGCTACCTCTACAAGACAAAATCCAAATGATCCCGCCCGGCTCAGGCTGGGCGGGTTTTGTTCGCCGAAGGACGCAGTCGGGTGAGCAATTCAATGGGAAACGTGATTAAGATTCCTCGTAGACAATTTCTGCATCTGGCAGCGGGTGCTGCCGCTCTGTCAGCGGCGTCGCGGAAGGCGCGGGCGCAAACCTATCCGTCGCGGCCGGTCCACATTATCGTGGGCTATGCGCCCGCGGGCGGGACCGACATCTTCACACGACTGCTGGGCCAAGCATTGTCCGAGCGGATTGGGCAATCCTTCGTCATCGAGAACCGGCCGGGCGCAGCAAGCAATCTCGCGACCGAGGTTGTCGTACGAGCCCCTGCGGATGGTTATACGCTTATCACCACCGATGCGGCCGCGGCCATCAATGCGACGCTCTACGAAAAGCTTAATTTCAATTTCGTGCGGGACATCGCGGTCGTCGGAATAACCAGAGCGCCGCTGGTGATGGAGGTGCATCCGTCCATTCCGGCCAGGACGGTCCCCGAATTTATCGCCTACGCCAAAGCCAATCCCGGCAAGATCGCCATGGCATCGGCCGGAATCGGAAGCCCGCCCCATCTCGCCGGCGAACTCTTTAAGGCAATGATCGGAACCAATTTGACGCATGTGCCATATCGCGGCTCCGGCCCCGCCACAACGGACCTGCTCGGCGGCCAGGTGCAAGTCCTATTCAACGGCGTGGCCCCAGCAATCGAGCACGTCCGGTCCGGCCGGCTGCTCGCGCTGGCAGTAACGACCGCCACGTGCCTGGGGGTATTGCCGGATGTCCCGACCGTTGCGGAGTTCGTGCCGGGCTACGAGGCGAGCCAGTGGTACGCTGCGGGTTTACGGAAGAATACTCCAGTCGAGATTGTCGACAAGCTCAACAATGAGATCAACGCCTGCTTTGCGGACCCCAAAATGGTGACGCGGCTTACCGATCTCGGCAATACGCCCTTCCCAGGCTGCGCCGCCGACTTCGGCAGGTTCGTCGTTGAGGAGACCGAGAAAGTGGAGCAAGGTGATCCGAGCGGCCAACATCAAACCTGAGTGACGCTATGAAACTTCTCCGTCGACAGTTTCTTCAAATAGCAGCGGGAGCCGCCGCTCTGCCGGCTCTACCGCGCTTCGCCAGGGCGGAGACCTATCCGACGAGACCCGTGCGCATAATCGTTGGTTTTGCTGCTGGTGGCCCGAACGACATCGCCGCACGTCTGATAGGTCAGTCGCTGTCAGAGCGGCTCGGCCGTCCCTTCGTCATCGAAAACCGGGCGGGCGCAGGCAGCAACACCGCCGCCGAGACGGTCGTTCGGGCGCCCCCCGACGGTTATACGCTCTTTCAGGCTTCCGCGACGAACGCCTTCAATGCGACGCTTTACGATAACCTCAATTTTGATTTTGTGCGTGACATCGCGCCGGTCGCGAACCTTTATCGCACCGCGGCGGTGATGGAAGTTAATCCGTCGGTTCCGGCCAAGACGGTTCCTGAGTTCATTGCCTACGCCAAGGCAAACCCGGGCAAGGTCAACATGGCGACCGGCGGAATCGGGAGCGTGGCACAGGTTTACGGCGAGCTTTTTAAGGCGATGACCGGCCTCAACCTAGTTCCGGTCCACTATCGTGGCTCGGCACCTGCGCTGGTTGATATCATGGCCGGACAGGTCCAGGTGATGTTCGACACGATAGCGTCGTCCATAGGATACATAACGGCGGGAAAACTGCGACCGCTTGCGGTGACCACTGCGACGCGCTCGGCAGCGCTGCCGGACATCACGACTGTGAGTGATTTTGTGCCGGGGTACGAGGCCAGCGGTTGGCAAGGCATTGGCGCACCTAGGAACACGCCCGCCGACATCATCGAGAGGCTCAACAAGGAGATCAACGCCGCTCTGGGCGATCCCAAGATGATGGCGCGCATCGCCGACCTGGGTGGCGTCCCAGCGCCGATGACACCGAGCGAGTTTGGAAAGTTCATCGTCGAGGAGACCGAGAAGTGGGGCAAGGTGATTCGGGTGGCCGGCATCAAGGCGGAGTGAGCGTAAATGAAACTTCCCCGCAGATCATTCCTGCATCTTGCGGCGGGCGCCGCCGCGCTTCCGGCCGTGTCGCGGATCGCAAGGGCGCAGACCTATCCGACCCGGCCTGTGCGCTGGATCGTCGGATATCCGGCCGGCGGCGGCACCGACATCTTCATACGCCCAGTGGCGCAGTCGCTGTCCGAGCGGCTCGGCCAATCATTCATCATCGAGAACCGAGGAGGCGCCGCCAGCAATATCGCCACCGAGGCAGTCGTGCGGGCGCCGGCCGACGGCTACACGCTGCTCGGGACCGACGCGGCCGCTGCCATCAACGCGACGCTCTACGACAACCTCAGCTTCAATTTCATCCGCGACATCGCGCTCGTCGGCGTCATCCGCGGCCCGCTGGTCATGATGGTGCATCCGTCGGTTCCGGTCAAAACCGTCCCCGAATTCATCGCCTATGCCAAGGCCAATCCGGGCAAGCTCAGCATGGCGTCGGGCGGCAACGGAAACGCAACCCACCTGGCCGGCGAGTTGTTCAAGACGATGGCCAACGTCAGCATGACGCATGTGCCCTATCGCGGCGCCGCGCCCGCGCTGGCCGACCTGCTCGGTGGCCACGCGCAGGCTTATTTCGGCAGCCTTCCTCCGACAATCGAGCATATCCGCGCCGGCCGGCTGCGCGCGCTGGCGGTGACGACGTCCACGCGCTTTGAGATGTTGCCCGACCTCCCGACCGTGAGCGAATTCGTGCCGGGCTACGAGGCGAGCCAGTGGTTCGCCGGCGGGTTACGCAAGAGCACGGACGCCGAGATCATCGACAAGCTCAACAAGGAGATCAGCGTCACGCTGGCCGATCCGAAAATGCAGGCGCGGCTCCTGGATTTGGGCACCACCGTGCTCCCCGGCTCGGCCGCCGATCTCGGAAAGTTCGTGGCCGAAGAGACTGAAAAGTGGGGCAAGGTGGTGAAGTTCTCGGGTGCCAAGCCGGATTGATTGCCGCGCGTTCCATAACGTCCCGATACGCGAATCCGAGCCTCGACAATGCACAGCCAGCCGAGCACCGCGACGTCGGAGCGAGCAGCGCAAATGATCCGACGTCGGTCACGAGAAGGGAAACAGACTTTGCGATATATCATTGGAACGTTGGTCGCTAATGCACTGTTGACCCTTGCGGCCTCGCCGGCAGCAAACGCGCAGCAGGAGCCGTTCCGATTCGAGGAGGCGACGATCGCTGGCGTCCATGCTGCGCTTGCCGCCGGCCAGTTGACCTGCACGCAACTAACCAGGCTCTACCTCGACCGGATCGCAGCCTACGACCAGCAAGGCCCCGCACTGCACGCGATCATTACTGTCAATCCCAAGGCGATGGAAGTCGCCGCCGAAATGGACCGCAGCTACCGAGAAAATCCCGCGAGCGCTGGGCCGCTACATTGCATACCAATCATCCTCAAAGACAATTTCAATACTTTCGACATGCCGACGACCGGCGGGAATGTCAGCATGAAAACGTCATTGCCTCCTGCCGACGCCTTCACAGTCGCGAGGATACGCAAAGCGGGAGCGCTGATCCTGGCCAAGGCCAACTTGCAGGAGTTCGCGCGCGGTGGCATGTCGATTTCGAGCCTGGGCGGTCAGGTGCGCAACCCCTATGACCTCAGCCGCACGCCTGGCGGCTCCAGTGGCGGCCCCGGCGCGGCGATCGCAGCAAATTTTGCGGTGCTGGGCACCGGCAGCGACACCGGCCAGTCGATCCGCTCTCCCGCCTCTGCCAACAATCTCGTTGGCATCCGCCCTACGCGCGGTCTCGTCAGCAGAGCCGGCGTCATTCCAAATAGCCTGACGCAGGACGAAGTCGGCCCGATCGCGCGCACGGTGACGGACGCAGCGCTGCTGCTCGACGTGATGGCCGGCTACGATCCGGCCGATTCCATCACCGCCTTCGGCAATGGGCACATCCCGACGAGCTACACGCGCCTCCTGAGCACAGACGCCCTGAAAGGTGTGCGCATCGGCGTCATGACAAACCTGTTCGGGACTTCGGACCGCCACGCCGAAGTCAACCTGGTGATGGAGGGCGTGATCGCCAGGATGGCGGACCTTGGTGTCACCATCGTCCGCTTCGATCTTTCGGAATACGACGCGCTTGCCCCAGTGGTGAGCACATCGCTATTTGAGGCCCGCACCGTCATGGACAGCTACTTCGCTGCGCTCGGCCCCGACGCGCCGATCAAGACCTTTGCCGCACTGGTCGCCGCCAACACGTCGGCAGTGCAGAAAACGCTCGAAGCTGAGATCGCCATTGTCGACGGCATGAACAGTCAGGCTTACAAGGACCGGACGTTGAACCGCGATAAGCTGCGGCTCGCGGTCGCCAAGAAGATTGCAGACCTCAATCTCGATGCGATCCTCTACCCGCTCCAGAAGATCCTCGTGGCGCCCGTCACGGCCGAGGACCAGCTTGAGCGCAATGGCACGCTTTCCAATGGCACCGGATTTCCGGCGGTCACCTTCCCAGGCGGATTCTCCGCCCCGACCACGTCAGCGCCGCTCGGTGTGCCGGTCGGCGCTGAACTCTTGGGCCTGGACTACACCGAGGCGAAGCTGCTGGCCTACGCCTACGCCTTCGAGCAGGCGAGCGCGCTTCGTAAGCTGCCGAAAAGCACGCCCCCGCTTCCGGGCGAGCCGTAGTTGACACCACACCGCGTCCGCGCGCGCCCGGCCTGGGAAACGCCCCAAAAGCGCTGCGTCCCAGGCCGTATGGAATAACCCGCTCGATAATTTCCCTTCGCGAAGTCGATAGACCGGGCATTTCTGACACTAACTACGGCCATGGTAGCCTCTCCTGAAACGGGATGGGCTGAGCGATGAAAACCAGACGCGCTGCGATCTACCTTCGGGTATCGACCACCGATCAGAACACCGAGAACCAGGAGCATGAGCTACGGCAGGTCGCCCAGCACGCCGGCTGGACGGTGTTCAACGTCTACCGAGATCATGGCATATCGGGCGCCAAGGGGCGGGACCGGCGGCCGGCCTTTGACGCGCTCTGGAAAGACGCCTGCGGACGCAAGTTCGACATTGTCATGGCGTGGTCAGTCGACCGGCTCGGGCGTTCGCTGCAGGATCTGGTCGGCTTCCTGGCTGAGCTTCATGCTCTCAAGATCGATCTGTGTCTGCGTCAGCAGGGCATCGACACCACCACGCCTGCCGGCAAGGCGCTATTCGGCATGATGGGCGTCTTTGCTGAGTTCGAGCGGTCGATCATCCAAGAGCGAGTCCGTGCGGGCCTTGAGCGAGCCCGCAGGGAGGGCAACCGGCTCGGCCGTCCACCCCTGGCGCCAGAGTTGCGGGAGCGCATCCAGGATGCCCTCAAGGCGCCTGGAAGACCTGGAGTGCGCAAGATCGCTGAGCAGTTCGGGGTCAATGCCTCGACTGTCCAGCAGATTTCCGCCGGGCTTTAAAGCTTACTTCCCCAGATCGGCGGCCTCATCCGAATGATTTTCCAATCGAGATAGCTTCGGTCGCCGTTCCACTCGTGCACAACCGCATGGCAGTCGATACACTCAAAACGGCCAGTTTGCCGAGTGGGGTACTGTTCGTGCGTGGCGCGATACGGCGCACCGCACTTGGGGCAAATAAACCACTCGTCGCCTTGGGTGCCATTGCTCATAGGTCGTTCTCCTGATCGGGGCCACCTATTGGCCCTGTGATTTGGAGTACGCTGGCCGATCCGTTTGCCGCAACGCACCCAAATCGCCGAACAATGGGCGTTCGATCGAGCGGGCGGTTTCTTGACCATGATCCCAGGTATACCATGGCGCTCCCGACCAGAGGACCACCAGATGCGCCGCCGCGATCCGCACGACGACCCGCCCCGAAGACCGCGCCGCGAGCAATACCGAGGCCCGCCGACGACGCTTCGCGATATTCGCGAGCAACCCCGCCGTCGCTAGATCATATGGTTTCGTCCGATCGCGGGATGGCGGTTGGCGCGTGGCGCCGAATTGTCGCCGCTAGTGCAAAGTCGCCTTCAAATCCGACCCGCCTTGGCCTGCCGGCCCTTCCGCCCAAGAATTCGATCCGTGTCGCGGTGGGCTTAACAGGAAGGAAGTCGCCATGATTGAAAACAGGGTTTTCGTCGCACTTGCAGTCACCACCGCCATGGGCTTTCTCGGCGCTGTTTCTGCGGCGGCTGGGACGGATCGCGACCGTGGCGGCCGCGAGCCCGGGTCTGTGGTCCCGTGCAGTCTGGCCGGAGTTAATCCGGTTCATCACCCCGAAATTTTCGGCAGTGCCGGCACCGCCTTATCATTCGGGTTTGTAAAATCACGGGATGGCACTTGGCAGGTGGTGCCCAACTGTCATCGCTGATGACCAAAGGCATCATTGACCCGACCAAGGTCGTTCGGGCGGCCCTTCAGAATGCAGCGTCGGTCGCCGGGCTTCTAATCACCACAGAAGCAATGGTCGCCGAAAGGCCTAAGAAGGACAGTGGGGCTCCGGCTATGCCTGGCGGTGGCATGGGCGGTATGGACTACTAAGTCCACTCAAGAGATAATGACGAAGGCCCGGGATTTCTTCCGGGCCTTTTTCTGTGCGCCCGGCATAGGCATTGACTTGGAGGTGGAAGCTCTATCCTCACCAACCGCAAGAGCTATGGGCACGTCTCGACGCTCGAAGAGGCAAGGGCCACGTTCCGGAAGGAATATGCGGCCCGGAAAGCGGAGAGCGGCAGGTGAACATCAACACTGGCCCGTCTGGTCCGCCATCCGTCGCCTGACCGACGGTGCAGGCGACCGTTTCCGGATCCGGCGCTTGCGGGCTAGGCACCAATCGAACTGCCGGTGCCAGTGAGGGCTTCAGGCCTTGCCCTTCGTGATAGCGGCATTGAGCCCCGCTAGTTTCCGGACGCATTCCGCCTCTGAGGCATGCGGCCCCGTCACAAATGTTCCGCTGACTTTCGTCCCGTACCAGCCCGATTCAACACCCAACCGGGCTGATTTGACCGGTCCGACGTGTCTGTGCAAGAGATCTGACATTGACGTTCCTTTGATTGTTTCGCTGGAATTGCCGCGCGGGACGCTGTACGGCATTTCTGACAGCCTGATATGGGCACGTTTTCCGAATGCACTAGGGTTCAGACTCATTAAATCCACCATACCAGGGCCGCAGCGAGGCAGACAGAGGCGAGATAGTTGCGCGCCAGCCTATCGTAGAGTGTTGCGATGCGCCTGAAGTCCTTCAACCTGTTGAAAGCAGGCTTCGATGCGCCAGCGTAGTTTGTACACGCGCTTGCTAAAGCTGAACGGTTGCCTCCTGTTGGAGCGATTCGGAGACAGACTTGGTTCCGTGCTCGTCAAGTTCTTCGCGCAACTCAGCGCTATCATAAGCTTTGTCGCCGAGCATGCGTTTGGGTCGCTGCACTCTTGACCTTGCCTTTGACCTGTTTCCAGTTGCCTTCGACGCGATTCCAATCCATTGCTCATTCCTCCAGAAGCCCCCTATGAGGGAACTCAGCTTTGGTCTCTGAGTTCCCTCATGGCGCGCCGGTTAGGCTGAGCGTCCTGTGCGAGGAAGAGCACGGGCAAGGCAGCTCTCGGGTGGATCCGAATGGCTCAGACGAGCGCTGGCATTCTGATGTATCGGAGAAAGGATAATAATACGGAGGTGCTTTTGGTGCACCCAGGCGGACCCTATTGGACCAAGAGGGATGATTACGCTTGGTCAATTCCGAAGGGACTATTCGAAGCAGGGGAAGATCCGCTGGTCGCCGCTCGTCGGGAGTTCGAAGAGGAGACCGGGTGCCGACCGAGTGGTGACTTTATTGCCCTCGGTGATTTCAAGCAGCCCAGTGGAAAAATAATCTCTGCATGGGCAATCGAAGGGGACTTTGATCTCGCCAGCTTCAAGAGCAATCTATTTTCCATGGAGTGGCCGCCGAAATCTGGTCGCAAGCAAAAGTTTCCCGAAGCGGATCGCGCTGCTTGGTTTCAGCCAAGGCATGCTTTCCGAAAAATCATCAAGGGGCAGCGACCGATCATCGCATGCGTGTTTCAGCACTTCGACCTGCCCCGGTAACGCCGAATATTACACCAATCCAATTTGTGAATTGAAGGCATGGTGAGGTTCAGGGCTGCGGATACACCGTATGAAGTTTCGTCGGTTCCTTCTGAATTTCTTTCATATCCCCGTGATGCACTTTGGCAACTTGGCCGTTGTCCCACGCGATAGTGACCGCATCCCAGCTTGTCTCCGCAACGCTGCCGGCATCAGCGGCATCACCTCGCCAATAGACACGGGCGCCTTTCTGGAGCGCCTTGGATTCCATTGGGGTCATCGTGCTTCCCGTCTCTCGGATTTTGCGGCATACCACGGACGAGAATGTGTCTTTTAACGCACCGCAGGATGCCCGGTTGACCACTGCGTTCAAATCAATATTCTGATTTTGCGACGCAGGGCAAGACGGTGTTTAGCCACCGGTTAGAGATAGGTCTCTAGCTGCTTTCGAATCGGCGTCGAGGTCCGAAGCGGCGAACACTGGGTGGTGCGTGCATGAATAGACTGGGCTTTGACGACTGCGACTATTCGATTGTCATTAAGAACAGGGCACCGGCTCCGAACTCCTGGCGATGGGAGATTTATCGAGCCGGGCGGGGAAGCCCAATAAAGCAATCTCCAGTGTTCTTTCGCACGATGGCCGCGGCCAACAAGGCGGGCATATTAGAACTCAAGCAGCTGTTGGCGAAGCTGAATAGCTGACTTCGCTGGCGCACCACTGACCGGCAAAAAAGAAAGGCCCGAGGAGGGATTCCTCGGGGCGTGGCCCCAGTGGTGGATGGATGGAGCCGGGGCCACCGAATTCTGGATGCCGGGAAAAACCAACTCGCGGCGCGATTTTCACATTCAATTCAGTTCCTCGGGTGATCCTGGCTTAAATAAGGAATGCCACTAACCCGGCCAACGTCAGACCGCCGAGAAGCATCGTCCAATCCCCAATATTGAAGCCAAGTAACCGACCCTCTGCAGTCATACGCGTAAACATGGTACCTCTTCCGGTTACGCCGCTCCCCAACATACCAACAGCAGCCGCGCCTCCCTTGAGAACCGTCCGACGTTCCACTGTTTTCCGTTCCATTATCTCCTCCTCTTTCCGCTAGTTTGGCGGCCGCGCACTTGTCCCGCGGTCGGCGCGGTCAATCGGATTTTGCCTCGTGTGCGTAGTGCCAGGAGGGGCTCATAAGCCTCCGCGCGCGCCAACTCGATACGGGGCGCGGGTCGAACTTCCCGGATTGGGACAAAGTCGTGGCCCGGGCCGCGCCAAGTGTCCTCCTCGCTTTACTACTGCGACGCTTGATGATTGTTGTGAGCGGCCATGTGCGTTTGCTTCGGCTCTCCCGAATGTAACGTTCTAACGACAGGTCTTGGATCCGCTCCGGATCTCCGTGCGGCAGCTGAATGCGATCGCCGCACCTTGGATTGTTTTGCACTGGAGCGTTTTGACATAAATCAAAGCGCAAGCTTCCCAGGGCACAATAGCTGCCTCAGAAGCTGACATCGGCCGCGCCCGTTATGCAATGTTCCGGCAGTAATGACGCTGCGGCACGCGCTTAAATGATGGCACTGTCGCGGACCAAAACGACTTTGCTCCGCGACCGTGGCGGCTAGGCGGATGGCGACGATCGGACCATATTAAGTAAGGACCACTTACTTAGAAAGAGCAAGGGAGCCACCGAATGTACGCCAATATCCTCTTGAGCACGGACGGATCGGATGTCGCGAGAAAAGGGGTTAAGCATGGGGCTTCTTTGGCAAAGGCTTTGGGCGCTAAAGTGACGATCATCACCGCAACGGAGCCCCTGCCGGTCGACTATGGGAGCGGACACGCCTCGGGATGGATTCCCCCGCAGCAAGAGTTTGATAGTTTTGAGGCAGCAAGCAAGGAACGCGCGGGCAGAGTGCTCGATGAAGCTCGGGCTATGGCGGAGCAGATGGGGATATCTGTAGAACTCTTGCATGTTCCGAATGCGCACCCAGCCACTGCGATTATCGAAACAGCAAAGTCCCGAGGCTGCGACTTAATCGTCATGGGCTCTCATGGGCGTCGCGGCCTCAGCAAGCTATTCTTGGGGAGTCAAACATCGGAGGTCCTTGCCGACGGAAGCGTGCCGGTGTTGGTAGTACACTAGCGGGCAAAAGTGATAGTGCAAGGCTTGGTGAAACCGGCGCCTGTAGGTGTGGTTTAACGGCGAGCAGGAGTGACAGGATATCCTGTGTGGGCGGGTGGTTGAACATCCGCCTCGGCTGGACTTCGCCCGCAAACCCGGTGTTCGTTGTAAGTCATGAGCGGCCTTCCGCACCGCGGCAAACGGCATCAATACTCGATCACCTCGTCGCCGCGGGCCGGCAGCGTCGGCTCCGCACTTGTCAGCCCACCGCCCTCGTTGCATTTTGTCCTGCGCACTGCTGCTGGCCCCCGAGCGACGCTGGTGGATCTATCGTCATTAGCAACCTGTTGTGACGTCATGACATATCCGGCTGGGTCAAGGCGATCCGGGTGATCGGCCTTATCGTGTTCCCTATCTCGGGATATTCGTATACATGATCAGCCAATCGAGAGGCATGGCCGAACGAAGCAGTCAGCAGGCGCAAAAAGGCGCGCCAAGAGCTGCGACGCGTGGTCGGCTTCAGCGCTGCCGACGAGATCGAGAAGCCGACCGGCTGAAGAAATCAAGAGCCATCACCGAAGCTGGGCGCGTCGACGGGAGAAACAACTGAGCTCACATCGCAGCTTGCTTTATAGGTTGCTTTCCTGGCTGGGTGCGGCGGTCTGGCTGGTGTGCCGGGTGGTCCTCATCCTGTGGGCCACGCTCGCCATCTACTACTCGAACTTGCCATGGCCCAGCCTGCGCCTCGCTCTGACGATAGCCTTTGCGGCCTTCGCGATCTGGGCCATATGGGTTTCGCCTCGACGGCGCGCGTCCGTTGCCTTCGTCGTGCTGTATCTGGGCGTGGTGGCGTGGTGGATTACCATCTCCCCTTCGCTCCATCGTGAATGGCGGCCTGAAGTGGCGGTAATGCCGCGGGCGTTCATCGACGGCGATCGTGTGCACCTCACGGGGGTGCGAAACTTCGAATACCGCAGCCGGGATGATTTCACGGCACGCTATGAGGAGCGCGACGTGTCGCTCTCCCATCTGACCGGGCTCGATTTCTATGTCTCTTACTGGAGCGAGGGGCCGGTCGGACACACCTTTCTGAGCTTCATCTTCGACAACGCGGAGCCATTGAGTATCTCGATCGAGACACGCCCGGAGGTGGGAGAGGGCTTCGCGCCCATTGCCTCCCTCTTCAAGCAATTCGAGCTGATCTATGTCGTGGGCGATGAGCGGGACCTCGTGGGTGTACGCGCCAACTACCGCGGCGAGTCGGTGTACCTTTATCGCCTCAACGCATCAGCCGATGATGCGCGGCGCCTCCTGCTGATCTACCTGGCGCGGATCAACGAGCTCGCCCGCCGAGCTAGCTCTCGGGATCCATCCGTGAACGGCCGACTGCCTCCCGGCATGCGCTCGATCTCGGCAAAGAGCGCAAGCACCTCGGCGCTGAACGACGGGCGACGCCCCTTAGCTGTTCTGCGCTTTACGGGCACGACGACCTCGGCGGTTTGAGAAGATCGCCGGCGGCCCGAAGCGCTCCGGCGCCGGCGGCTCGGTGTCCAAGTCAAGCTCGCGGACCAGGCGGGCGACCGCTAGCCGGGCATCGCGCTCGATAGCCACGGCCGGGTGGGTCTTGACGCCGCCCTCGGCGCCCGGGACCGTCAGGCCCTCATTGTCGACCCGCTCGCGCGCCTGCTGTGCGCGGTCCCAAGCCTCACAGACAAGCTGCAATAGCCGGAGATGGTGATCGCGCAACTCGTAGGCCTCAACGGTCGAGATCCACCATTGCCGGGCCGACGGCGACAGGTGCGGAGGGGGTTCAATGGGCATGGCCACGATATTACGCCCAGTCCGGATTTTTTAAACGGGGGATGCGCGCGCCAGAACGAAGGCGGCGGCGCGCCGCGACAATCGGCATCCCCCGCAAACGAACCTCCCCCCCCACAGATAGGGGCGCAAATCGAGCCCGCATCGACGCTGATGGGCCCGCCGGGCTCTCCAGCTAAACTTCTTAGGGCGGTCTCCCCGACGCACCAGCGAGCTTCCTACGCGAAGGTCTGCTTTCGGGGCAGACCGGAAAACTTGTGCTCGTTCCGAGTTTTACCGCTCATGACCCAAACCGGTCATTCGAGCACTGTGGTGGGTATCGGAGGGCCCCGGGGGGCCCGCGGTCACTTCTGCGTTCGGTTGAAATATCTCAGATCGGGTGGTGCCTGATCCTTCTTTGCAGGCATCAACAAGCGATCCGCGCTCAAAAAATAGTTCTCTTTGCCAATGACAATATTCACGTTGCCTTCATTGCAGTCCTGTTCCATCCAGACCGGATGCGGGTCGGGATTACGCTGAAAGGTCTTGTCGACGCTCCATGGCCGCGTCAAAGCGTGATCGAAGGCCGTGATTTCGTCGTGGAGTATGTTTGGATCGCTCTTGTCGAGATGAAGCCGCTCTTTGAATGTCGACTGATTGTCGAAGTGCAATGGCAACCCACTTGAATCGTAGGCTCGGGGTCCTTTGAAGGGGCCGCGCGTGTCGACCTCTAGCACGTCAAAGCGACCGCTGCCCGTTTCGTCGACCCATTTTCCAATTGAATAGCCCATGGATGTGGGTAACGCATCCGTGGGCCAGTCGCGTCCGTCGGTGTAGATTCGACGATTATCAAGAATGTCGACGCCCGCCAAAATATAGGTGGTGTCCTGGGCGATGACGAATTCTAGAAATCTCGATGCCATGGTGCGCGGCATCCCGCCTAAGTGACACTGAGCGGTCGGGTAGTTGCCGAGCCCGCCCCTGGCCTGGTCTGCCATGCTGTCTTCCAGGACCTTTTGATACTCCGGGGTCAATGGGGCCTGCTGCGAGGGTCCCGCCGCCTTGGTCGGATCGAACTTTACCGGTGTATTGCCTCCCAACGGCGGATTGACTGCTAGCCACTGGCCTTTCCAATTGGGGTATTTCGCATCATCCCATGCACGCGCATCGTCAGTCGGCAATGACAGCGCAGCAAGAAGGACCGCACCGATCAAATTTCTACACCGCATGGCATGTCCTCGTTTGATCGCGTCAGGCATCAGGAGCCGCTAACGTCACGACAACGTACACCACTTTCCCGTGTATACGGAAGGGCTGGCGGGGGCGCTGCTGCAGCCTTACCGCGCATGCGAAGGGGCCGGGGGGTCTGTTGTTGGCCCGACCCGGACCTCCGACGCCATCCGCTTTCGCGCCGCTTTCAGGTGCATAGCGGATATTGACGCGCGATCCGAACCGCTTAGATGAGCACACGCCCTGGGGCGCAGCTTTGTTTTTCGCCTACGAGAATTTCGAACGGACGGAGGACGACAATGAAGGGGAAAAAAGAAGCGATTTCAGGGACGGCCACCGGCAATGATCAGCATGTCGGGTTTCGGGCCATGATCATGAAGCAGGCCATCGAATACAACCTTGCTGGCTTTGCAAAGAACCTGCCCAATGACGTCGTGAACTTCACTCTTCAGGGCGAGGCTAAACGATTGACCGACGCTGTGTCGGCCATTCAGGAGGGAACGAAGAAATCGTCGGACATCAAGGTCAACACAACTCAGGAGACGATCGATTCGGCCCTAAACGCTTTCACAATCTATGCTTGGACGTCGACAACCCGAAATATCACCAACCCGTACGATCTTGTTTTCCATCTGCGGTCCGACGACGGAAAGCTCGCGCCCGCAGACGTCAAGACCGTATGGCACGGCATTCTGCGATCCACTCTGAAAGGCGACGACCTGAAGAAACTGGGCCCCGACGATTGAGCAGCATCGTTTGGTTTAGTGCGTGTATCCATTAACGCGCAGATGTCGGGTTTTGGCCCGAAGCGGCGGTTCACGGCTGCACAGAGGATGTCCGCAATGGAGGCAAACCGGACGGTCAGAGGACGAGGCCCGAACCGCCGCACCTGACCCAAATGTAGCGACATTGCCGACGTGATCTGCTACAGGTTCGGAGGCGAACAATCAGGATAGCATTGCCCTTGGGGGGGACCGAGATGCAGCGGCACCGCGCGAGGACACTTTGTGCGACACTGATGGCATCACTCTTTCTGGTGGCTATCGCCAAAGGGGCCGTTCCCGAAAGACCAAGCGCTGCTGTTCGCCAAGCCTGCATAGGCGACGCCAAAACGTTCTGCAGTGCCGTTATCCAAAATTTGGGGGCGCGCCATGCTTGCATGAATGCTCATCGGGCGGAATTGTCAGCAGCATGTAAGGCCGCATTGGAGGCGGCAAGCGGAACGGTATCGGAGGCCGCACGCGGCACGAGGCCGCCGGCTCTCTCTTCTGGCTCTTCGGCACCTGCTGAAGGGTCTTCTCTTCCCTACGGAGGAGGTGGTTATACAGGTGTCGCTGCCGTCGTCCGGCAACACAATCAATCCGGTGGCCCTTTCCGTATAGAAGGTCACTGTCAATCTTCATGCACGATGCTACTTGCAATCAGGAATGTTTGCGTTGATCCCAATGCTACGCTTCTATTTCACGCTGCGCTTTCACCGAGCGAGAGAGACCAGAAGCCTGACCCTGCAAGGCAATCGAGAATGCTGAATTCTTACAACGCGAAGCTCCGCGATTATCTCACTGCAAATCATTATCTCGATAACTTCGAGTTCCATACAATCTCTGGACAGGAGATCATTCAGAAATTCGGTTACCGGCCGTGCCCGAGCAAGTAACATTCGCACTGCCCACAATGTCCGCTTCTGGCCGATTTTGTTGCAAAAGTCGTTTTGCACGGTGATCGAAAATTCTGCGGGCTACAGGTGCGGCTTTCGTGCAAGGACGTGAGGGACCTCGTCGCCTCACGTTAAACTCACAGGCGACTTCGGCAGTGCGATTGAGGTAATACAAATCGGTGATCGCTTTCCGTTTCGTATTTTCGCGAAAAAGTCATCGCCCTGCAACTTTCGACTTTTGCAACAAAATCGGCCCACCTGCGACATTTAACAGTGCCATTGGCGGGGCCGCTCGCGGGGCAAAAGCGGACGTCACGGCGGCATACCGCGATGTCGCATTTTGACCCGAAGCGGACCCCTAACCTGACTTCCGGTCAGATCTCGACCAAAAGGGCCGCCCGGGCAACGGAGCAACCGACGAGACGGAACAATCATTTACGGTTGCCCTATTAATCCGTGAGCGGCAGCGCAACCTTGCGCGCGCAGTCGATGAACAGCTGTGCCAGCGCGCTGATTGTCCGATTCTTGACGGTGACAATTCCAACCGTGATACGCTGCGCCGGCATTTTGACAGGCAAAATCTTCAGCGACAATCGATCAGCGCTGAAGCGCGCCACGGAGCCGGGGAGTAATGCGATGGATCGCCCGGTCGCGACGAGCGCGGTCGTCAAATGGATGGACAGGTTGACCACACTTGCAAGCGGCACCTGCAGCTTGTTCGCAGCGAATATCTCCGCGATGAGGCGGCCTGGCACGCTGTCGAATGGCGGCAGGACCCAAGGCTCGTTGACCAAGTCGGAAAGCTCCATTCGCCGACGGCGAGCCAAAGGACTTTGAACAGCGGCGACAACAACGAAGCGCTCATTGAACAGGCTTGCCGCAATCAGATCGTCTTCGAAGAAGGGCCTCGGTATCGTGCCGATCAAAAGGTCGACGTTGCGCTCACGCAGCTCGTCGAATTGCGAGTTAGCGGTATCTGCGTAGATGACATGAAGGCGTGCGCCGGGACATTGACGGTGAGAATTGCTCGGCAATGGACGGCAATAAGCCGGCCGCCATTGCCTCCGGGCAACCAATCCGCAATTCTCCCGAATTGGCGTTCGTGAGGAACTCGATTTGCTTCAGGCCTTGCCGCATCTCGTCGAATACGGCCGTTCCGCACTTCAGCAACGCTCGGCCATACACAGTGGGTTCCGCACCTTGCGAGCTGCGATCGAGCAGGCGCACACCGAGCGTATGCTCCAAATCGGAGATCGTCTTCGAGATGACCGGATGAGAGACTGAGAGTTGATTGGCCGCTTTCGCCATGCTTCCCCACTGCGCCACGGCGCGGAGGATATGAAGATCCCGCAACTTGATACGGTGGCCGATGCGATCTGCCCAATCCATAAGGCCTCCAGGAAAAAGCTACAGCCATAACCTGAAATAGAACTATCTCGTTACAACGAATTCAGGCAAGAATTCAACCGCAATCGAGATGCCGGGGGTCGAGACAGTCGACGCATTCTGCGCCGCCGCATCATCTCGCTTCGCGCGGACACGAGGAGATGCAAGCATGACACGGGATTTAACGCGGCGAAGCCTCCTCCTCGGTGCCGCAACGCTCTCGGCCATTGCCATGCCGGGTAGCCGGCCGGCCTACCCGCAATCCTACCCGACCAAGCCGCTCCATCTTCTGCTTGGGGCCGCGGCTGGAAGCACGCCGGATATCCTGGCCAGGCTCGTCGGCGACCAGCTCTCGAAGGCCCTGGGGCAGTCCGTCGTGGTGGAAAACCGGCCCGGTCCCGGCGGGATCGGCGCGATGCAGGCCCTCATCGCGAGCGCACCCGATGGTCATACGCTCGCCCTCGCAGGGGTGAACCAGGCGGTATTCAACAGCTACCTCTTCGCCAGCTTGCCTTATGATCCTTTCAATTTCGAGCCCGTCACCCTTCTTGCCACCAATTCATTCACCATCGGTGTTTCCAAAGACTTCCCGGCGAGCACGTTCAGCGAGCTTGTAAGCTTTGCCAAGGCCCAGCCGGGGCGAGTTTCTCTCGCCACTGCACTGCCGGGAACCCCGCCTCATGTTTTCGCACACGTGCTGGCGAAGATGGTTGGGATCGAGGTCACGTTCGTGACCTACAAGTCGGGCCTGGACGGATTGACGGGCATCATGCGTGGAGACGTCCAGGTGTTGCTGGATTTGCCGGCCGTCATGGTCCGCAGGTAAAGGCAAGGACGATCAAGGTACTGGCCGTCACCGGGCGGTCGCGCGAGCCTGAATTACCTGACGTGCCGACCATTGCGGAGGCCGGATTTCCGGCGGCGGAGTACGAATTGTGGTTCGGTGCGCGGCGACAATCAAGATGAGAGGGCAGCGTCAATCAGGATGAGAATGCGCCGGGGGCGGGCTGACGGAGGGAGGGCGTAGCCCGACCGACGGCAGTCCACCCCCGGCGGCGGGTTTTTCGGAACCCGTCTGGCGGTCGTGAGCGACCGGGTCAACCTTCTGATTCGTCTCATGAATGAGGGATCAGACCTTGCCCGGCCTCCACATCACCGACCACCAGATGAGGCTGTACATGAGTTACCGACAAACCCACGAGATTGCCGTTGCTACCGCCAAAGCCGGCTTCAGCACGGCGACCGGCTACCGGATCGAGAATGATCCGCGCCTGCCATCCCAGAAGAAGGCGCCGCGTGGCCGGCGCCGGCCCGACCCGCTTGCCGGTGTTTGGGATAGCGAGATCGTCCCCATCCTGAAGGCGGCCCCTGGCATCCGCGCCATTGCGGTTCTCGAAGAGCTCCGACGGCGCCACCCCGAGATCGGCCCCGGCATCCGGCGCACGCTGGAACGGCGCATGCGGGGTTGGCGGGCGCTGGCCGGCCCAGAACAGGACGTTATCTTCCGGCAGGAGCACGCGCCCGGCCGCCTTGGCCTGTCCGACTTCACCGACACGAGCGCGCTCGGCATCACGATTGCCGACTTTGCGCTGGCGCATCGGCTCTATCACTTCCGACTGGCATTCTCGGGTTTCGAGCATGCTCATGTTGTGCTCGGCGGCGAGAGCTTCGTCGCGTTGGCCGAGGGCCTGCAGAATGCGCTGTGGACGCTCGGGGGCGTTCCCGAGCAACATCGCAGCGATAGCTTGTCGGCCGCTTTCCGCAATCTCGATGCCGACGCGAAGGAGGATTTGACGCTACGCTATGAGGCGTTCTGCGCCCACTACGGCATGACGCCAACCCGCAACAACCCGGGCGTCGCGCACGAGAACGGGTCGATTGAGAGTTCGCATGGCCATCTCAAGAAGGCGCTCGAAGATGCGTTGCTGCTGCGCGGCAGCCGTGACTTCGACGATCTGGATGCCTACCGCCGCTTCGTCGATGAGGTCGTCGGCCGGCGGAATGCCAACAACCGCAAGCGGATCGAGCTGGAACGGTCCAGGCTTACTCCACTGCCGAAGCGCCGCACCGCCGATTACGAAGAGAAGATCGTCACGGTAACGTCGAGCGGCGGCTTCATTCTGCGCCGTGTTTTCTACACCGCGCCGTCGCGGCTGATCGGCCATCGCCTGCGCGTGCACCTCTACGACGACCGGCTCGACTGTTTCCTTGGCTCGACGCCAATGATGACGCTCAGACGGGGGCAGCCAGTCTCAGATCGCAAGGGCGGTCACGTCGTCGACTACCGGCACGTGATCCACGCGCTGCGCAAGAAGCCGATGGCGTTGCCCAATCTGGTCTACCGCGATCAATTGTTCCCGCGTCAGGCCTATCGCAAAGCCTTCGAGGCGTTATGCGGCGAAGTGGGCGACAAGCAGGCGTGCAAGGTCACGGTCGAGTTGCTGGCGCTGGCGCACGATCGGGCCTGCGAGGCCGAGCTGGCACAGGTCATCGACGCGGAACTTGATGCCGGACGACTACCGGACCTGGCGTTGTTAAGTAAACGCTTCGGCCCATCCCCGGCATCGGTGCCGGTCATCGATGTGAAGCTGGTGCCGCTTAGCGCCTACGACGAATTGGCGGCTGTCCATGTCGAACCGGCCTCCAGCCTGGAGGTCGCGGCATGACGAGCAACAACACCATTGAGGCTGCCCGCGTCGAACTCCTGTTGAGCGAGCTGCGCTTGCCCGCTATCAAGCTGATGTGGGCCGCCCTTGCCGCACGTGCGGACAAGGAGGGTTGGCCTGCGGCCCGCTTCCTGGCTGCACTCGCCGAACACGAGAGCGCCGACCGTGGCCGCCGCCGTATCGAGCGGCATCTCGCCAGCGCGCGATTGCCGGCGGGCAAGACGCTCGACACCTTCGACTTCAACGCCGTGCCCATGGTCAGCAAGGCGCAGGTCATGGCGCTCGCCGCCGGCGACAGCTGGCTTGGTCAGGGCGCCAATATCCTGCTCTTTGGCCCGCCCGGCGGGGGCAAGAGCCATCTTGCCGCAGCGCTCGGTCTGACTCTCGTTCAGAACGGCCGGCGCGTGCTGTTCATGCGTACCACCGACCTCGTCCAGAGGCTGCAGGTGGCTCGTCGGGAGCTGGGGCTGGAAGCCGCCATCACCAAGCTCGACAAGTACCAGCTGCTGATCCTCGACGACATCGCCTACGTCACCAAGGATCAGGCCGAGACCAGTGTGTTGTTCGAGCTGATCGCCAACCGCTATGAACGCCGATCCCTGCTCATCACGGCCAACCAGCCCTTCGGCGAATGGGGCAAGATTTTCTCCGACCAGGCCATGACGCTGGCGGCCATCGACCGGCTCGTGCACCACGCCACGATCCTGGAGATGAACGTCGAGAGCTATCGCCGGAAAGCCGCGCTCAAACGCAAGCGTGGCCCAGCCGATTGAACGGTAACACCGCGCAATCAACGGGACGTTGCAGGGGCTCACGGCGACCACTGCCGTGCCCCTTCGCGACAGATGCCAAGGCTATGACTTTACGTCGCTTTCGGGGCATAGCGGAAGTGGCTCGACCTGCGGCCGGCTCGTCCCCGTCGTGAATGACCCACCGACCTTTCCGACCTGATGACGCTTGCCTCATGCCAACAAAGCTCGACCGAGATTACACCGCCTCCGCAACGATCAGACTGGCCGGTCCGGCGAGTGACTTGCGCTCGACTTTTCGCCAGCCGGTCTGCTGCAGCCACCCATTGGCGTCTTGCTCGCTGTAAGCCTGTCCCTCTCCCGAGATAACAAGAAACTCGCCGGACATGAGCGATGCTGCAGGGGGCTCGGTATAGGTGGGATCGGTCCACAGGTCGGCAAGTAGAAGTCGTGCACCCGCCTTCACTTGGCCGCGCATCGATTTCATCAGTTCAATATTGTGCGCTGCGGAGAGGACATGAACGGTATTTGCGACGACCAACACGTCGTGACCGCCAGGAAGCGGATCCGTGAAAAAGCTTCCCTCGACGACATTGATCCGTGACGACTCGGGCGTCTTTGCCAAGCGTTGGCGTGCGACCGCGCAGGCTCCTGGCAGTTCGAACAGCGTGCCCGTGAGATTCTTGTGGTGCTGCAGAATCGCGAGGAGGAAAGAGCCCGTGCCGCCACCAACGTCGAGAACCCGCTGATGGCGACCGAAGTCGTACGTCTTTGCGAGTGCCGATGCCGTGCCGGCCGAGAAGGATTCGACCCCTTGCGAAAAGATCTGTTGCTGCTGTTCGCTGAATCCACCGAACTTGGCCTGGCCTTGGCCGGTCCGCACAGCCTCCTCAAGCTTTTCCCAGGTTGGATAGCTGATGTGATTCCAAAAGCGGAGCATCGGACGCATGTCAGGCCCGCCGGCGCCGGCAAGAAAGGCGGCTGCAACGACTCCATTTTGATATCGATTGCCTTGGCGCTCAATCAGTCCAAGACTGACCATTGCGGCGGCGATGATTCCGAGTGTGCGAGGTGGAACATCGGTCTTCTGCGCGATCTCTTCGAGGCTCGCGGGGCCAGCTGCGAGGGCTTCGAACAAGCCGATGGCACTCGCGGTGAACAGATGCTTGGCCGCCATGAACCCCATGGCGATCCTCATGATGGGCTCTGGGGTGACGCTATTCATTGTGTTCTCCTTGCTTTTTGATGTTGAGCGCGCAAGCATGTTCGATGCAAATTTTCGCAGACAATTATGGTGAGCGTTGGGGTAATGACCGACGAGAACGGCGCTGCTTTGATGATTATGGGACTTCGGTACGCCCCAATAGCGTTTCGTGCCCCCCGCAAGATGATTCCGCCGCAGCCGGAAGTCGTGAATCCAATCCGAAATAGTTGCAAATTATCTCCGAATGGCGCCCACTCAATCGATGGCGACGATTTACACATTTGGCCGATTCCGCCTCGACGCGAACGCCGAAATGCTATTTCACGGTGCCGAACCCACGGTGCTGGGCCAACGTGCGGTCGCGCTGCTTCGGGTGCTTCTGGAGCGTCCGGGAGAACCAGTTTCCAAGGATGCCCTGATCGCGGCCGCTTGGCCGGGGCGCGCGATTGAGGACAGCAATCTGACGGTTCAGATCGCGGCATTGCGCCGGGTTTTTGAGGAAGGTGCCGGAGGGGCGAGTTGGATCGAGACTTTGCCGCGCCGGGGCTACCGTTATGTCGGGCCGGTGGTTGCAACGGACAATTCGCCAGCCGCGGCAACCTCGTGGACGTCACCGCTTGCGTTGCTAAACAAGTCGTCGGTCGCAGTACTTCCGTTTTCGAATTTGAGCGGCGACCCCCAGCAGGAGTATTTCTCCGACGGCATGGTCGAAGACATCATCGCCGGATTGTCACGCATCAAATGGCTGTTCGTGGTCGCGCGTAATTCGAGCTTCACCTATAAAGGGAAGGCCGTAGACGTGAAGCGTGTGGGTCGCGAACTCGGCGTGCGCTACCTACTCCAGGGAAGCCTGCGTAAGGACGGCAGCCGGGTCCGCATCTCCGCGCAGATGATAGAGGCCGAGACCGGAGGCCATGTGTGGGCCGAGCGTTATGACCGTCCGCTCGATGACATTTTCGCGCTGCAAGACGAGATCACGCTATCGGTCGTCGGCGCGATCGAGCCGAGCCTGCGTCGTGCCGAAGTCGAGCGCGTCATACGCATGCGGCCAGAAAGTCTCGACGCCTATGATCTTGTCCTGCAGGCTCAGCCCGACGTCTACGGCGTGATGCCGGAGCGCGTGACAAAGGCGCTGCCGCTACTGGAACGCGCACTCGCGCTCGATCCCATTTATGCGCTGGCGCATGCGTTTGCCGCGATGTGCCATCATTGCCTGTTCCTGCGCGCCGGACTGCATGAAGAAAATCGGGCAGCCTCGATCCGCCATGCTCAGGCCGCCATCGTGCATGGTCAGGACGATGCGCTCGCTCTGACATTCGCTGGATTTTCCATCGGCATGGACGGGCATGATCGCGCCGCCGCATTCGCTGCATTCGAGGCGGCGCTCGCCGTCAGTCCCTCATCGGCCCTTACCTATATCCTTGGCAGCGTCATTCTCGCATTTGCCGGAGAAGCCGAGCGAGCGATCGAATGGGGCGAGCGAGGGATGCGCCTAAGCCCCTTCGATCCCTGGGCCTTCTCCGCTTACCACGCGTTGACACTCGCGCATTTT
Organism: uncultured Alphaproteobacteria bacterium; assembly: GCA_963721005.1. Lineage (GTDB taxonomy): Bacteria > Pseudomonadota > Alphaproteobacteria > Rhizobiales > Xanthobacteraceae > VAZQ01. The sequence continues at coordinate 1,653,274 of CAVRHR010000003.1, read as the reverse complement.
CACCGCGGCCGCTACGAGGCGGCGGTCGATGCCGCCCACAAGGCCGTCCAATCAAATCCGGCCTTCAGCTTCTCCTATATGCTGCTGGCGGCACCGCTCGCCAAACTTGGGCGTCTCGAAGACGCTAAAGCTGCTGCGGCGCGAGTTTTGGAATTACAGCCGGCGTTCCGGTACAGTCGGCAATTTTCCGGCGTAGATTGTGCGCCGGCGCTTGCCGTCTCTCTGAGCGAGGCGCTCCGCGCGATCGGGCTGCCGGAATAACGGTGTAATTTATCGCGATTACACAATTGGGCCGGGGCGAATGTCCGATGGCCCTTCACGACATGCGGCCCTAAAACGGCGATCGGTCGCTTTCGGGGCATAGCGGAAGTGACTGGACCTGAAGCTTGCTCGTCCCGATCGCGATTGACACGCGGCAATCGCAGGACGGCACCGTCAAAAAGGGCTTGCACAGGCCCAGACTGAGCGCGATCATCATATCGTCACGTCCGCTGGCTCTCATCCTGATTGCCGCGCCGTTCTCATCCAGATTGTCGCGCCATAGTTCGGGCTGATCGCACCCCCACACACTCCTGCCGGTATCGTGGCGCGGCTCAATCGCGAGGTCGCAGCCATTTTGACCAACCCTGAAATTCGCCAACGGCTCACGGGGTTGAGCTGCGAGCCGCGCAGCACGAGCCCCGAAGATTTCCGCCGGCTGATCCGTGAGGAGCATGCACGCTGGGGAACGCTCATCCGAGATGCCGGAATCAAGCTCGACTGACCTAGCGGGAATACGGCTCCGTCCGGCAGGATTGCTTGGGCGACCCCCGGGCACTCATGACCCTTCGGCCGCGTGATCGATGCTGATCGGCGAGAATGCACGGGAAAATGATGCCAATAAATATGGGCGCAAGCCGGAAGCTGCGGGTCGCTTTGGTGGGAGGCGGGCTTGGCGGCTTGACGGCGGCTTTGGCGCTTGGTCGCAATGGGTTCGAGGCGCATGTATTCGAGCAAGCGAATGAGCTCAGGGAGATTGGCGCGGGTGTCAGCATAACTCCCAACGGGGTGAAGGTTCTTCGCGCTCTCGGCCTGGAAAATGCGCTGAAGGTACGGGGATTTGAGGCGGAAGCGATCGTTGGGCGCGATTGGAAGACGGCCCGGCCGTTGTTTCGTGTGCCCCTGAAGAATGTCACCATCGCCCGCTTTGGCGCAACGAATGTTGATCTGCACCGCGCCGATCTTCTCGATATCCTTGCGAGCGCCGTGCCAAGGAGCCAAGTCCATCTCAGCAGCCGCTGCGTAGGCGTCTCATCGTCGGATCGCGCGGCGACCGTCACGTTGAGCAGTGGCGCGCAAGAGGAGTTCGACTTGGTCGTAGGCTGCGACGGAATACGCTCGGTGGTGCGCGCCGCGTTGCACGGACCCGATGCCCCTCGGTTCACAGGGAACATGTGTTGGCGCGCCTTGATCCCGGTGGAACGGCTGCCGCCAAAGCATGTGTTGCCGGATGTCACGATCTGGACGGGTCCGGACGGGCATGTTGTGACTTTTTACGTTCGAGGGGGCGCATTCGTGAACGTTGTCGCGGTCCGCGAGACTGCCGATTGGGTTGAAGAGTCCTGGTCGGTCAAAACGCAGACAAGCGAGCTCGTGGCTGCATATCCGGGTGTCCATGGGGATTTGCACACTTTGCTTGAGCGCGCCGAGCACTGCTTCAAATGGGGTCTCTTCGATCGGGAGCCCCTCACGACATGGGGCACCGAATACATCACGCTGCTCGGTGACGCCGCCCATCCCATGCTGCCGTTCCTGGGTCAGGGTGCCGCGATGGCTATCGAGGATGCTTACGTGCTTGCCCGCGAGCTTGCGGCTTGCCCCGAAGACATCGCCGGAGCATTGCGGGCTTACGAGGCAGAACGAATCCCTCGCACGGCGCGGGTTCAACGTGCTGCCCGCAAGCAGGCAGGAATTCTGCACCTCACCTCGCCACTGGCGCGAATCGAGCGCTCGCTCCGAAATTGGACGGGACAGTTGGACCGCAGAAACTCTACTGATTTGCAAACTGAATGGCTCTACGCCTACGATCCTACGCGCTAATCGTCGCGTCGATCTGGTCCGGGTGGATCGAGCGCAGCCTAAAATCCGGAGACAGCCTCACTTCTTCGGCTGGTTGAAATATTTCAAATTCGGCGGCGCCTGGTCCTTCCGCGTCGGCATCAACAGATCGTCCGCGCCGAGAAAATAATGTTCGCCGCCGATTTGGACGTGGGCGTTATACTCGCTGCAAATGGATTCAGGCCAATCCGACAGAGGATCGGCATTGCGAACATATTTTTTGTCCACGGTCCAAGGCCGTGTCAAGGCATGGTCGATCACGGTGATTTCGTCATGAAGGATGTCTGGATCGACCTTGTCGAGCTGGATGCGCTCCCTGAAAATGGACTGATTGTCGTAGTGTAGTGGCAGTCCGGTTCCATCATAAACGCGTGGTCCCTTAAATCCGCGGGTCTCAACCTCCAGCACGGCGTAGCGGCCGTCGCCACCCTCGTCGATCCATTTTCCGATCGAATAGCCCTGATAGGTCGGCTCAATTTCCTTGGGCCAATCGCGTCCATCAGTAAAGATACGACGAAAGGCGTCGTAATCGCCGATCAAAATATAGGTAATATCTGGCGCGACGATGAATTCCAAAGGTTTGAATGCTACCATCATGTGCGGCATGCCAGATGCGATACACCGGGCTCTGTCGTGATTGTTGCCGAGCCCGCCATTGGCCTGATCCGCGAGGCTCGCCTCAAAAATCAGCCGATACTCGGGAGTGAGCGGCGCTTGTTGCCCTTTGCCCCAGGGCTTGGTCTGGTCGAATGAGGGTTGGCCGGGAAGCCCGCGGACGACGAATCGATCCCACTGGCCTTTGAAGTTCGGGTATTTCGAATAATCGAAGATTTGGGCCCTGCAAGCGGGCACCATCAGTGTCGCCAACGCGATTGCCCCGAGCAAACTCCGGCAAAACATGATAGTCCCATCCGGTTCGTAGAAAATGATGAATTCGCGCTCCGGAGGGACGGCGCCATTTCCGTTTGCTCCGTGCGCAACGTTGGCCCTTACTTCTCACAATAGCAAGGCACAAAAAATGCCGTCGTTGCGAGAGCAGAATTTTGAGGCGTTCCGCTTTGAGGTCCAGAAGTGGCGAGACGTCTGGTCCTGGCCCGGAACGGCGGTTCACGGCAGCGCAGCGGGAGGTCCGCAATCGAGGGCAAAGCAGACGGTTGGCTGCCACGGTCATCGCACCTCCGCCATTAGTATGAAGGCATGAATCCCCACGTCACAGCGCCACGACGTGCCGGTTAGGCCGAAAAAAAACGGCCTCGCAGGTACCCGCGAGGCCGATCACATGGAGACACCCAGCGTGCCCGTTTTATTTGAGGGCAGTCTGAACGCTTCCAAAAGTAGTGTTCAGGTTGACGCCAAGGCCCTGTACGACCGCGATAATCGCGACGGAGATCCCGGCGGCGATCAGGCCGTACTCGATGGCGGTCGCGCCCGACTCGTCTTTGAGAAAACCCGTTAGCAGCTTGGCCATTGGAATAAGTCTCCGAGTTGATCCATCCGACAAAATACGTACGAGCACCCGCTTTGAGCTTAGCTAAGAAAACGCTTCAATTTTGAACTATCCAGAAGCCACCGCCGACGAGGGAACTGAATAGGAGTGCCGATTTGCTGCGGCGCGAGAGTCCGTTCCTGGCCGATTTTGTTGCAGAAGTCGGCATTCAGAGGGGCCGAGGCGGCTGATGCGATTTTTTGACGCCGCCCGTTGCCACCCACTCGATTGAGCGGGCGGGTTACGCTCGATTTACTGATGCCCGCAGCGGTTAGGCAACGCAGGCAGCGGCCGCTGGTGGTGGTCGGGCAACCTGTTTGGCAAGCCTACGAAGGTTCTGCGCGATTGCTGCCAGCGTGAACTCGAACTGGGCGCCACATGGCCCGCGCAGTCGCAGCCGACCGAGCCTCAGGATACGCTTGAGGTGGGCGAACAGCATCTCGACGCGCTTTCGCTCGTGTCGGGAGCGCTCGAAGGCTTCGGTCCCTGCAAGTGAACGAGCAACATCGCGAGCATCTTCGTAAATGCTGCGCGGGATTTTGCGCGCTGGCTCCTTCGGGCAACATCGCATCTTGAATGGGCACGCATCGCAGTCGAGCTTGCTCGCCCGGTAAAGCAGCTGGTCGTCATTTACGACCTTGCGCGTCGTCGTGAGGGTTTTGCCTGCCGGGCAGGTGTAGATGTCACGCTCCTGGTCGAACGTGAAGTCTTCACGCGAGAAGGTGCCATCCACGCGTTTCGACTTGTCGATGACTGGAATATGCGGCACGATCTTCTTATCGTTGACGAGCCAATTGAGCGTTGCCGCCGACCCGTAGGCCGTATCGGCAACCAGTCGCTCGGGCTTCATACCAAAGCGTTCCTCGGTCCGATCAATCATTGTCTTCGCCGCTCCCACCTCGGCCTGGCGGATGGCGCGGGATGCCTCGACATCCATGATGACGCCGAACTTCACGTCAATCAGATAGTTGTCGGAGTAAGCGAAAAATGCAGGGCCCCGCGTCGCTCCTGTCCATTGCGCGGCCGGATCGGACGGCGAGACGAACTTCGGGGCCACTTCGGTGGCAGCGCCGAAAGCCGCGTCATCGAGAGTTGCCATATACTCCTTCACGGCGCGGCTCGCGGTCTCGGGATTACGCTCCTTATTCCACTCCGAGCCCGGGATCGACCGCTGCTTATTGGCGTCCGCCACGATCAGGCTCGCATCGACCGCGAACCCTTCACCACCAACCAGTCCGGCCGCAATACACGCTTCAACGACACGCTCGAAGACCCGGCGGAAAATGTCGCTGTCGCGAAAGCGTTCGTTGCGGGCGCGCGAAAATGCCGAATGATCCGGGATCTTGTCCTCGATGCTCAAGCCGCAAAACCACCGATACGCCAAGTTGACCTTGACCTCGCGGCAGAGCAAGCGCTCCGAGCGAATGGCGAACACGTAACCAACCACCAGCATCCGGATCATCAGCACAGGGTCGATCGAAGGCCGTCCGATCGAGGGATAGTAGGGCGCCAGCTCCGCCCGAACCCACGACAGATCGAGGACGGCAGCAATCGCGCGAGCGAGGTGATCGTCCGGCACGACCTCCTCAAGGCAGAACGAATAGAACAGTTGCCCCTGGTCCCGGTCCGACCGCCCCATCATGGCCCGTCTCCGCTGATTCCTGCATCAACGAAACAGAATCACTGTTCGCAGAAACCATCAACAGACTTCTGCAACAAAATCGGCCCGGAGCGGCCGTTCGCGGCGACGCAGCGGAACGTCTGCAATGGAGGGCAAACCGGACTGTCGGCTGTGGCGGTCAGCACCGCTGCTTTCGACCCATCTCGGGCGTTGAGTTTGCGTCACAGCACCTGGGAATTTGTCCTAGATTTCGAGCGCTCGGCGAACGCTAAATAGGCCCCTCACCGGCATGGCCGCTCTGCCGATAAAGAGGAAATATCACACTCTGCTACGACCTGATCGTCATGGCGGACGATGCTCACGTCGGCTATCCGCACGGGCGTATGGGTTGTTCGACGAGTGAATTGGGACTTTCGGGTTTGGTCCTTCACGAGCCAGATATCGTGTTCACTGGCAGCATTATCGACGGGCGGAAAGCCGTGAGATGAACTAGTGCGCCTTCCGCCCATCGGCGCGGATCGCCAGTGCCTTTTCTTTGGCGGCGGCTAAATCCAGCAGCTGCCGACCCTCCTTAGGCAGCGCTCCGCGGGCTACCTGCGCGACCGCCATCATCTGCACCAAAAGCCCGTGGATTTCGCTGTGAGGGTCGCGCTGTATTCGCTGCCCGACACGTTCGTCGTCGCTCAATGCGCGGCTCGCAATGACGTGGATCATGACTAGGGCATCAATCATCTCTTGGTTGATTGTCGCTACGGTATCGGTCATCGCTGTGCCTCCATTGCAGTTAGGATATACTGGCCACGCTCATGGGAACAGGAGGCCGGTATGAACAGTGCACATTATGCCAGTGCGGCGGGCTGTGAAGAAGGAATTCCGGCGCCGTCACCCGAGGATCAAGATGTGATGCTCGATGCCTGGCGCGAGGTGCTGGCGGAAGTTCTTCACGCTCGCGACACCGAATGGAAGCAGCAACTTCGGGCGATCAAAGCAGAAAGCGCGGCAGCGATCGCTGAGTTGCGGGCCAACGCCGCCGAAATCTGTGGCAGGATGGAAACAATGATCGAGCAGCGCCTCGCGCAAATTCGTCAGCCGGCCGACGGACCGCGCGGCGAGCCAGGGCCACGCGGCGAACCCGGTCCGCCCGGGAAGATTGAACGTTTGTACGCATTCATCGACGGCGAGGTGCACTACGAGGGCGATGTCGTCATGCACATGGGCAGCACCTATCAGGCGCTGTGCGACACCGCCCGCGCGCCCCCGCACAGGGATTGGGCCGGTATCGCGACTGCCGGCCGTGATGGCTGCGACGGCACCGACGGACAATCGCTGCGCGTGCGGGGCACTTACCGGGCCGGCGAGGTCTATGCGGCGCTCGATATCGTAGCGCACGGCGGCGGCTCATTCATCGCGCGTCGCGACAATCCCGGCGAATGTCCCGGCGATGGCTGGCAGGCGCAATCGCTGCCCGGCAAGCGCGGGCCGCAGGGCGAACGCGGGCTGCAAGGCGAACCGGGCCCGCAGGGCGAGCGCGCGCCGCATATCGTCGGCTGGGACATCGACCGCGACAGCTACACCGTTGCCGCGCTCCTGAGCGATCAGACCAGAAGCGAGCCGCTTAACCTGCGCGGATTGTTCGAACAATATTTGCTCGAACGGATAATTATTGATGGCTGAACGCGTCGTCAAAGTGTTCACGCCGGCAGATAGCTACGACTGTTGTCGCTCGATGAGTGAACCAGCGCTTCGCCGGGGAGACACGAACGGCGCCACTATCGGCGGACGAAGCTGTTCATGTCAGAACCCCCGCTCCTTGATCGGTGAGAAGGCGACCTGCGTCGCTGGTTGGCGGCGAGCGCGTCGCGATCTGGCCGCAGCGGAATCGGGCGGGGTCGTGTGTTCATGCCGGCCAAGATGGCACGGCTCGGCGAAGGCGAGCGGGACGCGTCGCGGTTTCTGTAAGCAGCCCGCCTGTTGGGTTGAGGTGGCCCCGGTTGTCTGAACAGTTTTTCCGCGTCGATAAGTGGAGCGTCTGCCGAGGTTAGGCTGCCGCGCGGAAGGGCAGCGGGGTGGAGTAGGCGTGATCGGGGGTCGTGCCGTCAAGGCTCGAATGCGGCCGGCGCCGATTGTAGAAGTCGAGGTAGCGCCCGATCGACGCGCGGGCCTCGGACGCGGTGTCGTAGGCTCTGAGATACACCTCCTCGTATTTGACGCTGCGCCATAGCCGCTCGACGAAGACGTTGTCGCGCCAGGCGCCCTTGCCGTCCATGCTGACGGCAATCCCGTTTTTGATCAGCACGCCGGTGAATGCCGCACCGGTGAACTGGCTGCCTTGATCCGTGTTGAAGATCTCCGGCTTGCCGTGGCGAGAGAGTGCATTCTCCAGCGTCTCGACGCAGAATGCCGCCTCCATCGTAATCGACACGCTCCACGACAGCACGCGACGGCTGAACCAATCGAGCACGACGGCCAGATAGACGAAGCCGCGCTCCATCGGGATGTAGGTGATGTCCATCGCCCACACCTGGTTCGGCCGCGTGACCTGGACGCCCCGCAGCAGGTACGGGTAGATCTTGTGCCCCGGCTCGGGCTTGGTCGTGCGCGGACGGCGATAGAGCGCTTCTATCCCCATCCGCCGCATCAGCGTCTTCACGTGACGGCGGCCGATCTTGCTCCCCTCGGCGGCCAGCAGGCCTTTCAGCATCCGCGAGCCGGCGAAAGGGAACTCCAGGTGTAGCCGGTCGAGCCGCCGCATGATCGCGAGGTCGGCTTCCGGCACCGGCCGCGGCAAGTAGTAGACGCTGCCACGGCTGATGTTCAGAGCTTTCGCTTGCTGGGTGATCGGCAGATCGTGTGCACGGTCGATCATCGCTTTGCGCTCAGCAGCCCGGCTTTGGTGAGCGCTCCTTCTAAAAAATCATTTTCGAGCGTCAGCTCGCCGATCTTTGCGTGCAGCGACTTCACATCGACGGCAGGCTGCACTGCTCCATTGCCGCCGCCGGCACCGAAAACATCGGCCGCCCCTTCCTGAAGTTGGCTCTTCCACTGCGTGATCTGGTTCGGATGGACGTCGAAATGCTCAGCCAGCTGCGCCAACGTCATCTCGCCCTTGACGGCGGCGAGCGCCACCTTCGCCTTGAATGCCGGTGTGTGGTTCCGGCGAGGTCGTCTGCTCATGGTCTCTCCTGATTCGTGGGCACAGCGTGCCCCTTGTCAGGCAGAAACTCCACCTATCGTCCTGTGCAGATTTCCGGAGCCGGCTCTGGTAATGCCGGAAATTCCCTTTTGCGCACCAATGGCTACAATGTGGGCGTTGGGTAATCCAATCCATTGCGATCGCAGGCGAATTGCATTTCAGGCGGGGTCGCCACCCTCAATTTCAATCATTGATATCGCCGCGCAATTTGTCCGATTTGTAAAACTCGGTCAGCGTTTTTGCATTAGGTGTTGCTTCAGTGTTCCGAGTGCCCAATGAACAAGCCGCCCCTACCACGACCCCGATCGTCCGCTTCGACATCTGGTCGATTCCCAAGAAGCCACCCGCCCAGGCACCCTTGGAGAGGCCGACTTCACGGGGGCCACAAGAGCAATATGGCGGAATCCAACGCCATGCTTTATGATTTGCATTGGAGAGCATTTCGATGGCGATGAAAACCAAGGGGTCAGAGGCACGCCTTCCTAATGCCCCCCTTGTCGAAGTGGTCTTTGAATTGCGGTGGAAATTGCAACCGGGACCGGAAGATCAGGCGGTCTTGAATTCCGATCCGGGCCTTATCCCCTTGTTGGATGCATTTACGTCTAACATGAAGAAAGCCAAATTCGGCTTCGTTCGTGAAATGTCGCACCCACTGCAAACGGGACCATATGGTGTCGTGCGGAGATACTTTAGAGATTCTGAAACCCCTTATCCCCTCATGCAGGTGGGCGTAGGCATCCGTGCAGCAAATGCATCTTCCCAATACACATGGCTATCGTTCAAGGAGCAGGTTTTGTTTGCCGTTCGGACGCTCATCAGCAGCTATCCGAAGATGGATTTCTTCTTACTCTCTCCCAACCATCTTGAACTGAGATACATGGACGTGTTCGACAAGACCGTCACGGATGGTGCAGACTTTTTTAACTTCTTAAACAAAGATACATGATTCGATATCAAACTGCCACCCATGCTTAGCGGCAGAGGGGCCGTAAGTGGCAAGCAAATAGGAAGGTTGGGTTACGAGTCTGATTTGAGGCCATGGAAGGCGTCACGCCTCATTGTCGATCTCGTATCAGCTCAGCGTGGAGATACGAAGGAAGATGCGATTAGGATGCTGACAACCATAAGAACTACAAAATCAGGGGTACCAAAGCTAGAGAATCGAGCTACATTTCCTCGTCGGATAGCAGAGTGGCTCGACTTCGCTCACACCATTACAAGCCCTCTGTTTGGCCTGCACCCGGTTTTGTAGACAAGCAGTTAAGCTAATCCGGCCCGCATCTCGAACTCCATGGGGCTTAGATAGCCGATTGTCGAGTGCCGACGTTTAGCATTGTAGAAGCGCTCGATGTAATCGAACACGTCGGCCTTGGCTTCATCCCTCGTCCGATAGGTCTTGCGTGCGGTCCGCTCGGTTTTGAGGGACGAGAAGAAGCTCTCCATCGCAGCGTTGTCCCAGACATTCCCCGACCGGCTCATCGAGCAGACGACGCCGTGGTCAGCCATGAGGCGCTGGAACTGCTCGCTGGTGTACTGACTGCCGCGATCCGAGTGATGCAGCAGCGCATCCGGCTTACCACGCCGCCAGATTGCCATCAGCAGTGCGTTGGTGACCAGTTCGGCCGTCATCCCCGCGCTCATCGACCAGCCCACCACACGTCGAGAGAAGAGATCGATGACCGCCGCCACATAGAGCCACCCTTCCGCCGTCCAGATATACGTAAAGTCAGCAATCCATTTGCGGTTGGGAGCGGAGGCTTCGAAGGTTTGCTCGAGGAGGTTCGGAGCGACGGCGGCGACCTGCCGCTCACCCAGATCGGGCGGCAGTCGACGCCGTCGCGGGCGCGACTTGAGGGCCTGCAACCGCATCAAACGCTCAATCCGGTGCAGCCCGCACGACACTCCGTCTGCAAGAAGGTCTTTCCAAACCCGCCTGGCTCCATAGGTCCGATCGCTGGCAAGGAAGCTGGCGCGGACCTTTGCGCCGAGCTCTTCATCACTACGACTACGTTGGCTGCGTGGTCGTGTCAGCCAGGCATAGAAGCCGCCTCGCGAGACACCGAGCGCCCCGCACAACCAGTCCGCCGGCCAGATCCCCCGGTGCTTCGCAATGAAACCGAATTTCATGTCGATTCCTTCGCGAAGTAGGCCGCGGCTTTTTTTAGGATGTCTCGCTCTGCCTTCAGCTTGTTCACCTCGCGCTTGAGCTGCGCGATCTCCAGCTGCTCGGGCTTCATCTGACCCTGCCCAGGAAATGCTTGTTGCGGATCATCCGCAAGCGCCTTCACCCAACCGCGCAACTGCGACTGATGCACACTGAGATCGTGCGAGGCCTGCGCATACGAGACGCCCCGCTCCTTAATCAGCCGCACAGCCTCAAGCTTGAACTCGCGTGTAAACTTCCGCCTCTCCATGACCCACCTCCGGTTCCATTAAAACACCTAACTCGGCGTCTTCGGAACCGGGTGCAGGCCAGTTTAAGCAAATTGTTTCTGAGAATGTCATGCGAAAATTCAAGGAACTATGACGTGGACTTTTCGTCAGCGAATACCACTACAAGTGTCGCGACAATTTCCGAATTCCGAGTCCGACTCTAATACGTTGCCTGTTACGTCGCGTTTTGACCGTCGCGCGCCTACGCCGATCAAAACGCCCAGCACGATCTCCGAGACTGAAGCTATTCCAGCATCAATCACGGGAATATGGGGATCGATCAACCGCGCTCACATGAGCGTTAGAATGTATGATAACCTTGTTCGCCTGGCGGACGCCCCTGATCGTTGGGCGGGTCCGAATTCAAGATCATTAAGTGCAGACGCGATCTCCCGTTTCCTGGATTTCTGGCAATTAGTTAGGGGCCCGGCTGCTGAGCCTGCTCTCACGCTTGCGCCTGATGGAAGTCTGCTAGCCGAGTGGTTCAAGAACGCTAATCAGAGATTGGACATTCGCTTTTCGGCTCGCGCGGTGATATTCGGTCTCATTACACCTAAAAATGTACTGGAGGGCGCCGAGAGTGCCGAAACGGTCGCGACAATCCTCAAGGTCCACCCGCAAAACCCCCTCTCCTGGCAAAGAGAGCAATAAGGTTCCAAATTTCGCTAACAATAAGGAACTTGTTCGCTACGTATTTGAACAAGCAAGGACAGGAAACAGAGTTTCGCCGGCGGCCTTTCTACCTGATCCGCCGGATTCGTCGTCTGGAAGTCGACCAGCATATCTGTCCGTAAATTCGCTGGAAGTGGAACCGCTTCAGAAGATAGCCGACTATCATCACGAGATTTGGCAGAACAATTCTGGCAAAGTCGCACTCGCGGCGCACAAGGTTTTTCATTACCGGGAGGCTGGCAGACAGTCCGGCGTAGTGATTGATTACGATCGCGCGAAGCAATTCTACGTGTTCCGCGAGAGATCAGACCAATTGAGCCGTGCATTTGAGAGCATACCGCGCACGGATTTCTATAAGTCTCCTTCACACTGCGGTGTCAACTTTGTTCGCGCTCTCGCAGAGCCTCAAGTTGGAAAATTTGCTCGCCGTATGGCGGGCGGAAAATTTCATCTACTTTGACGCTTTGATCTTAAATCCGCAGCTCGGTAATGCTGCACTGTGCCGATTGATTGCGTGGTACGCCACGCCGTGCTCACCGGCTGGAGCCCAACAATAGGCCGCAATGACACTGGGCACGTCCGCTCGCTCGCCGTGAGCTGTTGGCTCTGCCACCATGGCGCCGTGCTTGCGGTCGACCGGTGGCCCGATGGAGTGCCGGTGCCGTCCTTCGGCCCGCGCATGGTGTGCACCGGCTGCGGCATCGTGGGGGCGGATGCCCGCCCCAACTGGAAGGAGCGGCCGGGGCGCGAGAGCCTGACCGGGACGCACTGGCGAGGCTGATCGGCTGGCCGTCCATGGAAAGGTGTCCCCCCTGGGCAAACCCCCGCGCCAATGAACGGCGCGCGCTTGCTGGCGGCGAGTTGCCCGCTATGCCACCATCCTCAGTCGAGATCGGCCCGCCACAGCGCAAGGGTTCGTGTATGAAGTGCCTTCATAAATCGGGACTGCCGCAGTTCGATCAGGCCAGTTTCGATGGTGGCCTAGCAGACGGTTTCCATGGACGCGGGTGGTGGCCGGGACCAGGAACAGAACCGTTGTCCTATGCGGCAGGCTACCAGGAAGCCGCAAAATACGCCCCGAGGACACTTCCCGACCGGCCTGGGCCGTGACGCAGCTCGTCCTGCGCCGGGCCAAGCCCATGCGCTATCGCTCGATCTTGGCCCGAAGCGGCGGTCCACTGCAGCGCCGCAGAATGTCTGCAATGTGAGGCAAGCCATCGAGCATGCGCTGGCGCGTTATCGGGAGCGGCGCGAGCAGCAGGACCGGACCAACGCCTTGCGGGCGCTGGTTGCAAGCCTCACCCCGCGCGAAAGTGAGGTTTTCGGCTTCGTTGTTCGCGGCAAGCTCAACAAGCAGATCGCGTTCGATCTCGGGACTTCCGAGCGGACCATCAAGGCGCACCGGCAGAGCATCATGCACAAATTGCAGGTCGGGTCGCTGGCCAAGGCCGTGTCGATCGCCGAACGGCTTGGCGTCCTGGGGATGCCGCATGACGTCGGCTCGCGCTGACCGCAGGCCGCCGTACTGTCCCTAGGGACAATATCTTTGTAGTCGGCTCCGGACCACGATATCATTTGCCCGCGCTGCAAAAGGGGCTGCGGCGCGATCCAGGCGGCCGATCCCGGCCATTCTACACGCCCACTGCGCGGACAGCATGCCCGAGAGTCTGGCAGCGCCTGCCCATACGAAGCGATCGCCTGCGGATCAATTGATCCGGACGTGGGCCTACGGCATTGCGCTCGCCGTAGCGGTCGGCACCGCATATTGGCTGGCCGCGCAGCTGAGCCTGGGCTTGCTCATGCAGCCCGATGGCGTGGCGGTGTTCTGGCCGGCAGCCGGTATCTCCTCTGGGGTCCTGATTTCGCTTGGACCCCGTGCGCGGTGGCCGGTGGCGGCCGGGGCCATGGCTGCAACCATTGCGGCCAATCTCGCCGGCGACCGGGACATCTGGGCATCGGTCGCCTTCGGGTTGTGCAACGCCGCGGAAGCCCTGATCGCCGCCGGACTGATCGCGTACTACTTCGGTGCGAGCTTCACCCTCAATCGGTTGCGTCAGGTTCTCGGGCTGCTCGGGGCGGCGGTGGTCGCAACCGTTCTCTCCGGCATCGGGGGAGCGGTTGCCTACAAGCTGTTTCACAGCCCGACGGCTCCGATGCTGAGCACCTGGTGGCATTGGTTCGCGTCCGATGCCGTCGGCATCGTTTCGCTTGCTCCGCTTGTGATCGGTCTGGGGGGTGCCCTGCGCGATCCGTCGCCGCGCCAGGAGATCCTCGAAGGCAGCGCGGGCCTGCTGCTCCTGGCCGCGATGACCGGGATCATCATTTCCCTGCCGCCCGAGCCTTGGGAAACGGTGGTGCCGGGCGCGCTGCTGTTTCCGATGCTGCTGTGGCTCGCCGCGCGCTGCCGGCCGGTCTTTGCGGCCGCCGGCGCGTTCATGGTGTCCTTCACGGTCGTCTGGACGACGATCTTCGGCATCGGTCATTTCGGCGACGTCGGCCTTCCGATCGAGGATCGTATCCTGCAGGCCCAGGCGGTCATTCTGGTCGTCACGCTGGGCGCCTTCGTGCTCGCTGCGCTGTTCGCCGAGCGGCGTGAGAGCGAGGGGCGTCTCGCCCGCGCCAACGCCCTGCTCGAGCGCGAGCGCGAGAACAAGCTGATGAACATTGAGGCGGTCATTGCTGCGATCGCCCATGAGGTCAGGCAGCCGCTTGCCGCCATCTCGATCAACGCCAACGCGGCCCTGCGCTTTGCCAAGGCAATGCCGCCGGCGCTCGACGAGGTTCGCTCCGCGCTGACTGCGATCGGGAGCGATGGTCATCGCGCAAGCGAGGTATTCGAAAGCATCCGTTCCCTGTTCCGGCGAGGCGAGCAGAAGCGGCAGCCGGTCGATATGAACGGAATCGCGCTGGAAGTGCTGCGCTCATTGGGGGGCGAGTTGCGGGATCAGCGGGTGGAAGCCGTCGCCGATCTCGCGCCCGGGCTGCCGCGCGTGAACGGCCACGAAAGCCAGCTGAAGCAGGTCATTCTCAACCTCGTCTACAACGCGGTCGAAGCCATGGCTCCGCTCGCCGATGGCCCTCGGATCCTGCGGGTGAGAACCGAGCACAGCAGCTCGGGCGAAATCGGATTGTCGGTGCAGGACTCCGGCCCGGGAATCGATCCAAAACAGATCGACGGCATTTTCGAAACCTTCGTGACGACCAAATCGCAGGGCATGGGTCTGGGGCTGGCCATCTGCCGCATGATCATCGAACGGCATGGCGGCAGGCTGACCGCAGCGTCGGATGGCCGAAGCGGCGCGACGTTTCAGTTCGTCCTGCCGATCGCGCCCGCGGCGTAAAGGCGGGGCGGCCACCCTTTAGGTGATCGCTCAAGACCCCGTTTGGAGAGGAGCTTGGCGCACCCCGGTCGAATGGATCGGGATGCGCTGCGCCGTGGTAGTCGCGGTCAGTAGCAGGGCGGGTAGGGATAATAGCCGCAAGCAGGTGCGGAATAGGCATTCGCCGCCGCAGCGCCAACGGCGGCTCCGCCGATCGCAGCGGCACCGACGGCGGCCCCGCCGTACCAGGCCCCGCGGCGCGCTCAGCCGCCACCATAGCCGACGCCGACCGCGCCGACGCGACCATCGCCGACGCGGCCGACACCCGCGAAGCCCCCGCGATAGGCGAACCCGAACCGGTCGATGAAGAGCGAAGCGGCTCCATCGACGCCGGCCAGGTCGCCTTCCAACACATCGACATCGAAAGTCAGGCGCTCGCCCTCGAGCTTCGGCGATTTCAACACCACGACGGCGTCGCGAACGCTTGCGCCATCCTTGCTGAAGGCCGAAATGGTGGCATTGGGCGGGTCACCCGCGAATTCACCGGTCTTGGGCTCCCATTCCTCCAACACATCCTTGGTGGGAGCATGCCCCGCCGCCCTGTCGAATGATGAACGATGAGACGCCGCTCTGTCACGGTTCCCAATGCGGCAGGTTCGGTAGCATGGGGTGGTGGCCATCGGTTGAGTCCGTTCCGCGGCATTGCGAATACGAATTTACGCGGGGAGTGTCTCCGAATGGCGGGCCGGCGATATTGCCGGCACGATTGGCAGCGATCCTATCAGCCTTAGCGCGAGGTGGACCTCGCCCATATCAATAACGATCGTCGGTCTCGAACGGACAGACCTCAATCCGAGGCAGAATGCACCAGGGAGGTAGCGAAGCACCTTTTGAGCGGGAGCATTGGCGTATGGACCATTGTGGAAAGCATAAAGAGCAAATGAGAGCCGCAGCCCAATCGACTCACTACTTATCCCTGCAAGTTTGTCGTATGCTCGAATGGCGAATATATCTTGGGGGCTGTCAATGCACCAGGAATTGGATCTGGCCTGCACCCGGTTTTGTAGACAAGCAGTTAAGCTAATCCGGCCCGCATCTCGAACTCCATGGGGCTTAGATAGCCGATTGTCGAGTGCCGACGTTTAGCATTGTAGAAGCGCTCGATGTAATCGAACACGTCGGCCTTGGCTTCATCCCTCGTCCGATAGGTCTTGCGTGCGGTCCGCTCGGTTTTGAGGGACGAGAAGAAGCTCTCCATCGCAGCGTTGTCCCAGACATTCCCCGACCGGCTCATCGAGCAGACGACGCCGTGGTCAGCCATGAGGCGCTGGAACTGCTCGCTGGTGTACTGACTGCCGCGATCCGAGTGATGCAGCAGCGCATCCGGCTTACCACGCCGCCAGATTGCCATCAGCAGTGCGTTGGTGACCAGTTCGGCCGTCATCCCCGCGCTCATCGACCAGCCCACCACACGTCGAGAGAAGAGATCGATGACCGCCGCCACATAGAGCCACCCTTCCGCCGTCCAGATATACGTAAAGTCAGCAATCCATTTGCGGTTGGGAGCGGAGGCTTCGAAGGTTTGCTCGAGGAGGTTCGGAGCGACGGCGGCGACCTGCCGCTCACCCAGATCGGGCGGCAGTCGACGCCGTCGCGGGCGCGACTTGAGGGCCTGCAACCGCATCAAACGCTCAATCCGGTGCAGCCCGCACGACACTCCGTCTGCAAGAAGGTCTTTCCAAACCCGCCTGGCTCCATAGGTCCGATCGCTGGCAAGGAAGCTGGCGCGGACCTTTGCGCCGAGCTCTTCATCACTACGACTACGTTGGCTGCGTGGTCGTGTCAGCCAGGCATAGAAGCCGCCTCGCGAGACACCGAGCGCCCCGCACAACCAGTCCGCCGGCCAGATCCCCCGGTGCTTCGCAATGAAACCGAATTTCATGTCGATTCCTTCGCGAAGTAGGCCGCGGCTTTTTTTAGGATGTCTCGCTCTGCCTTCAGCTTGTTCACCTCGCGCTTGAGCTGCGCGATCTCCAGCTGCTCGGGCTTCATCTGACCCTGCCCAGGAAATGCTTGTTGCGGATCATCCGCAAGCGCCTTCACCCAACCGCGCAACTGCGACTGATGCACACTGAGATCGTGCGAGGCCTGCGCATACGAGACGCCCCGCTCCTTAATCAGCCGCACAGCCTCAAGCTTGAACTCGCGTGTAAACTTCCGCCTCTCCATGACCCACCTCCGGTTCCATTAAAACACCTAACTCGGCGTCTTCGGAACCGGGTGCAGGCCAAACCCGGTAATGCTGTTTGTAGAAACCCCCTACGGAGTTTATCAAATTTTTGATTGGGTGTGTCAGGCTCAATTGTGCGCCGCTGTTGGCAAGAGGACTTTTGCCGCGCTTAGCAAGATCGGAATAAGAACGATTTTTGATCTAGAGCGTGCGGTTCTAGATGCAAGAGTATCAACTCCCCACATTCGACACGAGATTGGAAAATTAATTGTGCAAGAGTTGAACCCCGAAGGGCGAACGCAATTAGGGTTGGCGGACACCGATGCGCATACCGCGGCAAGCGATCGCACAGTTACCACGTTTGTGGAGGTCGCGGTAGACGACCTTCACGTTCAGCGTCTGCGCCAAATCTACAATTGCATTACCGAACGCCTTGGCCGAGAAAACATCAGGCTCGATTGTGCTAGCCCCCCGCGCGTCAGGAAAAGCCACTTTCTGCGGAAGCGAGCAGAAATGCCGACGGTGGCGCGAACAAAGGTCGAAATTGTAGCATCCGATGGAAGGAGCGGTGACTTGCCTAAGGCTTCGGCAATGTCTTGACGGCGATGCCGCGTCCTGCAGATCGCTTGCGCCGAGTCTTCGTTGGTCGTCCGCATTCGGTTTAACTGCCAACAGGGCACCGTCGCCTTGGCGCTGACCTGGGGCCGACGCATGGCGAAGGAATGGCCCTCTCGGGTCGGGATGCAGGGGTTGATCATGCCGGGCCGCTTCACCTGTGGCTTGGTACGCCACTCCATGGCCCGAAGATGGCAAGCGGCCGGAGGGCCGGCGAGGTATCGACCTCTTGGGCGCCGCTAAAATAAAATGCCTCGGCCGGGGGAGGCCGAGGCATTAATGGACGGAGCGGGGGAGGATGGGGGCTGGGATTGCTCCTTCCACGTCGCGCATCTTGTGGCCGTGAACGCTGGCGGGCAATCAGCCTGACGTACCGGGCCTAAAGTACCGCCCGCCGGGTCCTTCGCCTTTTGTCGGCTGGCGGAGCCCGGCGTGGTGCGCCACATTCAATGCGCCCGGAACGTGCCTATCGCGCCGGCGGCGCTTGCCATCGTGCAAATTCCGATGGATCGCGGGCAGCGTTCCAAGCGATCACGGACACGCGGTGTCTGGGCTCCGAAAGGCGACGTTCTGGGCGTCCGCGGATCCGCGATCACTCAGCACGATCTTTTTCCGAAAACCGGTTCCAGCCTTTCGGGATCATGCTTTAAGACTGGGTCAGGACGCCGGAATGACGACGCCCGCCTCGTGAGAGGCGAGCGTCGCTTTCCATCGATTGCTGACGCCGATTGTCGCTCAGTGCGCGAGCGGATCGGGGCGAAGCTGGAACTTGACCAGCTTCGGCAGGTTCCCCTTGCCGCCTTCCACGTGGAATGGGGTACGGTTGCCGGCGCTCGCCCAGATGCCACGGCCCTTCCAGCCGCCGTTCGGATCGTCGATGCGGCCATCGAACGTCTTGGCGAAGAAGCCCATCGGGTACGGGACCACGAAGTTGAGCATCTTGCCGTCCTTGAGCGCAATCAGCGATTCGTTCTCGTTGCCGGTGGCAAACGGGATGTCCTTGCCAAGGCCCAGGATGTCATGCTGATCGACCCAGGTGTAGTAGCTGGCTTCGGCGGAGCCAGTCCCGGTATCGCCGGTCAGCCTCGGACCCGGCAACGGGTAGAGCGTCCAGCCCTCGGGGCAGTGCCTGCCGTCGCGGACCGTCGGCCCGTTGAGGATCCTGCACTTGCTGCGGTCGAACGAGGCCATGTGGCCGCTCGACAGCGGCACCCAGGCGACGCCCTTCGAGTCGATGTCAAAGCCGCGGGGGCCGTAGCCGGGCGCCGGGACCTCATAGACTTCCGCAAGCGCGGTCAATTCCGGATTCGGCTGGCGCGGATCGAGGCGGACCACGTAGCCTGGAAAGCCGAGCGCCGAGCCCCATACCGTTCCATCGAGTGCGGGCGATGCGCCGTAGAACGCCAGGTTGATGCGGCGGTCCTTGCTCGGGTCGAATGGCTGGTTCGGCTCGGTGTATTCGCCGCGCCTGCCGTCGCCGTTGGTGTCTAGGATGAACGGGGTCCAGCCTTGCGCCTTCTGCTCGTCACCGGTCTCCTCGAGGATGCGCATGTTGACCCAGCCGGCGACGCCGCTCTGCGGACCGCCCGCGCTCACCCACGCCGTGTTGTCCTTGTCGAAGCCGAACTGCACGTGGTGGGTGGGGAAGCAGGTGTTGATCAGCGTGAACTTCTGCGTCTTCGGGTCATACATTTCGAGCTGGCGACCCGACTGTGCCAGTGGGAACAACTTCGCCGAGGGATGGTTTGATCCGGCCTTGCAGAAGTCCGGATTGGCCGCCGGACGGATGCGGGCTGTGTACATGATCCGGCCCTGTCCATCGTAGTAGAGGCTGTGCGGGACGGCCTGCGAATCCCAGAGCTTGTCGTCGCCGTTGTACGGAGACGGCGCAAACGCGATCGAATCGGCCTCCGATGGCGTCTTCGGATCGCGCACCTGCAGCTTCACGGTAAAGGCCTTGTTCGTCTTCGGATCGAATACTGGCACGTCGTCGGTGGAGTTCTCGGTCGCACCGAAGATGAGGCCGTTGGCGTTGACCGTCGGGTTGCGCTTGTCGCTCGCCGCCGCATCGTGCAGGTAGGCGCGCGGGCTCGACCAATCCCACACCGTGATGACAGCGTTGCGCTCGATGCCCTGCGGGCGCGACGGCTTGGTGCTCGGCAGCTCGCCTTGCGCCACGCGGTCGGTCCAGTCGCCGAACATCTTCAGGCCGGCCTGAGTCCCCATCCGCTCCATGTTGTTGACCATGATGGGTGACGCCTGGCCGGACTGGATGCGCCGAGTCCATGCTTCGTAGCCATTGTTGAAGTGGCCGAGCGCGGTCGGGATCGTTCGCGTCGCCTGGTTGCCGAGTTGGTGGCAGCCGACGCAGCCGTTGGTCTTGGCGATGTCGAGGAACTCGCCCTGGGACTTGACGGCGGTATTGATGCCATTGCCCTGCGGCCCGGTGCCGGGGAATTGGTCGGTGCCGGGGACTTTGACCATCGAGTACCAGTAGATCGCCGGATAGTATTGTGCTGCCGCAGCCTCGTTCGGCGCCTTCACGGCGGTCAAATTGAGTTGCTTGCCAGGCTCGCTGTCAACCTTGGGCGAATCGACGAGTCCATAGCCACGGAGCCAGACCTTGTAGTGCGCCTTCGGCAGGTCGGGCAGCACATAGCGGCCCAGGTCGTCGGTCACGACCATCTTGGCCATCTTGGTGCCTAGGTCGGTGGTCTCGGCAATCACCCAGACGCCCGCTTCCGGACCGGCCGGCCCGGTGACCACGCCGCCGATGTCGTCGGCATCGATCGTGACCGTATTGCTCTGGGCGTCGAGTTGCGCAGGCGTCAGAGCCAGAAAGATTGCAATCCCTGCCAGCGCCACACCCGACAACAACGCCTGTTTAACTGCCATGTGAAGCCTCCTTCGTGTCGCTGCTGAAGCGCTATCCGTTCCAATCGAAGCCGACAGATGTCGTACAATCGGCGTGTGCCGATCGGACCCGATTGCCGGCTGATCCCTGAGTTTCCGCAATTTCCGTGGCTAATACAATGCCACTTTCCGACGATTGGAAGGGACGTCTCACCGGCGAGGTGGGGGGCGCTCAGGTCGCTTGCCGGCAAGGCCGTGCTCTTTCTTCGACACTTGTCATGCCGCGGGAGCAATCGAGAATGGCTCGCGGCGCGGGCTCACGCGTCTCGACATCTCAGTGTCATCAACGAGTTCGCCTCGGCGGAAAATGGCCTGGTATTCCACAAAGGCTTGGCCGGTGAGCACCAGGCCATCTGTGGTGTCCACTTACTTGCCGCCGACACTCCGATAAATCCGCAAATTCGTGCTAACTCGTCTTCTCGGGAAACGGCAAGCTATAAGGAGCGAGTTGGTGCCCGTCCATACAGGGAGGTCGCAGGCCGAGACGACGCTTAGCGTCCTCCAAGTTAGTACTCGAGTCGCCTGAACGAACGCCGACAGCTTCCAGGACCGCAATCGACATCCCCGGCAAATATGCGACCTGCCGTCGCACTTCCCCAGTCTGGCCGCCCGAGAACGTACACCCCGTCACGCCCGAGATAGGTAAGGCATCGATTATATGGGAGCAGAAACAATCTGTTGTTGACGCTTGTGAACCTGACATCGCCAAAATGGGTATAGCACGCCCAAGGTTCAGCTTGAACCTCAGTGACCGCGATCTGAATGAGTAGTGCCGCAAGGAGCGTCTTTAGCCTGTACATTTCCGTCTCCCATTCTTCTCATGCAAATGCACCCCCGATGACGCCCACATCATAATTAATTTAAGGGCGAAAGCGATCAGGCCACCGATCACAGCGGTGTGGAAGCGCCTTCGGACGAAATGGCCCCGCCGCTCGAGTGGACCTTAGTCTCCTGCCGGATAACCGTAGTATAGGGGGCGCCATCGGGTTCGTTGATCTCGAACCCGGTCTTCAACGGGCCCTGCCGATAGGCACACTTCGAGACGAGCCCTCAGCCCCGAGCTTGCAGGCGTCCGCGGAGATTGCCGACCGGCCGGCGTCTTGGCGAGGAGCTTGGTGAGCATCGCTTTGCGCTCCTCGAGTGGCCGCGGTCGCCAGTCCTCGCCGTGGAGCTCGAGCAGGTCGAAGGCATACAGGATCACCTCGGCGTGGCGCGGCTGTGGAGCTTGTCGAAAACCACCAAGCCTCGCCGTCGCACCAGACGGCCTCGCCACCGATCACCGCCTGCAAGGCCCTCAAGGCCGCCACAGCCTCGCTGATGCGGGGATATCGGTCCGACCAGTCGAAGCCGTTGCGGGTAAAAAGACGTACCCGGCTGTCCCGTTTGCGGGCTATGAGCCGGTAGCCGTCGTGCTTGATCTCGTGAATCCACTGGGGGCCGACCGGCGGCTTAGTGGCCCGGGTCGGGATGCAAGGCTCGATCATGCCTGGCCGCTTCATCGGCGGCTTGGTACGCCACTCCATGCATCAGCGCAGGATCTGGTAGCCCGCGATCACGAGCTCGAACGCGATCAGGACCACGATGACGAACTCCAGCCGCAGCGAACGCCTGGTGTCGATGATGTCGGTCAGCACCTCGGCGGTCTCGGCGATGACCGACAGCTTACGGCTCAAGGCTTCGGCGCGCTCCTTGAGCTCATACTCGTCCTCCAGCCTGGCATAGAGCCGCTCAAGATCGGGGCGATCCCACACCACGTCCGGCTTTTCGGTGACGGCGACGCGGCCGGAGACGCGGTGCTGCACTAGCGGCGCATTGCCGATGTGCTTGAGAATGGCGCGGCGGCCGCCGCTGGTGCGGCCCTTCTCGGCGAGCTGCCGGGCGAACGGCTCGACCAGCTCGAACACGGCGGCAACCTCGCGTTCGTCGCGCGCCAGCACCACGCTTTTCGACAGCGCGTCCGCAATGACCACCAGGTGCTCGGGCGTGATCGCTTTCAGCGTGATCGGACCGCCGGGAAGAATTTGATCCTCCTTCTCCGCCACTACCATTATGTGGGCGATCTCCTCCTCGCGTGGCTCGACCGCACGAATGAGACGCGCCGAGAGACTGCGCAGAACCTCATCCTCCTCCGCCGGTGCCAGCCCGATCAGCACCGCCACGCCATAGCGGAACAAGGTCACTAGCCCGTCCTTTCCGGACCGGTAGGTCAACGGCACGGTCGAGACGACGCCGTCGCGCTCGAGGTTCGAGGTGTCGATGCGATCGCTGAGCAGTAGAGCTCTGACCCTTCTCCTGGCCAAGGTCGGTGGTGTATTTTCAGTCATCGATCAAAAGGCGGCATCCGACCCACCGCACCTCCATGCGTTTGCCTATTGAGCGGAACCTGGATCAGGCGCCGGTATGTATGTTAGCTTCACCGCATCCGGCATGATCTCGTCGTCCAGCAGATCGAACGCGTAGAGGGACACCTCGCCGTCATTGGCCCGGCTGTGGAGCTTGTCGAAGATCGCGAGACCCGCCTGGAGCGCAGTGAGGGCAGCCACGGCCTGGCTGATGCGGGGATAGCGGTCCGTCCAGTCGAAGCCGTGGCGGGTGAACAGCCGCACCCCGCCGTCGCGCTTGCGGGCGATGAGCCGGTAGCTCCGGCCGGGGGCTGGGTCGCTCGGGTCGGATGCAAGGCTCGATCATGCCGGGCCGCCTCATCGGCGGCTTAGTACGCCCCTCCATGCACCGAAGATGGCAAGCCGCGAGCGGGCCGCAAGCTCGGCGGGGGAGCGCTCTCCGAGCGGGTCCTGTTCGCCTTTTGTAGCGCGGGCCGAGCCCGGCTCGGCTTATGTCCGGGGCACGCCACGCCGCGCGCCGTTTTGGCGAGCGGACTGGCAAATTGGCGAGCCCTTACTTCTTGGAGGGCCCGGCCGGCATTGCGGAGCCGGCTGGCAGGGTCGCCGCCGACGGCCGTCGACCTAGACTCGGGAGGCCGCCCAGGCAGTCCGCATCCCCTCGCTGTCTGCCCGAGCCCCGAGCCAGTACCGGTACGTGCCTCGGTCAAACGTAATGAGCCGGATAGCTGTCGTCGCGAGCACTTCCGCTGTGGGATGCGATGAATTAGCCTGCTTTGGGCCACGTCCGCACCCACCGTTGCGCGGGACTTCTGCAAGATCAGCTCTCTGGGAGGAAACACACAATGGTCCGAGTAACACGCAGATACGCTACAAAATTGATCGGAAGCACGCTCGGAGCCCCACTCGCAAGCAGTATCGCGCCCGAGCCGCTATTTGCGCAAACACTAGCAAGCGTTTCCATTGGTACAGCCGGCAAAGGAGGTTTTTTCTATCCCTTGGGCACTGGAATCGCCGCGGCTATCTCGAAGTATGCGCCAGGGCTCGAAGCCACCGGCATCGTTACCACCGGAGCGGCCGAGAATATGAAGCTGCTTCACGAAAAGAAGGTCGATGTCGCTCTGGCCCAAGGCGATGTTGCGTGGAGTGCCGCCCAAGGAAAACTCAACGGTTTATCCGACAAGGTCGCGGTGCGGACCTTA
This sequence comes from uncultured Alphaproteobacteria bacterium, assembly GCA_963721005.1. Taxonomy (GTDB): domain Bacteria; phylum Pseudomonadota; class Alphaproteobacteria; order Rhizobiales; family Xanthobacteraceae; genus VAZQ01. The sequence goes on along the minus strand of CAVRHR010000003.1, from coordinate 1,629,153 downwards.
TTGGGAACCGTGTCGGCCTACATGCACATCGTGACGCTCGAAGGTCGCGGGATCAATACAGTGGCTGATCTCAAAGGCAAACGCGTATCCACCGGACTGACAGGAAGTGGAACAGAAATCAAAGCTCTGCGTGTGCTCGAAATCAATGGCGTCACGCCCGATAACCTAAGCCTGCACGACCATCACGACTATCCAGAGGCGGCCCAGGCCGTCAAGGAAGGAAAGCTCGACGCCTTTGCTTGGGATGCCACGTTGCCGGGCCAAGCTATCGTGGATTTAGCCCGCATGCCGGGAATCAAGATTCGTCTTCTCAATACTGGCGATGCTGTCTCCCAGATGGTCGCAAAGTACGGTCCATTCTACTTTGTTGCGCCAATACCGAAAGGAACCTACCCCGCCCTGGAGGAGGACATACCTGCGGCGGCGGGGAAGACCTTGTTTGTTGCGGATGAGCGGTTAGAGGAGGCTCGTGCCTATGAGATCACCAAGGCGATCCTCGAACACACCCCCGAACTCACCGCCGCGTTGGCTGCCGCGAAAGAGATTGGCCTGACGACTGCCGTTCTTGGGTCCTCTATCCCATTCCATGCGGGCGCGCTCCGTTACTACAAGGAGAAGGGCATAACCGTGCCACCAGCATGATGGCATCAAACGCGGACGGTACGGCAGGAAGGTCCGCTCCGGGTCAAAACCGGTAATCCTCTGACCGAGCAAATCTTTTCCGCTTTACCCCAATAAGCGGACTCTCTTGCGCGCAATCGGCATTTCCGCTTGGGGCCAGAACCGGTCGTGAGTAGTTGCAGAAAGACTGTCTTGTCGGGAGGTCCGAAAGGCGCAAAAATTCACGTCAGTTCGGAGACCATCTGGGGAATCCCGGTCAATATGTCCAAGAATGGGAGGATCAATATGTCTAAGAATAAAGTAGGCGATTCAGTATCGACACTCGACAAAAAGAAGCTCAATCGTCGCAATTTTATCAAGCGCAGTGCCGCAATCGGCGTTGGCACAGCAGCGTTTGGCACCGCGTCGACCGGCCCCACGCAAGCCCAAGCCATTACTTGGGACTACGAAGCGGATGTCGTCGTCCTCGGGGCAGGAGCCACAGGGCTTCCCGCCGCCATCCGCGCCCGCGACCTCGGCGCGTCGGTGATCGTCGTTGAACAGAACTTCGACATCGGCGGCGTCATGATCCACAGTAATGGGAACGTCTCCCTGGGCGCCGGTGACGCAATTCAGTTGCGCGATCTCGCAGGAAAAAAGGACCCGGAAGGATTAATCACAATCGACCCGGTGGAACCGCCGGAGGCAATGGGGGACGATCCCGATCTTCTATTTCGCGACCAGACCGACTGGACTGTAGTGAACACCGGTGCCAGAGCCGCATACCGGTACAACAACCGGGAAGTCCTGCGTGCCTGGGCCGACAACGTTGCCCCGGTTAGACAGTTCCTCCTGGACAACTATGTCAAATTCACGCGAATTTCCGGCACACACAATGAAGGAGGCCTGTCCCGCGCGAGAAGGGCGACCGCGATGTTCAAACTAGGGGCTGTCACCGACGTGAGAGCGGGAACAGTAACCCAGGAAGATGCGGGACGGGACGCCGACGGAAAGGTCCTCGGGCACGCAAGTCGCCTCTCACCGATTGTAATGGACGACCAGAGAGCCCGTGGTGGGCGAGGCGTCCTGGGGAGGGGCACGGCGATCGCCAGACCATTGGAGTTAAGCGCCAAGGAGAAGGGCGTCCAGTTCATGCTCAACCGCCACATGGACGAGATCATCCGTGAGAGCCAGCTCTCGGGCAGGGTCCTCGGTATCCGGGCGAGCTACACGCCGAGGCGCGACCCGAAGACTGGTGAGCAATTCGTCAGCTATGGCGAATTCACCGGCGGCGAATGGGCCAAGGGCCTGATCAAGGACGACCGGCCGACCGTCACGATCAGGGCGCGCAAGGCGGTCATCGTCGGCACCGGCGGACACAATGGCAACCCGCAGTTCCGCGCCATGTTCCACCCGGGGGGCCTGGAGCCGTCTCTGACAGCGAAGGCTTGGGCTTGGCTGGGCGGGCCGGGCCGCGCCGCCGACGCCAGCGGCATCATTGCGGGGATGAATGTCGGGGCGACCCTCGACGGGATGGAGCAGGGCTACCACAACCCCTCCTCCCGTCGCGTAACATCGGTGCTTGGCGCCATGGATGTAGCCGATCTCGAGCTTCCAGGAGCCGCTCACTTCCCCTACCGTCGCGCGGGTGGAGTCAACGTCGGCGCCGCCGGCTTCCAGCACCTGATCGCCGTCAACCAGGTGGGAAAGCGATTCTTCAACGAGATGAGGGTTACGCAACAGCTTGGGTTGAGCCAGTATCCACAAAATGGCGCCATCAAGAAATGGAATGAGTACGTTCAGGGAGATTGGCGCAACTGCAGGCCCGAAGCGGTCAAGGCGGTCTATGACGACAACTTTGCCATTGACGCTGCCCTGGCCATCAACGAAGGCTCGCAGCCACCGCATTTTCTCCCCGGTCCGATCTGGGCAATCTTCGATCAGGCGGCGGTTGACCGCGCGAAATGGAATGTCAAACCGCCCTACACAGGAGACAACGGTCTGTTCTTCAAGGCCGACACGATCGAGGAACTGGCCGCGGCCATTCGGGCGGGCAACGAACACCAAAAAGTCGCCCTGACCTACCTGAAGGAGACGGTGGCCAGGTGGAACTCCTTCGTCGCGAAGGGTGCCGACCCCGACTTCGAGCGTGGGCCGGACGCCCCCATGCACGCCATCGCAACACCCCCATATTATGCCGCTCGGATCGTTATCGAATGGCACGATTCATGCGGGGGATTGAGGATCAACGGCAAGGCCCAGGTCCTCGACATGAAAGGCCAGGTCATCCCGGGTCTCTACGCCGGTGGCGAAGCCAGTGGAGCTCACTTGATGCATGGCCTCGGCAAAGCCTGCACTCATGGCTACATTGCCGCCTCCAACGCCGTGAACGAGCGCGCCTGACAGTCGCCTGTTTTGATGAGCCTGGTATGGTGGGCGCGTAACGCGCAAAGTCCGGTGGGGCCCGTCGCCCCATCGGACAGTGTCTCAGTGGCAGACCCGTGACGGCCGGAAGCTCAAAGGCGGGGACGCGTGCGGCATCACTTCTCAAACCTCTGCTCAAAGCTCTTTCGGAAGCCTGAGACGTTGTCATGCAGAATGGCGTGGGCGGCATCGCGCTTGACGAGGGCATCAATTTTTAGCGCTGCTCTGGGGATATTGGTCGATGGCTCTTAGCGAGCGCGAGTTTTGGTCTGCGTTCGGCAACACGGTACTGCGCCGATACAAATGCCGCTCCGCTACGCCAGGATGCGCCGTCAAGGTCGCGTTGGCTGGTGTACGGATCACTTCATTTTCCCAGACTGTCACCATCTTTCACTGACGTGCTGCTTTCCCTACTGACAAAAGTACGTTATGTACGGCCTAATCTTCGTTGCCCTTCGGTGGGCGCCTTGGGAACCGGATGACATTGTCAGGGGAACCGATTTCCTCTTTAATTTCCCCTGCTAACTCAGCATCGGCTGTATCGATTGGTGTTAAGTCAAGATCAAGAAAGATATCCCATAGTTCCTTTGCTTCTGAATCATAAAAGTCAAATTCAGAAAAGCTTATTGCATTGTACCAGTCATCCTTTTCCTCTTCTGTGCGAGTCTTCGCCAAAGCCTCCGCCGACCGCCCGGTTTACCCTCGATTGACATCCTGCTGCACTGCCGCGAACCCCCGCAGTGGGCCAAACCCAGACATTCCCGACCCATCGAACTTTCGACCTGACGGCCCGCTGGAGCCGCAAAAGAATAAGGCTCCGGGGATGCCGGAGCCTTACTTTGCTGCTTGGAAAAGTCGAGACGTCGGCGATCAGAACCTGTAGCTGAGGAATCCGCGCGCGATGCTCTCCTTTACCGTAGCTTTGTGGGTAAACAACGCAGTTGCCCCCGCAACCTCCCCTGGAACGGCGAACGGTTGTGTCAGGGCAGACCCACCAGTCACATCCTCGAATTGGACGAACAAGTATTCGCCACGCAGCGACCAATGACTATCCCACTTCCATTCAACTCCACCGCCAGCCGCAGCTCCAAAGCGCGTCTTGCTGAGCGACGCCGCGCAGCCGACGCATCCCGGCGCGAACACCGGGTCCGCGTAGGTGAAGTTGTATGTGAGGTCCGAGACCGCAACTCCCGCCGTCAGATAGGGATACCAAGAGCCCATATCCAAACCGATGCGGCCCAGGAACGTGAGCAGCCAATTTGAGCTGACGCTTTCACTGATCGTAAAAAGCTGAGGGTTGGCGAAATACGGCTGAGTGACGCTCGCAGAGCCTTTTAGTTTCTGCCAGTCAAAGGCGGCTTCGATACCAAGAACGATTTGTCCAGACTGCTGAAGGTAACCGATCTGACCGCCGAAAATGCCACTGGAATTATTGAAGCTCATCGAGCCGGCTTGGTTCACTCCTGGAATATTGGCAGCGTTATAGAACGGAACCGGTGAGTTGAGAGCGCTAAGCGTCGTCTCCGTCTTGCCCCAGGCCCCGCCGCCGTTGATGCCGATATAGAAGCCCGCCCAGGTGGGCGGGGGAGCAACCGGCGCCCGAGCCTTGAGCGGCATGTCAGCCGCAAAGGCAAGCCCGCTCGCGCCAAGTGCAGTGCCGATAACAAAAGAAGTCAGAATCTTGCGCATTTGTCACCCCCGTGGATATGCGTCGGAAACCTTGGGCTTTGTAGCAGTTGTAGTCGCGTTTGCCGCGCGAATTTCAGTAGTCCATGCGGAATTTTGGACGGTGTTGCTCCACAACCACATCTACAATGCCATCTCTCCCATTGATTGCCGGCACCGTGCACCTGCAACCCGCCGCTTGGCGCTTTCGCCGCCACCATTAGCCAAATAGGCCGCCACCTGCGACAAGTTGTCCGAAATCGCCAAGCTGATTCTGATTGAGAGGACTGCGCCCTAACCGATTTGAGGCTTGTCCGGTCCTTCCCGGGTCCACCGGGTTGGACCGTGTCGGCGCCGCCGCAGCCGCCATGTGAGTCCGGAATCATGTAGCATCGGCAAGAGCGGACTTGCCATCCGCCTCACCGCGCCCACCGTGCCGCCGGTCTTCGCTCACGTTCTCCCGATGACGGGCGATGAAATCCGCAGCCGGCTGCAACCCGGCGCCGCCGCAGCAGTCTTCATCGGCGCGACCAACGGCCGTCAAAACCGCGACCGCTCCCGCCGCTCAGCCGGCGTAGAACCAGAAACCCGCCATCACGGAGGCTCCGCCCGAAGCGCTTGCGGGCCCGTTTGCTTCCGCGCACGCCGGGTCCATAATTGCGGCCTGACCGGACCGCGCCATGGGAGCGAACCGATGCAGACCGCCTCGCGCAAAATGCTGTCGAACCTCCGTTTCCGCGAACGCATCTGCCGCCTCGCCGCGGCTTTGCTCATCCTGGTCTGCGCCGGAGCGATGCTCGCACCGGCAAGCGCGGACGGCGTCGGGCCCTTGTCGATCGCCAAGACCGGGCACCTCTTCGTCGGCGGCAAATACGTCGATACCAAAGACGGCCCGGTGCTCGCCGGCCAAGCCTATGTCGAATACTACATCCCGACCAATCGCACGCATCCCTACCCGATCGTGATGATCGAGGGCTGCTGTCTCGCGGGTGCCGGCTACATGGGCACGCCCGATGGCCGCGACGGCTGGGGGCAGTATTTCCTCGCCAAGGGCTATGCGGTCTACGTCATGGACCAGGTCGGACGCGGCCGCTCGCCCTATGTCGAGGCGGTCTATGGACCGAAGTCGATACGATCGCCGAAATCGGTCGAGCGCGATTTCATCGCCTATGAGAGATACAATCTTTTCCCGCAAGCGAGATTGCACACGCAGTGGCCGGGCAGCGGCACGGTCGGCGATCCGATTTTCGACCAGTTCATGGCGGAGACGCTGCCCATGATCGGCGATGCCAAGGTCCGCGAGGCAGTCAACCGCGACGCCACGATCGCATTGCTGGACCGGATCGGCCCCGCGATCCTCATGCCGCATTCGCAGTCCGCCGCTCCGGTGTGGCTCGCCGCCGATGCGCGGCCGCAACTCGTCAAGGCGTTGCTGATGGTCGAGGCCGGCACCTCGTCATTCTACGAGGTGAAGCTGGTCGGTGCGCCGCACTGGTTCGAGGATGGCCCATTGGCCAAGCCGTTCGGCTTGACTTATGCGCCCATCGCCTACGATCCCCCGGTGAAAGGGGTCGAGGATTTCGGTTTGGTGCGGCAGGATGTGCCCGACGCGCCGGATCTCGCCCGCTGCTGGCGGCAGCAGGAGCCGGCGCACAAGCTGATCAATTTCAAGAATACCCCGACGCTGCAGATGTCCGCCGAAGCCTCCTTCGGCGCGCCGACCGCCCATTGCAACGCCGCCTTTCTGAAACAGGCCGGCGTTCCGGTCAACTTCACCCGACTTGCCGACATCGGCATTCGCGGCAACGGCCACTTCCTGATGCTGGAGAAGAACAATCTCGAGATCGCCGCCGTGATCGCCGATTGGCTCGGCAGACGCGTGACGCCGGGCGAAACGGCGGCGGGCGAGACGGCGCGCTAGTCGAGGCCGCCTGCCAATCGAGATCGCCTGCCGCATGCGCGCCGCGGCCGCGTTTTCCGAGGGACGCACGCACGAAATCGTGATGCCCGGGCAAATTCGCATAAATTGCTGCAAGGCATAACCGAATTTGATATGCAGGAATCGCCGGATCGCGCCGAATGCGATGGTTTGCGTCGCACCTATTGCCCTTAATCAGCGAGGAAGAACGCCATGCCGAGATTCCCCAAGGTCGTCATCGCGGCGGGAACGGGCGTCGCCCTTTTCATGCTCGGCGTCATGTCCGGGCATGCCCAGGTCGGAGCGCAACAGAGCACGACGCCCGGCACCGATGTCTCCCGGCAGCTCGAATTGCTCGGCAAGGTGCTGGAAACCGTGCGCTCCAACTATGTCGACAAGACGGATGACGGGAAGCTCTTCACCGCGGCCATCAACGGTGTTCTCGGTGCGCTCGATCCGCACTCGAGCTACATGGACGAGAAGAGCTACCGAGACATGCGGGCGGAAACCAGCGGCCAGTTCGGCGGTCTCGGCATGCAGGTCAATATGGAGGACGGCCTCCTCAAGGTGGTGTCTCCGATCGATGATACGCCTGCCGCCAAGGCCGGAATTCTGGCGGAGGACGTCATCACGGAGATCGACGGCATGCCGATCAAAGGCCTTAGCCTCAGCCAGGCGGTGGAAAAAATGCGTGGTGCGCCCGGTACCGATGTTCGGCTCGAGATCATACGCAAGGACCAGGCTGCGCCGCTCGATCTCACGCTGACACGGGAGATCATCAAGGTCAGCACGGTGCGCCAGCAGGTCGAAGGCGATGACGTCGGATATGTCCGGCTCAACCAGTTCAACGCCCGTGCGGCGGACGAGCTCAAGCAGGCGTTCCAGGCCCTGGCGGCGAAAATTCCGCCGGATCAGGTCAAAGGCTACATTCTCGACTTGCGCAACAATCCGGGCGGTCTGCTGGATCAGGCGGTCCGGGTGGCTGGCGCCTTTCTCACCAGCGGCGAGATCGTCTCGATCCGGGGCCGCGATCCCGATCGGATCCATCGATTCAACGCGTCTCCAGGCGACCTCATCGATGGCAAGCCGCTGATCGTGCTGATCAATGGCGGCTCGGCTTCGGCCTCGGAAATCGTCGCCGGCGCTCTGCAGGACCAGAAGCGTGCGACCATCATCGGCTCGCGGACTTTTGGCAAGGCGTCGGTGCAGACCATCATCCCGCTGGGCCAGGGCAATGGAGCGCTGCGCTTGACCACCGCGCGCTACTACACCCCGTCCGGACACTCGCTCCAGGCGCAAGGCATCGCGCCCGACATCGAGGTGCTCCAGGACGTGCCGAAGGAATCGGCGGCGCCGGCCCGCACTCGCAGCGAATCGAGCCTGCCCGGGCATCTCAAGGCGGAAGGCGACGAGCAGACGGGGTCGCAATCCTTCGTCCCGAAGGAGGCGAAGGACGACAAGGCGCTGCAGGCCGCGCTGGCGCTGATCCGCGGCACCGAGACCAATCCGGCCTTCCCGCCCAACCAGGCACAGGCCGTCTCGGAGCATTGATCCCCTCATTTCGGCTGGCTGGCTTCCGATAGCCCAGGAAAGCGATCGAGGGTTCTCGGCCGGCTAGACCGCAAGCTCGCCGGTCGGTCCAGCGCGCAGGCTGGCAAGCCGATCCGCCGCGCGCCTACCGCCGGCAGGAGACATCGCGGCGGGCCTATGACAGGATTGCGGGAGCTCTCAATCAGGGTGTTCCCCATGTCCAAATTCCTTCTCGGCTGGCCGGTCGCGGCCTTGATCGTCCTCTTCGCCCAATGCGCCGCCGCGCAGCCGGCCCCGTCCGCCGCGGCCGCGGATGCGACGTTGCGCTCGACGCCGGACACGGTGATCTGGGGTTATTTCGCCGCCGACGCGCCGCCCGTGCTGCGTATCCGCTCGGGGCAGACCGTGCGCATCGACACCGTCTCCCACAGCGGCATGAACACCGACGATCCGGTCGCCTTCTTCGGCCGCGGCGGCATCCGGCCCGAGCAGGTGCTCCAGGACGTCATCGATATCCACCGCAAGGTGCCGCATCCCAAAGGCGCCAGCGCCCATGTCCTGACCGGGCCGATCTTTGTCGAAGGCGCCGCGCCCGGCGACATGCTGGAGGTGCGCATCATCGCGCTCGAGCACCGGGTGCCTTACGGGGTGAACAACAGCAATCACGGCACCGGCGTGCTGCCCGACCTGCTGCCGGGACCCTCCGCCAAGATCATCAAGCTCGATCTGGCGCGCAATGTCGCGCTGTTCACCGACGACATCGAGGTGCCGTTGCACCCGTTCATGGGCATCATGGCGGTGGCGCCGCCGCGCGATCTCGGCCTGGTCAGCTCGCGGCCGCCCTCGCGCTGGGGCGGCAACATGGATTTCAACAAGCTCGGCGTCGGCGCTACGCTCTATCTGCCGGTGTTCAACAACGGGGCGCTGTTCTTCACCGGCGACTCGCATGCGGTGCAGGGCGACGGCGAGGTCGACGGCACCGCCATCGAGGCGTCGCTGACCGCGACCTTGCAATTCATCGTGCACAAGGGCGCCGGCGCCGGCATGCGCTGGCCGCGCGCGGAGGACGACGCCTACTACTATGCCATGGGCCTCGATCTCGATCTCAACAAGGCGCTGCAGGAAGCCGCGCAGGAGACCGTCGCCTTCCTGCGCGACCGCAAAGGCCTGCCGGCGGCGGATGCCTATGCGCTCGCCAGCGTCGGCGTCGATTTCAGAGTGGGAGAGGCGGTCGATGCCGTGCAGATGGTCTACGGCATGATCCCCAAGCGGCTGTTCAAGCAGAACCCGGAATATTGGTCGAAACGCTGATCGGGCCAGTTGGGCCGGCTCAGCCCAGAATGAGGCTGCCGATGAAGTAGACCAGCTCGCAAGCGATCAGGAACAATATCACCCATACCAGATAATCGAGCTGCTTCTTGAAATTGGAGACGGACCGGGTTCGCTGCTTTGACCGGACCGTGAAGAAGGATTTCACGAACAGCACGGCCGGCACTAAAACCAGAATTATCCAGATCAGCTTCGACATGCAGGCGCTTTGCGTTTGGCCGGCCGACGATCGTCGTCCTGCTCGATGAGGGGAGCTCGAGGCTTTCTGAGCCGGCCGCTTATAGCGCAGTTGGCGCAAGGTGCATCGCCCGGCCGTCCGTCGCCATTGCCGGGTCCCCTCGGCCGATCGGATGTGCTAGGTTTGCGAACCCTCTGGCCTGGACCAAGCATGATGCGTGAGATCATCGAGATGCTCTCGGCACCGGCCCGCCGGTGCCGCAAGGTGGCGGCGGGTTTCCTTTTGCCGCTCGCCGTGTTGGGATTTGCGGCCGCATCGGAAGCGCAAGCCGATGAAGCCGCGGGCGCCTTCGTCGACCTGCCGACCGTGAAGCTCTGGGTGACCGACAGCGGCGGCAGCGGCGATCCGGTCATCCTGATGCATGCCAACACCGGAACCTCGGAGAATTGGGAGAAGCAGACCCCGGCGCTGACGCAGGCCGGCTACCGGGTCATCGCCTTCGACCGGCCCGGTTGGGGCAAGAGCGTGCTCCACCCGGGAGCCACCTTGATCAGCGTTGCCGAGGACCTGGATGCGCTCGCGGACCATCTCAAGCTGGCCAAGTTCCATCTGCTCGGGGTGGCGGGCGGAGGTTATGTGGCCCTGGACTACGCGGCCTGGCGGCCCGAGCGGCTGCGCAGCCTGGTGGTGGCGGCAAGCGGACTTGGATTGGTCGGGGACGACGAGGCGGAGACTTTCCGCAAGCGCGCCGCGATCCCGGGATTCAGCCAGCTGCCGGCGGAGGTGCGCGAGATGAGCCCCTCCTACCGCGGCATGGACCCGCAGGGCTTGGCCCGTTGGAAGGCGATCGAGCAGCACGCCATGCAGCCGGGCGCGGTGGTCCCGCCGCTTCGGACCCCGAACACGGACCAGAAGATCGCGGCGATCACGACCCCGACCCTGGTCATCGCCGGCGATGTCGATCTGACGACGCCGTCGGCGGCGGTGCGGCTCTGGGCCAAGCATTTGAAGGCATATGACTGGGCTTTGATCCCGGAGGCCGGGCATTCGGTCGCTTGGGAGCAGCCTGAGGCTTTCAACCAGGCGGTTCTGGCATTTCTGCGCAAGCACTGATGGCCGGTCTCGGGAGGGCCCCCGATGGGGGGCAACCACCGCCCGTTTGACCGGGCGGCCTGCGGACCTTTTCTCGACAGATTTTATTTCTAGAATGCTCGACCATGGCGCATTGGCTTGCTGGCAGACGCCCAGGCCGAAGCTTTTGTGCAGTTGACGTCTGCGTTGCTTACCAGGAGCACTCCGGATGGCCCACTTCGCGATCGCCCATGTCATGCGGCTGCGGGATGGCCTCTATGCGGTCCGCTCCGCCGAATTTCCCGCCTGCGAGGGGCGCGATGCGGCATTGTGGCCGGCGCGGGCGCAATTCCGCGAAGCGCTGTCCGGGTATGTCAGCGCGATGATCCGCGAAGGCGAGATGCCGTCGCTGTTCCCTTCGTTCGAGGAGGCGGCAGCGGTCCTGGGCGAGCACTGCAAGGTGCAGCTCGAGGCCCCCGACCGCATGCCCAAGACGTTCGACTATACGGTGATCGTGGAGGTGGAGCTGGCGCCCGAGGACGCCGAACGTTTTGCCGCGATCCGGATCGGCAAGCTTTTGCCCGAGTCGCAATTGTAGCGCGGGCGCTCGACCGCCGCGCCGATCCGTGCGATGGTGCATCCATGCTCCTGATCATCATCGTCTTCGCTCTCATTTTCTATGCCTTCGTGGCGCTGCGGGTGCTGCGGCAGTACGAGCGCGGCGTCGTGTTCCAGCTGGGAAAGTTCCGCGGCGTGCGCGGGCCGGGCCTCACCGTCGTGCTGGTGCCCTACCAGCAGATGGTGCGGGTCTCGTTGCGCACCGTCACCATGCTGATCCCGTCGCAGAAGATCATCACCAAGGACAACGTCTCGATCGACATCGCCGCGGTCGCCTATTACCACATCTCCGACCCCGAACGCGCCGTGATCGCGATCGAGAACGTCTACAATGCGATCAGCCAGATCAGCCAGACCACGGTTCGCAACGTGGTCGGGCGGTTCAGCCTCGATCAGCTGTTGTCGGACACCGCCAGCATCAACGAGCAGATCAAGGACGTCATCGATCACCACACCGAGCCGTGGGGCACGCAGGTGACGGCGGTCGAGATCAAGGACATCACGCTGCCCGACAACATGCAGCGCGCCATGGCCAAGGAAGCCGAGGCCGAGCGCGAGCGGCGTGCCAAGATCGTCGCCGCAGAGGGCGAGTACCAGGCCGCCGTGAAGCTCGGCCAGGCCGCCGACATCATCGCGGCGCATCCGGTGGCGCTGCAGCTGCGCACCTTGCAGACGATGGCGGAAATCTCGGTCGAGAAGAACTCGACCATCATCTTCCCGGCCCAGTTCATGACCACGGTGCAGGAAGCCTTCGCGATCCTGGCGAAGGATTCGGTCGCCAAGTAGCGGCTGCTCGATGGTGCCGTAGGATGGGTTGAGCCTTTGCGAAACCCATCGACCGCAGCGATGGGTTTCGCATAGCCGGTCGAAGACGGGCGTAAACGCCCTAATGAGCTCAACCCATCCTACAAGCCCGGCCGTCTACAGCAACCCGCTCAATCCCAGCGCCGGCAGCAGCCGCTGCAGGATCGCCAGGATGCAGATCAACGCCACCAGGATCTTGAGCAGGTTGGCGAGCCGCCCGTCGCGAACGAACTTGTCGATGAGATAGAAGCACAGCGCCCCGACGACGACGATGATCAGCACGTTGATCAAGAGCAACAGCATCGTTATCCCCCTCATGGCGAGCATCCCGAGGCCCACTATGCCAGGAAAATGCGCCACCGTCGCGCGTGCAGGGACCGGTAGTCGAATAATCCGAGTTTCCGCGAACCGCCCTACAAGTTGCCGATCCAAACAGCGCTCAGGGCCGCTCCCCACACGGCCGCGGTCGCGATCGCCAGGATGATCGCCGCGATCGTGAGCCCGATCGCCAGCAGCACGCCGTCCTCCTCGATATAGGCGAGCGAGATCAACGCGATGTCGGCGGCCGGCGGAACATTGGTCAGCGGCAGCGGGGCGAGCAGGATGAGCAAGGTCAGCAGAAACACCACGATGCCGATGACGCGCTTGGTCGCCCCGAACGGCGTCGGCCAGCGCGGCCGGATGACCCGCTCCAGCCACCTGAGCACCAGGATCGGCTGCCGTCCCATGCGCACCAGGTGGCGCGTCGGCAGCGGATAGGTGGCGATGCGGCGCGGGAAGACCGGGCCTGAACGGCCCACGGTCATTTGCGCCGCCAGGATCGCGAGCAGCAGCCCGGGGACCATCGAGCCGATCGGCACCATGGCGAGCACGCCGAGCAGCAGCATGACGATGCCGAACGAGCGATCGGGCAGGTTGTCGATCAGCCACTCCAGGGTGAAGTGATCCGCCGGCGCTTCGTCCAGCAGTTCCTGCAGAACCAGGGAGGTAGGAACGTGCGGTAGCTCGTCGGTTGGTGTTTTCGCCGGCTCGGGAGACCGCATCATCAACTCATCGACCGTCATGACTTAGTGAACCACAACCAACCGGACAATAGCGTCGTGCGGCGCGGCCATGGGCGGGCAACCGTGCGGCGGTTCGCCGCGTGCCGTCGGGCGCGGCGCGAGCGCTGGTCGCCCGGACGGCCGTCGCCAGGCCGCGGCCCCTCTATAGGCAAGAGGAGGCGCGGATGCAAAATGCTCTGTGCTTATGCTGAACGCGTGCCAATGGTCCGGCTCCGGAGCGCCGGCCGGTTCCACGCCGGCGTCTCAAAGGCGGGTGTTCCGCCGCGGCCCCGTCACGCGTCAGGCTTTTTCCCGGTGCCCTTGCAGGGGACGCAGACTTTGCGCTGCCCGCGCGCCCGAATGCTCCCAGCCCCGCGGCAATGCGGACAGGCGTCCAATGCCGCCTGCTCCTCTGGGGTCGGTGGGGAAGGTCTTTTACCGAAGGTCATTGGAGGCTCTTGGTCGAGGTTTCGCGGTTTGCGGGCCTGTCTTATGGAGCAATCCTTTAAGGAAGGTGCCAATAATCCGCCAAATTGTCAGCGGGCGGCGCGCCAGCCCAGCAGAACGACGGCGGACCCGACCACGGCGCCCACCAGGGTGACCTCCGGGGTGAGGCGGAGCAGCCCGGCGAGATGAAAGCCGACGAATGCACCGGCCACGCCCACCAGCGCGCTGGTGAGCATGCTCGGCGCGGCGCCGGCGATCTGGCGCTTGAGCCAGCCCGGGCCGGCAAGGCGATCGAAGATCAGGCCGGCGAGGGCGCCGATGACCAGGACGATCAGGAAGGTGACCGGCGGGCTCGGGCTCATCGCGTCCTCCTCGGTCTTCCGGTTGCGGATGATCCGGCCGGATCGGCGATTGGCATTTCGGCGCCTACAGGCTATCCTCGACTCTCAACTCTCGGAGATCGACACATGGCGCTCGGCACGGTGAAGTGGTTCAATGCGCAAAAGGGCTACGGTTTCATTCAGCCGCAGGCAGGCGGGCAGGACGTGTTCGTCCATATTTCGGCGGTCGAACGCGCGGGCCTGAGCTCGCTCAATGAAGGACAGCAACTCGAGTACGAGATCGTCACCGATCGCGGCAAGCAGTCGGCCGGAAATCTCAAGGTCAAGTGACACGGCGTCAAGTGACGCTGCCGGATATTTTGCGAAACCCGCCGGGTGAGAGCCCGGCGGGTTTCGATTTTGTTGAGCTCCGATTCCTGAGCGATCCGCAGTACCGTTCAGCGCGCCTCGATCTTCAGCGCGCCTCGATATTGACGCCCGGCACCCGCAATTCCACGCCCGGCCTGCGGTCGCGGTGGTCGTCGCGGTCGCGATCGCGGTAGACCCGCTCGTGCACCACCTCGTCGCGAACGTGCTCATCGACGCATTTCGTCTTGCAGAAATCGCCGCGGCAGATCTCCCGGCACACGCGGGCGACCGGCTCGGTTATGCGCAGCCCATCGGCCGCGTCCCGCACGCCGGCGGCGCCGGCAGCGGCTCCGGCATTGGCCTGCCCCAACGACGCGCTCGAAAGAGCAATTGCCGAAATCGCTACCAGAATGAACGTTCGCATGGCGTGACCTCTCTTGTGTGATTTTCCCTGCGCTTCAACGCGCGGATGCGTTCGAGGTTCCACACATCGACGAATATCGCTTCGCAAGCCCGCGGCCTCCAAACTACAAATATTCCGCCTCGGTATTTGTTCGCGGGCGGATCGGACGGAACCATCGGCATCGTCGTGCATTGATGCTGTGACCGGCCGCCATTCCCCTCCCCCCGTGCGCGACCGGTAAAGCTCGGGCGTAGCCGACGTTAGTCGGCTGCGCCCGATTTGCGTTGTCCCGCGTTGCCGGCCGGGTGCTTGGCGAAGCGCCTCGCGGCTTCCGCGCCGCGGCATCGCGCCGGCTTTTCTGCGTCTCGCGAAAATGCTCTAAGCTGACCGGACGAGCCGGCAGCGGAGAAGCCCGGCGGGCAAAAGGAGCAGTCCACATGCACGATCTCCGGCACGGTCTAGCGCGCACCCGCCTGGTCGGGCTCGTTCTCGCGACGGTGCTTGGCCTCACCGGCCAAAGCGCCGCGCAGACGCCCGAGCAGTTCTACAAGGGCAAGAGCCTCGATCTCGAGATCGGCTATCCGACCGGCGGCAGCAACGACGCTTATGGGCGGCTGCTCGCGGGCCATCTCGGCAAGCACATCCCCGGAAGCCCCACCATCGTGCCCCGGAACATGCCGGGCGCCGGCAGCTTCCTGGCGGTCAATCGGGTGCACAGCACGCTGCCCCGGGATGGCACGGTGATCGGCCTGGGTGCCCCGACCTTGGCGCTCGACGAGAAGCTCGGCTCCCAGGGGGTGCGCTTCAAGACCGCCGAGCTCAACTGGCTCGGTCGCGTCGATTCACTCATCAATATCGTGATGATGTGGAAGACCTCGCCGGTCAAGACCATCGCGGACGCGCAGCAGATCGAATTGACCCTCTCGGGCACCGGCGCCGGATCGACCGTCTCGATCTATCCGACTGTGCTGAACAACGTGATCGGAACCAAGTTCAAGCTGGTGATGGGCTATCGGGGCTCGAACGAAGCCATGCTGGCCATGGAGCGCGGCGAGGTCGAAGGCCATTCCACCGCCTGGTCGGCCGTGAAGGTGGCCAAGCCCGACTGGGTGCGCGACAAGACCGTGAGCATCATCGTGCAGTTTGCCTTGAAGCGCCACCCCGAGCTGCCCGACGTCCCGACCGCCGTCGAGCTCGCCCGCAATGACGACGAGCGCCAGGTGCTCGCCGCCATCATGAATGCGAGCGAGGTCGGCACCGCCTTCTTCACCGGCCCCGGGGTTCCGCCTGACCGCCTGGCCGCGCTGCGCCACGCCTTCGACGAGACCATGAAGGACCCGGAGTTCCTGGCCGAGGCGCAACGCATTCGGCTCGGCGTCACCCCGATGACCGGCGGGGAGCTGCAGAAGCTGGTGGCGCAGGTCAGCAGCCTGTCGCCGGCGCTCCTGGAGAAGGTCCGCGCCGCCTATCCGGCGAGCGGGAATTGAGGGGAGGGAGTAGTGAGTAGCGGTAGTTGACCCATTCACCATTCACTACTCACCGCTCTCGCTATTCGCCCTCTCACTCCGCCGCTTGCGCCTTCGTGTCCCCCGGCGTGAACTGGCCGGCGCCGCTTTCCGTCATGACGAGGCGGCGCATGTGGAATGCCGCCAGCGACGAGCGATGCCCGATGCTGACGATGGTGGTCTTCGGCAGCTGCTGCTTGAGCATCCGGTAGAGTTCGGCCTCGAGCTTCTCGTCGAGCGCCGAGGTCGATTCGTCCAGGAACAGCCAGTCGGGTTTCTCCAACAGCGCGCGGGCGAGGGCGACGCGCTGCTGCTCGCCGCCCGAGAGGCGCTGCGACCAGACATCCTCGCTGTCAAGCTGGGCGGCCAAAAAGCCGATATGGGCGTCGGTGAGCGCCTTGCGGATATCTTCGTCGGAGTAGGCGTCGGGTGCCGCCGGATAGGAGACGGCGGCGCGCAGGGTGCCGATCGGAATGTAGGGCTTCTGCGGCACCACCATGACCACGGCATCTTCGGGCACCAGGACGCGGCCGTCGCCGAACGGCCAGATGCCGGCAATCGAGCGGAACATGGTCGATTTGCCCGAGCCTGAAGGACCCGCGAGCAGCACGCTTTCCCCGGCCTGGAACGCGAGGTGCTCGGCCTCGACGACGTGGCGCCCGTCCGGCAACGCGAGGTCGAGATTCTCGAGCGCGACCGAGGTTGCGCTCGCCGGTGGGGCGACCTGCTCCGGACCGGCTTTGCCCAGCGCCTTGGCCCGCTCGATCGCGGTGGCGAATGAGGTCAGGCGGTCGACCACCGATTTGAAGCTGGCGAGCGAATTGTAATAGGTGACGAAGAAGGTTAGCGCCCCTTCCACCCGCGCGAAGGCGCCGGCGGTCTGCGTCATGGTGCCGAGCTGGATCGTGCCGGCGAAGTAGAAGGGCGCGGCGAAGATGAACGGGATGATCGGCGAGATCTGGCCGTACAGTGCCGTGAAGGCCAGCAACCATTTGCGCCAGAACACCAGCTCCAGATAATTGCGGATGATGGCGCCGAAGCGGTTCCCGAGCGCGGATTGCTCGGCGCGCTCGCCCGCCAGCAGGGCGACCTGCTCGCTGTATTCGCGCAGCCGCGCCAGCGAGAATTGGAAGGTCGCCTCGACGGCTTGGCGCTGGTAGTAGAGGCCGACCAGCGAGCGGCCGATCAGGTGCGTGATGAGGGTTCCGACCGCCGCGTAGATCAGCGCGATCCAGAACAGGAATCCGGGAACATGGATGTCGGTGCCGGGCAGCGTGAAGTTCTCCGACAAGCCCCACAACACTACCGCGAACGACACCAGCGAGGACAGCGTCGAGATCAGCAGGATCGAATAGGAGTAGATGCCGTAGCCTTCGGTGCCGCCGTCGATGAAGCGGTTCACGTCCTCGGCGATGCGCTGGTCCGGATTATCGGCGTCCGAGCCGGCGAGCGACATGCGGTAGTGGGTGTGGCCGCCGAGCCAGTGCGCCACGAAATAGTCGGTGAGCCACCGTCGCCAGCGGATGACCAGCATCTGCTGCACCACGAATTCGATCACGGCACTGAACACATAGGTGAACGCCCAGGGTGTGAATACCCACAGGAGCAGCTGCCAGAAGGCCGCCGCATCGTGGTTCTGGATGGCGTTGAACCAGTCGCGATTGAAGAAATTGAGCTTGACCGTGATGCCGACCTGAATCTGGTTGACCAGAACCAGGAACACCACCATGGCGACGGCGATGCGCCGCTCCAGCGCCGCATACGGGGCCAGCGGCCAGATGCGCGCCCGGCCCTGCTCGGTCGCCTCGAAGTAGAGATCGGCGATCCGGGTCATCTGCCGCACCACCGGCACCTGCGCCAGCAGATAGGTCAGGATCGAGAACACCGCGACCGTGATGGGTAACGGATTGGGCAACGTGTAGTCCGCGTAGCCGGCGGGCCAGAGCCCCCCTTTGTTGACCGCCACCAGAAGGCCGAACACGATGGTCTCGATCGAGAAGATGGCGGCGAAGATTTTGAGGAAGCTCGAAATCCCGGCCGCCAGATAGGTGGTCGCGGCGCACAGAAGTGCCGCGACCCCCAGACCCACCTCCCACATGTCCCCGATCTCGAGGCCCATGACGAGCGCGAACAGGCCGAAGGCTGCGACGGCAAAACTCAATATTTTCATGGCTGGTCTCGCGGGTCCTGAACTGCATTTTGGCCCCATCGTCTAGATCATCCGGCCTGAAGGCAAGGGACCGGTTGCGCCTTCATTTCGCCCTGCGGAGAAATGGCCTTGTGCAGGGGCGAGGGGGCCGCGTACCCTGACTGCCGAGTGCGGGTCGCAACGACCATCCACAATCAGCGCGATGGCGCGCGATCCGGCTCGGATCTGGGAGGATCGCCATGAACCGGATGGCCATGAGCTGGTCGCTGAAACCCACGCGTCCGGGCGGGCTCGCCCGCGTGATCGCCCTGGCGCTGCTGACGGCGGCCGGCATCGGCCCCGCCGGCGCGCTCGATTACCCGACGCGGCCCGTGCACGTGATCGTGGGATACCCGGCCGGCGGCACCACCGACATCCTGGCCCGCCTGGTGGGGCAATTTCTGTCGGAACGCCTGGGCCAGCAGTTCGTCATCGACAACCGCTCCGGCGCCGGCAACAATATCGGCACCGAGGCGGTCGTGAACGCGGCGCCCGACGGCTATACGCTGCTTCTGGTCAATCCCGCCAACGCCATCAACGCGACGCTCTACGACAAGCTGCCGTTCAATTTCATCCGCGACATCGTCCCGGTGGCCGGCATCATGCGGGTGCCCAATGTGATGGAGGTCAATCCCGCGGTCCCGGCCAAGACCGTGGCCGAGTTCATCGCCTATGCCAACGCCAATCCCGGCAAGGTCAACATGGCCTCCTCGGGCAACGGCACCTCGATCCATGTCTCCGGCGAGCTGTTCAAGATGATGTCTCACGTGGATATGCTGCATGTCCCCTACCGCGGCTCGGCGCCGGCGCTGACCGATCTGATGGGCGGGCAGGTGCAGGTGCTGTTCGACAACATGCCGTCCTCGATCGAGTACATCAAGGCCGGCAAGCTGCGCCCGCTGGCGGTGACCACGGCGAAGCGCTCGGATGCGCTGCCGGACGTGCCCACGGTGGCCGAAACGGTGCCGGGTTACGAGGCGAGCGCCTGGTTCGGCCTCGGCGCCCCCAAGGGGGCCCCGGCCGAGATCGTCGACAAGCTCAACGCCGCGGTCAATGCCGGCTTGGCCGATCCCAAGCTCAAGGCCCGGCTCGTCGACCTGGGCGGCACCATGCTGGCGGGCCCGCCCGCCGAGTTCGGCAAGCTGATCGCCGAAGAGACCGAGAAATGGGCCAAGGTGGTGAAATTCTCCGGCGCCCGCCCGGATTAGACCGCGGCGCGCGCTGGATAGGCGGGATTGGTAGGATGGGTTGAGCGCATTAGGGCGTCTACGCCCGTCTTTGCGGGCTATGCGAAACCCATCGGCGGCGTTGATGGGTTTCGCAAGAGCTCGACCCATCCTACGCGCAAGAGCAGCCCCGCGGGCGAGACCAATCCATCAATGACCGCCTACCTCTCCGCCATCACCGACTTCATCGCCATGCATCCGCACTATGCGGCGTCGGCGGTGTTTCTGCTGGCGTTCTCGGAGGCGATTCCGATCGTCGGCACCGTGGTTCCGGGCTCGACCTTGATCGTCGCCATCAGCGCCCTCGGCATCGAGGCCGATATCAGCCCCTGGCTGCTGCTGGTCGCCGCGACCTTCGGCGCCATCATGGGCGACGGAACCTCGTTCTGGCTGGGGCAGCGCTGCCATCGCCAGGTCCTGCAGCGTTGGCCGCTCAACCGGTTCCCCAAGCTCATCGCCCGGAGCGAGGCGTTCTTCAACCGCTATGGCGGGGCCAGCGTGTTCCTGGCGCGCTTCACCGCGGTGGTGCGCGCATTTGTCCCGCTGATCGCCGGCATCGTGCAAATGCCGGCGCGCCAGTTCTATGTCGCCAATATTCTCTCCGCGGTGGTGTGGGCACCCGCCCATGTCTTTCCCGGCGTGGTGTTCGGCCTCCTGGTCACGCTCGCCGGCGCGCGCCCCGAGCACATTTTCTTCCTCGCCGTCGCCGCCATGATCCTGAGCGTGGCTTTGGTGCGGGCGGCGAGATATTTCTTAAAGCGGAGAAGTGAAGAATCCGACCCAAACAGATAACGGTGAGGGGAGCTTGACGTTGACTGTATCGGCTCACACTCCTCATAGCCAAATGCGCAAAGGAATGAGACCGAGGCGGTGATGGATCCGGCCGCGGGGAAAATCATCGCGTCGGATGCTTGACGCCAGGGTGCAAATCAGATTATTCACGAAATTGAAACTCACGAACTGTGCCCGGCCGGGAAACCGCGCCGGGCTTTTTCGTGCGCGGCCGCGCGAAATCGCGATGGCGCCTCGAGGTTTTCGACCAGCAACCAGCAAGAAAGGACGAATCAAAATGCCATTCGAAAAAGGACAAAGCGGAAATCCGGCCGGGCGGCCGCAAGGCGCGCGCAACAAGGCGACCGTCATGGTCGAATTACTGTTGCAAGGCGAGGCAGAGGCGATGGCGCGATTGGCGATCGAGCGGGCCAAGGCGGGTGACATCGCGGCCCTGCGCATGTGCCTCGACCGTGTGGTGCCACCCTGCAAGCACCGCCCCATCGAGTTCGAGCTCCCGCGGCTCACCAATGCGGCCGATGCGGTCTCGGCTATGGCGGCGATCACTGCGGGCGTGGCGTCCGGCGAGCTCTCGGCGGCGGAGGCCAGCGAGTTGTCCGGGCTGGTCGACCGCTACGTGCGCGCATTGGAGGCCACGGTTTTCGAGCAACAGCTGGCTAAGCTCGAGCGCGAGACCCCGCGACCCGATTCCCATCAGCGGGATCAGTCCCGTAACGACGATCGCCGCCAGGTGCGGGATCAGTACAATTTCGGCGACGCGCCATGAGACCGGTGCTGACACGCCGGATCGAGCGCCTGGAACGCTCGCGCATCGCCCAACGCCGAAGCCATTACCTGTTTCGCAACGAGGGCGAGACCGCGGCCGATGTCAGGGCTCGCATCAATGCCATGGTGGCGAGCGGAGAGGCGCGGCGGAGCGATCAGTTCGTCATCTTCTCCTGGAAGTCGTCGGCGGATGGTGACGCGGCGGTCGGTTGAGACTACATAAGACGCAACTCCGTCGGCCAGGTTTCGGTCGCCAAGGATCTGATGGAATTTTGAGCAGTCGCACGGAGCGGCGCCTTCCGGCGCCGGAGATCGGCCGGTCTCATTGTTTCCGGATTGTATTATCAATGGCCGGCGCGCCGAAATCCGGTGAAGGGCGCGCGCGCCGATGCCTGTTTTTCCATCACAGAGGGGCCCGATGAGCCAGGACATTCCCTTCGACAAGAGCTTCGACCTGCCGCCCGGCCGGGTCGAGGAGGTGATGCCGGGGGTGCGCCGGCTCCTGGTCGACAATCCGGGGCCTTTCACCTTCAAGGGAACCCTGACCTACATCGTCGGCATGGGCTCGCTCGCCGTCATCGATCCAGGGCCGATCGACGAATCTCATCTGGCGGCGCTTCTCGATGCGGTGCGGGGCGAGACCGTGACCCACATATTGGTCACCCACACGCACCGGGATCATTCGCCCGGCGCCGCCCGCCTCAAGGCGGCGACCGGGGCCAAGACCTACGCCGAAGGGCCGCACCGCGCCGCGCGTCCGCTCAATGTGGGCGAGGCGCCGCCGCTCGATTCCTCCGGCGACCGCGACTTTCGCCCGGATGTCGCGCTCGCCGACGGCGAGACCGTGAGCGGTCCGGGCTGGACGATCGAGGCCGTAGCCACGCCCGGCCACACCGCCAACCACATGGCGTTCGCGCTGAAGGGCACGCCGGTGCTGTTCTCCGGCGATCACGTCATGGCCTGGTCGACCCCGGTCGTGGCGCCTCCCGACGGCGCCATGAGCGACTACATGGCCTCGCTGGAGAAGCTCGCGCGCCGCGCCGAGACGCTGTATTTCCCCGGCCACGGCGGCGCCGTGCGCGATGCGCCGCGCTTCGTGCAGCAATATATCCATCACCGCCGTGCACGTGAGGCCGCGATCCTGGCGCAGCTCGCCGCTGGCGAGGCCGATATCCCGGCCCTGGTGAACGCGATCTATGTCGGGCTCGATCCGCGCCTCACCAAGGCGGCCGGCCTGTCGGTGCTGGCGCACCTGGAGGATCTGACCGCACGCCGCCTGGTGGCGACCGACGGCGCGCCCTCGATCGCGGGCCGCTACCGCGGATCGTGAAACCGGTGCGCCGGCCCCCATTGAGGTCTTTTCACGGCCTGTTTCATCTCGGCCCTCTACGATAGGGCGTCTCGCCGGGCTACGATCACGACCGATCCTCGCAGATTCCGGTTCAATTCCGCAATCCGGTCGCTTGGAATATGCCATGGCCCGGCATGTCGAAAGTCGTCCATAAGGTGCATGGCGTTGCGACCAAGCACATTGAATTGTACCAGTGCCACGCTGTCGGAGTTTTCCAGCAGGAAGGCCTGCAGCTCGGCCTCCGCCGCGACGTCGTAAGTCCTGACCGCCAAGGTGGGCTTGCTGATCGGTGGCAGCGCACGCAATCCGGCCGCTTCCATCCACGCCAGTCCATCTGCGGTGACGGCACAGCAAAAGTGCACGCCGCCGAAACCGCCATCTAGCAGCCCGACATTGATCCACCAATCGTTTTGCCATCCCTCATAGCCAAACAACATACCCTCGAGCCGCTCGAAGTGCTCGTTCCATCCGCCTGATTTTCCCGACGCTTCCCAGATCAGCTTGCTGGCGGGAATGCGCCATTCCTCGCCTTTGGGCGTGTAGTAGACGGTCCGGTGGCCAACGGTCTTGCCGGCGGTAGGCTCGAACGGCTCGACGACCGCCTCCCGGTGGAGAAGCCCGTTGGCGACCCAATGCTCAAACCGGTCCTCGCCCTCGAATGTCGCCGGCGGATAGAGATGCGACATGCGGGCGAGCTTCTTTCGACCGTCCAGCAACAGGGGGAGCTCATAGCCAGTGTGAATCAGATATGGCGCGTCACACCGCCGACGCCATCGCGAGAGCGTGATGTCCAATTCCCTGGCTTCCAATTCTCCAGGATTGAAAGTGACATTGAATTTTGTGACCACCGCCGCCAGCATTTCATCGTCAAGCGCGTAATCGTGCTCCAAGCCCGGATCGTCGTTTGCCGCCTTGGCCAGAATTGCTCGAAGCGTGTCGAGGTCGGTCACCCGGATGAGCGCCTGCAGCACCGGACACCACTGGTCGCGGTCGAACGCTTCGAGGATGAAATGATTGGATCGCGGTGTTGGGCGCATTGTGCCTGGACTTTTGGGGTGCGCGGGCGGGTTTGGCTTGCGCCATCGCCCACCGCCGAGCGCGCGTCAGTTTCGTTTCGGATCAAAATATCGCAAATCCGGCGCCGGCTGGTTCTTCTTCGCCGGCATCAGCTTGCCGTCGGCGCTCAGCAGGAACTCCTCCAGGCCGATGAAGACATGGTTGTTGGCCTCCTGGCAATTGTATTCCTGCCATTTGGGATTGCGCTCGCGCACATAGGTCTTGTCGACCGTCCATGGCCGGGTGAAGGCGTGGTCGATGGTGGTGATCACGTCGTGGAGGATATCGTCGTTGCCGGGGTCGAGAGACAGCCGCTCGTGCACCACCGTCTCGTTGTCGCGGTGCAACGGCAGCCCGGTGGATTCGAGCGCGCGCGGGCCGGTGAAGTTGCGGGTCTCGACCTCGAGCGCGCGGTAGCGGCCGTCGCGGGCCGGGTCGACCCATTTGCCGATCGAGTAGCCCTGGAAGCTCGCCGGCTGGTCGGCGGGCCAGGCGCGCCCGTCGGTGAAGATGTGACGCGGCAGCGCGTTCTGGAAGACGAGGAGCACATGCGCCGGCTCGATGAGAATCTCCATGGGCGCCGCCAGGCTCATGATCCGCGGCATGCCGGAAAGGACGCAGGCGGCCCGATAATTGTTGCCCTGGCCGCCATCTGCCTGGTCCTTGAGGCTCGCCTCGAAGATAGCCTGGTATTCAGAGGTCAGCGGCGCCTGTTGCCCGAGCCCCATGGGCTTGCCCGGATCCCACGGATTGCCGCCGCGTCCCGCCGCCGGGTTGCGCCACTGGCTCTCCCAGTCGGGATATTTCATCTCGTCGCCGACCGCCGGCTTGCCGGCGATGGCGATCGACAGCGCGGCCGAGAGCGTCATGATGGCGAGCGGGCTGCGGCTGGGCGCGATCCTCCGGTGGCGCATGCTCACCTCGCATCCTTGAAATATTTCAGGTCGGGTGGCGGCTGGCCGGCGCGCACCGGCATCAGCTTGCCGTCCGCGCTGAGAAAATATTGCTCCGTCCCGATGGCAATGTGACTGTTGGCCTCGTGGCAGCTCTTCTCCAGCCAGCGCGGGTTCTGCTCGCGCAGATAGATCCGGTCGACCGTCCAGGGATGGCTCAACGCATGATCGATGGTGGTGATCTCATCATGGAGCGCGTCCTTGTCGCGACGGTCGAGATAGATGCGCTCCTTGACGATGGTCTGGTTGTCCTGATGCAGCGGCAGACCGGTGGATTCGAAGACGCGGGGGCCCTTGAAGTTGCGGGTCTCGACCTCGAGCAGGTCGTGGCGCCCGTCGCCGTCCCGATCGATCCAATGGCCGATGGAATAGCCGCCGAAGCTCGCCGGCTCGTCGGCTGGCCAATCGCGCCCGTCGGTGTAGATGCGTCGGGTCGGGTAATGCAGCGGCACGAAATAGGTGAGCTTCGGCCGGATGATGATCTCCATGGGGTCGGAGAAGTTCATCACTTTCGGCATGCCGGGCAGCACGCAGGACGCGCCCAGGCTGTTGCCCTGGCCGCCCTTGGCCTGATCGCGCAGGCTCGCCTCGAAGACGGCCTGATATTCCGGCGTGAGCGGCGCCTCCTGCCGCAACCCCATGGGCTTGGTGGGGTCCCAGGGATTGCCGCCGCGCCCGGCGGTCGGGTTGCGCCACTGGCCGTTCCAATCCGGATAGGTCGCGTCGGCGTGAGCGGGCGCCGCACCGATCGCCAAAAAAGCCGCCAGCGCCAGCGTTCCGATGGTATTTCGCCCAGGCATGACGGCTCCATTTCGGTGCAGATGGCCGGCGCGACCAGCCGGAAGCAAAGCTGCCGCGTCGCCTTTACGCCGTCAACCGCATGCGGCCCTTGAGTCCGAGGCCTCAACTTGATCACCCGGGAGATTCAGGCATGATGGATCGCGAATGCTCAGCCGCGAGGAGAACCAAATGCCGAGGCATCCGCTCTTGATCGTGGCCCTGCTCCTGTCCTTGTGCGGGTCGGTGGCAGCGGAGACCATCGAGGTCTCCGACAATCATGGCGGCAGCGTCGTCGCCTACGACAGCCGCTGGGCCGGGCTCGCGGCTCGCGGCGTCGACGTCAAGATCGTCGGACCGTGCCAATCGGCCTGCACGGTGCTGCTCGGCCATATTCCGCGCAGCAAGATTTGCGTCACGCCGAGCGCCTCGTTCGGCTTCCATCTCGCCAATCTGCCGAGCGCGACCGCGACGCTGCGGGGCGCCTACCAATCCGACATCACGGCGTGGATCGACGCCCATGGCGGCCTGAAGAAGGATTTCATCTGGATGCGCGCGCCGGATATCTATCGCTTCTTCAAGAAGTGCTAGATCGGACACCGATCGAACGGAATCTGCGTAGGGTGGGCAAAGGCGCGCTCATAGGGGCGTTTACGCCCGTCTTCGACGGGCTATGGCGCCGTGCCCAACGGAGTCTCGCGGCAGAGTCGTTTCGCGTGGGCACGGCGGATCAAGCATGGTACATCAATCGAAGTCTCGCGGCCGCCTCTGCCCACCCTACGACGCTCGCGTGTTTGTTGCTCGGCGAGCAGGCGTGCGGGCACGGCGGCGTCCGCTATTTCGCTTCCAGGATGTCCTTGTAGCGCTGGATCAAAGCCGGCGAGGTACGGGCGAGGCGCTGCAGGACTTGCCCGATCTCGTCGCCCGAGAGCGGGCTGATGTCGATCTGCAGGTCTTTGGCCTCCATCAAATAGGCGGGATCGCGCTGTGTCGCCATGAAGGCTTCCTGGAGGATCGCCGCCCGCGCCGCCGGAATCTCCGGCGGCGCGATGAAGGGACGCGCCATTCTGAGCGGCAGCTCGGCGAGCTCGATCAGCGCCCGCTCATCCGACGTGCGGGCGAGCTCATGGGCGGTCGGCACGTCGGGCAGGCCCGGCCAGCGGGTCTCGTGCCCGAATTGCACGAGAAAGCGCAGCTTCCCGGCGCTCAGCCAATCCGCCATGGTGTTGCGCAGCGCCGAGGTGCCGACGGCCTGTCCGTCGACCTCGCCGCGCCGGATCGCGAGGTTGATGTCGGGAACGCCGCCGTAGCCGCGGATGAGCCGCAGGTTGAGCCCCAGCGTGCTGCGGGCGATCAACAATAAATCGGTGTCGGTGCCGCCGGCCGCGACCCCGCCGAACACCAGCGGCGGCCCGGCGCGCCGCGCATCCGCGATGCTCTTGACCGGCGAGTCCGCCCGCACCACCAGGCAATAGGCGTCGTCCTGGAAGCTCGCGGCGGTGCCGAGCCAAGTGAAGGCCTCGTTCTCGAACTTCGCGGCCGGATTGCCCAGCACCCGCTCGAGCGGGTGGCGCGCGCCATCAACCCGATGGTCAGCCCGTCGCGCGGCACCGTGCCGTAGATCGCGTTGGCCATCAGCATGCCGCCGGCACCGGGCTGGTATTTCACCACCAAGCCGGGCTCGCCCGGAATGTGCCGTCCCATGTGGCGGGCGAGCAGTCGGGCATAGAGATCGTAGCCGCCGCCGGCCGCGTTGGCGACGACGAGGGTGATGGTCTTGCCCTTGTAAAAATCGTCGGCGGCGGACGCGGAGAGCGCCGGGCCGAGAGCAAGCAGCAACAGCAGGAACCGCAGAGCCGGATGCATGACGCGTCACTGGGCAAAGAAAAATCGCGCAAGCCATATTAGCGTATGATCCCGAAACGTTGCAGACTTTTCGGATAAGATTGTGCGAAACTCAAAAAGATTAGAGTATCCGATTCAATCTGATCGGATAGCGCCCCAGCGCATTTTCAGGAAAGAATGCCCGCCCGCATTTTGGGCAAGATTGCGCAAGCGTCATCTGCAAATCCCATTGCGGCCTGATCGGGGTGGTGGATTCCGGAGACAGACGCGCGTAGATTTCTTGCAGCTCTTTGCAATGAGGTGCCGTGATGAAGCTGCTGTTGGCGGTGGGCGTCGGAATGCTCGCGGCCGCAGCCGCGCAGGCGGCTCCCGTCGGCGAGACCCACCGGGTGGCCATGGAGGCGACCGCGAGCCTGCGCGATGCCAAGCATCGTCCCGACTTGCGGATCACGGTCTGGTACCCGGCTGCCGCCGACGCGGTCGAGCGTCCCCTGGTGCTGGGCCCGCCCGACGCGCCAACGATCGAGATCGGCGCGGTGGCGCCGGATGCTGCCTTCGCGGCGGGTGGCGCCCGCCGGCCGGTGATCCTGTTGTCCCACGGCTTCGGCGGCACCGCCCGGATCATGGGCTGGTTCGGCATTGCGATGGCGCGCAACGGCTTTGTCGTAGTGGCGGTGGATCACCCGGGCAGCAATTCGATCGATCCGATGACGGTCACGGGCGCGATGCTGTGGTGGGACCGCGCCGAGGATCTGCGGACCGCGCTCGCGGCGACGCTGCGGGATCCCGGCCTCGGAACCCACATGGATCAGGACCGTGTCGGTGTCGCCGGCTTCTCGGCCGGCGGTTTCACCGCGCTGGTGGCGGCTGGCGCCCGGGTCGATCCGCCCCGCTTCATCCAGTTCTGCGTCGCCAATCCGGAGGACGGCGTGTGCCGGCCGCAACGCGAGTTCACGGTCACGTTGCAGGATCGCCAGCAGGCCTTGGCGGTCCCGGAGGTGACGGCCGAAGCGGCGCGGGCCCGCGCGGATCACTCGATCCCATCGCTGCGCGCCGCCTTCGCGATGGCGCCCGGCCTGGTGCAGGCGCTCGATCCGGACAGCCTCGCAGGCATGCATGTACCGGTACATATCATGCTGGGCGACGCCGACACAGTCGCGCCGCCGGCCACCAACGGCATCGTGGCGGCGCAGGCGATCCCGAGCGCCGAGCTCGAACGCCTTCCCGGAGTCGGGCACTATGACTTTCTTTCCGCCTGCACCGCCGCCGGCATGCTGGCGGTTCCGCAATGCAAGTTCGAGGCGCCGCAGGCCGAAACGCACCGCCGGGCCATTGCGGCGGCCCAGGCGTTCTTCGCACGAAATCTGGCCGCCGGCCCCTAGCTTAAATCCGTGTCACTTCCGGGTCTGGTTGAAATACCGCAGGTCCGGCGGCGTCTGGTTCTTCTTGGCCGGCATCAGCAGGCCGTCGGCGCTCAGGTAATAGGTCTCGTTGCCGACCTGTACATGGGAGTTGTTCTCGGCGCAGACATATTCGCGCCAGAACGGCAGTGGTTCGGGGCTGCGGCGGTAGTTCTGCGTCACCGTCCAGGGCCGCGTCAGGGCGTGATCGATGGTGGTCATCTCGTCGTGCAGCAGGTTGCGATTGGTCTTGTCGAGATAGATCCGCTCCTTGACGATGGTCTGGTTGTCGGCATGCAGCGGCAGCCCGCTGGCGTCGTAGGCGCGCGGGCCCTTCATGTAGCGGGTCTCGATCTCGAGCGCGTCGTAGCGTCCGTCGCCGTCCTGGTCGATCCAGCGGCCGATGGAATAGCCCTCGAAGCTCGGCTCGATCTCCGCCGGCCAGCCGCGTCCGTCGGTGAAGACGCGGCGATTGTCGTGGATGTACTCGATCAGGATGTAGGTGGTGTCGGGCGTGATCACGATCTCCATCGGTCCATACGACATCATGGTGCGCGGCATGCCGGTCGGCAGGCAGGTGTAAGTTCCGTCGGTGCCCTGTCCGCCTTCCGCCTGATCCACCAGGTTGGCCTCGAAGATCGCTTGGTACTCCGGGGTGAGCGGCACCTGCTCGCCGCGCCCGCGCGGCTTGCTCGGGTCGAACGACGGATTGCCGCGCACGCCGGGGATCGGAGCCCGCGACCACTGGCCCTTCCAATCGGGATATTTGGCGTCGTCGAACGCGAGCGCCGGAGCGATCGAGCCATACATTGTCACGGTCAGCGCGAGCGCAGCCATGAAGCTCCGGTAAAGCATGGGCGGCTCCCCTGTAATGATGCTTGCGAGGAGAACGCATGAGATCGCGTCGGCCCCGAGGCTGTTTGGCTATGAGCGTAGCGCACCACCACTTTTCGCTGCAAGTGGCCTACATCGCCGCGCAAGAAACAGGTGCGAGCCATCGTGAATCGGGTCAGTATTGCAAAATTTGAGGAGGCTCCCCGAATGGAACCGATATTTGAGCTGACGGATGCACCGCCGCCCGGCGCGTTTCAAAAATTATGGGCGCCGTTGCTCATCTTCAACGAAAAGACAGTCGGCGAAGCCACGTCGCGTACTCTGGCGATCTTGTTGAAGGACCCGAATACGGAGGAGGTCATCGGTGGATTGTGGGGGCGCTCGCTCTGGGGCTCGCTGCTCGTCGACATCGTGTTTGTTCCGGAGGCGCTGCGGGGAAAGCGGATCGGCACCAAGCTCCTGCAACAAGCCGAGGCGGAGGCGATCCGCCGCGGATGCCGGGACATGTGGTTGGATACCTATGCTTTCCAGGCACGCGAGTTTTACGAGCGGCTGGGCTTTACGGTCTTTGGCCGCCTGGACGGGCCGGCGCCGATCTTCCCCCGTTTCTTCCTCAAGAAGATTCTCGCCGACGCCGGTTGATGCCCGGAACCTTGCATGGATACCGCCGCCACGGGCGCTTCACGAAACTTGCCGGTTCCAAAGTCGCGCCATATAGGGCGTGAAACCTTGCCGACGGAAGAAAGCCTGCGCGGCCTCGTTGAAGGTCCACACCTGCAAGGTCACGAGATCGATGCCGATCTCGCCGGCGGCGGCGCGCACGGCGTCGAGCAGCGCGCTGGCGACGCCCATTCGCCGAAAGGCCGGCCGCACGCTGAGATGATGCAGATGAACCTCGTCCCAGCCGTGGCGCATCGGCTCGGCCAGGTGAAGGATCTGCGCATAGGCGTAACCGGCCGGCTCGGCATCGACCTCGGCGATAAATATGAGATTGTCCGGATTGGCGATGAGCGTTCGCGCGAGTGCTTCGGGAAAAGTATCGGGCCCCGGCGGCTTGAAGCGGTCGGGCAGGGCGGATGCGTGCAAGCTTTGTACGTCGGCATTGAGCGACGAGAGTATCGGGGCGTCGGCTTCGCCGGCACGCCGCACGATCTTGTTCATGATTTGGCACCCGCCAAGGATTTGCTCAGAAAGATGAGGCTATGGCCGGGCGGATAGTCATTGACGGTTCCGAACGTCGAAAAGCCGAGTTGTTCATAGAATCCACGAGCTTGAAACGTGAAGGTACTGAGCCAGATTCCGTGGCAGCCGCGGCGCAGCGCCTCGGCTTCGGCCTCCAGCATCATTTTGCGGCCCCAGCCGTTTCGGCGTAGGTGCGGTGGAACAAACAATGTGTCGACGTGCAGATAGGAGAATATGGTGGCGCCAATGAGCCCGCCGACGATCTCATCGGTGGCGGGATCGGACAGCAGAATGGCGAGCGGGCGAAAGTCCAGCGGCCGGCCGAATTGCGCCGTGTTGAATTGCACGAGGTTGTCGCCGACCGCGTCGCGCATCTCGGCGGTCGGCGTGTCGGTGAGGGTCAGGTTCAGCATCTTGGTCATCCCGGCGAAGACATTTCTCGGACGCCGGCTACGCCATGGCGCAAGTGTTCGGTTCGCTGCGAGCCGGGGCCGTCTGCCGCCCCTACTGATGAACGGCCTCCAGCTTGTGGCCGTCGAGATCGGTCACGAAGGCGGCATAGTAGGTGGCGCCGTATTGTGGCCGTGGTCCGGGCGCCCCGCAATCCGTGCCGCCGGCCGCGAGCGCCACGGCATGAAAGGCATCGACCGCCTCGCGGCTCGGGGCGTCGAATGCCAGATGGAAACCCGGCCCTGGCGCCGTCGCTTGCCCGGGCTTCGAGAACAGGGCGAGCTTGTCGCCGCCGCCTTGGGGGCCAAAGCCAGCACCCTTTGGATTGGTCCAGACGCGTACAAATCCGATCGGCGCCAGAATCCGGTCGTAGAAGGCGGCGGCACGATCGAGATCGTTCACCCCAAAGGACAAGTGACCGAGCATTACGTCCACCCTCCTGGTCGGATCGTGGCTGGAGTTGAGGCCCGACCTGAGTATATCAGCGCGCCGCAAATGATCCGGCGAGAACGGCTGCCCGTCCGCTACCGCTTGGCGCTGGCGGCGGGCTGGGCATCGCGTTTGGGTGCCGGCCCAGGCCCCGGCGCCGGCAGCTTCTTCGCCGGCAGCACCGCGGGCTCCGGCTTCTCGTTGCCGACCGCGTCGTCGATATCGTCGATCAGCTTGCGGATGCGCGCCGCGTTCGAGCCGAAATCAAACGAGCCGAAGCGCGAGGACGAGCGCACGTCGATGCGTGAGCCGTCGGCGCCGCCGCGCACCCGTACCACCACGTCGTCGCGCAGCCCCATGATCAGGGTGCGGGCGACCGCCTCGATATGGCCTTCGCGCCTTGTCGGCTGCGGCGGCCGGCGGTCGATGATGATCCATTTGCGCTTGGTGATGACGGCGAGCGCGGCCTTGAAGGCGACCTCGGGGGTGGCATCCTCGTCGAGCGGCTCGATATCCGGATAGGCGGCGCGCTGCTGCTCGGCCGCGTAAAGCCCCGCGTAGGTGATCGGGTTGGCGTCGCGCGGCCGCAGCCGCGCCAGCGCCTCGTAGCGTGGCGGATCGATCGGATCGGTGGTGATGTCGTAGAGCCAGGGCAGCTTGTAGGCCCGGTAGGCCAGATAGGCCGGATAGCCCAGGAGCGCGACCGCGATCCCGGCGGCCGCGAAGGCGCGGCCGAGCCCGCGCGACCCGTGGTTCCAGATCACCACCAGGGCGCCGAGCGCGAGCGCGAGCGCCAGAATTGAGGGCGCCAGCGCCACCACGAAGGTAGTTATGGCCGGGCCGACATCGAGCCATTCCGAGCGCACGATGATGATCGAGACGATGACCGCACAGAGCGAGAACATTGCCATGCGCCGCGCCCAGATGGCGAGCTTCGACATCGGCTCGTCGGCAAGGGTGAAGCGGCGCGCCACGGCTAGACCAGATGTTGTGGAAAGAGGAGCTGCATGGGGGACGGATAATGCCAAGCCGGGCCGCCCGCAATGGGGCGAAACGGCTCAGTACCGGCTGATTGTGGCTTCAGCGTGCCGGCGCTGCCGCGGCCGGCAGCACATAGTCCCGGAATTGCTCGCGCAACGCCGTCTTCTGGATTTTTCCGGTCGCCGTATGGGGAATTTCGCTGACGAACGCGACGTCGTCGGGTAGCCACCAATTGGCGGTCTTGCCGCGCATGAAGTCGAGGATGTCGGTCTTGCCGGCGGACTGGCCCTGCTTGAGGACTACCACCAGCAGGGGGCGCTCGTCCCATTTTGGGTGCCGTACCCCGATCACCGCGGCTTCCGCCACCTTGGGGTGGCTGACCGCGAGATTCTCCAGCTCGATCGAGGAAATCCACTCGCCGCCCGATTTGATGACGTCCTTGGCCCGGTCGGTGATCTGCATGTAGCCGGCCGGGTCGATGGTGGCGACGTCGCCGGTGTCGAAGAAGCCGTCGGCATCTAGGATGCTCCTGGCCTCCTTGAAATAGGCCTTGGCGACCGCCGGACCGCGCACCTCGAGCCGGCCGCTGCTCTTGCCGTCGCGGGCGACCGCGTGCCCGGCGTCGTCGATGATGCGCAGCTCGACCGTGAAGGGGGCATGGCCCTGCTTGACCTGCACGTCGAGCTGCCGGTCGCCGGTCAAGGAGGCGTATTCCGGCTTGATGGAGCAGACCGTGCCCATCGGGCTCATCTCGGTCATGCCCCAGGCATGCACGACCTCCACCCCGTAGACGTCCTGGAAGGTTTGCACGATGGCGCGCGGGCAGGCGGCGCCGCCGATCACCACCCGGCGCAGGTCGGGCAGCTTGTGACCGCCGGCCTCAAGGTGCTGCAGCAACGCCAGCCAGATGGTCGGCACCGCCGCCGTGCAGGTGACGCGATACTTCGTCAGCAGCTCGAAGATCGAGGGCCCGTCCAGTTTGGCGCCCGGCATCACCAGGCTGGCGCCGACCATCGGGGCGGTCAGCGCGATCGACCAGCCATTGGCGTGAAACATCGGCACCACCGGCATGACCACGTCGCGCGACGAGATACCGAACATGTCCGGCCAGCAGGTCGCCATCGCGTGCAGCACGTTGGAGCGATGCGAGTAGACTACCCCTTTCGGGTTGCCGGTGGTGCCGGAGGTGTAGCACATGCCGGCCGCCGTATTCTCATCGAACGATCGCCAGGCGAAATCGTCGTCGACCTCGCCGATCCATTCCTCATAGGCGACCGCATTGCGCAGCGAGGTGGCCGGCAGATGCGCCGCGTCGGTGAACACCACATAGCGCTCGATCGAGACCAGCCGGTCGGCGAGCTTCTCCAACAGCGGCAGGAAGGTGAGGTCGGTCATGAGCACGCGCGGCTCGGCGTGGTTGATGATCCAGGCGATCTGGTCGGGGAACAGGCGCGGATTGACGGTGTGATAGACAGCCCCGATTCCCAGGATGCCGTACCAGGCTTCCAGATGCCGGGCGGTGTTCCAGGCCAGCGTCGCCACCCGGTCGCCGAACCTGATGCCGTCGCGGTCGAGCCGCTTGGCGACCCGCAGGGCCCGGCTGCGGATCGCCCGGTAGGTGATGGTCACCAGCGGGCCTTCGACCGAGCGCGAATGGATCGCACGGTCACCGTGGTTCAGCGCGGCATGATCGATGATGCGATGGCACAACAGCGGCCAGTCCTGCATCAGTCCCAGCATGGCAGCCTCCCCGGCGGCTTTGCTCACAAGCGGTTCGGGCCGGCGCCCGTGCGGTGCCGCCCATTCCTCGCAAGCTACGTAAGCTTAGCCAGCCGCGGATGCGGCGAAAACAGCCCCGGCGGCGGATTTTGTTGATCCGTGGATAGCCGGCATGACCGGGAAAGGCCCCCCTTCCGTGCCCACTGAAGAGAGGTGTAGCCTCCACGCAAGAGCCGCCGCGCTCAAGCCGCAAAAAAATCGGGAGGGAGGCCATGACCGACAGAAACCTGCTCGCGGCATTTGCGTCGATTGCCGTCGCGGCCATCGCACTGCCGGCCTGGTCGGCGGACGTCACGCCGGAACGGTTGTTGAATGCCGCAAGCCAGCCGCAGGACTGGCTGATGGTGCATCGCGACTACGACAATTCGCGCCACTCCGGCCTGCGCGAGATCAATCGCGACACAGTCGGGCGCCTCGCGCCCAAGTTCATCTTCTCGATCGGCGGGCGCTCCACCGGCGGAGCGCTGCCCGGCAAGGAGGAATTGACCCCGCTGGTCGACGACGGCTTCATGTATGTGGTCGATACCTGGAGCCGGGTGATGAAATTCGACGTGCGCAGCGGCGCCGAGGCGATCCCGCTGTGGCGCTACGATCCCAAGATCGCCAAGGCGCGCACCACCCGCGGCCTCGCGATGTACGGCAACAAGATTTTCGTCGCGACCTACGACGCGCGCGTCATCGCGCTCGATCGGGATTCCGGCGCAGTGGTCTGGGAAACGCAGGGCGCCGCGCCGACCGATCCGGCAACCGGTACTCCCTCCAAGGTGCAGGGGTTCTCGGGCGCGCCGCTGACGGTCAAGACCCGCGGCGGCAAGGAGCTGGTGGTGCAAGGCGAAAGCACCGGCGGCTCGACCGGGACAAGAAGCTGGGTCGGGGCGTGGGACGTCAATTCCGGTCAGCTGGCATGGCGCACCTTCACCATTCCGGCCCCGGGCGAGCCCGGCTCGGAAACCTGGAAAGACACCCACAATGCCTGGCGCATCGGCGGCGCGAGCGTATGGCAGACCGCCTCGTTCGATCCCGCCACCAACCTGCTCTACTACGGCACCGGCGACGCCTTCCCGACTTTCGATCCGGAATTCCGCCCGGGCGATAATCTCTACACCGCCAGCACCATCGCGTTCGACGCCGACACCGGCAGGATCGTGTGGGCGTTCCAGGAGACGCCGAACGAGCATTGGGACTTCGACACGCCGAGCCCGAAAATGCTTTACGAGACCAGCATCGGAGGCGAGACCCGCAAGGTGGTGGCAAACTTCTCGCGCAACGGCTTCTACTATACGCTCGACCGCACCAGCGGCCAGTTCCTGCGCGCCGACCAGTACCAGGAGAAGGTGAGCTGGACCAAGGGCATCGACCAGAAGACCGGCAAGCCGGTCGATTATGATCCGGCCCGCGACGTGCAGCTCTACGCCGGGATCGGTGCGCTACGCGGCAAGCCCGGCCAGGAGGCCTGCCCGTGGTGGAGTGCCTCGCCGACGTTCTTTCCACCGACCTTCGACGCCAAGCGCATGATCGCCTATGTGGCGGGCGGCGAGGGTTGCAGCGCGGGCTACTCGATCAAGACCCCGATGGACGAAAGCAAGGATTGGGTCGGCAAGCGGATGTGCTGCCAGGAGGTGGGCCGCTCCGCCGCCCATGGCGCGCTGTGGGCGCTCGATGCGCGCAGCGGGAAAATCGTCGGCAAGGCGCAGTTCCCGACCCCGATCGAGTCCGGGATGCTGAGCACCGATGGCGACCTGTTGTTCACCGGGCATCGCGACGGCCGCCTGGTCGCCTATGACGCCGACACGCTCAAGGAGGTTTGGAGCTTCAGCCTCGGCACGCCGATCACCGCGCCGCCGATGACCTATAGCGTCGGCGGCAAGCAATACATCGCAGTCCTCGCGGGCGGGGCCGCCAACCTGCGCGGCGCGGTGCTCTATCAGCCGTCCGCCATCGTGGCGGTGTTCGGGCTGTAGACGGACAGGATCACAGGGAGAACGGCCATGCTGCAACGAAGACTGATCGGCATCATCGCGCTCATGGTGGGACTGGCGATGACGCTCGCCGACGCGCGCGCATTCGATGAGACCAAATATCCCGATTGGGCGGGCCAATGGAAGCGGCCGCGCGGGCTCGCGACGCAGTGGGACCAGACCAAGCCGGCGGGTCTCGGACAGCAGGCGCCGCTCAAGCCCGAATACCAGAAAATGCTGGAGGAGAGCATCGCCGACCAGGCCAATGGCGGGCAGGGCGCTGATACCCGCTACACCTGCATCACCAACGGCATGCCGCGGGTGATGGGCGTGATCTTTCCGATCGAGTTCGTGATCCTGCCGGCGATCACCTACGTCAATTTCGAGGCCTTCATGCCGCGCCGCATCTACACGGATGGTCGCGATTTCCCCAAGGACGAAGAGCCGAGCTTCATGGGCTACTCGCTCGGCAAGTGGCTCGACACCGCGGGTACCGGCCGCTTCGACACGCTCGAGGTCGAGACCCGCAATTTCAAGGGGCCGCGCACGGTCGAGTTCACCGGCATACCGCTGCATGAGGACAATGCCACCATCGTCAAGGAGCGCCTCTCGCTCGACAAGAGCGACGGCGACGTCATGCACAACGTCATCACCATCATCGACAACGCATTCACGCATCCCTGGACAGTTGACAAGCACTATCGCCGCGACCGCAAGGTCGGCTGGTATGAGGATAATTGCAACGAGAACAACCACCATATCGTGGTCGGCAAGGACAGCTATTTCGTGAGCGGCGACGGCTATCTGATGCCGGTGAAGAAAGGTCAGAAGGCGCCGGACCTGCGCTATTTCAAGTAGAGCGGGAAGCGAGCGGGAGTGGCGACGTCAAGCACGGCTTCTGTCGTCCCGGCCCATAGCGCGTCGAAGACGCGCGTAAACGCGCTCATGGCGCCGGGACCCATGCGCCTCAGCCGAATTGATAGGACACGGCGTATGGGTCCCTGCTTTCGCAGGAGCGACTGCGTGGCAAGCAATCAGCCTTCCCCGAACCGCGCCAGCGTAAAACGCGAGATGTCGTGCGCGGTCGCCCCGGTGGTGGCGAGGTCGGCCAGGATGTCGCCGATCACGGGCGCGAACTTGAAGCCATGCCCGGAGCAGGGCGAGGCGATCACGATCTGCGGCGCGCCCGGCAGGCGGTCGATGATGAAATCGCCGTCCGGCGTCATGGTGTAGAGGCAGGTGCTGGCTTCGACCAACCTTCCGTTCGCGGCCGGCAGGTGCTCCGCGATGGCGGCGCGAATGAGCCGCTCGTCCTCGCCCGAGATCGTCCGGTCGTAGGCATCGACCTCCACGCTCTGATCGGCGTGGTGATGCTTGGCGACCTTGATCAGAGGCGAGAGCATGGGCGGAAAGCCGTAGTGAATGCCATGGCGGCTTTGCATCAGGAACACCGGCAGGCGGCCGCCGGACACGGGCGCCGGATCGATCGGCTCGAACCAGGCCATCACCTGGCGGGTGACCCGGATCGGCGCCGGCAGATCCGGAAGGAGCGTCTTGACCCATGGACCGAGCGCCACGATCGCGGTCCCCGCCTCGATCACGCCGCGATCGGTCGTGATCCGGACTCCGTCCGCGCCAGGCGCGATCCCGG
The DNA here is from genome assembly GCA_963721005.1 of uncultured Alphaproteobacteria bacterium. Lineage (GTDB taxonomy): Bacteria > Pseudomonadota > Alphaproteobacteria > Rhizobiales > Xanthobacteraceae > VAZQ01. Next base: position 1,591,312 of record CAVRHR010000003.1, on the reverse strand, counting down.
CAATGGTCTCGCCCAGGCGAATCTCGGCGCCCCTGGCCTGTGCGAGGCCTGCCATCGCCTCGACCGATGGCTCGGTCAGCAGGAATCCGCCGTCCGGCTGCACCACCCCCACGTATTCCGGCGGCACCCGGAAGGCTGGAAACCGGCGCATCAATTCCGGCGCAGCCAGGGGCTGATGAGGCAATCCATGCAGTCGCGAGGAGGCGAGCGTTCCGGCCACCAGCACGCCGTCGGGCGGTCCGATCTCCACGATGCCGGTGACATGCAGGAGCTGGCTCCTGGCCGCCGCCTCGATCGAGCGCCATCCCGTATAGGCGATCCGCACCAGCGGCACATAGGATGGATGCTCGAAATAGCCGAGCCGGATGACGCGGGTTTCCCCATGCGAGGAGCCCCGGTCGTGGCCGGGCCGAAACTGCTCCAGGCCGAGCGCCCGCACTCCGCGGCCGGCGAGCGAATAGAGCGCCGCGCTCCCGGTGGCGCCGAGCCCGCAGACGACGACATCGAAATGGGTCATATTGCCAGCTTGCATTATGCCGCAGCCGTTGTGGAAGCCCGCGCGTGAAGCTCGTCTACGCCCTAGTACTGCTCGTGTGCGCCGCCGATCTCGCGGCCGCGCAAGGCGTGACGCTGCCGCGCCCGCGCCCGGCGTCCGCCGGCGCGCCGACCGAAGAAGCGGGCGCCGCCGAGGCGCCGACCGCCTGCCGGCTGCGTCTCACCGCGGCGCTCGCGAGCGCGCCCTCGCTGCCGCCGTTCACGGGCCCGGGCGAATGTGGAGCCCCCGACGTGGTGCGGCTCGAAGCCGTCGTCCTGCCCGACCACAGCCGGGTCGCAATCGCGCCGCCCGCGATTCTTCGCTGCACCATGGCGGAGGCAATCGTGAGCTGGGTGCGCGAGGAGGCGGCGCCGCGCGCGCTCGATCTCGGATCGCCGCTCAACGCCATCGCCAATCTCGCGTCCTTCGATTGCCGCGGCCGCAACCGGATCGTGGGCGCCAAGCTTTCCGAGCACGGCAAGGGCAATGCGCTGGATATCCGCGCGCTGAAGCTCGCCGACGGCATGTTGGTGGAACTCGCCGACCCGCAGGTTCCCAAGGAACTTCGCGACGGCTTGCGGCAGAGCCTGTGCGCGCGCTTCATGACGGTGCTGGGGCCGGGCTCCGACGGCTACCACGAGGACCATGTGCATGTTGATCTCGCGGAGCGGCGCAACAACTATCGCATCTGCGAGTGGGACGTGCGCGAGCCGGCCGCGGTCACGGCTTCGGTTGCGGCCGACACCGTGCCGATGCCGCGTGCGCGCCCGCCGGAGGCCCGCTGAGCGCCCGAACGGAAGCTTTGACGCTGCGGCGGCAACCGGTATGAACGGTGCATCGCTATCGGAAAGTGCGGTTCCATGATGCCTCTCAGCAATCTCGCGGTCCGCGACGTCGAGACACTCATCCACCCCTATACCAATCTCGCCACGCTCCGGGAGAGCGGTCCGCTGGTGCTCGAGCGCGGGGAGGGCATCTTCGTCTACGACAGCAACGGCAAGCCCTATATCGAGGGCATGTCGGGGCTGTGGTGCACGGCGCTCGGTTACGGCAACGCGGAGCTGGCGGAGGCGGCGGCGGCGCAGATGCGCAAGCTCTCCTTCGCGCACCTGTTCAGCGGCAAGAGCCATGATCCGGCGATCGAGCTTGCCGAGCGGCTTAAGGAGATCGCGCCGGTACCGACCTCGAAGGTGTTCTTCTGCAATTCCGGTTCCGAGGCCAACGACACCCAGGTCAAGCTGGTTTGGTACATGAACAATGCGCTCGGCCGGCCGCAGAAGAAGAAGATCATCAGCCGGCTCAAGGCCTATCACGGCGTGACCATCGCGTCGGCCTCGCTTACCGGGCTGCCCGCCAACCAGCGCGATTTCGATCTGCCGATCGCCGGCATCCTGCACGCCGGCTGCCCGCACCATTATCGCTTCGCGCAAGCCGGCGAGAGCGAGGAGGCGTTTGCCACCCGGCTCGCGGCCGAACTCGCGCAGTTGATCGAGCAGGAGGGGCCGGAGACGGTGGCGGCCTTCATCGCCGAGCCGGTGATGGGGGCGGGCGGGGTGCTGGTGCCGCCGCGCGGCTATTTCGAGAAGATCATGGAGGTTTGCCGCCGCTACGACGTCTACATGATCGCCGACGAGGTGATTTGCGGTTTCGGGCGGCTCGGCGCCCAGTTCGGCAGCCAAGCGCTCGGATTTCGCCCCGACGGGATCTCGGTCGCCAAAGCGCTGACCTCGGGCTACCTGCCGATGGCGGCCGTGACGGTGCCGGAGCCCATGTATCAGGCGCTGCTGACCGAGAGCCGCAAGATCGGCACTTTCGGCCACGGCTTCACCTATTCGGGCCATCCGGTGGCGGCGGCGGTGGCCTTGAAGGCGCTGGAAATCTACGCCCGAGACCGGCTGGTCGAGGCGGCGGCGCAAAAAGCGCCGCAATTCCAGGCGCGCCTCCAGGCGCTCGGACAGCATCCGCTGGTGGGCGAGGCGCGCGGGCTCGGCCTCATCGGGGCGGTCGAGCTGGTCGCCGACAAGGCGAGCAAGCGCTCGTTCGATCCGAAGGCCGCAGTCGCGCCTCGGGCGGTACGGTTCGCCGAGGAGGAAGGATTGATGGTGCGCTTCCTGGTGGGCGATGCGGTTTCGGTCTGTCCGCCGCTCGTCATCACGCCCGCCGAGATCGACGAGCTGTTCGACCGCCTCGGCCGCGCCCTCGACCGCACCCTGGATTGGGTTCGGCACGAGCGCCTGGGGCAGGCCTGATCGCGCCCCAATAGCAAACGGCGCCGGCTCGGTGGAGCGGCGCCGTTGGCAGCGGATAAGCCGGGCCTGATCAGCCCGACGCCATGCGCAAATGCGAATTGAGCACGACCACCGGGGTGCCGACCTTGACCCGCTTGTAGAGATCGATCACGTCCTCGTTGGTCATGCGGATGCAGCCCGACGAAATGGCCTCACCGATATATTCCGGCTGGTTGGTGCCATGGATGCGGAACAGCGTGTCCTTGCTGCCCTGGAACAGGTACATGGCGCGCGCGCCCATCGGATTGGCCGGGCCGCCTTCCACACGGGCCGGAAGCGGCCCGAGCCTCTGATGCTCGCCATCGGTGGGGACCCAAGCCGGCCATTCCGTCATGTTGCCGATCTTGGCGATACCGGCCCAGGACTGGGCGTCCTCGCCCACGGTCACGCCGTAGCGGATCGCCTTGCCCTCGGGCAGGACGTAATAGAGGTAGCGCGCATCGGTATCGACCACGATCGTGCCCGCGGCTTCCTTGCGGTGATAGTCGACGATAGACCGCTGGAAGGCGATCGGAATCGCGGCCTTCTCATACGGCGTGTTGGTCAGCAGCTTCTTGTCGCGCGGGCTGAAGCTGGCTTCCGATGCAGGCTCCAAAGTCGCCTGCATGCAGCCGCCGAGCGTGAGCCCCAGCAACAGAAAGACAATTCCACGTACCGCCATAGCAACCCCTTGTTCTTACGCTTTTGGCACGCCCCGACAGCCGATCCTCGATTCACCCATCCAACAATTACCTGAAAAAACTGTGACAGTTCCAGACCTTCGATAGGTCCTGGCTGCTTTGTCCTCCGACCTGTTGCAAGAATGTCGCAGCAGGCCGACACAAGCCCATTCCGCTTGCACAAGGAATGGGCCGCCCCGAAAGTCGCAGCCCACACTTTGGGCCACCCCCGTTAACGACCGGTTTACCAAGCGTTGCCTATTGGACCAAGGACGACATGAGACCGCGGCCAGTATGCGCGCCGGATTGCGACGAAATTGTCACGATAGAACACGATTTGCCGCGCATTTCCGCCGTACTGCGCCACCATCTGAGGGGCGTGCGCCAATGACCCAAGATAAAGGCAGAACACCCAGAAAACGCAGAACAATTCCGAGGGAGACTGAAATGAAATCGACCAATATGGCCCCCTCCACCCGATCCATCCGCCGCGAGACTCAGAATCTCGAGGTCCGCTACGGCAAGATCGGCATATCGGCGGTTGCGGCGGCCATGCGTTACCAAGGCGATGCCGCCATTCCGGAGCATGCTGCGACCGCGCGCGAGCCCGATCGTTGGCTCAACGACATGCTCCCGGAAATCGCGGCCTGATGCTGCGGGCGACCGAAGGCCTCGTCCCGGCCCGACCAGCTCCGACGTCCGTCTGCACTCATACGTGCTGGCCGCCATTGATGTGGATTTCGGCGCCGTTCACGTATGACGATGTGTCGGTGCACAGCACATAGATGATCTTGGCGACCTCGTCGGGGGTGCCCAGCCGATGCAGCGGGATCTGCTCGACGATCTTCTCGGTGCCGGGCGACAGGATCGGGGTGTCGATCTCGCCCGGTGCGATGGCATTGACCCGGATGCCGAGCGGGCCGAAATCGGCCGCCATCTCGCGCGTGAGCGACGCCAATGCGGCCTTCGATGTGGAATAGGCGGTACCGGCGAACGGATGGACCCGCGACCCCGCGATCGAGGTCACATTGACGACCGAGCCCTTGGCGGCCTTGAGCTCCTCGACCAGCCCGCGCGCCAGAGTAATGGGGGCGAAGAAATTCACCCGGAACACGTGATCCCACACATCGATGGTAGTCTCGAGCGAGGACAGCCGCCGGCCGCCCGCTGCTTTCGGCGAGATCGCCGCATTGTTGACCAGCGCATGCAGCTCGCCGTGCTCCAGCCGTTCCTTGATGGTGGCGACAGCCGCCAGGGTGTCCTGAGGATCGGCGAGGTCGACCTGGATATGGTCTTCGGGGCCGGCTTCCCACGGGCAGTTCTCCGGGAACGGATGGCGCGAGCAGGTGATGACGCGCCAGCCGGCGGCCGAGAAGCGTTTCACGGTCGCATGGCCGATGCCGCGGCTGGCTCCGGTCAGCAGCAGGGCGCGGCGGGGGTGGTTGTCGTGGGGCGTCGTCATCGGTGTCATCGAGCCTCGATAAGGTGGTTCAGAACGGGCCGCGGTTGCGGGATTCCAATATGGTGATTTACGGATAGAGCCGCGTCTTGCTCCATGGCACGCCGGCAGCGCTCCGGCGGAACTCGATGCGGTCGTGCAGCCGATAGGGCCGATCCTGCCAGAATTCGATGATCAGGGGCAGCAACCGGTAGCCGGACCAGTTCGCCGGCCGCGGGATCGTTCCGACCGCGAATTTGGCCATGTAGAAAGCGACCGCCGTCTCGAAGGCCATCCGGCTCTCGAGCTGAGCCGACTGCTTGCTGGCCCAGGCGCCGATCTGGGCCAACCGGGGACGAGTGGCGAAGTAGGCGTCCGCGACGTGATCCTCGACCAGCTGCAACGGTCCGCGCAACCGGACCTGCCGGCTCAAGCTCTTCCAATGGAAGACCAGAGCACCTTTCGGTGCGCTACCCAATTCTCGCCCTTTTTGGCTGTCCAAATTTGTGTAGAATACGAATCCCAGCTCGTCGAAGCCCTTCAGCAACACCATCCGGGCATTCGGCAAACCGTCGGAATCGACGGTCGCAAGCGTCATCGCGCTGGGGTCGGAGGGCTCGGAGCGGGTTGCATCCGAGAACCAAGCGGCGAACAGCCGCAAGGGCTCTTCGGCCTCGGTGAAATCACTGCTCGTTAACCCGTTCGGGTGTTGTATCGAAGCCGATTCGGACATTTCGGGGTTCCAGGTGGTCGCAGGAGTGCCAAGTCGCCTGTCCGTGCTGCGTTCTTCTATATGTGGTTATAGAGGATGCGCGGCGCCGCGCCTATGGCGCCGCGTGCCGACTGCGACTTTCACGCTCGGGCTGGCACTGTCGCTGGGCGGCTGCAGCTTTTCCTATCAGCTCGACAACCTGTTCGGGAAAAAGGAAGACGGCGGCAGCCTGACCGGCACGCTGCAGCAGCCGCCAGCGCCTGCCCTCAAGTCGGTCGCCGAGCTGCCGCCGGAAGGCGATCTCGTCATCGCGCGGGCGGCGGTCACCGAGGTCATGAGCAAGGGCGGCAAGGATACCAGCGTGTCCTGGGAGAATCCCAAGACCGGGGCACGCGGGACGGTGACGCCGATCGCGGCGGCGCGCAGCGAGGACGGCGGATTGACCTGCCACGAGTTCCTCGCCAGCTTCGAGCGCGAGGGCACCTCGTCGTGGATGCAGGGCGAGGCCTGCCGCGCCAACAAAGGCAAGTGGGAGGTCCGCACCCTCAAGCCCTGGCAGCAGCGCACGTAAGAACGCGATCGCCCGCTCAGGTGTGGACCGCCACCATCATTCCGGCCGGAAAGATCTCCTCGACCTTGGCGTGCCGGTGGGCGATGCCCTGCTCGTGGGTGTAGCGCAGGAACTGCTCCAGGGTCGGCCGGTTGGCCTCGATGCCGAACGGGAACGGATCGCCGTCGAACAGGTCGCGCATCCGCCGCGCATAGGCCACCAGCCAGGGCAGCGGGTAGCGTGACACGCTTTGCTCGGTCAGGCGCGCGATGCTGTTGTTCTTGGAGGCGAGGAACGCGTTGTAGAGGCTGCCCGCCACCCAGGGGTGGCGCTCGAGGATCTGCCGCTTCATCGCGATCACATGCATGATCGGCCACACCTTGGTGCGGGCGTAGTATTTCTCCTCCACCTCCTGGAAGTCCGGGAACAGCCGTACCACGTCCGGGTGCTTACGCATGAAGCAATCGGGCGGACGCGCGACCAGAGCGCAATCGATCTCGCCCGCGGCCAGCATGTTGCTGAGCGACCTGTCGTCGACGCGGGTGAGCCGGACGCCCTTGGGCAGGCTGAGCTCGACCTTCTCGGTGCGCCCCGGCTCGTTGGTGCCGGCCTGGTACCAATGGATGTCCTGCAATTTGACGCCCGCTTCGTCGGCCAGCCAGCCTCTCATGTAGACGGCGGCGGTGTGGGCCCATTCGGGCGAGCCGACCTTCTTGCCCTTGAGGTCGGCCGGCGAGGCGATCTTGCTGTTGCGGTTGACGTAGAAGGCCGAGAACCGGAAATGGCGCGAGCAGACGATCGGCAGCGCCACGATATCGGGGTCCGGGCGCGTCACCTGGGCCATGAATTTCGCAAACGACAGCTCGCTCACGTCCCATTCGCGATTGAACGTGAAGCGCGCGAAAATCTCGTGCAGCTCCGGCATCAGCCAGACGTGCTCGATGCCCTCCGCCTGCACGGTGCCGAGGCGGAAATCGCGAAAGTGGTCGTAGTCCTCGGTCGCGATCGACAGCTGCAGCTTGCTCATTTCGGCCTCTCGACGATGTTCTTCGGCTCCATGGCGAGCTTTGCCCTGCTCACGATGTCGGCCGGCGTATGCACCAGATCAGCGACCACGCTCTGCACCTTGGCGCCGGCGACCGGCGTCACGTCGAGCGAAGCCTTCCGGGAGTCCTCGAGATAGGCCGGGTCGGCCATCATCTCGTCGAACGCCTTGCGCAGCAGCGCTACGCGCTCCGCCGGCACGCCCGGCGAGGTCACGAACGGGCGCCCGATCACCACGTCGGTCGAGAACAGCTTGAGCACCTGCCGGTCCTCGTCGGATTTGGCGAGCTCGGTCAAAAGCGGCAGGTCGGGGAATTCCGCATCGCGCTCGAGCCCGACCTGGGTGATGAGCGTGATCTTGCCGCTCTTGAGCCATTCGGCGTTCTCCGCCTTCAGGCTGTTGAAATTGTTGCCGGCGCGCCCTTCGACCTCGCCGCGCTCCATCGCCAAGCCGATCTCGGCGGTGCTCTGGTAGCCGGTAACCAGCTTGAAGCGGGTCCCGAGCACGCTGTTCATGATGGTCGGATAAAGCAGCGTATAGGAACCGGCCCCGGTTCCGCCCATCAGCACGTCGCGCTTGGTCGCGTCCGCGACCGACTTCAGGTTCGAGGAGTGCCAAGTGTAGACCGTCGAGTTGCTGGACGAGGTGGAGGCTAGCCAATTGAAATTGGCGGGATCGAACTGGATGCCTTTGCTGCGGTCGAGGACCTGCGCCATCACGAACACCGGTATGAAGGTCGCGATCACGGTGCCGTCTTTGGGGGCTTGGCTGAACACGAAGTTGGCCGCCCGGATGTGGCCGGCGCCTGGCATGTTGCGCGGCACGATGGTCGGATTGCCGGGAATGTGGTCGGCCAGATGCCGCGCCACCACCCGGGCATTGGCATCGAGGCCGCCGCCGACCCCGGTGCTGATGACCAGATCGATGGTCTTGCCCTTGTAGAAGTCGACTTGCGCGGCGGCCGGTGCCGGCGCCAGCAGGGCCGCGGCCACCGCCCAAATGCCTGCCGCAGATCGAAGAGTGCGCATGAATTTGCTCCGACGCCGTCGAGCCAGGGCGAGAAGGTAGTGGAAGATGCGGTCCGTGAGGTAGCCGGGCCGCCATGCGAACGTCAAGTGAACCGGGGTCGCGCCCCGGGGTATATGCCCCGGACGGGCTTGTACGCCGGTTTGAACGGCAATAATGTCGGGCACTTTCGCTGTGTGGATCGAGAAAAGCTTTTGGGAGATGACGATGAGAAAACTGCTCTGGCTTTTGGCGCTCGCTTGCCTGCCGACGGTCGCGCTCGCGCAGAATGCAGGTCCGGACTGGGCCTATCCGGTAGCACCCACGGGAGGACCGCCGCGAGACGCGAACAAGATCCTCAAGGTTGAGGGCAGCGACAAGACCTACAACGAAGTTTCGGCAAACGACGCGTTCGCCCCGCCCGACTGGTTCCCGAGCGAGCATGCTCCGATGCCGACCGTGGTTTCCGCCGGAAAGAAGCCCGATGTGCGCGCTTGCGCGCTCTGTCATCTGACCACCGGGGACGGCCATCCGGAATCCGCCAGCGTGTCGGGACTGAGCTCCGCCTACATCCAGCGCGCGTTGCGTGAGTTTGCCGCTGGCCGCCGCAAGAACAACCGCAGCCCTGTCATGGCGACGATCGCCAAGGCGATGACACCTGACGAGATGAAGGAAGCGGGTGACTATTTCGCCGCCCGCAAGCCCGCCGCCGGCTATATGAAAGTTGTCGAGCAGGCCGAGGTGCCGAAGAGCTTCGTGGGTGAAGGTGCGATGCGCTTCGTCTCCGCGGGGAACGAAAAGGAGCCGATCGGCAGCCGCATCATCGTGGTGCCGCAGGATGAGGAAAGCGCCAAAGCCCGCAACCCGCGTAGCGGATTCCTCGCTTATGTGCCGCCGGGCAGCCTCGCCAAGGGTGAGGCGCTGGCCACGACCGGGGGCGGCGGCAAGACCGTGCCTTGCGCCATCTGCCACGGCGAAGGCCTCAAGGGCCTGGGCGAGGTGCCGTCGATCGCAAGCCGCGATCCGACGTACCTCACGCGCCAGCTCATGGACATCAAGAGCGGCAATCGATCGGGCGCCTGGATCACGCTGATGCAGCAGGTGGTCGCCAAGCTCGACAACGACGACATCATCGCGCTCGCCGCCTATGCGGCGTCGCGCCAGCCGTAAGGTCCCGGGCGTCTGCGGCGAGCCGTACGTGGCTCGCCGGGACACCCGATGAAGTTCGAGCTTCGAACCCCCGACCGACTCTCTCCGGCAAGCCGGGGAGGGCAGGCGGGGGTTCCGCTTTGGGCAAAAGCAGTCTGCCGCTCTGGCCGGAACCCGCCGGTCAACTAGAGCCGGATAGGGTGGGAGCGAAGCCGCGGAGGAGAAAGCGATGTTCGCCAAGATCAATCACATGGCCATGATCAGCCCGATCTATCCGATGCTGGCGAACTTCTACGAGGCTTTTTTCGGTCTCAAGCGCTCCGGAAAGACCAGCCGGCCGCTGAATGCGGTGACGGTGGGCGACGGTTATGTGGGCTTGAACATCAATCCGTTGCGCGACGGCTATGTGGGTGGGCTCGATCACTTCGGTGTGGTGGTGGACGACATCGACACCGTGATCGAGCGCGCGCGCATCAAGTTTCCCCAGGCCAGCATCGTCAAGCGCCCCTCGACCCGGCCGTTCGCCAACTTCAGCGGTCACGATCCGGACGGCAACATCTTCGATCTCGCCCAGAAGGACGAAAGCGACAAGCTGGTGGGCGTCTATGCCGAGCAGGCCAGCGAGGGCCGCAGCCAGGATCGCTACCTCAACAAGTTCGCGATCCGCACCATGAACGCCGAGAAGTGCGCCGACTTCTATCAGTTCGTGTTCGAGCTCAAGCCCAGCAACAAGAACGTGAATCCGGCGGGGGGCGGCTATCACCTGACCGACGGACGGGTGACGCTTTCGATCCTGCCCTGGTCGATACCGATGTTCGAGAACATGTCGATCAAGCGTCCCGGCCCCGATCATATCGGCTTCAAGGTGGAGAGCATCGAGGCGTTCAAGCAGCATGTCGAGACGACCTCGGGGATGAATCCCTATGTGGCGCCGATGCGGCTCGGCGGCAGCAAGGAGTCCGACGCCCGCAAGGCCTTCCTGGCGGCGCAAGCCGGCGGCAAGTTTCAGATGGCGGATCCCGGCGGCGTCTGGATCGACGTCACGGACGAGTGAGCCGTGGAGTTCGGCGTCTTCGACCATCTCGATCGCGACGACCAGGCGCTCGGCGATTACTACCGATCGCGGCTGCAGATCATCGAAGCCTATGACCGGCTCGGCTTCTACGCCTATCACGTGGCCGAGCACCATTCGACGCCGCTCGGCATGGCGCCGAGCCCGAGCGTGTTCCTGGCCGCGGTGGCGCAGCGCACGCGGCGGCTGCGTTTCGGCCCCTTGGTCTACGCGCTGCCGCTTTATCATCCGTTGCGCATGATCGAGGAAATCTGCATGCTCGATCAGCTGAGCGGCGGGCGGCTGGAGATCGGCTTCGGCCGCGGCTCCTCGCCGAGCGAGCTCATCTACTACGGACAGGACCCGGACCAGTCGCAGAAAATCTATGCCGAGGCGCTCGAGCTCGTCATCGCCGGATTGACGCAGCGCAGCCTGACCTTCCACGGCGAGTTCTTCCATCTCGACGACGTGCCGATGGAGCTCGAGCCGTTCCAGAAGCCGCATCCGCCGATCTGGTACGGGGTGCACGCGCCCGACAGCGCTGCGCGGGCGGCCCGCAAGGGCTTGCAGGTGGTCAGCCTCGATCCGCCGGGCGAGACTTGCGTCGCGTTCGACAGCTTCCGGGCGGCCTGGCGCGAAACGCGCGGCGCCGCGCCGTTGCCGCTCATGGGGCTCGGGCGCTTCATCGTGGTGGCGCAAACCGACGCCGAGGCGCTCGCCGTCGCGCGGCGCGCCTATCCGCGCTGGCATGCGAGCTTCACCCATCTGCGCCGCAAGCATAACCGGATCAACGCCCATCCGCGCCCGCCCAGCTTCGATGAGCTCGCCGCCGTCGGCCAAGGCGTCGCCGGCGCGCCCGATACGGTGACCGCCGCGCTGGCCGGGCAGATCGAGGCGACCGGCAGCAACTATCTGGTCGGCCAGTTCGTGTTCGGCGATCTGTCGCTCGCGGAAGCGACCCGTTCGATCGAGCTGTTCGCGCTCGGTGTCATGCCGCGATTGGCAGTGGGCGCCCACGAGCGGCGCCCCTACGATCGGCATTAACCGTAGGGGCCACCTGGCGGGCCCCGGAAACCCTTTGGATTTCCGCCTGTTGGCGTTGCCTTTGCGGCACCCTCCCCCCACATTGAGGGCAGGGCTTGTGAGGGCGATACCCGGCATGAGATGGCGAGGTGGCGGAGGTTCGGACGATGCGTGACCCCTATGAGGTTCTCGGGGTGGCGCGGAGCGCAAGCGCCCCGGATATCAAGAGCGCATTCCGGAAGCTGGCGAAAAGGCTGCATCCGGACGCCAACAAGAACGACCCCAAGGCGGCTTCGCGCTTCGCCGAGCTCAACGCGGCCTATGAGATCGTCGGCGACAAGGACAAGCGCAAGGCGTTCGACGGCGGCGAGATCGACGCCGAAGGCAAGCCGCGTTTCCAGGGTTTCGAGGGCATGGGCCGACAGCAGGGCGGCGGCTTCCGGCCCGGAGGCGGCTTCGAGACCTTCACCTGGGGCTCGGATGGCGCGCAAGCGGCCGGCGGGCCCGCCGGCGCGCGCGGCTTCGGCGGCTTCGAGGACATCCTAAAGGACGTATTCGGGGCGCGCGGCGCCGGCCGCGGTCGCGGCGGCGGCAATGTGCATTTCGAGCCGGAGGATTTCGGCGCTGCGCCCGGCCGCGACATCTCGGCCGCGCTCTCCATTACGCTGGCGGAAGCCGCCAAGGGCGTGAAGAAGCGGGTCCAGCTCCCCACCGGCAAGGAGGTCGAGGTCAAGATCCCGGCTGGTCTCGACGAGGGCCAGCAGATCCGGCTCAAGGGGCAGGGGCTGCCCGGCCCCGGCGGTCACAGCGGCGATCTCCTGATCACCGTCTCGGTGACGCCGCATCCGCTGTTCCAGCGCGACGGCGCCGATCTGCGGCTCGATCTGCCGGTCACGCTCTACGAGGCGGTGCTCGGCGGCAAGGTGCGGGTCCCCACCCTCGACGGCACCGTCGAGCTCGCCATCCCGGCCGGCACCAATTCGGGCCGCACCTTCCGCCTCAAGGGCAAGGGCTACCCCGGTAAGGAGCGCAAGGGAGATCTCATGGCCAGCGTCCGTATCGTGCTGCCGGATGGACACGACCCCGATCTCGATGAGCTGATGCGCAAATGGCGCGACACCAAACCGTATGATCCACGCAAGGACATGGGGTGAGGGTTCGGACGGAGCGGCTGGCGCTGCTTGAAGGTCGCCGGGCCCTATGTCATTAGGGGTGGGCCGGATGCGGCCGGCAGAGCGAGGACAGCATGCCGGAAGCCTCGGGCCTCATGCGCGGCAAGCGCGGCCTGATCATGGGGGTCGCCAACAATCGCTCGATCGCTTGGGGCATCGCCAAGGCGTGCCGGGCGCATGGCGCCGAGATCGCATTCACCTATCAGGGCGACGCGCTCAAGAAGCGGGTCGAGCCGCTGGCGAGCGAGGTCGGTGGGCTCGTGGTGGGACATTGCGACGTCACCGACCCGGCCACGCTCGACGCCACCTTCGCGACCATCAAGGAGAAGTGGGGGACGCTCGACTTCCTGGTGCATGCCATCGCCTTCTCGGACAAGAGCCAGCTCGACGGGCGCTATGTCGACACCACGGCGGACAACTTCTCCCACACGATGCTGATCAGCTGCTACTCGTTCACCGCGGTCGCACAGCGCGCCGAGAAGCTGATGCCCGCGGGCGGCTCGCTGCTCACGCTCACCTATTACGGCGCCGAGAAGTGGATGCCCCACTACAACGTGATGGGAGTCGCCAAGGCGGCGCTGGAAGCCTCGGTGCGCTATCTGGCGGCCGATCTCGGCCGGCAGCAGATCCGCGTCAACGCGATCTCGGCGGGGCCGATCAAGACGCTCGCGGCGGCCGGCATCGGCGATTTCCGCTATATCCTGAAGTGGAACGAATACAACGCGCCCCTGGGACGCAACGTCACCATCGACGAGGTCGGCGACACCGCCATGTATCTGCTCTCCGATCTCTCGCGCGGGGTCACCGGCGAGATCCACCATGTCGACGCCGGCTATCACATCGTGGGTATGAAGCACCCGGAAGCCCCGGACATCAGCGTGATCAAGGAATGAGGGCGCCACGCCAATTTCTATGCTGCTCTATTACGTCCGCCACGGCCTGACCGACTGGAATGTCGCCGGGCGGCTGCAAGGCAACCGCGACACCCCGCTCAACCAAACCGGCCGCGCCGAGGCGGCGCACTGCGGCGCGATTCTTCGCGATCTGTTCGCGCGCGAGGGAGGCGCGCCCGGGGACTACGACTATGTGTCGAGCCCGCTGGCGCGCGCCCGCGACAGCATGGAGATCATCCGCGCCACGCTCGATCTCGCGCCGGCCGGTTACGGGATCGAGCCGCGGCTTTCCGAGATATCCTTCGGCGAATGGGAGGGGCTCACCTACGACGAGGTGATGCTGCGCGACCCCGACGTCGTCGCCAGGCGGGAAGCCGACAAGTGGGAGTTCCTGCCGCCGGGCGGCGAGAACTATCGGCAGGTGGCGCTGCGGGTCGGGGCCTGGTACGCGAGCCTCGCGCGCGACACCGTGGTCTGCGCCCATGGCGGGACCGGGCGGGCCCTGGTGGCGCTGCTCGGGATTGCGCCGCGTGAGCAGGCGGTGCACCAGGAGATCGATCAAGGCGTGGTCTACGTTCTGGCGCCGGGAAGTATCACCCGCTACGCCTGACCGGGGAGTCGCCGGGCGCTGGGCGGCGAATGTGCCCATTTGACCCCGAGAGGCACGCGGGCTACCACACGGCACGGATCAGAACTCCATGTCGTTCAATACTTTCGGGCACCTTTTCCGCGTCACCACCTTTGGCGAAAGCCACGGGCCGGCGATCGGCTGCGTGGTCGACGGCTGCCCGCCCGGCATCCCGCTGACCGAAGCCGATATCCAGCCCTATCTGGACAAGCGGCGGCCGGGCCAATCGCGCTTCACCACCCAGCGCCAGGAGCCCGACCAGGTCAAAATCCTCTCGGGCGTGTTCGCGGACGCGCTGACGCCCGTGCAGGTGACCACCGGGACCCCGATCGGCCTCCTGATCGACAATGTCGACCAGCGCTCGAAGGATTATTCGGAAGTCCGGGACAAGTACCGGCCGGGTCACGCCGACTACACCTACGATATCAAATACGGGCTGCGCGACTATCGGGGCGGCGGGCGCCAGTCGGCGCGCGAGACCGCCATGCGGGTCGCGGCCGGTGCCATCGCCCGCAAGATCGTTCCGGCCATGCGGGTGCGCGCCGCGCTGGTGCAGATGGGCCCGCACGCCATCGACCGCGCCAGCTGGGATTGGGAAGAGGTCGACCGCAATCCGTTCTTCTGCCCGGATGCGAAGCGCGCCGCGTTCTATGCCGATTATCTCGACGGCGTGCGCCAGTCCGGCTCCTCGGTCGGCGCCGTCATCGAGGTGGTGGCCGAGGGCGTGCCGGCGGGCCTCGGCGCGCCGGTCTACGGCAAGCTCGACGGGGATCTCGCGGCGGCCCTCATGGGCATCAACGCGGTCAAGGGCGTCGAGATCGGCGCCGGCTTCGGCGCTGCCGCCCTTTCCGGGGAGGAGAACGGCGACGAGATCCGCATCGGCCCGGACGGCCAGCCGGTGTTCCTGACCAACAATGCGGGCGGCATCCTGGGCGGCATCTCGACCGGGCAGCCGCTGGTGGCCCGCTTTGCCGTCAAGCCGACATCCTCGATCCTGACGCCGCGCCGCACCGTCGACCGCTTCGGGCGCGAGACCGAGATCAGCACCAAGGGGCGCCACGATCCCTGCGTGGGCATTCGGGCGGTGCCGATCGGCGAGGCCATGGTGGCATGTGTGGTCGCCGATCATTATTTGCGTCAGCGCGGGCAGCTCGGCGAGGCCCCGCCATGGCCCTTTACCCCGCCGGGCGGTGGTTGAGACATGTCGGATTTGAACGAGGTTCGGGAGCGCGTGGAAGCGGCGGTGGCGGCCTTCGCCAAGGGCGAGATCGTGGTGGTCTCGGACGACGATGATCGCGAGAACGAAGGCGATCTGTTCGTGGCGGCCGCGCACTGCACGCCCGAGAAGATGGCGTTCATCATCCGCAATACCTCGGGCATCGTCTGCGCGCCGCTGGCGCCTGAGGAAGCCAAGCGCCTGCATCTCGACCCCATGGTGGCGCTCAACGACGCGCCGCTCGGCACCGCGTTCACGGTCTCGGTCGACGTGCGCCATGGCCTGACCACCGGCATCTCGGCCGAGGAGCGCAGCAACACGGTTCGGGCGCTCGCCAACGGCAACAACGGCGCTTCGGATTTCGTGCGGCCCGGCCACGTCTTTCCGCTGGTCGCCAAGGAAGGCGGCGTGCTGATGCGCTCCGGCCATACGGAAGCCTGCGTCGATCTCTGCCGCCTTGCCGGGCTGGCCCCGGTCGGCGTCCTGGCCGAGCTCATGAACGACGACGGCACCATGCTGCGCGGTGCCGGCGTGACCGAGTTCGCCAAGCGTCACGGCCTGCAATGCCTCTCGATCGCCGATCTCATCGCCCACCGGCAGGCGCGCGACAAGCTGGTCAAGCGGGTGGCCGAGTCCCATTTCGAGAGCGAGATCGGGACGCTCGCCTGCTATTCCTATGTCACGCCGTTTGATCAGGTCCATCACATGGCCTTCGTGTATGGCCGCATCGGCGACGGCAAGAACATGCTGGCGCGGCTGCACCGCGCCGACGTCATCAGCGAGGTGTTCGGCGGCGCCAAGCCGATCCACGCCGCGCTGGCGCGGTTCAAGGCCGAAGGCCGCGGCGTGCTGGTGTTCCTGCGCGACGGTGCCGCCGGCGTACCGGCAAGCACGATCCCGCAGCCGGGCGGCACCGCCTCGGAGGCGGCGCGCACGCGGCAATGGCGCGAGATCGGTCTCGGCGCCCAGATTCTCAAGGACCTCGGCATTTCCTCGATCCGCCTGTTGGCCGGCAGCAAATGGAATTATGTCGGCCTCGGCGGCTTCGGCATCGAGATTTTGTCGACCGAGCGGCTCGAAGGCTAGGCGTCGGTGCGGCCGGGCGCCGCTTCCCCTCGCCGGACGTCCGTGCCAGCATGGCGCCGTTGACGAGGGGAGGCTCGCGATGCGCGATCGTGTCTCGAAGGTTGCCGTGATCTTGGCCGTGGCGGCCGCCTTGGCAGGCTTGGCGCTGTGGAGCCATGGCGGTCGGGCGGCACCCTTCAGGCTCGCCGACACCAGGCCCAATGCGGTTGCGGTCGATGTCGAGCTGGTGCTCGCGGTCGACGTGTCCTACTCCATGGATCCGGATGAGCAGGCGCTGCAACGCGAAGGCTATGTGACCGGCATCACCTCGCGCGAGTTCCTGCAGGCGCTGCAGCAGGGCATGAACGGCAAGGTCGCCCTCACCTATGTGGAATGGGCCGGCCCCACCGACCAGAAGATCCTGGTGCCCTGGCGGCTGATCGACGGGCCGCAGTCGGCGGCCGCGGTCGCCAAGGAGATCTCGTCCGCGCCCTACCGGCGGGCCGCCCGCACCTCGATCTCGGGCGCGCTTTCCTTCGCCAAGCCGTTGTTCGCGTCGAGCGGCTATCACGGCATCCGCCGCGTCATCGACGTCTCGGGCGACGGCACCAACAACAGCGGCGAGCGGCTGGTGCCGGTGCGCGACGAGGTGCTCGAAGCCGGCATCACCATCAACGGCCTGCCGATCCTGCTCAAGCGGCCGACCCCGGGCTCGATGGATATCGAGAATCTCGATGTCTATTACGAGGATTGCGTGATCGGCGGTCCCGGCTCCTTCGTGATCCCAATCCGCGAGCGCGAGCAATTCAAGGGTGCGACCCGCACCAAGCTGGTGCTCGAGATCGCCGGCCGCACGCCGGCGGCGCGCGTCGTCCCGGCCGCCGCCAGCGCACCGCGGATTTCCTGCACCATCGGCGAGCGCATGTGGCGCGAGCGTTGGGGCGATTGACGCGGTCTTACATCCGCCGATCTGGTAGTTTGCATGTCCGTTGCCCTTCCGTGAGCGGATTCCGCCGGCGGCGCGAAGCGCCAATTCCGGCTGGTCGATCGTGGAGATGGTCATGATCACGAGAAGATCGTTCCTGGCGCTTTCAGCGGCCGCAACGACATTTGGTAGTTCGGCACCGGTGTGGTCGCAGCAATGGCCGCAGAAGGCGGTCAGATTGATCGTGCCCTTTCCTCCGGGGGGACTGACCGATGGCATCGCCCGCTTGCTCGGGCAGCGGCTCAGCGAGAACCTCGGAACGCCGTTCGTGATCGAGAACGTCGGGGGCGCCGCCGGCGCGATCGCGGCGGGCAATGTCGCGCGCGCTCCGGCGGACGGCTACACATTATTTCTCGCGTCGCTGACGCAAATCGGCGTTGTTCCGGCGCTCGAGCACGTTTCCTACAATCCAGCGAGCGATTTCGCGCCGATCAGCGACGTCGCCAACGCTCCATTCGTCCTCATGGTCAATGCGCTGGTCCCGCCCCGAACGCTGCAGGAGTTTGTGGTCTACGTTCGCGCTCGGCCGGGGGAACTCACTTATGCGTCGGCGGGGACCGGCAGCCTGTCTCATCTTTCGATGGCGCTATTCCTGAAGCGCGCGGGGATCGAAATGATTCATGTTCCGTACAAAGGTGGCGCTTCCGCGATCACCGACGTGGTCGGTGGACACGTGGCAGCTCATTTCGGCACCCGTACCGATGCGGTGCAGCAGTTCCAGGGCGGGATGATTCGGCTGCTTGCGGTTTCGGGCGAGAACCGCAGCTCGCAATTCCCTGAAGTTCCGACGGTTGCCGAATCCGGCTATCCGGGCTTCCACACCATCACCTGGAACGGGTTGATGGCGCCGGCCCGGACCGCCAAAGCGATCATCGACCGGCTCGCGGGCGAGGTCAGACGCCTGACCAAAGACCCGACCTTCGTCCAAAGCCTGGGCAATATCGGCGTGGACCCGATCGGCGACAGCCCGGAGGAATTCGCCGCAACGATCGCGGCGGATATTCGGTTGTGGGCCGAAGCCGTTCGGATCGCCGGCCTCGAAGCGCGATGAAAGGCGCGCGCCAGCGAAGGTTCACCTCGCGAACCGCGCCACCAGCTCTACATGCGCCGAATACAAAAACTGATCGACCGGGGTCACCCGCGTGAGGCGATAGCCGCCGGCGGCGAGGTTCGCGGCATCGCGCGCGAATGTCTGCGGATTGCACGACACCGCGACCACGATCGGCACCACGCTTGCGGCGAGCTCGCGCGCCTGCGCTTCGGCGCCCTGGCGCGGCGGATCGAACACCACGGCATCGAGGCGTGCCAGCTCCCTGGCTATGAATGGGCGGGCGAACAGATCGCGCCGCTCGGCCGCGATCGGCTTGAGGCGCGGCGTCTTGGCGGCCTCCTGCAGGGCCGCGATCGCATTCTGGTCCAGGTCGGCAGCCATTACCTTGGCGCGTTCCGCCAGCCGCAGTGCGAACGGCCCGACGCCGGCGAACAAGTCACCGACGCTCTTGGCCGCGCCGCAATGCTCCAGGACCAGCGCCGCCAAGGCGGCCTCGCCGGCAACGGTTGCCTGCAGGAAGGCGCCCGGCGGCAGCACCACGCGGGCGCTCCCCATGGTCACGGTCGGCAGCGCGCGTTGCGACACGGTCTCGCCGTGGCGGGTCAGCCGCGCCAGCCGGTGGGTCTCGGCCAGCCGCGCCAGCGCGCCCGTGCGCGCTGATGTGAGCGGGCCCGATCCGCGCACGTCGACGTCGAGGCCGGCTTCCGTCGCCGTCACCTGGATGTCGAGCGGCTTGCGCTCGGCAGCGAGCGCCTCGGCGATCGCCCAGGCGGCTTCGATCGAGCCTTTGAGCCCAGGCGCCAGCACCGGGCAATGATCGATCGCCACCACCTGATGCGCCCGCAGCGCCGCGAACCCGACCTCGAGCACGTCGCGCCCGCGCCGCCAGGCATGGAACACGGCGCGGCGACGGCCCGCCCCATGGGCCTCGATCAGCGGATCGACCACTTCGTCGGCGGCCGTAAATCCGGTTTGCCCGAGTGCCTCGACTACCAGGCTGCGCTTCCAGTCGCGGTACGGCGCCGGCGCCCAGTGCTGCAGGGCGCAGCCGCCGCAGGTGCCGAAATGCGGGCAGATGGCGGCGATGCGCTGCGGGCTCGCGATCTCCACCTTGAGAAGATGGCGGCGGTCCGGATGGCCCGGCCAGGGATCGACCTCGGCGGTCTCGCCCGGCAGCGTGTAGGGCACATAGAGCGGGCCCACCGGCGTCTCCGCGATGCCGTCGCCGCGCCGCCCGATGCGGGCGATGGCGAGCCGCTCAACCACGCTCGCCACCGAGCAGGAATTCGCGGTTGCCGTCGCCGCCGAGGAGCGGGGAGGGGATGACGCCGAGCACGCGCCAGCCGAGCGCCGCGACCGTGTCCGTCACCTCGGCCTCGACGGCGGCATGGATCTCCGCATCGCGGACGATGCCCTTCTTGCGATGGGCGCGGCCGGCCTCGAACTGCGGCTTGATGAGCGCGACGAGGCACGCGGGCGGCCGCGCCAGTGCCAGCGCTGCCGGCAGCACCAGCTTGAGCGAGATGAAGCTCACGTCGATGACCACGAGGCTCGGCGGTGGCACGAGTTGGCTCGCGGCCAGCGCCCGGATGTCGGTGCTTTCGAGCGCCACCACGTCTGCTCGCGCGCGCAGCCGGCGATGCAGCTGGTCGTGCCCGACGTCGACCGCGTAGACGCGCGCGGCGCCGCGCCCCAGCAGCGCATCGGTGAATCCGCCGGTCGAGGCCCCGACATCGAGGCAAATTCGGCCGGCCGGATCGAGGCCGAAATGGTCGAGCGCGGCCGCGAGCTTGACCCCGCCGCGCGACACGAACGGATGTGCCGGCTCGGCCTGCAAGTCCGCATCGGGCGGCAGCTCCAAGGAGGCCTTGGTGACCGGCGCCGCATTGGCCACCACCAGCCCGGCCGCGATCGCGGCCTGCGCCTGGGCGCGGCTCTCGAACAGGCCGCGCTCGACCAGCAGGCGATCGATGCGCACGCGCTCCGGCATGGACTTCTTGGGCGGCATGGGTTTCCGGGTGTCCTGTGCCTCACCTAGCAATATGCCGGCCCCGGCGCGAGAGGCATGCCGCGGCGGTCCGGACCGGCCGGGCGAGCCCCATGGTAAACCGCTCGCTAACCTTGCCGTGAACGAACAGGTAAGCAAAAGCGGCTACATTTGCCGCCTTGCGCCCGTGTTGCGCGATTGAAAGGTTGGGCCGCCATGGCGGAACGTCGGTCAGCTGCGCGCAAGAAGTCGTTTCTGCAGGGCCGCATCTTCTTCGATCATCGGCGCACCAGCGTCGATTGCCTGATCCGCGATTTCTGCGAGCATGGCGCGAGGCTCACGTTCGCCAGCATGACCGCCACGCCCGATGTGGTGGAGCTCTACATCCCCAACAAGGACGAGAGCTACCGGGCCAAGGTGCAATGGCGCAACGCCAACGAGATCGGGGTCGGATTCGAGCGCGACGCGGCGTCGCCGCCGCTGGTCCCGGAAGCCCCGCCGGCCGATTGGTCGGCCCGCATCCACAAGCTCGAGCACGCGCTCGCCTCGCTGCAGCGCAAGTTCAACGAGCTGCAGACGGTGGTGCGCCAGATCCAGGGGGCGGATTGAGGTGAGAAAGGTGAGTGAGTAGTGAGTAGTGAGTAGTGAAAGTGAGGCCTTGACGCTTCTACTCACCACTCACCACTCACCACTCACCTCACTCCGGCAGCGGAATGAACTCGGCTTCGTCGCCCGGCACGGTGTCGAAGCGGCGGAGCTTCCAGTCGGCCTTAGCCTGCTCGATGCGCTCCTTGCGCGAGGAGACGAAGTTCCACCAGATGTGCCGCGGCCCGTCCATGGCGGCGCCGCCGACCAGCACCACGCGGGCCTCGCTCGCCGCCGTCACCGTCATGGCGTCGCCCGGGCGGAGCACCAGGAGCCGGCCGGCGGCGAAACGGTCGCCCGCGATGTCGATCTCGCCCGCCACCACGTAAAGCGCGCGCTCCTCGGCTTGCGCATCGATCGGCAGCACCGCGCCGGGCTCGAGCGCGGCGTCGGCGAAGATGGTGTCGCTGAGCGTCGGCACCGGCGAGCGCTTGCCATAGAGGCTGCCGATGATGACCCGCACGATCTTGCCGTCGCCGGCGACGATCGGCAGCTCGGCCTGGTCGTGATGCGCGAAGGTCGGCGCGATCTCCTCGTCGGCGGCCGGCATCGCCACCCACAGCTGGAGGCCGTGCAGGCGCTCGCCGCCGTCGCGATGATCGGG
Source organism: uncultured Alphaproteobacteria bacterium (assembly GCA_963721005.1). Lineage (GTDB taxonomy): Bacteria > Pseudomonadota > Alphaproteobacteria > Rhizobiales > Xanthobacteraceae > VAZQ01. Next base: position 1,569,611 of record CAVRHR010000003.1, on the reverse strand, counting down.
CGCGGTGCGCTCGGAATGCACGATGCCGCGCCCGGCCGTCATCAGGTTGACGTCGCCCGGATGGATGGCGGCGAGGCTGCCGAGGCTGTCGCGGTGCATGATCTCGCCGTCGAACAGGAACGACACGGTGGCAAGCCCGATATGGGGGTGCGGCCGCACGTCGATGCCCTGACTGGCGCGGAACTCGACCGGCCCGAAATGGTCGAGGAAGATGAACGGGCCGACCATGCGGCGCTTGACGTGGGGCAGCGCGCGGCGGACCGAGAAGCCGCCGAGATCGACGCTGCGCGGCACGATCACGAGCTCGATGGCGTCGGCGGCGGCCGCGTCGCCGGGGGCTGGATCCGGGTCGGGCGAGAAGCTCATAGCGAGAAACTCATGATGGGAAACTCATGGCGAATTGCTCCGCTTTGGTTGCTCCGTCGTGCGTCGTCGCCCCCCGCTCACTCCACGTCGAGCGGCGCTGTGCCGGTCGGCTTGCCGGCGGCGTCGAGGGTGATCTTCTCCACCCGCGCCTCGGCCTGATGCAACAGCTCCTCGCAGCGGCGCTTGAGCAACTCGCCGCGCTCATAGATGGCGACCAATTCCTCGAGCGGCACCTTGCCTTCCTCGAGCCGCTTGACGATCGTCTCAAGCTCCTCGATGGCGCGCTCGAAGCTGAGCTGCGTGACGTCGGAGTGGGTTTTCTCGGCCATGATCGGTTCCGTTGTGGCGCATCTGAGGCGCGCCAATAGTTTGTGGTGTGGTGCCCTAACCCCGCATCAGCGCCGTGACATGGGCGGCCGTCGACTGCGCCAGGGCCTGCAGATCATAGCCGCCTTCGAGCACCGAGACGATGCGGCCATCGGCACTCTGGTCGGCGACCGTCATGATCTGCTGCGTCACCCAGGCAAAGTCCGGCTCCAGCAGGTTGAGGTTGGCGAGCGGGTCGCGCATATGGGCGTCGAAGCCGGCCGAGATCACGATCAGCTCGGGCCGGAAGTCGCGCAGCCGCGGCAGGATGACCTGCTCGAACGCCTCGCGGAACCGGTCGCCGCCGTCGCCGGCGCGTAGCGGCGCATTGACGATGGTGTTGTGCTTGCCGCGCTCGGTGACCGCGCCGGTGCCGGGATAAAGCGGCATCTGGTGGGTCGAGCAGTACATCACGCTGGCATCGGACCAGAAGATTTCCTGCGAGCCGTTGCCGTGGTGGACGTCGAAATCCACGATCGCCACCCGCTCGAGCCCGTGGCGCTTCTGCGCATGCCGCGCCGCGATCGCGACATTGTTGAACAGGCAGAAGCCCATCGGCCGCGTGGTCTCGGCATGGTGGCCGGGCGGGCGCACGCCCACGAACGCATTGACGGCGCGCTTGCCGATCACCTCGTCGACCGCCAGCGTGGCGCCGCCGGCGCCGCGCAGCGCCGCCTCGAAGCTGCCGGGCGACATGGTGGTGTCGGCATCGAGCCGCACCATCCCCTCCTTGGGCGAGATACTCTCGATCTCGCGGACGTAGTCGAGCGGATGGCAGAGCGTGATGGTGTCGAAGCCGGCGAGCGGCGCCTCCATGCGGGCCAACTGCTGGAACGGCTCCTGCTCCAGCGCTTCCCAGACCGCGCGCAGCCGATCGGGTCGCTCCGGATGGCCGGCCGGGGTCAGATGATTGAGGCCGGCCGCGTGGGTGATGAAGAGGGTGGACATGACAGACACTTATGGGATTGCGGGCGTCACGGAAAGGGGGCGCTTGCTGCTTTCATTCAGGAATTCGAATTCGTTCTGGCAAAAATCGGTCCGGGGCAGGTTTTTACCTCTCCCCGCGCGCGGGGAGAGGTCGACGCGCGAAGCGCGGCGGGTGAGGGGGCGTTTCCGCAGAGTCTGAGTCCGTGGAGGCGCCCCCTCACCGAGCCGAGTTCTGGTTCGCTGCCGTGCCGTGTCGCCCTCTCCCCGCGCGCGGGGCGAGGAACACCGCTGGCCGCGTCGTTCTCAGCAGCCAGAAGATGCGCGTAACCCCGCGGGAATGCATGGCTCCGGAGCTTTGCTTGACTGAAAATACAGTTCGAAAACAACAAACGCTCTCCGCGACGGCTTCTGAGCCATGCGGCTTGCGCAGAGGTTGCGAGTTTGTTGCCGGTGCAGCCAGTCTCTAGTTTCGTGTCTCACAGGGGTGCACTCCAAACAGGCGCGCTCCCGGCGCGGACACAAAAAAGCCCGGACGCAATCCGGCCCGGGCGCAGCTCGCCAGTTTCAATTTCACGAATAATCTGATTTGCAAGGCAGCGTCAAGCGCGGCTGGAGCATGATCCGGAAAAAATTGCAGACCTTTCGGATGAGATCATGCGCAACGTCAAAAAGATCGGAGCGCCATCCAATTCAATATCATCGGATAGCGCTCCGGCTGGGCGCTTTGACCGTGGACTACCCGAACAGCCAGGACTTGGGATTGGCGATCGGCTTGCACTCGTTGAAGAATATAATGCCCTTGATGATGCGGAACAGCGACCAGACGAACCACCAAACGAGAATCGGGATGCCGATGAGTACCAGGCACAGCGGGATGCCGATCGCGAGGTACAGCAATCCGATCCAGAAGGTCCTGATCTGGAACTGGTAATGCGACCGCTGCACCGGGTCGCTCTCGTGGACCTTCACGTGCGCGATGATGACGCCCAACAGTGCCGATATCGCGGTGCAATACCCCGCGAGGTAAAGCACATAGACAACGAGAGCGTTGTCCGAGACCATCGGTCGCGGGGTTTCGGAAGAAATGGTCATGGCCGCCTCCATCGCGACGGGGATCGTCGTGTTCTGCGGGCGCTCCTTGGTCGCTCCTGCCATGTCTCCGGTTCAAGATATCGTTGCAAAAAGACGAATCATAAGCCTTCGCTGGCAAGGTTGCGGTCCAACAAATCCGCGCCGGAGCAATTTGTCGGGCGGAGCAGACGAAGCGACAATTCAAGAGATAGCGGCCTCACCACGGAACGGTCCGGCCGAGATAGTCAAGGTACTGAAGACCGGACTTTCTCTCCTGTGCGGCTATGGTATCGGCCAAGTTGGGAATGCTTTCCTCGATGCTCAGACGCGCTTGTGGGCCGCCCATATCAGTTCTTACCCAGCCGGGAGCCAGGAGCAGCAGCGTTCGAGGATCGTCCCGGTGGCGCGCCGCGAAGGTTCGCATGAACATATTCAATGCCGCTTTGCTGCCACGGTATACCTCGTAATTTCCGTTCTGATTGTTGGCGATGCTGCCCTGCCCGGACGACATTATGGCGATCGTACCGGTTGGGAGCACGACTTCCTGGAGAGCCTCGACGACGCGCATCGGGCTAAGAGCATTGGTCACCATCACCCGCACAAACTCATCTGTCGACACATCGGCGATCGTTTCCCGATCATCATTCTTGACCCCTGCATTGACGAGCAGCATGTCGAACTTTCTCGACGCCAGCCGCGTGCGTAGTGCACCGACCTGATCAGCAGAATTTATGTCGACGATCTCTATTTCGAAGTCGTCCGCCCGAAATTTCCACGAGCCCATTCAGCGCGGTCGTCGTGCTGGTGCTCCGCATGGTGGCGACAACATTCCAGCCACGGTTCGCGTATTCTTTGGCCAAAGCAAAGCCAAGTCCGCGCGATGCTCCGATTAGAAGCAGGCTCGTATTCGGCATTGGAACGCATCCATTGCATGTGTGTGCGACGAGCTTTTTTTATCCCGCCTGGGACGGCGGGGAATCGAGAAGGAGCTGAGGGGCAGATATGTCACGCTATCCCGCCAGCGCCGCATCCGCGCCGGTGACGCTGTCGGCGCCCTCGATCACGGTGCGCTCGAGCCCGCGCGCCTGCACCGCGATGTGCTCGGCGAAGAATCGCGCGATGGCGATGCGGGCGGCGGGATCGGCCGCCGCCTCCGCGGGCAGCCGGCTCGCCGCCAGCGCCTCCTCGGCCAGCAGCGTGCCGCCGGCCGCGGTCGCGAACAGCCGCAGGTAGGGGGTGGCGCCGGCGAGCGCTGCGTCCTCGCCCGGCCGCGCCTGCAGCCACGCCGTGGCGCGCTCCAGGCTGTCGATGGTCTCGCCCAGCCGCGTGCCGGTCCAGCCGAAGGCCGGATCGTTGTTGGCATCGACGGCCGCGACGGTGCGGCGCAGCTCGTTGAGATAAGTCTTGATGGCGGCGCCGCCGGCAAGCGGCAGCTTGCGGGTCACCAGGTCGATCGCCTGGATGCCGTTGGTGCCTTCATAGATCGGCGCGATGCGGGCATCGCGGAAATGTTGGGCGGCGCCGGTCTCCTCCACATAGCCCATGCCGCCATGTACCTGCACGCCGAGCGAGGCGACCTCGCAGCCGACGTCGGTGCCGAAGGCCTTGGCGGCGGGCGTCAGCAGCGAAGCCCGTTCAAAGGCAGCCTGCCGGGTGGCCGGATCGGCGCCGAGCCGGGCGCGGTCGAGCGCCACCGCCGTGGCGTAGCAGATCGCGCGCGCCGCCCGGGTGAGCGCCCGCATGGTCAGGAGCATGCGCTTGACGTCCGGATGCGCGATGATCGGGCTCGAGCCGGCGCCGGCGGTGCCGGCGGCGCGGCCCTGCCGGCGGTCGCGCGCATAGACGAGCGCCTGCTGGGTGGCGCGTTCGGCGATCGCCACGCCCTGCAGCCCGACCGCCAGCCGCGCCTGGTTCATCATGGTGAACATGCAGGCCATGCCGCGGTTCTCCTCGCCGATCAGGAAACCGGTGGCGCCGCCTTGATCGCCATACACCATGGTGCAGGTGGGCGAGCCGTGGATGCCGAGCTTGTGCTCGACCGAATGGGCGCGAACATCGTTGCGGGCGCCGAGCGAGCCGTCCGGATTGACCGCGAATTTGGGCACCAGGAACAGCGAGATGCCGCGCGTGCCGGGGGGCGCGTCCGGCAGCCGCGCCAGCACTAGGTGTATGATGTTGTCGGTGAAATCGTGCTCCCCGTAGGTGATGAAGATCTTCTGCCCGGTGATCCGGTAGGTGCCGTCGGGAGCGCGCTCGGCCTTGCTGCGCAAGGCGCCGACGTCGGAGCCGGCCTGCGGCTCGGTGAGCTGCATGGTGCCCATCCATTCGCCGGACACGAGCTTGGGCAGATAGGTGCGTTTGAGGGCGTCGCTGCCGTGATGGATGAGGGCATCCACGCCCGCCATGGTCAGCACCGGGCCGATACCGAACGCCATGGAGGCCGCGTTCCACATCTCCAGGCAGGCCGCGTTGATGGCCTGGGGCAAATCCTGGCCGCCCCATTGCGCCGGCGCCGCCAGCCCATTCCAGCCGCCCGCCGTCCAGTCCCGATAGGCCTGCCGCCAGCCCGGCGGGGTGGTGACGACACCGTCGCGGATCGGGGTGCCGTGACGGTCGCCGATGACATTGAGCGGCGCCAGCACGTCGCTGGCGAATCGGCCGGCCTCGCCCAGCACGGCATCCACCAGGTCCTGATCGAGATCGCCGTAGAGGCGCTCCGCCAGCGCCGGCCCGAACCCGGTGGCATGCTTGAGCGCGAAAGCGATGTCGGCGACCGGTGCCCGGTAGGTCATGGGAAGCTCTGGGTTTGGCCGGATCGTCGGCCGAGGGGTGCGGGCGGGGCGGAAGGCGGCGCGGTAGCCTGCGCGGCGACGGCGGCCATGCTCCAAGCTGCAACCAATCTAGCCTCCGAGGCCTTTGGGTCAACCGATCCGGGCAGGGCGCGGCCCCCGCTCGGCTGAGGTACGGATGGGAATGTCCCGGGATGCATTGATCGTGCCGGATCGCGCCGCTATACCGTGCGCGGCTCGAGACACGCGAGGCGTTTTGGGGCGTAGCCAAGTGGTAAGGCAGCGGATTTTGATTCCGCCATCCCCTGGTTCGAATCCAGGCGCCCCAGCCAGCATTTGACTCTCTGACAGAGGTTTCGTACCTCCAAATTTGACAGCCCCATTTTCGCGCGAATTCCGGGAGTTTTCAGCGCTTCATCCGGGGCCGAATTCGGCGGAGACGATTTTGAGCCAAACTTTTGCCCTCGCCGGCCAGAAAGTCTCTGCAGGGGCATTCGGGGGTTGAATGTTTCCTGCCAATGATGCGGTTGTTCGAATCGATGTGGGGCATTCGTTGCGCAGAATTGCGCGCAATCGAGGGGCCATCGGAAGGTTTGGAGGGGCAGGCGGCTCAATCGAGGGCCGTTTTAGTGGAAGCCGAGCAGCTTTCGCTGTTGCTTCCAGTCGATCGGGAGGTGGGGCGTCAAACGCATCAATTTCTTGGCGGTGAGTTGTGGTGGGTGACGTCCGTCGATGATGGCCGTGACAATGTCGGGCGCGAGCGAGGGAAGACGCAGCAGGCAATAGACGTAAGCGCCTGACACTCCCTCCTCACGGGCGATAACATGCACCGTCAGATCGGGATTGTGGATCAGGCGCTCCTGGATATCGTGCGCGCGGGCGATGATCCGAAGCAGGCTTGGATTGGCCGCCGTCTGGTCGTCTGAGTTTTCAACGAGCATTCTCATTTCGCGACCGGCGCGCCTGAGAGGTGCCGGTACCATCAGGGTCAGCTGATCGTCAGAGTCCTTGCTCGACGGGCGTTGTTGTGCGGTTGGATGAATCTCTTGCCCGGCAAGTAGCTCGACAAGGCGTCGTCGATGGATCTTGATTTCGAGGCCATCCGACCTGACGTTGACGCGGCTCAGCAAGACCATCAGGCTGGCTTTGATCTTGTCTGGCGCCAGGGCTCCAAGCTCTTCCGCTAGCTGCCGGCCGCGGTCGATCAGCCGGCGCTGTCCGGACCCATCGGGGTATTCATTGTGGATGGCATCGAGGACTGCTCCTTGGTCGGCAAGAAACGTGCGGAGCTTTTGGATCACAAGGCCTTCCAGATCGGCGGCCGGCATCCGCCGCCCGTTTGAACGAGCATTGGCGGCTCCGGTGACGAGAGATGTCGATACATAGTACCGATAGCGGGTTCCCTTCTTGACGCAATGGGTCGGGGTCAGGCGGGCACCGGTCTCGTCGAAGATAACACCCGCCAGCAGGCTTGGTTGCTTTGCGTGAGCTCCGGTTGCGCGCTCGAAGCGGTTTGCTGTCAGCACGGCCTGGACCTGATCCCACAGCGGCTTTTGGATGATTGCTGGATGCTCGCCCGGATAGGCACAGCCTTTGTGGGTGATCTCGCCGCGATAGATCCGATTCTGGAGCATCAGATAAAGCGCCCCACGGGAGAGCTTCTGGCCTCCACAAACCGAGCCGTCCGGACGTGTCCGCTGCTTGCTCCTGATCCCTGCATCATTAAGCTCGACCTGCAGGGCGCGTACCGATTTGAGCTCAACGTAACGGCGAAAGATATGAGGGACGGTGAGGGCTTCCTTCGCGTTGACGACCAGCTTGCGGTCTTGCACGTCGTAACCGAGCGAAGGAAAGCCGCCCATCCACATGCCCTTCTTCTTGGAGGCCGCAATCTTGTCGCGCACGCGCTCGCCGATTACCTCGCGCTCGAACTGGGCGAAGGACAAGAGCACATTGAGTGTCAGCCGGCCCATGCTTGTGGTGGTGTTGAACTGCTGGGTTATCGAGACGAATGATACCCCGCGGCGATCGAAGACCTCGACCAGCTTGGCGAAGTCTGAGAGGGCGCGCGTCAAGCGGTCGACCTTGTACACGACGATCACGTCGATTGTGCCGGCCTCAATATCGGCGATCAGTCGCTTCAGGGCGGGCCGTTCTATGGTGCCGCCCGAATACCCGCCGTCGTCATAGAGGGTCGGCAAGACCGTCCAGCCTTCGTGCTTCTGGGAGAGAATGAAGGCTGCGCAGGCCTCGCGCTGGGCATCGAGCGAGTTGAATGCCTGCTCCAGCCCTTCCTCCGTTGATTTGCGCGTATAGATCGCGCAACGGGTCTTTTTGGGAGAGCTTATTGACGGCTTTTTCAGGTCAGTCATGGCCGGCCCCATTGCTCGGGCGGGGTGCGCCGGCAGGCGGGAGGCCAAAGAAGCGTGGGCCCGACCAACCGACGCCAGTGATCTTTCTGGCGATCTTGGTGAGCGAGGCATAGATCGTGCCGGCATATTCGAAGCCTTCGTCCGTCACAGTGACCGTATGGGTGCGGCCATGCCATTCCCGCACCAGCCGCGCGCCGGGCTTCAGGCTGCGGACGGATCCTGGGCCGATCCGACCCGTGGTCCGAAACATCTTGGCCAGGGTCTTCAATTTGCGACGCGTCGTCTTTCCGAGCCCGCCGTGTTCAAGCTCCTGGATGTGGTAGCCGATCGCTCGGATCAGCAGGTCGCGGCTGATCCGGGGAGGCTCGTGGTGGTGGAGCCGGTGCCATTCGCGGCGCAGCTCTTCGAGGCCGAGCGACCGCACACGGTCGATCTCGGCCTCGATTGCCTCGCGATCGGATGATCGGCGAGTCATGCCGGTCACGCCGCCTTGCGACCCGACTTGCCTTTGCGGTTGGGTGTGGCAGCCTTGGCCACGATCCGATAGATCCGCCCCTCGCCGGTCTTCTCGGAGACAAGGTTCAGGCCAAGCTTGGTGCACACCACGCCGGCCAAGAAGCCGCGGACCGAGTGGGGCTGCCAGCCGGTCGCCTTCACGATGGTCGCGATGGTGGCGCCCTGCCGGCGCTGGAGCATCTCGATCACCCAGGTCTGCTTTGAAGTCCCGCGGCTGGGTTTGGCCGACCGTTGCGAAGCCTCATCCTTGGTCTTCTTGCGACGCGCCGCCACCCGCCCCGACGGCTTGCCGGATGCGGGATCGGCCACTTTCCCGGGCGTTATTGGTTCCACGGCCTCCGGCGGCGTGCCGCCACCATCGACCCCGATGGCCGCAAGGCCGCGCCCGGTGATGCGCAGTGCCATCGTCCCCCGGTCGTCGTCACGGCGCCAGACCGGAAGTGAGCCGCGCGCTTGGACTTCCTCGACCAATCCCTCGGCCAGGAGCTTGCCGATGATCTTGCGCGCGGCGCCCTTGATGTCGGGCGCTAGTTCAATTCCGCCATCCTCGCGCTGCGAGGCCGCGGATAGGAGCACAAGCTGGGTGTCGGTGAGCTTCATCGGGACCTCCGTTCGGTTGCCGACGGCGTCTCGCGCCGTCACCACCGAAGCCCCGCACTGGCGCGGACGCCGGCGGGGGAGGATCCCGAAACGAGGCCATGCCGCCTCGTCGAGCCGGGCCACACTACCGCTCCGCTCGCGCCGAAATGCCAGTCCTTTTTGGATAATCTTATTGCTGGTTTCACGTGGATTGGATCATGCCCTGCAGGCGTCCGCGATCCGGCAAAGACCGGGAACGGCACGCTATCGGGCGACGCGCGGGAGGCTGATTTCCGAGATGACGTTGTTCGGCCAATCGAGTTGAGGGCCAACCACCATTATGTTGTGATTCGTCAACAGCCGCTAATCCGCCGGATGGTGTTGTCCGCCGGATGATGTTTTCGGAAGTGACAGCCTTACACACCCATTGAGCTGAATAAGCAGCACCGCACCGAATCAATTATTTTCGCTGTCCTCTCTGGTTTCCTGACGATATTCCTCCGCCTCCTTCAAAAAGGTGTCGAATATTTTTTCCTGCTCTGGGCCGACACGATAGATCCAAGTCTTTTCATCTGGCGGCGCGGGAAGATTAGAGAGCTTTTGCAGGATTTCCTTCTGCGTGGATTTATCCCCCTTCAACGCTTGCTGAATGAACGTTTTCACCAGGGCCTCAGCCGTGGTCATGCTCTTCTTCCTGCCGCCCACGGTAACCGTAATCAGGCTTTGAAACTCTTGCGCCAATATCATATCCACGGTGGCATACTGTTTTGATTTTGGCCTGCCTTTTGGATTGCCTGATTTGCCTTTGACAAACTGAGACTGTCTCGGTGGCTTTTTGTGGCCGACCTCGTAGTACTTGGGCAAAAACCCGACTTTGCTGGATCTGCTCATTGTCCCCTCCCGTCCCGTTCCATGCTGCGGCGAACCCCAACCTCTGCGAATGTCTCATTCGAGGACGCAAGACGCGCCGCCTTCCCACTAAAGTGCTGCCAGCGACCAACTATCACGTCGCAATAGAGCGGATCGATTTCAATGAGCCGAGCCTTACGCCCAATGCGTTCGGCGGCGATCATCGTCGTCCCCGACCCTGCAAACGGATCAAGCACGATATCGTTGCGATTCGAACAGTCCAGAAGCGCATCGCTTACCAGGGCCACTGGCTTGACGGTCGGGTGCAAGCCAAGCAGGGTATCGCGTTGTCGGCCAAACGAGTTCATGCCTGGATACCGCCAGACATTGGTTCGATGACGTCCGCGGGCTCCGAGCTTGAAATTGTTGATGGCCCGTCCGCCGTCGATTACGTATACATAGATGAGCTCGTGCTGGGATCTATAGAACGTCCCGAGCCCAGCGTTTGTTTTCACCCAAACAATCATATTTTTTGGCCTACCGAGAATATTTCGGGTGCCGAACGAGAGTTCATCACTATGACGCCAATCCATGCACATGTAAATTACTGCGCCTGGTGCTACGTGGTTCCGAATGCAGGTAGCAGTGCGGCCCAGGAAGTCGGAATACTCGGCCGGTGTCAGCTCACCCGACGCGTCGACGAATTCTCGGACGGAGGTTCGCTTTGTTACGTGCCCTTGGTTGGGCACGTTATATGGAGGGTCGGTGAAGACGAGTTGAGCTGGGGTGCGCCCCAGCAGCAGAGCTTCGTAGCTGGACGTCCGCTGCGCATCGCCGCAATAGAGTTGGTGGTCGTCGCACACCCAAATATCGCCGGTCTCGGTAGTGGCGGGGGCGTCTGGTGCGATTTCCGGCAACTCATCTGCCGGGTCCGGACGGTTGTCCTTCCGATTTTCCTCCAAGAGCTGATCTATTTCGACCGTCTCGAATCCCAAGGTCAACACATCGAAATCGAGCTCCAGATCAGGGCTGGTAAGGTCTCTCAATTCCTGGGTGAGGTGATCAATATGCCAGCTTCCTAGCTCGGCAAGTTTGTTGTCCGCTATCCGAAGGGCGCGCTTCTGGGGTTCATTGAGATGCGCCAACCGAATGGCGGGAACCGCCGTAAGTTTCAATAGTTTTGCGGCCTCTAGCCTCGCATGACCCGCAATGATCACGTTGCCGGAGTCAATAAGGATGGGTTGATTGAAGCCGAATTTTCGTATGCTTTCCGCCACGAGCTCGACTTGATGCTGCGGGTGGTCTTTAACGTTTTTAGCGTAGGGAACCAGTTCGGCTACGGAAACCAGCTCAATCGCGGTTCTTGAAAGCCATTCCTTGAGAGTGTGGGTTTCCGCGTCGGATAGCGCAAAGTTGCGCGTTTGTGGCTTAACGATCTTTCTCATGACAACCGCTCCTGTTGGGGCTGCCGTCATGGCGCGCAAAGGCGCTCGGCGGCAGCCGATTAAGTTTCAACTTTCATTTCGCGGACCCTCCTTGGTTTGCGAGAGACATGCGACGCTCGCCATGTCGGCGAATCACTCATCGAACTGTCTGCTAGGTTCGAGAGGACAGAGTGCGTCGTAGTAAAGAGTTAAATCATCTTACGGAGATTTGGGGAGGCCTAATTCAAGCGGTATCGATGCCATGTTGGCAAAGATCAATAGATTTAGCCCTATGTTGCTGACTGACCGCGCGGCCCCCAGTATCAAAAGCGGAACGGTATCCGCTTTGGAGCGCTGGCGCTTTGAGACGTAAGTCCAGGGCATCGACGACCTCCAATGTGGGCCGTCTTGGCGCGCGGGCGCGACAATGACGGCCGTGTTACCGGCCATTCACTTCTGCGCCCTCCTTGGCTTTGCAGTTAGACTTGATGCTCGCCCTGAAAAGGGGATCGGAAACCGGCCGCTTAGCAGCAACAACTCCCGAGAGATTGCATCAATGCGACGAATCGCTAGTCGCAGGACGACTGATACAGCGTGCTTTGCAATTTGGTCAAGCTCTTATCCGGTTCGCGATAAAATTTCCCCCATTCGTATTTGTGGAGTTCCAAAATAATCGCCGCTTCCTTCCATTTTCTGGGCCGCTGCAGCTGAATTGTCGGAAGTAGTGGATTAGTAGAATAATGACTCGATATGGAATGTCGAGGCGCAGGCAGCGGACGGCCGGACGGCTTCCGTGATCGCTCGGCATCGCGGTAGTCGTTCTTGTGCCCCTCGAGCAACGGCTTCACGCATTGCGCCGGGACCAGACGCACTCGTGGCCGACATCTGTCGGTTTGCGACCGATGTGATGGGCGCCCCAGCATGCCTCCATGCCGAACCGAACCCGAGCCGCCGCCACCTCCATCCAATGGTTGGAGCCGGCTGTGGCGCCTGTTCAAATCACGGGCGTTACCAACCTCCGGTTGCTAAGCCCGCCGTAGTCGATATCAGGAGCGAAATCCACCGCAATCGCTCAGCCGGTAGAGCACATCATTCGTAATGACGGGGTCGGGGGTTCGAATCCCTCTTGCGGCACCAGCAAAATCAGTCACTTAGCGGCCTGGTGGTTTTTTAAGAAAGCGCTGTGTCCGCACTGTGTCCGTAATGACCTTGTCGGATCGTACTCCCTGGGTCGACGACCGCCTAAAAATTGTCGCCTGGAACGCCTCGATCACTCGTGAGTTTCGGCTTTCGGGGCACGGAGTGGCGCGGGATGAATTGAAGCCTTGCCTATCACAAGCACGCTCAGGACTGCCAAGCGATGGCGGCTTTGGCGACGTCGGAGAAAACCAAGCTGCACCTAATTGAGTTGGCCCGATCCTTTCATCGGCTAGCACAGCTGGCCGAGCTTGCCGACGGAAGGCGGCCCGGAACTGGCCAGGAAGGTCGCCCTGTTTCACCCTCAACCCGGCCATCTCCGAGACCAGCGGGCTAAAGATTACCAGACAGCCTCGGCGACTGACCGGGGCGTAAGGGGTGCCGCCGTACGTCGGGCCCAAGCCGCGGTCATCCACGAGCCTGCCGCGCCACAGTTGGACCATGGCCATGCGAGCTTGCAGGTTGGCCAGCGCGTGTCGAGCGGCTGGATACGCACGCGGTCCGCTTGGCGCCGCCTATGTGTGTGCCATTGCTATCTAGTCACCAACGTTGCCGGTGAGGAGGCCGATGCCTCCCATCTCTTCGTGGTCATCAGGCTCGACCTCCGAATTGCAGTCAGGACATCTGTCGTTGCAGAGACAGTCCCACTCGTCCCACCACTGAGATCCACACGGACACGTGTGGTGCTTACGAAACCACGGCATAACGTCCCTCCTTTCGGGGTTTTGGCTATCGATGGCCGGAGTTGAATGGGCCTCTGACATCATGACTCTACACGACGTCTCGCCAGGATAGTCCTGCCCCAGCTGAACCTTGGCCATGCGGGCTTGCAGACTGGATGGGGCGGATCGCTCGATCGCGATCAACTCAAACACGTACCAGTCGGGATCACCCGGCAACGGCCTCGGACCAAAGCGGGCTTCTGGCGTCAATCTCAGGAGTTCTCATCGGTCGCTCCTTGTGGGATTCACACGGAGTGCCGCGTCGGCCGGTCCAGCATTGGGTTAGGGCAGCAGGGCCGCGCTCCTGCGCGCGCGCCGGCGGCTTCGACGAGGATTTCAATTGGGCCCTCGCCACCATCGTCCCACACGCCGCCACACCGCTTTGAGATCGATGCCGCCCCGCCGTCTGGGCTGGAGCGTCCGAACTTCGCCTGCCTTCTGGGTTACTTCGGCCACCTGGCGATCAGGTGGTGGGCGATCCGCACCAGCAGCGCCTTTTGACTTCTGCGCCGCCTCTACGATCTGTTGCGCAGCGGCGATTTCGTCTTCAAGTGTGCCAATCGCCTCCCGCAGCAGGACGATCGATCGCTCCCTGCCCTCAGTGAAATATTGACGCGCCTCATCCGCCTGCGCATCGTGTCCTGCCGGTCCACCAACTGGACGCAGTGCGGTACTGCGAAGCGCAGCATTTGTGACCAGGGGGCCGGGGTCGAGTTCCGCGGCGAGATTATACCGCATGTATGCAGGCGTGCCGTACCCGAATGCCGACGACAAGGCTTTGTCGATGGCTGCTTCGAGCGTGACGACTTCTGGGTTGCCAAATCGCTTGCGCATTTTCTGATAATCGAAAGCCTCAAGGCTTGTGATGCACTTCTGCAACCGCTCGATACGACGCCGCTTCTGGCCGGCGGTCAGGATCGGCGATCTGGGCTTGGGAGGCGGAACAGGTCGACGGGCCATGGGCACTCCAACTCAATATGTCTAAGGACGTTATCCCGCGGTCGCGCTTTGACTTTCCGGGCGCACCTGCGTTTGCCGTGGCGCGCACATTGCGATTACAGGATGTCGCATTGAAGGCACTTATCGCCAGATGTTCTTGAAGCGCCCCGAGGCCAAGGCGGTGTACCGCACGGTACTCTGGATGGACCGGTGGCCCATGAATCCCTGCAAGGTCCTGGTGTCGGTTCCGCGGTTCGCCAACTCATAGCCGCAAGCGTGGCGAAGCATGTGGGCGTGCACCTGGAACGGCATCCCTGCCTTCAATCCTGCCCGCTTCACCAGCCAATTGAAGCCGGGCACGGTGAAAGGCGCGCCACGCTCTGTGACGAAGACGTAGGGTGACCGCGGGATATCCCGCTGGAGCTTGCGCAGCAGTCGGAGTTCATCCCCCATCAAGGGGTGGGTGCCTGCATCACCACCCTTGGCCCTGGTGACGTGCAACGAGGCCGTGGCGAGGTCGATCTGCTCCCATCGGAGGTCGCACACCTCGGCTGCGCGCAGCCCGTGCCGATAGGTCATCCAGATCATGGTGCCGTCCCGATGGCCGTGGCGGTTACCCTTCGCCGCCTCCACCAGCTGGATGACCTCGGCCTCGGTTAGGTGCTCGCCCCTCGGACGAAGCTCCTTGTTCGGCCGGCGCAACGGTCTAACTGCTCGTTTATCTGTGGTTGGCCGGACCAGCTTGAGGTTCGGTTTCATCGTCTTTTGCTCGCTCATGGAATGAAAACTGCTCGTACTCTTGCAGGAATACGAGCAGTCAAAAGAACTAAGGGCTGACCGTATCCCTCGGCGAGCGTGTGTCGGCATGTAGCGCGTGCCGGTATCCGGCGTAGCTCGTAGCAAACGGGCCAATCGGCGGCCTATCTGGCAGGCAGCCGGACCGGCATGCCCACCAGCACCAGCCGGGGCCACGCATGCCAAATGACGCGGCGAGCACCCGGTCCGCATAGAAGACTTCGATGCTGCCCCCCGTGCGCGCCGTTACAGATCGTGTCATCGACTTGTTAGCAGAGAACGCGGACGTCGCAATCCGCACCGGGCGAGTTGATGATCCTTCACTTGTGGCGCGCAAATTCGGTGAAATTCAGCGAGGCCTCTTCGCATCGCCAGAATATCTTGCATGCCGGGGCACTCCGCTTACACCCGAACAGCTCCGAGACCATGATTGTATTGTTCTAAGATTCTCTCCATCCTCACTTCGCTGGCCGTTTCGCACCAACGGCAAGCTGAGGTTCATTGAAATTAGGAGCAGAGTAGTCGTTGATAGCGGTGAGGCCGCCCTGCGCCTCGCGATTGCTGGGGGCGGAATTACGCGACTTGCCGATTTGATTTCCGCCCAGGCGCTGAGCGAGGGTCGACTCAAATCGATCTTAACGGAAAGTCATGCAGTTGAGCCTGTGCCACTTTCTGCGGTCTATCCGCAGGGCCGGCATCGTATGCCGAAGGTCCGTGCGTTCCTCGATTTCCTCGTCGAGCGCTTCAGTCACCTCCCGTGGCGCCAATCTTGTGGTCCCCAGTAGCTCCCCAGCTAGCCGACATTCCAACGGGAAATGTCAAGTCCTTGATCCGGGAACGCGTTCGAACCGGCTTGGCGCGCGCGAAAGCCTCAGGGGTTCGGCTAGCCCTCGCGTTGGCGCCGACAAGGAGACACGATTCCGGAAAATGCCTCGCCAGGGCGTCCGCATCGTTCGGATCGGGAAGACCGTCGGATGCGGGACGGGTGTGGTGCAGCGAGTAAAGGCGGAGGCAACTCGATGAGTGTCTACGGATGTTTGTGTCTCAGGGTATTGGCTGCCAATTCGACCGGCTTGCCGTGTGGCGTGTGTCGATACGCTTCACCCCAAGCTGCCGGAAGTCAGATAAACGGAAAGAGTTGACGAAGCCGACACGGCCAAAGTGTCTAGGAACTGGCATTGGCCCAAGGATCATGGCATACTGCTTGACGCCAATAACAGGCCGGACAGTCTAATCGGCCGGCGTCGTTCGGGGGGCAGCCGTGCGATTACTGTTAGCGTTAAGTCAGCTGATCGACCGGCTCAATGAGCGGGTCGGCCATATTGCCTATTGGATGGTGCTGGCCGCCGTGCTGGTGAGCGCGGGCAACGCCGTGGTGCGTTATCTCTTCGATTACAGCTCCAATGCGTGGCTAGAGCTGCAATGGTACCTGTACACGAGTTTTTTCCTGATCGGGGCCGGCTATACCCTTCTCAGGAACGAGCACGTCCGCATCGACATCATCAACAGCCGCTTGTCGCCGCGCACCCGCGCCTGGATCGACCTGCTGGGCGGACTGTTTTTTCTGTTGCCGATCGCGCTTCTCATCATGACCCTGGCCTGGCCGGTGTTCACTGCATCCTACGCGCTACATGAGACCTCGCCCAGCGCCAACGGCCTCCTGCGCTGGCCGGTGAAATTGATGATCCCGGTCGGGTTCTTCCTGCTCGCCCTGCAAGGCGTCTCCGAGATCATCAAGCGCGCTGCCTTTCTGATGAATATCATCCCCGACCCGACGCCGCATCACATGCATGGTGCGGATGAAATAGCGCCCCACGACTTGGTAGAAGGAGATGGGCGATGAGCGCGCTTTTCATCGCCAACATCGGGCCTCTGATGTTCGCGATGCTGATCATCCTGCTGATGATCGGCTATCCGGTGGCGTTCTCGCTTTCGGCCAATGGTCTTCTGTTCGGTATCATCGCTATCCATTACGGCCTGTTGGGACCGGAGCTGATCCAGGCACTGCCGCAGCGCATCTTCGGCATCATGTCGAACGACACGCTGCTGGCGATCCCGTTCTTCACCTTCATGGGCCTGATCCTGGAACGCAGCGGCATGGCCGAGGATCTGCTCGACACCATCGGCCAGATGTTCGGGCCGATTCGCGGCGGCCTCGCCTATGCGGTCGTGTTCGTGGGGGCCCTGCTTGCGGCGACAACCGGTGTTGTCGCCGCCTCGGTGATCTCGATGGGCCTCATCTCGCTGCCGATCATGCTGCGCTATGGTTATGACCGGCGCGTGGCGGCAGGCGTGATCGCGGCTTCTGGCACGCTGGCGCAGATCATTCCACCGAGCTTGGTGCTGATTGTGATGGCCGACCAGCTCGGTCGCTCGGTGGGCGATATGTATCAGGGCGCCTTCATTCCTGGTCTTGGCCTCGCGGCGCTCTATGCGGCGTGGGTCTTCATCATCTCGATCATCCGTCCGGATCACATGCCGGTGCTGCCGCCCGAAGCCATCACCGTCCGCGAATCGACCGGCAGGGCGGGCTACGCCTCGCTCGTGGTGGCGCTCGGAATAGCCGTGGCGGTCGCCTATGTCCTCACCGCTTACGATATCCTGCATCCGATCTGGGCTTGTGCGCTGGTAGGTGGGGCGGCCTATGCTGCAGCACTGACCGACAAATACCTCAAGCTGCACATTCTGAGCCTGCTCGCGCGCCAAGTCGTGATCGTCATGATGCCGCCTTTGGCGCTGATCTTTCTTGTGCTCGGCACCATCTTCCTTGGCATCGCCACGCCGACCGAAGGTGGCGCCATGGGCTCGACGGGCGCGCTGATCCTTGCCTTCGCCAATCGCCGGCTCGACTTGAAGCTGATGAGGCAGGCGATGGACACGACGGCTAAGCTTAGCTCGTTCGTCATGTTTATCCTCGTCGGCTCGACCGTTTTCAGCTTGGTGTTCCGCGGCGTCAACGGCGATCTTTGGGTTGAGAGCCTGCTGATCGGCCTGCCCGGCGGCCAGATCGGGTTTCTTATCGTTGTCAACGCGCTCGCCTTCGTGCTGGCTTTCTTCCTCGATTTCTTCGAACTCGCCTTCATCATTGTGCCGCTCCTGGGCCCGGTGGCCGCGAAGTTGGGCATCGATTTGATCTGGTTCGGCGTGCTGCTGGGCGTCAATATGCAGACGTCGTTCATGCACCCGCCCTTCGGCTATGCGCTGTTCTATCTCCGCAGCGTGGCGCCTAAAGAGGAATACACCGATCGCGTCACCGGTAAGCGCCTGGCGCCGCTCACCACCGGGCAGATCTATTGGGGAGTTATCCCCTTTGTGATCATCCAAGTGATCATGGTCGGCATCGTCATTGCTTTCCCGCGAATGGTGACCGGGGTGCTCGATAAAGGAACCGGGATCAATCCGAACACGATCCATTTCGAGGCGCCGCCGCCAGACACCAACCCGCCACCCGACTTCAGGTAGCGCGCGCGGCTCATGAAAAAAGCCCCGCCGTTCCCAGGGGGCTTTTTCACGCGCCTGGAACGGCCGGTCAGGTTTTCGTGCCGACCTTCGTATACATGTAGTTGTCGAACTGCTGCTCTTCGACGCGCATCCATTCGGCCTGCGCGGCGAGATATTCCGACCACGGCTCATAGATTTTCTTGAACCTTGGATTTCGCGCCGCTTCTTCCGTGTAAAGCTCGCGGGACGCCTTGAAGCAAGCGTCCAGGATGGGCCTCGACCAGAAGCGCAGTTGCGTGCCGTTTGCGATAAGCCGCTTAAGCGCCTGCGGATTGTGGGTGTCATAGGCTGCGAGCATCCGGTTGTTGGTGTCGGCTGCTGCGGTTTGGACGATCGCCTTGTAGGCCGGCGGGAGCGTGTTCCACTGCGTCAAGTTGACGTAGAGCGACAGGTTGGTCTGACCCTCCCACCAACCTGGAGCGTAGTAGTATTTAACAATCTTGTAGAAGCCGAGCTTCTCGTCGTCATAGGGGCCGATCCACTCGGCAGCGTCGATCGTGCCCTTCTCGAGCGCCGGATAGATGTCGGCGGCTCCCAATTGCTGCGGCACCACGCCGAGCTTGGTCAAGACGGCACCGCCCCAGCCGCCGATGCGGAACTTGATGCCCTTGAGGTCGTCGACGGTAGTGACTTCTTTCCGCCACCAACCTCCCGCCTGGGCCCCCGAGTTGCCGGCCGGGATCGGCAGGATGTTGAAGTCCTTGAAGAAGTCGTTCACTAGCTCCTGGCCGCCGGCCTCGCGCAGCCATGAACTCATGATGCGATAGTTCATGCCGAACGGCACAGTGCAATCAAAGGTAAAGGTTGGGTCCTTGCCGACATAATAGTAGCTGCCGGTGTGGCCCATCTCGACTGTGTTGTTCTGCACCGCGTCCAGCACCTGAAGGGGCGGCACGATCTCGCCGCCGGCAAAGACGCGGATCTGGAAATTGTTGTCGGTCATCTCGGCGACGCGCTTGGCGAAATACTCGCAGCCGCCGAATAGAATGTCGAGGCTTTTGGGCCAGCTCGTAGTCATGCGCCACTTGAGGGTGGGCGCCGACTGCGCTATCGCCGGCGCCGCGATGGTGCTGGCGGCCAATCCGACGCCGCCGGCAGTCAAGAATTTACGTCGATCCATGGAATGGTCTCCCGTTTGACCCCGCTCCGAAACGGAGCTTGCCACTCACTGCGAGCATACACCAACAAGCGCCCCGCCCAAATTGTATTTCCCGCCTCGGTGTGTCGTGAAACGGGCATGGGAGGAGGCTGCTTCAGGCCGTCGGATCAGCGGTTGGGAAGGGCCGCGGGCGCGGGGGCCGTGCTGGTGCCGTTCCAGGCGACCGGAATGGTCGTGACGATCGCCGGC
This sequence comes from uncultured Alphaproteobacteria bacterium, assembly GCA_963721005.1. Lineage (GTDB taxonomy): Bacteria > Pseudomonadota > Alphaproteobacteria > Rhizobiales > Xanthobacteraceae > VAZQ01. Next base: position 1,549,850 of record CAVRHR010000003.1, on the reverse strand, counting down.
TGGAACCAGACCAGCGCCAGCACGATCAGCTGCACAAGGATGAAAGGCACGGCGCCCCAATAGATGTCGCCGGTCGAGATCGATTTGGGCGCGATGCTCCGCATGAAGAACAGCGCGAAGCCGAATGGCGGGTGCAAAAAGCTGGTCTGTAGATTGATCGCTGTCAGCACCGCCAGCCACACCGGATCGACGCCCAGGAAAAGCAGCGGCGGCATTGCGATGGGGACCACCAGGAAGATGATCTCGAGCGCGTCCAGAAAGAAGCCGAGTCCGAAGCACACCGCCATCACCACCGCGACCGGCCCGATCGTGCCGCCCGGCAGCGACGACAGCAGATGCGTGACATAGACGTCGCCCGAGAAGCCGCGGAATACCAGCGAGAACGTCGTCGCGCCGATCAACAGCAAGAACACCATAGCGGTGAGCTTCATCACGCTTTGCACGGTCTCGGTCAGTCGGCGGAGTGTGAGCTGCCTGCGGGCTATAGCGTAGAACGTCGCCCCGATGGCACCGCTGGCTGCCGCCTCGACGGTGTACATCATCCCGGTGATGATGGCGCTGAGTAGCGCCACGATCAGGCCCAACGGCACAAACAGCCGGAAGATCAGCGTGCCAAAGGAGGGCGGATCGGCCAGCACCGCGGATGAGGGCGGACAATGTTCCGGCCGGAAATATGCCACCAGCACGACGTAGGCAATGCCGAGTCCCAGCACCAGTGCGGCCGGGCCAAGCGCACCCAGGTAGATATCCTCGATGGTAAGCGGATTGACCACGGTCTCGCCGTGCGCCAGCTGCGCCTCAAGGGTCGCGCTCTGCATAAAGTTGCCGAGTAGGATCAGCACGATCGAGGGCGGGAGGATGGTTCCCAGCGTGCCGGCGCTGCACACGATGCCGCTCGCCAGCCGCTTGTCGTAGCCGGCCTGGAGCATGCTCGGCAGTGCCAAGACCCCGATGGTCAGCACCGTGGCGCCGACCGCGCCGGTCATGGGGGCGAACAGCGCTCCGATGATAAAGCTCGCAATTCCGATGCCGCCGGCGCGTCGGCCGAACAGGCCGCTCATACCTCCGAGCAGGTCGGCCGCCAACGCGGAGCGCTCCAGCATCACCCCCACATAGAGAAACAGTGGCACCGCCTGGAGCAGGTCGTTTTCCATGATCCCGATGACTCGCAACGGCAGCGCCGACAGCAAGTGGAAGTCGAACACGCCGAGGAGAGAACCTAGCGCCGCCATGAGGACCGCGGTACCCGCGAGGGTGAAGCCGACCGGGAATCCGAGCATCAGCAGCACGAAGACGGCGGCGAACATCGCCAGCCCCAGCGCGCCCGGCTCGAATGGCAGCACTCCCGGGCTCAGCATCTGTCTCCCGGCTGCGGTGCGACCAGTGCCAGGGCGGCGCGGATGATTTTGGCGAGCGCCTGAAGCCCCGCCAAGACCACGAAGAAGAACAACCCGAGTTTGAGGATGAAATAGCCGGGGGTGAAGGTCTCGGCGAATTTCTCGGTCTGGGCCAGGGAGTTCAGCACGATCGGCAACGAATACCAGGCGAGGAGCGCGAGCCACGGCAACGTGAACAGCATGGTGCCGGCGAGTTCGATAATCGCCCGCGCGCGCTTGCCGAAATGCTGATGGAAGATGTCGACCCGGACATGGGCGTCGTGACGCATGGCGAAAGCAATGCCAACCATGAAGAAATTGGCGAAGATGATTTGGCCGAGATCGTTGTCCGTATTGTTACCGCCATGCACGATGTCGCGCAGCGGCAGCTGCAGGAACAGCAGCAGGATCACCGGCAGACAGAGCCACGACGCCCAGCGCCCGACGACGTCCACTATCGCATTCAAGCCATCCGCTAGCCGTCCCAACCCCGTCATGGTATTGACCTTGGCGTCATCTCGATCAGTCCGACCAGCTGCGTGCCTTAGGCACAGCTTCACCAACAGGCAACCCATTACAAGAAATTTTCGGGCCGCCCCATCCTTCCTTGCTGGATTGCTCTAGTCGGTATTGGCCTCGATCTCCACAAGCAACCGTCATACTTCCGACTATTCGGGGTAGCCAATGACACGAATCCACAGGATCAGTGCTATTATTGTGCCTCCAAAAGTCCCAGCTTATCCCCCAGCCATTTTGTTGTTGGTGCCTGTATCAAGATCGTCATGAGAATGGCGATAAAGGTGACTGACGTGATCATTTCAGCGCCGGGCGCCTTCATACCGATCAACAGTCCGGCGAGAGCTGCCGGAATGACACCGGTCTCGCGAGTCCAGCACATAAACAGCATTTCGTTGAGGCTCCACCGCGCCCGCCGGTCCGGCAGCGCACACAAAAAGACAGTAATCGGCCGGGCCACCAACATGAAAATGGCGACGACGATGATGCCGCCCTGCAGATATTGATGCATAAGACGGAAATCGACCTGGACGCCGAGCAGGATAAAGATGAAAACGCGCATGATGAACGCAGTGGTCGCAACATATTCATCGAGTTTTTTCGCCTCGCCCGCGTCCATTTTCAATCCGAACGAGTCCCGGTTTCCGAGCACCATGCCAAAGATGAAAACTGCCGTGAAGCCGCTGGCCTGCAAACCATCGGCGGCGAAATAGGCGAAGATCACGGCAGCCAGCGTTACTATCGGTGCATATTCCGAGAGGAATGCCCATCGTTCATGCGCGATGAACAACGCAGCCAGGTATCCGAAAGCGGCACCCGCAACAACGCCGATCATCAGTTGTTTGACTAGACCGACTAGGGACGCGGCTAACGAGAAATCGCCGGTACCCATGGCGACTGCCAGCACTCCGAAGGTAACGACCGCCCCTGTGGCGTCGTTGAATGCCGAACTCGCTCACCACCGTTTGTGCCACACGGTCGCGGATGCTCACCTGTTGAAAGATTGGGACGAGCGTTGCGGGGTCTGTCGAAGCGAGTGTGCTGCCTAGCAGCAGCGCTACGCCCAATGGGATATTGAAAACGCAATATGCGGCAATGCCGGTGATGGCGGCAGTCAATATAACGCCGATCGTGGCGAGCGCCACAATTGTAATCCAGACTCGCTTCAGTATGTTGAATTGCAACGAAGCGCCTCCATCAAAAAGAATGTAACTCGCGCCGAAGAGAAAGATAATTTGGTTTAGTGCCGAATTTGTCTTGATGTTGATCAGGCCCAACGCTTCCGGGCCGATAACTATGCCGACGATTGGAAACACCGCGACATCAGGAATCTTTGTCTTCTGAGCAAATAAACCGGCAATGATGCCGATGCCCAGAATGAGGCCCCCGGAGAGCAAAGTGTGCTTTGCAATTTCAATTGAGGCCGGCGCGTCCAAGGTGTTGTTCTCCCGTTCGGCAATAAGTAGTTGGCGTGCTTGGCTCACATTGAGTAGATGCGCTTTAAGATGTTGCCCAATGAATGTTGAAATTACAAGGTCCGCCCTAGCGGATGGCCCATCCAGCGGTCATACCGGGCGTTCCTATCGTCGCCATCGCTACACGACTGGACTTCTACGGGGCCGGCTTGGCACCTCACGCTACCAGACCGTGCTGGCCTTAGCTTTGGTCGCTTGCTGGCTTGTTATTCGGCGCCACCAGCTTGAATGGAACCTCAGCATCAAGGCCCAGGCGGAAACCGTCTTGCCGAGTTGCGGATTCGGTCTCACGATTATCGTCGCGGCACAGGCGGCGCGCTCGAACGCATTCGCTCGAAGAGGGACCAGGAGCACGGGGAAATCGGCGGGCGTCTTCGGCTCGACCATCGCACAGCCGCTGCGCTGCTGCGGGGTGCTGGCGACGTAGGACGGTCGCCGACGACGCAACGCGCCGGTTCGATCTTCGGTCGGCCCGTAAATAGACGCGCCAGAACGCTCATACGGCTACGCTTCAATGCTCCCATCCCTAAGGAACGGGCATCCCCGACTTCATCGTTAAAGACTTCTTACCAGAAAACGTAGGATTGTTACCGCCACGGTAACTCGAGATTCACCCTATGTCCGACAGGCAGATCACTTTTTCAGCCGGGCGCCCGGCGCTTTCGGAGTAGGCCGTCTGGCCGCACCATATAGCGCGGCACCAGGGCCAGAACGCCCCACCCACCGCGTTTGCCGCTCCAGGGGGGTCTCAGGGGCGGCATTGGGGCAGGCGGGGACATGGGTGGGGCTCCTGGCACTCGCCGACCTCCCCCAAGCCCAAGCCTGAAGTGGCTAGCGTGCGCCGGCGAACCGGTCGCGACCGGCCCGGGCAAGCTGCAGGTCAGGCCATGTCCAGTTGTCCAAAAGAAGCCAGCCGTCAAAATGCCGGGCTCGAGAGGGACCCAAGGCCGGGAACCGCCGTACCCCTTTCGCGTACACAACCAAGCCGATAGCCTATCGTCGGAAAGCTCTTGACGGAGGAGGGAACAGTGCAAGGCTCGGAACACGTCCTTAATCGACGTCGCTTTTTGGCTGCTACCGGAGTGTCAGCCCTATTTGCAACAACAAGAAACTCCCGAGCACAGGCACCGACAACGGCGGTAGTGCAAACTCGTCTCGCACGCGACCGCCTGGAGGAGGCTTTGGCTCGGATCGCGAACCCCCAGGGTGAGGGAGCGCGCGCATGCCTAACGGTCTACTTGCAGTCCGCTCGCGACGCTGCCGATGCTGCCGACGCAAGAGCGCGTGCGGGCATTAGCCTCGGGCCCCTGGACGGCGCTGTCGTCAGCATCAAAGACCTGTTTGACGTGGCCGGCGAACCGACTCGGGCCGGGTCAAAGATACGAGCTGACGCCCCCCCTGCTAAAGCTGACGCGCCAGTGGTGCGCCGGCTTCGTGCGGCCGGCGCGATCATCGTTGCAAAAACCAATATGGTCGAGTTCGCTTTCTCAGTTATTGGCACCAACCCGCACTATGGCACGCCTGGCAATCCGGCCGATCGAGCGCGCGTTCCCGGAGGATCAACGTCAGGTGGCGCTGTGGCGGTCGCGGACGGAATGTGCGAGATCGCGATTGGAACCGATACTGGTGGCTCAACCCGTGTTCCAGCTGCCTTCTGCGGCATAGTTGGGTTTAAGCCGACGAAACGCAGAGTGCCTACCGACGGCGCCTTTCCTCTCTCCTACACGCTGGACTCGGTTGGCCCGATGGCAAGGTCGGTCGCCGCGTGCGCCAGAGCTGAACTCCATACTCGCCGGTGATGACCCAAGGCCCCTAAGCCCAGCTCCGCTGTCGAGCTTACGCCTCGCGATTCCTCGGGGGCCGCTCCTCAGCAATCTCGATCAGACGGTATCCGCTCGATTTTCCGAGGCGATTGGACGGTTAGAGAAGAGCGGCGCTCGAGTCTCGGAAGAGCCAGTCACCTTGTTCGACGACATGCTTCAAAGCAGCATGCGGTTGACGCTCGTGTCAGCTGAATCGTACACAGTTCATCGTGAGCAACTGGCGGCTCGCCCAGAAGACTTTGACCCGTTCATTCGAACCCGGATTCAGGCTGGAGGCGCCGTCTCAGCAGCTGACTACATGACCGTCGTCCGTGCCAGAGCAGAACTCACCAGTGCGATGGACGCTCGGCTCCAAGACCTTGACGTGCTGGTGCTTCCAACGACGCCCATCGTGGCTCCAACGATCGCCGAAGTATCGACGAGCGAGGGTTTCCTGAGGCTTAACGCGCTGGCTCTACGAAACACGGGGCTAATCAATTTCTTCGATCTCTGCGCGATCTCGCTGCCTCTACCGCGGTCTGGTGGGCTGCCTGTCGGACTGATGCTCGTTGCTCGAAATGGACATGACCACAGGCTCTTTCGAATTGCCGCGGCGATCGAACAGCTATTTGCCACCTGAAGGTCCGAATAAATGAATTTTGAGCCAAGTTTTGAATGTGTCCGCACTGTGCCGGCTCGGTACTCCAAGCCATCCCCGGCCCGCGAAATTTGCAATGACAGCTCAGGGGCACTTTCTGCGGCCGCCGCTTCGACCCTGGCACCTTTCAGCCTCCGTCGGATTGGCTTTTGTGGGTAGTCGTCCTGTCCGGACAACTGACCTCGGGGCGGCCCTACTCGGGGCGCGAATGTCCCACCCACCACGTTCGGGGTGGCATTGGGGCAGGCGAGGGCGGGGATGGTGAGCACAAATTGCGGCGAGCGCAGAGTTCGAGTTTCTTCGAGGTGCCCGGTGAGCCGCGAGCATGAACTGCCGATGGCGCGTCGAGGCGGCCAACCGACGCGGTTGCCGAGTGTCACTTTACCCGGCGACCCTGGAAAAACCCTTTGTTGGTTGTATTTTGTTTGGTGTTCGCTGTTTCCCCCTGTTCCGCGATGTTTTGCGGTTCGGAGGGCTCAGTCGTCGAATTCTGATGCTCGCCGCCTTCGTCCTTTGGCCCTTTGTTGCTGCGACCGGCGGGGGGTATCGGAGGCATATGGTTGGTGATCACGACAATGCTGGGCTTCGCACCGACGGCGGTCCACGGAAAAACCCCGCCCTCGAGGCAGCGGGGTTTCCGGACGGGAAAGCGGGGGCTGGGGGGCTTGAGGCATTCCCCGTCCGGGGTCTCAACAGCACGCAGGACTATTGGTTCCGCTCAAAGGCCAATCGACGCAGAATGTCTCCGGCAAGGCGGCGCGGTCGTCGGACGCCTCCTTGAGGTTGGCTGCGTAATCGCAGCTATACCGGCCTCTGCTCGTGCCGCCTCCTCTCTCTTCCCGCTGATCGGGAGCATCCCTTCGCAGTGGTCGTCACCGCGATTGTCTTTGACATGATGGCGATCCGTCGGCCCGTTGTAGCGGGTTGCTTAGCGATATCTTCCTAACTGGCCGGAACTCCAGGGCCGCGTGCTGGCTTAGGTGCAAGATCGAATTCCACTAGAGGCAAGCTATGTCCAGGATCGGCGATTGGGCGACAACCCGAGCCTCACCTTTGAGCGGAGCGGCTAAGGTCGGCTGGATACTTTGCTTCGCGGGGGCAGCGGCTTGGCTGTATGGGGACAATGCTACCGGCAGCCCCTCGCTCATCGATTGGTACGGCACTGCGCCCTGGTGGATTGCCTGGCTTTTGCCAAATATGGAATCGGAAATGGGTATGGCGGCCCTTTCCATAGGGGCCGTATTGATTTACTGGCCGGCCCGCTGGGGCGAACGTTCCAAAAAGCGTTCTTGTGTCTAATTATCGATGACTCGCGCGTGACTTTCTTGGATCAAAGTCAGGGCAGAGCTACGGGTGAGAAGGCTGGACGGAAGACGCGGCAGACCGCATAGTCGCCAGTCGATTACGAAAAAGCCCAAGAGAATATGGCTGAACCGCCCGCTCCAGCGATCGCGACAGATGAGGAGGTCCGTGCGCTACTCGAACGCTATCACTGTCCTGTACTGTTTCACGAGGTGCGCACGCGCTTCCTTGGCAATATCGCGACGCCGGTTATGTGGGCTTCGCCAATCAAAACCGTGGAGAGCCTGTGGGGCGGCAAGTTGCCGGATTTTGGCTCGCTCGACGCGGCGAACGAATTGATCGGCGCGCTCATTATGGGTTTGTGGAATCGGCTTACGCGGCACCAGGAACGGAGCGCACCCTTTCGCCTAACCCGGCCTAATGTTGCCACCTCGCGAGAGGGTCTCGCCACTCTGGCATTGATCCGGCGCCAGGAGCTTGACGGTTTTGTTGAAGGGCTGTTTGGTGCGGAGGAAGCCATCGACCTTCCCGAGCGAGCCCATCGTGGTCTTGGGGTCCTCGGAGAGTTGCGAGCCCTGCTTGCAGGGGTGCTCGATGTCACAACGGACGCGAGCAAGTTGGCGAGCGTGGGTGACATTAAAGGCATGCTCCGGCAGATGCAGGAGATGACCCGGATCGCCGAACACGAAATGCACGAGGTAATCCTTTCCTGCAAGCGCGCGCGGCGGAACGCGTTGGTTTCGCTGCCGGCAAGGAAGCCAACTCTTCACTGACCGTCACCATGCACCGCACTCACCCGGGGGGGACGTGGCCCGTATCGTGTCGACCGCGGGGATTTCCGCGGGGGCCGTAACTTCGGACCCAGCCGTGGCGAGGGTGATCGAAATCGCTCCGAGGGGCGGCGTTGGGTCCGGCGCGGCCGGTGGCGGCCGGTACGTCGCTCCTGGGTGGGGTGGGGAGGCGGTGCTAACCGATTTGTTGCCCCAGGAGGCGGCGGCGGCGACAGGCGCCATGGCGGGTGACAGCACGGACTTGGGACTCCAGCCCGAGTAGCGCAAAAAAACTTCGTGGTTAGGTGGTAACCACCTGTTATCCGCGGTCACCACCCACGTTCGGAGGAAACCCCTGGATTGCCACAGTCGCGCTTGACTGGGCCGGGCGGCGCGGCAGTAACCCCGGACCGGCTCCTTGTATCCCCGCGGGTCAGGTCGCGAACCCGCACGCCCGTCGCCCGCTGAGTCATCCGCTTCGCCAAAAGGCGGCAATGGCCCGCTGACCGGCTACGCAGGAGTGTCTGCGTGCCACGTTCGCCGGGCGCTCATGGGAGGGCTAATTAGCGCGCTAAGCTCGAATGCTCCGTCCCCCCAAAAAAGATCGTACGCCGCGATCGATTGCTCGAGGGTGGCGAGCCATGTGCGGATCGACACACCGGGGTCCTGATGTTCGAGGCAAAGGCCCCTTACTGGCGCGCCGCCCCCCTCGGAGGGGTATTTTCTTGCGGTGGCGAGTCCTTGCCGCGGACCGGCCTTCGCACCATTTTCAGGCCATGGAGTGGCGCACCAAGCCGCCGGTGAAGCGGCCCGGCCTTATCGAACCCTGCATACCGACCCGAGCGACAAAGCCTCCGGTTGGCCCCCAGTGGATTCATGAAATCAAGCACGACGGTTACCGCCTGATCGCCCGCAAGCGGGAAGGCCGCGTGCGCCTGTTCACGATTGGTCCGACCGTTATCCGCTGATCTGCGAGGCTGTGGCGGGCTCTGGCGCCAACATCCGCGACGATCGACGGGGAAGCCGTATGGTGCGACGGGGAGGGGCTGGCGATCTTCGAAAAGCTCCACAGCCGCGCCCATGACGGCGAGGTGTCCTTCTATGCCTTCGACCTGCTTGAGCTCGACGGGGAGGACTGGCGCCCGCGGCGGCTCGAGGAGCGCAAGGCCAAGCTAGAGCAGCTCCTCGCCAAGGTGCCCGTCGGGATCCAGTACAGCGAGCACCTTGAGGGAGACGGCGCTGCGATCTTCTCCCTTGCCTGCGGGTTAGGAGCCGAGGGTATCGTCTCCAAGCACCGAGAGCACCCGTATCGATCCGGGCCTTCGAAGGCGTGGCTCAAGATCAAGAATCCGGCGGCGCCCGGTATGCTGCGGTTTCCGGGAGGAGCCGTGAGTGAAGCGCCTGACCCCCTGGACGTCACTAGTTCGCCGCCGCTCGCGCCGGGCACACTAGACGATGGCGGGCGCGTGCGCTGGGTTCCCAGCGCTAAGCGCGCGATGAGGTTCAAAACAATGCCGGACATCGTCAAGCCGCTGGCTAAATGGACGGACGAAGAATTGGCCGAGCGCGCGCGGACCTATCCGCGTGGCGATCCCCTATTGGGGGACAAACTCACGGCTGAAATCGACCAGCGCCGAGCGGGAAGGATCTTGCATTCAAAATTGTGGATCTTCGTCTTTACCGGGATCGCCGCCTTCGGTGTGGCCGCGATCGTAAGCGTGCTTCTCGCGTTTCATTTGATGTCGGCGGGATAAATCCCAGAAGGGCTCCACAAGACGGCTGAGAAATAAGCCATTCTCGCAATTGTCGTAACCATGAGCGGTTCCGTCAGGGTCGGCATTGACCTCCAGACGGTGATCTGTCAGGTGCCGAGCGTGTCGCGCCAAAGCGTGGCAGCTGCAAGCTCCAACAGCCAGCAGATGCGTCTTTGACCATCCGGTGGCATCAGTTATCGTCACCCAGGGCCGCCAGTGCAGATGCCATGCTCTCATGTAGTTTCAACATAGCGGCATCCAGCGCCTGCTCGGTGGCACAACAACACGGGGCTGAGGGCGTGTAACCGTTTTACCCCCTACCCTCGTCGAGGGAATGCCCGTCGCGCGAATCCCGAAGCGACCACAACCACTGTCGAACGTCCGCTATGGGGTAGCCGGAAAATATTTGCTCGCTACGGGTATTTCGCATTGTGACCCTGACCGGACTCTCGCCGTCGTCGATTGCCGCACTGCGAAGGATTGATTTGTTCTCGGTTGCCGCGACAAAGCAAGATTTCGCGTATCGGAGGTTACGGAAAGTTCGGCGGTCGATGCCGGGATCACTCCGGCTTGATGTTGGCCGCACGGATCACCTTGCCCCACTTCTCGGTTTCATCCGCAACGAGCTTCCCGAAGTCGGTGCGCGAGCCTGACATCACCGTACCGCCCAGGTCGGCAAGCCGTCCCTTCATCGTCGGATCGGCAAGTCCAGCGTTGATCTCCTTGTTAAGTCTGTTGATGATTTCGATGGGCGTGTTCCTGGGTGAACCGATGCCCTGCCAGACGCTCGCCTCGTAGCCCGGTACAAATTCCGCCAAAGTTGGGATGCCTGGGAGTGTCTCCTGACGTGTCGCGGTAGTGACCGCCAGCGCTCGCAGCTTGCCAGCTTTGATGAGATCGAGGGACGTTGCCAACGGGTTAATCGATATCTGCACCTGTCCTCCAAGTAAGTCAGGCATTTAATTGCCGCGATACGGCACGTCCAGCATGTCGACCCCGGCCAACATTTTGAAAAGTTCGCCGAACAAATGTCCCGCGCTCCCGTTGCCGGTGGTCGCCATGTTGATTTTGCCCGGATTAGCCTTGGCATAAGCGATGAACTCGGGAACCGTCTTAGTCGGGACCGTTGGATTGACCACCATCACGCCTGGCACCCGCATGATGCCCGCGACCGGTGCGATGTCCCGGATGAAATTGAAGTTGAGGTTATCGTACAGCGCGGCGTTCGCTGCGCTGGCCGCTGTGACAAAGAGGAGCGTGTAGCCATCCGGGGACGCATGCACGACCGCCTCGGTCGCGATATTGCTCGCGGCGCCCGCCCGGTTTTCGATGACGAACTGCTGGCCGAGGCGTTCGGACAGCCATTGACCCATCAGGCGCGCCGTGAAATCAGGGGAAAGGCCGGCAGCACTCCCGACGATTAAGCGCACCGGCCGCGTAGGATAGGTCTGCGCTCGCGCCATGCGCGACATGGCCGGGAGCGCGGCGGCACCCGCTGCCAGATGCAGAAATTGACGACGTGGAAGTTTCACGCTCGCCATGACGTTAGCCCTCCAGAGCCGCTGCGCCGTCAAAGATTACCTAGCTGCGAGTGCCTTTGAAGCAACCCCTCGGCGACGGTCGAGGCGACCGAATGTTTGATCGTCTCCAAAGGCGGCCGGCCGAGCGCAGTCCATTCCAAATCGGCGGGCGGGATCGCGTGGCTCAGGACGTCATACCGAATATGCGGGCAACCTCGATGGCCTCAGCTGAGCGCACCGACCTGGCTCTCCAGCACTGCCCAGGCGTCAGTGCCATATTTTTCCTTCCACTCGGCGTAGAAGCCGGCTTTGCGCAAGGCGGCACGGAATATCTGCGGATCGGTGCTGTTGAAGGCCATCCCCTTCTCGCGCAACATGCCCTGCAGGGACGCGTTGAGGGCGTGCACGTCCTCGCGCTCGAGCCTCGCCGCCGCGTCGAGATTGCGCTCGACGATGCCCTGAAGCTCCTTCGGCAGCGATGCCCAGACCCGGCCGTTGGCGAGCGTCCAGAATCCGTCCCACATGTGATTGGTGATGGAGACGAATTTCTGCACCTCGTAAAACTTGTAGAGATCGATCAGCGCCAGCGGATTCTCCTGGCCCTCGACGATTTTGGTCTGCATAGCCGAATAGGCTTCGTTGACATTGATGCCGGCCGGTGCGGCGCCGAAGGCCTTGAACATCGAGGTAAACAGCGGGCTCACCGGCACCCGGATTTTGAAGCCTTTCAGGTCGTCGGGCGTAACGATCGGGTGCGTGCTGCTGGTGACCTGGCGATAGCCGTTGTCCCACGTGGAAGCGAAGGCGTAGATACCGGATTTACCGATTGCGGAGCGGATGAAGGCGCCGAGCGCGCCGTCCATGGCACCCCACACCTGATCGTAGTCCCTAAATGCGAAGCCGATGCCGCTGATGGAGGCGAGCGGCACGAAGGTGGAGAGGATGGTGCCAGACAGGTTGAACAGCTGTATCGCGCCGGTGCGTAGTTGCGACAGCATGTCGGTATCGCCGCCGAGCTGGCTGTTGGGAAAAATCTGAATGTCGACCCGCCCGTCCGATTGCTCGCAGATGCGCTCGACCGCCTCGCGCAGGCGTACATTCATCGGATGCTGCACCGCGTTGTTGTTGGCGTAACGCCAGGTGAACTCGGCCGCGTTGCCGCGTCGGGTGAGGATGCCAAGCGCGGCTATTCCGCCGACCGTGGCGGTGCCGGCACGCAGGAATGTTCTCCGATTGATCGTGCGGGTCGACGGTGCGTCCTGGCGGCGCTCAAGCGTCATTGAATTCTCCCTGCTACTGGCTGGCGGCATTAGCCGCCTATGTTTCGCGGTGATTTTCAGAGGATAGCCCGGTCCCTGGCGCTCTGGGAGGCGCAGGATTGCGAAGGGGCTTCGCAAAGATGCATAGTGGGTAAATGTTCACTTGGGACGACCTGAAGTACTTCCTGGCTTTCGCCCGCAAAGGGAGCATCCTGGCGGCCGCGAAGGCGCAGGGCGTCAACCATTCCACCGTGTACCGTCGCCTCGCGGACCTCGAAAAGAGGCTTGGAGGTAAGCTGATCGAGCGTCAGTTGACTGGCTATCGATTAACCGAACTTGGACAAGGGTTGATTCCTTACGTGGTGGGCGTCGAAGAAGCAGTAGCGGCTTGCGAGCGTTACTTGGCGTCATGCGATAGAGCACCCACTGGCACAGTTCGCGTGACGTGCAGTCCGACCGTAGGGGATCGCCTCAGAAGGACGCCGCTCCTCGAGACGTTTCATGCGCGGTTTCCCGACCTGCGGATTGAGCTTGTGCTGAGCGATCGGCATGTCGATCTGTCGAAGGGGGAGGCTGACATTGCGATCCGGGGTCTGGGACCCGTGATAGAGGATGAAACTCTCATTGGGCGCAAGATTGCAGAGGCGGGTTGGGCAGTCTACGCGAGCCGCTCGTACGTCGAGCGCAACGGGCGGCCCAATTGCTTAGAGGATATTGGTCATCACAGCGTGGTGAAATGCGACGGCATAATTGCTGAGCATGCCGCTGGGAGGTGGCTGCGCGCCGTGGCCCCGCACGCGACGGTTTCGGCCCGCAGCGAAAGTTGGCCCGCTCTGGTCTTGGCGGTAAAATCTGGCGCCGGTATTGCCGCCCTATCGACTGTCCTTGGCGACCGCGAAAGCGATCTTGTTCGCGTTATTCAAAGTATCCCCGAACTGGTCACCCATTTCTATCTGTTGATGCATCCCGACATGCAGCACGTGCCGCGAGTTCGTGCATTCTTTGATTTCGTCGTCAGCGAGATTAAGGCATTTCGAGTCGTTCTCGCAGGGCAGTCTGAGAGAAAACGTTCGGCCTCGGATCTGTTAAAGGTACGAGGCAGTGAGTAATTTGCGGCGCGCCTGTCTCCGAACCCAGCCAGCGATGTAAGTGCGGTCGTCGGCAACGGGCCTACCCAACTTCACTGAATCGGAGGGGGCGACCATAGCGGGGTTCGTGGAACGGGTAGATCGCGGTCAGAGCGCGTTGTTCCCGGCGCTGATGGACGACTACGTAGCCGAGGATACGGTGCCAGAGGTAAAGGTTGCGCATTTTAAGGACAAAAACGTGAAACTGAACGAAGAGATCGCGCGGCTCAGTGCGATCAATACCGAGATGACGAAGAGTAAGGACAAGCAAATCTCGCCGACCGATCCTGACGCGCGTTCGATGGCAGCGAGCGGCATGGGACACTGGAATTGTCGGCTTCAACGTTCAAACCGCCGTCGACACCAAGAACCTTCTTATTGTGGCCCAAGAGGTAACGAACGCCGGCACGGATCGGCATCAACTCCTGAATATGGCCGAGCAGGCGGGAACGCGCCGCGATATGTCCGGAGTTAGCGCCGAAGCGGATTCGATGTGCTCGCGAAGAGCATTTCGGGTCAAGACCCGGGTTTTTTCGGCCGCATCCTTGACTTCTCGATCAGCGGTACGCTGGCGGCTCTAGAGGAAGCCTACGCCTCCCTCATTCCACCTCGACGATCATTTCAACTTCCACAGCATTGTTGAAGGGAAGAGCCTCCATTCCTACGGCGGATCGTGCGTGTTTACCGATCGCCTCGCCAAAAACCTGAACCATCAGATCGGAAAATCCGTTCACGACCTTCGGCTGATCACCAAAGCCCTCGGGTGAGTTGACCATCCCCAGGACTTTCACGACGCGCTTGACGTGATCAAGGCTACCAAGCGCGGCGCGCACTTTCGCCAGCATGATCAATCCAACCTGCCGAGCGGTGTCGTACCCCTCCTGCACCGTTATGTCCTTGCCAACCTTACCTTTGAATTTCCAGTCAGGAGCCGCGGTATTTCCGGCAAGAAACAGCAAGTTACCGACCCGGACAGAGTCTACGTAGTTGGCGACCGGCGGCGGCACTGAGGGCAATGTGATGTTCAGTTCCTTCAGTCGCGCCTCGGCAGTACTGGCGCTCTGCGCGAGAGCGGCTCCCGGCACCGCGGCCAAAGCCAGCATTCCGCAGACACTCATATTTACTAGGGCTTTCCTTATCATCTCCGCTCTCCTATAGATCGAGTGTGAAATTGGGCGCATCATTCAACTTTGATGCCCGCGAACTTAATCACCTTGGCCCACTTCTCGGTTTCAGCGACGATGAATTGGCGGAACTTGGAGGGAGAACCGACGAGCGCCTCGCCCCCTATTTCGGAAAACCGCGCCTTCATCTCGGAGTCCGCAAAAGCTGCGTTGACCTCCCTGTTGAGGGTGTCGATGATTTCGGCAGGCGTGTTCTTGGGGGCGCCAATTCCGAGCCAAGTGCTCGCCTCGTAACCCGGAACAAAATCGCCCACGGTCGGGAGGTCCGGCAGCACCGCCGAGCGCGCGGTTGTGGTAACCGCGAGAGCGCGTGTATTTCCCGCTCGAATGTTTCCAATCGCCGAAGGTATTGGGCCGAACGTAACTTGAATTTGCCCACCGAGGAGATCGGATTGGGCGCTCACACGCGGATACGGAATATGTACCATGTTGATGCCGGTCATCATTTTGAATAGCTCGCCGGACACGTAGGGCGCGGTCCCGATACCGGCAGATGCAAAATTGATCTTGCCCGGATTGGCCTTAGCGTAGGCGATGAACTCGGGAACCGTCTTAGCCGGAAGCCGCAGGTTCACTTCCATGACATTGGGCACGCGGATAGCGCCAGCGACAGGTGCGATGTCTAGGATAAAATTGAAATTGAGCCTGTCGTAGAGCGACGCATTGATGGCGCTCGACGTGGTGACGAGAAGGAGGGTGTAGCCATCGGGGGCGGCCTTCACGACAATTTCAGTCGCAATATTGCCGCCAGCACCCGATCGGTTCTCCACAATGAATTGCTGACCTAGGCGACCCGACAGCCATTGACCGATGAGGCGGGCGGTGATGTCGGGCGATCCGCCGGGCGCAAAGCCGACGACGATGCGAACTGGGCGTGTCGGATAGGTCTGCGCCCTTGCCTTGCGTGAGGCGGCCGGGAGAGCCGCGGCACCCGCTGCCAGATGCAGAAATTGTCTCCGCGGAAGTTTCACGATGTGCCCCGGTCCACATCGATTGACTTTCGGGAGGTCGCTTGGCCGTCGGATGACACCGGTCGCGGGGTCCGCTTGCGCCGGCCGGCGCCGGGTCGGGCGTGGGCACCATTTGCCCCGATCATGCGGATCATCATGTCTGTGAACAGGTCGCGCTCGTGTGGCGACAGCGGTTCTAGAACGCGCTCCTTCACGGCCCGTATGCCGAGCCGCGCGCGTCCATACAGTTTCTCTGCTTTGGACGTTAGAGAGAGAATGCGGGCGCGACGGTCAGCTGCGTTGACGCGCCGCTCGATCAACCCCTTGGTCGCCAATTCTTCGACCAGCAGGCTTGCATGGGAGCGCTCGACACCTAGCCTGGCAGCCAGGCTATTCTGGTCGATGCCGGGTTCGCCGTTGTCCCGATTGAGAATCGCCATGACCGCGAATTGCAGCCCCGTGAGGTTGGTGGGAGCGAGGGCATCCGCCTGCATCCCCATGCACATCTGATAGAAGCGCCGCGCTAGAGCAGTTGGATTGCGACGAACCGGCGGAATGTTCGGACCGAAATGTATCGTGGGGGGAAATTTATCGGTCGATGGCGGACCAATCGATGGGGCCCGGCGTGAACCGTTAGAGGATGGTACAGACATGGTTCAAACTTCATTGGTTCAAAGATCAATTATTGGATATTCATCTAAATGGCGTCTGTCAAGACTCCCCGTGAAGCGGCCGCAGGCTGCTTCCTGGCGGACGTTCGCCAGTTTACAGCCTGGCTAAAAGGACCCGCGGATGACTGGCTGTGGCCCGTTTGCGACATGCCCGCATGTCCGCTCCATTTCTGCTATCGGCAACCCGGACTCGTTTTGCAGAGGAAAACGGATATCTGAATGAGTGACACGCCTCAGCGGACGGCGCGCGAGACCCCGCCACCGTTTCACCCCCAAACGATAAATGCGCCTGTCTCGCGTGAGACCAAGTGCGCGAAGAAGGTCGTCCCGGGAACGCAATGGATCGAGACGCACGCCGCCTTCATGGCCGCGCCGAGGCGATGTTCGTGGTGATCACGGACGACTTCCTGAAGGACCAACCGCAAAAGCTTTCACCGCGTGACGTCAAGAATTGGGCAGGTTGACGCCTTTCGTCCAGCAGGTTCCGGAACCTGCTGGACGAAAGCTGCGATTACGCGTGGTCGCCGATGGATTGCCCGTCGAAGTGCATTTCCCGGGCTTCTTCATCGTCGTAGAAGTTCGCGCGAGCTTCTATGCCCGAGAGGTCGCGGATGCCGAGAACCGACTTGCGGACGCCAAGAGCATCCATGACGGGGCCTTGGCTGACGCAAATGGCCTCGCCGGTAACCTTACTTCAGTGCGGGCCGAACGCGCCCGTGCCGGGGCGGAGATCGAGCGACTGGCGCCTCTGAAGCAGCTTGCCGAGCGCTGGGGTGAGATCGAGGCCAAGCTCGACAAGCGCGACACTTTCCGTGCGGATACGGAGGCGCACGAGAGAGCTATTCGCCAGCACGAGAACAACGTCCGACTGCAGGAGGCCAACATCGCCGACCTCGACATCGCCGACGCCGCCGATAGGCAGCGGCGGGATGCGCTTGCGGAGGAGATCAGCGGCCGCATGGCAACGCTCGACGCACTAGACGAGCCCGGCATGATGGTGCGCGCGGAACGGCTCGCCAGCATTGGGGATATTTTGCGCGACCTTGGGCGCGTTGCCGAAGATTACGCTGGTGCCGCAGCCGACTGGTCCGCTACCGAGTTGCAGCGAGAGGCTGGTGAGCGCGACCTCAGACAGGCCCGCCAGGACGAAGCCGACGCACGAGACGCTCGCAAAGCGGCGCGCGCCGAAGTCGAAGCCCTCTCCGGACCGCTGGCCCGGGCTGAGGATGCGGCCTCCGAGGCGGCAGCCACGCTGCGCCTGAGGCTCACGCCCGGCGAGCCCTGCGCCGTCTGCGGATCAACCGTGCACCCGGTCCACGCGGACGCGCGGTTTGCGGAACTCGCGGCCTCGCTGCGCGCCGACGTCGAGGCGGCGCAGGTTCGTTTCACCGTCGCCGGTGATCGTGTCGTTAACGCCGAGGGACGGAAAGAGGGCGCGGAAGCCCGCATCGGAGATGCGATGGGTTCGGCCGAGCGGGCGCAGGCGCGAATGCAGAAGACTACACAGGCCTATACGAAGATCCTCGAGGCAGGTCGGCCGCTTGCTGAAGAACTCGCACTTGACCTACTCTGCCCCGACACGCCCAACGGCGCTGCCCAGGCAATCGCCGCGGCAGCGACGTTGATCGACGAGACTCGAGGCGATGCCGCGACTACTTTGCGACGAGCGTTCGATTTGCGGACCGATGTCACCAAGCTCACCCAAGCCTACAATGAGGCAAACGTTGGAATTGAAAGACGAGCAACAGAGCACGCCTTTGCCCAGACGGCTGTGGCAACGATCGTAACCGCGCTTGCCCTGGGCCGCCAAGCACTCGCAACGGCGGAGGAACGCCTCGTCTCGTCCGATCGCGAGCTTACGCCGTGGCTGAAGCCTGCCGGGATCAATATGGCAGACCTCGACCAAAACGCAGGAGCCGCCCGCAGTGCGCTAATTCGGCAAATTGAGGCGTGGAAAAACGCGAGCCAGGCTTCCGTTGATGCGAAAGATCGGGAACGGGCTCTTGAGCCAAAGGCGGCTGGAGCACGCATGCTGGCCGAAGCCGCCGCGGCGACTCTGACACAGGTACAAAGAGATCTCGCCCAGCGCACGGATTTCGTCGGGGCGAAAAAGGTTGAACGCGCAATTCTCCTAGATGGCGAGGCCACGGACGCTCACCGCTCTCGCATAAATGCAGAGCGCGCCACTGCGCAGGACGCCAAGCACCGTGGGGCCGCGGAAGCGGCAACCGCTGCCGCTGTGCTCGCCGCCGCCCGTGAGGCTGTCGAGTCTACGAATCAGCAGCGGGCGCAAGCCGCCGCCGATCTCGAAGCGGTGGAATTTACCCTCGCCCGAGATCTGGCTGGTGCTGGCCTCGCCCGAGCGACGCTTGCCACGCTGCTCGCGGTCGAGCCGTCTGAGATCGAAGCGCTGCGCGATCGCCTAAGCGCGGTGGACCGCGGCGCTATCGAAGCCGAGGCGACGCTCGCAGCCCGATACGCCGATCTGGACGCAACCCTCACAGCCGGCCGGCCGGAGGCGGCGAAGCTCGACCTCGAAGTCGAGCGAGACACCATTGAAGCCCGCCAGCAGGAGCGCCAGGCAAGGATTGGCTCAGTCGCAACCGAGCTCGCCAAGGACGATGAGCAGCGCGCCAAAGTGGCAGGGCTCGATGTCGAGATCGTGGCGGCCAAGGACAAGGCGAAAATCTGGAAGGAGGTAAACGCGGCCGTGGGTTCGAAGAACGGTGACCGTTTTGCTCGTTTCGCCCAAAGCGTAACGCTCGACCTCCTGGTCGAACTCGCCAACACCCATCTCGCAACGTTGCAACCGCGCTATAAGTTAATGCGCAGTGGGCAGGATCTCGGCCTGAACGTCATCGATCGCGACATGGGCAACGAGGCTCGTTCCACCCGTAGCCTTTCAGGAGGCGAACGCTTCCTTGTGTCACTTGCGCTCGCACTCGCGCTCTCCGGGCTCGGCGGCCGGCAGATTTTCGCCGATACTTTGTTCATCGACGAGGGCTTCGGCTCACTCGACACTGACAGTTTGGAGGCCGCCATCGGAGCATTGGAGATGCTGCGGAGTCAGGGCCGCACGGTTGGGGTTATCAGCCACGTCGAGGCGATGAAGGACCGAATCCCTGTTCAAGTCCGTGTAATCCGCCAGGGAGCTGGTCGCAGCATCGTCCGCATCGTCGCGCCTCAGGATTGGGCGGCATAGGGTCGATAAAGGCCTTATGGGTTATGCGCCGGCTTGCTCACGGCCGCGCGGGCATCGTCGCTCGGCTGGCGGCGCCTCGAACTCGACGCGGCCAATGCCAATGCGGCGGTAGACGTGCGAATTCCGTGCGAATTTGCGAAAACCGAAATTGTGTCAATGGATTCCCCATCATGCTCCATGATGGGGCATGCGCGACGGGCGCGCATTCTGGCCTCGCAGTTGCGGCCGGTACCGGCTACGATCGAGGGTCCCCCGCCATATGCGGCGCCGATCGAAGTCCTCAGAGGGAAGCATGAAGCAACTGCTTCTTGCCGTCTTGTTCGCGGCCAGTTTGGCAACCGTCGGGAGCACGACCGCGCAAGTCTATTCATCGCGTCCCATTACGATGATCGTGCCGTTTCCTGCGGGCGGATCGGTGGATGCGGTCGGGCGCATCGTAGCCGAGGGCATGCGGGTGTCGCTTGGCCAAACTGTTGTCGTCGAGAACGTGGCGGGCGCGGCCGGCAGCATCGGGGTCGGGCGCGTCGCCCGCGCGGCGGCGGATGGTTACACGCTGAGCATGGGCCAGTGGGGAACGCACGTGGCGAACGGCGCAATCTACGCTCTTCCCTATGACGTGCTGAGGGATTTCGAGCCGGTCGCGCTCATCGCAAGCAATCCTTATCTTGTCCTGACGAAAAATTCCGTGCCGGCAAACGACCTGAAGGGCCTCGTTGCTTGGCTGAAGGCGAACCCCGACAAGGCGTTGGTCGGAACACCCGGCGTGGGTAGCGCGGCGCACATCGGCGGAATATTTTTTCAGAACGCAATCGGGACCCGTTTCCAGTTCGTGCCCTATCGCGGCGGTGCTCCGGCCATGCAGGATTTATTGGCCGGCCAGATCGACATGATGTTCGATAGTCCTGCCAATTCCCTGTCGCAGGTGCGTTCCGGCACCATCAAGGCCTATGCGGTCACGGCCGAGGGCCGTTTGGCGACGGCGCCAGATATCCCGACGGCGGACGAGGCGGGATTACCGAGGTTCTACTTTTCAAGTTGGACGGCGCTCTGGGCTCCCAAGGGGACCCCGAAGGAAATAATTGCCAAGCTCAATACAGGAGCGGTGGATGCCTTGGGCGATGCGGTGGTGCGTAAGAGGCTTGCGGATCTCGGGCAGGACATTCCGCCGCGCGGCCAGCAGACCCCCGAGGCACTCGGTGGTTTGCAGAAGTCAGAGATCGAAAAATGGTGGCCGATAATCAAGGCGGCCGGCATCAAGGGTGAATGATCCCGACTGCCTGCTGCCGCCGAGATGGCCGGCCCTGCCGACGGCCGCTCGCCCCAGGGCCTGCGGGCTGGGCCGAAGGACGGAAGGGGGCGAGAGTGGAGGCGTCATGCCGTCTCGCTCCGAGACGGTAACTGGTAATTTGCCGTGCGACTATCGGTCAGACCGGGAGGACTTGATGGGACGGCTACCTTTGCTTGTGGCGATGGCGCTCGCCACTAATTTGTCGACCATCGGGGGCGCAAGAGCGCAAGAATATCCGTCGCGAGCCATCACGATAGTCGTGGGCTTTCCTCCAGGCGGATCGGCGGATGTGATCGCGCGCATTGTGGCCGAGCGGATGCGGGTGTCGTTGGGTCAGCCTGTCATTATAGAAAACGTGGCTGGGGCGGCGGGTAGCCTCGGGGCAGGGCGGGTCGCCCGCGCCGCGCCCGACGGCTACATGTTCAGCATGGGGTCTCTGGGAACGCACGTGTTCAATAGCGCTCTGTACACGCTTCCATACGACGTGGTGGATGATTTCGAACCCGTGTCCTTGCTCGTGAGCCAGCCTCAGTTGATCCTCGCCAGGAAAACCATGCCGGCAAAGGACTTGAAGGAATTGATCGTTTGGCTGAAGGAGAACCCGGACAAGGCGTCGCAGTTGACCGCGGGCGTCGGGAGCACATCACATGTAGCCGGGATCTTTTTCCAACGAGAAACGGGCACGCGCTTTCAGTTCGTTCCTTATCGCGGGGCTGGGCCAGGGATGCAGGATTTGGTGGCCGGACGGATTGACCTGATGATCGACCAAGTAACAAATTCTCTGCCGCAAGTGCGTTCTGGCAGCATCAAGGCTTATGCCGTCACAGCCGTCAACCGCTTGTCAGCAGCCCCTGAAATCCCAACTGTAGACGAGGCGGGCCTACCGGGATTCTACATGGGTAACTGGTTTGGAGTGTGGGGCCCCAAGGCCACGCCGAAGGACGACATCGCCAAGCTCAATTCCGCGGTTGTGGACGCCTTAGCCGATCCGGCCCTGCGCCAACGGTTCGCTGATCTGGGGGTGGAGATTTATCCGCGGGAGCAGCGTACGCCCGAGGCACTGGGCGCGCTTCAGAAGGCCGAGCTTCAGAAGTGGCGGCCGATCATCAAGGCGGCCGGCATCAAGGCCGAGTGATCGTGCGATTCGGGTTGCGCCGGCGGGAAATTTCAGTCGTTGCGAATCGTTGCACTCTCCCGTGCATCGCGCCTCGATCCTCCACCCAAGCTACGTTGGCGCAGACCCTTCGCCCCAGGGCCAGCGGGCCGCGACGCAGGAGAAAGGGAAAAGATGTCCTTCGGCCAGTGGTCAAGGCTGTGGACAACCCTCTTTTCTGTTGAACGTGCATTTCTGCAACTCACGCTTTCAAAAATATAGCCGCAGTGTTGACAAGGGCGCGTGCCGGCAGGCCGAACTTTCGGCCGTTCTAGAGTGGAGATAAAATGACAATGCTTGGCGACCAAACCCGGGAGCTTGCCTTTCGGAGTGAATCAAACGCTGCCGCGCTCTTACCACTGCTTGCGCCTGATGAGTTGCGCGCGCCTATCGTTAGCCTCTCGCCCGCGAAGCGGGCCGCCCTAGTCGCCTGCTTCAAAGGCGGCAGTCTCCACAAGCGGGACGGCGTCTGGACGGGGCTATCCCCCACCACCTTCGATAAACCCGTCGCCGGTGTCACCGTTGCAGACCTTGCGCGCGACGGCATGCTAATGCTGAGTATGCTCCCTGGGAGAGCGTCCGCACGGCTCACGGCGCGCGGAAGCTGGTTCGCGCGAACAGCGCTGACTGAAATGGCAAAGCGGGACGCTCCGTAACGCAGGACGGTCCTGGACGTCCTCGCAGTATGACTTTCAGGAAAACCCAAGGCAAACCCGGCCGGACTGGGACAGTCCGAGCGCCCTGCATGGACCGACGCGGCGTGGATGGGGCGCACTCGCCGATCACAAATCGTCAAAATTTCGCAGCCTTCTGCCCTTCTACCTCGCAGCTATTCCGATACAGGTTCACGTCCCACGGACCGGCTTTGCCCGAGCGGACAGCAGCACGAGAGCCGCGGCCCGGCTTACCGGCCCAGCGCCGGCCCCCAATTTATTTCTCGGTTTGCGGCGCAGCTCTAGCCTCGCTGCCAACCTCGCGGTCACCCTGCATCCGCAAAATGTGAGAAGCCGGGGATGGGAGGATCGCCGAAAGCTCTGCGCGATCCTTCCCGCCTGTCCGGCTGCGGCCCCATGGGTGCGGCCCCATGGCTTCCGGGGAACCCTGGAATCTACTATCATCTCCGTCGTTTAAGACTAAATGTCGGATTTTTCACCCGCCGGGACGGTATCGAGGATGAAAGTTCACGTGTTTGAAATCCCAGCGGCGATGTATCGTCTCGCATTGGTGGCTACTGTCGCGGGTCTCCTGGCGATTGCTGTGAGTTATTCTCGCGACGGGAACGTCTCTACGGGAGCGACCGAACACGGCTCGAAACTTGCGTTTCAACAACCGAAGGATCGTGAACAGGCAGCGGGGAGATTCATTCCAACACCGAATATGCCGCAGGTATCCGAGGAGAAGGGGATAGAAATCGCGAACGCATTTCCATTGCCGCGACAACGACCCACCACCCCGGGATTTTATTACGAAATGGTGCGAGCGCAGGGGGATGGAGCGGAAGGCGAATACGTACTTACTCCGCGACGCTGCACCCCTAATGTTGAAATGCCGGAACCCTGTTATCTGCCCGAACGAGGACGGCAGGATTTCCCACTCCGCCGTGAGTGAGACGACCGGACCCTTGGTTGCCTCCTCATGGCGCGAAAGTGTCCTATACATTGCAAAATCAACGCTGTTGACCCCACTCGGGACTTTTATATCTCTTGATCGGAAAACTCTCTCAACCGACCTCATCCTGGCTCCTCAATCCGGGAAGCCTTGATCGCCAATGTGTCACAAGATAACTTTCGAGCAATCGACAAAATCGCCGTTTCAACCTGCTCGCTCAGTCTGCCTTTGGTCTTACCATCTCCCGCCGGTGTATAAACAATCGTACCGACGATGTGGTCGAATCCGCAGCCCACGAGATCGCACGATGCTTGCCGCTGCAGGACCCCGGCTTCCTGGCCGTCTGATAATAGGGAAACGTTCGAGTTAGGAAAATAAAGCGAAGAGCTAAAGCACATCATGGCTGGCAGGGTGTTCTGGCGCGGCGGTGATGCAAGGAAAGGGAGGTTCTCGTGCTTCGTCAACTCGCATTAGCATCATTCATCTTGCTCATACCGTCGATGGTCTCGGCACAAATCGCAAAGTTTCACATCGAAGAAGCGACAATTGAGGACATTCAGACGGCGGTCCTGCGAGGCGAATTGACCTCGACGCGGGTGGTGCAGCTCTACCTGAACCGTATCAAGGCGTACAACGGCACGTGCGTCAATCAACCGGATGGAGTCCTTGGGCTCGGGCCGATGACGCCTATAAAGAATGCGCATCAGCTTAACGCCTTGCTGACTTTGAATTTGAGACCAGCCAAAGGAGAAAAGCTGGGGTTTGATCGTCGAAAGGCCCGAAGCCTGACCGATCCGGTGGACGACGATCCGGCTATGCCCGATGCCCTGGAAGTGGCGGCGCAGCAAGACGCCTACTTCGCGTCCACCGGCAAGCTTGTCGGTGCTCTCCACGGCGTGGTGTTCGCCATCAAGGACCAATACGACACCTTCGATATGCGCACCACTGCGGGCATGGATGCCGCCTATGCGAACGACCGTCCGCCGCGCGACGCAACCTTCGTCAAGCGGCTGCGGGAAGCAGGCGCGATCATCCTGGCGAAGGCGAATCTGGGCGAAATGGGTACGCCCAACTCGCGCAGTTCGTTCGGCGGTCCGTTCTGTAACCCGTACGATACTGAACGCAGTCCGGGCACCTCCAGCGGCGGCTCCGGAGCCTCGGTTGCCGCAAACCTGGTGACGTGCTCGATCGGAGAGGAGACCGGGGGATCCATCCATCACCCCGCCAAGAACAACAGCCTTGTGGGACTGGCGCCCACGCAAGAACTGGTTAGTCGCACGGGGATGATTGGCGCGGGCCTGAATACGCGAGTGGGGCCCCTGTGTCGCACCGTAAAGGATGTTGCCCGGGTGCTCGAAGTCATCGCTGGCTACGATCCACAGGACGAGCTGACAGCTTTCAGCGTTGGCCGGCTGCCCGCGGAGCCCTATCGAAGCTTTGCCAACGAGCGAACATTGAGCGGAATGCGGATCGGCGTCATTCGTGAGCATATGGACAAAAAAGTGTTTAACGAGGCCGACGTTGAAGCCATTGATCTTACCGAGCGGGCCATTGGCGACCTGCGTCGACTGGGGGCCACGATCGTAGATCCAGGAACGGGCGGCTCGCTGCTTCAAAGCTGCCTCGACAGGTATGTTCCGCTTTATCTGAACCGGCTGTTCATCGAGCAGTTTGCGAATCTCTTCCCCGTAGATTCCAATGGGAAACCGCTGACGGGCCGCATCTCGCAGCTGGTGGACATGTTTTTCGATCCATCGCTCGCGCCGGCCGGTTCGACAATCCGGGACATCCCGGGAGCGTCGAACGCTGGAGTGACCAAGTACATGCTGACCCGATACCTCAGGGAGCGTGGCGACGCGAATATCAAGTCACTCAGGGATCTGATCGACAAATCGAAGTTCTATCGGGACATTCGTCCCGAGGCGGGTTTTGTGGACAGAAAGGCTGCGCTGGAGGAGATCAACGATAGCTTAACGCTCGACCTTGCGAATCTCATTCAAAACAGGTTTGCTTATCAGCAGGTCGTTCTGCAATGCATGGCGCAAGAGAACCTCGACGCCATGGTTTCTCCAGCAGGAAATATTCCGGCCTATATCCTGGGCGCCCCCATCGAGCCAACGTTGGCGGGCAGGAGCAATTCGGTCTGGGGGCTGCTGGGACAATACGGCTTTTCCACACTGTCGGTCCCGGCGGGTTTTACCACTCACGTATTCGACAGAATCCGCGATGCCGCGGCTCCTGGAGGTACGCGCCTGGTCGGGCCAATTGCGGCAAAACTTCCGCTCGGGATCATGTTCTTCGGAAGGCCTTTTTCCGAGCCGACACTCCTTCGCATCGCTTCGGCGTATGAGGCCGCAACAAAACATCGCGTTCCACCGCCGGACTTCGGACCGGTTCCGGAACCATAAACCGCGCCGCATGGGGGCCGCAAACGGAGGCGGAGCCACATGTGAGCTGCCGTGCGAGACCAACGCCCACGGCCCATTCATGAGATAACTGGGGCCTCGATTGCATCGATCAAGAGGAGGTACGCCATGAGGAAGCCCGAAAGTCGTCGCCGTTTCTTGCAGGACACAGCACTCGTTGCGGCCGGAAGCGTGCTCGGGGCCAGTTCCGCTCAGACGAGCGAGCTTCGCCTGGCACAAGCGCAGGGCCCGGCGCCTATACCCGCCGAGGCTTTGAGCCGCGGGCTGCCGCGGATTCATCTGATGGTTGGGCCTGGAACGCTACCCAGCATGGGCAAGGACCGGATGGATTTGCTGCGCTATCGGTTGAGCGGCAACCCGCGTCTCACTGGGGAGCAGCTGATCGATCCCTTGCCCGAGATCGCCAAGGTGGCGCGGGTCGACGTCGACAAAACCAACTCGTGGGGCCAGGGCTCCTACGACGACCTACGCAAACTCTCGCTTCGCGTCGAGGAGGTCTTGCAATCGCCTGAGATCGATGGCGCTGTATATGTTCAGGGCACCAACACGATCGAGGAAACCGCCTACTTCCTGAATCTTACCGTGCACAGCGATAAGCCGGTCGTGGTGACCGGCGCGCAGCGGCCGTATAATGGCTTGAGCTCCGACGCGCAGATGAATCTCTTGGATGCCATTCGGCTTGCCAGCGCTCCCGCCGCGAAGGGGATGGGCACCCTCGTTGCCTTCAACGGGGAGATAAATGCGGCGCGCGAGGTAACCAAGACCAATACCTATCATCTGCAGACGTTCCAAACGCGAGATCTGGGCCTGTTGGGATATATCGACGCCGACAAAATTGAGTTCTACCGCACTCCGCATCGGCGCCACACGACCCGAAGCGAATTCGGCCTCGCCGCGGTGCCCAGCATGCCGTATGTCGAAATCGCCTACGTCCACACCGGGACTCGCGCAGGCATCGCCAAAGCCATGGTGGCGCTCGGGGCGAGGGGCATCGTGATCGCCGGTGTCGGCGCCGGCGCGCCCAATTCTCTCGACAAAGAGATCGAAGAGATCATCAAGACGAAGAGTGCGGTCGTGGTGCAGAGCTCGCGCGTCGGGTCGGGGCGTATCGTGCGGGGCAACAATTGGTACGAATCGGGCATGGTCGTTGCCGACAACTTGAGCCCACAGAAGGCGGCGCTGTTGCTGACTGTGGGGCTGACCCGCACGTCCGATCCGGACGATATTCAACGCATGTTCGACGAATATTAATACGCCCAGCGTTGGCCTAATACATGCAAGGAAGTGTGCCTTGCTGAGCGTGTCATCGCGCGCAAGATAATGCGCCGCGCGAGCCTGTCACGGTCGGTTCTGTGTGACGGCGCCAACGCAAGACGCGCTGAAGCTTCAGCGCCCGCTACCGGACGGCACCCTCAAGATCGTCATGACAGGAGAGAAGGAAGACCCGGTACCTTGAGGGAAGACGAACGCGTCCAGGTCGAGACCGCTTTCCGCAATCCCCTGGTTAGCTGTAAATCGGCGTCCAACTTTGACCCCTCGCCGAACGGACAGAACCCTTTGATGCGAAACCAGTTCGCTGTGGTTCGGTGAGGGTCACGATTGGACGCCGATGACTTCCA
This sequence comes from uncultured Alphaproteobacteria bacterium, assembly GCA_963721005.1. Classification (GTDB taxonomy): domain Bacteria; phylum Pseudomonadota; class Alphaproteobacteria; order Rhizobiales; family Xanthobacteraceae; genus VAZQ01. Next base: position 1,522,190 of record CAVRHR010000003.1, on the reverse strand, counting down.
AAGAGTTTTAAGAATTTTACAGACAATTCAGCCGATTGCTCCTGAATTAGGGTGGGGTCAATGTTGGAAGCCGATTCACACCCAGATTTCGAGCAATCGCGAATCGCCTCGAATACGAATTCGCGTTTGCATAGAGGCAAGTGCGTCACACAACGTAAGCGGCCGGGGGCGACCCTGGCCGTTTTACAGCTGGGCGAACAGCCCCGTACATACTAGGGTGAGAACTCATTAATTTTGCTGCAGGGGCAAAGCAATCCTGATTCCATGTGTGCCTGATTTGTTTTGGGGGATCGGGACCATGCGGAAGAACCTGTTTTGGCCGAGCGATGAGCAATGGGATCGGATTGAGCCTCGTCTGCCGACGGATGTGCGAGGCGTCGAGCGCGCAGACGATCGGCGCGTTATCAGTGGCATCGTGCATGTGTTGAAGAGCGGGTGCCGCTGGTGCGATTGCCCGCCCGAATATGGTCCCCCGACCACGATCTATAACCGGTTTGTTCGCTGGGCTCGGCGCGGCATCTGGGAAAAGCTATTCCGCGAGCTTGCTGGGAATGGGCGATCCACAGATACGCAGATGATCGACTCCACACATGTGAAAGCGCACCGCTCGGCAGCCGGCGGAAAAGGGGGGAGAAAAAGCAGGCTGTGGGCCGTTCGCGCGGAGGGCGCAACACGAAGATCCATGCACTCGCAGATGCTAAGGGGCGGCTAATCGCCATCCTGCTGACCGGAGGAGAAGCGCACGATTGTCCGGTGGCTGAGCGCTTGTTCCGTAGAGTGCAGCGACCCAAACGCATGCTTGGCGACAAGGCGTATGACAGCGCCGAGTTGCGCGAGGAACTTGATGAGCATGGAACCAAGTCGGTCATTCCAAATCGCTCCAACAGGAAGCAACCGTTCAGCTTCAGCAAGCGCCTCTACACACTGCGCTGGCGCATCGAGGCCGCTTTCAACAGGTTGAAGGACTTCAGGCGCGTCGCAACACGCTACGATAGGCTGGCGCGCAACTATCTCGCCTCTGTGTGCCTCGCTGCGGCCCTGGTATGGTGGATTTAATGAGTTTGAACCCTAGTCGACCGCGGCGATTGAGACCGCTTGGCGCCCTTTGAGCGTCTCGGTAACCCGCATTAAGATTCGCTGTCCTTCCGACAATCCAGCAAATCTGGCCTTTTTAACAACGGTCATGTGCACAAAAACGTCTTTCCCTCCGTCTTCCGCCTCTACAAAGCCCATGCCCTTCTCGAGCGAGAACCACTTCACCTTGCCGAGAACTTCGTTGGCGGCATCACAATCGGCTTGGTCGTGCCTCGATCTCGAAGGAGTAGCGGCTTGGGTCGTTGCACTCGATTGGCCGCTATCTTCTATCGCTGTGATTTTGGTGACTTGGCGTCCCTTGTCCCCCGGACCTACAAAAACGTTTAGCTTAGCACCGGGCGAAACAGTATCCCGACCCAGCATCTGAAGTGTCTTGGCCGAAAGGAAAGCGTCGCCTGACCCGTCGGCGATCTCGACGAATCCGAAGCCTTTTTCGAGGTTGAACCATTTAACGATCGCCTCGACCGCAGGGCCCTGAGCGATTTGGGGCCCTCGGGAAGGAGAACGTGGCGCATAGGCAGGAGGCTGGTCTACGGCGGCATGATCCTCTTCATGGGCGTGCCACCCTCGACCGCTACCACCACCTCGGAAATCCCGTCCACGACCCATAGACAATACGGCTTCACTTCCCAGATGGCTGCATGATTAGACGATTTTTCGACCGAGGAAAAGGGCAATCGCCGGAGATGTCCGAGACACCTCGCCTTTCCAGCACTCATCCACAAAAAGAACTGGCCACTTCTTGAGGCCGCTGTGGATCGCGACCGTCCCGCGCGGCCCATTCTGGCCACCCGAGCCGCAAAGCCTGCGTCGGCCACGGCGCGCCAAAGCGGCTCCGGAGCGGCATTTTTCCATAGGTGTGCTATAAGCCGGCCGTGCCGGGACGCGACTTTTTGGATTTAGCCCCTTCGGGTCACTGGCATGGAATGCCTCGGCCTGTCGCATGCAAACTTGACAGGCCTGGGCTACCGCACGTCTGTTGAGAGAAAAGGGGCAGGGGCAGTAGGTGTCAGGGGTGACGTGGGCTTCTGTCCTTAGAGGCTGTCGTCTTTAGAGCGCTTGGGATTTATCGTGAACGAACTTAGCGCCAAACTTCCAGCTTTGCTTCGCCACTATGAGGCTGCAAGCATTTAACGGAGAAAGCGATACAGGCCCATTAGGCACGCAATTTCGCACCGATCTTCGGATGTTAGTTGCCGAGTATGGTGTCACAGCGGTAGAGGCAGCGCTGGATGACGTTCCGGACGTTCGACGCCGTCGATAGCCCCGTATTGATCCCGCTCCCAAACGTGTCTGGCAGCTTTCTACCGCTCCACTCCCGCAGCATCCACGGCTCGCTTGAGGGCGGGGGATGGACGGGAATTCCGAAAGTAATTAGAGGGCAAATGAATGTCTATATGCTCGACGGGACCGGACAGCGATCGGCTACGTGAAATGATCTCGAAGTCCGCAAACTGATCTTCAGCGTAACAGTCCGTCCCCGATGGCCGGTGCTTTCGCAATGCCGCCACACCTTGTCGATCAGCGGCTGCAATTCGGCCGCCATCGGCCCGAACTCGGTCAGGTCCGTTGCGAAGGTATTCTCCGCACCGACGGATTTCCGGATGCGGTCGGCCCGCACAGGCCGCTCGTCGATCCCCCGGGAGATCGAAAAATAGAACCCGCCGGCCTTTTGGAGCGGCAAAGGTCCTCTCGCGCTTGGCCCGAACCGTGTACCGCCGGCGGAGTCTAAGGTCACACGGGCCGGTTCTGTGAAGTCTTCGGGATGACCGGGGGTTAGTCTTCAAGTTCATTGCTATAGGATCCCTTGTTCTTCTTGGCGTTGCGCTGATTGAACGCTGGCCGGTTTTTGGTTCGCTATGACAACGCCGGGATGAGCACTGCGCCTTGGCGCCCCCGGCGTCGCGGTGCTGCACGACCGACAACTAACCCACGCGGGAGTAGTTGAGGGGCGCCGAGCGATCCCGAAAGCCGCCTTCGTCTCCTCGAGCGAGCCCACGCGTGCCCTTGGCTCTTGCGGTTGGTCGGCTGGGAACGACACGCCAAACAACCAAGTCTGACCGCTGTGACCCCTTTCGGCTGAACCGGCACTTGATGTAGATTCATCGCGTCATTGCGGCGCATTGCTGCCGCGCGACGACGTGTTCATGCTGCTCAGCGCGGCAATGGACCTGCGGGTGACCCAAATCGTCGACGGCACCAAGGGCGTCCATGCCCTCATGCCGAAGGCGGTTTTCCACAAATAGCGCGATCGCGAGAGCGGGGAACGAAACAATGGAAGGGACGCGGCGACGGGTGGTTGGTGCCATGGCGGCCGGAGCCGGCCTCGCGGTTCTGGCCGACGGTTCGGTGAAACCAGCGCGAGCCCAGACCAGACGCAAGAGCTTCGTGCTCGTGCACGGGTCGTCGGCCGGGGGCTGGTGCTACCGCCGGGTTGCCGATCTGCTCGAGAAGGCCGGTCACAAGATCTACGCACCTACATTGACCGGACTCGGCGAGCGCTCGCACCTGATGAGCGGCCTCATCACGCTCGACACCCACATCACGGACATCGTCAACGTCATTCGCTGGGAAAATCTCGAGGACTTCGTGCTGGTGGGGCACTCCTACGGCGGCTGGATCATTTCCGGGGTTGCCGAGCAGTTCCAAGACAAGCTCTCCTCGATCGTCTTTCTCGACGCCTTCATGCCGGAGAACGGGCAACGGGTGCTGGACACCAATTCGCCGCGCAGCCGCGCGGAGATCGAGCAGGCGCAGAGGAAGGCCGAAGTATCCCGGCCGGCGCCGCCGGCCTCGGTCTGGAAGGTCAACGAGAAGGATCAGCCCTGGGTCAACGAGAAATTTACCGCGCAGCCGGTCGGCGTCGCCTTCACTCCCATCCGGCTCACCGGCGCACGCGATCGCGTGCCGAAAAAGACCTACGTCCGCGCCAGGGGCTACGACAATCCCAATTTCGAAGCCTATTACGCCAAGATGAAATCTGATCCCTCCTGGCGCACCTACGAAATGCCGTGCGGCCACGAGGTCATGATCGACATGCCGGAACGAACGGCGGAGATTCTACTCGAGGTCGCCTGATCTCAATAGATAGTTTCGCCCGGAAATCCTCCAAATCCGAGCATTGTCGACCGGCTCTCCGCAAGTCAGCCGAGCAGGCCCACCGCAAATCCGGCCCTGCGCATGACCGCATCGCGCGCGTCCTGCACCAGCCGCAGTACGCGCGGCACGTCGACCCCCACCAGATTACCCCGCCATTTCTTGACCTTGCCGGCGATGAAAACTGTATCGACATTGCCGGGATTCATCTGGTTCACCACCACGCCGGGCGCGTTGTTGAGTGGCCAGATATTGAGCCGATCGGCCGTCAGCAGCAGGATATCCGCCTCCTTGCCGGGCGTCAGCGTGCCGACCTTGCTTTCGATGTTGGCGCAGCGCGCGCCCTCGATGGTGGCGAACTCCAGCAAATCCCGGCAAGTGAGCACCGGCGGCAGATTTTGCTCGCCGTTGCGGGCGCGTTGAAAGATCTGGTTGCGCTGGAACGCAAAGGTCGCTCGCATGACGGTGAAGAAGTCCTGAGTGACCTCCACCCCGTGGTCGGAGCTCAGGCTCGGGCGGAAGCCGTGATCGAGAGCTTCCTGGATGGTGGGTGTCCCGTGGCCCATCGCCATGTCTATCTGGGTGCAGAGCGAGACGTACCCGCCGGTGTCTTTGATCAACCGCCATGCCGCGTCGTTGAGACCCAGGCAGTGGATGTATTCATCGCCAGGTCGCAGCAGTCCGGCGCGTCCCAGCCCCAGCAACGGCTCGCTCAGATCCTTGCCGACGAGATGCAGAACGGCCGGCACGCCCACCTCACGCGCCAATGCATAGAGCTTCGCGTCGAGGCTGGTGGTAAGCGCCAATGTCAGCAACTGATCCTTCGAGCTAAAATAGGTCCGCTGCAATCGCTTGATGTCCTGCGGGTAGCGGGTACGCGGCCCGACACCGCGGTGGTAGGAGAACACGCCCCGAATTCCTGCATCTTGCAACGCACGAATGCAGGCATCGCTGTGCTCGGGCGTGTGGGCAACCTGCGAAATGTCCACCATCGCGGTTGTTCCCATGTCGATCATGCCGAGCGCCGTGACCAACTCGCCCGCATAGGCATCTTCGGGCTCATAAACGGGCGTCAGAGTGCTCTGGACGTCCCGATTGTAGTCGGGACTGAGTAGGCCGTTGGGCATGATGTTGCGCAGAAGGCCCTGATAAGAATGGCTGTGGGTATCGATGAAGCCGGGAACGACGATCCGGTTCGAAGCGTCGACCTCCATTGTGTCTTCCGATACCGCGATGTTAGGTCGGACCTCGCGAATCTTGCCGTCCTCGATCAGCACGTCCCCACGCGCGAAGTCGCCAATCCTTCGGTCGAGAGTCAGCACTACGCCCCCTTTAATCAAGATGCGGCGCTGCGTCCGCAGGCGACGCAACTCGGCGTCGGCGTCGCTCACACCAACGACTTGGGCGAAGGCACTCTCAGGTGCCACCGCCCCCTCCCGCCGCGAAGCCGGCGCCTGCCTTGAGAAACGCGCGGCGGGACGACGATGCCCTTGGTACTGCGTCGTCATTGCAGCCGCACGCCTGGGGCGCTTCACGTCTGGTCGAATCGCTGCCGCACTCCTTGCGCATGATGTTCGTCCTCCTGGTTCGGTTGCCCGCGTGCCGGCGTTCAAGCCAACCTTGGTAATTGTCATTCTACGTGCGATATTGCTTCCATTGGAAGGAGGTTGGTGATGGCTTGGCCCGGAGACGCACCGGCGACGTCGAGAAGACATCGAGAGGCCAGAATACGTCAAAGGCGAATGGCTGGTCTTGTCGGAGTGGGGCTTGGGATCTTCGCAAGCACAGGATTGGTGGTCGCAGAATCTTCGACGGACTTTTTCACGGGAAAGCAGATTACCTTGATTGTGCCGTCCGGCGTGGGCGGCGGCTACGATTTGTACGGTCGATTCCTGGCTCGGTTCATCGGCAGGCATATTCCTGGAAATCCGACAGTCGTCGTCAAGAACATGCCGGCGGCGGGCGGCATCGGAGCCGCCAATCATCTGTATTCCATTGCTGCGCCGGATGGTCTCACAATGGGTGTGTTCCAAAACACCATTACGCTGAACCAGCTCGGTAAGATGCCTGGTGTCAAATTCGATGTCCGTAAACTGGGGTGGATCGGAAACATGAGCGTCGCCTCCACGATCTGCGCGCTCTCCGGAACTGCGAAGGGTCTGACGGCGAAGGATCTGTTTCACACCAAAATAACGGTGGGCGTGAGCGGCGGGTCCGCTGCCATGATCCCGACTTTGCTGAACAGTTTGGCCGGCATGACTTCAATGTGGTCCGTAGTTATCAATCCACATCCAACGTGACGCTCGCCATGGAAAAAGGCGAAGTTGACGGGCTGTGCGGCTGGTCTTGGGACGGGGCACGGGTGAACGCGAAGGACATGCTGAGCCGGGGAATCGCCACGGTCGCGCTCGACATCGCAATTCAGCCGCAGCCGGAACTAAAGGCGGCGGGCGTACCGTTCTTGATGGATTTGCTGTCGGAGGGCGAAAACAAGGACGTGCTCAGGATTATCCTCAGTACGCAAGTCTACAACCGGCCCGTCGCGGTTCCGCCGGGCGTTCCCGATGATCGCCTTCGTGTGCTCCGCAATGCGTTCGCCGACACGTTGAAGGATCCGGAAGTTCAGGCTGAGGCCGACAAATGGGGCTCGATCTCGAATATCTTTCGCCCGAGCGGATATTGGAGCTAATCAATGGGGCCTTCGAAGCGCCGGCGAGAGTTCAGGAGCGTGCCATCGACGAGTTGAAGAAAGCGGGATTCGGTAGCCTCTAGCGTGGCAAACGTGCACGGATACGGACCGAGCACTTTGGCGGTCATCGAAAGCGAGACTCAGGTTGCGCTAATTCTCGGTTTGGCAGACCAATTGAATTCAGTTTCGTCGATCGGTATCAGATGCAGAATGGCAGCGAGCTTGCACGCAACGGCAAGCTTTGCTTTGCGAGCAATGCCTCCAGCGCGGCGCGACCCTGGGCGGCGTTTGTCCACGATCATTGGGAAGAGGCTTATCTCGTCTCAGGCGATCTGATCGTCGGCAAAGATGCATATGGTTCGGGCGGCGAATTGTTTGAGGCTCAATGCATGCGATGAAAACCACGGGTATCGGTATAGGTAGCGATTAGGCGGCCGGTTCGGATATAGTCTACGCTGCAAGACTTCGCTGAATTGTCAGGGAGGAGGAGATATCGATGCTTAAGCGATTTCAGATAGCGTGGTTTGCGACGCTCGCGGCTTTCGCATTGCCCGCTGATGCCGCCACAGAAGCTCTGATCGTGCAGGTTCCGCAAATTTCAAGTGTCGCAGCGCAACAGCTCGGCGAGGCCTGCGTGGCATTTGCGGCGAAAGCCAACACCGCAACTGCAGTTGCTGTGGTCGACCCTGCGGGGCGTCTTCTCTATTTTTTTGCCCGCCAGGGTGCGTCAGCCACGGCGCCCAAGACCGCCGAGCTCAAAGCGGTGACGGCCGCACGCTGGGGCCGTACAACAAGCCAGCTTATGGATCTGGTGAAAAGGGGTAGTGCCGAGTTGCTTTGGTTCGGCGATTTTCCACAGGCGGGCGGCGTTCCAATCATCCAGGACGGCCATACACTGGGTGCAATCGGGGTCGCAGGTCCGGGCGGAATTGACGAGAAATGCGCCATGGAGGCCATAAACGCGGTATTTGGCAATTCCGTGGAGACAGGTCGTCCCATTGGCGCCGGGGCTGCCGCGCGCGGCGGCCAGGGTGGCGCAGCCCCCTGACAGGCGTGGCGCGAAAAAGCGGATCATCTATCTTGATACTGATGTCCTGCAGGAACTCGTCGTCCTCGCCGAGCCCGAGCATGCTGGCCACGCGGTTTCTTCGATTTCACAACTGACGGGCTTGGGACCCAACAGGCAACTTGGCGGCGCACCCTAAGGCAGGCTGAAAGCCAAGAGCTCGTTGGTAGGATCGTCAGCCCCGCGCCCTTTCGCGCCGCTGGCGACATAGAGATACTTCCCCAGCGCCGCGACACCGAAGCCATGCCGCCCGGTCGGCATGGGGGCGAGCTTGATCCAGCGGTTCGTTCGCAGGTCGAAGCCCTCATTCTCGTCATAAGTGCGCTTGTCGTCTTCGCCGCCGAGAAACACGATCATGTTCTGGAACAGCGTGCCCGCTCCGCCGCCACGCGGAGTGGGAAGCGGCGGCGCAGAACTCCAGCTATCGGTCCCTGGATCATAGATATCGTGCAGGCCGGTCATGTCCTCGTTGGCGCCAAAGCGGCCGCCGACGAGATGGATCTTCCCGTCGACCGTCACGGCCGCCATGTGGTCGCGACCCCGCGGCAGCGGCGCCGCCTCGCTCCATTTGCCGGTGGCCGGATCATAGACTTCATGCGCCGTGACCACATCGTTCTCGTCCTTGCGGCCGCCGAGCGCATGCAGCTTGCCGGTGACGGCCATCACCGCGACCGAGCCGCGCCGGCTGGAAAGCGGCGGCAGCGCCCGCCAAGTATCGGAGGCCGGATCATATTCGTAGGCGCCATCGTTGACCCCGCTGTGGTTCGATCCGACGAACCCACCGATGACGTAGATTTTGCCGTTGAGGGCGGCGGCGCCCACATGGTTGAGACCGTGCGGCATGGGAGCGCGTGCGCGCCAGCGGTCCAGCGCCGGGTCGTATTCGCCATTGTCGGCGACGTCGTACTTTTGCCGGGGGTAGCTGCCGCCCAGGACGAAGATCTTCTCGTTGAGGGCAACCGCAGCCACCTCGTTGCGGGCGAGCGGCAACGGCGCCTTCGTTGCCCAGCTCCCTGGCAGGCCCGCCGGCTGGGATCGAGCGGACATTGCCAGCATCGCGCCTGCCACCATGGCGGCCGCGAAGCGCAGACCGACAGATGATGGGGAATTTCTATCGACCCGCTGCATATTGGCTCCTGCAAGGCGTGCGAACGGTGCCGGCGAAACACCGGGGAGAGGACTTCAACTCGCCTTCTTGACCCGCTGGGCCGCCAACGTCTTGAGGTGTGCGATCACTTTCTCAAAATGCATGACGTCGACATATTTATGGTGCATGTCGAACAGGTTGACCTTGTGGGAAAGAAGGCTGCGGTCGAAGCAGCACTCCTCGACCAGCACCACATGCAAGCCATTGGAATAGGCGTCGACCGCGGATGCCCGCACGCAGCCTGATGTGCTTTCCCCACAGATGATCAAGGTGCGAATTCCCAGTTGGGTCAAGTGCGCCATCAGCGGCGTCCCGAAGAAGACGCTGGCGCGCTGCTTGGTGATCACCACATCTTCAGGTCCCGGCTTGAACTCCGGCCGAATCGTGTAGTCCGCCGGATTTACCGGCGGACGATTGCGCTTGGTCGCGGCGACGAAGCCCGGTCGACTTGCCGCCCGCGTATCGCCGGTCGAATAGAAAATCGGCAATCCGGCGGCGCGCGCCGCAGCGAACAGGCGTTGCGTCGGCTCGATGGCCGCGTGCGCAAATTCTCCACACGAATTCGGGTGGCTCCGCGCGAGCTTATGGGGCGGTTGCGCGCCTCCTGCATAGACCACCTCGTAGAGGTCGATCGCCAAAAGCGCCGGAGAGGGACCGACAAACGTCTCGCGGCGATAAAATGCATAGGTCTCGAGCAGTTCTGGCGTGACAATGTCCTTCCAGCAGTGGTCCTCAAAATCGTCGGCCATCAAATCTTCGGTCATTGCCCCGTCGCCTCCATTGATGCTTCTTCCGTCGCTTGGAGACGGTAGACTGGCGCCAAGATGCTGTAAACCCGTGCGGTAATGTGTCCATGCCCACCGGAGCAACGCGGCTTGGAGATGGCTGGACCGTGGGCTCGGTTCAGCCAACCGCGGGCTATCGATTTTGCACGCCGAGCAACACGCGCGCACGCTCAACCACGGGTGCCGGCGTCCGGAAGACCTCAGCCAGGAGTTGCACGATGACCTCCGGGGCGGTTGGCTGGATTTCCATGTTCATTCTCTGTGCATCGGCCACGAACTGCGGATCCGCGATCGTGTCCGTAAAGGCCGACCGGAGCGCCTGAACCCGATCCTCAGGCGTGCCGGGCGGCGCCAACAGCGGTCGGCCAAAAGACCAGGGTCCGAAGTTCAAACGAAAGAGCGCACGGTCTTCCTCTGATGCCGCGAGATCATAGGCGTTGGGTACGTCAGGGAGATCAGGATGCTTGCGCAGCCCCATTTGGATCGGTACCGAAAATCGGCCGGCCCTGAAGTCATCCCATAAGAGGGATTTGATGGCCGAGACCTGTAGGCCGCAGTGGCCATCAACTTCACCTCGCTCGGCGGCAAGACGCACTTCGGCGAGCCCAGGGTAGCTCGTTACGATCTTGAAATTGATTCCGGTAAGCCGTCCGAGCACTCGCGCATCGACGGTCGAGCCCGAGGAGGGGCCTGTGGATCCGACCACGACCTCGCGATGCCGGAGATCGACGAGGGTTTTGAGATCCTGGCTCCAGAACGCGCAGGTTGATATCTCCGCGTTGAGGCTTCCGAGCCACATGAAGGTCAGCGGATCGAACTTGGCATTCGCCGGGTCAAGCAGCGGCTCGATGGTGTTGACCGGATTGATTATACCGAAGACCGATCCATCCTTGGGAGCTACGTTCGCCAGGTAGGCCGTGGCTTTCAGCGACCCCGCGCCGGGCATGTGCTGAATGATGATTGTTGGATTTCCTGGGACATGGCGACTGAAGTGAGGAGCAAAGGCGCGCAAATAGAACTCGAATGTAGAGCCGGGAGTGTAGCCCACGATCGCCTGAACCGTGCGGCCGCGATAGAACGCCGCGACCGGGTCATCCGCCGCAGCCGCATTGATGACCGCGACGAGACACATCCCGAACGCGAAACTCACCTTCAGGGTCGAAGGTTGCATCTTCACAGATCGCATCTGAGAAGGCTCCCCTGTCGAACCCCGAGGTGTGCAACCGGTCAACTTGCCGTCCTCCGAGTTATTCGCGACATTCCGGCCGTACATAAATCTAGCCACGGTCAATGCAGAGGGCAACGACCTCGTCAATCGACGAAGAGACGCCCCGCGCGCATATCCGAGAGGTGCGCGATCGGCGCCAGCAGCTGCCCCACAACGATGATCAGCCGCGCCGCCGCGGAGCAGGTTCGGATTGTATTCACATAGCAAGCCACGTAAGCGTGATATACCATTCTGGGGTCGGATAGGAGACGGAAGTGTCCGAGATTGTCGAAGACAACCGGGAAGCGGATGCGCGGACCTATACATCCTACAATATTCGCCATCTCTCGCGCATTGAATTATCTGGCGGCGGGCAGATCGTGATCCAGGGACGCTTTGCCTATGTGGGTCACCAGCATGGGCCGGAGGGAACGACGATTCTCGACATCTCCGACCCGCGCCAGCCCAAGGTTGTCGCTCAGCTCATGACCTCACATCCGTGGTCTCACTCCCACAAAGTACGTGTCGTCGGCGATCTCATGGTGGTGAACTCCGAAATCGAGCCCGGCAAGGGGGACCGCTTGTCATATCCAGACGGTGGCTTTCGCATCTATGACATCGCGAATCCTGCGAGCCCCAAGCTGATCACATTCGTTAAAACAAATGCGCGCGGCGTGCACCGTTTCGATCTGGACGAAAACTATGCCTATATCTCGACCGAAATGGCGGGCTTCGTTGGCAACATCCTGGCCACCTATGACATCAGGACTCCTTCCAAACCGGTCGAGGTCTCCCGCTGGTGGATGCCCGGTCAGAACGTTGCGGGTGGCGAGCCCCCGCATCCGCGGGGCTCGGATCATTCCCTCCACCATGCGATGCGCTGCGGGAGTGAACTCTATGCCGGTTGCTGGTTCTCGGGCGTTTCGATCATCGACGTGTCGGACATAACCAACCCGCGTACGCTGTCTCGCTACGAATACGATCCGCCACACGCCGAGCCGACCCACACTTTTCTCGGTGTGCCGTTTTCAATCGGCGGCAGGAGAATCGCCGTGTCGACTGAAGAGGAGCGCCCGAAACGCGGCCCCGACATCGGCAAACCGCATGCGCCACTGCGCACCTGGGATGTGACAGACCCCTGCGCGCCGAAGATTCTTTGCACGTATCAGCTGGACGAGCGATCTCAGCCGTACCATGGCGACGACGTTCGTTTCGGTACTCACCAGCTGCGCGAGATCGTGGATTCCAACTGCATGCTTTACGTGACGTGGTTCGCGGCGGGCCTTCGAATGATCGACATCAGTGATCCGGCCCGGCCGCGGGAGAAGGGATATTTCATCCCGCGACCCACCTCTGGAAAGAGGACGCCGTGGACCAACGACGTTGCAAAAGACGAACGAGGGGTCATTTTTGTGACTGACAAAGTTCGCGGTCTCGATGTGATCGAATTTGACAATTGAGCTTGATTGAAAGTCAGCTGGTCTCGGAGCCAAACAGCAATGTCGCGAACTTCCGATCCTTTTTCTGTCTTCAGTCGCCTCAACCTCTGCGGTGCGATCCTGTCGGGCGCCTTGATCTGCTCGACTGCGGCCGCTCCGGTCCGTGCCGGCGACTTTTATGCAGGAAAAACGATTGACCTCATAGTCGGAAATACGCCCGGGGGCGGGTTCGATATCTACGCGCGCACTATCGCGCAACATCTAACCCGTCACATCCCGGGAAATCCGGCGGTGGTGGTCAAGAACATGCCCGGGGCGGGCGGCGCCAGGGCCGGGCACTATGTCAGCGCCGTTGCGCCGAAAGATGGTCTGACCATCGGTGCAATCATGCCCGGCACCATTATGGCGCCCCTGCTCGAGGAGAAACCGGACACGACGTTCGATCCGGCGAAAGTCCTTTATCTCGGCACTGCGAATACCGGCACCTACATCTGCGTGACCCTAGACCGGTCCAAGACCAAGACCTTCGATCAAGCGCTGATGCAGAAAACCGTCATGGGAGGGATTGCCGCCGGCAATTCCGTGAACGACATCGCCAATTTGCTCAAGAACATGACGGGTGCACAATTCGATCTGGTGGCCGGTTACAAGGGAACGGTTGAGGTCGCTCTGGCCATTGAGCGCGGCGAGCTCGACGGCGTTTGCGGTTGGAACTGGTCGAGCGCGAAGTCGCAAAAACCAGACTGGATCACCAACCGCAGGATCAATTTCCTAGTACAGATTGGGCTTGAGCCCAACCCAGAACTGACCCGCATGGGCGCGCCGGAAATCTGGTCCTATATCAAGGATGACGAGCGCCGAAAGGTAGCCGAGATCGTCGTCAGTCAGCAGAGTTTCGAGCGTCCTTACTTTGCCCCGCAGGGAATTCCTGCAGAGCGTATCGCCGATTTACGCGCCGCATTCGATGGAACCACCGGCGACCCGCAGTTTCTGACAGACGCAGGGAAGATCGGTCTTGATATATCGCCAATGTCCGGTGAAAAACTTCAGCAGATCGTTGAAAAGCTTTACAGCACGCCGAAATTGGTTCTTGAGCAGGCTAGGCGAGCGATCCGCCCTTGAATGCACGACATGGGATATGCCTCCAGCTGCGGTTACGACGGAAAGATCATGACGGAAGACGGTATCGCGCGCGACGGAATAAGAATTGGCGATGTTGTTGTGGTGACTGGGGGTGGGGGCGGGTTCGGCCAAGCCTTCTCACGGCGCTTCGCTCGCGCGGGAGCCCGGGTCGCGGTCTGGGACATCGATAGCAAGGGGGGAGTGGACATCGTCCAGGAAATCGGCGCAAAAGGCGGCGAGGCCACCTTCATCAAAGTCGATCTTAGCAGCAGCGCAGAAATCGAAGCGGCGGTCTCGCGAACTCTGGAAGTTCTGGGAGCACCCTACTGCATCATCAACAACGCCAGCATCTATCCCCGCGCCAGCGTCATCGACATGACGCCGGAGATGTGGGAGCGCACCTTGAAGGTGAATATCACGGCTCCCTTCCTGATCCTGCGGGCGTTTGGACCGCGGATGATCGCGCAAAACCGCGGTGTAGTAATCAATGTCGCATCCGGACGCGCGGTAGAGGGCGCGGTGAACGGCGCGGCCTACGCGTGCAGCAAGGCTGCGATCCTGTCGCTCACCAAGAGCCTGGCGCTCGAATGGGCCAAGCACAACGTTCGCGTCAATGCGATCATTCCGGGGGTGTCGCTCACCGCCCAGCCGCTTGGGGAAGGCATCTCGCGGGAGGAACTCATCGAGCGCGGGCGCAAAACGATCCCGTTGGGCCGCATCGGATACCCGGAGGACATGGCGGGGGTTGCCGCCTTCCTGGCAAGCGCAGACGCGGCCTATATGACCGGTCAGGGCGTGGCGATGAACGGCGGTCGGGTTCTAGTCCCGTGACTTCCGGCTCGTTGGTCCCGAGCGTGCTTCGCATGGCACACCAGACACAAGGGGCTGCCGCCTGGGGTCCCGGCAGATTGCGAAAGAGGAGCGCCCGATCATGAACGTGCCGACCCTCGCACGTTTAGCGGTCGTCACCGGCTGTGCCGTATTGGCGTACATCGCCCATCCGGCACAGGCGCAGGTCGCTGACAATTTTTTCGGAGGTAAGCAAGTCTCGATCCTCATCGGCTCGACCGCCGGCGGCGGCTACGACGCCTATGCGCGGCTTCTGGCTCGGCATATCGGCGCTCATCTGCCCGGCAATCCTGCGATCGTTCCGAAGAACATGCCCGGCGCCGGGGGGCTGGCGCTCGGCAATTACCTCTACAACAAGGCGCCGAAGGACGGCACCGAGATCGGCATCGTTCAAAACGGGGTCGCGTTTGAGAAGCTGTTCCAAACCCTGTCGCCTGGAGGAAAAAATGCGCTCTTCGACGCGGAGAAATTCGGCTGGATCGGAAGCATGGCGCAAACCGTGTTCGTTACCGTCACCTGGCACGACGCACCGGCCAAGACGATTGAGGAGGCCAGAACCAAGCCGATCATTCTCGGCGCCTCAGGGCCCAGCTCCGACAGCTCGATTCTGGCGGTGATGAGCAACAATCTTCTCGGCACGAAATTCAAGATCGTGCACGGCTACGACGGCGCTGCCGCAGTGGATCTCGCCATGGAGAACAGCGAAATTCAGGGTGAGGCCGGCAAGGACTGGACCACGCTCACCTCGACACGCCCGCAATGGATCGCGGACCACAAGATCAACATCCTGATCCAGATGGGGATGACGCCGCATCCTGCGCTGCCGGGGGTGCCCATGGCACTAGACCTTGCGCGCACGCCAGAGGACCGGCAGATCATGGAATTGGTCTTCGCCAAATTCGGAATGTCGCGGCCTTTCATGGCGCCCCCCGGCCTTCCGAGCGAGCGACTTGCGTTGCTCCGCCGTGCATTCGCGGACACCATGCGGGATCCCGTGCTTTTGAATGAAGCTCAGCAACTTGGAATTGAGATCAGGCCGGTGAGCGGTGAGGACCTCGAAAGGCTTGTCACCCGCATTCTGGCGAGCCCGGATGAGCTCACCGCCCGCGCTCGTGCGGTCTTGCAGCCGCACTGAGCCCCATCACACCGCCCCGAAAGAGGAGAAGCGTCGAATGGCCTATTCGTTGTGGCGCGGTGTCGTCGGATTGATCAAGCCGACGCGCCGACCGGGTTCACTGGAAGAACTGATCAGGTTGCTGCCGGAAGGAATCGGCGTCGTTCCCTTGCTGCTGAACGTGCGACAGGGCAGCGAGCAGGAGTTCAGCACAGCGATACCGCACTACGAGAAATATGTAGCTGAACTGGCGGAGCAGGGGATGGACATGATTCATCCGGGCGGCACTCCGCCGTTCATGATGCTGGGTTACAAGGGAGAGGCCGAGCTCATTCGATCCTGGGAAAAGAAATACAAGACGCCGATCTTCACCGCGGGGCAAAACCACGTTTCGGCGTTGCGCGCGCTGGGTATCAAGAAGTTCATCGGGGCAAGCTATTCCGCGCTGCAAAACAGAATCGTCGTCGATTACATGACCCAGGCCGGCTTCCAAGTGGTGTCGATGGAGCCGATCGACGTTCCTTTCGACCAGGCTGGCCAGATTTCACCCGAAAGCTGCTACGCGCACATCAAAAGGCTTTTTCGTGCGCACAAGGGAGCTGACGGAATCTACATCCAGGGAGGGGCATGGCGCACGGAAGGGATTGTGCAAATGCTCGAGCAAGACCTGCAAGTTCCCGTCGTGCACGCGAACCTAGCGCAGGTCTGGGAGATTCAAAAGCGGCTTCTTGTCAATCAGCCGCGCTCTGGATACGGCCGCCTTCTGCAAGAGCTGCCTTCCATGCCATAGGATTTTGCTCCTCATGTCCGAAACCAATCCCAGAGGCCGCACCGCCGAACCGGCGCCGGCAACCCGAAAGCTCACCAGGACGTACGCATCATTCGCCTTTGATGCCTGCCGCCTTGATGATAGGCCACCATTTTTCGATCTCGGCCCGATGAAAGGCGCCCAGCGCCTCGGGTGTCTGCTGCGCCCGAGGCCGAATCTCCATGCTGCGCTCGGCGATTTTCTGGCGGATCGAGGGCTCGGCCATCGTGCTCACAACGGCGTCATTGAGGCGGGCGATGACGTCCTTGGGTGTGCCTTTGGGAGCCCATAGCCCGAACCACAGCGAAAAGTAGAACCCCGGCAATCCGGCCTCGTCCACGGTCGGGATTTCAGGCGCCGCTGCCAAGCGCGTCCCGGCCATCACCGCGTAGGCTTTGATCCGCCCGGCGCTCACCTGGGGTAGGGATGGGGCCGGCGCATCGAACATCATGTCGATTCGTCCGGCGACCAAATCCTCCATGGCCGGGGGAGTGCCGCGATAGGGAACGAATTGAAACTGGACGCCTGTTGTGTTCTGAAAAAAAACGCCGCTGATATGCGCTATGCTGCCGACCCCGGGAATTCCCAGCGACGCCTTGCCCGGGTTGGCCTTCAACCAGGCGATGAGCCCGGCGAGATCGTCGGCCGGCATGGAAGGGCGCGCGATGATCAATTGCGGGAAACTCGCGATCAGTGAGATCGGCTCGAAATCTTGCAAGACATCGTACTGAAGCGTATACAAGGCCCCGTTGGCGACCTGGCTGTTCCAATTTCCGACGATCAACGTATAGCCGTCGGGCGCCGCGCGGGCCACCCGGCCAACGCCGATGTTGCCGTTAGCGCCGCTGATGTTTTCGACGACCACCGCCTGGCCGAGCGGCACCCGCATGCGCTCGGCAATGATCCGGGTGACCGAATCCATGGCGCCGCCCGCGGCCGTCGGCACCACCAGGGTTATTGCATGCGACGGATAGGCTTGCGCCTGAGCGGGTCGCCGTGCCGCCGGGAGCGCAGCGGCGCTCGCGGAAATGCGCAAGAACGTCCGGCGGTTCATACGACCTCCAGGTCGTGCAATAGCAGTTGGCGAGAGATTTATACTGCCTGCCGCCCGTGCGAAGAAAGCTTAATTTCAAGTCCCGTCCATCATTGACGCCGCGGTCCTGCGGCGGCCACGGCGCTATTTCAGGACGGAGCCGCTGTGGGTATCATTGCGGGCGGGTACCGCCGCCCTTCGCATGTCCGGGTGTACCCCCCATTGTTGCCTTGCTCAGACAGGAGGCGAGCCGTTGCGCAGATCCAGCCGATATGAAGATACGGTCATCGATGAGCGAAAGCCGTTTGTGTGGCCAGGCAACAAGACGCTCGCGATTTGGATCGCGCCCAATGTGGAGGTCTGGGACTATGATTCGCCGGAGGGACAGTCCGTTTCACCCAATCTCCGTAAGTTCGTGCCTGATGTGGTCAACTACGCCTGGCGTGAGTACGGCCTGCGGGTCGGCCTGTGGCGCATTGCCGACGTCCTCGATGCGGCAGGCATCAAGGCGACCGTCGCTTTGAATTCTTTGGTCTGCGAACATTACCCCAAGACAATTGACGAAATGAAAAAGCGTGGTTGGGAATTCATGGGTCACGGAACGACCAACAGCGAATCGCTCGCCGGACTGACCCCGGAAAAGGAAAAGGAGACCATCCGGACGATTTTGAAGACGATCGAACAATCCACCGGATGCAGACCGCAGGGATGGCTGGGCTCTGGGCTGGCCGAGACCTATAACACTCTCGACATTCTGGCCGAAGAGGGGGTCGTCTATTGCGGCGACTGGAACAATGACGATCAGCCCTATCCAATGAAGGTAAAAAGCGGAAAGCTTTTTTCGATACCCTATTGTATGGAGATCAACGACATCCCGCTCTATATGCGGAAGGGCTACACGGGCGAGCAGTACTATCGCTCGGTGATCGACCAGTTCGAGACGCTATACGCGGACAGCGAGAAGCAGCCAAGGGTGATGGGGATTCCTTTACATCCTATGATCTCGGGCCAGCCGCTGCGGATCAAATACCTGCAGCGCGCAATCACCGAGATGAAGTGCCATGATCGCGTCTGGTTTGCCACCGGCGGTGAGATCATCGAGGCTTACCAGCAGGCCGCTTGACGCTTCGAGCAGCCGGAACGTCATATCGCGGGTCGGGGGCACCCTTCGCCAAGGTCTCCGAGGTGTCGTTTCACCTCCTGACGAGCCACAGCGTCGTCTCCGGTGTGATGACCGAGCGAAGCAAGCTCCGGCACCTTGTCCGCCGCGCTCCATCCGAGCTCCGGTGCCCTATGCTAATCCCGCCCTCAGGCGTTCCGGCGTGAATGGGGCTTGCCGTAGCCGAATGCCGGTGGCGTCGAAGATGGCGTTGGCGAGCGCGCCGGCGGTCGGGCGCGACGACGCCTCGCCCGCGCCGGTCGGCGCCAGCTCAGGGTGATCGATCAGGATGATGTCGATCGCCTCCGGGGCCTCGGTCATGTCGACGATCGGATAGGTCTTCCAGTCGATGCTGGTGACAGATCTGTCGTCGAACTTCACCTCTTCCCACAGCGCCCGGCTGGTGCTCTGCACTACATTGCCTTCGATCGTAAGGCGCACGAGGTCTGGCGCGATGATCTGGCCGCAGTCATGCGCGACCACGTACCGCTTGGCCCAGACCTTGCCGGTGTTGCGGTTGACCTCGACCTCGGCGATCGTCGCGACGTGCGTGCCGCCGCGCGCCGCATAGGCGATGCCCTGGCCCACATAAACGTCGCCCCTGATCTGCTTGCGCGGTCCGACGCGAGGCTGCCATTGCGCCTTCTCGGCCGCCGCCTTAATCACGGCGATGTCGCGTGGATTGGTCAGATAGCGCAGCCGGAATTCGACCGGATCCATGTTGGTCGCCAACGCCAGCTCGTCCATAAAGGATTCAACCGCATAATGCGTCTGCGGACCGCCCGGATCGCGCATATGGGCGGAACGCAGCGGCGAAGCGCGGTCGAGCAGAGGCGCTATCGTGCCGGAAATCTTCCGCATGGCGCCGAAGCCGTAGGATTCATCCGGATGACCGAACAGGAAGACCGGGTGCAGCGGCCAGTCCATGAGCTGGCCGGCGAGGGTGTATTCGGGCTCGCCTTCGTTGTTCATGGTGTCGCGCTTCGAAAACGCTTTGGTCTCGAAACGCCACGCCGTCACCTTGCCGTCCTTGTCGAGGGCGGCGCGGGCGGTGTGGACCGAAGCCGGGGCCTTTGGATCCCATCCGTGGCCTTCATAGCGCATGCCCTGAATGCGTACCGGCTTGCCCACGGCCTTCGACAGCACGGCGGCGTCCATGGCGGCATCGCCGGCATCGTTGCGGCCATACGAGCCGGGCCCCGTGGTCGCGACGACTTTCACCTTCTCGACCGGCAGGTTCAGCATTTTGGCAATGCCGTCGCGCCCGTAATGGGGCTTCTGCGTGCCCGACCATATGGTCGCCTCGCCGTTGCGCACGTCGGCCACCGCGCAGGCCGGAGCCATTGGGGCATGCGATTGGAACGGCCATTCGTAGCTCGCTTCGACCACCTTCGCGGCATTGCCGAAGGCGGAATCGATATCCCCGACTTTCACCTCGTTGTCGTATTTCACCACCTCGGCGTTGCGAATGTGATCATAGAGTCCGGCATTGCCGGAAAACGGCGGCTTGACGTCCGACCAGGTGACCTTGAGCTGTCGCGACGCTCTGATCGCGTCCCATTCCCTCGGGGCCACGACCCCGATGAAGCCCTTCTGCCAGACGACCTGCACGCCCGGAATATCCTTCACGGAGGATTGGTCGACTGCGGTCGGAATCGCGCCGGCGATTGACGGCCGCATCATGCGAGCGTGCAGCATTCCGGGCACCTTGACGTCGACCACGTATTCCAGCGTGCCCAGAACCTTGGGGGCGACGTCGCGCCGGCGTGTACCGGGCTTGCCGACGGTCTTGTATTCGCTCGGCGATTTCGGCTTCGCCTGGCCCTTAACCGTCAGGTCGTTGCCTATCGTTTTGTTCCATTCGAGCTGCACGTCGAAATACCGCCCACCGATGAGCTCGCCGTAGGTGACCTTCTTGCCGGCATTGCTCTTGTCGCTGATCACGCCGTCCGTGACAGCGAGCCGTTCGGCCGGTACGCCGAGCTTCTCGGATGCCATTTCGACGAGCACGCGCCGCGCCTCGGCGGCCACGTTGCGCAACGCCGCGCCCGCCTTCCAGATGCCGGTCGAGCCGGAGGCGCCGCCTTGGTTGATGGTCTGATCCGTATGGCCAAGCACGACGCTAACCCGATCGGTAGGCAGGTCGAGTTCCTCGGCGATCATCTTGATCCAGCCGATTTCGGTGCCCTGGCCCATATCGACCTTGCCGATCCAGCCGACCGCGCTGCCGTCCTGATTGATGCTGATATAGGTGGCGAGCTGATCGGGCTTGAGCGGAAGGCGCGAGCCGAGGGTGCCGATCGCGGCGCGGGCCTTGACGCCCGGCAGGGCGACGAAGACGACGAGGGCGCCGACCCCGGCAATGACGTGACGCCGATTGATGGCGATTGTATTGTTCTCGATTGTCATTGTTGCCTCCCTCAAACTTGGGCTGCGCGCTTCACGGCGCGCAGGATCGCGGTATGGGTGCCGCAGCGGCACTTGATGCCGGCCAGCGCCTCGCGAATTTGTCCATCGCTCGGATGCGGATTGCTTTCCAGGAGTGCCACCGAGGTCATCACCCAGCCGTTGAGACAGTAGCCGCACTGCGGGACTTGTTCTTCGATGAACGCGGCCTGTACCTTGTGTGGCTTCGCGGCGGTGCCGATGCTGCTGAGCGTGGTGACCTTCTTATCGCCGATCGATCCGACCGCGGTCACGCAGGAGCGTACCGGCTCGCCGTTGATCAGAACCGTGCATGCCCCGCATTGTCCAAGGCCACAGCCAAAACGCGGATTTTTCATGCCGAGATCGTCGCGCAATGCGTAGAGGAGCGGCATATCGGGCTCCGCCTCGATCGTATGCGCCTGTCCGTCGACGTTGAGCTCGATGCGTTTGGCCACGTCATCCTCCTTCGATTTGTCCTGAGGCACAGGACCGTAGTACCGTAGATTTTCGCCGATAATGCGCCGCACCGGGAGGGCCCGCAAGGCCATCACCGTGTCCGGCATGCCTTCGAATGTTGATCTAGCTTCACGGCGCATCCTCCCCAGAATTACGCCCCGCATGGCGGCTTGACGCCCGAAAGTTGCATGATACTAGCGAGATCGCAAGCACGCTGCGCGAGGCCGTCATCATCAAACGCAAGGCGCGCCCCGACTATATTTAACGCGGCTCGGCACGCGTGAGGCGCGCACGGAGCTCGAAATCGGTTTGCCCGAGTACTTCGTGCCCATGTACGGCGCTTCCTTCTTGTAGAGTAGCGCCGCGACATCGTCCGCGCGAAACCACTTGATCATCTGATCGACCTGGCCGAAGAACGGCAACGGAAGCTTGCGCTTCTGGGCAAGGTCGAGGGCGATGTCCATGTCTTTTTCTTGCCAGGTGAACTTGGTGCCGTCCCAACGCGCCAGGGTGCCGTTCGTACCCGGGCACTGAACCAAGGTCTCACGCAGGTTCTGCGCATCGAGACCATAGACCTTGCCGAGGAGAAGCGCTTCGTAATTGGCGATGCAGTGGGCCCAGTGCAGCATGTTGTTGAGCGTCTTGCCGATCTCGCCTGAGCCAAGCTCGCCGAGATGATGGACGGCGCGACTGTAGCATTCGAGCACGGGGCGCGCCTTCTTCACGTCCTTCGGTGAGCCGCCGACGAGTGACGCGAGCGTTCCATTGCGAGCGCCCTCGAGGCCGTAACAGACCGGGGCGTCGATCACACCCATGCCCCGCTTGCTCGCGATCTGGGCGCATTCGAGGACCATGTCGGGATGACTGGTGGCGGTGATGACGATCACTGCGCCTTTCTTGCCGACTTTGGCGAGATCGGTAACCACCTGCTTGACCTGGTGATCGTAGCCGACCATCACGATGAACAGATCGCATAGGCGGCCGAGCCCATCCAGTGACTTGGCGACCTTGGCGCCCTTCTTCGCGATAGATTTGGTTGCAGCCTTGCGGATATCAAAAATCCAGACGTCGAATTTGCCGGTCTTCAGCCCGTGCCCGGCCATTGGCTCGCCCATTTCTCCGCAACCTACAAAACCGACTGTCATCATGATCCGTCTTCCATTGTTTCGACGTTAAGGGCGTTGCGCGGCAGGATGCATCAACCGGGGCGAACCGGGGCGCGCTCCGGTATAACACTTGTCTCTATGGGGCTGCCTGCCGTCATGACCCGATCACTGCGAGCGCCGCCTCCTTGATCTTTTGCCACGGTGTACTGCCCAACATTTCCAAGTTGATGTGTGGGAGGTTGGGCATCTCATCGGCCGCCACGACCTCTTTCATCCGGTTCAACAATTCTCCTGAATCTCCGATCGGATCGCCTTTCCGTGGTCCCGCAGCGGCGCTCGATTGACGACCACAACGCTACCGCACTGATTCGAGCGAAATCATACATGGCCACGACCGCGCTCAGCGATTGTTGCAGATTGCGATCGTTCCGACCAGATATTCCGAGTCGGGTCTGGCGGCCAAACTGGATTTCATCCCGCCTATTGATGTTCGGTCCGAAAACAACC
This sequence comes from uncultured Alphaproteobacteria bacterium, assembly GCA_963721005.1. GTDB lineage: Bacteria > Pseudomonadota > Alphaproteobacteria > Rhizobiales > Xanthobacteraceae > VAZQ01. The sequence goes on along the minus strand of CAVRHR010000003.1, from coordinate 1,499,085 downwards.
TTCGCGTTATTGTCGAGGTTGGCTAGGTCTGGCGTCAAGTCCCGCCAGAGTGAGCGTGGTATCGCGGCGGCGAAAAACTCTCTAGGCTTTCTCGGCGTTTCGGAGTTCCGAGTACGAACGGGGAGGACTTGCATGACTGCCGAACGAAAGTATCCCATCATCGCCGCCGCGCTCGCGGCCCTAATTGCGAGACCGGCTTTCGCTGCGCAATATCTCGAACCCAGCAATGCCCAACGCTCCTACGCTGCCGGCGCTGTGACCCAAGGCGGCCGCACCGTGTGGCTCGCCGGAATGGGCGGCACGACGGGGCCTGATGGAAAGAAGATCACAGATTTCGCAGGCCAAACGCGGCAGGCATTTCGCAACATCGAGGCCGCTCTCAAGCGCGCGGGCGGTTCGCTCGAAAATCTCGTCAGCATGACCGTCATGATCCGAAACCAGGGGGACGGAGACGAGTTCGTGAAGATCCGTGGCGAGTTCTTCAAGAGCAAGTTCCCAGCGAGCATGCTGATAACTGCAAAGGATTTCGCCAATCCCGACCTGCTCGTGGAGATCCAGTCGGTCGGAGTGATCGGTGATGAGCTTAAATAGTGCTGCGTCTTCTTAACTGAAGCATTCGGATAACGTATTCGCGCAGTCACCGCCGAGCCGGCATCGGCGCCTGCTTTCTGATTATGACCCATGCCCGCTTACGCCGCTCGCCCACGAATGCGTCGAACTCGGCGCGGCCTACTGTGATGGCGCGACCGTCGGGGAGGGGATTGCTCCGCCCGCGGCATCGACCGCGGCGACCAGATCGCGTTCCGCGGTTAGGTAGGCTTCGACAAGGGACTCGATCTTGCGCATGAGCGGACCAACGCTCTCCGCTTGCCGACAGTCAACGAGATTACGGCAGCGTAGTGTCAAACATCTGTCCACAATCAGATCAATCGACCGAAAGACTGGCTCAGCAGCGTTGGCGCTCGGTAAGATCAGCTGCCAGTAACTTGGCGGAGGGCCTGCCAACCAGTCGGCCTAGCGCGACGGCGCACCTGAAGGGCTAGACGGAGTTTCATTAAGTTGAGAGCCATCGACCTTCCACGCAATCCAAAAAGTGATACTGTTTACGTCACACAGGAATCATCAAGGGAATGTCGGCTAAGATCCTGATCGTGGATGATGACGCGGAGCTGCGCGAGGCTTTGCTCGACCAGTTGGCGCTGCACGAAGAATTCGAATCGATCGGGGTGGAGACCGGAGCAAGGGCTTCCCGATATGGATGGCCGCGAAGCCGTCCGCATTCTGCGCAAGAACGGCTTCAAGGCTCCGATTATCATGGTGAGCGGGCACAATACCGACTCCGATGCCATTCTGGGCCTAGAGTCCGGCGCCAATGACTACGTGGTTAAGCCGTTTCGCTTTGCCGTGCTTTTGGCGCGGATTCGCGCCCAACTGCGCCAGCACGAGACGAGCGAGGATGCGGTGCTCAATATCGGCTCCAATACGTTTCGACCGGGCACCAAGCTTCTGCTCAATTCCAAGGGCGCCAAGCTTCGCCTCACCGAAAAGGAGACCGCGATCCTCCGATATCTGTATCGCGCCCGCCCGCGGCCGGTTTCGCGCGAGATGCTATTGCAAGAAGTGTGGGGCTACAATTCCGGTGTAACCACCCACACGCTCGAAACCCACATTTATCGGCTGCGGCAAAAGGTCGAAAAGGATGCGGGCAGCCCTTCCGTTCTGGTCACCGAATCCGGCGGCTACAAGCTGGTGCCGTGAGGTCTGCGTCGCAAGAAGGGAAACGCTCGGGCTGGTTCGAGATGCCGTGGGGCGCGCGCCAAAGGCGCCAATACAAATGAAGCCACAGCCGGATCCATCGACTCAGGAAGTGCTGGCAGGCCTTGTCGAGCGCGTCACCTTCCATAATGAGGAGAATGGTTTCTGCGTCCTCCGGGCAAAAGCACGCGGGCACCGTGATCTGGTCACGGTCATCGGCCACGCCGCCACCATCTCGGCTGGCGAGTGGATCACGGCATCGGGGGAATGGGTCAACGACCGCACCCATGGCCGGCAGTTCGAGGCGCGCTTCATGCGCACGTCGGCGCCGACCTCAATCGACGGCATCGAGAAATACCTCGGCTCCGGGATGATCCGCGGCATCGGGCCGGTCTACGCGAAAAAGCTCGTGCGCGCTTTCGGCGAGAAGGTGTTCGACACGATCGAGGCCGAGCCCGAGCGCCTGCGCGAGGTGACAGGCATTGGCCCTGTACGCGCCAAGCGCATCACCGATGCCTGGGCCGAACAGAAGATCATCCGAGAGATCATGGTCTTTCTGCACAGCAACGGCGTCGGCACGGCGCGGGCGGTGCGCATCTATAAGACCTACGGTGCCGACGCCGTGCAGGTCATGACCGAGAACCCGTATCGGCTGGCGCGCGACATTCGAGGCATTGGCTTCAAGACCGCCGACGCCATTGCCATGAAGCTCGGCGTCGAGAAGACCGCCATGATCCGACTGCGCGCCGGCATCTCGTATGCACTGACAGAAGCCATGGACGACGGGCATTGCGGGCTCCCTACAGCCGATCTGGTGCCTCTGGCTGAAGAACTGCTTGAAGTTGAGGCAGGCCTTATCCGCACGGCGCTCGATTTGGAACTCGCCGATGGCACGGTGATTGCCGATAGCCTCGGCGAGACGGATTGCGTCTTTCTGGCAAGCCTCTACCGAGCCGAGCAGGCCATTGCTGAGAGGCTGCTCGCGCTCTCCCGAGCCAAGTTACCGTGGGACCCGATAGACGCCGATAAGGCATTGCCCTGGGTCGAGCAGCGGATCAGCCTCGAACTGGCTCCAAGCCAGAAAGCGGCCGTCGGTCTTGCGCTCGCTTCCAAGGTCCTCGTGATCACCGGCGGCCCGGGCGTTGGCAAGACCACCATCGTCAACGCGATCCTGCGCATTCTCGCAGCGAAGAGCGTGAAGCTCCTGCTTTGCGCTCCGACCGGGCGCGCGGCCAAGCGTCTGAACGAGACCACGGGGCAAGAGGCCAAAACCATCCATCGCTTGCTCGAAGTCGATCCCAAGGGAGGTGGCTTCAAGCGGAATGGGGAGAACCCGCTCGACTGCGACCTGCTGGTGCTCGACGAGACGTCGATGGTTGATGTGCTGTTGATGCACGCCTTGCTCAAGGCGGTGCCGCAGAGCGCCGTTCTGCTCTTGGTTGGCGACGTGGACCAGCTGCCCTCGGTTGGCCCGGGTCAGATTCTGGCCGACACGATCATGTCAGGCGCCGTCCCAGTGGTCCGGCTGACCGAGGTGTTCCGGCAGGCCGCGCAAAGCCGCATCACCACAAGCGCCCATCGGATTAACCAGGGATCGATCCCCGATCTCGGAAAGCCGGAGGGCAACAGCGACTTCTATTTTGTGCAGGCAGACGATCCGGAGACCGCCGTGCCGCGGATCATCGAACTGGTGAAGACCCGTATCCCCCGGCGGTTTGGCCTCGATCCCATTCGCGATATCCAAGTGCTATGTCCGATGAATCGAGGTGGCGTCGGCGCACGATCGCTCAACATCGAACTGCAGGCGGCGCTGAACCCCGCGGGCGAGCGCAAGGTCGAACGCATCGGCTGGACCTTCGCACCTGGCGACAAGGTCATGCAGATCGAGAACGACTACGACAAGGAAGTTTATAACGGCGATATCGGCTACATCGACGATGTCGACCCCGAGGCGGGCGAGCTCACCGCCAGCTTTGACGGCCGTGCCGTTACCTACGGCTTTGGCGAACTCGACACGCTAGTCCCTGCCTATGCTGCGACAATTCACAAGAGCCAGGGCTCGGAATACCCCGCAGTCGTCATTCCGGTGATGACCCAGCACTACCCCATGCTGCAGCGGAACCTGCTCTACACCGGCGTCACGCGCGGCAAGAGGCTGGTCGTGCTGGTCGGCCAAAAGAAAGCCGTCGCCATTGCGGTGCGCAACGCATCAGGACGCCGCCGGTGGTCGAAACTGCAGGAGTGGCTGCGGGCCAGCATGGCGGCTAATTCTCGTTGAGGTACGAGATGGAAGAAATCAATGCCTAAGCGACCCCTAAAGTCGCCTATCGTGGGCTGACATTTGCCGCCAGCGACATGACAGAACCAATCGATCCCCGCCGATCTGTTAATATGGCAACGCCGCGGGCGAGCATGTCCTTGGCGTTCACCCTGGCGCCATCCCAGACCAGCCGCACAGGCCGTCGATTTCGCCCTTCTCCATGGCGAGCGTCACGTTGGAAGTGGACAGATAGCCGCGAACCACGATGAAGCTCGTGCCGGCCAGGCTGTTCAGCATGGGTCATCGCCGTGGACCCGCCGCTTGCGCCGATCGTGATCTCCCTCTCGAACAGATCCTTCGCCTTCAGGTTCTTCGCCTTGCCGGAGAGCGCAGATCGTGGAGGCGATGCTCATGTTGCCGAGCCACCCGAATTAGCGGACGTCGAACTTGGCGCCGGACATCCGGCCGAGTTGGTTCAGCGTAACGGTGTTTTGAAACACACCCATCATGAGCCCGTCGGGCGCCGCGATGGAGCGCCGATGCCGCCGGCCGCCGGCATGTTCTTGACCACCACCGCCGGGTTTCCGGGAATGTGCCTGCCGATGAATCGGGCCAGGAACCGGCCGTACAGATCGTACCCGCCGCCCACGCCGGATGGCCCGATCATCGAGATCTGCTTGCCGGTGTAGAAATCCGCCACCGGCTCCGCCGCCGCGCAGCCGGCGCTGACCAGGGTCAGAAGCTGTGCCAACGTCTCGCCAGTGATGCATTCCGAGCTCCGGTCTTTCCCGATGCGGTACGTTACGGCTGCGGCGTTTCGAAATAGCGCAAATCCGGCGGCTTCTGGCCCTTTTTGACTGGCATCACGGTCCCGTCGGCGCTCAGAAAATAGTCTTCATGTCCGATCACGACATGCTGGTTGGATTCAGAGCAGACGTACTCGCCCCAGACCGCGGGATCTCGCTGATAGCTCCGCATCACCGTCCACGGCCGTGTGAGCGCGTCATCGATCACGGTGATCTCGTTGTGCAGAATCCTGGCATTGCCCTTCTCAAGGCTGATGCGTTCCTTGACGATGGTTCCGTTGTCGGGGTGGAACGGAGCGCCGTCCGAGTCGTAGACGTGCGTCCCGTTGATGCCACGCGTCTCGGCCTCTAGCGTGTCGTAGCGGCCGTTGCCGTCCGTGTCGATCCACCGGCCGATAGAATAGCCAAGCGATGCGCCCGGCAACTGCGCCGGCCACTCCCGACTATCAGTGAAGATACGGCGCACCTGGCTCAGCCGCTCGAGGATGACGTAGGTGGTGTTGGGCAGGATGACGAAGAAGATCGGAACGTTAGCGATCATGACCCGCGGCATGCCGTGCGAGCCACAGAGGTAGCCCGGATCGTTGCCTTGGCCACCCTTTGCGATGTCGGCCAGGCTCGCGTCCAGGATCTTCTGGAATTCGGGCTTGAGCGGCGTCTGTTGTCCGACGCCCTTGGGCTTCGACGGGTCGAAGTTGCCGTTGTTGCGGCCGTCCGTCTTGAGCCAGGAGCCAGACCAGTCCGGATAGCTCGCGTCGTCGAAGGCCCTGGCGCCCGCCACGGACATGGCAAGCGTTGCCACCAGCGCCAGCGCGCCGATTGCGTGTCGGTACATCATGACTGTCCTCCGGCGTCCTATTTGAAATATTTGAGATCGGGCGGCTGCTGGCCCCTGAGAGCCGGCATCAACAAGCCCTCCGGGTTGAGCCGGTAATATTGATCACCGACCAGCACGCGGCCGGCGTCCGGCTTGCAGAGCACCTCCAGCCAGTTCGGCTGGGTTTGGCGTGGGTCGCGCCGATAGCTGCGCGTCACCGTCCAGGGCCGGGTAAGCGCATGATCGCTGGTGGTGATCTCATCGTGCAGGACGTTAGGGTCGGCCTTGTCCGTGTAGAGCTTCTCAGTGACGACCGCCTCACCATCCTTGTCGAACGGAATGCCGCTCGCATCGTAGGTGTGCGGCCCCTTGATGGCGTGAGTTTCGATCACGAGCGTGTCGAAGCGCCCGTCGCCGGCGGTGCCCTGCCACTGCCCGATCGAGTAGCCGATGAAGCTTGGCTCGATATGGTCGGGGAAGCGGCGGCCGTCGGTATAGATGCCACGCAGCGAGTTGAACTGCTCGAATACGAAATAGGTCTCGGCCGGCGTGATCACGATCTCCATGGGATGAACCGCCATCATCACGCGCGGCATGCCGGCCGGAATGCAGCTGACGGTCGGATCGATCGGCGGCCCGCCCTTGGCTTCGGCTTCGACGCTCGCCTTGAACCGCGCCTGATATTCCGGTGTCAGCGGCGCCTGCTGGCCCGCGCCCGGCGGCTTGGTCGGATCCCAGGCCGCTGCGTGATCGCCGCCGACCTGCACCCATTGACCCTTCCAGTTCGGAAACCTGGTTTCGTCGAATGCCCGCGCGCCGCCGACCGACAGCGCAAATACTGCGGCCAGGAATATGGCCCCGGTCGTGTGATAATTCGGCATGGTCCTTCTCCGTTGCTCTTTGACGGCCGAGCACGCGAGCGCAGCCACCGAAGGAGAGCCGTACCGGCCAGCGGTCCGCCGCGCAGTATAGCTCATCTCGCAGCGCGAGACATGAGGTCGGGTGGCAAGATGTCGGGTGGCAACGGGTCGGGTCGCGCGTGCCGGTGGGGGAATGTTGCCATCGCCAACGACCGGTACTAACCTCTCGAATGAGTGCGAAGCTAAGGCGTGATCCTGCATGAAAATCGATTTGCCACTGTCGAATTTCCGGATCGCTATCGGTCACATGACTGGTGCTCATTCGATCCCTGCGGCTACTGCCAATCGGGCCAGATTATGCGGCCGCACCCTGCTCGCGAAGAACAAGAATCCATCGCGCGACAAGATCGTGGAGCATATGAACGGCAACATCTGTCGGTGCGGCACCTCCAGAGCATCAGCGCGATCCAGCGCGCGGCGCGAGTGAATCATGACCAGGCACCAAGGCATCACCGCCGTCGACCGCCGCCGATTCCTGATCTCCGCCGCGGGACTGACGCTAGCGCTCACGGTCGCGCCGAGGCGCTGACGTTTGTCGATGATGCGCTCGCCGACGGGCCGAGCGCGCCGACCTCGCTCACCGCCTGGGTCACGATCGCGCCCGATGGCGCCACAACGATCGTGTCCCCCGCCGCCGAAATCGGCCAGGGCACCTTCACGACCCTGGCACTTGTGCTGGCCGACGAGCTCGACGTGGACTGGTCGAAGGTCAAGGTCGGCTATCCGCCGGTCTGAGACGAGGCGACCTACGGCAACCCGCAATTCTTGAATTACATCCGCACCGTCGCCAGCATGGCGACGCGCGGCTATTTCACGCCGATGCGATTGGCCGGCGCGCAGGCCCGCCGCGTACTCATCGAAGCGGTGGCGGCCTCCATGCCGGGTGCGTAAGGGCAAATCTCATGCGCAACGCAGGTCCGTCATTTCGGGGGCCAGATTTGCGAGGCCACGATCGGATCCCAGAGGTCGCAGTCGTACATCTTGCCATAACCGCCGACCTGGGTCTGGCCCGGGAGATCGATGGCCTGGATGTTGTCCTTGTCGGCGGAATAACGCGGCCAAGCGGGCAGGTTCGACTGGCCGGGGGCATCTGGCGCGCCGGTTCGGGCGAAGGTGCTCCAGTAGTCGACCAGGATGTCGGAGAGGTGCTCCTGCGCCGCGTTGAGCGGATGCGGCGTGCCCTGGCCGCCGTGGAAGAGCGGAAAGAGATATTGCAGCTCCGAGGTATGGAAGGCGTTCATCGGATAACTCACCGGCTGGAAGTAGGACGGCGCGGTGCGCTCGCGGAATTCGTAGGCATAGACCGGCACGAATTTGGACCAGCTCTGCTCCATGAAGCGCTCCGTGCACGACTTTTGTCCTTGCGCCATCGCGATCTCGCGGACGCTCGGGCTGGCAAAGCTCGCCACCGGATATTTGGCCTCCAGGCGCTGGGTGAACTGCGGGCCGAACGAGGCCACGTAGGCGTCGACGTCCTTGGCAGTCAGCGGCACGTGCGAGTTGGTCTCGGGCAGGAAGTAGGCCTGCTCCTCCGAAACCAGACCGGCCATGATCGGCACGTGGTTGAAGATGCCCTGGCTGAAGGCCTCAGCAGCCGGATGGGTGATGACGGCGCCGTCGGGCGAGGGGAACACGGTGACGAGCCTCAGGATGCCGGCGTCATGGGCGAGGATCTGTTGCGGCGTGAGCGCGCGCAGGCACCTAGCGCTCTGATCGGTGCAGCCGGCCTCAGCCGCGAAGCCGATGGCGGCCCTGGTGCGCGCCTCGAGCGAGATGTATTCGATGCGCACGCCGCTCTCGACGATGGCGCGATGGAACAGCCCGGCCGAGAGCGGCGATTGCAGATTCGAGGTGACACTGGTGCCCCCACCGGACTGGCCGAAGATCGTCACGTTGTTGGGATCGCCGCCGAAGACTGCGATGTTGCGGCGGACCCAGCGTAGGGCGGTCTGCTGGTCCATGATGCCGTAATTAATGGCGAGGTGGCCTTCGCTGTTGATGGCGGGATGCGAGAAGAAGCCGAAGGCGCCGACCCGGTAATTGAGCGTCACGACCACCACGCCGCCGCGGCGCACGAGCTTGCTGCCGTCGTAGTCGTTGCTCTCGCCGCTGTACATGCCGCCGCCGTAGAACCAGACCATCACCGGCCGCTTGGCGCCGGCGGCTGGCAGCGGATCGGCAGTGTAGACGTTGAGATAGAGGCAGTCCTCGTTAGTGCTCGGTACCGTGAAGATGCCGCGCTCGGGCTGCGCGCAGGTGCCGCCGAACCTGATGGCGGCGCGCGCCTCTTTCCAATGCGTCACGTCCGCCGGTGGCCGCCAGCGCAGTTCCCCGACCGGCGGCGCCGCATATGGAATGCCAAGAAATTGGCTGACCCCATTTGTAACGATACCCTGAACGTCACCTTCGACGGTTTGAACGACCCCCGTGAGCGGGGGTGTCTGTGCCTGCGCGGCGCCGATTGTGAACGCTGCACATGCCGATGCGGCGACGATCCACATGAGAATACGACGCGGCGAGTTGGTCGCCACGCACTCGACCGCCGGATAAGATGATCTTGCGATTGACTCGTTCATCGTTCTCTCCCACGAATGCCTTCGGACGGTCGCTCCGTTAGCTGCCAGCCCAGCGGCGGACAGCGACGAGCAAAACGGGCCAAAAGCGTCCGTAACGCAGCAGTTTCTCGCATGCCCAAGTCACTCGATCGTAAGCTTACGCGGCTTTAGCGGCACGTTGATACGGTCACCCTTGACGCATTTTATTCCACCAGCCCGCGGCCCCTGAGCCAGATCTCGATGTAATCGGCAATTTCGGCATTGTTCTTCTCCATCATCATAAAATGGGTGTTGCCCCTGATGCCGACTTCCGGCAGGTTGACGATCTCGATCGACCCGCCCACTTCTTTTGCTACTGCCGCCATCCGAATGTTGTTGTCCCGCTGTTCAGAGAACATCCGACTCTTCTCAACGTTATCGCCGTAAAGCACGAGGATCGGTACGTTCTTGAGCCTCGACGCCATCTCCGCATTGCCGCGGATCGTGCCCTCAATGATCACTAACGCCTTGACCTTGTCGGGATTGGCCAGTGCGGCCTCATAGCCAAATGTGCCGGACTGGCTGTGCACAAGCAGCACGCATGGGCATACCTTCTCCACCAGCTGATTATAGGCCGCCATGATCGCCTTGTTGGTCGTGGTCCAGCGCGGCACGATCTGCTTGATTAGATTATCGTAGGCTTCGAACGGGAATTGGCTGTTGGGATACGGCTTACGCTTTGCCGGATCAGGGTCCCAGCTTCCAGGGTCGCCAAACCTCCAGCCATTCCATGGCGCATCGATCGCCAGAAAAACTGGCTCTCCCTCGAATATTTCCGGCATTGCCCAACCGGCTCGGCCGCGCTCAACCGCATCCGAGAGGTAAACATCCCATCCCTTGCGCACGAACATTGTCTGCCAGCCTTCACGACCATCAGGCGTACTCTCGTAAGTAACTCCGGTGAAGCCGCCACCATGCCACATCAACAGCGGCACCTTGGCCTTGCGGACCTGTGGCAGCAGATACTGCACATACATCTGCTCGACGATATACGTCCCGTTGGGATCGAGCCTTTGGTTTGCTCCACCGATAAAGACCTCGCGCACTGGCTTGCCTGAGATCGCGACGTGCCGGCCACCAATATGAAAGGAACCCACGCTACGCAACAAAAGCGGCTCCTTTGTCTGCGCCACCGCTGGGGTCACGGCCATTCCTAACAGCAGAACAATGGACAGACGAAGCATGGAGATCCTCCACGAGTGTGAGCGCCATTGCAGCAAGGATACCACGGAACTTGGCTACCGAAGCCTGTGATCTGCGTGACGGGAGAAACCGGGCTTCGCCAGACGGCAGCTCGGTCCCGCTTTGCCATTGACAGCTAAAACGGGTCAATCGATTTAAACGCTCGTTTACATCGCCAGGCAACATGGATAACCTGCCGCACGGGAAACACCAATAACAGAGGTTTCACACCATGAGCGCCAAGACCTTGGTGGTCTGCAATGGCACCCTGATCGATGGATCGGGCAAGCCTGCCTCACGGAACGACGCTATCGTCATTGAAGGCGAAGGCCGTGCGGTCGCGCGTGTGATTGCTGATACCGGCGAGATCGGCCGCTCGATCGTAGCGACCCCGGGCGTTCCCGCCGGAGCGGCTTGAGCACTGCAGGCGGCGTTTCGCGCGACGCTCAATGATCCAGATTTCTTGGCCGCCACCAAGAAACGCCCAGATGCTGACCCGGGAACGGGCGGAGATGGAAGCGATCACGCGCGAGACGATGGCGTTTCAAAAGCACACGGTGGCGGTGCTGCGGAATGTGTTGCAAGATTAGCCGCCGCAAGGTCCCCTCACGCAGATCAGGATAAATAGAAGGACTCCTTCATGCAAAATCTAAAGAAGATCAGAACTGACGTTGTTGGTAGCCTGCAGCGGCCGCCCGCATTGAAGGAGGCGCGTGCGAAATTCGACGAGGGCAAGCTTAGCGCGGCAGAGTTTCGGGCGCTGGAAGACCAGGCGGTGATGGAGGCTGTGCAGATGCAGGAAGGCATCGGCCTCGACATCCTTACCGATGGCGAGCTTCGCAGGCTTAATTTCCAGGACAGCTTCGGTATGGCTGTCGAGGGCTACGACGCCGATAGCAGCAAGTCGACGCTGAAGATCTACGAGAAGCGGGTCGAAGCGGCAGCACCGAACCAACGCTGGGACATGCCGGAATTGCAGCAGGCCGGCACAGGCGTCTCGACCCGCCGCCCAACCAAAGCGCGACTCAAGCTTATGCGCAACATTCCGCTCGAAGAATACAAGTACGTCAGCAGAGTCACGAAGACACCGGCAAAAGTTTCGCTGATCGGGCCTGACCGGATCTCGCAGCGTTTCGATCACCAGAACTCAAAGGACGTCTATGGTTCGATGGACGAGTTTGTCGACGATGTGGTGCGGATTGAGCGCGAGATCGTGGAAAGCCTGATCGAGGCCGGCGCACGCTATATTCACATCGACGCGCCGGGCTTTACGGCCTATGTCGATGGGCCATCAATGGACCAGATGCGATCCCGCGGCGAGGATCCCGCCAAGAATTTTGAACGTTCGATCAGGGCCGAATTGCAGGTAGTGCAAGACCTCGGCGACGCCACGACAGCCATTCATCTCTGCCGCGGCAACCAGCACAGTATGTGGCATCGCGAAGGCGGCTACGATGCCATCGCCGAGCGGCTGTTCAACGAGCTGCCGCATGACCGTTTCTTGCTGGAATACGACACTCCCCGCGCCGGCAGTTTTGAGCCACTTCGGTTCGTGCCGAAGGGCAAGGTGGTGGTATTGGGGCTCGTCAGCACCAAGGGGCCGGAATTGGAGAAGCTCGACGATCTCAAGCGCCGCATCGACGAGGCGACGAAGTTCATCTCACTCGATCAGCTCGCCATCAGTCCACAATGCGGCTTCGCCTCTGATATCGTCGGAAATCGCATCAATATCGACGAGCAGAAGCGCAAGCTCGAACGCGTGGTGGAAACGGCCCGGCAGGTTTGGAGATAGCTGTTGTCCTTCTCGCCTTTGGAGCAGAGGGCACAGGCTCAGGAATGCTGCCAAGCAGTTGCCTACCGAAGTCGCGGCGATTGATGACCAATCGCCGTTGCTCCATTTGGCACCTTGCCCGCTACGGCTCTATTTGGATATTCGCGGCCTTCGCCACGGCAGTCCACGTGGCGACATCGGTCTTGATTGTGCGGCCGAATTCCTCCACCGAATTGCCGACCGGGTCGAGCTCCGCTTCGCGCAGGCGCTTCTGCACGTCCGGAAGTTTCACGATCCGGATAATCTCGGTCTCCAGCTTCTTGATGATCGTTGGCGGCGTCTGAGCCGGCGCCAAGAAACCCGCCCAACTGACAGCTGACATTCCGTCCAGGCCAGCCTCCTGCATGGTCGGCACGTCGGGGAACGACGCCGCGCGTTCGGGGGCCGTGATCGCAAGCGGGCGAAACATGCCGCTCCTGATCTGCCCCGTATTCGACGCGGTCAGGAACGACATCTGAATCTGGCCACCCGCGAGCGCCGTAACAACTTCATTCATTGCCTTATAGGGGATGTACTGGATTGGTGCCGCAGTTTTCGACCTGAACAACTCAGTCATCAGTTGATGGGATGTGGTTCCCCCACCTGCGTTTGCTTTGCCGGAGTTGTTCTTCACGTAGTCGACAAACTCCCGCACCGTGCGAGCCGGAACGTCATTGTTGACGGTTAGGATGAATGGATACGATCCGACGATGGAAATCGGCGCAAAATCATCGGCAGAATACCGCAGCTTGGGGTAGATTGCCGGATTGATGACAATCGACGCAACCGGAGCCACGATCAGAGTATAACCATCCGCCGGGGCCCGGGCGACAAACTCCGTGCCGATGATCGTTTGCGCACCGGGCTTGTACTCAATCACGATCGGCTGTCCGAGTGCCTCGGTCAACTTCTGGCCGACAACGCGCGCAATGACGTCCATCGTGCCGCCGGGGCCCGTTGCGAGGATGACCCTGATAGGGCGGTTAGGGTAGGTCGCAATATCGTTGGTCTGCGCGCCAACGGTAGGTGGCGAGGCCAGGAAGAACGCCACCGCTGCCGAAATCAGTGTCTTGGGCCACCTAGCGTTTGGCCGTGTCATTGGATGATCCTCCCCATGCGCCGGCTTGTAGTTCTTTCGCTAAGCATGATTGTACGGAAACATGACAACAACTTCCGTTGCAGTCAATCGCATGCCTGTGCCTTCCAAAAAATCACGTCGAGGCCTTTCCTCACGAACTCGGAGGCCGTAGCGACATTGTCGAGATAGCCGATCAGGTGGTTTGCGGCACCAGATGGCGGAGCAGCTCCAGGCGTTTTGGCGCGGGCTGACTGGTGGCAAAGTTCATTGCCCGTCACGTTGGCCTCCGGCCTGCTGAGGCTCTTGACGAGGCCGAGATCGACCGCGTTCTCCTCCCATTGCGAAGACAATCGGAATTGTCGCGGTGGCCGCCTTGGCGGTCCACGCCGATACCGAGCCGCCTATGGCGACAATCACCGAAACCGGAAGGCGAACCATCGGCCACCAAGGCCGGCAGCCGCTCGGTGCGACCTTCCGCAGAGCGGGACTCGATCTTCAGGTTCTTCCCTTCGACAAAGCCGGCCTCCGCCAGACCCTCTCGAATGCTGGCGACCGTCGGGGCCAACGCCCCTTCAAATGACACTCCGTTGAGCAAACACGATCACCGGCACCGCCGACTGCTGCGCGCGGGCCGCAATCGGCCATGCCGCCGCACCGTCGAGAAGCGTGATAAACTGGCGCCGTTTCATGCAAACAATTCCTGACGGGATTCCTGGAAGGAAGTGCCCCGCCTCAGTGGAACTATCGGGTAGCACGCCAGGACATGCCGGTCTGTGGCCAATTTCAGGTTCGCGGGGCGCTCGAAATCCGGGACAAATTCACAAGTGTCGCGTTGCATACGTCGCTTCCGAGATGGGTCATAACGGAAAAGCTCATAGCGAGTATATCTTGTCCGCAATTCCTCATAAGCGGACATTCGCCTTGCTGCAACGGATCGGGGGAGGTTCACGCCGCGCGCGAGCCCAAGGAATTCGCGCACTCACCGCCGCGCTGGCATCGGCGCTTGCCTTCTGACGATGACCCACGCCCGCTTGCGACGCTCGCTCAGCAGCGAGTCGAACTCAGCGCGACCCACGGTGACGGTCCGGCCGTCGCGTAGGGGCACCGAGCCGCCCGCCTTATCGATAGCCGCGACGAGGTCGCGTTCCGCAACCAAGTAGGCTTCCACCAAGGACTCAATATCGCGCATGAGCCGACAACCGCTCTCCGCGTGCCGACAGTCAACGAGATCACGGCGGCACAGTCTCAAACATCTGTCCTCAATCAGATCAAATCGATCAAAAGGGCGACTGCCGCACTTCGGTTCCCCGTGGCGGGCCGACCGGCACGGCGCCGCGCTGGTGCCGCCGTGACGCCCGTAGTGGCGCGGCCCCGGGACCGGACTTCCGTCTCCAACATCGCGAACGCCCCGCAGGCGGGTAACCCTCTTAAGGCGGACGGCAAAGAATTCCCTGTGACTCGATTGGTTCCCCGGGAACAAAGGGGTAGGGACGCGGCTGAAACAGTCAGCACCCGGCGGCCCTTTGTCCGTAGGTTAGAGATTGGACCAGCGGCCCCGGAAAGTCGCTGGGCGGTTCGGACGTGGGCTCGCTCGAGGGCGATCGACCGTACCCCCGTGATAAGTGGCACAGGTCGGAGGCCAATGAGATGCGGGGCCCCCAAAAGAACTGCGCGCCCCGTGTGTACATTTGGCGGTCAACGGCCGGGGTAGTAGGGGGTATGCCGGATTTGGCGATGTGGGGCGCGCAGTCGGCCGAGGATTAGGGTCATGGGAGGGCATGGGAGGCGGCCCACGAGCGGCGGCAGTGACGGTGCCGATGAAGCGGGCGCGCCCTTGATGTGGTAAATCTGCGAGCGATAGTCTTTGGGCGGCTTCGCCATCGGTAGGATACGGCTGGGCACCTTACGGCTGCGCTGCGAAGTTCTGGAAGCAGCCATTGCAGGATTTACTACAGACAGCGCCACGGCGGACGCCCTAGGCACAACGCCGCCCCCTCACCCATCCGCCCTGGTCTCCCCGGCACCGGCCGCTCGCCCTAGGGCCAGCAGGCCGGGACGCGGGCGGAGGGGGACGGAAGGGAGGAGCGATTGGTCCGATCTAAGGTCGGCAGTGCCGGTGTTGCGGACTTCCCGCGAGAGTTAGGGTATGTCGCAGACAGCTTGTCGAAGGGCTCCGGGTGGAGATGCACGAAAAGTATGGCTGTTTTATTCCGGAAGCCCCGGACGGCCGCGCCGCCATGTCGGCGGTGCGGCAGCTTGGCCGCCACATGCGTGGTGAGCGGAGCCAAAACCAACTTTCGGCTGATCGTCGATGCGACAGATGCGACCGACATCGCAGTTGCCGTCAAACACGTCGAGGTCATACTCCGACCAGCAGCCGGATGGTCTGAAGATAGAGGCGCCGCAAAGTTGGATCAATCATGAATGGTGGTTTGCTAATACCTCCACGAACCGAAAAATGTGTTAGAATGATTTGCAACTTGGAACTGAGGAAAGGACATGGACCCCCGGAGTTGGGCGGATCAGCTTTACACCTACGGACCATATGCAGTGCTGGCCCTGTTCGTCCTTTGGGTCGCGCCGGCGCAGCTGAAAGCCTTTCGCCAAGGTCCAAGTAACAACCGCACGCAACAAGCCGTGGGCGGGTTCGTCGCGATTGGATGCTGGTTGATCGTGTTTGCCATGGTCTACTACATCTACCTCTTCTGGCCGCCGCGCACGGTCTATCTCGGGTCGTTGGGCGTTCACCGCGACAACGTGCAATTTTTCCCGCAGACACCGGAGCTCTTCGTCTCGTCATTGACGGTGGACGGCGGCAAAGCGCTCAAGTGGGACTATGTGATTGTCACCGACTCGCGCCAGACCGGCGCCGGAGGTGCGCCAGACAGGTTCGACTTCGCCTATCAATGGGGACCGGGCGAGGACAACTACACCGATCTTTCCCTCCCGCGCAGCTTGCTACAGAAACGCCGCATCGACGCCTACCCCGATCCAGATCATCCGAACATGTTGGTGTACGACGACGACAGCGATCCAGTAGCGCCGCGGAAAGCACTCCCCATCGCCGGCGTGCGGGTCGCTGCGATGCCGGCAACGTTTGCGGCCGTCGTGGCCACGGCGCACGCCCAGGCGCGTACGCCCACCGACAATTCTGCCCTGCTCGAATGGCTGGCGTCTCCCAATGCCAACCTGCGGGCGCAGGCACGGGCGCAAATGCGCCAGATCTCGACCGACCAATTGCGGCAACTGCTGCAAACCCCGGCGCTTTCCGCCGGCGCGCGCGAACAGATCAACGCGGAACTGGGCAACCGCAGATAAGCGCGATTGTTTTCTTGTTGCTCATTGGCAAAAGGGGAGGCAAGCCGTTCCTGTCCGGCTCGCTCGAAAATCACAATCCGGCGCGTCACTCAGGCGCCGGCAAAAAGAAGATCATTCCGATTTGATGGCGCTGCCGATTAGAAATTGAGCTGGTCGGAATGTCCGGTTTTTTCCCCAAGCGGCGGTTCGCCGCAGAGGAGCGCAACGTCAGCTTTCAGAGGAAATGTGTTGCAAAACTCCGTCGTGCTCCTTGAGGGGCTTGACCGGATTTTTGGCCGTTTGCTTTTGCCACCTCCCGTTGCGGGAGGCTCGGCGTGGACGCCTTGGGACCGAGGTCTGATGCGACGCCTAACCGCGCGAGGTCCTCGGGCAGCAACGTCAGGTCCGTCGGCGGGCCGGCATTCCGAACATCAGCCGGGCCGTGTGCAGGATCATCACGATGAATTCCTCGTAGTGCGCGAGCACCGGTTCGATCTTGTACGGCGGCTGGAAGAGATGCTTGTTCTCTTCGATCCGTCGCTTGAGGTCCGTCGAAGAAAAAGGGGTCACATGGGTCGAACATCGGCCTGGATTTTCACATCGAGCCCGGTGGGACGATGCCTCGCGCTCCGCGCCCTACACCGCGACCCCCTTCCGGCCAAGATCAGCAACCTCGGAAGCCTACTGCGCCTCTTTCGGCTTGCGTCCGGCGCATTCCACCAGGAATTTCCATCCGTCACCGCAGTCGGAGAGGAATCTCATCTTGCTCCCGGCCGACGGGAAGGCCTCGACGGCGCGCGTTCGCTCGACACTCCGTGCCTGACGCTCTCCCATGTCGACGAACAATTCATACCGGGTGGACGACTCGTAGATGTTCCCTTTCAGCCTGTTGTAGAACCCGAATACATAATCATACTCTCACCTACGCAGGACTTCGATGGGCTACGGGGAGAATGTTCGAACCTGGTTCCACTCCCTCCAGGAACATTCAAGTATCAAGCGGTGGCGAAGATCTACTAAAGCTAGTTGCACTCCCCAATTTAAACCTGCGCTCGCGGCGACAGGAGCGCGCTCCGGCACGGAAGCATCCGGATATCGTATTCGTGCAATTATCGCCGACCAGTCATTGGCGCGTGCTTTCTGACGATGACCCACGCCCGCTTGCGCGCTCGCCCAGGAGCGCGTCGAATTCGGCTCGGCCCAGGGTGACGGTGCGACAACCGGACAGGGCACTGCCCCGCCGGATGCATCAACCGCGGCGACCGGGGCGCTTCGGCATAACACTTGTCTCGATAGGGCAGCCTGCCGTCATGACCCGATCACTGCGAGCACCGCCTCCTTGATTTTTGCCATGGTGTAGTGCCCGACCATTTCCAAGTTGACATGCGGAAGGTTGGGCATCTCGTCGGGCGCCACGACCACATCGACGATCGCTGGCCCGTCGGCCTTGAGCGCCTCGTTAATCTCGGCATGCAGCTCGCCGGGCTTCGTGGCCCTAAATCCGTGGCCACCGCAAGCGCGGGCGAGTGCCGCGAAATCAGGATTGGGAAATTCGATCCCTTCGCGGAACGGAGGCAAGCCCACCGACTCCGCCTCTAAGGTAATCAATCCGAAAGCGGAATTGTTATAGACTACGACCTTCACAGGAAGTTTGTGGTGCACGGCGGTCAGGAACTCGCACATGAGCATGTTGAAGCCACCGTCACCGCAAAGGGCGATAACTTGGCGAGACCGATCCAGCGCCTGAATGCCATTGGCTTGGCCGAGCGCGGTTCCAACCGCAGCGTTGTTGAAGGAGCCGATGATCCGCTGCGATCCGGACTGACGTATCCAGTTGGCCGACCAGAGCGTGTTGAGCCCGGTGTCGAGGGTGAAGACCGCATCGCGGTTGGCGAGATCGCTGACCGCTCGCGCTACCGCCTGCGGGTGGATGCGATCCTTACTGCGCGCGGGGTCAGATTGCTTGTCCAGCATCTCATCCCAGCTCTGGCGCTCTTTGGTGACCCGATCCCGGAATTTGGTATCGCTCTTGGCCGCGACTTTTCCCAGCAGCAGCTGCAGGGTCGGCTGCACCGAGCCGAGGACCCCGAGCGCGGTCGGCGCCCGCCGTCCGAGCACGCGCGCTCTCTCGTCGACCTGGATGACAGAGCCTTTGCGCGGCAGGAATTCTGAATACGGATAGTCGGTGCCAAGCATCAGCAGCAGGTCGCAATGCATCACGGCGTTGTAGGCGGCTTTGGTACCGATCATACCGATCCCGCCCATCCACCTAGGGTCGTCGTACGGCATGATGTCCTTGCCCTTGACCGAATGGATCAGCGGCGCTTTGAGCCGGTCCGAGAGCGTGCGCAGCTCGTCCGCGGCGCCGTGGCACCCGGCCCCACACATGATCACGACGCTGTCGGACTCATCGACCCGGCGAGCGATCTCGGCGATGTCCGCCGCGCTCGCAGCAAGTGCGGGCCTTGGTCTCAGGGTCGCGACGCTTGCGACGCTGCCTTCGGCATTTGTCGCAATCACATCTTGCGGAAGTGTCAGGTGGGCAACGCCACGGCCCGCATATGCGGCGGCGATCGCTTGATGAATGACGGCCGGCGCCTGCGCCGCGGAGGAGACGGTTTCGGTATAGAGGGACACATCGCGGAACAGAAGATCGGGCTCAGTCGTCTGGATGAAATCGGTCCCGTGCATTTTTCGTGGCATGTCGCCCGAGAGCGCCAGGACCGGAGCGTGGTCGCGGCTCGCCTCATAAAGGCCGGCGACCAGATGGGTGCTGCCGGGGCCGGTCGTGCCGGCGCATACTGCGAGCTGGCCGGTGAGCTTGGCCTGGCCGGCGGCGGCGAGCGCTGCGCCCTCCTCGTGGCGGACGCCGATCCATTCGATGCGGCTTCGACGGATCGCGTCCGCCAGTGGGTTCAAGGAGTTGCCAATCAGCCCGAATATGTGCTTGACACCGATCTGCTCCAGCACACCGACCAGGACATCCGCAACCGTTTGAGACATTTGCCGCTCCTGATGGTTGTCTTCGCCCCCGGCCTTCTGCGTTAGAATAGGCGTTAAGATCGAGCCTATTCATGCCGACAGATCGGCAGATCGCCTTTAGCCTCGCGGATCGTACGGCATCGGGCAGGTCCGTGACATCACCCTTCAAGATTAGCGTGCTTGGTCTCCGGCGTAGCAAGAATCGCTAGGATCGCGAGCACCGCGTAGACCATGACCAGAAGCCCGATATAGATATATGCCTCGTGAATACCGTAGGCGTTCAGGAGCAGTCCGGCGAGAATTGGAATCAGCCCGCCGCCGTAGACCTGTGCTATTTGATAGCCCGCGTTCGCCCCGGAGGCGCGATAGCGGGTCGGGAAGTTTTCTGTGTAGAAGGTCGGGATCGCCCCATAACCGAAGCCGAACACAAAGCCGAATCCGATAATCTCGGCGATCGTCGCGAGAATGAAGCTGCCCGTGTTGATCAGGTAGAAATACGGGATGGCGAAGACCAGGAATACGACCGCGGCGATCAACAGGATCGTCCGGCGGTTGATGATATCGGCAAGCAGCGAACCGACGACCATGAACACCAGCATAAAGGCTGCGGCGATAAGCCCGATCGTCTCTGGCGTGGATCCGGTGAAGCCGACGGCCTTCATGTAGCTGGTGCCGAACACGAAGTAGAGGAAGAACGCGCCGCCGAACATGGCGTTCACCAGCGAGGTGCGAAGGATGGTCAGCGGCATGTCGTGCCAGACCTGTCGCGCGGGATGCGCGAGAATTGCGCTGTCCGCCTTATGCTGCTCGAAGACAAAGCTCTCCTGGGTGCGCGTCCGGATGATGAGGCCGACGATCGCCACCAGGAAGCCAACGAAAAACAAAATCCGCCAGCCCCAGGCAGTAAAATCCTGCGGGGTCATCAGCGATTTGACGAAGATTACCGATCCGAACCCAAGGAGTAGCCCGATCGGGATCGCGAAACCGACCCAAGCACCCCAGAAGGCGCGGTACTTCGATCGCGCCGCCTGCTCGACAACCCAGGTCGAGGCAGTACCAAACTCGGCGCCGAAACTGATCCCCTGTATCAGCCGGAATACGATCAGGAGTATCGGGGCGACGACGCCGATGCTGTCGTAGGCCGGCGTAAGCCCGATCAGCAGGGTGCTGACGCCCATCACCACCAGCGCATAAACCAACGCGTCCTTGCGCCCGCGCCGGTCGGCGATATCCCCGAAGATATAAGCGCCGATCGGCCGGACGATGATGCCGATTCCGTAGACGCCGATCGCCGCTGAAACAGCCGCAACGCCCGGCAGCTTGAAGAAGATATCGCCCCAGACGGTCGCCGCGATCACGCCAGTGACAAGGAAGTCGTATTGTTCGATCACCGAGCCGACGATGCTCGCTAGCGCGACTTTAAAAATCTGCCCTTTGGTCGGAGTTGCGATGGCTTCATTCATTTGCTTTCATCCGATTCAATAATTCTTCTGAATCTCTGGTCGGATTGCCTTTCCATGGTCACGCAGCGGCGTCTCGATTGACGACCGCAACGCTGCCGCACTGAGCCTATGAGAAACCATACACGGCCACGACCGCTCTGTGCGATTGTTGCAAATTCCGATCGTTCCGACCAGGTATTCCTAGTTGGGTCTGGCCGCCAATCCGATTTCATCCCGCCACCTATTGATGCTCGGCCCGAAAGCAACTTTCGCATTATTGTCGAGGTTGGCAAGGTTTGGCGTCAAGTCCCGCCAGAGTGAGCATGGTATCGCGGCGGCGAAAAACTCTCTAGGCTTTCTCGGCGTTTCGGAGTTCCGAGTACGAACGGGGAGAACTTCAATGACTGCCGAACGAAAGCGTCCCATCATTGCCGCCGTGCTTGCAGCCCTAATTGCGGGACCGGCTTACGCTGCGCAATATCTCGAGCCCAGCAACGCCCAACGCTCCTACGCTGCCGGCGTTGTGACCCAAGGCGGCCGCACCGTGTGGCTCGCCGGAATGGGCGGCACGACGGGGCCTGATGGAAGGAAGATCACAGATTTCGCAGGCCAAACGCGGCAGGCATTTCGCAACATCGAGGCCGCTCTGAAGCGCGCGGGCGGTTCGCTCGAAAATCTCGTCAGCATGACCGTCATGATCCGAAACCAGGGGGACGGAGACGAGTTCGTGAAGATCCGTGGCGAGTTCTTCAAGAGCAAGTTCCCAGCGAGCATGCTGATAACTGCAAAGGATTTTGCCAATCCCGACCTGCTCGTGGAGATCCAGTCGGTCGGAGTGATCGGTGATGAACTTAAATAGTGCTGCATCTTCTTAACTGAAGAATTCGGATAACGTATTGGCGCTGTCACCGCCGCGCCGGCATCGGCGCTTGCTTTCTGATCAAAACCCATGCCCGCTTACGACGCTCGCCCAAGAGTGCGTCGAACTCGGCGCGGCCTACTGTGATGGCGCGACCGTCGGGGAGGGGGACCGCCCCGCCCGCGGCATCGACCGCGGCGGCCAGCTCGCGTTCCGCGGCTAGATAGGCCTCGACAAGGGACTCGATTTCGTGCATGAGCGGACCAACGCTCTTGACGCGGCGAAGATCAAGGAAATCGCGACGATGCAGTCTCAGACGTCTGTCCACAATAGGATCAATTCGACCGAGCTGGAGTCACGCGAGCTTTCGGCTTGGCGGCTGACCCGTTTCCTTTTTTATCGATTTTGAAAATTGAACCTGCGGCATCCGCTTGGCCGCTTTGGAACCCGGTCGATGCATATGCGGCCCCCGCGGACGGCTGCGCGCCGAGGCGGTCCGCCTTGGCATCACTCTTGCTCCTTCATCGTGCCGAGACACAATCAAGTCGCAACGTGCCAAAATGGAGCAGATGAATGAGTAGTCATAGTAAGTGTGGCCCCGGTCCCACCAAAGATTTGCACTTGTCGATGCCGTCGCCTCGGAGGCTGATCCGGGTGGAGGAATCTCAAGCCAATGAGACGCAACGGCTGGGCGCGCAGATTGAAGTCATGATCGCCGATTTTAACCGCATGGCGAACGATCTTGAGCGGGAGATTCTGGCTGAACAGGACCGGGCCGGCATCCGTGACCCGGCGCACTACGCTTATCCTACCTATGCTAAGGCCGCCGTCGTACGACGTGACAATCTCAAGCGCTCGGTCCAAGGCCTTGAGGTTCAACTGGCCAACGTCAAGATGCCATTTGGACTACATCAGCGAGTGAATTAGCCGTTTGGGCGCGGGATGCCTGGCGAAGGCCACGAATCCCGCGCGCCGGGTACCGATGCGCGTGCGCGGCGCAGGTCTGGGGCCCACCTTCTTCGGCCGGCCAACTCCGGTCAACGCGTCACTATCGAGGCACGCATTATAATAGGCGGGATGCGCTGGCGGGGTAATAGCGGCGCGACTGGCGCAGGATTCGCGCTCGCTGCTGACGCGTTGGTAGGGCGGGGCGGAACGTGCGGCTGTCGGCATCGGAGTTCGCCAGTCTGTGAGAAACATGCCAGCCGGCCGCCGGGAGGCTTGCACTACGACGCTCTCGCTCCCGTATTGCCGGGGAGTGCAGAATAGATGTAGAGCGGCTGTGAAGTACCCTCCACGACTTCCCTGGAGATCACCACTTTCTCGATGCCTTCGAGGCCCGGCAGGTCGAACATGGTGTCGAGCAGAATGCCCTCCATGATGGAGCGCAGGCCGCGTGCTCCGGTCTTACGGTTGATCGCCTTCCTGGCGATGGCGCCGAGCGCTTCCTCTGCCAGAGTGAGATCCACGCCCTCCATTTCGAATAGCCGCTGATACTGCTTGACCAGCGCGTTCTTCGGCTCCGTGAGGATGCGCTTGAGGGCCAGCTCGTCAAGATCCTCGAGTGTGGCCACCACAGGCAGCCGCCCGACGAATTCGGGGATGAGGCCATACTTCAGCAAATCCTCCGGCGCGACCTCGCGGAAGATTTCGCCGGTGCCGCGGTCTTCCGGCGCGATTACATTGGCGCCGAAGCCGATCGAACTCGATCGGCTGCGGGCCGAGATGATCTTCTCGAGCCCGGTGAAAGCGCCGCCACATATGAAAAGAATATTGGTGGTGTCGACCTGCAAAAAGTCTTGTTGCGGATGCTTGCGTCCACCCTGTGGTGGAACTGAAGCGACAGTACCTTCCAGGATCTTCAGCAACGCCTGCTGCACGCCCTCGCCAGAAACATCGCGGCCGATCGAGACGTTTTCGGACCTACGGCTGATCTTGTCGATCTCGTCGATATAGACAATGCCGCGCTGCGCGCGCTCGACATTGTACTCGGCGGACTGCAAGAGCCGGAGGATAATGTTCTCAACGTCCTCGCCGACATAACCGGCTTCCGTCAGAGTCGTTGCATCCGCCATCGCGAACGGCACGTCAAGGATGCGCGCGAGCGTCTGCGCGAGCAGCGTCTTGCCCGACCCGGTCGAGCCGATCAGCAGGATGTTCGACTTCGCGAGTTCGACGTCGTCTTGCTTGGTCTGATGGCTAAGCCGCTTGTAGTGATTATGAACAGCGACCGAGAGCACCTTTTTGGCATGGTCCTGGCCGATCACATAGTCATCGAGGACCTTGCGGAGTTCCTTGGGGGTGGGAATGCCGTCGCGCGATTTCAGCGACGAGGATTTGTTCTCTTCGCTGACGATGTCCATGCAGAGTTCGACACATTCGTTGCAAATGTGGGCGCCGGGGCCGGCGATGAGCTTGCGCAACTCTTGCTGGCTCTTGCCGCAGAACGAGCAATAGAGCGTGTTCTTGGAATTGCTGTCGCCAGCCTTGCTCATCTAAGATCCTCGACAGTCGTCGCAGTCGTTACCTCGCCGGCCTCGGCATCAAGGGGTGCTGACTGTGCGACGTGGCACTATAGGGTATTGGATCGATGATCCGCATAAACTCAGGGTCGCCGATCACCATGGACGTGACCGGGGCTAGGTCCGGCGCCATCCGCCTCGCATCTGAGCAACCCAAGGCCCCCCTTGTTCGGGCCGACGGCCGCAGACCCCACGCCGGGCCGCCGTGAGCCCACAGGCACTATGCCGGTGCAAACCCGCTTTGGTTACGCTCCTTTCCCGAACGCTTCGTCAGAGTAACCCACTCTTAAGGGCGGCGGCCGGCCATTCCCCCAGGATCGATTCGTTCCCCAGGGAACAAAATGGGGTAACTCTTGGGCTGAAGCAGCCGCCGGGCGCTGGCCGGAACTTGGGCCCGGCCACGCCTTTTCCTTTCTTTGCTTTTTGAAATTGGATCCATGCTATCGACCGCATCCCACATCGAGCCGATGCGGGCCGGACAAGGCGGCCGTGCGCCCCGTGTGTGCGCTTCCCGTGACAACGGGCCTGGTCATGGCGGGTGTCCCAGATTTGGCGATGTAGGGCCGTAGAGCGGGCTCGGAACCGGGGAGACGGGGGCGGGCCACGCCCCGGAGCCGAGGCCTGGCGCAAGGCGAAGGCGACTATGGCCACCACGAGGGGACGGCCGACCCCGTTCCTTTTGTTTGATTTTTTTGAAATTGGACTGGGAAGTCTTTTGGCCCTTTGGAACCCGGTCGCACCAGACAGGCGGTCCGGCCAGGGACTCGCGCAGAGGGGGGCCATGGGGTGGGGTGCAGCTCCAACCCGGCAGCGCCCATGTGCAATTGGCCAAAGTGTGCCTCTCCATTCTAGCAACGACGGGCCTTAGTCGCCGGTCGACATGCACGGCAGGCGGAGGCATTCCATACAACCTGCCCGGCTTGGGTCGCGGCGGGCCAGGCTCCGGCGTGCGACAACCGTGCTATCGGGCAAAATTGTCTAATGATTTCCGCGATGAACTCGTCCTCACCCCGTATGAGGTGGTAAGTCGCAGCTTACCTCCTTTTGGCTATTCCGAGCCCCGCCTCCCGCAAACACTGGACGGGCGCGGTCGGTGCTGCAGGACGCGAACGCCTTGACCTTGTTCACGTCCGCCTTGGCGATCTCGGTAAGGCGGTTGCGCGACAGCAGAAATGAAGCGTCGCGCGGCAGGGCCGCCCCGCGGGTTGGTGCCGGTCTAGCGAAGAGCCTTGTTTTAGCGCCCGAGGCGCCAGAGCATTTCTTTGGACGAAGGCGCCCCCCACCCAACCGCACCGTCGCTGCCGCCGTTTCCGTAGTCGTCGCCCCAATCGCAGCTGAATTGTCCACATGCTTCGGCCGTAGTGCGCCAATTCTTGCGATAGCGCATCCATCTGGTCGTCGTGCTTTCCGCCGGGGAAGGCGACATACTCCAGCAGAAACTCGTCAAGCCATGGCGCGGATTTAGGTAGGATCGAAGAACCCGCTTGGAGTTTTGCGGTTCCGCCGTACATGCGAGTTCTCTTGTCGGCGGTTATCCCTTCAGATTCAACCTTGGCGTTGCGTGAAAGCCCGTCCATCCTTGAGAAAGTGCCCAAAGAAACAATTATTGCCGAGGCGAAAAGGATTGTCGATGCGCGAGCTGTTGCCAACTGGTGAGGCGGCCGTTTTTGGCCTTGGAAATCGGTTCTTCGGGGAAGATCGTGCAATCGCTGTTTTTCGCGATTAAATTCCCTGTTCCTTCGCAAAAATTCCCTATTACGCCAAAAAAATTCCGTGTTCCGTTGCGTAGGGAATCTTTGCGGCAAGCTATTGAATTCGCTGGCTTGCTGGCCGCCAAAATCGCGGAAGAGGGCCGGAATTGGCGAAATTCCCTGTTAATTTCCCTGTTAGCAGGGAATTTGAGGCGGAGACGGGTTCGCAGCGGACTGCATTCTCAGCCAGCCAGTTGCATAAAGACCACGCGAGGCATGCGAGTTCCGCCCGGCAGGCGACACTTCCCGAAACAATTGGCGTGTGTGGCAGTGCAAAAAAGTGACCTTGAGGAGCGTGGCCATGTCGACCCTGGCCGGCACCCTACAAGGCGGCGCGGGCCGACGCTTGCAGCGGGTCGTCGTGGGGGGCGGTGACGCATCAGTCGCGCTTCTCGATCGGAGTGGCCGGGCCGCTCGATCGGCTTTAAGCGGACATTTTAAATCCAGCCCACAGCCCTGCAAAAGCACCAGCGCCACTAAGAAGCACTGACGAATATGAGATCACGTCATCGCCCCAGAACAACGGGATCATACCCCCTATTGTCGAGCCCACGAGGATTCCGATCCAGATAGACAACCGCATGGAAACGTCCCTGTCGTCCCACCGGCGAGCAGCCGGTGGCCATCGTGCTTGATCTCGTGAATCCAATGGGGGCCGACGGGAGGCTTCAACGCCCGGTCGGTATGCAGGGCTCGGTCGGACAGTGGACCGCGCCGCCGCTCCATCAGAAATCTGCGACGGTTTTGCGTTTCTCGTGAGGCCGAGGCGTTGCGGCAGATTAGAACAGCATTTGCTTTCAGGCTGAAGTCTCGCCCGAATCTACGAGCGCCCAGCGCTCCGGAAGCTCTTCGCCGCCTTGCCGGCGGATTTAAAGGTGGCTGTAGCATCTTTCGCCGTCATAGCGACGGTCGTCTCGATTTCAGACAAACTGCCTCCCGCAGCAGCAGCCAGTACCGCTGAGGCCGCCGTCTTCTCATCGGGGAACTCGCCAATGGTGAGCCAATCATGGTGGCCGAAGGTCAAGTACCACCCAATGAGCTTACCACCTACACTGCTAAAGAGCTTGGCAACCGCCTCCTCACGGTTTTCCGGCTTGGCCAACATGCCTTTAACGGCGTCTGAAGTGAAACGACCACGGGAGATGTAGATCGGCATGGCATCTCTCCTTAAAAGAGCCCGCGTGCTTGATCTACGGGACGCCAAAGACTACCGCCGCAGCCTACACGGGTTCAAGAGGCCGCAATTCGGCTCGCTCGTCGTCTGCGGCGCGAGGTTCAGACATGGGGGATGGCAGTAGGCACAACCGTACCGCAGCGAAAAGGCCCGAGATTTCTTCAGCGCCTCAACGGGCCGAGGATATGCAGCCGCGCGGCTTCCTCCTTCAGCTGCAGCTTCCGCGTTGGGTCGGTCTCGAACTCGGCCTCCTCTGCGATCTTCAATGCCGCCAGCTCTTTCAAGTACTGAGTGGCCAGTCGCAAATCCGCTATGACGTCATGGCTGCGGACGCTGTGGGATCGTCTCCGTAAGCGTTCGGCGAGAGATATGACTGCGGCAGCCTGCGCCATTGGACGCCCCTTCGGGCTACGCCCGTACAATGCAGACCGTTCATGGCAGCTAATTGTGTGCTGGTTTTGCTGGTTGTTTGGCGATTGTTTGATCGGCTGCGGTACTACCTCACCTCACCGCCTTGGCATTGCCCGTGTTGGAAGCAGTGCCGCTGCCGCTTCAAGGATTTCCGGCACGGCTAAGCGACGGAACCAGATCAAGCGCCGTGTGCGGCGCAGCGCGCCTATCGCCACATTGCGCCCCTCCGGCGCCCCAGTTCCCTTATTGCGCCTGGGATGCCTCGCACGGCGTTGAAAAATATGCTTTGATTTCGCGGCAACCCTGCTCATTGACGATTTCTGCGAAGGGAAGACTGGTGTCGCCGAGAAAATGACGTAACGAACAGAATTTCAGAGAACAGTGGAGGGTTTCAAAATGACAACCCGTGTGCTCAAGCTGGCGCTCTTGGCCGGCACGGTGGCGATGGCCACGCCAGCGCTTGCGGCTGAAGTCACGCCCGAGCGGCTTGTCAATGCCGACAAGGAGCCGCAAAACTGGCTGATGAACCATCGCACCTACGATGGCCAGCGTTACTCGCCGCTCGACAAGATCAACAAAGGCAACGTCAAGAACCTCAAGCTCGCCTACGCGGTGCCGCTTGGCGGCAAGGGCGCCAACGAGTTCACCAATGCCACGCCGTTGGTCGAGGACGGTTTCATTTACGTCACCGACTCCTGGGGCGTGCTGTACAAGATCGACGGCCGTTCCGGCACATTGGGGCGCATCGTGTGGCGAATGGACCCGCAGCAGGAGCGGCAGCTTCGCAACCGTGGCGCTGCGTTGTGGGGCAGCCTGGTGATTACCGGCGCTGGCATCTCGCCGCCGCGGATCGTCGCGACCGATAAGGAAACCGGCAAGGTCGTATGGGAGACTTCGTTCCCGGATACGCCGGAGGTTACGTTTACTTCCGCGCCGCTGCCGATCAAGGACAAGATTATCATCGGCGCGGCCAACGGCGACCAGGGCGTGCGCGACTGGATCGGCGCCCTCGACGCGAAGACCGGCAAGCGCGTCTGGCGCAAGTTCACGATCCCTGCGCCCGGGGAGCCCGGCAGCGAGACCTGGAAGGACAAGAACAACGCCTGGCAGACCGGCGGCGGTGCCGTCTGGGTCACCGGCACCTACGATCCGGCCAGCAACCAGACGATCTGGGGCACCGGCAATCCGGTGCCCATGTTCGACCCGACCTATCGGCCGGGCGACAATCTCTACACCAACAGCGCGATTTCTTACGATCCCGATACCGGCAACATGAACTGGTATTTTCAGTTCACACCGGGCGACATGTGGGATTATGATGAGGTCGGCACTCATATCCTGATCGACGGCAATGTCGAAGGTCAGCCGCGCAAGTTGCTCACGCACTCAGCGCGCAACGGTTTCCTTTACACAATGGAGCGCGCCAACGGCGCCATGGTCAGCGCCAAACCCTATGTTGATATTACCTGGACCAAGGGCATCGACCAGAAGACCGGCAAGCCGCTCGACTATGACCCGACCAAGGACATCCAGACCTACGCTGGCGTCGCCAACTATGACAAAAATGAACCGCTGAGGAAGGTCTGCCCGTCCCAGGGGGGCGGAAACAATTATTTCCCATCGTCCTATAGCCCCAAGACCAAGCTCATTTACATCCCGGCGACTTCGAATTGCGCGAACGTCCTGATCGACCCGGAGAGGCACAGCAAGGAGAAAGGCTGGAACGGCGGCCGGTCGAGCTGGAATGACCGCTGGGAAAGCAACTTGACCGCCGCCGACCCGGTGACCGGCGAGATCAAGAAGACCATCCACCTGAACTACCCGAACTATAGCGGCACCCTCGCGACCGCCGGTGGTCTCGTCTTCAACGCGCTGCTCGACGGCACGATCGGGGCTTACGACGATACTACGCTCGATGAGCTGTGGAAGATTAATGTCGCCTCAGGCATTTCGGCGCCGCCGATGACGTTCGAGGTCAACGGCAAGCAATATGTCGCGATCGTGTCAGGAGCGAGCCCGCAATCGCTGACTCGACTCGTCAACACGCCGGAACTCCGAGATCAGCGCAGCGCACTCGTACTTTATGTGTTTGGGCTGTGACGATGCTTACCCAAATCGACATGGATGATATTATGAGGCACTCATCCACTTGCGCTGCGCACACTGTTGACGAACCCGTCGCTTCTCGCCGCGAGATTGTCACCGCCGCCGTCACCCTGGCGGTCGCCGCCACCGCTGCCAGCGGCGCGCAGGCCCAAACGTCGCCGAACCTGACCTTCTCAAACCCACCTTCTTGGGGAGGCCGGCGCGCGGCCGGGAGGCTTGGCGTGAGCGTTGCCATGATCGACGCCGCCGCCGGTCTCTTGGGCGAGGCGGTTTTTCATTAGGTCGTCGAGCGAGCCTTCATGTAGGCACGCTTGCGTTCCGCACTCGTCGCTCACCGACGCCGCAGCCTTCCGCTTGGCGTTCCAGCGTGCCGCCCTCCTTGCCGCAACGCACGATAGGGTGATGTCGGACCAGACGGGGCCTCACCGAGCGGCAATGCGCTCGCTTTACCTGCCGCATATCGGTGCGAACGGTGTCACCGAAACGCGGGGAAGGACTTCAACCCGCCTTCCTTGGCCGCTACTTCGCCAGCGTCTCGAGGTGTGCGATTACTTTCTCAAGATGCAAGACGTCAGCATATTTATGGTGCATGTCGAACAGATTTACCTTGTGGGAAAGAAGGCTGCGGTCGAAGCAGCACTCCTCGACCAGCACCACATGCAAGCCATTGGAATAGGCGTCGACCGCGGATGCCCGCACGCAGCCGGACGTGCTTTCCCCGCAGATGATCAGCGTGCGAATTCCCAGTTGAGTCAAATGTGCCATCAGTGGCGTCCCGAAGAAAACGCTGGCGCGTTGCTTGGTGATCACCACATCTTCGGGCTCCGGCTTGAATTCCGGCCGAATGGTGTAGTCCGCTGGATTTAACGGCGGACGATTGCGCTTGGTCGCGGCGACGAAGCCCGGTCGACTTGCGGCCCGCGTATCGCCGGTCGAATAGAAAATTGGCAATCCGGCGGCGCGCGCCGCAGCGAACAGGCGTTGCGTCGGTCCGACGGCCGCATGAGCATATTCTCCACATGAATTCGGGTGGCTCCGCGCGAGTTTATGGGGTGGTTGCGCACCTCCTGCATAGACCACCTCGTAGAGGTCAATTGCCAAAAGCGCCGGAGCGGGACCGACAAACGTCCTGCGGCGATAAAATGCATAGGTCTCGAGCACTTCTGGCGTGACAATGTCGTTCCAGCAATGGTCCTCAAATTCGTCGATCACTACCTTTTCGGTCATTGCGCCGTTGCCTCCATGGGTGCCTCTTTCGGTGTTGGAGACGGTAGACGGGCGCCAATATGCTGTAAACCCACGGGGTAATGTGCCATGCCAAACAGAGTAATGCCGCTTGAAGATGGCTGGACGGTGGGCTCGGTTCAGCCAATCGCGGGCTATCGATTTTGGACGCCGAGCAACATGCGCGCACGCTCAACCACGGGCGCGGGCGTCCGGAAGATTTCAGCCAAGAGTTGCACGATGACCTCCGGGGCGGTTGGCTGGATTTCCATGTTCATTCTCTGTGCATCGGCCACGAACTGCGGATCTGCGACCGTGTCCGCAAAGGCCGACCGGAGTGCCTGAACCCGATCCTCAGGCGTGCCGGGTGGCGCCAACAGCGGACGGCCAAAAGACCAGGGTCCGAAGTTCAAACGAAAGAGAGCACGGTCTGCCTCTGATGCCGCGAAATCATAGGCGTTGGGAACGTCGGGGAGATCAGGATGCTTGCGCAGACCCATTTGGATAGGCACCGAAAATCGGCCGGCCCTGAAGTCATCCCATAAGAGGGATTTGATGGCCGAGACCTGTAAGCCGCAGTGGCCATCAACTTCACCTCGCTCGGCAGCAAGACGCACTTCGGCGAGCCCAGGGTAGCTCGTTACGATCTTGAAAGTTATTCCGGTGAGGGGTCCAAGTAATCGTGCATCGATGGTCGAGCCCGAGGAGGGGCCGGTGGATCCAACCACGATCTCGCGATGTCGGAGTTCCGCGAGAGTCTTGAGGTCCCGGCTCCAGAAAGCGCAGGTTGATATCTCCGCGTTGAGGCTTCCGAGCCACTTGAAGGTCAGCGGATCGAATTTGGCATTCGCCGGATCAAGCAGCGGCTCGATGGTGTTGACGGGATTAATTATACCGAAGACCGACCCATCCTTGGGAGCCACGTTCGCGAGGTAGGCGGCGGCTTTCAGCGATCCCGCGCCAGGCATATGCTGAATAATGATCGTTGGATTTCCCGGCACGTGGCGACTGAAGTGAGGAGCAAAGGCGCGCAAATAGAACTCGAATGTGGAGCCGGGAGTGTAGCCTACGATCGCCTGAACCGTGCGACCGCGATAAAACGCGGCGACCGAGTCATCCGCCGCAGCCGCATTGATCACTGCGACGAGACACATCCCGAGCGCGAAGCTCAGGCTCGAAGGTTGCGTCTTCACAGATCGCATGGGAGATAGGCCCCCCGTGGATCCCCGACGTGTGCAGCCGGTCAACTTGCCGTTCTCCGAGTTATTCGTGACATTTCGGCCGCCCACAAATCTAGCCTGGGTCAATGCAGCGGGCAACGGCCTCGTCAATCGCCTTTGATGCCTGCTGCCTTGATGATGGGCCACCACTTTTCGATCTCGGCACGATGAAAGGCGCCCAGCGCCTCGGGCGTCTGCCGCGCCCGAGGCGGAATCTCCATGCTGCGCTCGGCGATTTTCTGGCGCATCGACGGCTCGGCCACCGTGCTCACGACTGCGTCATTGAGCCGGGCGATGACGTCCCGGGGCGTGCCTTTGGGAGCCCATAGCCCGAACCATAGCGAAAAGTAGAATCCCGGCAATCCGGCCTCGTCCACGGACGGGATTTCAGGCGCTGCTGCCAAGCGGTTCGCTGCCATTACCGCGTAGGCTTTGATCCGCCCGGCGCTCACCTGAGGCAGGGATGGGGCCGGCGCATCGAACATCATATCAATTCGTCCGGCGGCCAAATCCTCCATGGCCGCGGGAGTGCCGCGATAGGGAACGAATTGAAAGTGGACGCCGGTGGTGTTCTGAAAAAAAACGCCGCTGACATGCGCTATGCTGCCGACCCCGGGAATTCCCAGCGACGCCTTGCCCGGGTTGGCCTTCAACCATGCGATGAGCCCGGCGAGATCGTCGGCCGGCATGGAAGGGCGCGCGATGATTAATTGCGGGAAGCTCGCGATCAGAGAGATAGGCTCGAAATCTTTCAAGACATCGTACTGAAGCGTATACAAGGCCCCGTTCGCGACCTGACTGTTCCAATTTCCGACGATCAGTGTATAGCCGTCGGGCGCCGCACGGGCCACCCGGCCAACGCCGATGTTGCCGTTAGCGCCGCTGATGTTTTCGACGACTACCGCTTGGCCGAGCAGCAGCCGCATGCGCTCGGCAATGATCCGGGTGACCGAATCCATGGCACCGCCCGCGGCCGTCGGCACCACCAGGGTTATCGTATGCGACGGATAGGCTTGCGCCTGAGCGGGTCGCCGTGCCGCCGGGAGCGCGGCGACGCTCGCGGAAAAGCGCAAGAAGGTCCGGCGATTCATACGGCCTCCAGGGTAGTGCCGTGGCGGTTGACGAAAGCTTTTATACAGCCTGCTGCACGCGCGAAGAAAGGCTATTTCAATGTCCCGCCGATTATCGGCGCCTCGGTCCCGCGGCAGCCACGGCGCTATTTGAGGGCGGGGCCGCTGCGGGTATCCTTGCGGCCGGGGCCGCCGGCCTTCGCATGTCCGGGTGGACCCCCATTGTTGCCATGTTCAGACAGGAGGCCAGCCGTTGCGCCGATCCAGCCGATGCGAAGATACGGTCATCCATGAGCGAAAGCCGTTCGTGTGGCCAAGCAACAAAACGCTCGCGATTTGGATCGCGCCCAATGTGGAGGTCTGGGACTATGATTCGCCGGAGGGACAGTCCGTTTCACCCAATCTCCGGAAGATCGTGCCTGATGTGGTCAATTACGCCTGGCGTGAGTACGGCCTGCGGGTCGGCCTGTGGCGCATTGCCGACGTCCTCGATGCGGCAGGCATCAAGGCGACCATCGCTTTGAATTCTTTGGTCTGCGAACACTACCCCAAGGCAATTGACGAAATGAAAAAGCGTGGATGGGAATTCATGGGTCACGGAACAACCAACAGCGAATCGCTCGCCGGCCTGACCTTAGAAAAAGAAAAGGAGACCATCCGCACGATTTTGAAAACGATCGAACAATCCACAGGACGCAGACCGCAGGGATGGCTGGGCTCTGGCCTGGCCGAGACCTATAACACGCTCGACATTCTGGCCGAAGAGGGTGTCGTCTATTGCGGCGACTGGAACAATGACGATCAGCCCTACCCGATGAAGGTGAAAAGCGGAAGGCTTTTTTCGATACCCTATTGTATGGAGATCAACGACATCCCGCTCTATATGCGGAAGGGTTACACGGGCGAGCAGTACTATCGATCGGTGATCGACCAGTTCGAGACGCTATACGCGGACAGCGAGAAGCAGCCAAGGGTGATGGGGATTCCTTTACATCCTATGATCTCGGGCCAGCCGCTGCGGATCAAATACCTGCAGCGCGCAATCACCGAGATGAAGCGCTATGATCGCGTTTGGTTCGCCACCGGCGGCGAGATCATCGAGGCTTACCAGCAGGTCGCTTGACGCTTCGAGCGGCCGGGACGCCATATGGCGGGTCGGGGGCATCCTTCGCCAAGGCCTCCGAGGTGTCGTTACTGTGGCTCGTCTGGAGGAACGTCGTCTCCGGTGTGATCTATGGAGCTGTACCAGTTCATCATGGCCGGCAT
Source organism: uncultured Alphaproteobacteria bacterium (assembly GCA_963721005.1). Classification (GTDB taxonomy): domain Bacteria; phylum Pseudomonadota; class Alphaproteobacteria; order Rhizobiales; family Xanthobacteraceae; genus VAZQ01. Next base: position 1,464,539 of record CAVRHR010000003.1, on the reverse strand, counting down.
GCGCCAATTCGGCGATGTGGGAAGCACAACGGGCGAGGATTCGGTAAACATTGGTTGGGGGGATCGCATCTTGGACTCGGCACGAGCGCGCCATCAAAGAGCAGACTTAGAATTTGACGGCTATCTGCAGAAAGAGCTTACATTTGACCACATTCTCTCACATTGAGGTCACAATTGGCGTTCGTTGTTGATTGTTGTTGTCCAACAATAAATGTTCTCTTGTTGTTGCCAAACGCACTAACAACAGGGGCGGGTTGTGAAATCGTAACGTTCACATCTGCAGCGCAGTGGAGAATGTCGACCCAGCGGGGAGGAATAATATGTTTGGCCGCATCACGTCGTACGTCCAGGCGGTTGCCGTCGGCCTTTGTACAACGGTCGCAATCGGTGCAAATTGGGCGGTCGCCTCCGATGACTGTCCCGCGCAGCCGAACCGACAACTGGGCCAGGGTGGGCATTGGTATTACCGCCTTGATCGGGTCGACAAGAGGAAGTGCTGGTATCTCGAAGGACCAGGAGCGACGCCACGGGACGCTGGCGCAACGGTGGGACGACCGTCCCCTGACACTCCTACGCTCTCCTCATTTTTCTCCTTGCTTGCTACAGATTTCTGGGGGGAAACCGCGGCCAAAGCACAACAAGATGCTGCGAATAAGGACGCCCACGACTTACACCATACTACGGAGGGCCGGAGAAGCATTGATCCCGGAATGAGGCGGCCCCGCCTAGCACGATATTCGGATTCCAACACAGCACCCAAGGCGCGCTCGCATCAACCGTCGTCTGCCACACCGCGAGCGAAGGGCATGGATCAATCATCAGCACTCGGCCAACCAGAGCGCGATGCCCTGTTCCAGGATTTCTTGCGATGGAGAGCGCGTGGGGCCCCTTAGGAGCTGCGTTTGCGCGACGGCTGACCGCGCCACCCGATGCCTACCTGCGGGGTCTCCGGGCCAGCTCATTGAGGAGTGGTGTCATGAGTTCTGCAGCTGCAACATCTTCAGCGGAGTATCGGGCCAAGGCTGACGAATGTCGCATGTTAGCTGAGCGATCGATTAGGTCAGCTGACAGAGCGCGTCGGCTCACAATCGCCGAAGAATGGATGGCCCTCGCGCAACAATTTGAAAGCAAGGATGATCTAAGCCGGCATTAAGAACCTCAAACCCCGTTTAGAGGATGCCCCGGTGCAGCTTTCGATGTCGAGGTCGCCGAAGCTGGCGGCCCATATTTTCCATCGGATTCGCTTTGGGATCCCGGATGGCGAAGGGGGCCCTTCCAGTGAGAAGCTGGCTCCATTGCGAAACATTAATTTGGCCGAAACGTTGCGGCAACGCGGCTAACCTATTTAAGGGGGCGCACAAGTTCGGATTGAATCAGACGTGAGGATTTCCTCGTCTGCCGATGGTCGGGCCAGAAGAGCCGGCTGCGAAACGCCTCCACAGGAGAGGCTCATGACCAACTTAGAAAATCACTGCGCAAACTGTGGCGGACGATTAGGTCTCGTCTGCCATCACCATCGGGCACTGCGCTTTTGCCGCAAAGCCTGCAAGGACAGCTACCTTGCAAAAGTCGCCAAGGACTACGCGCGCATAAGAAGGTGGCTCGGCTCTCGGTTCTAGGTGCCACCAAGCAGCGCTCGCTTTAGCCACAGACCGGTTCGCCTCACACTGCGTCCTCAGCCAGCCGCTTGTCCGGCTGTGGCGGCCCGTTGAGATCTGCGCGCCACCGCGGACCACGAAATGGTTACGTGCTCAGAAGTCCGCCTTGCCGGCGGTCGGGATGTGATACTCGACTTGCGTATTGTTTTCGGCGCAGACCTCCTCGGGAAGCGGCTGTTGAATGCGCCGATAACGCTGGATCGCCGACCACGGCTGGTAAAAGGTATCGGGATCGTCGATACGGATCAGCACTTCGAGCTGCTTGCCGCCATCGGTGAGCCTCCACCGCTCGACCACGTGGAGCTTGTCGGTATGGGGCGTGCGGAAATTGTCGATGGTCGTCCGGTCGTTCAGGCCAATCGTGTCGATTACCAGCGTGTCGCCTTCGTAATGGCCGACCAACTCACCGTACCACGAGGGTCTCGGCGCCTCCGAATGCGGCACGTCGAGATAGATGTGCCGCACTTGCATGTCGCCCTGGAAGATCATCAGGACCTGCTTCGGAGACTGAACGAAGAAGATAGGCTCGACGACGTACATCATGAAACCGGGAACCCCCGCGGGCATGCAGCTCGAGCGCGCCGTATAGCCGATACCGCCGGCAAGCACGATGTCGTTCGCCTGTCTCATCCGCTCCTTCGCCCATGGTTTGACATTCGGATTGGTAAGGTCGGCAACCCGGTAGGTCGGCTGCTGTCCCGGTGTGCCGTTTTGGACGTAGGGATGGGCGGGATCGTTGCGCACAGGGGGCGGGCCGCCGGGAACGGCGAGGAAGTCGCGGTTGAGCGCGATCCAAGCCGAGCTATTCGCGGAGAAATCCGGGATGGATGCCTGCGCGGCGGCTTCGGTGGCGAGCCCCGCGCAGAGGAGGCCCGTGAATGCAGCTGATGCAAGGAGCCTCTTGCCGGCTGTTGCAAACATGCACATTCTCCCTCCGTATTCCGGTTCAGTATTCTAGTGATCGTTTTCCTTCAATCATCTTCTTTCCGTTCTTGGTATCCGGCGTGTAATCCTTGTACTCGCACGGCTTCTTCTGGTCACGCAGAAAACCTTTCCACGAAAGGGAAGCCGCATCATTCAAATAACAAAACGCTGGCCTATCTCCCCAATGGATCGAGAACGCCACTATATCGGCAGGTAAATCCGGTTATCGCGCCCTAAGCTCATTGCTGAGGGCGTCAGGCGGCCTCCAACCATCTGTGAAGTCGAATGATTGCTGGAATCGGAAGGCGTCCGCGGTCGGGCCGCCAGCGGGCACCGTCCCCTCAATCTGATAGAGCCGCCGATTGTGAAAGAAAACGGAAGCATAAGTCTGGCTGCCGTCGACCCCGCCGATGCTGGCTTGCCGGCCAATGATCCGACGCGTGACATGAGGAAAATTGAACTTTAGCTCACCCCGTCGCGACAGCATAAATACCGCATAGGCCATGACGTTGCCTTCTGAACTCCTTGATATCGGACATATCCGCGACCGTAACCTTGAACTCGCCGCCCTCCCGCAAAACGGAATAGACCCGCGCTTCGACCAAGCGGCCGCCGGGGGCCTGGTACGACGTGGTTTCGACCTTGGGCTCGGCGGGAAAGGCGACCGTAAAGGTCTCGTTCGGGTATTCGTATTCCTTCCAGCTCTGCGCACCGGCTGGGGCACTTGCGGCAAATATGGCGACGATGAAGGTGATGAGGCGCATTTTTGAGTATTCCCAGGCGAGATGGGCCGCCTGCAGCCGTCGACATCGTACGCAGCTGCCCGGACGATTGGAAGCAGGGGGATGGCGCAAGAGACGCCGCCGGCGGTGGAAAAGGTCGAGTGCAAGGAACGATTCAGGACTGTTCAATTGAGGTTGGCCGTTGCCCCCGTCTGAGACCGCTGTTGGCCGACGCGGCATTCACGGCCGCGCAGCAGGACGTCCGCAAGGGCAAACCAGGCGGCAGGCGGGCGATGCCCGAACCGGCGCATTTGATCCTAAACAGACGCGGCCGCGCGCGCCAAACCACGGAGTCGCTGCTGATGCCGCCGTGCCGCCGGTGTCCCACTGGGCTCGCAACCTGTTCGGATGTCTGGTTGCGGCCCAAACCGCCAGTTCGCCGCAGCGCAGCGATGCGTCAGCTCTCAGAGGAGAACCCGACGTTCGGCTGCCGCCGCGGGCAGCGCCGCCCCCTGGCTCGAAGCTGAAATCAAAGCCGCCGCGTGCAGGTTCCCGGGAGCAACACTGCGAAATCATATTGTACCAAGTCGAAATGGCGCCTGCCCGAAACCATTAATGGTCATGCTGTTGCTAATTGAACATTCAAACTCATGATGGCGTCTTTATGTGGCCGATATTGTCAACGGCAAACCCCTTTATTGCTAATTTACATGATGAATTTCTTTTCATCCTGCGGAAAGGTAATACCGGCGCAATTCGACTAACCTGATTGATAGTTGGGGGCACTTGATAGCAGGCGACGCGGAGTGTTGCCGGCATAATGCACGACGAGGAAGAAGCTTGTCGTCAAGGATGGAGTGCCGTCCAAGGCGATGAAGGCTCGCGCCGATCCTCGAAAGTTGCCTTTGACGGCGGCCAGATCGAGTGACCGGAGACGAGCTTTCTCCTCGGCGAGAAGTCGCTCTCGACGTGTCAAGTGGGGCCTTGACCATGGATCTGTCGGAACTTTGCATCCGTCGTCCGGTGCTCACGACGCTGCTCACAACGACCTTCATCGTTTTCGGGATATTCGGGTACCGACTGCTGGGCGTTGCCGCGCTTCCAGCGGTCGATTTTCCGACCATCGTGATCAGCGCGCAACTACCGGGCGCCAGCGCCGAAACGATGGCGGCGTCGGTCGCAGCGCCGATCGAACGTCAATTGTCGACGATCTCGGGGGTCAGCTCACTCACCTCAACGTCGGTGCTCGGTCGCGCGAAGATGGTCGTTCAGTTCGTTCTTGATCGCAACATGGACGGCGCCGCCCTCGACGTGCAGACGGCCTTGACGGTGGCGGCAAAAAAGCTGCCGGTCGAAATGACGATTCCGCCAAGCTTCAACAAGACTAATCCGACCGATGCTCCGGTGGTGATGCTTGCCGTAAGTTCGTCGACACTGCCAATATCGGTAGTCGATGAATACGCCGAGGCCGTCCTCGCGCAACAGATCACGCAGCTTCCAGGGGTTGCGGCCGTCGATGTCTATGGTTCGCAGAAATACGCCACCCGCATTCAGGTCGATCCGATTGCCGCGGCCGCGCGGAACGTGTCGCTCGACGATATTCGCCGGATCCTGGTGGCGACCGATTCCAATTCACCGGTAGGCACGCTCTATGGGCCCAGCCAGAACCTCACGCTGGTGGCGACTAACGCGATGCGTACGGCCGATGAATATCGCACTGTGATCGTCGCTTGGCGCAACGGCGCGCCGGTCAAACTTGATGAAGTCGCACACGTCATCGACAGTGTTGAGAACAATCAGGTCGCGAGCTGGTTCAACGAGAAGCCGGCTGTGGTACTCGCGGTGCAGCGGCAGCCGGGCGCCAACACTGTCGCGGTCGTCGATTCAGTTCGGGAGCAATTGCCCACCTATCGGGCCCAGGTGCCTGCGGCAATTGATTTGGAGGTCCTCGCCGACCGATCTATCTCGATCCGAAATTCAATTGACGATGTTAAAATCACGCTGATGATCGCGGTTGTGCTCGTGATTTTGGTGATCTTCCTATTTCTGCGCTCGGTGTCTGCGACAGTCATTCCGGCTCTAGCCGTGCCGGTATCCTTGATCGGTACTTGTGCCGCCATGTATGCGCTAAATTTCTCTATCAATAATATGACCTTACTGGCGTTGACGCTATCAGTCGGTTTCGTAGTAGACGACGCCATCGTCATGCTGGAGAACATCGTTCGTTACACTGAAAGCGGGATGCGCCCGTTCGAGGCTGCGCTAAAAGGATCGAAAGAGATCGGCTTTACCATCATGTCGATCACATTTTCGCTAATCGCGGTGTTCATCCCCGTCCTATTGATGGGTGGAATGGTGGGGCGCGTGTTCCGCGAGTTCGCGGTAACGATCACGGTTGCCATCCTCATTTCCGGCTTCGTCTCGCTGACTCTCACTCCCATGCTGTGCGCACGCGTGCTGCGCGACCATCATGAGGGCAAGAGACAGAACTTCGTACTGCGGGCGTTCGAGGCGTTCTTCAAAGGCCTGCTGCGGCTTTACGAATTGTCTCTCGATCTGGTTCTCAAGTTCAAGGTGGTCACGCTGGCGGTCACCTTCGCGACGCTTGCCGCGACTGTCTATCTCTACATCGCCATTCCCAAAGGATTTTTTCCCATCGAGGATACCGGCTTCATTCAGGCCACCACCGAGGCGGCGACGGACATCTCCTTCCCGGCCATGGAAGCTTTGCAGCAGCGGGTTTCCGATATCGTCCTCAAGGACAGAGCGGTCGCTTATATCAATCCGTCGATCGGCCCGGGCGGCGTAAATCCCACCCCGAATACCGGCCGCATCTACATCGCGCTCAAGCCCAGATCCGAGCGTACCGAAAACTCGACTGCCGTGATTCAGCGTTTACGGGTCACCGCCAACACCGTACCCGGCATTTCCACCTATATTCAAAACGTGCAGAACATCAACATCACCGGGCGAGTATCCAAAAGCGAGTATCAGTATTCGTTGCAATCGAGCGACACCGAAGCTTTATTCAGGCTCGCGCCCGAGATGCGTGACAAGATCGCTGCGCTGGAAAGCGTGCGCGACGTCAACACCGATCTGTACATAAAGAACCCGCAAATGAACGTGGAGATCGACCGCGAAAAGGCGGGCGCATATGGAATCACGATCGACCAGATCCGGCAGGAAATGTTTGACGCCTTCGGAGCGCGGCAAGTCGCCACGATCTACACACCGACCAACGATTATCAGATTATCCTGGAGAGCCAGCCGGAATTTCAGACCGATATTTCGGCACTGTCGCGAATCTATCTCAAAACCGCCGCCGGAATATCGATCCCGCTTGAATCAGTGACCAGGCTTGTGCCTGGGGTCGGACCGCTTCTGGTCAATCACCAAAGCAACCAGCCCGCGGTCACCATCTCTTTCAACCTCGCGCCCGGCCACTCCATCGGGCAAGCTGTGGACGCAATCACCGCGATCGAGCGCGACATGCGCCTGCCGGCTTCGATTACCACCGGCTTCCAGGGTTCCGCGGCGGTCTTTCAGGATTCGCTCAAAGGCCAGGGGCTCTTGGTGTTGGCGGCGGTCTTTGCGGCCTACGTGCTGCTCGGCATCCTCTATGAAAGCTTCATCCATCCGATCACGATCCTTTCTGGCCTTCCATCGGCCGGCGTGGGCGCCCTCATCACCTTGATCGGGTTCAAAATGGATCTTTCCGTGATTGCCATGATCGGCATCGTGATGCTGGTCGGTATCGTCAAGAAGAACGCCATCATGATGATCGACTTTGCAATCGAGCGCCGCCGTGTCGGCATGAGCGCCGAGGCGGCGATGCGCGAGGCTTGTCTGCTGCGTTTCCGACCGATCATGATGACGACGTTCGCGGCCGTTTTCGGCGCACTGCCGATTGCGATTGGCGCGGGGGCAGGGGCAGAACTGCGGCAACCACTGGGTGTTGCGGTCGTGGGGGGCTTGTGCGTGTCGCAGCTGCTGACGCTCTACATCACTCCGGTCATCTATATCTATCTCGACCGCCTCGATCGCATGATTAAGCGTAAGCTCGAACCGCAATTGGAAGAGGTATCCAGCGGTCGCAGCGTTCCTCTCCGCGAAGATCGCCTCGTTGGGTGACGCGTCGAACGAGCGAGGCCTGCCATACACTGACTTCTCGAGCGTGACCCGCGATGAGCAAACGGCGGCTATCACCGAGTTCTCACCAAGCTGGTCGAGGATACAAGAGCCATAGCGTGCTCAAGCGGGGGGAAAATGACAATGCCGGCCGTTATCGGAATTGAAGGTATCTCCCAGGCTACCGAAAAAGTGGCGACGCCCCATCGCATCCCGGATTTTGCTGCGTTGCTTGCCCCGGTACTGCCGGAGAACTTCTTTCGCGACCATTGGGAACGCAAACCCCTCCACCTTTCCCGTGGCGATGCGCACTACTACGATGGCGTTCTCAGCAATGACGATTTGGAATCGATCATATCTGCCGCTGACCTGCGTTACCCGGCGATCCAACTGGCCCGAGACGGCGGTTATGTTGCATCGGAAGCCTATACAAAGAACATCCAAGCCGGCCGCAACTCTTTCAACGGCGTCCCGGATATTGCAAAAATTCAGTCGGAATACCGTTCCGGTTCAACCGTCGTGCTGAACCACTTGCACCGGACCTGGGCGCCCTTAAGGGAATTATGCGAGTCGTTGGAAAACGATTTCACCCATGTGGTCCACGCCAATGCTTATCTCACGCCGGAAGATACGCCGGGATTCGCGCCCCATTACGACACCCACGAAGTCTTTGTGTTGCAGGTTGCGGGCAGCAAGCGCTGGCGTGTGTTCCAGCCGCCGTTGGCACTGCCGCACCGAACTCAGACGTTCACGCCCACGGGATATGTTCCGCGGCCGCTTCTTGAATTGGAGCTCAAGCAGGGGGACCTGCTGTATCTGCCACGCGGCTATGTTCATGCCGCCCACACTTCGCAAGTTCACTCTGCTCATGTCACCATAGGGATCACGGTTTACACCTGGGTCGAACTTCTTTCCGAGCTGATCGCGAGCAGCAAGGAATTTCACCAGTATCGAGCGGCGCTGCCGCCCGGATTTGCAAAAAGGGAAGAAATGAAGAAAAGGTTGAAGGAAGGTCTTACCGTGGGCGCGAAGCGCCTAATCGACAATTGCGATATCGATCGCCTGATTGACGATTTCTTGCAAAGGATGGAAGCCCGAAGGGCAGAGACGCGCGCGGCTCCGTTCACGACAGCTCGACCGAATTGAAGGGGAGGGGACGCCGCTACTTAAATCGTTGCGTGTAGTGCAAGCTGATATGTTGAATTATGGAGTTGTAGTTGAGTGGGTCACCGGGCGACAAGTTCGGCGGCGATGGCGCAACTTGGCTCGGCTTGTGAAGGTGAGTGTCAACCTGCAAACCGCCAAAATGCTCGGCATCGAGGTGCCGCCGACACTGCTCGCACAGGCCGACGAGGTGATCGAATAGTAATGCCGCTTGTTGCGGTGCGGGAGTGGGCTCCTGGCCCGATCCGGAAGTGCCAGTCGACGGCAAGAGAGTCCGGTTATTGGGGCGGAGCCGAGAACATTTGCTCGGTCTGAGGATACGGGTTTGACCCAATTCGGACATTGGCAACCTGTTTTTGCTTTGATGCACAACACCCACCCCTAATTGACGATATGGTATGCTGTGCGCCGGTAGGAGGGCTCGCATGCGTCGGCGGGATTTCATCCTTCTCGGCGGCGCTGCGTCAGCTTGGCCGCTCGCGGCGCGTCAGAAGCGTCGGCGACGGCTCTGAAACCGACAGGAGCGGCTGATGGCCAACCTATGCTGCTGTGGACTGAACGTCCTACTCATCTTGGACAATTTACATGTTGCTTCTGCCGAGGTCCTGAGCAGCCACGAAGGGCGCTTCTCGGTCGAAGTACCGAAGCCACCAACACCCCAATATCAGTGGGTCGATAGCAAGATGAACCGCTCTTGGAACGTCACCTGCCGAGAACAACCAGCACAACGCACCGTCAGCCCCGCTTATCTTGAAAAATTCTACGACAGCGTAGTACAGGGCGTCCTTGACAGCACGAAAGCCACACTCGTACGTCAGGACCCGATCACGCGCGACAACCCGGAAGTGCCAGTCGCGGCAAATGAGTGCGGTTATTAGGGTACAGCGGAAAACATTTGCTCGTCGTGAGGATTGCCGGTTTTGGCCCAACTCGGACCTTCGGCACGGTTCCGCGGGATGGTCGCGATCGGGGGTAAAGCGGACATGCTCTCAACCGCCGATGCCATGATCCTTGCTCAACGTGTTCCTCGTTCACCGCTCATCCGCCTGGTGCGCGCACAAGAACCGCGCCCTGACGTATACGGAGCGCCGACGCCCCATGGGCGGCACCTCGTTGCTCTTCTGGCCGACCTCATTCGGCGCCGGCCGTATGGTCGGCTACTGGTGAGCTCTGCGACCAAGCACGTGCCGCGACGCCGGTCCGGCGCCAGCTGCGATAAAGCCCCCCTCTGCAATATCCTGGATAATGTGGAGCTTCCCCACGTCGAGCGTTTTGGGTCATCGCACATCGGTGCGATCAGTTTTACTTCCTGCGGCATTTGTCCTAAGACGGCGACCACTGTTGGATTCATCGTCGCCGCGGCCAGGAACAGCGCATGAAATTGCAACTGAGCATCGCGATGGCGGACAATCCGCGCACGCGGCCGATTCTCGACCAGCGAGTGAAGCCGGACGGCATCGATCTGATTTGCACGCCGCTCCATGCGTCCGAACTGTTCTGGCGCCAGCTGCGATTTGGGGATTTTGACGTTTCGGAGATGTCGATTTCGTCACTGATGATGGCGGTCGCCGGTGGCGACGACCGCTGGGTCGGCATCCCGGTTTTCACCACCCGCCGTATGTTTCAGGTCGGAGTTCTGGTTCGCAAGGATCGCGGCATCGACGAGCCTGACGACCTCAAAGGCAAGAAGATGGGCGTGCCGGAATATCAGCAGACCGCGGCGCTCTGGACCCGCGGCTATCTGCAGCACGAGTACGACATCCATCCACGCGACATGGAATTCTGGATGGAACGCAACGACGAGCACAGCCAAGGCGCGGCGACCGGTTTCCGCCCGCCGAAGGACGTCAAGCTTACCTATATTCCCAACGATTCGAATATGGGGCAAATGTTGATCGAAGGGAAGCTGGATGGCGCTTTGCGCTACCTCGCGGGCACCAACAATCTGGTCGATCGCTCGAGCATCGATCTATATCGCCACCCCGATTTCAAGACGCTGTTCCCGGATCCGCACGCCGAGGGCGTCCGCTTCTATCAGCGGACGGGCATCTATCCGATCAACCACGGCATGGTGATCAAGCGCACGATTGCCGAAAAGCATCCCTGGATCGTGCTGAATCTGTTCAAGGCCTTCGAGGAAGCCAATGACCTGGCGGAAAAGGCGCGCAAAGAAGCCGTGGAGTATCATCTCGAAACCGGCCTGCTGCCGCCCGAAGCCGGCAAGGCGTTGGCGACGCCGCTCATCCGCCACGGCATCAAGGCGAACCGGAAGGTCTTGGAGACCGCCGCGCAGTATTCCCATGAGCAGGGCCTCACTCCGCGCCTGATGAGGCTGGAGGAGCTGTTCGCCCCGTCGGTGATGGAGCAGTAAGGCAAGCCCGCTGCTCGCCTTGCTCCGGCAGCCTCACTCCGACGCCTTACTCCCAGGTGGCAAAAGCCATTCCGCACCCGGTCCCGGCCTCCGAGCGACAGGAGGGCACGTAATCGATGAGCTTCATGCCCAAGCCCGTCGCGGACAAGATGCCTGCAACGGTGATCCAGTTCTTCGTTTCCGAAGTTCCCGAAAGAAACATGCTTTCGGGCTCGGCGAAGATGGTCTTGGTGTCGCGCTGCTCGATTGCGGTCAGCATTCGTCGATCGAAGTCCTCGTCGACCACGAAGTGACTGATGCCGCCCGATGCACAGATCGCCACCCGCTTGTCCGCATGCGGACCGTTCCAGGCGGTAATGGCGCGGCCGACGGACTGGCCGAACTGATAGCAGCGTTTGGCGGTCGGTCGGTTGGGCGGAAAATAGGTGTTGAGGAGGATCGGCACCACCGGTACGGGTCGGTCCCTGACGATCTGCCGGTAGATGAACCCGACGGCATGACCCACGCTGATGGGCCCGCGCGCGTTCGCGCGCTGCTTCATCGAAGCAGCAACGTCGAATTCATCTTCCACCGCCCGCGTTATGATGGCGTGCGCAAGCTCGACCGGCACCGGGTAGGCCTGATCCTGCGGCGGGTGGCTCGCCGACATCGCGACCGCGATGCCTGGACTTTTGGTCTTGATGATTTCGGGGTCGATGGCCGCGTTGATGACCTCGCCGCCGCAATAGACCGTGAACGAGGGCTGGATATCCTCGTGGAACCATTCGTGCTGATCATCGCCCACCACGACGATGATATCGGGATCGACCCGGGCGACCTTGTCGCCGAGCTGCTGCATTGCCCGGCAGTTGCGCTCAAACCGCTCCTGGCGCACCTCGAGGCTGGAACTCTTTCTCGAAATCCCTCTCGCCGCGCCGCGCTTCAACCAGCTGCGCGAAGTCGTAGACGTGCCCGCGGAAGGGATGCTCATTGTTCTTGCGATCATCGGCGGCGCGCAAATCCCAGCGCTCCGGCGGAGTCGACAGGAGCGGCCCGTGCGAGCACCCGAATCCAAACACGATCTTAGCCATGGGGCCTTCCTCTTCGCGTATTGAGGCGCGCTACGGTTCGCCGCGCATCGAGGATGCGAACCGGCGACCGGCAACGAGCACAGGGGGTCACGGCACCTTCTTTGCAGCCGAAGCGTTCCAATACCGGTCCCACTGCGCGGTCATTTTCTTGTTGAGGTCGCTTTGGAGCAGCGCGTCATCGCGGACGCTCTTGTTTTTCCCGTCGATGGTGTCGGCGAAGGGCACGAATTGCGGCAGCTGCAGCGCCTTGTGAACCGGAACCTCGTAGGTCACCGCGTACTGCTGCAGCTGCCCTTCGCGACTGACCATCCAGTTGATGAACAGGCGCGCAGCGTTCGCATGCGGCGATTTTTGCAGCATCGCGATTTGCGACAGCGTAATCGGCACCGGGTCCGGACAGTGATAGCCGAGCGGCGCGCCTTTGGCGACGTAGCGCTTTGCAACCCATTCCGGCGAGGGAAGGCTCGCATGAAAATCGCCGGCTACGGCGAGCCCGGTGAGCGCCGTCAGCCCTTCCTTGCGCCGCTGAGGTTGCTGCTTCTCGAACAGCGCGCTGATGAAATTGCTACCCCACGCTTCCCCGAATTGACCCCAGAGGCCGAGCAGCCACGAGCTCGGATTGTTCGTCAGGGCCAGATTTCCCTTACCCCATTGATCCGCGTTCACGAGATCGTCCCAGGTCCGCGGCAGGTCGGCTTTTTTCACGAGCTCGGTATTGTAGGCCATGCAGCGAAACGACAGCTTGTGGCTGATCCAGGTTCCGTCCGCGGCGACGTAGTTCTTCGCGATATTGTCGAAGCCCGGCAGATCGTGCAGGTCGGCCAAGGCCTTGGCCTCGGTGAAGTAAAGGATGGCATCGCCAATTCCGGTCATGACGTCGACCAGAGCGCGGCCTTCGTTGAGCGCGACCAGCACCTGCATGCCGCGGCCGGTCGTGCCGGCCCGGTCATAGCGCACATTGATGAAGGGATAGCGCTCGCGAAACGGCGCCGTCATCTCGCGGAACTCGCGCGGCTCCCAGGTCCCCGAAACGATGACGTCTTTTTCCTGTTTCGCTCCCGCGATCCACGCCGGCGGCACGTTCAGCTCCGCATCGAGTCCGTCCAGCAGAGCAGAGTCGAGGCCGAGATCGGCCATCGCCTTTTGCGTGGCCCTGGGAATCTCCGCGGCGCCGGCGCCCGAATTGATCCCCAGCGTCAACGCCAACGCCGCCCCGAGGCTACGCATTCCCTCCCAGCGCGGCATGGCTACTCGGCTTTCAGCTTGCGGCGGACCGCATCACCCCCGTAAAGACCCAGGTCCTCGCGACGCCCGGCCTTTCCGCGCTCCATCACCTCCTCGGCTTCCTTGGCGGTGGCAAACCGCGCCTCGATCTCGACGCGATAATTGTCCGGATCGAGGAAGAACCAATTCAGGATGCCGACCTCGCGCTTGTGTCCGACCGGTCCTTCAATCTCGATCCCGCAGGATCTGATGTATTCGACCGTCTCTTCCGCCTTGGCCGGATCCACGCGATAGGCCCAGTGAATGGCGTGCGGAATGTCGAACTTCGGAATATCGGGCGGCCATTTGATGATCGAAAGACCGAAGTCGCCGATGTAGAGCTTCATCAGCGGATTGGCCGACTTGTCGTTGCGCCATTCGACCCGCGCGCCCAGGACTTTCGTGTAGAACTCGGACGTTCGATCGAGGTCCTGGACGTAAAACCCGCTGTGGCTGATGCCGGTAATGCTCTTGGGAAGCGACGCCTGATCCATTGACTGTCTCCCTGGAATAGCCGCGAAGGCGGACCGCTTTGCTCGTTTGCGCCGTATTATTCCGCCGCCGCCTTGCTGGCAAGAACGCGGCGGCAAAAGCCGGGCCCGTCTTCGCCGTCCTCGATATAGCCGGAGGTGCAGATGAAGTCCGCGAAGGCGTTGTTCGACGGGCTGCGTTGCAACCAAGGCACCGCGCCGCCGTCCTGCACCTGCTTGATGGCGGCCAATAGCGCTCGGCGCACGCCGGTGATGACGACATCCGTCGACCCGAGATGCTCCTTGGTGCGGTCCTGGATCGCGCCCTGGGTTTCGATGGCGAAGGCGTCCTGCGCCGGGAAGTAGAGCCCCATGCCGCCATAGCTCTCGTTTCGTTTCAGCTCCTCCCGGTCCTGCAGGTAGCGGTTTTCCTGGCGCCGGATGTGCCGATTGTCGGGACCGACATTCTCGTGATGGTTCTTGATCAGCTTGGCCTTGTCCAGCGGCTCCGAATGCCGATAGAAAAACTCGAAGCGGCAGTGCGAGTAATCGTCGATCGGCACATACCACCGCCCTTGATACCCGCTTTCGCCGGTCGAGGTCGAAGGCGTCGCCCCGTTCGGGTAGACGTAGTTGTTGACGCGCAGGTATTTTCGCCCGTTCGGCGCGTCGTGGAGGGCCAAAATCCGCGTCCCGAAGCTGGTCTGCTCGATGCTGATCGCGGGCGGCTCGGTGCCGCGTAGCGCAGCGATATCGTTACCCGAGCGGACGCTCGGTTTTCCCGGCGGCCGCCGATGCAGATAGGTGGTGTGAGCGGGATCCGTCGAGCTTTCGAGGCCCTGCAGCCAGTTGCACATCTGGATCACGCGGAAGGTCATCCGGTTGGGTAGGGGACCGGTGAGGAACTCGAAATCCGGAATGAGCGGCGGCTCTCCCTTCCCCATGTAGGTCCAGATTGCGCCGCCTTTTTCCTGCACCGGATACGCAAGGTGCTTGATCCGGTCGCAGAACTTCCGGTTCGCCGGCTCCGCCGGCTGATCGAGACATTGGCCGTGCCGGTCGAACAGCCACCCGTGGTAGAGGCAACGCAGGCCGCCATCCTCGACGCGGCCGTAGGACAGATCGGTGCCGCGGTGCGGGCAGAACTGGCCGATGAGGCCGAGCTCGCCGCTGTCGTCGCGAAACAGAACCAGGTCCTCGTTCATGATGCGGATCGGCGTGGGGGCGCCGCCGATCGGCATTTCCTCGGCGGCGGCGATCGGCTGCCAATAGCTGCGCAAAAACTCGCCGCAAGCTGTTCCCGGCCCGGTCTGGGTGAGCAGATCGTTCTTTTCCTTCGACAGCATCCTCGGACCTCCTGTTCGCAATTTTCTGCCGACCGTTGGGCAGCCGCCGGCGGGCGCCGGTCTGACACCCGGTTCCAGCGAGGGCACTCAAGAGCCGGTTGTGCTCAGGGCACGCTCCCGCCTTCCGCGGAATGACGGCCATGGCGATATTAGGCATTCAAAATCGAATTTACACAACCCCTCTTTTTAATTAGAAATCGACCGTCGATCCAACGGGAGGCGGGCAACAGGTCCCCATGGGAAACATCACACACGGACCGGTCATGACCAAAGAGGAGAGGATGGACCCGGGCGGGCGCCCACCGTTGCGGGGGACGGAAGGGGCCACCGCCGACGCCCCGTCGCTGCATGGCGAGATCCTCACCAAGCTCCGGGACTACATCGTCGAGAGCAATCTGCCGGAGGGCGCCCGCATTCCGGAACGCCAGCTCTGCGAGATGTTCGGAATTTCGCGGACCCCCGTGCGCGAAGCGCTCAAGGTTCTGGCTTCGGAGGGACTGGTCAACCTGCTGCCGAACCGCGGTTCCCGCGTCAGCAGCCTCAGCGAGCAGGATATCTGCCATCTTTTCGACCTGATGGGTGGCCTCGAGGCGCTGGCCGGCCGGCTTGCCTGCGAACGCATCACCGACGAGGAAATCGCCGAAATCGAACGACTCCATCACGAGATGTACGGGTTCTATCTGCGCCGCGACCTGCCCGGCTATTTCCGGATCAACCGCCTGATCCATGAGCGCATTGTCGCGGCCGCCCGCAATCCGACCTTGTCCACGACCTACGCCAGCCATGCGGGGCGGCTTCGTGGCGCGCGGTTTTCGCCCAACTCAGTCGCCGACCAGGATCGCCTGAGCGCGGCCATGCGGGAGCACGAAGCCATTCTCGACGCCCTGCGACGACGGGCCGGAACCGAGCTGAGCGACATCCTGTTTTTGCACCTGCGGCACAAGCGAATGGGCGTTCTTTCGCACTTGGCGATGGCGAGGTCGGGACATACCTGACCCTGGTCGTTGCCAATATTGCATTCAAAAGTTGTCTCCGAAAGAAATTTCTGCATCCGAAATCGCACGCGCCATGGCCGCCGACTGGACGGAGCACGACAGCCAGTGCTTGACGCGGTTGCCGTTAGGGGAGGCACCGCGCATGACTGAAGGCGGCGCGGCCGGACGCGGCGGCGACAATGCCCGGGAAAAGAGGGTAGATGACCGACGTCTCCATTGACCTTCCGGCGCCCGCACGGATGCAGACTCCCCGGCGTCCGTGGGCCTTCTGGGAGACCGCGCTCCTCCTGATCGTCTTCCTCGCGGTCGCGGCGCCCATCCTGTTTCTGGTGCTGGGCAGCTTCAGCGCGGCCCGCCTGCCCTCCGAATTCACGCTGTCGACGCTGACCATCGGGAACTACGTCAAGGTCTGGAGCGACCCGTCGACCTACGAGATCTTGTCGGACACGCTGCTGTTTGCGGGTGGCAGCACGCTTTTTGGTCTGGTCATTGCCGCAAGCCTGGCGTGGCTCTCCGAGCGCACCGACATGCCCGGGAGAATCTGGATTTACGCCGGCCTGCCGATGACCCTCGCCATGCCGGGCATGCTGCAAGCCATGGCGTGGACGTTGCTCGTGAGCCCGCGCGTGGGCTTCATCAACAAGGGCCTGATGGCGGCGCTTGGTCTGCAATCCGCGCCATTCAATATCTACTCGCTCACCGGAATGATCTTCGTCGAGGGCCTGCGCACGGTACCCACCGCATTTCTGATGCTCGTTCCACTGTTGCGCAGCATGGACCCGTCGCTGGAAGAGGCCGCGGCCATGTGCGGCGCGCGGCAGCACGCGGTGCTGCGCAAGATCACGCTCGGGCTCATGTTGCCCGGGCTCGTCGCGGTGACGATCTATCAATTTACCAGCGCGCTGGAGGAGTTCGAGGTAGCCGGCATCCTCGGTCTGCCGGCCGGCATCTTCGTGTTCAGCACCAAGATCTACAGCGTGCTGCATATGACATCCTCCCTGCCTTCGTACGGAGAGGCCAACGCGCTGGCGATGCTGTACCTGTTTGTCGCCGTCCTCGGCGTTTACGCCTACGGACGCGTAATAGGCAAAGCCGAGCGCTTCACCGTCATAACCGGGAAGGCGTATCGCCCGCGCGTCTACCGGCTCGGACCGTGGCGCTTCGCCGCGACCGGCGTCGCCATGCTTTACCTCGCGTTGTCGGTCGCAATTCCGTTCCTGGTCCTGATCTATGTCTCGTTCCTGCCCTATGTGCAGCCGCCGTCCTGGCGGGCCTTTGCGTCCATGAGCTGGGACCACTACGAGGAGGTGTTTCAATCCGAGGGAATTGGACACGTGCTCTGGAACACCCTGGTCATGACCGCAGCGACTGCACTTGCCGTCGTCGTTCTCTCCTTCCTCATCTCGGTGGCGGTCGTGCGTTCCAGGTTTTGGGGCCGACGACTGCTCGATCAGCTCGCGTTCCTGCCGCACGCGATTCCCGGCATGGTGATGGGCCTGGCCCTGTTGTGGATATTCCTCCAGACCGACAAGCTGGGAACCAATCTGGTCGGCTCGCTGTCATCGGTGATCATCGCTTTCGTCATCGGCTATATCTCCTACGGCACGCGCGTCATGAACGGCGCCGTATTGCAAATTCACAAGGACCTGGAAGAGGCCGCCAAGATGAGCGGCGCGACCCAATGGCGCGTATTCTGGCGCGTGTTCGTTCCCCTGCTGCGGCCGGCCTTCGTCGGGGTCGGAATCTGGACGATTCTTCACGTCGTGCGGTCCGCCGGCAAACCGCTAATTCTGACCACCGGCGCCGACAACGAGGTGATCGCCGTGACCATCTGGAACTTGTGGGACCAAGGCTATATCGAATCGGCGGGCGCGATCGGCACCCTGTTGATGCTGAGCCTTCTGATCGTCACGTTGCTGATCCGGCGATTCGGATTTGGTCCAACTGCAAACATTCCTGCGCGGTCGTGACCGGGTTCCTGGGCCGCAACCGCCGCGGCCAACGTCGAATTGCGGGTTTGAAAGGGTTCAACGGAGAGACCTTTGCCGCGCCGGCGCGTAAGCTCGGCAAGGTGCAGCTTACCCGGCGGCAGGGCCTGCCATTCGCTCACCCCCTGGCTCGATCCAGGCGCGCCCGCTGGCATTTTCCAGAGATCATTTCCGTTCGCGATGCCGCAGGGTGTCGACAATCACGTTGAAAGCCGGTGAATTCTGTCGAGCGCCTGGATAATAAAGATAGTAACCGTCGAACATCGGCGACCAATCATCCAACACCAAGACGAGACTGCCTTCGGCGATATGCCGTTCGGCGAGGTTTTCAGGAATGTAGGCGATGCCGTAACCATTCAACGCGGCATCGATCATGGCATAAGAGTTGTTGAACGTCAGTTGCGCATCGACCCTCACCCGCAGCTCCGGGCCATTTTTCGAAAATTCCCATGCGTAAAGGCCGCCAGCCTTTGATTGGCGCATGTTGATGCAAGTGTGCTCGACCAGGTCCTTCGGGTGCTTCGGCTTGGGGTGCGCTGCGAAGTAGCCCGGCGATGCGACGGCGACCAGACGCCAGTCCGGTCCAATGCGGACCGCGATCATATCTTTCTCGACGCTCTCTCCAAGCCGAACGCCAGCATCGAAGCCGTCTTCGACGATGTTGCGAAATGTACTATCCAGACTGAATTCGACTTTGAGGTCTGGATATGCTTTCAGCACCGGCCGCAGCTTCGGCCACACGACGCTGTAAAGCGCATGATCGGACAGCGTGATCTTGATGCTTCCCGAGGGCTTGTCGCGCAACTCCATCAGGGCAGCGATATCCCGCTCGATCTCTTCCACGCGCGGGGCCAGCGACTGCCGCAAGCGTTCTCCGGCCTCCGTCAGACCCACGCTGCGGGTCGTGCGCGTGAGAAGACGGATGCCCATGGCCGCTTCGAGGCGCTTGATGTTGTGGCTGAGGGTCGACTGCGCCATGCCCAGTTTCGCCGCCGCCTTGGTGAAGCTGCGCTCGCGTGCGACCGCAAGAAACCAGAGAAGATCGTTAAAGTCTTGTTTTGGCACGCGATTTACCCCTCTTCGCCGGATAATTTATGGCTTCGGTCGATTAATGCAAGCGGATTATGACGGCTAATCGCTGGAGCCGGGCCGCCTTATCTTGCTGGAGGCGGCCCCAAGCGCGTGCTGCCGTAACCGAAGAGGCGGAGCAATGCACACTACCTTCGACAGCATACTGACGGAGCCCCGCGCGGCGCGCGGCGCGGTCGTCTCCCTGGCGCTTTGCGTGGCGGTGCTCATCGCGTCCGAATTCATGCCCGTCAGCCTTCTGACCCCGATTGCCGACAGCCTCCACCTCACCGAAGGACAAGCCGGACAGGCGATCTCGGTTTCCGGAATTTTCGCGGTCCTGACCAGTCTCTTCATTTCCGCCATCGCACGCAGCATCGACCGAAAAGCCATCCTCGCGTCTTTTTCCCTGTTGCTCGTCATCTCGGGAACGATAGTGACGTTCGCGCCGAACTACGCCGCGCTCATGCTCGGACGCGTCTTGCTCGGCATCGCCATCGGCGGCTTCTGGTCGATGTCGACGGCAGTTGTCATGCGTCTTGTGCCGGAAAAAGACGTACCGCGCGGCCTTGCTATGCTGAATGCGGGCAACGCGATTGCAGCCACGGTGTCGGCACCTCTCGGAAGCTACCTTGGCGCGTTGATCGGCTGGCGCGGGGCATTCTTCTTCGTCGTTCCTCTCGCAGCTCTTGCCTTGCTGTGGCAGTGGATCAGCCTCCCGTCGCTGCCCGCGCAAGCGCAGCAGATGAAAGTGTCCCGCGTGTTCGCCCTCTCGCTGCGCCCGCAAGTCGCGCTCGGCATGGCTTCGATCTTCCTCCTGTTCATGGGGCAGTTCGCGCTCTTCACCTATTTGCGCCCGTTCCTTGAAAACGTCTCCCATTTCCCGATTTCGATGCTCGCGCTTGCTTTTCTGGTGATGGGCCTCGCGGGCGTCGCGGGTACGTGGTGCATCAGCCGCTTCTTGCGCACGCGCCTCTATTCGATCCTCATCGTCATTCCGCTCGTCATGGCCGCAATAGCCGGTCTCCTCGTCGCGTTCCGCTCGGTCCAACCGCTTGTCGCCCTGCTGCTCGCCGCATGGGGATTTTTTGGAACCGCCGCTCCCGTCGGCTGGGGCACGTGGCTAAGCCGCGTTGTTCGCGATGAAGCCGAAGCGGGCGGCGGATTGCAGGTCGCCATCATTCAGCTCGCGATCACAGCCGGAGCCGGCGTCGGCGGGGTGCTCTTCGACAGCGTCGGTTGGCAAAGCACATTTACTCTCGCGGCGATGTTGCTCATGGGATCATCGGTCGCCGCCATCGCCGCATGGCGCAACGGAACGAAAGCGCTCCATAGCTCCTTATCGCGGCGTGCATTCATCGGAACTCAGGCGCGCCCCTTCTTACCGCCGTTGGCAGCCGCCCGGAGCAAAAGCCATGTCATCGATCCTTTGGGAGGAAGGGCCATGCAGATTTAATGCGCGTTCGACAACCAGCGCTTCACCGTGACACTGGAGGATAATCCTACGGCACGCGATCTCGTGTCTTTGCTACCGCTCGACCTCGAAATCGAGGATTATTCGACCAATGAGAAGATCGCCGGCCTTCCGCGCAAGCTGACCGAAGAGGGGGGCGGCCCATTCTCGAAGGAAGCTCCCGGCGACCTCGCCTACTACGCGCCCTGGGGCAATCTCGCCTTTTTCCATAGCAACTATCGCTACTCGAAAGGCTTGATCCGGATTGGACGGCTGGATGATGCGGTGCGTCCATTGCACGCGCGCGGCACGTTTCCGCTGCTCATGGATCTCGTCCCCTAACGTTACCGAGCCCCATCGCGCACAGCAAAATTACACGCAGCTAAAGACACCTATCAAAGAAAGGAAAGATCAAATGGATATCAAACGCCCAGGCACGCGGGACACCTTCCCCGGATCAGCCGATTGGTTCACCGGCCCGGTCAACGTCGAGATGCTGGCAAATCCGCCCGCTCCGGCACGCGTCAGCGCAGGCAGCGTCACCTTCCAACCCGGCGCGCGCACGGCGTGGCACACGCATCCGCTCGGCCAGACGCTCATCGTCACGGCAGGAGAGGGCTGGGTCCAGCGCGAAGGGGGTGCCATCGAGGAGATCCATGTCGGCGACGTGGTCTGGTTTTCCCCCGGCGAAAAGCACTGGCATGGCGCAACACCCACGAGCGCCATGACGCACATCGCCCTCACCGAAAAACTCGACGGCAAGAACGTCGATTGGATGGAGCACGTGACGGACGAGCAATACCAGCGGTGAGAAATTACTACCGAATGGAAGCAGCCCAAAGGAGTACAACAACATGCGTGCGACAGTCATGTACGGAGCTGGCGACGTTCGCGTCGAGAACGTGGCCGACTTTTCGATCAAGGTCTCCACCGACGCCCTCGTGCGCGTCACGCGCGCATGCATCTGCGGCAGCGATCTTTGGCCTTACCATTCGCGGCGGCCGGAGGATGGCGCGCAGCGCATGGGCCACGAGGCCATCGGTATTGTCGAGGAAGTCGGCGCCGAGGTTCGGACGGTGAAGAAAGGCGACCTTGTCGTCATACCTTTCGCGTTCTCGGACGGTACCTGCGTGTTTTGCCGCGATCATCTACAAACGGCATGTCTTCATGGCGGTTTCTTCGGAAACGACGGCATGGAAGGCGCGCAGGCCGAGGCTCTTCGCATTCCGCAATCCGACGGCACGCTCTTTGTCTTGCCAGTCGGCAAGGACGACGTGCTGTTGCCGTCGCTGCTCACGCTCTCAGATGTGATGGGCACGGGACATCATGCGGCCGTCGTGGCGCGTACTAGGGCGGGCAGCTCTGTCGCCGTCGTCGGCGACGGCGCTGTCGGGCTTTGCGGCGTCATCGCCGCCAAGCGCCTCGGCGCGGAGCAGATCGTTCTCATGGGACGCCATGCGGGCCGCATCGAGCTGGGCCGCGCTTTCGGCGCGACCGATATCGTCAGCGAGCGCGGCGAAGAAGGAATGGCGCGCGTTCGCGATCTCACCAAAGGGCTCGGCGTCCACGCGGTCTTGGAATGTGTCGGCACGAGCCAAGCCATGGATACGAGCGTTGGCATTGTCCGCGCGGGTGGCGCCATCGGGCGCGTCGGCGTCCCTCACTACGAGGCGGTCCCGGCAGCGTTACCGCTCTTCTACAAAAACGTCACCGTGGGCGGTGGCCCCGCGCCGGTGCGGGCCTATATCGAGGAGCTGCTGCCGGATGTTCTCGAAGGCCGCATCGAGCCCGGGCGCGTTTTCAACAGCACGGTCGAGCTCGACGGCGTTCCCGACGGCTACCGCGCCATGGACAGCCGCAAGGCCATAAAGGTGATGGTCAAGCCATAACGCGCTTTTGCTGCACAGCCGAGAACACAATGAAGGAGAGCCTATCATGAAACAGGAACCGACCAACGCGCGTGAAGGGTTCGGGGACATCGCGCCCCATCTGGCTGAGCTCACCGACAAGGTGTTGTTCGGCGATGTCTGGGAAGATGCAGCCTTGTCGCCGCGCGACCGGAGCTTGGTCACGATTGCCAGTCTTATTTCGCTCTATCGCATCAATGAAATGCCCTTCCACTTCAAGAAGGCGCTCGAGAATGGCGTGACGAGAGAAGAAATAATCGCGGCGATCACCCATCTGGCTTTCTATGCCGGTTGGCCGCCCGCGATGACGGCCCTTCAGATCGCGCGTAAGGTCTTCGACGAGGCGGGCCAGTGATCGCCGACGCCATGGCCGCGCCTGTCGATTTGTCCGAGCGCTCCGTCAGCGCGCGGCTTACGCCGCTCATGGGCATCGTTCTGGTCGCGTTTTTGGTGATCGGCGTAGCCTTGCCCGTGCTGCCGTTGCACGTGCGCGACCTCGGCTTCGGTCCGATCATCATCGGTCTGGTGACAGGATGTCAGTTCGCCGCTTCGCTGCTGTCGCGCGTGTGGGCAGGCCGCACGTGCGACAATCAAGGAGCTAAGCGCGCGGTCATTGTCGGCCTGGCCGGGGCGACACTCGCCGGGCTGCTTTATCTGCTCTCGATACGCTTCGCGGAGCAACCCAATGTGTCGGTCGTTATCTTGCTCGCGGGCCGCGCGGTGCTCGGGGCGGCGGAAAGCTTCATCATTACCGGGGCCACCGTTTGGGGCTTGGCGCGCGTCGGAACCCCGAACGCCGGGAAGGTGATTGCCTGGATGGGGACCGCGATGTTTGCGGCTTTCGCTGCCGGTGCGCCTTTGGGCGTCGGACTTTATCAGCAACGCGGTTTTGTCGCGGTGGCGGGTGCTACGGCGCTCGCGCCACTCGCAACTTTGTTGTTGGTCGCGCTGCTCGCCCCGGTTGCGCCTAGTCCAAAGACCGGCCCAAAGATGCTTTCGGTCGTTCGGAAGATATGGCTGCCGGGCCTGGGGGCGGCGCTGAGCAGCATCGGCTTTGGCGCAATCCTCACATTTGCGTCGCTTCTATTTGCTGAACGGGGCTGGACGCCCCTTTGGCTTGCTTTCACCTCCTACGCTGGTGCGCTCATCGGGGCACGGTTATTGTTTGGGCATTTGCCCGACCGTGTCGGCGGGGCGAAGGTTGCACTAATATGCGTCCTCATCGAAACGGCGGGCTTGGCACTCATCGGTCTTGCCCCTTCAGCCATTCCGGCCGCGATAGGCGCCGCGCTGACCGGCGCTGGCTATGCGCTTGTTTATCCCGGTCTCGGCGTCGAAGCCGTCCGGCAGGCCCCGCCCGAAAGCCGTGGGATGGCGATGGGCGCCTATACCGCTTGCCTCGACATCGCGCTCGGTATCTGCGGGCCGCTGCTGGGACTCGTCGCGTCGCGCGCAGACCTCGGCGCGGCGTTCCTTGTAAGCGCGCTCATTGTTCTCTGTTCGGCGCCGGTTGCGCTTTGGCTTCTAATCGCCTCAAAGAATCCTGTCACGCACCCTGAGGCGTAACGCCATTGTTCGGGCCCGGGAGATTTCCAAATGGGAGGTCCGCATTCGCTGTAACTTACTCGAGGATTTCGCGAATTGTGTTGGGGCTGATGCACAAAGCTCGTAAAGTGTTGGAGGGGCCCGGCCAAGCAGGTCCGGTAATCTAGGGCGACGCCATGGAGCATCCGTGTCGGCAACTCCTTCGGGAATATGGCCGCGTGATTCAAGAGGCGAACATCAAGCCGGAATAGGGGTCTTGGCGCCGGTCAACCCCGGCCGTGGGCCTTCGCATAAGCGGCGCAGCGATCCAGGAAAGACCTGATCGGCGCGCCAGCCTCGTTGCGGCGGAATGCGGCCGCTATGCCGATCGTGCTGGAAAGGCCGCGCAGCCGCCGGTAGACGACATTGGGCATATTTATGCGGCAGACGGATTTGGTGAGGAGTAGAACGCCGAAGCCCGCGCCGACGAGGCTCAACAGCGCGATCAGGTCGCGCTCGATACGGGTGACGCGCGGGGTGAAGCCGCCGTGCTGTCCGAGCTTCATCGTGGATTTGTAGATGCCGTTCGAGTTCTCCGGATGCATCACCAGAAAGGACTCGTCCGCCAATTTGGCGACCGGGATGCTTTTCTTGGCGGCGAGCGGGTGGTCGCGGGAGAGCGCGATCGTGTGCTTCTCGGAAAACAGCTTCATGAACTCCAATCCCTCCGGCACCGTGGATGGCGGCAGCAGAAAGCCCACGTCCAATGCGCCGCCGCGGAGGCCCTCGACCTGGCGATTGGGCGACAGGATGGACAGCTGGAGCTCGATCTCCGGATAGTGCCTGCGGTATTGCGACATGATGATCGACGGCACCCCGGAGAGCGTGCTGCCGAGCGCCAGCCCGATCCGGACGATGCCCAGCTCCCCCCGGCCGGCCCGCCTGCCGACCGCGACGGCGCGGTCCGCCTGCGCCAGCGTCAGGCGGGCTTCCTCGAGAAAGACCGAGCCGGCAGGCGTGAGCGCGACGGAACGCGGCCCGCGCGACAACAGCTGGGCGCTCAACGCGGCTTCGAGCGCCTGGATTTGCGTGCTCAAGGATGGCTGCGCGATCCCCAACCGGTCCGCCGCGCGTCCGAAGTGCAGCTCCTCGGCGAGCGCCACGAAGTAGCGGAGTTGGCGAAGTTCCATTAGGGTCGCACGTGCCCGGCGGTTTCGGCGCGGTTTCGACCCGACCGATCCCGACGGGCCTCATGATAGCTATTACCTATCGAGGCTGCCTGTCTACGAGATTGATGGGCGGAGCGCTGGGTGGTTATGTCGCGGCGAGGGCGCTGGAAGGCGAGCGGGCGGGGGAGGGAGGCTGGTCCGATGAATGACACTCCGGGCATCACCAAGACGGTCATTACCGATGCGGTCTTTCGCAGCTCGCAGCCGTGGCTCGAGCTTGATCCGAAACGCGACAAGACCGGTTTGACGGAGGGTGACGATACCCTGTTTGAATCGCTCGCCGAGAAGGCGGCGTACTACCGGCAGCCGCTGTTCGGCAAGCGGTTCTCGACCGCGGCCTTCCTGAAGCCGGAGGTCGAATTCAACCAGATGACCTTCGTCAAGGCGCGGGTGCCGGCCGGCGGGCGTCTGCTGCTGATCGCGGAGGCATTGGAGCCGACCGGCCTCATGGAGATCGCGCGCGAGACGCTCCCGCCGGGGGTCGAGGTGGTTCCGCTCGAGGTCCGCCCCTACACCAAGGCGCGCGACACGGTGACCCGGCAATGGGGGTTGTTCCGCGAGTTCGCCTCCAGCTACCGGAAAGGCGAGTTCGACGCGGTGATCGCCAGCCAGATGCATCACTGCGACGACTATGTCCCGGAGCTCAAAGCCCTCGCCGGCCTGGTCAAGCCCGGCGGCAGGCTGGTGCTGGTCGATTACGGCCCAAATCCCATGACGTTCGAGCTCGCCAAGCAGGATCCGCAATTGGCGTGGCTCTTGCGGATCTTCGTGACCTGGGCGGGGGCGAGACGGGTGCCGGTCGAGCAGGCGTTCGAATATCAGAAGGCGAACTGGCTGAGCGCGCCGGTGCATGAAGTGCTGGTGGCGGCGCGCGAGGTCATGGTCGAGCCGCATCTGTGGGAATACAAGACGATGGCGATCATCGACGGGGTTTGCAAGCACACATGAACAAGACTTTCATACCCAATCGGTCGCTGCGAATTGGCATCGATGTGGGGGGCACCTTCACCGACGGCGCAATCTGGGACGACAACGCCGGCAAGCTCGTGTTCTCCAAGGTTCCCTCGACGCCGCCGACTTTTGCCGACGGCGTGATCGCGGCGGGCCTGGAGGCGCTGTCGCAGATGGACGCGAGCTTCGGCGATATCGAGCATCTGGTGCACTCATCGACCGTGGCGGCCAACGTCGTCGCCGAGAAGAAGGGCGCGCGCGTCGGGCTGATAACCACGGCGGGGTTTCGCGACGTGCTCGAAATCCAGCGCACGCGCCGGGACCGCCTGTACGACTTGTTCTACGACAAGCCGGTGCCGCTGGTGCCCCGCGAGCTGCGTCTCGAGGTGCCCGAGCGGATCGATGCCCAGGGCAACGTGCTGGTTCCGCTGGACGAGGCTGCGGTCAGCGACGCTGTCGAGAAATTGCGCGCGGCCGGGTGTGAAGCGATCGCCGTGGTGTTCCTGTTCTCCTTCATCAACCCGAAGCACGAGCTGCGGGTCGCGGAGATCATCGCCGCGGTCTACCCGCAGGCGTTCGTCTCGGTTTCGGCGAAGGTCAATCCGGAATTCCGCGAATACGAGCGGGCGAGCACGACGGTGATCGACGCCTATGTGAAGCCGCAAGTGACTACCTATTACCAGGATCTGGAGCGGCGGCTGCGGACCGAGCACGGCTTTCGCGGGCGTCTCGACATCATCCACTCCGGCGGCGGCACCATGGGCATCCGGGATGCGGCCGCGCGTCCGTCCCAGACGGTGGAATCCGGCCCGGCCTGCGGCGTGATCGCGGCGGCGCATCTGGCGCAGGCCAACAAGCTTCCGCGCGTGATCGCGCTCGACATGGGCGGGACCACCGCCAAAGCCGCCTATATCGAGAACGGCCAGTTCAAGACCAACAATACGCTGTTCATCGAGCGGTTGCCGGTGCGCGCCCCGGTGGTCGACCTGATCGAGATCAGCGGCGGCGGCGGCACTCTCGCCTGGATGGACGACGGCGGGCTGCTCCATGTGGGGCCGCGCAGCGCCGGTGCCCGCCCGGGACCGATCTGCTACGCCCGCGGCGGCACGCAGCCCACCATCACCGACGCCAATGCGGTGGTCGGCTATTATCCCGAGCAGCTGATCGGCGGCAAGATGCAGCTCGACATCGCGGGGGCCCGCGCCGCGTTCAAGGAGCAGCTCGGCGACCGCCTCGGCATGACCGAGACCGAGGCGGCCCTGGGCGTACTGCGCATCGCCAATTTCGACATGGAGGCGGCGATCCGGCTGGTGACGACCCAAAGGGGCATCGACGCGCGCACCTGCGTGCTGATCGCCTTCGGCGGCGCCGGCCCGGTGCATGCGGCGACGCTGGCGCGTCAGGCGGGGATTCCGCAGGTCGTGATCCCGCCGGCCCCAGGCAACGTGAACGCGTTCGGGGCCCTGATCGCGGATTCGCGCTACGACTTCCAGCGGCAGTTCAGCGGTTTGCTGGAGGAGCTCGAATGGGACCAGCTGCAGCGCGCTCTCGAGGAGCTCGGTGCCGAGGCACGGGCGGCGGTCGAGGCGGAAGGCGCGGCTCACATCTCCACGCTCTCGCTCGAGCCGTCGGTCGACGTGCGTTACGTCGGCCAGGGCTTCGAGCTGACGGTCTCGCTCGCGGGCTTGACCGATGCGGACGCGGCGGATTGGCGGCTCAAGGTCAAGAGCCTGTTCGACCAGCAGCATCAGCTGCAATACAAGTACCACGATCCGGCCGGCGAGATCGAGATCCTGTCGTTGCGGTTGACCGCGCTGCGCAAGACCGAAGTGGTCGCATTGCATGCCGGCAAGGCCCGCGGCGACGGCACGGCGCCGGTGGCGAGAACCCGCATGGTGATGTTCCCGGACGGGAACGGGCTGCAGCCGGCCTCGGTCTACGGCCGGCAGGATCTGCTTCCCGGACACCGGTTTCGCGGACCCGCGATCGTCGAGGAATACGGCTCGACCACAGTCATTCCGCCGCGCTGCGACGTCGAGATCGACGGTCTGGAAAACATCATCATCAACGTCGAGGCTTGAGCATGGCGACCGCAACGCGCACCAACGCAGGTTCCGGCATCGATGTTGTGACGGTCGAGTTGGTGAAGAACGCGCTCAACGGCATTGCGCAGGAAATGCAGACGACGCTGGAGCGGACGGCGCATTCGCAGGCCATTCGCGAGGTGGGCGACGCCTCGAGCGCGTTGTTCGACGTGTCGGGCCAGCTGATCGCCCAGGCTTTGTCGCTGCCGGTCCAGCTCGCCGGGTCGAGCGTGGCGGTCAAGGAGATACTAAAGCGGAATCCAACCGCTGAGATGCGCGAGGGCGACGTCTTCATCCTCAACCACGCCTATTACGGTGGCTCGCATCCGCCCGACTTCATTTTCGTGATGCCGTATTTCCGCCAGGGCAAGCTCAGCGGTTTCGGCTGCAGCTACGCCCATCAGGTCGATGTCGGCGGCATGCTGCCGGGCAGCACGCCGCCGCTCTCCACGGAGCTGTACCAGGAAGGTCTGCTGATCCCGCCGATGCGCCTCATGGATGCGGGCGAGATGAACCAGACGCTGATCGCGATCATCAACGCCAACTCGCGCAAACCCGACTCGGTGATGGGCGATGTCCGCGCGCAGCTGGCCTCGCTCAGTCTCGGAGCGGCGCGTTATGACGAAACCCTGACCCGTTTCGGCGAGGAAACGGTTCACCGCGCGGTGGCCGAGCTGATCGAGCGGACCCGCGTCGGTTTCCGCCGTTTGATCGGCGAGATTCCCGACGGCGTGTACGCGTACGAGGACGTGCTGGACGACGACGGCTTCGATCTGACGCCCATTCCCATCCGGGTCAAGATCACGGTCGCCGGAGACGGCATCACCGTCGATTTCACCGGTACCTCGAAGCAGGTGCGTGGCTCGCTCAACTGTCCGTTCGCCAACTCGCTCTCCGCGGTCTATGCCGCGCTCAAGATTTTTCTCGATCCTCATGACGAGATCCCGAACAACGAGGGCTGCTATGCCGTCATCTCGGTGATCCTGCCGCAGGGCTCGCTACTCAACCCGAACCCGCCGGGCTCGGTCAGCTCGCGGCCGGAGACCCAGGCACGGATATCGAACGTGGTCATGGGGGCGCTGGGGCTGGCGCTGCCCGGTCGCGCCGTGGCCCAGGATCACGGCCAGGTCGCCATCTACCGGATGTCCGGCACCGATCCGAGCACCGGAAAGTTCTTCTACAAATCGGAGCCGCTGCCCGGCGGCTGGGGCGGCCGCAACGGCTGCGACGGTGCCGACGTGGTCGATTTCCCGGTCGCCAATCTCAACAACACGCCGATCGAGGCGATGGAGATGCAGTTCCCGTTGCGCGTCGAGCGCTACGAGCTGCGCGCCGATTCCGGCGGGGAGGGGCGGTATCGGGGCGGGCTCGGGTTGCGGCGCGACATCAAGGCGCTGGCGCCGATGGACCTGTCGGTCCGCGCCGAGCGCCATCGCTTCTCGCCGCGGGGGATTTTCGGCGGCGGCGATGCCAAGACGGGCGCGTTCATCCTGACCCGGACCGACGGACGGACCGAGAAGCTGCCCTGCAAGGCTGCAGGGATCGAGCTCGCGGCCGGCGATGTCCTGACGGTTCTCACGCCGGGCGGCGGCGGTTACGGACCGGTGGCGGAACGCGATCCTGCCCTTGTTCAAAGAGACATCCGTCAAGGGAAGACCAGCGCATGATAGTGGTCGATAGGCCCGGGAGGACTGGTGTTTCCGCTCGGAGATTTTGACTCTTTCGGCCTCATGGTGAGGAGCGCGGGCAACGCCCGCGCGTCTCGAACCATGGTCACGTGTGCAGCGCCGGCCGGGCTGTATCCTTCGAGACGGCCGGCATCCTTCGACAAGCGCTCAGGAGCCGGCCTCCTCAGGATGAGGGAGTCGAGTACGCCAACGGTCAAGACCACGATGTCGACGTATCGGTCCAGGGTGCAATCGCTTCCCTGCGAACCCGGGAACAGCCGGCCGGATTTTGGGAGCAGTCCAATGCGAATGAAACCCACGCTGACGCAAGATGACGTCGCGATCATGATCGCGGCCTGCCATGCCAAGGAGCAGGAGCTGGGCCTGCGTGGCACGATCGCGGTCGTCGATTTCGGCGGCGATCTCTTGTTCCTGACCCGACCGGACAGTCAGTCGCCGAACAGCGTCGAGGTTGCAACCGCCAAGGCCCGCACGGCGGCGTTCCGCGAGCGGCCGAGCTCCAGCCTCGAGAGCCGCGTCAAGGACCGGCCAGGCTGGCTGATGTTTCCCAACGGATTGCCCATGTCCGGCGGCATTCCGTTGTTCTTCAACGGCGAGTGCGTCGGCGGGATCGCGGTCTCGGGCATCGCCGATGATGATGAGCTCGTAGCGAAGGTCGGGGCCGAGGCATTGAGCAAGGCGACGCTGCCGGCTGCGTGAGGGGTTTCACCCAGCTGCAGCCGCTGCCACGACGGAAAATCGAGAGGATGCCATGACGGAAAAGAAATCGGCTCCGGAGGGGCGCCTCGCCGGGGCGAAAGCCGCGAGCTACCTGCGCGCGGTGAACGAGCCCGAGGCGCGCGCCAGCAGCTTCACGGCGCCGATCATGCTCAAGACCGATCTGGCCTATCTGATGTGCTCGGCCGAGATGAAGCTGATGCCGCAGGACGCCGCCAAGCACCTGACGGCGGCGGTGCTGACCTGCCTGGACGAGCTGCCGCGCCGCGATATCACCCAGCCGCCGGGAGATATCGTGGGCCAGCGCGAAAAATGGGTGACGCAGCTGGTCGACAAGAAGGATGCGGCGTGGTTTCACCTGGCCCGCAATCGCGGCGAGAGCCTGCGCAACTACATACCGCGCCTGTTCTTCCGCGACGTCTTGCACGCGCAGGGGCAGGAGATCGCCAAGCTGGTGCAGAACCTGGTCGATCGCGCCGACAAGCTGCTCGACGCCCTGGCGCCCAACTATCATCATCTGCAGCATTCCGGCCTCGCCACGGTGGGCGAGTACCTGTTGTCATGGGCGGTGACGTTCGAGCGCCATGTCCAGCGTCTCCAGCAAGTTGATGCGCGGCTGGACAAGGGGCCTTCGACCTTCGGCGGACGCAAGCAGACCAACGAGCTGTTCGACAAGGTCAGCGCGCGCCTCGGCTTCACCAAGCGGGCGCGGTTGCGCCGCGACGGCATCTGGATGCAGGACCAGTTCACCGAGCCGTTCTTCGTGCTGGCGCTGATCGCCGTCGACCTCGCCCGGCTGTCGCAGGACCTGCGCATCTGGATGACGCCGGAATTCGCGATGTTCGACCTCGCCGACGAGCATGCCGGCGGCAGCAGCGGGTTGCCGCACGCCAAGGTGCCGTTCGGCCTGCAGCAGGTTGTGGGGGCGGGGGTCATGGCCAGCACGCGCCTGTGCGGCGAGATGGCGAGCGCCTGCGCCGGGCCGTCGGAAGGCTCGGAGGCGCTCTACACCTCCAACACGCTCTACCAGAATGCCCTCGATGTGGTCGCCAACACCACCTATGTGGCGGAGGTGATCGAGAAGGGCCAATTCCGTCTGGACGAGATGGCACGCAAGGCGCTCTTGGATTATGCGGGCACCAGCGAGGCCCATGACCGCTTGGTCTATGACTTCGGGGTGCCGTTCCGGCTCGGCCACCGCATTCTGGGCGCACTGGTGCGGGCTCATTATTATGGCGAGCAGCTACCCGATCTCAACGCGGTGCTGCGGGAAGAAACCGGCAAGGATTTCAACGTCGATCAGGCCGAGATCATGGACATCGTGCTCGGCAAGATCATTTGGCCGACCACGATCGACGGCCCCGAGTTGCGGCGAATTTGGCAGGAGATGAGCCTCAAGGCCAAGGCCGCAGCCGAGGCCTTTGCGGGCGAAAGCGGGGTCAAGCAGTCACTGGACCAGGTGGTGCGGGACGCCCGGGCGTTCGCCGGCTGAGCATCCCAACTCGACCTCGAGACGCGAGGCGGCGCAAAAGGGAGAGAGACAATGATCAGAACGACTTTCATGGCGGCGGCGCTCGCGGCGATCGCCGTGCTTTCGGCGACTGCCGCCCGCGCGGAATATCCCGAGCGGAACATCACCATCATCGTACCGTACCCGCCGGGCAGCACCGCTGATCTCCTGGCACGCGAGCTCGGCCGGCAGATGACCATCGATTGGGGCAAGCAGGTGCTGGTCGAAAACCGGCCCGGCGCCGGCGGCAGCGTCGGCGCCGATTTCGTGGCGCACGCCAAGCCGGACGGCTACACGCTGCTCTTGTGCACCAACTCGCCGCTGACCACGAATCTGGCGCTGTACAAGTCGCTCAACTACCAGACGCTGCGCGACTTCGCGCCGATCGGCCTGCTCGGTGGCAATGGGCTCCTGGTGGTGGCGACCCCGGCGCAAAACCTGAAGACCTTCCGGGATCTGATCGCCCTGGCGAAGAAAAAGCCGGACTCGGTCTCGGTCGGCACCTCGGGCAACGGCACCACCGCCCATCTGGCATTGGCGCAGATCGACAAGTCCGCCGGCGTCACCATGACCCATGTGCCCTATAACGGCGGCACCCCGAGCTTGACCGCGGCGATGTCCGGCGAGGTTCAAGTCACCATAGCCGACACCGCGGCGGCCCTGCCGCTGGTCCGCGACGGCCGCCTGGTCGCGCTCGCAAGCACCGCCGCACACCGGCCGCAGGTGGCGCCGGAAATCCCAACCATCGACGAGTCGGGATATCCGGGCGTCGCCATCGAAGCTTGGGCGGGCCTCTTGGCACCGCATGGGACGCCCGACGACATCATTCAGAAATTGAACCTGGAGGCCAATCGTGTCATCGCGATGCCGGCGATACGCGAGCAGCTCATCAAGCTCGGCATCGATCCCGCAAGCAGCACCCCGGCAGAATTTCTGGAAGTGATCAAGCGGGACATCCCGGTATGGCGCGACCGAGTCAAGGCCGCGGGCTTGGCCATAGACTGACGGAGACGGCATGCCGGGCGAAGCAGGACCACGTACCGTAGCGTTCTGGAGCAACTCGCTGTTTTTTGCCGGCTTGCTGACGCTCGCGGTGGGCGCTTTCGTGCTGGTGGCGAGTGCCGATTACGGGCGTGGCACCGTGCTGCGCATGGGCCCAGGCTTCTTTCCGACCATGCTGGGCGGTGTGTTGCTGGTGCTGGGTACCCTGCTATTGGTGAGCAGCTTCCTGGGCGCAGCCGACCGGATCGGCCGGCCGGAAATTCGCGCCCCGGCCTGCATCGGCATCGGCATTGCCTTGTTCGCCCTGACCTTGCCGCGCTACGGACTGGCGCCGGCGATCGCGCTGCTGGTGCCGATCAGCGCATGCGCCAGCCCCGACAGCCGGCCGTTACCGACGATCGTGCTGGCCTGCGCGTTGACCGGCTTCACCTGGCTGGTGTTCGTCGTGCTGCTGTCGATGCCGCTGCCGATGCTCACCTGGTGACACGGATGGATCTGCTCCACAATCTCGCCATCGGGTTGCGCGAAGCCGGCACCCTGCAAAACCTGTTCTATTGCTTCCTCGGCGTGACGCTCGGCAACCTGCTGGGCGTGCTGCCGGGCGTCGGCGCCGTAGCTGCGGTCTCCATCCTGCTGCCGGTGACCTACTATGTGCCGGCCCAGACCGGCCTGATCATGCTGGCCGGCCTCTACTACGGCGCCGTGTATGGCGCCGTTACCGGAGCGATCTTGCTCAACATCCCGCATTCGGTCTCCGCGGTCGAATGCCTGGACGGATATCCGATGGCGCGCCGGGGTCGCGCCGGCGTCGCCTTGTTCATGACCACGATGGCATCGCTGTGCGGCAGCGCCGTCGGCATCGTCATCCTGGCGCTGTTCGCCCCGCCGCTCGCGAACGTGGCGCTGTCGTTCGGCTCGCCGGAGTATTTCGCGCTGGTGGTGCTGGGCATGACCGGCGCCGCCGTGCTGGGGCGCGGGTCGGCGGTGCACTCGCTGACCTCGGTCGTCATCGGCATGGTGGTAGGCCTGGTCGGCATCGACATTACCTCGGGGGCGGCGCGCTTCACCTTCGGGTCGACCAATCTGCTGGACGGGCTCAATATCGGCGTCGTGGCGATGGGCCTGTTCGGCATCGCCGAAATCGTGGCGAATGCCCGCACGCCGCCGCCAAAGCCTGCGACCGCGCGGATCACCTTCAGGCAGATGCTGCCGTCCCGGGAGGAGTTTTCGCTCGCCTGGCGGGCGATTGCGCGCGGCACGGTCATCGGCTCGGGAATTGGGCTGCTGCCCGGCGCCGGACCGGTCCTCGCCTCGATCATGGGCTATGCGGTCGAGCGTCAGGTGGCGCGCGAGCCGGACCGGTTCGGACAGGGCGCGATCGAAGGCGTGGTGGCGCCGGAGGCGGCCGCCAACGCGGCCTGCCAGGTCGGCTTCGTGCCCACCCTCACGCTGGGGATTCCGGCTGATCCGATCATGGCCATCATGCTGGCCGCCCTGACCGTGAAGGGGATCTCGCCAGGGCCGCAATTCATCTCCCAGCATCCGGAAATCTTCTGGGGCCTGATCGTCAGCTTCGTCATCGGCAACGTGATCCTGGTCATCTGGCATGTGCCGTTCATCGGCGTGTGGGTGCGGCTGCTCGCGGTGCCGTTCCACCTGCTCTACCCGATCGTGCTCACCTTCATGTGCATCGGCATCTACAGCGTCCGCCAGTCGCCGTTCGACATACTGGCCATGCTGGTGTTCGGCGGCGTCGGCTATGCGATGCGCCTCTTGAAGTTCCCGCCGGCGCCCTTGCTGATCGGATTGGTGCTCGGTCCCGAGATGGAAGCCCATCTGCGCCGGTCGCTGATCGTCTTCCACGGCGACTTCATGAGCTTCCTGCAGCGGCCGGTCAGCGCCACGATACTGCTGGTATCCTGCTGCGTCCTGGCCTGGAACATCTACAGCAGCGTCAGGACTTGGCGTCGCAACAAAGAGTTGGCGGCGCCCCCGCCGGCACGTTCCAATCCACTCTGAGCCCGTGATCTATTTGTGCTCCACCGGCGGCGTGCCGTGGGTGTGGAACGACTCGATGGTCTTGAGGCCCCAGGCCTGGCCCTTCCGGCGCTCGGCTTCGCTCCAGCGGATCGGCTTCCAATCCGGCGCCAGCACCAGCCGGGCGCCCGCGCAGGCGACCTCGACGCGGTTGCCGCCGGGCTCGTAGACATACAGAAAGAAGGTCTGCTGCACCGCGTGCTTGTGCGGTCCGGTCTCGATAAACACGCCGGCCTCGAGAAAGACATCGGCGGCGCGCAGGATGTCCTCGCGCGAGTCGAGCGCATAGGTGACGTGATGGAAGCGGCCCTTGGTGCCGGTGTGGTCGCGGGTGTAGGCGAAGTCGTAAGATTTGTTGGTGGCGGTCATCCACATGCCGGCTTCGGTGCCGTCGTCGAGCACGATCTGCTCGGTGAGCCGGAAGCCGAGATAGGTCTCGAAGAATTCGCGGTTGCTCTTGATGTCGGCAGCCAGACCATTGAAGTGGTCGATGCGCCGCACGTTGCAGCCGCGCGCCGGATAGCGCTGCGCCTGGTTCTTCAGCGCCGGCTTCTTGTCGGGGGGCGCCTGGTACCATTCGGTGTCGTAATAGAGCTCGATGCGGTGTCCGTCGGGATCCCGGCACACGAAGGTGGCGCCGTGGCCCAGATCGCCGTCGGTCCAGCCGACATCGAAGCCGGAGCCCTTGAGCGCGGCGGCGCGGCGATCGAGCGCCTGCGGGCTGCGGGTGCGAAAGGCGCAATGCCCGAGGCCCGAGGTCTTCGAGGCGGTGAGCTTGAGCGAATAGCGCTCGTAATCGTCCCAGCCGCGCAGATAGACGCTGTCGCCCTTCTCGCCGCTCTGGGTCATCCCCATGACGTCGATGAAGAACTTGCAGCTCTCGTCGAATTTCGGTGTCAGTATCTCGACGTGACCCAGATGGGCGATGTCGTAAATTGGTTCCGGCAGCACAGCGGATTCTCTACCTTTGCGGCTTGTTGAAGTATCTCGTATCGGGGGGCTGTTGATCCTTCCTCGTGGGCATCAATAGACCTTCGGCACTGAGATAGTAATGCTGGCTGCCGATAAAAACCTGGGCGTTGTACTCGTCGCAGATCGACTCGAACCATTGCGGGCGCGGATCTGGGTTGCGGGTGTATCGCTTGTTCACCGTCCACGGCCTGGTCAATGCGTGATCTATGACGGTGATCTCGTCATGCAGGATATTCCAGTCGGCTTTGTCGAGATAGATACGCTCCTTGAAGATCGATTGGTTGTCCTTGTGGAGCGGCAGGCCGCTGGCGTCGAATTCCCGGGGGCCCTTGAAGTTGCGCGTCTCGATCTCCAGCACGTCATAGCGGCCGTCGCCGTCCTCATCGATCCACTTTCCGATCGAGTATCCCGCATAGGTAGCCTCGATGTCGGTGGGCCAATCCCGCCCGTCGGTGTAGACCCGGCGCAGCGGATCGTAGTCGGCGATGATGATGTAGGTGACCTCCGGGCTTATGATGAACTCGAGCGGCCGAAACGCGACCATCATGAACGGCATGCCTTCCGCGCCGCAACGCGCGTGATCGAGGTCGCCGCCGAGCCCCCCGGCCGCCTGATCGGCGAGACTCGCGTCGTGGATCGACTGGTATTCGGGGGTCAGCGGAGCCTGCTGTCCCTTGCCCCAGGGCTTGCTCTGGTCGAATGACGGCTGGCCGCCGACTCCCGGGACGGCGTAGCGTTCCCATTGACCCTTCAGATCGGGATATTTCGCGTAATCGAGGATTTGGGCATCGGCGGCGGCGATCGAGATCGCCGCCCATGCGGCGGCACAGAGCAAGCTCCTGATCATCATGTGGCGCTCCTCAAGTCCGTGCCGGCTTCAACGTGGCGACCCCTGCGCCCGCAGCAGGCGCTCTTTGTAGTTGTCCCATGGACGATCAGGCCGCTCTTCCTTGGTGTAGGCCGCCACCTCGTCGTCATCCAGAACGACGAATTTCGAGCCGAAAGACATCGCAGCTGCCTGCGCCCGCGCATCGATGTTGGTGTAGAGGGTGCGAACGGCGGCTTCCTTGACCGAGCGGCCGACAACCGTCTCGCCGTGGCCCCGCATGAGCACGACCGGGTTCTGCCCGAGCTTGGTCGCCAACGCCTTTCCGAGAGCGGCATTGAGCACCAGCATGCCGCGCTCGGTTGCTGCCGCCCCATAGGCATCCCGAACCTCGAACAGCGGAGTCTCTTTTGGCAGAAAGCCGGCCTGAGCGAGCACCGGCCGCAGCGGCGTGCCGGTCAGGCCGAAGGGGATCACCGCCAGGTCGTGGGTATGGACGACGGACTGGACATCGCCGCGGGCCTTGTAGACCTCGCAGTGAATATAACGCTCGCCGTTCAGCCGCGGCGCGTTCGCCGTGACCGGCCTGCAGTCGAGGTCCAGCTCGACGATGTCCGCCCGGGTGACCAGCGCAGGCGGCATGGCTCGCGGCATGAAGAAATGGCCGGGATCGGTCGCGGAACGGACGGTCGCATGCCCGAAGCTGTCGAGTATTCCCTCGTTGGCGAGTATGCGGCTGGCGGTGATGAGATCCTCGATCCTCGCCTCGTTGGAATCCGCCGCAGCGTTGGTTTGCGCATGGGCCGCGATGCAAGAAGCCGCGATCGCGAGAGCAGCAGACAGCATTCGCACTGCGACGATTTGACCAGCCATGATGTGCCTTTCTGATCCGAGTCCCGGCGCTGCGGTCACCAACAGCGGGCGATCTAACCATCCCGAACCCGGCCTATCAATCTCGCAAACCGGTGATGTCGATAGGTAATAACTATCACGATTGCGGTCGACCTGATCGCTTCGGGCAGGTTATGATAATTCCACGTCGCGTTCCTCGATTGCGTCGATGTGCGGGCGGGCCGCAGTGGACTTCGCGTGACAGCAGTGTCATTCGGTCGTCGAAAGCCGATGGCGCGGACGTGCTTGATGGTTTCGATCAGGTGGCAGCAGATGGACAAGCTCGCGGCTCGCGAGCGCGGGCAGATGACTGAAAGCATGCAGGGAGAAAACAAACATGACAATGCGTTCGACCGGTCTCAAGCTCATGATCGCCATGATGTCGGTGGCGGCCATGGCGATGCAATCCAAAGCGCAGACGCCGCAGAGCGGTGACACCAACGAGGCGAGAATCGAGGACCTCATCACCGCCAGCCACATGCTCGCCAACGAGGGAATACTCGACAGCTTCGGGCACGCGACCGTGCGGTCGGTGACGGATCCCGGCCATTTCTTCATGCCGCGGGCCATGCCGCCTGCATTGGTGTCGCGGGCGGACATCGTCGAGCTGGACCTCGACTGCAAGCCGGTGATGCCGAACGCGCCGCGGCTCAACGGCGAGCGCTATATCCACTGCGAGGCCTATAAGGCGCGCCCGGATGTCCAGTCGGTGATCCATACCCACGATCTCGCCGTGATTCCGTTCGGGCTGACGAACACGCCGCTGCGGCCGGTGCTGGCCCAGGCAGGCTTCTTGCCGAAGGAGACCCCGTTGTTCGAGGTTCGCGACGCCTATGGTCCGGCGGCAACCGAGCGGGGCATGCTGGTGCTCAATGCCGCGCTGGGAAAAGCGTTGGCCGCCAAGCTGGGGAACAATCCCGCGGTCTTGATGCGGGGCCATGGCGAGATGGTCGTCGGCCGCTCCGTCAAGGAAGCGACCGTGCGCACGCTCTACATCAACATCGACGCGCGCGCGCAAGCTGCGGCAAAAACCATGGGCACCGATCTCGTCGCCCTCGACGACGCCGAGCTGGCAACCAACGCGAGGGAAAATTTCGACGCTGATCGTCCTTGGGAGAACTATCGGCAGCGGATGCTGAAGGCCCAGGCGCAGCAACGCTGATCCCAGCGCCCTGCGCCGGGTGGGCCAACGCTCGATCAGATTCGCCGCGCCTGAAAAACAAAGGACCGCCCACCGGGCGGTCCTTCGCAGCGAATTGAAACGATCCCTGCGCTCAGGGGCAGGGATGCTTCTTGGTGGCCACGCACGCGGCGGCGCCGGGCGCGAAGTCATAGGCCTGGCCGGCATAGCCGCGCGAGGACTTGCCGCGCAGCGAGGGGTGATAGGCCGGATTGACGCCGTCGGTCACGATCCCGCCCGGGCCGAGCTCGCGATAGCCGCCCTTGGGATCGGTGTCCGGAGCTGCCATAACGACCGAAGCTGCGCCGAGGGTGAGGGCCGTTACCAGAGCAATCTTGGTCAACATTTTTTTGGTTCTCCATGCTGCGTTTATTCGCAGTATGGAATATGGGCCCTTTTCGCGGTCTGGATAAGGGTCGAATGCTGTAACCATTTGGACGGAAGCTGTAGTCTTCCCATAAAACTGCCGGTCATTCTTAAGGATTACTGCCGCGCCGCCGCCCGAACTTTACAAAACCGTATGGTTGCTGAATGGTTGCAGGAGCGCGCCGCTGCGCCCCGGCGCCTCATTCGCCCACGACCTCCAACCCGGCCTTGTCCCAGACCGGCTGTGAGGCCGGACGGTGGAAGTATTTGAGCAGGGCGAGCGCGGGCTCGGGCGCCGCATTGGTAACCGGCACCGCCGAGTTGTAATCGATATAGACTTGCACCGCCGCCGGCACCGGGCCGGCCCGCACCACGCCCGGAGCGCGCGGGATCTCGCTCACATTGAACAGGCCGATCTCGATCTCGCCCTTGGCGATCAGCGCCTGGCCGTCCGCCAGACTGTCCGACAGCGTCGTCTTCGCCTTGACCGCATCGGCGAGGCCGAGATTGGCCAGCACCTTCGCGGCGTTGATCCCGCTCAAGCCGCCGCCGGTGGAGTTGCTGTGGGTGATCCGCTTGGCATCGAGCAGCGCCTTGCGGGTCGATTCCACGCTCGAGAGATCGACCTTTACGCCCTCGCGCACCGCCACGCCGATGCCGACCCGCGCCAGCGGGTGGCGGCTGCCGGGGCGCCATTTGCCTTCCTTCTCCAACGCC
This sequence comes from uncultured Alphaproteobacteria bacterium, assembly GCA_963721005.1. Lineage (GTDB taxonomy): Bacteria > Pseudomonadota > Alphaproteobacteria > Rhizobiales > Xanthobacteraceae > VAZQ01. The sequence continues at coordinate 1,424,318 of CAVRHR010000003.1, read as the reverse complement.
GCGGCCGCAGCCGTCGGCGCGATGACGATATCGTACATCTCGCCGGCCTTGAGCCGCGGCTCGATCTGGCCGGGGGTAACGCCGACGAAGGTCACCGGGTTGCCGGTCTCCTTGGTGTAGGCGTCGGCGAGCTCCTTCATGGCGATGGTCAAGGCGTTGGCGTTGAGCACCTTGATCTCGGCGGCGCTCCCGGAGGCCACCGAGGCGAGCAGCAGCGTGGCGGCGGCGAACGCCGGCATACGAAAGTGGCGAGACATCATGTCCTCCCGGGTATTGCTTGATTGATTTCCGCTGATGCATTCTATGCCGCCCGCGGTCGCCGTACAACGGCGGCTGCCGCCGGCTCCGGCTGGTCGCGTCGCACGAGCCATTCCTGCCGCGCGCCGCATCGTCTAGATTGCGCCGCACGAGCCCTCATGCCCCGGAAGATCAGTTGAGCCAGCCCTTGGGATTCATCGAAAAGCACGGCCTGCGGACGCAGGACCAGGAGCGGCAGGCAGAAGAGCTCAAGCGCAGGGTCGAGCAGGACAATCTGCACCTGGTGCGTCTCGCCTGGGCGGACCCGCATGGCGCCTCGCGCGCCAAGGCGGTGACGGTTCCGGCCTTCATGGCCGCGCTGTCTGGCGGCTACAACATCAACGTCGCCACCACGACGCTCGATTCCGCCAATGCCCGGACCTTCGCGTCGTTCACGCGCGGCGGCGGCATGGGCCTGCCCGAGATGACCGGCTCGCCCAACCTCACCATCGTTCCCGACCCCGCGACATTCCGGGTGCTGCCTTGGGCGCCTGGCGTCGGCTGGATTCTCTGCGACGAGTATTTCAACTCCGGCGTGCCGTTTCATTTCTCGCCGCGGCATCTGCTGCGCCGGCAATTGGGCCGGCTCGCGGAGCGCGGCATGGGCCTGATGGTCGGCCTCGAGGTCGAGTGGTATCTGCTGCGCGCCGTCCAGGATCGATTGACCGACGAGAACATCGGCGCGCCGGGCCTGCGCGGGCGGCCGATCGAGACCTGCGCGCCCGAGCCCGGCTATTCCTACCACTCCGAAACCAACATGGATCAGATGCAGCCGGTGCTGACCGCACTGGCGCAGGCGTTCGATGAGATCGGCCTGCCGCTGCGCTCGATCGAGAACGAGTGGGGTCCGGGGCAGGTCGAGTGCACCTTCGCGGCGCGCGATGCGCTCACCACCGCCGACAACCTGCTGCTGTTCCGCACCGCCACCCGGCAGATCTGCCGGCGCATGGGCCATTTTGCGACCTTCATGTGTCGGCCGGCCTCGAAGGGCTACTATTCGAGCGGCTGGCATCTGCATCAGTCGGTGATCGATGCGGCGAGCGGGACCAACCTGTTCATGCCGGCGGCTGCGGGCGACGTGCTCTCGCCGCTCGGGCGTCATTTCGTCGGCGGATTGCTGCAGCACGCCGCCGCCGCGACCGCGTTCACGACGCCGACCGTCAATGGCTACCGCCGCTTCCGGCCGAACTCGCTCGCGCCCGACCGCGCCACCTGGTGCTACGACCATCGCGGAGTCATGATCCGCTCGCTGGGCGCCCCACACGACCCGGCGACGCGGCTCGAGAACCGCGTGGGCGAGCCTGCCGCCAATCCCTACCTCTATATGATGTCGCAGATCGTGGCCGGTCTCGACGGCATCGCGCACGGTCGCGATCCGGGCCCGCAATGCGAGGAGCCCTACGGCTCGGATTGCCCCTTGCTGCCCAAGAGCCTGCCGGAAGCGCTTGATGCGCTGGCGCAGGACCCGGTGTTCCGCCAGGAGCTCGGCGAGGTGTTCATCGACTATTTCCTCAAGCTCAAGCGCAACGAGACCGGCCGCTTCGAGCGCTGGCTGGAGGAGCAGGGCATCAAGGACGCCGGCGAGGAGACGACCGATTGGGAGCAGCGGGAGTATTTCGATTTTTTCTAGGGCGTCTGCTCGTAAATAGTCCGGCTCGCCAGGTCCGATCGCTGAAGTCTGCTTTGCGGCCAATAGTTACCGAAAAGAGAACGTTGTCGAAGGTCTGCGAAGGCCAGCAGGACACTCACTGCACTAAGAATCGCTCCAAGCGGTCCGGCTCCCCTCGATGGCGGCCAAACCCAACCGTGACGTGATGGTCACTTCCGTTCGGAAAGCATGACCTCAGCTGGCCCTAGCCTTGTCGGCGGGAGCAATCGAGGACTTCGCATCGCCCACCTAAAAATCAGGCTTGTCGGCGATCGGCATGTCCGGGACGCCATAGGAACGGTTGTTGGCGGCGCACAGGCGTTCCTCGAACGCCCCGGTGTATTGCTTCCCGATGCCGATATAGGCCGGGAAGGGATCGCTCTTGATCCGTCCCAGGTTCGTGTACATGTCGAACGGCATGGTAAATGCGCCGGGGTCTTCGACATGGATATCTATCCTTAGCGTGTTTCCGCCATTGATGAGGTGGTAGCGTTCGATGACGTGGAGCGCATCGGTGTGGGGGGTGCCGAATGCATCCATCACCGATTTGCGATCCTTCCCCGCAAGCCCGATCGTATCTACGACGAGCGTGTCGCCTTCGTAATGGCCGACGGATTCGCCGAACCAGCTCGGCGTCACGCTCTTGGAATGCGGCTGATTGAGATAGACATAGCGGATCTGATCGTTGTTGTTGTAGAGCAGCACGACCATCGTGGGGGTCTGGACCAGATCGAGGATATAGTGAGGGACGCTCGCGCCCGGCACCCCGCCGGGCCGGCAGCTGCTCATGACAGAGGGCGCCGGCGCCACGCCGGCCCGGTCCATCTCCTGGTATTTCTTGAGGGTCTCCCCCACCCACGGCTGGAGCACCGGGCTTCGGTAGTCGGCTTCATATTGGACGCCTTTCATCAGCGGAAGGCTGATGGGGGGGCCGGGACCATTCTTGGGGGCCTTGAAATATTCATCTTCGGACTTCGCCCACAGCACGCCGAGGTCGGGAATCGTACTCGTTGATTTGCCCTCGGCGGCGGGCTCCGCCGCGGCGGGAGCGCTGAGTGCACCCAGCATCGCCCAGGCCAGAACGGCCCGCATGATTCCTGCGCGCCGATGGGAGCATTGCATTGCCATGTCCTCCGTCTCGCTGGTCAAATCTTATCCGACGCTCCGCCATGTCGTCCAGTTGCGCCGCAGGAGCGCCCGCTTTGCCCAAGAGGCGAACCTATTGCGGCCACGCGTGCCCAGAATTAAGATGCGGCGAACAAAAAGACGAAAAGGCAAACAAAAAGACGAAAAGGCAATAGGGAGCCGGGGATGAACCCAAGAGCATGTTGTCTGCCGGCCGCAATACTGATCTTGTGCGCGATACCCGCCGCCGCCCATCATTCGTTTGCGATGTTCGACCGAGACAAGACGGTTGAAATGCAGGGGACCGTCAAGGCCTTCCAGTGGACCAACCCGCACAGCTTCCTCGATGTCTACGTGGAAGACCTGAAGGGCGGAGCACCGGTGCCTTGGACCTTGGAGTTCGGGTCGGTGCATAATCTCGTCAATCAAGGCTGGAGACCCAAGATGCTCACGCCGGGCGACAAGGTGCTGTTCACGCTGCATCCGGCCAAGGACGGCGCTTTTTATGGCCAGGGACTGACCGTGACCCTACCGAATGGAACCGTGATGCAGGCGGTCCAAGGGCTGCTTCCGGCCGATTTCGAGCAGCCGCGGAACTAGAGCCGAGATGAGCACGGGAGGAGGATGGTGAAATCACGACGGCGTAGTCGCGCGGCTAGTCGCCGTGGCGATTTTTGCGGGATGGGCGCTTGTGGGCTCGGCATCGGCGCAGCAGGGCGAGGGCGTGCAGGACGTGTGGGGCGTCTGGTGGGTGACCAGATACAGCCCGAAGATCGAGATCATCGGGGGCGGCGACATTCCCTATAACGATAAAGGCCAAGCGGAATACCGGAAGAACATTACGAGCCTCAAGAACGGGGCGATCACGGATGAAGCACGGCGCGTCTGCGTGCCGGACGGCATCCCGCGCATACTCGGCAATCCCTATCCGTTCCTGATCATTCCCGCACGCGGGCACATCGTGATGACCTACGAGCTCAATCATGTGATCCGCATCATCATCATGGACCAACCGCAGGTATCGGCGGACGAGCTCGAGATCGCGCCCTACTATTCCGGCCATTCGGTCGGCCATTGGGAGGGCGATACGCTCGTCGTCGAGACTGCCGGCTACAACGATCAGACCTTTCTGGATGCGACCGGCGCGCCCCATTCGGACCAGATGACCACGGTCGAACGCATCCGCCGGATCAGCGACGGCAAGCAGCTCGAGGACGTGGTGACGGTCAGCGATCCGGAATATTTGAGCAAGCGATTTAGTGCTCGTTTTATCTACGATGCCCATCCCGACGTACGCATCGATGCGAGCTATAATTGCGGAGAGCCCCACCGCGATATTTCCCACATCCCGGGCGTGACCGAGGCCCGGCGGGGGCGCGGATTGTGACCGGTCGAGGGGGCCGTATGAAACGAAAGCAGGCATCGGATTTCCCGCAGCAACTCCTCGATCTATTCGACTCCTATGCGCATGGCGCGATCAGCCGGCGCGTGTTCCTGGAGGGGGCGCGGAAATTTGCCCTCGCCGGCATCACTGCGTCCGCGCTGTTCGAGATGCTCAAGCCGAATTATGCCTGGGCGGTGCAGGTCCCGGAAACCGACCGGCGCATCAGATCGGACTACGCCTATATCGCATCGCCGCAGGGGAACGGCGCGGTCAATGCGTACCTGGCTTACAAGAATACGGCGGGCAAGCGCCCGGGCGTTCTGGTCGTGCACGAGAACCGCGGTCTTAATCCTTATATAGAGGATGTGGCGCGACGCCTTGCCTTGGCGGATTTCATCGCGCTGGCGCCCGATGGGCTGAGCTCGGTCGGGGGCTATCCGGGAGACGATGAGAAGGGCGCCGAGCTTTTCATGAAAGTCGATCCCGCCAAGTTGCTGGAAGATTTTCGAGCCGCGGCGCTGTGGCTCAAGACCTCGCCGAGCTGCACGGGGAAGATCGGCGTCGTCGGGTTTTGCTTCGGCGGCGGCATGGCCAATCAATTGGCGGTGCAGATGGGTGCGGATCTCGATGCCGCGGTCTCATTCTACGGCGGACAGCCGGGCGCTGCGGACGCCGGCAAGATCAAGGCGCCGCTCCTTGCCCACTATGCCGAGCAAGATGCGCGCATCACATCAGGCTGGCCCGCCTTCGATACCGCGCTCACTGCCGCGCAGGTGCCGCACGAAGGTCATATCTACGTGGGAGCCAACCATGGTTTCCACAACGACACGACGCCGCGTTACGACGAAACCGCCGCCGAGCTTGCCTGGCAGCGCACGCTCGATTGGCTCAACAAATATTGCGCGGCTAGAACGTAGGCCAGTGGGTTACGGCGCACCGCATCTTCGAATGCCCGTTGGTAAGTCCGAGATCGATGCACCTAACCCAACCTACGGCTTCGCGACGCCCGTGGGGTCCAAGCCTCGGAAACAGCACACTTGCCTTGCTGCGGGCGCGGCCGATCTCTGCTACGATTTTCCAAAGAAACCGCGTCCATGCGAAGGACCGACGCCATGCTCGAGAAGCTCAACACCTCGTCGATCCGTCCATCCGCCGCCGCGCCCTACGACTGGGACCATCTGGTCCAGGAGGACCGCGTCCACCGCCTGATCTACACCGATCCGGCGATCTTCCAGGCCGAGATGACCAACATCTTCGGCGCGGTCTGGGTCTATCTCGCGCACGAGAGCCAGATCGCCCGGAACGACGATTTCATCACCACGCGGCTCGGGCTGCGCCCGATTATCCTGCTGCGGGACCAGAACGGCACCATCCGGGCGCTGTTCAACCGCTGCACCCACCGCGGCACCACGCTGTGCCGCAAGGAGCGGGGCTCGGCGCGCGTCTTCACCTGCCCCTACCACGGCTGGAGCTATCTCAACACCGGCAAGCTCCGCGCGGTGCCGTGGCCGGACGGCTATGCCTGCGATTTCAGCGAGGCGAAATTCAACGTCGCCCAGGTGCCGCGGGTCGACAGCTATCGGGGCTTCATCTTCGCGACCCTCAATCCCGACGCGCCCCCGCTGCTCGACTATCTCGGCCCCATCACCCGGCCGATCGACGAGTGGCTCGATCGCCATCCCAAGGGCAAGGTGGCGGTGTGCGAGGCCAACCGGCTCAAGTACAAGGGCAACTGGAAGCTCGCCTACGACAATTCCGGCGACGGCTATCACGTCGTGTTCTCGCACCGCTCGCTCCTGGAGATGGAGAACCGGCAGGCCGACGTCGCCAACAAGGGCATGTCCTACTACAGGGGCTCGCCCGACCAGGCGCCGATGTACATGGCCTATATGGGCAACGGCCATCACTTCAAGGACAAGCGGCCCAACATCCAGAAACGCGCCGGCGGCTTGTGGGCGGTCGAGGGGCCGGCGCCGGGCGGCGAGCATTATGTCGAGGAGCTGCGTCGCCGCTACGGCGCCAAGGCGGAGGAAATCCTCGATCTGGCCTCCTCGGAGCCGGTGAACATCAACGTGTTTCCAAACTTCTCGCTTTTGGGCAACCACATCCAGGTGTTCGAGCCGGTCGCGGTCGACGAGACCAACGTCACCTGGTACGGCACCGCGGTGGTCGACGAGGACGACGTCCTCGGCGGCGCGGCCCCCGACATCAATGCGTTGCGCATGCGCACCCAGGAGCAGTTCCCGAATTTCGGCGAGGTCGACGATCTCGCCAATTTCGAGGAGATTCAGCGCGGCCTCGCCTGCACCGAGGACGAGTGGGTGTACATGCACCGCGGGCTCGGAATTCCCGGTCGGATCAAGACCGATGCCGACGGCATCATCACCGCGCCGGCGACCGACGAGGCGTTCATGCGCGAATACATCAAGGAGTGGAAGCGGCTGATGCAGGCTTCGCCCACGCTCGCAGTGCGGCGCGAGCCATGAGCACCCGCTCCGTGCAGGATCCTTCGCTGAGCTCCTACTACGTGAGCGATGCATTCTATCGGGAGCTGGTCGAGACCTTCGCGGATTGGCAGGAAGACGAGCTGCTGATCGGCGATTTGCGGGAGCGCGATCTGTTCCGCAGCCTGCTGGAGCGCGAGGCGCGCCTGCTCGATCAGCAGCGTTTCGATGCTTGGCTCGCACTCTACACGCCGGAATGCCTCTACTGGGTGCCGACCACGCCGGAGGGCGGCGATCCGCGCCGCGAGGTCGCGATCTCGTTCGACGATCGCCGGCGCATGGAGGACCGCATCTTCCGCCTGCGCACCGGCTATGCCTGGTCGCAGGCGCCGCGCTCGCGCACGGTGCGGATGATCTCGAATGTCGAGGTGTTCGCGACCGGCCGCGATGCGGTCCGCATGGTGCGCTCGAACTTCCTGATCAGCGAGTTCCGGGTGGACGGGACGCGTACTCTGTCGGGCTGGTGCGGCCACCGCCTGGTGCAGCAGGACGGGCAGTGGCTGATCGCGGTGCGGCAGGTGAACCTGATCGACTGCGATCAGAACCTGCGCAATCCCAGCATCATCCTTTAGGCATCGAGGCCCTGCCGGTCGATCGGAGAGGCCGCCGACGGCCTCTCGCGACCTCCCGCACCGGCAACCGCTGCCGCCGGAGCAGTTCGTCCATTCGGTTCTGCGCCCTCGAAATGATCAGTGCTTCGAATGGAACACGCGGCGTGGTTCGGCCCCCAGGTCGGCATGGCGACATTCCCCAGAATTTCTCTGTAACTCAACTCCCGCCGCCGCACGATGCCGCATCAAGATCCTGGAGCCGTGGGGTGCTCGGGTCAGGGCACCCCGGGTGCGGACGGTACGCTCGAACTCGACAGGTAGGACCCTCTATGGATAACCGATCGTTGGCAGTGCTTTTTTGGCTTCGGCAGCGCAGAGTTCGGCGACCGCGGCGACAATAATCGATAACGGGTGCAGGCTGCATGGGCAAAAACCCCCTCACCGAGGCGATGAACCGCGAGCTTGCATCTGCAGGCAGCGAGCTCGTCGGCAACGACGACGTGCTGCGGGGCATCCTCGCGGGTTGCGGCGACTGCATTAAAATTCTGGATTTGGAAGGCCGTCTGCAATTCATGAGCGAGGGCGGAAAACGCGTCATGGAGGTTGAGAACTTCGACGCGATCAAAGGCTGCCCGTGGCCGGAATTTTGGGCCGGCGAAGGCAACGCCCAAGCCGTCGCCGCAATCGCAGCCGCCAGAGACGGGCGGACCGCACACTTTCGAAATGCAGCGAGCACCGCCAAGGGCAACCCGCGCTATTGGGATGTGCAGGTTTCTCCAATAGCCGGTCCCGACGGAAAAACGACGCACTTGCTCTCCATTTCACGAGACATCACAGAAGAATGGCGCGCCGCCGAAGTTCAAAAAAAGAATGCCGAGCACCAGCGGTTTCTGACCGATGAGCTGACGCATCGCGTCAAGAATACCCTCTCGACCGTCATGGCGTTGGCGAGCCAGACCTTTCGGGACGACGTGCATCGCGACGCTCGCGAAACATTCAACGCGCGCCTGCAAACCCTCGGCGCGGCCTACAACCTTCTGGCGGAATCGAGCTGGACGGAAAGCGGCATTCGCCGCATTGTCGACAGCGCTATCGCGCCGTATCGAACGGGCAACGGAAGATTTACCGTCGACGGACCTGAATTCGGCGTACCTTCCAGCCGTGCACTCATGATGGCTCTCGCTATCAACGAGCTCGCGACAAATGCCGTCAAATATGGGGCGCTGTCCGTGCCCGACGGGCGGGTCGAAGTGCGTTGGAGCAAGGAAAAAATTCACGATAGGCAAACGTTTCAATTCGAGTGGCGCGAGTTCGAATGGTCCCCTGGTCGTCGCGCCGGCGCGAACCGGGTTCGGCAGCCGCCTCATCAAGACCGTGTTGGCGAAGGAATTTGGCGGCGCGGTCGATCTTCGTTACGAACCTTCCGGCCTGTTTTTTGGATTGGAAGCTCCGTTTGATTGGCTGCCGAGCTGATCTCCCGGCTTTGTCCAGCTCCGGCACCCTGAATGTGGGTTTCGTGCGGGAGCGGCAATTGACCGGCATGATCACCGTGCTGGTCATGCCCTCGGGCCGGCCAAGCCGCCTCGACGCGCACCCTTTCGCTTAGGCCCGCAACGGACGGACGCAATGCCCTTGTCAATGATAAACGTGATTGGCCGACCTGTCCGGTTTCATCATTCTCTGTAGAAGCTCGAGGAGCACCAGACTTTGTTGCGCGTTCCGAGGGGGAGCCGTATGGTTGGTGACGGCGACCGTAACGAGGCACGCAATTCCAGGGTTGGGCATCATGAAAGGTTGGGCATCATTGAAACTTCCCGGTCGAACGGTAATTGCCGGCTGCAGCTGGTCCATAGTCGGCAGGCTGCTCGGGGCCATGCTGATCGGCGTTTTGGATTTCACCGCCGCGCACGCGGCCGATGATGCCCTGGCGATCGCCCGGCAGGGAAATTTCTACGTCGGCGGCAAGTATGTCGAAAGCAACGGCGACCAGCCCATGGTGGGGCAGGCTTTCGTGGAGTACCAGGTTCCGCAACGGCAGACGCATCCTTATCCGATCGTCATGATTTACGGCGGCAGCCAGACCGGGACCGGCTGGATCAGCACGCCTGACGGGCGCGAGGGGTGGGCGATCTATTTTCTCCGCCGCGGCTATGCGGTCTATGTCGTCGATCAGGTTGCGCGCGGACGGTCGGCTTATATCGGCGAGGTGTATGGGGCGCCCCGTTCGCAGACGCGCGAATACGTGATGCAAAGATTCTCCACCAGCGAGAGATACAATCTGTGGCCACAGGCCCGGCTTCATACCCAGTGGCCGGGCAGGGGGGAGCCGGGCGATCCGGCCTTCGACAACTATTTCGCCTCCAATGTTCCGTCGATGGACAATCGCGAAATGCAGTCGCGCATGAATGTCGATGCGCTGGCGGCATTGCTCGACCGCATCGGCCCCTCGATCGTGCTGGTGCATTCGCAATCCGGGCAATACGGCTGGCCGTTGGCCCAAGCGCGCCCAGCGCTGGTCAAGGCGATCGTCGCCGCCGAGCCCTCGGGACCGCCGGTTCACGATGCGGTCATTCCCGGCGCGGCCCGCTTCGGCGTGGATTTCGCAAGCGCGACCGCGGTGGCCGGCACCGATATCTTCCGCGACGACCCCAGGCTGAAAAGATTTGGGCTGTCGGACATTCCGATGGCCTATGAGCCGGCCGTGACGCCGCAGTCCCCCCTGGCATTCGTGCAGCAGGACAAGCCCGAGGCGCCCGACCTGGTGAAGTGCTGGCGGCAGAAGGAGCCGGCGCGCCGGCTGGTCGCGGTTGGAGAGCGGCCGATCCTCTACCTCGCAACCGAAGCGTCGTTTTATGCGCCGTATAATCACTGCACGGTCGCGTATCTGAAGCAGGCGGGGGTCAACGTCTCGTTCGTGAAGCTTGCCGATATCGGGCTGCACGGCAACGGACACATGATGATGATGGAGAAGAACAGCGACGCCATCGCCCGGGTGATTGTCGAGTGGCTCGACAAGCAGGGGGCGATGGCCGCCCAATGAGCGCCGGTCATGGGCCGGAGTTTCAGATATCGACGCACGGCGTGAGCTTCACGCAGCAGCAGGAGGACACCATGCAGCGAGACGATCATTCGTCCGACAGCCGGTTGAGCCGGCGAACCTTGCTGGCGGTCGCGACGGCGGGCGCGCTCGCCGCCATTCCCGATACGGCATCGGCGCAGCGCTGCCCGGCGCCGCCGCGGGCGAAGGGACCGCTGGTCTGGCTCGATCTCGACCAGCAGGAGCTCGACGACGCCTACGATCAATCGGTCTATGCCTTCAACCAGAGCAATATCAGCGAGCGCCGGCAGGCCAACTGCGCGGCGGCGCTCGCCGTGCTGGGGCCGCCGCAGCGCGTCGCCTACGGGCCGACCGCGATCGAGAAGCTCGATATCTACCGCACCAAGCGGGCGAACGCCCCGATCAACGTCTTCATTCATGGCGGCGCCTGGCGCAACGGACATTCGTCCGACAGCGCTTTTCTGGCCGAGCCGTTCGTGAAGGCCGGCGCCCATTTCGTGGTCCCGGATTTCATCAATGTGGTGGAGGCGGGCGGCGATCTGTTCCAGATGGTCGATCAGGTCCGGCGCGCGGTCGCCTGGACCTATCGCAATGCCGCGAGCTTCGGCGGCAACCCGGATGCGCTTTACCTTTCGGGCCACTCCTCCGGTGGCCATCTCGGCGGCTGCATCGTCATCACGGACTGGGCCCGTGAAGGCTTGCCGCTCGATATCCTCAAGGGGGCGCTGCTCGGGAGCGGGATGTATGACCTCAAGCCGGTGCGGATGTCGAAGCGCAGCACTTACGTCAAGTTCACCGACGCGATGGAGCAGGGGCTGAGCGCGCAGCGCCACCTCGACCGCTTGCACACCCCGCTCATTCTCACCCATGGGACCCTGGAGACGCCCGAGTTCCAGCGCCAGAGCCGCGATTTCCACGCGGCCGTAAAGGCGGCCGGCAAGCCGGTCGAGCTGCGGGTGGGGCAGGGCTACAATCACTTCGAGACGCAGGAGACGCTGGCCAATCCCTATGGCTTCATGGGCCGCGCCGCGTTCGAGCAGATGAAGCTCAGCGCCGCATGAGAGAGCGGAAGATGCATTACCCGACCACGACCAGCGCCATGGCGGCGGCCGTGCTGATTTGGCTCGCCGCCGTGCCGGCGAAGGCCGCCGAGATGAGCTACCCGGACCTGGACAGCCAATGGCGCAACCCGTTGTCGGCCGGCTTCGGCAATCCCTGGGACACCACCAAGCCCATGGGGCTCAAGCAGGAGGCGCCGCTCACGCCCGAATACCAGGCGATCTTCGAGGCGAGCGTCAAGGATCAAGCCAATGGTGGGCAGGGCAACAGCCTGGGGGCGACCTGCATCCATCCGGGCATGCCCAAGGTGATGAACTTCTCCGAGCCGATGGAGATCATCGTGCGGCCGGACACCACCTATTTCGTGCCGCAGCGCTACCCGATCCGCCGCATCTACACCGATGGACGCGATTGGCCGACCGATGAGCCGCCGACCTTCACCGGATATTCGATCGGCCGATGGATCGATGAGGACGGCGACGGCCGCTACGACGTGCTGGAGGTGGAGACGCGCAATTTCCTAGGGCCCCGCGTGTTCGAATCCACCGGCCTGCCGCTGCATGTCGACAACCGAACCATCGTCAAGGAGCGGATCTATCTCGAGAAAGACAACCCGGACGTCATGCACGACATCATCACCACCATCGATCACGCGCTGAGCCGTCCCTGGTCGGTCGACCGATTATATGTGCGCGAGCACCGCGCGCGCTGGCGCGAGCGGAACTGCCATGAGGCCAACAACCACGTGGTCATCGGTGCGGAACATTTCTTCCTCAGCGCCGACGGCAAGCTGATGCCGGTCAAGACGGGCCAGCCGCCGCCGGATCTGAGCTACTTCAGGCCGCCGCAGAAATGAGCCCCGCCGTGCCTTGCCGCAACCGCATGCGTGCGATGGCCGCCATCATCGTGCTGGCCGCCGCCGTGCCGGCGCTCGCCGCGGACCCAAAATATCCCGACTTCGAAAGCCAGTGGCGCAATCCGGCGGCCGCAAAGAGCGATGCCTGGGACCCGGCCAAGCCGGCGGGTCTCGCCCAGCGGGCGCCGCTCACCCCCGAGTATCAGGCGATCTTCGAGACGAGCGTCGCGGACCAAGCCGCCGGCGGCCGCGGCAACAACTACCAGACCTCCTGCGTGCTCGACGGCATGCCGCGCATCATGAGCCTGACGGCGCCGATGCAGATCCTGATCCAGCCGACCTACACCATCCTCATTTTCGAGAATGCCTTCCCGCGCCGCATCTACACCGACGGGCGCCGATGGCCGACCGACGAGGAGCCGACTTTCGAGGGCTATTCGATCGGCAAATGGATCGACGAGGACGGCGACGGCCGCTACGACCTGCTCGAGGTCGAGACCCGCCTGCTCACCGGCCCGCGTGCGCTGGAAGCCTCAGGGCTGCCGCTGCACCGGGATAATGAGACGGTAGTCAAGGAGCGCATCCATCTCGACAAGGCCGACAAGGACGTGCTGCACGACGAGGTCACCACGATCGACAACGCCTTCACGCATCCCTGGACGGTCGACAAGACCTATGTGCGGGAGCGCAAGCCGAGGTGGTCGGAATATCTGTGCCGCGAGGCGACCGACCGCATCTACCTCGGCCGCGACACCTATGCGGTGAGCCCCGACGGCAGGCTGATGCCGATCCGGGAGGGCCAGCCGCCGCCCGACCTGCGATATTTCAAGCCACCGCCGAAGTAACCGTCGGCCAGCGAAGGAGGTTGAGATGACCGGGCACCTTCAATCCGAAAGCAGCGAAGACGGCGTGAGCCGTCGCAGCTTGGTTCAGGCACTGGCAGCGGGCGCCGCGGCCACGAGCATCGCCACGCCGGCTTCCGCGCAACAGACGGCGGTGCTGGCGGAGGCGACTGCCGCCGATTATGGGCGCGATCCGACCCGCTGGGGCAGCCCGGAGGTCGCGGCGCTGTTCCCCGGGTTCAGGCATCTCGACATCCGCACCAAGGGCGCCGTCATCCGGGTGCGCCACGGCGGCTCCGGCCCGCCGGTGCTGCTGCTGCACGGCAATCCGAACAATCATGTGCTGTGGTACGGCATCGCGGCGCGGCTCGCCGAGCGCTATCACGTGGTGCTGGCCGATCTGCGCGGCTATGGCGACAGCTCGCTGCCCGAACCCGGCCCCAATCTGATCAATTACAGCTTCCGGGTCATGGCGCAGGACATGATCGAGGTCATGGAGAGCCTCGGGCACCAGCGTTTCTTCCTGGTCGGGCACGACCGCGGCGCGCGCACCAGTCACCGCCTGTGCCTCGATCATCCGGACCGAGTCATGAAACTTTGCCTCCTCGACATGCTGCCGAACTATTACGTGTGGACCAACGCCAACAAGAATTGGGCCATCGGCGCCTGGCACTGGATGTTCATGGCGCAGCCGGAGCCGTTTCCAGAGACGCTGATGAGCGCGGTGCCGGCCGAATGGTTCCTGAAAAGCCGCGGCAACGCGCGGCAGCCGCCCAAGGCCGTGTTCGACGAATACATCCGCTGCTTCACCAAGAAGACCATCACCGGCTCCTGCCGCGACTATCGGGCCGGCGCCGGGATCGATTTCGAGATGGATACCGCCGACAAGGACCGCCAGATCGGGATGCCGCTGCTGATCCTGTGGGGAACCCGCGGGGCGCCGCCGACCCAGGAGTTTCCCACGGTCTGGCGCAAGTTCGCCAGCAATCTGGTCGATGCGCAACCGCTGCCGACCGGGCACTACCTGCAGGAAGAGGCGCCCGACCGCGTCCACGATCATCTGGTCAAGTTCTTCGGTTGAACCGCGAAACTCGGCGGGTCACCCGAGAAATGTTCTCCGCCACGGCCCTCGCTCGGGCCGTGGTGGCCTATGCCCCAGTGGGGAGCGCGCTTCTATCTCACCGGCGGCGGGGAATGCGGTTCGGGAAACCAAGTCGTGTCCATGACGGACTTGGCCAATTGCGGATCTACATACCGCGAGATTTCGCGGCCGAACGCGTGCGAGAACGTCTGATACTCGTATTCGCAGTTGTCGGCGCGCCGCTTGGGCAGGACGTTCTCCATCACGTCGGAGAACAGCTTGGGATCGGCCCCATAGGCCAGGCATAGAAGATTGTAGAACCGCTGCTGCGGCAGGCCGTGGACGCTGGCGTAGTTCGCCATCTGCTTGGGGTCCATCATGAACTCCTCGGCCGAATAGGCGGCGCCTTCGATGAATCGGTGCGCCTGGTCCTTGCCGAGCTGCAGCATCATGAAACCGGCGAATTGATCGGCGGCGTCCTCCTCGCGCCCGAACAGGGGCAGCTCGAGAATGTCGAACATCGCATGCCCGACCTCATGCAAGGTCCAGAACAGGGATTGGCCGACGATCGCATCGTGCGACATGACCTTCCCGGAGGCAACCGCGGCCGGGGAGGTCTGCAATATGTTCTGCAGCAGCTCGTAGCACATGTGTACGGTCGGGACCGAGTTGTCGGTGTTGTACCATGAGTTGATCAGGCCGTCGCAGCCCAGGGTTTTTATCGTCAGCTCGACCGGCAGGCGAAACGGGCTGAGCATCTGCTGCACCATCTCCAGCGCATGATCCTGCTTCAGCATCTCGTAGAGTTTCTGGTGCTCGGGGTTCTTGGGCGGATTGTATTGGATGCGGATGCGATTCGGCTGCAGGTCATCGGCGCCGATATAGGCGTCGCCGCCGCCGGCGCGGACATGGCTTTGGAGCAGGAGCGGGGCATCGACGATGTAGAGTTGCCTGCCCGAGCGGAAGATGATCGCGCCGGGGCCAAGCTCGCGAGCGCCGAGGGCTTTTATCTGGGCGCCGGCATCGCCTTTGGCCTTCCCGGGCGTGATCTTGAAGGTCTTGCCGTCGACAAAGATGCTGTCATTGTCGGCAATGGTGCCAGGCGCATTTGTCGACTGCGCCATGGTCGCGGTCGACAAGCCTGCCGCCAGCCCGACCACCGCCGCGAACAAGGCGCGCGAAGCAGATCCAAGACCTTGCATCGGTCCCTCCTGTCCATTTGATGGGTTTCGGATTTGTGGATTGTCGGGACGCGGGAGCCAAGTCAGCGAGCGGCCCCCGCGCCGGGAAATCACCTCTGATCGCCGCTGGTGGTCCAATTATCCTCGAAGGACCTCCTCAGCTTGTACTGCGCGTAATCCGGGTCGTTGATATACACGCCCGGCCGGTCGCTGCCGTAGCGGTCGCTGCCGTAGCGGTCGCTGCCATAGCGGTCACTGCCGTAGCGATCACTGCCGTATCGATCGCTACCATAGCGGTCGCTGCCGAAGCGCTGCTGGTCCGAAGGGGCGGCCACCATGTAGAGCTTGCCGCCCGAGCGGAAGACAATGGCACCCGGGCCCATTTCTTTCGCATCCAGCTTCTTTATCAGGGCGGAAGCGTCACCCTCTGCGTTGCCCGGCAGGATCTTGAACGATTTGGCATCGATCAAGACGCTATCATTGTTGGCGATGCCGAGCGCATCCTTCGATTGGGCGAAGGCCATGGTCGGGACGACTGGCGCCAATCCGACGACGGCCGCGACGAGCAGGATAGATGTACGCTTGATCATTGGTTGCTCCTCTCGAGCGATGTTCACTTGATGATGGTTGAGAGATCGGGGCGAGACGGGCAGCGCCCGAAAGTATCGGTGGGTGGCGGCATTCCGACCTTCGGTCGTCTCCTCCTGTGACAGCCGCTACGGGCTCGCACTGCTGTTAGATCGCGCCGACGTGGGGCGGAGTTACACTCTCACAAACTCGTGATCCGCTCTGCGGCAGTCTTCTGCCGCCCTCCATTCGCTCGAGCGCGTTTCCCCCTTTTTTTGCGCGAGCCGGGGAGCGCCCCATGGTCGAACGATCGGCGGGGCAACGACCGATTGGAATTACCGGTTGGCTCCGGACTCGATAGCAGGCCGCTGTGACAGCCGGCTGACCGAGCTGCCAGGCCGGCGGGCGCGATTCATCGCATCGGGCCGAGCAATCGGGAGGAAAAGCAATCGCGGTCGCAATCGCGAATGGCGCTTACCGGCCGATTAATTCGATTGTGGAGGGCAGTCAAACGGCGCGCCACCCGACACGAAACGCCCCGGCCGCAACTCGGCTGAGCTGCGGCCGCGGGCCTTCCGGCGCTGCCTACTGCCAGGCGGCGTAGATCGGCTTGCCGATCAGCGCCGCCGGATTGGCGCCGGCCCGCGGACGGAATTTCTGGAAGCGACCGGAGTCGACCTCGGCGACGTAGAGGTTGCCCTCCTGATCCGTGCTCATGCCGTGCACGCCCCACAGCGTGCCCGGGAAGTCACCGACCGTTCCCCAAGCATAGATGAGACGTCCGTCCAGGTCGTATTTCAGCATCTTGTGGGTGAGGCGATCGAAGCTCGCCACCGTGCGATCCGCGCCGATCTGCACGAAATGCAGGCTCGACGGCCGCACCGCGATCCGCCACTCGGAGAGATATTTGCCGTTCTCGTCGAAGATCTGAACACGGTTGTTGTCGCGGTCGTTAACGAACACCCGGCGGGTCTCGACGTCGACCGCCACCCCGTGCACGTTGTTCATGTAGCCCGGCCGCGTCTCCTTGCCCGGATCGCCCGGCTTGCCGAAGTCCAGCAGGAACTTGCCGGCGGCGTCGAACTTGGCGACGCGGGTGCCGTTATATCCGTCGGCCACGTAGAAGGTCCCGTCGGGCAGCCACGCGATATAGGTCGGCCGGTTGAAATGGGTCGCGTCGGCACCCGGCACGTTGGGGGTGCCGATCGTCTGCAACAGCTGCTTGCCGTCATGCGAGAATATGTAGATCGCGTGGGTGTGGTCGTCGACCACCCAGACGCGCTTCTGCGTATCGTAGGCGCTGATGTAGATGGCGTGCGGGCGCTTGAACAGGTGGTCCCACTGCGTCCAGTCCTCGATGAAGTTGCCCTGCGCGTCGACCACCATGATGCTGTGGTGCCAGCGCGCATCGACGCCCATCTCGCGGTAGGGCGGCGCCGAGCCCCGCCACATCTCCATGCCCTTGGCGGGATCCTGGCGCGAGGCTCCGGCGCCGGGCGGGGATGCGGTGTTGGCATTGCGCCACGGCAGCCCCGGAACCGGAAATTGCACGTTCGGGCCGATATCGGTCAGCAGCCGCGTCTGCGGCCGCGGGATGTTGGGCAATTCGCCGCCGCCGAGCAGAAACACCCGGTTCGGGCTCTCGGCGAAGATTCCCCGCGCCCCACCGAACGTCCACTTCTCGTGGCCCGGGAGCGAGGCGAGATCTTTCGGCCAGCCTTCCTGCACATTGTAGGGGCCGGAGACGTCCTCCGCTCCGATGGCGCCCGGTACGGTGCTGAACGAGACCGGTTGCGCCGCCAATTGGGCGTTCGCCTGCGGGTTCAAGAGCCGGCTGCCCGCCAGGCCGATAGCCAGACCGACCGCAAGCGATATTCCGACAGTGACGGCTTTGCTCATCGCAATCCTCCGTGCCGAGATGGCCTTGGCGAGCTGGCCTGGCAAGACTGTTGCCGAGATCGGCGCTGCGCAATAAGCAGTCGTCGATCGCCAATTCGCCTTTCAGTGTAGCTCACGCGCGGATCGCGTCCAAGCGCATTTGGCTTGCGTTGCCGCAGGCCGTCATTTTGCGCCCCGAACCTTGCGAAGTTTTGCGCCGCAATCAGATTGGCCGGGCGCGGCCCGCATTGACTTGCCTCAGCGCCCGTGCGATTTTTCCGTTGGCCGGTCTTCGATGCCGAATTTCCGATACCGCACTGCGGCACCGCGGCCCAACAAGCAGCGAAATCAACAAGCAGCGAACCAACAAGCAGCGGAATTGAATCGGTGGCTCCCACGTGGCTGCTGAGAGCGATGACCTGAACCCAAGGAGGATCGCCGTGCTGAAGTCTGGCAAGTCGAAGCTACATTTTACCGCGTTGGCGTTGGTCGCTTCCGTCTTCTGGGCGCCTGCAGCATCGGCGCAGGATGCCGGAACCCTGACCGGGGTCATCAAGGATGCGGTCGGCGCACCGGTCGAAGGCGCGTTCGTGCAGATGAAGAATGCGCAGCGCCGCCTCAATTTCATGGTCATCACCCAGGGGGGGGCAAGTTCACCAACGCCCGGCTCCCGGCCGGCAGCTATGTGGTTCAGGCGATCGGCGGCGAGCAGCAGAGCGCCCAGTCGGCCCCGGTCGAGGTGGCGGCCGGCAAATCCGCATCGGTCGATCTCGCGCTCACGCTGGCGCGCGCGCCGGCGCTGCCCCCGGCCTGGCCGGGCCGCCAGCCGGGCGATCGCGGCGAGGAGGCCGACGCCGCTGCCGCCGGCGCCGGTTCCCGCCTGCCCGACGGGGCCGGCAAGGCCATCGTCGAGGCGAAATGCACGGTCTGCCATGACACGCAGCGGATCGTCCGCTCGCACGGCGAGCCGGCCCGCTGGCAACAGGTCATCGGTACCATGAAGCTCTACATGCAGGGCTCGACCTTGGCGAAGCCGCTCACCGAAGACGAGGAAAAGGTGCTGCTGGCCTATGTCTCGAGCAACTTCGGTCCCGCGCCCGGCGGCCCCAAGCCGAAGCCCGATCCGTTCAGCCGCCTGCCGCGGACGCTGCTGCCGGCGGAGGCGAGGAATTATATTGTGGTCGAGTACGAGCTGCCCAACCCGCGGGCGGAACCGCATGAGGTCGCAGTCGATCCGAGCGGCAACGGCTGGGTCACCCAGCGGGTCGGCGGCAAGCTCGGCAAGCTCGATGCCACGACACTGAACTACATCGAGTACGCGCCGCCGCCCGCGGCCTCGGCCAGCGTACGCCTCAACGCGATCCGGCGCGGCAATCAGGGCGAGTTCTGGATGGTCGACGGCGGCCCCAACCGGCGTTGGCTGAGCTTCGACCCGAAGACCGAGCAGTTCCAGTCCTTCAGCCTGCCGCCCACCACCAGCGGCAGCGCCAGCGGCAACACCATGCGGGTGCATCCGAACAACACGGTGTGGCTCGCCTCGATCGCCGCCAACCAGGTCATCCGCTTCGATCCGGCGACCAAGCAGTTCACGTTCTTCGACGTACCGGCGGGCGTCGCGGCCCACAAGAACGCCACTCCCTATGGGATGGCGGTGGACGGCGGCGGCAACGTCTGGGTGGTGGAGAACGCCGTCAACCAGATCGCGCGCATCGACCCTAAGAGCGGGCAGTTCGAGGAGTTCCCGCTGCCGGTCAAGGACCCGGTCGCCCGCAAGCTCGGCGCCGACTGGAACGGCAATCTGTGGGTCGGCCTGCACGGCGCCGGCGAGCTGTTGCTGGTAGATTACAAGACCCTGAAGATGACGGAGTTCACGCCGCCGACCGCGGATGCGGGCGCCTACATGGCCGATCCGGACATGAACAACCACATGATCTGGACGAGCCTGCAGCATGTCGACAAGATCGCCCGGCTCGATCCGGCGACCGGCGTGTGGGCCGAGTTCCCGCTGATGTCGGCGGAGACCGACGTGCGCCGCATCGAGGTCGACCCGAACAATCCGAAGCGGATCTGGTACTCGGGCGTGCTGTCGAGCCGGATCGGCTACATCGAGATGCTGAAGTAGGGCACGGCCCCACCCAGCCCAGGACCGCGGCCGTCATGGCCGCGGTCTATCAGTCGCCAGGCTGACACGTGCCGGCCGCATAGGGCCGGATTTGCGCGTTGCTCACCGGTTCTGACCTGTTTCTGCTCGCTGCGGAGGGCCAGGCACCGGCGCGGCTGATCGATGGATTGCGCGCGTTGACATTTGACCCCTTGTACATTGTCATACGGGCAGAGAAGCAAGGAATTACGTCATGTCCTCGTCTGTGCTGAGCGTGCGGCTGAGCGAGCAGGAGCGCGCCCTGCTGGAATTGGCGTCCGCACAGGCCCGTACCAATGTAAGCGATTTCGTGCGGCGCAAGGCGCTCGATGCCGCGGAGCTCGATATTCTGGAGCGCCGGATCGTCACGATTCCAGCGAAGGATTGGGAGCGATTTGAGGCTTGGGCGGCAAAGCCGGCGCGAATGATTTCAGGTCTCGAGGAGCTTGCGCGCAAGCCGCCGACGTGGCGGAAGTAACGCCCCCGCGCCCGTTGGCAGAGGACGACGAGCGCGGCCATTTCGGTTGCGGCCGGGATTTTCTCAATGCATGGTTTTCACGCCATGCCTGGCACAATCACGCGTCAGGCATCTCGCGAACGAGCGTGATCTGCGAGCCCGGGACAGGCCTGATCGTGGGCTATGTAACTCTCAGCGCTGCCCAGATCGAGCTCGCGTTTCTCGCCAAGGCGCATCAACGCAACAAGCCGAATCCGGTGCCGGCGACGCTGCTGGGGCAGTTGGCAGTTCACCGGACGTGTCAAGGTCAAGGCCATGCACGCTCGCTCCTTTTGTTCGCGCTCACGACGGCGTTGCTCGCGTCGCGCGAGGTCGGAAGCTTCGGCGTGCTCACGCATCCGCTCGATGAGCAGGTGCGTGCATTCTACCGGCGGTGGGGATTTGAAGACGTGCCGTTCGATCCGAACCGGTCGATGATTGTGCGCATGGTCGACCTCGAAAGAAACGGCTTTGCGGCGTAGGGTTGCGGCTCGGCCGCGATCGCGCCTGATCAATCCCGCCCGGCCAGGACGCGTGCGATCTGCTGATCTGTCATGCGCACGTGATAGAACTTGTCGTAGAACTCGCGGGTCAGCGTGTTCAAGTCCTCCGGAAACAAATCCGGATAGAGAATCTTGGCGAGCCACCACAGCCCGATCAGCCGGTTGACCGAGGGCGGAAAATCGACCCAGCCGAACGGCAGCCTCGGCGCCAGGTGAACCCGGCGCGCCCGCACCGCCGCGATCGTGGACCAGACCGGGTCGTCGTAGACCTTGGCGGCGAACTCCCGGTCGATGGTGACGATGACCTCGGGATTCCACACCAGGACCTGCTCGATCGAGACATTGCCGAGCCCGCCGCGGGTCTCCCCGGCGACGTTCTGCGCCAGGAACTCGATGGTCTCGACCGTGATCGAGCCGCCCAGCCCGGTCTCGAGCCCGCGCGGTCCGCGCGCGAAATAGATGCGCGCGCGCCGCTCCTGCGGGATGGCGGCGATGCGGCCCTTGATGGTGGCGACCGTCTGCTCGGTGTAGTGGGCGAGCGTCTCGGCCTCCTCGCGGCGGCCGATCAGCTCGCCGAGCAGGCGGTAGGATGCCGCCGTGGCCTCGAAGCGGCCGTCGAGCAGCGCATAGGGAATGCCGGTCTGCTCCTGCACCCGGTCGGCGAGCGACACGTAGGTGTCGGTTATGTAGCCGACGTCGAGGATGAGGTCGGGCTTGAGCGCGAGCACGGCCTCGACATTGGCGGTATTGCCACGACCGGTGATCCGGCCGACCTCGGGGCGGTTGCCGATTTCGGGCAGCAGGAATTCGCGTTCCTCCGGCCGATTGGGGCGGGTCCAGCCGAGCAGCGCCGCGGGTGCGAGCGTGTACAGCATGAGGGCCGCCGGGGGTCCGGCCGGGAACACCCGCCCGGCGCGCGCCGGCACCGGCACCGAGCGCCCGGCGCTGTCGGTCACGCTGGCGGCACGCGCCCCGCGCGGCAACAGCAGCGCGGCCGAAAGGCCGGTCACGAAACTGCGTCGGTCAAACCGCATGTGAATTCTCCGATTGCAAAGCTTTGCCTCTCAGTGCCCGGTCATTTGCCGATCATCACGTCGGAGGCCTTGATCACCGCCCAGGCATCGTCGCCCTTGGCGAGCGCGAGATCGGCCACCGCCTCGTTGGTGATCGAGGACGTTACCATGACGCCGCCGCCGATATCGATGCGCACATGGGAGGTGGTGGCGCCTTTGACCACATCGACGATCTTGCCCTTGAGCTGGTTGCGTGCGCTGAGCTTCATGACGTGATCCTTCATGGTTGGGGTGAGCGCTAGCATAACTGCTTACCGGCATCGCCGTTCCCGGCGCCGCCGAGCGGCGGCCGCCAGCATGATCCTGCAAGGCCCTTTACAGGGGGACGTATTCCGTCGACTATAACGAAATCGGAGCCAGAGGGAAGGGTTCGCGCAATGAAGGGAATTTCCGCAGCCGCCCGCGGTCTCATGATCGCGGCCGTGGTGGCGCTCACGGGCTCGTGGGGCAGCGCCGCGCGGGCCCAGGATCGCGACCTCCTGGTATTCGGTGCCGCCAGCCTCAAGAATGCACTGGATGATGCCAACGCGCAGTATCAGCGCGATGCCGGTCACAGGATCGTGGTCTCCTACGGGGCGAGCTCGGCGCTCGCCAAGCAGATCGAGGGCGGAGCCCCGGCCGACATCTTCATCTCGGCCGATCTCGACTGGATGGACTACGTGGCCGAGCACAAGCTGATCAAGCCGGAGACCCGGTTCAATCTCTTGGGCAACAAGCTGGTTCTGGTGGCGCGCGCCGACAGCAGCATCAAGCTGACCATCGGGCCGAATTTCCCGCTCGCCCAGGCACTCGGCAACGACCGCCTCGCCATGGCGGAGCCGTCGGCGGTGCCGGCGGGCAAATACGGCAAGGCCGCCCTCGAGGCGCTCGGCGTATGGCCGTCGGTCGCGGGCAAGATCGCCCCGGCGCAGGACGTGCGCGCCACCCTCTTGCTGGTGTCGCGTGGCGAGGCCCCGCTCGGCATCGTCTATCAGACCGATGCGGCGGCCGATAAGGGCGTCAGGATCGTGGGGGCGTTTCCGGAATTGAGCCACCCGCCGATCATCTACCCGATCGCCGTCACCATGACCTCGACCAATCCCGGGGCCGCGGCCTATATCGCTTTCCTGAAATCGCCTGCCGCCAAGCCGGCGTTCGAGAAGCAGGGGTTCGTCGTCCTTCAATAAATCGAGGTTCTGCGCAGGGGCGGTTGAAACAGGTCCTCGTTATATATACTGTAATACAGCGAGCCGAAGAAAAACCCGCCAGATAATTCAGGAACAGGTCATGGCGCAGGACACGCTCGAATTTCCGGTCATCGAAGGCGTCGAGGGCGGGCTCAGCGAGGACGGGCAGGCCGTGCTGCTGAAGCTCACGACGGTCGAGGACGCCGCGATCCACTTCTGCCTGCGGCATTCGGACCTCGAGGCGTTCGTGACCTATCTGCTCTGCATGGCGTCGAGCCGCAAGGATATGGCGCCACGTCAGGACCGGGTACGCTACCAGCCGATTCCGGCATCCGGCATCTGCGCCGGCGAGCTGGCGGACGGCATGGGGTGCCTCGGCGTGACGGTCGGCAGCACCGAGCTGATGTTCCAATTGCCGATCTCCGCCGTATCCAAGGTGGCGGAGACCTTGCTCCTGGTCGGCGCCTCGGATGGCGAGCGGGCATTGAGCTGACGCGGGCCTGAGCCGCGCTGCGCTATTTCAAGAGCTCGCAGACACGTACCTGCCGTTGCTGCGGCGAATGCCCCTCGCCGACGATCATGACATTCCACCAGCCCTGCAGGCCCTCCTTCCGGCACGGCAGCTTGACGCCCATGCCGCTGCAGAACGACAGCCACAAGGAGAAACGGAATTGCGGCACCGCGACCAGCACCGGAATGTCGGCGCGAAGCGCGCGCGCGATCTCATCGATCAATCCGGTACCTTCGGCTTCGAGCTTGCCGAAGCGATTGATGATCAAGAGGTCGGCGCCGGATTCGATCAAGGTGTCGATGCGCGCGGACGCCTCCGCCAGGTCGCAAGGCGGACGAGTCGAACCCGCCGGGACGCTTTGACGGCCGGCCAGCGCAATCGTCTCGCCGGTCGGCAGCACGGTGACGGCGGCACCGCCCTCGCCGAGCCGGGTCTGGATCAGCCCCACCACGCGGTAGCCTTTGTCCGTGAGATCGCGCACGAACTCGCGCAACAGCCGGTCCGCCTCGCTCGGCTCGTCATAGACCAGCGCCGCGAGATCGCACTGAGCGTCGAACTGGATGTCGCGCGCCATGGGTGCCGGCCTGCCTGCCGCGATGCCGCTATATCTAACCAGATATTGCGCGGGCCTTCAAGCCGGCACACGGGCGCGCCGCGGTGGCGTCGCCTCGGCGCTACTGCATCAGGTGCGAGACGTTCTTGGCGACCGTGTAGCAGGCCAATCCCTCGGTGCCGCCCTCGCGCCCGTAGCCGCTGTCCTTGACGCCCCCGAACGGGGTCTCGGCGATCGAGGCCACGAAGTGGTTGATCGACAGATTGCCGACCTCGACGCCCTCGGCCAGCCGGTCGGCATTGCGTGCCGAGCGGGTGAAGGCATAGGCGGCGAGCCCATAGGGCAGTGCGTTCGCCTTGGCGATGGCGTCGTCGAGCGAGGCCACCGGATTGATCAGCGCGAGCGGGCCGAACGGCTCCTCGCGCATGGCGCGCGCGTCGTCGGGCAGGTCGGCGAGCACGGTCATCGGATAGTAATAGCCGCGGTTGCCGATCCGGCTGCCGCCGGCGAGCAGGCGGGCGCCCTTGGCCTTGGCGTCGGCCACCAGCGCCTCCATGGTCTCGATCCGCCGATGGTTGGCGAGCGGCCCCATCTGGTTGGCCGGATCCATGCCGTCGCCGACCTTCACGGCGCGGGCCTTCTCGGCGAATGCGTCGGTGAATTCCTTATAGATCGCCTCCTGCACGAAGAAGCGGGTAGGGGAGACGCACACCTGGCCGGCATTGCGAGACTTGCCGATCACCGAGGTGGCGGCGCTCGCGACCGGGTCGACGTCGTCGCACACGATGACCGGCGCGTGGCCGCCGAGCTCCATGATGGCCGGCTTCATGTAGCTGCCCGCCATCGCGGCCAGCTCCTTGCCGACCGGAATCGAGCCCGTGAAGGTGACGAGACGCACCGCCGGCTGCGGGATCAGATATCCGGAAATCTCCGCCGGCTTGCCGAACACCAGATTGAGCACGCCCGCCGGCAGGCCGGCGTCATGCAACGCCTGCGCGAGCTGCACCGCACCCGCCGGCGTCTCCTCCGAGGCCTTGAGGATGATGGAGCAGCCGGCCGAGAGCGCGCCGCCCACCTTGCGGGCCGGCGAGCTCATCGGAAAATTCCATGGCGAGAACGCAGCCACCACCCCGATCGGCTGGCGCAACACGGTGTGGCGCATGCCCGGCTCGCTCGGGATGACGCGGCCGTAGACGCGCCGCCCCTCGGTCGCATCCCATTCGATGATGTCGCAGCCGCGCAGGATCTCGAGGCGGGATTGCGCGATCGGCTTGCCCTGCTCGAGCGTCATGGCGACCGCCATCTCCTCCACCCGCTGGCGGATCAGCGCCGCCGCCTTGAGGATGATGTCGGCGCGCTTGGCCGGCGAGGTGTTGCGCCAGACCTGAAACCCGCGTTCCGCCGCCGCCAGCGCCGCGTTGAGATCGGCGCGCGTGGCATGCGGCACGATGCCCAGCACGCTTTCGTCGGCCGGATTGAGCACCGGTTGCCCATCCGCGCTCTTCCACTCGCCGCCGATATAGAGCTTGAGGTCGGGGTATTTCGTCATCGCGCGTTTCCTTGCTTGCTCGTGGCAATCCGGCCCTACGGCCGGTCGGGCGCGAGCGGAGACTTCCGGCCCGCGGCAAATCGGCCGAAACGGTCGGCAGAAGCTGTTGCACATTGTAGATCGAATAGGAACCCTGTGCGCGCGCCTTCCGCAGCTGCGGCGGCGTGGGTCCATCCGATGAACGGAACACGACGATGTCGGGTTGCCGCGAGCTGCCGCTGGTCGCATTCACCCGATGATGCTTACGACGCCCCTGATCGCGACGTATAGACCGACACAGGCGACGACCCCGGCAAACAACAGCGACAGCGTTCGCTTCCGGGGCGCGAGCAATGTCGCAAACCGGCATGCGACAAGTCCGCCGGTGACGGCGCCTCCGGCGAACAGGGCGGCGAGCCGCCAGTCGACCAAGCCGGAAGCCGCATAGTTCACGGCCGTCGACATGCCAAAGGCCGTCACCGAGACGAGCGACGATCCGATCGCCATGATCAGCGACATGGTGGTCGCGGCAAGCAGACCAGGGACCACCAGGAAGCCGCCGCCGATCCCGAAAAAGCCGGAGAGCATTCCGACCGCCGCGCCCGTGACGAGCAGATGCAGCACCTTACCCTCGTGGACCTCGCTGGTCCTGGAGGGCTCCATGCCGGTCCGCCGCGCCATGAAGACCGCGACGACGATCATCAACAGACCGAACATGGTGAGCAGCTTCTGGCCATCGGTGTTCTTGCCGAGGGTCGAGCCGATCGCGGCGCCACCGACACCGGAGGCGGCGAACCACAATGCCGCCGGCCAGCAGACATGGCCACGGCGCGCATGATCGATCAGATTGGCGAACGCACTGACCGCGACGACGATCGCTCCGGTGCCGATCGCCACGTGGGGAGACTTCACGCCGACCACATAGATCAACAGAGGGACGGCCAGGATCGATCCGCCGCCGCCGATCAAGCCGAGAATAAAGCCGACCAGCGAGCCGGAGGCGATCGCCAGAACGTCGGAGGCCCCGATACCCATGGCATGGTTCCGTCAGCAGAAGGAGGAGGCCTTCCGGTCGCGATGATAGGCTGAAAATGCCGATGATCGCAAAGAGCGCCGCGGCGCTAGGGCAGGCTCGGGCGCAGCGGCTCCAGACCGGCTAATTCGGGTTGTCGATGAAACGTTTGAAGCCGTACGGCTCGAATGACGCAAAGGCCGCGTCGGAGCGGATGAATTGGAGCCACGCCCGCGCCGCATCCGGATGCGGGGCATCCGCGACCATGGCGGCACTATATTGCGCGATGGTGTTGAGCTCGGCCGGGATGTCGATGCGGCCGATCGGGTTGCCGATCCTCTGCTGAAAGATCGCTTCGGAGCGCCATGTGACGCCGGCTTCCACGCGATGCTGCATGATGAGGAGCGGCGTTTGCCGGTGATGGATGCGGGTCAGAATGGTATCGCCGTCCCGCACCTTCTTGCCGTAGACGGAGTCTGCAAGCGCTTCGCCGCCGGCTTTCACCAGCGTGGCCCGGATTTGCCTGGCGACCCCTTCGAACTCGGGATTTGGCATCGCCAGCGCCAAGCCGGGACGAGCGAGATCGCCCAACGTCGCCACATGGGCCGGGTTGTCGGCCGGCACCATGATGGCCAGATCGTTGGTCGCGAAGGTGACGACCGGCGCCGTGAGCCTGCCCCGCTGCACCAGGTCGAGACTGGCCGCGCGCTCTGCCAGAAATACGTCGGGCTTGACGGTCCAGGTCATGTTGCCGGAGGTCACCGTCCCGCCGGCATCCATCTGCTTCAGCAGCAGGCCCGGCGGCAGGGTCTCGTAATAGACGTGACCGCGATATTGCGGAAAAGCATCGCCAAACGCCTGGACCAGCGTCGCCATGGCAAAGAAGTAGTTGCCGGAGGCGTAGAGCACGAGTTGCGGCTGGTCGAGGCTGCCGTGAAAATCCGCCAATACGTCGACCGGCGGCACGCTGAACTCGAGGCCGCGATCGAGCGTGCCGTTGTTCTTGCCTTTCTGCCACGGCGGATAGATCGCCTCTTCGGCCTTGAAACGATCCGCCGCGGATGTTTGCGCGATTGCGGTCGCGGTCGGCCCAGCGAGAACGACCGCGAGCGCAGCCAGAAGCAGCCGTTTCAGGATCGTATTCACCGGGAGTATGCGAAGCCCGCCTGCTGCAGCTTGACCAGCGTCGCCACGATGCCGGGCGTCAGGACAACGCCCGGGATGAGGTGATTGGTGAGTTCGGTGGCGACGGCGTCGACGCCCAGATGATCGGGGTTTTGTCCGGCGCCCACCAGGCGTTCCGCGACCTCCCAGATCGCGTTATGGCAAGCCATGAACACGACCCCGCGGCGCTGCAGGACCACGATGCCGTTGTCCTTGGAGGAAAATGGGCCCTCAGTGGACTGGAAGTCGACGGGATCGCGCGAGGATGCCGGCGGCACGTCGATGAAAGTATTGCGCGCTGGATTGCCGCCCGCCAGCTTGGCCAATTGATACTTGTCCCACATCTCCTGATCGAACAGCGCAAGATGTGCCGCGCCGTGCGTCGCGGAGACGCACAGGAAGTTCGGCTCCTTGAACGCCCAGATTTGCGAATTCATGGAGTTGCGCATGCCGTTGAGCCATGGCCCGGTAAGATCGGTGTTATCCCAGGCCTGTCTCGGGCCGCCCCGGTAGCTGAGTACGGCGGCGAGCGGTGCTTGATCCCAAAAATCGGGCTTTTCCAGAATCATCGGCACGGTTTGGAAATCACGACGCCGCGGCATGCCTTCCAGCGTGTGCGACAATTCCCGCAAGCTCTTCGCGCCGGTCGGCTCCAGTGTCGCCTCCGTGGCCGCGTTGGCGGCGTTACCTTGCGCCAAGCCCGACACGACAAGTCCGGTGCCGATTGTAATGAGCGCTCCGCGCCGATCGGTGTTGATACTCATTTCGACTGTCTCCCCCAGATTTGTTGATGGC
This sequence comes from uncultured Alphaproteobacteria bacterium, assembly GCA_963721005.1. Taxonomy (GTDB): domain Bacteria; phylum Pseudomonadota; class Alphaproteobacteria; order Rhizobiales; family Xanthobacteraceae; genus VAZQ01. The sequence goes on along the minus strand of CAVRHR010000003.1, from coordinate 1,395,346 downwards.
CGCTACTGATTTACCTTTCAGATCGCGCGCCGCCGGTTGACGCCTCCTTGAATACGCCGTCCTTCGCGCCGCACCGTCGGTATCCGGCATCCGTGTCGGATTTGGCTCAACCGGAACGATGGCGGAGGTGCGCTGGTGTGGCGCGAGATCGGCGCTCTAATTTGTTAGATAGCTTGAATGTCAAAAATGCGGCGCGGCAACAGTCGCAATGACGTTATATGCAATAAGATATATCGATGCCACCGAGCATTTGCTCTCGCGGTGCAGCTCGTTCTCCATCATCCTTTAGGGCACGCCGTTGGCTATTCACGGTTGGCCGGTGAGCAGCCGGCCCGGTTCGCTCCGCAGCATTCGGGCGCGTTGCAATGAGAATGAGGCGCTGGCGTAAGGCGCTATCGCGCGAGGCGCTATCTCGCGGTGCCGGCGCGGATCGAGGTCTTGCGCGGCTTGCCGGCGTTGCGCCTGGACGCCCGGACCGAGGCCTCCAGATCGTGCAGCTGCGGCTTGGTGGCGGCGGTCGCTTGCGTCTCGATGGTCCGGTAGCGCAGCACGACCTTCTCGCCGAACGCGGTCAGCGCAGCGCCGCCGCCTTGCGAGCCGCCCGGCTGGGCAGTGACCACCGGCTCGCGGAAGCAGCGGTTCATGTCGTCGACCAGGAGCCAGGCGCGCCGGTAGGACATGCCGAGCGACCGGCCGGCCTGCGAGATCGAGCCGGTATCCCGGATCGCCTCCAGCAGCAGCACTTTTCCCGGCCCGATCGCCCGATCGGTCCCGAAATCGACCCGCAACGTCAATCGGACTCCGCCCATTGGTCACCTCGCATATCGGCGGGGCAGTCTATCACCAGCCAGGCTATTTGCACGGTCCCGTGAGCGATCGCAATTCTCACTCGGCGGCGGTCGCGATCTGGGCAGTCTGCAGCGCCGACAGCCCCGACAGCAGGCAGGTGAGGCTCGACGTGCGCAGCGGGATGTAGCGCTTCCCCATTTGGCGGCATACCCGCTTGACCCCGGCCGCAGCGTCGTGACTGACGCAATCCACAGGAAACATCGCGATGTCGGCCCGGCTGACCAGGCCCGGCAGCAGGGCCGCGCTGTGCTCGATGCCGCCGTCGTGATAGAGGAAGTGCCCCTTGGTGCTCTCGACCAGCCCCTTCAGTTGCGGTGCCTGATTGGCGCGCCCGCCGACATACAAAACGGTCAGGCCGCGAAGATCGAGACCGTCCGCCGTGCCGCCTTGCTCGGGAGCCGGGCCGAGCCGCGATTCTGACGCAGCCAGCTCCTGATGGAGCGCGGCGAGCTCACCCTCGGCCCGCGCTCGCGCGCGCTCGGCCTCGTTGAGCGCGGCGGAAACCGTCGCCAGCCGCTGCTCCAGGCGCTCGCGCCGGCTGGTCTCGTGCGCCAGGCGCTGGTCGAGCTCGGCGAGCGCCTCCTTCACGGCGCGGCTGTCCTCGGTCCCGGAAGGCGCCACGATGGCGCCGGTGCCGGCTGCCCTGGCCAGCATGTCGTTGAGCCGCCGGATCGACTCGTCGCGGCTGGTGAAGCCGTCGCGCAATTGTCGCTGCTGGCGCTCCAGCTTGGCGGTAAGCTCCGCGTTGTCCTCCTCCAGCTGGCGCAGACGGCGGATGTCGGCCCGGTTGGCGGCGCCCACGAGGTGCGAAAGCATGTGCACCTTGCCGAACACCTCCTTGACCATGGTGTCGGTCGCCGCCGGATGGGTGAGGAGCGCCCAATAGGCGCCCGGAATATCGCCGCGCCCCAGCGCCTCTTCCCACAGCGCCGCCACGCCGGCCGCATCCTTGGCCTTGGCGAACTGATTGATAGCGGGCTGGTGCCGCCGATCGAGCGCCTTCTGCAGATGCTTGGCCCCGGCCTTGGATCGGCCGGCGAGCAGGACACCCAGCACATGCAGGTCGTGGTCGTCGGCGATCTCGGCGCCCTGGACCTCCAGCCGGATCAGCAGCCGCCGCAGCTCCGCGCTCGACAGGCAGGTGCCGATGATCGAGCAATGCAGGCTCGAATGCAGGTCCGAGATTTGCGTGCGCCGCCGCGAAGGGGCCACCAGCTTGGCGGCCCGCGCGGGCGCGGGCGCCGGTGCCGCCGCCGCGGAACGGCCGGCAGCCGGAGCCCAGGGCGTTCTCGGATCGCCCGGCTCGAACACCGTGGTCAGCATTTGCGTGCCACGCGACGACACTTGGCGGCCCTCGCTATATCCAATGGGCTATAGCGAGTGTGGCACAGCCCGCGTCCCATGAAAAGGGGGCGTTTCGATCGCGCGCTTTCAGCTGCTCCCGGGCACGACCGGAGCGATCCCGGCCGGCGGCCGACCGCGACACGTCTCGGCCGGAAACAGGAGCCGTTGCGGCACCTCGCCGCGCCGCGACTCCCGGTCGGAATGTCGCGCCAGCCCGATGCCGCGGTAGTCGCATGCCGATCCCGGGAAAAATATTCCAGAACTTGCGTCGAAAACAACGCATCGATGTCGCGCTTCGGAAGCTTTCGGCTATTCTGTTACCATTCAGCAATTCCCACCAAACAAACTCTTTTCATGCGGACGGAGCTATGCCACATTCGATGTAGCAGAAGAAATATAACGTAGCCAGACGATCGGCCGTCAATCAATCAAACAACACGTCGAGCGTCCGATCAAACGGGGGATTTGCCATGTCCGTAACAGCCGAATCGGCGCCCTGGTCGAGCACCGCGCAGCCGGTCCCGCGGATCACCGAGGATTGGCTTTCGCTGGTGATCGGTCTCGGCATTTTCGTGCTGGCGCTCGGCGGCCTGTTCGGCCTCGACGTGCTGGGCTGGGTGGTGAGCACGTCGGTGTGGACCGACCCGGGCTCGGCACTCGGCACGGTATCCAAGGCCTATGCGGGCCTGGGCGGCGCCGGCGCGCTGCTCGTCACCTACCTCGCGCTGCTGGCAGTGCTGAGTGCTTGCGCCGTTGCCTTGAATCTCGATGTGAAGCGCTTCGCCGTCACCTTCACGGCGGTCTTCGGGCTCGCCTATGCGAGCTGGATCGTCGGCAGCTATGCCCATGTGGCCGCGGTCACGCCGGCCGATCTGAAAAAATTCGACATCGATTGGTCGCTGAAGCTGACCAACGAAGGCGGCTATGTGGTGGCGCTGCTGAGCGGCCTCGTCATCGCCAATTTCTTTCCGCGCCTGGCCGCGTGGCTCAACGAGGCGATCCGTCCCGAGCTCTACATCAAGATCGCGATCGTGATCCTGGGCGCCTTCCTGGCGGTGACGGCGGCGGGCAAGCTGTCGCTCGCGACCTCCATATTGCTGCGCGGCGTCGCCGCCATCGTCGAGGCCTACCTGATCTATTGGGCGGTGGTGTACTACATCGCCCGCAAATGGTTCGGGTTCAATCGCGAATGGGCAGCCCCGCTCGCCTCCGGCATCTCGATCTGCGGCGTGTCGGCCGCCATTGCGACCGGCGGCGCGATCCGGGCGCGTCCGCTGGTGCCGGTGATGGTATCCTCGCTGGTGGTCGTGTTCGCGGTGGTGGAGGTGCTGATCCTGCCGTTCCTGGCGCAGACCTTTCTTTGGCAGGAGCCGCTGGTCGCCGGCGCCTGGATGGGTCTCGCGATCAAGACCGACGGGGCCGCGGTCGCCGGCGGCGGCATCGCCGAGTCGCTGATCATGGCCAAGGCGGCCGCCGAGGGCATCCACTACCAGCCCGGCTGGATTCTCGGCGTTACCGCCACTGTCAAGGTGTTCATCGACATCTTCATCGGCATCTGGGCGTTCGTGCTGGGCTACATCTGGACCAACCACATCAACCCGACTCCCGACCGCGACAAGGCCCGGGCCGCGGAGATCTGGCAACGCTTCCCGAAATTCATCCTCGGCTTCGTGGCGACGTTCCTGGTGGGCCTCTATCTGGCGCTCGGAACGTCGTCCGAGATCGCCGCCAAGCTGCCGGCCCAGGTCGCCGAGGCCAACACGTTCCGGGTCATATTCTTCATCCTGACCTTCTTCTCCATCGGCATCCTCTCCAACTTCAAGAAGCTGTGGCAGGAGGGTATAGGCAAATTGGCTGCCGTGTATCTGCTGAGCCTGTTCGGCTTCGTGATCTGGGTCGGGCTGATCATCTCCTGGCTGTTCTTCGCCGGCGTCAAGCCGCCGCTCGCCACCTGAGCCTGAAAGGAATCCGCGATGTCGCAACCTGATATCAAGAGCGAGCTCCAGAAGGCCGCGGTCGAGCCGTTGCTGCCGATCGAGAAGAAGCTGATCGGCTGGAGCCTGGGGATCGGGCTCGTGCTGCTGGCCATCCTGGTGCTGGTCAACCACTTCGCGCCGGTGGCGGTCTAACAGTCCTTGGGCACACTGGTTTTGATTGGCCGAGTACGGACTCCCTCATCCCGGGGAGGCCGGCTCTTGCCGGCCGTCTCGAGGGATACAGCGCGGCCAACGCCGCGCGCGTGACCGTGGTTCGTCCTTCGAGGGCCTCAGGACGCGCGGGTGTTGCCCGCGCTCCTCTCCATGAGGCCGAAAGAGTCAAAGTCTCTGCGCGGAGACGCTCAGCCAGACACATGCAGGCGACACGGTGGACGCGAGCCACGCGTTGACCGGTCGCCACCGACTGGTTGTCGCGAACCAAGCCATTTGCATTCCGGATTGACCGATCGGCTCAGCCGATCACACGCTGGCGATTGTCCGACGCACGCGGCCCTTCTGGCAGCCCGGCACGGGCCTGACGGCGCTGCGGGAGGATGTCGGCCGCCACAACGCGCTCGACAAGCTCGCCGGCGCCATGGCGCGACAGAGAATTCCCGGCCGCGACGGCATGGTGCTGCTCACCAGCCGGGTCTCGGTCGAGATGGTGCAGAAGGCGGCGGTCATCGACGTATCCGTGATGGTGGCGGTATCGGCGCCGACCGCGCTCGCGGTGCGCACCGCACAAGCCGCCGGCATCGCGCTCGCCGCTATCGCCCGCGACGACGGTTTCGAGGTGTTCACCCATCCGCACCGGATCACGATGGAAGAAGCCGGCCAGGTCGCCGCCCAGATGGTCACCCATGTCGCCTGACAAGCTCGTCTACATGGCCAACCAGATCGGAAGGTTCTTCGCCAGCCAGCGCGAGGACCAGGTCGTCGCCGGCATCACGGATCATCTGCAGAAATATTGGGACCCGCGCATGCGGGCCACGATCTTGGATTATTTGGCGCGCGGGGGGAGCGGGTTCGATCCGCTGGTGCGAGATGCGGTCGAGCAACTGGGGAAAGTCGCCAGCGAAGACTTGAAGCCCGCATGCGCGCGGGACGAGGTGCAGGGGTCGAATTCCTGCCTGCGCGCCATGGTTCCTGTCCGCGCGACGCGGGACGCTGCTGTCATATTTGATCAAGCCGCTGATGGATCAGGCCGCGCATACGTTTCGCGCGAAATAGTCATTTCCTTTAAGTCGTTGTCATTCCAGGGTTTCGGATCAACCGCCGGAAATGCCGCATTGCAGCAGAAGCGGCTGCCGAAAGCTATTGCTCTTGTCGCTTGACGCGCCGACCAGACCAGCCGCGTTTTTTGCGAGCTAAAAGTAACGTCTTGCGCGCCAAAAGCGACGATCAAGCGGTCGTGAGTTCCCGGATCGCTTGCGGAAATGTCGGGATCCGCGTATGAAATTAAGTTGTTGGATATGTTGTTTGCGCTCGTGATATTGGAAAATCTTACAAGGCGGAAAGACAAAAGGACGCACCCTGCAAGGGCGCCAACTAGGGGAAAACGCCATGACGACGATCGAACAGGCTGGGGGGCTTGCCGGCTCCGCGGCGGGGCTTCTCGACCGGGAACGCATCATCGCCAAAGCGGGCTTCAATCGCTGGCTGGTGCCGCCCGCGGCGCTCTGTATCCACCTCTGCATCGGCATGGCCTATGGCTTCAGCGTGTTCTGGCTGCCGCTGTCGCACGCGATCGGCATCGACAAGTCGGTGGCCTGCCCCGACATGACGTTGCTCGGGGAGCTGTTCACCACCACGTGCGACTGGCGGATCTCGAGCCTCGGCTGGATGTTCACGCTGTTCTTCGTGGTGCTGGGATCCTCGGCCGCGATCTGGGGCGGCTGGCTCGAGCGCGCCGGACCGCGCAAGGCGGGCGTGGTCGCGGCGCTGTGCTGGTGCGGCGGTCTCCTCATCTCGGCGATCGGGGTCATCAGCCACCAGCTGTGGATCATGTGGCTCGGCTCGGGGGTGATCGGCGGCATCGGGCTCGGGCTCGGCTACATCTCGCCGGTGTCGACCCTGGTCAAATGGTTTCCGGATCGTCGCGGCATGGCGACCGGCATGGCCATCATGGGCTTCGGCGGCGGCGCCATGATCGGCGCGCCGCTCGCCGACCTGCTGATGAACCTGTTCCGCACCCCGAATTCGGTCGGCGTCTGGCAGACCTTCATCGCCATGGGGGTGATCTACTTCGCGTTCATGTTGGTGGGCGCTTTCGGCTATCGCGTGCCGCCCGCCGGCTGGCGCCCCGACGGCTGGGTGCCGCCCGACAGCGCCAACGCGATGATCACGCAGAGGCACGTTCATCTGAGGGACGCGCACAAGACGCCGCAGTTCTGGCTGATCTGGGGCGTGCTCTGCCTCAATGTGAGCGCCGGCATCGGCGTGATCGGCATGGCCTCGCCGATGCTGCAGGAGATCTTCGGCGGATCGCTGATCGGCCATCCGGAGCTCGCGTTTCTCCAGCTCAATGACGACCAGCACGCCACCATCGCGGCGATCGCGGCCGGCTTCACCGGCCTCCTCTCGTTGTTCAACATCGGCGGCCGCTTCTTCTGGGCGTCGCTGTCCGACTACATCGGACGCAAGAACACCTACTACACCTTCTTTCTGCTCGGCATCGCGCTCTATGCGGCCGCGCCGTGGGCCGCGCATTCGGGTAACAAGGGGCTGTTTGTCGCGTTCTTCTGCGTCATCCTGTCGATGTACGGCGGCGGCTTCGCCACCGTGCCGGCCTATCTGGCCGACGTGTTCGGCACCCAGTTCGTGGGCGCCATTCACGGCCGCCTGCTGACCGCCTGGTCGACTGCCGGCATCATCGGTCCGGTGGTGGTGAATTACATCCGCGAGGCGCAGATCGCGGCCGGGGTGCCGCGTGATTCGGTCTACGATTTCACCATGTACATCCTGGCCGGCATGCTGGTGCTCGGATTCGTCTGCAACCTCATGATCAAGCCGCTGGCCGATCGCTGGTTCATGAAGCCCGAGGAGGTGGCGCAGCTGCAGGCGCAGGGCCGCACCGGGGCTGCCGCCAGCCAGACCGGCTCGTTCGGCATCGGCAGGGGCGGGCTCGACACCAGGGCGGTCTTGTTCTGGGCCTTCGTCGGCCTGCCGCTCGCCTGGGGGGTGTGGATCACCTTGAGGAACGCGCTCAAGATTTTCTAGCTGACGGCGGGCCCACCACTGCGCAAAGCCCTACGCCTCTCATGCCTTGGTGAACGCAAGGCAGAGATAGGACAGATAGCCTTCGCGGTGCAGCCATCGCATCAGGCTGCCGGCCGAAGGTTGCGGCGGCAGCTCTTCTTGATCGCCCGGCGCGCTGATCCGATGGCTCGGCAAGGTCTGGCCGGTGGCGTCGATGATACGCTCCAGCACCAGCCCGTTTGCGCAGGCGGCTTCCAAGAGCTCCGCGAAGCCGGACCACAGCTGCGGCCACGGTCCGTATGCGCGCCGGACGGTCTGCTCCAGCAAGGCGATGTCGACCGGCGCCCGGTCGCCCGGATGGGCCAGCAGGATGTCGGAGAGCGCCAGCCGTCCGCCTGCCCGCAAGGTGTCGGCGGCTTGCCGCAGGAATCCGCTCCGCGACCGGAAATGAAACATGGCCTCCAGGCAGATCAGACGATCGAAGGAGGCCGGCCGGAACGGGATCCTACAAGCGCCCGCCGTCACCAGCGTCAAGCTATTGGTGGGGTGCGGCCCCAGCGTGCGGCAGACGTCGAGCTGGCGTCGATCGAGCTCGAGTTCCGTGAGCCGCATGTAGTGCCATCGCGCATCGATGACGGCGAGCGTTCCGCCCGACCCGCAGCCCACGTCAAGCACGCTCTGCCCATCGCTCAGGTCGGCCAAATTGACGATGACATCGCACAGCCGCGTCTGTGCGGCCTCGAATTCATCCGCCCCGCATGGCGTCGCGTCGGGCGGGGCCACGTCCCAGTAGCCGAGATGAAGGTGACGGCCGGCTTGCCCGGTCTTGCAGCGGTCGATTGACCGGGCGAGATGGGCCGGGACGCGCATGCGTCAGCTCCGGTGGAGGATGCGATCGCCGACCCTGCTTTCGGCCGCGCAAGGAGCGGGGTTACTTGGACCGCTTCTTCTTGCCATAGATGCGGTTCCAGTTTTCCTTGTAGGCATCGGTGACCGGCTTCTGGCCTTCGCCCCGGCTGTAGTTCTTGGGCGGGCTTCCCTCCGGCTTCGCCGCCCCTTCGCTCGAGGTGCTGGCGGCCGGTGTGGCCGTGGTGGGAGCAGCCTTGGCGGCGGGCTGGCTCTTGGTCGTGCCGTTCTCGGTCATCGCTTTTCCTGGTCTGCCTGGTGTTGTGGACAGGATCGGCAGCGGCCTGCGCGCGCTTCCGATCCTGGAACGAGCTTACTTGGCGCCGATTCGTTTGGCGAACGGGATCGGGGCGGCCTTGCCTTGCGCCTGCTTGTAGGATGACGCGACGGCCTTGGGCTTGATCTTGCCGGCTTTCGCCTTCTTATCATTACCCTTCGACATGGCGTTCCTCCTGGTTTGGTTCTGATTATATGTTGATCCTAGGCACTTACGCCGGGCACATATAGCAACGAAGCAGTCGATGCGGGAGGGCCGGCGCCCGCGCTCCGGCGCTTTATTCGCTGGCAGTGCTGCCGGCAATCGGCGATTCGAGAAAGATCACTCCGGCTTGATGTTGGCGGCGCGCGCCGTCTCTTTCCAGTTCTTGATCTCTGTCGCGATCAAGCCCGCGAACTCGGCCGAGGTGCCGCCGGCCGGCAGCATGCCTTCGCCCGCCAGCTTGGCGATCAGCTCGGGATTCTCGAGGGCCCGGTTCACCTCGGCATTGAGCCGCTCGACCACGCCCTTGGGGGTGCCGGCGGTGGTGAGCAGGCCCACCCATTGGATGGCCTCGAAGTTCGGAAAGCCGGACTCGGCGACTGTAGGCACATCGGGCAGCTGCGGATAACGCGTGAGGCTGCCGACCGCCAGGGCGCGCAGGCTGCCGGCCTCGATCTGGGGCAGCGAAACCAGCGGCGAGAGCGCCGAGAACTCGGTCTGCCCGGCCATCACGGATTGCACCGCCGGCGCGCCGCCGCGATACGGAATGTGCTGCATCTTGATGCCGGCGCGTCCGCTGAACAGCTCGACCACGAACCGGGTCTGGCTGGCCGCGCCCGGCGTCGCATAGTTGAGCTTGCCCGGATCGGCTTTGGCGAGCGCGATGAATTCGCCGAGCGTCCTGGCCTTCACCCCGGAATTGACGATGAACAAAAGCGGGTTCTTGCCCATCAGCGCGATCGGCGTCAGGTCGCGCTCGGAGTTGTAGGGCAGGGTGGCGGTGGTCGCCGGCAGCACCGTATAGGACGACGCCACCATCAGCAGCGTGTGGCCGTCGGGCGCCGCCTTGGCCACGAGCTCGGCGCCCACGATTCCGGTCGCTGCCGGGCGATTCTCGACCACGACGGTCTGGCCGAGCGCTTTTTCCAGATAGGGCTGGATGAGCCGCGCCGCGGTATCGTTCAGGCCGCCGGCTGCGAACGGCACGATGATGCGCACCAGATGGGTGGGGAAGGTTTGCGCCTGGGCGGCGCCCGCGCTCAGAATTCCCAGTGCGGCGAGCGTGAGACTGGCGAAACCGGTCGATCGAAACATGGCACTCTCATTTGTTGGCTCGCGCCGTGCTGTACCGGCCGGCGCTTTCGGCGAGCAGGCCCCAATGCCGGCGCCCTGTCAACCAACCCGGTTCCAGCGCAGGCATTCCGAGAGGCCGCGGCCCATGATCCAGTCGAGATCGTCGGCGGACAGGAAATCCAGCTCCTGCGTGAAGTGGCTGACGCCCTCCCGGTAGCTGCAATGCTCCAGCATGCGCGACAGGTCGGTGCCCCAGAAGCAGCGTCTGGGTCCGAACGCATCGATGACGCGGCGCAGCGGTTCGTTCAAATTGCGGAACGGATAGGGCTCGCTCGAGAAGCAAGGCAGCGCCGAGACCTTTACGAACACGTTGCGGCAACGCGCCAGGGCGGCGACGCGGGCGGCGCCGGCGGACGCATTGGCGTCCATGGTCTCGCGCCCGAATCCCATGTGGTCGACGATGAGGGTGAGGCCGGGATGCCGCTGCGCGATGTCGGCGAGCCGGGGCAGGCCGTCCGGGGCATGCACCATCACCGGGATGTCGTGCCGTTCCGCCGCCGGCCAGAGCCAGTCGGCGGTTCCGTCGGTGAGCTGCGCGCGGGTGTCGGGGCGATGGAAGGTCAGGCGCAGGCCGAGCATGCCGGGCTGCTCGCGCCAGGCCGGCAGCGCGGCGCGCGCGCCGGGCTTGGCGAGATCGATGCGGCCCATCACGGCGAGCCGGTCGCGGTATTTCTGCGCGGCTGCCAGCGCCAGATCGTTGCGGTCGCCTTCGAGCGAGGGCGGCACCAGGATGGCGGCGTCGACCCCGGCCTCATTCATCATGCCGATGAGCCGCTCGGCGGTCAGCGGCTCGGGCAGATGCGCGCGGCCCTCCATGTTGGGCGCCCACGGCCGCTCCGGCGTGTTCTCGGCCCAGATGTGGACCTGCGAATCGATGATCTGCAAGCGTGGCTCCCGGCGCATTCACGATCGTCGCGACAGCGGCCGCAACGGTAGCATCGCGCCGCAAGACGCGGAAGCGAGCCTCGCCGGCTCAGCCCCGCCTGATTACTCCGCGGCCGCCAGCATCGGGGCCGGCTCGCGGTGCCGCTCGCCGCGCAGCCAAGCCTGCAGGCGATCGAGATAGAGATAAACCACCGGCGTGGTGAACAGCGTCAGCATCTGGCTCAGCACCAGCCCGCCCACCATGGCATAGCCGAGCGGCTGGCGCAGCTCGGAGCCGGAGCCGGTTCCCAGCATCAGCGGCAGGCCGCTGAGCAGCGTCGCCATCGTGGTCATCATGATCGGCCGGAAGCGCAAGAGGCAGGCCTCGCGTATCGCCGCCTCCGGGGCCAGCCCCTCGCGCTCGCGGGTGATCGCGAAGTCGACCAGCATGATGCCGTTCTTCTTCACGATGCCGATCAGGAGGATGATGCCGATGATGCCGATCACCGACAGGTCGAACCCGCCGGCCCAAAGCGCCAGCAGCGCGCCGACGCCCGCCGAGGGGAGCGTGGACAGGATCGTGAGCGGATGGATGTAGCTCTCGTACAGTACGCCCAGGATGACATAGACGACCAGCAGCGCCGCGACGATCAGGATCGGCTCGCTCGCCAGCGAGCTTTGGAACGCCTGGGCGTTGCCCTGGAAGGTGCCGATCACCGAGGCCGGCTTGCCGATCTCGGCTGCGGCCGTCTGGATCGCATCGACCGCCTGTCCGAGCGCCACGCCGGGCTGCAGGTTGAACGACAAAGTCACGGCCGGGAACTGCCCTTGATGGGAGACCGAGAGCGAGCCGGTATGGCTGGTGTCGATCTCGACCAGCGTCGACAGCGGCACCAGCTGTCCGGAGCCCGGCGCCTTCACGTAGATGTTGTCGAGCCCGGCGGGACTCTTCTGCAAATCCGGCAGGGCTTCCAGCACGATGAAATAGGAGTTGGTCTGAGTGTAATACTGCCCGACCTGGCGCTGGCCGAAAGCATCGTCGAGCGTGTCGTCGATGGCCTTCGGCTGGATACCGAAACGCGCGGCCGCGTCGCGGTTGATGGTGACTTGCAGCTGCGGCGCGTTGCCCTGCTGGTCGGTCGACACGTCGGCGAGCCCGGGCAGCGTCTTGAGCTTGGCGAGCATGCGCGGCGCCCAGGTGTCGAGCTCGTCGAGATCGGCGTCCTGCAGGGTATATTGGAACTGGCCGCGCGAGATCTTGCCGCCCACGGTGATGTCCTGGGACGGCTGCAGGAACAGATTGGCGCCCTGCACCTTGGCGAGCTGCGGCCGCAGCCGGGCGATCACCTCGAGCGCCGTGGAGCTGCGCTCATCGCGCGGCTTGAGACCGATGAAGAAGCGGCCGGTGTTGAGCGTGTTGCCGCCGCCGCTGCCGAAGAAGGAGCCGAACGAGGCGACGTCGGGGTCGCGGGCGATCACCTGCGACAGCTCGCGTTGCAGCCGCTTCATCTCGTCCGGCGAGACGTCTTGTGCGGCTTCCGACAGGCCCTGGATCAGGCCGGTGTCCTGGGTGGGGAAGAATCCCTTCGGGATCGCGACGAACAGGACGGCGGTCAACGCCATCGTGGCCAGGAACACCGCGAGGGTGAGGGGCTGGTGGCGCAGCACCACGTCGAGGACGCGCCGATAGCCGCCGATCAGCGCCTCGAAGCCCTGCTCGATCCAGCCATAGAGGCGGCCGTGGCGATCCGTCTGCTTGTGCAGGAAGCGGGAGGCGAGCATCGGAGTGAGGGTGAGCGAGACCACGACCGATACGATGATGGCGGCCGTCACCGTAAGGGCGAACTCGCGGAACAGCCGTCCGATGATGCCGCCCATCAGCAGCAGCGGGATGAACACCGCGATCAGCGAAACGCTGATCGAGATCACGGTGAAGCCGATCTCGCTCGCGCCCTTGATGGCGGATGCCATGGAGGAAGCACCCTCCTCCACGTGGCGGTAGATGTTCTCCACCACCACGATCGCATCGTCCACCACGAACCCGACCGCCAGCGTCAAGGCCATCAGCGAGAGATTGTCGAGGCTGAAGCCGAGCAGATACATCACCGCGGTCGCGCCCATGAGCGCCAGCGGCACGGTGACGCTCGGAATGAGCGTGGCCCAGAAGTTCCGCAGGAACACCAGGATCACCATCACCACCAGGCAGATGGTGAGCGCCAGCGTGAACTCGACGTCGCGCACCGAGGCGCGGATGGTCTGGGTGCGGTCGACGATGGTGTCGAGGTGCATGCCGGGCGGGATCACGGCTGAAAGCCCCGGCATCGCGGCCTTGATCTGATCCACCGTGTCGATGACGTTGGCGCCCGGCTGCTTGAACACCAGGAGGATGACGGCCGGCTTGTCGCCCGACAGCGCCGCGATGGTGACGTCCTGCGGTCCGGCCACCGCCTGGCCGACGTCGCGCACCCGGATGGGAGCGCCGTTGCGATAGGCGATGATGACGTTGTTGTAGTCCTCCGCCTTCACCAATTGGTCGTTGGCCGCGATGGTGAAGCTCTGGCGCGCGCCATTGATGCTGCCCTTGCTGGCGTCGCTGTTGGCGACCGCCAGCACGCCGCGCACGTCCTCGAGCGTGAGCCCGCGAGTCTGCAGCTTGGCCGGATCGACCTGCACCCGCACCGCAGGCTTCTGCTCGCCGCCGATGATCACCTGCGCCACGCCGGTGATCTGCGAAATCTGCTGCGCCACCACGGTATCGGCGAAATCGTCGACGGTGGTGAGCGGCAGCGTGTCCGAATGGGCCGCCAGGATGAGGATGGGCGCGTCCGCAGGATTGACCTTGCGATAGGTCGGTGGCGAGGTCAGGGTGGTCGGTAGCTGGCGGCCGGCCGCGGTGATCGCCGCCTGCACGTCCTGGGCGGCCGCATCGACGTTGCGGTTGAGGTCGAACTGCAGCGTGATGGAGGTGGCTCCCAGCACGCTGGTCGAGGTCAGCTGGGTGACGCCGGAGATCTGTCCGAACTGGCGCTCGAGCGGCGCCGCCACGGTCGACGCCATGGTGTCGGGGCTGGCGCCCGCCAGCTGGGCCGACACCTGGATGGTCGGGAAATCGACTTGCGGCAGCGGCGCCACCGGCAGCAACGGAAAGGCCACGATCCCGACGAGCGCCAGCGCCCCCATCAGCAGCGAGGTCGCGATCGGTCGCCTGATAAAGGGTTCTGAGATGTTCACGACGGTTTGCCCGGCGTATTGGCGGCCTGCTCGGTCTTGGCGTCGACGCGCGTGCCCGGCTGCAGCCGGTATTGACCGTTGACCACGACCTTCTCATCGGCCGCCAGGCCCTTGGTCACGATGGCGACGTCGTCGTCGACCGGCGTGGCTTCGAGCGGCCGCTCCTCCACCGTGCTGTCGGCCTTGATCACCCAGGCGTAGAGGCCTTGCGGTCCCCGCTGCAGCGCGACCGGCGGAACCGTCACGGCGCCCTTCCGGGTGTCGATGGCGATGCGCACATGCACGAACTCGCCCGGCCAGAGCAGCTCGTCGGCATTGGCGAAATTGGCCTTGAGGCGGATCGTGCTGGTGGTCTGATCGATCTGATTGTCGATCAGCATGAGCTCGCCCGCGGAAAGCTCCTGGTTGTTGTCCTGGTCGAAGGCATGCACCGGAACCGGGCCGCGCAGCATGGCGGCGCGGACTTGCGCCAGGTTCTTCTGCGGCAACGTGAAGGTCGCCACCACCGGGCGGACCTGCGTCAGCACGGTGAGCGGATTTGGATCGTTGGCATGGATGATGTTGCCGACATCGACCTGGCGGAAGCCGATGCGGCCGTCGATCGGCGCCGTGATGGTGGCATAAGAAAGCTGCGTCTGCGCGCTCGCGATCGCGGCCTGGTCGGCGTCGACCGTGGCCTTGAGCTGATCCACCTTGGCTTGCTGGGAATCGACGTTCTGCTGGGTTTCGGCGTTCTTGATGACCAGCGTCTTGAAACGATCCAGATCCTTGAGGGCGCCGGTCAGCTGGGCCTGGTCCTGCGCCTTCTTGGCGACAGTCTGGTCAAGCGCGGCCTGCAGGGCGCGCGGATCGATCACCGCCAGGGTGTCACCCTGGTGGACCTCCTGGCCCTCCACGAAGTTGACGGATTGCAGCTTGCCGTCGATCTGGCTGTGAATGGCGATGGTGTTCGATGCCGCCACCGTGCCGAGGCCCTGCAGCAGGATCGGCACGTCGCGAAGCCTGGCCGATGCCACCGTCACCGGTACCGCCGGGCTCTGCGCCGCCATCCGCGCCGGCTGCTCGATCCGGCGCCAGAGCGCGAAGCACGCCACCGCGACCAGGATCGAGACGCCGCCGGCCCAAAGGAACCAACGCCGGGATCGGCCTTTGGTTTTGTCGGCGATCGCTTTCATCTTGGCACCTGTTGACGTGGCTCATCACTATCTCTTGCGCCCACGCCCTCCTGGCAAGCTGTCGCGGAATTAAAGATTGGTAATCCCGCCAGCTCCGTGTCGTTACGGAATAACCTTCGCGTAGCTGCTGTGTAAAACACACGATTCCTATTGCGGCCCTTACGGCAACGCACAAAGATTACTTTTGGTTCACGCGGAAAATACGTAGCTCACGCGAAAAAGACTTGCTGATGCGGAAGCCGCCGCGGCTGGATCAACAAGCGGAAATGGCGCACCGCGCGACATATGTGATGCGGAGAGGCCCGCGAGCGATCGCTCATTGCACGGCGGCGGCAAACTCGACGATCTTCTCTTGCGTCATTTGTCGCACGATCTTCGAAAGCTCTTCCGGCGGCAACGCGGTGGCCCCGATGCGCAGGCGATACAGGTTGCCGGGGCGCGGGCCGCCGGCGAGCGACGCCTGGTATTGGTCGAGAAATTTGTCGACATCAGCCATGCTGGCTTGCGCGGCAAAACGCACCGCTACGCTCGAGCCTTCAGGCGGCGCCGATGCGGTCTGGTAGCCGTCCTGCTGTTGCGCGAGCCGCACGGTCGAGATCACCGCCTGTACGCTGGTCGCCAGCAGGGCCGCCCCGACCAGCCACACGATGGTGCCGCGGCCGACGCCGGCTTCGAGCTTGGCCAAACGCGAGCCCAGGCCGAAGGCGCCCTGGGTCTTGCGGACTGCCGTGCCGTTCAACGGGACCGTCAGCACCTCGTCGCCCTTCTCGTCGGTGACGATGACCGTCCAGGTCTGGGCCGGCCCATGTATCCCGTGTCGGGTGATATCGCGGGCGAGGCCGAGCGCCTCCTTGCGCGCCTCGCCGGCACCCAGCAGCAACGCGCCTTCGATATCCCGCACCAGATTCTGGGAATGGCCTTCCAGGATGTTGAAGAAGTAGCGGGGCATCAATGCGCTCCTGGCTCTTTTGCTGCGCGGAAAAGCGGAAACGCGCGCGACGTCTCGGGCCGCGGCGAGCGGCTGAGCGTCCACGGCGCGCCAGCATAAGCATCTGGCGCCGCAAGCCATCCGCGCGCTGCCAAGCTGGTTAAGGGGGCGTTGCCCAAATCGGCGAAACACCCGGCGGACGAAGACGTGGCTGCCGCCGGCGGGGCGTGCCTGATCGCCCGGCCGGCACGCGATACCGCCCGCGCGTCATTTGGCCGGCCACGCCTCGCCGAACGCGACCCCCTTGGCCCCGGTGCCGATCCCCGTCAGGGCCGCGATGGTGGCCTGCAGGGTGGCGTTCACGGATGCCAGCAGATTTCCCAATTGATACACGAAACCCGGGAAGGTGCTGCGCGCGCCGCGGGGCGACAGCTCGTTCAAATGCACCGGAACCACCCCCAGGCGCCCACCACTGCTCCGTGGTCCAGCCGAAGAGCGCCGCGATGCGCCTGGTTCAGCTCTCGAGCTTCGCCGTCATCGTGATCTCGGCCTTCAACAGCTTCGAGACCGGGCAGTTGCTCTTGGCGCTTCCCGCTGCCGCCTCGAAGGACTGCGGGCTGGCGCCCGGGACCCGGGCGGCGACGTCGAGATGCACCGCCGTGATGGCGAACCCGGCCGCGGTCTTGTCGAGCGTCACCGTGGCGGTGGTCTGGATGCTCTCGGGCGTCAGGCCGGCGGCGCCGAGCTCGTTCGAGAGCGCCATCGAGAAGCAGCCCGCATGGGCGGCGGCGATCAGCTCCTCGGGATTTGTGCCCTTGCCCTCGGCAAAGCGGCTGGTGAAGGAATATTGGGTGTCCGACAGCACCCCGCTGTCGGTCGAGATGGTGCCTTTGCCGTCCTTGAGGCTGCCCCGCCACTGCGCCGAAGCCTTGCGTTTCATCGGATTGCTCCCTGCCTGGCGGCCGAAAGTCGCGGCCGGATCAGCGCTGCAACGCAAGGCTCCCGCCGGCCGATCGTTCCCGACCGCACCCGGAAGACCGCACCCGGAAGCTAATGCGACCTCGGGCGAAGGCTATTGCACTTGCGTATAGGGGGAGCATGGGGGCTGCGGGCGGAAGTCCGCCCCGGCTCGAGGACTACAGCAGCTTCTTCATCGACGGGACCGGGTGCAGGGCATAGCCGAGCGCGGAATAGAACCCGATCGCCTCCGGGCGCGCATCGAGGAAGACCGCCGCCATGCCGCGCGCCCGAGCGTCGGCTTCCGCATAGGCCATCAGCGCCCGCCCGCCGCCGGCCCGCCGCTCGGATTCGTCGATCACGATGTCGTCCACATGCAGATGCGGGCCGCGCACCAGGGTATGAACCGGGCGCATCCCGAGCACCCCCATCAGCCGGCCGTTGCGGAAAGCCCCGACCAGCTCGTAGCCGCCGTGGCTCTGCCGCCTCGCCCGGTCGAGGAACTCCTCGGCGTCGAGATGCGGGCGCAATTGGGCGATGATGGCGAACGCCGCCGCCCATTCGCGCGGCTCGAGGCGGCGGACATGCACCTCGTCGCTTTCGGTGTCCTCGCCCCGGGCTCGGTCGCCGGGCATCACTTTTGCGATTGCTTGAAGTAGCGAAGGTCGGGGGGCGATTGGCCTTTCTTGGTCGGCATCAGGTAGCCGTCTGCGCTCAGGAAATAGCCGTCCTTGCCGATACGCACCAGCGCGTTGTCCTCCTCGCACAGGTCGGAGCGCCAGACCGGCCGGGCCGCGTTCACCCGCGCGATCTTCTTGTGCAGGGTCCATGGCTCGGTCAGCGCATGGTCGATCACCGTGATGTCGTCATAGAGGACGTTGCGGTCGGCCTTGTCGAGATAGAAGCGCTCCTTGATCACGCTCTGATTGTCGCGGTGCAGCGGTAGGCCGGTTGATTCGAACGCGCGCGGACCCCGGAAATGGCGGGTCTCCACCTCGAGCACGTCGTAGCGTCCGCCGCCGGCGGTATCCAGCCATTTGCCGATCGAGTAGCCCGCATAGCTCGGCTCGTACTCGCCCTCCGCCGGCCAGTCGCGCCCGTCGGTGTAGATGCGCCGGTAGGAATCGTTGATGTGGCTGATCAGGATGTAGGTGGTGTCGGGCGTCACCACGATCTCCATCGGATCGTACAGATTCATGATCGCCGGCATGCCCTGCGGGATGCAGAACGAGGAGGGCCAATTGCCTTGTCCGCCGGCTGCCTGGTCGGCAAGCTGGGCGTCGTTGATGGCCTGGTACTCCGGCGTCAGCGGTGCCTTCTTGCCCGGCGCGAGCCAGCGCGGCGCCCCGACCCGCTCCCACTGACCCTTGAGATCGGGATATTTGGAGTCATCGAACGCCTGCGCGCCGCAGGGCGCCAGCAACAGCGCCGCGGTCGCCGCCAGCATGCCGATCGAGCCTTTGTTCAACATCAAATTTCCTCCGGGTGATTGCTTCCAAGCCGTGCGCCGGCCATTTTCGTCGCGCCGGGATGTCACCACTTCCCGCGATGGCAGGTTCCGGCCCAAGATACAACGATTGCGCCACCGGGCGGAAGAGCAGCCTGGTCGCACCCGAGTGATCCACCCGCATGCGCAAACGCATCGTCATCGTCAACGACAAGATGCAGAAGAACTACCGCTACGTGTGCGGCGAGCCGATCGGTCGCAATTTCGACCCCGAGTTCACCCCCGATCTCTCTCCGCAAGAGATGCTGCGGCTTGGCGTGTTCGGCGGTAAATACATGACCGACTGCCGCGCCGAGTTTCCCAAGAGCTGGTTTGCGCGCGCCAAGCTCTCGCCGCGTCGCCGCGACCCCGCGCTCAACTTCTTCGAGGTCGATGCCAGCCAGCCGCTCTCGGTCTGGCGCGACAAAGGCTGGCTGCACCCGGACGATCCGCGCGGCTGGTTCCAATGGTATTGCCGCTACACGATGGGCCGCCGCCTGCCCGAGGAGGACCGCCGCCAGATCAAGCGCTGGAAGGCCATGCGCCGGCACATCCGCCAGATCGAGCGCAACTGCGAGCCCGGCCACCTGACCTGCCGACGGCGGCAACGGCAGGCGCTGCTGCATTGGGCGTATGACAGCAGGAAGATTTGAGCGCACGATCGCCGTTGTCGCTTGCGCAATCATCTTGACTTGCATCCCCGCCGGTGTACTTTGTACTGCAAAGTGAACGGGCGGGTGGGCATGGAAGAGCTGGATCGGGCACTGGCCGACATCACGGCGATCCGCAGCCAGCTGGCGCGCGGGGCCGAATTTCGCGGCTACGGGCCCATGACGGTGGCGGCGACCGGCATTCTGGCGGTAGCCGCGGCGGGAATTCAGTCGCTGTGGCTGCCTGATGCGGCGGCCGATCTCCTCGGTTATGTGGTGATCTGGGTCGCCACCGCCGCCATCTCCATCGTGCTCATCGGCATCGAGATGGTGGCGCGCTCCCGGCGCATCCATACCGGCCTCGCCGACGCGATGATTCACGCCGCGACCGAGCAGTTCACCCCGGCCGGGGTCGCCGGCGCGCTGCTCACCTTCGTGCTGTTCCGCTTCGCCCCGCAGAGCCTGTGGATGCTGCCCGGCCTGTGGCAGATCATATTCAGCCTCGGCATTTTTGCGTCCTGCCGCTCGCTGCCGCGCCCGATGTTCGCGGCCGGGGTTTGGTACCTCGCCGCCGGCCTCGCGGGCTTGGCCTTCGCGAACGGGGCGCATGCCTATTCGCCCTGGGCCATGGGGGTGCCGTTCGGGGTGGGGCAGCTATTGATCGCCGCGGTTCTCTATTGGTGTGTAGGAGAGAGTGATGTCGAAGCCTGACAATGATTCCAAGAGCGAGTCGGCCGGGCGCTTCGCCTATGACGGGCTCGACCGGGTGATCCACGAGAAGGCGCGCCTGAGCGTGCTGACCTCGCTGGTCGCCCATCCCAAGGGCCTGGTGTTCGGCGACCTGAAGCAGATGTGCGGGCTCACCGACGGCAATCTCAGCCGCCACCTGCAGGTGCTGGACGAGGCCGGCCTGATCGCGATCGAGAAGGGCTACGACCACAACCGGCCGCAGACCGTCTGCCGCATCACCGCGCAGGGCCGCCGGCGTTATCTCGACTATCTCAAGGTGCTGGAGCAGGTGGTGCAGGATGCCGCCAGCGCCGCCAAAGCGGGCGCGGGACGCGGCGCCGCGCCGGCCCGCGGTACCAGACCGTTGGGCCCGCGCCGCCTCAAGCTCGCCTGATCTTTTTTGCCCGGAGGCTTTACGATGCAAAGTACTGTGGCGCCGCAAGGCGAGGCTGGTCCGCAAGGCCGCTGGCATGTGGCGGTGATCATGGACGGCAACGGGCGCTGGGCGACCCGGCGCGGCCTGCCGCGCGCGGCCGGGCATCGCGCCGGCGTCAAGGCGGTCCGCCGGGTGGTGGAGGCCGCGCCCGGCCTGGGGATCGCAACGCTGACGCTGTTTGCGTTCTCGTCCGACAACTGGCGCCGGCCGGACCCGGAGGTGAGGGCCCTGATGGGGCTGCTGCGACACTATCTGCGGGCCGACCTGCGCGAGCTCATCGAGAACGGGGTGCGGCTCTCGGTCATCGGCCGCCGCGACCGGCTGCCGGAAGGCTTGAGCGAGGAAATCGCCCGGGTCGAGCAGGCCTCGGCGGGCGGGGAACGCCTCAATCTGCGGATCGCGGTCGACTATTCGGCGCGCGACGCCATCACGCAGGCGGCGGCACTTTGGCTCGCCGCGCAGGCGCCCTCGCGCGAGACCTTCGGGCGGTTGCTGGCCGGCCCCGCTGGCGCAGCCAACCTTGCTGGCGCAGCCAACCTTGCTGGCGCAGCCAGCCCAGATGTCGATCTGCTGATCCGCTCGGGCGGCGAGAAGCGGCTATCGGATTTCCTGCTGTGGGAATCCGCCTATGCGGAGCTCTGCTTTCTCGACACTCTGTGGCCGGATTTCGGTGCCGATGAGCTGCGCGCCGCGATGGCGGATTTCCATCGCCGTGAGCGACGCTTCGGTGGGCTCGGTGGCGTCGCGCAGCTCACCGCCGCCGAATGAGCGCCGTGCCACATTGACCCTGCCGGGCGGCGCCCGTAACCTGCGGCAAAGATTGCAACTTCCGAACCAAATACGGAAGCCAGGGGAGGAGACGCCCGTGTCGAAATCGCCCAAGGATTCGAGGCCTGAATCGGACCCCGAGGATCGCCCCCAAGGAGCGATCGACCGGCGTAGCTTCCTGCGCTCGAGCGCGGCGGCGGGCGCCGTCGCCACTGCGGCGCTGCCGGCGCAAACCGCGCAGGCGGCCGACGGCATCGCCTGGGACCATGAGGTCGACATCGTGGTGATCGGGGCCGGCGCCGGCGGGCTGACCTCGGCGATCGCGGCACGCGAGCAGGGCGCTTCGGTGCTGATCGTCGAGAAGAATTTCGACATCGGCGGGCGCGCCATGATGAGCTTCGGGGGCCTCTATATCGGCGGCGGCAACCGCCTCCAGAAGGCGATCGGAGTAAAGGATTCGCCCGAGCAGGTATTCGCGGACTGGTCGCGACCCGAGAAGCCCATGGGCCGGTTCAGCGACCGGGCGCTGGTGCACACCTATGCGGACAACAATCTCGAGCTGTTCGATTGGCTGGAACGCCATGGGGTCAAGTGGGAGGGATACCGGCCGGCGCCCGACCGGCTCGATCGCGCGCGCACGCGGCTCAACGTGGTCCCTTGGCCCAACGAGGTCACCAATCCGGGCCGCGGCTCGGGCTTCGTGCGGCCCCTGGCCAAGACGGCGCGGCAGATGGGCGTCGAGGTCCTGCTGCAGCACCAGATGACCAAGATTCACCGCGAGGCGCCGTTCGCGGGCCGGGTCATCGGCATCACCGCGATGGAGGTCGACAACTGGTACCAGCCGAAATTCCGCACCGTGAATATCCGCGTCCGCAAAGGCATCGTGGTGGCGACCGGCGGCAGCGCCGGCAATCCGACCTTCCGCACCATGTTCGACGTGCGGCTCACCGCCGAATACCAGGCGGAGAACAGCGAATGGACCGAGCGCACCGCCGACGGCGAGATCGCCGCCATGGAGATCGGGGCGGCGCTGGGGGCGACCGCCTGCCAGACCACGCAGGACGACAACCTGATCAACAAGGGCCGCATGGGCAAGAAGTGCAACGGCTCCGCCACGCAGGTTTTCCAGACCGCGCCGCACTTCTTCCGCGCCGGCGCCATCGGGCTCACCGTCGGGGACTATCAGAACGTGATTTTGGTGAAGGAGAACGGGCTGCGCTTCTACAGCGAGATGGCCCGCAACCAGGACTATGAATACATCGCGGCGGCGCTCGCCTGGACCGGCGATCCCAAGAAGTTCAACGGCGGCGGACCGATCTGGGCCGTCTTCGACGCCGACGCGGTGGCGCGCGAGAAATGGCAGGTCAAGCCGCCTTACGTCGACCCCTACGGCTATTTCTTCAGCGCCGACACGATCGAGGAGCTGGCGGCGCGCATCGTCAACGAATACCAGTGGCGGCCGATGCCGGGCGTGACGCTGCGCGAGACGGTGGAGCGATACAATTCGTTCGTCGATAGCGGCGTCGATACCGACTTCAAGAAGCCCAAGCCGATGCACAAGATCGCGACGCCGCCGTTCTACGCAGCCTGGCACACGCCGGCACTGCACGATTCCTATACCGGCATCCGGATCAACACCACCGCCCAGGTCTTGGACCTGCACGGCAAGGTCATCCCGGGCCTATATGCCTGCGGGGATTCGGCCGGCGGCTTCGGCCAGCACGGTATCTGCCGCGCCGCCACCTTCGGTCGCATCGCCGGCGTGCATGCGGCCCAGTTGCCGACGTGATTTGGTTGTAAGGCGCGCGGCGGCTGGTCGTGCGTAGGTTGGGTTAGCGCGGCCAATAGCGTTTGTGTAGGATGACACGTCGATCCGCGCGTAACCCAACGCTTTTGGCCGCGATGCCGATTACGCGCGGAATTTTATTTCGACGGAAATTGATGGGTTTCGCAAGAGCTCAACCCATCCTACAGGACTGAGGCGTTGCCGGGAGAGAACGAGATGCGCTTGCCCTCCAGTGCTGCCGCGCCCTGGTCCCGCCGCTGCCTGCTGCAGGGCGCCGCCGCGGGGCTCTCGGCGGGCGTCGCCGGCCTGTCGCCGCTGCGCGCCCAGCAATCGATCTTCTGGTACTCGGCCTCGTCGTCCGACGCCTGCGAGGAATGGTCGCAGATGTTCGGCAAGAAATCCGGCACCGGGGTGGAATATTTCCGCATCGGCGGCGTCAAGCTGACCGAGCGGATCGAGCAGGAGATCAAGGCCAATCAGGTCCGCGCGTCGGTCATGGATATCTCGATCCCCGGCCTGATGAGCGAGTGGGCCCGCAAGGGCATGCTGATGAAATACGACAGCCCGGAGGCCGCGCATTATCCGGCCGACCTGCGCCTGGCGGGCTATTGGACCCCGGTCAACACGCTGACCTTGAGCATCGCCTACAATGCCGACCACATCAAACCGGAAGACGCGCCGAAGAAATGGGAGGATCTGCTCGACCCGAAGTGGAAGGGCAAGATGACCATGTCGGACGCGCTCTACAGCGGGGCAGCCCTGCATTGGTTCTCGGCGCTGCAATCGACGCTCGGCAAGCCGTTCATGGAACGGCTGGCCAAGCAGGATGTGCTGATCCGCAACGGCTCGGGCGAGACCGTCGACACCATTACCAGCGGCGAGCGCCCGCTCGCCGCCATGCTGCTCGACTATTACGTCTACGGCGCGGTGCGCAAGGGCGCCAACCTGATGGTGGTGCAGCCGGAGGAAGGCATTCCGGCGAGCTACGAGGTGATCGGCATACCGGCCGGCGGCCCCAGCCCGGAAATTGGCAAGGCGTTCGTGGACTTCGCGCTGTCGCGCGAGTCGCAGACCATCTGGCAGCAGCGCCACGACATGCTGTCGCTCCGCGACGACGTGGAGCCGGTGAAGGCGGAGCGCGGCAGGCGCCCCTTGAGCAAGGTCAAGCTGATGGCGAGCTCGATCAAGGACGTTGAGAACAGCTTCGCCAACCAGCGCGCGCTCCTGGATGATTGGATCAATCTGTTCAAGTAGACCCGATTCCCTGAACGCAGAATTGACCAGAAAGCTCGGGTAACGCTTGTCCATCCCGGCATCCACATCGGTTGGAGCGCGGACGAGCGAGTGGTCGCTGCGCCGGCTTCTGCGGCCGCTCCAGCCGCTGTTTGTGGTTCACCTGGCGGTCATTCTCGTCCTCTGCGTCCTGGTCCTCTATCCGATCGGCATCATCGTCAACCAGTCGATCCGCAACGACGACGGCGGCCTGTCGCTCGATTGGTACCTGCTGGCCTACAGCAATCTGCGCAACTACCAGGCGATCCTCAACACGCTCGTCATCGCGGCCGGGAGCGCGCTGTTCGCCATCGGGGTGGGGACGTTGCTCGCCTGGGCGGTGGTGCGCACCGACATGCCGGGCCGCCGGTTGGTCGAGCTCGCCTCCATCATCCCGTTCATCTCGACCCCTTTGGTGGGAGCGCTGGCCTGGATCCTGCTGGCGAGCCCGCAGACCGGTCTCATCAACCAGGCGTGGCGCTATCTCGGTCCCACCGGCAGCGTGGTCGACATCTATTCGATCTGGGGCATCATCTTCGTCGAGGCGGTGTACGAGACGCCGCTGGTCTTCCTCCTCGTGAGCGGGGCGCTGCGCTCCATGGACCCGACCCTGGAGGAGGCGGCGCGCTCGGCCGGCGCCGGCATGGTGCGCACCGCGCTGCGGATCACGCTGCCGCTGGTGCTGCCCGCGATCCTGGCCGGCGGCCTCCTGGTCTTCATCCTGGCGGCGGAGCAGTTCGCGGTCCCGGCCGTGCTCGGCACGCCTGGCAAGATTCGCGTCCTCACCACCAGCATCTTCGAGGCCCAATCGGTCTATCCGGCGCGCGACGGCTTGGCGGCGGCGCTGAGCGGCATCCTCATGGTGATCGCGCTCGGCGGGCTGTGGTTGCACATACGCCTGCTCGCCGGCCGTTCCTTCGTGACCGTCAAGGGCAGGAGCGCGCCGACCCGCCGCGTCCGGCTCGGCGGCTTGCGCTACGTGCTGCTGGGCATCTGCTGCCTCTATCTGGTGTTGGCGGTGGTGCTGCCGCTCTCGACCATTTTCCTGAGCTCGATCCGCAAGATCTGGACCGCCGAGTTCCATTGGGAGCAGTTCACCCTCGACAACTACCGGGTGGTGCTGTTCTCCTATCCGGCCGCCCAGCGTGCCATCGTCAACAGCTTGCTGCTGGCGGTGCTGGGGGCGCTCGCCACCATCCTGTTCTGTGCGCTGATCTCGTTCCTGTCGCTGCGAACGCGTTATCCGGGCCACCGGCTGCTCGACGTGCTGGCCATGATCCCGGCCGGCTTTCCCGGCATCGTGCTCGCGGTCGGCCTCTTGCATGCCTGGATATCGCCGCCGCTGGTGCTCTACGGCACCATCTGGATCCTCTACGTTGCCTACCTCACCCGCTATCTGCCGCTCGGGGTGCGGGCGGTGTCGGCCTCGCTCATGCAAATCCATCCGGAGCTTGAGGAATTGGCCGCCATGTCGGGGGCGAGCTGGTTCCAGACCTTCCGCCATATCGTGCTGCCGCTGCTGCGGCCCGGGCTGGCGGCCGGCTGGGCCCTCTTGTTCGTGGCCTTCACCCGCGAGCTCAGCGCCTCGATCCTGCTCTATTCGCCCAAGCTGGAAGTCCTTTCGGTGGTCATCTACACCATGTACCAGGAGGGCGGGTTCCGCACGCTCTCGGCGCTCACCATGCTGCAGGTGGCGATCGCGGTCGTGGTTCTCGTCGTCGCCAAGCGCATGACCCGCCTCGACGCCGCCGCCGAAGGGCATGCAATGTGATGATCAATACGCAAGCGAGCAACCAAAGGGTACCGGCTCACATGAAGAACATGCTCAACGGGGCGCAGGTGATCGTGGACTATCTCATCCGCGAGCAGGTGCCGCAGGTCTTCGGCCTGTGCGGCCACGGCAATATCCAGTTCATCGACGCGCTCTATGAGCGCTCCCACGACATCAAGACATTGTCGGTGCATCACGAGACGGTCGCCGGCTTCATGGCCGACGTCTATTACCGGGTGTCCGGCCGGCCGACTGCGACGTTCACCTCCTGCGGCCCAGGCTCCGCCAACCTGCCGATCGCGCTGGGCAACGCCTTTTTGGACTCGGTGCCGTTCCTGGCGGTGACCGGCAATGTGCCGACCAGCCAGTTCAACCGCGGCGCCTTCCAGGAGCTCTATCGGCACTATCAGGCCGATTTTCCCTCGACCGTGCGGGCCTATTGCAAGCGCGTGTTCCAGCCCACCCGCGGCGAGATGGTGCCGCTCGCGGTGCGGCAGGCCTGGAAGACCATGACCACCGGGCGTCCCGGGCCGGTCGTGCTCGACGTGCCGTTCGATGTTTTCCTGGAGGCTGCCGCCGAGGAGACGCCGCGGCCGGAGGACTGGAACGCCAACATCTCGTGCCGCTGCGGCGCCGATCCGGAGGGCGTCAAGAAGGCCGTCGACATGCTGATGGCGGCGAGCCGGCCGGTGATCCTGGTCGGGCAGGGGATGCGTTACGGCCGCGCCGGTGCCGATCTATTGGCGGTCGCCGAGCGTCTGCAGATTCCGATCGCGTCGTCGTCGAGCGGGCTCGGCGCGGTGAGCAGCGAGCATCCGCTGGCGCTGGGGCTGGTGGCCCGCAACGGTCCCTATCAGGCCAATCACGCGACCCGGCAGGCCGATGTGCTGCTGGCGCTGGGCGTGCGGTTCGACGACCGCACCTCGAGCTCCTGGCTGCCCGGCTACTCCTTCACCATTCCGCCCACCCGGCTGATTCATGTGGACATCGATCCCGAGGAGATCGCGCGCAACTATCCGGTGGCGCTCGGGCTGATGGCCGATGTGCGCACCTTCCTGCGCCAGGTGCTGGCCGAGCTCGAGACCCGCAAAGGCGTCGAGCAGGTGGCGCAGTCGAACCGCAAGTGGCTCGCCGAGATCGACACCTACCGTCAGCAATGGAACGCCTTTATCGCCCCCGGCTTCACCGACGACAGCACCCCGATCCATCCGCAGCGTGCCGCCGCGGTCATCGATCAAGTGCTGCCCAAGGATGCCATCGTGGTCAGCGATATCGGGGTGCACCACAACTGGCTGATCGAGTTCTGCAAGCCGACCCGCCCCAACTCGTTGATCGGTTCCATGGGTTTCGGCCCGATGGGTTTCGGCGTCGCCGGCGTGCTCGGCGCCAAGGTGGCGGCGCCCGACCGGCCCTGCGTTTCGGTGTGCGGCGACGGCGCCTTCATGATGCATGCGAGCGTGCTCGCGACCGCGGTCGAATGCGACCTGCCGGTGGTGTGGGTAGTGTGGAACAATTACGCCTATGCTTCGATCCGCGGCCTGCAGCGCGGCTATCTGGGCGGCCGCGAGCTCGCGACCGACTTCCACGATCCCAAGACCGGGGCGCGCTACAATCCCGATTTCGCCGCCATGGCGCGCTCGGCCGGCGTCGAAGGCGTGCGGGTCGACCGCGCCGGCGATCTCGGCGACGCCATCAAGGCCGCGGTCGCCGCCAACCGCCCGTTCCTGATCGACGCCGACATCGGCGCCGACAAGAATCCCGGTGGCTCCGGCGTTTGGGAGCTGCCCGGCCTGGGCCAGAGCCAGCCGGCGTTTGGGGGCCGGTACCAGCCGTAGCGCTTGTCCCGGGCGGAGCGCAGAACTTCTTTAGTGATGCGCTGCAGACCCGGGACCGTTCCACACTCCGCGTTTGGAACGATCCCGGATCAGCAGTGCACCGCTGCGCGTTGCACTGCGTCCGGGAAAAGGAGGTATGCCATCCTCAAATTTCACGTCGGCCATGGCTTCGGTGGCGCAAATGAGGTCGCGGTGAACGAAATCTCCGTGATCGCCTTGAGGCTGCGGGCGCCGTAGCGGAACGGGACGATCAGGCGCAGCGGGGCGCCGTGCTGCGGCGGAATCGGCTCGTCGTTGAGCAGCCACGCCAATATGACTTGCGGGTGCATCAGCGTCTTCATGTCCTCGTCGATGAAATACGCGTCCGAGCCTACGAGGCGGCCGTAATAGGCGAAGCTCTGCGCGCCGACCGCCTGGGAAAAGTCAGAGAAGCGCACGCCGGTCCACTTCACGATACCGTGCGGGGTGGGCGCGCCGCATTGCAGCAGCGTCACGTAGGAATGCCGCGGCAGCTTCTCGATATCCCCGAAGGTCAACGTGCCGGAGAGCTTCGCGGTGCCGCGCGCATCGAGCTTGATCTTCATCTTGCGATAATCGAACTCGATATCGGGTGTCTGGTTCTTGGTGCGCCACAGCACGCCCGTGATGGTTCCGGCCTCCTGCGGCGTGTACTCGACCGCCGAGCCGTCCGGCATGATCGGTAGCCGGGATGTGTCGCGCAATTTGGTGTCGACCAGGCCACCGGGTTGCGGCGCTGCGGCTTGCGCCGCGGCCTCGCCCGGCGCGAGTGCGCCCAGCGACAATCCGGCGAGCCCTGCAGTGGAAAGCTGGACGGCCTCACGCCGGGACAGTTGCGCTTTGTCTGTTGTATTCATCGCAAGCCTCCGAACCTGGCTGATTCCCCAGAGATCATTCGAGGCTAATCGTTCCGCTCGGCCGCTGCCAGGGCGTGGCGGCCCTTAACTTAAGCGAATTTTGAGTAGGGGCGAGGGCCGAAACGGCCTATCCTCGGGTGGTCCATGTTCAAGCCGGGAGCCGGACATGATCGACAGCCGCAGCTTCATCAGCATCGCCGCCACATGCGCTTTCGCCTGCGTCGCAGCCCACGCTCCCGCGTTCGCGCAAAGCTGGCCGAGCCGGCCCATGACCATGGTGGTGCCGTTTGCGGCCGGCGGTGGGGCCGACATCATGGGGCGGATCGTGGCGGCGCGGCTGTCGGAAATCCTCGGCCAGCAGGTGATCGTGGAGAATGCCGGCGGCGCCGGCGGCATGACCGGGTCGTACCGGGTCGCCAAGGCTACGCCCGATGGCTATCAGTTCGTGCTCGGCACCAACGGCACCCATGCGCAGAACCAGTCGCTCTATAAGAGTCCGCTCTACAATGCGGCGACCGACTTCGCGCCGGTCGCGCTAATCGCCGAGCAGCCGATCGCGCTCCTAGCACGCCCGGATTTTCCAGTCGACGGTCTCAAGGGGTTTCTAGCCTACGCCAAGGCCAACCAGGCGGCGATGAAATACGGCTCGGCCGGAGCCGGATCCGCGGTGCAACTCTCCTGCGTGCTGCTCAATGCCGCCAACGGTCTCAGCATCACCCATGTGCCGTACCGGGGCAGCGCGCCCGCCATGCAGGACCTGATCGCCGGCCGCATCGATTATCAGTGCGCCAACCTGGCCCCGGCGCTCGGTCAGGTCGAGGCCCATCAGGTCAAGGCGCTGGCGATCCTGGGACGCCGCCGCACCCCGCTGATGCCTGATTTGGCCACCGCCGATGAGCAGGGCCTGACCGGCTTCGATGCCATCCTCTGGTATGGCCTGTTTCTGCCCAAGGGCACGCCGGCCGACATCGTGCAAAAGCTCAACGCCGCCACCGTCACCACCCTCAACACGCCGGCCCTGCAGGAGCGCATGAAGCAGATCGGCGCCGAGCTGGCCGCGCCTGAATTTCGCTCCAGCGAGTATCTCGGCAAGCTGGTGGAGAGCGAGATCGAGAAGTGGGCGGGCCCGATCAAGGCGAGCGGCGTAACGGCGGATTGAGGAAAAGCGATTCCACATTTTGGAATCATCTGTGCGCGAGCGCATTTCCACGAGTTGTCCCTGCGAAGGCAGGGACCCATACGCCGTGCCCTCTCGATTGGCTGCGGAGTGGGCTCGAGGCCGGGACGACGCCGGTGTTCGCGTCGAGCGCGCAGTACACCGCCCCCGGTGATCTCGCCTACATCACCCCGTGGCCCTTGGCCTTGAGCCGGCGCATGGTGGGCGACATGACCTGGTCGGAGATCGGAAAATTCCAGATTTCCGTCGTGTCCTGCGCGTCGTAGTTCTGCATCAACGATCCGAGCGTATCGAGGTCGGCGACCGTGCTGCCACGCAGCCCGAAGCCGCGGGCGATCGAGCCGAAATCGGTGCGGCCGAACACGGCGCCGCTTTCGTCGAGGCCGTCCTGGCGCAGCTTGTGGATCTCCGCCCCATAGGCGCCGTCGTTGAGCACACAGATCAACAGGCGCAAGCCGTGCCGCTTGATGGTTTCCAGCTCCTGGATGTGCATGATCAGGCTGCCGTCGCCTTCCAGCAGCACCACCTTGCCGTTCCGGCGCGCTGCCGCCACCCCGATCGCGATCGAGATGGAATTGCCGATGGCGCCGAACTCGCGCAGCACATGGAACTGCTCGGGCTTGCGGCCGCGCATGTGGGTCTGGAAATAGGCGCAATGGCCGGAACCGCTCACCATCTCCCAATCCTTGGGGATGACACGGTCGAGCTCGGCGATGGCGTGGCGCGGATCGAGCGCGCCGGGCGCGACCTCGAATTCGGCGCTGTCCGGGATGGTCTGCGCGATCCGCTGCGCCAGCGCCGGGGAGCGCACATTCGATTTGGTCGGCCCAAGCGCCCGCAGCGCGCGGATGACGGCCTCGACGCCGGCCTTGGCATCGGCTTTCACGAACAGGTCGGCGGCGCGCATTCCATCCTTGAGGCCGAGCGGCCATTCGTCGATCTGCGCCACATAGGCCTTGGGGAAGAAGGCGCCGCCATCGACCGTGTAGTAGGTGAGGCTGGCGCCGACCGCGACCACCAGATCGGCCTGCCCGAACAGCTCGCGCGCGACCTCGCTTGCAAAGCCGCCCGCGACCCCGAGGGAGAAGCGGTTGTGGTCGAACATGCCGCGCGCCGGCAGCGTGGTGGCGAGCAGCGCGCCGCTCACCTCCGCCAGCTCCTCGATGGCGGCGTGCGCCCCCGAAGCCACCGCGCCGCGGCCCGCGATGATGATCGGCCGCTGCGCTGCCGCGAGCTTCTCGACCAGCGCGGCGACGGAATCCGGATTGGGCGGCATGCGGCCGGTCTGCGGAATGAAGGCGGCCGAAGTCAAATATTCATGCGCGCCCCCGAACGGCAGCTTCTGCAAATCGTAGGGAACGCCCAGCACCACCGGCCGGCGCTCGTAGCGTGCCACATAGAACGCCTCGCGCACATGATCGAGCATGCGCGGCAGGCTGTGGGCGCGCACATAATGCGCCCCGGTCGCGTGCACGATCGGGGCCTGGTCGATCGCCTGATTGTAGAACTTGGCGTTGATCGGGGTCTCGCCCGCGAACACCACCATCGGCACGTTCGCCCGCACCGCGGTCGCGAGCGCGGTGGAGATTTGCGTGACCCCCGGGCCGCAAGTCACCGAGGCCACGCCGGGATTGCCGGTGGCGCTGAAATAGCCCATTGCCATGGCGCAGGCGCAGTGCTCGTGGCGGGCATGGATCATCTGCACACCGTCGATCTTCGACATGGCGGTGGCCCAATGCATGTTGCCGTCGCCCATCAGGTTGAAGACCGTGTCGACGCCCTCGCTGGCGAAGGCCCTGGCCAGCATCTCGTACATCGGCAAGTTGCTCATGCGGGTCTCGTCATTCCTTTGAAGGCGGCCATGGTCTCGACCAGCGCTCCGACGTCGTCGGTCGTCTCGATCGCCCACAACCCTTGCGCCAGCGCGGCGGTGGTGGCGGCGCCGAGAACGGGCTCGGCCAGCGCGTGGAACTTGGCCTGCAGCCCGGCATCGTCGAGCGGCACCAGCCGGGAGCCGAGCGCTTCGTCGGCTTGGCGCGTGAAGCTGCCGCGCGTCGTGGTCACCGTCACCTGCGCCGGACGCAGGCGCGGATAGAGCCGGTCGATATCGGGTGGCGCCGTGACATGGACCTTGGCGGCGAGCGCGGCCAGCGCCGGATCGCCGCGCTGCTGCTCGCTGAAATGCGCGAGCTCGATGGCGCGGAACCTGAGCGCCAGCGCCATCAGGTAGGGGAAGCTGAGCTGGGCGCTGGCAAAATCATCCCAGCCGGTCTGCGCATGCTCGGCCGCGATGCGGTAGGTCGCGGCGTCGACGCGGGTGATCTCTTCGGTCTTGATCCCCTCGTCGGTGAGGAGGCCGATCAACGCCTCCACGGCCGGCTGGATGTGGCGGCAGCACGGGTAGGGCTTGATGTAGCAATCGGTGATGCCGAACGGCACCGCGGGCGGCAGCCCGACGGCGCGCGTGTGCCCGCCGCGACCGAAGGCGAATGCCTGCAGAAAGCCGTCGCGCGCCTCGATGACATGAGGCGGCCCTTCGACGCCTTGCTGCGCCAGCAGCGCTGCCTGCAGTCCCTCGCGGGCGGCGTGGCCGGCGTGCAGGCGCTTGATGTCGGCGCCGCCGTTGACGAAGGCGAACAAGCCGGCGGCGCCGCTCGCCGCCAGTCCCAGCGTATCGGCGAGCTGCGGAACGGTAAGGCCGCGCAGCTTGCCGGCCGCCATGGCGGCGCCCAGAACTGCGACGGCGCCGGTCGGATGGAAACCGCGCTGACGCAGATCGGGATGGCACGCGGCCGCGATGGCGGTCACGGTCTCGTAACCCGCCACCATCGCCTCGATCAGCGCCTTGCCGGATGTCCGGCCAGCCTGCGCGAGCGACAGGAGCGCCGGCACCACCGCGCAGCCCGGATGCACCGAGCCCTGCCGGTAGCCATCGTCGAGCTCGATGCCATGGGCGGCGGTGCCGCCCAGAAAGGCGGCGTCGAGGAGATCGGCGCGCCGCGCGCGCCCCGGTACTGTCACGCCGCCGGCCGGACGCACCGCGGCCAGCATCGCCTCGGCGCGGGTCGCCACTTCGCCGCCGGCGCCCGCGATCATCACCCCGACGGTGTCCAGGAGATGCCGCCTGGCGTAGTGACGTACCTCGTCGCCCAACGCATCGAAACGCAGCCGGCCGACGAAGTCGACCAGCGCATCGGTCGCACCGGCTGCTGCTGGCATCTCCTCCGCAAGCCGGGATCCTTCGGCGAACAGCATGGAATTCTCCAATCGGCACGGCCCTGTGGGCGGATGCTTGAAGCTTACACCAGAAGCTTCACCAGCGCGTCGACCGCCACCACGCCGAGCCCGGCCGGCCGCACGATCAACGGATTGATCTCGGCTTCCAGGATGGCAGGACCGTCCATGGTGGCGAGCCCGGAGAGCGCGACGATCGCCTGCGCCAGCGCCGCGAGATCGCCGGGCGGCAGGCCGCGATAGCCGGCGAGCGGCGTCAGGCCGCGCACCTGCGTGATCATCTCATGGGCGGTGGCGAGATCGACCGGCGCCAGGCGCAGGCTGCGGTCGCGGTAGATTTCGGTGAAGATGCCGCCGGTCGCCACCATCACCAGGGGCCCGACGTCGCGGTCCACCCGGTAGCCGACCAGCACCTCGGCGAGGCCGGAGACCATGGGCTGCACCAGCACCCGATCGACCGCGGTGCCGGGCCGCCGCTGCGCGACGCTTGCACGGATTTGGTTGAGCGCCGCCAACAAGCTGTCGCCATCCGGAACCCCGAGCACCACGCCGCCGATATCGGTCTTGTGGGCGATGCCGGCCGCCAGTGCCTTGACGGCGACCGGAAAGGGAAACGGCAGGGCAGGGACGCGCGTCGCACGCGCGTCGAGCGCGATCGCCGGCGCGTGCGCGATGCCGAGCCGATCGAGGAGCGCATAGGTGTCGAGCTCATCGAGCCAGCTGTCATCGCCCGCGCTCGGCAAGCTGCGCGCTGGTGCGGCCTGCACCCGCGGCACGCGCCGCCCCAGTGCCGCCGCGATGGCGTCGGCGCTGGCCTCGGGGGTGCGGAAATTCGGTACGCCGGCGCGGCTGAGCGCCGCGAGCGCAGCCGGAGCGTCGGGGACCAGGTAGGCAGCGATCGGCTTGGCGGAGCCGGCGCAATCGATGATCGGCTTGACGGCGAGCTCGGGATGAAACCGCGCCGAGGAGCCGACCACCGCCAGCACCAGATCGAATTCAGGTGCGGTCACAAGGATATCGAGCGCGGCCTTCATGCTCTCGTAGCGGGTGCCTGCGAGCGTGAGATCGATCAGCCGCGCCGGCTTGACGTCGATGCCGGCGGCCGCCAGGCGCGCCAGCGTTGCGGCGCCCGGCGGCTCGATTGCGACGCCGCGCACCGCCAGCGGATCCACCACCATGGTGGCGCCGCCGGCCGTGGTGGTGACGACGCCCACCCGGGGCTGCCGCGCGCCGGCAATAGCCGGCACGCGCCCAAGGAGCGGGAGTCCCTCGATCAGGGCGTCGAGCGTATCGACCCGGGCGATGCCGCAATCGGCCAGGAACGCCTGCGCCACGTCGTCCTCGCCGGCGAGCGCGCCGGTATGGGAGACCGCGAGCTCGCGCGCCTCGGAGGAGCGCCCGAGCTTGTAGGCGAGGATCGGCTTGTTGCAGCTCGCGGCCGCCAGCGCGAAGGCGCGCAGCGCATCGGCATGGCGCAGCGATTCCAGGAACAGCATGTACCCATCGACCGCCGGATCATCGAGCGTCGCCGCGCAAATCTCGCCAAGCGAAAGATCGACCTCGTTGCCGACCGAGACCAGTCCTGCAAACGCGATGCCGCGCGCGAGCCCGCGCGAGAGCAGCGCCCCGATCATGCCGCCACTGTGGGAAGCCGCGAAGACACGGCCGGCGGGCAGCGGATGCTCATCGAAGGCCGCGTTGGCGGTCAGCATCACGTGCTCGCGCAGGTTCACCACGCCCAGGCTCGAGGGACCGACGATGCGCAGCCCGGTTTGGTCAGTCACCTCGCGCAGCAGCGCCAGGCGCGCCAAGCCCTCGGCGCCGGCTTCGCCGAAGCCATCGGCCAGCACGGTCGCGACCTTGACGCCGAGCCGGCCGCATTCCTGCACGGCTGCCACCGCGGCTTGCGTCCCGGTCACGACATAGACGTGGTCCGGCACCTCGGGCAGCGCCGACAGCGAACGCCAGGCGCGCTCGCCCAGCACCGTGTCGCGCCGCTCGTTGACCGGATAGATGCGCCCCGCATAGCCGGCCTGGCGCAGAAATTTGAGCGGCCGGCCGGCGGTCTTGGCGGGATCGTTCGATTGCCCGACGATGGCGACAGAGCGCGGCGCCAACAGCGGCTGCGCCAAGCGCGTCCGCGCCAGCGTGGCCGGCATGCTCCCACCCGGCGGCGTCATTCGGCGGCGTCGGTGCGGCGGTTGCGCTGATCGAAGCGGCGATCGAACACGTGCTCGGCAATGCGGTTCTTCAGCATCTCCATCGAGCCGCCGGCGATCATCCAGCCGCGGGTGCGCCGCATGCAATATTCCACCAGCGATTCGCTGCTGTAGCCGAACGCCCCCATGACCTGGATGGCATCGTTGGCCGCCTCGAAGCCGGTCTGGTTGCAGGCCGCCTTGGCGAGCGCGGTCTCATAGGCCGAAGGCAGGCCGCGGTCGGCGTTGACGGCGGCGCGATAGAGCAGGAGCTGCGCGCTTTCGAGCTTGATCGCCATCTCGGCGAACTTCCATTGCAGGCCCTGAAACTCGCACAGCGGCCGGCCGAACTGCTCGCGGGTCGCCGCGTAGGCGCGTGCGGTGTCGTAGGCGTAGCGCCCGAGCGCGAGCGCGCGCGAGGCGTTGCCGAGCCGCTCCACGTTGAAGCTCGCCATCTGCTTCTTGAAGCCGCCCGGCCCCAGCAGCACGTTCTCTTTCGGCACCCGGCAATTCTCGAAATGCAGCTCGCACCATTGCTCGCCGCTCATGAAGCTCGACGGCTGGCCGATGGTGAAGCCCGGGGTGCCGCGCTCGACGATGAGCGAGCCGATGCCGCCCAGGCCCGGTCCGTAGCGCACATAGATGAGAAAGATCGCCGCGTCCGGGCTGAAGGTGGAGAACACCTTGGTGCCGTCGACGATGAAGCCAGATCCATCCGGCCGCGCGCTGGTGGCGAGGTCGGTCACCGCCGAGCCGGCATTGGGCTCGCTCATGCCGAGGCTCAGCACCATCCGGCCGGCGAGGAGATCGGGCAGCCAGCGCGCCTTCTGGGCTGGCGTTCCGTATTCCGCAAAGGTGCGGATCGGGCCGAAATTGCCGAACTGCACGACGTCGGCGCTGCGCGGGCACACCGCCGCGACCTGCTCGATGGCGATGATGGCATCCATCAGGGTGCCGCCCTGGCCGCCGTCGGCCTGCGCGATGGTGATGCCCATCAGGCCCTGGGCGCTCATCAGCTTGGCCACCTCGAACGGGAAACCAGCCTGGTGCGCGCGCGCCAGCGCGTCTTTCGCCAGCCGCCCCTGCGCAAAGCGGCGCACCTGCTCGGCGAACAGCTTCTGCTCGTCGGTGAGCTCGAAATTCATGCGGTCACCTTGTTTGGCATTTCAGGCCAACGGCGGGTCGCCCCGGCCCATAGCGCGTCGTAGACGCGCGTGAACGCGCTTGTGAAGCCGCAACTCATATGCCACAGCCGATCGAGAGGGCATGGCGTATGGGTTCCTGCTTTCGCAGGAACGACCGGGGAGAGATTGTTGAAACGCATTCTCACTCCGCCTTGGCGCCCGACTTGCGCACGATCGCCGACCACTTGGTCTCCTCGCGGTCGATGTCGGCTGCGTATTCGTCGGGGGTGCTGGGCAGCGGCTCGGTGCCGTCGGTGGCCATGCGTTCCTTGGTGTCGGGCGCATTGAGCGCGTCGCGCAGCGCTGCGTTGAGCTTGTCGATGATCGGGCGCGGCGTGCCGACCGGCGCCACGATCCCGTAATGCAGCACCAATTCATAGCCCGGCAGCCCGGCCTCGGCGACCGTCGGCAGCTGCGGAAACACGTCCGAACGCTTGGCGCCGGTCACCGCCAGCGCCCGCACCCGGCCGTCGCGGGCGAGCCCGAGCGCGGGCGGCAGCGAGCTGAAATAGATCGCCACATGCCCGCCCATCAGATCGGTGAGCGCCGGCGCGCTGCCCCGGTACGGCACATGGGTGAGCTTGATGTCGGCCATCTGCTCGAACAGCACGGTGCCCAGATGAATGCCGCTGCCGACGCCGGCCGACGCATAGTTGAGCTTGCCGGGCTCGCGCTTGGCGAGTGCGATCAGCTCGCCGATGGAGCGCACCGGCAGGTCGGGATGGACCAGCACCACCAGCGCGCCGGTACCGATCAGGCCGACCGGCGCGAAATCCTTGCGCGAAGTCGTAGCCGACATTGCCGTAGAGCGTGGGATTGACTGCAAGCGTGCCGGTTCCGCCGATCACCAGCGTGTAGCCGTCGGGCGTGCTTCGCGCCACCTGGCGGGTGGCGTTGCTGCCGCCGGCGCCGGCCCGGTTCTCGATCACGATCTGCTGGCCGAGCGTGTGGCTCATCTTCTCGGCCACCGTGCGCGCCATGATGTCGTTGCCGCCGCCGGCCGCATAGGGGACGACGAGCGTGATGGGCCGGCTCGGATAGTCCTGCGCCTGCGCGCCGGCGGCCGCTGCCACCGCGGTCAGCGCCGCCAGCAGGACGAGTCCAAACCGTGCGTGCATTCGTGCCGCCATGCTTCACTCGCCCTTGAGGCCGAGCGCATTTACGACCTTCGACCAGGTGGCCTCCTCCCGGTCGATGTCGGCGGCGTATTCCTCCGGCGAGCTCGGCAACACTTCGGCGCCATCGGTGGCGAGGCGCTGGTGCACGTCCTCGGCGGTGAGCGCTTGGCGCAGCTCCTTGTTGAGCCGCTCGATGACGGCCCGCGGGGTCCCGGCCGGTGCCACCAGCCCGTAGCGCAAGGCCGCCTCGTAGCCGGGCAGGCCGGATTCAGCGACCGTGGGCAGATCGGGCAGCAGGCTCGAGCGTTGCGCGCTGCTCACCGCCAGCGCCCGCAGCAGACCGGCCTCGGCCTGCCCGTGGGCGGTCGGGATCGGGGTGAACATCATCGGGATATGGCCGCCCAGCAGATCGGTGATGGCCGGGCCGGTGCCTTTGTAGGGAACATGGGTGAGCTTGACGCCCGCCATGGTGCCGAGCAGCTCGCCGGCCAGGTGGCCGACGGTGCCGATGCCGGCCGAGCCGTAGTTGATCTCGCCCGGATGCGCCTTCGCATAGGCGATCAACTCGACGACCGAATGCACCGGAACGCTCGGATGCACCACCAGCATGGTGGGGGCCGAGCCGATGCGGCCGATGGCGGCGAAATCCTTGCGCGGCTCGAAGCCCGCATTGGCATAGAGGCTCGGCCCGATCGCGAGCGTGCCGGTGTAGCCGAGCAGCAGCGTGTAGCCGTCGGGCGGGCTCTTGGCCACGAACCGTGCCCCGATGGTGCCGCCGGCACCGCCGCGGTTCTCCACCACGACCGACTGGCCGAGCGTCTCGCTCATCTTCTCGGCGACGATGCGCGCGACCAGCGAGACGCTGCCGCCGGGCGGAAACGGCGAGACCAGCACGATCGGACGGGTCGGGTAGCCCTGGGCCGAGGCCGCAGCCGGGGCGGCGAGCGCCAGCAGGATCGCGAGGCAGGAAGCTTTCAACTTTCGCATCTTCGCGCCCTCAAATGGCATTTGCGTGGAACGAGATCGCTCGTTGCAGGTTTGCGGATTCGACCTTTCGGCCATGGCGGCATCCCGGAGCGTTGCGCATGCCGTATGCCGATGCCCATGATGAAGCCGCCAGGGCGTTATGCTACCTTTGTTTCGCCAGCAAAGTAAGTGACGCCGGCAGCGGCCGGACAGCGCGATCAATCGCCGCATCGTGGCATTCAGGTGTCCAAAAAATTGCCCCGTGGCCGACAGAGGATGACCAAGCTTGGATCTCGACCCGCTGCTTCTATCGCGCGTTCAATTCGCCTGGGTCATCGGCTGGCATATCCTGCTGCCCGCGTTCACCGTCGGTCTGGCTTCGTTCATCGCCTTCCTGGAAGGCGGCTACGCCTTGACCAGGCGACCGGTCTGGCTCGCTCTCTCCCAATTCTGGCTGCAAATCTTCGCGATCTCCTTCGGCATGGGGGTGGTGACCGGGGTGGTCATGCCGTTCCAGCTCGGCACCAACTGGAGCCGCTTTGCCGACGATGCCGGCAACGTGATCTCGCCGCTGCTGGCCTATGAGGGCCTGACTGCCTTCTTCCTGGAGGCGACCTTCCTCGGAGTGCTGCTGTTCGGCCGCAAGCTGGTGCCGCCGGCCATGCATTTCTTCGCCGCCCTGATGGTGGCCGTAGGCACGCTCTTCTCCTCGTTCTGGATTCTCGCCACCAACAGCTGGATGCAGACGCCGGTAGGGCACGAGCTCGTCGATGGCCGGTTCTTCCCGAAGGATTGGCTGGAGATCGTCTTCACTCCGTCGTTTCCGTACCGCCTGTCGCACACGGTCAGCGCCTTCTTCGTGACCACCGCCTTCGTGGTGCTCGGCGTCGGCGCCTATACGCTGCGGCGCGGCCGCGCGGTCCCGCACGGCCGTTTGATGCTGCGGCTGGCATTGTGGTTCCTCGCGATCTTCGTGCCGGTCCAAATCGTACTCGGCGATCTGCACGGTCTCAACACGCTCGCCTATCAGCCCGCCAAGCTCGCCGCCATCGAGGGCCTGTGGGAGGGCGGCGATGGCGTTGCCGCCTCCATCATCGGCTGGCCCGACCAGGCAACCGAGCGCAACATCGGCGAGATCGCGATCCCGCGGCTGGGCAGTCTTTATCTCACGCACTCCTGGGACGGCGCCGTGCAAGGCCTCAAGGATTTTCCGGCCGATCAGCGCCCGCCCGTCGCGATCGTCTACTTCACGTTCCGCATCATGGTCGGGATCGCGATCCTGATGCTGGCGGTCGTGGCGGCGGGCTTCGTGCTGATGGGGCGCGGCGCGCTCGACCGCACCGGCTGGTATCTGAGGCTGTGCGAGCTCACCAGTTGCCTCGGATTCATCGCGGTCATCGCCGGCTGGACCACCACCGAGGTCGGACGCCAGCCTTGGACGGTCTACGGGTTGCTGCGCACTGCGGACTCGGTTTCGCCCTCGCTTGCCGGCACCGATGTGGCGCTTTCGCTTCTGCTCTATGTGGCGGTTTATCTGGTGATCTATCCGTTGGGCCTGTTGGCCATGCTGCGGATCGTCTGGCGCGGTCCGGGCGCGGCCGATGAGCCGCAGGCCGTCGCGGGCGGCCGCCACAAGGCACCGATCGCGGCGCTCGCGCCAGCGCCGGAGGCACCAGCGCCGGAGGCGCCACGATGATGCCGACACTGAGCCTCACCTCGATCTGGACCGCGATCCTGGCGATGGCGGTCTTCTTCTATGTCGCTCTTGACGGTTTCGATCTCGGCGTCGGCATGCTCTACAATTTCGCGCCGGATCGGCGCGCCCGCGACCTCATGATGAGATCGATCGCGCCGATCTGGGACGGCAACGAGACCTGGCTGGTGCTGGGAAGCCTCGGCCTCCTGGCGGCGTTTCCGCTCGCCTTCGCCATCATCATCCCGGCGGTCTACTTTCCCATTCTGCTGATGCTGCTCGCGCTCATCTTTCGCGGGCTCGCCTTCGAGTTCCGCTACCGGGAGGCCGAGCGCCGCACCTTCTGGGACCACGGCTTCGCCTATGGGTCGGCGCTCGCGACCTTTGCGCAAGGCGTGGTGCTGGGCGCCTTCATCCAGGGTTTTCATGTGGAGGGCCGGCATTTTGTCGGCGGCTCGTTTGATTGCTTCACGCCGTTCTCGGTCTTCACTGGAATCGCCTTGATGCTCGGCTATGCGCTGCTCGGCGCCGGCTGGCTGGTGATCAAGACCGAGGGGGCCCTGCAGGATTGGGCGCGTAGGCTCGGCCGGCGCTGCCTTATCGGCACGGTGCTGGCGGTCGCGGTCGTCAGCCTGTGGACTCCGTTCATCGACCCACATATCGCGACACGCTGGTTTTCCTGGCCGGACATCGCGGTGCTCGCCCCGATACCGCTCATCACGGCTGGTTTGGTCGGCTACCTGTGGTGGTCGCTCGACCACGGCTCCGACTATGGACCCTTTTTGGGCGCGCTCGGCCTGTTCGCGATGTCCTATGCGGGTATTGCCATCAGCCTGTGGCCGATGATCGTGCCCGGGCATTTTACGCTTGATCAGGCCGCGGCCTCGGAAAGCACCCAGGCCTTCCTGCTGGTCGGCACGCTGTTTCTCCTGCCGGTGATACTGTTCTATACGGGCTGGTCGTACTGGGTGTTTCGCGGCAAGGTGCGAGCCGACGGCGGCTATCATTAGCAGACCGGGAGAGGTGTGATGCGCGGCTTTTCGAAGCTTTTGATCGGATGCCTGCTCGCGTGGTCGGCGGACCCGGCCGACGCGGCCGAGCTGCGCGTGCTCAGCTTGGGCTCGGTGCAGATCGCCGCCAAGGCGCTGGCCGCGGATTTCACCGAGGCGACCGGCGAGCCGGTACTGCTCACCATCGTGGCGCCCAACGAGATCAGCCAGAAGCTCGCGGGCGCGACCTACGACATGGTGATCTGCTCGGTGCCGGCCATGGAGGCGTTGGACAAGGCCGGTGCGCTGCGGCCGGGCTCGCGCTCGCCGCTATCGCGCGTGGGCATCGGGGTGATGGTGCGCGAAGGCGGGCCGCTGCCCGACGTGTCGACCCCGGAGGCATTCAAGCAGACGCTGCTGGCGGCGCGCTCGATCGTCCATGGCGATCCGGCGATACCCAATCAGAGCGGCGTGGTCACCATGAGGATTCTGGCCAAGGCCGGCGTTCTCGAAGCCGTCAAGGGCAACGCGCGCTCGGCCAGTCTCGCCGACGGCTTCGCCATGGTGGCCAAGGGCGAGGTGGAGCTCGGCCTGTTCAACCTGGTGGAGCTGCCAAGCGGCGTGCGGCTCGCCGGACCGGTGCCGGCGCCGTTGCAGGACTACACCTCCTACGAGACCGCGGTGCTGGCGAAGGGCGCGGCGCCCGAGGTGGCGCAGGCCTTCATCAAGCTGATGATCAGCGCGCCCGCCCGCAGGGTTTGGGAGGCCTCGTCGCTGGAGGCCTATCCGTACCGGTGAGGCCTCAATCGTATTTGATGTCGAGATCGGGCAGCACCTTGGACCAGCGGTCGGCCTCCCGGCGGATGAAGGCCTCGAATTCCTCCGGCGTGCTGCTCACCGCGAAATTGCCGGATTGATCGAACTTCTGCCGCATAGCCGGATCGGCCAGGATGCCCACCACCTCGCGATTGATCTTGTCGATAATTGGTTTGGGCGTGCCTTTCGGCGCCACCAGGCCGAGCCAGACCGACACGTCGTCCAGGTCGCGCAGCCCGGCCGCGGCGGCGAGCGTCGGCAGCGAGGGATAAGGCGTGCGACGGCTGTCCAGCTTGGCGAGCGCGCGGATCTGGCCGCTCTCGATCGTCGGGCCCACCACCACGGTGGCGGCATAGATCAGGTCGACGCTGCCGGTCAGCAGCCCTTGCACGGTCTCGGCCGTGCCCTTGAACGGCACATGCACGATGTCGAGCCCGGCCGACTTGTGGAACAGGGCGCCCATGAGCTGCGCCGTGATGGTGCCGGAGCCGTAGTTGAGCTTGCCCGGCGCCGCCTTGGCGCGCGCCATCAGCTCCTTGACCGTCCTGGGCCCGGTCGCGGCCGGCACCGCCAAGAGCGACATGGATTTGACGGTCGGGGTGATCGGGGCAAAATCGGCAAGCGGATCGTAGGGCAGGGTGCGATACAAATACTGGTTCATGGTCAGGGTCGAATCGATGACCATGAGCAGCGTGTAGCCGTCGGGTGCCGCCCGCGCCGCCACCTGCGCACCGATGATGGTGTTGGCGCCCGGCCGGTTGTCGACCACGACTGGCGATCCCCAATCCTCGCTCATCTTCTGGCCGATGAGGCGGGCTGCGATATCGGCCGGCCCGCCCGCCGGAAACGGCACCACGATATGGATCGCCCGGCTGGGAAACTTCGCCGCGCCGGCCGTCTCCTGCGCGCCGGCGGGAGCGAGCCCGAGCGCCCCGAGTGCCACCAGCGCTACGGCGCGCACAGCACGAACCATCGGAAACCTCCCGCATGTCT
Source organism: uncultured Alphaproteobacteria bacterium (assembly GCA_963721005.1). Classification (GTDB taxonomy): domain Bacteria; phylum Pseudomonadota; class Alphaproteobacteria; order Rhizobiales; family Xanthobacteraceae; genus VAZQ01. Next base: position 1,352,330 of record CAVRHR010000003.1, on the reverse strand, counting down.
GGGCTTGGCGACGTTGCGGTGACACCGGATTGCCTAGCATCAGGCTTTTGAAAAAATCCCGCAAGCGAAGGCTCCTCGGGGCGAATGGAAGCGGCCACGCCTGTTCTGCCCGATCGACGCCGGAAACGCGAATGTTTTGTAGTTGATCTGCCGGAGTTGTAGCCCGGTGAGGGTTTTAGGTCGACCGGCACGCGCGCGGTGCGATGATGTTCACTTTTATACAGACTTAATTCCGGAAAGAGCGCATGGTGTCGGGGAGTGGACGCAACACCGCGTGGCCACGTCTTCAATCCAATCGACCGACCGGAACCCATCCGGGTCTCCGCCGCCCTCGCTCCGAACGATGTCGGGCGAAAGGAAACACCATGGAATTGCCCTCAATCCTGCAAGGCCAATCGCTCTCGCGCCTTGCGCAGGGAGCGATCGCCGGCTTTCTGGCGACCGCTGTCATCGGCTTCAATTGGGGCGGATGGATGCTGGAAAGCACTGCCAAGCAGATGGCCGAGAAAAGCGCCAACACCGCCGTGGTGAACGTCCTCGCCCCGCTGTGCGCCGACAAGTTCCGGGCTGCCTCGGATTCCACCCTGAACATGGCCGAGCTGAAAAAGGTCAGCTCGTGGATGCAGGATTCCTACATCGAGAAAGGCGGCTGGGCGACCTTCTCGGGCGAGGCCGCGCCCGAGCGCGGCGTGGCGCAAGCCTGCGCGAACCTGCTGACCACCCTGAAATAAGCTTCGCCTGCGAAAAGCCCTTGGGCTGCTCCTGCGTCATGGCAAGGAGCGGCCCGCTTCCTGCTGTTGCGTTTCAACCACCGAACCGAGAGTCATCGATGCACGGACCCGTCTCTTCTACTGCCGTCGCGCTGGCGCCGGATGCCCGCGGCTTGACGCAGCTTCTGGCCCGCTATCGTGCCCCCAGCGTGGCGCGCAGCGTGGCTGAGCTCGCCATTACGGCGGTGCCCCTCGTCCTGATCTGGATTTTGATGTGGGCGACGCTGGGCATCAGCTATTGGCTTTGCCTGCTGCTCGCGATCCCGGCCGCCGGCCTGCTGGTGCGGCTGTTCATGATCCAGCACGATTGCGGCCACGGCGCCTTCTTCCGTCACCGTCTCGCCAACGATTGGGTCGGGCGGGTGATCGGGGTGCTGACGCTCACGCCCTATGACTTCTGGCGCAGCACCCACGCCATCCACCATTCGACCTCGGGCAATCTCGACCGCCGCGGCACCGGCGACATCGATACGCTGACGGTGCGCGAGTATCTGGCGCGCTCGCACCTCGGGCGGCTGCGCTACCGGATCTACCGGCACCCGCTCGTCATGTTCGGTTTCGGGCCGGCTTATCTGTTCCTGGTTCAGCACCGGCTGCCGGTCGGGCTGATGCGCCAGGGCTGGTGGCCCTGGTTCAGCGCCATGGCCACCAACCTCGCCATCGTGGCGGTCGCATCGATCCTGATGTGGCTGGTGGGTGTCGGTCCGTTCCTGCTCGTGCATCTCCCGATCACGCTGCTCGCGGCCTCGATCGGGGTCTGGTTGTTCTATGTCCAGCACCAGTTCGAGAGCACGCGATGGGATGAAGACGGAACCTGGAACCAGCACGAGGCGGCGCTCCACGGCAGCTCCTATTACGACCTGCCGGTCGTGCTGCGCTGGTTCACCGCCAATATCGGCATGCACCACATCCATCATTTGTGCTGCCGGATTCCCTTTTACCGGCTGCCATCGGTGCTGCGCCAGCACCCCGACCTCGGCGGCATCGGCCGGCTGACCTTGGCGAGGAGCCTGGGCTGCATCAGGCTGGCGCTATGGGACGAAAATCAGCAACGGCTGGTCTCCTTCCGCGATTTGCGAGCGCATTGCGCCACGGCTTGAGTTGAACGCGCTATTTGGGGGAAACCGCTTGGCCTCGAAGGAGCAGCCGCCCGAACCGGATGGCTGGGCATCCTGCACGCAATGCAAAACCGAGCTGGTCATCGCCCGTGTTACGCCGGTACTGCCCGGCAGCGCGTTCGAAGAGCTGACGCTCGTCTGCAAGACCTGCGGCTTTACCAAGAAGATCAGCATCAAGCGATTCTGATCCGCTGCGGCTGGCGAGACTCTTGAAACCGAGCATCCTGCACAACATTGAGAGCGGCGGGTTTGATCATGACTCGATCAAGACCGTCACGATCTTCCGCTACGATCCACTGTGGAGGCGCCGCGGCCCCGCACTACTCCGCCGGTTGACTTTTGGCCAGGATAGTTTGTTTCAATCCAGGGTTTGTAGGAAAATTCATGAATCTCGCTACGTGAACGATCCGCGCGGTGCTGATATCGAGCCAAAAGAGCTTGGCAGACGAATTCCGGAAGGTGCTAGAACTCCAGCTTCATTGGAGGAAGATTGAGATGGCGAAGAAAGTCAAACGTCGTGCCTGGACCAAGTCGGACGTAAAAGAGCTCAAGACCCATGCACGGCAGAAGACCCCGGCACCCAAGATTGCGCGCGCGATGAAACGAACGCTCGGGGCGACCAGGCAAAAGGCATTTCAGTTGGGCGTGTCGCTGGATTCGCGTTGATCGGGGCGAACCCATGCATGGGCGCGCCGGTTCTTCGCGTGGCGGAAGCGCAACAGGCGCGCATCATGCTGAATTTTCTGCTTGCTCATAAAACAGTCATCGGCCGGATACTCAGCGTCATAGGTGCGACCGCGACAGTCGTGATCTTCGAATATTTCTTTGAGCTGTCCGTGTATATCGCGGTTCCGGTCGCTGTCCTGGCCTACGTAACAATGCCGATCGTGTGGAGCGAGCTGATCGATTCGCTCCTGCTGCGATCCCGTCGCTGATGCGGGGGTATGCGCACGGCGTTCACTTTCTCTCATCGGACGGGGAAAGGAAACGAAACGCCGTGCGTCCCGAAAACCGGGCAAGACCATTTTGTTGAAAATGTGTGCATGCCGAGGTGCCTCGGCGGGGACACGTCGTGGTATGCGGCCGCCGCATGCGGCTGAAAGCGCTGATTTGACGAAAATTCGCTGCGATTTGGCGAAAAGATGCGCCGCACGGCGAAATGGGGCCGAAGCCGCCACGCTTGATCTGATCGAGCGCCGTCGCTGTGGGACGTATCCGCCTTTGCGCTAGTGCGGGCGCTCCCTTTAGGCTATCGGCTAGACGGCGGGCTTGCGATCCGACTCGGCGCCGGCTCAAGAGAGGCTCATGGCAAACCGGACCAAGGTGACGGCGCAAAAAGACGGGGTGCCGGAGACGGAGGGCCCCGGGACCGTGCCGGACAGCCCGTTGCTGGATCTGGCGGATGGCGCCGTCAAGAAGCTGGTTCGGGGCGCCAAGAAGCGCGGCTACGTCACCAACGAGCAGATCAACGCGGTGCTGCCCTTGGACGAGGCCAATTCCGAGCAGATCGAGGATCTGCTCTCGATGTTCAACGATATGGGCGTCAACGTCGTCGAGAGCGAGGAAGCCGAATTCGAAAGAGGATGCCGCGCCGGAGGAGCCCGAGGAGGAGCCGGAGAGCGACAACGAGCTGGTGCCGGCCCAACCGAAGCTGCCGGCCAAGATCGACGCCAAGGCGCCCGCCGACCGCACCGATGATCCGGTACGCATGTATCTGCGCGAGATGGGCACGGTCGACCTGTTGTCGCGCGAAGGCGAGATTGCCATCGCCAAGCGCATCGAGGCCGGGCGCGAGGCCATGATCGCCGGCCTGTGCGAGAGCCCGCTGACCTTCCAGGCCATCATCATCTGGCGCGACGAGCTTAACGAGGGCAAGATCCTCCTGCGCGACATCATCGACATCGAGGCGAGCCATGCCGGGCCCGATGCCAGGGTCGCGCTGGCTCCGGGACTGGGACCCGACGGAGCCCCGATCGTCGGCGTGGTGCCGCCGCAGATGCCGCCGACTGCCGCTTCGTTCCGCACCTCCGGGGCAGGCCGACAAGGCGAGGAGACTCCCTCCGACGAGGCTGCCGGCGAGAGCGACATCGACGAGGACGAGATGGCGAGCTCGCTCTCGCTCGCCGCCATCGAGGCCGAGCTCAAGCCCAAGGTGCTGGAGACTTTCGACAACGTCGCCGCTACCTACAAGCGGCTGCGCCGCCTGCAGGAGCAGGACATCGCGTTCCGGCTCAACAGCGCCTCGCTCTCGCCCGCGCAGGAGCGCAAGTACAAGAAGCTGAAGGAAGAGATCATCGCCGAGGTGAAGTCGCTACGGCTCAACCAGGCGCGCATCGATTCATTGGTGGAGCAGCTCTACGACATCAACAAGCGGCTGGTCGGTTACGAAGGCCGCCTGATGCGGCTGTCCGAGAGCCACGGCGTCACCCGCGAGGACTTCCTGAGGAATTATCGGGGGTGCGAGCTCGATCCGCACTGGCTCGGCAGGATGTCGAAGCTCGCCGCCAAAGGCTGGAAAAGCCTGGTCGCCAGGGATGCCGACCGGATCCAGCAGCACCGCCACGAAATCCATGTGCTCGCCGGCGAGACCGGTCTGGAGATCGGCGAGTTCCGGAAGATCGTGCAGATGGTGCAGAAGGGCGAGCGCGAGGCGCGCCAGGCCAAGAAGGAGATGGTGGAGGCGAACCTCCGGCTGGTCATCTCGATCGCCAAGAAATACACCAACCGCGGCCTGCAGTTCCTCGACCTGATCCAGGAGGGCAACATCGGGTTGATGAAGGCGGTCGACAAGTTCGAGTACCGGCGCGGCTACAAGTTCGCCACCTATGCGACCTGGTGGATCAGGCAAGCGGTCAGCCGCTCGATCGCCGACCAGGCCCACACCATCCGCATTCCGGTGCATATGACCGATGCCATCACCAAGGTGGTGCGCACCAGCCGGCAGCTATTCAACGAGATCGGCCGCGAGCCCACCCCCGAGGAGCTGGCGGTGAAGCTCGGCATGCCGCTCGAGAAAGTGCGCAAGACCCTCAAGATCGCCAAGGAGCCGCTCTCCATGGAGACGCCGGTCGGCGACGAGGAGGACAGCCATCTCGGCGATTTCATCGAGGACAAGAACGCCGTCCTGCCGATCGACGCCGCCATCCAGTCGAACCTGCGCGATACCATGACGCGTGCGCTCGCCTCGCTCACGGCGCGCGAGGAGCGGGTGCTGCGCATGCGCTTCGGCATCGGCATGAACGCCGATCATACGCTGGAGGAGGTCGGCCAGCAGTTCTCGGTGACACGCGAGCGCATCCGCCAGATCGAGGCCAAGGCGCTGCGCAAGCTCAAGCACCCGTCGCGGTCGCGGACGCTGCGAAGCTATCTGGAGCACTGAAACGGCGATGCCGGCGGGAAAGACGGCGGTGGGCTCGCCCGGATATCTTTCCGGCCAAGGACTGGCTATTCTGCGATCTCGGCTTAGATTCGATGCTGGACGTCCCCGGGTGGTCATTTAATTCATGTTTTGCATCTATTTGGAAAAACCGGCCCCCACCGGAGCCGTCATGACAGCCGCCAAGGACCACGCCGGTCGCGACCCCGTGAACCCTGCCACCCCGGTGGAGGTCGCGTATGCCGATACCCGACAGAGCGTGCGCCGGGAGGTCGGGGCCAGGTGGGACAGGTTCTCCGAGCAGGAGCTGTCCGCGCTGGCGAGCCGGGACGATCTGGTGCGCGAGGTCGTTTCGAGATACGGCGTCGAGAAGAGCGAGGCTCAACGCGACGTCAACTCCGTCCTGAAGGGTCGCCGGATTTGATGTGAGGCCTTGCTCGCCGATGTCAGGCGATTCCCCGGCCGGCCGAATCGGCGGGCCGCGTCGAACGCCGAGCCTCGCGATGCGGCCAACGATACAATGTCAGCAACGAAGTGAAGGAAATCGATCAATGGCACGACAAGACAGCAAGACCCTGGGCTTGGCTCACCCCGACCCGGTCCTCGAGGAACCCGCGGCCGACGTGCTGAGCCGGCGCAAGAGCAAGACCATCAGCCTGACGCAGCCCGACGCGGCCGCCGAGGAGCCGGTGCCGGAGCTGCTGGGCCGGCGCAAGCGGCCGGAAGTCGGCCAGTTCCGCCTGCTGGTGGATCGGCAGACCAAGGCGTCGTTTGCGACCTATGAGGCGGCCGAGAAGGCCGCCATGGCGATCAAGACCGGGCATCCGATCGTGAGCGTGGTGGTATACGATGCCAAGGACGGGGAAAATCACGTGATGGACCTGCCGAAGAAATAGCTCCCACCGCGCGGCATGCATTGTTTGTTTACTCGCTGCGCTGCCCGAATCGGCCGCCCCCTGTTCGTTCCCCGGGAACGTAGGACGAACTGCGGCTTTTGGATCAGCAACAATTCGTGGTATTTCGGTTCGACAAATAATCGAGCCGGAGCATGCGCGAAAATCGCACTGCCACCCGTCATGCACTGTTTGTTTACGCGTGACCGGCGCCGAATCTGCCGCCCCCTGTTCGTTCCAAGAGAACGCAGGACGAACGCCGGATTTTAAATCAGCAACAGCCCATGGGCTCTCGGTCAGCAAAGGATCGAGCAGCAAGTTGCACGAAAGACAATTCCGCCGGCGTCATGCACTGTTTGTTTACCTGCAGCCGGCACTGAATCGGCTGACCCCTGTTCGTTCCCAGGGAACGTAGAACGAACTCAGGTTTTCGGTTTAACAACAAGTCTCTTCCTTCGTCCTTGCGAAAGCAGGGGCGCATAGGCCGTCGTATGGTTCCCGGCTCTGCGGCCGCCAGAGGGAGTCGAAGACGTGCTCGCGGCCTTGGCCGGGACGACGCAGCCTTGCGCTCGCCATGGGCCGGGACGCAGGGCGCCAAGGGCCGAGCATTCGCCCGCCCCCAAAACGCTTGCAGCCCGGGAGCGTCCGGGCTGCATGCCGTCACTTGATGTCAGCTCCGTGGCTCTCGCCGAGCCGCGGCGCGCGCGGCTTACCGCGCCAGCGGATCCGGCCGCATCTGGAAGTGCACGATCTTCGGCGTCGTGCCCTTGCCGCCCTCGAGATGGAAGGGCGTGCGGTTGCCGGTGTTCGACCAAACGCCGCGGCCTTTCCAGCCGGCGTTGGGATCGTCGATGCGCCCGTCGAGCGCCTTCGCCCAGAAGCCCATCGGGTAGGGCACCACCAGGTTGACCGGCTTGCCATCGACCAGCGCGATCAGCGAGTTGTTCTGGTTGCCGGTAGCGAACGGAACGTCGTTGCCCAGCCCGAAGGTGTTGTGCTGGTCGACCCACGCGTAATACGGCGTCTCGCCGCTGCCATTGTCCTCCACGCCGCCGAGCTGCGGTCCCGGCAGCGGATAGAGCGTCCAGCCCTCCGGACACTGCTTGCCGGTGGCGAGCGGGCCGTTCAGCGGGCCTTTGCACTTGCTGCGGTCAAAGGCGCCGAGATGGCCGCTCGCGAGCGCCGACCACATGACGCCCTTGCTGTCGATGTCGCCGCCGCGCGGCGAGTACCCGGGCAACGGAACCTCGTAGATTTCCGAAAGCGCGGTCGCCGGCGGGCTCGCGCCCGGATCGACCCTGACCACCGAGCCCGGATATCCGGTCACCGTGCCCCAGATCGTACTGTCGGCGGGGTTCGGCGCAATGGAATAGAAGCCGACGCGGATGCGCTTCTGCTTGGTGGGGTCGACCGGTTGGTTCGGCTCGACATAGTCGCCGCCGCGGTGGCCGAGGCCGTTGGTGTCGAGAATGAACGCGGTCCAGCCCTGCGCCTTGGCTTCGTCGCCGGTCTCCTCCAGCACCCTGGTGTTGATCCACCCCAGCACCTCGGCGCCGATGCCGCCCGAGCTGGTCCACAGCGTGCGGTCCTTGTCGAAGCCGAACTGCACGTGATGGGTCGGGAAGCAGGTGTCGATCAGCGTGAACTTTTGGGTCGGCGGATCGAGCATCGCGATCTCGCGGCTGTTCTTGTCGATCGGGAACAGCTTGGCGGATGGATGGTCCGATCCCTTCTTGCAGTAGTCGGGATTGTTGGCCGAGCGAATGCGGGCCGCGTACCAGACCCGCGCCTTTTCGTCCAGCATCAGGCTGTGCGGGATAGTCTGCGAGGTCCAGATCTTCTCGTCGCCCCAATAGGCCGACGGCGCGAACATCTCGGTGGAGAGCGCCGAGGGCGTCTTGGGATCGCGCACCGGGATCTTCACGGTGGTGGCGGTGTTGGTGACCGGATTGAGGATCGGCACGTTGTCGGTGCTGTTCTCGGTCGCGCCGTAGAGCGAGCCGTAGGCGTTGATGGTGGGGTTGCGCTTGTCGGTCGCGATCTCGTCATGCAGATAAGCCTTGGGGCCGGCCCAATCCCAAACCGTGATGACGACATTGCGCTCCAGGCCCTGCGGGCGCGGCGGCTTGGAGGCCGGCAGCTCGCCCTTGGCGATCCGGTCGGTCCAATCGCCGAGCATCTTCAGGCCGCGCTCGGTGCCGTAGCGCTCGATGGTCTCGACCATGTCCTTGCTGGCTTGGCCGGACTGGATGCGCCGGGTCCAGGCCTCATAGCCGGAGCTGAACTTGCCGAACTCCTCCGGAATGGTGCGGGTCGCCTTGGTGCCGATGGCGTGGCAGTGGAAACAGCCGTCGGTCTTGAACTCGCGCAGGAACTGCGGCTGCGACTTGATGATGGTATTGATGCCGTTGCCGTCGTGCCCGGTGCCCGGAAATTCGGCCTTGGTCGGGACCTTGAGCATCGAGAGCCAGTAGATCGGCGGATAGTATTCGGCGGCCGCGGCGGCGCTGGGGGCAGGGACCGAGGTCAGGTTGAGGAGCTTGCCGGGCGCGGTCTGCACCTTGGGCGAATCGACCAGGCCATAGCCGCGCACCCAGACGCTGTAATTGGCCTTCGGAAGATCGGGGATCACGTAGCGACCCTGATCGTCGGTCACCACGATCTTGGCCATCTTGGTGGGCAGCTCGGTCGTTTCCGCGATCACCCAGACGCCGGCTTCCGGTCCGTTGGGCCCGCTGACGACGCCGCCGAGGTCGGTGTTGCCGATGCTGACCGCCGGGCTCTGCTGCGCATTGAGCTGCGCCGGCACGCCCGCCAGGACGGCGGCGACGGCGATTGCCGCGACGCTCAAATACAAAGCGCTTCTCTTCTTCATATGCCTGCTCCTCTGCGTTTTTTCCACGGCGCCGCTGGCTCCGTGCCTCCATCGCCGCAATAATAGCATAATTCGCTACCCTGTCCTGCAAATTGTCCGGGCTCGAAATCCTAGACCAAAAGACCGCGACGCTGGCGATTCCGCCGGCGACGCAATAGCGTGGCCGGCATGATCGCGAAACCTTTCGGCTTCGTATTGCTGATTCGCTGCGTGCCGTCCCGGCCACGCCGGAAAGGTGCGGCGATTGGGTTTCTCGCCGCGCTCATGGTGGCGCTCTCGGGCGCGCGCACGCCGGCCGCCGCGCAGGACTGGCCACTGAGGCCGATGACCTTGGTGGTGCCGTTCGCGGCCGGCGGCGGCGCCGACGTCATGGGGCGCATCCTGGCGCAGCGTCTCTCCGAGCTCCTGCGCCAGCAGGTGATCGTCGAGGATGTGACCGGCGCCGGCGGCATGACCGGGACCAACCGGGTGGCGCGTGCGGCGCCGGACGGCTACACGCTCGCGCTCGGCAGCGTCGGCACCCATGCCTACAATCAAACGCTCTACAAGAAGCCGCTCTACAACGCGGCGACCGACTTCGCGCCGGTCGCGCTGATCGCCGAGACGCCGCAGGTGCTGGTGGCGCGCAAGGATCTGCCCGCCGGCAACCTGCGGGAGTTCATCGCCTATGCCAAGGCGCACCAAGCCGCCATGCAATATGGCTCCGCTGGAACCGGCTCCCCGACCCATCTGGCGTGCTCGCTGCTCAACGCGGTCGCCGGCATCGAGGTCACGCACGTTCCCTATCGCGGCGCCGCCCCCACCATGCAGGATCTGATCGCCGGGCGGATCGATTACCAATGCCCCAATACCACGGTGGCGCTGCCGCAGATCGAGGCCGGCACCATCAAGGCGATCGCCATCCTCACCCGCGAGCGCTCGCCGATCCTGCCGGAGCTCGCCTCGGCCTACGAGCAGGGCCTGACCGATTTCGAGGCTTCGATCTGGTACGCCTTCTTTCTGCCCAAGGGCGCCCCCGCCGCCATCGTCGGCAAGCTTCACGACGTCACGCTCGCCACCATGGAGACGCCGTCCGTGCAGGCGCGGCTCAAGGAGATCGGCGCCACCGTGATGGCGCCCGCGCGCCGGTCGGCGGAATATCTGCAGAAGTTCGTCGAGAGCGAGATCGCCAAATGGGCCGGTCCCATCAAGGCGGCGAACATCACCGGGGAGTGACTGGGGGCGGCGCTGCGAACGTCTGGCGCGGTGCTGGCCGTGATGGGAGGATTGGGCTAGGCTTGGTCGCAATGCTGCTTTCGTCGCGCCATCCTGGTTTCGGGGCCGCCGCGGCGATCTGGTCGGGAGCGCAGACGTGATGCGGATCGGTCGAAGCCTGCTGGCGCTTGCCGCGCTGGCCGCAAGTCAAATCACCCAAGCGCGCGCCGCCGAGCAGGTCGACCTGCTGCTCGCGCTCGCCATGGACGTGTCGCGCAGCATGGAGCACCCGAAATTCCTGCTGCAGCGCGAGGGTTATGCGGCCGCCATCACCAATCCGCAGGTGCTCGACGCCATCAAGTCCGGCGCTCACCAGAAGATCGCCATCTGCTTCATCGATTGGTCCGGTGCCGGCGAGCAGAAGCAGGTGATCGATTGGAGCATCATCGACGGCGCCAATTCCGCGCGCCGGTTCGGCGACCTGATCAACGAGGCTCCACGCTCCTTCAACGACCGCACCTCGATCGGCGGCGGCATCAGCTTCGCGGCCGCCCAGATCGCCCGGGCGCCGTATGAGGCCGAGCGCCGCGCGATCGACGTGTCGGGCGACGGGACCAACAACGCGGGGCGCGACGTGCAGGCGGCCCGCGACCAAGCCGTCGCCAGGGGCATCGTGGTCAACGGCATCGCTATCCTGACCGATCTGCAATATTCCCGCATTCCCGAGCACACCAATCCGCCCGGCGGGCTCGAGAAGTACTACCGCGACAACGTCATCGGCGGTCCCGGCTCGTTCGTGATGGTGGCGGAGGATTTCAGCTCGTTTGGCCGCTCCATGGTGAAGAAGCTGATCGCCGAAATCGCCGGCGGCCCGCCCCCGAAGCGCACCGTCGCGGCGCGTTGAGCGGTGGCAATTGAATTCGGAGTCATTGCCGGGCATAGCCCGCGAAGACGGGCGTAAACGCCCTAACGACCCGGCAATCCATCTCGCGAAAAAGCAATCCATCTTGCAAAAAAGATGGACCCGCGGGTCAAGCCCGCGGGTGACGCATGCGGGAGCAGCTAGCTAGCGGCTGGCCGTGGTCATGCCCTTGAACACCAGCTTCTGCATGCCGCTGGTGGTCTGGGCGATATAGATATTGCCCTTCGAATCGGTCTGGATGTGATGGCCGGCCCCGATCATGCCGGGGGGCTGGATGTTGCCGACCACCTCAAGCGTCTTGCGGTCCACCACCACGATGCCCTTGTCGCCGCCGACATAGAGGAACTGCTGATCGCGGTCGGGCGAGAACGCCAGATTGCGCGCGAACGGCGTGCCGGTTCGGATCAACTGCTTCACGAAGGTGCCATCGGGCAGGAACATCTGCACCCGCCGGTTCTCGCGGTCCGCCACGTAGACAGTACCATCGGCATTGGCCACCCGGATGGAATGCACCACGCTCAAGTTGGCGGGGCCCTGGGCGTCCGGGAAGCTCTTGGGGCTCACGATCTCGCAATGGTCGTCGTCCATCGGCTTGTTGCCGAAGGCGCCCCACATGCGCTTGAACGCGCCGGTATCGGCATCGAACACGATGACCCGGTGATTGCCGTAACCGTCGGCGACGTAGAGCTCGTTGGACTGCTGATGCACCCAGACGTCCGCCGGCCGGTGCAGGTTGGCCGTATCGGCATTGCCCTTGCTCTGGTTGCTGTGCCCGATCTGCATGACGAACTTGCCGTCCTGCGTGAACTTGAGCAACTGATCGTCGGCGACCGGCTTCAAGCCCGCGAGCCCGTTGGTCGGACAGCTATTGCCGCCGATCCACACGAAGCCCTTGTAGTCGATATGGATGCCGTGCTCGCGCTCGGGCCATTCGAAACCGCTACCGTTGCCGCCCCAGGCCTTGATGTTGTTGCCGGCCGGATCGAACACCAAGATGGGCGGCGCTGCCATCGCGGCCTGATCGGGCTTGAGGGTGCGCGGACGGTGCAGCAGCCAGATATTGTCCTGCGCGTCGACCGCGAAGCTGGACGCATCCCCGACCTTCCACTTGGCCGGTATTTTCGGCCAGGCGGGATCGACCTCGAACATCGGCAAGCTGCGCGCGGCTGGCGCCTGCGCGGCGGGCGTCTGCGCGGCCGCCGGCGCGACCGCGCCTGCGACGATGACGGATGCGATCAGGACGGCTCGATAAAGAGTTCTCGCGTTGCATGGCTACCTCCCCGGGTTCACGCGTTGTCGGCGCAATTCACGTGTTGACGTCACGTGTTGTCGGAATTGCGGGCTTTGGGGTCTCGTCGCGCTGCAAGCGCCGGCCGGGCGCGACGTCATCCAGGATCGGCCGCTTCGATCCCGGCATAGTGGCAGCCTTGCATCAACCGGATGTGACATCAACCGGAAATTGCGCGCCGCCAGGAACAGCAAGGGCGGGTGGGACCTTCGCCCCACCCGCCCGGATTCTTGGAAGCGACATTGCGCAACCCGATTACATCGGGGCGAAAACCCTGATGCAGCCGCAGCCGCCTTGCGCGCTTTCCGGCACATAGACGTGGTGGGTCTTGGTGTTCACCGCCACCGAATGGGCGCGGCCGGCGGTCGGGATTTTCTGGATCAGCTTGTGGGTCTTGGCGTCGATCACGCCGAGCGCCGAGCCTTCGCCGTTGCCGGCCGAGGCGGTGTAGTAGAGCCCGAGGCCCGGATCGGCGCCCGACATGTCGGTGCCGCCGATGCCCGGAATGGTCTCCGTCACCTTGCCGGTCTTCACGTCGAAGGTCATCTGCACCGGCGGGCGCTTGTCCTTGGTCTGCCCGTAGTTGCAGCCGATGATCAGCTCGCTGCCGACGCCCGGGAAGTTGCCGTGCGGCTTGCAATTGTCGATCGGCGCGATCTCGCCCACCTGCTTGCCGGTCTTGGGGTCGACCGTGATCATGCCGCCCTTGTTGGGATCGCCGCCGAGCTCCGGGATGACGGTGTGGAACATGCCGTCCACCTCGGAATAGATCGTCTGCTCGAAGCCGTCGGAGGCATTCGGGACCGCGACCTTGGCGAAGATCTTGCGGTCCTTGGTCGAGATCAGGATGAGGGTGGGCGGCTCGTTGTCCGGCAGCGCCATGGCAACCACGTTGTCCTTGGGCGAATAGCCGAGCTCGTCGGCGCCGCCCTTGTTGGCCTCGGTCGGAATGCTGGCGACGACCTTGCCGGCCTTCATGTCGACCACCTTGATGGAGTTGTCGCCGTCGCCCACATAGGCCTCGGCTCCGTCGTTGACGATGACGGCACCGCGCGCGAGGCTGATGCCGGTCGCGGCGGCGAGGAATTTGTCATTGGCCGCATCGATGATCAGCAAGGCATTGTTGCCCGGATTCGATTTGTCCTTGGGGTCGAAGCTGCCGCGGCTGGCCAGGATGTAGCGGTCGGTTTTGGCGTCGAACCAGCCGATGTCGAAGCCTTGCAGGGGAGCGTCGAGCTTGATCGGAATCTTCCCGACCTCCTTGAGCTCGACCGCCTGGGCGACCGCGGTGGCCGACAGCGCAGCCACGGTTGCCAGGAGCAGAGTCCTGATTGGAAAAGTCATCGCATTCCTCCTCATGTGTGATCGTTATTGCCGGCCCGGGCGCCGGAAATGGGGCCCGAAATCAACCGTCGACGCTTCTACGAAATGAAGACCCCCGATCCGGCCATTGTGACGCAGTCGGGTCGGTTCGATTTAAACTATCCGTGCCTCCGGAAACAAGCTGAAAATCTCGCCAAAATGGCGAAACCGGGCCGATGGGTCCTTTTTGGTGCGTTGCGCGCGCACCGGCCCTGCCATCGATCCCGCATTATGCCGCATAATTCGGCCCCCGGCGGCTCCGCCGGAATCATGCTTCAAGTGTTTAATTGAATATGTTGACGAAATCGTTCACATCGCCGGCTATGTCCCCAGCCACCAAGCCGAAAGTCGTCGCCATGATCGTCGCGTCGGCGATCATCATGCAGCAGATCGACGCCACCGTGATCACCACGGCGCTGCCCCAGATGGCGGTCTCGCTCAATTCCGATCCGGTGACGCTCAGCGTGGCGGTCACCGCCTATCTGCTCAGCGTGGCGGTCTTCATCCCGGTCAGCGGCTGGGCGGCGGACCGGTTCGGCGGGCGCACGGTGTTCCGGGCCGCGATCGCGCTGTTCACCCTGGGCTCGGTGCTGTGCGGCCTCAGCGGCAATGCGATCGAGCTGACCGCCGCACGGGTGCTGCAGGGGCTCGGCGGCGCCATGATGGTGCCGGTCGGGCGCCTCGTCTTGTTCCGCAGCGTCGAGCGCTCGCAGCTGGTACGCACCATGGCCTATCTGCAGGTGCCGGCGCAGCTCGGCCCGGTGCTCGGCCCTCCGATCGGCGGCTTCATCACCACCTATTTCTCGTGGCGCTGGATCTTCCTGGTGAACGTGCCGCTCGGCATCCTCGGCATCGTGCTGGTGAGCCTCTATTTCGACAATCCCAAGGAGGACGCGCCGCGCCCGCTGGACTGGGTCGGCTTCGTGCTCACCGGGCTGGCGCTTTCCTGCCTCCTCTACGGCATCGAGGCGATCGGGCGCGGGCTCAACAATGCGGGGGTGGCGGTCGGCCTGCTGGCGGTCGGCTTTCTGGCCGGCGCCTTCGCGCTGTGCCATCTGCGGCGCTATGTGCATCCGCTGCTCAATCTGTCGATCTTCCGCATTCCGACCTTCCGGGCCAGCATCGGGGGCGGCTCGCTGTTCCGCGCCGGCGCCGGCAGCCTGGTGTTCCTGCTGCCGCTCCTCTTGCAGGTGGTGTTCGGCATGACGGCGTTCGCCTCGGGCGTGCTCACCTTCGCGACCGCGGTCGGGGCCATGTCCATGAAGGCGACGGCGCGGCCGATCCTCAAGCGCTTCGGCTTCCGCAAGGTCATGATCGTCAACGGCTTCATCAGCGCGGCGTCGATCGCCATGTGCGCCTTCTTCACCGGCGCGACCCCGGTTCCGCTCATCTTCGTGCTGCTCCTGGTCGGCGGCTTCTTCCAGTCGCTGCAGTTCACCGCCACCCAGGCGATCGCCTATGCGGACATCTCCAATCCGCAGATGAGCACCGCCACCAGCATCGCCAGCATGGCCCAGCAGCTCAGCCGCGGCTTCGGGGTTGCCATCGTGGCGGTGCTGCTGCATCTGTCGCTGGCCTGGCGCGGCGCCAGCGCGCTCGGCCTCGTCGACTTCCAGGTGGCGTTTGTGGGCGCCACCGTGCTGGTGCTGTCCTGCCTCGCCTTCTGCCTGCCGCTCGCCCCCGACGCCGGCGCCGAGGCCAGCGGCCACCGGGGAAGATCGGCGTCTTGAGGCTGGTTTGTTGGCCACCAGCGGACACCCCTGTCCCGGCCTTGAGCCGGGACCGCTCCAAACTCAAAGTCTGGAAAGGTCCAGGGTCAAGCCCGTGACAAGTGGGAACTTACCCGCGCTTGCCAAGCTACATGCCGAGCGCCGCTCGCAGCTCGACCTTGGCGGCCTCGAACTCCTGCTTGAAGTCCGGATGGGTCGAGATGGTCTGCGCGATCACCATGCCTGAGATGCGGCCCATCTCGATGTCGGAGGGATAGTGGATGCCGCCCACCACCCGGTTGCGGCCGAACTCCCAGGCCCGCGCCATGATCGGTGCGCGCTTCTCGGGCAGCATGTTGGAAAGCTCGATGCCCATCAGGGTGCCGACCGTCGAGTGGCCGGACGGATAGGAGCCGGACTTCGAGAGCGGCACCACCGGCTTGACCAGGTCAGAATAAAGGTGCGGGCGCGGCCGCTTCCACACGTCCTTGGCGGGATCGACCACGGCGCCTTCGGTCTCGATCACGCGGTCGAAGAAGGCGGCGAGCTTGGGCAGCGCCGCGGCATTGAAATTGGGGCTGTCGACCACATCGGCAAAGCGCCAGATGTTCTCGCTGGCGTCCGCGATGGCGCGCTCCTCCATCGCCGTGGTGCGGGTCACCTGGATGGTCAGGATCTCGCCGAGCTCGGCCTTCATCTGCGCGGAGTCGTTCGCCGGCGGCGGCGGCAACAGCAAAAGCAGATTGATCTCTTTGTTGTCCGAATACGGCTTTGCATCCTCGGCGTGCAGCAGCACGGGCGAAAGGGCGGTCAATGCCATGAAGGCGAGGACGGTAATGAATTTGCGCATCGGATTTTCCCTGTGCGAGGAGCGGGCGGGCGGCCCCGGCTTTTGGCTTTAGCAGGCGGTAAATAACAGAATCATGACGTGGTTGCACGACCGCGACGGGTGTCGGTGCGGTCGGGAGGCTTGCCGCCCGGGCGGTTACGCCGGTACCCGCCGTGCCACAAGGGGGATGCGTGCAAACCCGGCCCGCCGGCCGCTGCCGCGGCGTTGAAGCGCGGGCCGAGCGAGGTTGCTCTTTGCCGGCAAAAACGGCATCAGCTTGCCCACGCAATTCGAGACGATGACGGGAAGGACGATCGATATGGACGACATGGCGTTGCGGGAGAAGCTGGCGGACGCGGGCCGCATTCTCGAGATCGAGGGGCAGGGCGATTATTGCATGGGGCATGTGACGCTGCGCCAGCCGGAGAACCCGGGCCGCATCCTGATGAAGGCCGGCGGCATGGGGCTCGAGGAGATGACGCCCGACAACATCGTCACCATCGATATCGAGGGCGAGAAGGTGGCGGGCACCCACGCGCGCCACAATGAGGTCTACATCCATACCGAGATCATGCGGGTGCGCCCCGAGATCCTGTCGGTGGTGCACACCCACGCGCCCCATTCGGTGATCTTCTCCTCGCTCGGCAAGCCGCTGCAGCCGGTGGGCCATCCGGGCGCCGCCTTCTCCGACGGCCTGCCGGTGTTCTCGGAGACCACCGACCTGATCGTCACCCAGGAGCTCGGCAAGGCGGTGGCGCGCTGCCTCGGTCAGCACCAGGTGCTGCTGCTTCGCAACCACGGCATCGTGACGGCCGGCCGCACGCTCGAGGAGGCGATCTATCTGGCGCTGGTGCTGGAGAAGGCCTGCTGGATGCAGCTGGTCGCCGAATCCGCCGGCGGCGCCAAGCTGGTCACCTCGCCCGAGGAGGCCAAGGCCAAGAAGCGGATTACGCGCGCGGAGAACCAGATTAACCTTTTCAACTACATGGTGCGGCGCGTGGCGCGGTTGCGCTGATGGGTCAAGATGCCGCCGGTCGCGGCCGTAGCCGGCGCGGCGGCGTCCTTGAGGGCGGAAAAACGCCGTGATAGTCAAAATTATCGGCGCCTTCCGGTCGCGATCGGACGAGCCGCCCAACAATGCGGGAGATCGGGCGCCCGGGCGCCGATCCAGCCCGCAACGGTGAGGAGCAAGATCGAGATGAGCTTGACGCGACGAACGCTTTGGACCGCCCTGGCGCTGTCCCTCGTGCTGGGGTCCGCGCCCGAGCTTCGCGCGCAATCGGTCGCCGACTTCTACAAGGGCAAGACCCTGCATGTGCTGATCGGCTACGGCGAGGGCGGCGGCTACGACATCTACGGCCGGCTGTTCGCCGAGTTCCTGCCGCGGCACCTGCCCGGCAACCCGACCATCATCCCGCAGAACATGCCGGGCGCCGGCAGCTTCAAGGCGGTCGGCTACCTCTCCGACGTCGCCCCCAAGGACGGTACCTATTTCGGCAGCGTCGCGCAGACCCTGGCGGTCGATGCGGTGACCGACGAGAAGAACCCGACCGATCCGACGCGGCTGCCGTATCTCGGCCGCTTCACCACCAATATCGACGTCGGGGTGGCGCTCAAGCGCACCGGCATCAAGTCGTTCGAGGACGCGCGCACCCGCGAGATCATCACCGGCACCAGCGGCGGCGGCTCGACCACGGTGCTCTATCCGCTGGCGCTCAACGCCTATGCGGGCGCCAAGTTCAAGCTGGTGAAGGGCTACAAAGGCACCAACGAGATCATGCTGGCGGCCGAGCGTGGCGAGGTCGAGCTGGTGTCGGCGGTCGGGATCCCCGGGTTGCTCGCCGCCCATCCAGAATGGATCAAGGGCGACGGCGCCGTGATCCTCTATCAGAACGCGCTCAAGCGCCATCCGCTGCTGCCACAGGTGCCGACCCTGCCGGAGCTCGGCCTCACCGACGACGGCCGCGCGGTGCTGCGCGCCATCGCCGGCACCGCCGAGATCGGCCGCTCAATCCTGACCACGCCGGGCGTGCCGCCCGAGCGGCTCGCGGCGCTCCGCACCGCGTTCCAGGCGATGCTCAAGGATCCGGACTTCCTGGCGGCCTGCGAGAAGCGCAACGTCACCATCGAGCCGGGCACGGCGGAGGAGATGGACGCGATCACGCGCGACACCGTCCACATGCCCAAGCCGGTCATCGCGGCGTTGGGCAAGCTCCTCAAGGAATAGCGCGGGCGACCGCGCGTCCCTACGCCCCATCTATTCCATCGACCACGGCAGGCTGTCGCGGCCGCTCCGGTAGCTCATGCCGGTCTGCGCCGGATTGCGGTTGACCAGCGCGCGGGCATGCATCGGGTGCTGCATGCTGCGCACCTCGTGCTCGATGGTGAACAGCACGTGCCGGGTATCCGGATCCACGATGTCCTTGAAGCGGTACTGGTGCTGGCTGCTCTCCTCGGTGATGAGGCCGAGCTTGTGGAGGCGGCGGTGCGGCCCGGAGAAATCCGCCACGTCGATCTGCACGTGATGACCGTCGAAGGCGGGCTCCGGGGTGTCGGTCTCGCGAAACACGAAATACTGCTTGGCCCCGACCGTGACGCGGGCGCGCCGTCCGCCGGCGTCGTCGATGAGCTCGGCCGGCGCCGCCAGCACCTCGCCGTAGAAGCGCGAAATCCCCTCGGCGGTGCCGGGCCGCACGTCGAATTGCACATAGGGCATGCCGAGCATGAGCGGGCCGAACCGTTCCGGGTCGGGCGCATGGCAATGGATGCGGTTGCCCCAGGGCGAGACGGTCTCGACGCAATCGTTGCGCTCGCGGAAATCGAAGCCGGTGCCGGCGAGCGGGGCGCGCACCGCCGCCAGCCGCTCGAGCAGGGCCGCGCGGTCCGGCAGCACCAGGCCGGTGATGCCGCGCAAGACCTCGATCCGGCCGGTCGGGAGATGGAACTGGCTCTGCCCGACATTGATCCACATGTTGTCGATGCCGGTATTGATGAACGGATCGCGGGTGAGCCCGAGCCCGGTCACGTAGAACAGCGTGGACAGGCGCTGCCGCGGGATGGCGGTGTTGACGTGCCCGAGACCCACGATGTTGCCGATATCCTCGGCTGCACGATCGAAGCGGGGTTGTGCCATGACGATTCCCGGAGATTGCAGCGGTCCGCTCGCTTGATTGATGCTGCCTTGGTCATGCCGACGTCCGGCGAGTCTCGCGCGTCCGGTTTTTCAGGCTTCGCTGGATCACATCCGTGCCGAAAAAAAACCGCTTTTCAACGACCTGCTAGGCCGCCTTGTCAGGCCGGTAGGGCTTGATCTTGGCGATCTGCGCTCCGATGCGGCGTTTGGCTTCCAGCGTATCATGGGTGTTCTGCAGCCGCAGGAAATAACCTTCCGACAAGCCGAAGAACCTGCATAGTCGCAGATCCGTATCGCCGGTAATATTGCGAGTTCCATTGACGATCGCATGGATGCGATTGCCCGGAACACCGATCGCCTGAGCGAGCTGATTCTGGCTCATGCCGATCTCGTTGAGAAACTCTTCTTTCAGAATTTCGCCCGGATGGGGGTTGCGAAGCCGTGCCATGACCATGTCCTCCGTAACGCCGAAGCTTCAGTGATAGTCCACGATCTCAACGTCCCACGCCGCGTGGTCGACTCACCGAAAGCAGATCCGCCACTGGTTGTTGATCCGGATGCTCATCTGGCCGATGCGACTGCCCTTGAGCATCTCCAGCCGATTGCCCGGCGGATTTCGCAGATCATCCAACGTCGTCGCGGCATCGAGCTGGCGCAGCTTGCGTAGGGCCCGGTCATGAATTTCGCCCGGAAATTTCCGGCTTGATTCGCCCTGCCAAATGCGCCGGGTTTCCACGCATTTGATCGATCCGATCATGTGTCCTCGCAGCCCACCATAGCTTGATACGCAATACGTATCAAGTACTAAATCGGTCGCCCGGATGCGACCAGGGGGCTCACCGCCAAGTGGGGCGTGCGCTTCCGGGTCGCATGACAGCCGATTCCCTTGATGCTACAAGTTTCAGGTGCCGCGGCGAAGCTGCAATCAAGCGGTCGCGCCGCTTTGAGGTGAGAATCAAGATGCAGGACCACGTGCTCGAGCCAAACAAGCCACCGCAGCGAAACGCGCGCCGCCGGCGAGTTGCGGCCGCAGGTCTCCTCGCCGGATGCCTGGCACTCGGGCTCGCGTCGTCCGCGGCCTCCGCCGCCGAGCAAGTGCGGATCGGAATCGCCCGCACCATGAGCGACGTCGGCTATTACGTGGCCGACGCCATGGGATATTTCCGCGACGAGGGCATCGAGGTCGCCATGACGCCGTTCAATTCGGCGGCCCAGATGATGGCGCCGCTCGGGGTCGGCGATCTCGACGTCGGCGGCGGCACGGTATCGGCCGGCTTCTACAATTCCATCGGGCGCGGCATCAACACCAGGATCGTGGCCGATCAGAGCTCCATGAAGCCCGGCTACGGCTATTCATCCCTGATGGTGCGCAAGGATCTGGTCGACTCCCGTCGCTTCAAATCGGTTGCCGATCTCAAGGGAATGAAGGTCGCGATCGCGGCGCCCGGCACCGGCACCGCGTCCGCGCTCAACGAGACGCTCAAGGCCGGTGGGCTCAAATACAGCGATGTGGATGTGGTCTATATCGGCTTTCCCGAGCATCTGCCGGCGTTCTTGAACAAGGGGATCGATGCCGCTATCAGCAACGAGCCGACCATGACGCTCGAGATCGAGCAGGGCGCCGCGGTGCGCATCGTCGGCAACGACGTCACCTATCCGGACCAGCAGACCGCGGTCGTGTTCTATTCCGAGCGCTTCATCAAGAGCCGGCGCGACGTGGCGGAGCGCTTCATGCGCGCCTATATCCGCGGCGTGCGGCTCTACAACGACGCCTTGAAGGACGGCCGGCTGGCCGGACCGGCGGCCGACAAGGTCATCCCGATCCTCACCAAATACACCTCGACCAAGGACGAAGCCATGTTCCGGCGCATCATCCCGAGCGCCGTCAATCCGAACGGCGAGGTCAATCTCGCCGGCCTCAAGCGCGATCTGGCGTTCTTCCGCGAGCTCGGCCTGATCGAGGTCAAGGACGTGAGCGCCGACGGTGTGGTGGACGGCTCGTTCGTGCAGGCGGCGGTCAAGCAACTGGGACCCTACCGGCCGGTGGCCGGCAAGTAGCCGCCGCCCGTGCAGCCACGGGCCCGCGCGGCGCGCGGGTTCAGCCCTATCGGTCTGCGGCGGGGGTCCAAGTGTAGCGGCTCGCGCCGGCCGGCAGCTCGTTGACGAAGTAGGCACCGAACGTGCCATCCTCATCCTGGTTTCCGGTCGCGAATGCGGCCCATTGCAGGTAGCTCCGCGAGTCCGGAGCGCTGCCCGCGTCGGTGCCCGGCGGCTGAACCGGGCGGAGGCCAAGGGCGGCCCGGCCACCGACCACTGGCTTGGCCGCGACCACCCGACCCGACGAGGATCGTCGAGCGCGCGCCCTGATGCCCACCGGAAGCTTGCTGCTGCCCTGCGACATGGCCACCATCGCTGCGGGCCACCTCAACTGGCCCAGCTTGGAACGGAGCTTCAATCTAAAATAAAAATCACGTAATGTAATTAAGAAACAACCTGGGAAGAAAAAATACTTACGAAGGCAGTGTTCCAGTCGGGAGGGCAATCGCTTGCCGGAAATGCATTGAGCAACATGGGTATTTTTGATCGTTCGGGCGAATATCGGAGGCGAAACGGTCTCCGTTTGGTGGAATTGTGCCAAGCCGTATCCGCATACGGATACATTTGAATTATATTTATGGTACATAAAAGTTATTTGTTGCATTGCTCATCGGGCCGCTTGACCGGCCCGGTCCGCGCGTAGACGCTCATTGTCAGGTGGGGCGCCTGGGACATCCTGAATGTCGCGATACACGGCAATGGTGGACGACAAACTTCCGCTACATGGTGGAGGACGAGCGTCGGGAATACGGAACCTTTGCGACGGCCGAGGACGCCATCGCGGCTTATCGCAGGCTGGTGAATCAATCACCGGCGGAGGAGTACCGGCCGGGCATGACGGCGACCCAGCTCTATGATCGATATACGTCGTTTGGCGCCTTCGTCGTCGCTGCGTCAGGTGCTGCCAAGATCGATTTCTCGGCTCGGGACTATGCCAAGGGTCGGGTCGAGCCTTTGTGCGCCGCCGGCCGCTAGGCGTAACCCGGACAAATGTCCGGGGTGCATATAGAGTTGGCACCGGCGCGCCGCTCGTGGTCGGGGCGGTCCGTCGAGGGCACCCGCCCACTCTTGCCCGGACGTCGCGCATGGCGATTGCAGAGCACCTGGTCTGGTCGTCCGCCGGCACATCATCGGATGCGCCGTCCTCGGCCGTGCAGGCCAATGCGCTCGCGGTGCGGATCTATTTCCTGATCCTGGCGGTGCTCGGCCTCGCGGTTCTGCTCCTGGGGATCGAGAACCGGTTTACCCCCGGCCTGTTCGCCATCGCCCCGCCGGTCGATCTCGTTCCCCCGCTCGACCAGCAGGCCTGGTTCGCCGCCTTTGTGCGGCACCAGCAGGATCCGGTCTTTGCGGCCTGCGGCGGCTCGGAAAATCTCGCGCAATTCCAGCTGCTGTATTGGTGGGAATGGCTGCGCCGCGGCAGCACGCTGCTGCTGGCCGGCACCTTCGGTTCCGGATTTCTGGTCGCCGGCCTGCTGCCCGAATATAGCTTTGCCGTGAAGCGCCACGGCGCACTCTGTCTCCTCGGGCTGGGCTATCTGGCCGCCGTTTGGTGCCTCGACCTCACGATCGCTAGGGTCGCGGACTTGGCGCGCTACAACACCGGACAGTATCGGCACGCCCTCGACATGACTTTCGCCGGCGTCGCGCTGGCGCTGGTCATGGCCTCCGTCGTCGCGCCGCCGACCCCTGTCGCCCGGCCATCGTCATGGGGCCGCGCCGGGTCGCTCTGGATCGCCTTGCTCATTCTCGATCTCAGCTCCGGCGCTTTGTTTGCTTCGCGCGACGCCATATCGGTGTGGCGCGGCTTCCCGGGCTACGAGGCCGGCGTGCTGCCGCCGCTCGACAGCCTCACCGCTTATGCGCCCTGGTGGCTCAATTTCACGTTCAATCAATACATGATCCAGTTGGTGCATCGGATACTGTCGATCGGTCTGTGGGTGGCGCTGATCGCCAACCTGATCCGGGCCGGCCGCTGCCGCGCGGGCGCGGTTGCGCTGCTCGCCCTCATGACCGCCCAGATGGCGGCTGGAGTTCGCGACGCTGGTGCTGGGCGGCTCGGCCGTGGCTTCTTTCCTGCACGAGGTCGGCGCCATCCTCCTGCTGGCGGGTGCGTTCGTGCTCTTGGGCCCGGGCCGCGCGATGCCGCGAGCGGACCAATAACAATGACTCTATCGCAGCGCGCCAGGAACGAGCTCGCGGTGGCAAATCGTATTTTGGCGCGGCAGGGCATCTTCGATGAGGATGGTCACGTCAGCCTGCGTCATCCCGACGATCCGAACCGGTTTCTGCTGGCGCGTGCGCGCAGCCCCGCGTTGGTCGAGCCCGACGACATCCTCGAGTTCACGCTCGACGGCGGTCTGGTCGCCGCCGACACCCGCGCGCCGTGCAGCGAGCGGTTCGTGCATGGCGCGGTGCTCGCGGCCCGCCCCGACATCCATGCGGTGCTGTTCGCGCGCTCCGAGGACTTGCTGCCGTTTGGCGTCGCGCGATCGGCGCTGCGGCCCGTCATCGCCTCGGTCGGAGACATGGGGACGCATGTCGCGGCGTGGGATATGGCCGGCAAATTCGGCGATGATACCGATCTGTCGGTCAGCACGCTCGAGCGCGGACGGGACTTGGCCAAGTGTCTGAAATCCGATCGCGTGGTGCTGCTGCGCGGCATTGGTTTCGTGGCGACCGGGCGGAGCCTCAACGATGTGGTGCGAATGTCGATCTATCTTCCGAGAAATGCACGGGCGCTTGCCGCCGCGACGCCATTCGGCAAGATCGTCGGCATTTCCGCGGGCGAGTCGCGGGCGCGCCTCGCCATCGATCCCGAGTTCGAACGCCATGCGCCGCGGCTGGGACTATTGGGCGAGAGAAGCCGGTTGCGCCCATTGGCTGACCGACTAGCCGAATCGGCCGCCCGGGCGGCTGCGCCATACATCTCCCAGCCGGCGTGATCGCCGTCACACAATGGTCGTTTGCGCAATCGAGCCGCAAACCTTGAGCCGGCCCGTGCGACCCATGATCGGGGGCGAGCGCCTCGCCGCCTCGTCCGCGAAGGAGATCGGTCATGAAACGCGCAACATCGCCCTTGCTGTCGGGAATCTTCGCCTTGTCGTTCGCCCTCGCCACGCCCGCGCTGGCGCTCAACCCGCAACCCCTGCCACCGGGATTTCATGCCCCGACGGGGACGCACGGCTTCTCGGCCTTTGTCGCCAGCCATCGCGGCCGGCTCTATCCGTGCCGGCTCGCCATGTGCCGCCGCTGATCTCGGGTCGCAGCGAGTATCGCCGCAATGGCAAGTGCGGCGCCGCCCCGGGGGATGGAAACCGAGGCGGCGCCGCTTCATCCGGCCGTCACTTGGCCAGATAATTGCGATGCACCCAGGCGCTCGCCGGTGCTGCCGCGGGCTTCGCTTCCATGAACAACATCTTGGCGCTGTCGCGCATCTCGATGCGGCCGCCGGATCCGGCGTCCTTCTCGACGGTGCGGGCGTCGGCCGGGCGGGCCAGGAAGCTGTTCGCGTCCGCGACCGGCGGTGCCGGCTGGGCGGTGCCGTCGCGCTCGCCCAGCGCTTCGGTCACGCTGGCGCGCAACAGCTTGGGCCACATCTTCCGGAACAGGCCGTTGGACGGATAGATGTCGGCGCTGTTGATCTTGCCGTTGACCGCGAACACGTAGCCGACGATGTCGGCGTCCTTCTCGCCGAGCGGCTGCAGCTCCTTGACGTATTCGGCTTGCGCGCGCTCGAGGCCGCCGTTCTCTAGCGCCAGCTGCAGGCTGGTGCGCGAGGGCGCGGCGGCGACCGGCGCACCCAGGCTGCTCGACAGCTTGCCCTGGATTTCCGTCACCTTCTTCCAGATTTCCTGCTGGCGCTTGCTCACGGTCGCCGCATCGGCGCCGGCGGTCTTTGGCGGGACGCCGGCCATCTCGACCTTGGCGGCGCGCGAAGGCAGCGCCGCGTTCGCGCTCGAGAACCTGGCCACGTCCTCGCTGCCGCGTGCCGACCAGCGACCCTGCTCGACGCAGAACGAGGCGATCTTGAGCGGCCCGGAATGGGGCTCGAGCACCAGGCTCACGCTGAGCACGCGGTCCTGCTGGCCGCCCTTCACGATATCGCCGGCCTGGATGAATATCTCCTCAGCCCCGATGTTCTCGACCTGCAGCTCGTTGACCTGGCCGATCTCGCGCACCTCGATGGTCTTCTTGACGAGCGCCTCCGCGAGCGTGAGCGGGATCGGGCCGCCGCGGGATTGGCCGTGCACGAAATAGATCGCGAGGTTGCCGTGGACCGCCGGGCCGGACAGCCGATAGTCGTCGCTGGTTTCGGCATGCGCGCCCCCGCCGGCGAATGGCGCCAGGCAGAGCGATAGGGCCGCGGCCAGTAAATTCCATGTCGTCATCGGACGCTCCTGATTGCGCTTGCGCGCGTTCGGTAACGGTTGCCGTCGCCCGACCGGATGCGTGACCGGTCGGCCGGCAAATCCGTTAGACGGACGGGGTGGAATTTTCGGCGGCACCGCCCGGTGAAATTTTCGCCGGACTTGCAATCCGGGCCGATTGCCCCGTTACTGTCGCAATCCGCCCCAAATGATGGTTCCATGACCGCGCCTCTTGATCCGGACCAAGCGCTGCTGGCGGCGGCCTTGCGGGGAGCCCCCGGGGCGGCGGACGATTTGCTGCGCGCGCTCGCCGATCTGGTGTGGACTGCCTGCGGCCGGATTGCCGGCGGGCAGGCAGATGCGCAGGCGGCTTTCCGCGACGTCATGGCGGCCCTGCAGGCGAACAAATTCTCGCGGCTCGAGCCCTATGACGGACGCGCGCGGGTGCGGGTGTTCGTGGGGCTGGTGGTGCGCGATCTCCTGCTCGAGCGCGCCGTCAATCTGCTGGTGCGCGATGCCGGCCGCGGGTGGCGGGCGTTCGAGGCGTTCTTCGCGCCGGACATGCGGCGCATGATCGAACGCTCGTTGCCCGGCGCCGGCAACGCCCAGAACCGCGAGGACGCCTATCAGGCGGTGTGCGAGGCCTTGCTGAAGAACAATTTGCAGCGGCTGCGCGCCTATGCCGGCCGCGGCAGCCCTTCGGGCTTCGTCCTGCACATCATCGAGAACCTGGTGGTCGACTTCGTGCGCACCGTCGTTCCGCGCCGCCGGCTGCCGGCTGCGATCCAGCGTCTGGATGCGCTCGATCAGTCGGTCTATCGGCTGCTTTATTGGGAGCGGCTGGAGCCCGATCCGGCGTTGCTGCTGCGGCATCTGGCGCATGCCGGTGAGGAGCCGCCGACGGCGGCTTCGGTCGCGCTGGCGATCGCCCGCGTCCGCCAGGCGCTCCCGGCCGGTTACCATGCGGAGCCGCGCGGCGAGGGCCAGATGGTCGAGCTCGCGGTGGCCGAGGAAATGGCGCGGGCGGGAGGCGCGGAAGATTTCCGGGTTCCGACCCCGGAGGACCAGTTGGTCGAGCGCGAGAGCGCCGATCTCCTGGAGCATGCGCTCCATGCATTGCAGCAGGCGCTCCCTGACCTTGCGGTCGAGGAGCGCCTATATTTGCAGCTGGCGCTGTCCGGCGAGCCCGCGCGCGAGATCGCGCGCCTGCTGTGCCTACCGGTCGAGGACGTGCATAAGCTCGCCCAGAGGCTCAAGCGACGGCTGCGCGAGGCGCTTGGCGATGCCGACGTGGTGAAAAAATGGAGGCTGTCCGTCTAACCGAGGGACAGGGAGGATCGACGTTGGACAAGAATGAGATCGCAGCCCTGCTCGAGTCCCTGTGCGATCGTCCGTTCGCGGGCGATCCGCAGGGGCCGCCGGTCGCGGATGCGAGCGCCGGCGAGAGCGCACCGGAACCGTCGCCCGAGGCTTCCGGGGCCGCCGGAATCCAGGCCGCCGACCCCGGCCGGGCCGCCGCCGACCTTGCATCGATCCTGTCGGGCACCGCCACGCCGGCGCAGTGCCAGGCGTTCCAGGAAGCCGCCATGAGGTCGAGCGCGGTTCGCCTGGAGGCCCAATCGGCGCTGGCTTTCCTTGACCGCATCGACGCGGCACCGCTCGCGGCGCCTCCCCAGCTGGTGGCGCAGACGCTCGCCTCCGCCGGCGGCGCGCCGTCAAGGGCGTGGCCGGGAATCTGGGCCCGCCTCATGCGCCGGCCCGGCAGGCAAGTGGCGGCGGCCTGCGCCGTGATGCTCATGGCCGGCGGCGTGTCATGGTCGCTGCTCTGGCGCGGCGACTTGATCGGGGACGGCGTTCCGGTGCCGCCGTTGACCGGCCCGCAAACCGGGGCACCGAATCAGGCCGAGCCGGCGCCTTCACCCGTGGCGTTGCCAGGGCCGTTGGCTCCCATGCCGCCGGCTTCGCCGGCCGGCGCGGAACTACCGAGGCAATCAGAGTTGCCAGCGCGTTCAGTCGCGCCGCTGTCCGCGCCACCGCTGTTGGTTCAGCCCGCGGCGCCCGCGTTCGCGCCGGTGGCCGGGCCTCCATCGCTATCACCGCCGGCGCAGGCGCTCATCGATCCGTGCGGGCCGCGCAGCGTCGTGACATTGGATTCCCGAGCCCGCTCCAAGGTCGAAGCCAAAGCCGCCAAGCCCGCGCCAAGCCAGCCCCCGAGAACCGCGTCGGTGTTGGCGCCAGATCCCGGTTGCGGTGTCGGCGCGGTTGAGGCTGATCAGGTCCCGATTCCGATCGCGAAGCCGGCCGCCAAGATCGGCAGGTCAGATCGCAGTCCCCCTGCGGCGGCCACGCGGGCTCCCGCATCCGCGCCCGCCGCCCCCGCCATGCGCCCCACCGCGATCGTGCCGGCGCGCTGATGACTCTCGGCTGTCATCGTCCGCGAAAGCGGACGACCCAGTAACTGCCGACATTTCGATATTGACGCTCGCGGCTACTGGATGCTCCGCCTGCGCGGAGCATGACAAGGTGTCAGATTGCGCCCCCGCCCTTACTTCGCGCACTCCCCCGGCGTCATGTTGGTGGCCTTGGCGACGCGAGCGAAGCAGGCGTTCGAATAGGTGACCCGCATCCCGGCCGGATTGGTGCCGCAGACCGGCTGATAGACCTCGGTGCAGATTTCGGGCGGCGCGCCCTGCGCCAGCGCGGCCTGCGCCAGGATGGTGGGCCGATCGCGGCTCGCGGCCTGGGCCGAGACCGCAAGCCCGAGCGTCACGATGACCAGCGAGGCGACGAATCTGATGGGGCGCTGCATGGAGCTCTCCTGAATTGGAAACACGGGCTGTTGCATTGACCGGGGAAGCCCCGCTGCCTAGAATTATGACAGCAAATCAACCCGAGAAGAAGCCGCCGCGCCGGAGCCCGATCATGCACATTATCGATTCTCATTTCCACTGGTGGCCCAGGTCGGTGCTGGAGCAGTTCTGCAAGCGCAAGGATTTTCCCCGTGCCGAGCGCAATGCCCGCGGCGGCTACAGCTACCGGCGCAGCCTCGGCGGCGGCATGCCGGTCAACAGCTGGGCCGAGTGGTTCGATCTCGACAAGCAGCTCGAGCACATGGACGGACTCGGCCATCAGGTGGACGTGGTCTGCTCGATCGGGCCGCTCTCGGTCGCCTTCTCCGATCTCGCCCCTTCCGAGGGCCGCGACGTGGCGACGATGTGGAACGAGGAGATGGCGGGCGCGCAGCGCAAATATCCGGGCCGGCTCTGGGCCAGCGCCGCGGTGCCGCTCACGGACACCCGGATCGCCATCGAGGTGCTTGACCACGCCATCAACAAGCTCGGCCTGATGGGCGCCAATCTGCCGGGCAGCGTCGGCAGCGATCCGCGCATCGATCACGAGCGGCTGGAGCCGTTCTACGACCGGGTCGAGCAGCTCGGAGTGCCGCTGTTCCTGCACCCGACCGACGCGGTGTTCGAGGAGCTGCTGGAGGGCTACAACGGCGCGCTGCATCTGAGCCTCGGCCGCGTGATCGAGGTGAGCGCCGCCGCCTCGCGGCTCATCCTCTCCGGCATCATGGAGCGCCATCCTGGGCTCAAGATCGTGATGTCGCATACCGGTGGCGCGCTGCCCTACCAATCCGGCCGCATGGACAAGAACACCAAGGCGGCGCTGCTGCCGCAGCCAATGAGCAGCTACATCAAGCGCATGTATACCGACACCGTCTCGCCGCACGCGCCGGGCATGAAGTTCGCGATCGAGTATTTCGGCATCGACAACGTCATGTACGGCACCGATTATCCGTGCTGGGATCCGGCGACCGCGCTCAAGCTTTTGGACGAGATCGCGCTGTCGCCGGCCGACAAGCAGAAGCTGTTCTACGACAATGCGCGGCGCATTCTCGGCTTGCGCGATCCGGTGCAGGGCAAGGCGGGAGCGGCGGCGCCGGAAGTGGCGCTGGCCTGAAAACGGCGCTTGCAGCCGGGCGAGATGTGATGCCGCGGGGAGCGGCGCGGCAGGACGTTCGGGTCCGCGCCGCGCGGACGGGGGATCGGCATGGTCGAGCTCGCTACCTGGCTGGCAAGCCTCCCTTTCAGCCGGGCGCTGCGTCAGCTCAATTGGCTCGTGCCCTGGCTGCAGATCATTCACATCCTGGCCAACGGCATCATCCTGTCCGCGGTGGTCATGATCGACCTGCGGATCTGGGGCGTCTCGCGCTCGCAGGCTTCGGCCGCCATGGCGCGCCGCTTCGCGCCCTGGATCTGGACCGGCCTCGCCGTGCTGACCGTGAGCGGCATCCTGCTCATCCTATATTCGCCGCGGCGCCAGCTGGTCGACGTCACCTTCCAGGTGAAGATGGCGGTGATGGGCGTGGCCATCGCGGCGACGCTGGCGCTGCTGCTGGCGATGCGGCCGCGCCGTGACGCCTTGCCGGACGACCCGGGCCGCCACCAACTCGCGAGCCTGCTCGGGACGCTGACGCTGGTGCTCTGGGTCGGGGTGACGCTCGCGGGGCGCGGCCGTTGGATCACCTTGCTGCTGATGCGCTGACGGACGGGGAGGGAGTCGCGTGTTGACCATCAAGGAGCTGATGACCTGGATCCAGTCCACCGAGGTGGGGATGACGATCTCGCAATCGCGCGGCTGGTTCCCGGCGCTCGAGATGATCCATGTCACCGCCACCACCTTCGTGTTCGGGATGATCGCGGTCGTGGATTTGCGCCTGCTCGGCCTGCTGGCGCGTGGCTCAGCGGTGCGCGACCTTTATCGCGACGTGATCCCGCTGACCTGGGCGGCGTTCGCGGTGGCGGCGGTCACCGGCACCCTGCTGTTCACCGGCCAGGCGGTCGCCTATTCGGTGAATTTCGCGTTCCAGCTGAAGTTCGCCATGTTGGCGCTGATCGGCCTCAACATGCTGGCGTTCCGGCGGTTCGTCTATCCCGGGATCGCCGATTGCGACGGCACTGCCGCGATTCCGCTACGCGCGCGGCTCGCCGGCGCGATCTCGCTCGTCGGCTGGGTCGCGGTGGTCAGCTGCGCCCGCTGGATCGCCTATCTGATGATCTAAACGGCATCGCAAACATCCGCGCCCGTGGGCAACGCGCCATAGGCGATGCGCGTTGTGCGAGATCGTGCCGCGCGCTGCCCACCCTACGGCATCCCCGAATTTTGCAGGGTGGGAAAAATTGCCCGGCACGGAGCATCGAAAGCATCGGGCGTCGCGCAATTTTGCCCACGCGGCCCGATGCGATTCCGATTCAGCGCAGCACCATCTCGAACAGTATCTTCTTGAAGCGCTCGACCGGAACCGTGCTGCGCTGCGCCTTCGACATGAGGTTGGCCCCCTGCATCGACGACACCACGAAGCCCGCGACCTCGTTGCAATCGAAGTCCGGCGGCAGCTCGCCGGCTTGCACGGCCGCCCGCAGGCAGTAGGCGACCGATTCCTGCACGTCGGCGAAGATCTCGATCAGCCGCCGCCGGATCATCTCGCTGTGGTCGCTCGCTTCCGCGGTGAAGTTGCCGAACAGGCAGCCGTTGCGCATGTTGTCCTTGCTCAGGCGCGCCTTGGCGGCATCGATATAGGCGCCCAGGCGCTGCAGCGGCGGCAGTAAATCGTTGCGCAGCGTCTCGCGGATCACCTCGCGGCTTCGCGCGTAGTAGAGCTCGATGATCTCCAGCCCGAACGCCTCCTTGGAGGCGAAGTGATTGGTGAACGAGCCCTGCGGCACCCCGGCGGCCTCGACGATGTCGCGGACACTGGCGCCCCCAAAGCCGCGGGCATGCACGACCCGCAGCCCTTCGGTCAAAATCTTCTCTCGGTTGGAGGGTTTCGCCATGGTTTCAATATGGTCGTCCATAGTGTCCTGTCAAGAGATCGAGCGGGCGCAGGCGCGAAATACGACCCCGAGCAAGCCGCCGCAAAGCCCGAGGATCGATAAATAAATATCTTTTAGATACAGAAACTTATGTCCGAATACTGATCGACCTCGACCATGGCCGTTTTCTTAAAATACGTATGTACATATTTTTTCTTGACATGGTAATACGGATGTACATATTTAGACCCGCAGCCGGGGAGGTCCGGTGTGCCGCTGCCCTTGTCCAAGGAGACCCCGAGCATGACCTGCACCGAAGCTGCCGCGCCGACCCGCACACGCTCTTCCGGTTCCTGCCGGGCCATGACCATTTTCGGTCTCGTGGCCGCGATCACCTTCTTCGCCAGCAGCGGCGCGCCCACGCCGCTCTATCGGATGTATCAGCAGGGATTCGGAATCTCGCCGCTGCTCCTGACCGTGATTTTCGCGGCCTATGCCTTCAGCCTGCTCGGCGCGCTGCTCACGGTGGGGTCGCTCTCCGATTACATCGGCCGGCGGCCGGTCATCTTTGCGGCTCTCGTCCTCAACGCCGTGGCGATGCTCATGTTCATCGAGGCGAACTCGGCCGCCGCCTTGATCGCGGCCCGTATCGTGCAAGGCTTTGCGACCGGGGTCGCCACCACCAGCCTCGGCGCTGCGATCCTGGACAGCAACCGCACCCAAGGACCGCTGTTCAACAGCATCACCGCGTTTGCCGGCCTGACGCTCGGCAATCTGGGCTCGGGCGCGCTGGTCGCGTTCGCGCCGGATCCAGCGCAGCTGGTCTACGTCGTGTTGCTGGTGGCATCAGTGTTGGAGGCGCTCGTCCTCTGGCAGATGCCGGAAACCGCGCCAGGGCGGCCCGGCGCGCTCGCATCGCTGCGTCCGCAGGTGAGCGTGCCGGCGCCGGCACGGCAAACCCTCGCCCGGGTCACGCCGGTCAACGTCGCGGCCTGGGCGCTCGGCGGCTTTTATCTTTCCCTCATGCCGTCGCTGGTGCGGGTCGCGACCGGGCTGACGTCCCCGTTCATCGGCGGGATCGTGGTCGCGACCCTGACCTTCTCGGCCGCTGCCGCAGTCGTGCTGTTCCGCAGCCGGTCGGCCGCCGTGACGCTCGCGACCGGCACGGTGGCGCTGGCGGCCGGCGTCGCCATCACGCTTCCGGGCGTCCATCTGCAGCAGGCTCCGCTCCTGCTGCTCGGCACCGTGGTGGCGGGCCTGGGGTTGGGCTCGGCATTTTCCGGCACCGTGCGCACCGTCCTGCCGCTCGCCGCCGCCGCCGAGCGCGCCGGGCTCCTCGCCACGCTGTATGTCGAATGCTATCTCGCCTTCAGCCTGCCTGCGGTGCTCGCCGGGCTGCTGGCGCCGATCCTCGGCCTGCCCTTGTCGGCCGACATCTACGGCACCGTGGTCATCCTGCTGGCCATCACCTCGCTGGTGGCCTCGCACGCCGCGCGCCTGCGCGCGAGGTAGCGGATCGTTCGCAATTGCCCCGCCTATGTATTAGAACTCTTTCGATTGAGCATGATCTTTTCCGAAAACCGGTATCCACTTTTCGGGATCATGCTCTAGCCTGCCGCCGTTGCGGATTGAGCCGGGAGGGGTGGATGCGGCTGGCGTCGAAGATTGCGCTGGTGACCGGAGCTGCCTCCGGTTTCGGCGCCGAGATCGCCCGCACCTTTGCGCGCGAGGGCGCCAAGGTGGCGCTGGTCGACTTGAACGGCGACGGCGTGCGGGCGGTCGCGGCCGCAATCGGTGCGGCCGCGCTGCCGATCGCGGGCGACGTCAGCAGCGCGACCGAGGTGGCGGCGGCCGTCGCCCGCACCCTCGACGCGCACGGCCGCCTCGATATCGTGGTCAACAATGCCGGCTGGACCCACCGCAACAAACCGCTGCTCGAGGTCAGCGAAGCCGAGTTCGACAAGGTCTATGCCATCAACGTCAAGTCGATCTATCACATGACCCGGGCGGTGGTGCCGGCGATGCGCCGCCAGGGCGGCGGCTGCATCATCAATATGGGATCGACCGCGGGCATCCGGCCGCGTCCCGGCCTGACCTGGTACAACGGCTCGAAGGGCGCGGTGCACGTGCTGTCGCGCTCGATGGCGGCCGAGCTCGCGCCCGACCGGATCAGGGTCAATTGCGTCGCCCCGGTGCTGGGCGAGACCGGCCTGCTGGAATCCTTCATGGGCCTGCCGGACACGCCGCAGAACCGCGCGAAATTCATCGCCACCATCCCGCTCGGCCGCCTGTCGCGCCCCGCCGACATCGCGAACGGCTGCCTCTACCTCGCCTCCGACGAGGCGGAGTTCGTCACCGGGGTGGTGCTGGAGGTGGATGGGGGGCGGGACGTGTAGACCTGAAGTCGTGTAGGATGGGTTGAGCTCTTGCGAAACCCATCATCTTCGAATTGCGGCGGCGCGAGATTTTCTAAAATAGATTCTCTGCAATTCATCACCGCCCGAGCGATGGGTTTCGCAAGAGCTCTACCCATCCTACGATGCGGCTCGAGCTTCGCGCTGCAGGGCGGGTCCGACGTGTCGGCCTTCACTTCTTGCCCTGGTCGAAATATTTCAGCTCCGGCGGCGTCTGGCCCTTCTTGGACGGCCATAGCGCGCCGTCCTCGCTGACGTAATAATTCTCCTTGCCGATGCGCACGTGATGGTTGCCCTCCGGGCAGTTGTAGTCGAACCAGATCGGCTCCTTCTCGCGCCGATAGGTTTTCAGCACCGTCCAGGGCTGCGTCAGGGCGTTGTCGATGGTGGTGACCTCGTCGTGCAGGAGATCGCCATTGTCCTTGTCGAGATAGATGCGCTCCTTGACCACCGTCAGATTGTCCTCGTGCAGCGGAATGCCGCTGGCATCGAACGAACGCGGTCCCTTGAAGCCGCGGGTCTCGACCTCGAGCGTGGTGAAGCGGCCTTGCGCGTCGGCGTCGGTCCAATGACCGATCGAGTAGCCGGCGAACGCCGGCTCGCTGTCCTTGGGCCAAGCGCGCCCGTCGGTATAGATGCGGCGGACCTGGTTGTCGTACTCGATGATCATATAGGTGGTGTCCGGCATGATGATGATCTCCATCGGGAACACCACCGTCATGGCGCGCGGCATGCCGGGCGGGATGCAGGTGAAGGTCGGATCATTGCCCTGGCCGCCCGCCGCCTGGTCGGCGAGGCTTGCCTCGAACACCGCCTGGTATTGCGGCTTGAGCGGCGGCTGCTCGTCGCGGCCGAGCTTCCTGCTCGGGTCCCACTGGACGCCGCCGATGCGGCGCCACTGGCCGCGCCACGCCGGATATTGGGAGTCGTCGAAGGCGAATGCGTCGGAGACCGCGACGGTGATGCCGGCCAAAAGCGCCAGCGCGCCGATCAAAGATCGAAGATGCATGGTTGGTTCCTCCCGGCCGAAGTTACGCTCCGCAGCGTCATGCCCCGCGAAGGCGGGGCACCCAGTAACCACCGATCTCAAGTTTGCGTACCGCACCACATACAAATGATACAGGGGTTACCGGGTCGCCCGCCTGTGCGGGCGATGACGGCGAGGGACGGCTCACGGTGTCGACAACACCCGGCTGTGGCCCTGGATCGGCTTCCAGTCGCCGAGGATGTGCAGGATGTCGCGGATCATGGCCGCCTGGTTGCAGATGACGGGCTTGCCGAACTCCTGCTCCAGTTGCCCGGCCACCGGCTCGGACAGCCAGGTGCCGCCCCCGATATAGACGCCGTCGCAGCCGGGATTTTCCAGGAGGGCGCGGCGGCCGAGCTCATAGGCGAGCTGCATCTGGTCGGCCGCGCTGATCTTGATGAATTGCGCCGGCGTGAGCGATTTGTTGGCCACGCCGGCGACCCCGACGCCCTCGCGCGCCAGGAAATCCCCGAGCGTGCGGTTCATCTCGTCGGACCATTTGTTGACCAGGGCGACGTTCTTGAGGCCGAGCTGGCGTGCGGCGCGGCCGACGGCGAGCATAGTCGAGGTGGCGGGCAGGCCGGAATACTTCGCCATGTGGGCGATCATGCGGTCGTGCGCCTCGATGCCGATCAGCAGCGGCAGCGGCACCCCGTTCTGCATCACCATGTCGACGTCGCGCTCCCGCAGCATATCCAGATAGGTATCGAGCGGCGCGAACACGCGCTCCACGTCCTCGCGGGAGAATTCCGACAGGCCGACCGAGACCAGGACCAGCATCACCCCGGGCGGCGCCAGCCGGTAGAACTCGTAGGCCGCGTTCTCCACCACCGCGAGCGGCGAGAGGCAGCCGATCTTATGCTTGGGTAGATAGTCCTCGAACATGAAACCCCCGGCTGGTTGCTGACAGGCGACCGCGAGATCAGTTGGAACGCCGGCCGCCCTTGAAGATGGTCTGCTGCACCAGCGCGGCCCATTGCTCGAATTCCTGGATGTAGTTGGGCCGGTTGGTGAGATAGAGCTTCTGCAGCGCCGGGAAATCCTTCGGCGCCATGCCGTTGCGCGCCGGCACGTAGCCGAGATCGCGGTACATCGCCTGGCCTTCCTTCGACATCAGGAAATCGATCAGCAGCATGGCGGCGTGCGGATGCGGGGCCTTGAGCGCCAGCGCCGTCGAGGTGTCGGTCACCGCCACCGGGCCGGGCACGTTCCAGGCGATCGGTGCGCCTTGGGCGCGGCTCGCCTCGACATGCGAATTGTAGATCGTGGGCGACAGCGGCACCTCGCCCGAGATGGTCAGATTGGCGAGCGCGCGGCCGCTGAGCTCGTAGACCCGGATGTCCTGCTGCCCGAGCTTGCGGACATAGTCGACCCCGAGCGAGAGCACCATGCCGCCGACCCAATTGGCCGAGGTCGAGAGCGAGCCGGAGATCGCCATCTTGCCCTTCCACCTCGGATCGAGGAGGTCCTGATAGGATTTGGGCGCGTCCTGCTGGCTGATCTTCTGGGTGTTGTAGCCGATGCCCAGATAGCTCTCGCGCACGCTCACCCAGTTGCGGCCCGGCTCGATCGTGTTCGGATCGTAGTCGGCGAGCTCGGGCGAGGCGAACGGCTGCAGCAGCCCTTGTTCGCGCGGCACCACCAGCCCGTAGGAGGAGAGCTCGTAGGCGTCGACCTGATAGAGGCCGGCGCTGTACTCCTCGATCACCTTGCGGGTCACGTCGATCGAGGGCGCGCGCGGCATCGCGACCTTGATGAAGGGATATTTCTGCATGAAGCGGTCGAGCAGCGGCTGGATTTGCGTGCCGGTGGCGTAGAGCAGGATGGTGCCTTCGCGGCGGGCCCCGGCCTCGAGCACCTGCTGGCGGTCGGCGCCGGCATAATTGGCGATCTCGCTCACCGTCACGGGCGCCGCCTGCGCGGGCAACGCCCCCAACGACAGCGCCCAAAGCGCCGGAGCGGCGGCCAACGAGCACCAAAGCGCCACGCGAGAGATCATGCCATCGGACCCGGCTGCCCGGCCGCGAGCCGCTCGCGAACTCGAGCCTTGCGCTCCGGGCAAATTCGTTGCGAAGATCAGGAAGGCTATTGCATTTTGCGATGCTGTCAACATGAGGGAGGGGACGCGATGGATCACATCCACGGCTCCGGCGGAGCGGGGCGCAACATGGTTCGCACCGCACGCCTGACGGCAAGCATTCCGTTTCTAATCGCTTGCGCGGCGTTGTTCGCCCAGCCTGCCGGCGCGCAGAGCACCGCGAACACGGTGGTGCCGCCGCAGGCTTCCGCCCGCGAGGGGATTGCCGCGGTCGCCGATACCCATCTCTGGTACTGGGACACGGGCGGGGAGGGGGCGCCGGTGGTGCTGTTGCATCCGGCGTCCGGCAGCGGCCTGATCTGGGGCTATCAGCAGCCCATCTTGGCCAAGGCCGGCTACCGGGTCATCGGCTACTCGCGGCGCAGCTATTTCAACTCGGATCCCCTGGCCAAGGACCGGCCCGGCATCGGCTCGGCCGATCTGCACGCCTTGATCGAGCTGCTCGGCCTCAAGAAGTTTCACCTGGTGGCCTCCGCGGCCGGCGGCACCATCGCGACCGACTATGCGCTCTCGCATCCCGACCGGCTCGAGAGCCTCACCATCGCGGATAACGCCACCGGGGTGCGCGATGGCGAGATCGCCAAGGCGGCCAACAATATCCGCACCCCGGGTTTCGACGACATGCCGGTCGAGTTTCGCGAGCTCGGCCCCTCCTACCGGGCCGCCAATCCGGAGGGCGCGCGGGTGTGGACCGAGCTCGCCCACAAGGCGGTGATCGCGCCCGATTACCGGCAGCCGGTCGCCAACGAGATCACCACCGCGAGGCTCGAGGCCATGCGGGTGCGCACGCTCCTGATCACCGGAGACGCCGACCTAATCACGCCGCCCTCGATCATGCGCATGGTGGCGCGGCACATCCCGGGCAGCGAAATCTCGATCATCACCGAGTCCGGCCACTCCGCCTATTGGGAGCAGCCCGATGCCTTCAACCGCGCGGTGCTGGGGTTCATCGCCAAGCCGGCGAAGTGAATGGCTCCCTGTAGCCCGGAGGAAGCCAACGGGTTGGCTCAGAGCGCCGCCCGATGATAAACTCCGCGTAATCCGGGACCACCCCCGCATTGCGCTTCGCTCCTTGCGGGCTACGACCGCTACGACCTCGCGGCTGTTGCCCTACTTCTTGATCAGCCCGAGGCCCGTCAAGATCTCGCGCACGGTCTCGTTCTGGGCGGTGATGAACGCGCGCGCCTGGCCGCTGTCGAGATAGCGGTAGGTCAGCTGGGTGCGCTCGATGTGGTCCTTCCAGTCCTTGGTCTGCACCGTCTTGCCGAGCACGCCGTCCCAATAGGCGATCTGCGCCGCCGTCAGGTCCTTGGGACCCATGAGGCCGCGCCATTGCGAGAACACCGCGTCCACGCCCTGCTCGCGCCAGGTGGGAACCTGGGCATAGACGCCGCCGAGCCGCTTCTCCGACGGCACCCCGATGACGCGCAGCTTGCCGGCCTCGAGCTGCGGCGCCACGATCGACGCCGGCGCCACCGTCGCATCCACATGGCCGCCCAGCGCCGCCGTCACCGCCTCGGCGCCGCCCTGGAAGCCCACCACCTTGAGCCGCGACGCATCGGCACCGCCGGCCTGCGCCACCAGCCCGAGCGCGATGTGGTTCTGGCCGCCGATCCCGGAGATCGAGACCGAGACCGAGGTCGGATCATGCTTGAGGCGCTCGATGAAATCCTTGCCGGTCTTGATCGGCGAGTTCGGATTGACTGCGAACACGATCTCCTCGTTGAGCAGCACCGCCAGCGGCGAGAAATCCTTGTAGCTGATCGCGGTGTTGCCAGAGAGGTTGTCGGACAAAAGCAAGGTGCCGGTGATGGCCACGTAGCTGCCATTGCCGGGATGCGCATTTAGGTAGGTGTTGCCGACCGCGTTGAAGCCGCCCGGCTTGTTGACCACACTGACGGATTTGTCGACCAGATTGCCGGTCCGCCAGATTTCCTGCAGCTTGCGCGCCACGCTGTCGTAGCCGCTGCCCGGAGGCGTTCCCACGATGATCTCGACATTGCGGTCGGGCTTCCAGTCCTGCGCGAGAACGCCGGTCGGGCAAGCGAGGCCGAAGGTTACGAGGGCGCTGCAGGCACAAAGAGCAATTTGTCGCACGCGGCTTCTCCCGGTTGTCGCTTTGCTCCGTCCCCCTCGGAGCGGGGGCATGGTCTTCCCCTTCCAAGTCTGCAAGATATGCCGTAGTTGTGGAAGTCCGGCGCGACAATCGGCCGCCTGATCAGCACATAAATGGAGAACCAGCGTCTTGTCGCAAGAAACGATTCAGCTCGCCGAATATGCCGCCAATTTACGCTTCGAGGATATCCCGGCCGCTGTCGTCCAGCGCGCCAAGGATTGCATCATCGACACCGCCGCCGCCATCATCTACGGCAACACCATCCCGTGGAGCGGGACGGTCGTCGGCTACGCGCAACGCACCGGACCGGGAGGCAAGAGCCGGATCCTGGGCGCCGGCGGCCCGGCGGTGCAGCCCGCGCTGGCGGCGCTCGCCAACGGCACCCTCTCGCACGCCTTCGAGCTCGACAATGTGGTGATCAACCCGGGCGCCGGCGTGCATGGCGGCGCCACCTTGCTGCCGCCCGGCCTCGCGATGGCGCAGGAAGCCGGCGGCCGCGGCCGCGACCTGATCGCCGCCGTGGTGGCGGGCGCCGAGGTGATGATCCGGATCGGCTGGGCCACCAAGCACAGCAACGAAGCGCACGGCTTCCATGCGCCCGGCACCACCGGTCCGTTCGGGGCGGCGATAGCGGCCGGCCGCTTCCTCAAGCTCGACGCCTCTACCATGACCAACGCGCTCGGCATCGCGGGCTCGCTGTGCGGCGGTCTCATGGAGTTCGCCCGCTCCGGCACCGGCGCCATGGTGAAGCGGCTGCATATCGGGCGCGCCTGCGAGGCCGGCGTGCTGGCCGCAAGCCTCGCCGGCAGCGGCTTCACCGGGCCGAGCAGCGTGCTCGAAGGCGAGGCCGGATTCCTGCGCGTCTTCTGCAGCGACTTCGACCTCGGGGCGCTCACGCGCGGGCTCGGCCACGACTACGCGACGCTGAACATCTGCCTCAAGCGCTATGCCTGCCACATCACCGCGCAGCGCGCCGTGCAGGCCGTGCAGGAGCTGCGCGCCGAGCACGGCATCGGCGGCGACGACGTCAAGGCGGTGACGGTGATGGGCGAGAAGCGGATGGCCGTGGTCAACAACATTCCGGAGCCGACCGACGTAATGATGTCGCAATACTCCGCGCCGTTCTGCGTCGCGCTCGCCCTCTACCGCGATCCGCGCGATCCGGCTTCGTTCGGCGAGCATGCGCTTGCCGACCCCGCCATCCGCTCGCTTTGCCGGCGCGTCACGGTGCGGCCGGAGCCGGGGAATTGGGGCCATGGCGACGTGCCCAGCACCGTCACCATCGCCACCAATGACGGGCGCGAGCTTACCCGGCGGGTCGAGGCCTTCATGGGAACGCCGGCACGGCCGTTCGATCGCGCCGCCATGCGCGAAAAGTTCCTGATGCTGACCCGCCGGCAGGCCGATGCCGAGCGCGTGCTCGATCGCCTGGAAGGTCTGGAGGAAGAAGCCAGCCTGGAATGGCTCGGCGCGTAAGAGTTCCGGAGGAGCGTCATGGCGGATTCGGTTTTGAAGACGAGCCAACACGTAGGGACTGCTGAAGCTATTCTTGTCATGGCCGGGCTTGTCCCGGCCATCTCGAGCAGGGACGCAATGTGGTGCCAATATAAGCGAGATGGCCGGGACCAAGCCCGGCCATGACAAGGGTGTGCGACCTCGGCTAGTGGATTCTCACTTCCGCTTGCTCGCCGCGCGCTTCTTCCTTCGCGCCAAGACTTTCCGGCGCTCGGCGCGCTCCTTTGCCTTCTTCTTGCGACAGGAGCTGCACTTGCAGCCCACCGCCTTGATGAAGCAGTCGAAATAGCCGCGGCCGTAATTGTAGGTGATCTCCTCGTCGGGCTTGATGTTCTTGATGGCGCGGATCTTGATCACGTGCTTGACGAAATATGGCTCCGCATTGGGCCGGCAGGCATGGTTTATGTAGCGTGCCCGGTTCCTGCGGTTGGCGCCGTCGATGGTCCAGCGTGCATTGATCTCGAACAGGTATTTGTTGTCGAGCTCGTCGGCCGTATCGGTATCGATCTTGCGGCCGCTGTAGCGCGCGATGAACTGGCCCTTCTTGATCGGCGCGCGGGCGAACATGCCAAGCCCCGCCCGAGATCGACCGATGCGCGTGCGTGCCGGTCGTGACATTTGCGCAGCCATGAGACTAGGATAGGTCCATGTTGTTGACGGGTGATCGCCGGGTCCGGCGCAGGAAATGACGGCTTCGATGCAGAGCTACGATGTCGTCATCATTGGGGCAGGCCATAACGGGCTGACATGTGCCGCCTATCTCGGGATGGCCGGGCTCTCGGTCAAGGTGGTCGAGCGCCGGTCGGTGGTGGGAGGCGCCGCGGTCACGCAGGAGTTCCATCCGGGCTTCCGCAACTCGGTCGCCGCCTACACGGTAAGCCTGCTCAATCCCAAGATCATCGCCGACCTGCGCCTGCTCGATCATGGACTGCAGATTGTCGAGCGTCGCGCCCAGAACTTCCTCCCTGCACCGGATGGCCGGTACCTGCTCGCCGCCGAAGGGCAAACCGAAAGCAACATCGCCAAGTTCAGCCCCGCCGACGCCGCCCGCTATGGCGCCTTCTGCCGTGAGCTCGACGCCAACGCCGACTTGCTGCGCGAGCTCGTCCTGCAGGCGCCGCCGAATCTAAGCCGCGGCTTCAATCTCAAAACCTTGAGTGAAATATTGAAAGCCGGGCGCCTGGGCAACCGGCTTCGCGGACTGTCCACGGAAAATCTGCGCACCCTCTTCGACCTGTTTACCAAGTCGGCTGCCGACTATCTCGACGGCTGGTTCGAAGGCGACCTCCTCAAGGCCTGGTTCGGCTTCGATGCCATCGTGGGGAACTATGCGAGCCCGTACACGCCAGGCACCGCCTATGTGCTTTTGCATCACGCCTTCGGCGAGGTGAACGGCAAGAAACGCACCTGGGGCCATGCGCTGGGCGGCATGGGCGCCATCACGCAGGCCATGGCGCGGGCGGCGCGCCAGCATGGGGTGGAGATCGAGACCGACGCGCCGGTGCGCGAGGTGCTGGTCGAGAAGGGCAGGGCCGGCGGCGTGGTGCTGGCGGACGGGCGCGTCATCCGGGCCGCCGCGGTCGCCGCCAACGTGAACCCGAAGCTCCTCTATACCCGGATGGTGCCGGGCGACGCCCTCGAGCCTTCCTTCCTGCAGCGCATGCGCCAATGGCGCTGCGGCTCCGGCACGTTCCGGATGAACGTCGCGCTCTCGCGGCTGCCGAGCTTTACGGCGCTGCCCGGCAGCACGCCGGCCGACCATCATACCGCCGGCATCATCATGGCGCCCAGCCTCGCCTATATGGACCGCGCCTTTTGCGACGCGCGCCTGCACGGGGTGAGCCGCGAGCCGGTCATCGAGATGCTGATCCCCTCGACCCTGGACGACAGCTTGGCGCCGCCCGGCGCTCATGTGGCGAGCCTGTTCTGCCAGCACGTGGCGCCGCAGCTGCCCGATGGGCGCTCGTGGAACGACCGCCGCGAGGAGGTGGCGGATTTGATGATCGATACGGTCGAGCGGTATGCGCCGGGCTTCAAGGCGAGCGTCATCGGCCGCGCGGCGCTCACCCCCTTGGACCTGGAGGAGATCTTCGGCATGACCGGCGGCGACATCTTTCATGGCGCCTTGACGCTCGACCAGCTGTTCTGGGCGCGGCCGGCGCTCGGCTATGCGGACTACCGGGGGCCGCTCAAGGGAATCTATCACTGCGGCGCCGGCGCCCATCCGGGCGGCGGGGTCACGGGCGCGCCGGGTCACAATGCGGCGTGCGCCATCATCGCGGACCGGCGCTGGCCGCACTGGGGCAGCTGAACAGCCAGGCTCCGCAACCGAGTTCCGGCGGAAAGGCCACGATCAGGCTTTGGCCGCGTTGCTCGCTCGCCAGCCCGCCCTGCCGCAAGCTGCGCTCGACCACCTCCAGCGACCCGACCGATATCCCGTAGGCGCCGATGAACGGCAGCGACGGGATCGGGACTTGGGGAAGCATTTGGGAGAATGTGATGGCGCTCACCAATTCAACGTAACCGCGATCGAGCCCGATGGATTGACCGAGCGAAGATTGTCTCGGCTGGCGGCCGGTGAGACGCTCGAAGCGGCGGGCGGCTTCGTCGACATCGCCGACCGCGACGATGACGCTGGTAAGTCCAGTGGCCCCGTTGGGATGGGTTAGCCAGCGCGGCTGCCACACCATCGGCTCGGTGTGGTGGGTGAGGAGCTGAATCCGGCCCTCCGGCATCTCCCCCGGCTCCAGGCGCGCCACCGTGAAGGCCGCGATTCCGGGCGCTGCCACGGTCTCGACCGGCCGCTGCATCTCGACCAGCGGGCGCACCCGAAATCCCTCCTGCCGCAGCCGCGCATGGGCGCTCCCCGCGTCCGCCACCCCGAAGGCCACCAAGTGAATGCCGGCGTAGCGCGCCATGGCGGCGTCGAGCTCTTGGCCGAGCGGCGTATCCGCAGTCTTGAACAGCACCTCGATGTAGCCGCGCCCCAGCATGGCGGTGACATTGCCGGTGCCGGTGAGGCGGGGCGGGCCGCCCGCCGGATCCGGCTGGGTTTGCACCGACAGCGGCGTGGGGGCGAAGCCGGCCCGCGCCAGCGCCCGGCTCGCGGCCCGCGGATCGGGTACGAAATGGCCGATGTGATCGAGGAATATCTCGGCACCGAGCGGGAGCTGGCGATTGATCTCCGCAAATTCAGCCACGGCCGAACCTCACGGGTGCCCGCCGACGCGCTGTTCGGCCAGCGCATGCAAGGCGTGCCGATCGACCTTGTTGGTGGAGGCGAGCGGCAGCTCGTCCATGAACCAGACGAAGCGCGGATGCTGGTAGGCGGGCGCGTTGGCGAGCGCAAAGCGCTTGATCTCCTCGTCGCCCGGCCGGCGGCCCGGCTTCAGCACCACGAACGCCACCGGCTTCTGGCCCTTGATCTCGTCCTCGATCGGCACCACGCAGGCC
The DNA here is from genome assembly GCA_963721005.1 of uncultured Alphaproteobacteria bacterium. GTDB lineage: Bacteria > Pseudomonadota > Alphaproteobacteria > Rhizobiales > Xanthobacteraceae > VAZQ01. The sequence goes on along the minus strand of CAVRHR010000003.1, from coordinate 1,307,955 downwards.
TGGGCGATGTCGGGATGGCGCTCCAGCATGCGCTCGACGTCGGTCGGATAGATGTTCTCGCCGCCGGACACGAACATGTCGTCGGTGCGCCCGACGAAATAGTGGAAGCCTTGGCGGTCCCGCCGGAACACGTCGCCGGTGACGTAATAGCCATCCGGGGTAAGCGGCGAGGGGACATCGGGCCGGTTGTGATAGCCCAGCATGACGGCGGGGCATTTCATCTCCAGCACGCCCTCGTCCGCGTCGCGGTTCGCGCCATCCACCAGGCGCAGCTGCACCTCGGGATGCGGGTAACCGACCGACAGCTCCGGCTGCGGCAGGCGTTGCGGATGCGGCCCGAACACCACCGGCCCGGCCTCGGTGGTGCCATAGGCGTTGGTCACCGAAGCCTGCGGCAAGGCCCGGCGGATGGCGGCCATTAGGCCCGCGCTCACCGGTGCCGAGCCCATGCGGATGGACTCCACGCTTGAAATATCGGTGCGCCCCAGCAGCTCATGCTCGCGCAGCATCATGGCGATCATCGGCGGCACCGCGGTAAGCCAGGTGCAGCGGTGGCGCTCGATTGCCTCGATATAGGCGCGCGCGGTGAATTGCGGCAGCAGCACGATGGTGGCATGGGCCGCACAGGCGAGCTTGCTCAGCGCCAGCGCATTCATGTGATAGAGCGGCGCCGCGACGAGATAACGGTGGCGAGAGAGGTCCGCTCCTGCGAGCCGCGTCTCCACCACCCAGATGTGGCTTTGATGCGAGAGCACCACGCCTTTCGGCGTGCCGGTCGAGCCTGAAGTGTAGAGGATCATGGCTGGCTCATTTGCCGCCGGCTGTATCGCCTGGAATGGTCCAAGATCGAGGAAGCGCTCGAAGCCGCCGTCGCCTTCGAGCCCGAACCAGACGCAGGGCAATTCGCCGGCGCAGTCAGCGCCGCGCGCCGGATCGCAAAACACGAGCTTGGCGCCGCAATCGCGCAGGATGAAGTCGATGGTGGCGCGCGGGAACTTGAAATTGATCGGCACCGCCACCAGGCCGGCGCGCATGATCCCGTAGTAGGCGAACAGGTACTCGGCCCGATTGGCGGACAGGATCGCGACCCGCTCGCCGCGCTTGAGCCCGCGGGCCAAGAGGCTGCGCGCGACCCCATTGGCGAAGGCGTCGATATCCCCGTAGGTGTAATGGCGCTCGGATCGCTCGCCGCCGAGGTCGATGATCGCGACTTTGTCCGGCTCGCGGTCGCGGCAGATCAGGTCGCCGAGATTTTGCCAGCGCGCCATGGCGGGTGATGGATCAGGCTTTGGGGGGCGCGGTGAAATAGGTGCCGCGTCCGCTCGCCAAGAGCTTGCCGGAGGCATCGAGCACTTGCGCCTCGGCGGTCGAGAACTGGCCGCCGAAGCGGACCACCTTGCCGCGCACGGTGAGATCGCCCGGCATCGCGGCCGCATGATAGTCGATCCGCATGTCGATGGTCGGTACGCCGCGGCCGGTCCGCCGCACCAGCGCCCAATCGGCGGCGAGATCGATCAAGGCTGCCAGCACGCCCCCATGGGTATAGCGCCGCTCCGGATTGACCACCCATTCCTCGCGCCATGTGGCGGTGAGCTCGATGCCGTCCTCGTGCACCGCCACCACCTTGAGGCCGAGCCATTGATGATAGGGCGCCCGGCTGATCAGCTCCTGCACCCGCGCGACGGTCATCTCCTCGGTCATCGTTCTTGCTCCTGCAGGCCACAGCCTCTTTGCGTCATGGCCGGACTTGTTCCGGCCATCCACGTCTCGCAGTGTCGCAAAGTCGTGGGTGGCCGTGACGAGCACGGCCATGACGCCCGGTGGCGTCGATCACGGCGTCACCACCACCTTGCCGATCACCTCGCGGTCCTGGATCAGGCGCAAGCCTTCCTTGGCCTGGTCGAGCGGCAGCAGCTTGTCGATCACCGGCTTGATCTTGCGCTCCGCGATGAGTTGCATCAGCCCGCTGAGGTCGTCGTCGTAGAAGCTGTTGGAGCCGATGATCTTGAGCTCGAAGCTCCACACGTAGCGCAGATCCTCCTTGGGGTCGTGGCCGGCGGTCGCCCCGCATACCAGGAGCTTGCCGCCGCGCTTGAGGCAGCGCAGCGAGGGCACCCAGGTGTCGCCGCCGGTGAAATTGATCACCACATCGACGCCGCCCTCGTGGCTGCGGCGCTGCGGCTTGCCGTATCTCTCGATCGCCCATTTGGAGAAATCGACCTCGCGGTAATTGATCACCTCGTCGGCACCGAGCTCGCGCAACGCCCGCGCCTTCTCGGCGCCGCTGGTGCAGGCGATGACATGCGCGCCCAACAGCTTCGCCAGCATGACGCAGCCGGTGCCGACGCCGCCGCTCGCGCCGAGCACCAGCACGCGCTCGCCGGCATTCACCGTCTGGTGCGTGATCAGCATCCGATGCGCGGTCCCATAGGCGACCGGCAGCGACGCCGCCTCCTCGAAGGTGACACCGTCCGGCATGGCGACCAGCTGGTCGGCGGCGACCAGGCAGTATTCCGCCATGCCGCCGTCCAGCATCTCGCCCATCAGGCCCTTCTTCCGGTTCACCGGATTGACCAGGACGCGATCGCCCGGCTTCCAGGGCGTCACGCCGGCGCCGACCTCGGCGATCTCGCCCGCCATGTCGAGGCCGATGATCACCGGCAGCGGCACCTTGATGCCGGGCATGCCGACCACCGTGAACACGTCGTGATAGTTGAACGAGGAGGCTCTTACCCGGATCACCACATGCCCGTCCGCCGCTAGCGGCGCCGGGTAATCCTCGACCAGCTCGAGATCGTCGCGGCTGCCATGCCGGCGCAGCACCAGCGCCCGCATGGTCCGATTTGCCCTGGTGTCGGCTGTCACGGCGATGACCTCTCGTATCCGGATTGCTGTCGCATCCCGATCTCAGTAGCTTATGGCATGCCCCCCAACAACTGCGGCCCGGCGCCTTTTCGGAGACTATGGATGCAGGAGAATTTCCGTCAGTTCCTCGACCGCTTGCGGCAGACCGGCGATCTCGTCGACCTACATCAGCCGGTCGACATCCGCCATATCGCCACGCTGGTGGACCAGGCCAAGACCGCGCTCTTCTTCCACAACGTCATCGGCTACGACATGCCGGTGGTGTCGGGCATCATCCGCTCGCGCGAGCGCGCCATCATGGCGCTCGGCTGCGAGACCTACCGGGAGATCGAGGACAAGCTGCAGCAGGCGATCGATCGCCCGATCCCGCCCAAATACCTCGCGACCTCGCCTGCCCGGGAGGTGGTGCTCTTGGACGAGGACGTCGACCTCTACCGGCTGCCGATCCCGATGTCCTCGATCTACGACGGCGGGCCCATGATCACGGCCGGCGTGGTGATCACCCGCGACCCGGAGTTCGGCATCAACAGCGGCATCTACCGCTTCATCGTGAAGGAGAAGAATCTCACCGGCATCGACATCGTCACCCCCAACAATATGCGCATGTTCGCGCAACGGGCCTACCAACAGGGCCGCCCGTTGCCGATCTCCATCAGCATCGGCACCCATCCGATCGAGATCACCGGCTCCGGCTATCGGGCGCCGTTGGGCATGGACGAGATGGCGATCGCGGGGGGCTTGCGCGGCGCGCCGGTGGAGCTCGCGCCCTGCCAGACCATCGATCTGCCCTACATTGCCGATGCCGAGATCGTTCTGGAGGCGGAAATCCTGCCGACCGGCTGGACCTGGCCGGAGGGCCGCTTCGGCGAGTTCACGCGCCTCATGGGCGGGTTGCACTGGAACCCGCTGGTGCGCGTCAAGGCGATCTCCATGCGGCGGGATGCGATCTACTACAATCTGCACATGCCCTGGGAAAACACCTGGCTGGCGGCGCCGACGCGTTATGCGGCGATCCGCCAGGCGCTCAAGACCGCCGGCGTCATCGTCAAGGACATCAATGTCACGCTCGGCGGCTGCGCGTTCTGGCACGCCGTGATCTCGATCAAGAAAAATCCCGGCGAGGCCAAGAATGCGTTGCTCGCCGCGCTGTCGGTGATGGACTTGAAGCACGTGGTGGTGGTCGATGACGACATCGACGTATTCGATCCCATGGACGTGGAATGGGCGATTGCCACCAGGGTGCAGGGCGACCGCGACATCATGATCGTAAGCAATGCGCGGGCCAAGCCGCTCGATCCGAGCCTGCCGCAGGGCTTCGGGGTGGTGCCGACCGGCGCCAAGGTCGGCATCGACGCCACCATTCCGGAAGGCATTCCCAAGGAGCATTACGAGCGCATCACCTATGCGTATGCGGACCGCGCCAAGATCGACGATTACGTCAAAGGCAAAGCCGATGCCGGCGGGCAGGCCGGCGACGCGGCTGCGGTTGCGGCACTGGCGCAGCGGATATTGGAGGTCATCGCCAAGGAGCCGCTGTACTACACCGACATCGCGGAGCGGTTTGCTTCCTATGAATTTCGCACCGTGGCGCAGGCGCTTGGCCACCTGCATGCGACCGAGAAGCTCTGGCAGGATCCACGCGGCCGCATGTGCGTGCGCGGCTCGCAATTCGCCGCCAAGCCGAAAGGTGAGCGACAATAAGGAAGGCACGGCCGCGCCAACCTGAACGAGATGGCCGGGACATTCGGGCGTTTGCGCCCGTCTTCGCGGGCTATGCCCGGCCATGACAAAAAAAACATCTACAACAACAAATCGACGTCGGAATCCGCGAAGGTGAGCCCCATCTTCTCCGCCGTCATTGACGCGCCCGGTCCCTTCGGCACCCACATATAGTGCGGCGACCGCTGCAGCAGGGCGCGCCCGATGAGCGGCGTGTGCGGCGACAGGAAGCCGGCCTTGCCCAACGCCTGTTGCAGGTCCGGCTGGTTGGTGACCGCCAGCACGATCGCGGCGCCGAGCTCGGCCGCGACCGCCGCCGCCCGCCGGGCAAGGGCCTGCAGCACGGCCGGCTCGTCATGCACCGCGACCAGGTCGGTCAGCATGACGCCCGGGATGCGCCCGAGCTGCCGGCTGCTCCCGGGTGTCAGGCGGCGCACCACCGCGTAGCCGACCGGCTCGCCGGCGCGTCGTGCCAGGCAAAAATGATAGCTGCGCGGGCCGCATACCGACAGGCGCCAGCGCCATTCGGCGGCCCCGCGCTGCATCCGGGCGCCGCCATCCGGCTGCCGGACCGTCTCGATGCGATCGAGCTGCGGCCCGAGCGCCGCCAGCGCCGGGCTGTCCGGACTGACGACCGCATCCTCGATCTCGATCGCGGTCTGGCGGCCAAACAATGCGGCGCCGAGCCGGGTGACCTGCGGCAACGGCAGCACCATCAGGGAAGCGCGGCGCGGTCCCGCCCAGCCGAGCTTCTTGAAATTGGCGATGGCGGCTTCCGACAGCGAGAACGTGTAGACGAACTGGTCAGCCAGCTCGAGATGCTGGGTCAGGCATTTGCCGATGCCCTTTCCGGCATGGGCCGGGTCGACATACCAGTCGCAGATCGCGATGGTCGGGACGCTCTTGCCGTCGATCAGCCAGTCCGAAGGGCGGGCCGAGCAAATCCCGCCATGGCGCCGCTCGCCGTATGGATGGCGGCGACCGCGCAGCCGGGCTCTGCCCGCCGCCACCAGCGCGCCACCAGCTGGTCATGCGGCCGATCCGGCCACACCGCGGCCGCGAACGCGACGAGGCGTGCCGTCTGCACCGACCGCGCCGGGACGAAATCATAGCCTTCCGCACGGGGCTGCACCAAAGCCGTCATGGAGCGGCCCGCGCCGCAATGCTGCCGGCGCCCGTATCGGTCGCATAGGACCCCATGGTGCGGAACTCGATCCGCCCGCGACCGGCAGCGTCCGCGGCGCGCGCCAGGAACCAGCCGAGCGTCGCCAGCTGCTCCTCGCCGCGATGGTAGAAGTTGGAAGGGTGGAACCAGAGATGAAACGTGCCGCCCGACCGTGCCGCGCGCTCGAGCCCGAGCATGAGCTTGGCGCGGGTGACCTGCGGCAGCACGAAGCGGCGTAGTCCGTTGCGTCCCAGCACCTGCATGCAGCCCGGGATGTCGATGAGCGGCCCCAGCGGCTGCGGCCACGACGGGGTCGGCGGAACCGGAAGGAACTGGTCGATGAAGTTCGCGGCGCGGGCCGCGACGCGTCCGCCCGGATTAGCGGTCCGCAGCAGGCCGACGTCGCGGCTGCGCACCACGCGGATGCCATTCTCGGCCAGAATCTCCGAGTGCCCGACCGCGCCGCGCGGATACACGAAGGATTCGAACCCCAAGCCGTGGGCGCGATGCACGCTTTTGGCGAAGCCGAGATCGTCCTGCGCCTGCGTGTTGGAAATCCGATCAAAATAGATATGCCGGCCGCCGTGGCTGCCGATCTCATGGCGGACCTTGGCGCCGGTGATGCGCTCGATCACGTCGGGCGCATACCAGCACGCCGGCGCTCCGGGCCGCGTGCGCGCGCTCGCCTCGTCGAGCAGCGCCGCCACCATGAGCCAGCTCGCCGGCACCTGGTAGCGATCGAACAGGTCGACCAGCGCAGCGCAGATCGGACGTTCCGCCGTCTCGGCGAAGCGCAGGTCGTCGGTCGTGACCGTGTCCCAGACCCCCCAAGCGAGCTCGAGATCGATCGATAGGGTCACCTTTCCGGTGCTCATACGGGGCTGCGCTCTGCCGACGAAGTCGGCCGATATCTACACCAAGCCGGTTGGATTGGCGACACGCGCGGAACCCCGCGCCGGCCTGCCTTTTAGGCAAGGCGTCTCGAGCCCGGGCTCATGCCAAATGGTCGAGCGCTGGACCGGGCCGGCTTGCGTGGCGCTACCGCCCCGGCCTCGGTGCCGAGATGGGCGAGGACGCCATGGTCGGGCCATAAAGGATCTCCGGCAGGAGCCAGCCCGGCCGCGGCTCGGTCGTGTCGGTCGGCGCCAGGGGGGCGGGCGCGGCGTTGGTCGCCCGCACCGCGACCTGGTCTGTCGCGTCCCGCGCTTCCGGCGCCACCCGGATCCCTGCCCAGACGATGGCCAAAGCAGCCATCGCGAGCGCCAGCCTTTCGCCGATCCGGCGCGCGACTGTGCGGCGTCGATGCAGCCGGGCAAACTTATCGAGAATGACGACGGGCCGCTCGATCCTGCTCGGCTTCGCCGATGGCGGCACGGGCTTGGGCCGCGAGCGGACAATTTGCTTGCCCAAGCCGGGCCGCCGCGCGGACTCGCCTGGCACCCCATCGTCGTCGGCGTTGCCGTGATCGAGCGCGTGATTGACGAGCACCGCGTTGATCCAGTCGGCGTTCACCTTGCTGATCAGATCGGAGGTAGCGTAGTCCGCGCGCATGGATGGCCTCCGCTCCCTGAGGACTCGAGAAAGCAAAGGATCAAATTGGGGTGAAAAAACGATCAGCCGTCTCGGGTTGAATCCGGAGGGACGGTGATACCGTTTTCGAGCTCACGCTTCTTGTTGCCGGACTTGTCCCGGCGATCGAAGCGGCGGCCCCGCATCGCGGTTGTCGATTTGACGCTGCGGTTCGGCACCTACTAGCTGCGGTTCGGCTCCTACTATATGCATGCGGGCGTGGCGGAAGGGCTTCGATCCGGAGCTGCCCGCGCGGATATTGGAGCGGGGATCAACGTGACCGAGAAATCCTACCAGAACGTCCTGATCGAGCGCGAAGGCGGTATCACTTTCGTGGTGCTCAACCGGCCGGGCCAGCGCAATGCCATGAGCCCGGAGCTCCATTACGAGATGGAGGACGCCATCGACACGATTGCGGTGGACAAGGAGACCAAGGTTCTGGTTCTCACCGGCGCAGGCGAGTCCTGGTGCGCCGGCCAGGACATCCGGCTCTATTTCCGCGCCACGCAGGACGATCCCGACGAGCGCCAGCGTTCCAATGCGGCGAGCCACCGCTGGCGGTGGGAGAAGCTCAAGTCCTTCCCCAAGCCGACCATCGCCATGGTCAACGGCTATTGCTACGGGGCGGCGTTCACCCAGCTCTGTGCCGTCGACTTCGTCATCACGACGGAGGATGCGGTTTACGGCCTGTCGGAGGTCAACTGGGGCATCATTCCGGGCGGCATCGTGGGCTGGAATCTCACCGACATGATCCTGCCGCGCCACGCTCTCTATTACGCCGTCACCGGCGAGCCGTTCGACGGCAAGCGCGCGGTCGAGATCGGGCTCGCGAATTTCGCGGTGCCGAAGGAACGGCTGCGCCAGGAGACCGTCCGGCTCGCCGACAAGCTCATGAAGCTCAATCCCGGCGTGGTGCGCTATACCAAGGAAGCGATGCGTGCCGTGCGCGGCATGTCGGACGATCAGGCGCGCGACTATCTGCGCAGCAAGCAGGACTCGCTCATGCGCAGCGACAAGGAAATCCGCGACCAGGTCGGCATGAAGCAGTTCCTGGACGAGAAGACCTATCGTCCGGGCTTCGGGCCCTATCGGCGCGAGGACGGTTGAGCTTCGGCAGCCAAAGCCTCACGCCGATGACAAAGCTCGAGCCCGCGCCAAAGAACATCGACGCCTTGCTCAACCCGCGCAACGTCGCGCTCGTCGGCGCATCGGACCGCGACGGCCATTGGTCCAAGCGGGTGTTCGACAACCTCCGCCGATTCGGGTTCGCGGGCGGCGTCTATCCGGTCAATCCCAACCGGTCGGAAATCTGGGGAACGCCGTGCTTCCACTCGCTCGCGCTGGCGCCGCAGGCGCCCGACCATCTCGCCATCTTCACGCCAGCCGAGACCGTTCTCGACGTGCTGCGGGCCGGCGCGGCAGCCGGCGCGCGCAGCGCCACCATCTATGCGGCGGGTTTCGGCGAGGGCGGCGATACGCTTGGGCGCCGGCGCGCGGTGCGGCTCGGCGAGGTTCTGGCCGAAACCGGGCTGGCCGTCGCCGGGCCCAACTGCATGGGCGTCGCGTCCGGCCGCGCGAAGTTCGCCACCATTCCGGACGAGACATTCCAGGAACTCGCGCCCGGCCCCATCGCCGTCGTCTCCCAGAGCGGCGCCATGTGCGCCTCGATGAACCGCGCCATCAACCGGCTCGGCCTCAAGATCGCGTATCTGGTCTCGTGCGGCAACCAGATCGGCTGCACGGTCGGCGAGGTCGTCGACTATTACGCCGCTCAGCCGGAGCTGCGCGTCATCCTGTGCTACGTCGAATTGATTCCCGACGCGGAGCGTTTCCTGCAGGCGGCCCGGCGCGCACGCGCGAGCGGCAAGACGGTGGTCGCGGTCAAGATCGGCGGCTCGCTCGAAGCGCGCGCCGCGGCCTTGACCCACACGGGCGCCATGGCGGGCCGCTCCGAGGTCTTCGATGCGTTCGCCGCGGCGGCGGGCGTCGTTCGCTTCGGCTCGCTGGAGGACGCGGTCGAGGCGGTTGAGTTCCTGGCGCGCTGCCCGCTGCCGCGCGGCCGCAATGTGGCGTTCATGACCAATTCCGGCGCGCTGCGAAATCTCGTTCTCGAAGCCGGCGCGCAGGCCGGCGCGCGGTTCGCGACGCTTTCGCCAGCCACGCGCGCGGCATTGAACGCGGCGCTCGCGTTGACGGACGCGGACAATCCGTTCGATACCAAGCGCACTCTGCCGTTGGCGCAATATTTCGCCTGCCTCGATATTCTGGTCGCCGCGCCGGAGATCGATACCGTCCTGGTGGCCGAGGAGTTTCCGCTGGCGGAGGGCATCGCGCGCCGGATCGCCAATCTGGGAGCGCTCCAGGCGGCGGCCGGCGCCAACGACGGCGGCAAGCGGGTGGCGATCTTCACGCCGCTCGCGGTCGGTGCGACCGACTATGGGCGCAGCCTGCGGGCGCGGATGCCGCAGGTGCCGGTGCTCGCCGAAACCGAGAAGACGGTCCGCGTTGTGGACGCGCTCGGCCGCGCCGCCCTGCTTCCGCTCCATCGCGGCGAATTCTTCGCGGCGCCGGGCGCCAGCGATCTCGCGCGGCGGTGGCGCGCGCGGGCGGAGAAGCTCGCCGGCCCGACCGCGCTCAACGAGATCGATTCGAAGGAGCTGCTGGCCGCCTACGGGATACCGCTGCCGCCGGAACGGCACGTTCGAGCCGCCGATGAGGCGGCGGAGCGCGCGCGCGAGATCGGATTTCCCGTCGTGCTGAAAGCCGTGTCCGCGGGGATCACGCACAAGAGCGATGCCGGACTGGTGTTGTTGGATGTCCGCGACGGCGATGCGGTCCGTCGCGGTGCCGATTTGCTTGCGCAGCGCGTCGAGGCACTCGGCGCGCCGGACGAGGGCTTGCTGGTCGCCAAGCATCTGTCCGGCGGGATCGAGACCGTGCTCGGCGTGGCGCGCGATCCCGAGATGGGCCCGGTCGTGATGTTCGGCATCGGCGGAATCTTGATCGAGCTGATCGACGACGTCGGCTTCGCGCCGCCGTTTCTCGACCATGTTCGGGCCGCCGAGCTGATCGCCGCCACTCGCGCCGGACGCCTCATCCAGGGTTACCGCGGCATCGCGCCGGGCGACCGCGCGGCGCTCATCGCCGCGCTGGTCAATCTCGGCAGGCTCGCGCGCGATCTGTGTGATATCATCGAGTCCGTCGACTGCAATCCGTTCCTGGTGTGCCGGCAGGGCGAGGGAGCGTTTGCATTGGATGCGCTCGTGGTGTTGCGGCCGCCGGGCGCGGCATCCTGACCGGGGAACGCCATGGCCTCACGTCGCCTCCTGCTGCTGCTGCTGCTGCTGCTCGCGCTGGCGCTGCTCGCGGTGCCGGGCTCATCGCCATCCTTCGCCTATCCGGACCGGCCGGTGCGGATCATCGTTCCCTATGCGCCGGGTGGCGGCAACGACACGCTGGCGCGCGAGCTCGGACGCAAGCTCGAGGAAATCTGGGGCAAGCCGGTGGTGGTCGAGAACCGGGCCGGCGCCAACACCATCCTGGCCACCGAGCACGTCTCGCGGCAGGAGCCGGACGGCTACAACATCCTGATGGTGACGACGATTTTCTCCGTCAATCCGACGCTGGTCGGCAAGCTGCCCTACGATACGGTGGCGGATTTCGCCCCGGTGGTGGTGGCCGGCATCGCGCCGAGCGTGCTGGTGGCGCGGCCGACGCTGCCGGTCAATTCGGTCAAGGAGCTGATCGCCTACGGACAGGCCAATCCGGGCAAGCTGACCTACGGCACCCCGGAGATCGGTACCGCCCCGTACCTCGCCGCCGAGCTGCTCAAGTCCGACGGCCATTTCGATGCCGTCAACGTGTCGTACCGCGGCACCCGCCAGCAGATGCTCGCGCTGCTGTCGAGCGAGATCGACTATGCGTTCGACGTGGTCACCTCGCTCGAATATGTCAGGTCCGGAAAGCTGAAGGCGTTTGCCGTGACGGTGTCCAAGCGGCTCGATAATTTCCCCGAAATACCGACCATGATCGAAGCCGGTCTGCCCGGCTACGAGGTCGCCACCTGGTATGGCTTTGTGGTGCGCAGCGGCACCCCGCCCGATGTCGTTCAGACCATCAACCAGGGCTTCAACAAGGCGATCGCCGATCCGCAGGTGCGGGCCCGGATGGAAGGCCTCGGCATCAAGCTGCTCGGCGGCACGTCCGAGCAATTCAGCCGGCATATCCGGGCGGAGATGGACCGCTGGGGCACCGTGCTTCGCCAGGCCGGCATCAAGCTCGAGGAGCGGCGTTAGCTGATTGTGTTTCAGCCCGGCTCGAAACCTTTGGTCTTGAACACGGGAGCTGCCGCCGGGGCGGTCAGGAATTTGATCAACGCCCTGGCGCCGCCGGATTCCTTCGCATGGGCGGCGACGCCCGCCGTCACATCTGTATAGGACTGCAGCTCCGCCGGAAACGGACCGAGCAGCTCGACGCCGGGCACCAGCGGAATCTCGCTCGCCTGTCCAATCCCGAGCTCCGCCTCGCCGGTGGCGACCGGCCGAACGCCTTCGCTCGCCGTCCCCAGCTTGGCCTTCGCCTTTATCTGGTCGGCGATGCCCAGGCGCTCGATGAGGCCGATGAAATAGACCGACGACAGTCCGCCACGCGCCGGATCCCCGTAGGTGATCGACTTGGCGTCGAGGAGCGCGCGCCTGAAGGCCGCGGCCGTGCCGATGTCCGGCCTGGGGGCGCTCGCCCGGATCGCCACCCCGAGGCCGGTGCGGCCGATGTTGCTGCGCGAGCCGGGCTCGATCCGGCCCTGCCTGATGAGATCGTCGATGGATGCGGGCGTGATCAGGGCGAGGTCGAACGGCTCGCCGGCCTCGATCCGCGGTTTCAACCCGGCGGAGGGACCATACGTGGTCGCGAGCTTGTACTCGGTGGCGTGCTCGAATTGCGGAGCGAGCTCTTCCATCGCGGCCTTCAGGGCGGTGGAGCTCAGCACCTTGATCTCGGCGGCTCGCGCCCCATTCGGTGGCGCCAGCAAGGAAATTGCCAGCAGCGTCGAAACGGCAACGGCCTTGGCGAGCAATCTTGCGGCCATGACGGATTCCCCTCAGTCCGGTTGCATGTGACGATTGCCACTTGATGGTAGCACACGGGGTTCTCGCGGTCATCAGCGGCGCCATTCCTGCAACGGCCCTGTGACCTATTGTTACTTGCCGGTTCGCGTCTTCCGGTACATTCCTTTCCCGCAACTGGAGCATCGAATGATTACGCGGCGTCGATTTTTCCACGGAGCTTGCCTGACCGCTATCGGATGCGGATTCGCGCCGAGCCGCGCGCGGGCGGCCGGCGGTTTCTCCGACACTCTTGCGGCCGCTCTCGTGAAGATCGAGCAAGAAAGCGGCGGGCGCCTCGGGGTTGCGGCGCTCGATACGCTCACCGGCGCTCGCGCCTTGCACCGCGCCGACGAGCGCTTCCCCATGTGCAGCACCTTCAAGCTGCTGGCGGCCGGTTCCATCCTGGCCCGCGTCGATGCCGGCCGGGAGCGTCTCGATCGCCGCGTTCGTTTCGAGCGTGGCGACCTGGTGGAGTACTCGCCCATCACCAAGGACCGGGTCGGCGGCTACGGCATGTCGCTCGCTGAGCTCTGCGAAGCCGCCATAACGGTGAGCGACAACACGGCCGCCAACCTGCTGCTTGCCGCGATCGAGGGACCGGCGGGCCTGACTGCCTATGCGCGTGCGCTCGGCGACGCCGTGACGCGGCTCGATCGCATCGAGCCCGATCTGAACGAGGCCATCCCGGCCGATCTGCGCGACACCACCTCGCCGGCCGCGATGCTGGCGAACCTGCATGCCCTCGTGCTCGGAAATGCCTTGTCGGCTCCTTCGCGAGATCAGCTCAGGGATTGGCTCATCGCCAACAAGACCGGTGACGCGCGTCTGCGCGCGGGCCTGCCGGGCGACTGGCGCGTCGGCGACAAGACCGGGTCTGGGGGCCGAGGCTCGACCAACGACATCGGCATTGCTTGGCCGCCGCAACGGGCGCCGATCGTGATCGCGGTCTATCTCACGGAAACGTCCAAGCCCGACGAGCAACGAAACGCAGCCCTGGCGGCGGTCGGTCGGGCGGTCGCGGCCGCATCGGAGCGCTGAAGGCCGGCGAACTCAGCGCTACCATTCACCGATCATGGTTGTTGCCATGGTCGATCATCAGCCGCTCCGACTCATCCTTCAATGCAATGCCCGACAGCTTGCGCGCCCGCATGGCGCGCAGCAGGCGCATGACCTTATGGGCCGCCGCGGCCGGAGCGATGCCCTCGGGACGGATGTTGGAGACGCAGTTGCGGTTCGCATCCGTAGTATGAGGCCCCGGTTGCCACGTGAGGTAAGCCCCCATGCTGTCGGGGGCGGAGAGGCCGGGCCGCTCGCCGATCAGGACCGCGACCATGCGGGCGCGAAGCAGCTGCGCCACCGCATCCCCGATCGCGACCCGGCCCTGGCGCACGATGACGAGCGGCGCGATGCGCCAGCAGTCGGCCTTAAGCTGCGGCACGAGCGCGGCCAGGAGCAGCGCCGCATGACGCTCGACCGCGCGCGCCGACAGGCCGTCGGTGACGACCAGCGCCAGGTCGAAGCCGCCGCCCGCCGGCGCAGCCAGCCCGGCGCGGCCGTCGGGCGCGAGTTGCCGGCCGAGATCGGGCCGCATCAGATATTGCGGTCGGTCGCGGACCGCGCTCGAGACCGTAAGCACCGGCAGGCGGAGCGCCGCCAGATCGGCGCGCAGCCGCTCCTCGTCGAGCGGCGCGTGCACGGCATCGCGGGCCCGCGCATGGGCCAGCCGCAATTCCAGGAGGGGGCCGGTAGCGAGCGAGGCGCCGCTGCGCTGCAGCCCGATGCGTGCCGCGGTGAGCGCCCGCAAGCCGGCCCAGGCCGCGTCGTCGGCGGCCTGCGGGGCAACCGCGATTTTAGTGGGCTGCGAGTCCGGCATCACCGCCGTTGAAAGTCACCTTGAGGCACAGACCCCTTCTTCTCGAAGAACCGGTTCTCGATCTCCTGCGAGATGCGGCGCAGCCAGTTTTCCGCGCGAAGCGCCCGGTCCTGGAAATGCTGGAGATCGGCTTCCAATTCCCTGATGCGGTCCTCGGCCGCGCGCAGCTGCAACGAAAGCCCGTGCGCGACCCCCAAGGCGCGGCCGCAATTCTCTTTTGCGGCGACGGCGGCCTGCTGCAACATGCCCATAACGGTCTGGCCCGCATCGTCCAACGCATCCACGACCGGCCGCTCCGGTTCCCTCGGTGCGGGCGCAAAGGGAACGATGTTCTCCAATTGACTCTGCCGGCGCTCGACCATCGCGACATGCTCCGCAATTGCTAAAAAGGCTTCGAGGGCCGTACGCACATCGAAGCCATGACACGGTACAGGCTCGCGCGATGGCGACCAAGAGGCCCCTCGAAGAAGTTCGGGACTGCGCTATTTTTGCCACGAGCAGGCGACCGCCGGATCGCCAATCCCGGGGTGACAGGAACCGGCGAGCGCGCCAGCACGGCCTGCCTCGCAGGGGGCGCGGCGAAAAGCCGGTCGCGATGGCTGCGGCACGCTGCTAATCTGCTCTTGCGTCCCGATTGGAGGGCACGATGAAGCTTCCGCGTCGGCGATTTCTGCATCTGGCGGCGGGCGCCGCCGCGCTGCCGGCGGTGGCGCGGACCGCAATGGCGCAGGCCTATCCGACGCGCCCGGTGCACCTGGTGGTGCCCACCACCGCCGGGGGCGGCATCGACCTCCTGGCGCGCCTGCTCGGTCAATGGCTGTCGGAGCGGCTCGGCCGGCAATTCGTGATCGACAACCGGCCGGGCGCGGGCGGCAATACTGGGGTCGAGGCGGTGGCGCGCGCGCCGGCCGACGGCTACACGCTTTTGCTGGTCGCGGTGACCAACGCCATCAACGCCACGCTCTACGACAAGCTCAGCTTCAATTTCATCCGCGACATTGCGCCGGTCGCCAGCGCCATCCGGGCGTCCCTGGTCATGGTGGTCAATCCGGCGTTCCCGGCCAGGACGGTTCCCGAGTTCATCGCCTATGCCAAGGCCAATCCGGGCAAGCTCAATATGGCATCGAGCGGCAACGGGACGCCGCAACATATCGCCGGCGAGCTGTTCAAGATGATGGCCGGCATCAACATGCTGCACGTGCCCTATCGCGGCGTGGCGCCGGCGCTCATCGACTTGTTCAGCGGCCAGGTGCAGGTCATGTTCAACTCGACCCCGCCGTCCGTCGAGCACATCAGGGCCGGCAGCTTGCGGGCGCTCGCGGTGACCACCACGACGCGCTCGGACGCGCTGCCGGACGTTCCGACCGTCGCGGAGTTCCTGCCCGGCTACGAGGCGAGCGGCTGGCTCGGCGTCGGTGCGCCCGCCAATACCCCGCCCGAGATCATCGACCGGCTCAACCGGGAGATCAACGCCGGTCTCGCCGATCCCAAATTGGCGCGGCAGATCACCGATCTGGGAAGCGTGGTGGTGATCGGCTCGCCCGCCGACTTCGGCCGGCTCATCGTCGAGGAGACCGAGAAGTGGGGCAAGGTGGTGAAGTTCTCCGGTGCCAAGCCCGATTGACCGCCAGTACCCGTGCGTAGTCGCAGGCTGACAACCTGATTCCGACCATACCTTGGGAGGGTGTCATGAAGCTTCCGCGTCGTCGATTTCTGCAACTGGCGGCTAGCGTTTCCGCGCTCCCGATCGTGCCGCGCACGGCGCTGGCGCAGAGCTACCCGGGGCGGGCGGTGCGCATCATCGTGCCGGTCGCTCCCGGCGGTGCGCTCGACATCACCGCGCGCCTGATCGGCCAATGGCTGTCGGAGCGGCTCGGGCAGTCGTTCCTGATCGAGAACCGGCCGGGCGCCAGCACCAATATCGGCATCGAGGCGGTCGCGCACGCGGTCCCGGACGGCTACACACTTCTCCTCATTCCCGCGTCCGTCACCGTCAACGCGACGCTGTTCGAGAAGCTCAACTTCAACTTCATCCGCGACATCGCGCCGGTCGCCAGCATCAGCCGCGTGCCCCTGGTGATGGAGGTGAATCTGGCGGTGCCCGCCAAAACGGTGCCGGAGTTCATCGCCTACGCCAAGGCCAATGCCGGCAAGGTCACCATGGCGTCGGGCGGGACCGGCAGCACGTCCCATGTGGGGGGCGAGCTGTTCAAGATCATGACCGGCATCGACATGCTGCATGTGCCGTATCGCGGCGGCGCGCCCGCCCTCGTCGACCTGCTCGGCGGCCAGGTGCAGGTCATGTTCAGCCCGTTGCCCGAGTCGCTCGCCACCATCAAAGCCGGCAAGGTGCGGGCACTGGCGATGACCACCGCGACGCGCTCCGACGCGCTGCCCGAGGTGCCGCCGGTGAGCGATTCCGTGCCGGGCTTCGAGGCCAGCACCGGGCAGGGCATCGGCGCGCCCAAAGGCACGCCGGCCGAGATCATCGACCGGCTCAACCGGGAGATCAACGCCGCGCTCGCCGATCCGACGATGAAGGGGCACCTTGCCGATCTCGGCAGCATCCCGGCGCCGATGACGCCCGCCGCGTTCGAGCAGATGATCGTGGCGGAGACCGAGAAGTGGGGCAAGGTGGTGCGGTCGGCCAACATCAAGCCGGAGTAGGGCTCACGCCGGCAGCAGCGCGCGGAAGCGGCTCGGCAGGCTGTGCGGACGGATGCGGTCGGCGGCGTCCAAGAGCCCCTGCCGCGCCAGCCAGGCTTCGAACTCCGGCGCCGGGCGGCGGCCCAGGAGATCGCGCATGGCCAGCGCGTCGTGGAACGACGTGCTCTGGTAGCCCAGCATGATGTCGTCGGCGCCCGGTACCCCCATTACGAAGTTGACGCCGGCCACCACCAGCAGCGTCAGCAGCGCATCCATGTCGTCCTGATCCGCCTCGGCGTGGTTGGTGTAGCAGACGTCGACCCCCATCGGCAGGCCCATCAGCTTGCCGCAGAAATGATCCTCCAGTCCGGCGCGGATGATCTGCTTGCCGTCGAACAGATATTCGGGCCCGATGAAGCCCACCACCGAGTTGACCAGCAGGGGCGAGAAGGCGCGGGCGACCGCATAGGCGCGCGCTTCCAGGGTCTGCTGGTCGACGCCGTGATGCGCATTGGCGGAGAGCGCGCTGCCTTGCCCGGTCTCGAAATACATGACGTTCTGCCCGACTGTGCCGCGCTTGAGCGCAAGCGCGGCGGCGCGCGCCTCGCGCAGCAGCGCGAGATCGATCCCGAAGCTCGCATTGGCGGCCTGGGTGCCGGCGACCGATTGGAACACCAGATCGACCGGCGAGCCCTTCTGGATGAGGCGCAGCGTGGTGGTGACATGGGCGAGCACGCAGCTCTGGGTCGGAATCTCGAGCTTGTGGCGGATGTCGTCGAGCATGCAGAGGAGCGCGTGCGCGCGCTCCGGGCTGTCGGTCGCCGGATTGATGCCGATCACCGCATCGCCCGAGCCGAGCAGCAGGCCGTCCAGGATGCTGGCCGCGATGCCGGCCCGCTCGTCGGTCGGATGATTGGGCTGCAGCCGCACCGACAGCCGCCCCGGCAGCCCGAGCGTGTTGCGGAACGCGGTCACCACCCGGCACTTCGCCCCCATCACCATGAGGTCCTGCAGCCGGCTGATCTTGGCGACCGCGGCCGCCATCTCGGGCGTTACCCCGCCCGCCAGGGCGGCGAGCGCTTCGGCGGTGGCCGCATCCGACAACAGCCAGTCGCGCAGGCCGCCGACCGTCAGGTGCGCGACCGGTGCCAGGGCGGCCGCATCGTGCGTGTCGATGATGAGGCGAGTGACCTCGTCGGTCTCGTAGGGAACGGTCGGTACTGCGAGAAAAGTGGCGAGCGGCAGGTCGGCCAGCGCATACTGGGCAGCCACGCGCTCCTCGCCCGACTGCGCCGCGATGCCGGCCAGCACGTCGCCGCTGCGCTTGGGCGAGGCCTTGGCAAGCAGCGTCGCCAGATCGGGAAAGACATGGCGCTCGCTGCCGATGGTGGCGCTATACATGCGGCGGGTCCCCAAGCTCGATCCGGCGGGCGGCATCATATCATGCTGAACCGCCGGCAGATTACTGCGCCTTGCTGCCCGCGAGGGAAACGTTCATCTTGCCCCGCGGTGCAGGAGATTCCAGCATGGACGATACGCAGCATGGATGACGTGGTGGCGAGACAGAACGCGGCGGAGACCCGGCCGCGGCTCGATCTGCAAGAGCATCTTGCGGATCTCGAGGCCAAGGGCCTCCTAGTGCGCATCGATCATCCGGTCGACAAGGACACCGAGCTGCATCCGCTGGTGCGCCTGCAGTTCATCGGCGGCATTCCGGAATCCGAGCGCAAGGCCTTCTTGTTCACCAATGTGGTCGACGGCAGCGGCCGGCGCTACGACATGCCGGTGGTGGTCGGCGCCATCGCGGCGTCGGCCGAAATCTATTCGCTCGGGATGCGGCGCGCGGTCGATGAGATCGGGGCCGGCTGGATGGCGGCGATCGCCAATCCGATCGCGCCGGTGCGGGTGGCGGCGCCGCGATGCCAGGAGATCGTCATCGCGGGCGATGCGTTGCGCGCACCCGAGGGCGGCATGAAGCTGTTTCCGGTGCCGATCTCGACCCCCGGCTTCGATGCTGCCCCCTATCTCACCGCTACGCTGTGCATCACCAAGGATCCGGAATCGGGCATCCAGAACATCGGCACCTACCGGGCGGCGCTTAAGGCCACCGACCGGCTGGTGGTGCGCATGGTGGCGCGCGCCGGCGGGGCCGGGGGCTTTTTGCATTGGCAGAAGTACCAGGCCCGCAAGGAGCCGATGCCGATCGCCATCGTGATCGGGGCGGCCCCGGTGGTGATGTTCACCGGCGCCCAGAAGCTCGCCACCGATCTCGACGAGATGGGGGTGGCGGGCGCGCTCGCCGGCCGAGCGGTGCCGGTCGCCAGATGCACCAGCATCGATCTCGATGTTCCGGCCGATTCCGAGATCGTGATCGAGGGACTGATCGATACCGACAAGCTCGAGCCCGAGGCGCCGTTCGGGGAGAGCAACGGCTATGTGGCGCTCGAAGCCTTCAATATGCCGATGCGGATCACCGCCATCACGCACCGGCGCAAGCCGGTGTTCGCCTCCATCATCAGCCAGGTCACGCCGAGCGAATCGAGCCTGGTCAAGAAGGTGGCCTACGAGCCGCTGTTCCTGGCGCACCTCGAGGACAAGATGTCGGTGCGCGGCGTGCAGCGCGTCATCCTGCACGAGCCGCTCACCAATCTTCGGCCGGTCATCTTCGTGCAGTTCGCCCCCGGCACGGCACGCAGCGAGGTGTGGCGCGGCCTGCATGGCGCCGCATCGTTCCAGGCGATCTTCGGTAAGCTGGTGATCGGCATCAGCGAGGATATCGATCCGGCCAATCTGGATGCGGTGCTGTGGTCGATCGCCTATCGCTGCAACCCGATCGACGACGTGCAGATCGCGCCCTATCACGGCGGCGACCAGGGCTCGCAATATTCCAGCAGCGGGCGCGCCTCCAAGCTTCTGATCGACGCCACCCGCAAGGGCCCGATGCCGCCGCTCGCGCTGCCGAAAAAGGAGTTCATGGAGCGCGCCCAGGCGCTGTGGGGCAAGCTCGGACTGCCGCCGATCGCGCTCAAGGCGCCCTGGCACGGCTATCCGCTGGGCGACTGGATCGACCGCTGGGACACCTATGCGGAGCGCGCCGTGAGCGGCGCCTGGGAGGAGACCGGCAAGGAGACGCTCGCCCGCCAGCGCCCCGGCCTCAAGCCCGAAACCCCCGTGCGCAAGGTGGAGGGCTGAAGCCCCGCGCCTGACCGCATCGCCGATCAGAGACCAGCATGAAGCCGCCGCCTTTCGTCTATCACGATCCCACCACCGTGGCTGAAGCAGCCGAGCTCGTCGGCCGGCTCGACAATGCGCTCGTGCTGGCGGGCGGACAGTCGCTCATGCCCATGCTCAACTTCCGGGTGGTGGCGCCCGATCATCTGATCGACCTCAATCGCATCAAGCCGCTGTCGCACATCTCGATGACCGGCGACGTCCTCTGCCGGTTCGGTGCGATGACGCGGCAGCGCGATCTCGAGTTCTCGGCCGAGGTGCAGCGCGCCTTTCCGATCATTCCCGAAGCGCTCCAGCATGTCGGCCACCGCCAGACCCGCAACCGCGGCACCTTCGGAGGCTCGCTCTGCCATCTCGATCCCTCGGCTGAGCTGGTCAATCTGGTGGCGCTGTATGATGGGACGCTGCAGGCCACCAACCGCGCCGGCAGCCGACCGATCGAGATGCCGGAGTGGGTCACCGGTATCATGACCAATTCGCTGCAGCCGGACGAAATTCTGGCTGGCATCGACCTGAAAGCCTGGCCGCCTGGGCATGGCCATGCGTTCGAGGAATTCGCCCGCCGCCACGGCGACTTCGCCATTGCGGCCGTCGGCTGCCTGATCGATCTCGCGCCCGACGGCACCATCGCGCGGGCGGCATTGTGCGTGTCGGGCCTGGGGCCGGCGCCGGTGCGGTTGGCGCAGGCCGAGCGCCTGCTGGTCGGCCAGCTGCCGTCGCACGAAGCCTTCCGGGCCGCTGCGGTGGAAGCTGAAGCGCTCGAGGCTACGACCGACATCTATGTGAGCGGCGCCTATCGGCAGCATCTCGCCCGCATTCTCACGTATCGGGCGCTCGATGGTGCGGTCGCGCGCGGCCGCGAACGGAGGGCCGCATGAGCGATCGGCGCCGCATCGCGCTTCGCGTCAACGGCGGCGAAGTCGAGCGCGAGGTCGAGACCCGCATGACGCTCGCCGATTTCCTGCGCCTCGAGCTGGAGCTCACCGGCACGCATCTGGGCTGCGAGCACGGCGTCTGCGGCGCCTGCACCGTATTGGTGGACGGGCAGAGCGTGCGCTCCTGCCTGATGCTGGCCGTGCAGGCGGCCGGCCGGGCGGTCACGACCGTGGAAGGGCTCGCCATCGGCGGCGCGCTCAATCCCTTGCAGCAGGCATTCTGCGAAAATCACGGGCTGCAATGCGGCTTCTGCACCCCCGGCATGCTGATGACCCTGACCGAGTTTCTCAAAAGCAATCCGGACCCGAGCGAAGCGCAGGTGCGCGACGCCATCTCGGGCAATATCTGCCGCTGCACTGGCTATCAGTCGATTGTCGCGTCGGCGCTGGCGGCGGCGCGCGCGATGCGCGAGCCGAAAGGGCAAAGCTGATGGGATGGTTCGGCGCCCGCATCAAGCGCAAGGAAGACCCGGACCTCCTGACCGGGCGCGGCCGCTATGTGGACGACATCAAGCTGCCCGGCATGCTGCATGCCGTGGTGCTGCGCAGCCCGCACGCTCATGCCGGCATTCGCGGCATCGACAAGCGCGCCGCGCTGGCGCTGCCCGGCGTGCGCGCGGTGTTTACCTTCGCGGACTTGCCGCCCTCGATGCAGCGGCAGACCGTGCCGCTCCTGGTGCCGAGCCCGGCCATCAAGCAAGCCTATATGCCGTATTGCCTCGCCCGCGACGAAGCCTGCTTCGTCGGCGAGCCGGTCGCCATCGTGGTGGCCGACAGCCGTTATCTGGCCGAGGATGCGGCCGCGCTGGTCGAGATCGATTTCGAGCCGCTGCCGGCCGCCTCCGATTGCGTCGCTGCGCTCGGCGCCGGCGCGCCGCTCGCCCATCGCGACGCGTCATCGAATCTCGCGGCCGTCATCCCGGTCAATGTCGGCGATGCCGACGCCGCCTTCGCGCAGGCGCGTCATGTGTTTCGCGAGCAGATTTTCCAGCATCGCGGCGGACCGTTCTTTCTGGAGTGCCGCGGCATGATCGCGGTGCCGGACCCCACGACCGGTCCGATGGCGGACGCGCTCACCATCTACGTTTCCTCGCAGGGCCCGCACCGGCATAAGCGGGTGCTCTTGGACCTGCTCGATTGGGCGGATCATCAGCTACGCATCGTCACGCCCGACGTGGGCGGCGGCTTCGGTCCCAAGGGCAGCTTCTATGCCGAGTACGGGGCGCTCGCCGCCGCGGCGCTCAAGCTGCGCGCGCCGATCAAGTGGATCGAGGACCGGCACGAGAATTTCCTCTCCACCCAGCAGGAGCGCGACCAGCATTGGGACATGGAGATCGCGGTCGACGACAAGGCCCGCATCCTGGGGGTGCGTGGCAGGCTCACCCACGAGGCCGGCGCCTATATGCCGTGGGGGGTGGTGCTGCCGTGGATCGCCGCCACCTCGGTGCCGGGGCCTTATGTGATCCCGAGCTTTCATCTCGACGTCGCGGTCACCTTCACCAACAAGGTGCCGACCTCGCCGGTGCGCGGCGCCGGCCGGCCGCAAGCCTGCGTGGTGATGGAGCGGCTGATGGACCGCGTGGCGCATGAAATGAAGCTCGATCGCGCCGAGGTGCGGCGGCGCAACTTCATCCAGCCATCGCAGATGCCCTACCGGGTCGGGATCATCTTTCGCGACGGCCGGCCGGTGACCTATGACAGCGGCGACTACCCGACCTGCCAGCAGAAGGCGCTGGAAGCGGCAGGCTACGATGGCTTCGCGGCCCGCCAGGCGCAGGCGCGCCGCGAGGGCCGCTATATCGGGATCGGCATCGGCAATGCGGTGGAGGCGACCGGCCTCGGCCCCTACGAGAGCGCGACCGCCCGGGTGTCTACCAGCGGCAAGCTCACGGTCTATACCGGCGCCACCCCGCAGGGCCAGTCGCACAAGACCACGCTCGCCCAGATCGCCGCCGACCATCTCGGCGTCTCGCCCGACGAGATCACCATCGTGACCGGCGACACCGCGGCGACTGCGCTCGGGGTCGGCTCGTTTGCGGCCCGCACGGCGGTCAATGCCGGATCGTCGGTGCATCTCGCCGCCAAGGAGCTCTCCCACAAGATCAAGCAATTCGCCGCCGACATGATGGAGGCGGCCGAAGCCGATATCGTGCTGGAGGACAGCCACGCCCGGATCGCCGGCTCCGACATCAAGCGCAGCTTCCGCGAGATCGCGGCCCGCGCGGTCGGGATGCCGGGGTATTCGATGGCCGGGGGCCCGACCCCGGGGCTGGAGGCCAGCAGCCACTTCACGCCCGACCAGTCGACCTATTCCAACGGTACCCATGTGGCCGAGGTCGAGGTCGATATCGAGACCGGCAACGTGAAGATCCTGCGCTATGTGGTGATGCACGATTGCGGGCGCGTCATCAATCCGATGGTGGTGGAAGGCCAGGTGATCGGCGGCGTCATCCACGGCGTTGGCAACGCGTTTTTCGAGCGGATGCTCTATGACGAGGAGGCGCAACCGGTGTCGACCAGTTTCGGCGAATATCTGCTGCCGCTGTCGACCGATGCGCCCAATGTGGAGGTGCTGCACATGACGACGCCGAGCCCGCTCAATCCGCTCGGCCTCAAGGGCGCCGGCGAAGGCGGCACCATCCCGGCGATCGCGGCGCTGCTCGGCGCGGTTGAGAATGCGCTGGCGCCGTTCGACGTGCATATCGCCGAGGCGCCGCTCACGCCCGAGCGCATCGTCGCCTTGATCGGCGAGGCCGCGCGCGGCCGCACCCGCTGATCAAGCAGGTTCGATGAAAATGCCTCAAGACCATCGCCCGAACCCCAACAGACCTCATCCTGAGGCGGCCGCGCTTCTCGATCGGCCGTCTCGAAGGATGGAGGCACACTCGGACCTGGTCCGCCCTTCGAGACGCATCGCTTTGCGATGCTCCTCAGGACGAGGCTGAAAGAAGAAATGGCCGCGGTGATGGGCGATCTCGTCTATTTCGAGCAACATACCTTTCAATGCCGGAATTCCCTGGTGATCCTCGACATCGACGGCACCCTGGTGCCCGACAGCGGGCGCATTGCCTCCTCCGCCGTCGTCGCCAAGGTGCGCGAGCTCAAGGCACGGGGCAACGAGGTTCGCCTGTGCTCCAACAGCCGCCGCGGCAACTATGCGGAGCGCCTCGACGCCATCGCGGCGCAATTGGAGGTGGGGGTGTGCCCGGTGGTGTTTCGCAAGCCGAGCAAGCTGGCGATCTCGGGCGTCGACCGCCAGGACAGGGCGCTGGTAGTCATCGGCGACAAGGACCTGACCGACGGGCTCCTGGCGCGCCGGCTGGGCGCGCAATTCATCAAGGTGCGCCGCAAGCTCGACCCCGCCGACCGACTCTCCTCGCGGATGGCCAACCTTATCGATTTGGTGTTCGGGCCGATCGCGATGTTCCTGTGGGACGCGTTTTGCGCGACACGTTGATTTGCTGAAGCGATTGATCGGAGAAGGCGCGGCGCTTTACTCCTCGCCCCCGAACGGGGCTTTCTCTTCGATTCCCGCAAGAGGCGGTGGCGACCGGTCTCCTGCCGATGATGCGGGCCGAGAATTGCCACGATGAATACGAGGCGTTTGATCATGCATTCAAGGCCGAGATCCGGCCTCACATCGATCGAGCGATGGCCAAGTCGGTCTTGAGCATGGCGTGGTTCCCGGAGCGGCCTTTGCCGCCTTCCGGAAGATAGAGGTGGTGTCGGACGGCAGACCAAATAACTTTACCAGGCCGATAGGATCGGTTACCGCTTTCCTATTGTCGTGCCTTGCCCCCCGAACTCATCGGTGCCGACGAATTTGGGCGCACCGGGCACGGCCGTCTCGATGGCCACCAGGAGGTCTGGTACCAGAGTCCTGAGATCGGCAAGCCGGTTTGTCTTCGCCTGAAGTACTACAACCGAGATCGACAAGATATCGAGGTTCTGTTGAAATGATAAGTTTCGATCTACCGTAACGAATATCTCGAAATGTTCTGAGGCAAGGGTCAACAAAGCTCCATTTTTGATTGCAGTCCAACCCATCTGGCGAGCAGTCTTTACATCATGGCCGACAATGTCGCGCGCGAGACGCCAGTCGACACACTCGTCGAGAAGAACCCTCACGATGCTGCTTCGATTGCTCGGTCCTTCGCTTCCTCCAGGAAAGCGATGACGTGCTCACGCGTCACCGAGGGAAACCCTTCGAGAAAGTCGTCGATTGAATCGCCTGCTTCAAGGTAATCCAGCAGGGTCTGCACGGGGACTCGCGTTCCGTGGAACACGGCAATCCCCCCCATGACGTCAGGGCTGCGCGAGACGATTGGCTGCTTCATAGTGATAGATTACTCCTCAACCGCGTCGAGATGCAATGATGGGAGCAAGCCGATCGGGGGAAGTCACGCACCTATCGGCCGCGTGGGTTCATCAGCAAGCGCTGCCTATGGCGCAGGCTGCGCTGGAAGGCGCGGTTCCCGCCCCTCTGCTTCGGTTTCAGTTCCGGCGGCGGCATGGCTTCGAGCACCGAGGGAATATCCAGGGCGACACTCGGTTGGGCAACAACCGGTTGCTCGTCGTCCGCCGATCCCACAAACGCGGTGACGAGCGCCTCCAGGATCGCCTCCCGGGTCGGGTCGGAGAAATTCGCGGGCTCGAAGATGGCGCCCAGGCCGGATTTTATTCCGTCGGCCTCCGCCTGAGCTTGTTCAGGCGCCGTCTCTCCGCGCCGCAGCCGCTCCCATAGGGTCTGGATGGCTTTGCGGGCGCCGGCCCCGTGATGCTCCAGCGCCGCCTGGATATCGCTCTCGATCGCCTGGTAGTGCGCGTTGAGAATGCGGGCGAAGTGGCCGTTGGGGCAGTGGGTGGTGGAGTTTTGGACGACGAAAGCCCCGCCCTCGCGCCGGGTCGCGATCGGGAACGCGACCTTGCAAGTCGGGCAATAGGCCAGCGGATGGGCGGTCGGCATTTGGGGTCCCTGCGCGGTCGAGGCAGGCGCAGGTCATAGCCGCACTGGCGGCCCAGGCTCAATCATAATCCGTCGAACAAGGCCGTCGACAGATAGCGTTCCGCGAACGAGGGCACGATGACCACGATGGTCTTGCCGGCGAGGGCAGGCCGCTTGCCGACCTCCAGCGCGGCTGCGACCGCAGCGCCGGAGGAGATGCCGCCCGGTATGCCCTCGTAGCGCGCGAGCGCCCGCGCGGTATCGAAAGCGGCTTGATTGCCGACCGTGACCACCTCGTCGATCACCGAGCGGTCCAGGATGTCCGGGATGAAGCCGGCCCCGAGGCCTTGAATCTTGTGCGGCCCCGGCTGTCCGCCGGAGAGCACCGGGCTGTCCTCGGGCTCGACCGCGATCACGCGGAGCGACGGCTTTCTGGGCTTGAGCACCTGGCCCACGCCCGTGATGGTCCCGCCGGTGCCGACGCCGGCCACGAACACGTCGATTGCGCCTGCGGTGTCGTTCCAGATTTCCTCGGCGGTGGTGCGCCGGTGGATCTCCGGATTGGCGAGGTGCTTGAACTGCTGCGGCATCACGGCGTTCGGGTCCTGACGGACGAGCTCCTCCGCCTTCGCGATGGCGCCGCGCATGCCTTGCGCGGCCGGCGTCAGGTGCAACTCGGCGCCCAAGAGCTGGAGCATCTTGCGCCGCTCGATCGACATGGAATCCGGCATCACCAAGATCAGCCGATAGCCGCGCGCGGCGGCGACGTAAGCGAGCGCGATGCCGGTATTGCCCGAGGTCGGCTCGATCAGCACGGTGTGCGCCGAGATGACGCCGGCCGCCTCCATGGCGTCGATCATGGCGACACCAATGCGGTCCTTGACGCTGGCGGCGGGATTGAAGAACTCGAGCTTGGCGAAAATGGCGGCCTTGACGCCGTGCTGGTCGGGCAGCCGCCGCAGCCGCACGATCGGGGTGTCGCCGATCGCCTCGGTGATGGATTCAAATACGCGACCGCGACCGGGGCGGCGGGCTTCGCCGCGCTGTGGCGTACTAGCGCTGGTGTCGCCTGAGGACATGATCCGACCTTATCAAATCGCGAATTCGCCGCCATCGGGCCGCTCGCCGCTCGCGATCACGCCGGCGGTCTCGAGCAGTTGCTCGACCTGGAGCGAATTGGTGTCGAGATCGAGGCGGTTGGCATCGAGCCTGAGATCGGGAGCGGCGGGCGCTTCGTAGGCGCCATCGGCCTCGCCTGCGTCCACATGAATCTCATAGAAACCCTTGCCGCTGATTTGGCGGGCCTGGGCGCGGCCGGCTGCGGATGGCGAAACGGCGGCGACGATCACGATCAATCCGCTGTGCGCGAGATGCTTCGCGATCTCGGCGACGCGCCGGATGGCCTCGGACCGGTCGGCAGGCGCACTGCCGAGATCGGCATTGAGGCCGCCCTGCAACGCGTCGCCGTCGAGCACGATTGGGTCGCCGCCGCGTCCGAGCAGCCGGCGCTCGACCGCGCGCGCGAGCTTCGCCACGCCGGCACCCGGCTGGCCGGTGAGCCACAGAACCCCGCCCCCATGCCCGGAGCGCGCCGTCCGCTCTTGTTCCGACACGGCCGGCTTGAGGGGCGCGCCCAGCGCTCCGCCGCTTGCGGTGACGCGAGCGGGAGCGGACGGATCGAGCGAAAGCACTAGGCCGCCGCCCGAGATGCGGCCTTTCAGGTCGAGCACGACGCGCCCGGTACGGGCGTTCACCGCGTAGGGATCGACGGCCAGCGGCCGCGCCAGCGCGATATCGATCTCGCCTACATGGTTCTGCGCCACCGCGGTCGCCTCGGTGGCCGACAGCGCGCCGGGGTCGACCGCTTTCTCGATCGCCACGATGGTGCCGCGGGCCTCGGCGGTGCCGATCCGCACATTGAGGCCGGTGCCGACCGCGAGCGGCT
This sequence comes from uncultured Alphaproteobacteria bacterium, assembly GCA_963721005.1. Lineage (GTDB taxonomy): Bacteria > Pseudomonadota > Alphaproteobacteria > Rhizobiales > Xanthobacteraceae > VAZQ01. The sequence continues at coordinate 1,279,957 of CAVRHR010000003.1, read as the reverse complement.
CCTCGTGCAGCCAGAACACCCGCGCGCGCAGGCGCTGGGCGGCCTTGGGCCGCACCGCCGCGGTCGAGACCACGTCGCCGCGATCGAGGAATATCTCGCTGTCCAGCGTGATGCCGACGGATTGTCCGGCACCGGCGGTGCGTGGCGGCTCTGCCGGCTCCGGCCAGGACTCGATCGAGCGCACGCGGGCGATCCTGCCGGAGGGCATGACCACGATCTCCTCGCCGACCGCGATGCGGCCGCTCTCGATCCGGCCGGCGATGATGCGCCGGTCGTCGAACTTGTAGACTGCCTGCACCGGCAACCGCAGCGCCAGCTCGTCCGGCTGGCGGGCCGGCATGAAGCCGTCGAGGGTCTCGACCACGGTCGGCCCGCCATACCAGCCGATCAGCTCGGTGCGCCGCGCCACGCCGTCGCCGTCGCGCGCCGAGATCGGGATGACGGCCGTCGGGGTGAGCCCGAGATTGACCAGATGGGTGGAGATTTCCGTCTCGATATCGCGGAAGCGGCGCTCCTCGAAATTTACCCGGTCCATCTTGTTGATCACCACCGCGACCTGCCGTACCCCGAGCAGATGCAGCAGATAGCCGTGCCGGCGGGTCTGGTCGCGAACGCCCTCGGCCGCATCCACGATCAGCAGGGCGGCATCGGCCTGGGCGGCGCCGGTAATCATGTTGCGCAGGAACTCGGCGTGACCGGGCGCGTCGATCAGGACGAAATCGCGCGACGGCGTGCGGAAGCGGATCTGGCTGGTGTCGAGCGTGATGCCCTGGTCGCGCTCGGTCTGCAGCGCATCGAGCAGGAACGACCATTCGAACGGCATGCCGCGGCGGGCGCTGACCGCCTTGAGCGATTCGAGCTTGCCGTCGGGCAGGCTGCCGGTCTCGTACAGGAGCCGTCCGATCAGGGTCGACTTGCCGTGGTCCACATGCCCCACGATCACGATGCGTACCAGCGGACGCTTGCCGGCGGCCGCCGGAGCCGGAGCGGACGCGGTTGTGGCTGGCGCGGGTGCGAGCTGTTCGGTGACCATGATGTTCATAGAGCTCACTTGCGATGTGCGCAGGAGGGGACGCAGCGCCCGTTACAGATAGCCGGAGACCCGCAACCGCTCGAACGCGTCCTCGGATTCGTGGTCCATGGCGCGGCCGGAGCGCTCCGGCACCTTGGTGGCGTCGAGCTCGGTGATGATCTCGTCGATGGTGCTCGCCTGCGACGCCACCGGCGAGGTGATGTCGGCATCGCCGAGCGAGCGGTAGCGCTTGCCGTCGCGGGCGAGATAAAGCGGAATGATCGGGATGCCCTCGCGGCGCGTATAGGCCCAGATGTCGGCTTCGGTCCAATGCAGGATCGGGTGGATGCGCAGATGGGCGCCGGGCGGCGGCGAGGCGTTGAAGTGATCCCAGAACTCCGGGGGCTGATCGCGCACGTCCCAGCCGCCCTCGATTCCGCGCGGCGAGAACACCCGCTCCTTGGCCCGGGTCGCCTCCTCGTCGCGGCGAATGCCGGCGAACAGGCCGTCGAAGCCGTATTTGGCAAGCGCGAGCTTCAATCCTTCGGTCTTGCGCGCGGCCGAACGCGCCGCCGGCGGCAGGGTCTGGTCGACGGCCTCGATCGGCGGGCAGGGCTCGACCAGGAGATCGAGATTCCATTCGACCGCGTAACGGTCCCGGAACGCGTACATTTCCGGAAACTTCTTGCCGGTATCCACATGCATGGCCGGGAACGGCACCCGCCCGAAAAATGCCTTGCGGGCGAGCCAGATCATCACGTTGGAATCTTTGCCGAGCGACCACAGCAGGGCGATGCGCTTGAGGCGCGCGAAGCCCTCCCGGAAGATGAAGATGCTTTGGGCTTCCAGCTCGCTGAGACGGTCCATCTGGCTCACTCCGGCGGTGGGCCCGGGCTGCGGCGGTGGCCGGAAACCAGAACCGGAGCCAGGAAAAGAACCGTCTCGTTTCGGGCTGATTTGCAGTTGGGCTGTTTCAAGCAAGCTGGCTTCCATGGTAGAAGATTTTTCTATTTTAGCCCCTAGCATCCTTTGTATAGGGAAAATAATTCTAGTCAACGAGAAGCTTTCGGGCTATGTATTCCGTTGCGGCTTCGGATGCAAATCCGCGCCCTGGCCGTCCGGTTCTGTAGGGAAGTAAAAGCATGACCTCGCCGTTGGAGAAGAAGCTCAAGATCGCGGGCCCGGTTCTGGTCACCGCCAACCGCCTCGATGACGGTGTGGTCATCTACCGCACCGGCGATGGCCGTTGGACGACCGACTTCGATCGCGCCGCGGTGGTTACCACCGCGCCCGCCGCGACCGAATTGCTGGAGGCCGCGGTCGCCGACGACATCGGGGCGGTCGGCGCCTATGTGGCGCCGGTCAAGCTCGACCGGGACGGCAGCGCGCGGCCCGGCAACCTGCGCGAATGCATCCGGCTCGCGGGCCCGACCATCGTTCTGCCCGCTGGCGCCGGGCAGCCTGTCACCGCCGGAATGTAGCATGTACGTCTACGACGAATTCGATCGCACCTTGGTGGCCGAGCGGGTATCCGAGTTTCGCGGCCAGGTGGCGCGGCGCCTCTCGGGGGAGTTGACGGAGGAGGAGTTCAAGCCGCTGCGGCTCATGAACGGCGTCTATCTGCAGCTGCATGCCTATATGCTGCGGATCGCCATTCCGTACGGCACGCTGTCGTCCGCCCAGCTGCGCATGCTCGCCCATGTGGGGCGCACCTACGATCGGGGCTACGGCCATTTCACCACCCGGCAGAACCTCCAGTTCCACTGGATCAAGCTCAAGGATCTGCCCGACGTGATGGCCGATCTCGCCAGCGTCGGCATGCACGGCATGCAGACCAGCGGCAATTGCGTGCGCAACGTCACCACCGATCAGTGGGCCGGCGTGGCGCCGGGCGAGATCGAGGATCCGCGCATCAGCGCCGAGCTGCTGCGCCAGCATTCGACGCTGCACCCGGAATTCTCGTTCCTGCCGCGCAAGTTCAAGATCGCGCTCACCGCCTCCGCGCATGATCGCGCCGCGGTGCGGGTGCACGATATCGGGTTGCACATGTATCGCAACGAGGCCGGCGAGATCGGCTTCGAGGTTATCGTCGGTGGCGGGCTCGGGCGCACGCCGTTCGTCGGCAAGACCATCCGGCAATTCCTCCCCAAACGCGACCTGCTGAGCTACGTCGAGGCGGTCCTGCGCGTCTATAACCAGTTCGGACGGCGCGACAACATCTACAAAGCGCGCATCAAGATTCTGGTCCATGAGCTCGGCGCCGAGGCCTTCGCCAAGGAGGTCGAGGCCGAATGGCAGACCATCCGGGATGGCGCGCTGGCGCTCAATCCGGCGCTCATCGCCGAGGTCGCGGCCCGCTTCAGCTATCCGGCCTATGAGCAGCTCGAGGACAGCCCGCCGCAGCTGGCGCAGGCGCGCACCGCCGACCGGCGCTTCTCCCAATGGGTCGACAACTCGGTCGCCAACCACCAGCAGCCCGGTTACGCGATCGTGACGATCTCGCTCAAGCCCGAGGGCGAGACGCCGGGCGATGCCACATCCGAGCAGATGGACACGATCGCGGATCTGGCCGACCGCTACTCGTTCAGGGAGATCCGGGTCGGGCACGAGCAGAACCTGGTGCTGCCGCATGTGGCGCAGCGCGATCTGCCGGCGTTGTGGCAGGCGCTCGACGCCGCAGGTGTCGCCACGCCGAATGTCGGGCTGGTGTCGGACATCATTTCCTGCCCGGGTCTCGACTATTGCAGCCTCGCCAATACCCGCTCGATCCCGGTCGCCCAGGAGCTGACCCGGCGCTTCCGCGATCTCGATCTCGCCCACGATCTCGGACGGCTGCACATCAACATCTCCGGCTGCATCAATGCCTGCGGCCATCATCACGTGGGCCATATCGGCCTGCTCGGCGTCGAGAAGAACGGCGAGGAATTTTTCCAGGTGACGATCGGCGGGCGCGCCGACGAGCACGCCCGGCTCGGCACTCTGATCGGCCCCGCGGTTCCCTATGCCGAGGTGGCGGACGTTGTCGAGGACGTGGTAGCGGCTTATCTCGAGCTGCGGGCGCGTCCCGACGAGATTTTTCTGGAGACGGTCGAGCGCGTCGGGGTCGAGCCGTTCAGGGAGCGCGTCTATGCAACTCGTTAAGTCAGGCCACGTGGTCGATGACACCTATGTGCGCGTTCCCGACGATGCGCCGATGCCCGACGGCGTGCCGGCGATCGTCTCGGCGACGCGCTTTCTCGCCGATGCGGAGGGTATCGTCAGCCGCGCGGCGCTAACCGGCGTGCAGTGGCCCAACAGTCGCAAGGTCGCCGAGCTGGCGCCCTATCTCGACCGGCTGGCGCTGGTCGCCCTGGAGTTCCCGAAATTCAAGGACGGCCGCGCCTACAGCCAGGCGCGACTGCTGCGGGAGAATTACGGCTTTCGCGGCGAGCTGCGTGCTACCGGCGACATCCTGCGCGATCAGTTCATGTTCCTGGTGCGCGCCGGCTTCGATGCCTTCGAGGTGAAGAAGGACGCCGACGTGGCGGCGTTTTCGAGCGAGATCGCGCGTCACACCGTGTTCTATCAGCCGACCGGGGACGGCCGCGTGGCGGCCAACTGGGCGCGGCATGCCCAGCCGGCCTCTGCCCAGGAGCCGGTGACCAAGGGCGAGCCGGTGCGCTGAGTGGTGCGGGTTCTCGCGGCGATCAGATCTCCCATCGCCGGAGAGTCCTCTCGCGAAGAATAATTTGTTGTATCGGTCGCGGTTGCCGGAAGGACACTCCTGAGCGCTTGTCGAAAAATACAATACTATTTCTATTGACTATATTATGTTCTGAAGGGCAACATCGATCTCCGGGACGTCGAGAGTTCCGGTCGGTCGCGAGGAGAATCAAATGTTGCGAACGCCGACGAGTGTTGCCGCGAGCACCACGTCTGACAACTACATCATCGAGATACGACCAACGGCCGCGGCAACCGTCCAGGCCGGCATCGTCGTGCGGGATGGCCGCGGCTTCCGCTTCTTTGCCGCGACCCACGCCTTCAATCCGCTCGAGGGACATCTCTTCAAGAGCCCGCGGGAGGCTGAGAGGGCCGCTTTGCGTCACGTAACCGGCGTGAGCGGGCAGGGCCGGGCAGCCCGGTCGGCGCACTGAACCGCACAGACTGCGGTTGGTGCCCGCGGCTGCTGCGGCAGGCAACAGATCTGACGCCAACAGATTCACGAGGAATGGAGAGACCAATGCTTCGAATTCTGGCCAATGTCGCTGCCAGCTTGGCCTTCGTGGGCTCAGCTGCGGCCGCGGACGTGACGCTTCTCAATGTATCCTACGATCCGACCCGCGAGCTTTACGCTCACCTGAGCAAGGCCTTCGCCCAGAAGTTCAATGCCGAGACCGGCAAGACCGTCGAGGTGAAGACCTCGAACGGCGGCTCCGGGGCGCAGGCGCGTGCGGTCATCGACGGCCTCGCGGCCGACGTGGTGACGCTCGCGCTCGCCTATGACGTGGACGCGATCGCCGATCGCGGCCTGATCGCGCCGGACTGGCAGCAGCGTCTGCCGCAGAGCTCCTCACCCTATACGTCGACCATCGTGTTCCTGGTGCGCAAGGGCAATCCCAAGGCCATCAAGGATTGGGACGATCTGATCAAGCCGGGTGTGAAGGTCATCACCCCCAACCCGAAGACCTCGGGCGGCGCGCGCTGGAACTATCTGGCGGCCTGGGGTTACGCGCAGCGGAAGTACGGCAGCGACGACAAGGCCCGGCAATTCGTCAAGGCGATCTACGCCAATGTTCCGGTGCTCGATTCCGGCGCCCGCGGCGCCACCGTGAATTTCGTCGAGCGCGGCGTCGGCGACGTGCTGCTGGCGTGGGAGAACGAGGCGTTCCTCGCCGTCAACGAATTGGGCAAGGACCGCTTCGAGATCGTGGTGCCGAGCATCTCCATCCTGGCCGAGCCGCCGGTCGCGGTGGTCGACAAGGTGGTCGACCGGAAGGGTACCCGCCCCGCTGCGGAGTCCTTCCTCAAGTTCATCTATTCGCCGGCCGGGCAGGAGATCGCCGCCGCCGATTTCTACCGGCCGCGCGATCCGGCGGTGACGGCCAAGCACGCCGCTGCCTTCCCGAAGGTACAGCTCCTCACCATCGAGGATTTCGGCGGCTGGCGGAAAGCCCAAGCCACGCACTTCAACGACGGCGGCGTGTTCGACTCGATCTATACGCAGTGAGATCAGCACGCAGCGGAGGCGGGTGCGGTGCGAGCGGAATCGACGAGTTGGCGACAGGCAAATATGTCGGCTATGGGCAGGGCGGCAGCAAAGGAGGTAGACCCATGCAGCTCCTGACTATTCCCGGTCTTGGGGGCTCCGGCCCCGAACATTGGCAATCGCTCTGGGAACGTTCGTATCCCGGTACGGTGCGGGTCGAGCAGCAGGATTGGCATCGGCCGGACCGCGATCAATGGATCGACCAGTTGGAGCAGGCCGTACGTGACGCGCCTGGGGCCATTCTGATTGGGCATAGCCTCGGCTGCGCGGTGATTGCGCATCTCGCCCAGCTCGAGCCCGCTCTATCGATCGCCGGAGCGTTGCTGGTGGCACCAGCCGATGTCGATGGCGAGGGCGACGTGTCACCTCAATTGCGCGAATTTGCGCCGATGCCGCTGGCCCGCCTGCCGTTCCCGGCGGTCGTCGTGTCCAGCACCAACGACCCCTATATCCATGTCGAGCGCGCCCGTTTCCTCGCGCGTGCATGGGGCGCGCGCTTCGTCAATGCCGGTCCATGCCGCCACATCAACGCCGCCGCCGGCTTCGGTCCGTGGCCCGCGGGAGAGAAAATCCTGGACGAGGTGGTGCGCGAGTTCTCGGGGCCGGCAGCCAACCAGAAATTTTGCTGACGCCCAATAGGAGGGGGGGACCGACCATCGCAATCGGTCAAGAGCACAATTAGCGCCCTCTTGGCCTGTCCGTGAGCGCGGTCAAGCTGCGGCCGGCCGGCTTCTTGAGCTGTCGCGCAGGCGGTCGGCCTTCTGCCTGGCGAGCATCTCGAAGCATGTCGGCAATCGTCATCCGATCCAGGATTTCGGACATGGCGTCGCGGACCTTGGTCATGGTCAGGCGCACCGCGCAGGCCTTGATGTCCTTGCAATCGCCACATGGATGAAAAGCGGTGCGGCTGGCGCAGGCGATCGGTGCCAGCGGCCCGTCGAGCGTTCGAATCGCGTGTCCGATCTGGATATCACCCGGTGCCCGGGCCAGCACGTAACCGCCGCCCGGGCCTTTCTTGCTGTACACGATGCCGGCGTTGCGCAGCTCGCCCAGAATGGCGTCCAAAAACTTCTTCGGGATATTGGTGGCGTCGGCGATGTCGGTAGCTTGAGTTGTTTGTCCAGCTGGCTGCGCTGCCAGGTACACCAGGGCTTTGAGGCCGTATTTGCCTTTGGCAGTCAACATTGTCTATGTCGCGATCGGGTTTGGAGCTGAGAACCGAAATTTGACCAAGTGAACTACGAAAAGCATAATTTATAGCATATTTCTAGCGAATTCTCTTCTGGCGAAGAAAAATTCTTCGTCACCAGATCACCCTCCAATAGCTAGCTTTCTGGCTATAGCCGCGGCGCGGCCGATCGACGCCGGTGCGCAATAATTGTTACTCTATCAAGTCTATCAGGTATACCACGGCCCGGCGCACGTTCCTCCCTAAGGTGTGGCGAAATGTACCTTTTGCTCCAACGAAGCGGCGTGCTCAATTCGATATACGCGCAGTGGAATTGCAGTGACTCGAGGATGCGGTGAGCGAGGCAGCAACGGTTACGAGGCGGCGCAGGAGCGTGATCCCCGGCTTCGGGGTCACCATGGGGACGACCCTGCTCTGGCTGTCCCTGATCGTGCTGATCCCGCTCGCCGCGCTGTTCCTCAAGACCGCGGAGCTGCCGCTCGATCGGTTCCTCGCCATCATCACCAGCCCGCGGGTGCTGCACGCATTCGAGCTCTCGTTCGGACTGGCGCTGGCCGCCGCCGCCGTCAATCTCGTGTTCGGCTCGCTGGTGGTCTGGGCGCTGGTGCGTTACCGGTTCCCGGGCCGGCGGCTGCTCGACGCCATCGTGGATATTCCCTTCGCGCTGCCGACTGCTGTCGCCGGCATTGCGCTCACCTCGCTCTATGCCGAATCCGGCTGGATCGGCGCCCTCTTGGCGCCGCTCGGCGTCAAGGTCGCGTTCACGCCGCTCGGCATCTTCGTCGCGCTGGTGTTCATCGGCCTGCCGTTCGTGGTCCGCACCGTGCAGCCAGTGCTCGAGGATATCGAGCTCGAGATCGAGGAGGCCGCGGCCTCGCTCGGCGCCGGCCGCTGGACCACGGTCCGCCGCGTCGTGCTGCCGAGCCTGGTTCCGGCGCTCCTCACCGGTTTCGCGCTCGCCTTCGCGCGTGCGGTCGGGGAATACGGGTCGGTCATCTTTATCGCCGGCAATCTGCCCAACGTGTCTGAGATCGCCCCGCTGCTCATCGTTATTCGGCTGCAGGAATTCCGCTACGCGGACGCGACCGCCATAGCGGCGGTCATGCTCATGGCCTCCTTCGTGCTCCTGTTCGCGGTCAACGGGTTGCAGCGCTGGTCGGAGGTTCACTCCGGCAAGCGGCGATGACCGCCGGCATGAAGCAGATGCCCGCAATCGACGTTGCGACGCGCGCGGGTGTGGGTGCGGCGCCGCTGCGCGCCCGTGATGCGCGCGCCGATCCGGCCTGGCTACGATTGACCATCATCGGGGTCGCGGTCGCTTTCCTTGGCCTGTTCATCGTGTTGCCGCTGATCACGGTGTTTACCCAAGCATTCTCGAAAGGCGTTGCCGCCTATGGGGCGGCGCTGGCCGATCCCGACACGCTGTCCGCCGTCTGGCTCACTCTGGTGACCGCATTGATCTCGGTCGGCCTCAACCTCGGCTTCGGCCTGGTCGGGGCCTGGGCGATCACCAAGTTCGAGTTCGCCGGCAAGAGCTTCCTGATCACGCTCATCGACCTGCCTTTCTCGGTGTCGCCGGTGATCGCCGGGCTGGTGTTCGTGCTGGTGTTCGGGCTACAGGGCCTGCTCGGCCCCTGGCTCGCCGCCCACGACATCAAGATCATCTTTGCGCTGCCGGGAATCGTGCTCGCCACCGTCTTCGTCACCTTTCCCTTCGTCATCCGGGAATTGATCCCGCTGATGCAAGAGCAGGGCACCGAGGAGGAGGAGGCCGCGCTTTCGCTCGGGGCGTCGGGCTTGCGGACTTTCATCCGGGTGACGCTGCCGAACGTGAAGTGGGCCTTGCTTTACGGCGTGCTGCTCTGCAATGCGCGCGCCATGGGCGAGTTCGGGGCGGTCTCGGTGGTCTCGGGCCACATCCGGGGCGAGACCAACACCATGCCGCTGCATATCGAGGTGCTCTATGACGGCTATCAATTCATGGCGGCTTTCGCGGTGGCCTCGCTGCTGGCGCTGCTGGCACTGGTGACGCTGATGGCCAAGACCGCGCTCGAGTTCGAGCGTCGCCAAGAAATGAGCAGCAGCGCGTTGAACCAGGGAATGAGTTCATGAACATCTCGGTGCTCGACGTCACCAAGCGGTTCGGCAGCTTCACGGCGCTCGACCGGGTCAATCTCGAGGTGCGATCGGGCGAGCTCTTGGCGCTGCTCGGGCCGTCGGGCTCGGGCAAGACTTCGCTCCTGCGCATCATCGCCGGGCTCGATTGGCCGGACGCGGGCGAGGTGCAGTTCGACGGCGAGAACGCGCTTTCCCGCAGCGTCGGCGAGCGCCATGTCGGCTTCGTGTTCCAGCATTATGCCCTGTTCCGCCACATGACGGTGTTCGAGAACGTCGCCTTCGGGCTGCGCTCGCGTCCGCGCAAGTATCGGCCTGGCGAAGCCGAAATCCGTACCCGCGTGATGAATCTGCTCGACCTCGTCCAGCTCGGCTGGCTCGCCGCGCGCTATCCGAGCCAGCTTTCCGGCGGGCAGCGTCAACGCATCGCGCTCGCGCGGGCGCTGGCGATCGAGCCGCGCGTGCTGTTGCTCGACGAGCCGTTCGGCTCGCTCGACGCCAAGGTGCGCAAGGAGCTGCGGCGCTGGCTGCGCAACCTGCACACCGAAATCCACGTGACATCGGTGTTCGTGACCCACGATCAGGAGGAGGCCCTGGAGGTGGCGGATCGCGTCGTGGTCATGGATCGCGGCCGCATCGAGCAGACCGGGACTCCGCAGGACGTCTATGAACGGCCCGATACGCCCTTCGTGCATGAATTCATCGGCGAATCGATCGTCGTGCCGGTCGAGATCGAGGCCGGGGCGCTTCGTTTCGCCGGCGAGTCCGTGGGGCTCGATGCGCAGGGTCAGGGCAGCGGATCGGCGCGCCTCTTCGTGCGTCCTTATGAGATGTCGATTGTTGCAGCCGCGGGCGCGCCGTTTCGGGGAACCGTGCGGCGGCTGCACGGCATCGGTCCGCGACGCCGGGTCGAGATCGCGCTTGCGGCGGGCGAGACCGTGATCGAAGTCGATGCGTCGCGCTCGGAGAGCCTGGCGGTCGCCCAGGTCGTGGGCTTGCGCCCGCGCCAATATCGCGTTTTCGGCAAGATCTGATACGCCGTACCTGGCGCCGTTTCCGTCGCGGCGGGTACGTCTCAAATATTCACGCCCAGGAAGCGCGCCGCATTGGCGCCCAGGATCGCTTGCCGCATCGTCTGCGGAATCTTCGTGGCGCTTTGCACGAACTCGACCGGCTTGGTCTCCCCGAACGGAAAATCCGACCCCAGCATGATGTGGCCTGCATCCACCTTGGTGGCGAGGGTCTCGAGCACGTCGGGATTGAACAGCACGGTGTCGTAGCTGAACGACCGCAAATAGCTGCTGAAATCGCCCTTCATCTGCGGGGTCGAGCCGCGGCGGTAGATCCAGTCGAAGCGGCCCGCATAATACGGAATGAACCCGCCGCCGTGGGCGAACGCGATCTTGAGCCGCGGGAACTCGTCCATGACGCCGTCATAGATCAGCGAGGTCTGGGCAAACGCCTCCTCGAGCGGTTGGCCGAGCGAGATCAGGAGGCTGTGCTTCTGCAGCCGCGCATCCGAATTGCCGGCCGGATGCACGAAGATCGGAACCCCGAGCGCCTGCGCCCGGCTCCAGAACGGCCGCAGGCTCGGATCGCCGAGATCGGTCGCCTCGATGCGCGACGCGATAATGATGCCCTTGAGCTTGAGATCGAGCACCGCGCGCTCCATCTCGTGGATCGCCATCTCGACGTTCTGCATCGGCACCGAGCCGATGCCGATGAGCCGGTCGGGTTTCTGCGCCACCAGCTCCGCCGCGTGGTCGTTGTTGAGCCGCTCCAGCCGCAGCGCATCCTGCGGCTCGAGCCCGTAGGTGCATTGATGCAAGATGTTGGGGCTGATGACCTGGATGTCGACCCCCATCTCGTCCATGGCGGCGAGCCGCAGCTTGGGGTCGGTCATGCGGTCGATCTGCGCCTGCGGAAACGGCCGCACCGCCTTGCCGTCCTGCCGGGCGCGCAGCCGCCCGATCACCGAGAGCTTGTAGGTCGCCTCGAAGACTTCCGGGGTCATGAAATGCGCATGGAAGTCCACCACGGTCGGCTTTGCGCTGGTGCCGCGCGTCGGGCTGCTCTGGGCCATCATTCACCTCTCCGCATTGGCGGCAACGGCCGCTATGCGCAGGATGCCATAGCTCAAATGCCATCCGCCGGGGCGCTTTTGTTCTTGGGTAGGTGCATTCCGGCTTCCGAGCGCTCCGCGAAGTTGCTAGCCTGCGGGTGGTCATCCGGGGGATGCCGGGTCGCGAATTTGCTTGAAATCGCCGGACGGGCCGCAGAGCCCACCCCGAGGATCGTGAGATCGGCGCGCACCGATGCGCGCATGCGGGGGAGACGGCCATGACGACCATCGATCAGGCGGCACCGACCGGCAGCGGCCGTCCCGGCAACGCGCCGGCCGAGGATTCCGGCGAGACGCTGCTGGCGCGGCTCGGGCTCGCCTTCACCAATTGGGCCGAGCGCTGGTTCCCGGACGCCTATGTGTTCGTGGCGCTGGCGGTGGCCGTGGTGGCGGCGGCGGCGCTGCTCAATGGGGCGCCCCCTGTCAGCGTCGCGAAATCGTTCGGCGAGGGGTTCTGGAGCCTGATCACCTTCACCATGCAGATGGCCATGGTGGTGATCTCGGGTTACGTGGTGGCGACGTCGCCGCCTGCCGCCCGGCTCATCGACGCATTGGCGGCGATACCGCGCAGCGGACGTTCCGCGGTCGGGTTCGTGGCGGCGGTGAGCATGCTTACCTCGCTCCTCAATTGGGGCATGAGCCTGATCTTTTCCGGCCTCCTGGTGCGCGCGCTGGCGCGGCGCACCGACCTGCGCATGGACTATCGAGCCGCTGGCGCTGCCGGCTGTCTCGGCCTCGGCGCCACCTGGGCGCTGGGCCTGAGCTCCTCGGCCGCGCAGCTGCAGGCCAATCCGGCGAGCCTGCCGAAAGCACTGCTCGACATCACCGGCGTGATCCCGTTCTCGCAGACCATCTTCCTGTGGCAATCCATGGTGATCGTCGCGGTCCTGTTCGCGGTCTCGATCGCGCTTGCGCTGTTGTCGGCGCCCTCGGGCGGGAAGGCGGTGACGGCGCAGATGATCGGCGAGGACCTGGAGGGCGCGCATGCGCAGCTGCCGCCGCGCCAACGGCCCGGCGAATGGCTCGAATACAACCCGCTCCTCACCCTGGTGGTGGTGGCGCTGGCCGGTGGCTGGCTGGCGCAGGAGTTCGCCACCAAGGATCCGATCCTGGCGATCTCCAATCTCAACACCTACAACCTGATGTTCCTGATGCTGGGCGCGCTGCTGCATTGGCGGCCGCGCAGCTTCCTCAATGCGGTCGCCAAGGCGGTGCCGGCCACCACCGGCGTGCTGATCCAGTTCCCGCTCTATGGCGGCATCGCCACCATGATGACCACCGCCAAGGGCGCCGGCGGCCAGACCGTGGCGGATCAGGTGGCGCATGCCTTCGTGAGCCTGACCAGCACCGGCACGTTCCCGATCGTCATGGGGCTCTACTCGGCGGTGCTCGGCTTCTTCATTCCCTCGGGCGGCGGCAAATGGTTGATCGAGGCGCCCTACGTGATGCAGGCCGCCAACGATCTCAAGGTGCATCTCGGCTGGGCGGTGCAGATCTACAACGCCGCCGAGGCGTTGCCCAATCTGGTCAATCCGTTCTGGATGCTGCCGATGCTGGGCGTGCTCGGCCTCAAGGCCCGCGACATCGTCGGCTTCACCTTCCTGCAGCTCACCGTGCATGCCCCGGTGGTGCTGTTCCTGCTCTGGGCGCTGGCCGGCACGCTGACCTACATTCCGCCCGTGGTTCCGCATTAGGGCCTGCGTCTGTAGGATGGGTTGAGCTCTTGCGAAACCCATCGGCGGCGTTTGATGGGTATCGCAAGAGCTCAACCCATCCTACGATCCCTGCCGGGCGGGAGTCTGTTTCATGAAATCAAGTCTGCTGATGTCAGCGATCACTCTCGCAACGCTCATATCCTTGCCCCCGGCCGGAGCCCAGACCATGCTGCCCGCACCCGGCTTCCACCATCTGCATCTCAACTCGGTCGATCCGGACGCCGCCATCGCCTTCTACACCCGGCAATTTCCGACCACCGCCAAGGCCAGCTGGGGTGGCTTTCCGGCACTCAGGTCGCCCAACAACGTGCTCATTCTTTTCAGCAAGGTGGCGAGCCCGCCGCCGACGCAGCCGCAGACCGCGTTCTGGCATTTCGGCTGGCAGGTCACCGACGTGCGCCGTAATGTCGAGACCTACAAGTCGCGCCCCGAGGTCAAGCAGCTGCCGCTCTACACCACCGACGAGGGCGGCTCGGTGCTCCTCAGCAGCGATACCTGGCCTGGCACCGGCGGCGTGCTCGGGCTCAACAAGGCGCAGATCGCCGACGCCAAGGCCAAAGGCGTCGAGCCTGCCCGCAAGGGCGGCTTCGCCTATATGCGCGGGCCCGACAACGTCATCATCGAATATCTCGGCGATTATCCGGTCGAGCGCTTCAACCATGTGCACATGTTCCAGGAGGAGCCGTTCTGCGCGCAGCTCTGGTATCAGCAGCACCTCAACGCGGCGGTGGTGCCCGGCCGCGCTGGCGGCGCGGAGCTCACCCCGGCCAATTGCAAGGTCGCGCGCGCCCCCGATCCGACCTGGCCGGCGCTGGAGCGGGAAGGGCTCTATCGCACCCCCACCGCCGCGGTGACCTTCGGCGACGTGGCGCTGACCTGGTACGCCCGTCAGGGCAGCCGGCCGCTCGAGCGCCCGCTCGGCCATGAATACGATCATGTGGGCCTGAGCGTCGCCGATCTCGATGCCTGGATCGCCAAGCTGCGCGGCGAGGGCATCAGGTTCCTCACCGCGTCCTATCGGCTCGGCGACACCCGCGCCGTGATGATCGAAGGCCCCAGCCGCGAAGCGCTGGAATTGGTGGAGGTCAAGTGAGAAGCGCTTGTCCCGGGCTTGACCCGGGACCGTTCCAATTTTCGAGCTTGGAACGGGCCCGGCTCAGCGGTGCACCACTCCGCTGCGCTGCGTGCCGCATCGCGTCCGGGACACGACGCCTCACGATCTACGCTCACCCCAGCAAATTCATCTGAAAGCCCGCCCGGCGCAGCACGCGGTCGCGCGCTTCCGCGGCCAGGCGCAGCACGCGCGGCACGTCGACGCCCACCAGATTGCCGCGCCACTTCTTCGGCTTGCCGGCGATGAAGACGCTCTCGACATGGCTCGGATTCATCAGGTTCACCACCACGCCGGGGGCGTTGTTGAGCGGCCAGGTGCTGATGCGGTCGGCCGCCAGCAGCACGATGTCGGCGTCCTTGCCGGGCGTGAGCGTGCCGACCTTGGCTTCCAGGTTGGCGCAGCGGGCACCCTCGATGGTGGCGAACTCCAGCATGTCGCGCGGCGATAGCCGCGGCGGCAGGTTCTGCTCGCCCTTGAAGGCGCGCTGGAACAGCTGCAGATGCTGCAGCGTGAAGGTCGCCCGCATGACCGAGAAGAAGTCCTGCGCCAAGGTGGCGCCGTGGTCGGAGGAGAGGCTCGGCCGCACGCCGTGATCGAGCGCCTCCTGGATCGACGGCAGTCCCTGGCCCATGGCCATCTCGATCTCGGTCGAGAGCGAGATGTGGCCGCCCGAGTCCCGGATGAGATTCCAGGCGTCGTCGTTCAAGTGGGTGCAATGGATGTATTCGTCGCCGGGGCGCAGCAGGCCGGCGCGGCCGAGCTCCAGAATCTGCGCGCTGAGATTGTTGATATGCAGTACGGCCGGCACCCCGACCTCGCGGGCGAGCCCGTAGAGCTTGGCATCGATGCTGGTGCCGAGCGCGAGCGTCAGCAATTGGTCCTTGGAGCTGAAATAGCTTCGCTGGATGCGGGTGATGTCTTGAGGGTATTGCGCGGCCGCCCCGGTGCCGCGGTAATAGGCATACACCGCCCGGATGCCGGAATCCCGCAAGGCGGCGATACAGGCGTCGCTGTGCTCGGGCGTGTGGCAGACTTGCGAGATGTCGACGATGGTGGTGGTGCCCATGTCCATGAGGCCGAGCGCGCACAACAGCACGCCCATATAGGCGTCCGAGGCCAGATAGGCCGGCGTGAGATTGCTCTGGATGTCGCGATTGTAGTCCGGGTTGAGCACCCCGTTGGTCAGGATGTTGCGCAAGAGGCCCTGATAGGAATGGCTGTGGGTGTCGACGAAGCCCGGGATCACGATCCGGTTGCCGGCGTCGATCACCGCGGCGGCATCGTCCGAGAGCGCGATATCCGGCCGCACCTCCCGGATCTTGCCGTCCTCGATCAGCACATCGGCGCGCGCGAAGTCGCCGACCTGCCGGTCGACCGACAGCACCAGGCCGTCCTTGATGAGAATGCGGCGCGCGCCCTGCAGGCGGGCAAGCTCGGCATCCGGGGCCGGTGCGCCGGCGCCTTGCGCCAGCGCGGTGCCGGGGAGGGCCGCGGCACCGGCCGCCAGCACCCCGGCGCCCGCCTGCAGAAATCCGCGCCGCGAGGTTTCGGTGTCCTGGGGTGTGGCCGCTCGGTTGCCATTCGTCGAGCTGCCGTCGTCGGCGTGATCGCACATCGCAATTCTCCTTCTTGTCGCCGCGCCGCCATTCCCTGACCGGGGCGATTTTAATAGGCTCATCCCAGCCGCGCGTTCCGGCGGGGCGCAATCGTCAGGATCACCATCATGCTGGTCGGCGTGCCGAAGGAAATCAAGGACAGCGAATACCGGGTCGGGCTGGTGCCCTCGACGGTTCGGGAGCTCACCCTCAAGGGTCACCGCGTCCTGGTCGAGCAGAACGCCGGCCTGGGGGCCGGTCTCACGGACGCCGACTACCAGGCGGCCGGTGCCGAGACCGTGGCCGGCCCCGACCAGGTGTTCGGCGCCGCCGAGCTGATCGTGAAGGTCAAGGAGCCGCTCGCAGTCGAGCGCAAGAAGCTCAGACCCGGGCAGGTCCTGTTCACCTATCTGCATCTGGCGCCCGATCCGGCGCAGGCCGCCGACCTGGTGGCCTCCGGCGTGATCGCGATCG
Source organism: uncultured Alphaproteobacteria bacterium (assembly GCA_963721005.1). Taxonomy (GTDB): domain Bacteria; phylum Pseudomonadota; class Alphaproteobacteria; order Rhizobiales; family Xanthobacteraceae; genus VAZQ01. The sequence goes on along the minus strand of CAVRHR010000003.1, from coordinate 1,263,373 downwards.
CCTACGAGACGGTGACCAGCCCGGAAGGCGCGCTGCCGCTTTTGACCCCGATGTCGGAGGTTGCCGGCCGCATGGCGCCCCATGTGGGGGCGCGCTGTCTGGAGAAGGAGAACGGCGGCCGCGGCGTGCTGCTCGGCGGCGTGCCCGGCGTGCCGCCGGCCGATATCGTAGTCATCGGGGGCGGGGTCGCGGGCAGCCATGCGGCGTTGATCGGGGTCGGCATGGGGGCGACCGTGACGGTGGTGGACCGAAATCCGGAAGCGTTGCGCCGCATCGCCCGCGAGCTCGGCGCGCGCGTGCGCACCGTGTTCTCGACCCGCGACGCCATCGAAACTCTGTGCCGGCGGGCCGATCTCGTCATCGCCTCGGTGCTGATTCCGGGCGCAGCGGCGCCGAAATTGATCACCGCCGAGACGGTGCGGGCCATGAAGCCGGGTGCCGTGATCGTCGATATCGCCATCGATCAGGGCGGCTGCTCGGAGACTTCGCGGCCCACCAGCCATTCGGCCCCCACCTATCTGGTCGACGAGGTGGTGCATTATTGCGTCACCAACATGCCGGGGGCGGTGTCGCGCACCTCCACCTTCGCGCTCAACAACGTGACGCTGCCGTTTGTGCTGGCGCTCGCCGACAAGGGCTATCGCCGCGCGCTCGGCCAGGACCCCCACCTGCGCCGCGGCCTCAACGTGCACGAGGGCCAGATCACCTACCGGGCGGTGGCCGACGCGCTGAAGCTTCCGTTCACGCCGCCGGAGGCGGCGTTGCGGCTGTGAGACATTTGGCTGCTCCCACGCAACAACCGCTCATCCCCGCCTTCGCGGGGACGAGAGGTTGCTACTTCCGCTCCTCCGCGCCCTGGCCCGCCTGATAGATGTCGATCAGCCGCTTGCGGATGTCGTCCGGCGTTCCGTAGGCCGCGCGGATGAGGCTCGCGATCTCCTCGCCGCTTTTGGGATCGGCGCAGTCGAGCCGCTGCGCTTCGCAATCGGCGCGGAAAGCCGGGTCCTGGAACGTTGCCGTCATGGCGACGCGCAGCGCCGCGAGGCGGTCGGCCGGCACGCCCGGCGGCGCCGCGAACGGGCGTCCGAGGCCGAGCGGGGCGGAGGCGGCGCGCAGCAGAATCTTGTCGGCCTCATTGTCCAGGAGATCGAGCCCGAATGGCACCCCTGGCAAATCCGGATGCGGCTTCTGCCCGTATTGAAACAGCACCCGCACCAGATGCTGGGGAATCCAGTCCGGCCGCGCTGTCCTGATGCTCGACCAGAACGGCGACGTCATGGCCTCGACCTCGCCGCTCTCCATCGCCAGCAGGATTTCGTTCTGGCCCGGATAGCCGTTGACGAAGCGCGCCTTGAGCCCGAGGATCTGGTTGAAGATGCGCCCGTAGAACACCGGCGTGGAGGCGGCGCCGGCCCCGCCCACGATCATCTCGCGGGCGCGGGCATCCTGCAGGTTCGCAATCCTGGAAGTGTGCCAGACCAGATACATGGCGGTCTCGCTGGTCGGGGTGCCGAGCCAGGCGAGCCGGGTGGCGTCGAACTGCGCCTGCTTGTTGTTGAAGAACGGCTCGAACGGAACCGTGTTCTGGATGGCGCCGATGACGCTGCCGTCGCGGCTCGCCACATTGTAGATGTTATTGGCCGCCGCCAGCCCGCCGCCGGCCGGCATGTCTTGCGGCACGATGCTGGGATTGCCCGGAATGTGCCCGCCCAGATGCTTGGCGATGGCGCGGGCATAGATGTCGTAGCCACCCCCGACCGATGCCCCGATGACCAGCCGCAGCTCCTTGCCGCGATAGAAGTCGGCGACGCTGTCGGCGCGGGCGGGCGCGAGCGCAACGCCCGACAACGCCAACCCGACCAAGGCCGATACCCGTGGATGCCGGCTGCCCATGCCATCCTCTCCGGGATTGCGATCCGGTCAGCATAGAGCCGCCGGCGCGTTTGCGAAATCGGTCAATGCCGATAATATCGCCCCGCAATCTCCGGCTCGTCATGGCCGCGACCAGGCCGCCATGGCGGTGTGGCATGGTTGCGACGCCAGGCCGTTTGTAAGGGAGGAACCCGCATGCCACGCGATTTCGAAGACCATTGCTGGAAAGACGTTATTGATCCGGAAACGCTCCAGATCTATCAGGCCTACCGCCGCAAGACCTATGTGGGGGACAACCCGGCGGTGCTGGCGATCGATCTCTACAACAAGGCCTATCTGGGCGGCGATCGTCCGGTGAAGGAGGTTGACCGGGAATTCTCCGGCACCTGCGGGGAGAATGCCTGGCGGGCGCTGCCCTCGACCCAGAACCTGTTCGCGGCCGCGCGCCGGGCCGGCGTGCCGGTCATCTACACCACCCGGCATGTGGACACCGGCGGGGTGCAGTCAACCTACCGCAATCTCTCCGGCAAGGCCGAGAACGTCTACGACATCAAGGCCGAGCTCGCGCCGGCGCCGGGCGAGCTGGTGATCTACAAGGAGCGGGCCTCATGCTTCTTCGGCACGCCGCTCATCGCCCATCTGCAGCAGCTGCGCATCAACAGCCTGATCATCTGCGGCGAGAGCACCTCGGGCTGCGTGCGCGCCTCCACGGTTGATGCCTATTCCTACGGCTTCCACAATACGCTGGTGGAGGAATGCACCTACGACCGAGCCATGCTCAATCACAAGATCAACCTGTTCGACCTGCATCACAAATATGCCGACGTCATGCATATCGAGGAGGTGCTGGCCCATCTCGACGGCCTGGCACAACAGCGCAAGGTGGCGTGAGAGCGGCAGACCGTGTCCCGGGCTTGACCCGGGACCCTTCCAAACGCCGGCATCCGGAACGGTCCCGGCTCGAGGCCGGGACAAGTAAGGCAACTATCCCTACACCTTCCGCGACTCGCGCCACAGCAGGAACAGCCCCGACCCCACCACGATGGCGGAGCCGATCAGGAGCCCGACGGTCGGAATGTCGCCCCACACCACAAAGCCGATCAGCACCGCCCACACCAACGACAGGTAGAAGAACGGCGCCACCGCCGAGGCCGGCCCGAGGTGCAGGGATTTGGTCCACCAGTATTGCCCGATCGCATTGGCGAGGCCGTTGAACACGATCAGGCCCCAATGCTCAAAGGTCGGCATGATGAAGCCGAACGGGGCCACCACGGCGAAGAAGCCGGTCAGCAGCACGATCTGATAGAGCGTCAGGGTCGGGGCCAATTCGGTCGCCGTCATGCCGCGCACCGCCGCCGTCACGGTGCCGTAGAGAATCGCGTTGGTGAGCGCGAACAGGGCGCCGATCTGGAACGCTTCGGCGCCCGGATTGGTGACGATCAGCACCCCGAGGAAGCCCACGAGGAGCGCGCTCCAGCGCGCCAGCCCGACTTTCTCCTTGAGCAGCACGATCGAGACCAGGGCGGCGAACAGGGGTGCCGAGAAGTTGATCGCGATGGCGCCAGCGAGCGGCATCAGGCTGAAGGCGATGATGAGGCACGACTGCGAGACGAATTGCGAGAACGAGCGCGCCACGTGATGGCGCAGCCGGGTGGTGCGGAACACCGCCAACCCAGTGGTGGGCAGGATGAAGGCCGCGCAGGCGACCAGCGACACCACCGAACGGGTGAACAGCACCTCGCCGGCCGGGTAGGTCGCCACCAGCCATTTCGAGCAGGCGCTGGAGGCCGAGAACACGATGGTGGCGCCCACCATATAGAGAATGCCGAGCGGGACATGCTCCCGGCGCCTCGATGCTTCCGGCGCCGGAAGCTCGCTGGTGGTGGCTGCGGTCACGCCAGTCTCCTGCAGGCTGGCCGGCATCGGTCCCGCCACCACAGCCTTATGGCACGGCGCGGCGGCAAACGGCATTCGCGCAATGCATGCCGGCCAAGCATTTTGCGGCTGCCGCGCCCGGGCGGAGAATCGCGGATGCGGCGCGGCTTGAACCGCCGGGGCAGGCTGTTATGGTCGGTTCCGACGCTAAAAAAAGCTGCACCAACAGGAGCTCGGTTCATGGCCACCCGCCTTCGTCATATCGCCATCATCGTTCCGGACCCGGAGACCGCCGCGCAGTTCTTCGAGCAGGCCTTCGACATGAAGCGCGCCGGCAGCGGCCGCCGCGGAATCTATATGTCGGACGGGGTGATGAACGTGGCGCTGCTCAAGCGCGAAACCGACGACGAGCGGATCGGGCTCTATCATTTCGGCATGTGGGTGGACGATCTGGCGGAATCCGAGAAGAAGGTGTTCGACGCCGGCGGCACCTACCTGGCGGGCCGGCCGACCTCGCCCAATTCCTATTACGAGGCCAAGTACAAGGATCCGCTCGGCATCGTGTTCGATCTCACCCATACGGGCTGGATCGGCGCCGCCAAGGAGGTGGTGGCCAAGGACGCCCCGGCCGCGGCCGGCGCCCATGGGGACCACGCCAAGGACGCCGCGAAGGCCTGAATCGGTGAGGCAATCTGATCGCGTCATCGTGGTCGGCGCCGGCCCGGTCGGGCTTTGCCTGGCGCTGGCGCTGGCCCAGGAAGGCATCCGCACCTGCCTGATCGAGACGCTCGGGGACCACAACTTCCTCGACCAGATTCCGCGTGCCGGCACCAATCATCCGGCCACGCTCGAGATGTTCGATCGGATCGGTCTCTACCGAAGAATCGAGCCGCGCGGCATCATTGCGCCGATCTTCCACTATTGGGACCGTTCCGGGCCCGAGCTGGTGGCGGCGTTCGATCATGCCTGCCTCGAGGACGACACGCGCTTTCCCTATGTGCTGCAGTGCGAGCGCATCAAGATCGTCGAGGAGGCGCTGGCGATGGCGAAGGCCCATCCGGACATCGAGGTGCGGTTGGAAACGACGTTCAACGCTTTCGAGCAGGATTCGGACGGGGTTATTGCCCATGTCACCAACGCGGCCGGCGAGGAGGAGACGATCGCGGGGCGCTACATCGTTAGCGGGGAGGGCGCGCGCAGCATCATCCGGCGCGATCTCGAGATCGAGTTCGAGGGCTTCACCTATGCGGACCGCACGCTGAACATCGAGGTTGCCTACGACTTCCGTCGGCACGGCTATGCGGAGCGCAACTACATCTCCGATCCGGTCGAGTGGTCGAACCTGTTTCATTGGAAGGGCCCGCCCGATCGTTGGCGCGTGCATTTCCCGACGCAGCCCGACGACGATCCCGACGCGATCCAGCGCCCCGCCGCCCTGCAGGCGCGCCTGCAGGCGTTCCTGCCCCAGGCCGGAGATTACGAGGTCTGCGGCAGCAACCTCTACACAGTGCATCAGCGGGTGGCGAAGAAGTTTCGCGCCGGCCGCGCCATCCTGGCGGGCGATTCCGCCCATGTGAACAGCCCGATCGGCGCCATGGGGATGAACAGCGGCGTGCACGATGCGTTCAATCTCGCCGACAAGCTCATCCGCATCATGCGGGGAGAAACCGACGACAGCGAGCTCGACCGCTACGAGCGGCAGCGCCGGCACGTGGCCATCACGCACACCCAGGCGCAGACCATGCGCAACAAGCGCCTCTTGGCCGAGCAGGACCCGGCAGTGCGCCGACGCAACAACGAGGAATTGCGCCGCACCGCCGATGACCCCCGGCTCGCCCGCGCCTTCCTGCTGCGCAGCTCGCTGATCGAGAGCCTGCGCGAGGCGGAGCAGATTGGGTGAGGGCGGAGAGCACCGAGGTCTCTCCATGCGGTCGTCCCTGCGAAAGCAGGGACCCATACGCCGTGCCCTCTCGATCGGCTGCCATAGCCCGTCGAAGACGGGCGTAAACGCCCTGATGGTATGGGTCCCGGCTCCATAAGCGCGTTTACGCGCGTCTTCCACGCGCTATGGGCCGGGACGACAGCGGGGTGCGCGGAAGAGGCACTGGCGAGATCCTTGCGTTCCCGATAAAGCTGCTCTGTCAGTCGGAAAGGGCATCAAATGAAACGCGCCGCGATTGGCTTGTTGCTCGCATTCGCGGCCGCCGACCCCGCCTTCGCCCAGGCGGAGTGGCCGGTACGGCCGATCCGCCTGATCGTGCCGTTCACCGCCGGTAGCAGCTCCGACATCGTGGCGCGCATCGTCGCCCAGAAGCTCGGCGAGCGCCTGAAGCAGCAGGTATTCGTCGAGAACCGGGTCGGCGCCAGCGGCAATCTGGGCAGCGAGGCGGTGGCGCGCGCCGAGCCGGACGGCTACACCATGGGGCTCGCCAATGCCAGCACCCATGCGGTGGCACCGAGCCTCAGCAGCCGGCTCGCCTACGATCCGGTCAAGGATTTCGCGCCGGTGTCGATGCTCGGCAGCTCGCCGTTCGTGCTCTCCGTCTATCCGGGCCTACCGGCGAAGTCCGTGTCCGAGCTCGTTGGGCTCGCCCGGGCCAAGCCGCACACTCTCACCTACGCGTCCGCCGGCCCCGCCACGCTTGCGCATCTTTCGGGCGCCCTGCTCGAAAAGATGGCGCGGATCGACATGGTCCATGTTCCCTATCGGGGGACCGCGCAGGCTGCGCTCGACCTGATGGAAGGGCGCGTCGACATGCAGTTCGGCACCATCCCGCCGTCCATCGGCAATATCCGCGACGGCCGGCTGCGCGCGCTCGGGATCACCGGCGCGGTTCGCAACGCGGCGCTGCCGGATGTTCCAACCATCGCCGAGTCCGGCCTGCCGGGTTACGAATCCTCGCTCTGGCAGGGCTATGTGATGCCAAGGCACACGCCGCCCGCCATCATCGCCAAGGTCAACCGCGAGGTCACCGCCGTGCTCAACAGTCCTGCTGTCAGAATGGCGCTGAGCGAGCAGGGGGTCGAGCCGGAGCCCGGACCGCCGGAAGCGCTCGGCGATCGCATGCGCGCCGATGTCGCCAAATGGCACGACGTGATCGTCAGTGCCGGAATTCACGAGTGACACGCATGCAATCCGGCCCCCAGTGTCGCAGCGCGCGCGCGCCGGTGTTCGGCCGTCAGGCCATGGTGGTGTCGGGCCACGCCGCCGCCACGCTTGCCGGCATCGGCATTCTGCAGCGCGGCGGAAATCTGGTCGACGCGATGGTCGGCGCCTCGGCGGCGCTCGCCGTCGTGGTCGGGCAGGCGACCTCGATCGGCGGCGATTGCTTTCTGCTCTATCACGAGGCCGCGAGCGGCCGCAGCTACGGACTCAATGCCTCCGGGGTGGCGCCGGCGCTGGCGACGCCCGAGCGCTTTCCCGACGGCATGAAGACGCGCGGGCCGCTCGCCCCGGTGGTCCCCGGACTGGTGCGCGCCTGGGGCGTCATGCATGCCCGCTTCGGCCGTCTGCCGTGGAAAACCTTGTTTGATCAGGCGATCGAGCTCGCGCACGGCCATGTGGTCTCGAAGGTGCTGGCCGAGCGCCTGCCCGAGAATCGCGCGGCGCTGGCGGCCGATCCCGGCTGCGCCGCGCTCTATCTGCCGCAGGGGCGGGCGATCCAGGTCGGCGAGGTGTTGCGCCAGCCGGCGCTCGCGGCCTCGCTTTCGGCCATCGCGGCCCAGGGCGCCGACGAGCTCTATTTGGGCGATCTCGCGCGCCGCATCGCCCACTATCAGGAGGAGCGCGGCGGCCTCATTCGGGCGGCCGATCTCGCCGCCTATACGCCGCTTTGGGTCGAGCCGATCGCCACCGGCTATCGCGACCACCGGGTCGAGGTCATGCCGCCCAATTCCTACGGCATATTGTTGCTGATGCAGCTCAACGGCCTCTCCGCGCTCGACAGCGCGACCCTGACCCGCTCGCTCGCGCACCGGCTCGGCTATCAGATCAGCGCCATGCATGCCGCCTTCGAAGGCGTGCCCTCGATTGCCGATCCCCACGCCGTTCCGGATGCGGTCGAGCGTCTGCTGGGCCCGCAGGCGACCGCCGCCATGCGGGTGGCCGTGCTCGGCGGCGCCGGGGGCCCCAAGGTCGCCGATCGCGGCGGCACCGCGTGCTTGCTGCTCGCCGACCAGCACGGCAATGCCATCAGCCTGGTGCAAAGCGTGTTCAACGTCTTCGGCAGCACGCTGCTCGACCCCGGAACCGGCATTCTGTTCAACAATCGCATGCAGGGCTTCACCCACAAGCCGGGCAACCCCAACAGCGTCGGGCCCGGACGGCGGCCCGCCCATACGCTCTGCCCGGTGCTGGTGCGGCGCGACGGCCGTGTGCGCTTCGCGCTCGCCACCCCGGGGGGCTTGAGCCAGACCCTCACCAACGTCCAGGTGCTGAGCTATCTGCTCGACGAAGGCCGCGACGTGGCGGCAGCCGTGGAGGCGCCGCGCTGGTGCAACACCAAATCCGGCGACGTGCTGCTCGACGGCGAGTTCGTCCCCGAGATCGCCGCCGAGCTCGCCCGCATGGGCCACAAAGCCGAGCGCGCCGAAGATGCCTACTTCTACGGCTCTGCCAAGGCGATCGAGCTGCTCGAAGCCGGGACGCTCGCCGGCGGTGCCGACTACCGGCGGGAGGCATTCGGGCTCGGCTATTGAGTGCGCCCCTTGTCCGGACCAGGACCTGAACCTAGGATGCGCGACGACAAGCGTTGGAGAAGAAAATGCACGAGGTGACCAGCTCCTCCCATTGGCATGAGCCGGAGGGAACCAAGAACGCAGGCTACGGGGCTTGGAACCGGCCGAACACGGCCTATGACGATTTCATGGAGGCGCAGGGAATCCCGGTGTTTCGCGGGATCGGGGTGCGCCGGGTGCAGGATCTACCGCTCACGCCCTGGAAGCGCATGGGCGGACGCGGAACCTTTATCCAGCTGTTCGGCACCGAAGGCCTGTGGGGCTCCTATGTGGTCGAGGTCCCGGGCGCCGGTGCCCTCAACCCGGAGCGGCACATGTACGAGGAGGTATTCCTCGTGGTGGAAGGCCGCGGCACCACCGAGATCTGGACCGACAGCCAGCCCAAGCCGCGCAGCTTCGAGTGGCAGCGCGGCTCCATGTTCTCGGTGCCGATGAACACCTGGCACCGCATCGTCAACGCGGCCTCGAGCCCGGCCCTGATCCTGGTGGCCACCACCGCCCCCAATGTGATCAACCTGTTCCGCGACACCGACTGGATCTTCAACTGCCCGGTCGAGTTCACCGGTCGCTATGACGGCAGCGAAAATTATTTCAAGCCCAAGGACGATGTCGCCCCCGATCCGCTGCGCGGGCTGGCGATGCGCACCACCAACGTGATCCCCGACATCTTCCATGCCGAGCTCTATCTCGACAACCGCCGCTCGCAAGGCTACCGGCGGATGGAGCCGAACATGGCGGGCAACGTGTTCTATCAGTTCATCGGCGAGTATCTGACCGGGCAATATTCCAAGGCCCATGCCCACGCTTCGGCGGCGGTGCTGGTCTGCATCAACGGTACCGGCTACACCTATACGTGGCCGCGGTCGCTCGGGCTCACGCCCTGGAAGGACGGCAAGGCCGATCAGGTGCTGCGCCAGGATTACGAGCCGGTCGGCATGGTGACGGCGGCGCCGTTCGGCGGCGACTGGTTCCACGCCCATTTCGGCACCAGCAAGGAGCAGCTGCGCCTGATCGGCTGGTACGGGCCCAACAACCATCGGGCCCACAAGCCCGGCCGGCCGGGCGAGAAGGCGATCGACGAAGGCGCCATCGATATCCGCGACGGCGGCACCGCCATTCCGTACTGGGACGAGGATCCGTTCATCCGCAGGGAATATGAGCAAATCCTGAAGGATGGCGGCGTTCCCTCGCAGATGGATCCCTCCCTCTACGTGGATCCGCTCAAGGCTTGAATGAGGGCCGCCATGCCGCTGTCTCACGATTGCGGGCGGCTTCCGGCAGCTGCGATCGGGGCCGTTGCGCTGCTTGTGCTCGCCCCGCCGGCGGCCGCGCAGGAGACGCAGTCGGCGCAGGCCTTCTATGCCGGCAAGACCATCAAGCTCATCGTCGGCCTGCCGCCCGGCGGGGGCGCCGATGCCTATGCGCGGCTGGTGCAGCGCCACCTTGGGCGCCATATTCCGGGCACGCCCTCGGTCCTGATCCAGAACATGCCCGGCGCCGGCTCGCTGCGCTCCGTGATGGCGCTCAATGCCAGCCCCGAGGACGGCACCGTGATGGCGCATTTCAGCTCGGCGCTCCTGAGCGAGGCGATCACCGCGCCGGAGCGGGTGCGGGTCGATTTCCGGAACTACGCCTGGCTCGGCAATGTGAGCGAGGACGTGCGGGTATGCTATCTGCGCAGCGCCAGCGGCATCCGCGATTGGCACGACATGATCGCGCGCAACCAAGTGGTGTTCGGCGCGACCGCGCAGGGCAATGCCGGCAATGTCGATACCGCCATGCTGCGCAACCTGTTCGGGGTGAAGCTCAAGCAGGTCTCGGGCTATGCCGGCAGCGCCGAGAAGCGCCTGGCGGTCGAGAAGGGGGAGATCGATGGTGATTGCGGCGGCTGGACCTCGGTGCCGGACGATTGGCTGCGCGATCACAAGATCAACGTCATGATCAGGCTGTCGCCGACGCTCGTTCCCGGCATGGATGCCGCCGTGCCGTTCGGCGGCGACCTGGTGCGCGATGCCGATGAGCGCAAGGTCTACGATTTCCTCACCGCGCCCGAGCGGCTCGGCCGCCTGTTCATGGTCTCGGGCGGGGTGCCGGCGCCCCGGGTGGCGGCGCTGCGCGCAGCTTTCGACGCCATGGTGGTCGATCCGGCGTTCCTGGCCGAAGCCGGGCAGGTGCGGCTCCTGGTCACCCCGATGGCGGCGCCGGAGGTGGCGCAGCACGTGCGCGAGCTCTATGCGACGCCCGCCGAACTGGTGACGCGCGCCAAGGCGATCGCGGCTGAATAGAACGACATTCATGAACAACGCCGATCTGATCGTCGCGACCCTGAAGGCGGCCGGCATCGACCGCGGCTTTGGCATTCCGAGCGGCAACGTGTTGCCGCTGATGGAGGCGATGCGCGCGGGCGGCATCGAGTTCGTGCTCACTGCCCACGAGGGCTCGGCCGGCTTTGCCGCCGACGTGACCGGCCGCATGACCGGTGCGCCCGGCCTGTGTATCGCCACCCTCGGTCCCGGCGCCACCAATCTGACGACCGGGGTCGGCTGCGCTTATCTCGACCGCTCGCCGCTCATCGCCATCACCTGCAATCTCAATACCGATCAGCTCGGCCGGCGCATCCAGATGTGGATCGACCACCACGCCCTGTTCCGGCCCATCACCAAGGCGACCTTGCCGCTGCGCAAGGGGCGTATCGGCGAGACCGTGGTCGAGGCGCTTCGGCTCGCCTCGAGCGAGCCGAAAGGGCCGGTGCATCTCGACCTCGCCGAGGACGTGGCGCTCGCCTCGACCAACGAGCCGGTACCGACCTTGGCGGCGCCGGCGCCGCTTGCGGCCGCGCCCGATGCCGCAATTGCCCGCGCGGCCGCGCTGATCGCTGCCGCCAGGCGCCCGATCGCGGTCATCGGCTCATCTGCCATGCGCCTGCGCGATCCGCAGCTGTTGCGCCAGTTCGTCGAGCGCCACCATCTGCCGTTTGCCACCACTACCATGGCCAAGGGCATGATCGACGAGGATCACCCGCTCTCGCTCGGCTGCATCGAGCGCAGCTGCCGGCAGATCCAGCGCCGCATGCTGCGTTCCGCCGACCTGATCGTGGGGCTTGGCTATGACACCATCGAGGTCGAGTTCGAAGCCTGGATCGGCGAATCCCCGCTGCTGCAGATCGATATCGAGCCGCCCGATGTGGCGCCGTCGGTCAAGCTCGCGCACGCCGTGGTCGGCGATCTCGATGGCGCGTTGAGCCGCCTGATCGCGGTTCCGGCTGCCGCCAACGCGTGGCAGGAGGAAGCGCTCGCCGCGCACCGCCGCGCCTTCCAGGCCGCGCTGCGCCCGCCGAGCCCGTCGTTCACTGCCCACGCCGCCATCGATGCGGTCCGCCGTGCGCTGCCTCATAACGGCGTGCTCAGCTTCGATGTAGGAGCGCACACCCATCAGATCGCCTCGCAATGGTCCGCGCATGCGCCCAAGACTTTCCAGATCACCAATGGCTGGTCGTCCATGGGCTTCGGGTTGCCGGGGGCGATCGCGGCCAAGCTGGCGCGCCCGCTGGCGCCGGTGGTCTGCGTTCTCGGCGACGGCTGCTTCCAGATGACCTGCGGCGAGCTCGCGGTCGCCAAGCGCCTGCGGCTCGCGCTGCCCGTCGTGGTGCTCGACGACAAATGGCTCGCCCTCATCAAGGTCAAGCAGATCCGCCGCCAATACCCGCTCTACGGCACCGAGCTGCAGGCCGAGGAGTACGACACCCCGCCCGCACATTATTTCGGCGTCCCGGCGCTCGGCGCGAGGTCACCCGATGCGCTGGAGGCGGCGGTGCGGAGGGCGCTGGCGGCGGACGGTCCGACCGTCATCGAGGCGGCGGTGGATTCCGAGCATTATCTGGAGACGGTCTATGATTAGAACGGGGGCGTGGACTCACTAACACGCAGCCAAATGCGGATTGATGCAGCTTGCTGAAGGCCGGATAGTTGGCCGCGAGCTTGTCCTATCGGGTCGCGACACGCCGACATTGCTTGATCTTGTCGAAGAACCGTTCGATCAAGTTGCGCGCGCGATACAATACTGTCATCCCATATCGACGCGAATGACCTCAAGGCGATATCTGACGCTGTTTAAAACTCCGATCCGCTTACGCGCTATCATCTGCATTTCATCAGATTTTGTCGAAGCCGCCGCCTGCCGCGATGAAGCCGCCGGTTACGCGCAACGAGTTGATCGCCCCATGCTGCTCGATTGGGCTCACGCCGACGCCGTTGGTCTTGACGCCACCCGCAATTTCGATTTCGCGCGCCGAACCGCCGGGTTTGATGCTCAGCGCGATAGCGGACAGCGTGATGACGACGCCCTTGACCAGCGATGGGCCGGCGCCGCCAAACGTCTCGATACCACGGCGTACGACGAGCTTGCCGATGGGCCGGCTGATCTGAACGCCGACCGCTCCGTCGGCGTGGGTGATAACGCGGTCGAACTCCGCGAGGTTCACCGTGCCGGTATACACATTGAAGCCCCGCGCCCCCTGACCGAAGGTCTCGATCGGCGCGTTGACTTTCAGCTCATGCACGACGCCGAAGTTGACGAAGCCGATGCCGCTGGGGCCATGCGAGGTGATTTTTTCTTCCGCGGTCCAGCGATCGACCACGCCCCAATTGTCGAGCACCATGTCGTTGACGCCGTAGGTTACGACCGGACCGCGATTTCTGACGACATCGACATAGGCGCCGTAAACCGTGAAGACGCCGCCGGTGATCTGGTCCGCCGTGCCGGGCGCAATGCCGCCGTCGCTGTAGACCGCACCGGTCTCCAGCCGCCGCACGTTGAGTCGGCCGGCCTTGTCGCCGCCGCCGCTGACGAAGATGCCGCTGCCGCGCACTGGCGCGCCGTCGCGACCAGCCGAAAGGCCGACGAGATCGGCAGTGACCACCACGCTGGTATCCTGCTGCATGTTCCAGAGCGTGAACGCGCCGTTGATGACGTAGACGCCATAACCGTGCGGGCGCTCTTTCTCGCCGCGAGCATCCGCCGCGATGATATCAAGTCCATTCACATCGACGTGGCCTCCGCGCACCTTGTCGCGGGCGAGAATCCGAACGCAGCCGGTCGTCGAGACGCCGCGCAATTCAATCCGTCCGAGGCTTTCGACCGAGGTGTCGTTGAAGATCGCGCGTTTGTCCTCGGAGGCGTTTAGACAAATGCTGTGGATACGGTTGTCAGACGACAGCTGAAGGCCGTCGATGCCCGCGGCAAAAGTGACGGAAGAGTGTTCGGATTCACCCCGCAGAAGCTGTCCGGGAGCGAGGCGGACGGAGGGGACGTTGATCAAATCGCCGTGTACGACAATTCGCCGGATGCTCGTGTCTTTAGAGTCCCGATAGGGGATCAGGAAACCCCACGCCTTTAGGCGGCTGGGATCGCGACGCTTCCAAAGGTAGAATAGCTGGATGGAAGCGTAGAAGCGGACAGCCTGGGGCCAGCAATTGCGGGGCAGGGCCTACTGGGTTGCCAGCAGCAGAACGCAACTGACGAGGCATGGGTCGGGTACATCAAGAACCAGAAGCCACCGGAACCGAATGACAACTTCACAGTGACCTGAGCTGAGTCCGCCGAAGGCGGACCGAATTCGGCTTTAAGCCGTAACTCGAAGCCACCGCCTTTAGGCGGTGGAGTATTCACTCAGAGTCACCAATTCCTCGGCAGTGGTGGCTGACTTTTCATTTTTGTTCATGTGATGCTCCCTCCAGCGTCGATCAGTGAAGCGGCTTTCCCGTACCATACATGGTCCGACTGACGCATGAAATCGGCACGATAATCACGCCCCTTGCTCGAGGAATTGTCCGACTGCGCCAAAAGATGCGCGGTGGGCGCTCCGACGTCACGCGCCCCGCTCGGAGATATCGAGAAAATAGCGCGTGTGCCGCAATTCTCCGGTCCTGGTCAGCGCGCCCCTGGCGACCAGATCTTGCAGATCCCTGGTCGCGGTCGCGCGCGAGGTCGTTGCGATCTTGATGTAGTTACCGGCGCTCAGCCCGCCCTTGAACCCATCGATGCCCTCCCGGAACATGCGCGCAATCACCTTTTCCTGGCGCTCGTTCAGCTGCCCACGCAGTCGCTCGTAGAGCTTCGACTTTGCGATATGGAAATCCACGCGTTTGATGGTGTTGCGCTGCGCTTGTAGCGTGGTCTCGGCGAAATACACCAGCCAGTCCGTGATCTCGTTGTCCTTGTGGCTGCGCTCGAGCGCGGCATAGTAGGCCTTGCGGGCGCGCTCGATGGTGTAGGCGAGCACGATCAGGCTCGGTTGACCGAGCTTCTGTGCGAGCGACTTTTCGGCGATGGCGCGTCCGATCCGCCCGTTGCCGTCCTCGAACGGATGGATGCTCACGAAATACAAATGCGAGATTCCGGCACGCGTGAGCGCCGGCAGCGGATGCTTTCCGGTCGGCGCGCTGTCGTTGAACCAGGAGACGAAAGCTCCCATCTCTTTGCTCATGCGTTTCGACGGCGGTGCTTCGAAATGCACCTTGGGGTCGTGCGGGGTACCAGAGACGACCTGCATGGGATCGGCATGGGTCCGGTAACCGCCGACGACACGCAGCCCTCGTTGCCCACTCATCAGCATCGCGTGCCAGCCGCACATCGTTTCATGTGTGAGGGGCTCGGCGAAGCTCCTGTACAGGCTCACCATCATCTCGGCGATACCTCGCTCGGCGGGCGGCACGCGCCGGTGGTCGGTGCCGATCCCGAATTGCTGACGCAGAGAGGACTGCACGCTGGCGCGATCGAGGATTTCGCCCTCGATCTCCGAGGTCTTCAGCGCTTCGTCGCCGATCAACTCGATCTTGAGCATGTCCCGATCATCCGGGCCGATATGCCGAAATGCACCGACGAGCTCGCCCGAGCCCCGGAGGAATTGCTGCTCCATGGGCTCCAAGGCATTGGCATCATGCGTGAATACCGGCCACTCCGGCCGCTTCCAGTTCCAAGGCATGAGGAATGGCAGTCCTTTCTATAGCTCATCATACGCATAATTGTGAGCTATAGCAATCGTGCTTGCCGACCTTCACGAGGCGCGGCTCGCAGCCCGTCAGCCCTTTACCCTTTCGTACACCCCCCGAGTGGTGACCACGAAATCGATCCGTCCGTCGGTCAGGGCCTGCCGGCATTCCGCCGGCTGGTTCACGATCGGCTCCTCGTGGACGTTGAAGCTCGTGTTCACCAGCACCGGCAGCCCGCTCAGGCGCTCGAAGGCGACCAGGATGTCGTAATAGAGCGGGTTGGCGTCGCGCTCGATGATCTGCGGGCGCGCCGAGCCGTCGACATGGACGACGGCGGCGATCCGCTCGCGCCACTGCGGCTTGACGTTGCAGGTCATGGTCATGAACCGGCACGCATAGGCGTTCACCGCGTCGACGTCGAACACCTGCGCCGCCTGCTCGGCGATGACCACCGGGGCGAACGGCATGAATTCCGAGCGCAAGAGGCGCTGGTTGAGCAGGTCATGGGTGTCGCGGCGCGACGGATTGGCGAGGATCGAGCGCGCCCCGAGCGCCCGCGGCCCATATTCCATGCGGCCCGTATAGATGGCGCCGATCTGGCCGGCTTCCAGCCGTTGCGCCGCGCCCTCGGCCGGCAGCTCCGCGGTGCGGCGCACGCCCGGTACCTTTTCGAGCAGCATGTCGATCGCGTCCGTATAGTCGCGGCCGAGATTCATGTCGCGCAGTCGGTGCCGTTGCGCGCGCCAATACGCAAGACCGTCGCGTTGCAGGAGATGGCAGAGCGCGCCGCCGGCCGGCAGTCCCTCGTCGCCCATCGCCGGAAAGATGAACACCTCGTCCAGCGGCAGGTCCTCGGCCAGCCGTCGGTTGAGCTTGACGTTGGCGAATACCCCACCGGCGAGCCCGAGATGCCGGCTCGGATGCCGCTCGAGCAGGCGCTTGACCGACAGCAGCATGGTTTCCTCGAGCACCGCCTGGATCGATGCGGCGGCGTCCTCGCGCCGCGCATCGCGAAACAGGTCCGCGATGAACGCGCGCATCGCGCGATAGTCGCTGAAGTCGGATTGCACCCGTCCCGCCTCGTCGACCGAGAAGTGCGCCGCGATCTGTTCCTGCAGGGTCGGCTGGCCGAACGCGGCGAGACCGGTCAGCTTGCCTTCATGCCGGAACGGGATGAATCCGAGCGCCGCGGTCGCGTGCGCATAGGCCCAGCCCAGGCTGTCGACCGGTTGCGGCCCCAGCAGGCATTCGTCGCCGCCGTAGATCGTCTCGAGCGCATTGCCGGTGAAATGGCGATGGCTGTAATGCACGGAATCGCCGCCGGCGTCGGCCGTCACCAACAGCGCCTCGTCCCACGGCGTATAGAACAGCGCCGCCAGTGCGTGCGCCTCATGATGGTTGTAGAACAAGGTGGCCGCGTCGTTGCGGAAGCCGCCGGCGGTCTTGAACCGCGCGACGTCGAAGACGTCCTCGGCCGAGGCCGTGTGGTAGCGCCGCAGCTCAGCCAGCATGAACCGCCGCGTGTTCTTCTCCACGTGCTTGCGGTATTGCTCGCGCAGCCGGCGTATCCCGCGAATGGTCTTGTAGTAGCGGGTGGGAAACTCGCTGCGGCTCCAGCCGATCACGTCGACCTCCGCCCGCGTGGCGCCGGCGATCGCGAGCACCTCGTCGATGCAGGCGTCTGGATAGGTTCGCCCGTCGTTCTTGTGGCGGGTCAGGCGCTCGAGCGACACCGCCGCACGCAGGGAGTAATCCTCGAAAACCGCGGCGGCGGCGTCGTGGCTGCCGGTGTGTATGGCTAGAATGACCTGGGCCATAGTTTGCTCGCGGAACGGTCTATCTTCTCCAGTCGAGGTGAAACCGTCCCGGCGTCCTCGATCGGCCGGTCCCGGTGCGCAACGATAAACCCCCGGGTGGCTGCCACCCGGGGGTCAATATCACCAACCTTGCCGGTGATGCGACTACTTCTCGCCGTAGACTCCGATGCAGCTCTTGGGGCAGCTCGGGTTCGCGGTGAGCGGCACGAAGGCGTGCTTGGTCTTGGAATCCGCCGCCACCGAATGGGCGCCCGGGGCGGTGGGCACGTTCTCGATCCATTTGTTGGTCTTGGCGTCGATGACGCCGAGCACCGGTCCGCCTGGCTGGCCGCGCGAGGCCGTATAGTAGTGGTTGGAGCCGGAATCGTACCAGACCTCGTCCATGCCGCCCACTTCCTTGACGACATTGACCACCTTCTCGGACTTCCAGTCCCAGATCACGGTGGCCGGATCCATCTTGGTGCCGTCCTGCCCGGCCGCGCAGCCGACCAGCATGTTGGTGCCCGGACCCTGCATCAGGCCGGTGGGCTGGCAGCCCGGTATGTTGACCAGCCGCAGCATCTTCATGGTCTTGGGATCGATGACCGCGACGCCGCCCTGCTTGTTGTCTTCCTTCCATTCCGGAACCGAGGAATAGAACAAGCCGGTCTGCGGCACGAACACCGATTGCTCGACGCCGTCGGTGGCTTCCGGAATCTCGACCTTGCCGAGAATCTTGTGGCCGGGCTTGGTCGAGACGAACAGGCCGAAGGTCGGCTTGTCGGCATTGTTGAAGGCGAGCACGACGCCGTCCTTGGTGTCGACCGCGAGCTCGTCGGCCCGCTTGGTGCCGCCGGTCACGATGGTCTGCGAGATCTTCGGCGGCTTGGACTTGAGGTCGATCACCTTGAGGGTGCTGTCGCCGTCGCCGACCCACAGCTCCTTGTTCTTCGGATCCAGTGCGACGCCGTTGGGCCCGGACGCGCTGCCGACCGGCTTGCCGTCCTTCATCACCACGCCGACGAAACCATCGACGCGGCCGACATATTTGTTGGTCTTGGTGTCGAAGATGTCCACCGCCTTGTTGGAGCGATCGGCGATGTAATACCGGCTGTTCGCGGCATCGACCACGCCGATGTCGAAGAGCTTGAGCTCCTCGCCCGGGATGTCGATGGTGGTCAGAAGCTTCACGCCGGCCGCAAAAGCATTGCCGCCGATGACGACGGTCGCGAACGCGGCCGCCATGGTCATTCCTCGCATACGTCTCGTCATGTGCATCTTCTCCCTAGCGCGGCCCCGGCATTGCGCCACGGGCCGTCGGTTGTCGGTTATTTCACGCTGCCCAGCCCAGTGCTTCAACCCCGTGACTTTTGCCAGTCACTTAAACCGGTCACCCGAGAGTGACGTGCCGAAAGATCCCTTGATGACCGCCCGGCACGACCACCGCCGCGCAACCGCTATGATGAATGACGTCCCCATTTCGGCACACGTGCGCGATGTCTGAATTGATGCATCGCAACGGCACCTCAAGCCCCGATAGCATGCCGGCTGGGATGCCCAAAAGCAAGCGCCGCCAAGGTCCGGCTCGGGTCCGGCGCGGCGCCGCAACGGCGAGCGTCACAGCGGCACGCGGTTGATCATCTCGTCGTCGCGGCCGGAGAGGAAGCAGTGCAGGTTCGGCTTGATGATCGACATGATGGCCTCTTCATAGCGATCGCTGCGGCCGCCGATGAACGGGGTGATGAAGACATTGTCCATGTCCCAGAGCGGATGCCCGGGCGGCAGCGGAGCCTCCTCGAACACGTCGAGCCCGGCGCCGGCGATCTTGCCCGCCCGCAGGGCCTGCATCAGGGCCGTCTCGTCCACCACGCCGCCGCGCGCGATATTGATGAGGCAGGCGGTCGGCTTCATGGCGTCGAACACCGCCGCGTTGACGATCTGGTGGTTCTCCTTGGTGTAAGGCACCAGCGCCAGCAGAAAATCCGCCTGCGCGGCGGCCTCGAGCAGTCGCTCGCGGGGGTAGATCGCATCGAAGCACTCGATCCGGCGCGGGGTGCGCGAGATTCCGAGCGTCGTCATGCCGAACGCCTTGCAGACCCTCGCGGTGTGCTCCGCGATGGCGCCGACCCCGAGGATGGCGACGGTGCGGCCATCGAGCACGCGCGGATTGATGCGGTCCCAGACATGGGCGGCCTGGTTGCGCACCAGCTGGGGTACCCGCCGCGACAGCGCCAGCATGTGCAGGATAGCCATCTCGGCCATCTGCGGACCGTGGATGCCGCGCGCATTGGTGAGGATGATGCGGCTGCCCGCCAGCACCGGCGCCAGATGATCGGTGCCGGTGATCAGGCACTGGAACCAGCGCAGCTTCTTGGCGCGCGCCAGGCATTCCGCGTCGAAGGCCCGGCCATAGGACAGGATCGCGTCGGCTTCGCCCATGCGGTCGAGCGCCGGCGTGCATTCGAGCGAGGCCACGCAGGAGAACCTCACCTGCGGGAATTCGGCCGCGAGCCGCGACGTATAGGCTTGCGGATCGGGGCAGATGATCAGGACATTGGTCGGCGTCTGGGTCGACATTCTGGCACCTTTGTGCGGCCGGGCCACGTTGCGGCGGGCGCGGCCGGAAGATATGAAGGAAACGAGCTGTCAGCCCGCCCGAGCTGTCAGCGCTCCATTCAAAGGACCGGCCGAGAACATGCCCGAGCTCAGCGAACGACTGAACACGCCCATCTCCACCGCCGAGCTGGAACGCCGATGGAAGGCCGTGCGCGCCGCCATGGAGCGAGACCGGATCGACGTTCTGGTGATGCAGAACAACAACGATCACATGGGCGGCTATGTCAAGTATTTCACCGACATTCCGGCCGGCAACGGCTATCCGGTGACGGTGGTGTTTCCGCGCGACGACCTTATGACCGTGGTCATGCAGGGGCCGTTCGGGGGGTCGGAAGCGCTGACCGCGGCGGGCGATGGCGTGCGCCGCGGCGTCAAGCGGGTCCTGACCACGCCGAGCTACGCCTCGGCGTTCTATACCAACGGCTACGATCCGGAGCTGGCGGCGAGCGCGCTCGTGCCATACGCCAAGGGCACCATCGGGCTCCTCTGCACCTATCAGATGTCGCTCGCCATGGGCGAATCGCTCAAACAGCGCTTTGCCGGTGCCCGCTTCGTGGACGCCTCCGAGCTGGTCGACCGCATCAAGGCGATCAAGAGCGAGGAGGAGATGGAGCTGATCGTGCGCACCGCCCGCATGCAGGACGGCGCCATGCAGGCCGCGTTCGACGCCATCCGGCCGGGCATGCGGGACGCCGACGTGGTGGCGGCCGCGCAGTTCTACAGCCAGAGCCACGGCAGCGAGCAGGGGCTCTATCTATGCGCCTCAGCACCGCTCGGCACCCCCATGAAGTTCGCCCCCAAGCACATGCAGAACCGCGTCATCAAGGCCGGCGACTATGTGGCGCTCCTGGTCGAGGACAGCGGCCCGGGCGGCTTCTATACCGAGCTCGGCCGCAACTGCGTGGTCGGCAAGGCGCCCCAGCAGATGAAGGACGAGCTCGCCTTCACGCTCGAATCCCGCCGCCTCACCCTCGACCTGCTCAAGCCGGGCACGCCCGCCAAGGAGGTCTGGGACAAGTTCAACGATTTCATGCGCCGCAACGGCCGGCCGCAGGAGACCCGCCTCTATTGTCACGGGCAGGGCTACGACCTGGTCGAGCGCCCGCTCATCCGCCACGACGAGACCATGGCAATCGAGAAGGACATGAACATCGTGGTCCACCCCACCTATATCCACAACGGCATGCTGTCCTGGGTCTGCGACAACTACCTGATCGGCAGCAACGGCCCGGGCGAGCGCCTGCACCGCTTCCCGGAAATCATCATGGAGGTCGGCTGAGCGGCGCCGGAGCGCCTGCAGCGCTTCCCAGAGACCATTATCGAGGTCAGTTGAGCGGCGCCGGGGAGGGGCGGAATAAAGACCTATCGGGAATTTTGAATCCCGGCACCCGGCATGTTACCTGACCCGCAGACATTCGATCTAACGGCTTACCAGAGCTTCATATTTCGGGATTAGAAAGGGAAGATGAGCACGCTCGCCTTCAACTCGCCGCCCAATGCCTTGCCGCCGAGCTCCAAGTCCTCCTTGCGCGAGGTCTGGCTGGTCACCATCGGCCACTCGCTTACCCACTGGTACCCGGCGACGTTCTACCTGCTGCTGCCGCTGATCGGCAACGAGCTGGGGCTCAGCTTCGGCCAGATCGGGGCGATCCTGACCTGCCAGGCGACCGCGGGTGCGCTCTCCAATGTGCCGGGCGGCATGCTGGTGGATTCCGTCGACCGCAAGGGCCTGCTCATGGCGCTCTCCCTGTTCTGGGTCGGCGCCCCCTACCTGCTGATGGGGTTCAGCCATCAATATTGGATGCTGCTCGGCTGCGCTGCGCTGGTCGGCGTCGGCAACAACCTGTGGCACCCGACCGCCATTCCGCTTTTGGCGCGTCGGTTTCCGGAGCGGCGCGGCCTGGTGGTCTCGATCCACGGCATGGGCGGCAACGTCGGAGACGCGGTGGCGCCGCTGGTGGTGGGCGCCATGCTGTCGGTGTTGAGCTGGCGCAACGTCATGGTGCTCAACGTCATCCCGGGCGTGGTGATGTCCTGCGTCATTCTGGCGAGCCTCGGCCGCATGCAGTTCCACAACAAAGCCCAGGACAAGGCTTCCGGCGGCGCCGCCCAGCGGCTGCGCGATTTCCGCCAATTGCTCGGCAATCGCACGCTGCTGATGCTGTCGGCAGGCGGCGGTTTCCGCGCCATGACCCAGAGCACACTGCTCACCTTCTTGCCGGTGTTCCTGGCGCGCGAGATGGGCTTCTCCTCGATCCTGATCGGCGGCTGCATGTTCGGCATGCAGGTGGCGGGCTTCACCGCGGCCCCGATCGCCGGCCATCTGTCCGACAAGATGGGCCGCCGCCGCATCATCATGAGCAGCATGGCGACCTCGGGCGTGATCCTGCTCTTCATGGCGATCGCCGGCCGCTCGCCCGCCTTCGTGTTCCTGGTCGCGTTCCTCGGCTTCTTCCTGTTCGCGATCCGCTCGGTCATGCAGGCTTGGCTGCTCGACGCAACGCCCCCCAGCATGGGCGGCACCAGCATCGGCATCATGTTCGGCACCCAGGCGATCGGCGCCGCCATCGGACCGATCACCGGCGGCGTGCTGGCCGACCATTTCGGGCTGATCGCCACTTTCTATTTCCTGGCCTTCACCATCGTGGCCGCCAACATGTTCATCTTCTTCACGCCCGCACCCAGCGAGCAGCCGCGTTGGTCGCCTTCGGCGGCGGAATGAGCCGCGGCGAATTGTCCGGCGGGGCGGCACCGGTTTACCGGGCCGGTCCCGGCCGCTAGGCTTTCAGAAAAAGCGCATTCCGGGAGGGGATACATGGCCAGCGTCGCCACGAGCGTCGACGTCACCGACGTCATGGACGGGCAGAAGACCGGCCTGTTCCACGTCCGGATCGTGGTGCTGTGCGCCCTGATGCTGTTTCTCGACGGCATCGACAACCAGGGTATCTCTTATGTGGCGCCGGCGCTCACCAAGGCCTGGAACCTCAGCCGCGGCGACCTCGCACCGGTGTTCACCGCCGGGATCATCGGCGTGGCGCTGGGCGCGCTGCTGACCGGCCCGCTCACCGACCGGTTCGGCCGCCGCCCGATGATGCTCGGCACCGTGATCTGGTTCTCGGTCCTCACCCTTGCGGTCACGCAGGCGAGCGATCTCGGCGAGCTCATGGTGCTGCGCTTTCTCGCCTGCCTCGGCCTCGGCGGCCTGGTGCCCATGGCGGTGGTGGTCAGCAGCGAGAACGCGCCGCTGCGCAGCCGTGCCACCATGGTGACGCTCGCCACCTGCGGCTACTCGCTCGGCGCCGCCAGCGGCGGCGTGCTCGCCGCCCAGCTCATCCCGCTCTACGGCTGGCCCTCGATCTTCTGGGTCGGGGGCATCGCGCCGCTGTTCCTGCTCATTGCCATGTGGGCCTGGCTGCCGGAATCGGTCCGCCTCTTGGCGCTGCGGCCCGGCAACGGTCCGCGCATCGCCGCCACCCTGCGCCGGGTCAATCCGGCGCTGACGTTTCCCGCCGACGTGCAGTTCGTCAATGCGCGCGAGCAGCCCAAGGGCGAGTTCCGGCCGTTCCAGCTGTTCACCGAAAGCCGCACCTCCACCACGCTGCTTCTGTGGGTGATCTTCTTCCTCAACCTCACCGTGCTCAACCTGCTCAACAGCTGGTTGCCGACCCTGGTCGACACCACCGGCCTGCCGCACGATCAGGCGCTGCGGATCGCCAGCAGCTTCCAGTTCGGCGGCATGGTCGGGGTGATCAGCATGGGTGTGCTGGCCGATCGGGTCGGTTTCTTCCGGGTGCTGCCGATCGCGTTCCTGGTGGGCGGCACCTGCGTCGGCCTGGTCGGCTCGGTCGGGACCTCGATCTACCTGATGGTGGCCATGATCGCGGTCGCTGGCTTCTGCAATATCGGCTGCCAGCTCACCACCGCGGCGCTCGCCGCCTCGCTCTATCCGACCGACATCCGCGGCACCGGGGTCAATTGGGCGCACGGGGTGGCACGCATCTTCTCGACCATGGGGCCGCTCTTGGGCGGCTACCTGCTCAATCACGAATGGCCGCTGCAATACATCTTTCTCATCTTCGGGGTGCCGCTCCTGCTGGCGAGCGCCTGCGTCACGATCCTGGGCGGCATCCGACGGCTCAAGGCCCCGGCCTCGACCGGGCTCGCCGCCAAGGAGGGCGCGGCGGCGTAGCGGCTTGTCCGGGGCCCGCCCCAATCCCATATCGGGGGAGACGGGCGGGCGGGTTTGGAGCTCTTGGCCATGATCCTCGTGGAGCTGATGTTCGGTATCGTCCTGGCGGCGGTCGTGCTGATCGCGGTTCCGCTGTTCCTGCTGATGGCGGGCGTCGCCAGTATGGTCCTGCTGTGGATTTTCGCGCCCACCGCCGTGCTGGTCGGCTTGATTCTCTGGCTGGCGTTCCCGCATGCCGTAGGCATGGCGGTCCTTGTTTTTGTCCTGGTGATGGGGTTCATGGTGTTCTCGCGTCGCCGGCAGCTGCCGATGAATTGCTGGCCATGATGCCGGCGCAGGACGCGGTGATCGGAGGTTTTTCCGGCATGGGAGTGCTGCTGGTAACCTGCCCCGAGACCGGCCGTGAGTTCTCGACCGGCATCCAGCTGGACGACGTGACCTTCCGGATGCTGACCGCGACGCTGAGCTCCGCCTATTGTCCCTACTGCCGCACGGAGCACCGCTGGACCCCGCGCGAAGCCCGATTGGTCGAGGCCATCTCGCCGCGCGAATGGGTCGAATTGTTTTACCCCGACGACCCGAAGCCAGCCGACAAGTAGGCTCGCTCTTCGACTCTTGCAGCCTCATGGCGAGGGCCGCGGGCAACGCCCACGTGCCTCGAGCCATGGAACCAAGCCGCGCGCCGGCCGTTACATCAATCAGCGCGCGCCGTCCGCGGAAAACACCTTCCGCCCGGGACAGCCCGCGAGGGAGCGTCCGATGGAATTGGTTCTGATCATTCTCGTGCTCGTGTTGTTGTTCGGAGGTGGTGGATACTGGGGCCGCCGTCGCGGTCATTGGTAGGACGAAGCGGCGCGGGGATACAACAGGAGCGAGTCAATGTCGGACAATTCGCGAAAGCCGCACGACAAGCTGGACCATCCCGAGACCCATTATCGCAAGCCCGCCGACATCGCGGCCGACAAGAAGCTCTCGCCCAAGGAGAAGTCGAAGGCGCTCGACACCTGGGAGCAGGATGCGCGGCAATTGCTCACCGCCAGCAACGAGGGCATGGCCGGCAGCGCCGAGGGTCTCGAGCCGCGCGACCATCACCGCCTGGGCGAGGTGGTTCGAGCCAAAGTGGAGATCGGCGCAAAGCTTAAGCAGAAGCCCTCGCATTGAAGGATGGGCGGCTGGCCGCTGCGCGGTCGAAACGGCAGCTTGTTTTTTGGGCGCCGCTCATGTCGAATTGGCGAGTTGCGCGCAAAACAGGCGACCCGTCCCATGAAGACCCTCCTGGTTCCGGTCGAGCCCCACGATTCGATCCAATCCGTGCTGGCGACGGCGCTGCTGGTGGCGGCCAGGTTCGGCGCGCATGTCGAGGGTTACGCGTTGCGGCCGGCCATCGGCAATATGGTGACCATGGATCCGGTCAACAGCCTGACCGTGGTCAGCCTGCGCGAGAACGACCTCGAGATCGTCAAGGAGGCGCGCGGCATTTTCGAGACCTTCATGCGGGCGAAGGCGGTGCCGCCCCCGGAGGGAAGCGGCGCGGTTTCGCATGCCTGGCTCGACGGCGCGCCGGGCGGCGAGGACTTCGTCGGCAGCTATGGCCGCGTTTTCGACCTCATCGTATTGGGCCGGCCCGCCAAGGGCCGGCAAGGTCCGCGCATGGCCACCATGGAATCCGCTTTGTTCGACAGCGGCCGGCCCGTGCTCCTGGCGCCGCCCACGCCGCCACTTAGCATCGGCGACAATGTCCTGATCGCCTGGAACTGCAGCACCGAGCAGGCCCGCGCCACCGCCTTCGCGATGCCGCTGTTGCGCAAAGCCTCCCGCGTCACCATTTGCACGGTGGAGGGCGCTACCGTGCCGGGCCCGACCGGCGAGCAGATGGCCGGCAATCTGCTGCGGCATGGTGTGCGCGCGGAGTCCATCATCGTGGCACCCGGGCAACGTCGTCCCGGCGAGGTGCTGCTGGCGCAAGCGGAGAGCCTCGGTTGCGATCTCGTCGTCAAGGGCGCCTACACTCAGAGCCGGCTGCGTCAAATGATCTTCGGCGGGACCACCCAGCACATTCTCAGCCAAGCGACCGTGCCGGTGCTGCTCGCGCATTGACCGCAACGCTCGCGCGCGTCGGGGGAGTGAGGACATTTCAAGCCCCGTGAGCGCTCCCGACCAATTTTCCTTCTTGCGGGTGTTTCCCTCCATCATGCTGCCGATGTTCCTGGCAGCCGTCGACCAGACCATCGTGGCGACCGCGCTGCCGGCGATCGTCGCCTCGACTGGCGAGGTGGAGCGGGCCTCGTGGGTGGTGGTGTCCTACCTGATCGCCTCGACGGTGGCGGCTCCGATCTATGGCCGGCTGGGCGACCAATATGGCCGCCGCCGGCTGATGATCGTGGGACTGTGCGTGTTCATGGCGGCGTCGCTCTTGTGCGCGCTGTGCACCAGCATCGAGGCGCTCACGGCCGCCCGGGTGCTGCAGGGACTCGGCGGCGGCGGCCTGATGACATTGTCGCAGGCGCTGGTCGGTGAGGCCATTCCGCCGCGCGAGCGGGCCCGCTACCAGGGCTATCTGGCGGGCGTCGGCATCTCCGCCAATGCGTTCGGGCCGGTGGCCGGCGGCTTCCTGGCGCAACATCTGGGCTGGCCGTCGATCTTCCTGATCAACCTGCCGCTCGGCCTGATTGCCGCGGTGCTGACGCTGCGGCTGCCGTCGCATCCGCATCCGACCGGCCGCTGGCAGATCGATGGCTGGGGCATCCTGCTGTTTGCCGGCCTGGTGGCGCCGCTCATCCTGGCGCTGGAGCGGGCGCAGCATCTCGATCTCTCGGCGCTTCCGGCCGTGCTCGGCCTGGTGGCGCTTGCGGTGGTCTCCCTGGTGCTGCTGATCCGGCGCGAGCAGCGCACCGCTTCGCCGCTGCTGCCGATCGCCTTGCTGCGGCAGGCGACCATCTGGCGCAGCGATGCGCTGGCGGCCTGCCACGGCGCCGCGCTGGTCTCGCTGATCACCTTCCTGCCGATCTACCTGATCGTGGTGCGCGGCATCTCGCCCTCGCAGACCGGCCTGTTGCTGCTACCCTTGATGATCGGGATCGGGATCGGCTCGATGGCGACCGGCCGCATGGTCACCGTGTCGGGCCGGACCGCGATCTTTCCGTCCTACGGGCTGATGCTGGTCACCTTGAATTTGCTGCTGTTGGCGCTGGCCGCCCCGCTGCTCGGGACCGTGCAGCTGGCATGGGTGTTTCTCTGGAACGGGCTCTGCATGGGCACCGTCATGGGGGTGGTCCAGGTGACGGTCCAGTCCGCGTCGGGTCCGCGCATGCTGGGGGAAGCCGCCGCGTCGGTCCAGTTCTCGCGCTCGATCGGTGCCGCCTTCGGCACCGCCACCGTGGCCGCGGTGCTGTTCGCCGTGCTCGCGGCGACCGACAAGGAGACCGCCGCGCTGTTCGGCGCCATGATGGAGCAGGGCGCCGGCGTGCTGGCGGCGCTTCCCGCCGCCCGGCAGGCGATCGTTCAAGCCGAGATCGCGGAGGCGTTCCGGGCCGCCTTCCTGGTCATCGCCGGCTTCGCCGGCGCCGGTGCTGCGCTGGCGATGTCGATTCCGCTGCGGCGCATTTGATCCATCCGCGCGCGCCGTGCCGGCCGTGGACGACGGCACCGCCTGTCCCTATATGGGTTCCATGATCCCGCTCTCCGTTCTGGACCTCTCGCCCATCGTCGAAGGCAGCGATGCGGCGCAGTCGCTTCGCAATACGCTCGATCTCGCCCGCCATGCCGAGCGCTTCGGCTACCATCGCTACTGGCTGGCCGAGCACCACAACAGCCCCGGCATCGCCAGCGCCGCCACCGCCGTGGTCATCGGGCATGTGGCGGGCGGCACCTCCTCGATCCGGGTCGGCGCCGGCGGCATCATGCTGCCCAACCACGCCCCGCTGGTGATCGCCGAGCAGTTCGGCACGCTCGCGGCGCTCTATCCGGGCCGCATCGACCTCGGCCTCGGCCGTGCGCCCGGCACCGATCAGTTCACCGCCCGGGCGCTGCGCCGCAATCTCGCCGGCGATGCCGCCGATACCTTTCCGCAGGACGTGATCGAGCTGATGAGCTACTTCCGTCCGGTGCAGCCCGGCCAGCAGGTGCGCGCCATTCCGGGTGCCGGCCTCGACGTTCCGGTGTGGATCCTGGGCTCGAGCCTGTTCGGGGCGCAGCTCGCCGCGGCCCTCGGGTTGCCCTTTGCGTTCGCGTCGCACTTCGCGCCTGCCGAGATGGAGCAGGCGGTGGCGATCTATCGGGCACGCTTCCAGCCCTCCGAGCAGCTCGCCGCTCCGCGCGTGATGCTGGGGCTCAACATCTGCGCAGCCGACACCGACGCCGAGGCGCGGCGGCTGTTCAGCTCGCACCAGCAGGCGCTGATCGCGCGCCGCACCGGCCGCCGCGGGCCGCTGCCGCCGCCGGTCGATGATTTCGAGCGCGGCCTCGATCCGCGCGCCCAGGCGATCCTGCAGGACGGGCTGCGCTGCTCGATCGTCGGCGCGCCGGACACGGTGCGGCGCGGCCTCGAGGCCTTCATCAAGCACACCGGCACCGACGAGATCATGGTGGCGGGACAAATCTTCGACCACGCCGCGCGGCTGCGCTCATTCGAGATCGCCGCGCAGGCGCATCAGGCGCTGGGCAAGGCCGCGTAAGCGGCTGGCGGGTCCTCGCGCGCGACTCCGCCGAATTGCCGTCATTGCTCCAGGTAATGCCCGCCCGCCCGCCGGTTAACCTCATGCGAAAGATGCCCGAATCGTGCCTTTGCGCGCATCGTTAAGAATGCGCTAACCTCGTTTCGATGCGGCCGGAATAGCGTAGGCGTGGAGTAGGCGTCATGATTTTTCAAAAATGTACGGCCGGCACAGCTGCTTTGGTCGCGCTCGGCATCGGCACGATGATCGTGCCCGTCGAGACGTCCGCGAGATCGGGTGGATTTGCGGCTGCCCCATCGCTGTCGGCCCACGGCTCGGTCCGTTCGTCTTTCGCGCCGCCTCACTCTGCTCTGGCGCATATGCGGGATTTTCGGACGGCGCGGCCGGGAGAGCGTCACGGTGACACGGGCTTTCCGCTGTGGTGGGCCGGATCCTACCTAC
The DNA here is from genome assembly GCA_963721005.1 of uncultured Alphaproteobacteria bacterium. GTDB lineage: Bacteria > Pseudomonadota > Alphaproteobacteria > Rhizobiales > Xanthobacteraceae > VAZQ01. Next base: position 1,234,185 of record CAVRHR010000003.1, on the reverse strand, counting down.
CGGGCTATCCGTACGGGTATGCCGATCCGTCCGGCGAGGTTCCGTATGCCTACCCGCCGATGGAGAATTTCTCCGAGCGCTCCAGGCCGGTCTTGACCTATCAGCGGACTTGCCGAACCGATACCCAAACGGTTCCGTCCGAAGACGGTGGCGAACGTACGATCAACATCACGCGTTGCTACTAGGACTGAGAAGACGCACCAACGCGAATGCCGACTCTCTAATCCTAAGGAAGCCGGCTCTTGCCGGCCGTCTCGAAGGATACAGCCCGGCCAGCGCCGCGCGTGACCATGGTTCGTCCTTCGAGAGCCTCAGGACGCGCGGGCGTTGCCCGCGCTCCTCACCAGGCCGAAAGGTCAAAGTTCCGGTGCGGAACACTGGCTCTGCCGTCGATTGCCTGCACGCTTCTCAAAGTTGTTTGTTCGCGCGTTCCGAGCGTGGAACCTTCGCCATTTCCGAGGCGGATTGCAGCCACAAAAACGACATTGCGAGCCGGCTATTCGCGCGCGGGGAGGGCCGCCGCAATAGCACAGGAAATGCATGCACAAATGTCGGACCCCGATCGCGGCCTGCAAGCCGCCGCTCATCGCAGCGCTGTTCGGCGCATTCCTCTTCACCGCCACTCCCGCGATTTCTGATCCGTTCCCGCCATCCGGCTCGGAGATCGGGGCAGCGGCTGCTTCTTGCGACCCTCAAGACATCGTGGTGTACCAGGCCGACGAACTGCCGCAGAGCGATGCTGCGTGCGCGTCCAACACTGAGATTCTGGCGGCCGATCGGGATTTTCTGATCGCTACCGCGACACCCGGCACCACCATGGTGCGCCAGGGCCCGCAACTGGCGATCGGGCGTCTGCACCCCGAATTCGTTCGCCGGCTGGCAGCCGCCATCCGTGAAGCCAGGCAAGCCGGCCTCACCTCCGCCGGCATCTTCTCGGCCTATCGGCCGCCCGCGTTCGGGGTGGGTGGCTTCTCCGACAAGTTCAATTCGCTGCACACTTACGGGCTGGCGGTCGACATGTCGGGCATCGGCGGGCCGGGCAGCGCCGAGGCCAGGTTGTGGCACGAGATCGCGGCCCGCCATGGCGTGGCGTGTCCTTACGGGGCGCAGAACCGCCTGGAGTGGAATCACTGCCAGCCCACGCGCGTGCGCATCGTGCTCCCGGAAAATCCGCTGCGCGAGACCGTCACGGCGAGCGGACCGATCGATCTCGGCAGCATGTTCGAGGCCGGCGATTTGCTGATCGAAAGCCCGGCAAGCGTGGCCGAGGGCCGCAATGCGGATGCCAATGCGCCTGCCGCGCTGGCGCAGGCCGATCTCGCTGGGCGACGCCTCGGCGAGCAGGTGATGGCGAACGGCGCCGGCGCGCGAACGCGGCTGCCGCACAAGCGAAGCGACCCCACCAGAACCGCGCGCGCGACGCTTCGCGCGGAGGCGTCGAAGGAATGCAAGAAGCTGCTCCATGCCGGCAGGGACGGTTGTGGTGGGCGCAGCGTAGAGACCGCGGCGCGGACACAAGCGCTCCATCGCCGGCAGGCTACGGCTGATACCGCGCGGCATCACACCTGAGAAAGTCCGGCTTTGATCCAATCGGCTGCCGCCCGCTACTTCTGCGGCGGCTTGAAATATTTCAAATCCGGCACCTTCTGGCCCTTGCGGGTCGGCATCAGGTTGCCGTCGGCGCTGACCATGTAGAACTCGTCGCCGACCCGCACATGGGGATTGCCCTCGGCGCAAATCGCCTCGCGCCACCAGATCGGTCCATCGCTCTTGGTGCGCCGGTAGTTCTTGGTGATGGTCCAGGGATGCGTCAACGCATGGTCGATGGTGGTGATCTCGTTGTGCAGCGTGTTGGGATCGGTCTTGTCCAGGTAGAGCCGTTCCTTGACGATGGTCTCGTTGTCCTTGTGCATCGGGATGCCGGTGCTGTCGAAGGTGCGGGGCCCCTTGAGCCCGCGGGTCTCCACGTTCAGCTCGTCGAAGCGCCCGTCGCCGTCCAGGTCGATCCATTTGCCGATGGAATAGCCCGCATACATCGGCTCCATCTCCTTGGGAAATTCGCGCCCGTCGGTGTAGATGCGGCGTGAATCGTGGACGTGCTCGATCAGGACGTGCACCATCTCCGGCGTGACTACGATCTGCATCGGATCGTAGACGTTCATCTGCCGGGGCATGCCGGGCGGCAGGCAGCCGATGGTGGGCGTGTCGCCCGGCCCGCCGGCCTCCTGGTCGCGCAGGTTGGCCTCGAAGATGGCCCGATATTCTGCGGTGAGCGGGGCCGGCGTCGGCCACTTGTTGCCGCCGGTGCCGCGCCATTCGCCGCGCAGGTCGGGATATTTGCTGTCGTCGAAGGCGTGGCCGGTGCCGATGGACATGGCCAGCGCCGCGCCGAGCCCGATGGCGGCGATCGCGTTGCGGTAGATCATGAGGCTTTCTCGATCCGAATGTTGTTGGTCGGTCGCCGGCGTGCCGGCGGCGCCATTTCGGCGAAACTAGGCGGATTGCCCCTGCGCGGCAAGCGTCAGGGCGCTGTCAGAAGGCCGCACACACGGGACATGGTAGGGTGGGTTAGGCGTGTTGTGTAGTCGCCTCACCCGCTGAGGCGATGGCGCCGTAATCCACCGGCTGAATTTCAATTGAAATGCTAAATCGGTGGGCTCAACCCACCCTACAGCCTATCGCTCGGGCAGGGCTTCGTTCCGCTCAAAACGCGCCGGCGCTGAAGCGGAATCGCTGGGTGATATCGTAGCTCGCCTTGCTCACCGGGATGGCGTAATCGGCCCGCAGCGGTCCGAACGGCGAGTCCCAGATCAGCCCGGCGCCCAGCGACGAGCGGATGACACGGGAATCCGCCACCTGCAGGGATTGCGACAAGGCGGGTCCCGAGCCCGAGAGCGCGCTCGAGCCCCGGTAACCCCACACGCTGCCGGCGTCCGCGAATACGCCGACCTTGAGCCCGCTGCCGGCGGGCACCATCGGGACCGGGGCCTGCAGCTCCGCGCTGGTCGCCCAGTATTGGCGGCCGCCCACATTGTCCATGGTGGTGCCGGGGGTGAGGTCGCGCGGGCCGAAACCGTTGGGCGCAAAGCCGCGCACCAGCTGCGATCCGCCGAAGAAGCCGTTGGCGAGCGGCAGCTGCTGGCCGCCCCACGGGGTGATGTAGCCGCCCTGGCCGCGCACCATGCCGACCACGTCGCCGGCGACCGGGCTGTAGGCGCGAAAATCCTCGGTGGTGCGCAGGAACTTCACGTCGCCGCCGAGCCCCGCCATGTCCTGGTTGAGCGTCGAGATCACGCCGGTGGTCGGGCTGCGGTTGCTGTCGAGCGTGTTGTAGCTCACGGTCGAGCCGACCGCCGAGACCCAGGCCGGTCCGTTGAGCACCGCCTGCTTGACCGGCAGCGACGCCTCGCCGTTGGCGTAGCAGCCGGGCGGGGGGTTGCCGGGCGAGCAATCCATCAAGCCGGGAGCGAGCGAGGTGCTCTGGTTGTAGATCGAGTAGTGCCACTGCACGCCCAGGTTCTCGGTGAGCGCCGTGCCGAGGCGAAAAGTGGTGCCGTAGCTCTCGCTGCCATAGGATTGATAGTCGCTGGCGAGGCTCTGCTTGCCGTAGAGGTCGAACCCGGCGGCGAGCCCGCTGCCGCCGACATGCGGCTCGGTGAAAGAGAAGCTGCCGGCCTTGATGTATTGGCCGTAGGTCACCGAGGCCGCCACCGCATCGCCGCGGCCCATGAGGTTGCGCTCTCCGATCGACACCTCGCCGATCACCCCATCGGTCACCGAATATCCCGCCATGACCGAGAAATCGCCGGTGGACTGATCCTCCACCTCGATCTTGACGATGACCCGGTCCGCCGCCGAGCCGGGGGCCTCGGCGATCTTGACGCTCTTGAAGAACCCGAGATTCTTCAGCCGCCGCTCGGCGCGCTCGATGAGCGCGCGGTTGTAGGCATCGCCTTCCGCGATATCGAGCTCGCGCCGGACGACCTCGTCACGGGTCTTGCTGTTGCCGCGGATGTCGATCCGCTCGACGTAGCGGCGCACCCCCGGCTCGATCGCATAGACCAGGTGGACTACATGGCCGGCATGATCGCGATCCTCGCGCGGCTGCACCACCGCGAACGGCTGCCCGCGCCGGGCGGTCTCGAGCGAGAGCGCCTCGACGGTCTGGCGCACGGCGTCGGCATCGAAGACGTCGCCGACCCCGGGCCGCAGCGGCGTGCGCAGGGCGGCGGCATCCAGCTCCGGCAGGCCGGACTCGAGCTCGACCGCGCCGATCCGGTATTGGCTGCCTTCCTCAAGCGTGAAGGTGAGCACGATGCCGTTTTGCGTCGGATCGAATTGCGGCCGTGCCGCCACGATGCGGACGTCGGCATAGCCGTGCTTGAGATAGAAGCGGCGCAAAAGATCGCGATCGCCCTCGACGCGATCGGGATCATAGACGTCGTTGTTCAAGAGAAAGCTCAGGATGTTGGTCTCGCCGGACTTGATCGCACCCTTGAGCTGGTCGACTGTGTAGGCGTGGTTGCCGGCGAACTGGATTTTCTTCACCCCGGTCTTGGCGCCCTCGATGATCTCGAACACCAGATCGGCGCGCTCCTTCGCGTGCGCGATGATCTTGGGCTCGACGCGGGCCGCGAAGTAGCCGCTGCGCCGATAGATGTCGACCATGCGGGCCACGTCCTCCTGGACCAGCGGGCGCCAGAGCGGACCGCCGCTCTTGGACCGCATGTCGATCTCGAGCTGCGCCTCCTTGATCTTCTTGTTGCCCTCGACCGCGACCCGCGCCAGGGTTGGATTCTCCACCACAGTGGCGATCACTTCATCGCCGTTCCGGCGGATGCGGACGTCGGCGAACAGGCCGGTGGCATAGAGCGCCTTGAGGCCGGCATCGAGCTCGGCGGCCTGCAGATGCTCGCCGTCGGCGGCATGGAAATAGGTCCGGATGGACGCGGCCTCGATGTGCTGATTGCCCTCGACCCGGATGGCAGGTTCGGCGCAGGCCGGGACCCAGGCGGCACCCAATACCAGCGTCGTTGCCAGCAGCGCATGGATGGCCCGCCGCAAGGCCGGGATCGCTTTGCCGGAGGCTGCTCTCGCCGAATGTCGCATTTTGCGCCCGCAATCCCCCAGCCGTCGCATTTTGCGAACCACAGAGCACGCGAGCGCTGGGGCGAAAGCATGACGATTTATGTTGGATTGCAGGGCATTGTTCGGGCCGCTTCGAGCAAAATGGCCACAATGACCGAGCACCGGACGTAACTCTCATTCCGGCCTTTCGGCGGATATGATTGGATGTATGCTCAGGCCGGAATTGGGGGGGACCGGACCGTCGCCGATCGTTGCGGACGCGGCGGCAAAGGCTCGATGCGGTGATGCGCTTATCCCCTGCCTTGGCCGGCCTGTTCCTGGCGGGCTGCTCGCTCGGTGCCGATCCGGGAGCGCTGGCGCAGCTCGATAGCCCGGGCGTTCCCAACGTTGCGGCCCTGGCCGGCAAGATTCAGGACACTTTCCGGCTCGTGAAGCTCACCGGCTATCCGCGGGTGTCGCAAGTCCGCAGGGCTCCGGTCAGCGCATTGGGCGACTGGGTCGTGTGCTTGCGCAGCGATGCCGACAGCGATCCGCGCACCTATGCCCTGCTCATCCAGAACAACGATATCGTCGACTATCGCCTGGCGCTGATCATCGACGGCTGCGCCAATGAGAGGTTCGAGCCGTTGCCGACCCCGAAGCTGGTTAAATAGGCCGGCGGAGCGCGCGAAGAACGCGCCTCGAAGCCTCCCGTCTGGGTCAGCCGCAAGATTAATCAGCTGCAGTCCCTCGATCGGTCGTTCGCGGGTCCACGGCCTTGAGTCCACAAGGGTTTACGGCGGAGGGCGTTGCCTCAAAATCGGGCACTGGTATAGATGGCGAGCACGAGTCGAATGGCGCTGCCGGGCGGCCAGGCGACCGGGCTCCCGGATTTGAGGGGAGGGGATTATTGCGCCCGGCCTGATTGGAGGCTGCGGGCAATGAAACTCGTCATGGCCATCATCAAGCCGTTCCGGCTCGACGAGGTGCGCGAGGCGCTGTCGGGGCTCGGCGTCAGCGGCATGACCATCACCGAGGTCAAGGGTTACGGTCGCCAGAAGGGGCACACGGAGTTCTACCGGGGTGCCGAATACACCGTGAATTTCGTGCCGAAGCTGCGCATCGAGGTCGCGGTTCCCGACAAACAGGTCGACCGGACCGTGGAGGCCATCACGGCGTCGGCCCGCACCGGCCAGATCGGCGACGGCAAGGTGTTCGTGACGGCGTTGGATCATGCGGTGCGCATTCGTACCGGCGAGACCGATGTCGACGCGCTTTGATCAATGACAGAAACGGGGGGAATTCCATGACCGGGAAATCGGGTCGCGCGGCTGCGCGCATGTCGGCGGTGGCGGCGGGGCTGTCCGTGTCGCCCGCCTTCGCTCAGGCCGACAAGATCGACGGCGCCGACACCGCCTGGATGATCGTCGCCACCAGCATCGTGCTGATGATGACCATCCCGGGCCTGGCGTTGTTCTATGCCGGCATGGTGCGCAAGAAAAACGTGCTGGCCACCATGGCGCAGAGCCTGGCCGCTACCGCGCTGGTCTCGATTCTCTGGGTGGCGTTCGGCTACAGCTTGGTGTTCACCGGCGACGGCGCCTGGATCGGTTCTGGGAGCCGGCTGCTTCTCGTCGGCATGGGCATGGATTCGATCAATCCGCTGGCGAAGACGATCCCCGAAGCGCTGTTCATGCTCTATCAGATGGCGTTCGCCGTCATCACGGTAGCGCTGGTGGTGGGATCGGTCGCGGATCGGATGCGGTTTTCCGCCTTCCTCTTGTTCTCGGCGCTGTGGCTCGCCTTCGTCTATGTGCCGATCGCGCATTGGGTCTGGGGCGGCGGGTTCCTCGGCGCCGCCGGCCTGCTGGATTTCGCCGGCGGCACGGTGGTGCATATCAATGCCGGCATTGCCGGGCTGACCGCCGCGGTGCTGCTCGGGCCGCGGCGCGGCTATGGCTCGGAGAATCTCGCGCCGTTCGATCTCTCGATGGCGGTGGTGGGCACCGGCTTGCTGTGGGTCGGCTGGTTCGGCTTCAACGGCGGCTCGGCGCTCGGCGCCAATTCGCGCGCCGTGATGGCGATCGCGGCCACGCATCTGGCGGCTTGCGCCGGCGTGCTGACCTGGATGTCGCTCGAATGGCGGATCCGCGGCAAGCCGTCGGTGCTCGGCATGATCTCCGGCGCGGTGGCCGGGCTCGGCACCATCACGCCGGCCTCGGGCTATGTGCTGCCTTGGCACGGAATCGTCATCGGGGTCGTGGCGGGCGCGGTGTGCTTTTATGCCTGCACGGCGCTCAAGGCGCGCTTCAAGTATGACGACTTGCTCGATGTGTTCGGGGTGCACGGCATCGGCGGCATCACCGGCACGCTTTTATGCGGCGTGTTCGCCACCGCTGCGGTCTCGATCGCCCCCGACTTGCCGCAGGGCTATTCGGGACTGCTCGAGGGCAATTTTCAGCAACTCATGATCCAGCTGCTGGGCGTGGTGGTTACCATGGCGTGGTCGGGCGGGATGACGGTGGTGTTGCTCAAGGCGGTTGCCGCCGTGACGGCGCTGCGCGCCACCCAAGATGAGGAGCGGGAGGGGCTCGACATCTCCATTCACGGCGAGGCCATTCAATAGCCGGCACGGTTCGGCTGGTGTCAGCCGCATGCGAAGGACATGTCCTCTCCCCGCGCGCGGGGCGAGGACGCCCTACCTCGGCGCCTGGCCTTCGCCCGAATACTGCACCGTACCGGCGACCACCTCGATCTGCGAACGCGGATCCTGGAACGACTGCCAGGTCTGGGTGCGGCCCTGCAGATCGGTGGCGATGACCTTGTAGTACAGGCTGCCGGTCGGATAATTCTCCGGGATCACCCAACCCACCGCCCAGAAATAATCCACGCTGTTACGCGGCGGATGGCCGCTGTAGCGCATCGGTAGCTTCTGGCCGTCCGACAATTCGATCACCACGCCTTTGATGCCTTTGTCGTCCAGCGGCTTGCCGGTGATGTCGCGCACCCGCACCCGGAACACCGCGTTCTCGTTGTGCTTGAACTGGTTGTTGAGCACGCAGGTCGGGCCGGTCTGGCCCTTGGCCGTATTGCCGCGCACCATGTCGCCTTCGATGAAGACCGATTGCGCCTGCTGCGCCTGCGCAAGGTCGGGGAGGGCGAGACACAACAGCACGATTGAGCCGGACAGGATTTTCATGGGGCGCGCGCCTTCCGCTTGAGGATGCTGCGGGACAATATCAGCTCTCATACCTCACCGGCCGGTTTTGATCCACTCCCCGGCAGCCGGCATTGCCCTGCCGGCACCGTCCTGAGCCACTGGTCCAAAGCGGCAAGACGGCATAAGCTTTGCGCCATCCGGCCCGATGGCTCGACCCGGCGGCCGGGAAAAAAAGCGGGAGGAAGCCATGGGGGCGTGCGGGAGAATTGCCGCCGCGTGCATTCGCGCGGTCGTTCCGGGAATGATGCTGGGAATTCTGGGCGCTTTGCCGCAAGGCACTGCCTGGTCAGCCGAGCTCACGGTCCTGACCAACCAGGGTGCCACGCCCGGCGTGCGCGAGCTCGCCGCCGCCTTCGCGCGTACCAGCGGCCACAAGGTGACGGTCATCCAGGAAACCGTCCCTTCCCTGGAGCAGCGCCTCAAATCCAACGGGCCGGCCGATCTCATCACCAGCAATCCGGAGCAGATCAACGGCCTGATCAAGAACGGCCATGTGGTGGTCGAAAGCATCACGCCGTTCGTGCTCGCGAGCCTCGGCGTCTCGGTGCGCGCCGGCGCCCCGAAGCCGGACATCAGCACGGTCGAGGCCTACAAGGCGGCACTGCTGGCCGCGAAGTCGATCGGCTATTCGCGCGGCTGCAGCGGCACCAATGTGGCGGATGGCATCGAGAAACTCGGCCTCACCGCGCAGCTCAAGTCGAAGACGGTGTACACCGACAACGGACCGGTGGTGGAAGCGCTGGCGCGGGGCGAATTCGAGCTCGGGCTGCAGCAGACCAACATCATGGTAGGGGCGCCCGGGACCGACTATGTCGGCGTGCCGCCCGGCTTCCTCAACAAGCCGTGCCCATCGAGCGTCGCCCTGATGACGGGCTCGAAGGAGCCGGACGCGGCGCGCGCGCTGATCAAGTTCATGATCTCTCCGGAGGCGGCGCCGCTGTTGCGCAAGACTTTCGTTGAGCCGGCCAAGTCCTGAGCGGCGGGCGGACCACAATAATTTCGAGACACAAGGATCGGGAGAACGTCATGACGAGGTGGAAGAATCTGGCGGCGGCGGCCGGTCTCGCCTTGCTGGGCGGGCTTTGCCAGAGCGCCGCACCAGGCGCCGCGCAGGCGGCCGAGATCACGGTGCTGGGCGGCATGGGGGTGATCTCCGGGGTGCGCGATCTCGCGGCCGGATTCCAGAGCCAGACCGGCAACAAGGTCAATGCGGTGTTCGACGCCAATCCGCTCGCCAAGGTCAATGCCGGCGCGCCTGCCGACGTCGTGGCACTCAACCCGGGCGTGATCGATGATCTCATCAAGAGCGGCAAGATCGTGGGCCCGCGGGTCGACTTCGCCCGCGCCGGCATCGGGGTCGCCGTCAAGGCCGGCGCCCCCAAGCTCGACCTGAGCACGGTCGAGGCGTTCAAGCGCGCCATGCGGGCCGCCAAGTCGATCGGCTACTCGACCGCGGGCAGCGGCCTGATGGTGGCGAAGATCATGGCCGATCTCGGCCTGACCGAGGAGCTCAAGGCGCGCACCAAGTTCCTGGACGGCTTCCCGGCCGCCGAGGCGGTGGCGCGCGGCGAGGTCGAGATCGCGCTGCAGCAGATCAACGTCATCCTGCCGGTCGCGGGCGCCGAATTGGGCGGGGTGCTGCCGGCCGAGCTGCAGCAATACAACCCCTTCGCCGCGGGCGTGCTCGCGGTCTCGAAGGAGAAAGAGGTGGCGGCCGCAATGGTGAAGTTCATGGGCGCGCGGGAGAACGAGGCCCTGGTGCGCAAGAGCGGCATGGAGCCGCCGGCGCGCTGAACGAGCCGCAGAGATCGCAACCGACAACGTACCAACCCGGGAGGACATCATGAGCACAGGCTCGAGACTCGTCACGTGGGCGGCGGCAGGCTGCCTCGGCGTGCTGAGCGCAGGAAACGCCGCGGTAGCGGCGGAGATCAACCTGGTAAGCACGCCCGGCCCCATGCCGGAAGTCCTCGGCGCGCTCGTGCCCATGTTCGAGCACGCCAGCGGCAACAAGGTCACGGTCAAGTTCCAGGCCGGCCCGCAGACCTTGGGCCAGCTCAAGGAGGGCGCCGGCATCGATCTGTTGATTGCGGACGAGGAGGTGATCGACGATTTCGTCAAGGCCGGGCTGATCGCCCCCGGCGGCGCCGCCAAGGTCATGCTCTCGCGGGTGGGCGTGGCGGTGAAGGCCGGCGCGCCCAAGCCCAATATCGGCTCGCCGGACGCACTCAAGGCCGCGCTCATCGCAGCGAAATCCGTAGCCTATAGCCAGGGTGCGAGCGGCCGCCATTTCCTGACCGTGATCGCGCGGCTGGGCCTCGTAGACACCCTCAAGCCCAAGACCGTGGTGGTGCAGGGCAAGCCGGTCGGCGCTGCGGTGGCGGCGGGCGAGGCCGAGATCGGGGTGCAGCAGGTGGCCGAGCTGATGCCGGTTCCCGGCATCGATCTGGTCGGCCCGCTGCCCGCGGATCTGCAGAAGATCATCGTCTATGTGGCGGCCGTTCCGGCCAAGGCCAAAGACCCCGAGGGCGCCAAGGCGCTGTCCAAGTTCCTTGCCTCGGAGGCGGCCGTGGCGGTCATGAAGCAGAAGGGCATGAACCCGGGGTGATCTGAATTCCACCAAACGCGAGGGGCTCGCCATGGACGCATCAGGGGGGTTCGCGGCCACGATGGAGAAGCCGGCGGCCGCCACAGCGGCTCCGGCCGCCACAGCGGCTTCAGCCGGCACAGCGGCTTCGGCCGCCAGGGCGGCTCCGCTCGCCGCGTTGGTGTTTCTGGTTGTTCTGTGTCTCGCCTACGCGATCAACGCCGCCGACCGGCAGATATTCCCCACCTTGCTGCCCGCCATCCGCCAGGCGTTGGGCTACGACCTCAAGGTCGCCGGCCTGCTTTCCACCATCTTCACCCTCGGATTGGCGGTGGCGGGATTGCCCACCGGCTACGTCGCGGACCGGGCCTCCCGCAAGACCATCATCCTGGTCGCCATGGCGATCTATTCGGTGTTCACGCTCGCGACCATCTATGCGTCCGGCTTCTGGGACATGCTGGCCTACCGCGCCATGACCGGGATCGGCGAGGGCATGCAGATGGCGGCCTTGTTCGCCGCGATCGGCAGCTATTTCCACCGCCGCAGATCGTTCTTCATCGGCTGGCTGATCGTGGCCTACGGGGTCGGCGCCTTTCTCGGCCCCCGCATCGGCGCCATGCTGGCGCAAGCCAGCGACAGCTGGCAAACGCCGTTCATTTGGTTTGCCTTCACCGGGCTGGCGATCGCCGCGGTCGTGCTGGTGCTGGTGCCGAAGGAGTTCACCGAGTGCCGCGGACCGGACCGCGAGCAGCCGGCCGACCAGGCGGCGCTCGCCCATGTGCCGGCGAACCTGTGGAACCGCAATGTCGTCATGGGCTTCATCGGCTGCGTCATTCTGGGGTACTCGCTCTACGGCTTCATCGGCCTCTACACCACCTATCTCAGGGAAGGGCTGATGTTCTCGCAGGCCGATGCGGCGGCGGCGTTCAGCTTCTTCGGGCTGGCGGGCTCATGTCCTTCGTCGGGGGCTGGTTCGGCGACCGCTTCGCGCAGCGCTGGGTCACGGCGATCGCCTTCGGGCTGCTCGCCGTCGTGGGCTACGCCATGTACAACTGGTCGACCTCGCTGCAATCGCAGTCAGTCCTGTCCTTCCTGACCGGCGCGCTGGCCAGCGGCTTCGTGTTCGTGAATCTGCTTTCCATGCTGCAACGCAGTGTGCGGCCGCACATGGTCGGCTCGGCGTCGGGTATCTTCCTGACCTCGTTGTTTGGTTCGGCGTCCACTGCCGGCTATCTTCTGGCCGTCCTGGTGGGCGCTTTCGGCTGGGGCGGCGCAGCGCTGGTCGAGCTGACCCTGTTCCCGATCATCGGGATCGTCGCCATGGCCATGGTCGACCCGGCGCAACTGATGGCCGTGAGGGGGAAGGGCCAGGCCTGAAGTCGTCGCGGGGCCGCTCTCCCGCCGACGCCGGAGCGTTCCGGCTGGCAGGCGTGATCCGCAGCTGCTACGCTTTCGCGGGCCTGAACTCTTCCGCGCCAATCGGGTAGAATATTCCAGACAATGCGGATTCTCGGATTTTCCTCCGGCTCACACGATGCCGCCGCGGCGGCTTTCGACGATTACAACCTCATAGCGGCCGTGCAGGAGGAGCGTTTCCGGCGCGAGAAGGGCTGGGGCGCCGGCATCCCGTGGCTCGCCATCGACGAGGTGCTGCGAATCGCCGGCTGGAGCCGGAGCGACGTCGACGTGATCGCGCAGATGCGCGGCAATTACCCGACCCAGTATCTGCGCTTTCCGCTGGCGCGCGATCTCTACTACACCGCGCAACGCCGGCTCGGCGCCGAGCGGAGCAGGCGCGATCTCACCTTGCTGCAGTACCGCGCCCGCGAGCCGGACTCCGCGGCGCTGTTCCGCACCGACCGCTTTCTCGACGAGAACGCCTTTCGCCCCGATACCCGGATGCATTTCGCGGACCATCACCAAGGCCATGCGCTCACCGCATTGTTTCATACCGATTGGGACGAGGCGCTGCTCTATACGTCGGATGGGGTCGGCGACAACATCAGCTACTCGATCCGCGCGCTCGCGGCCGGACGCCTCGACAGCCTGCACGGCGGCGAGAACATGCTGGCGGCGCACCACCTGCGCCGCAACAGCCTCGCCGCCGCCTATGCGTTTGCGACCGCAGCCTGCGGCTTTCGCATGTTCCGGCACGAAGGCAAGCTGACCGGGCTTTCGGCGCGCGGCGAGCCCAAGCTCGCGGCCGCCTTCGCTCGGCACTTCCGTCTGGGCGAGGACGGCCTCGTCGCCGCCGATTTCAAGGATTGGCATGCGCTCGAGCGCGCCGTCGCCGGAATCTGCCGCGGGCATGATCGCGAGACCATCGCGGCCTCGATCCAGCAGGTGACCGAGGATCTCATCGCCGGGTCGCTGCGCTTCTGGCTCGAGCGCACCGGCCGCCGCCGCCTGGGGCTCGCCGGCGGGCTGTTCGCCAATGTGCGGCTCAATCGCCTCTTGGCCGAGACGCTGCCGCTCGACGAGATTTTCGTCTACCCGGCCATGGGCGACGACGGGCTTTCGGTCGGCGCTCCCTTGAGCTTTCTGCTCGCTCGCGACGGCCTGGCCACCTGGCTCACGCATCGCAAGCGTCTCGACGACGTTTATCTGGGCCGCGACTTCGATCAGGATATCGATGCCTGCCTGTCGGTCGAGCCCGGCATCCGGACGCTTCCCGGCGATCCCGTCGAGGTAGCGACCGGTCTGATCCGCGCCCGCAAGGCCGGGGCGATCTATGTCGGGCGCATGGAGTTCGGCCCGCGCGCGCTCGGCGCCCGCAGCATCATCGCCGCCCCCTCGGATGCCGCCATCAACGACAACCTCAACCAGCGGCTCGATCGCTCGGAGTTCATGCCGTTCGCGCCCTATGTGCTCGAGGAGGATGCCGAGCGGGTGTTCGAGATCAACGACGTCAATCGCTACGCGGCGCGCTTCATGACCATCACCTGCGCGGTGCGACCAGAATGGCGCGAACGGATCCCCGCGGTGGTGCACGTGGACGGCACAGCGCGCCCGCAGATCGTGCGCCAGGAGACCAATCCGCTGTTTACCGCGGTGCTGCGCAAGTTCCGCGACGCGACCGGATTGCCGGTACTGATCAATACCAGCTTCAACGTGCACGAGGAGCCGATCGTCAATCGCCCGGAGGAATGCCGCAAGGCGCTCATCGACGACCGGGTCGACTTCGTGCTGACCAGGCGGGCCGTCTACGTGGTCCGCTGATCGCCGACGCTCGGCGGTTATTCCTTGATCTCTTTCATGGACGATGCGGCGAGCCGCACGGCCTCCGGCGACGAGGCGTAGACCTCGCGGATGAGCGCCTCGACCTCGGCGCCGCTTACCGGGTCGATGTCCAGGTTCTGGCCCTTGGCCTCGGCGATGAATTCCGGATCCTTCATGGTGGCGTCGAAGGCGTCGCGCAGCGCGCGCGCCCGCTCGGCCGGAACGCCCGGCGGCGCCGCGAACGGACGGGCAATGCTCTGGCGCGCCACGATGAGCTTGAGGGCGGCCTTCTGCTCGGCATTATCGGTCACGTCCAGGATCAAGGGGACGTTGGGCAGGTCCTTGGTCTTCTGCAGCGCGATCTGCAGCACCACGTCGATCTGCTTGGAATCGAGCAGCGCCTTGCTGCGGCTGAGCAGGCTGGTCCACGACCAGCCGCAGCGGCCGTCGACCTCATGGCGCTCCATCGCCAGCGTGATCTCGGTGCCCCCCGGATAGCCGGTCACGATCTTGAGCGGCAGATGGAACATATTGCGCAGGACGGTCGGAAACACGTCGCTTTCGGCGCCCCCGCCGCTCGCCCCGATGATATAGCTCTTGGTCCGCATGTCCTGCCAGCTCTTGATGCCGGCGCTGGTCATGAAGGCGCACACGCTCGCCTCGCGCGAGGCGCTGCCCAGCCAATTGAACTTGGTAGCCTCGAACTGCGCGCCGTCGGTGTGGCCGAGCAGCGGCTCGAACATCACCCCGGGGGCGAAATGGGCGAGCGCGGTGCCATCCTTGGGGGCGACGCTGGACAGATAGTTCACGACCTTGAGGCTGCCGGCGCCCGGCATGTTCTGCGGCACCAGCTTGGGATTGCCCGGGATGTGGCGCCCCATGTAGCGCGCCAGCGTGCGTCCATAAATGTCGTAGCCGCCGCCGGGGCTGAAGCCGATCATCACCTGGACGGTCTTGCCGGAATAGAAATCCGCGATCGGATCGGCCGCCGCGCCCGGCACCGATGAACCCGCCGCCGCGGCCGCCAGAGCGCCTGACAACGCGCAGATGTGTCGCAACCACGCTCGCATCGCCACCCCTCCGTGTTTGCTGTGGAGCGCCGAACCGCCGCCCGGTCGAAGCCTCCATAGCGCTCGGCATCCACGGGCTCCGAAGCAACTTCGGTGCCATGAAAGCAGGCCGAGCAGATGATCCCGGGAATCTCAGCTGGTCGCAAGCCCCAAGCATGAATATCTCGGGCAAACTCACGATTCGGCCCGCGCGACAGTCGGTCGCAGCGGGCGCGGTGCATCCAAGAGTTGCTGCTTCCGGAGCGTCCGAGGATTCAATGGGTCGCTGGGGAGCAGACCGTCGACCGCAAGCGCAAGTCCAGGCCAGATGAATGATCGCTCGTTTCCCGCGCCCGCGAAGGCGATGGCGGTCGTTTGGATTTCCGGCGCCGAATGCAAGCCGCTGGACGGGGCCGGTTGACCATCCCAAGATGCGCCGGCTGACACGGCTCATACAAAATCGGAGGGAGGCTCTCATGATTAGGCTGATCACTGCGGTGCTGGTCGCGTCGACCGGCATGTATGCGACGGCGGCGTGGTCGCAGACCGCGGCGCCGACGGCCCAGAACAAGCGCTATTTCACCATGCCGCTGGAGAAAGATCCGACTCGCGAGGTGGGTCTGCAGACTGTCACCTTGCCGCCGGGCGCCGGCAACGAGTTCCACCGCCATCCCGGCGAGCAATGGACCGCAGTCCAGGAGGGCGAGGTCACCTTCACCATCAGGGGACAGCCGCCCCAAGTGCTCAAGGCCGGCGACAGCAACTATGTGCCACGCGGCGTCATTCACCGGCAGCAGAATCTCAGCGACAAGCCGGCGCGCTATATCGAGATGCGGATTTTCGACAAGGGGAAGCCGGCCTCCGAGGTGATGGGAGAATAAGACAAAGCCTCTCGGCAATTGCGCCGGTGGATCGGCGCCGCGTTGCTGGCGGCGCCGACCATCGCGGCGGCTCGAGCCGTCCTCCCGGAGGCATCGCGGTTTGTTGCTACCGTCGTAAGCCTCGCTCGCACCTGATTTCCGCGGTGATGCGCGGCAGCAAAGAACAGAAATTGACCGTTGAAAATGTTTGTTAATCGCGCGGGCTCATCGTAGCTGCGGGGACTTCGAAATCAGCATTCCGATACCGGCAACGAAAACTCGTACCGGGAATCCCCACATCGTCAACCGTGTACCGATTGGAGTACGACATGAAGATGGGTAGCGCATCGCTCTTCGGCAGACTGTGTTGCGGCCTTTCCCTGGCCGTGCTGGTGTTCGGGGTTTCGCTCGACGGCTCTCGCGCCGTACGGGCCGACGAGGCCGACGACCTTTCGGCTTCGCTGCAAGAAATGATCGTCGACCCCATCATGAAGGCCGTCCACGGACTCGATGAGCGGCTGGCGGGCCTGGAGGTATCCGTCGGCGGCATGGCCGAGTCGCTGAGCTCCCGGCGGGTCGTCGCCCGGATGCTGTGTGTCGCCGACGAGAGCGGTGCGGAAACTTGCATCACCAAGGCGCAGCTCGACTCCCTGCTGAGCGGCGTCTCCCGCGCGGAGATCAGCCGGTCCTCGGCCGCCGTGAAAGAAGCCAAGGCGGTTGCGGCCGAGCAGTCCGCCGATGCCGTCATCACCAAGGATCCGGCACGCGCCCCGGACTTGGCGGGATCGGCGGATGAGAAGTCTGCGGCCGATCGCGAGCCGGAGCACACCGGCACGGTCGCCGCCTCCGGGGCCGCCATCGTGCTGTATCCGGAGGTCGAGGTCGTCGTCGTGCCGGCTCCGGCCGCACCCGCAGAAACGGATGCAGCTGGGGGCGACTGACGGCCGCCGCGCGCGTTTCGCGCAGGCAACCCCGCTTCGCCGGGGTTGCCTTGATTGGAGCCGCCGCCCGAATTGGCCCCGTCCGATTGGCTGGACGCCCGCGGCGCGGCACGCGCGTCAGCGCGGACGCAGGCGCTGGATTTGCATCTGCGCCAGGAACGGCACCAGCGGATGCGCGCCCATCTGCACGATCGCCGGCAGGTCGAGCCGGATCAGGGCCTCGCGCTGGCCCGGCGAAAGCGCGAATTGATCCGCATAGGCGGGCGCGTCAGCGATGTATTGCGCGCGCCGCTCCGCGTCATGGGCGAGCCCGTGCAGCGCGGAGGTGAGGGCGACCAGCTCCGGCTTGATCGCCGGATAGTGCGGGGCCTGCGCGGCGGGTGGGGGATCGATCCAGGCCAGCGACGCGTAGTTGTGGTGCCAGCTCGGATCCATCGACACGATGTCGGGCCGCCGCTCGCCCAGCGCTCCGGCGGCGCAGGCCCAGCAGCGCAGCTCGATATTGCCGGTCTCGTCGAGCTCGGTCTCGTCGTAGCCGATCAGCGACTTGAGATTGCCGGCGGCGAGCTTCTCCAGCACGCGGCGGTCCCAACCGAGCTCCGGATGGGCGTAACGGTCGGTGCCCGGGAAATGCGACATGCCGCCGCTCGACAGGATGACGGTCTTGAGGCCCATTGCGGTGACGGTGCGGGCGATGGCCTGGCCGAAGGCGTAGCAGCGCTCCATGGTCGGCTGCGGTGGCAGATAGGCATTGACGTAGATCGGCAGCACCGGATCGGTGTGCCCGATATGGGTCAACGGAATGCCGATCGCATAATCGATCTTGGCGGTGCTGGTGAAGGCCGGATCGAAGTTCTGCCGATAGAGGGCGCGCACCAGCTCGAAGCTGATCTCGCTCGGGATCTTCCAGCGGAACTTGCGCCCGGCGAACTCGCCGGTCGCCTCGCCCCCCACATGGATGGTGAAAGGGGGCGCCGCCTGATGGAAGAACTGCTCGGCATGATCGTTGGAGAAGATGATCCAGAGGTCGGGCGAAAGCGCCCGCAGCTGCCGGCCGATCTCGGCCGCGACCGTCTTCACATGCTCGACATTGGCCTTGTCCTCGGTGTCCGGCATGGTGAAGAACTGCGGCGCATGGGGCAGCATGGCGCCGCCGATAACGCTCGATATCATGGTGGTTGCTCCTGTTGCTGCGAAATTATCCTCCAAACCGCGTGACAACAAGCGCAGTCCCAGCCGGCCGCCGCGCGCGCCGCTTCACAGCCGAGGGAGAAGGCAGTAGCTTTGCGGCCGATCCGCCGTGGCGAAGCCGCCGTTCTCCCCGTCAGACACGCTGCCAGGAGGCATGATGGTCGAGGTGCCGATTACCATTGCGTGCGGCAATTATGACCGCACGCGAGCGATCCGGGACGGTCGGGTCAAGGTCGAGGGCTGCGCCGTCACCTATCTTCCGCTCTATCCCGAGGAGATCTTTTTTCGCGCCTTCCGGTACCAGGAATTCGACGTCTCGGAGATATCGTTCTCGAGCTTCATCCGCACCGTGGCGGCCGGCAATTGCGCCTATGTGGGAATTCCGGCGTTCGTCTCGCGGATTTTCCGCCATTCCGGGATCTACGTGCGCGCCGATGCCGGCATCCGCGCACCCGCCGATCTGCGCGGCAAGCGGATCGGGTTGCCCGAGTATCAGATCACCGCGGTGGTCTGGATGCGCGGCATGATGCAGCACGAATACGGCGTGTCTCCATCCGAGATCCATTGGCGCAGCGGCGGCCAGGAGGAGCCCGGACGGCACGAGCGCACCCCGCTCAAGCCGATCAGGGGCGTCGACCTGCAGCCGATCGGCGAGCACCAGACACTCGTCGGCATGCTGCGCGACGGCGAGCTCGATGCTCTGTTCACGGCGCGCGCGCCCTCGTCGTTCCTCGCCGGCGAGCCGCATATCGCCCGCCTGTTTCCCGACACGCGGGCGGCCGAGCAGGCCTATTTCAAGAAGACCGGCCTGTTCCCGATCATGCACCTGGTCGGCATCCGCAAGACCCTGGTGGAGCAATATCCCTGGCTGCCGACCAGCGTCTACAAGGCGTTCTGCGAGGCCAAGGCGCTCGCCATGGCGGACCTGCGTGACGTCAACGCCCTGATGGTCACCTTGCCCTGGCTGGACGCGGAGACCGCCGACACCATGGCGGTGATGGGGCGCGACTTCTGGAAGTACGGCATTGCGGAGAACCTCCGCGAGATCGAGGCGCTGACCGGATACGCCTATGAGCAGGGCTTGATCGAGCGCCAAGTGGCGGTCGAGGAGCTGTTTGCGCGCCCGACCTTTGAAATCTCGAAAATCTGATCTCGATGATTACTCTGCGCAGTCTTCGTCGGCGAATGCGGACGATCCAGTAGCCGCCAGGGCTTCAATCATAACGGGCCTTTGCGATCACTGGATGCCCTGCATTGGCGGGGCACGACAGGTTGAAGATTGCCGGGCCGGCGCGCTGGCTTACCAGCGCCCGCATCTTCGATCAGATGATCATTCGGCCGCGCGCGGGAGGACGTCCTTCACGGGGGAGCCACGCATGCGAATGAAAATCTGCGCCAGAATCAACAGCGCGGCCAAGCTGACGAAGAACGCGCTGATCGGCCGCTCGATGAAGACCAGGAGATCGCCGCGCGAGATCAGCATGGCGCGTCGGAAGTTCTCCTCGAAGCGCGGCCCCAGCACGAAGCCGAGCAGGATCGGGGCCGGGTGGAAGCCGAGCTGCAGCAGGATATAGCCGAATACCCCGATCACGATCGTCTCGCCGACCTGGAAGAAGTCGTTGTTGGTCGAGTAGACGCCGATGCAGATGAAGAACAGCGCGCTCGGATAGAGGTAGCGGTAAGGAATGGTGAGCAGCTTCACCCACAGCCCGATCATCGGCACGTTGAGGATGACCAGCATGATGTTGCCGACCCAGAAGCTCGCTACCAGGCCCCAGAACACGTCCGGGTGCTGGCTGATGAGCTGCGGGCCGGGCACGATGCCCTGGATGGTCAGGGCGCCGAGCAGCAACGCCATTACGGCGTCGCCCGGAATGCCGAGGCTCATGGTCGGGATGAAGTCGCCCTGTACCGAGGAATGGGTCGATGCCTCCGGGCAGGCGACGCCCTCGATCGCGCCGTGGCCGAAACGCTCCGGCGTCTTCGAGATTTTCTTCTCCACCGCATAGGACACGAACGACGCGATGGTGGGTCCGGTGCCGGGAATGAGCGCGCAGAGGCTGCCGATCCAGGTGCCGCGCCACATCGGCCAGAACGCCAGCCTGAAATCGGCCTTCGAAGGCCACATATCACGCAGCTTGATGTTGGTATATTTGGTATCGATCGGGGCGGTCTGGTTGACCGTGTTCATGAACTCCGCGATGCCGAACAGGCCGAGCGCCAGCGCCACGATCTCGACGCCGTCGTCGAGCTCGGTCATGTTGAACGCAAAGCGCGGCGTGCCGGTCTCGATGTCGGCGCCCACGATGCCCAGGAGCAGTCCGAGCACGGTCATGGCCACGCCCTTGATGGGCGAGCCGCGCGCCAGCGTCGACCCCGCCAGCAAGCCCACCAGCATGAGCGAGCAGACCTCGGATGGCCCAAATTTCAGCGCCACCTGCACCAGCACCGGCGCCAGAAAGGTCATCTCCATGATGCCCCAGGAGGCGCCCACGAAGGAGGCGATCACCGTGATGCCGAGCGCCACCCCGCCGCGGCCCTGCTTGGTCATGGGGTAGCCGTCCAGGCAGGTCACTGCGTGTGGTGGATGACACGGCAGATTGAGCAGGATCGAGCAGATGGCGCCGCCGTATTGCGAGCCGTAAAAGACGCCGGCGAGCATCAGGATGGCGCCGACCGGCTTCATCCCGAAGGTGAGCGGCAGCAGGATCGAGATGGTGGCGAGCACGCCCATGCCGGGCAACACACCGACGATGTTGCCGAGCAACACCCCGAGGAAACAAAACATCAGGTTATGCGGCTCGAGCGCGACCCCGAAGCCGTACCAGAGATCGGTCAGTGCGGAATAGATCACGGGGACCCCCAACGCCACATCGGCAGCGAGACTTGCAGTAGGTAGTTGAACAATATCACGCCGCACACGGTGACGCCGGTCGCGAGTATGAACGCACTCTTCCACGTGGCGTCGCGAGCACCAAGCGCGGACACGAACACGCAGGCGAATGTTGCAGGGATCATTCCGCCCGAATTTCCCAAGACGATGAAGAGAATTGGGCCGGCCAGGATGCATATCCAGGCGCGCCATTCGGGCTTGGGCATGATGAGCTGGTCATCGTCGACGGCCGAGGCCGTGGCGGCGACGCCGGCAATGAGAATGCCGAGAAACGTCATCAGGACGCCAAGAATGATCGGGAAGAAGCCCGGTCCCATGTGGAACAGCGTGCCGATATTGTAATGGCGCGCTTCCGCCACGGCGCCGATCCCGATCAGGGTCATCAGCCCGCCGGCATAGTAGTCTTTTTTCTGCGTGAGCAAGTTACGCAACGGTTCCACCCCCCTGCCTTTATATTGCGGTCTTTAGCGGCAGAGCCAACTCATAATCGAATTTTCGCGTCAATTAAATAGCGGCATGGGCCAATGCGCAATTTTCGGTCGATGCGGTCGGGTTGCCGCCGGGCGCCTCGACCCGACCGGATTGGCTGCCGCAGCCCTGCATTCGCCCTTCTAAATCAGGGTTATGGCCGCGATCAAAGGACTCCGTGTCGGCGTTCGACCGGCCGAGGCGGGACGTTTGGTCGCGCATGCGGCGGGTCTAATGGCTGCGGGCGCGAGGGCGATGACCGGGCGCAAACCGACATCACGACTTCCATTTTTTGGCGTGCCGCCGAGCCGCATTCATTTTGCAGTGCAGCATAATCCATGGAGGGGGGCTACCGACAAAGCCCGGATTTGCCGCAAAACTCACGCGAATCGCCTCGTCTCTCGGCCGGATCGGCCACCCGCGGGTGCCGTTAATAAAGTATTTTATGGGCCATTGCTGCTGCTTTCCTTCGCATATCATTTCGCGTATATTTAGCGGTGTCGGGGCCCGGACCTGTTCCGGATGGGTCGGTCGAGATGTCCGAGATTTCCAAACGTTGGGTCGCTCCAGTCCTGGTCGCTGCCGCCTTGGTGGCGCTCACCACCGGCATCCTGTTGTCGGTCTACCTTGCTTTGCAGCCACAGCATCTGATCTTCGGCTATCTCATTCCGATCACCTTCGTGGCGGTCAGATACGGCAGCTGGCCGGCGATCATGACCGCCATCGCCAGCGACATCTGTGCGGCCTATTTCCTGTATCCGCCCGATTTCAGCATCTATATCGCTGATCCGCTGCAGATGGCGGAGCTGAGCTTCTTCTCGCTCTTGGTCCTGGCCACCAGCCAATTCATCGGCGGCTTCGCCGACGACGAGCGCATGCGCAAGCGCGCCCGGCCGTACACCAAGGCCTAAAGCGCGACTCCCGAGCATCAGATCGCCAGGAACGGGCGCAGCACGGCCGCGACCTCGTCGGGAAATTCCTCGTACACCGACAGCTTGCCGCGTGGCAGGCGGGCGGCCTGCACGCCGGCGAGCGCCGCCAGCGCCTCGATCTCGGCGAGCGACCGGCGCGGAGTCTCGCTCCCGTAGACCAGCATGATCGGCATCCCGGCACCGGCCGCGAGCCCCAGGAATTCCGCGCGGTCGGCGACCCGGTCCAGGCCGCCGGTCACGAACGCCACCGACGCAAAGCGTGCTCCCGCCGCATCCACCACCTTGCGCTTGTCCGCGAGGCGTTCGCCGACGAGCCACGCCGGGTCGCTGTAGACGTGGCCCGAGACCATCCGGCGCACCACGAACGAGCTGACGTTGAGCCGGTAGAGCAGGGGGCCGAGGCCGGGGATCTCGATGAGCCGGCGGATTTTCGCAAACAGCGGCCTCTGGCCGCCCGCCATGGTGGGCAAGGGTCCGCGCCAGGTCGGCGCGATGAGCGCGATCCTGTCCGTGCAGTCCGGATGGTGCGCGGCATGGTGCAGCAGATAGGTGGCCGCGTGGCCGGCCGCGACCACCGCGTGGGGACGCTCGCCGAGCCCGGCCAGCGCATGTCGCAGAAAATCCGACAGGGCATCCGACGTCCAGCGCAGCGCCGGCCGCGGCGCAGCCCCGAACCCCGGCCAATCGAGCGCCACCACACGGAATTGCGTTGCCAGCCGCTCCATCAGCGGATGCATCTCGACGCGGGTCGAGATCGAGCTCAAGGCCGGCAGCAGGAGCAGCAAGGGACCGCTGCCGGCCTCGTCCAGGCCGAGCTCGAGCTCGCGTCCCTGCCATGACCAGCGCAGCTGCCGGGTTATCATCGCAACTACCTCGCCACCGCGATCGCCTGCGCGCGCGCCACCACGGCGGGCGCCGATCGGTAGAGGCCTTCCACCAAGGCCTGCACGTCTTCGCCGCGCACCACGTTGATCTCGAGGCCCGTGCGCGCGCCTTCCGCCAAGAGCTCCGGATCGTTCATGGCCGCCGCGAAACCGCTACGCAGCACATGGGTGAGGCGTGGATCGAGCCCGGGCGGCGCCACCAGGGGACGGCCCATGGATTGCCGGGAGAAGATCACCTCCAGCACCTTCTTGTCCTCTGGATCGGTCACGAAATCGGTGACCAGGGGGACGCTCGGCAGCTCCCGGTGCTTGTCGAGCGCCAGCTGCATGACGATCTTGAGCTTGCCGGATTCGAGCAAGTCGCGGTTGCCGGAGCGGGCGACCCCCCAGGAATAGCCGACGATGCCGTCGAGCTCGCCACGCTCGACCGCGAGCAGGATTTCGTTGGTGCCCGGATAGCCGCCGATGGTGGTGAGCCTGGTGCGCAGGAGCGCGTTGAGCGCCGCGGCGAACACCTGCTGATCGCCGCCGGCCCCGGTGGCGCCGACCTTGAGGTTTGCCCCCGCGAGGATTTCCGCGAGCGTCGCAGCCGGGCCGGGTTGCCGGATGTAGAAGCCCGACACCTCGTTGTTCATGCTGCCGAGCCAGCTGAACCGGGTGGCATCGAACATTGCGTTCGAGGCAGTGCCGGCGAGCATCGGATCCGCCGCCACGCCGCGGCCCACGATGGCGATCTCGGTGCCGTCCCGCGGCGCCACGTTGTAGATGTAGTTCGCCAGATTGAGCGAGCCGGCGCCGGGCTTGTTCAGGACCACCACGCTCGGCTTGCCCGGAAGATAGCGTCCGAGATAACGCGCCAGCAGTCGCCCATAGGTGTCGTAGCCGAATCCGGTGGGCGAGAAGCCGACGAACAGCCTGATTTGCTTGCCGGCGAACGAGGGGCCGTCGCCCTGCGCCTGTGCCTGTCCCTGCGCCGCCGCGCGCGGGCTCGCCGCCAGCATGGCGGCCAGCCCCAATGACGCCGCCAGCAGGCCCCGCCGGAGTTTTGCGATCGGCGTCATCGTCGATATCCGCGTTCCAGCGCTATTCCGCCGCCCGGCCCATGCGCATGCCCGCAAGATGCGCCGCGACTTCCTCGAGATGCATCACGTCGGCATATTTGTGATGCAGGTCGAACAGGTTGACCTTGTGGATGAAGGCGGAGCGGTCGAAGGTACATTGCTCCACGATAGTGACGTGGAAGCCGTTGGAATAGGCGTCGACCACGCTCGCCCGCACGCAGCCGGACGTGCTTTCGCCGCATACGATCAGGCTCTGGATGCCGAGCAGCGCCAGATGCGAGAACATCGGCGTGCCCGCGAAGGCGCTGGCGCGTTGCTTGTAGATGACGATGTCTTCCGGGTGCGGAGTGAACTCGCGATAGATCGCATGCGGGTTGTCGGTCGGCGTCGGACGCTGGCGCCGGGTCGAGACCGCGCCCGGCGGCCGGTTGTTGGGGCGGGTGTCCTGGGTGCAATAGAACACCGGAATGCCGGCCGAGCGGGCGGCCGCGAACAGCGCCTTGGTCGGCTCGATCGCCTCATGGGCAAAGATGCCGCAGGTGTTGGTGAAACGCTCGTTGAGCTCATAAGGCGAATGCGGACCGCCACGATACACCAGATCGTAGAGGTCGATCGCCAGCAAGGCCGGCCGCGGCCCGACGAAGGTTTCCCGCCGCCAGCCGGCATACAGCTTGATGTCGGCTTCCGGGATGATGTCCTTCCAGCAATGGTCCTCGAACTTGTCGATGGAGGTCATGCCGATCTGCTCCTGGGATTGGTGGTGGCGGCCTGCGATACGAAATCCTAGCACACTGGGCGACGCGCCGGGTCAAGGCGCCTCACCGGGGCGGCCAGCTCCAGGCCGGCGCCTCGTCGCCAGTCACCAGGGTCTCGCCCAGCTTCTTCTCGAGGACGATCTGCCGCGCCTCCGCGGCCGCCAGCGCCGACACCAGCGCCACCGCGTGGGAGACGACCACGATCTGCGATCGTTTGGCGGCCTGCGCGATCAGCCGCGCGAGCGGCGGCAGCAGATCCGGATGCAGGCTGGTCTCGGGCTCGTTGAGGATCATCAGGCTCGGCGGGCGTGGCGACAGGAGCGCGGCGATCAGCAGGAGATAGCGCAGCGTGCCGTCGGACAGCTCGGCCGCCTTCAAGGGCCGCAGCAGGCCGTGCTGCTTCATCTCCAGCTCGAAATACCCGTCGGTGTTCACGATCTCGATGCCGCCGCCCGGGAACGCATCGGCGATCGCTTGTCGCAGCTCGCCATCGCTGCCGATCTCGCGAATGGTCTGCACGGCGGCGGCGAGGTCGGCGCCGTCGTGACCGAGCACCGGCGTATAGGTGCCGACCTGCGGCCGGCGCGCCGGCGCGTCGCGGTCGGTGCGCAGATGATCGTAGAACCGCCAGTCGCGCATGCGCTCGCGCAACAGCAAGAGCTCGAGCGCGTCGCGCGGATCGCTGCAATGGGTCATCATGCTGTCGAACGCCGCCAGGTGCAGAAACGCCTGCCGCCACTCGCCGGTGTCGCCGCGGATGCGCACGCTCGGCCCGTTGCGCAGGGCAAATGTGTTGCTGCGTCCGAAGCTCTCGCCGGTCCATTGCGCTCGACCTTGATCTCCGGGTCGCGTGCGAAGGCCGAGCTCGAGGGCTGCGGCAGGCCGAGATCGATGGCGTAACCGTAGTCGTCGCCGGCAAAGCCGAGCCTGAGGCTGAGCGAGGCCTTGCGCACCGTGCCCTGCACCGGGTGCTCGCCGCGCTTGACCGAGCGTGCAAATGATTCCGGCCCGGCCCAGAACGTGGAATGCAGCCCGCCTTCGCCCGCCAGGGATTGGATGATCTGACCTTGCGCCACGTCCGCCAGGAGCCGCAGCGCCCGGTAGAGGCTCGACTTGCCGCTGCCGTTGGGGCCGGTGACGATATTGAGGGGGCCGAGCCCGATCCGCACGTCGCGCAACGACCGATAACCCGCGATGGCGACCTTGGTGATCATGGAGAACGGCGCGCTTGACCGACCGCGATGGGTCCGGGAGATGGATCGGTCGCGAGCGTATCGCCTCTGCGGCGCCTCGATAACCGGAAATCCGCTATGCTGCCGGTCCCAATGCGATGGAGCCGGGCCAGGACAGGAATATCGATGAGGCGGCGGCGTTTTCTATGTGGGATCGCCCTGGGTGCGGTGGGCGCGCTGGTCGCAACCCGGCCCGCAGCGGCAGCCGACTTCTACCGGGGCAGGACCGTCACCGTGATCGTCGGCTTCGCGCCGGGCGGCGGCGTCGATGCGACGGCGCGCGCGGTGGCGCGGCACCTGGTGCGCTTTATTCCAGGCCAGCCCGGCGTGGTGGTGCAGAATATGGAAGGCGCTGCCGGCAGCGTGGCCGCCAACTACCTCGCTCGCCGGGCCGCGCCCGACGGCCTCACGCTCGCGGAGCCGGGCCGCTCCTGGTTCATCGACGGGCTGGTCAACGGCTCCGGAAATTTGTTTGATCCGGCCCGGCTCAGCTATATCGGCAGTCCCGGCGCCGTCAATTCGGTGCTCTACGTGCGCTCCGGCATCGGCATCACGAGCTTGCCCGACCTCAAATCCTCGCGGCGGCCGGTGGTGTTCGGTGCGCTCGGCAGCACCACCGCGACCGCAACCGTGCCGGCGCTGCTCGCCGCCGCCGGCTGGCCCATTCGGGTCGTGCTCGGCTATGTGTCGACCGCCCGGGTGCTGCTGGCGCTGGAGCAGAACGAGGTCGATGGATTTTTCACAGTCGAGGATTCGCTCGGCAACCGGCAGGATTTGATCGAGCGGACCGTCTACCCGATCCTGCAGACCACCGCCCGCCACGCCGGCCTGCCGTTGCTGCAGGATGTGGTCCCGCCGCGCGACCTGCCGCTGCTCTCGCTAGTGCTCGCGGTCGACCGGCTGGGAATCCCGGTGGTGGGGCCGCCCGGCATGCCGGCCGACTTGATCGACATCCTGCGCAAGGCCTTTCGGGAGATGGCGCGCGACCCGCAATATCAGGCCGATGCCCGCAAGGTCGATCTGCCGGTCGGTGCCCCCATCGATGGGGCCGAACTCGCCGCCAGGATCGCGGAATTGGCCGGCGCCGCCACTCCTGATGTCATCGTGGCCTACCGGGCGCTGGTGGCCCGCAAATGAGGTTGGCGGCTGGTGCCCGCCGGCGTGCCCGTATCAGTGTACCGCGGGGCCGGCGCTGCGGTATCGCGGGCGCGGCAAATTACCATCGCGTGCCCCCGCTAAATCACTTGAATCATTTGTCATTTTGACCGAGCCGGTACCACCACATGGTCACGCCGGCGGCATAATTTGGCCGTTCTGGACCCCCAAACGGGTGTCCGTATAAGCCGCCATTAACCAAGATTTGCTTGGCTCTGATGGAGTGGGGGATTGAACCTTAGATAGGGTTCGAGCGTCTAAGCCTAAGGGTGGAACCCGCGCCGCAAGCGCGGGCCGGGAGAGTCAGATGATCCAGAACCGCAAGAATTCGACGAACCGTCTCCTGCGCACTTTCGTGCTGGTGCCCGCCATGGCCCTCATCGGCGTGGTGGCGGCGGGCTCGGCGTCGGCCGCGGATCTTTCGGTCGCTCCGCTCTACAAGGCGCCGCCGGTCGTGGCGCCCACCGCCTACAACTGGTCCGGCTTCTATGTCGGCGTCAACGGCGGCGGCGGCTGGAGCACCTCGAATTGGGATACCGCCGGCAGCGTCAATGTGTCGGGCGCGGTCGCGGGCGGCACCGCCGGCGTCAATTGGCAGCTCGGCCATGCGGTGCTCGGCCTGGAAGGCGACGTGGACTGGTCGAATCTAAAGGGCAGCGCCACCTCGGCCGGATGTCCGGCCGGCTGCACCACTGGCAATGATTGGCTGGCCACCGTGCGTGGCCGCGCCGGCTATGCGTTCGACCGGTTCCTGCCCTACGTGACGGGCGGCGTCGCTTTCGGCGACGTCAAGGCCAGCACGCCGGGCTTTGCGGGCGCGACCCAGACCAGTACCGGCTGGACCGCCGGCGGTGGTGTCGAGCTCGCGCTCACCAGCAACTGGACCGCCAAGGCCGAATATCTCCATGTGGATCTCGGCAACATGAATTGCGGCTTCAGCTGCGGCGTGGTCGCCAACAACAACGTCTCGCTCAAGAGCGACATGGTGCGCGGCGGCGTGAACTTCCGCTTCGGCGGCGGCAACTGACCGCTTCTCCCTTATCCGCTTCGTCGACCCGGTCTGCCGCAGGGATATCCCTGCGGCATTGACTTCGGCTTGCGGCCTGCTTCCTTATCGTCGCTGAAATTCCGCACCGATGAGGGAGCAAGCCATGCCCAAGATCAGGCATTTGGCCATTGTCTGCATGGACCCGGAAAAGCTCGCGCAGTTCTATTGCGAGGTGTTCGACATGAAGGTGGTGCAGCGCAACGGCCGCCACAACGTCTTCGTCAGCGATGGCTACATCACGGTCGCGCTCTTGAGCCAGAAGGCCGAAGGCAAGCCCTGCGGCCTCAATCACTTCGGCTTCCAGATCGAGGATGCCGATCTCATCGCCGAGCGATTGAAGAGCTGGAAGGTGGTGGGCCCCTCGCCGCGGCCGCCCGACCGTGCCTATGCGGAGCAGCGCGCCACCGATCCGGAAGGCAACAATTTTGATCTCGCCGAGGGCGGCTTCGAGCGCAACGCGCCGGACAAGAGCGCGTCGGCGACCGCCTGACCGCGCCCCGCCGGCGGCCTCGCGGCCGGCTTTTCTCACGCCCCGTGCTGGCGTAGGCTCGCCGGACAAGTTCTTCGATCGCCGGGGGAGAACATGATCAGATTTCCGATGGCCGCGCTCGCGAGCCTGCTCGCGAGTTCTTTTGCAACCGCCCAGCCCGCCGGCGATGCGGTGGTGCGGCTCGATCCCGCGCTCGATGCGCTGGTTTTGCCCGATGCCAAGGTCGAGCTCGTCAAGGGCGGCTTCGGCTTCACCGAAGGCCCGGTGTGGGTGGGCGCCTCCAAGTCGCAGAAGAACGGCGGCTACCTGCTGTTCACCGATATCCCGGGCAACGTGATCTACAAGCTCACCCCGCAGGACGGCAAGGTGTCGGTCTATCTCGCCAATGCGGGCTACAACGGACCGGATATCTGGCGCTGGGGCGGCCTGCAGAACAACGGCCGCGAGCGCACCGATCCGCAGTTCGAGGAGTTCTTCATGATCGGCGCCGACGGCCTCACGCTCGACGGCCAGGGCCGCGTCATCGTCGCCACCTTCGCGGGCCGCTCGCTCATGCGCCTCGAGCCGGACGGCAAGCGCACCGTGCTTGCCGACCGCTACGAGGGCAAGCGCTTCAATGGCCCCAATGACGTCGTGGTCAAGCGCGACGGCGCCATCTACTTCACCGACACCTATGGGGGTCTGCGGTTGCGCGACAAGGATCCGCGCAAGGAGCTCGAGTACAATGCCGTGTTCATGTGGAAGAACGGCAAGCTTACGCTCCTGATCAAGGATATGCCCAACACCAATGGTCTCGCCTTCTCGCGGGACGAGAAATATCTCTACGTCAACGGCAGCCGCGACAATTATGTCAGGCGCTACGAGGTGCTGCCCGACGGCACGCTCGCCAACGGCAAGATGTTCATCGATCTGAGCAAGGATGCGACCGAGCGCGGCATCACCGACGGCCTGCGGGTCGACGTCAAAGGCAATCTGTACGAGACCGGCCCTGGTGGGGTGTGGATCATCTCGCCGGAGGGCAAGCATCTCGGCACCATCCGGGCGCCGGAGCAGTCCACCAATATCGGGTTCGGCGACGCCGACAAGAAGACGCTCTATATCGCGGCGCGCACCAGCATCTACAAGATCAGGGTGATCACGCCCGGCATTTGAGGGAGCCCGCCATGGACCGGCCCGATCGGTGCGCGTCTTCTCTGCTCGTTGCCTGTGTGCTGCTGGCCGCGGGCATCGCCGCGCCGGCGCGGAGCCAGACCCAGAGCCAAACCCAGACACTGGTGTTCGAAGGTGCGCGCCTCATCAACGGTGAGGGTGGGGCGCCGATCGAGAGCTCGGCCTTCATGGTCGAGGGCGAGCGCTTCACCGCGGTCGGCCGCAGCGGCGAGCTCAAGATTCCGCCCGGGGCGGTGCGCATCGACCTCGCGGGCAAGACAGTCATTCCCGGTCTCGTCGATGCCCATGTTCACATGGGCTACCGCAAAGGCCTGAGCTTCGGGACCGACAACTACACCCGCGAGAACCTCACCGATACGCTCAATCGCTTCGCTTATTACGGCGTCGCCGCGATCCTGGAGACCGGCACCGCGCGCAGCGATCTCGCCTATGCCCTGCGCGCCGAGCGGCCGCCGGGCGCGTTGTTCCGCACCGCCGGCCGCGGTTTCGGCATGCCGGGCGCGGGACCGGGCGGTCCGATGCGCGATTCCGCCTACGGGGTCACCACCGAGGCCGAGGCCCGCCAGGACGTGCAGGAGCTTGCCGCCAAGAAAGTCGACATGATCAAGATCTGGGTCGACGATCGCAACGGCACCGTGGAGAAGCTCAAGCCCAACCTCTATCGCGCGATCATCGACGAGGCGCACAGACACGACATCCGCGTGCTGGCGCACATCGTCGACCTCGAGGACGTCAAGGATCTGCTGCGGGCAGGCGTCGACGGCTTTGCCCACATGATCCGCGACCGGGATATCGACGACGAGCTTTTAGGGTTGCTCAAGGCGCGTCCGAACGTGTTCTTCGAGCAGACGCTGTGGGGCGAGCGGCGCGCCTTCTATGCCGCCAAGCCGGCCTGGCTCGACGAGCCGCTGCTGCGCGAGACGTTCTCGTCGCGGGAGATCGAGCTGCTCGGCGAGGAGCTGTCCGGAAACCCGGCCAACCCGGAGGCGGCGCAGCGGGCGCGCGCCATGGGGCAGGTCAATTTGCGAAATACCGCGCGGCTCAATGCGGCCGGCGTGACGCTCGCGGTCGGGACCGACAGCGGGGGTGTGACCGGCGGCCAGTATTTCGGCCTCGGCACCCATATCGAGATGGAGCTGCAGGTGACGAGGGCGGGACTGACTCCGATGCAGGCACTGGTGGCCGGCACCCGTACCTCGGCCCGGATCCTGGCGCTCGACCAGCTCGGTACGGTCGCTCCCGGCAAGAGCGCCGATTTCGTGGTGCTCAACGGCAATCCCTTGGACAACATCGCCAACACCCGCAAGATCACCAGAGTCTACCTGCGTGGGCAGGAAGTCCCGCGCCCGGCCATGACCGCCAAATGGCAGGCCGACCTCGGCCGCCCGCCGGCGCGCTAGCCCGGCCGCCGTCCAGAAGGGGCGTTCCGGCGATCGGCCCGCCGTCTGTCGCGGCCGGCACTCGGCGCGATTCCGGTGGCATTTGCGCCGGATTGGCGTCAGGGTAAGGGGCTGGCGATATGTTGGAGGAAATCATGCGCGCGGATGCGATCCGGCGAATCGTCGGTGCCGCCCTGGCGGTGCCCGCTTTGCTGGCAACAGCCGGGCCGGTCACGGCTGTGCTGACCGCGTCCGCGGCCGCGCAGGAGCCCTCGAACTGGGACATGTGCAACAACGAGGGCAGGGTCTACCCGCCCGACATCGTGATCTACGGCTGCACTGCGGCAATCAGCGCCGGCGGCTCGAATTCCCAGAACCTGGCCGTCGCCTTCAACAATCGCGGCCTGGCGTTTCGGGCCAAGGGCGACATCGCCCATGCCCTGGCGGACTACGACGAGGCGGTGCGGCTCGATCCCGGCTATGCCGGCGTCCTCAACAACCGCGGCGTCACCTTGCACGACAAGGGCGAGATCGCCCGCGCGCTCGCCGACTATGACGAGGCGATCCGGCTCGATCCCAAGAACGCCACCGCGTTCGTCAACCGCGGCATCGCCTATCGTGACCGGGGCGACCTCGGCCACGCCATCGCGGACTACGACGAGGCGATCCGCCTCGATCCGCATTTCGCCACCGCCTTCACTAATCGCGGCAATGCTTATCGCGAGATGGGCGATCTCGACCGCGCCGCCGCCGACTACAGCGAGGCGGTCACGCTCGATCCGACCAATCCGGTGGCCTTCAACAACCGCGGCGCCGCCTATCTGATCAAGGGCGATCTCGACCGCGCGCTGGTCTACTATTCGGAGGCGATCCGGCTCGATCCCCGCTATGCGCTCGCCTTCAACAATCGCGGCATCGTCTATCGCGACAAGGGCGACCTCGATCACGCGGTGGCCGATTACGGCGCGGCCATAAAGATCAATCCCAGATTCGCCATGGCCTTCGCCAACCGCGGCGACGCCTATCGGGACAAGGGCGATTTGCAGCGCGCGGTCGCGGATTATACCGAGGCGGTCCGCATCAATCCCAAAAACGCGGTTGCGGTCGGCAACCGCGGCCTGGTGCGGCTCAAGCTCGGCGACGTCGATCAATCCATCCTCGACTACGACGCGGCCATCCGGCTCAATCCGAAATTCGCCGCCGCGGTCTATGGCCGCGGTCTCGCCAAGCAGAAGAAGGGCGACAGCGCCGGCGCGGACGCCGATTTCGCCGCCGCCAGGGCGATGCGGCCCGACGTGGCCGACGAATTCGCGAAATTCGGCTTGCAGTGAGCGGCTGCGGCTCGCCTCAGGCCGACGGGGCCTGTGGCTCCGCCAGCGACGCCAGCAGCCGGCCGTGGCCCTGGATCGGGTCCTTGATGCCGAGCGTCTTGAAGGCGGCGAAGAAGGCCGCATGGCTGTAGGCGATCGCCGGCAGGCCGCTGTCGCGCTCCAGCGCATCGACGGTTTGCGCCGCCTGCCATTGCGGGCAGGGCAGATAGAGCGCATCGCAGCGGCGCGAGCGCGCCAGCACGTCGGCGGCAAAGCGGCGGATCTCGGCCGGCGGAATGACCGACAAGCGGCGGAACGGCATGTCCATGCCCTCGACCCGCACCGGCTCGAAATCGTGCAGCTCGAGATAGGCCGCCAGCGCTTGATTGTGCCGGTCCGAATACGGCGAGGCGATCACGATCCGCTGCGCCCCCAGATGCCGCAATGCTTCCATGGCGGCGCGCACCCCGGTGGTGGCCGGAACCTTGGCGGCGGCCTCGATCTCCTTGACGATGCTTTCCTCGTAGCCCTTGCCGCGGGCCGCCACCAGCGGGCCGCCGCCATGAATGATGAAATCGACGGCGCGCGCCCCTAGATAGGTGGCTGCCGCCGTGAGCTGGGCCAGGCCGTTGTCGAACGGGTTGGAATTCCAATCGTCGATGCTGCAGGTTACCCCCACCAGGCCGACGCCGTCGGGGGCGAACCGATAGAACTCGTAGGGCACGACCTCCATGACGGTCGGGCCGATATAGCCGATACGCTTGCGCCATCCGAACATGGTCGGGCCTTACGTGCGGTGCAGGACTCCTTTCGATGACGCAGGGCGCGGCCGGTGCACCGCCGCAGCGGAGGACGACGGCCTGGAATTGGATCGAGCAGTCGGTATCGCCCCACGACCCGTCTGGATCACCATCAGTATAAGGGGTCGCCAGCTCAACTAAAAGCCGCAGTTTTCGACGGCTGCACCATTGGCAACGCCCGGCCTGATGCCGGTTGCCGGGGATTTGCGTAACTCCGGCGCCCCGTTTGGCGCGGCGGGAGAGGGTAGGCGGCAGGCTACCGCGACCGAGCCCTTTTGCCGCCGTCCCCGCGCTGGTTCGCGGCCGCAACCTCGCGCGTTCCGGCCAAATCGCGGCGTGTTTTCGGCTGGTTTGCTTAAAACAATCTCCATTTGATTGACGTGTTTCCAACGGCTCTCCTTCACTAATCGCCTCCGTATTTTCCCCTAGGCTGGGGACCGACCGAAAGGCGACACCATGGACCGCAAGACCAAGCAGCCCGTTGCAGCCGCCAGCGTGGTGGCCTTTCCGGGATCCCGACCGCGTGCGGTCGTGAACATGCGCTCCGGCGCCGAACAGCAGCTCCTGCTCGATACGGTCATCAACAACATGTCGCTGGGCGTGCTGATGTTCGACGCGCAGGCCCGGCTGGTGTTCTGCAATCAGCGCTATATCGAGATGTACGGCCTCTCGCCCGAGATCGTCACGCCGGGCTGCGCGCTGCGCGACCTGCTGGCGCACCGCGCCGCGGTCGGGGCTTTTGCCGGCAGTCCCGACGACTACATCGCCGATCTGCTCGACGAGGTCGCCGCCGGCAAGCCGTCCCACGGCACCGTCAAGGCGGCGGACGGGCGGGTGTTCTCGATCGTGCGCAATCCGATCGCGACCGGCGGCTGGATCGCCACCCACGAGGACATCACCGACCGCCAGCGGGCCGAGGAGCGCATCGTGCACATGGCTCGCCACGACGCGCTCACCGACCTGCCCAACCGGCTGATGCTGCGCGAGCGGCTCGACCACGAGCTCAAGCGGGTGAAGCGCGGCGAGTGCCTGGCGGTGCTGTGCCTCGACCTCGACCACTTCAAGAGCGTCAACGACACGCTCGGGCATCCGATCGGCGACGAGCTCCTGAAGGTCGTGGCCGAGCGCCTGCGCCGCTGCACCCGCGAGCCCGACACCATCGCGCGGCTCGGCGGCGACGAGTTCGCCATCATCATGACCGGAATGCAGGACCCGACCGATGCGGTGGCGCTCGCCAAGCGCATCCGCGAATCGATCACCAAGCCCTATCATATCGACGGTCATCAGATCGTCGCCGACATCAGCATTGGGGTTTCGCTCTCGCCGATGGACGCGACCGAGCCCGACCAGCTCTTGAAGAACGCCGACATGGCCCTGTACGGGGCCAAGGGCGACGGACGGGGCACCTACCGGTTCTTCGAGCCGGAGATGGATGCCAAGATGAAGACCCGGCGCGCGCTCGAGATGGACTTGCGCAGCGCGCTCGTCAACGCCGAGTTCGAGCTCTACTACCAGCCGCTGGTAAATCTCGCGAGCAACGAGATCAGCGCGTTCGAGGCGCTGGTGCGCTGGAACCATCCGGTGCGCGGGCTGGTCTCGCCCGCCGATTTCATTCCGGTGGCAGAGGAGACCGGCCTCATCATCCCGCTCGGCGAATGGGTGCTGCGGCGGGCCTGCCAGGAGACCGCGCAGTGGCCGGGGCACTTCAAGGTCGCCGTCAACCTGTCGCCCTCGCAGCTCAAGAGCCGCAATCTGACCCAATTGGTGGTGAGCGCGCTGGCGGAGTCGGGCATGCCGGCCAGCCGACTGCAGCTCGAGATCACCGAGACCGTGCTGATGCAAAATACCTTCAACACGCTCGCCACCTTGCATCAGCTGCGCAAGCTCGGCGTGCAGATCGCCATGGACGATTTCGGCACCGGCTATTCTTCGCTCGCCTATCTGCGCAGCTTCCCGTTCGACAAGATCAAGATCGATCGCTCGTTCATCCAGGATCTGTCGAACGGCGCCGAGCCGCTCGCCATCGTGCACGCCGTCGCCGGCCTCGCCAAGAGTCTCAATATGGTGTCGACCGCCGAAGGAGTGGAGACCCAGCAGCAGCTGGACCAGCTGCAATCGGTCGGCTGCACCGAGATGCAGGGCTATCTGTTCAGCCACGCCCGCCCCGCCGCCGACATCGTGCGCCTGTTCCTGGGCCCGGCCGACAAGGCCGTCTCGGCGTGACGCAAGGGGTCCAAATCATACCGCCTGCATGTCGTCTTTGCGGCCATGTCAGGGGCGCAAGGCGTCTCGCCCCTTCTCCCCGCGTGCGGGTAGAAGGTCGGGATGAGGGGGCGTCGCCGCGAGTCTGAGCGCGTGGAAACGCCCCCTCACCGCGCCGACTTTGATTTCCTCCCGTGCCGTGCCGCCCTCCGCCGCAAGCGGGGCGAGGAACGCCGTGGGCCAGAAGACACGCGGGAGGCCGCCGTTTGGTTCAGGAAACGGTAGGCTGTTACAGTCAAACATTACCGATATTTGTTTGATGGCTTAACCAAGTCTCGAAGTCTCGGGTGAATCCCCGATGGAGCGGGGAATTCTCCGGCTCGTATAAATCCATCCGCTTTCCGACCGGATGGGGGTCACGATGCCGGATGCCGCGCATTACCTGCGTCAAGCCAACGTCTTGCTTTCGATGTCGCTGGGCACGGCCAATCCGGTCGTGGCGGCGCAACTGTGGGGGGTTGCGGAGGAATACCTGGCGCGGGCAGTCAAGCTGAGGGTCGATGATGGACTGCCGGCGCTG
Organism: uncultured Alphaproteobacteria bacterium; assembly: GCA_963721005.1. Classification (GTDB taxonomy): domain Bacteria; phylum Pseudomonadota; class Alphaproteobacteria; order Rhizobiales; family Xanthobacteraceae; genus VAZQ01. The sequence goes on along the minus strand of CAVRHR010000003.1, from coordinate 1,197,692 downwards.
CCGCGGTCGCCCACCTCGCGCCTACAGCCCCTTGATCAGCCCGGCATCGATCAGCAAGCGATTGAAGCGCCGCGCCTCCGCGCCGCCGTCGCACCCATAGAATAGGCCCTTGCAGCGCTGGAAGATCTTCTTCTGCTCGGCGAACGAGGCGTCGAGCGGCAAGCCGGCCAGCTCCTGTGCGATCATCGGCAGATAGGGTCCCTCGATGGTGTCGAGCGCCGAGGCGGTGTTGACCGGCTGGTAGCCGACCGCGTCGATGGCGTAATAGGTGGCGAAATAGCGCGGATCGTAGCTGATCAGGCGCTGGGTGATGGCGGCCTCGTCGAGCCCGGGCTCCTGAATTTGGAATGCGAAGTCGGGTTGGTGGTCGCCGTAGCGCACCAGCAGGAACGGCTCGCCCGGGAAGTCGCGTTCCAGGCTCGCGAGCAGGTCCGCGTAGTCGCGCGCGCTCATGGCCTGCCGGCGCAGATATTCGTCGATCGCCGGCGGGTTGCCGGGGTCCTGCCACTCCGGCATGAGGTCCGGCCGCCAGCGATGATCCCAGGGCCAGTGGTTCTGCGCCAGATAGACGAACACGAACATCGGTCCGTTGCCGCGCTCGCGCTCGATCATGTGGCGCGCCGCGTCGTAGTAGAACTGGTCGGGCTCGATCCGGTTGGTGCCGAGCGATTGCTGGTCGAAGAAATGCTGCACCCCGGTGCTGGCCTGGAAGCTGCGCGCGCTCATGAAGGCGCCCAGCGCCGGGTAGATCGAGTAGGAGCGGTAGCCGCAGCGCTTCAGCGCGGTGGCGAGCCCGCGCTCGACCCGGCCGGCGGCGATCTGGGTGACGTGGTAGGCGAACTGCCCGAACGAGCGCGCCGACAGGCCCGCCAGCACGTTGTACTCGGTGTACCAGCTCGGCCCCCCGACGCTTTCGACCAGGAATCGTCGCTCCTTGCCGTCGAAGGAGCGGAAGTGGGCGCCATAGCCTGCCGGCACCTTGATGGCGGGCGCCACCCTGATGTCGAAGCTCGATTCATCGTGCACCATGATGATATGCGGCGGCTTGGCGGTGGGCGCGCAGGTCGCCTCCGGCAGCATCCTCAGTCGGTCGGTCACCACCGCATCCGATTCCATGTAGCCGTGGGTCATCAGCGAGGACAGCTCCGCCACGCCCGAGCGCACGAATTTGGAGACGTAGCTGCCGTCGAGGAAGATTTCCCAATCGGCCTGCGGCTGCGCGAACGATACGAGCGCGATCCCGGCCAGGCAGGCGGAAAATCCCGTCAGCGCGGTCCTGCCCCGCAGGCGCAGCGTGTCGAGACGCCAGAGCAGCACCAGGAGCGGCACCGCGACGAGGAGCGAGATCGCGACGTTACGCTGCAGGTCCGGCAGGATGTTCATGAGAAAGCTGATGGTGTCGCGATCGACGATCAGCACGTCGAGGAAATTCGCGGTGACCGAGATAATCTCGTGCTTGAGGCGCGACACCAGCACCACGATCACCACCACCGCCAGCGACAGCGCGGCCGCGACGGCGGGGCGGCGCAACAGGCCGAGCCAGAAGAAGTTCAAAAGCCCCCAGGTCAGCAGGAAGGCGAAGGCCGCCACCAGGTCGGTTTCGGTGAAGGCCATGACGGCGAGCGCCGCCAGATGCAGCGCCACGGTCGGGGCGAGCCGCCAGGCCCGGCGGCGGGCGAGCGGATACGAGGTGCCGAGGCGGTTCGCAAGAAAGGCAAGGGCGGGAGGCATGGCCACGCAACCGTGCCCGGCAATGGTTATGGCGATGGACGTCCGGCACACGACGCTGGTGTCATGAGAGTGTAAAATCCGCGGCATGGCAAGCTCGGCTCCGCCCGGCCGAGCTGGCGGCTGCGGCGGCGATGGTTTCCTTGCGGAGGAGGCCAGCCAGGGCATCGGCGATTGTGGCCGCCGGGCTGCGGGCGTATATCGCCCCGATGACAGACGAGCCCGCCGCCGCGGTCCTGCCGGCGCCCCCGGCCGAGCCGGACCCCGAATGCCCGCAGTGCCGCAAGCCGCCGGCGCTGTGCGTGTGCGAGGGGATCGCCCGCATCGACAACAAGGTGTCGCTGCTCATCCTGCAGCACCCGCAAGAGCAGGACCGTGAGCTCGGCACCGCCCGGATCACGGCCCTGCACTTTAAGAATGCGCTCCTCAAGATCGGCTTGTCCTGGCCGAGCCTGACCAAGATCCTCGGCCGCACCACCGATCCGCAGCGCTGGGCGATCCTTTATCTCGGCTCGGTCAAGGCCGCCGCGGTCGCGCCCGACCGCGACATCGTGGTGGTGAGCCGCAACGGCAATGCGGTCGATCACCAGGAGCAGGCGCTGCGCGGGATCGAGGGCATCATCCTGCTCGACGGCACCTGGAGCCAGGCCAAAGCGCTGTGGTGGCGCAACGCCTGGATGCTCAAATGCAAGCGGATCGTGCTCGGGCCCAAGCTTCCGTCCCGCTACGGCGTGCTGCGGCGCGAGCCGCGCAGCGATGGGCTCTCGACCATCGAGGCGGCCGCCATGCTGCTGGCGCGGCTCGAGCGCAAGCCGGAGATCGAGACCGCGCTGCACGCCACCTTCGAGCGCCTGCTGGCGCGCTACCGGCAGGCCAACCCTGCCTCGGCGCGCCGGCGCCGGCGCTGAATATGCCGGATCAGCAGAGCTTGCAGCAAATGCACCGGGCCGCGGCGGCAGCACCGCCGCCCTGGACCGCAGCTTTGGTGGTGCGCAACCTGCTCGCCTTCGCGGCCAACATGCTGCAGGTCTACGGCGTCATGTACTGGCAGTGGGATACTTTCCAGATCCTGATGCTGTATTGGATGGAGACCGGGGTCATCGGCTTCTGGGCGCTGATGCGGCTTGCGGTCCTGCCCGCCGGGACGCTCGGCGAGATGACGGTCAACGGCCGCGTGGTGCCGGCCACCAACAAATTGCTGTTGCAGCTGTTCGTCCCGCTCTTTGTCATCAGCTTGGCGGGACACTTGTTGATCCTGTGGGTGATCTTTTCCGGCGCGTGGGGCCGGGTGGTCCATGGCCCGATCAGCTTTGCGGCCGTGTTCATCGTCGCATCGGGAGCCTGGGCGCCGCTCCTGCTCACCTTGCTGGCGGGCGCGGTTGGATTTTATCAAAGCCCCAAGCGGCCAAATGTATTCGGCCGTTTCATGCGCCGGTTCTCGCTGTGGCGCCGAACCGGGGGCGCTGCGGCCGCCGCGCCGGCTGATGGCCTGGGCCCTGCGGTCGGCGGCGCCCTCGGGCGCATCGTCCTGATGCAGGTGGCCATCATCCTGGGCGGCATGCTGGCTCGGAAATACGGCAGCATCGCACCCTGGCTCATCCTGATCGCCCTCAAGACATTGGCGGATTTCGAGCGGCCCGCTAAGCTCGATGCTTCGACGCGCGTCGCAGTCCTGGCCAGCGGCCGCGACTCGATATCGGCGTAACGATTGCGGCACCCGGCAAGGACATGCGCAAGGACGTGAGCCGATCGCGGCGGCCGCAGCCGAACTCTCCCCAGGTGGGCTTCCTGGAGCTGGTGCGGGCGATCGTTGCGGGAGATGCAACCAAGGCCGCGCGTCTGCTCGCTGCTTCGCCCGATCTCGCGCATGAACGTGCCGCGGTCGGGGCGACGCGGGAAAGCGCAGCGCCGTGGTTCTTCGAGGCGATAGCGCATTATATGTATGGCGGGGATTCAGCCCTGCACATGGCGGCGGCGAGCTTCCGGCATGAAATCTGCCGGAACCTCATCGCCAGGGGAGCGGATTGCTCGGCCGCCAATCGTCGCGGCGCGCAGCCGCTCCACTACGCCGCGGATGCGAATACCTGGAATCCGGACGCGCAGGCCGCCACCATCGACTGCCTGATCCGCGCGGGAGCCGATCCGAATGCGACCGACAAGAGCGGCGTGCCGCCGTTGCATCGGGCCGTACGCACCCGCTGCGCGGCGGCCGTCGCAGCGCTGTTGGCCGGCGGCGCGCAGGCGCGCGGCAGGAACAGGAATGGCTCGACCCCGCTTCATCTGGCGGTCCAGAATACCGGCCGCGGCGGCAGCGGCTCGCCGCACGCCATCGCGCAGCAGCGGGAGATCATCCTGATGTTGCTTCGGAGCGGCGCCCAGCCGGACGACCGGGACGGGCAGGGCAGGGCCGTGCGCGACGTCAAGATGGCGGAGTGGATGCGGGCGCTGCTGCAAACCGGTGCCGCAGCCCGACGTTCCTGAAATCTCGACCTAGGTCTCGTCCTTGGAGACCGCCCCTCGGGACGGGGTGCGGAGCATGATCCCGAAAAGTTGCAGACTTTTCGAATAAGATTATGCGCAACGTCAATAAGATTGGAGCGCTATCCGATTCAATCGAACCGGATTGCGCTCTAAAGACCGATATACGGCGAAGCGGAGTCGTCGGGCGTGCCGCCGTTCAGATGCACCCTGATCAACAGCAGGCCGGCGATGATAGGCATCAGCACCGTGCCAATAAGGACTATCAACATCGGGAGTCTCCGTTTTTGAGAATGCGACGCTTGAATCAAATCAGCGATGAATTCGAACGGGCTGCCACCTCGCCCGGTCTGTGGTTGGTCGCGCGCGGGATCATCATGGTTCAATCGTTGCAAAATGATTACGCTGAGATGATTACGCCGGGGTGATTACGCCGAGAGATCATCCGATCGGATGCTGACGGCCCAATAGGACAGCCTCATTGCCGGGATTGCGATCAAAACCGCCTCGCGCGGCGCAAATCGAGCTGATAACGGCTTAGTTTCCCCCGCCCGGCCTTATCTCGCTACCGGTCGCTGGGCAGCCCATTTCGTTTGATTATGAATCATCGACGGGCGTCGTGCTCACGCGGATCGTCGGCTGGATCCAGGTATTCGAGGCCCAACGGACCGATTGCCGTTACCTGGGTCACGTACTCGCCGGACTTCGCCCAGTGGAAGTGGGAGGTATCGCCGGGCAGAACGATGACGCTGCCGGGCGGATAGGCCTCCATCTTGGCGCCGTCGAACCGCTCGCCCAGCCCGATGTAGAAGACGCCGGACATCACTGTGTAGATTTCGATCCTCTGGGTGCCGGTGCGGCATCAGCTTCACGCCTGAGGGCATTTTCACCCTGATCACGTAAGGACCGGGCTCGCTCGGCCGGCCGACGAGGGCGGCCAGGCGAACCGAAGGCGGGAAGGCCGGGAACGGCTTCCAGTCGATGTCCTCCGGCAGCACCGATCTGAAAACGGACTGGCCCGGCTGGTGGGTCAGAGCCATCGCGATTCTCCTCATTTGATGCGTCTGCAGCTATGAGTAAGGCGCGCCCGGCAGCGCCGCCATTCAACGCAGGGCTCGCGCAGCACATACGTTGGTCTTAGAGCTTCAGCGGGCTTTGCGCCGGCCCGCACTGGCGGCGTTCCATGCGGGCTGCGGGCGATGTATCCTGTCCGGCGTTGCGTGCGTGTCGCGGCCATCGCAATCAAGCGAACGGTTTAGAAAAATGCAGGGAGGTTGACCATGTTGGAGCGAAGCTTGGCGGGCTTGGTTGCCGTCGTACTCGTCTCCGCGCTGGCGATGACGGCGGGACGTCTGCGCGCCGCCGACGAGGGGAAATATCCGGACTGGAAGGGACGCTGGAACAGCATCCTGACCCCGGGCCTGGGAGGCCAGAGGATAAAGTTCGATCCGACCAAGCCCTGGGGACCCGGGCAGCAGGCGCCGCTGACGCCGGAGTATCAGAAGGTGCTGGAGGACAGCATGGCCAACCAAGCCGATGGCGGCATCGGCAACTACCCGACCGCCCGCTGTCTTCCCGGCGGCATGCCGCGCATGATGGCCTACGCGGCGCAGGAATACATCGTCACGCCCGAAGCCACCTATATCCTGCTGGGCGGCAACGACCATTACCGGCGCATCTTCACCGACGGACGCGACTGGCCCGCCAATGTGGAGCCGACCTATCAGGGCTATTCGATCGGCCGCTGGCTCGACGAGGACGGCGACGGGCGATACGACACCCTCGAGGTCGACACCCGCGGCCCCTTCAAGGGGCCCCGCGCCTATGACGGGACCGGTCTGCCCCTGCACTTCGACAATCAGTCGATCTTCAAGGAGCGCTTCCATCTCGACAAGGCCGATGCCAACATCCTGCATGACGAGATCACCGTGCTCGATCACGCCTTGACCCGACCCTGGAGCGTGGACAAGACCTTTCGGCGCAACCAGAATCCGCATCCGAACTGGCCCGAAGCTTATTGCACGGAAGGCAACAACCAACTGGTCATCGGCAAAGAGAACTATTTCCTGAGCGCGGACGGCGATCTGATGCCGACCAAGAAGGGTCAGGCGCCACCCAGCTTGAAATATTTCAAGTAGGATACGCATGCGCGGCGTCCTGGCGTGGTGGCGGCGAACACGCGCGCACCCTCAGGCGCGCCGGGTACTTCCTCTCGCCGCCGTCGCGGCCGCGGTCGCCTCGCTGCTCGCCGGTTGCGGCCATTCGATCGACGGCGAGCAACTGCGCTTGTGCCGCAGCGTCATACCGGCGCTCAATCCCGATGGCGCCGAGATTCGCGAGATGCGTTACGGGCCGTCCGCGCCAGGCTTGGAAGGCGTGCGTATCGAGTATGTGGCGCGCCCGCCGGGTGAGGCGAGTCACGTGCGCCATGTGGTCTGCGGATTTGCCGGGCGCACGTTCTCGGCCGACCGGCTCGACCTGGTTGCGGTGGAGACCGAGAGTGGCCCGCTCGGTGACGCGCGGCTCTACTATCTCAAGCGCTTCTGGCTCGCCGCCGGGGCGGGCGCGGGCGAAGGCTCCGGGCCACCGGCGGTCGTGGTGCTGCCGGCCTCGGTCGCCTATGTGGCGCAGCAATTCATCAACGCGATCGCGCTGTCGGCCGTCTATGCGCTGCTGGCGACCGCCTATTCGCTGATCTACGGGATCACCGGCCGCATCAACCTGGCGTTTGGCGAGATCGCGATGCTCGGCGCCTATGGGGCGATCGGCGCGATTGCGCTCCTGGTCGCGCTCGGCCTCGATGATCCGCTCGCCGGCGTCGCGGTCGGGTTCGCGGCGGCGGCCGCGTTCTCCGGACTGTGGAGCGCCGCCATCGGCCGCTACGTGATCGCGCCGTTGCACGCGCGTCATCGTCTCGGGCAGCCGATCCTGGTCGCCACCGCCGGCTTGGCCATCGCCCTGCAGGAGCTCCTGCACATCTCGCAAGGCGTGCGCGACCGCTGGGTGCCGTCCCTGTTCAAAGCACCGATCGCTCTGGCGCGCGCGGACGCATTCGTGGTCACGGTCACGCCGCTGCAGATCGCGGTGGTGAGCTGCATGCTGGCGACCGCCGCCGCCATGCTGTGGCTGTTCACGCGCACCCGGTTCGGCCTGTCGTGGCGCGCCTATGCGGACGATCCGCACACCGCCGCCTTGCTGGGCGTCGACGGCGGGCGGCTCCTGTCCGCGACCTTCGTGCTGGCGGGCCTGTGCGCCGGCCTCGCCGGCGCCGTGGTCGGCGTCTACTACGGCAATGTCGGCTCCGCCATGGGCACCATGCTCGGCATCAAGGCGCTGATCGCCGCGCTCCTCGGTGGCATCGGCTCGGTGCCGGGCGCCTTCCTGGGCGGCCTGGTGGTCGGGCTGGTCGAAACCGGCTGGTCGGCCTATTTCGACATGACGCTGCGCGACATGGTGATCTACACGTTCCTGGTGGTCCTGTTCCTGCTGCGCCCGGGGGGCCTGTTCGGGCTGGCCGATGCGGCGCCCCGCATCGGCCGGGCCGGGGCCTGAGGCGGCGGGTCAACGATCCGCGTTCAGGTGTTGCGGCGGCGGCTTTCGATGACGAGGAGAGCGTTGCGAGAGCCAGCTTGGTGTCCCCCTTCGCTCGCTATGATCCAATGCCGCATCTGCTCCGTTTAGAGCCTGGGGATGGCTACGGAAGGGTAATCGGATGCAACGGCTTCCAACATCGTGGGTGCACGCATGATCGCGTATTTGGCCGGCTACGTCGCCACCATGATTGTGTTCATCGTTGCCGACATGGCTTGGCTCGGCACCATGGTGGACCGCTTCTACCGGCCCGCCCTGGGAGATATTCTCCTCACCGGCGTCAATCTCCCGCCCGCCATCGTGTTCTACTTGATCTATCCGGTCGGCATCATGTTTTTTGCCGTGCTGCCGGCGCTCAAGAGCGGTTCGAGCGGGGCCGCCATTGCGTATGGGGCGATGCTCGGGTTCTTCGCCTACACGACCTACGATCTCAGCAATTATGCCACGCTGCGAAACTGGACCCTGCATTTGACCGTCATTGACATTGCCTGGGGCACGGTGCTGGGCGCGCTGGCGGCCGCGGCCGGCATCATTGCCACGACCAAGGTCGCGGCAATGGGTTGAGCCGAGGGGGACCTGGGCGAAATCACCTTATGCGCGGCAGCGGGAGAAAGGGTCGGGTGCGCCTTTGATAGGCGCGAAAAATCTCGCCGCGCGTCCGCAGCATGTGCGCCTCGAGTGGCGGGATGCCGGAGACATGCACGAGCACCCAGTACATGCACGCCGGCGCCGCCAGTGCGAGCCAGCCGTAGGGATTGAAACCGGAAAGATCGATGGCGATCGCCGGATAGGCGAGCCAGGCGAGCCACTCGAAAAAATAGTTGGGATGTCTCGACCAGTGCCATAGGCCCAGATCGCACACCGCGTTGCGGCCATCGGCGGTGCTCCTGAAGCGGCGCAACTGCGCATCCGCGACGTTTTCTCCAATAAGCGCGCCCGCCAGCAGCAGAAGGCCGACCGCATCCTGAATCCGCAACGATGGATCGGGGTTGTGCGCCGCCAAGCCGATCGAGATCGCCAGCAGGGCACCGACGGCGGCCTGTTGCTGCAGGAACCATAGCATGCGGCGGCTCGAATCGGATTGCCACTGCTCGGCGAGCGCGCGATAGCGCGGGTCGTCCCCCTCCGAGCGGATCCGCGCCACGATATGGAGCCCGAGCCGCAGCGACCAGATGGCGGCCAGAGCCGCCACGGCGAGCGGGCGCCAAGGTGGCGAAGGCTCTTGCGTCAGCGGGAACAGCGCCGCCAGAACTGCGGCGCCGCCCACCCCGAAGGTCCAGGACACGTCCACCCAACCCGAATTGCCGCTTTTTTGCTGAACACGCCATGCCGCCGCCATCACGACGCTCAAAGCGGCGGCGATGCAGCCCGACATGATCGCGAGTTGCGTCAGGCGCACCGTGGTCCTCTCAAAGGCGGACGAATGGCTGCATGAGCCGGCCTAGGATTCCCTTGAAACTGAGCTCTCCTTGCATGGCGACCAGGCAAATACAGTCCTCGCCCGCATCGACCAGCGGTTTGTGATCCACGGTCTCGTCTCCGAGATCGAAATCGCCGGGTCCAAAACGGCCCCCGTCGTGGCTGAATGCTCCCGACAGCACACATGTCAGCTCGGTGCCGGCGTGGGAATGCGCCAGCATTCTGGTACCGGCTCCGGACCTGAGCAGAAAGACGCGCGAAGGGCTCGCGACGGGCAACACGATCGGGCGCAGATGCACGCGCGGCGCCACCCATTGCCAGTCCCCGAACCTGTACCGGCGAACGAATCTCGGCAGGCCGGCTGTCGAAACCTCGAATGAGGCCTGCGGCGCCTCGATGCGCATGGGCGGCGTGCCGGTGTCGTTCAGACGGGCCTCCGCCCGGGCCAGCGCGTCGCTCGACATCGCGGCAGCCGGCAGGCGCGTCAGCACGGCGCCTCCCACCTGCTCCATGGAATGAATCCAGCTTCGGCAGCGCGGACAGCCGATCAAATGGGTGGCAACCGCTACATGCTGGCCGTGATCGAGCGTTCCTGCCGCAAAAGCCATCAGCATCGAGGCCTCGGGATGGTGCCGGATGTCGTCTGGATGGCGCGCGAGTGTCATGACAGGTCACCTAGAAGACCGCGAAGTCGGTTCATCGCCAAACGCAGTCTCGATTTTACGGTCCCCAACGGTATCTCGAGGATGCGAGCGATTTCCCCATGCGCCTTCTCCTCGAAGAAAGACAGCTCGATGACGCGCATTTGCTCGGCGGACAATTCCGCCAATGCGGAACGCACCAGCGACTCGGATTGCGCCGCGTCGAGTTGGGCGTCGGGTTGCGGCGAATTGTCGATCTGGAATTCCGCCTCGACATCGGAGGTTTCCGTCACGCCGCCGCGGTGCTCGCGCCGCAAAGCGTCGATGCGCATGTTGCGGGCGATCGCGAAGATCCAAGCGGCGGCGCTGCCGCCCATGGGGTCGAACAGCGCGGCCTTGCGCCAGACCGCAAGCAGAGTCTCCTGCGCGAGCTCTTCTGCACCCGCCTCGGGCATCCCTGAGCGTCGCATGTAGGTTGCTATGCGCGGGGCGAAGTATTCGAACAGGCTGGCGAACGCGGCGCGATCCCCATACCTCCCGACTGCGACGATAAGGCGAGACCATTCGACTCGATCCGAGGCTTCCTCAACAGGCATGGCCGGGGAAGGGCTCCGATCGTGTCTGCCTGACCGCGCCGTTCCCCATAACGGGGCGAGCGGCGGCATGCCGGGCGGGAGATGACAGCGGGTGGTGGCGGGCTGCATGCCCATTGAAACGTGGCAAGCCGCCGTTTGGATCATCGAGCGGTGATCCAAACGGGCCGACCGGTCGTACTGCTTTGTAGGAGACTGAATCAAGGCGGCTTTGCCGTGCCCGGCACCGCCGCCTTTCGGGACGCATCCGTGACTGGTCGGCAGGCATGAAAATCGACGTTCGTCTCAAAGTCGCAGTCATCGGAACCGGCATATCAGGTCTGTCCGCGGCTTGGCTCTTGAATTGGGGCCATGATGTGACCGTCTACGATCGTGCCGACCGGATCGGCGGCCATTCCAACACGATCATGGCATCGGTCGGTGGCCGCAGCACTCCGGTCGATACCGGGTTTATCGTATTCAACCGCCGAACTTATCCCAACATGGTGGCCTTGCTGGCGTACTTGCAAGTCCCCACCGAAGTTTCCGAGATGTCTTTCGCCGTTTCTCTGAACGACGGGGCGATAGAATATTGCGGCAGCGGTCCCTCCGGCCTGTTCGGGCAACCCCGCAACCTGCTCAGGCCACGCTTCTGGTCCATGCTCGCCGATCTCGTGCGCTTCTACCGGCAGGCGCCCCGCGACCAGGATCTGATGGATATCCAGCGGCTCAGTCTCGGCGACTACCTCGAGCGCGGGCGCTATGGTGACGCCTTTCGCGACCATCACATCCTGCCGATGGCGAGCGCCATCTGGTCGGCGCCGCCGGCCGAAATTCTCGCGTATCCGGCGGCATCGTTCATTCGCTTCCACAGCAACCATGGACTGCTGCAGCTGCGCAATCGGCCCGCCTGGGAGACCGTCGTCGGCGGCAGCCGCCGCTATGTGGCGCAGCTGGTTCGTTCCTTTTCCGGACGGATCAAGCTCGATACCGCGGTCGTCAGCGTGCGACGCACCGAGCTCGGTCCCATCGTGACTGATTCCCGCGGGGAGGCGGAGCGCTACGACCATGTCGTCATGGCGACGCATGCCGATCAGGCCCTTGCCGCCCTGGCCGATCCGAGCGATTCCGAGCGCGAGCTTCTCGGCGCCTTCCGCTACAGCCGCAATCTCGCCGTGCTGCATTCCGACGACAGCTTCATGCCCAGGCGGCGGCGCGTGTGGTCGAGCTGGAACTACATCGGGACCCCAGAGATGGCGCGCGACGGCGCCTGCGTGACCTATTGGATGAACCGGCTGCAGAACCTGGCGGTGGATACGCCATTGTTCGTCACCCTCAATCCGCCGCGGCCGCCGCGTAGCGGAACGCTGCTCCACAGCGAGATTTACGACCACCCGATACTCGATGCCAAGGCGGTCGCCGCCCAGCAGAAGCTTTGGCTGCTGCAAGGAAAGAGAAATACCTGGTTCTGCGGCGCGCATTTCGGCGCCGGATTCCACGAGGACGGGTTGCAAGCCGGCCTTGCGGTTGCGGAAGAGCTCGGCGGATTGCGGCGGCCCTGGAACGTACCGGAAGACTCCGCGCGAATAGTGCGCATCGCCCGCAAACGGGAAGCCGGCAGCCAGGAGCTGGCGACATGACGCTGCGTTCGTCTCTCTATGTTGGATCGGTCATGCATCGGCGCCTCCGTCCGCGTGTTCATCGATTTCGCTATCGGGCCTTCTGGCTGTTGATCGACCTCGACGAGCTGCCCCTCCTCGCGCAGAGGCTGTGGTTGTTCTCCCACAACCGGCCCAACCTCTTCAGTCTGCATGACTCGGATCACGGTGACGGCACATCGACGCCGCTTCGTGTCCAGGCGGAGCGCCAGCTCGCTGCGGCCGGCCTCCACATCGGCGTCGGTCGCATTAGCCTTTTGACCATGCCGCGCACGCTCGGTTGCGGCTTCAATCCAATCAGCGTCTACTTCTGCCATCGGGCCGACGGCACGCTCGTCGCTCTGGTCTATCAGGTCCACAATACCTTCGGCGAACGCCACAGTTACGTCATTCCCGTCATGCCGAGGTCCGGTCCGGTGCATCAGGTCTGCCGGAAGGACTTTCATGTCTCGCCCTTCCTGGACATGAACCTGCACTATGAATTCCGGGTAACCGGGCCGAACGATCAGATTGCGGTCGGCATTCGCGCCAGTACGCCGGACGGTCCTTTGGTGACCGCCGTCCTGGCGGGCGTGCGCAGAACGCTCAACGACCAGGCACTGATGCGCGTTGCCATCACGATCCCGGCCATCACCGCCAAGGTGATCGCCGCCATTCATTGGGAGGCCCTGCGCCTGTGGCTGAAGGGGATACGCTACCGCTGCAAGCCCGACGCGCCCCGCAATATGGTTTCCGTCGTCTCCGGCAACTCCCGAATTGCGGATTGAACATGTCGGTCCAGCCCCAGACCGCACAGCCGGCGTTTGCAGCTGCCCGATCGCTGCTGTCGCGCATCTTCGACGTGGGACTGCAACGATGGGTTTCCCGCAAGCTCGCATGCGGGGAGCTGGTGGTCGACATGCTGGCGGGAAACCGCCTGACGATCGTCGGTCCCCGGCCCGGCCCGCGGGCACGGCTTTCCATCCATAGCTGGAAATGCCTGCTGCGGACGTTGATGGGCGGAGAGCTGGGGGTTGCCGAGGCCTATATGGCGGGTGAGTGGTCTTCGCCCGATCTCGCGGCCGTTCTGGGCCTCGCATTGCGCAACTCCGCGGCCACAAACCCAGGCGGGCTGCCTGCGAAGCGGCTCTGGCACAGGATTTGGCACGGCTTGAATTGAAATACACGGCGCGGCAGCCGACGCAACATTTCCGTTCACTACGATCTCGGCAACGAGTTCTTCGCACAGTGGCTCGATGCGGGCATGAGCTACTCGGCTGCGCTGTTTTCCTCGGCCGACCAGGCTTTGGAGTCCGCGCAGGACGACAAGCTGGACCGGATCCTGGATTTGCTGGAGCTGTCCGGAGGCGAGAGGGTGCTTGAGATCGGCTGTGGCTGGGGCAGCCTGGCGGAACGGCTCATCGATCGCTACAGGTGCGAGCTCACAGGACTGACGCTGTCGGCCAGGCAGCTGGAGCTTGCCCGCAAGCGGCTTCGCGATCGCGCGCTCGAGCAATACGGCGACCTGCGACTGCAGGATTATCGCGACGTGCGCGGCGCATATGATCGCGTCGTCTCGATTGAGATGCTGGAGGCCGTTGGGGCCGCCTATTGGCCCGCCTACTTCATGCGTTTGCGATCGAGCTTATGCCCCGGCGGCATCGGGGTGCTGCAGGTCATCACGATCGATGAAGCTCGATTCGAGGGGTATCAGCGAGAGCCGGACTTCATTCAGAAGCACATCTTTCCGGGCGGCATGCTGCCGACCCGGAAGATTCTGGAGCAACAGATCGCCGCGGCGGGGCTGCGGCTGGTGCGCAGCGAGCATTTCGGCGAAAGCTACGCGCGCACGCTCGAAGAATGGCAGCGCCGCTTTGCGCGCGCTTGGCCGGCGCTGAAGGGCCGGGGGTTCGACGAGCGCTTCAAGCGCACCTGGGAATATTATCTCGCCTATTGTCAGGCCGGGTTCGAGGCCGGCAACGTGAATGTCGGTCTTTACAAGTTTTATCGCGATGCAGCGGCCTGACGTAAATTGCATGCGACCGATGGTCGTTTCCCGCGATTTCAAAAGAATCGCAGGATGTGCCTGATGAAGCCCCCGATGCTCGGGAAGCCGTGCCGGTGGAGGCTCGTCTGTCGGACCTTGGGTTGGCCGGCCTGGCTGGTCGGCGCCGGCGAAAGCGCGTTGAACCTCGCCTTCTGCTCGTCGTCGAGCATGCCGTAGAAGTCGTTGAGCGGCGTGATCATGGCCTTGACGGCTTGCAGCAAGGAGTTGAGCCGCTGGCCGACCGCCGCGAGGCGCGCCGGCGGCGTGAGCGGCTCCTCCGCCGGGCAGGCGGTCTTGAGCATGTCGGCCGCCTTGGCGCCGGCATCCTGTAGCGCGGTGAGGCTCGCCCGTTGCGCCTCGGTCGGGCGCACCGTGCGCTCGATGTCGGCGGCCGGCCAATCGGTTACGCTCGCCGGTGCGGCGCTGCAGCTCTGATCGAGCGCGCCGGCGTTGCGGCCGCGCCGCTGCTCCTGGCCGAGCGCGGTGATGCGCTCCTTCTGCTCGTCGGTGAGCAGGCCGTAGAACTTCTCCAGCGCCGGCTGCACGGTTGCGACTGCGGCCACCATGGCCTCGATGCGACTTTGCATGGCGGCGAGCCGGCCCGGCGCCGTCAGCACGATCTCGGTCGGGCAGGCGGCCTTGATGTCCTGCGCCGCCTTCAGCGACGCGTTGGCGAGATCGTCGAGCGCGGCGCGTTGCGCGTCGTCGGGCTGGATCGCCTGCTGGAACTGGTCGACCGGCAGCCCGGCGATGTCGCGGCTGTCCTCGCCGCACATTTGTGCCAGCGGCCCCGTCGCCTTAGCAGCGGCAGTCGCTTGCCGCGAGCCGCCCGCGTTTCGGCTGGCGTAGCGCGGCAGATAACCGGTCGGATTCCGGTAGCCATAAGGCGCGAACATGCCGGCATAGATGTCATCGTAGCCGTAGCCCCAGAACGAAGGGTCGTAGCCGTAGCCCCACAGCGCATAATCGTAAATATCGTAATAGGCGAACGGCCAGAACAGCGGGCCGACCCAGCCGAATCCGCCGTTGCGGTGGCGCCACCAGCCGTTGTCGCCGCCGTGCCGCCATCCCGCTGTTGCGGCATTCGCGGCGATGAGGGCGCGGTTATGCGGATCGTGCGAGGCGCCGGCATTGCGGAGCGCGCCCGCGACCGCGCGTGAATTGAGCGCATTGTGCACGGCCGCGGATTTGACATTGAGCTCCTGGTTGGGGCTGCGTGCGGCTCCGGCATTGGGGTTGGGCTCCGCCTTCCCGCTGCGCGCCGCCCTGGTACTCAGGTTGGTGCCCGGGTTCGCGTTGTGCACGGCTCTGAAATTTCCGACAGCCCGCGGGCTCGCGTAGTGGACGACGTTTCCGCCGCCGGCACCGACATGTGCGGCGCTGAAGCGGCCGCCACCCCCGCCGCCCACATGGGCGGTGAAGCGCGCCCCACCACCCCCACCCCCACCGCCGACGAAATGTCCGCCCCCACCCCCACCCCCTCCGATGTGCGCTCCGCCGCCACCGCCGCCGCCACCAACGCGTTGCGCCGAGAAGCTGGCGATCGGCATCAGCACGCAAATTGCAATTGTTGCAATTGTCGTGGCGGCAATTGTCGTGGCGAGAGTTAGGTTATGTCGCATCCTGCTCTCCTTCGATCGGGGGGCACGCGCTCGAATTGTGCAAGAGCCGGCAAGGGACAAAAGGTACCATGCGGCTGGCGACAAGAGTCCGCACAATCCCACAATGTATCACTGCGGAAATGGTTCCGGAGCGCGCACGCCGTGAACACCGCCTGCGCGCGGATCGGTTATTCCGCTTTGATATTGGCTGCCCGGATCACATTTCCCCATTTCTGCGTGTCGTCCGCGATGAGCTTGCCGAAGTCGGCGGGCGTTCCCGCCAGCGCTGCCCCGCCTTGCTCGGCCAATCGCGCCTTCATGGCGGGTTGGGCGAGGCCGGCGTTGATCTCTTGGTTGAGCCTGTCGACGATCTCGCTGGGCGTGCCCTTGGGGGCGCCCAGTCCCTGCCAGCCGGTCGCTTCGTAGCCCGGCACGAATTCGGCGATGGCGGGGATCCCGGGCAGCTCGTCGCGGCGGGTCGCGGTCGATACCCCGAGCGCCCGCAGCTTGCCGGCCTTCATCTGCTCGATCGCCGCCGACGAGCCCACGAGCATGGCCTGCACCTGGCCGCCGAGCAGATCGGTCAATGCCAGCACATCGCCGCGATACACCACGTCGACCACGTCGACGCCGGCCATCATCTTGAACAGCTCGCTGGCCAGGTGGAACAGGCTGCCGTTGCCGCCGATCCCGATGCTGATCTTGTCCGGATTGGCCTTGGCGTAGGCGATGAATTCCCGCAGCGTGCTTGCCGGTATCGACGGGTTCACCACCAGCACGAAGTAGGTGCGGACGATGCTGGCGATCGGCGCGATGTCGCGGATGAGATCGAACGTCAGCTTGGGATAGAACGCGGTGTTGGTGGTGTTGGCCGCGGTCGTCCACAACAGCGTATGGCCGTCCGGCGGCGCCCGCACCGCAGTCTCGGCGGCCGTGCTGCTGCCCGCGCCGGGCCGGTTCTCGATGATGAACGGGCGGCCGAGCCGCTCCGCCAGCCATTGTCCGGTAACGCGAGCGAACACGTCGGCGGAGGAGCCGGCCGGGAAGCCGACGAAGACCCGCACCGGGCGGCTCGGATAGGATTGCGCCCGCGCCAGCCGTGAAGCGGCCGGCAGCGCCGCGGCGCCCGCTGCGAGATGCAGAAACCGACGGCGCGGAAGCTTCATGGCTCTCCCCTCCGGTGCTGGCGCGCCACGCGCCGGCATCGCGGACGCGGCGAACGGATGGCGCGCCCTTACTTCCGGGGCTGCTCGAAATATTTCGGGTCGGGTGGCGCCTGGCCCTTCTTGGAAGGCATCAGGTAGCCGTCTGCGCTCAGGTAATAGACTTCCCGGCCGGTAAAGACCCACGCGTTGTATTCGGGGCAGATGGACTCAGGCCACTCCGAGAGCGGATCGGCATTGCGGATGTATCTCTTGTCGACGGTCCAGGGCCGGGTCAATGCATGGTCGATCACCGTGATCTCGTCGTGCAGGAGATTTGGATTGGCCTTGTCGAGATGGATACGCTCCTTGAAGATCGATTGATTGTCGCTGTGCAGCGGCATGCCGGTTATGTCGTAGATGCGCGGTCCCTTGAAGCCGCGGGTCTCGACCTCGAGCACGTCGTAGCGGCCGGTGCCCGCCTCGTCGATCCAGCGTCCGATCGAATAGCCCTGGAAGGTCGGCTCGATCGCCGTGGGCCAGTCGCGTCCGTCGGTGAAGATCCGGCGCAGCGGATCGAAGTCGGCGATCAATATGTAGGTCGTATCCGGCATGACGACGAATTCCAGCGGATGGAATGCGACCATCATGAACGGCATTCCGGCGGCGCTGCAGCGGCTGTGCTCGACGCTGTTGCCGAGACCGCCGGTGGCCTGGTCCGCCATGCTGGCCTCGAGGATCGCCCTAGCCTCGGGCGTCAGCGGCGCCTCTTGCCCCAATCCCCACGGCTTGGTCTGGTCGAACGAAGGCTGGCCGGGCAGTCCGCGCACCACCACCCGGTTCCATTGCCCCTTGAGATCGGGATATTTCGAGAAATCGACGATTTGCGCGCCGGCCGGATAGGCCGACAGCGCCGCCAAAGCGAGGGCGCCGAGCAAGCTTCGGTGGAGCATGGATGTTCTCCCGCATGATCCTGCTCCGCGGACCATACCGGGTTGGTCAGGTTGTCGAAAGGGGCGTTGCACGTTACCGTGGCGGGCGAGAGGGTCGCGGATCATCCGCTTACTACAGCGGGAAGTACTCAGCGAGAATCACTCGGCGAGAATCATCATGAGCAAATCGCGGAAGTGGACAACCGGCGCCTCACGGCGGCGCTTCCTCAAGGAGGCAGCCGGCGCCGCTGCCGGCACGGTTCTGATCAGACGGCCGCTATGGGCGCAAAGCGCCGGCGACCGCGCTCTTGCCAGGATCGATCCGCAGCGCATGATCACGCCCGACGAGGCGTTGGAATGGAACGTGTTCAAGTCGCAGCTCGGCCCCACCTACGCGGGCAGCGCGGGGTGGCGGCGTTACACCGACTTCCTGGTCGACAAGATCGTCGAGCATGGCGCGATCGACCTGGATTTCGTCGAGATCCCCTACGATCATTATATCGTGGACGATTGGCCCGATCGGCGCACGCACTATCATGATTCCGGGGTGGCGCTGGAGCGGCTGGTCACCGACGGGACGCCGGTGCCGGTGGTCGCCTCCTATGGCATGACTTCGGGCGAAGCGGCCGCGAGCATTACCGCGCCGATGCTGTACTACGATCCGGCCCATCCGCCGGCCGCGGACGCGATCGCGGGCAAGATACTGGTCTTCGCCACCGCCCCCTATCCGCAGCCGCCGTATTCCGAGTCGTTTTTGGATAACTTCACGCCGACCGATTACGAGTGGCGCTCGCCCGGCCAATGGCCGCCGCTCTTCACGCCGCCGCCGGCGAGCCTGACCAGCTCCTATCATTCCCGCTGGGTCTGGAGCCAGCTCAACGGATTTGCGGCAATCGGCATCAAGGGCAAAGCCGCCGGCATGGTGGTGGTGTACGACCTCTCGCCGGGCGCGGCGTTCGGGCTGGCGCAACGCAGCGTCTATACACCCGACGGCAAGGCCGGTCTCGGCGCCAAATACGTCAACTGTCCGACCCTCGCGCTCGACCGCGTCAACGGCGCCAAGGTGCTCACCGACGCCAAGGCCGGCAAGACCGCCACCCTGACCCTCAAGGCCCGCTTCGAGCGCAACACCGGCAAAGCCATCATCGGCTTTCTGCCCGGCAAGGACTACGGCACGCCGAGGGACCAGCAAGTCCTGCTCGCCACCCACACCGATGCGATGTCGCTGATCGAGGAGAACGGGGGCCTCGGCATGATCGGCATCATGTCCTACTTCAACCGTCTGCCGCAGGCGGCGCGCCCGCGCACGCTCGCCTTCTACTTCGACTGCCGGCACTTCATGCCGGGCGGGGAGGGCAGCTGGCCGCAATACGACTATTACACGCTGCATCCCGAGCGCCTCGCGTCGGTGGTGGCTACCCTCGGCATGGAGCACATGGGCGGCCGGCAGACCATCGAGACCGGGCCGGGCGGCAACCAGTACGGCTATCTCGGCGAGCGGCCCGAGCACGGCGGCGTCATCACCAGCCTCATGGACGTCTACAACAACAATATCTGGCTGGTGGAGGCGATCGCGCGGGCCGCGACCGACAATCGCTGGCCGCGGGTCGACGTCAAGTCGGGCGTTGGCCCCGGCGTCAATGGCGGCTTCCAAGGCCGGGTGAAGAGCCCGATGAACAAGGGCCGGGCCTACCAGATCCCCGGCATCGGGCTCGCCGGCGACTGGCCGGGCGGTTGGACCCAGACCTACGCGCAGCTCGACACCGAGGCCGGCGCCCACGGCTTCGACCAGGATTATTTCGTGCAGCAGGTGGCGGGCTTGTCCCAGCTGGCCGGAGATCTGATGCAGGTGCGGCCGTCGGTCATCGATCTCGGCTGGGGCACGCTGCGCACCGCGCTGGTCGAGTTGCCGGATTCCGCCTTCGTGGCGCCGCAAGACGCCGCGGCGCACCGGCGAACGCTGGTCGAGCAGTACGTGACGGCCTTCCGCCATGTCGAGGCCGCGACACCCGACAAGGCCAAGACCGCGCTCGACGAGCTCGCCGCCAATGCGGCCGTCTGGGTGGTGACCGAGCAGAAGGACGCGCTTCGGACTTTGGTAGATGGGCAGCTCGCGAAATTGGCTTGAGGTGGCCGGCCCATCGGTTCGTCACAATCTGTCCGAGGAAAGGGTGCCATGACAAGGTCCACGGTGATCACTGTCAATCGCGGCCAAGCGGTGAGGCTGCCCAAGGCCGTCGCCTTTCCAAAAGGCGTGCATCATGTCGATATCGTTAAGATCGGCTGCAGTCTCGTGATTGTGCCGCAAGGCAAACGTTGGGACGATTTGTTTCTGAACGGTCCGCGCGCGACCGACGATTTCATGGTCGATGTGGCGCTGCCGGCCGTCGGGGAGCGCGAACCGCTTTGATGCTCCCGTGCATCGTCGTCACCAACAATCTGCGCCAATTTGCTCGCATGCCGGGGCTCAGAGCCGAGAGCTGGGTCTGACGATGCCAACTCATTCGACAACGTCGGTTTCGAATCCGGGGGGAAGACGAACCCTTGCGGTTGCAAGCGGAGCCGCGCTGTTGCTGCTGTCACTTGGTCTAGCCGGCGACCGCATGACCTCCGCCCGAGCCGGTGTCGGGCTCGATCTGCCGCAACTCATGCTGTGGGCGTGGGACCGCGACGACGACTTGCGCTTTATCGACCCCGCCGACACCGGCGTGGCTTATCTCGCCGCCACCCTGACGCTGCGCGGCGAGGACGTCGTCCTCACGGCGCGTCACAACCCGCTGACCCTGCCGCCGGGCGTGCGCCGCGTCGCGGTCGTGCATGTGGAGACCGATCACGGCGTGGCGCCGGTGCAAAGCAGCGCGCAGTTGGGCCGCTTTGTCGAGGCGATTGCCGTCGTCGCCGAAGAGGTTCCCCATCACGTCCTGCAGGTGGATTACGAGGCTCCGGCATCGCAGCGCGCATTCCTGATCGGTGCGATCGCGGCGCTGCGCTCGCGCCTGCCGGGCGCCGCCGTCTCGGTCACCGCGCTCGCCTCCTGGTGCTTCAACGAGAGCTGGACCGGGCGGCTCGATGCCGACGAGATCGTGCCGATGCTGTTCCGCATGGGCTACGACGGCCGCCGGCTGCGGGCGCATCTCGCCGGCGGCGGCGACTTCCGCGGCGCGCAATGCCGCTCCAGTTTCGGCGTCGCGACCGACGAGCTGCCCGCCACGCTGCCGGGCGGCCGGCGCGTCTATGCCTTCAGCCCGCGACGCTGGACCCCCGAGGCCTATCAGATGGTACGCGCGAGGATATCCCAATGGTCACACGATCAGCCGCCCGATTGACGCTGGCGCTCCTGCTGTGCGTTTCCCCGGCCGCCGCCTGGGCGACCGGCGAGTTCATCCAGGAGATCCGGTTCTTCAGCCGCTCCGGCATGGATCCCGAGAGCAATCTCGCCTACTTCCACGGCCGCCTCGGCATCCTGCGTCCGACCTTCGACGACAACCGGCTCTATGCCGCCTACCGCCAGATGTCGGGCGGCAGCTTTACCGATGCGCAGGCGCAGCAGCTCATGGCGCCATGCTGCGACGCGACGCGCCGGATCGACGACTCGGAATCGACCTGGAGCGATGCGCGCAAGCGCGTGCTCGGGCCGCCGCCGGCCGCAAAGAATACGGCCGCGCGCGAACGGCAGCCTGCGATCAGCGCGTTCGACGTCTCCTGCTTTCCCAATGCGTACCGCAATGCCGCCGCGACGCTGATCCAGCGTATCGGCGAGCACGGCGCGAGCGATCCGGCGGTGCGCGACTGGACGGTGGGCGAGGACGCGGTGCTCGCCAATTGCGCGACGGACTCTCCGTTGCCCGCCGATTCCCCGAATGCGGCGCCTTGGCTCCGGGCCGATCGCGCCTATCAGATCGCCACCGCCTATTTCTACCGCTTCGACTACACCCGCGCGGCGGAGCTCTATGCCGTCATCGGGCAGGATGCCGCCTCCCCGTGGCGCACGCTCGCGCGCTATCTCACGGCACGCGCCGCCGTCCATGCGGCGATCGTCGAGCGGACGCCCGAGCGCATCGCCGCCGCTGATGCCGCCATAGCCGCTGTCGCGGCCGATCCGGAGCTTGCGGCCTATCACGCCGACGCTCCGCACCTCGCCTCGATGCTCGCCTTCGCGACCCGGCCGCAACAGCGCGCCCAGGAGCTGGCGCAAGCGCTGCTCGCAGCCGAGCTGCCGGCCACGCTCGCGGTCGACCTGCACGACCTCGAGGATATGGAGCGGAGCGGCAAGCGCTATACCGATGTGGGCGCCTGGATTTATGACATCGATGCGCTCAACGGCGACAAGGGGCGGCAGAATGCGGAGGTGAAGGCGGATGTGCTGGCGCGCTGGCGCGACACCCGCGCGCTGCCCTGGCTGGCGGCCGCGATGATGTTTCTCGAGCCGGGCGACCCGGATGCGGCGGCGGCCATGACGGCGTCGCAAGCGGTCGATGCCGTATCGCCCGCCTATTACACCCTGGCCTGGAACCGAGTGCGCCTCCTGATCGGGCAGGGCAAGACGGACGATGCCCGCGCCGAGCTCGACCGCACGCTCGCCGCGCCTGCGCTGCCGGCGGGCGTCGGCAATCTCATGCGCTATCAGCGGCTCATGCTGGCGCGCGATGTCGGCGAATACGCGAAGTTCGCGGTGCGGCGCGGCGAGTTCCTGATGTATCTCTACGATCCGCGCACCGGGCTCAGCGCGATGCCGTTGCCATTGACGCAGACCAAATGGGACAGCTACATCGCGAAGGTGGTCGGTTGGCGCACCGAGCTGTTCCAGAAGGATCCGCTCTATCTCGACACCGATGCCGCCTACGGCATGGCGACCTTCATGCCGCTGCCGATGATGGCGCAGGTCGTGCTGGCTCCCGGGCTGCCGCCCAACATCAAGCGCGACCTCGCGCTCGCGGTGTGGACGCGCGCGGTGCTGCTCGACGATGCCGCCACCGCCAAGACGATGGCGGAAGCGGCCGCGCCGTTCTTTCCGCAGCATGCCGAGGATTGGAAAGCCTATCGCAACGCCACCAGCGCCGCGGCCAGAAAGGTCGAGGCGGCGCTCATCGTGCTCAAGCTGCCCGCCGCCCGTCCCTATCCCGAATCCGGGCTCGGCTACATGTACCAGCGCGACGTGATCGGCCTCTTCGGGCCGCGCTGGTGGGCGGCGGACGACACCCCGATCAGCAACCATGATGACGATGACATCCCCCGTCTGTGCGGCGACTGCGCGCTCCCGGTACCGCTGATCGCGCCGCCGTTCATCACCGATCGGGACAAGCAGATCGCCAGGACGCAGAGCGAACGCCTGGGCAAGCTGCCCGGTGGTCCGGCCTGGCTCGGCGCCATCGTCATTCCCTGGGCCAAGGCGCATCCGGGCGATCCCCGGGTTCCGGAGGCGCTCCACAACGTGGTACGGGCGACCCAATACGGCGACAAGGATTCCGAGACGTCCGAGGCTGCCTATAATTTGTTGCACAGCCGCTTCCCCAGGAACCCCTGGACCGCCAAGACGCCGAACTGGTTCTGACGCCTGGGTGCCGGGGCAGTGCCGGCTGCCCGACGCGCTGATTCCGGGGCCTGCGGCGCTCTTTCGTAGGCACCCGGCAGGGGGCCCCGAGGGACTATGGACGGGCCTCGCCGTGTGGTATCGTGCCGCTTCGTTTCCGGGTTTAGCCGGGAGCGTCGGTTTACTTGAAAGGTCGATCGCCTTGCGTGGCCCGGCTCGATCGGTTCGAGCTTCGGTACGGGCCAGAGCATTGGCGCAAGGCATAGCCAGGCATTCAAGCACGAGCCTAATGAAATCCGTAAGAGAGGAACGTGGACCATGAGGATAAAAGGCAGACTCTATTTCGGCGTGGCGCTGGTCGCGCTCGTCGCTGCGCTCGCCGGCGCGCCGGCACAGCTTTCCGCCCAGCAGGCGCCCCCCGGCGTCAACATCGGGGCGACCGATCTGGGCGGCGTGGTCACGGGCCCGAACGGGCCGGAAGCCGGCGTCTGGGTGATCGCCGAGACCAAGGACACGCCGACCCGGTATGCCAAGATCGTCGTCACCGACGATCAGGGCCGCTACCTGGTCCCCGACCTTCCGAAGGGCAAATACAGCATCTGGGTGCGCGGCTACGGCTTGGTCGATTCGGCCAAGGTCCAGAGCGAGCCCGGCAAGATCGTCAACCTGACGTCGGTGCCGGCCCCGAACGCCTCGGCGGCGGCCCAGTACTATCCGGCGATCTACTGGTACTCGATGCTGAAGATGCCGGACGCCAGCCAGTTCGGCCCCAAGGGCATTCCGGTCAAGCAGGCCGAGTACATCAACCTGATGAAGAACAACGGCTGCGTCGGCTGCCATCAGCTCGGCACGCTCGCGACCCGCACCATCCCGGCCGCGTTCGGCACCTCGTCCAAGGATGCCTGGATGCAGCGCATCCAGTCCGGCCAGGCCGGCGAGCTCATGGTCAACATCATCGCCGGCCAGCTGCAGGCGGCGCCGCTCGGCTACCTGGCGGATTGGACCGACCGGATCGCCAAGGGCGAGCTGCCGCATGCCACGCCCAAGCGCCCCGAGGGCATCGAGCGCAATGTCGTGGTCACGACCTTGGACTGGTCGGACGAGAAGCACTACCTGCACGACCTGATCTCGACCGACAAGCGCAACCCGACCGTCAATGGCGGCGGCCCGCTGTACGGCCAGCCGGAATACAGCATGGATTATTTCCCCGTGCTCGACCTGAAGACCAACACGGCCACGCTGGAGAAGGCGCCGGTTCGCGACGCCGACATGCATGAGATGCTTGGACCCGGCCACGCCGCCATGGAGAAGCCGCTCGGGCCCTCCGCCTACTGGGGCGAGGAAAAGATCTGGACCGCGCACTTCAACAATCACAACGCGGCCATGGACGAGAAGGGCCGCATCTGGATGACGGCGGCGTTCCGCGACCAGAAGAACGAGCCGGCCTTCTGCAAGGCGGGATCGGATCACCCGTCCGCGAAGCTCTTCCCGCTCGACCAGAGCCAGCGGATGCTGATCGTCTATGACCCGAAGACCAAGAAGTTCGAGTTCGTCGACACCTGCTTCACCACCCACCACCTCAACTTCGACTCCAAGGGCGTGTTGTGGACGTCGAGCGGCGGCGGCGGCGGCGTGGTCGGCTGGCTCGACACCAAGAAGTGGGACGAGACCCACGACGCGGCGAAGTCGCAAGGCTGGACCGCGATGGTGGTCGATACCAGCGGCGACGGCAAGCGCGGCGAGTACACCGAGCCGAACCAGCCGGCGGATCCGAGCAAGGACCGCCGCTTGGGCCAGGTGTTCTACGCCGTCAGCGTGAACCAGGCGGACGGCTCGGTGTGGGGAACCATCCGCAGCAATCCGGGCGCGATCGTGCGCATCGTTCCGGGCTCGAACCCGCCCGAGACCGCGGTGTCGGAGGTCTACAACGTTCCGATGCCCGGATACGGACCGCGCGGCGGCGATATCGATTCGAGGGGCGTCTATTGGTCGTCGCTCGGAAGCGGCCATTTGGCCTCGTTCGATCGCAGCAAGTGCAAGGGCCCGCTCAACGGACCGAAGGCGACCGGCGATCAATGCCCGGAGGGCTGGAGCTTCTATCAGTATCCGGGTCCGGGCTTCGAGGGCATCGGCGACAACAGCGCCGAGTTCGAGCTACTACACCTGGGTCGATGAGAAGAACACGCTCGGGCTCGGCAACGACACCCCGGTCTCGACCGCCAACCTCGAGGATGGCGTGGTCGCCTTAAAGGACGGCAAGATGGTGCTGCTGCGCCTGCCGTACCCGATGGGCTTCTTCGCCAAGGGTATCGACGGCCGCATCGACGATGCGAACGCAGGCTGGAAGGGCAGAGGCCTGTGGGTGAGCAGCGGCGATCGCGCACCCTGGCAGACCGAGGGCGGCAAGGGCAACAAGCCCATGGCGGTGCACTTCCAGGTCCGTCCCGACCCGCTCGCCAAGTGAGCGGACGGCCGCGGTTGACGCTGCGGACGATGGGATGAAATGAACGGGGCCCGCTTCCGGTGGAAGCGGGCCTTTTTTCGTCTCGCGATGATTGGGTCGTGGCACAGCTTTTCGAACGAACGGGCCGCGCGTTCTCGCGGACGCTGGGCGGGCATGCACACATCTCACGATGTGGCGAGCGCATCTCCGCGCCGTCGTCCCTGCGAAGGCAGAGACCGATACTCCGTGCCCTATCAGCGGGCTGCGGCGTATGGGTCCCGGCGCTACGGCCGGGACGACCAGAGAGGTGTGGATGCTCCGGCGCCTACTTGGGGACGAACCCGGCCGGGACGCGGCAGCAGCCTCCTCACGCCTTCACCGTCTCCGCATGGGCATTGCGGCCGGCGATGAAGCCCTGCGTCGTGCACCGCGCGAGGCCGTGCATGCTGAAGCCGCCCGCCGATTCGCCGCCGCAATAGAGGCCTGGGATCACCTCGCCGTTCATGTCCACCACCTGGCAGCGCCCGTTGATGCGCAAGCCGGCGCGGGTGTCGTGGATGACCGGCGTCGCCCAGGCGGCATAGAACGGCGGCTTGGCGATGGTGTAGAGCGGGCGCGGCTTGCCGAAGTCGAAATCGCGGCCACCGCCGACGAAACCGTTGTAGGTCCCGACTGTCTCCTCCAGGTTTTGCGGCGGCATCGGCACGCGCTGGTACTTCATCTGGATCTTCTTGGCGAGCTCGGCCACCGTGTCGGCGGTGAAGAAGAAGCCGTTCTCGGGGTCGACGTTCGGCGGCTTGGGGTCCCACTTCTCGCGCTCGACCGCGGCCGCATCGAAGATCGCCCAGATCGCGCCGCCGCCGTTGTGACCGTCGCTGATGCCCGCCATTGCCGCATTGATCCAGTTGTTGGGCTCGAAGCGCACGTTCTTGGCGTTGAGGTAGCTGCCATGGGCGTAGGGCTCGACGCCCTTGTAGCTGTTGGCGGTGTATTGCCGCCCGGTCTCGTCATAGAAGCGCTTGCCCAGCATGTTCACCGTGATGACGTTCTGCCAGTCCGAGACCCGCAGCCCGCTGGCGCGGGCCTTGCTGAACATCGGGCTGCCCGGCATCCAGCGCAGGTTCACATAGCCGTATTGGCAGCCGATCTGCCCGGGCTTGGTGAGGCCCGAGCCGGTCTCGCTGGTGAAATTGAACAGGCCCCACAGCGACGCATTGATCGCCATCGCCGCCATCTCGCCGCTGGCGTCCTGGTTGGAGTAGGGCATGCCGGCGAGCCCGCAATATTCCTCGGTCAGGCGCGGATCGAACATGCGGCGGAAGTTCACGTTGCCGCTCGACCCGCCGGTCGCGATGATGACTGCCTTGCGGGCCCGGATGTTGAGCTTGGTACCGTTGCTCTCGACCGCGATGCCGATGATGCGGCCCGAGGTCGGCGTCTCCCGGTAGAGGCCGGTCATCCGGTGCTCGAGCAGATACTCGACCCCGGCCTTGCGGGCGGCGGCATCGAGCGGCTGCATCAGCCCGTTGCCGGTCGACATGGTCATGCGCTGGTTCGGTGTCGCCGGTGCGCCGGTCTGGATCAGCGGCCAGTCCACCGGGGCGGCATGCATGGTGCGCAGCACCGAGTTGCCGACCGACGAGCCGCCCTGCCGGTCCGGCGGCTTGTCCACGAACACCACGCCGTGCTCGCGCAGGAACTCGAAGGTGGCGGTGCAATTGTCGGCGAAGGCGCGGATGATCTCGCGGTCGTTGTAGCGATAATCCGGAAAGCCGTTGGGTTGCACCACCGACCAGTCGGTCAGATCCTCGAACACCAGGTCGGGCGAGTCCTTGATGCCGTAGCGCTTCTGCACGCTGGTGCCGCCGCCGAGCGGCATGTTGCCGCCGCTCACCCGGGCATGGCCGCCCACATGGGGCTGCGCCTCGACCACGATCACCGAGGAGCCCGCCTCCTTGGCCACGATGGCGGCGGGCAGCCCCGAGGCGCCCGACCCGATGATGACGACGTCCGCCTCGCGCTGCCACTGAATCGGCGGCTGCTGCGCCTGCGCGGGCCCGCCCGAAGCAAGGCCGCCGGCTCCCAATGCGGCCGCGGTTCCGCCGCGGACGAGCAAATCTCGACGATTGATGGCCATGGAAATCCTCCCTCTCTATTTTCTTCTCGATGCGACCAGGCGGGTAAGGTCCGAGTGTAGCGGCAATTGCGCGTTTTGCACCTGCTTTCGAGCCGCGATGCGACCCGTCATCCCGGTGGCCTTACTTCACGTTCTTGACCACCCACTCGTCGATCACATGGGCAATGTCGAGATTGTTCTTCTCGATCATCACCATGTGGCCGTTGCCGCGGATGCCGCGCTCCTGCAGCGGGATGAACTCGGTCTTGACGCCCGCCTGGTTGAGATATTTCGCGGTGCAGTGATCATAGGCCGCGTGATAGGAGGCTTCCGACGTCATCACCATCACCGGAATGTTCTTGAGGTTGACCAGCGTGCGGGCGGGCGGCTTCTGCATCCAGCACACGAACATGTCCGGGCCGTCGGCCTTGGCCTCCCGCTCGATCGCGATCTCGCTCGCATCTTTGACCGGCGGATCGTAGGCAATCGGGATGTCGGTTGGTCCCCACGCGCGCGCCTTGCCGGTGCCGATGATCGCGGCCTCGAATGGCGGCCCTGAGGGCTCGATGGCGACCACCGCCTTGACCAGTTGGGGCCGCGCGTCGGCGATCAGCCAGCCGAAGGCGCCGGATTGCGAGTGCGTCAGCACGATCACCGGTCCGATCTTGTCGAGAAGCGCGGCGCCCGCGTCCTTGTTGCGTTGCTGGGTCTCCTCGTTCGAGACCACGGTCTCCACTTGCGTCGCATAGAACGCATCGAACAGCGGATCGCCCTTGCGCCCCTTGTTCGGCCCTTCGCCCGGCCACTGCGTGTGCTTCTTGGCCTGCGGCCAGGTTCCGGCCGTCTCGATGGCGGTGAACTGGAACTCCTCGTTGGCCGCCGTGAACATGCGGGTGGCGCCGTCGGCGGGATGCGCGGCGGAGCGGCCGCGCATGGGCTGGTCGATCATGTAGACCACGTAGCCCTGCTCCACGAAATACTCGGCCCAGCCCTTGCGTCCGTCCGGCGTTCCCATCCAGTTGGTCGCCGTCTGGGCGGCACCGTGAATCAGCACCAGCGGGTAGGGCCGGCGCACGTCTCGGGGGGCCAGCACCTCCACATAAATCTGGCCCTGCATGATCTCCTTGCCGGGCTCGCCCACATATTTGCCGCCGATATAGAAATAGCCGCGCTGGGCGATCGCCGTCTGGTCGACGGCTGGCACCGGCAGCTTGGGCGGCTCGGCCCGGGCGGCTGCGGCCACGAGTACCGACAGCAGAGCGATGCCGATCAAGAACACAGAATGAAGTGACATGAAACGTTGAGACATGGCGTTCTCCTGTCAGGCTTTCGCAAAGCCGTAGAGCGTTTCCGGATTGGCCACCAGGATGCGGGTTCGGGTGGCTTCGTCAGGCGCCCAGACGGCGAGCAGGTCGAACAGCAAGGCGTCGTTCGGCAACGGCGACTTCGCCTGCTCGCCCGGATGCGGCCAATCGCTGCCCCACACCATGCGCTCCGGCGCCGCCTTGACGAAAGCCTGCGCGATGGTGGTGGCCTCCGGGTATGACGGCGCGCCGATCTTGCTGTTCGCATAGGCGCCCGACAGCTTGATCCAGGTGCGGCCCTTGTCGATGAGGCGCCGCATGATGCCGAACGACGCATGCTCGACGCCCGCCGGCAAGGTCGGGTGGCCCATGTGATCGAACACCATCTGCGTGGGTAGGCGCCCCAGGAGATCGGCGTGATCCACGATCTGGTCGCCGTCCAGGTTGAACTGCACGTGCCAACCGAGGTCGACGATGCGCTTCGCCAGCGGCTCCACCATGTCGAACGACACCACCGCGGTACTGGGATCGCCGAGCGTGAAGCGGACGCCGCGGATGCCGGCGTCGTTGAGGCTCTTGAGCTCCGCATCGGTGACCGTCGGATGCAGGACCGCGATGCCCCTGGCGTTCTGGCCGAGCTGCGACAGCGCATCGACCGTCACCCGGTTGTCGGTCGCGTAGTTGCGAGGCGTCACCACCACCACGCGGGTGGTTCCGGTGCGCTTCTGCAGCAGCCGGTAATCCTGCACGGTGGCGTTCTTCGGATTAGGGCCCGGCCGCGGGTTCGATTCCGGAAAGCGCGGATCATAGATGTGCATGTGGCAGTCGCTGGCGTTGGCCGGCGCCTTGAGCTTCGCCGCCTCGGTGCCGCTCGAGTTGGGCGCCTGCTGCGCCTGGCTCGATCTCACTGAAATGCCCGAGGCCGCGGCCGCCATGGCGGCCAGCGAAGCGCCCCTGATCAGGGCACGGCGTGCGATCATGTGGTCCTCCCGGTGGCGTGCCGTCTCATGCGGCGTGGCGGGAGTATAGGCTGAAAGCGCAGTCGCGTATCGGGTGACGCGCGCGATCAAATCTCCGTCGTCCCGGTCGAATAGCCGGGACCCATACGCCGCAGCCTATCGAAAGGGCACAGCGTATGGGTCCCTGCTTTCGCAGGGACGACACTTGGACGGCGTTCGCGCCATCTAGAAGCGCGCGTCAGTGGCCCGGCGCCAGCTTCTCCGCCAAAAACGCAAACGTCCTCTCCCACGAATCCTTCTGCGCCGCCTGGATCGCCGGCTCCTGCTTGGCGGGACGCTGGAAGCCGTGCGCGGCGCCGGGGTAGCGGTGGAACGTGTGGGCGATGCCGTGGCGCGTAAGCTCGGCATCGAGCTTATCGGCGTCTTGCGGGGAGGGATTGCGGTCGTCGTTGCCGAAGAAGCCGATCACCGGGCAATTGAGCCGGCCGAGCTGCTCGAATGGTGTCGCGCTCCCGCCCCAGGTCTCGAACATGCCGGTCGGGTAGCAGGCGACCGCGCAGGCGAAGTCCGGCAGCGCGCAGGCCGCCACGAACATGATGTGTCCGCCCATGCAATGTCCGGCGATAGCCAAGCGGTCCGCCACCACGTCGGGGCGGGTCTTGAGATAGGCGATCGTGGCGGCGATATCGGCGACGAGCTGCGGATCCCGCAGATGCTGCTTGCGATCATGCAGCGGCACCTCGGCGGGGATCCGGTGCGAAACCTCCGGCACCGCGACCAGATAACCGGCCTGCGCATATTGGCGAGCCACCCATTTGGTGAAGTCGTCGATGCCTTCGCGATGATAGGTCAGCACGATCGCGGGCCACGGCGCCCCCGCGGCCGGCCGATCCAGATATATGTCCATCGGCTCGCCATCGACCTTGATGCTGGTGACTTCCGACATTTCGCCTCCGTGGTTTGCGCAACGGACACTTAGATATGTTGCGGCCGAGCCCCGGTCGATTCCCTCCCCCTGCAAGGGGGAGGGTGGCGCCGAAGGCGCCGGGTGGGGGTCCCGCTTTCCGGCGGGCTCGGTGCTTGCGGCGGGACCCCCACCCGACCCGCTTTGCGGGTCGACCTCCCCCTTGCAGGGGGAGGCAATCGTGGAGAGCCCGGTGGTTTCGTCGTATGCGATAGCCCAAACCTTCAGCGCGCCTCGGCGATGCGTTGCGCGCGCGCGATCAGCTCGGGCGAGAAGCTTCGGGCGCCCGCGACTGCGGCCTGCAGCTCCTCGCCGGTTAGTGGCTCGAGATCGAGATGGGCGCGCTCGAGATCGCGCAGGAACGCCGGGTCCCGCAGCGTCTCGGTGAACGCGCGGCGCAGCTCCGCGACCCGCGGCGCCGGCAGACCGGGCGGCGCCACCACCGAGCGCCCAATGGTCGAGGGCGTGGAGAACAGGCTCAAGAGCGCGGCATCCTCCTCGTTCTTGGCGAGATCGATCATTCGCGGCACGCCGGTGAGGCCCGGGTTCCTGTCGACGCCGGTCTGCACCAGGAGGCTGATCTTCTTCTCCGCCAGCCACTGCGCCAGCTCGGTCTTGATGATCGGCCAGGGCTGGCTCATGGCCTCGATCTCGCCGCGCTCCATGGCGATACGCTCCTCGCCGGTGCCCGGATAGCCGCTGATCAGCTTGAGCTTGGTGCCCACCACGGTGTTGAGCACCAGCCAATTGAGCCGCGACGACACGCCGCCCGCGGCCACGATCAGCTCGCGCGAGAACGTGTCCTCGATCTTCTTCACCGGCGAGAGATGCCAAGCATAGAGCACCGCACTGTTGGAGACGAGGCGGCCGATCCAGTTGAAGCGCACCGCGTCGGCGCGCAGCTGGGCGGTGCCGAGAATCTGGTTGAGATAGATGGCCTGGTCGATCATGCCGACCACGGTGCCGTCCTTGGGGGCCTCGTTGTAGAGATAGTTGGTGGCCCGGATGGTGACGGCTCCCGGCATGTTGAGAGGGATGACGGAGGGATGCCCGGCCAGATGGTCGCCGAGATGCGCCGCGATCAGCCTGCTATAGGTGTCGTAGCCGCCGCCGACCGGATAGCCGATGACGAAATTGACGTTCTTGCCCTGGTAGAAGTCCTGGGCGCCGGCGGCGGAGACGAGGCCCATCGGCAGGATCAGGAGCAGGCCCAGCCGGATCGCGCGCCAGAGACCATTCATGGCATGCCTCCCACCTTTCATGACGGCACCGCGCTGGTGAACCAGTCGGTGTCCAGCCGGCGCCCCATTCCGCGCTCCAGTGCGCGCCGGTAGATGAGCGCGCCGGTCGCCGCGAATTGATAGCCCAGGCCGGTGTAATTGAGGAACAGCGTAATGTCGCGGTCGCCGCGGCGGCCGGGGCTACGTCCGAGCACGATGTCGGCGAGCGTCGGCAGCGTCTCCTCGTTGATCGCCCTCGCGAGCACGGCCTTCTGCCGGTCGGTCTCGCTGGCGAGCTCGGCGCCGTCGGCGCGGATGATCTGCGTGGGCGCATCGGCGTTGTGGGAATGGGTGACCACGGTATCGGCGGCAGCCGCCACCGCGGGATCGAGCTCGAGCCGCTTGAGGCTGCTCACATGCATGCCGGGCTCGAGCCAATCGACCGGCAGCATCGGCTGCATGCTGTTGGTGGCGCACAGCACCACGTCGGCGCCGCGCACCGCCTCGCGCGCCGAGGCCGCGGCGGTGACCGCGATCCCGAGCTGCGCGCTCATCTCGGCCGCAAAGGCGCGCCGGCTCGCCTCGCGCGGGCTGTAGCAGGCGATCCGCTCGATCGGCAGGGTCGCGCAGACCGCCATCGCCTGGCTGCCGGCTTGCCAGCCGGTGCCGAGCAGCGCGACGGTGCGGGCATTCTGGCGGGCCAGATATTTCGCCGCCAGGCCCGAGGTAGCGCCGGTGCGCATGCGCTGGACCACGCCGTCCGGATAGATCGCCAAGGGCTCGCCGGTCGTCGTGCTGAACAGGAGCACCAGGCCGACATAGCGCTGGTTCGGCGCGGCCGGAACCTTGACGCGCTTGAGACCGTCCGGCGATGCCGGCCAGGTCAGGATGTCGGAATTGATGCGCACCGCCGCGACCCCCAGCTCCGGTACTACGCCGTTCATGTTCATGAGCGAATAGAGCGCGTCGTCGCGCGCCGTGGGGGTGAGAATCTCGCAGCGCCCCGCATTGGCGGCACGGCGGTCGCCGATGGCCCGGAAAGCGCCCTCCATCGCCGCCATGCAATCCGGCATCTGCAGCAGGCTGTCGACCTCTTCGTTGGACAGGAGCAGCGTCAACGTCTTGCTCCCGAAGGTCGCGGCGTCGCCGCCTGCCAGAGCGGGCGCAGGCGCGCCATGTCCTTGACGGTGGCGAGGTTGCGGAGCGCCTCGATCAGCGCCTCGGCTCGCTTCCTCCCCAGCACCCCGCCCATGAGATCGCGCGCCTTGGCCTCCACCTCGGCGCCGTTCATCGGGTTGTCGGCGGTGCCGCGGACCGCGACGATGCGATGGCCGTGACGTCCGCCGTCAAGGGTCTCGACCTCAACGATCGCCTGGCGGCGCGGCCGCGCATGCAGCAGCTCGTCGCTCGGCACGACTTGTATCTTGGCCCGCAGCGCCCGGATTGTCGGGTCGGCCATGCGGGCGTGGTCGTGGATCGAGCGGAACGTCAGGGTGCCGTCGACCAGCAGCATGGCGAGCAGGTGCTGGATATTGACGTCGGGCGCCGGCGTGCGGTCGACGGTGCGGTCCGAGCCGGTCGGCAGATGCACCGTGATGGTCTTGATGTTGCGGGCGGCGACGCCGGCGGTTTCCATCAGGTGCAAGAGCGCATCGATGGCCGATTGTGCGGGCGAGCCGGCCGACCATTTCTTGATGTTGGTACCGAGGATCTCGAAGCGCCCGCCGAGGCCATCGGCGAGCTTGCCCGGATCGGGCGTCGCCCCGTAAGCCTGGAAGAAATTGCGCTCGCCGCTGAACACGTCGTCGACCCCGGTGAAACCGGCCGCCACCATGGTGGCGGCGGCGATGCCGTTGCGCGCCGGCATGCCGCCGAAATCGAATGCCTTCTCGATGTGGTCGCCGTCGCGCACGCTCGAGCCCACGCCCGAGGCCTGCTGGGCGCAATAGGAGAGGAGGTGCTGCGCCGCCGCGGCATCGAGGCCGAGGAGCGCCGCCGCCGCCGCGCCCGCCCCGAAGGTGCCGCCGAAGCTGTGGGTCATGCGGCCCGCGAACGCAAAAGCGTCGGCGCCGAGCGCGTAGTTGAGCCGCGCCGCCACGTCATAGCCCAGCACCACCGCGCGCAGGAACTGCTCGCCGCTGGCGTGCCCGGCCTCCGCGGCGGCTAACGCCGCCGGCACCACCGCGCAGCCCGGATGGTTGCGCGAGGGCGCATGCGAGTTGTCGGTCTCGTCCGCGTGCGCCAGCATGCCGTTGGCGAGCGCGGCGTTGACGCAGGAGGTCACCACCCGGCTGCCGACGACCGACGCCTGCGCGGTGCCGCCGAGCCCCCGCACATAGGCGATCGCGGCCCGCCCGGGCGGAAGCCGCGCGCCCGACACCATGGCGGCCATCGTATCGAGCACGTGGTGCCGCGCCTTCTCGGCCACCGCCGCCGGCAATCGCCGCCTCGGCGCCTGCGCGATGTAGCTGCTGAGCGCGCGCATCGGCGCGCTGATCTCGTTGAGAGGCTGGATCATCGGGCGCGGGGGCCCTGCTGTGTGCAGACCTCATCCTGAGGAGGCCGCGCTCTTCGCGCGGCCGTCTCGAAGGATGGCCGCATGGCGCGGACTTCGCGGCCATCCTTCGAGACGCATCGCTGCGCGATACTTCTCAGGATGAGGCTGATGGTTGATCTGCCGCTGTGACATGGCTTATCGCTCTGGGGCGCAACCTCGCTAATTTTCCTCGACCGCGGATTTGCCCGCCAGGCGGCCGAACACGGCGTTGCGGGTCTGCCCGGTGAATGACGGGTAGTTGTGGAAGAACAGCCCGACGATGTCGCCGGAGGCAAACAGGCCTTTGATGGGCTGATCGACGGTGTTGATCACCTGGGCATGATGATCGACCGCGAGGCCGCCGAACGTGAAGGTGATGCCGCCGGTCACCGGATAGGCGCGAAACGGCGGCGCCGCGATACGGCAGGCCCAGTTGGATTTCGGCGGCGCCAGTCCGCTTGTGGCCTTGCCGTCCGGCCGGGTGGGATCGAACGGGATGTCGTCGCACACCGCATCGTTGAATTGCGCGACCGTGTGGCTGAGCACCGCGGCCTCGATCCCGATCTTGCCGGCCAGCTCGGCGATGGTGGGCGCTTCCACGAAGGTCGCCTGGTGATGCGGATAGCGCAGCCGCTTGAGGCCCTCCTGATCGTAGATCTGGTAGGCCAGCGCGCCCGGCTGCGCCATCACGGCGCGGCCGGTCTTGGCATAGGTGTAGGAATGCTGCGCCTCGCCTTCGTCGAAGAAGCGCACGCCGAGCGCATTGACGCTGATACCGTAGGGATAGTCATAGCGGCTTTGGGTATTGCCACGGCCGTCGGCGTGCTGCGGGGTCTCGAAGTCGGGCGCATTGGCGTCGATCGGCGACATGTGGCCTGATTGCCAATGGCCGGCGCCGCGGGCTCCGATGTCGATGAGAAAGCGCAGCACCTCGCCGGTGTCGTGGCGGCTGCCGCGCACCTTCATGAGGTCGGTGTTGCCGGCGAGATAGCGCGCGCGCATCTCCGGATTGGCCTGGAAGCCGCCCGCGCAGGCGATCACCGACTTGGCCTTGAGGTCGTAACGGCCCTCCGGCCCGCTGACCGCGACGCCCTCGACCCGCCGCAGGTCGCCATGCACCGCGCAGACCGGCGAATCGAACCGAATCTCGATCCCGAGCGCGTCCGCGATTTGCCGCCATTGCGTGAGCTGGCCGATACCGCCGCCTGCCACATGGATGGCGATGCCGCGCTCGAAATAGAGCTTGTCGCCGACTTTGGCGTGCTCCTTGAGCGGCTCCCAGCGGATGCCGGTCTGCCGCATCCAATGCAGCGCCTCGTTCGATTGGTCGACCAGGAGCTGCGAAAGCTGCCGGTTCATGCGCCCTTGGGTCATGCGCTCGAGATCAGCCGTGAAGTCGGCGGCGCCGTAGGCCGGGATGGTCATGTTGGCGAACAGCGCGTCGTCCACCTCCGGGATGAACTTCCGGATTTCCTGCGCGCCGCCATGCACGAAGCGGAAGCCGGTTCCGGAATAGCGGGCATTGCCGCCGTATTCCGCCTCCGCCGCCTTCTCCAGCATCACCACCTGCCGGGCACCCGCCTGCCTGGCCGAGACGGCCGCCGAGAAGGCCGCGCTGCCGCCGCCGATGACGATGATGTCGCAGGTCTCGGTTCGCGCCACGGCCGGTCATCCTATTCCAGTTGTTTGATCTGGCTGAGGCCTCTCTTTGTCATGGCCGGACTTGTTCTGGCCATCTCGTAAAGGGGTCGCTCAGCGCTCTCCTGTCGAGATCGCCGGGACATAAGGGCGTTAACGCCCGTCTCCGCGGGCTTTGCCCGGCGATGACAATAAGATTACTCAT
Source organism: uncultured Alphaproteobacteria bacterium (assembly GCA_963721005.1). GTDB lineage: Bacteria > Pseudomonadota > Alphaproteobacteria > Rhizobiales > Xanthobacteraceae > VAZQ01. The sequence goes on along the minus strand of CAVRHR010000003.1, from coordinate 1,160,989 downwards.
CCGCCTTCAACCCGGTAAACGCCAGATACGCCTTCACCACCGGCTCGGGCACGGCCGACAGGCTCCGCGCGATCAGCGACTGCAGCTCGGCGCCGGCCACGGCGCGGCCGACCGGCAGGCCGCGACGTTCGGCTTCGGCGCGATAGTCCTGGTCCTCCATCAGCTGCCGGTAGGCCAGGCGCAGAATCTCGAGCCGCTCGGGCGGAATCCCGGGCGGCGCCACCAGCGGCAGCCCGATCTGGCTCGGCGTCGTCACCAGGGCGAGCAGCGCGCGCGCATCCGGGTTCGCCACCACGTCTGCCAGCACCGGCACGCCCGGCAGGCTCTGATAGGACTGCACCACCGGCTTCAGGGCGCCGGCCGCGATCATGTCGGGCCGTGTGTTGGCGATGCTGCCTTCGTGGGTGAACAGGCCGTCGACCTCGCCCCGCTCGACCGCGATCAGCACTTCCGAGAATCCCGCATACCCGGTGACGATCTTGAGCGGCCAGCCTTCGTAGCTCGCGAGCACGCGCGGCGCGATGGCGTTCTCCGAGCGCGCTGTCAGTGCCCCGATGACGATCTCGGGCTTGCGGGACTTGAGGTCGGCGATGGAGGTGATGCCGAGCTTGGCGCGAACCCACAGCGCGTTGACGGCGCTGCCGGCGCCGCCCACGTAGGAGAGCCGGGTGAGGTCGTAGCTGATGCCCTTCTGCGGCACCACGTTGCTGAGCAAAAAGCCGCTGCGCCCCGGCATGGCGAGCGTCAGCCCGTCCGGGGCGGCGACGCTGTTGATGTAGTTGCCGAGCACGATGCCGCCGGCACCCGGCATGTTGCGCGCCAGGATGAGCGGATGCCCCGGAATGTATTTGGAGAAATACTGCGCCAGCACCCGCATCTCGCCATCCACCCCGCCGCCCGGCGGCAGGCCGGCGATGAGGGTGAGGGTCTTGCCGGCAAAGAAGTCGGTCCCGGCCGCAGTGGCCGAGCCGGTAGGCATGAGCGCAACCGCGAACCATACGGCAATAACGCAAGGGAGTCGCCGCCCGCCCGCAACGGCGAACATCCGGGCTACTGGCGGCACGTGCGGAGGCGACAAAGCAATCATCAACCTCATCCTGAGGAGCATCGCGCAGCGATGCGTCTCGAAGGATGGAACGAGTCCGTGCGCGCATCCATCCTTCGAGACGGCCGCGCGAAGAGCGCGGCCTCCTCAGGATGAGGCTTGCGGCATGAGGCGGCGCCGCCGAACCCGACCAAGCTTCGTACGATAAACCGGCTCAGACCTTCTCGGTCGCCTTCTTCTTCTCGCGCTCGGCGGCGAGCTCGACCGTGCCGTAGCCGTGCACCGAGATGTCGAACGGGATGCCGTCCGGGTCCATGGCGCGATATTCCGCATAGGGCCGGGTCGAGGGCCTGGCCTCCATCGGCTCGTCGAACTTCTTGAGCCGCTTCTCGATCTCCTCCAGATCCTCGACCTGGAAGCCGAAATGATTGAAGCCGCTCGGCGCGTTGTCGCCCCGATTGCGCAGGATGGCGAGCGTGAGATAGCCGTCGCTCAGGAACACCGAGCCGCTCTTTTCAGAGTGGATGATCTTCATGTCGAACACCTGGGAGTAGAACTCGGCGAGCTTGGCCGGGTGCTTGGTCTTGATGGCGAGATGGCGAATCTTCGGCATGGGGTTCCTCCGCGCTGTGTGGGCTTCTGGGGCGATGCTAAAGCATTTTCCGGCAAAGGGGAATCCGCTTTGGCGCCCGGTCCGGGCAGCCCGGCGCGCCTTGACCCGACCCGGCAAATCAGAGTATTTGCGAAATTGAAACTGCGGAATTGTGCCCGGGGCCGTAGCGTGGGTTGAGCCCTTCGCGAAACCCACGGGCCGGGCATTTCAATTGAAGCTCAGCCTGTGGGTTACGGCGCCATCGCCTCAGGGGCGGGGAGATGCGGCGACGCGCCTAACCCATCCTGCAGCCTTCGCGTGACCCTCGCCGGATGCATGGCTTCGGCGATCCTCCCAACGAAATTCATTGCAACGGGATTGTATTTTCAATGAGCAGGGCACTTTTCCGGCCCAAACCCCATGCATTTTTGAATAGGTCGGAAGCGCACCATATGCCCTACGCCGCCACCAGCGGCCCGGGCGCCTTCAGATACTTCGAGGTGATCGCCTGCGCCGACCAATAGGTCAGCGCGCCGATGGTGCAGGTCGGGTTGTGGCCCGGGTTCTGCGGGAAGGCGGCGCCGCCCATGACGAACAGGTTGCTGGCCTCCCAGCACTGCAGGTAGCGATTGAGCGCGCTGGTGGTCGGATCGGTGCCCATGATGGCGCCGCCGGTGTGGTGGGCGGCGCCGCCGTTGTTGGCGCCGTAGTTGCCCCGCCGCGGCTGCGGGTTGCCGACGATGGTGGCATTGGCGGCGCGGGCGATACCGGCCGCCTTCTCGGTCAAGTAGGCCGACATCTTGTAGTCGTTGTCGGTGTAGTTGTAGGTCATGCGGATCAGCGGCCTGCCGATCGCATCCTTATAAGTGGGGTCGAGGTCCAGATAGTTGGTGCGGTGCGCGTAGCTGATGCCGTGGCAGTTGAGCGGGAAGCTGTGGCTGTACCAGCGCGCGGTCGCCTCCTTCCAGGCGGAGCCCCAGCGCGGCGTGCCGGGCGGGGTGGCGCGCACCTGGATCGGGCGCCCGCCGGTGACCGACGGCGAGATGAAGCCGCCGCCGAAGAAGCCGAGCCCGCCATGATCGAAATTGTCAGCCTGGAAATCGTCGATCGCGGCCGGCGACACCCCGGTGCCGATCCAGGGATTGATCTCGTCCTCGACGAACATCATCACGTTGGAGGTGGTCTGGTGGCAGTAGTTCTTGCCGACCACGCCCTTGCCGGTTGCTGGATCGTAGGGCGCGCCGATGCCGGCGGTCAGCAGCAGCAGCGTGTTGTTGATCGGGTAGGCGCACAGCATCACCAGCTCGGCCGGCTGCTCGATCTCCTCGCCGCTGCGGCGGTCCACATAGACGACGCCGCGCACCTTCTTGGCGGCTTTGTCGTAGATGAGGCGGCTCACATAGGCCTCGGTGCGCAGCTCGAATTTCGGATCCTGCCGCAGCGCCGGCAGCACGCAGATGAGCGGGCTCGCCTTGGCATTGGATTCGCAGCCGAAATATTCGCAGTGCCCGCAGTATTGGCATTGCCCGATCGGCAGCCCTTCGGAGTTGACGTAAGGGGCGCTGGAGTTCGAAGCCGGGGTCGGGAACGGATGATAGCCCAGGCTCGCCGCCGCCTTGGTGAAGATCACGCCGGCCTGCGAGGTGACCAAGGGCTTGTTGGGATAATCGTTCTGGCGCGGGCCCTCGAAGGGATTGCCGCCCGCCACCTTCTGGCCGCGCAGGTTGCCGGCCTTGCCGGAGGTGCCGCAAAGCCGCTCGAAATGCTCGTAGTGGGGCTCGAGATCGTCGTAGGTGATGCCCCAATCCTGGATGGTCATGTCCTCCGGGATGGCGTTCGCGCCATAGCGCTGGGCGAGATGGCTGCGCAGCACGAACTCGCTCGGGGCGAACCGCCAGGTGACGCCGTTCCAGTGCGCGCCGCCGCCACCCAGGCCGTCGCCCATCGGCGGTACGTCCCACTTGCGCATGGGCAGCGCCAGCTCGGAGGGCTTGTTGCGCAGCGTATGGGTCTCGACCGACATGTCCTGCATCAGCTCCTGGCGGACCCGATACTTGAGCTCGTCGCGGATGCCCGGCAGCGCGAAGTTCTCGCGCGGGGATTTGTCGGCGCCGCGCTCCAGGCCCACCACGGTGAGCCCGGCCTTGGTCAGCTCGCGCGCCATGATGCTGCCCGACCAGCCCATGCCCACCATGACGGCATCGACGGCTTTCATTGTCTTGGCCATGACGGGTCTCCCTTACGAGCATTTTCAGGAAAAGTGGAGGCCGGTTTTCCGTCCGGAAATGCGAAACTGCTTCAAGAGAAATCTGCGATGGATTGCGGCTCGAGCGTGATCTTCTTGCCGCGATATTCCAGCGCCTTGCTGGCATAGGTGGCGGGCAGGCCCGGATAGCCGACCATGCGCCAGCCGACCTTGTCGCGATTGCCGCCGTAGATCGGATCGGCGAAGAAACCCTCCATGGCGGAGGCCAGCAGCATCTCGAAAAATTGCTTGCCGTCGAGCTCGTCGAATTCGGCCTTGCCGGCGTCCATGGTCTTGAGCGCGGTGTCGCGCTCGGCCGCCGACAGGCGGTCGAAGTCCTTGCCGTTGGTCTTGCGGGTCCAGGCGTTCGCCGCCTTGATCCCGGCGGCGAAGAATTCCCGTGGCGTGAGCGGGAGCTGGTAGCCCTGCTCGCGGGTGCCCTTGATGAAGGGGCCGCCGCGATAGAGCCTCGCGCCGCCGCCCCAGGCACCGGCAAGCTGGCGGTCGATATAGGCGACGAGCCCGCAATCGGTGCCCGACGGCGACAGCCGGTCGGGGGGAATGAAGACGTCGTAGGCGGCGCTCAGGAACGCCGCCTCGGTGGCGGTCAGGGTGAGGAGCGGCTCGGGCGCCGGCGGCTGCTGCGGGCTCGCGTCCTTTGCGGGCGGCGGGGTCTGGGCCTGCGCGGGCGCCGGCAGTGCGCCGCTCAGCGCAGTCGCGACCGCGGTGCCGGCAACGCCGGCACCCTTCAGGAAGCTGCGTCGCGGAATGCTGTCGTGAAGGCTGTCATCCGACATGTCTTCCTCCCTGCCGTGACCTTGGATTTGGCCGGAACTATCCGAGCTTCCGGGGCCCGCCGCAAGCCTCTTGCGGAAGCACATTTGGCGGCGGGGAAACCGCTGCGGGGCGTGCCGCAGGCTGGCGCGGTCGTCAGCCTCCCGGGAATTCGCATCCCCCGCCGTGCCGGCGTGCTATGATTGCGGCCGCCGCTCAATGGAGGAGATCATGCGCTTTGCCCTCATCGTGTTCGCGCTGTTGCTCGGAGCCGGCTCGGCATCGGCCTGGGAGGAATACAACTATCCGGATCAGGGCGTCGCCATCCAGTTTCCGGCCAAGCCGACCGCGACCAAGTCGACCCACGACTCGATCTTGGCGAAAGGCCTTTCCGCGATGGTCTATTCGGTCGAGGACGAGCACGTCGTCTACAAGCTGACGGTCGTCGATCTGACCAGCCGGCCCGACATGGGCTCGAGTTTCCTCAACGAGACCGGCTATGGGCTGATGCGCGAGGGCGACATCCTGTTCACCGATTTTCCGCGGGTCTATCAGGACGCCAAATCGATCTTCGGCGTCACGCTGGTGGTCGATCGCCCCGACGGCAGCCGCGTGCGCAGCTCGCTCTATTACCACAAGGGCCGGCTCTACATCGCCGAAGCCGTGGTGCTGCCGGCGCGCCACGACAAGGATATGGCCACGCCTTCGCGCTACGATCAGACCATCCGTTTCCCGCCCGACGGGCGTTTCGACTGAAGCCTTGCCGGCGGCGGTGCGCTCGCTCAGTTGGGCGCCAGCACCTCGCCGGTGCCGTCGCCGCAGCCGCGGTTGGAGCAGACCTTGTGGCCGTTGGCGGGCGTCACGCTCATGAGCTGGCCGCCGCGCGAGCCGTCCTTCATCGGGCGGAAGCCGACCTCGACCGGTTCGCCGGGCTTGAAGCCGTCTTTCGACCAGCCGAGCCGCACCAACTGCGGGACCGAGCCGCCCTCGAACGACCAGGTCGAGACCTCGCCCTTGTCGTCCATGATGGCGAGATGCAGCCAGGCATGCGGGTTGACGAACTCGAACTGCTTCACGGTGCCCGATTTGTAGAGCACCTGGGTCTGATCGAACATGGCGAAGGAGTGATGCGCGAAGGCTGGCGCCGCCAGCAGCGCGGCGGCGATGCCGGCAAGGCCTAATGCTGTCCTCATGGTCCGCTCCCTGAGATTGGCGGCATCGAGAATAGCATGAATGCAGCGCCAGCAATGGGTTTTGAAATCGGCAGGCGAGCGATACCGTGGGCCGCAGGTGCCGCTTTCACTTGGGTCCTACGCGGGCGCGCTGGCTCGGATCCCGCCGCTTTCGATTGGGCTCGGAACCAAAAGGCCCTTGCACCGTTGCCTGATCGAACCTGAATTCCATCACCGGCCGGTGCTGCGTTTGTGCTCCTTGGGGAGGACGGCTGGGCACGATTGGGTCCGGCGAGACCAAAGAGGTCTTAGTTGTCATGACCAAGCTGGAATTTGCCGGGCTCGTTACTGCTGCTTGCCTTTCCGCCATGTGTGTGGCGCCAGCGATTGCCGCCGAAACTCCGAACGTTGCGACGGTCAATTCGGCTCAGCTCGCGCCGAAGTCCAAAGCCGGCGCACCTTCGAGCGCGGTCATGCTGCGCGCCCAGGTTCTGCTCGACCGCGCGGATTTCTCTCCCGGCGTAATCGACGGGAAATCCGGCGAGAACGTGCGCCAGGCGATTGCCGCGTTCCAGAAGGCGCACGGGCTGCGCGCCGACGGAAAGCTCGACCAAGCGACCTTTGCCAAGCTCATGGAGACCGGGAGCGAACCTGCGCTCGTCGATTACATGATCGTCGAAGGCGACGTTAAAGGGCCGTTCGTGGCCAACATGCCCAAGGATATCGAGCAGATGGCCAAGCTCGATCATCTCGGCTATGCGGGCCCGCTGGAGCTGTTGTCGGAGAAATTCCATGTGAGCGAAGCGCTGCTCCAGGCGATCAATCCCGGACAGCCGTTTGACGCTGCCGGCGCGACCATCACGGTGCCCAACATCCGCGCCCCGCGCACCAGCGGCAAGGTCGTGAAAATCGAGGTCGACAAGCCGGGTAGGGGGGTGCGGGCCTTCGGCCCCGGTGGCGAGCTCGTCGCCTATTATCCGGCTTCCGTCGGAAGCAAGGAGAAGCCGGCGCCGAGCGGCACCTTCGGGGTCCGGCGCGCCATGTTCAATCCAACTTACACGTACGATCCGAAGTTCGCCTTCAAGGGAGTCAGGGCCAAGGAAAAGGTAGAGATCGCAGAGGGCCCGAACAATCCGGTCGGCTCGGTGTGGATCGACCTCACCAAACCTTCCTACGGCATCCACGGCACCGCGCATCCGGAAACGATCGGCAAGAGCGAGTTGCACGGCTGCGTTCGCCTCACCAACTGGGACGCCACCGAGCTCGCCCACATGGTCAGCAAGGCGACCGTGGTGGTGTTTCTCGATTAGATGGGGCCCGGCGCGTGAAGCTCATCATCGCAATCTTATCTTTGCTGACCGCCGGCGAAGTCGCGATGGCGGGCAATATTCCGTTGCCGCGTCAGCGTCCCGTCACGGCGGCCGCGACGGTGGCGCCTGACCTTTCCGAAACCTCGCCGCCCTCAGCCTGCCGGCTGCGCCTCTCTCCCGACTTGGCAATCGCACCGTCTTTGCCGCCGATCACCGGGCCGGGCGAGTGCGAGGCGCCGGACGTGGTGCTGCTCGAAGCCGTCGTCCTCCCCGACCGCAGCCGGGTCGCGATCACGCCTGCCGCCATTCTTCGCTGCACCATGGCCGAGGCGGTCGCGGGTTGGGTGCGAGATGAGGCGGCGCCCCGCGCGCTCGTGCTCGGCGCATCCCTCAAGTCGGTCGAGAATCTCACCTCGTTCGATTGTCGCGGCCGCAACGGGGTGGTGGGGGCGAAGCTCTCCGAGCACGGCAAGGCGAATGCTCTCGACATCCATTCGCTCACGCTCGCGAACGGTAAAACGATGGTGCTCACGGATCCGCGCGTTTCGGGCGATTTTCGCGAAGGCTTGCGCAAGAGCACATGCGAGCGATTTACCACCGTGCTGGGGCCCGGGTCGGACGGCTTTCACGAGGATCACGTCCACGTCGATATGCTGCAGCGTCGCGGCGGCTATCGCATCTGCGAGTGGGATGTGCGGGAGCCCGGGGCGGCGGTTGCGGTCAACACAATCGCGATCGGCGTGCCGTTGCCGCGGGCGCGTCCTGCGCTCGACACGGGCGGGCGGCACAATCGGGATTAGGATTTGGGTCCGCCGGAATAGTTGTGGCGGCCGCTCCCGTCGCGATTTTCGGAAATGCCCTGTGGCGGGTAACCCATTTTCCGTGGATCATACGGGAGAGCGACATGTGCTCGCTTTTGAGCGGGCGGGCGAACGTCGGGAGTGATTTGCTTTTCGGTCGCCGGAGCCAGCGCCAAGGCGGCGAGAGCGGAGGCGGGCTCAACCGAAAGTCCAGCCAGCTCCGGCGCGTCGCTCTGCCGTGGAACAGGCAGGAGCCGCGTGCCGGCCGCAGGCGCAGCCATCGCCAATCCGGGATTTGGATATATGGTCGGTTGCGAAAGGACAAACAGCATCAGGTAAAAGCAGCCCCCGACGGTCGAGATCGCGCCCACAATAAATGACAAGGGTAGCCACTCAACGCGGTTGGATGTCGATGCCCTCGCCATGAGGCCGCAACGCGGGGCACATCTTCGGGTTCCGGCTCATTTGGATTCAGGGTAAATCATTTCCTATGGCGCCCGGGCTGCGGCCGCATCTCGCCAGCGTGGAAGCTCTGGTGCGACGGCTCAGGTCGGCCGGACGGCTCGAGCCGCTAACGTAGGAAATATGTATTGAGCGAGTAGCCGAGGATGACCAGCCCGCCGACCGGCATGGCCAGGAGCCAGCCGGTCCAGGCGCGCTGCGTCCATCGCGACGAGACCAGAAAGGTCACGATTGCGGCGCCCGCCAATGCCGGGATTCCCGATACCCAGACCGAGCGCAGGAATTCGGCATTGAAGCTCGCCCGCTCGTCGATGACGCCGGCCAGCGCAAAGCAGGCCGGCCAGAGCGCGGCCAGGACGCAGCAGAAGGTGGTCAGCCGGTAGAGCCATTGGAGCGGAACCATGGTGGCGAGCCAGCCCACGACTGCCGCCGCCGTACCCGAGAGCACCACCCAGCCATACCAGAACATCGGCGGGCCATCCTCGGGCGGGGCTTGCTTCATCCAGAAGTCCAAGGCGCCGGTGGCCGGATGGTAGGTGAACAGCGGCCAGTTCTGCCGTTCGCACAGCGTGTAGAGGATCGCGAACGCGATGCCGAAGGCGACCGAGAAAGTCCCGAGCTTGCTCGATGCTGCGGCGCGGGACGTGGTGGCGCCGATCGCGGGGGAGTCGCCGCGCCGGGAGATCCCCCCGTCCATGTCCAAGGCTTGCGTCATGAGCCGACTCCCCGGAAATCGTTGGCGACATGGCCGACCGCGAACGAGTACCAGACCGTGAAGGCGAGGAAGATGGTCACCCACTTGCGCGCGGTGGCATGCTCTTCCGACAGGGGCTCCCGCCAGAAATACCAGAAGGCTGGCAGCAGGGCCAAGCCCATCGTCACCACATGCTCCTTGAACTCGAACGAGCCGACCGTCCACCAATGGCGGAATCCCTCCATCGGAATGCGCACATAGGTCCGGTACTTGACGTAAATCCACGCCCCCATGAGGGCCTGTGGCACATAGAGAAGCACGATCAGGGTGGCGTAGGACGCCGCCGGCACCGGGCTGAAGCGGCTGATGAAATTCCCGGCCGCCTGCCGCATCGGCGCCAAGACCGCCGCCGTCTGCAGGGTGACGGCTGCCAAGAGGGCGACCGCCAGCGCAAAGTGGATGAACAAAAGGAGCTTCCAGAACGTCTGGACCGACATCAAGCTGAGAACCGTGTCCATGGTGCCTCCGCCATCCTTCCCGCGCCCGGGCCCCAAGCAATGGAATGGCGGCGAATTATCGAATGAAACAGCCGCGATGACAACATCGAAAACGCCGCAAGGGCACGGCGCTCCTGCCCTGGTGAGCCTCCGGCGAAAGCGTGCTATGTTCCGCGCGGATGCGGGCGGCGGGGGTCAATCGCGCAATCCGGAACCATCAGGCCGGTGACCTGCCTGCCCGCAACCGCGTCGCGGGAGCATCCGGGGGAGCGGTTGAACGAGGCGATGACCCCGGGCCGTGCGACCAACAAGAACAAAAGCATATCCAGGAAAACCAAGCCGGGGAGTTGAACTTGCAGTCCCTCACCGAACTCATGGAACGGCTCCAAGCCACCTCTTGGGCCGTATTCATTCACCGGACAGCGTGGGCCTTCACCACCATCGAGCTGGTTCACGTGTTCGCGATCTCGCTGGTGATCGGCAGCATCGCGATCGTGGACCTGCGCCTGCTCGGGGTCGGCTCGACCAAACGCCCGGTCACCGAGCTCGCCGGCGCGGTCCTGCCGTTCACCTGGGCGGCCTTTGTGCTCGCCGTGCTCGCGGGGTCGCTCCTGTTCATCAGCCAGGCCGCCGCGTATTTCTCCAACACCGCGTTTCGGATCAAGATGCTGATCATCGTGCTGGCCGGCATCAACATGCTGATCTTCGAGCTCATCACGATGCGCGGGGTGCGGGACTGGGACACCAAGCCGATCCCGCCGCCGGCGGCGCGGCTGGCGGGTGGCCTCTCGCTCGCCTGCTGGATCCTGGTCGTCGTCTTCGGCCGCTGGACCGGCTTCACCGTGATGAAGTGATCGCGGCCGGACGAAGCGAGCGCGGGTGTTTCGGATTTGCTGCCGGTCGGCGCGGCGCGAGATTTTCGTGGCGATCTCGAAGGAGCCGCCATGTCCGCGCGACAAGCGCGGCGATGTCATGGAGCAGGTTTCGTTTGCATTGAATCACCCAGCACGTCATGGCCGGGCTTGTCCCGGCCACCCACGCCTTGCTTTGTGGCGCGAAAGACGTGGGTGCCCGGCACAAGGCCGGGCATGACGACGGAGAGACTGTGCGTCAACGCGACCGGAATCCGGTCTAGGTTGAATTATTTCGCTGGCAAAAATAACCGCCTTGACAAAATCCCTCCAATCCTGAATTCTCGTTAAAGATGTATATAATATGCAATGCATCTGCTCGTATGCCCCGAACGATGCTGTCGGGCGGGCATTTCCTCCATTCCGAAAGACATGCAACCAAAGTCTGGAGATCGCAGCATGAAACATCCAGCCAAGATTGCCGGGCAAGCTTCAAACGGCTCGCTGCGGCCCGGCGAGATTCGCCCGCGGATTAAGTCCAAGGGTTCCCAGGCCCATCCTGGCGTCAGTCCTTTGCACCCGGTATCCCATCGAAACGTGAGCTTTCAGCCGCTCCCGCGACCTCTCGGCTTGCCGCCCTACCACTACGATCTGGCAGACAATTTTCCGTCGATCGTGGATGTCATCGATCGTGACGATGAAATGGTATTTCATGTCGTCGGCGATTCCGGAGGCGTCCAGGACGGCGAGTTCCAGAACAATGTCGCGGCACAGATGATCGAGCATCTGACGAGTGGGAAGGGTTCCGCCCCACAGTTTTGCTATCATGTCGGCGACGTCGTCTATTTCACGGGTATGAAGGACGAATATTACGCTCAATTCTACGAACCCTACGCCCATTACGACGCGCCGATCTTTGCCATTCCGGGAAATCACGATGGCGAGGTCGACGATCAGACCGCCCAAACCTCGCTGGACGGCTGGGTGGGTTATTTCATGCAAGCGAAGCCGGATGTCGACCCGATCTCGAAGGACGCCCCGCGCGTTCAAATGAAATCTTCCGAACGTATACTGGAGCCTGATCACGCCGATGGCGACGATCGTCGGCATGTATACGAACGTGCCTGAAGGCGGCTCCATAAACTCCGTACAACAACAGTGGCTCACGAACGAATTCGCGACTGCGCCTGATGATCGCGCATTCATCCTGGCGCTGCATCATCCGATATACTCCTTTGACGTCTTCCACAGCGGAAGCTCCAAGATGGCGGATGCTCTCGAAAACGCGATCCGGGATACCGGTCGTGTGCCCAATCTTGTCTTGTCCGGTCATGTCCATGATTACCAACGGATCGAGCAAACGATCGCCCCCTCGACGCCGACACCATTTATCGTCACGGGAAATGGTGGTTACCACAATTTGCATGCGCTTCATTCACAGCCAAACGATAAAGCTCCGGATTCCGGAGCGGTCTTGAAATACGGCGCCGAAACATGGGGTTTCATGACCCTGACGATCAACAAGAAGACGATCTCGGGCGCCACGATCGAGGTGGACCGGACCGGCACGGTCAAAGACGGAGATTCTTTCACCTACTCCGCCAAGCCGCTGATATTGAAGGATCGAAAAGCAGTGCCGACGCTCTGAAGCCGGAATGGGATGTCGCGGGCCGCGAGCGCAACTACGGCGCATCGCCACCACCCGCAATTCAATCGAGATCGATAGGCGCGGACGCGATCAGCCCGGCAGCGGCGAGAAGTCGACGAGCTGCGCGCCGTCCTCCACCACGTCGCCGCGGGCGAAATGCAGCGCATCGACGGTTCCGTCGGCCGGTGCCGTGATCCGGTATTCGAGCTTCATGCATTCGAGCAGCATGAGCGCCTGCCCGCGCTTGACCCTGGCGCCGGGCGCCACCAGCACGTCGAGCACGCGCCCGTGCACCGGCGCGACCAGCCGGGCGGGACCGGCTTTGGCAACGGCGCGCCGGGTGAGGGGATCGAGATATTGGAGCTGCCAGTTGCCGCTCTCGAGCACAACCTGGAAGCCGGCGCCTTGCCGCTGCACGGTCGCGTTAAGCGGAACGGAATCAAATTCGAGCTCGAGCTCGCTGCCGTGCCGGGAGATGTATTTGACCCGCGCCGCGACTTCATCCAGGGTCAGGGTGAGCCCGGCGCGCTCGAACGCGATCTCGAGGTGCCGCTCCAGTCCGGCATCCAGCCAATCCAGCGCATATGTGGTAGTGCCGGCCAATCGCCAGCCGTCGTGCCGGTTCCAGGGCGAGCCGGTATCCCGCGTCCCCAGGGCCGGGGCCGGATCGGAGCCCGGCTCCGGGTTCAACAATACCAGACTGGCGGCCGCGACGGCGGCGAGCGGCGCCGCCGACAACGGCACCGTCAGGGCCGGCCGGTGGCGCTCGATGAACCCGGTATCGATGCCGCCCGCCGCGAACTCCCGATGCTGCACCAGCCGCACCAGGAAATCTCGGTTGTGGGCGACGCCTGCGATCGCGGTCGTGGTCAGGGCCAACTCAAGGGCGCGGCGGGCATCCTCGCGGTCGGTGCCCCAGACGACGATCTTGGCCATGAGCGCGTCATAGAAGATCGGGACTTCATCGCCCTCGCGCATGCCGGTCTCGACCCGGACATTGAGCGTCGCGGCCGGCAGCCGGAACCGTTGCAAGCGGCCGCTCGAGGGCGCGAAATCATGCGCCGGATCCTCCGCATAGAGACGCGCCTCGATGGCATGGCCGCGCGAGCAAATCTGCTCCTGGCGCGCCGGCAGCGCCTCGCCCGCCGCCACCCGCAGCTGCCACTCGACCAGATCGTAGCGGGTGACCATCTCGGTAACCGCATGCTCGACTTGCAGCCGTGTGTTCATCTCGATGAAGTAGCAGGTCTCGCCATGCAGGATGAACTCGACCGTGCCGGCGCCGACATAGTCGGCCGCGCGGGCCGCCGCCACCGCCGTGGCGCCGAGCGACCGGCGCAGCGCCTCATCGAGCATCGGGGCCGGCGATTCCTCGACCACCTTCTGGTGGCGGCGCTGCGCCGAGCAGTCGCGTTCGAACAGATGGACCATGTGTCCGTGCTGGTCCCCGAATACCTGCACCTCCACATGACGCGGTCGCGCCAAGTATTTCTCCAGGATGAGCCGGCCGTTGCCGAAGGCGGAGAGCGCCTCGTTGCGGGCGGCGTCGAGCGCCGCGCCGAGCTCGGCCGGCTCGGCCACGGCCCGCATGCCGCGGCCGCCGCCGCCCGCCGTCGCCTTGATCAGCACCGGATAGCCCAGCTTGTCCGCTTCCTGCGCGAAGCGCGCCGCATCCTGTGCCTGCCCGTGATAGCCCGGCACGGTCGCGACGCCGGCGCGCTCCATGATGATCTTGGCCTGCGCCTTATCGCCGATGGCGCGGATGGTGGCGGCGCTCGGGCCGACGAAGACGATACCGGCGACCGCGCAGCGTTCTGCGAAATCGGCGTTCTCCGACAGGAAGCCGTAGCCAGGGTGAATGGCCTGCGCGCCGCTCACGCGCGCGGCCTCCAGGATGCGGTCGATCGACAGATAGCTCTCGCGCGCCGGCCCGGGCCCGATCGGGTGCGCCTCGTCGGCCGCCGCCACATGCAGCGCCTGCGCATCCGGCTCGGAATAGACCGCGACGGTGCGGATGTTGAGCCGCCGCGCCGTGCGGATGATCCGGCACGCAATCTCGCCGCGGTTGGCGATCAGGAGGGTGTCGAACATTTTACATCCGGAAAATTCCGAACTCGGTCTTGCCGATCGGCGCATTGAGGCTGGCCGAGATGGCGAGCGCCAGGAGGCGGCGGGTGTCGGCCGGATCGATGACGCCGTCGTCCCACAGCCGGGCGCTGGCATAACAGGGATGGCCCTGGATCTCGTATTGGGCGCGGATCGGCGCCCGGAATGCTTCCTCGTCCTGTTGGCTCCAGCTCTGACCGCGGGCCTCCAGATTGTCGCGCCGCACCGTGGCGAGAACGGCAGCCGCCTGCTCGCCGCCCATCACGGAAATGCGGGCGTTCGGCCACATCCACAGCAAGCGTGGTCCATAGGCGCGGCCGCACATGGCGTAGTTGCCGGCCCCGAAGCTGCCGCCGATCACGACGGTGAATTTCGGCACCGCCGCGCAAGCGACCGCGGTCACCATCTTGGCGCCGTCCTTGGCGATGCCGCCGGCTTCGTATTTCCTGCCGACCATGAAGCCGGTGATGTTCTGCAGGAAGATGAGCGGAATGCCGCGCGCGCTGCACAGCTCGACGAAGTGCGCGCCCTTGAGCGCGCTCTCCGAGAACAGAATGCCGTTGTTGGCCACGATGCCGACCGGATAACCCCAGATGCGGGCGAAGCCGGTGACCAGCGTCTCGCCGTAGAGCCGCTTGAACTCGTCGAGCTCGCTGCCGTCGACGATGCGCGCGATCACCTCGCGTACGTCGTAGGTCCGGCGCGGGTCGGCTGGAATGATTCCGTAGAGCTCTTCGGCCGGATGCAGCGGCTCGGCCGGCGCCGCGACATCGAGGCCGATCCGCTTCACCCGGTTGAGCCGGCTCACGATGTTGCGGGCGATCCCGAGCGCATGGGTATCGTCGAGCGCTTCATGATCGACCACGCCGGAGATGCGGGCATGGACGTCGGCGCCGCCGAGCTCTTCGGCGCTCACCACCTCGCCGGTCGCGGCCTTGACCAGCGGCGGGCCACCCAGAAAGATCGTGCCCTGGCCGCGCACGATCACGCACTCGTCCGCCATGGCCGGCACATAGGCGCCGCCCGCCGTGCAGGAGCCCATCACCACCGCGATCTGCGGGATGCCGGCCGCCGACAGCGTAGCCTGATTGTAGAAGATGCGGCCGAAATGCTCCCGGTCCGGGAACACCTCGTCCTGGTTGGGCAGGTTGGCGCCGCCGGAATCCACCAGATAGATGCAGGGCAGGCGGTTCTCGCGCGCGATCTCCTGCGCCCGCAGATGCTTCTTCACCGTGACCGGAAAGTAGGTGCCGCCCTTCACGGTCGCGTCATTGGCGACCACCACGCATTCCTGCCCCATGACCCGCCCGATGCCGGTGATCAGGCCGCCCGCCGGAACCTCCTCGCCATAAAGGCCATGCCCGGCGAGCGGCGAGAGTTCCACGAACGGCGCACCCGGATCGAGCAGCAGGCGGACGCGTTCGCGCGGCAACAGCTTGCCGCGCCCGGTGTGCCGCTCGCGCGCCTGCGCGCCGCCGCCCTGTGCGATCCGCGCCAGCAGAGTTTTCAGCTCGTCCACCTGCGCACGCAGGCTTTCGGCATTGGCCCGAAAGTCGGCGCTGCGCGGATCGATCGAGGTTTCGAGGACGGACATTGTGTCTCAGTGGTTGTTCGGTGCCGGAAAAACGGCGGTCATGTTTGGGGTGGCACAGCGTTTCACTCCCTCGCCCCGAAGGTGAGAGGGAGTGAAACGCTGTGCGTCCTGAGAAAGAAACATGATCGTTTCCTGAAGATGTGTGCGTACTTTAGTGCTTTCGCGGGGACGACCGTGGGAGAATGCGTTGGACCAGAAGTGAACGGCATACCCCTTCCCCCCTCACGCCGTCGTCCGGAACAGCTCGCGGCCGATCAGCATGCGGCGGATCTCGGAGGTGCCGGCGCCGATCTCGTAGAGCTTGGCGTCGCGTAGCAGGCGGCCGACCGGGTAGTCGTTGGTGTACCCGTTGCCGCCCAGGGCCTGGATCGCCTGCAACGCCATCTGGGTCGCGTGCTCGGCCGCATAGAGAATGGCGCCCGCCGAATCCATGCGGTCGATACGGCCGTGATCGCTGGCGCGCGCCACCGCATACACATAGGCGCGGCAGGCGCTCAGGCTGGTATACATGTCGGCGAGCTTGGCCTGCATGAGCTGGAACTCGCCGATCGCCTGGCCGAACTGCTTGCGCTCGTGCACATAGGGGATGACCGCGTCCAGGCACGCCTGCATGATGCCGAGCGGACCGCCGGCCAGCACCAGCCGCTCATAGTCGAGGCCGCTCATCAGCACGCTCACGCCTTCGTCGGGAAGGCCGAGCACGCTCTCGCGGCCGACCTCGCAATCCTCGAAGACGAGCTCGGCGGTCGGCGATCCGCGCATGCCGAGCTTGTCGAGCTTGCGGCCGGGGCGAAACCCCGGCATGCCCCTCTCGATCAGGAACGCGGTGATCCCGCGCGCGCCCGCCGCCGGATTGGTTTTGGCATAGACCACCAGCACGTCGGCCTCGGTGCCGTTGGTGATCCAGCTCTTGGCGCCATTGATCAGGTAGCGATCGCCCTTGCGCTCGGCGCGCGTGCTCATGGCCACCACGTCCGAGCCGGCCCCGGCTTCGCTCATGGCGAGCGCGCCCACATGCTCCCCGCTGATCAACCCCGGCAGGTGGCGCCGCTTCTGCTCCGGCGTGCCGTTGCGTCGGATCTGGTTGACGCAGAGATTGGAGTGCGCCCCATAGGACAGGCCGACCGCGCCGGAAGCCCGGCTCACCTCCTCGAGCGCCACCACATGGGCCAGATAGCCCATGCCGGCGCCGCCGAATTCCTCCTCTACGGTGATGCCATGGAGGCCGAGCGTCCCCATCTTCGGCCACAGATCGCGTGGGAACGCGTCCTCCCGGTCGATGGCGGCGGCGCGCGGCGCGATCTCGGCCGCCGCGAAAGCGCGCACATTGTCGCGCAGCAGCGCGATCTCCGGGTCGGGATCGAAACCGAGAAAGGGGGTCGAATTGCTCATCCGATGCCTGCAACCGCCGCCGAGCGGCATGGTTCCGCCAATCATAGCACGAACCGGAGCGCCTTATCGCCCTGGGCCGGTCGCCACGATACTCACTGTTACGGGCGCCCGCCCGCGCAACCGCGTGGATCGCCAATTCTGCCGCCCCGGACGAAAATGGCTCAAATCGTCATGGCGGGTGCGGGCGCCCTCCAGTAAGAGCCTGAGCTGAAGGGCCTCCCGCAACGCTTTTCGCAACCGAGACCGATCGAGCAAATTTGCGAATGTCACGCTCCACCCTCGTCATTCCGCTGATCGTCGGCGGCGCTCAGTTTATGCACCAGTTCGACGGTGCGGTGATCGCGACCGCGCTGCCGTCGATGGCGGCGTCCCTGCACCAGGATCCGGTGCGGCTCAATCTGGCGATCACCACCTACCTGCTGGCGCTGGCGGTGTTCGTGCCGGTGAGCGGTTGGATGGCCGACCGGTTCGGCGCCAAGCGTGTGTTCATGTCGGCGATCGTGGTCTTCACGGTGAGCTCGGTGCTGTGTGGGATATCCCATTCGCTGGTCGAGCTCGTCCTCTATCGCATCCTCCAAGGCATCGGCGGCGCCATGATGACGCCGGTCGGGCGCGTGATCGTGCTCAAGAGCGTGCCCAAGCTGCAATTGGTGCAGGCGATGAACTACATCACCATTCCGGCGGTGCTGGGGCCGCTGCTCGGGCCGTCTGTCGGCGGTTTCATCGTCAGCTATTTCTCCTGGCCCTGGATTTTCTTCATCAATCTGCCGATCGGCTTCGCCGGCATATTCATGGTATATTTCTTCATTCCCGATGTTGAGGCCGGAAAGATCGCGCCGCTCGACCTACGCGGGTTCGCGCTGATCGGCCTGGCGGTGGCGGGCCTGGTGTTCGGATTCGAGGCGATCGGGCGGGGCTTGATCCCGGTCCCGCTCATCCTGGCGTCGCTCGCGGCCGGCACGCTCTGCAGCGGCCTCTACCTGATCCACGCCCGCGGCGCCGCCGATCCGATCATCGATCTCAGCTTGCTGCGGATTCGCACCTTCGCGGCGTCGCTCTCGGGCGGCGGCCTGTTCTACTTCAGCACGACCTCGTCGGTCTTCCTGCTGGCGCTTCTGCTGCAGCTGGGTTTCGGATTCTCCGCCTTCCAGGCCGGCCTCATGACGCTTGCCAGCGCGGTCGGCTCGGTGGCGATGCGGTTCACGTTCCGCCCGCTGCTGCGGCCGCTGGGGTTCCGGCGCCTGCTGATCGGCAATGCGATCGTGAGCGGCGGCTTTCTGATCGGCTGCGGGTTCTTCCAGGTCACCACACCTTATGTGGTGATCGCGCTCACGCTCCTGATCGGCGGCTTCTCGCGCTCGATCCAGTTCACCGCGGTCCAATCGTTGGGCTATGCCGAGATGCCGCCCGAGGTGTTCAGCCGCGCCACCAGCTTTCTGGCGATGGCGCAGCAATTGGCGCAGAGCTTCGGGGTCGGCCTGGCGGCGCTGGTGGTTCATCTGAGCCTGACCTGGCACGATCGCGCCGCCATCACGTCGGATGATGTCGCGCTCGCGTATTTCATCATCGGCTTCCTGGTGCTGACGTCGGTGCTGGTGTTCTATCGGCTGCCGCCTCATGCCGGCATCGAGCTGAACGATCGTTGAGACTGCGGCCTCCGCAGCGGGCGCTCTGCGCCATGTGGGCACATCCCGGCCCCAAATCTGCGCTAATATCGCGATCTCTGCTCTCGCCCCTCGAACCCAAGGAGAACCGCAATGAAGAATCCATACGCCGTCATGGTGCCGATGCTGGCCGCGGCCGGCCTCTGCTGCGGCGCCACGCTGCCGGCCGGCGCCGACGCCCTGGTGACCCACCGGATTCCCGCCGCGCTCGCCGCCGAGGCCGCCGTGGAGGCGGTCGCGTTCTGCGCCAAGGACAATTACAAGGAGACCGCCGTGGTGGTGGACGCCGACGGCGCGCGCCAGGCGGAGGTGCGCGGCGACGGTGCCGGCATTCACACGCTCGATAGCGCCAACGACAAGGCCTATACCAGCGTCTCGTTCAAGAGCGATACGCTGCCGCTGGCGGAGCGCGCCAAGGAGCCGGGTGGGCTCACGGTGCTGTCCAAGCTGCCGCACGTGATGTTTTTCGGCGGCGGGGTCGTGATCAAGATCGGCGATGAGGTGGTGGGCGCCATCGGGGCGAGCGGCGCGCCCGGCGCCCAGTTGGACGAGGCCTGCGCCCGGGCCGGCCTCAACAAGATCCGCGACCGCCTGAAATAGCTCGGGCCGTCTACTCGAGGACCGTCCTGGCGCGGGCGATGAATTGCTGCGGCGTGGTCAGTATCCGCTCGACTGCATGCTGCAGCGTGTCGCCCGCGATCGGACCGAGCTCGGTCCGGGAGGCTTCCACGTCGTGCAGGAAGCGGGGATCCTTCATGGTCTCCTCGAACGCTGCCCGCAGCGCCGCGACCCGCTCCGGCGGTGTGCCGGGCGGCGCCGCCAGCGGCCGGCCCAGCGCATTGCCGGACAGGAGGAAGTCCATCGGCCCGCGATCGGCCTCGTTCTTGGCGAGCTCGTCCACGGTCGGCACGTCCGGCAGGTCGACCGCCTTGGGGGCGGACTGCACCAGGATGCGGATCTTGCCGTCGCGCACCATGTCGGATTTCTCGACCTTGAACTCGCCCCAGGTGATGCCGAGCGCGTCGACCTCGCCGCGCTCCATCGCCAGATAGACGCTGGCGATGCCCTGATATCCGGCCACGATCTTGAACCTGGTGCCGAGGAACTCGTTCAGCAAAGCCGGCATCGCATAGAGGAACGAGCCCTTCGGGCTGGCGCCGGCGGTGACCTCGCCGCGGCGCGCGTCCGCGATGCTGGTGATGCCGGAGGCATGCCATGCCACCATCGCGCTGTGGGCGGTGGGCATGATCGAGCCGATCCAATGGAACTTGCCCATGTCGTAACGCACGGCCGCCATGCCGACCAATTGGTTCACCACCAGGGTGTTGGGGATCATGCCGATGGTGGTGCCGTCCCGGGGCGCGATGGTCTGCAGGAAATTGGCCATCACGATGCCGCCGCCGCCGATCATGTTTTGCGGCACGATGGTCGGGTTGCCGGGCAAATGCGAGCCCAGATAGCGGGCGACCAGTCGCGCATCGCGATCGTAGGAGCCGCCGACATTGACGCCAATCATGAGATTGACGTTCTTGCCCCGGTAGAAATCGGCCACCGATTGCGCGGCCGCCTGTGTCGGGATCGCCAGCTTGGCGACGCCGACGAGCAGTGCGAGAACGCCCAGCTTGTACGTCGCCTGCGCGAGTCCTGCGGCCGAACGGGGGGTCATTTTGAATACCTCTCGATCTGGACGTCGAACCCGGGCGCGGGGCCGCGGCTCCACGTGACGGGCGAATCCAAAGTATTGATCCTTCGATCGTTTGTCTCGCTTTGCACCGGGGTGGCGCCGCCACGGGTGAGCGACAACGCGACGCAGAACAGATCGCACGGAAAGCCTTACAACAGGGATCGCCCCGGCAAGTTGCCGGAAGTGCGGCGATGAACTAACGGTTGGCGGCGCGCGTTGTCCACCGGCGCGGAGCCATATGGCGGGAGCAGCTAATATGTTCGGTCATGCCCATTCCCAGGTTCGGACTCGAAGCCTTGCCTTGGCCGGTCTCGCGGCTGCGCTGGCGTTACCGTTCTGCGTGGCCGCCGTCGGTCCGGCGCAGAGCCAGCAGGCGATCGAGGATTTCTACCGGGGCAAGCAGCTCGAGATGGTGATCGGCTATTCGCCGGGCGGCACCTACGATCTCTATGCCCGCCTGGTCGCCCGCTATCTCGGCAACTACATTCCGGGCAAGCCGACCATCGTGCCGCGCAACATGCCGGGCGCCGGCAGCCGTGCCGCCACCAAGTGGGTCTACAGCGTGGGCCCCAAGGACGGCACCGTCCTGGCGACAGCCGACCAGTCGCTCTCGGTCGAGCAGGCCATGGGCGACAAGCAGCTCGATCTCGACACCACCAAGCTCATCTATATCGGCAATCCCAACGCCGACAACAACACGACCGCGACCTGGTACACGTCGGGCATCAAGACCATCGATGACGCCAAGAAGAAGCAGGTCGTGGTGGGTGCCACCGGCGGCAGCACCAGCTCGCAATACCCCAAGGCCATGAATGCGCTGATCGGGACCAAGTTCAAGATCATCATCGGCTATCCGGGCGGCAACGACATCAATCTCGCGATGGAGAAGGGCGAGGTGGACGGCCGCGGCTCGAACGCCTGGGGGGCGTGGAAGGCGACGCGGCCGGATTGGCTGCGCGACAAGAAGATCGACATCCTGGTTCAGATCGGGCTCACCAAGGCGCCCGACCTGCCCGACGTGCCGCTCATGATCGATCTCGCCTCCAACGACGAGGACCGGGCGATCTTCAAATTGCTGTCGGCCTCCAGCACGATCGGGCGCCCGGTGTTCACATCTCCGGGGGTGCCGGCCGAGCGGGTGAAGGCGTTGCGCGATGCGTTCGACGCCATGGTCAAGGATCCGGTGTTCCTGGCCGAGGCCGCCAAAGAGCACTTCGACATCAACCCGGTCTCCGGCGCCGAGATGCAGAAGATCGTCACCGAGATCGTGGCGACGCCGCGACCGATCGCCGATCGGCTGTTGCAGATCATCGGCGGCGTGGGCGAGAACCGGGGCGGGTAAGGCGGCTTCAGATCTGCAGGAACAGGGCGAAGGATTCTTCGACCGTTCGCCGCAGCAGCTTGCGATATTGCTGATGGCAGGCATGGCCTGCCGGGATGCGGCCGAACTCGGCCTTCGGCAGCGTTCCCACCGGCACGTAGGCGATCGGCCCCGATACCGGCATGAGCTCCGAGCCGCGGCCGACCCGAAGCGTGGTCATGATCCCGAACATCTCGCCGTTGATGGTGGGCCGGGAGATGATCACCAGCCGGTATTGTCCTTGCCGGTTGGTCACCAGATAGATGTGTCCCGATTGATGGGGCACCGACACCAATCCCTGTTGGGAGAATTCGGCATCGACCCGGTCGGATTCCCGGAAGATGAGGCTCGACACGCCGTCGTCCCAGCAGATTTCGGTTCGGTAGGCGAAGATCGCCTGCGGATCGCTGAAGGAGGGCCGCAGCGTCACATATGAGCCCTCGATCCAGCTGACCGCCGGCCGCGAATAGAAGCCGAGATGGCCCGGTGCCAGGTTGGCGGGGGCCGCCCCCAGATCGGCGGCGGGCTCGCCTTTGCGCAACGACACGCCCAGCGCCTCCTCGAGCCGCACCGTAGTGGCCAGCGTAAAGGGGCGGCGCCCGGAAAGGGCCTTCTCCAGGGTCGAGATGCTGATCTTGGCCTGATCGGCCAAGTGCTGGCGGGACATCCGCCGGCGCGCCAGCTGCTCGCGAATGATTGCGGCGACCAAGCGGCTCTGCTCGCCCGAAAGCTGCTTTTCCGAGGTTTCCGGCATCATCAGCCCCAACGGCGTCCCGTTCGGCACAATTCCTCACATATCCGCACAAACCACGTTTCCGCAAGGCGGATTTGGGCGCAGCCTTGCCGAACAATCTCGGATATCACGCTCGCGGCGGCGCCCCGATCGGTGCAAAACCGATGCGGATGGTTCGAACCAAGAAAGCAAGTCGCCCGCACATCAGCTTCCCCCCATAATGGTTCCTCCCCATGTCCCCCCTGGGGAGGTTATGGGAGCGGCCGGTCCCCCCGAGTCTTGCCGCTTTCTCAACGCGCGCACGCAGCTGCGGCCAACCGGCTGCGTGCGCGCCGACCTTCGCCGAAGCCTGAGATCGTCCGCACCCCAGTCGCGCGTTAACCATTCGGCCGCCCCGGGCGGCTGGTCGCGGTATGCTCCGATCGAGCCGCGTCTCATGAGCGCGGGCAACTCCCTCGGCGAGCGCTGCCGGCGGCGCTGCCCGGTCCGCGCACTGCGAAGGCTTGGCATTGCATGGCGGGGTCAGGCCCGCGGGCCCTTGCGGCTGGTTCGCGCGTACGACCGCGGCAAGCTGGCGACGCCGCCGTAAGAGCGTCTCTCCCGTGGATGCGCGACGTGCGAGGCGAGCGGGCGGGCGCGCAGATAGGCCTCGAAATCGGCGGCGGAGAGCGGTTTCGCATACAGAAAGCCTTGTGCCTCCTCGCACCGCTCCTCCAGCAGAAAGCGCGCCTGTGCCTCGGTTTCGACGCCTTCGGCGATGATGCCGAGCTTCAGATTATGCGCCATCGCGATGAGCGATCGAACGATGGCGGCGTTTTCGGCGTCGTCGGTGACCCGGGCGATGAAGCTGCGGTCGATCTTGATCCGGGACACCGGAAACTTGGTCAGGTAGGCGAGCGAGGCATAGCCGGTGCCGAAATCGTCAAAAGCGAGCTTGATGCCGCGGTCGTGCAGCTCCTGCAGCGGCGCGATCGAGTCGTCATTGTTGAGCGCAAAGGTCTCGCTGATCTCCAACTCGAGGATATCGGCCGGCAGGCCGCTCATCTGCAACGCGTCCTCGACCTCGGCCAGCAGCGCCGCATCGCGACACTGGCTGGGAAACAGGTTGATGCTGATGCGGTTTAGCGAAAGTCCCATGGCGCGCCACGCGGAGGTCTTCGCGCAGGCGTCCCGCATGATCCATGCGCCCACCGCTGGCGCGATGGAGCTTTCGGCCAAGGTCTGGATGAAGGCACCCGGGCCGACCACGCCGCGCTGCGGATGTCGCCAGCGCAGCAGCGCCTCGGCGCCCACCACCGCATCGTCCGCCAGACGGATCTGCGGCTGGAAATACAGCTCGAACTCGTTCTCCGCGAATGCGCGGCGCAGCTCCATCTGCAGTCCGCGCCGACTCTGCGCGCGCGCTCGCAGCACCGGTACGAACAGCCGATAGGTGTGGCCGCCTTCGTCCTTGGCCTGGTAGAGGGCGAGATCGGCGTTGGCGATCAGCTCGTCGACCGATGCGCCGTCCTGGGGCGCGATGGCGATGCCGGCGCTGCCGCCGATATGCAGCACGTGCTCATGAATCTCGAACGGCTCAGCCAGCTGCCGCAACATGGACGCGACGAGCTCCGTGACAGCGCGAGGATCGCCGCAGCCCGGGATGACGACCACGAACTCGTCGCCGCCGAGCCGGTATACCCTGCCGGCGTCGCCGGCGGCGCCGTTCAATCGGCTCGCTACCTCGACCAGCAACTGGTCGCCGGTCGAATGACCGTCGGTGTCGTTCACGTCCTTGAAGCCGTCGAGATCGAACAGCGCGATCGAATGCGACCGGCCATCGTCCACGCTCAGCAAGCGCGTCAGCTCGTCCTTCAGCGAGACCCGGTTGGGCAGCCCGGTCAGCTGATCATAGTGCGCGATCTGATTGAGCTGGCGTTCGGCCTTCTTGCTGCCGGTGATGTCGTCGTAGGCCCATGCCACGCCCCAGACCTTGCCGTCGGGATTGTACATCGGCGTCGCCGCCAGCCTGATATCGACGATCGAGCCGTCCTTGCGCCGGCGCCTGACCTCGACATCCCGGATCGTCTCGCCGTTGAGGCATCGCTCGAACATGATTTGTGATTCAGTCACCGCCTCGGGCAGCACCAGCTTGGTGCGTCGCCCCACGATCTCCTCGCCCGGATAGCCGAATATCTGCTCTGCTGCCCGGCTCCAGAGCACGATATTGCGATCGAGATCGGAGCAGACGATCGCCACCGGAGATGCGTCGATCACGGCGGCCAGGGTTTCCTTGGCCTGCCGCTCCATCTGCTCCAGCCGCGCGCGCTCGATCGCCTCGGCGAAGGCCGCTTCGCGGGCCAGGTCGAGCTCGCGGTGTCTCGCCTCCAGCGACGCCGCCATCGCGTTGAACGTATTGGCGAGCGCGCCGACCTCGTCTTGGGTGACGACGGCGGTACGATGGGTGAGGTTGCCGGCCGCGAGTGCCGAAGCATCGGCGCTGAGCTGCCGCAAGGGGCTGATGATCCGGCCCGAGAACGCCGATGCCAGTGCGAGCGCTACCAGAAGCGTGATCAGGCTGGCGACCGTGCCCCAGGCCAGCCGAGAGACCACGTTCGAGAGGACATATTCGGTCGGCAAGCCGACCGATACCAGCCACGGCGCCGCCCCCATGGCGGCCGAACCGGTGATGCGCTCGATATGGTCGGGCCAGAGCACTGCCGCGCTGGCTTCTTTCGACGCCGAGTGGAGCGCGGCGAAGTCGTTGTCGCTCAGCCTGCGACCGACCCAGCCCGCGTCGTCGTTGCGCAGGATGATGCTGCCGTCCCGGCTGATGATCTGGACGATGCTGCCGGCCGGAAGCTCGTGCAACGTGAGCGCATTCTGGAAATGCTCGATCTGGATGCCGACGCCGATGATGGCCATCAGATCGCCGGCCGGATTCCGGATCCCGCGTGCAACCGTGGTCACCCATTGGCCGGTGGTGCGCCCGAGCACCGGATTGCCGACTGCGGCGCCTTCCCGGTCCGCCGATATCCATTTGAAATAATCGCGATCGCCGATATAGGTGCGCCCGCTCTCGGCCGGCGCGAACGACGTGCCGATATTGCCGCCGTTGGGCGCCGACAGCAGCATATTGCCGATGTAGCCGGGCAGCTCGGCCTTGGCGCGCCGGAGCATGGCATCGTTCGTCAGGACGTCGGCCGGATCGGTCGACACGGCTTGGCTCAGGCCGATCAGGAGGTTGTCGAGCTCGGTGATCTGGTCGTCGACGCGGGCAGCCAGCAAGTGCGCTTCGATCAGTGCGCTTCTGAACGCCTGCGCCTGGTCGCCTCGCCACTGGTTCCACAGTCCACCGCCGATGAGAGCCGTGAACGGAACCACCGTGGCGATCACCAAACCCAGAAGCCGCGTTCGAATGCCGCGGAGCATGGTCACAGTCGTCCTTCGTTGAGCGGGACGGTTGCCATGCCGTCGCGCGCGCATCCTCCGCCGGCCGGGATTCGCCAGGGTTTGATAAGACTTAAGCGCGCTGGGTTGCGGTCCGGTTCAAAACCGACGCGGCAGGGCCGGATAATAGTGTTAGCTTTAATTTGGATTTAATCTGCACCGCCGAAACTTGTGCAAAGGCCCGGCTGCCCGCGCAGGCTGCCCCGCATCGGCGGCCCATTCGCAACGGCGGGTCTGCCCGTTTTATTGAGCGGGCTGCACCGCCGGTTGAGCGGGCCGCACTGCCGGAATGGCACCCGTCAGAGCCGCTTCCGGATGACTCTCCTCCCAATAGCTCAGGTCGGTAACGAGATTCGCGTCGAACTTCCGGTCGGCTGCGATGTCGCCGCTCTGCAGCAGGGTCTCGAATATGCGCTGCAGGCCCGGCATGTTGAGGGCGGTCTGGCCATCGAGCATGTCGTATTTCTCGACGTCGCCGAGCATGCGGATGGCGAGATCGAGCTTGGTGTCGAGCTCCTGCGCCGCGATCTTCGCGCTCTCCAGCGGATCGTTGCGCATGAAGTCGCGGCCGCGTTGCAGCCCGCGCAGGAAGCGGACCACGATGTCGCGATGCGGTTCGGCCCATTTCTCGTCGACATTGACCGCGGTGAACTGCCAATTGGGCACGAAATTGATGGCCGAGCCGAGATTGGTGAAGCCGGCCGCCTCCGCCTCATAGCTGTTGGGGATGGGCTGCAGGCCGACGTCGATCTTGCCTTCCTTGAGCAGCTTCCAGCGCGTCGGCGATCCCCCCACCACGCTGATCTTGTAGTCGGCCGGGGTGAGCCCGGCCGCCTTGGCGATGTCCTGGACGATGTAGGTGGTGCCCTCCTTGGCGGAAAGAACGCCGAAATTGGCGCCCCTGAGCTGGTCGAGCGTCTTGATCCAGGGTTGCGCGATGACGAAGTGCGGCAGCTTGCTCACGCCGCCGGCGATGACCCGCAACGAGCCGCCCCGGTATGCGTCCATCATGGCGGCCTCGGGCGAGCGCAGCACGAACTGCATCTCGCCAGTGCGTAGCATCTCGTCGGTGCGGCCGGCATTGTCGAAGAACGTGACATCGACGTCGAGCCCCTCGTCCTTGAGGAAGCCCCGATGCATGGCGACCCAGAGCGGAACGTAGAAGACGGTGCGGGTGATGGCGGCGAGCTTGACCGCGTCGGCGGCGGCGGCGGGCGGGGAGGAGCCGGCGATGGCAAGCAAAGCCACGCTCACGATGCAGGCATGACGGCTGGCGAAGGACATTTGCCTCACTCCTCGATGCTGACGCGATTCCCGGCTGTCGCGGTAGCCTGGCACCATCTGCGGCGGGGCGATGGGGCTTTCCGGGCGGGCCGGCGTCCGGCCTGCAATCTAATCCGGTTTCGTGCAGGCTGCCAAGAATTCTGGTAACCCCGTTTGGAAACCGGGCGTTAGGCCTAACGGGGCGAGACCTGCCGGATTTGCCGGGGCCGTCTGGCGTCGTTGCCTCCGCGGGAGCCGCCCGGCGCGAGCCGCGCGTGGCGCGGGAGCCGCAACCGGCGGGCATTGTGGGCAGTGCTGCGAGCGGGCACAATGTTGCGGCGATTTTCAAAAGCGCCCCTCAATCCCATGCTCCCCGGAGGACACGCACCATGTTGAGCCGCCGCAAGCTGTTGACCGGCACGATCGGTGCCGGCTTGGTGCTGACCGCCGCACAGCCGCGACGGCTGGCCGCCCAATCGCCGGCCGCCGACCTCGAGCGCAACAAGGACGTGGTCCGCCGCCTCAAGGAATCGCAGGGCACCAAGGACGAGGCCGCGGTCCAGCGCGAGCTCACGGCGCCGGGCTCCAAGCGGTTGCGCGCCGGCATCGAGCACCTGGCGAAGAATGCGCAGGACCAGGACTTCCCCAATCCGGGCCCGAACTTGCGCACGGCCTTTCCGGATCGCGCCGACGTGATCGAGAGCATGATCGCGGAGGGCGATCGGGTCGGCATGATCTTCCGGGTCAGCGGCACCCACCAGGGCAATTTCCTCGGCATCCCGCCGACCGGCAAGAAATTCGAGTTCCAGGAGATGGCGATGTTCCGGCTGGCCGACGGCAAGGTCACTGAGAGCTGGTTCATGGCCGACGAAGCCGGCCTGATGCGCCAGCTCGGCGCCAAGATGCCGCCCCGCAAGGACGGCAAGACCATCGCGCCGCCCTTGAGCGATGCCGGCGAGGATCCCGATATGGTGATCAAGCGTCTGCAAGCCGGTCCGCTCGCCGCGATCGAAGATCGCAATCGGCTGCTCATTGCGCGCTCGAAGGGATCGGCGCCCTTGCCCAAGAGCGAGCAGGCGCCCGATTTCAAGCAGACCCGCGTCGGCTTCCAGCATCTGCGCGACTACGGCGACCGCAAGGGCGTTCCCAACCAGAACATTACCGATGCGATGCCGGATCGCCACGACCGGATTGAGGATTTCATCGCCGAGGGCGAGAACGTCTGGATGCGCTTTCGGCTCGCCGCGGTCCACAGCAAGCCGCTCTATGGCCTGCCGCCGGCCGGCAAGCACGTCGACGTCACCGAGATCGGCGTCATGCGGGTGGTCGACGGCAAGTGGAAGCAGGCCTGGTACTTCGGCGACGAGCTGGGCCTCCTGCTGCAGCTCGGTTTCGTCGACGCGCTGCAGGCCTGAAAAACTCCTGAAAGACAAGGAACCCGATGCCGAGCTTCGAACGCGAGGCGAGGGCGCGCGACGGCACGCGTCTGGCCTATACGCTCTATGATCATCCGGCTCCCGGCCGGCACATCGCGCTCGTCCACTCGCTCGCCATGGACCGGTCGTTCTGGCGGCCGGTCGCCGAGCGATTGGCGGCGAACGCTTGCGTGCTGATCCATGATTGCCGCGGGCACGGCCGATCGGACAAGCCCGGTGGGCCGGTCACGGTCGAGCAGCATGCCGACGATCTCGCCGATCTCTTCGACGCGCTCGGTTGGCCCAGCGCGCTCACGGCGGGCGCCTCCATGGGAGGCTGTATCGCGCTCGCTTTCGCGATCCGGCATCCGGCGCGCGTGTCGGCGCTCGGGCTGGTGGATACGACGGCCTGGTACGGCGCTGACGCGCCCAAGAACTGGGAGCAGAGAGCGAACGCCGCGCTCGCAGCCGGCATGGCCTCGCTCACCGATTTCCAGGTCACGCGCTGGTTCGGCGACAAGTTCCGCGCCGACAATCCGCAGGCGGTCAAGGAATGCGTCGACATCTTCTTGCGCAATGATGTGGCGGTCTATGCGCAGACCTGCCGGATGCTCGGCGCCTGCGACCTGCGCTCCGGGCTGCCGTCGATCAAGGTGCCGACCGCGATCGTGGTGGGCGAGGAAGACTACGCCACGCCCCTCGCCATGGCGGAGGCGATGCATGCCGCCATCGCCGGGTCCACCCTGACGGTGCTTCCCGGCGCGCGCCACCTGACCCCGCTGGAGCGGCCCGATCAGGTCGCCGCCGAGTTCGACGAGCTCTCGCGGCGCACGCGCGCCGTGACCTGAATCTTGTCGCCGGCGCCGGCGCGGACGGCGCCGCTTTTTTCACGGATAGCGATCTACGGCTCGGAAAGTTGCACGATCTTGCGCATGCGTTCGACGACCTCGGGCGGCGATCGATAAAGACGCCGGATAATGTCCTGCGCTTCCTCGCCGAGGGTCGGATCGATCGCCAGACGCTGCTTTTCCGCGTCGGCTCGCAGCTCGGGATCCTCGATCGCCTGCCGAAAGGCCGTGCGCAACAGCGCGAGGCGGTCGGCCGCCAGCCCGGGCGGCGCCACCACGGGCCGCCCGAGCGATACGCGATCCATCACCAGCTCGACGATCTGGCGGTCCTGCGGCGCGCTCACCAAATCCATGATCGTCGGCGTGTCCTGGTGCTGCGGGTCTCTGCTCGGGGCCATCTGGACCAGAAGCCGCATCTGGCCCTTGCCGATCTGGTCGCGCACATAGGCCCGGCCGGGGCCCGACCACCCGCTCATGAACAAACCGTCCAGCTCGCCTTTCTCCACCGCCTGGAATTCTTCCGGCTGTCCCTTGTAGCCGTTGATGACCTTGATCTTCGTTCCGACGAGATCGTTCACCAGCCGCGAATACATCGCGGGATCGGTTTCCGGCCCGGTCGCGCCGAAGAAGATCGGATGCGTCTTGGCGTCGTCGATGCTCGCGACCGCGGAGTGCGCCGACAGCACCCCCATGCCGGTTTCGCGCATGATGCTGCCGATCCAGCTGAACCTGACCGCGTCGAAACGTGCCTGCGATTTGTCGGCGTAGAGCAGCGGTGCGGTCGGCATGCCGCGGTCGATCAGCGCAAAGACCGTACCGTCCCGCGGCGCGACATTGTAGATGTAGTTGGTCGCCCGAATGCCGCCGCCACCGAGCATGTTCTGTACCACGATGGTCGGATTGCCTGGCAGATACTTGCTCATATGGTGCGCGAGCAGCCGGCTGTAGGAGTTGTATCCGCCCCCGACCGCGGAGCTGGTGATCGAGATTCAAGTCCTTCTTGCTCCGGAAGAACTCCTCGGCCGGCTGCGCATGCGCGGCGACCGGCCAAGTTGCGACCAGCACAGCCGCGATGCGCGCGCGGAAATTCGCATTCGACCGCGTTGTGCCGATCGGCTTCATGGAATGAGTCCGCTACGTTCCGCCGCTGCGCAACTGCGTCAGGCTCATCTTGTTGACGCCGTCGATGATCTTCAAGAAGGCGCGGGTGGCGGCCTCCATTCCCCAGGCCGGGACCAGCTGCGCGGTGTCGATGGTGGTGTGATAGATGACGTGGTCGATGATGTGGAAGCTCGGCGCCTTGTCGAACAGTTGCGACAGCTCGCCGCCCGGCCGCTGCTCCGGCAGGGTGTAGACCGATACGCCGAACTCCTTGAACGTGCCGGTGACAAGCCGCTTGAGGGCGTCGCTGCCGCCCACATACCAGCGCCGCGCGCTCACCTCGTTCGCCGTCATGATGCCGGCATTGAGCAGATAGATCAGGGTCTGCGAAGGATGCTCGCAGTTCACGATCACCGCCGTCTTGGCGAAGAAGTCGTCCATGTGATCGTGCACCCAGCGCACCCCGACCGATCCGTGATGGTGGTCGGAGGTGGTGAGGAAGGTGATGGTGCGCCGGCGCTCGGACTGCGGGATGGCGGCGTAGTGGCGCGCGATCTCCAGCATCATGGCCATGCCCGAGGCATTGTCGAGCGCGCCTTCGAAGAAGGCGTCGGTATGCGCCATGATCAAGATGTTCTCGTCGGTCGCGCCCGGCAGCACGCCCCAGACATTACCGGTCTTGAGGCCGGTCCGCTCCTTGATGTCGGCTTGCAGGCGGACCGACACGTCCTGGCCTTTCTCCAGCGCCCCGCGGATCATGTCGCCTTCGTCCACGCTGATGGTGAAGGTCGGGGCCCGCGTTCCGTCGGCGCCCTCCGGGTTGGAGATGGCGTTGCCGGGGAAGCCCATGATCACGAACACCAGCGCGGCGCCCGCCTCGTTGACGCGCTTGATGGCGCCGTTCCAGGCGGCCGAATGGTCGCGTCCGCCCGGGGTCGCGATGCTGTAGATGAAGACCGCCTTGTCCTTGATGTCGCGGCCCTTGAGATCGGCGGCGGTGCCGAGCCCGACCCAGACGGCCGGCGCCGCGATGCCGCTCGCCGCCGTGCCCACGGTGCCGTTGATCGGGAAGGTGGTCTTGAGCGCCGTGGCGGCGCCCGCGATCGTGGCCTCCGCCTTCCAAGATTGCGGATACCACAGCGGCTTCATGTCGAGCTCTTGGCGGCGCACGTTCTGCAGGCCGATCGCCCTGAACTGCTCCGCGACCCAATCCTCGGTCATGCGGTCGTAGGGCGTACCGGCGATCCGGCCCCAGTACTGATTGCCGTCGTCGCGGCTCTTGCGCGAGATGGCGGCGATTTGCTCGACCACCTCCTTCATCTTGAGCCCGTCGATATGCGCATAGGCGGCATTGCCGGGCGGCAGCGGAAAGCGCGGATAGGCCTCGTCCGGCAGATAGAGCTTGCCGCCGTCGCGCGGCAACCCGAGCGCGGTGCCGTAGCGCGCGGCCTGCACCGCCTGCTGGCGCGCCGGGCTTTGCTCGGGGGATTGCGCGAACGACTGTTGGGCGGAAAGCGATGCGGCGACGGCGGCCAGTGCCGCGAGCAGCACATTTCCTTGCATATTCGGCCTCCCTTCGTAGCCCGCATCAGGGCGTTTACTCCCGTCTTCGACGGGCTATGGAGCGCTTGCGAAATGCGGGAACGACGGTCCCGGATTACGCAAGCGCTCCATCCGGGCTACAGGCATCAATATCGAAACTTGGTCACCGTTCCGCGTTGCGCGCCGCTGGTGGCGACGCAGATCGGGCTGCGATAGAGCGGCGCCAGGAACCGCGTGTCCGGCATCTCGTCGCGGATTTTCTCCAACAGCGGCTCGATGCCGAGATCGATCCAGCTGCCGAAGCTCGCATCGTGATGCGAGGGCAAATAGAGCTTGGGCCGGAACAGCTGCACCAGCGGGAAGGTCTCGCCCACCTGCCGCTCCGCGATGGCATGCGCCTGGTAAGCGATAGAGGCGACGTCGACCGGGCCAATCTTCTCCGCCAGCTTGCGGTCGCCCTCGGTGATCGGGCCGGCGCTGTCGAGCATCAGCACCTTGAAGCCGTTCGGAAAGGTGAGCGCATAGGCGATCGTGCCTTTGTCGAGCACGTCGGGCGAGAAGGTGCCGCGCGCCCGCACCGCGGCGCTCACCGCCGCCTGGTCGGGCGCATCCGGCGGCAACTCGACCTTGTAGAGATTGGCGAGCGCCTCCTGGATGCCGGCCGCCGGCTCGCTGTGGTGGGCGAGCGCGACGTCGACCGTGACGTCGCCGAAATGCAGCGTCTCGCCGCCCGTCACCGTGATCGCCTGCTTGGCCGGCAGTCCCATCTGGAGCGCGGTCGCGATGGTGATCGGGGCGCCCACCACCGGCGCCTGCGTCTGCGCCGCCACCGGAACCGTGTCCGACATGTGATCGAAATGGCCGTGCCCCAGGAAGATCACGCTCGCCCGCTTCACCTGCTCGGCGGTGAAGCCGAGCGGCCGGTTGCGCGCCTTGCGATCGAAATAGGTGTCGAACAGGAAAATCTGCCCGCGATAGTCGATCTCGTAGTTCGCGTTGGCGAGCCAGCGGAACACCGCGGTCTCGCTGGTCTTGGGCAGGAGCGGACCGCCGATCGCGGCCGGGATGAGACTGTCACAGGGATCGGTGTCGGCGGCCCGTGCTGGCGCCAGCAATGTAACGGCCGCGCAGCCTGCGGCGCACAGGATCAAACCGGCATTTTTCGCGAGCGACCCGGCGTGCTTGGCATATGTCATCTTGTCCCTCCGCGGCAGGATCAGCCCGCCCATTGCTCGAAGCTCTTGATGAAACGATCGTCGATCAGCTTGGCGTCGGGCCAGGCCTGCGTCACCGCGCCGCCGGCGATCTCGATCGACCAGAACACGTCCATATGGGCATCCGGCAGATGGCCGCGCGCGTCATAGGCCGGCATGGTCTCCGCGTAGGCGCGCTGCGCGTAGTCCTTGGACCATTTCAGGCGCTCCATCAGGATTTCGACTGTCAGCGCCGGATCTGCCCGGGCCAGCGCCAGGGCCGCCACATGGGCGCGCAGAAACGCCCGCAGCGTATTGGGATTCTCGTCGATGAACCTGGTCTTGGCGAGGAAGGCGTGCTTGGGCCATTGCGGGGCGATGTCCATCTGGGTGCCGAGCCAGGTGAAGCCCGCCTCCTGCGCCATCCATTTGAACGGCGGCGACAGGATGCCGAGCGAGAGCCGGCCGGCCTTGAGTGCCTGCAACATGCTCGCCGTGGTGCCGGCCTGGACGATCTGCACGTCCTTCTCGGGCTCGAGGCCATTGCGCCGGAGGACATAGCGGGTGAGCTGGTCGGTGAGCGAGCCGTAAGTCGAGACCCCGGCGGTGCCGCCCTTGAGGTCCTTCCATTGCTTGATCTTGGGCTGCGCCAGCCAGGCGAAATCCGATTGATAGAAGCCCGCGTAGAAGCCGCGCACCGGCTGGCCGGCATTGATCAGGTTGATCAGACCGTCGAGGGATTGCAGCGAGAGGTCGATCGAATCGCCGGCGAGCGCCTGCGCCACCTCGGCATCGCCGCGAAAGCTGATCAGCTCGATGTCGAGGCCCTGCGGCTTCCAGGTGCGGGCCGCCGCCACATAGACCGGCGTGAAGCTCGCCGCATCGAGCGGAATGCCCAAGGTGAGACGCGGCTTCTCGAGCGGGCCGAGTGGCCCCGCCTGGGCGCGCCGCCCGATCCCCGCAACAGCCGCCGCCGCGGCGCCGGCTTGCGCAAAACGGCGGCGAGTTCAGGCGAGGGCGGTCCATCGCGGCTCCTGGTCGTGGGCGGTTTAAGGCTTGCGTGCGCCCGGATTGGCGTCGCCGGTGAAGGAGTGATTGTAGACCGGCAGGGTATCGGAGCGCAGCTCGTGCAGGAATTGGATGACGCGCTCGTTCGACATGTATTTGCTCATGTCGAAACGCTCCTGGTGCACCATGTCGGCGAGCGGCCGGCGCACCCCTGCCTTGGGCGGTACCGCCGGATAGCCGAGCGGCATGATCAGCACCAGCCGCAGCAGGTCCGGCACGCCCAGGATGCGCTTGAACGGCTCCTCGATATGGATGGTGACGTGCTGGCTGCCGAGCCCGAGCGCGGCCGCCGCCAGATGCATCAGCATCGAGGCATTGGCGAGCCCGTCGGTCAGATGCGACTGGTCGCGCCCGAAGGTGTGGGCGCCCTGCACGGTCGCCCATTGCCGTCGCCCGTCGCCGGTGATCACGACCAGGACCGGCGCCTCCGACCAGCCGACCTGGGTGCGCTGGCGCTGCACCGTATCCTGATGGGTCATCTGATAGGCCGGATGACGCAGCTTGAAATCGCGCTGCTGCTCCATCCAATAGATGAACTCCTGGTTCTCCTGGGAATAGGCGCGAAACAGCTCCTTCTTGATGGCCGGCTCCTTGACCACGATGAAGTCCCAGGGCTGGCCGTTGGCGCCCGACATCGCCCAGCGCCCGGCCTCCAGCACCTTGTTGACGCTCTCGTCGGGGATCGGGTCGGGCTTGAGCTTGCGCACGCTGGTGCGGTTGCGGATCAAGTCCATGAGCATGTCGTAGTCGTGGACGAGCGCGTCGGCCCGCTCCATGTCGATCTGGCTCATGATGCAGCTCCTCCCGAAACCCGTGCCACCCGCTTCCGGATGTATATCTGTCAGGACCGATGTTGTCGCCCGGGGCTCGTTTGGCTCGCCGACACCCGGGCCTTTTCGCGCCATCGGCCCCCAACCGATTCCAGCCGCTGCCCCCTTGAACGCTCCCAGCCGGACATCCATATACCATCCAGACAGATGGTATATGGATGGCAAACCCCATGGCCGACAATGTGCACCAGCTCCGACTCAAGTCCGCCGACAGCGAGAAAATCACCATCAATCTCGGCTATGTCGATCTCGGTCAAATCGATTTGATGGTTCAGGATGGTTTCTACTCGAACCGGACCGATTTCATCCGCACCGCCATCCGCAACCAGCTCGAGCGCCACGCCGACGTGGTCAAGCAATCCACGGTCCGGCAAAATCTCGACCTCGGGTTGCGGCACTACAGCCGCGAAGATCTCGACGCGTCGCGCTCGGCCGGCGAGATGCTGCATATCCAGGTGCTGGGTCTCGCCAGCATCGCTGCGGACGTCACGCCCGAGCTCGCGCGCGCCACGATCGCCTCGGTGGTCGTGCTGGGGGCGTTGCATGCCAGCCCCGCGGTCAAGGCCGCGCTCGCCGACCGGATACGGTGACGGGCCGTGCGATCCTGCCGATGAAATTTCCAAACGACTCGGATCGAGTTCCGCCCGCGGATGCTTGGCGCAAGGCTGAACAAATGAAAGCTCTGGAATCATGAACGACATGTTCAATCCCGACAAGATGGCCGAGGCCGCCCGCTTGACCCGCGCGGGCCGGCTCACGGAGGCTACCGCGCTGCTGCAGCGCATGTTCCGCGCCGAGGCCCCGGTCGCGCGGGTGCGGGAGCCGCAAATCATCGACGCGGCGCCGCGCCCCGCCGGGAAGGCGGTTGCGCTCTCGGGCACGCTCGGCTTGAGGGAGCGCATCAAGCGCCATGCCGGGCTCTTGTTGCGGCGCGTGGCACAGCCGGTCCCGGCATTGGTGCCGGAGATCGTTCCGAAAGGTGGCAAGCTCATTGCGGCGAGCTACGGCAACCCGGCGGGAACCCGTGCTTACAAGCTCTACATCCCCAGCCGCTATCACGGGCAGGCGCTTCCTCTGCTGGTCATGCTGCACGGCTGCAATCAGTCGTCCGACGATTTCGCCGCCGGCACCCGCATGAACGTGATCGCCGAAGAAGCGAGCTGCCTCGTCGTCTATCCGGAGCAGCCGGGCGACGCCAACCCGGCGAGGTGCTGGAACTGGTTTCGCCCGTCCGACCAGCGGCGCGGTCAAGGAGAACCCTCGCTCATTGCGGGCATCACGCGTCAGGTCATGGCCGACTATGCGGTCGACCCGCGGCGCGTCTACATCAGCGGACTGTCGGCCGGCGCGGCAGCGGCCGCCGTCATGGGGGCCGCTTACCCCGATTTGTATGCCGCGATCGGCGTGCACTCCGGCCTCGCCTGCGGGGCCGCCAACGATCTTTCCTCTGCGTTCGCCGCCATGCAGCACGGCAACATCGTGGCTTCGTTCGAGCCCGGGGATGTCTTGGCCGGTGAGGAAGAGCCAGATCCGGTTCTTCCGACCATCGTGTTTCACGGCGACCGGGATACCACCGTGCACCCGCGCAACGGCGATCATGTCATCGCGCGCCAGATCGGAACCGCGACGTCGGAGAAGCAGGTGCATCGCGGCCGGGTCGCCGGCGGTCACGCCTACACCCGCACCGTCCATGCGGATGCGAGCGGGCGATTGACCCTCGAGCAATGGGAGATCCATGGCGGCGGACACGCCTGGTCGGGCGGCAGCGCCGCCGGCTCCTACACCGACCCGCGCGGGCCCGACGCCAGCAGGGAGATGCTGCGTTTCTTTCTCGAGCATCCGCGCCCGTCCGGGAACCAGTGAGCGGGGGTGCCCGGTTGGAACCGCACCGCGTTGGCTGGATCGAGAGCTCGATCTTCCGGCTCAGCCCGGGACCATGTTCAATGCGGCGCTGCGGCGGAGAACTTGACGACTTTGGTCCACTTTTCGGTTTCTTGTGCCATGAGCTTGCCGAAGTCGGCGGGCGAGCCGGCAAGCGCGCTGCCGCCGGTGTCGGCAAGCCGCGCCTTCATGGCCGGGTCTGAAAAGGCCGCATTGACCGCCGTGTTGAGCGTGTCGACGATGCCGGCGGGTGTATCCCGGGGTGCCCCGACGCCGGACACCGCGCTCGCCTCATAGCCGGGAAGGAAATCGCCGATGCTCGGCAGGTCCGGCAGCGCCGGCGAGGGCATCGCGGTGGTGACCGCCAGCGCGCGCAGCTTGCCGGCGCGCAACGGCTCGAGCGACGCCGACAGCGGCTCGAACATCAGCTCCGACTGCCCCTCGATCGTCCCCTTGAGCGCGACCGGACCCCCGCCGGTGTAGCGGACCGGCGCCAGCTCGAGGCCGGTCATCATGCGAAACAGCTCGCCTGAGGCATGCGGCGCGCTGCCCGGATCGGTCAGCGCCAGCCTGACCTTGCCGGGATTGGATTTCGCGTAGGCCATGAGCTCCGCGCCCGTGCGTGCCGGAACCGACGGATTGAGCAGCATGACCAGCGGCTCGCGGGTCACGCCCGCGACCGGCGCGATGTCGCGCAGGAAGTTGAACTCGAGCTTGTCGAACAGCGAGGCATTGATCGCATTGGCGGGACCGACCAATAGGAGGGTGTAGCCGTCGGCCGGCGCGCGCACCACTGCCGCGGTGGCGATGTTGCTGGCCGCGCCCGGCTGGTTCTCCACCACGAACGGCTGGCCCAGACGCTGCGACAGCCATTGCGCGATCAGGCGCCCTAGGATGTCGCTCGGGCCGCCCATCGGAAAGCCCACCACCAGGCGCACCGGCCGCACCGGGTAGTCGAGCGCCGATGCAAGCTGCGGAAGAGCCCCAGCGGCCGCGACGGCACCGCCGAGCTGCAGGAATTGCCGACGCCGAAGCTTCATCGCGGTCTCCTTGCCAAATCCATTCCAGTCACTCTGGCTTCATGTGAGCGGCCCGGACCACCTTGCCCCACTTCTCGGTCTCGTCGGCGATGAGCTTGCCGAACTCGGCCGGCGAGCCCGGCAGGACGCTGGCGCCGAGGTCCGCGAGCCGCGCCTTGAGCTTGGGATCGGCGAGGCCGGCATTGATCTCGGTATTGAGCTTGGCCGTGATCTCGGCCGGCGTGCCCCGGGGGGCGCAGATGCCGTACCAGTCGCTGGCCTCGTAGCCGGCCAAAAAATCGCCGACCGTGGGCAGGTCGGGCAGCGCCGCCGCCCGCATCGCGGTGCTCACCGCCAACGGGCGCAGCTTGCCGGCCTTGATGTACTCGATGGATGACGTGATCACGCCGAACATCATCTGCACCTGTCCGCCCAGGAGATCGACCAGCGCCGGCCCGCCGCCCCGATAGGGCACATGCACGATGTCGACGCCGGCCATGATCTTGAGCAGCTCGCCCGCCACGTGTGGCGGGGTGCCGTTGCCGGCCGACGCCATGTTGACCTTGCCGGGATTGGCCTTGGCAAAGGCGATGAGCTCGGGAACGGTCTTGGCAGAGAACGCCGGGTTGACCAGCAACACCAGCGGCGTACGCACCACGCCGCCGACCGGCGCCATG
This sequence comes from uncultured Alphaproteobacteria bacterium, assembly GCA_963721005.1. GTDB lineage: Bacteria > Pseudomonadota > Alphaproteobacteria > Rhizobiales > Xanthobacteraceae > VAZQ01. The sequence goes on along the minus strand of CAVRHR010000003.1, from coordinate 1,122,100 downwards.
TCGCGCAGGAAGTTGAAGCTGAGCTTGTCGTAGAGCGTGGCATTGATGGCGCTCGGCGCCGCATTGACCATCAGCAGCGTGTAGCCGTCGGGCGGTGCGTTGACCACGGCCTCGGTGCCGACATTGCCGCCGGCACCCGGCCGCATCTCGATCACGAACGGCTGTCCCAGCCGCTCCGACAGCCATTGCCCGATCAGGCGCGCCAGGATGTCGGAGGCGCCGCCCGAGGCGAACGGCACGATCAGGCGCACCGGCCGCTGCGGATAGGCCTGCGCGCGGGCGCCACGCGATACGGCGGGCAGCGCGGCTGCGGCCGCTGCCAGTTGCAGGAACAGACGGCGCGGAAGCTTCATGCTGGTCCCCGGGCTGCGCGGCGGTCGCGCACGGCATTCTATGATGTTTCCGGCAAGACCGTCGAGCACTCACTCCTTAAAGGAACTGGTCGCGCCGCCACTTGAGTGCCGCCTTGAGGCCATCCCGGGTCCTGATCTCGTCGAACTGCCGGCCGACCTCGGTGGTCGCCGCATAGAGCGGGGCGACCACGTCGAGGCCCGATTGCAGGGCGTTGCGGAAGCCAGCATCCTCGATCCCCCGATTGATGGCGTGCTTGGTCGCGGTGAGCGCCTCGGGCGAGATCAGGGCGAGGCGCCTGGCATATTTGAGCGTCGCTTCGCGCAGCTGCGCCAGCGGCACGACCCGGTTGATCATGCGCAGCTCGAGCGCGGTCTGCGCATCGATGAGCTCGCCGAAATACAAAAGCTCCCGGGCGCGCTTGTGGCCGATGATCCAGGGCATCACCACGCCGGGCCCGGCCTGCGAGAGCAGGATTTCGGGCTCGCCGAACTGCGCGTCGTCGGCCGCGATGGTGAGGTCGCAGAACATCGCCAGCTCGCAGCCGCCGCCGAGCGCATGCCCCTGCACCGAGGCGATCACCGGCTTGCGCAGGTTCCAGGGCGTCATCAGGGCTCGCAGGCTCACGGCCAGGCGTTCGCGATATTTCAACGCATCGTGGCGCCAGGGCGTTTTCGTGCGGTCGTGCCCGCCGCCGATGTCGAACCCGACGCAGAAGCTGCGGCCCTGCGCGCGCAGCACGATGACGCTGGTGGCGGGATCGTCGTCGGCAGCCTGCAGCACGCGCTCCAGCTCGAGGCGCATCTCCATGCTCAGGGCATTGAGCTTGTCGGGCCGATTCAGGCTGACGATGCCGACCTTCTGGTCGGTTTCATAGAGGACGGTCGGCTCGGGCATCGGTGATTACTCAGTGTTCGACAAGCTGCGCCTACGACGCGTCGCGGCATTCCTCGCCCCGCGTGCGGGGAGAGGGCGACACGGCAAAACCGAAACCCCGGACTCGGCCCGGTGAGGGGGCGTTTCCACAAGCTCAGACTCGCGGTAACGCCCCCTCATCCCGACCTTCTCCCGCACGCGGGGAGAAGGGGCTCGCCGAATGCGTGGCGCGCGAATGCGCCAAACATCACGCCGCCAGATATCTCTGATAGAACCCCAGCACCTTCTCCCAGCCGTCGAGCGCTTGGGCGGTGCCGTAGCCGTCGCGCCAGGTGTTGAAGAAGGCGTGGCCGACGCCGTCATAGCGGTGGAATTCGTAAGTCTTGCCGAAACGCTTGAGCGTCTGCTCGGTCTCGTTGACCTGCTCGACGTCCGGGTTCTTGTCCTCGTTGCCGAAAATGCCCAGCAGCGGCGAGGTGATCTTGTCGGTCACGTCGATCGGCGCCACCGGACGCTTGGCATCGAGCTGCTTCTTGTCCTTGACGATGACGCTGCCGCCCCAGCAGTCCACGGTGGCGTCGATGCCGCGCGTGCTGCCGGCGGCCAGATAGGCGAGACGCCCGCCGGAGCAGAAACCGATGATTCCGACCTTGCCGTTGGCGTGGGGCTGCGCGCGCAGGAACTTGATCGCGCCGGCGACGTCGCCCACCGCCTGGTCGTCGGCGACCCCGCCCGCCGCCCGCACCCTGGCCCCGATATCGTCGGGGCTGCCGGGGCCGTCACGGAAATAAAGATGCGGCGCGATCGCCGCGTAGCCGTGATGGGCGAACTTGCGCGTCACCTCGATGATCCACTCGTCCCAGCCGGGCAGATGATGGATCACCACCACGCCGGGGAACCGGCCGGCCCGGGTGGGACGCGCGTAATAGGCGTCCCCGCGGTCGTCCTTGAAGCCCTGGAACTTAACCATCTCGGCCAGTTGTCCTTCATATGCCATGCTGGTCCTCGCGTTCTTCTGCTCGAGCGTTCGAGCCGCTGCTCGATCCTTCGAGCCGGCCCCTTAGCATGTGTCCGCTCCGCCGCCGCGCGTCAACAGGTGTCCGGCGGCGCGCCCGGTTTGACACTGATCGCGGCGGTCTTGATGTTCATGTGGCCGGCGGTCGGCACCTCGGATATTGTATCCGCGGTCATGGCATCCTCAACCTGGACTTGCGATTGATTGCGCCCGTGAGCAAGGATCGGAACCGCATGGTGGCGTGGCCGCGTGCCCGCGCCGCCAGCCGCTGCGCGCTGATCGTGCTGAGCGCGCTCGTCCTGCGCGCGGGCATCGATACCGCGGTCGCCCAATCGGTGGCGGATTTCTACAAGGGCAAGACCGTCACCATCCTGGTCGGCTCCGACGTGGGCGGCGGCTACGATCTCACCGCGCGCACGCTGGCGCATTATCTCGCGCGCCACCTGCCGGGCCAGCCTACCATCATCGTGCAGAACAAGCCCGGCGCCAGCTCCATCGTGGCCACCAACTACGTCTACGAGATCGCCCCGAAGGACGGCACCGTGATCGCGGCGGTGCAGCGCCCGATCCCGTTCCAGACCCTGTTCGGCGATGCCGGCGTGCGCTTCGACGTGCGCAAGATGCAATGGCTGGGCAGCACCACCAACGAGCAGGGCGTCGTGGTGGCGTGGCACACGGCGCTGCAGCAGAGCGCGGACGATCTGTTCCGGTCCGAGATGGTGATCGGCGGCACCGGCCCGGCGACCGATCCGGAGCTGTTTCCGCGCGCCATGAACCGGGTGCTGGGAACGAAGTTTCGTATCGTCAGCGGCTATCCGGGCCAGGCCCAGGTCGCGCTCGCCATGGAGCGCGGCGAGATTGAGGGCAGCGGCAATTGGTCGTTCTCCGACATCGAGAAGGGGCACCCCGACTGGATTGCGGACCGGAAGGTCAGGTTCATGCTGCAACTCGGCCTCGCCAAGAGCCCGAGCCCGGCTCTGCGCGACGTGCCTCTGATCATGGACATCGCCCGCAGCCCGGCGGAGCGGCACGTGTTCGAAATCCTGATGGGCATGAAGGCGCTGGGACGGCCGTATTTCGTGGCGCCTGGCGTGCCCAAGGAGCGTACCGATGCGTTGCGCGCAGCTTTCATGGCGACCATGAAGGACCCGGATTTCCTCGAGGAGGCCGCCCGCTTGCTGGGCCCGATCGACCCGACCTCGGGCCCGGACATGCAAGTCATCATTTCGAACGTCTACGCGCTGCCCCCCGAGATCATCGCCACGGCGCGCGAAGCAGTAAAAATTCCCGGCGCCAACTAAATTCACCCGCACCCGCAGGATAGAGTGCCATGCTCAAGCCCGAACAGAACGACCTCCTCACCCGCACCGGTGCCGACGCCCCCATGGGGAGGCTGTTCCGCTGCTATTGGATTCCGGCGCTGCTGGCGAGCGAATTGCCCGAGAACGAATGCCCGCCCGTGCGGGTGAAGCTCTTGGGCGAGCGCCTGCTGGCTTGGCGCGACACGCAAGGCCGCTATTCGTTGATCGACGAGTTCTGCGCCCATCGCGGCACCTCGCTGTGGGTCGGCCGCAATGAGGAGAACGGCCTGCGCTGCCCCTATCACGGCTGGAAATACGACTGGACCGGCCAGTGCATCGAGGTGCCCTCGGAGCCCGAGGCAAGCGGCTTCTGCCGCAAGATCAAGCTCAAGTCCTATCCGCTGGTGCGGCGCGGCGAGGTGCTGTGGACCTACATGGGACCGCCCGAGCGCACTCCGCCGCTTCCGGAGTGGGAGTTCACCACGGTTCCGGCCGGGCAGAGCTACATCTCCAAGCGGCTGCAGGAATGCAATTGGCTGCAGGCACTCGAAGGCGGCATCGATTCCAGCCACACCTCGTGGCTGCACCGCGGCGAGCTGGAGATCGACCCGCTGCATCGCGGCTCGAAGGGCAACCAATATAATCTCGGCGACGCGCGTCCGCATTTCGAGGTGGTGGAAAGCGCCGGCGGGCTGTTGATCGGGGCGCGGCGCTCGGCCGATGCCGGGCGCTACTACTGGCGCATCACCCAATGGATCATGCCCTGCGTAACCATGATCGCGCCGCGTGCCGACCATCCGGCCGGCGGGCATTTCTGGATTCCGATCGACGACGAGAATTGCTGGGTGTGGAACTGGGACTACCACTCGGTGCGCCCGCTCAGCGCCGACGAGGTCACCGCCATGCGCAACGGGGCGGGACGCCACGTGATCTACGAGCCCGGCACGTTCCGGGCCCGCGCCAACAAGGACAACGATTTTCTGATCGACCGCGCCGCCCAGAAGGCCGGCCTCACCTACAGCGGCGTCGCCGGCTTCGCCATGCAGGATAGCTCGATCCAGGAGCTGATGGGTCCGATCGTCGATCGCAGCAAGGAGAACCTGGTCTCCACCGACAACGGCATCATCATGGCGCGCCACCGTCTCATGCGCGCCGCCAAGGCGCTGGTCGAGAAGGACGAGACTCCGCCCGGCGTCGACCCGGTGCATCAGCGGGTGCGCGCGGTCTCGATCGTGCTGCCGCCCGGCCAGACCTTCAAGGACGCGGCCCGGGAGGAGCTCAAGGTGCGACCGGGCGTGGCGCATGCTTCGGTGTGAGGGCAGGCCAGAGGTTTCCTGCTTGTCCCGGCCTTGAGCCGGGACCGTTCCAGACTCCGGCGTTCGGCGTCATTGTCGGGCTTGACACTCCAAGTCGGGTTTACCCGACTTGGAGCCCTCATTACACATGCCGAACTCGGGCAGGCCCGAGTTCGTGTGCAATCCATCTTCTTGCGAAAAAGATGGACCCGCGGGTCAAGCCCGCGGGTGACGACGGAAATGAACCCATCCGACCGAAACTTGCTCTAGTTTCGTGTCTCAGCACAGGGGTGCAGTCCAGGTGCACTCCATCCTGTTCTTCCTGTAAATAACAGGGAAAAGAACAGGCGGCGGGCACGCGCCGGGGCGCCTCGGGACGGCTCGACCGGGTTGCCGCTCCCGGCGGCCGGCCCGCCGGATTTCCGCTTTCACCTTTTTCGAATCTCATCTGGTTCTCGCCTGATTGTGCATCCAAGCCGCCAGCGGCGGCGGATCGCGGACATGAAAAAACCCCGGCGCGGTTTCCCGCCCGAGGCACACCTCCTGAGTTTCAATTTCGTGAATATTCTGATTTGGGGATTCGTGTCAACTACCGGCGCTCAAACGCCAATCGGGCGGCGCAATCACTTCTTGACGTTGAAATGCCGCAAATTCGGAGGGGGCTGGTCCTTCTTGATCGGCATCAAGTTACCGTCGGCGCCGAGCATATATTGCTCCTTGCCGATGAACACGTCGCTGAGGTCTTCGGTACAGTTGTTCTCGGTCCACGTCACCGTCGGCAAGCGCGTATAGCTTTTCTTCACCGACCATGGCCGCGTCAGTGCGTTGTCGATCGTCGTCATCTCGTCGTACAGTAGTTTCGGATTGGCTTTATCCAGGTAGATGCGCTCCTTGATAATGGCTTGGCCATCCGGATGAAACATGATCCCGGTCTGGTCGAACAGTCGCGGGACGCGCAGATTGCGGGTCTCCACTTCGAGCACGTCGAACTTGCCATCACCGTCGGTGTCAAGCCACTTGCCGATCGAATAGCCAGGATAGGTCGGCTGCTGGTCTTGCGGGAAGTCGCGACCGTCGGTGTAGATGCGACGGGGTTCGGAGGTCATAACCTCGAACAAGATGAAGGTCGTCCTCTCCGTGATGACGAATTCGAGCGGGAAGGGGACGATGCTCATCTGGAAGGGCATCCCCATCGGAATGCACTTGGTGCTCTGCGTATAGAGTCCCTGGCCACCTTGGGCCTGCTCCGCTAGATTCTCTTGATGGATGCGGTGGAATTCCTCCTTGAGAGGGGCCTCCTGCGCGACGCCAGCCGGCTTGCTCGGGTCGTACCGCGGGCCGCCGCCCATCGCGTTCCAGCGCCACTGGCCGGACCAGTCGGGATATTTAGATTCGTCTTGCGCGGAAGCGGCCGTGGCGCTCGCCAATGTGGCCGCCATTGTCAGTACGCCGATCAGGTTTCGCATGATCATGGGGCGTTCTTCCTGAGCGGGTGTTGCAAACGGAGCATCGTGGCAGTTGGGCCGGTTGTCAATGCACGCAAACTGGAATGCCCTCCGCGAGCTTGGAGAGCCAATTTTCGACGTTCCGGCGTTCGCCTCGCACCCTCCGTTCGGTAGCTGAACGGGCGCTGTGAGAGAGACGCACCGATTAAGAAGAAGCTCAGAAGTCGGGCGTCTTTGCCTCAGGCTGAGGAAACAGGTTCTGGTTGAAGAAATCGCCGTTGTTCTCGGCGCAGACAGTTTCCAGCATCGGGCCGTCGATCTTGAACCATCGCCTGGTCATGGTGAGCGGCGCGTTGAACGTGTCGGGGTCCTCCACGGTCACCAGCGCGGACATGCGTTTGCCGCCCGGCTCGATGGTGAAGCGCTCCATCACATGCAGATTCTCGGTGTGCGGCGTGCGAAAATTGTCGATATAGCTGACCCCGGTGGAGAGCCCGACGGTATCGACCACCAGCGCGTCGCCGTTTTCGTAGTGGCCGATCAATTCGCCGAACGAGGAGGGAGTCAAGTGTTCCGAATGCTTGTCGGTGAGGAAGATGCGACGCACCAGGTGGTCGCGCTGCCAGATCATCCACACCTCCGTGGGCTTCTGGATGAAATAGACCGGCTCGAAGGGCCACAAGAGCTGGCCCGGAACGCCCCCCGGATAGCATCGCCCTTGCGCCGTAAAGGGAATGTCGCGTACGCCCTTCAGTATCTCGTCATTGCTCGCCTGAATCTGCGCTGCCGCCCACGGCTTGAGCACCGGGTCTTTGGTATTGGTGATACGCTTGGTCGCGCCCGTACCGGCCCTGGTCCCCTCGGCGTTATTCAGGAAAGGATAGGCCGGGTCATTCTTGATCGGGCCATGGCCGGCTCCGGCCGGCGGATCCTCCCAATCCTCGAGGTTCGATTGCCAGCCGAAATTGGCCGAGGCAAATTGCGGGATGGCGCTCGATGATTCTGCCCGCGCTGTGGCCGCCGCAAGCGTCACTGCCGCCAGGCAGACGACGAAGCCGCCGGCTGATAGCCCAATGTGGCGGGGCGCAGGTGATTTATCTTTCGACCTCAATCCGGGCATCTTTTCCTCCTTCATGGGGCCGCGTCTTCGCGCGAAGGCTACTGGTCTGCTCGCGCTGCGTCCATGGGGCGCCGCCCCGGACTTTTCCGGACGGCTCCACGCCGGTGATCGGGCTTCGGGAGTACGGTCGAGCCATCATGGCTCGCGATGCGCCCGAATTCAACGCGTTGAAACGGCAGGTTTTCTTTGCCCGGTCCGCGAGCCTGGAGAACCGCCGACGCGCAAAACTTCAGCCTCCCCGTAACCCACGGATTGCCATCGGAGGTGTTCATCTCCCCCGCATCATCTCCTTCACCCGCTGCGGCGACAGCGGCAGCTCCGTCACCGCGCCCGGCATGCCGAGCGCGTCGTCGATGGCGCTCGCGATGGCGCCGCCGACGCCGTTGATGCCGCCTTCGCCGGCGCCCTTGAGGCCGAGCGGATGGTGCGGGGAGGGGGCATCTTCCGTCAGCAGCACCTCGACGTCGGGCGTCTGGCCCAGCACCGGCAACAGATAATCCGCAAACGTCACCGATAGCGGCTCGCCGCTCTGGTCGTAGCGGAACTCCTCGCACAGCGCGCCGCCCAGGCCCTGCACGCAGCCGCCCACCAGCTGGCCTTCGATCAGCAGCGGATTGACGGCGCGGCCGACGTCATAGGCCACCATGAAGCGCTCGACCGCTATCGCGCCGGTGTCGCTGTCGACCCGCACGGTCGCCAGATGCACCCCGTAGGGAAACACCGTGTGATCCGTATTGTACCAGCCGTGGGCGGCGAGCTGCGGGGGGCGTCCGCGCAGCAGCTTGCCGCCGGGCGCGATCCGCCTGGCGATCTCCGCCAGCGTGATCGAGGGACCGCCCTTGCGGTCGCGCCGCAGCACCGTGCCGTCCTCGATGTCGAGCTCGGCGGCCGGCGTCTGCAACAGCTCGGCCGCGAACTCCAACGCCTTCGCCCGCACCAAGCCGGCGGTGACATGCACGGCGCCGCCGGTGAGCACGGTGGCGCGCGCCGCGTGCGCCCCGATGCCGTGATCGATGAGGTCGGTCTGGCCGTGAATGACCCGCACGCGCCGGTAGTCGACGCCCAGCGCCTCGGCGCAGATTTGCGCCATGGCGGTCTCGAAGCCCTGCCCGAGCGAGGCGCCGCCGGTGATCAGCTCGACCGCGCCGGTGCCGTCGACCGAAATCTTGGCATTGTCGGTCGGGCCACGTCCGCTCTCCTCCAGGAAGATCGCGATCCCGGCCCCGACCGCTTCGCCCTGCGCGCGCCGGCGGGCCAGGTTCTGTTGCAGATCCTGCCAGCCGAAGGCCAGGAGCGCCTTGTCGAGCAGCGCTGCATAATCGCCGGAATCGAGCTCCAGCTCCTCGACGCCGGGCTCGTCGAACGCGATGGTGTAGGGCATCTGCGACGCCGCGATCAGATTGCGCCGCCGCACCTCGATGCGATCGAGCCCGAGCCGCTCCGCCACCGCATCCATCAGGCGGCTGCGCACGAAGGTGCTCTCGAAACGTCCGGGCGCCCGGTAGGTGGCGGCCGGCGTCTTGTTGGTCAGCCGCACATGCGCGAGCGCCCGATAGGCCGGCACCCGGTAGGCGCCGGTCAGCATGCACATGGTGCGGTTGGGCACGTTGACGCCGTGGGTGCGGATATAGGCACCCTGGTCGTGGAAGATCTCGTCCTCGATGCCGAGGATCAGCCCGTCACGGTCGACCGCGATGCGGGCGAGGTGGCGCTGCTGGCGCGAATGATTGGCGCACATCAGATGCTCGCGCCGGTCCTCGATCCATTTCACCGGCCGGCGCAGCCGCAACGCCGCGAGGAGCACCAGCACGTCCTCGGGATAGATTTCGCCCCGGATGCCGAAGCCGCCGCCCACATGGCTTTCATGCACGTGCAGCGCCGCGGGGCTGCGGCCCAGCATCCGGCACAGGGTCTCGCGGTTGCGATGGGGAATTTTGGCGGCGCCGTGTAATTCGAGAATGTCGCGAGCCGCGTCGTAGCGGCCGAGCGCGCCGCGGGTCTCCAGCGGCACGCCCGAGTGCCGGCCGGTCGCGAGGTCGAGCTCGATGATGGTATGCGCGGCGCGTAGCGCCGCCTCGATGTCGCCGTAGCTGTGGCGGAGCAGCGCGGCCTCGCCGCTGCGGCCGGGTTCGAACTCGCCGGGCGGATCGCTCGCAGAGAGCACCACCGGCAGCGGCTCGATCGCGACCTCGACCAGCTCGGCCGCGTCCTCGGCCAGATAGGGATTCGCGGCGAACACCGCGGCCACCGGATCCCCGATATAGCGCACGCGATCGCGCGCCAGCGCGGGCTGGCGAAACGGCTTGAGCGCCTCGGAGGATTTGTCGGCCCGGAAATCGATTGGCGACAGATCCGCGATGTCGGCATTGGTCCACACCGCCACCACGCCCGGCAGCGCCCGCGCCGCCGCCGTGTCGATCGACGCGATGCGGCCATGGGCGTGCGCAGAGCGCACCAGGCGCATATGCAGCTGATGCGGAAAGTCGATGTCGCCCGCATAGCGGCCTTGGCCCGTGACCAACGGCAGGTCCTCGAGCCGGGTGACCGGTTGGCCGAGCACGCGGCGTGCGCTCGATGGCGGTGGGGGCGGGTAGGTGGGGTCGCCGTGGGTCATTTCAAGCCCGCACGCGCATTTCGCCGTCGTCCCGGACAAGGCCGCGTAGCGGCCGCAGAGCCGGGACCCATACGCCGCAGCTTATCGAGAGGACACGGCGTACGGGTCCCTGCTTTCGCAGGGACGACAAGCAGAAGCGGATCGAGCAAGCGATCATCCCGCCGTCCTGGCGCCGCGCATCTCCGCGGCGGCGGCGCGCACCGCCTTGATGATGTTCTGATAGCCGGTACAGCGGCACAGGTTGGAGGAGAGGATATCGAGGAGCTCGGCGTCGCCGATGTCCGGGTTCTGCTCCAGGGTGTTTGTGGCCAGCATCAGAAAGCCCGGCGTGCAGAAGCCGCATTGCAGGCCGTGATGGGTGATGAAGGCGCGCTGCAGCGGATGCAGCTCCTCGCCTTGCGCCAGCCCCTCGACGGTGCGGATTTTCCGGCCCTGCGCCTGCACCGCGAACATCAGGCATGAGCGCACCACCGTGTCATCGATGATCACCGTGCAGGTGCCGCAGATGCCGTGCTCGCAGCCGATGTGGGTGCCGGTCTGCCCGCAATCCTCGCGGATCGCATCCACCAGCGTCTTGCGGGCCTCGACCGCGATGGCGTAGTCGCGGCCGTTGATGGTGAGGGTGACGTCGAGCTTTTCAGTCATTTGTGAGGTAGGCACGGCGCTTCACTCCCTCGCCCCGAAGGGGAGAGGGGGGGAGGGGGTTACGATGGTTCCGTATCGCGCCGCCGGAGCCCCCTCATCCCACCTTCTCCCCTTCGGGGAGATGGAGTGAAATTCAGTGCGTCCCTTAAGAGACAACATAGTCAGTATCCAACTTCATCTGAATCCCTTCGGCAGCACGTCCTTGAATTTTGCCAGAATGTGCTGGTCGAGCCGCTGGCTCGGGCGCACCACTTGCGGGAAGGTGTCGCGCCGCCCGAACGGGGTGCAGGCGTCGATCACCACCCGGGCGTTGCGCGGGTCGGTCGCGCTGTAGGCCATGGGATCGAGCGAGGTGCTCCAGCAGCCGCGCAGAATCTCCAGACCCTCGCGCGGCTCGAACCGCGTGCACATGGCCCAGATTACCCGGTTCATGTCGGCCGGATCGATATCGTCGTCGACCACCACCACGAACCGGTTGGCATAAGCGCCGGCGTGGCATTGCGAGGCGATGAGCCCGGCCTGCTTGGAATGGCCGCCGTACATCTGCTTGATCGCGACCGTGAGCCAGAGCCGGCTGCCGCCCGCCTCGTGCGCCCACACGCCCTTCACCTCCGGCACCCCGGCGGCTTCGAGCTGGTTCCACACCGCGCCGCTGCGGTAGGTGCAGCGGTAGAAGGAATTGTCGTCGGGCGGGATGCCGGGCATGGCGCCGAGCAGGATCGGATCGTCCCGGTGCATCATGCCCTCGACCCGGATGGCCGGCTCCTTCTTGAGGCCGCCGGCGTAGTAGCCGGTCCACTCGCCCAGCGGGCCTTCGTCGATCAGATCGTCGGGCGAGATGAAGCCCTCGAACGCGATCTCGGCATTGGCCGGGATCGGCAGCCCGGTCACCGGGCCGGCGATGACCTCGACCGGCTCGCCCAGGAGGTTGCCGGCGGCGTCGTACTCGTTCTTGCCGTAAGGGATTTCCAGGCCCGCGACCATGAACAGCGCCGGATGCATGCCGACCACCACCGCGACCGGGCAGCGCTGGCCCAGCTCCTTGTAGCGGCGCAGGATCAGATTGCCGTGCTTGCCCTTGGAGCACATCACGGTCGCCAGGTTGCGGTCGTGCACCTGCACCCGGTAGGCCCCGTAGTTGATCCAGCCGGTGTCCGGATGCTTCATGATCACCATGCAGCCGGTGCCGATGTAATAGCCGCCGTCGTGCTCGTGCCACTTGGGGGCGGGAATCTTGAGGAGGTCCACGTCCGTACCACGGCTCACGTTCTGCAACAGGAGCCCGGTCGGCACCGTGACGGGCGGGATGGTCTTTTCCTGCTTCATGTATTTGCGCCAATAGTCGATCAGCGCCATGTCGGAGGCATCGGGCGGCAGCCCGAGCGTGAGCTTGATGCGCTTGACCGAGGTCAGGATGTTGGCCAGCACCCGGTAACCGCTGGCAAATCCCGGCACGTCGTCGAACAGCACCGCCTGGTTGCCGGCCTGGCGCTGGTAGAAATCCACGATGCCGCCGATCTCCTCCTCGCGGTTGGCGCCTTTGATCATCTGCAATTCGCCGGCGGCCTCGATCTGGGCGAGCCAGGTGCGCAGGTCCTGCTTGGGGGCGTTGCTCAGAGGTTTGGATGAGAATTCCGCGGCTCGGTTCATGGGTTTAAGCCTTTCGGGCAACTTGTTCTCGGCACAGTATGAATTATTCCGGCCCGGCTGTCGCGCACGCTTCCCGTCACGCGGCCTGCGCCAGGGCTCGCTGCGTCACGGTGCGGACCAGGTCGCGCCGGTACGCGGCGCTGTAATTGGAGTCCTCCATGGCGTCGACCTCCCGGGCGGCGGCCTCGGCCGCTGCCGCAAAAGCTTCCCGTCCGGGCGTCTGGCCTGCCAGCGCCTGCTCGGCCGCGACAATCCGGCGCGCATTGGGCTCGGCGCCGCCGACGCCGACGCGCGGCTCCATCATGCGGCCATCCCGGAGGCGGTAGGTCACCAGCGCCATGGCGACCGCGAAGTCGCCGGCGCGCCGGCTGAATTCGTAGAAGCCGAAACGGGTGTCGGGCGGCAGCAGCGGCAGGCGCGCCTCGACCAGAAGCTCGTCCTCCTTCAGCGCCGTGGTCATGATGCCGGCAAAAAAATCCGCAGCCGCGATCATGCGTCGGCCGCTCTCGCTCTGCGCCACCATCTCGGCCCCCAGCGTGGCGGCCACCAGGCACCATTCGGAGGCCGGATCGGCATGCACCAGGCTGCCGCAGAAGGTGCCGCGGGTGCGGATCGGATGATGCGCGATATGGCGCACCACGTTCGACAACAGCCGCCCGAGCGGACCTTCGACCACCGGCCGATAGAATGCCGCATGCCGCACGCAGGCCCCGATCGCGAGCTTGCCGTCCTGGGCGCCGATACGATCGAGCTCGGCGATACCGTTGATGTCGACCAGATGGGCGGGGCGGGCGAGGCGGAACGCCATGGTCGGAACCAGGCTCTGCCCGCCCGCCAGCACGCGGCCATCCGCCGGCGCGACCTGCGCCAGCACGGCCACCGCTTCGGCTACGGTTTTGGGCGCATGATATTGAAAAGCCGCAGGTTTCATGGGCATGGCACCGGCCGGGCCGGCGCGTCCGTGGGTCCCAGAATTGGGACTATGATTTATTTTTGAATTGGTGCACGGTTTTCGGGATGTGTAAAGTCTTGGCGGCCCGCAGTCCGCTGCTGCGCCAGAGCCTCGTTCCGGTCGGGAGTCATGAAGCCGCCGCTGTTCAGCTATCACGACCCCCGCACGGTCGCTGACGCGGTGGGTCTGCTCGGCCGTCTCGACAACGCCAAGCTGCTGGCGGGCGGGCAATCGCTCATGCCGATGCTCAATATGCGTTTCGTCCAGCCCGACCATGTCATCGACCTCAATCGGGTCGAAGGCCTGTCGTTCATCCGCGAGGTCGACGGCGCGCTGGAGATCGGCGGCATGACGCGCCAGCGCGATCTCGAATTCTCCGAGGTAGTGTGGCGGCGTTGCCCGCTGATGCGGGAGGCGATTGCCTACGTGGGGCATCGGCAGACCCGCAACCGTGGCACGCTCGGCGGCTCGCTCTGTCATCTCGATCCTTCCGCCGAGCTGGTTTCGGTCGCGGCCACGCTCGATGCCGTCGTGACGGTCGCGGGGCCGAACGGCCAGCGCGAAATCCCGTTCGCGAATTTTCCGGTCGCCTATATGACGCCGGCGATCGAGCCGAACGAGATGCTGATCGCGGTGCGGTTCCCGGTCTGGCCGCACGACCACGGTCATGCCTTCATCGAGTTCGCGCGTCGGCACGGCGATTTTGCCATCGTGTCGGCGGCGGCGCTGCTCCTCGAGGACGCGGCGGGAAGAATCAGCGGGCCGCCGTGACCATCGGCGGCATGGGCATGGTGCCGATCCGCGCCGCCGAGCTGGAGCGGGGCCTGATCGGCCAGGTGCCGGGCGACAAGCTCTTGCGCGAGGCCTGCGAAAGCTGCCGCAAGCTCGACGCCATCGACGACGTGCACGCGCCCGCCGCCTACCGCCAGCATCTGGCGAGCGTGCTGGCGCGCCGCGCGCTCGAGACCGCCCGCGCGCGCCTGCCGAGCCGCGCCGGCGCGCGGCACCGTGATCGGGACCGGAGCAGCTGATGGGCGAGATGCGAAACATCACGTTGACGGTCAATGGCGTTCGCCACCAGGAGGAGGTCGAGGTCAGGCTGACGCTCGCCGATTTCCTGCGCCACCGGCTCGGCTTGACCGGCACCCATCTGGGCTGCGAGCACGGGGTGTGCGGAGCCTGCACCATCCTGCTCGACGGCCGCACGGCGCGCTCCTGCCTGATGCTGGCGGTGCAGGCGCACGAGCACGAGATCACCACGGTCGAGGGGCTCGCCCCCAATGAGCATGAGTTGAGCCCGCTGCAGGAGGCGTTCCGCGACAATCACGGCCTGCAATGCGGCTTCTGCACTCCCGGCATGCTGATCACGCTCACGGAGTTCCTGCGCGACAATCCGGATCCGACCGAGGCGGAGGTGCGGATCGCCATCTCCGGCAACCTGTGCCGCTGTACCGGCTATCACAACATCGTGGTGGCGGCGCTCGATGCGGCCAAGCGGCTGCAAGGCCGCCGCTCGCCCTGAGGAAGGCGCCATGGCGGTCCGCTTCGACGATATCGGCAATCGGCTCAAGGCGTTTCGCCTCGGCTCGGGGCTCGCGGCCGACGAGATCGCGGCCAAGCTGGGGATCTCCCGCACCGCGCTCTATCGCTTCGAGAAGGGCGAGCTCGCCAAGATCGAGACGCTGGAGAGGCTCGCCGAGCTGCTCGGCGTGTCGATCCCGACGCTGCTGGGCGTGGGGGTCGAATATATCGGATCGGCGATCGCCTATTTCGAGCGCATGCGCCAGATCGAGGAGAGCTGCGAGCACATCATCGTGCTGGCCGGCCCGATCTCCTATCTGCTGGCCTCCGATGCTTTCGACCAGACGCTCGAGGAGGTACTGCGCGAGAGCGTGCCGGAGCAGCTCGCCACCCGCAAGCGCGCGCTGGATCAGGTCTACGAGCTCATGAACGTGCTGCGCCAGCGCCGGGAAAGCTATCGCCGGCGCCAGCCCGGCATCGTCAATCTGATCGCGGCCGGCGAGATGGAGCGCTTCCTCAGCCGTGGCCTGGTCGGCCGCCTCGACCTGCCGGCCAGGACCCGCGCGGCGCGGCGGGAATTAGCGCGCGCCGAGGCCACCCATTTCACCGCCCTGATGGCCGACGAGCCGATCGGCGTGCAGATCGGGATCGTGCCCGACACGCTGCCGCATGCGAGCTTCCAGATCTTCCGACAGCCCGACCGGCAGGTGCTGGCGCTCAGCCCCTTCCGCCTGGGCGAGGAGCCCAATATCCGGGTCGGCGTCGCCATGATCACCTCGGCGCCTGAGGCCCTGGCGCTGCACGAGAAGATGGCCAAGGAGCTGTGGCAAAGAGCGCTGAAGGGCCCGGCCGCGGTGGCATTCATGCGCGACCTGATCAAGAGCCGGCGCGACGTCTAGTCCGTCGCGTTTTCTAAATTGAAGGGATGGCGCTGTGTGTAGGGGCGGGCCTTGTGCCCGCCCTCCTCGCCGCTAGATCGGCCCGACGGGCGACCACAAGGGTCGCCCCTACGAACGAACCGATCCCTTCAACTTTGGCTAAGCACCGACTGGCGCGCGGCGGCTCGAGGAATGACGCCAGTCCGCCGAATCTTTGTGCAGTCGCTGCACGCAATTGGATCGATCCAGGAAACCAAACCAGGGCCGGATGGTTTACTATCCGGGCCTGGAGCAGCGTGATGATGCCGCCGGAATACCTTCGCAAGCATATCGATGCGCTGTTGCGCCTGTCCCACGACGTGAAGGATCAGGCGGTGTCCGCCAAGCTGCGCGAGATGGCGGACGAATGCCGCATTATGCTCTCGGTGGCGGACATCAGCGAGCTGGCGGCCGGATTGAGCAAGGCGCCGGTCAGGCTGACAGGCAACAAGCAGCACTAGCGCCGCGCACGCGGAGTCTCTGTCCCGACTTTAGGGACGCACTGCATTTCACTCCTTCTCCCACTCAAAGTCGGATTCGAGACAAACAATCGACCGGTGCTGCTTCGATTACCGGTGGATGTAGCCTGCGATCCGCTTCTTCAGCTCCGCGAGCTTGCTCTCGTCCGACAGCATTTGCCGGTAGCCGCTGTCGATCTTGTAGCTGGCCAGCGGCCGGAAACCTTCCGGTGGCGACACGTCGGCGCGGGCCGAGAAGGTGCCGGTGCGGCTCTGCTGCTCCTTTGCCAGGTACCAATCGAGGAACAGCTTGGCTCCGTTCGGATGCGGCGCATCCTTGAAGATCGCCGCCGCCACCAGGAACACCGGGATGGCATCGACCTGCGACAGCACCGCTTCGATCGGCTTGCCGTCGCGCTTGAGTCGCGGCGTAGTCGAGGTGGAATCGAAGGTCGCGAGCTGCACCCCGGCCGCGATGGCGTTCGACACGGCCGCATGACCGGTGGTCACGAAGCTCGGCTTCTGGGCCATGTATTTGTCCATGTAGTCCCAGCCGTATTTCTCGACGATGCCCCGATAGGTGAGGAGGCCGGCATCGTCCTCGCTCGGATCGGTGGTGATGAGCTTGCCCTGGAACACGGGCTTGAGAAAATCGAGCGCCGATCCGGGCACGTCGGCCGGCGCCAGCAGCTGCGTGTTGTAGGCATAGGAGACCATGTTGACGCTCACGGTCGTGAAGGCGCCGTCCTCGTCCTTGAACGCGGGATCGATCTGGTCGGCGCCCTGTGGCCGGAACAGCAGCAGCGCGCCCTCGCGCTTCCAGCGCACGAAATCCTGGATGGTCTGGAAGATGGCGAGATCGGAGGTCATCTTCTTGTCGGCGATCTGCTGGTTGATGCTGCGATTGAGGCCGTTGCTCAAGCCGCCCGTGAAGGAGACCGTGACGCCCGGATAGGCGGCTTGGAACTCCCTGATCCAGTGCTCGTAGGGCTCCGAAGGTCCGGCTGCGACCAGCGCGACCGATTTCTCAATCTTGGCCTTCTCGTAAAGCTCGTCCAGGCTCTGCGCGTGCAGCGGCGGCACGGAGCAAGCCAGTGCGGCGAGGGGCAAAACAAACCGCAACGCTCGCAAGACGTCGTGCTCACCATGGCGAGGGCCGGATTCCTGCGAAAGTGCAATCATGTAGACCTCCCGAGCCGGTCGTGGTGCCGAGAATCATCGGCGAAACATCGCCCTGCGCCATGGCAGCGCAGGATTGGGGCCGTGGTTTGACCCGGTCGCCTGCGCCATCCTATAGGTAGCCGCCATCGGAAATAAGAGGAACCCATGGGCGCCGCCGGCCGCAGGTGGATGATCGGGACCGCTCTTGCATTGGCGGTCTGTCCGGCACCGCGGCACGCGCTCGCCGCCGAGGACGAATTCTACAAAGGCAAGACCGTCACGCTGGTGGTCGGCTATTCGGTCGGCGGCGGCTACGATCAATATGCCCGGGCGCTGGCGCGGCATCTCGGCAGCCGCATTCCGGGCAATCCATCCGTGCTGGTGCAGAACATGCCGGGCGCCGCGAGCCTCACCGCGGTGCGCTACCTCGATTCCAACGCGCCCCGGGACGGCACCGTCATCACCACCTTCGATCCCGGCCTCATCACCGAATCCTTCGCCTCGCCCGAAATCTTCAAGATCAGGTTCTCGGAGTACCAATGGGTCGGCACCATGCTGCGCGACATCCGCATCTGCTATGCATGGGGCGCAACCGGCATCAAGACCTGGGACGACATGATGAAGCGCAAGGAATTCCTGATCGGCACCACCGCCAAGGGCTCCAACGCCTATGTGAACGGCGCCATCCTGCGCAAGATTTTCAACGCGCCGGTGCGGCAGATCGCGGGCTATCCGGGCAGCAACGAGCAGCGGCTGGCGCTCGAGCGCGGCGAGCTCGAGGGCAATTGCGGCTCCTGGAGCGCGATGCCGCAGGACTGGTTGGTGCACGACAAGTTCAATCCGCTGGTGCGCTTCTCGCCCAAGCGTCCGCCCGACATGCCGGAAAGCGTCCCCTTCATCAGCGATCTGGCGACCACCGTGGAGCAGAAGGATCTGCTCGCCGTGCTCAACGCCTCGGCCGAGTTGGGCCGGCCCTTCATCGTCGCCAAGGCGGTCCCGCCGCAGCGCGTCAATGTGCTGCGCAACGCTTTCCGGGCCGCGCTCGACGATCCGGCCTTCCGGATGGAGGCGCAGGCGCAATCGCTGCCGCTCGATCCGGTGCCGGGCGAGGAGGCGGCGGCGATCGTCGGCAAAATCTATTCGGCCTCGCCGGAGCTGGCCCGCAAGGTCAAGGATGTGCTTGAATAACCTGGCCACTCACGGCCCACGTCTCTCCGTCGTCATGCCCGGCCTTGTGCCGGGCACCCACGTCTTTCGTGCCGCGAGCAAGACGTGGGTGGCCGGGACAAGCCCGGCCATGACGCACTGGGTGATTCCATGCCAACGAAACCGACTCTAGGTGTAGGATACGATCTCGCACCAATTCGGCACGGCAAAAACCAGCGAGGCGATTGGAGATGGCCATGAATGATTTCCGCAGCTTTCAATCGAGCAAACGCGGCACCGCAAAGCCGATGGAGCCGGTGGTCGATCCGGCCGGCTGGACGGCGGATGCGTTGCGCAATGTCGCCGACTGGAGCTACCGCATCAGCGAGCGGGATGCCGACGAATTGGCGGCCGGCATCGCGGAGGTTCGGCGCCGGGGCGTGCCGATCGTCGAGGTTGCGCGGGAGAATTTTCCGCTCGCCGGATTTGCCGATGTCCTGGCCGACGTGCGGCGCGAGCTGATGGACGGCCGCGGCATCGTCATGCTGCAGAACTTTCCGGTCGCGCGTTTCGACCGCGAGGAGACCGCGATCGCCTATATCGGGCTCGGCGCCTATCTGGGCAAGACCATGTCGCAGAACAAGCAGGGCCACGTGCTCGGCCATGTGAAGGACCTGGGCGGCGACTACGCCGATCCGCATACCCGCGGCTACATGACCCGCGCCGAGATGTTCTTCCACGCCGACGCCTGCGACTACGTCGGCCTGTTTTGCCTGAAAACCTCGAAGAGCGGCGGCGCCAGCCGGGTGGCGAGCTCGGTGACCGTCTACAACCGTATCCTCGAGCGGCGGCCCGATCTCGCCAAGGCGCTGACCGAGGATTTCTATCGCTCGCGCAGCGGCGAGATCAATCCAGGCGAGGCGCCGTTCTTCAAGCAGCCGATCTTCTCGTTCACGGACGGATATTTCAGCGCCACCGGCGCCAGCGCCGTGGTCGACAAGGCGCAGAAGCTGCCGGGCGTGCCGAAGTTCACCGACGCGCAAAAGGAGGCGGTCGCGCTCTACCGCGCCACCGTGAGCGAATGCGCGCTCGATATCGGCTTCGAGCCCGGCGACATCCAGTTCCTCAACAATTTCGTGATGCTGCACACGCGCCGCGAATACGAGGACTGGCCGGAGCCGGCGCGCAAGCGCCATCTGCTGCGGCTGTGGCTGTCGGATCCGGCGAGCCGGCCGATTCCGGCCGCGCAACGGCAGGGCCGCGCCGGCCGCGGCGTGCAGCTCGCCGGCGTTCCGCTGGTGGCGCCGCTCGACGTGGAAGAAGCGGTGGCTTAAGGCCGGCCGCTCCAAACAACGCAACCACAACCCGGCTGGGAGAAACCGCGCCATGGACGAACCGACGCAACCGATCGATCGCAGACTGTTCCTCGGTGCCGGCGCATCGACCTTGATGGGGCTGCCGGCCCTGGCGCAGCAGGCCGCGGGCGACGCCCCCAAGGCGAGCGAGCCCAAATCGGCCGAGCCCAAGTCCGCCGAGCCCAAGCCGGCCGCGGCTGCCGGGCAGGGCAAGCGCCTGGGCCAGGTGATCGCCGATTATGTGGTGGGATTCCGGCTCGCGGATGCGCCGGCGGTCGCGGTCGACCGCGCCCGGGTAGCCTTCACCGATACAGTCGGGGTGATGCTGGCGGGCAGCCAGCAGGATGTCTCCCACATCCTGTGCGACATGGTACGGCTGGAAGGCAGCACGCCGTCGGCTTCCATCGTCGGCCAGTCGCTGCGCGCATCGCCACAGCTTGCCGCGCTCGCCAACGGCGTCGCCGCCCATGCGATGGATTACGACCTGACCTATGTGGCCGGGCAGGCAGCCTCCGCGGTCATTCCGGCGGTGCTGCCGGTGGCGGAAATCACCGGCGCCACGCCGGCCGAGGCGATGGCGGCGACCATCATCGGCTTCGAGGTCGCTTCGCGGGTCGGGCGCTCGAACTTCACCGCATCGAGCATCGGCGGATGGCACACGGTCGGCACCGTCGGGGTCATCGCCGCCGCCGCCGCCTGCGCCCGCCTGCTCAAGGTTCCGGTCGAGCAGATTCCCGACATCGTCGGCATCTCGGCCTCGATGGCGAGCGGGCTCAGCGTCAACTTCGGCAGCATGACCAAGCCGCTGCATTCCGGCCATGCGGCCCGCGACGGCGTGATGGCGGCGCTCTTGGGCGCGCGCGGCTTCACCTCGAACCAGAGCGCGCTCGAGGGGCACTCGGGCTATTTCGATAATTTCGGCCGCGGCCTCGAGGTGTCGCTCGATCCGTTCAAGGATCTGGGCAGCCGCTACGACCTCGTCGCCATGGGCTACGATCTCAAGGCCTATCCGTGCGGCGGCCTGGCGCATACCGCCATCGAGGCGGCGCTGGCGTTGCGCGAGCGCCTGGCGCCGCGCCTCTCCGACATCACCAGCATCCATTGCTCGGTCACCCGCAACGCCGGCCAGCGCGCCGGCATCGCGTATCCGCAGTCGATCGAGAACGCGAAATTCAGCCTGGCCTATATGGTGGCCTATTCGCTGGTGCACGGCGCCCCGATGATCTCGGCCTTCACCGAGGAGGCCATCCGCGACGACCGAGTGAAGGCGGTGGCCAAGACCGTTTCGGCTACAGTCGATCCGGCATTGGGCCCCGGCACGCGCGAAAGCCCCGCCATCCTGAAAGTAACGCTCGCGGACGGGCAGACTTTCGAGCAGCGGGTGGATTTTCAGACCGGCTCGATCAAGAATCCGATGACGCAGGCGCAGATCGAGACCAAATTCCGCGATTGTGCGGCCCAGTCGGTGAAGCCGGACGTGGCGACCAAGATCATCGCGGTCCTGAATGTGCTGCCCGGCGCCGCATCATTCGCCGACTTCTGGCCGCTGATCCGCTTGAGCTAGTCGACATTGGCAGATTGCCGCCCTCATCCTGAGGAGCGCGCTCTCGCGCGCGTCTCGAAGGATGGCCGCGAGTCCGCGCCGTGCGGCCATCCTTCGAGACGCGTCGCTACGCGACGCTCCTCAGGATGAGGTCAGAGCGCAACAGAAAACCGGCCTTGCGTTGCTCGCAAGGCCGGCGAAATCAAGCCAACAAATTCTGTTTCAGTACACGCCGCCGGTGCCAGTCGAGGCGCTTTGCTGCGTCATCGGCAGGACCACGACCTTGGTGCCGACATTTACGTGGGTGTAGAGGTCGCTGACGTCCTCGTTGGTGAGCCGGATGCAGCCCGAGGAGACGCGGTGGCCGATGGTCGAGGGATCGTTGGTGCCGTGGATGCGATAGACCGAGCCGCCCAGATACATGGCGCGCGCGCCGAGCGGGTTGCCGGGGCCGCCGGCCATGAAGCGCGGCAGGTAGGGCTGGCGCTCGATCATCTCGGGCGGCGGCGTCCAATCCGGCCACTCGGCCTTCTTGGTGACGTTCTGGGTGCCCGCCCAGGTGAAGCCCTCGCGGCCGACGCCGATGCCGTAGCGCATCGCGCGGCCATTGCCGAGAACCAGATACAGATAGGTGTTCGGGGTATCGATTACGATGGTGCCGGGCGCCTCGCCGGTGCGGTAGTCGACGACCTGGCGCTTGAAGCGGGCCGGCAGCTCGGCGCCGTCATCGGTGCCTTGGTCGACCGGCGCCTGCATCATCGGGGCGTTCTGGCCGGGCTGGCCGAACGGAAGGAACGGGCTTGCGGAAGCCGGAGCCGCAAAGGAGGTCGCGGCGGCGATCACGACAAGCGCGGCGGCGGAGCGAACGAGGCTGATTGTTTGCATGACGATCCCCATCATCTGTTTCCTATTGGACGGGCCAACCGGCAAAAGGGTTCATGGGACCGAGGCAAATTATTTAACGAGAGGTTAACCCGGGGGACGCCGGCGGCGGCCGCGATCAGGCCTTGCGGCTGGCGTGCCAGCCCACCGAGGCGTCCGGAACCGCGTCGGTTGAGGCGAAATACGGCTTGATATCGAGGAGCGGCGTGCCGTCGAGGCAATCGAGACCGATGACCGAGAGGGTGGTGCCCGTCGATACCTATGAGGCGCACCACGCTCATGGCAATCGGGTTGGGTCGCACCGGCGAGCGCAACGCAAAGGTACCGCGCTGCTCCCCGTAGTGGCGCGGGGCCTGCAACACCAGGTCGCGGCGCGCCTGGTCCATCCAGTAGAGCACCACCACATGGCTGGAAGTCTCGAGCCCGCGCAGGCCCTGCGCCCAGCGGGCATCGAGCTCGACGGTGCAGACCGCCTCGCTCTCCCGGCCGTTCTTGGGGCAGTCCTCGCGCCGGGCCCAGGGTGTGCGGATGCGGCCAATGAAATAAAGGAGGCGTCGAAACGCTGCGGCAGCTCGACCGCGACCTCGCCCTCGCGCAGCCCGAAAGGGTCGGAATTCGCCGGGCCGGGACGGTCCTGGTGGGTGCTCATGAGGCTGCGAGTGTCGCCCGGCGCCGCCGCCGCGCCAAGTGCGGACTTTATTATCGAGCGCGGATTAGCTTGGCGAAATTCGGCCATTGATTTCCCTCTCTTAAAGGTATAAAGATATCTTTATATATGCTCTGGCGTTTTCAGCGAACCGGTGCCCCATGAATCCCTTGTCTCCACCGTTCCGTCAGGTTGCCCAGCTGCCGTTCATGGGGCTCAACGGCGCCTTGAAAGCTGCCGGCGAGGCGACCCGGCTGCGCATCCTGGCGCTGCTCGCCGAGGCCGAGCTGACGGTCTCCGATCTCACCGACATCCTGCGCCAATCGCAGCCGCGCATATCGCGCCATCTCAAGCTGCTGGCGGAGGCCGGGCTGGTGGAGCGGTTCCGGGAAGGATCGTGGGCCTTCTTCCGCCTGGGCGAGCATGGCGGCGGCGCCGAGCTCGCGCGCGAGCTGATCTCCCGGCTGGATTCCGGCGACCCCACCATCGCCCGCGACCGCGAGCGGCTGGCGGCCGTGCGGGCCGACCGCGCCGCCGCCGCGCAAGCCTATTTCCGCAGCCATGCCGCCGAGTGGGACCGCATCCGCAAGCTGCACGTCACCGATGCAGCGGTCGAGGCGGAGATCAGCGCGGCGCTCGCCGGCGCGCCGTTCCGCTCATTGCTCGATCTCGGCACCGGCACCGGCCGCATGCTCGAATTGTTCGGCCCTGCGATCGAGCGCGGGCTCGGGCTCGATCTATCGCTCGACATGCTGGCGATGGCGCGCGCACGGCTCGATCGCGCCGGCTTGCGTCATTGCAGCGTGCGGCAGGGCGACATCTACGATCTGGCGCTGCCGCGGGATTCGTTCGATCTCGTGATCGTGCACCAGGTTCTGCACTTCCTCGACGACAGCGCGCGCGCGATCCAGGAGGCGGCGCGGGTGCTGCGGCCGGCCGGGCGGCTGCATGGTGGTCGATTTCGCGCCGCACGATCTGGAGTTCCTGCGCGACGAGCACGCCCATCGGCGCCTGGGCTTCGCGCCCGAGACCGTGACGCAATGGCTCACCGCCGCCGGTCTCGAGATGCTGCAACAGAAGACGCTGCCGCCGGAGCCGAACTCCGACGGCAAGATCGCGGTCTCGCTCTGGCTCGCCCGCGATCCGCGCATCGCGCTGGCCGGCGCCGCCGCCCGGGAGGTCGCCTGATGAACACCGCCAGTCCGCGCCCGAGCCGCTTCGTGCATGCCGGCGCGACGCCGCGCATCCGCGTCTCCTTCGAGTTCTTTCCGCCAAAGACCGCCGAGATGGAGCAGACCCTGTGGGAGGCGATCAATCGCCTGGCGCCGCTCAAGCCCAATTTCGTCTCGGTGACCTACGGGGCCGGCGGCTCGACTCGCGAGCGCACCCATTCGACCGTCAAGCGCATCCTCGGCGAGACCCTGCTGGTGCCGGCCGCCCATCTCACCTGCGTGGGCGCGGCCTGCGGCGAGGTCGACGAGGTCATCCACAATTACTGCGCGGCCGGCGTGCGTCACATCGTGGCGCTGCGCGGCGATCCCCTGGGCGGCGTCGGCGAGCGCTACGCGCCGCATCCGGGCGGCTACCGCAACGCCGCCGATCTGGTCGCCGGCATCAAGCGCATCGCCGATGTCGAGGTTTCGGTCTCCGCCTATCCGGAGCGGCATCCCGACAGCCCGACCGTCGAAGCCGATATCGACATGCTGGCCGCCAAGGTCGATGCCGGCGCCTCGCGCGCCATCACCCAGTTCTTCTTCGAGAACGATCTGTATTTCCGCTATCTCGACCGGGTACGGGCGCGCGGGATTGAAGTGCCGATCGTGCCCGGCATCCTGCCGGTGCAGAACATCAAGCAGACCAAGAATTTCGCGGCCCGCTGCGGCACCTCGGTGCCGGACTGGCTGTCGGAGCGCTTCGAAGGCCTGGAGAACGATACCGCCACCCGCAAATTGATCGCGGCCGCGGTCGCGGCCGAGCAGGTGATCGATCTGCTTGATCGCGGCGTCACCGATTTCCACTTTTACACCATGAACCGGGCCGACCTGGTCTACGCGGTCTGCCATCTGCTCGGCATGCGGCCCCAGGAGGTCGAGGCGGGGCCCTTCCCGGATGACGGCGAGCTCCCTCGCCCCGCAGTAAAGATTGAGAAGAAAGCGCCGTCCAATGTCTGATTCCGAATCCAAGTTGCTTTCGCCGTCCCCGACCGAGCAACGGCTGCGTAAGCTCGCGGCCGAGCGCATCCTGGTGCTCGACGGCGCCATGGGCACCATGATCCAGGAGCTCAAGCTCGACGAAGGCGGCTATCGCGGCGCCCGCTTCGACGCCTGGAACCGCGACGTGCGGGGCAACAACGACCTCCTGATCCTGTCGCAGCCGGACGCAGTGCGCGACATTCATCTCGCCTATTTCCGCGCCGGCGCCGACATCGTCTCGACCAATACGTTCTCCTCGACATCGATCGCGCAGGCCGACTACGGCCTGTCCGACCATGCGCACGAATTGAACCGCGAAGGTGCGAGGCTCGCCCGCGCGGCCGCCATGGCGGCCGAAGCCGAGGACGGCGGCCCGCGTTTCGTCGCCGGCGCCATCGGGCCGACCAACCGGACCGCCTCGATCTCGCCCGACGTCTCCAATCCGGGCTTCCGCGCCATCACCTTCGACGAACTGCGCATCGCCTATGCGGAGCAGATCGACGGCCTGATCGAAGGCGGCGCCGATCTCCTGCTGATCGAGACCATCTTCGACACCCTCAACGCCAAGGCGGCCATCTGCGCGGTCGCCGAGGTGACGCAGGCGCGCGGCGTGCGCGTCCCGGTGATGATCTCCGGCACCATCACGGATCTCTCAGGCCGCCTGCTGTCGGGCCAGACGCCGGCTGCGTTCTGGAACTCGGTGCGCCATGCCGCCCCGGTGTCGATCGGATTGAACTGCGCGCTCGGGGCCAAGGAGATGCGCGCCCATGTGGCGGAGATCGCCGGGCTCGCCGACACCCTGGTGTGCGCCTATCCGAATGCCGGCCTGCCCAACGAATTCGGCTACTACGACGAGAGCCCGGAATTCATGGCGGGGCTGATCGGCGAGTTCGCTGCCGCCGGCCTCGTCAATATCGTGGGCGGCTGCTGCGGCACCACGCCCGGGCACATCGCCGCGATCAAAGCCGCGGTCGCCGGCAAGGCGCCGCGCGCCATCCCGGAAGTGCCGCGCCGGCTGCGGCTGTCGGGCCTCGAGGCATTCACGCTGACGCCGGAAATCCCGTTCGTGAACATCGGCGAGCGCACCAACGTCACCGGCTCGGCGCGCTTCCGCAAGCTCGTCACCGAGGGCGACTACACCGCCGCGCTCGATGTCGCGCGCGATCAGGTCGAGAACGGCGCCCAGATCATCGACGTGAACATGGACGAGGGCCTGCTCGATTCGCAGAAGGCCATGGTCACCTTCCTCAACCTGATGGCGGCCGAGCCCGACATCGCGCGCGTTCCGGTCATGGTGGATTCCTCGAAATTCTCCGTGATCGAGGCCGGCCTCAAATGCCTGCAGGGCAAGGCGGTGGTGAACTCGATCTCGCTCAAGGAGGGCGAGGCCGAGTTCCTGCGCCAGGCCGCTGATCGTGCGCCGTCAGGGCGCCGCGGTCGTGGTCATGGCCTTCGACGAGCGCGGGCAGGCCGATACGCTCGCGAAGAAGATCGCCATCACCAAGCGCGCCTACGACATCCTGGTGAACCAGGTCGGCTTTCCGCCCGAGGACATCATCTTCGATCCCAACATCTTCGCGGTCGCGACCGGCATGGCGGAGCATGACGGCTACGGAGTCGATTTCATCGAGGCCGCGCGCTGGATCAGGGCCAACCTGCCGCACGCCCATGTGTCGGGCGGGGTGTCGAATTTCTCGTTCTCGTTCCGCGGCAACGAGCCGGTGCGCGAGGCCATGCATACGGTGTTTCTCTATCATGCCATCAGGGCCGGCATGGACATGGGGATCGTGAATGCCGGCCAGATCGCGGTCTACGACGATCTCGATCCCGAGCTGCGCGAGGCCTGCGAGGACGTGGTGCTCAACCGCCGCCCCGACGCCTCGGAGCGGCTGCTGGCGCTCGCCGAACGCTACCGCGGCCATGGCAAGGAAAGGAAGGAGGCCGATCTGAGCTGGCGCGAGTGGCCGGTCGAGCAGCGGCTCACCCACGCTTTGGTGCACGGCCTCACCGATTTCATCGAGGTCGATACCGAGGCGGCGCGCACCCGGGCCGAGCGCCCGCTCGCCGTGATCGAGGGCCCGCTGATGGACGGCATGAACGTGGTCGGCGACCTGTTCGGCTCCGGCAAGATGTTTCTGCCGCAGGTGGTCAAGTCGGCGCGGGTGATGAAGCAGGCGGTCGCCTATCTGTTGCCCTACATGGACCAGGAAAAGCGCGAGCAGGGCACCGCCTGGAAGAGCTCGAACGGCAAGATCGTGCTGGCGACCGTCAAGGGCGACGTGCACGACATCGGCAAGAGCATCGTCGGCGTCGTGCTCCAGTGCAACAATTACGAGATCATCGATCTCGGCGTCATGGTGCCGGCGGCGAAGATCTTGGAGACCGCCCAGGCCGAAAAGGCCGACATCATCGGGCTCTCCGGCCTGATCACGCCCTCGCTCGACGAGATGTGCCACGTCGCCGCCGAGATGGAGCGCCAGGGCTTCGAGCTGCCGCTGATGATCGGCGGCGCCACCACCAGCCGCACCCATACGGCGGTGAAGATCCACCCGAACTACCAGCGCGGACAGGCGATCCACGTCAACGATGCGAGCCGCGCCGTCGGCGTCGCCGGCAGCCTGATGTCGGCGACCGCGCGGCCGGCCTACATCGCCGGTATCCGCACCGAATATGCCGCCGTCGCCGAAGCCCATGCGCGCTCCGAGGAGAATAAGCAGCGGCTGCCGCTCGAGCGCGCCCGCGCCAACGCGCTCGAGCTCGATTGGTCCGGGGCCTACCAGCCGCCGCGCCCGAGCTTCCTCGGTACCCGCGTGCTCGCGGATTACTCCGATTGCCGAGCTGGTCGATTTCATCGACTGGTCGCCGTTCTTCTCGACCTGGGAGCTCAAGGGCAAATATCCGGCGATCCTCGACGACGCGAAATACGGAGCCGCCGCGCGCAGCCTGTTCGCTGATGCCAAAGCCATGCTGGCGCGTATCGTGCAGGAGCAGTGGTTGCGGGCCTCGGCCGTCGTCGGTTTCTGGCCTGCCAATGCGCAGGGCGACGATATCCTGCTGTTTGCCGACGAGGCGCGCCGCGAGCCGCTCGCCATCCTGCATACGCTGCGCCAGCAGCTCACCCGCCGCGAGAACCGCCCCAATCTGGCGCTCGCCGATTTCGTCGCGCCGCGCCGCGAGCGGGCTTGCCGACTATATCGGCGCCTTCGCGGTCACGGCCGGCCTCGGCGAGGATGCGATCTCCGAGCGCTTCAAGGCCGCCAACGACGATTATTCGGCCATCATGATCAAGGCGCTGGCGGATCGGCTGGCGGAGGCCTTCGCGGAGCGTCTGCACCAGCGCGTGCGCCAGGAGCTGTGGGCCTACGCACCCGACGAGTCGCTCGGCCCGGCTGATCTGATCGCCGAGAAATATCGCGGCATCCGCCCCGCGCCGGGCTATCCGGCGCAGCCCGAGCACACCGAGAAGGCGACGCTGTTCGGCTGCTCGAAGCCGAGAGCCGGATCGGCCTGCGGCTCACCGAAAGCTTTGCCATGTGGCCGGGCGCCGCGGTCAGCGGGATTTATTTCAGCCACCCCGAGAGCCGCTATTTCGGCGTCGGCAAGATCGAGCGCGACCAGGTCCAGGACTATGCGGCGCGCAAGGGCTGGACGCTGGCCGAAGCGGAGCGATGGCTGGCGCCGATCCTCAACTACACGCCGCAGAAGGCGGCACAGATCGCGGCGGAATGAAACTAGACCGGATTCCGGTCGCGTTGACCCACGGTCTCTCCGTCGTCATGCCCGGCCTTGTGCCGGGCACCCACGTCTTTCGCGCCACAAAGCAAGGCGTGGGTGGCCGAGACAAGCCCGGCCATGACGTGCTGGGTGATTCAAGAATAAATCCGCCCGTAAAAACCAAACACCGGAGAGGTTGCCCCCTCCGGTGTTGCGTCTTGAACTTGTTGCCCTGGCTTTGCGGTTGTTGCGAGATCGGGTTGTGGACTGGCCGTCCGTGCAACGATGACCTCAGAACGCTCCCAACAAAACCGCACCTACGAAAGTGAACACGGCCAATACCACGAGCATGTCGAGCTTCACGGTAAGGTCCACAGAAGGTGCTCCATCCTTGTTGACGTGACGCAAGTCTAGCAAAGTATCGTCCAGACTTGAAGCAGGAAATCTTTTTGCACTGCCGACAACTTTCAAAGGTATTTCAGCAATGGTCAGACGTCAGTCTCCAAGACCATGATATTTCAAAATAAACCTTCCAAGGTTACTGGTCATAACGAAACGAAATCACCGTTTGCAAGCTTCACAAAATCGCGATTACGCCGGTATTTGAGACGATTTCTCTGTGGATGAATATGAAAATGTATGTGACGGGCCATGGAGTTGGCTCGCGAATTTGAGCTTTCCTAGATGGTTGGCTCGACCGCGGCGAGCGCGCGCTCGAGAAACCAGGCCGCCTCCAGCGCGGTGCGGTCGCGGGCAAAGCGCCCGACGATCTGCACGCCGAGCGGTAATCCGCGGCCGTCGATGAGCCCGGGCACGTTGATGCAGGGCGGCCCGAGCAGCGTCCACAGCCGGTTGAACATGGGATCGCCGGTCGTGCCGAGGCCGAGCGGCGCGGCGCCCGGGCGCCGAGGGCGTGAGCATCGCGTCGGTGTCGGCCATCAGATCGGCGAACATCTGGCGGGCGCGGCGCGCGGTGCGGCGGGCCTCGTCGTAGCTGTCGAAATCGATTGCGGCCGCATTGGCGAGCTGCTGGCGCAGCAGCGGCGCGAGCCGGTCCTGGTGCCGGTCGAATTCATAGGCGAGCGCCCGATAAGCCTCGTGGTCCTGGATGGTGACCTGCGCCCGCATGGCGGCCTCGAAAATCGGCGGCAGCACGAGCTCCTTGACGCGCGCGCCCGCAGCCTCCGCGGCGCGCGCCGCGCGCTCGAGCGCGGCCTGCATGTCCGCGCTCGCCTGCGGCCACAGCTGCGTGCGCACCAGCGCGAGCGAAGGCGCCGCCGATGTGCGCCGATCGATCCGCAGGTCGCGGCCGGTGATGGCGGCGGCCGCGAAGGCCGCATCCGCCACCGCCGGCGGCGAACAGTCCGGCGGTGTCGAGCGACCAGGCGAAGCATTTCATGCCCACGGTCGGCAGCAGCCGGAACGACGGCTTGAACCCGGCCACGCCGCAGAAGGCGGCGGGCCGGATGACCGAGCCGGCGGTCTGGCTGCCGAGCGCGATCGGCAGCATGCCGGCCGCGACCGCAGCCGCCGAGCCCGAGGATGATCCGCCCGGCGTATGGCCGGGATTGCGCGGATTGCGGGTCGCGGCCGGCTGCAGGCTGGCGAGCTCGGTGGTGACCGTCTTGCCGAGCACCAGGCCGCCGGCGCGGCGCACCAGCGAAACCAGCGCGGCGTCGGATTTGGGCCGGTGGCCGGCATAGATCGGCGAGCCGTATTGCGTCGGAAAATCAGCGGTGTCGAAAATATCCTTGATCCCGACCGGCAGCCCGCGCAGCGGCGTCAGCCGCAATCCGTTTGCCTCGGCGGCCCGCCGCGCCGCCGCGATATCGAGCGCCGCGAAGGCGCCGATCTCGGTGTTCCTGACGGGCGATCGCGTCGGCGCAAAGATCGACCACGCCCAGCGGTGTCATGCTACCGGCTTCGATCGCCCCGGCGAGCTCGAGCGCCGACAGCACGGGTTCGCCCGCGCGAGAAACGTTCGAAATGTCACCCATGGCAGCCCCCGGCAAAGCCGATGTGGCCCGAACCAGGAGCGTGGATCAAGGAGCCCTCGGGTCAGCTCCGGCATATTAACTATATGGCGCGCCACGGTTTCCCCCGCGCGTTTGCCGGCCCCAATCATTGAAGAGTCCTTAATAAAATCCACCGCATTGTCCGCACCATGACGCGGAGACTGCGCAGCTATCTCTTTGGTGCCGCTCGCCATCGGTGCGCTGGGCCTGCTGGCCGGCTGCGGCGGACATCATTTTTTCGCCGAGCGCGAGCCATGGCGGCACGAGGCCGAATTGCAGTGCATGAACTCGGGCGCCGTCAAGGAAGGTCCCGGCAAGGTCCGCATCAGCCCGATCGACGGTCCGGGCATTTGCGGGATGCCGATTTTCCGTTGAAAGTATCGAGCCTCGGCGACAGCGTGCCGATGAGCTTCAGCGACGAGCCGCGGCCGCCCGGCGCCATTCCGGGTGGGGCCGGCCAGAGCGCCGCGCTGGCCGATCGCGCAGCCGGTGCCGACCGCGCGGCCGTTACCCGGGACGATCTGCCCGCGCCCGATGCCGCGCCCGATGAGCGGGCACGGCCAGCGCCACGCCGGGTTGTCGCGCCGGCCAACGGATCGCGCCTGCTGTCGGATCAGCCGCTGGCCGTCGAGCCGTCGCGGGCCGGCCCATCGCCCGAGGCGTACGATTTCCGCAAGCCCTATGCGGCGGCCGCGAGCGCGGGCAGGCGCGGCTGCGCAACCCGCGCCCGACGCAGGCTTGCCCTATGACTTCTCGCCCGAGCCATACGACCGCCGCCAGGTCGTCGGCGCTGCCAAACCCGTGTTGCGTGCCGCTCCGCTGCCGCCGGTGCTCGGCCCGGCCCGCGCGCCGCCGCTCGCCACCGCGATCGGGCCGGTCGCGGTCAGCCCGCCGGCGACGCTTGCATGCCCGCTGGTCTCGGTGCTCGATCAGTGGATCACCGAGGCGGTGCAGCCGGCGGCCATGAAATGGTTCGGCGAGCCGGTGGTCGAGATCAAGCAGATTTCCGCCTATTCCTGCCGCGGCATGAACGGCGACCCCAATGCGACGATCTCGGAGCACGCGTTCGGCAATGCGCTCGACATCGCGGCTTTCACGCTCGCCGACGGCCGCAAGCTCGACGTGCAGCATGGCTGGCACGGCGCGCCGGAGGAGCAGGCGTTCCTGCACGACGTGCAGGCGAGCGCCTGCGATCAATTCACCACCGTGCTGGCGCCGGGCTCCAACGCGTTTCACTACAATCACATCCACGTCGATCTGATGCGCCGGCGCAACGACCGGCATGCCTGCGATCCGCATGCGATCGGCGGCGACGAGATCGCGGCGCGATTGGGCGCGCATGTCGCGGCGCGGCGCAGCGATCCCGTGGTCACCGGCTCGATCAGCCCGCAACGGTCCGTGGCGGCGCCGCGGTTGCGCCCGAGTGCCTATGCGGCGCCCAAAGCCGGTCGCGATCTGCCCGACGCGGTGCCGGGCGCGGATGGAGAGGACTAGGCCGTTTCCTATCGCGCCGCCGTCATGGCAAGATGGCGGATGTTCCGCACTATGACGATACGTGTCCTGATGCTGCGCGTTGGCGCCCTATCCCTGCTGTCGATTCCGGGGCTCGGTACGGCATTGGCCCAGCCTCAATCCTGGCCGACGCGGCCGGTACGGATCGTGGTGCCGTTCTCGGCAGCCGGCACCGCCGATCTCCTGACCCGGATCGTGGCCGACAAGCTCGGGACCGCGCTTGGCCAGGCATTCGTGGTCGAGGACCGGCCCGGCGCCGGCGGCATCATCGGCCAGGAATTGGTGATGCGCGCGCCGCCCGACGGTTACACCCTGGTGGTCTCGAGCCTGGGCAGCGATGTCATCACGCCGGCCTTCACGCCGCTGCCGTTCGATCCGTTCAAGGATTTCACCCACATCGCCTATCTGGGCGGCCAGCCGACCGTGATGTTCGTCAACAAGGATCTGCCGCAGAAAACGCTGCCGGACTTCGTCGCCTACGCCAAGGCGCATCCGGGCGAGTACACCTATGCGACAATCTCGTTATGGATCGCAGACCCAGCTGGTCAACGAGATGCTGCAGAAGGAGGCCGGCATCAAGATGACCTACGTGCCCTACCGGGGCGCCAACCTGATCGTGAACGACGTGCTGGGCGGTCACCTGACGTCCGGCTCGCTGGCGTTGTCGGCGGCATCCGGACAGCTCAAGGCCGGAAGCCTGCGGGGCCTGGCGATCGGCACGGAAGAGCGGTTGCCGGCGTTCGCGAATATTCCGACCTTCAAGGAGCTGGGCTATCCGTCGCTGGTATCCTCGACCTGGTTCGGCTTGTCGGGGCCGGCGAACCTGCCGCCGCAGATCGTCGAGCGGCTCAATGCCGAGGTGGTGAAGGCCTTGCACGCGCCCGATGTGCAGGCGCGCTTCGAGAGCGAGGCGATCGATATCAAGTCCCTGAACGCGGCCGATTTCACTGCCTTCTTCAAGGCCGAGGTGGTGCGCTGGACCCCGATCGCCAAGGCGGTCGCCGCGCAGGCCAAGGCCGCCGGCATGGCGCCGCCATAAGCATGATCCCGAAAAGTTGCAGACTTTTCGGATAAGATTATGCGCAACGTCAAAAAAAGATTAGAGCGCCATCCGATTCAATCCGATCGGATGGCGCGCTAGGCAGGGGACCGCGGCCCCGCTCAGCGTGCCCGATAGGCGGCGAGAAAAGTGCGCACCGCGATCTTCACCACATATTCGATGCGCTGCGGCGGCGGCGCGGCGCCGAAATTGAACAGCACCGGCTTGAACACCGTCGCCAGGCACGCGTCCATGAATTGCGCGGCAGCGACCTCGCAGTCCTCCACCACGAGCACGCCGGCCGCGACCTGGGCGCGCAGATAGGATTCCAATTGCGATAGCCCCACCGCCGGTCCGGCCTCGTAGAAGCGGCGGCCGACCTCGGGCATGCGCTCCGCGATCGCAATGACGGTCCGCAGCGGTGATGCCCTGCCGGGCCGGCAGATGAACTGGACATAGCCGATGCCGAGCCGGGTCAGGACGCCTTCGACGTCGTGATCGTCGGGGTCCAGATCGAAAATCTGCTCGGCATTGGCCCGGCATTCCTGCCGCACGATCGCCTCGAACAGCTCTTCTTTGCTCTTGAAGTAGACGTAGAGGGTGCCTTTCGAGACCCCGGCCACCCGGGCGATCTCGCCCATGCTGGCGGCGTCGAAGCCTTGCGCCATGAAGACCTGCCGGGCGCCCTCGACGATCTGCCGCCGCTTGCTGCTGTCCTCGTCGGCGCAACCCGGCGCCACCGCCTCGACCAGTGCGCTCATATCCGGATCCTCATCCGCTTCATGCCCTGCACGCCCGATGGGGCAGCCATGATCGAATAGCATTGACCGAACGGTTCGGTCAACATTGACAGGGCGCCCGAGAGGCCGTAAATGGGGTGACCGAACGGTTCGGTCAATGGCTTTCGATCCGAATCGGGCACCTGCTGAAGGAGCACATCATGTACGCGGAACGGGAAACAGGCGGCATTGCCAGGGGCCCGATCATCGCCGGCGACCTGAGCGCCGACGCCGGGTCGTCCGGAACAGTGGTCGAGCATGGTTCCCGGGCGGCCACAATGCGGGAAGATCGGAGCCGGCAGGACCAGCGCCGCTCCGAGGAGCCGCCCGCCCCGCCGGTGCGCCTGCCGGCCAATATCGCGAAAGCTCCCGGTCAGGCTCGTCCGCGCTCGGCGAGAGCCGGCAAGCTCGCCATGCTGGGCGTGGCTCTGCTGGTGGTGGCCGGGGCCGCCGGAACTTTCGGTTACCGCTGGTGGACGGTCGGGCGCTTCGTCGAGTCGACCGACGACGCCTATGTGAGCGCCCACAACACCACGCTTGCCGCCAAGGTGGCGGGCTATGTATCGAGCATCGCGGTCGAGGACAATTCGCGCGTGCGCGCCGGCGACGTGATCGCCACCATCGATGACGGCGACTTCCGGCTGGCCGCGGATTCGGCGCGCGACAAGGTCGCGACCCAGCAGGCCACCGTCGACCGCATCGGCCGCCAGATCGTGGCCCAGCAGGCTTCCGTTGCGCAGGCCCAGGCGCAACTGGTGTCGGCGCAGGCCGGAGCGACGAGAATGCGGTTGGAGCTCGACCGCCAGCAGTCGTTGTCCCAGCGCGATTTCGCCAGCCGCCAAACGCTCGAGCAGGCGCAGGCGAACCGCGATCAGGCGGTGGCTGGCGTGCAAGGCGCGCAGGCCGCCGTGGACGCCGCCGAGGCCAACGTGGATGTGCTCAAGGCCCAGCAGCAGGAAGCCGCCAAAACCCTCGACGAGTTGCGCACCGCCTTGGCCAAGGCCGAGCGGGATCTGTCGTTCACCGTGGTCCGCGCCCCGGTCGACGGCGTCGTCGGCAACCGGGCGGTGCAGACCGGGGATTTCGTGCAGACCGGCCAGCGGCTGGCGAGCCTCGTTCCGCTCGACGAGGTGTATGTGGACGCCAACTTCAAGGAGACGCAGCTCGCCCATCTGCGGCCCGGCCAGAAGGTCGCCATCACGGTGGACGCGCTGCCCGACCAGGCGATCGAAGGCACCGTCACGTCGCTGGCGCCGGCGTCAGGCGCCGTGTTCTCGCTGCTGCCGCCCGACAACGCGACCGGCAACTTCACCAAGATCGTGCAGCGACTGCCGGTGCGGGTGAGCGTGCCGCCGGACGTCGCCACGCTCAGCCTGCTGCGCCCCGGCATGTCGGTCGTGGTCAGCGTGAATACCAAGCCGGGCGCTTCGCCGGCCGCGCGCACTGCTTCGGCACGGGTCAACTGATCATCAAGCAAATACCGGCTG
Organism: uncultured Alphaproteobacteria bacterium; assembly: GCA_963721005.1. Lineage (GTDB taxonomy): Bacteria > Pseudomonadota > Alphaproteobacteria > Rhizobiales > Xanthobacteraceae > VAZQ01. Next base: position 1,086,469 of record CAVRHR010000003.1, on the reverse strand, counting down.
CGGAGGTCGGGCCATGGCGATGAAATACGAAGGCGAATTGCCGGCCGACGCCGGCGAGCGGATCGATCCGCGCCGCCTGCTCGCCTTCCTGGCCATGTGCTTCGGGATGTTCATGGCCTTCCTCGACATCCAGATCGTGTCGGCATCGCTCGCCGAGATCCAGGCCGGTCTGGCGGCCTCGCGCGACGAGATTTCCTGGGTCCAGACCGCGTACCTGATCGCCGAGGTGGTGGCGATCCCGCTGTCGGGCTTCCTGTCCCGCGCGCTCGGCACCCGCATCATGTTCGCGGGCTCGGCGGCCGGCTTCACCATCGCCAGCCTGATGTGCGGCTTCACCTCGTCGATGAACGAGATGATCTTCTGGCGCGCCGTTCAGGGTTTCATCGGCGGCGGCATGGTGCCGACCGTGTTCGCCTCGACCTATACGATCTTTCCGCGCTCCAAGCAGGCCATGATCGTTCCCATGATCGGCCTGGTCGCGACGCTCGCCCCGACCATCGGCCCGACCGTCGGCGGCTATCTCACCGACGCGCTGTCATGGCACTGGCTGTTCTTCATCAATATCGGCCCCGGTATCGCGGTCACCGCGGCCACGTTCGCCCTCATCGATTTCGACCAGCCGGATTGGTCGCTGTTCCGGCAGTTCGATTGGTGGGGGCTCGGCTTCATGGCGGCGTTCTTGGGCACGCTGGAATATGTGCTGGAGGAGGGACCGCGCTACGACTGGTTCGACGACCGCACCATCGCGCTCTCGGCCGTGGTCTGCGTGCTCTCGGCTGCCGCCTTCTTCGCCCGCGTCCTCACGGCGCCAGCTCCGATCGTCGATCTCAAGGCCTATGGCGACCGCAATTTTGCGATCGGCAGCATGTTCTCGTTCGTGCTCGGCATCGGGCTCTATGGACTGACCTATCTGTTTCCGGTCTATCTGGAGGAGATCCGCGGCTACAACGCCTTGATGGTCGGCGAGACCATGTTCGTGTCGGGCGCCGCCATGTTCCTGAGCGCGCCGGTGGTCGGCAAGCTGGTGACCAAGATCGATCCGCGCCTCGTATTGACGACCGGCTTCTTCATCTTCGCGGCCGGCTCCTGGCAGATGACTTATGTGACCAAGGATTGGGATTTCGCGCAGCTGCTCTGGCCGCAAATCTTCCGCGGCGTCGGCATGATGCTGGCGATCGTGCCGATCACCAATCTGGCGCTCGGCACGCTCGCCCCCGAGCGGCTCAAGAACGCCTCCGGCTTGTTCAACCTGGCGCGCAATCTCGGCGGTGCGGTGGGCCTCGCGGCGCTCAACACGGTGCTCAATCACCGTATCGACCTGCATCTCGCCCGGCTGCACGAGTCGGTGGGCTGGGGACGCCAGCCGGCGCAGGAGATGCTCACCAACCTGACGGCCCGGTTCCAGGACTTCGGCAGCGACGCCCAGAGCATGGCACTGCGGCAGCTGATGGGGCTCGTCCGCCAGCAGGGCATCGTGATGGCTTTTGGCGACGTATTCCTGATGCTGGCAGTCCTGTTCGTACTCTTCGGGGCGCTGGCGGTGGTCATGCGGCGGCCCGCCGCGATCCAGGCGGCCGTTGCCGGACACTGAGAAAGATTAATAGTTTCAAGCGGTTACGGAAAATCCGGCAAAAAAGGTTAACCATAAATGAACCAAACCCCGCCCGCCCGCGTCTAATAGTCAAACGCCGCGCAGGGGTAGGCGGCTTCGGGACAGGGGATACGCAAATGGCCAAAATTCGCAGCACGTATCGCACCGGCATCTTCGCGGCGCTCACGCTCGCGATCTGCGGCATCAGCTTGCCCACGCCCGCCCAGGCGGCGACCACCCAATGCACCGGCACGCTCGCGCAATACGGCGCCACCCTCAAGCAGCTCGAGGCTTTCTCCGCCAAGGCGCAGGCGCTCGCCGACCAGAACCCGCTCTACATCAGCGACGTCGAATATTACGCCTCGGCGCTCGCCCAGGCCCAACGTTGCATCAAGGATTTGGGCGCGGTGGCCACAGTCTCGCGCTGAGCGAATACCCCCCATCTTGCGTGACGTAGGGGCGGCCTTGTGGCCGCCTTTTTCATTGGGCGGCCACCAGCGGCGCCGCTATCGAGGCGGATCCCCATAGCCGCCCGCCGTCGGCGTCTGGATGGTGATCGCCTCGCCGGCGCCGATCGTGGTGGCGTCACAGGCCTGCAGCTTCTCCCGTCGTCCATCCTGGCGACGCACCCAATTTTCGCCGACCTGCCCGGGCGCGCCGCCCGCCAACCCGAACGGGCGTACCCGCCGGTGGCCGGACAGGATCGTGCATTCCATCGGCTCGAGAAACCTGACGGTGCGGCTGATGCCGTCACCGGCGTTCCAGTGGCCGCGCCCGCCGGAGCCGGCGCGGATATGAAAATCCTCCAGCACCACCGGGTAGCGGAATTCCAGCACCTCCGGATCGGTCAGCCGCGTATTGGTCATGTGGGTCTGCACCGCGTCGGCGCCGGCAAAGCCGGGGCCGGCCGGCGAGCCCGAGCAGATGGTCTCGTAATACTGATAGGTCTGGTTGCCGAAATTGAGATTGTTCATGGTGCCCTGCGCGGCCGCCAGGGCGCCGAGCGCGCCGAACAGGCAGTTCGTCACGGCTTGCGAGGTCTCCACATTGCCGGCCACCACGGCGGCCGGATATTCTGGAGACAGCATCGAGCGTGGCGGGATCACGATCCTGATCGGCTCGAGGCAACCGGCATTCATCGGAATGTCGTCGTCGACCATGACCCGGAACACATACAGCACGGCGGCGCGCGTCACCGGCTCCGGCGCATTGAAGTTGCTCGGCTGCTGCGGCGAGGTGCCGGTGAAATCGACGGTCGCCTCGCGCTTGCGCTTGTCGACGCTGATCTTCACCTTGATCCAGGTGCCCTGATCCATGTCGTAGGCGAAGGCGCAATCGTGCAGCCGGTCGATGACGCGGCGTACGCTCTCGGCCGCGTTGTCCTGTACGTGCCGCATATAGGCCTCGACCACCGGCAAGCCGAACTGCGCCACCATCTTGCGCAGCTCCTGTGCGCCCTTCTGGTTGGCGGCGATCTGCGCCTTGAGATCGTTGACGTTCTGGCGCGGATTGCGCGCCGGATACTTGGCGCCGGTGAGGAGGGCGAGGAGCTCGGCCTCGCAGAAGCGGCCGCGATCGACCAGCTTGAATTTGTCGATATAGACGCCCTCCTGCTCGATCACCGTCGCGTTCGGCGACATCGAGCCCGGCGAGATGCCGCCGATATCGGCATGGTGCCCGCGGCTCGCCACCCAGAACAGGATGCGGGAGCCGGCGTCGTCGAACACCGGCGTGCAGACCGTGATGTCGGGCAGGTGGGTGCCGCCGTTGTAGGGCGCGTTGATGGCGAAGACGTCGCCCGGCGCGACCCGGCCCGCGTTCTCGCGAATGACGGTCTCGACCGCGCGATCCATCGAGCCCAGATGCACCGGCATGTGCGGCGCATTGGCGACCAGCGCGCCGGTGCCCTCGAACACCGCGCAGGAGAAGTCGAGCCGCTCCTTGATGTTGACCGAATAGGCGGTGTTCTGCAGCGCCACCCCCATCTGCTCGGCGATCGCCATCAGCAGATTGTTGAATATCTCGAGCAGCACCGGGTCGGCCTTGGTGCCGATCGGGCTCTGCCGCACCAGCGGAACCGCGCGGGCGAGCACCAGATGGTTGCTCGCGGTCAGCTCGGCCCCCCAGCCGTCCTCCACCACGATGGTCTGATGCGGCTCGATCACGATGGCGGGACCCGCCACGGCATCGCCGCGCGCGAGCCGCTCGCGCATGACCACGCGCGCATCGTGCCACTTGCCGCCCGAGAAGAAGCGCGTGCTCACGGCGGCTTCTGCGGACGGCGCCGGTATGGGCGCGGCTTCGTCAACGATTTGCTGTTTCTCGGCGTCGTGGATCGCCTCCACCGCCAGCGCTTCGAGCATGATCTGCTTGGTCGGATCGACGAACCCGAAGCGCGCCGCGTGCGAGCGCTCGAACTCGGCCTGCATATCCGCAACAGAGAGCTCGATCTCGCCATCCGGGCTTGTCGCCGCGAGGCGGTAGCACAAGACCGGGAGCGCGGTGTCGGTGCCGGCATAGCGCAGATGCGCGCGCGCCTCGATCCGCACGCGCTCGGCGCCGATGCCCTGCCGGCTCAGTTCGTCGACCGCCTGGGCGTTGAGCTTGGCACCGACTTCGACGACGGTGGTCTCGACGCCCGGCCGCAACGGCGCCTCGATCGCCTGCTGGCGGTTCGCGCGGATGTCCGCGAGCCCCATGCCGTAGGCCGACAACAGCGACGAGAACGGGTGGATCAGCACGGCGGTCATGCCGAGCGCATCGGCGACCATGCAGGCGTGCTGGCCGCCGGCGCCGCCGAAGCAATTGAGCGCGTAGCGGGTGACGTCGTAGCCGCGCTGTACGGAGATTTTCTTGATCGCATTCGCCATGTTCTCGACCGCAATGCGCAGAAAACCGTCCGCGACCTCTGCGGCCGAGCGTCCATCGCCCACCTCGCGTGCCAACGCTGCGAATCCAGCTGTCACGGTGGCGGCATCGAGCGGCTGGTCTTGCCCCGGCCCGAAGATCTTCGGAAAGAAATCCGGGATGACCTTGCCGACCATCACATTGGCATCGGTCACCGACAGTGGGCCGCCGCGGCGATAGCAGGCCGGCCCCGGATCGGCGCCGCAGGAATCCGGGCCGACCCGGAAGCGCGCGCCGTCGAAATGCAGGATCGAGCCGCCGCCGGCCGCGACGGTGTGGATGAGCATCATCGGGGCGCGCATGCGCACGCCGGCCACCTCGGTTTCGAAGGTGCGCTCGTACTCGCCGGCGAAATGCGACACGTCGGTGGAGGTGCCCCCCATGTCGAAGCCGATCAAGCGCCCGAATCCGGCCGCGCGGCCGCTCTCGACCATCCCGACCACCCCACCCGCGGGCCCCGACAGGATCGCGTCCTTGCCTTGGAACAGCTCCGCCGCCGTCAATCCGCCGGCCGAGGTCATGAACATGAGGCGAGGGGAGTCGCGGCCGGTTGCTGCTGCGGGTTCCCCTCCCCCTTGTGGGGAGGGGTTGGGGGTGGGGGTCGCGAGGTTTTGCGCATGCGGCGACGCATTCGCATCACTGCGCCACCCCCCACCCCGACCCTCCCCCACAAGGGGTGAGGGAGCAGCGAGCGCCTGAGCCACCTGCGTCACGTAACGGCGCAGGATCGGCGAGAGATAAGCGTCGACCACGGTGGTGTCGCCGCGCGAGACCAGCTTGATGAGCGGGGAGACCTCGTGGCTGACCGAGACCTGCGGAAAGCCGAGCTGGCGGGCGAGCGCCGCCACCTGCTGCTCATGCGCCGGATACCGGTAGGCATGCATGAAGGCGATCGCCACCGCCTTGATGCCGGCGGCGAGCGCTTCCTGCAGCTGCGCCCGCAGCGCACCGAGATCCGGCTCCCGTTCCACGGTGCCGTCGGCCCGCACGCGTTCGTCGACCTCGAGGGCGCGCTCGTACAACATCGTCGCCTTGATGATCTGGCGGGCGAAAATCTTCGGCCGCGCCTGGTAGCCGATCCGCAGCGCGTCGCGAAAGCCTTTGGTGATGAGGAGGAGCGTGCGCTCGCCGTTACGCTCGAGCAGCGCATTGGTGGCGACCGTGGTGCCCATCTTGACGCTGCCGATCCGCCCGGCCGGGATCGGTTGGTCGCTCTCGAGCCCGAGCAGCGCGCGGATGCCCTGCACGGCGGCATCGGCGTAGGCTTGCGGATTTTCCGACAGCAGCTTGCGGGCGATCAGGCTGCCGTCCGGCGCCCGCCCGATGATGTCGGTGAAGGTACCGCCGCGGTCGATCCAGAAATCCCAGGTGCCTGTGGTCGAGGTCATGCGCGGCTCGTCCCCCGCCGCAGTATCACGCATCCGGCCAGGGTGTGTAATTGCAGCAGGCCACAAAATTGGCGGGGGCCCGGCGGCGTTTCCGCCGAGCCCCCTTCTATGGCATCAGCCGGCCTGTAAGCCGGGTTCTGTAAGGCGTGCAGCAAGCCACACGCGTGACGGCCATTCCTCTGGGACGCCAGTTGCCTGGCGCCTCGAGCAACCTACCCGGACGGCAGGATCCGGACATCGATCCCGGGGCTCGTTCCGGCTTGCGCCGGGCCGAGCGTCCGCGCCGTCCCTATTCGGTCTTGCTCCCGGTGGGGTTTGCCATGCCGCCTGCGTTGCCGCCGACGCGGTGCGCTCTTACCGCACCCTTTCACCCTTACCGCTCCCGCTCCCGACACTCCCGGCAAGCCGGAAGGTTGGGCGGGCGCGGCGGTCTGCTCTCTGTGGCACTTTCCCTGGGCTCGCGCCCGCCGGTCGTTATCCGGCACCGTATGTCCATGGAGCCCGGACTTTCCTCCCCGGCCACCTTTCGATGCTCGCCGGAGCGGCCGTCCAGCCGACTGACCCGGCAGTGAATGGGCGGATGGGGGGGCGGCGTCAAGGGCTGTGCCGAGCTTTGGAAGCGGATTGGTTCGGACGATTATCGCAATGGTCGGAAAGGGGAATATCCGGTCGGGCCCTCTTGCGACCCGGCGCGTATTGGCATATGTCTTCAGCATATGCTAAGGAGACGGCTCATGCCTGAGCAAAGGCACGTCAGATTGTTCCGCAATGGCCGCAACCAGGCGGTTCGTATTCCGGTGGAGTTCGAACTTCCCGGCAATGAGGCCATCATGCACCGTGACGGAGATCGTCTGGTGATCGAACCGGTGCGTAAGCGCGGACTGATCGCCCTGCTCAAAACGATGAAGCCGCTGCCGGAGGCTTTTCCCGAGATCGACGATCCCGTGCCGACGCCGGAGAGTGTGCTTTGACGCGTTACCTGCTCGACACGAACATTATTTCCGATTTGATCAGGAATCCGCAGGGCCGCGCCGCAAAGCGGATCGCCCAGGTAGGCGAGAGCAACATTTGCACAAGCATCCTCGTGGCGGCTGAGTTGCGTTATGGATGCGCAAAGAGCGGCTCGACTCGGCTACTCAAGGCCGTCGAAGACCTGCTCGACGAGTTTGACGTGCTGCCATTCGATGTTCCCGCCGACGCTCAATACGGCACGATCCGCTCAAAGCTGGAAGCGGCTGGACAGCCAATCGGCGGCAATGACCTGCTGATTGCCGCTCACGCTTATGCAACCGGCGCCACGATGGTGACCGCCAACACCGACGAGTTCAAACGTGTCGGCGGCCTGGACGTGGAGAATTGGCTTGCTTGAGACGGTTGCGCCAGCGGCACCCCGTTCTACTCGCTCCGCGCGGCGCGCGCCGCAATCAGCGCCTTGATGGTCGCGATGGTCGAGGTATCGGCGACCCCGTCGACCTGGACGGGACGGAAATGGCGCTGGAATGCCGCGATCGTGTCGCGGGTGGCGCTGTCGAAATTGCCGGAGATCGGAACGTCGTAGCCGTATATGGCGAGCAAGCCCTGGATCTCCGCGATCGCCGGATCGTTCTCGCCCAGCACGAATATCTTGCCGCCGGGGACGATCGGGGCGGGCTTGACCCAGAGGCCGATGCCGACCTCATGCAGCAACCGCCAGGGAAACTTCTCGCCCGGATCCTGCTTGCGGGCGGGGGCGACGTCGGAATGGCCGAGCACCCGCCAAGCCGGGATGCGGTAACGCGTGAAGATGCTGCGGCAGAGCGTGGTGACGGCCGCGATCTGCCGCTTGGGAAAATCGGGATAGCCGTGGCTGTGGCCCGGATTGGCGATCTCGATCCCGATCGAGCAGGAATTGATATCGGACTCGCCCTGCCAGAGGGCCGCTCCCGCATGCCAGGCGCGCCGCGCTTCCGGCACGCATTGGATGATGTAGCCGTCCTCCATCACCACGTAGTGGCTGGAGACCTCGCTGCCGGGGGCGCACAGCTTGGCGACTGCCGCCTCGGTGTCCGACATGCCGGTGTAGTGCAGCACGATCATGTCGGCCTTGGCGCCGAGCTTGCGCTCGCCATGATTCGGCGAGGCCCGCAACTCGGCCACCACACACGAATCTGGTCGAAACGCTGACACGAGCGCAACCATACGCCTACCATTGACGATGAGAGAGGACGCAATACTGCGACGAAAACCCTCGCCAGCAAGCCCCCCAGACCTCCGTGGCGAGGTATCATCATGTCGCAAGATCGGCGCGCGAATGTAAAGACGTTAATCAAACGTGACGGTGGATTGCCGGAGGTTGTTACCTCCGGGACACAGGTTGGAGTCCAGCGCGGCGCGCGCACCCGCCCAAGTGCCTGGTTCGCGGCAGCGCACAACGCCTCGGCGGCGAGATGCCAATTTGCCGACCGCCTCTGCGGCCCAATTCGAAACGTTCGAATTCGTTGTCGCGCCGCGAACCTGCTGCAGGGTCAACGATTCCTTAAGCGCAGCCACCGTTAATGAGCAGTTGCCGACGGTGGAGCTGCGGGCGTGCGGCTGCCGGCGCTGTTGCATTGACGCCCAAGTAGTCCCATGGTAGCCCATAGTTTCCCATATGCCGGCGTCGCCTCGTTCGTCGGGCACGGCATGGGGCGTGCCGGTCCGGCCTCGTTCTCATTCGGGGCGGCCGCAGTCCCGACGCCGGGCAAACCGGGGCGGGTGAACAAGGGGCGCCATGGACCGCTTCGTGTCCCAATACACGTTGCGTCTGGACGCGAAGGGGCGGGTCTCGATTCCAGCCTCCTTCCGCGCGGTGCTCGCCCGCGACGGCTTCGAGGGCCTCTATTGCTATCGGACGCTCGACCGGCCGGCGCTCGATGCCGGCGGCAATGCGCTTTTGGCGGACATCGAAGCGCTGATCGGGCTGTTTCCGCCCTATTCGGAGGAACGCGAGCAGTTCTGCGCGTCGCTCTATGGCACCAGCGAGGTGCTGAAGATCGACGGCGAGGGCAGGGTGATCCTCACCGAAGCCCTGAAAACCCATGCCGGCATCGGGGATGCGGTGGCGTTTGCCGGCCTTGGTCACAAGTTTCAGATCTGGGAACCCGAGCGCTTCCGCGCCGAGCTCGCCGAGGCCACGGCGAAGGTTCGTGCGCTCAAGAAGCAATTGAGCTCCCGGGTTGCGGCGGATGGAGCACGGGAGTGATGGCGGGCAGCGGCGGCGGAAACCCCGCCGTCGCTGGCGGACTGGCTCGTCACATTCCCGTGCTTATCCATCCGGTCTTGCAGTTTCTGGCGCCGCGCGACGGCGGCGTCTATGTGGACGCGACGTTCGGGGCCGGCGGCTACACCGGCGCGATCCTGGCCGCGGCCGATGCCCGCGTGGTCGCCATCGACCGGGACGCGAGCGCGGTTGAACGCGGCGCCGACCTGGTGCGCCAGGCCGGCGGCCGGCTGGTTCTGGTGCAGGAGCGCTTCTCCAATCTCGAGCATGTGCTCCACGCGCACGGCCATGCGCTGGTCGACGGCGTGGTGTGCGATCTCGGCGTCTCCTCCATGCAGATCGACGAGGCGGAGCGCGGCTTCTCGTTCCGCCACGACGGTCCGCTCGACATGCGCATGGGGGATGCCGGGCCGAGCGCGGCCGACGTGATCGCGGCCGCTTCCGAGCGCGATCTCGCCTTCATCATCAAGACGCTGGGGGAGGAGCGGCATGCCCGCGCCATCGCCCGCGCCATCGTGGCGGCCCGCGGCGAAGCGCCGATCCGCACCACATTGGGGCTCGCCGCCGTGATCGAGAAGGTGGTGTGGCCGCGGCCGGGCACCATTCATCCGGCCACCCGCACCTTCCAGGCGCTGCGCATCTTCGTCAACGAGGAGCTCGACGAGCTGGCGGACGCCTTGGCGGCTGCCGAAAGCGTGCTCGAGCCCGGCGGGCGGCTGGTGGTGGTGTCGTTTCATTCGCTGGAGGACCGGATCGTCAAGACCTTCCTGGTCGAGCGCGGCCGGCAGGCCGGCTCCTCGCGGCATCTGCCGGAAGTGGCGCGCCCGGCGCCGACGTTTCGCCTCCTGACCGGCCGGCCGGTGACGCCGGATGATGCCGAGATCGCCGCCAATCCGCGCGCCCGCTCCGCCAAGCTGCGGGCGGCCGAGCGCACGCCGGCGCCCCTCGCGCCGGATCGCCCGGCGCCGCGGCTTTCGCAACTGCCGTCGCTTGCGGATGTCATGCGGGGGCGCGCCGGATGATACGGCTCCTCAACATCTGCGTGATCGTGGCGCTGGTGGTCGCGGCCGCCTACGTCTACCGCATCAAATTCGAATCGACCCGCAAGGCGGAGCAGGTCGCGCGGCTACGGCTGGACATCAGGCGCGAGCACGACGCGATGGCCGAGCTGCGGGCGCAATGGTCCAAGCTCGACAACCCGATCCGCATCCAGGAATTGGCGCAACGGCACCTGGCATTGCGGCAGATCGAGTTCGCGGCAATTCGATCAGCTCGATCGTCTGCCGGAGCGGCCCGCGGTGGCGCCCGACTCGGCCGATCCGATCGGCAGCCTGCTCGCCGACCCGCCGACCGGGAGCATTGCGGCGCCGAGGACCGCCAAATGACCGCCATCGATGCATCCCACGCCCTGGTCGTCGCGTCGCGGCCGGCGGCCGCCAAGGTCCCCTGGCGCCGCGCGCTGGTGCGCACGCTGCTCTACGGCCGCAATGTCGATCGTGCCGCCAAGACCAGGGCGCGCCTCGGGCTCGCCATGGTGGTGTTCGCCTTGGGCTATGCGCTCATCGCCGGGCGGCTCATCATGTTCGCGGCGGTGCCCGAAGGCCACATGGGACGGCGCACCATGGTGCAGGACGCGGTGGCGACCGCGCGCCCCGACATTCTCGACCGCAACGGCGAGATTCTGGCGACCGACGTGCGCGCGCCCTCGTTGTTCGCCGAGCCCAACCGCATCATCGACGTCGACGAGGCGACCGAGCTGCTCAGCGGCGTGCTGCCGGATCTCGATGCCGTGGAGCTGCGCGAGCGGCTCGGCTCGAGACGCCATTTCGCCTGGCTCAAACGCGACATCACGCCCAAGCAGCGGGGCGAGATCTATCGGCTCGGCCTGCCCGGCATCGGCTTCCTGCCTGAGAACAAGCGCGTCTATCCCAACGGCAACGAGGTCTCGCACCTCATCGGCCACGTCAATATCGACAACCAGGGCATCGCCGGCATCGAGAAATGGCTGGACGGCAGCGGGCTCGCCGATCTGCACATGGCGGGGCTCGCCACCGACCGGTTGCAGGAGCCAGTCCGGCTCGCCGTCGACCTGCGGGTGCAGCATGCGCTGCGCGAAGAGCTGATGAAGGCGCGCGACAAGTTCAAGGCCAAGGCCGCAGCCGGCGTCATCGTGGCGGTGCGGACCGGCGAGATCGTCTCGATGGTGTCGGTGCCGGACTACGACCCCAACAATCCGCGCGAGGCGCTCGATCCCAACCGGATCAACCGCCTCACCACCGGCGTCTACGAGATGGGCTCGACCTTCAAGGCGTTGACGCTGGCGATGGCGCTCGATTCCGGCAAGGTCAATCTCAATTCCACCTTCGACGCGCGGGTGCCGCTGCACTTCGGCAAGTTCGAGATTCACGATTCCCACCCCGAGGGCCGGTTTCTGACCCTCTCGGAGGTCTTCACCTACTCTTCCAACATCGGCGCGGCGCGCATCGCGCTCGCCATGGGGGTCGACCAGCATAAGGCGTTCCTCAAGAAGCTCGGCCAGCTCGACCGCTTGCGCACCGAGCTGCCCGAAAGCGCCGAGCCGCTGGTCCCCAGGCATTGGGGCGAGCTCAACACCATCACCATCGCGTTCGGCCACGGGCTCTCGGTCGCGCCCCTGCAGGCCGTGATGGGGATTTGCGCGCTCATGAACGGCGGCTACCTCATTCCGCCGACCTTCATGCGGCGCACCGAGGAGCAGGCGCAGGCGATAGCCACCCGGGTGATCAAGCCCGAGACCAGCGACAAGATGCGCTACCTGATGCGGCTCAATGCGGAAAAGGGCACCGCCCGGCAGGCCGACGTACCCGGCTACTACGTGGGCGGCAAGACCGGGACCTCGGAAAAAGTCGTGGGCGGACGCTATTCCAAGGACCGGGTGCTCAATTCCTTCACCGCGGTGCTGCCGGCCGACGATCCGCGCTACCTGTTGCTGATCATGCTCGACGAGCCGCAGCCGTTGCCGGAAACCCACGGATTCCGCACCTCGGGATGGAACGCGGTGCCGACCGGCGGAGCGGTCATCGCCCGGGTCGCGCCGCTCTTGGGCATCCAGCCGCGCTTCGACCTGCCCCCGGCCGACCAGTTGATCCTTGCAACGTCGACGGCGAGCAGGTAGCGCAGGTGAGGTGGGTGGTGAATAGTGAGTAGTGAGTTGTGAGTTGTGAGTAGTGAGTAGATTAGACTTCCTCTATTCCCTATTCCCCACTCACCACTCACTACTCACCATTCGCCACTCACTCGCCTCATGAAGCTCAAGAACCTGCTCACCGTGGACTCCGTCAGCGACGCGCGTTTTGCGACGCTCGAGCTCAACGGCATCAGCGCCGACAGCCGCACCGTCAAGCCGGGCGACTTGTTCGTGGCCATGGCGGGTGCCAAGGACGACGGCCTCAAGTTCGTGGCGCAGGCGCTCGCCGCGGGTGCCGCGGCCGTCATGGCGGAGCGGGTGCCGCAGACGCCGCTTCCCCCCAACATCGCCTTCGTGAAGGTCCACGACGCCCGCTACGCGCTCGCGCGCGCCGCCGCCAAGTTCTTCACCCACCAACCGCAGGTCATCGCCGCCGTCACCGGCACCAGCGGCAAGACCTCGGTCGCCGCCTTCACCCGCCAGATCTGGGCGACGCTCGGTTGCGAGGCTGCGAGCATCGGCACCATCGGGCTGGTCTCGCGTCAGCGGGAGGTTTACGGCTCCCTGACCACGCCCGACCCGGTCGCGCTGCACCGCGAACTCGATGCGCTCGTCCGCGAGGGCGTGACCCATCTCGCCATCGAGGCCTCCTCGCACGGCCTCGACCAGCACCGGCTCGACGGCGTACGGATTGCGGCCGGCGGCTTCACCAATATCAGCCGCGATCATCTCGATTATCATCCGAGCATGACTGACTATCTGGCCGCCAAGCTGCGGCTGTTCGCCGATCTGGTCGATCGCCGCGGCGCCGCGGTGATCGTTGTCGACCACGAGCATGCCGAGGCGGTGGTGGCCTGCGCCAAGCAGCGCCGGCTGCGGCTGCTGACCGTCGGCCGCAAGGGCGAGGGCATCCGCCTCGTCGCGAACAAGGTTGACGGCTTCGCGCAGACCCTGCACGTCTCGCACGCCGGCAACGACTACCGGCTGCGGTTGCCGCTGGTGGGAGATTTCCAGGTCGAGAATGCGCTCCTGGCCGCCGGCCTGGTCATCGCCACCGGCGGCGAGCCGGCGGCCGCCTTCGCGGCGCTGGCGCGGCTCGAGGGCGCCAAGGGCCGCCTCGAGCTGGTGGGCGAACGCAACGGTGCATCGATCTTCATCGATTATGCCCACAAGCCCGACGCGCTCGCCAAGGCGCTCGACGCGCTGCGTCCTTACGTGACCGGACGCCTGGTGGTGGTGTTCGGCGCCGGCGGCGATCGCGATCCGGGCAAGCGGCCGATGATGGGGCAGATCGCGGCCGAGAAGGCCGATCGTGTTGTCGTCACCGACGACAATCCGCGCAGCGAGATAGCCGCCGCGATCCGTGCCGCGATCCTGCAGGCGGCACCGGGCGCGGTCGAGATCGGCGACCGCGGCGAGGCGATCCGCGTCGCGATCGGCGAGCTGCGCTCCGGCGACGTCCTGCTCATCGCCGGCAAGGGCCATGAAACCGGCCAAATCGTCGGCAAACAGGTGCTTCCATTCAGCGACCATGAAGCGGTCGCCGCAGCGCTCGCGGGAGGCGGAACGGCATGAGCGCGCTCTGGAGCGTCGAGGCGATGGCGCAGGCGATGCAGGCCGAGCCGGTGGGGCCGCTGCCCGCCGCCATCGCCGGCATCTCGATCGACAGCCGCAGCATTGCGCCGGGCGAGGCGTTCTTTGCGATCGCCGGCGACAACCGCGACGGTCACGCGTTCGCCGCTGCCGCGCTCGCAGCCGGCGCCGGGCTTGCGGTCGTGGCCGCCGACCAGCGCGCCGCGATCCCGGCGGCGGCGCCGGCTCTCGTGGTTCCGGACGTGCTGGCCGCGCTCTACGACCTGGCACGCGCGGCGCGCGCGCGCTCGCCGGCCAGGATTCTCGGCGTCACCGGCTCGGTCGGCAAGACCAGTACCAAGGAGGCGCTGCGCCTGGCGCTTGCGGCCGACGGCGAGACCCACGCCTCGGTCGCCTCCTACAACAATCATTGGGGCGTGCCGCTGTCGCTCGCCCGCTGTCCGCAGACGGCCCGCTATGCGGTGCTGGAGATCGGGATGAACCATGCCGGCGAGATCGCCGCGCTCACCCGGCTGGCGCGCCCGCATGTGGCGATCATCACCGCGGTCGAGCCGGTGCATCTGGAGTTCTTCGGCTCGCTCGCGGCGATCGCCGACGCCAAGGCGGAAATCTTCCTCGGGCTCGAGCCGGGCGGGGCCGCCGTCATCAACCGCGACAATCCGCAATTCACCCGCCTGCGGCGGCACGCCCGCGCCGCCGGCGTCGCGCGCATCGTCGCGTTCGGCGAGCACCCCAAGGCCGACGCGCGCCTCATCAAGGCCTCGCTGCGTCCCGACTGCTCCACCGTGCAGGCACGCATTCTCGGCGCCGATGTCACCTACAAGCTGGGGGCACCGGGCCGACACATGGTGCACAATTCGCTCGCCGTGCTGGCGGCCGCCGTGCTCGCCGGCGCCGATCTGGCGCTGGCCGCGCTGGCGCTGGCGCAATTGCAACCGGCGACCGGGCGCGGCTCGCGCGTCACGCTCGACACCCGCGACGGCACCGCGCTGCTGATCGATGAGAGCTACAATGCCAACCCGGCCTCGATGCGGGCGGCGCTCGCCCTGCTCGGGCAGGCCGAGATCGGGGCGCAGGGCCGGCGCATCGCGGTGCTCGGCGACATGCTGGAGCTGGGCCCGCAGGGCGCCGACTTGCACCGCCAGATGCTGGAGCCGGTGCTCGCCCATGGGGTCGACCTGGTGTTCTGCTGTGGGCCGCTGACGCATGCCTTGTGGGAGGCTCTTCCTTCCGGGCGTCGGGCCGGCTATGCCGAGACGTCCGCTCTGCTCGAGCCGCAAGTGCTCGCCGCCATCCGTTCGGGCGACGCCGTCATGGTGAAGGGTTCGCTCGGGTCCCGGATGGGTCCCATCGTCAAGGCACTCGAGCGCCGCTATTCCCGCCGCGAGGCATCCGCAGCTGCCCCTGCGCAAGGCTGATCCCATGCTCTATTGGCTGATCGACTTTTCCGACAAGCTCTCCATCCTCAACGTCTTTCGCTACATCACGTTCCGTACCGGCGGAGCCATGATCACCGCGCTGGTCTTCGTCTTCCTGTTCGGGCCCTGGATCATCGACCACCTGCGGCTCAAGCAGGGCAAGGGCCAGCCGATCCGCAGCGACGGGCCGCAATCCCATCTGGTGACCAAGAAGGGCACGCCCACCATGGGCGGACTGATGATCCTGTTCGGCATCGTGGCGTCGACCTTGCTATGGGCCAATCCGGCCAATTCCTTCGTCTGGATCGTGCTCGGCGTGACCCTGTGCTTCGGCGCCGTCGGCTTCTATGACGACTATCTCAAGGTCACCAAGCAGACCCATTCGGGCTTCGCCGGCCGCACCCGCCTGTTGATCGAGGCGTTGATCGCCGGCCTGGCCTGCTTTGCCATCGCCAATCTCGGACGCGGCACGTTCCCGACCGCGCTCGCCTTTCCGTTCTTCAAGGAGCTGGTGATTCCGCTCGGCTGGTTCTTCGTCGTGTTCGGCGCCTTCATCATCGTCGGTGCCGGCAATGCGGTGAACCTCACCGACGGGCTGGACGGGCTCGCCACCGTGCCGGTCATCATCGCGGCCTTGAGCTTCGGCTTCATCTCCTACCTGGTGGGAAACTCGGTGTTCGCCGATTACCTCAACATCCACTACGTCGCCGGCACCGGCGAGCTCGCGGTGCTGTGCGGGGCGGTGATCGGGTCGGGCCTGGGGTTTCTCTGGTTCAACGCGCCGCCGGCCTCGATCTTCATGGGCGACACCGGCTCGCTCGCGCTCGGCGGCATGATCGGCACCATCGCGGTCGCCACCAAGCATGAGATCGTGCTGGCCGTGATCGGCGGGCTGTTCGTGCTGGAAGCGGTCTCGGTGATCGTGCAGGTGGTTTCGTTCAAGCTGACCGGCAAGCGCGTATTCCGGATGGCGCCGATCCATCATCATTTCGAGCAGCTCGGCTGGACCGAGCCGCAGATCGTGATCCGGTTCTGGATCGTCTCGGTGGTGCTCGCGCTCGCGGGGCTTTCAACGCTGAAGCTTCGTTGATGATTGCGGTCACCGCCTTCGCCGGCAAGCAGGTCGCGGTGTTCGGGCTCGGCGGCTCCGGGCTGGCGTGCTGCCGGGCGCTCGCGGCCGGCGGTGCCGAGGTGATCGCCTGCGACGACGAGGCCGAGCGCATGGCGGCGGCCGCGCAGGCCGGATTTGCCACCGCCGACCTCGCCCACGCCGACTGGTCGAAGCTCTCCGCGCTGGTGCTCGCTCCCGGCGTGCCGCTCACCCATCCGCAGCCGCATTGGACGGTGGGGTTTGCGCGCGCCACCGGCGTCGAGGTGATCGGCGACATCGAGCTGTTCTGCCGCGAGCGCCGCCGACATGCCCCGCAGGCGCCGTTCGTCGCCATCACCGGCACCAACGGCAAGTCCACCACCACCGCACTGGTGGCGCACCTGCTGCGCTCGGCCGGCCATGACGTGCAGCTCGGCGGCAATATCGGCACCGCCATCCTGTCGCTCGAGCCGCCGAGCCTCGGCCGCCTTCACGTCATCGAGATGTCGTCCTACCAGATCGACCTCGCGCCGACGCTCGATCCTTCGGTCGGCATCCTCATCAATGTCAGCGAGGACCACATCGATCGCCACGGCACGCTGCGCAACTACGCGGCGATCAAGGAGCGGCTGGTCGCGCGGGTCCAGCGCGACGGCAGCGCCATTATCGGGGTCGACGACGATTGGTGCCGCGCCAGCGCCGAGCGCATCGAGCGCTCCGGCAAGCGGGTGCGGCGGGTCTCGGTCCGCCAGACGCTCGCCGAGGGCCTCTACCTCGACGGCGATCAGATCGTCGAGGCGCGCGATGGAGCCATCGGCACGATCGCGAGCCTGCGCGGCATCGGCTCGCTGCGCGGCATCCATAATGCCCAGAATGCGGCCTGCGCCGCAGGCGCAGCGCTCGCGCTCGGGCTGGAGCCCGCCGCCATCCAGGGCGGGCTGGCGTCTTTCCCGGGGCTCGAGCACCGGATGGAGACCATCGCCCGCAAGGGCAGGGTATTGTTCGTCAACGATTCAAAGGCCACCAATGCGGACTCCGCCGCCCGCGCGCTGGCCTGCTTTTCCGACATATTCTGGATCGCCGGCGGCAAGCCCAAGACCGGCGGCATCAGCTCGCTTTCGGGGTTCTTTCCGCGCATCCGCAAGGCCTATCTGATCGGCGAGGCAGCGGCCGCCTTCGCGGCCGATCTCGAGCCGCAGGTTCCCTTCGTGGTCGTCGGCAGCCTCGAGCGGGCGGTCGAGCTCGCCGCCCGGGACGCCGAGGGCAGCACCGCCGAGATGGCGCCGGTCGTCCTGCTCTCGCCGGCCTGCGCCTCGTTCGATCAGTTCCGCAATTTCGAGGTCCGCGGCGACAAGTTCCGCGAATTGGTCCTGGCGTTGCCCGGCGTCGTGCCCGCACAGGGCCCTTGAGCCCCACCTTTCTGCCCTCCTGGCGTCAAATCGAAATTTTTTCTTAACGGCTGGGCAACCATAGTCGGGCGCCTGCAGCGACCCTGCTCGATCAAGGAGACCGCCATGGTCTCGCGTGTTGAACGCACCCCGTTTGCGGCCTGGTGGTGGACCGTCGACCGGCTGATGCTGGCGGCGCTGATCGCGCTCATGCTGGGCGGCATCGTGCTCTCGCTCGCCGCCAGCCCGCCGGTGGCGGCGCGGCTGGGGCTGGAGCCGTTCTACTTCGTCAACCGGCATGTGCTGTTCCTGATCCCGGCGCTGATCCTCCTGCTGGCGACCTCGCTCTTGTCGGCGCGCAACATCCGGAGGATGGCGCTGGTGGTCTTCATCGTGAGCCTCATATTGATCGTGGCGACCCTGATGTTCGGCGCCGAGGTCAAGGGGGCGCGGCGCTGGATCGTCATTCTCGGCGTCAATATCCAGCCTTCGGAATTCCTCAAGCCCGCGTTCGTCATCCTGATCGCCTGGCTGTTCGGGGAATCGGCGCGGCGGCCGGAAATGCCGGCCAACACCGCCGCGCTGGCGCTGCTGCTGGCGGCCGTGAGCGCGCTCGTGCTGCAGCCCGATTTCGGGCAGACCATGCTGATCATGCTGGTCTGGGGCACCCTGTTCTTTCTGGCCGGCATGCGGATGGTCTGGGTGGTCGGCCTCGGCGGCGCCGCCGTGGTCGGGCTCGCCGGCGCCTATGCGACGCTGCCGCATGTCGCGCGCCGCATCCAGCGCTTCATGGATCCGGCCTCCGGCGATACCTTCAATGTCGACCAGGCGCTCGAATCGTTCGTGCGCGGCGGCTGGTTCGGCCGCGGGCCGGGCGAGGGGACCATCAAGCGAATCCTCCCCGAGGCGCATACCGACTTCGTGTTCGCGGTCGCCGCCGAGGAGTTCGGCATCGTGCTGTGCCTGGTGCTGCTGGCCTTGTTTGCTTTCATCGTGCTGCGTGCGCTGCGCCGTGCGCTGGAGGACGACGATCCGTTCCGGCGCTTCGCGGCGGCCGGGCTGGCGATCCTGTTCGGTCTGCAGTCGGCCATCAACATGTCGGTGAACCTGCACCTGATCCCCGCCAAGGGCATGACCCTGCCGTTCATCTCCTACGGCGGCTCCTCGATGCTCTCGCTCGCCTACGGCATGGGCATGCTGCTTGCCTTAACGCGCGAGCGTCCGCGCTCGGAGTATCTGCCGGGCCTGGGCGGGCTCGCCGCTGCGGGGAGTCCGGCCTGATGCCGGCCGGCGGCGGCGCGCCGCTGGTGCTCCTGGCCGCTGGCGGGACCGGCGGACACCTGTTTCCCGCCGAGGCGCTGGCGGAGGCGCTGGCGCGGCGCGGCGCGACCGTCGATCTCGCCACCGACGAGCGGGCGGAGCGCTACGGCAAGCGGTTTCCGGCCCGCCAGATCCATGTCATCGCGAGCGAAACCCTGCGCGGGCGCAACGTGATCGCGCTGGTGCGCACCGGCGCCATCATGAGCCTCGCGCTGCTGCGCGCCTGGCGCCTCATCGGGCGCATCAAGCCGGCCGTGGTGGTGGGCTTCGGCGGCTATCCGACGGTTGCGCCGGTGCTGGCCGCTTCGTTGCGGCACATCCCCAGCATCATCCACGAGCAGAACGCCGTCATGGGCCGCGCCAACAAGTTCCTGGCGCCGCGGGTGAGCGCGATCGCCACCAGCTTCACCGGCGTGCTCGATCGCGCGCCGCTCCTCGCCGCCAAGGCCGAGCCGACCGGAAACCCGGTGCGCCCGGCGGTGATCGCCGCCGCCGCCATGCCCTATCCGGTGCTGGCCGCCGACGGTCTCTTCCGCCTGCTGGTGTTCGGCGGCAGCCAGGGCGCCCGGGTCATGTCGCAGATCGTGCCGGCCGCGATCGAGCGGCTCGACCAGGCGCTGCGGGTGCGGCTCCTGCTCGCCCAGCAGGCGCGCGGCGAGGATCTGGCGGAGGTTCGGCAGGCCTATGGGCGGCTGAACACCAGTGCCGAGGTCGCGCCGTTCTTTCCGGACCTGCCGGCGCGGATCGCGGCCGCCCACCTGGTGATCTCGCGTTCCGGCGCCTCGACCGTGGCGGAGCTGGCCGCCATCGGTCGTCCCGCCATCCTGGTGCCGCTGCCCCACGCGCTCGACCAGGACCAGCATGCCAATGCCGCCGTCCTGGAAACGGCCGGTGGCGCCATCCGGCTGCGCCAGGACGACTTTACCCCGGCGCGGCTGGCCGCCGAGATCGCTGCGCTCGCGGCCGCACCGCACCGGCTGGCCGCCATGGCGGCCGCGGCCAAGTCGGCCGGCGCTATTGACGCCGCCGAGCGGCTGGCTGATCTAGTGCTCGCCACGATCGCCAGAGCATGAGCCCGAAGCGTGGGTGCCGGTTTTCGCCAAAAATCATGCGCCGCCAAATAAGGGGAGCGGGACCGCGATGAAACTGCCGCGCGACATCGGCCCGATCCACTTCGTGGGGATCGGCGGCATCGGCATGAGTGGCCTCGCCGAGGTATTGGCCAACCTCGGCTACCATGTCCAAGGCTCCGACGTCGCCGACAGCGCCAATGTCAGGCGGCTGCGCGACAAGGGCATCGCGGTCACCGTCGGCCATGACGCGCGCAACCTCGACGGCGCCGACGTGGTCGTGGTCTCCTCGGCGGTCAAGCGTGACAATCCCGAGCTCCTGGCGGCGCGGGTGCAGCGCCTGCCGGTGGTGCGCCGGGCCGAGATGCTGGCCGAGCTGATGCGGCTCAAGCGCTGCATCGCGGTCGCCGGTACCCATGGCAAGACCACCACCACCTCGATGGTGGCCGCGCTGATCGATGCCGGAGGCTTCGATCCGACCGTGATCAACGGCGGCATCATCAACGCCTACGGGACCAATGCACGGCTCGGCGAAGGCGACTGGATGGTGGTCGAGGCGGACGAATTGGACGGAACCTTCCTGCGGCTGCCGGCCGACATCGCCATCGTGACCAATGTCGACCCCGAGCATCTCGATCATTTCAAGACCTTCGACGCGGTGCAGGAGGCGTTCCGCGCGTTCGTCGAGAACGTGCCGTTCTACGGCTTTGCGGTGATGTGCACCGATCACCCGGTGGTGCAGTCGCTGGTCGGCCGCATCGAGGATCGCCGCATCATCACCTATGGCGAGAATCTCCAGGCCGACGTGCGACTTGGCGATCTCGATCACGTCAACGGGGAGTCGCGTTTCTCCGTGGTGTTCCGCGATCGGGCCGGCGAGACCGCGCATGCGATCGAGGATCTGCGGTTGCCGATGCCGGGGCGGCACAACGCCCTCAATGCCACCGCCGCGATCGCGGTCGCCCACGATCTCGGCATCGGGGATGATCTGATCCGCAAGGCGCTCGCCGGCTTTGCCGGCGTCAAGCGCCGGTTCACGCGCACCGGCGAATGGAACGGCGTCGCGATCATCGACGACTACGGCCATCATCCGATCGAGATCGCCGCGGTGCTGCGCGCCGCCCGCGAATCGACCAGCGGCCAGGTGATCGCGATCGTGCAGCCGCACCGCTATACGCGCCTGGCGGCGCTGTTCGAGTTGTTCTGCAGCTGCTTCAACGACGCCGATACCGTCATGGTGGCGCAGGTCTATGCGGCCGGCGAGGCGCCGATCGCGGGCGCCGATCGCGATGCCCTGGTGCTGGGCCTGCGCGCCCATGGACATCGCCAGGCGATACCGCTCGACACGCCGGGCGACATTGCCGGCATGGTGCGCCGCCTCGCCCGCGCCGGCGACATGGTGGTGTTTCTCGGCGCCGGCTCGATCACCCAATGGGCCTATGCATTGCCCGCGGAGCTTGCGGCGCTCGACAAGGTGGCGTGATGCGGCCGCCTACCCCGTCGCGACCGGGCCCGAGCCCAGGACCATGAGCTTCCCCGACATCGTTGCCGAACTCGTGGCGATGATGCCGCAGCTGCGCGGCCGGCTGCTGGCGAACCAGTCGCTCGCGGAATTGACCTGGTTTCGCGCCGGTGGTCCGGCGCAGGTGCTGTTCATGCCGGAGGACGAGGCCGATCTGGCCTACTTTCTGGCGCGCGTGCCGGACCGCATTCCGATCACCGTGGTGGGGCTCGGCTCCAACCTGATCGTGCGCGACGGCGGGGTGCCGGGCGTGGTGATCCGGCTGGGACGCGGCTTCAATGCGGTGACCATCGAGCCCGGCGAGCGCGTGCGCGCCGGCGCCGCGGTGCCGGACGTGAAGGTCGCGCGCGCCGCGCAGGAGGCCGGCATCTCCGGCCTCGCCTTCCTGCGCGGCATTCCGGGTGCGATCGGCGGCGCGTTGCGCATGAACGGAGGCGCCTATGGGCGCGAGACCAAGAATGCGCTGATCGAGGCGCGCGGCCTCGATCGGCGCGGGCAGCTGCGGCTCATGGCCGTGACCGACATGCACTATGCGTATCGCCATTGCGGCGCGCCGCCAGACATCATTTTCACCGAAGCTTTGTTCCAGGGCGCGGCCGGCGATCCGGGCGCGATCGCTGCCGAGATGGACGCGATCACGGAATTGCGCGAGGCGACGCAACCGGTCAAGAGTTCGCACCGGCGGCTCGACCTTCAAGAACCCGCCCGGTCGGAAGGCCTGGGAGCTCATCGACGCGGCCGGCTGTCGCGGCCTCCGGATCGGGGATGCGCAGGTGTCGCCGCTTCACTGCAACTTCCTCATCAACCTCGGCGGCGCCAGCGCAGCCGACATCGAGGGCCTGGGCGAGACCGTGCGGGCGCGCGTGAAGCAAGGCTCCGGCATCGATCTGGAGTGGGAGATCAAGCGGATCGGGGTTGTGCCGTAACCATGGCGGTCCGCGATCCCATCCTGATCGTCGGCGGCGGTCTGGGCGGGCTCGCTACCGCGCTGGCGCTCGGCCGCACCGGTTGGCGGGTCCGGGTTCTGGAGGAGGCCCCGCGGCTCGGCGCGATCGGCTACGGCATTCAGCTCGGCCCCAACGTCTTTCCCATGTTCGAGCGGCTCGGCGTCGCCGCGGCGGTGCTGCAGGCGGCCGATCCGCCGCCCGCCGTCGTCATGCTGGATGCGCTCGACGGCACCGAGATCACGCGCATCCCGACCGGCGAGACGTTTCGCCGCCGCTTCAAGCATCCCTACGTGGTCATTCATCGGGTCGATCTGCACCAGGTGCTGCTCGATGCTTGCCGGGCCTGCGCCAATATCGAGCTTGAACCGGCGACCTGCGTGGTCGGGTTCGAGGACGACGGCGCCGAAGTCCGCCTACGCACCCGCGATGGCCGCAGCATCGCCGGAGCCGCCGTCATCGGCGCGGATGGTCTGGGCTCCTGCATCCGCGCGCAGCTGCACAACGAAGGGCCGCCGCGCCTGATCGGCTATGTGGCTCACCGCAGCATCGTCCCGACGGCGCTGGTGCCGCCCGGCGTGCCGCGGGAGGAAGTCGTGCTGTGGGGCGGGCCCGGCTACCACATCGTGCATTATCCGCTGCGGCACGGCGCGGTGTTCAACATCGTGGCGGTGTTCCGCACCTCGAGCTACGCCGAGAAGGGCGATGGGCGCGGCCATCGCGAGGAGCTGGAGCGCACTTATGCGGATGCCCATCCGGCCATGAGGGCGTTGCTCGCCTTGATGGACCTCGAGCGCCGCTGGGCGATCTCCGATCGCGATCCCATCCGGCATTGGCATCGAGGCCGCGTCGTGCTCTTGGGCGATGCCGCGCATCCGACCCTGCAGTCGCTCGCGCAGGGCGCCTGCATGGCGATCGAGGACGGCGTTTGCCTGGCCGATGAGATCGGCGAGGCGCGGGGCGACTTCGCGGCTGCCTTCCAGCGCTACCAAGCCGCCCGGGTGGTACGCACCGCGCGCGTGCAGCTGGATTCGCGCGTGCTTTGGGAATTCTACCATGCCGCCGGCATTGCCCGGGAGGTGCGCGCCCTGACGGTGGCGGACTGGAACGAGGCGCACGTGTTCCAGTGCCTGGCTTGGCTCTATGACGACGCTTCCGCCGGCAAAATCAGCGTTAGTTAAGAACTCTCGACGGCTTGCCAAATCTCGATTCTATTGGGCGTGAAACGAATCAGGCGGCCGAGGAGATCATGAGCAAGCACGTCGCCGTCCTGTTGGGAGGCTGGTCGGCCGAGCGCGAGGTTTCGCTGCGCTCCGGCGCCGCCTGCGCGGCGGCGCTCGAGCGGCTGGGCTACCGGGTGACGCCGATCGATGTCGCCCGCGACATCGCCGCCGTGCTGACCGATCTCAAGCCCGACGTCGCCCTCAATGTCCTCCACGGCCGTCCGGGCGAGGACGGCACGCTGCAGGGCATGCTGGAGATTCTCGGCATTCCCTATAGCCATTCGGGCGTGCTCGCCTCGGCGCTCGCCATGCAAAAGGACGTGGCCAAGGAGATTTTCCGCGCCGCCGGCATTCCGGTGCCGGAGGGTCTGGTGGTGTCGCGCTTCGAGGCCGGCGCCAAGCATCTCTTGCCGCCGCCTTATGTGGTCAAGCCGATCGCGGAAGGCTCCAGCAAAGGCGTTTTCATCGTGACCGAGGAGCTTAGCCACCCGCCGCAGGAGCTGTTCCGCGACGATTGGGCCTATGGGGATCGGGTCATCGTCGAAAAATTCATTGCCGGCAAGGAGTTGACCTGCGCGATCGTGGGCGGCGAGGCGCTCGGCGTGATCGAGGTCGTGCCGGCGGTGCGGTTCTACGATTATGAGGCGAAATACGCGCCCGGCGGATCGAAGCATCTGCTTCCGGCGCCGGTTTCATCTTTTGTTTACCAACAGGCCCGAAGACTATCACTGGCGGCACATCATGCGCTCGGTTGCCGGGGAGTAAGCCGGGCGGACTTTCGGTACGACGACCGGATTGAGGGGACGGGAGGGTTGGTCTGCCTCGAAGTCAACACGCAACCCGGAATGACGGTGACGTCGCTCGTGCCCGAGCTGGCGGCACATGCGGGTATTTCGTTCGATGAGCTCGTGAAATGGATGGTCGAGGACGCATCGCTAAGTCGCTGACATGGCTCGCGCCATGGCGCTCCCGGCCGCGCGCGCGCGGCCGGGCCATGCCCCATGTCCGGGCGGACTTGCGGCCCGCGACGGCGTCGTCCGGTCCGGTGCGCGGCCGTCGGCCGCGGCGCTGGTCGGTCTGGTTGTTCAATTTGCGGGTGCCGGCGGGGCTCGGCGTTGCGGCCAGCGCGGTCTTCCTGCTCGCCACGCTGGCCTATGGGGCCGTGGTCGGCGACCGCATCCCCGCCATCGTCGCTTCCCTCAAGGATGCCCGCGATGCGGCCGCCAATGCGGCAGGCTTTCGTATCGCTTCCATCGCGATGACCGGCGAGCGGCATGTCAGCCGGGAGGAAATCCTCAGCGCCGCCGGGGTGACCGGCACCACTTCGCTCTTGTTCTTGGACGTCGAGGACGCGCGCGATCGGCTCAAGGCCGATCCCTGGATCGCGGATGCCACGGTGCTCAAGCTCTATCCCGACCGGCTGCAGATCGACATCAAGGAGCGCGAGGCCTTCGCCCTTTGGCAGCAGGCCGGCCGCGTCTCGGTCGTGGCCGGCGACGGGACCGTGCTCGAGCCTTACGTCAATCCGCGCCTGATCCGCCTGCCGCTGGTGGTCGGCCTCGGCGCGGCCGCGAGGTCCAAGGAGATACTGGCGCTGCTCGATCGCTATCCCGATCTGCGCGATCAGGTCCGGGCTGCCGTCTTGATCGCCGAGCGGCGCTGGAATCTGCGGCTGCGCAACGGCCTCGACATCCGTCTGCCGGAAACCGAGGTCGAGCAGGCCCTCCTGACGCTGGCATCGCTCGACCGGGACAAGAAGCTCCTGTCGCGCGACATCGTCGCGGTCGACCTCCGATTGAGCGACCGGGTGACCGTGCAGCTGTCCGAGGCCGCCGCCGCGGCGCGCGCCGAGGCGCTCAAGGACAAGAAGCCGGCCAAGAAGGGGGGCGCCGCATGAGCATCCTCCAGCACGGCCTCACGCCCAAGATGAAGCCGCTGTCGCCCAAGCGCTCGGCGCTGATCGCGGCACTCGATGTGGGAACCAGCAAGGTCGCCTGCCTGATCGGGCGCCTCAAGCCGAACCCGAACCGGGACACGCTGCGCCGCCGCAGCCACTCGATCGAGGTGCTCGGCTTCGGTCACACCAGCGCGCGCGGCATGAAAGCCGGCGCGGTGATCGATCTCACCGCCGTCGAAGCCGCGATCCGCCAGGCGGTCGATCTGGCCGAGCGTGCCGCCAAGCTGCAGCTCGAGGCCGTGGTGGTCTCGGTGTCCGCCGGGCGGCCGGGAAGCGAGCTCATCTCCGCCTCGGTCGACGTCGCCGGCTCGGCGGTGTCCGACGGCGACATCGCCCGCGTGCTGGCCGCCGGCAGCCGCCATTCGGCGCGCGCCGGCCGCGCCGTGCTGCATTCGCTGCCGATCGGCTACGCGCTCGACGACGCCAAATTCATTCGCGATCCGCGCGGCATGATCGGCCGCCGCTTCGGCATCGACATGCATGTGGCGTCGGTCGACGTATTCGTGGTGCGCAACCTGATGCTGGCGGTCGAGCGCTGCCATCTCGCCGTGGAGGCCCTGGTGGCCGGCCCCTATGTGTCGGGCCTCTCCGCGCTCGCCGACGACGAGACCGATCTGGGCGCCGCCGTCATCGACATGGGGGCGGGCACCACCGGCATCGCGGTGTTCGCCGGCGGCCGTTTCGTCCACGTCGACGGCTTCACGCTGGGCGGCCGGCACGTCACCACCGATGTCGCTCGCGGCCTCAACGCGAGCCTCGCCGACGCCGAGCGAATCAAGACGTTGTATGGCAGTGTGCTCGCCGGTGGAGCCGACGAGCGCGACATGATCACGATACCTCCGGTCGGGCATGACGAGCGGGAAACCCCGCAATTCGTTCCCCGCTCGGCGCTCATTCGCATCATCAAGCCCCGCATCGAGGAAATACTCGAGATGGTGCGCGACCGGCTGGCGGCCTCGCCGTTCGCGGCCGAGCCGAGCGGACACGTGATCCTGACCGGCGGCGCGAGCCAGCTCAGCGGGCTCGCCGATCTGGCCGCCCGCATCCTCAATCGCCCGGTCCGTATCGGCCGCTCGCTCGGCATCTCCGGACTGCCGGAAGAGGCCAAGGGCCCGGCATTCGCCACCGCCACCGGCCTGCTCGTGTACCCGCAGATGGCGTATCTGGAGCATTTCGAACCGCGGCGAACGCGGAAGGCAACGACAGGAACAGGCGGCTACATCGCTCGGGTCGGACGCTGGCTTCGGGAGAGCTTCTGATGAACTCGATCACACGTCCCCCATTTTTCCCATCAGCCGGCGGCGGACCGGCTCGACCCGCGGCGTTTGAACACGCACGCGTAATCAAGAGGCACCCATGAGCATCAATCTGAAAATCCCCGACATCCGTGAGCTCAAGCCGCGGATCACCGTGTTCGGGACC
Organism: uncultured Alphaproteobacteria bacterium; assembly: GCA_963721005.1. Classification (GTDB taxonomy): domain Bacteria; phylum Pseudomonadota; class Alphaproteobacteria; order Rhizobiales; family Xanthobacteraceae; genus VAZQ01. The sequence continues at coordinate 1,059,232 of CAVRHR010000003.1, read as the reverse complement.
GGCGGGGCGGGCGGCAACGCGGTCAACAACATGATCTCCAGCGGGCTCGAGGGGGTCGATTTCGTGGTCGCCAACACCGATGCCCAGGCGCTCACGATGTCGAAGGCCGAGCGCATCATCCAGATGGGCGTGCAGGTGACCGAAGGTCTCGGCGCCGGCTCGCAGCCCGAGGTCGGGCGCGCGGCGGCCGAGGAGGTGATCGACGAGATCCGCGACCACCTGGCCGGAGCCCACATGGTGTTCGTGACCGCCGGCATGGGCGGCGGCACCGGCACCGGCGCGGCGCCGGTGGTGGCGCGCTGCGCCAAGGAGCTCGGCATCCTCACCGTCGGGGTGGTCACCAAGCCGTTCCACTTCGAGGGCGTGCGCCGCATGCGGCTGGCCGAAGCCGGCATCTCGGAGCTGCACAAGGTCGTCGACACGCTGCTCATCATCCCCAACCAGAATCTGTTCCGGGTGGCGAATGAGAAGACCACCTTCGCGGACGCTTTCGCGATGGCCGACCAGGTGCTCTATTCCGGCGTCGCCTGCATCACCGACCTGATGGTCAAGGAAGGCCTCATCAATCTCGATTTTGCCGACGTGCGCGCGGTCATGCGCGAGATGGGCAAGGCGATGATGGGAACCGGCGAGGCGTCCGGCGAGAAGCGCGCGCTCGCCGCCGCCGAGGCCGCGATCTCCAATCCGCTGATCGACGACTCCTCGATGAAGGGCGCCAAAGGGTTGCTGATCTCGATCACCGGCGGCCGCGATCTCACGTTGTACGAGGTCGACGAGGCCGCCACCCGTATCCGCGAGGAGGTCGATCAGGACGCCAACATCATCGTCGGGGCGACCTTCGACGAGAATCTCGAAGGCATCATCCGCGTGGCGGTTGTGGCGACCGGCATCGATCAGGCGGCTTCGTTGCGTCCCGCATCGGCTCCCGAGTCCCGGCTGGCCGAGATCGCGCACAAGCTGCGCAGCGACCAGCAACGGCTCACCGAGCGGGTCGAGCGCGCTGAAGCCCCGCGCCCGGCCGTGCCGCCGGCTCCGGCCGCGGCGCCTGCACCGCTATCCCACGGGCACGAGACGGCGGCCCGGGCGGCGGTGGCGGCGGCGGTGCTTCCCATCACCTCGATCGAGGACGTCACGATCCGCCCGATGCAGCCCAAGCCGTCGCTGTTCCCGGAGCCGCCCGTCAATGAGCCGCCGGCGCCCGAGCCGGCGCTGCCGCGGGCCTTCATCCCGCCGGCCCCGGATCGCCCAGGCAGTCGACCGCAACGGATGCCACGGCTCGACGAGCTGCCGATTCCCGCCCAGAACGAGCTGCGCGCCCAACAGGGCGAGGGGCCGACCAGCGAGCATCCCGAAAAGCGCCGGATGAGCCTGCTGCAGCGGCTTGCCACGGTCGGCCTCGGCCGTCGGGAGGAGGCCGCCGAGCAGGCCGAGGCTCCGCCGCCCAGCCGGGCGCCGGCGCGTCCGGTGGCGCGGCCCGGCGACCGGCTGGCGCCGCAGCAGCGTCCGGCACCGCGGCCGCTGGAAGTGCGCGGCCCGGATCCGGTGTCGGACTATGCCAGGCGTCCGGCCCATCAGGCGCTCGACCCGAATGGGCGTCAGGCACCTGTGCACAATTCGCCGGAGGAGGATCACCTCGACATCCCGGCCTTCCTTCGCCGGCAGGCGACCTGATCCCTGACGAGCGCCTGCGGCCGGCTTGGCCGCAGGCAAGAGCGGTCGCCGGCAAGCCTCGCCGGGGCCGTGCCGGATTCCCCTAACGACCTGAAATTTATCGATAATATTTAGAGAGCCGGAAACCAGAAGGGAGCTTCGCCAGCCGGGTCCATGGACCGCAACGGGCCTCGATGTCGGCTTCAGTCCCGGTTTGCGACAGCGCCACGGCGCGAATACGGCCGCATCATGGTAACAGTCGGTAAAAAAGCGTGAGTTGGAACTGCTGGTTGCCGCCGTTAAGCTTCTTTTGCCAGAAGGGGTTTGGCGGGGGGGTCAGGGATCAATACCGATATGCGGGCTACGGGTTCGCCGCGGTGTCGATTCCCATCAGTTACCAGATGACGACCCCGAGGGTCTCGTGGGCAATGGGTCCTGAAGTCGCAGGATACCGGTTGCCGGCGAGTGGGTGGATTGGGGTCATGAAGGTCGGCAGGCAGACCACACTTCGCGACCAGGCCGTGCTCAACGGCATTGGGGTCCATTCCGGACTGCCGGTCACGTTGACCCTGCATCCAGCCGAGGCCAATACCGGATTGAGGTTCATCCGCTCCGGATTGGGCGGCGGCCGTGATCGCGAGGTCCGCGCCGAGATCGGTGCCGTCACCGCCACGGAATTTGCCACCGTGCTGGGCGATGCATCAGGCCCCTTGATCTCGACCGCCGAGCACGTGCTGGCGGCGCTGCGCGGATTGGGCGTGGACAATGCGACTGTCGAGATCGACGGCCCCGAAGCCCCCATCATGGACGGCAGTGCGGCACCCTTCGTGGCGGCGATCGATCAGGTCGGCCTCGAATTGCTCGACGCGCCGCGGCGTTTCATCCGGGTGCTCAAGCCGGTCCGGGTCGCCTTGCAGAACGCTTTTGCCGAGTTCCGGCCCTATGCCCGCGGCTTTCGGGTCGAGGCGGAGATCGCCTTCGATCATCCGGCGATCGGGCGGCAGTCGCTCACGCTCGATGTGCGACCTGATATTTTCCGCCGCGAGATCGCGCGGGCGCGCACCTTCGGCTTCATGCGTGACGTCTCCAAGCTGTGGAGCGCCGGCTATGCGCTGGGCGCCTCGTGGGAGAACACGCTCGTGGTCGCCGACAACCGTGTGCTCAATCCCGAGGGGCTGCGGTTCCGCGACGAGTTCGTGCGTCACAAGATGCTGGATGCCATCGGCGACCTGGCGCTCGCCGGCGCCCCCTTGCTCGGCGTCTATCGCACGGTGCATGGCGGCCACAAGCTCAACTATGCGGCCCTCTCGGCCCTGATGGCCGATACCAGCGCGTGGGCGCTGACCGAGGGCGAGCCGGCTTGGCCGGCCCGCAGCCATGCCGACCTCGGCAGCGGGCTGACGGCGCCCGCCTACGCGCCGGACGTATCCTGACGCCCGCCGGCGGCCGCGACGGTCGCCACATTTGGGGCGGATTGTCCGCATAAATCCTTCGCCAAGCAGGGGTTATCGGATAGACCATGGGGCGGGGCGGTCCGGGCGTCCGGCTTGGTTCGGGGGATTCATCTGATCAATGGCGTGGGCACCGCATAAGCCGAGCCGGGGCAACCGATGCGCGTCCGCGCTGGCGCGGGCCGTCGCGCTCGTCGTCGTGCTGGCGCCGCTCGGCGCCTGCAGCACCGTAAGCGACTTCTTCGCCTCCAAGGACGACGACAACTACGTCGAGGAGCCGGCCGACAAGCTCTACAACGAGGGGCTTTTTCTTCTCAACGACAAGCGGGACTTCAAATCGGCGGCGAAGAAGTTCGAGGAGGTCGATCGCCAGCATCCGTATTCCGACTGGGCGCGCAAGTCGCTGATCATGTCCGCCTTCGCGTATTACGAAGGCGGGGACTATGACGAGTCGATCACCGCCGCCCGGCGCTATGTTACCCTGCACCCCGGCAGCCAGGACGCGGCCTACGCGCAGTTTCTGATCGGGTCCTCCTATTTCGACCGCATCCCGGACATCTCGCGCGACCAGGATCGGACCGAGAAGGCGGTGTCGGAGCTGCAGGAGGTCGTTCGCAAGTTTCCCAACACCGAATATGCCATCGCTGCCAAGAAGAAGATCGATATCGCGCGCGATCAGCTCGCCGGAAAGGAGGTCGATGTCGGTCGCTGGTACATGCAGAAGAAGGACTACACCGGTGCCATCAACCGCTTCAAGACGGTGGTGACCCGCTATCAGACCACGCGTCATGTCGAGGAAGCCCTGATGCGGCTGACCGAGGCCTACATGACGCTCGGCATCGTCGAGGAGGCGCAGACATCGGCTGCCGTGCTCGGCCACAACTTCCCTGACAGTCCGTGGTACCAGGACGCCTACAATCTGGTGAAGTCGCGCGGCCTGGAGCCGAGCGAGAACAAGAAATCCTGGATCAGCCGGGCATTTCTTCGAGGCTAGTGCCGCTCGCGCCGTCTTGCGCTCCGCCCCGGCTGCGGCCATGTAGCTTCCGTCTCGCAAGCGCCTGCCGGACCGCATAAGCTTCCCCGCGTGTGCATCACCGACTCAAGGCCCACCGCTCCCGACCCGCCATGCTGACCCGCCTCTCGATCCGCGACATCGTTCTGATCGATCAACTCGATCTCGACGTCACGTCGGGACTTTCCGTGCTGACCGGCGAGACCGGCGCCGGCAAATCGATCCTGCTCGATGCCTTTGCGCTGGCGCTAGGCGCGCGCGGCGATGTCGCGCTGGTGCGTCAGGGTGCCGAGAAGGGGCAGGTGACCGCCGCCTTCGAGCTGCCGGCGGCCCATCCGGTACGCAGCCTGATGGCGGCGAACGACATCGAGGCCGACGACGAATTGATCCTGCGCCGGGTGCAGTTCGCGGACGGCCGCACCCGCGCTTTCGTCAATGATCAGCCGGTCAGCGTGCAGACCTTGAAAGTCCTCGGCGCCGCGCTGGTCGAGATCCATGGGCAGCATGACGAGCGCGCCCTGGTCGACGCCGCCACCCATCGCCGGCTGCTCGACGCCTTCGGCGGCCTCGACGGCGAGGCGGAGGCGATCGAGCTGTTGTGGAACGAGCTGCGGCTGCGCGAGGCGGCGCTGGTGGCGCAGCGGGCCGAGGTCGAGCGCGCGCAACGCGAGGCCGAGTGGCTGCGCCATGCGGCCGCCGAGTTGGCGCAGCTGAGCCCGCAGCCGGCGGAGGAGAGCGCGCTCGCGGAGCGGCGCGCCGCCATGATGCAGGCCGAGAAGGTGGCCGGCGACCTGCGCGATGCGCATGATGCGGTGGCCGGTCAGCAATCGCCGGTGCCGGCGCTGGCGGCGGCCGCGCGCCGCCTGGAGCGTCGCGGCGCCCAGGTCCCGGCCCTGGTCGATCCGGCCTTGAAGGCGCTCGATGTCGCGCTCTCGGCCATCGAGGAGGCGCGCACCCACCTCGAGGCGGCGCTGCGCATCGCCGATCACGATCCAGGCGAGCTCGAGCGGATCGAGGAGCGTCTGTTCGCGCTGCGCGCCGCGGGGCGCAAATACAATGTGCCGGTCGACGCGCTGGCGGCGCTTGCGGTCCGCTACGGCACCGACCTCGGCCTCATCGATGCGGGCGCCCGGCAGCTGGCCGAGCTCGAGGCCGCGGCGCGGCAGGCGGAGGTGCGCTACGGCGCGGCCGCGGCGGCGCTGTCGGGGCGGCGCAAGGGCGCGGCCGAGAAGCTCGACCGTGCCGTCAACGCCGAACTCAAGCCCTTGAAGCTCGACCGCGCCCGCTTCTCGACCGAGATCGCCAGCGATCCGGCGGCGCCCGGGCCCAACGGCATCGACCGCATCGAGTTCTGGGTGCAGACCAATCCGGGCACCCGGCCTGGACCGCTGATGAAGATCGCCTCCGGCGGCGAGCTGGCGCGCTTTCTGCTGGCCCTCAAGGTGGTGCTGGCGGATCGCGGCTCGGCCCCCACCCTGGTGTTCGACGAGATCGACACCGGGGTCGGCGGCGCGGTGGCGGATGCGATCGGGGTGCGCCTGGCGAGGCTTGCCGGCCGCGCCCAGGTGGTGGCGGTGACGCATGCCCCGCAGGTCGCCGCCCGTGCCGACCGGCACCTGTTGATCACCAAGAGCGCGCTCGACAAGGGCAAGCGGGTGGCGACCCGGGTGGTCGAGGTGGCGGCCGACAAGCGCCGCGAAGAGATCGCCCGCATGCTGGCCGGCGCCGAGATCACCGCCGAGGCGCGCGCCGCCGCCGAGCGCCTGATCAAGGCGGCGGAGTGAGCGGCTATCCGCCCGGCGGGGTTACCCGCCCGGCACCTCGATGACGATCTTCTCCAGCGTCGGCACGTCCGGATCCAGCTTCTGGCTGCCGGCCGGGATTCCGTTGAATTGGAGAATATAGGCGACGATGTCGATATAGGTCTGATCGTCCAGGCTGAGCGCGTTGCCGTACGGCATCGTGCCGCGAATGACCTGGAAGCGGTTGGCGATCGTCTTGCCGTCCCAGCCGAATTTGAACGCGCCTTCGGTGAGATCGGGGGCCTCGGGGTCGGTGCTGTGGAGATCGGCCCCGTGGCAGGTTGCGCACTTCGCCTGAAAGGCGCGCTCCCCGTCCTTGGCCTGCGCAGCGGTAAAGACGCCGCCGGCGGTCGACTTCTTGCCGGCCTGCTGCGCCTGTGTCACCGATATCCCGAGAAGGAAGAGCAACGCGGCGGCCGTGAGCATTTTCATTTGAATATTCCGGTTGAATTCGAGGAGGCGGGCTTCGGCTGCCCGATCGGACTGACCCACAATCTCTTCGTCATGCCCGGCCTTGTGCCGGGCACCCACGTCTTGCTTCGGCGAGGCGGACAGAAAGACGTGGGTGGCCGGGACAAGCCCGGCCATGACGCACCGGGTGGTTCAACGCCCCGGCAGTCTCAAGCCCGCCGCACCATGGCCGGCACCAGCTGCTTGAGCGAGGGCGCGCCGACCTGCTGCATGGCGGCGAGCAGCTCGGTGCGCAAGAGCTCGAGCACCCGCTCGACGCCGGGCTCGCCGAACGCGCCCAATCCCCACAGATAGGGTCGCCCGACCGCCACCCCCTTGGCGCCCATGCACAGCGCCTTGACGATGTCGGTGCCGCGGCGGAAGCCCGAGTCGATCAGCACCGGCATGCTGCCGGACGCCTCGATGATCTCCGGCAACGCATCGATGGTGGAGCGGCCGGCCTCGTCGGCGCGCCCGCCATGGTTGGACACGATGATGGCATCGATGCCGGAATCCGCCGCGATCTTGGCGTCCTCCCAGGCCTGTATGCCCTTGAGCACCATCTTCATCTTGGTCACGTCGCGCAGCCGCTTGATGTAGTCCCACGACATGGCGGAGGACTGGATATTGGTGAGCCCGCTCAGATCGGCGTCGTCATACATCGGCTTGCTGAGCTGAGCTTTCGCCAGCGTGCTGTTGTCGTGGCAGTCGGCGCATTGCCGCGGGTCGGTGCGCTGCAGCCGGAACAGCGTCTCCTGGTTGCGGCCGCCGTTGCGGTCGACCGTCACCGCGACCGCCAGCGCTCCGGCCTTCTCGGCGCGCTGCACGTGGTGCTTGGCGAGCTCGAACTTGTTGCTGGCATAGAGCTGGTACCAGATCGGCTGCCCGCGCGCCGCCGTCACGTCCTCGATCGAGGTCGAGGCCTGGGTGGAGAGGATCATCAGATGGTTGCCGGCCTTGGCGGCCTTGGCCACCCCGACCTCGCCGTCGGCGTGATAGGCCTTGTGCCCGCCGGTCGGCGCCACGATGATCGGGCTCGAATATTTCACCCCCAAAATGTCGGCGCTCATGTCGACCTTGCTGACGTCGACCAGCCGGCGCGGCCGCAGCTGAAACTTGAGAAAACCCTCGCGGTTGGCGCGCAGCGTCACCTCGTCGTCGATGCCCGAGGCCATGTAGCCGAAATGCCCGGGCGGCACGTTCTTGTGCATCACCGGCTCGAAGTCGAACACGTTGATGGCCTCCTTCGGGGTGGCGATCAGGTGATCGAGGTCGCGCGGCGCCCAGATCATCGGATCGGGCAGCCGGGACGGGGTCTCGGCCGCGTAGGCCGCAAGCGTGCTGGACGCGTAGAGCGGGCTGGCAGCCAGGAATTGCAGGAATAGACGGCGGCTCGTGCGCGGATCGATGGTCGGCATGTCTTGGTATCCTCCCTTGGAAATCTCGTTTTGGTACCCGCCCTGGTGGTTGGCTGGCGATGGGCCGGGCGCACCCCCCGGCATCCTAGCGTGCCGCGAGCGGCAGGCGAAGGGCCCCGATGTGCATCGCCATGGCGCCGGCGTTCTGCTAGTGTGGGGCATTCAAACGGCCGGTCGTGATCGCCAAATAAACGGGAGGATGAATATGTCGTTTCGTGTTCTGTCAGTCGTCGTTGCCGCCGGAGCCGCGTTGGCGGCTGTGTCCGGATCGCAGGTGGCGTCGCAAGGCAAGCCGCTCGACTACGAGACTTTCAAGAGCAAGATCGAGCCGATCTTTCTGGAGCGGCGCGAAGGCCATGTGCGGTGCTACACCTGTCATTCGGAGAACAACAACGCGTTCCACCTGGAACGGCTGCCGGATGGCGCCAATTTCTGGACCGACGAGCAGTCCCGCAAGAATTTCCAGAGCGTCTCCGGCCTGGTGGTTCCGAACGATCCGGCCTCCAGCCGGCTGCTGATCCATCCGCTCGCGCCGGAATCCGGCGGCGATCTGTTCCATTCCGGCGGCCGGCAGTTCGAAAATAAGAACGACCCGGACTGGAAGCTGCTGGCGCAGTGGGCGGGCGCGGAAAAGTAATCAAGCGGCGGGCCTGCGGCGGCCGGGCGTCACCCGGCCGCAGCGCCGGAGGACTTGATGCAAAAACGGGCGGCGCCATGCGCCGCCCGTTTTCGTTGTCCGGATTAAACCGGCTGGAGCGTCAGTTCATCACCAGGGTGTTGATGCGCTTTGGCACCTCGCCGACCGGAATGACCGCCTTGATCTTCATGCTCGCGGTATCGATCGCGGTCACCGACCGCAGCCCGGAGTTGGAGATGTAGATGGTCTTGCCGTCACCGGTGAAGGTCACCCAGTTGGCGACCGAGCCGCCGAGCGGCTTGCCGGCCAGCTTGAGCTCCGGCAGCTTGATCGTTTCCACCAGCTTGAGATCGGCGAGCGAATAGACGAACACCGCGTTCTGCGGAATGCTGGTCACCCACAGGGTCTTGCCGTCCGGGTGGACGCCGATCCCGTGCGAGGGCGCATCGAGGCGGCCGGCATCCATGTCGACGCCGGTGTGCAGGTCGGGCAGCTTGATGCGGGCCACTTCCTCGCGCTTGGCGAAGTCGAGAACCGCGAAGCCGTCGAAGGCGGCGAGCTGCACGAACACCCGCTTGGTCGAGCCGTCCGCATTGGTCTCGATGGTCATCGGCCGGACCCCGAGATCGAACTGGTAATCCCAGAGCACCTCATAGGTCTTGGCATCGACCACGGACACGAACTTCTTCGCCACCGAGCCGCAGACGACATATTTCTGGTCGGGGGTCATATAGATGTTGTGCAGGCGGCCGCGCATCGGGATGGTCTTGATGAGCGCCAGGCTGGTCGGATCGATGACGTCGAGAGCGCCCGGCTCGCGGGCGATGCCGACGAACACGCGGCCGTCCTTCGCCACCGTGATGTTGTTGGGGTGATTGGAGAGCTTGATCTTCTTGAGCAGGCTGCCGCTCTTCTGGTCGAACACGTCGAGCGTGCTGTCGGATTCGTTGCTCACATACACCCGGGTGCCGTCGGGCGAGAAGTTGATGCCATGGGCCGCTTCGATGCCCTTGATGTTCTGCACGACCGTATTGGTCTCGGGGTCGATGACGTTGATGGCGTCGCCGGCGCTGTTGGTGATGTAAATGCGGCTGGTGCCGGCGCTGGCCGGAAGTGCCGCGACCACGAGCGCAAACCACGAGTATTTCAGCATAGTGCGTATGGCTGTCATGGGCATTAAGCTCCTGCTGGGCGGGGCACCCCCCACGGTGTCGGGCAGGGTAAGCGAAAGCACGCCTCGACTTCAAGGGAGTGCCGGACACAGAATGGAGCGGTCGGCGCGGCCCGGCCGGGCTTCGCGCGGGCGCCGGAATCGCGCAATAATGCAGCCATGAGCAAGAAGACCGACCGCAAGATCGACCGCAAGAGCGACAAGCCCGACGCCGGTAAGACCGCCGTCGAGGCGCTGACAGAAGCCGCCGCCGCGGCCGAGCTCAAGCGGCTGGCCGCCGAGATCGCCGAGCACGACAAGCGCTATCACCAGGAGGATGCGCCGACCGTGTCGGATGCAGCCTATGACGTGTTGCGGCGCCGCAACGAGGCAATCGAGGCCCGCTTCCCGCAGCTGGTGCGGCCGGATTCGCCGTCGCACCGCGTCGGCTCGGCGCCCGCGGCCAAATTCGCCGAGCTGCGGCACGCGGTGCCGATGCTTTCCCTCGGCAACGCTTTCGCGGCCGAGGATGTCACGGATTTCGTCAACCGGGTGCGCCGATTCCTGCGGTTCCCCGCCGAGGAGCCGGTCGAGTTCACCGCCGAGCCGAAGATCGACGGCCTGTCCTGCTCGCTGCGCTATGAAGCCGGACAGCTGGTCAGCGCCGCGACGCGGGGGGACGGCCTGGTGGGCGAGGACGTCACCGCCAATGTCCGCACCATCGGCGACATTCCGCATCGCCTGCGCGGCAAGTCCATTCCGGAAGTCTGCGAGGTTCGAGGCGAAGTCTATATGAGCCACGCCGATTTCGCCGCGTTGAACCGGCGCCAAGCCGAGGAGGGCCGGCAGATCTACGCCAATCCGCGCAATACCGCGGCCGGCTCGCTGCGCCAGCTCGACCCCTCGATCACGGCAACGCGGCCGCTCAGGTTCTTCGCCTACTCCTATGGCGAGATCAGCCGTATTCCGGCGGATACCCAATCCGGGGTCCTGCATTGGCTGGGCGACCGCGGCTTCAGCATCAATCCGCTGATCAAGCTGTGCCGCAGCGTCGAGGAGCTGCTGGCGTTCCATCGCGATATCGAGCTCGAGCGCGCCACGCTCGGCTACGACATCGACGGCGTGGTCTACAAGGTCGACCGTCTCGATCTGCAGCAACGGCTCGGTTTTGATTCTCGCACTCCGCGCTGGGCGGTCGCCCACAAGTTCCCGGCCGAGAAGGCGACCACCATCGTCAATGCGATCGACATCCAGGTCGGCCGTACCGGCGCGCTCACGCCGGTCGCCAAGCTGGCGCCGGTCACCGTCGGCGGCGTGGTGGTGTCGAACGCGACGCTCCACAACGAGGACGAGATCGAGCGGCTCGGCGTGCGGGTCGGCGACACGGTCACGATCCAGCGCGCCGGCGACGTCATTCCGCAGGTGCTGGGCGTGGTCGAGGACCGGCCGCGCGGTCCCAAGCCCTATCGGTTTCCCAAGACCTGCCCTTGCCCGCTCAAGACCGCGGTGGTGCGCGAGGCCATCGCCGGGGGCGAGGAGGGGGCGCGCTCCCATTGCAGCGGCGAGTTCGCCTGCCCGCATCAGAAGATCGAGCATCTCCGGCATTTCGTCTCGCGCCGCGCCTTCGATATCGAGGGCCTGGGCGAGAAGCAGATCGCCTTGTTCTTCGAGCAGGGCTGGATCAAGGAGCCGGCCGACATCTTCACGCTGGAAGCCCGCAACCACAAGATCAAGCTGGAGGAGCAGGAGGGCTTCGGCGAGCTATCGGTGCGCAACCTGTTCGCGGCGATCGCGGCGCGGCGGGAAATCTCGCTCGAACGCTTCGTCTACGCGCTCGGCATGCGCCATGTGGGGGAGACCACCGCGCGGGCGCTGGCGCGCGGCTACGGTTCATGGGCGGCGTTTCACGACGCCGGCCTCAAGGTCGCGGCCGGCGACGAGGAAACGCGCGCTGAGATGGACAATCTCGACCAGATCGGCGAGACCGTGATCGAGAGCCTGGCTACCTATTTCGGCGAGGCCCACAACCGCGGCATCGTCGAGCGGCTGACCGCGCAGGTGCGCATTCTCGATGCCGAGCAGCCGGCCGCAAGCTCGCCGGTCGCCGGCAAGACCGTGGTATTCACCGGCTCGCTCGAGAAGATGACGCGCGACGAGGCCAAGGCCATGGCCGAGCGCCTGGGCGCCAAGGCCGCCGGCTCGGTGTCGAAGAAGACCGACTATCTGGTGGCCGGCCCGGGGGCCGGCTCCAAGCTGGCTAAGGCGGCCGAGGCGGGGGTCACGGTGCTCACCGAGGACGAGTGGTTTGCGCTGATCGGCGAGGTGCGGTGAAAAGCGGTTGAACCGCCCGGGGCTTGCATACCGGTAAATTACCGTGGTAATGTGCCTGATGGCAATCGCTCAATCCAAGGTGACGGCCCAGGGCCAGATCTCCGTACCGGCCGAGATCCGGAAAAGGCTCGGCATTGGGCCGGGCTCGGTATTGGAATGGGACGAGCATGAAGGGGGAATTGTCGTCCGCAGGGTAGGACGGTTCAGCTCCGAGGATATCCACAACGCACTTTTTGCGAAAAAAGGAAAAGAAAAGCCGGCGACTGTGGACCTGAAGGACGCCATTCGAAAATACATTCGCAAGCGACATGCGCGCGGTTGATACCAATGTGGTGGTGCGGCTTGTCGTGCGTGACGAGGCCACGCAGGCTTTCGCCGCGGAAGAATTCATCGCAACGGGTGCCTGGGTTTCTCATCTGGTGCTGGCTGAAACCATTTGGGTCCTCGACGCGGTGTACGACCTCTCTCCCGAGCAGATCGCCTTGGCGGTCGGCATGCTGCTCAACCATAGGGAGCTGGCGGTGCAGGACCCCGATGTTGTGACCTCGGCGCTGGAGCTTTTTCGAAAGCATCCGGGGCTGGGTTTTTCGGATTGTCTCATCGTGGAAATTGCCCGTAAGGCAGGGCACCTGCCGTTGGGCACCTTCGATCTTGATCTGGCAAAGCTGGACGGCGCGAAGCGCATCCGCTGACCGGCCCATCTCGGCCCCGCCCCCGGCCGGCCGCTGCAGCAGCCTTCGGGGGCGTGCCTTCCGCCGCGGCAGCGAAGCGGCGAGGCAATTCACGGACGATCGACCAAGTCTCAGGCCTCGCTCAGGCGACTGGATGTTTCATCGGGCTGCGCACCCGAACCCTCTGCCCACGCCATTCTCTGGTAGTCGAAGCCGGTCTCGATCGTCGGCTTTACGATGGAGAAAAATGGCGAGATATCGAAGTCGCGCGGTGTGTAGAGGGTATGATGGCGGATGTGCATAATTTCACGGCGGCTCTGCTCATCGACCAATTTTACCTCCGGGAGAATTGGATAATTCACCGACTGGAAGGCCTGCGCGATCAAGCTCGAGCAGATCGCGCGCGTCGGCTCACCTGAGCCGAGTGCGATCATCCGGCGCCGCCAGCGCGCCGGAACCGGTGGCTGCGGCAGAAAATAGCGCAACAGATCGATGATATTCTTCAAATCATAGGCGTGGCCGATGCAACCAACCGCAAATCGAACGACGTTTTTGCGGTCCTCCGGGCTCAATCCGACCGGGCGGCAAATTCGCGTATTATGGGTGGAATACTTCGATAGGGGCGAGGCGATCACGCCCTTGCCAAGCTCGGCCTCCACCAGCACCAGCGGTTCGCCATTGAGCTCGCCCAAATTGGCGCCGAGCCCAACGTACAGGGCGGCATGCGACCAGGTCGATTGTGTAAGATATCGGATGGCAGAACCGATATTGGAGCGGCGGCCCTCTACCAGCAGCACGTCCGATGGTTTGATAATCATGGCTACGAGCTCGGGCCGCGCGGCGGCGTAAGGTTCGTAGCCGCTTGTCGGCCTGGTCACTTGGCGAGCAATGACTTTCCCGACCCACTCGAGCAAGCTGGCTGCCATCGACATTTTGGTCAAAGCCCCTTCTACACGACGTCAAAGGTTGTTCCGTGCAGGTCACCGGGAGTGCCAGATTAATCATTCTGTTGTTGGTCTCAACACCCCTGATGACCGTTCAAGAAACGCGCGGCAATCGACCTCCAAGTGACGACGATCACAGCAATAACAACCTGGCTCGCCCGCGGCGACGAGGTTATTGAATAAGAGACCATTTTGCTGCGGTGCGAGAGTCACTATTCTCGCTAACACTTCGGCACACTGACTGCCTCGTCCTTTAGGAGGCCGGCTCCTGAGCGCTTGTCGAAGGATGCCGGCCGTCTCGAAGGACGCAACCACAGTAACGCCGCGCCAGCGGCCATGGTTCGTCCTTCGAGAGCCTCAGGACGCGCGGGCGTTGCCCGCGCCCTCACCATGAGGCTGAAAGAGTCAAAATCCCTGTGCGGAGACACGAATTTCCGATGACGTATCGCACGAGTAAAATGCGCCGCCCGAGCTCCGGCTCCGGGCAACGCCCTCTTTCTTTTTAGCCGAGGGGGTGGAATGATCGCCGCCGCTGCCGTCAACAGCTCGGAATACCGTCGAATAGAGCCACACGCCGAAGAAGGACCCATGGCATGCCATGCTGCCGACCTCGAATTAGGAATCTCGCCTTATCGCCGAGCTGCAAGAAGGTGAACCGCCATGGGTGAGCCGTTGCATCGAACCGGCATGGTTCAATCCGGAGACGTTGCGCTGTTTTATCGTGCCTTTGGGCCGGAGAGCAGCCCAGGGGGCAAGACGCCCGTGATCATCCTGCATGGGAGCAACTACTTCGATTCCTATGACTGGATAGGGGTTGCGTCCGGAATATCCCGGGACCGCCAGGTTGTCGTTTTCGACCACCGTGGCTTTGGGCGCTCGGGGTGGAGCGAGCATAAGGATTATTCGCTGGATGCGCTTTTTTCCGACATCGTGAACGTGAGTGCCCATTTCGGGTGGAAGCGGCCCGCCATCATGGGCCATTCCATGTCCGGCCGTCTCGCTATTTTCTTCGCGGCCTATTTTCCGGACCATCTGTCCCAAGTCATCGTGGCCGATACCGCGATGGGCAAAGGCAATCCCGGAAATCACAACGTTTCGGTTGGAAACGCTCCGAAAGTGTTCAAGACGGTCGAGGAGGCGATGGCCCATCTCGCCAAGAAGGAAAACCCGCCGCGCTTCTCGCTTGATCGGGAGCGAGCCGAGCTTGCGATGAAAAAGGTGGAAGGCGGCTTCGTCCTGACGCGGGACCCCGATCAGAAGAACACCCAGTCCCAAGCTCCTGGCGCACCGATGCCCAAGTTCACGAATGTCGATTCGTGGGAGGCGCTTACCGAGATCAAATGCCCGATCACCTTCATCCGGGGGAAACGATCCGATCGAAACAAGCCCGAGCACTACGCCCGGATCGCGCGAGACTTCCCGAACATTCGCGTGGAGACGATCGATTCTCGTCACGATCTTGCATTCGAGGCGCCGGACGATCTGATAGCGATCGTCAACCGCGTCATGATCGATCAGTCCGACAACAAGCGCGCACGGGCAATTGCGTAGGCTTGAACCCTGATCTTATCGTCGTATCGGGGCTTCGGGAATCGCTGTGGCATGATGCGCAAATCATCGCCCGGGCGTCTCCGGCGAGCAAGGAGCAATGCACCACCATGACGGCTCTTATCCGCTCCATCTGCGTGCTGATCCTGATGGTGGCCGCGGGCCTGCCGGCGCAAGCTCAGGTTCCCGCAAAACCCTTCTACGCCGGAAAAACCATCAGGATCGTTATCCCGTATCCGCCCGGCGGATCCTACGATCGCTACTCGCGTATTGCGGCGGCGCATATGGGCCGTTACCTACCCGGAAACCCGACGATCATCGTTCAGAACAGGTCCGGGATCGCCGGCGCGCTGCGCGACTTCGCCAGCAACTTGCCCGACGATGGCACCGTCATCGGAATGTTTCCGGAGACGATCGGCATCGACCAGCTGACCAACCCGGCAACAGGGCAGTGGGACGTAAGCAAGCTGGCCTATCTCGGCTCGTTCGCAAGCGTCAACTCGGCCTTCATCTTGGCGAAAGGGGCGCGGGCCAAGAACATCGAGGACTTCAAGACGGTCCAGACCACGGTCGGATGCAACGCACCGGTTTCACAGTCCTACAGTAATCCGGCGATGCTGAAGAATTTGGTGGGCTACCAGTTCAAGATCATCTGCGGCTACCAGGGAAACACCTCGTTTCCTATCGCAATGCTGCGCGGTGAAATCGATCTCGTCTCGGGCGCTTGGAACGGCTGGAGCGATCGCGCGGAGGTGAAGGACGGGACCTTCAAGGTGGTGATCCAGGCCGGCCTGAAGCGGCACCGGGACTTGCCCGATGTTCCCCTGATCCAGGACCTGGTGGCTGATGCGGCAGGAAAGCAGGTGGTGGAGTTCTGGTGCTCCGGCTCCGCCATCGGCCGGGCCCTGGTTGTTCGCAAGACCGTTCCGCAGGATCGCATCGACCTCCTGCGCGCGGCTTTCGACAAGGCGATGACGGACCCGATGCTGCTCAAGAACGCGGCCGATACCAATCTGGAAATTGACCCAACTCCCGGCCCGACGGTGCAGCGTATCAGCGAAGCGATACTCGGTACGCCCAACGACATCGTGAAGCTCGCGATCAAAGCTGTTCAATAGTCGAGTGTGCGAGGCTGGGTGGGGAGCACTGCAGCTCCAGTCTAAAGGATAGAGCGAATGATTATTACGGATTCGGGACTACACGTCTGGCAGGCTCCAACAGCGGAAAGGCCCTGGAACCCCGCCAAGGCCCATCTCAAGGAGCCAATGAGCTACGAGGACCTCCGGGCCAGAATGGAGGTGGCGGGCGTGGATCGCGCCATTCTGGTGCCGCCTTCGTTCGCAGGTGGCTATCCCGAGTACTCGCTCGAGGCTGCCTCCAAGTATCCGGAGCGGTTTGCCGTGATGGGGTCTGTGCCGTTGAATAGCCCGGACGGGCACCGGGTTCTGGAGCATCTTATGCGCCAACCGGGCGCACTTGGCGTGCGGCTGACCTTCCATCACGAATATGACGAGAGCTGGATCAGAGACGGAACGGCGGACTGGTTCTGGCCGGTTGCCGAGAAGATGAACATTCCGGTGATGATGAATGCGCCTTCGATCCAAAAGGATGTAGCTGGCGTCGCGCAGCGTCATCCCACCTTGCGCCTGATCCTCGACCATATGGGCCGGCTGAAAGGGATGAAGGATGAGAAGCTGGGTCTTGGCCTTGCCCAGACGATCGAGCTCGCCAAGTATCCCAACGTGTTCGTGAAGTTGACGTCAGCGCCGTCCTGTAGCTCCCAGGATTATCCGTACCGGAACATCCATCCTCATCTGAAGCGGCTTATCGAGGCATTCGGCCCGCGCCGGTGTTTCTGGGGAACGGATTTATCATCAATGCTCAGCCGTTCGAAGTGCACGTACCGGCAAGCGGTGACGATGTTTACCGAGGAGATGGATTTTCTCTCCAAAGCGGATCTGGAGTATGTGATGGGCCGCGGACTGGCGGAATGCCTCCGGTGGCCGGTAGATCCCAGGCTGGCAAGCCGAAAAGCAGGCTGATTTGGCGCCAACTACCCCCCTCGACATTCGCTTGCCGCCGCGTCAAGCTTCCGCAAGCGTTTCACACCAGAGGGAGGTGATCCATGACGATGACCCGCAGGCTTGCGCTGTTGGCGCCCGCGACCGTCGCGCTCGGCGCGGCCGCATTTTCGTCCGCCCCGGCACGCGCGGCGATGAAGACCGAATCCATCGATTACAGCCACGGCAACACCAAGCTCAAAGCCCATGTGGCCTACGACGACAGTGTAACCGGCAAGCGCCCCGCCATCTTCATGGTGCATGCGCGCGACGGCCTGACCGATTTCGCCAAGCAGCAGGCGAACGAATGGTCGAAGCTCGGTTATTACGTCTTCGCCACCGACATGTTCGGCATGCTGCCGAAAAATCTCGAGGAGATCACCGCGCAGACCGACATGTTCCGCAAGGACCGCGCGCTCCTGAACGCGCGCGCCCAAGCCGGCTTCGATACCCTCGTCAAGCAACCGCAGGTCGACGCCTCGCGCATCGCGTTGATCGGCTATTGCTTCGGCGGTACGGTAGGCGTCGAGTTCGGCTCGACCGGCGCGCCGCTCGCGGCCAATGTCGCGATCCATGGCTCGTTCGGCGGCCACGCCCCCGGTTGGGCGAAGAATGCCAAGGGCATGTATCTCATCTTGCACGGCGCCGAGGATCCGAACTATCCGGTCGAGTTCAGCAAAGTGATTGACGAGCTGAAAGCCGCCAAGGCACCGTTCGAGGTCGAGCTTTATAGCGGCACGGCGCATGGCTTCTCACAACCGAAGAACAAGGCGGAAGAGCGTGCCATCGCCCAGGCCAAGGCGACTACCGGGCGCACCCTCAAGGAGCTGTTCGGCGTGTGAAAGCGCCAGCGTCCCCCCATGGCATCCCAGGCGTTGGCTTGCGGAGGTTTCCCCAAGCCCACGCCGTTCGGCGCGCTGCTTGCCATGCGCAGCTTTTCGTTGACTGCGCCCACGAAGCCGCAGGACTCCAACAAAGCGCGCCTCCGAGATGGTCGACACGATTCTGTGGGGCACTGGGCCGGCTGACATTCCGGTCGGGCAAACGACCCGCCGAGGCACCGTGCCTCACCGTACCGCCGTCGCTGCTCACCCTCGCCGACGAGGTTATCGGATGACAAGGCGCGAGCCGCAGACGCCGGATCTCAGAGGGGAGATGCGCGACGACGAAGCGACGATTTACCGCATGGATCACCCGGATTCCGATGAGGAAATCCCTATCCTCGATATGTCCCCCTGCCTTTCAGGCGAGGTCGGCGGTCGTGAGCGGGTCGCGGCGCGTCTGCGCGAGATGACCACGACCGTCGGTTTCTTCTATCTCCGGGGGCACGGCATCCCGCAAGGCACGATTGATGCCGTGTTCGCGCAGGCGCGGCGCTTCTTCAGCCTCCCCGACATCGAGAAGAGCAAGATTCCGTATCTCACGACGGACAGTCTCAAGTCGGGTTATCAGAACTCGTTCACCCAAGGGACCCGGCGCGCCAACATCAACATCATTTCCGACGCGCGTCCAAATCTGCTCGAGAAATTCTCCGTAAACCGGGAGCGTCGGTCGGACGGGCCGGACCCATCGATCAACATCTGGCCGAAAAATCTGCCGGGCTTCAGGCCGAGCGTGGAGGCCTATCACGCGGCCATCGAGGCGCTCGGTCGCAAGTTCCTGCCGATCTGGTGCGTCTCGCTGGGGCTGCCGAGCGATTATCTCGACCGCTTCTTCGAGACGCCGCACCTGACCATGTCGCTGCTGCACTACCCGCCGCAGAACGAGATCGGAAGCCGCCAGTACGGGATTGCGCCTCATACCGACAATGCGCTCATGACGTTCCTGGCGCAGGCCGATGTTCCCGGTCTCGCCGTGCGGATGCCCTCGGGCCATTGGCGGGAGGTTGACGTTGTTCCCGGCACCCTCCTGGTGAACACGGGAAATCTGATGGTGCGCTGGACCAACGGAGAATATCTGTCGACCAAGCACCGCGTCATCAACAACAACAAGGTCGACCGATATTCGATCCCGGTCTTTTTCGGCCCCAGCGGCGATGCCCTGATCGAGGTTCTGCCGACTTGCCATGGTCCCGATCGACCGCCGCGCCACCCGCCGATCACGTATCGGGAGCTGCGGGATTGGTATTACGGTGCATAGCCCCTTCAAGACGCTGTCGGCCGGAATTCTCACGGCGGTTTTTCTCGTCGCTCCGGGACACGCGCAGGACTTCTATGCCGGCAAGACGGTCAATCTCATCGTCGGCTATTCGGCCGGCGGCGGCTACGACCAATACGCGCGGCTCTTGGCCCATCATCTGGGCCGCTTCATCCCCGGCCATCCCGCAGTCGTGGTCCAGAATATGCCGGGCGCAGCCACCCTAAACGCGGTCCGGCATTTGTCAGCCAACGCGCCGCGCGACGGGACCGCGGTCGCCATGTTCGATCCGGGCCTGATCCTGGAAACCGTGTCCGACCCGGAGCGCCTCAAGCTGAAGCTCTCGGATTACCAGTGGATCGGCGCAATGTCGCGCGAGGTCACGATCTGCTACGCGTGGCATGCGACCGGGATCAAGACGTTTGAGGATTTGCTTGGGCGCAGGGAGTTCCTGATCGGTCTCACCGCGAAGGGCTCGGCAGTGTACGCCAATGGCCGCGTGCTTCAAAAGCTCCTCAGCGCGCCGATCAGGCAGATCGCCGGATATCCCGGCAGCAATGAGCAGCGCCTCGCCGTCGAGCGCGGCGAGCTTGAAGGCGCCTGCGCATCCTGGAGCGCAATTCCGCAAGATTGGGCGCGAAGCAGGCTGATCAATCCATTGGTCCGGTTTGCCCCGACCCGGCCCGGCGACATGCCGCCGACGCCCTATGTCAACGACCTGGTCAAGAACAATGAAGACCGGGCGCTTCTGGACATCCTCAACGCGCCGGGCGAGCTGGGGCGGCCGTTCATCATGGCGCAAGACGTGCCACGCGAGCGGGTTCGGACGCTGACCACCGGATTCGAACGCGCGTTGAAGGACGAGATCCTGCTGGCGGAGGCGCGCGCCCAGTCGCTGCCGATCGATCTGTTCAGCGCAAACGAGTCGGAGAAGATCATCCGCACGTTTTATGCCGCGTCCGGCGAGGTGATCCGCAAGCTCAAGGACATTTTGGGCTGACGGGTGATTGAATGGTCGCGAGGCGCGACTTCATCACCTTTCATCCGGAATCCCGGTTCACGACCCTGGAAATCGTGCCGGGCGCGCTGTCGGCACCAATGAGTCGGTAGTCTATCCGCATGCGTTGGGCTAAACTGCTCCGCATCCGGGAGGCTGACGATGTGCGATTGCCCAGCGCTACTTCGTGCAACGCTGACGGTATCGATCATGCTGGTGGCCCTCGCGGGAGCCGCGTTTGCCAAGCCGTTTGCGAACGCGCCGCGTGACTTGCGGCCGCCGGTGACCTTCCCGCCACCCGCAACACGTTTCGGCGCTGTTGGAGGGCTGGCGTCAGGCGTTGCCGCCCGCTCGGTCCCGATGAACATCCCGGTAGCGCAGGCCGCCCCAGCGCCGTCGGCGGGTATCGAGGCCGGCGACCGAGAGGATTGTGCGGACGACACGGAGAATTCCTATCAGAAAATCGCCGGTTGCTCCCGCGTTATTGCGGACAATACCGCCAATGCCGCAAAGCGCGTCCAGGCTTACAGGAGCCGTGGCAACGCATATTATGACAAGAGCGACTACGACCGTGCGATTGCCGATTTCAGCGAGGCAATGAAGCTCGATGCGAACATCGTGCTCCCGTCCTTTGCGCGCGCTTATAACCGGCGCGGTCTCGCTTACGTCGAGAAGAAGGATTACGATCTGGCGATTGCCGATTACGGCGAAGCGATCAAGCTCGACCCAAGCGCGGCCGAGGTCTACAGGAACCGCGGCAACGCCTATAACATCAAGCGCGACTACGACCTCGCGATCGCCGATTTCGATCAGGCGCTCACGCTCGATCCAAGCTACGCGCTCGCATACAACAATCGCGGTTTTGCATACTTCGGAAAGAATGATACCGACCGTGCGATCGCCGACTACAGCGAGGCACTCAAGCTCAATCCGAACTATGCGATCGCCTACAATAACCGCGGCAACGCTTACTTCAAAAAGAACGATCTCGACCGCGCGATCCCCGACTATGGCGAAGCCGTCAGGAGCAATCCGAGCTATGCGGTCGCCTACGAGAACCGAGGTTTGGCATATTCCAGAAAGAACGATCTCGACCGCGCGATTGCCGACTATAACGAGGCGATCAGGCTCAATCCGCGGCTGGCCAGGCCCTACCGCCATCGCTGCAACGCGTATTACTCGATGAAGAGCTACGATGCTGCGATTGCGGACTGCAGCGAGGCGACCAGAACTCGATCCGAAGGATGATTTCGCTCGTACGACCCTTGGGTTGGCCACTGCGGCAAAGCGCGACCTGGAGGCCGTCAGTGGCGGCGAAGAGGTTTTCAGATTGCAGAATGGCGTCCTCAAGCTGCCGGTCCTGATCAACGGCGTGCGCGGCACTTTCATCATGGATACCGGCGCAACGTTCGTGAGCATGAAGCGGGCGTTCGCGGAAAAGGCCAAGGTGCAAATCGATCAGGACAGCAATGTCAAGCTTCACACCGCCAATGGAGATGTGGACGGCAAGCGGGGTCGTGCCGCGACAATTCAGTTGCGCTCGCTGCAGGCCAAGGATGTCGTCGTGGTGGTTCAGGCTGTCGGCCAAGGCAACTACGGTGAGGGTGTCGATGGGCTCTTGGGATTGAGCTTCCTGTCGCGATTTAAGATTTCAATCAATTCCCAGACCGTTAAGATCGCCAATCGCAATGCCAAATGAATTTGCGGTGCGAGGGCGTGACCTATAAAGATGGAACGTGAGGAGGTCTGGCATTTCATCTTCCGGCGCGCCCACGTCTCGCGAGGTTGGTGACGCTCGACTCCGTCACCGCCGCGCGGCTCTACCCAGTTACCTCCGCTTTGGCGGATCAATTTAGAATTTTTCAATGAAATCAATAAAGCAGACGCTGCCGTCAGCCGGCGCCGATTCGAGCGGTCGCGACCCGCAGCCAAGCCTGGTCTCGGCCGCGCCGGCGGCACCTGAACTGCTTCCGGTCAAGGCGTGCGTTAAGGATTTGTTTACTATCTGCGGCCCACGGTTGCCTTAACCCACTCTAAAGGTTTGGACCCATGACGCAGTTTCATCTGGAACAGCTTCGGTCAGACGAGCGGAGCGAAATCGTCGATTTTCCCTCTATCCTTGCGCCGACAGAAGACCTTGATTCTCATTCGACCTGTTCAGAGTCAGAGGATGGGGCGGCCGTTCTGTACCTAGTGTATCGAGCAGCCGAAGTGCTTACGGCCACGCAAGATCGGGCCACCGACAGTGAAACGCGCGCAGAGACAGTTGCAAGCCTTACCATGGAGCAGTTGAAACTGGCCGAGCAGCGCTTGTACGCCGTCGACGCTGAGCGAGAAGAAATTGAGACGAAACTGAATGAAGCGAATAGCAGGATACAGGAGTACGAGGTCGCTCTTAGAAATTCAGAAGCCCGCAACGCGGTTGCCGAAGCGAAGCTAAAGGCTGCCGAGCGCCGTGCACTTGAGGCAGAGACACGGGCCAACGCAACTCGGGCGGCGATGCTACGGATCGAGGAGGCTATTCGGACGCACCTTCTGGCGGGTGACTATTCCGGCAAGCTGAAGGCGGCGGCATAATTTTCCAAATTTTCTGCCGCAGCCGACTAGAGCATGTTTCGTTTGCATTGAATCACCCAGCACGTCATGGCCGGGCATAGCCCGTCGAAGACGGGCGTAAACGCCCTGATGTCCCGGCCACCCACGCCTTGCTTTGTGGCGTGAAAGACGTGGGTGCCCGGCACAAGGCCGGGCATGACGACGGAGAGACCTGCGTCAACGCGACCGGAATCCGGTCTAATTTCGCGCGCGAGTCTCTGGCCGCCAACTGCAACCCACGGGTAAATTCCAAACGGCATGCGGACGCTTGACGCGACCGTATACAAATCAGTGCATTGAGGAAATTGAAACTGAGGAGCTGCGCCCGGCCGGAACCCCGCGCCGGGTTTTTATTGGCATCGCGACCAATCGAAATTGGCTGCGGACCGGCATAGCTCGTCGAGCTTTGCGCCGGCTGCATAGCTCCGCGCCCTCCTGAGTTCCGGTCCATTGCTCTCGGATTGTATTATCAATGGCGGATGCTCAGGAGCCATGCATCTTTGTCGTGCGTGTTTGATCGCACCAGCACGCACCGATGACTCCCGACTATGTCGTTGCCGCGCGGGTCGCTGCCCAACCACCTCCATTTTGGCAGAACGAACTCGATTTTGTTCAATTAAATCAATACGGGCGTCGCCGCCGTCAGCCGGCACCAATTCGAGCGGTCGCGGCCTTCAGCCAAGCCTGTGCCGGCGGATCTAGCAGCGGCGTCAGACTTTCAAAGACCCGCTCGTGATAGCGCTCGAGCCAGCGCGTCTCGTCGGCGGTCAGCATGTCGGTCTTGACCAGCCGCCGGTCGATCGGGGCGAGCGTCAAGGTCTCGAAGGCGTTGAGCGGCTTCTCGGCGCCGATGACCGATGACGCCTCGGTCACCAGCACCAGGTTCTCGATGCGGATGCCGTAGTGGTCGGTCTTGTAGTAGCCGGGCTCGTTGGAGAGGATCATCCCGCGCTTGAGGGCGACGGTGCCAAGCTTGGAGATGCGGGCCGGGCCTTCATGCACCGAGAGATAGCTGCCGACGCCGTGGCCGGTGCCGTGATCGAAATCGAGCCCAGCCTCCCACAGGAATTGCCGTGCAAAGGAATCGAGCTGGGCGCCGGTGGTGCCGTCGGGAAAGACCGCGCGCGCGATCGCGATGTGGCCCTTGAGCACGCGGGTGAAGCGATCCCGCATCTCTTCGCTCGGCGTGCCGACCGCGAGCGTGCGGGTGATGTCGGTGGTGCCGTCCAGGTATTGGGCGCCGGAATCGACCAGGAACAAGGTGCCGGGCGCGATCAGGCGGTCGGTCTTGCGGGTTACCCGGTAGTGCACGATCGCCCCGTCGGGGCCGGCGCCCGCGATGGTGGGAAAGGAGACGTCTTTCAGCATGCCGGTGTCGCGGCGAAAGCTTTCGAGCGCCTCGACGGCCGCGATCTCGGTGAGCGCGCCGCCGGCCGCCGCACCCTCGAGCCAGGCGAGGAAACGCACCACCGCGGCGCCGTCGCGCCGGTGCGCCGCGGCGGCGCCGGCGATCTCGACGGAGTTCTTCACCGCCTTCATCAGCACCACCGGATCGGCACCGCGCGCGAGCCTGCCGCCTGCTGCGTTGATCACCCGGGCGAGCGCATCCGCGGCGGTCGCCTGGTCGAGGCGCACCGTCTGCTTGGCGGCGCCGAGCGCGGCGAGATCGCGGGGAAGCTCGGAGGGCTCGCGCACATCGGCGAGCGTCTCCAGACGATCGCGCACCTCATTGGCGAGCTTGCGGCCGTCGACATAGAGGGCAGGGCGGCCCTCGCGCGGCACGATGGCGAAAGCGAGCGGCAGCGGCGTGTGCGGAACGTCGGAGCCGCGTATGTTGAAGGCCCAGGCGACGCAATGGGGATCCGAAATCACCAGCGCATCGGCCTTGAGCTTGCCGATCTCAGGGCGGATGCGCGCCAGCTTGGTGACCGCCTCCTCGCCCGCGAAGGCGACATCGTGCAGCACGATGGGGCCGAGCGGCGGCGCCGGGCGATCCGTCCAGATCGCGTCGAACAGATCGGGCTCGACCGCGACCAGCGCCGCGCCGCTCGCCGCGCAGGCCTTGGCGAGGCGCTCGGCGCTTTCGATGGTGTGCAGCCACGGGTCATAGCCGAAGCGGTCCTCGGCGGTGAGATTGCGTTCCAGCCATTGATGCGGCGGGTTCTCGACCAGATGCTCGATGGCAAACAGCGCGGTGTCCACCTGCTGGCGCACCTGCAAGGTGTAGCGGCCGTCGACGAACAACGCCGCGCGCTCCATGAGCACGACCGCGGTGCCGGCGGAGCCGGTGAAGCCGGTGAGCCAGGCCAGCCGCTCGTCGGCGGCCGGCACGTATTCGTTCTGGTGGCGATCGGCGCACGGCACGATGAAGCCGGTCAAGCCGCGGCGGGCGAGCTCGGTCCGCAACGCCTTGACGCGCGACGCACTGGCGGCGCCCTCGGGAGCATCCTCGAACGACTGGAACTGGGCCTCGAACATGGGCGGCACTCTATTGGCCATACGCCCGGGCGGCAACGGCTCCGACCTTAGCCCGGTGCGTCTTCGAAATTGAAAGGGGAAGGCGCGGTGCGTAGGGGCGGGCCTTGTGCCCGCCCTTCTCGCCACGGGAATGGCCCGACGGGCGACCACAAGGGTCGCCCCTACGAACGAAACCGATCCCTTCAACTTTGGTGAAGCCCACGACTTGTCCTCGCCCGCTTGCTGGGGTGGGGACCGGATGGCGCGCGCAGCACCAGCGTCACCCAGCCCTCGAGCGGGATGCGGTGCGCGAGCACCAGCCCGCGCGCCCGATAGACCGCGAGCGCGGTGCGCTCCTGCGCGGCCAGCAGGCCGGACAGCACCAAGCAGCCATGCGCCGCCGTGAGCCGCGCCAACGGGGTCGCCATCCGGGCGAGCGGGGCGAGCAGGATATTGGCGAAGATCAGATCGAACGGCCCGCGCGCACAGAACCGCCGCGCCCTCAAGCCGTCGGCGCGGATGACCTCGACCGCCACACCCGCCCGGTTGCGCCGCGCATTGGCGCGCGCGGCCTCAACCGCGCGGGCGTCGTTGTCGCTCGCCAGCACCGGTTGCCGCAGCGCCTGCGCCGCCGCGATGGCGAGCACGCCGCTGCCGGTGCCGAGATCGAGCACGCGCGCATTGCCGCGCCGCGGCTGGCGCCTTGCCAGCCGGTCGAGCGCCAGCAGGCAGCCGCGGGTGGTGCCGTGATGGCCGGTTCCAAACGCCAGCGCCGCCTCGATCTCGATGCCGATGCGGTTTGGCGGCACCCGGGCGCGGTCATGGGCGCCATGCACGACGAAACGCCCGGCTGCGACCGGGGTCAGCCCTTGCAGGCTCGCCTGCACCCAATCGGTGGCCCCGACGGTCTCGAACACCAGCGCATTGGCGCTCTTCGCCCCGGCCGCGAGCCCGATCAAGGCGCGTACGGCGGTCTCGTTGGGCGGTTCGCGAAAATGCAGCGAAACCGTCCACCGTCCGCCCGGCTCCTCGGATGCCGCGATCACCACATCGGCGGAATCGAAGCTTTCGGCAAGCGCATCGAGGATCTGCCGGGCCTTGGCCTCGCTGGTGGCGAGGAGGGCGCAGAAGCTGGTGTCGGAGGTGCTCATTGCGAAACCATCAGGTTGCTGCGCTTTGCCGCAGCCGCCGGGATCGATATCCCCGTACATCACAGCTGTGTCGCTGCACGAACTTATTCGAGTTGTGCACAATCAGCCGAACCGCAATCCACAAGCAATCCCACAGGTTTGTGCACAAGGTTTTCACTACATTCTCCACAACTGAAGCCGCAGCCGAATCCCTCCCCCTGAAAGGGGGAGGGTGGCGCCGAAGGCGCCGGGTGGGGGTCCCGCTTCCCGGCAAATTCGGTGCTTGTCGCGGGACCCCCACCCGACCCGCTTCGCGGGTCGACCTCCCCCTTTCAGGGGGAGGCATTGCGGAGAGCGCAGTGCTTTCGTCAGATGCGGCAGCCCCGCGACCGCGGAGCGCGGGGGCTTGTTTCAACCGCCCGCCATCGTATCGTGAACGGTCCGAGCGGCCGGGAGGTTTGAGTGATGGCAAAAGGCGACAGATCAACCCCGCGTATCCGGGGCGTGATGGGGCGTGTGCGCTGCCCGGCGTTGGGCGCTGCGGTGGCGGCCTTGCTGTGCCTGCAACCGCTCGCCGCGCGCGCCGCCTATCCGGACCGCAACATCCTGCTGATCGTCCCGTTCGCGCCGGGCGGGCCGACCGACATCATCGCCCGCATCATCTCGGCGGCGTTCCAGAAGTCGCTCGGCCAATCGGTCATCGTCGACAACCGCGGCGGGGCGGCCGGCAATATCGGCATGGCGATGGCGGCCCGCGCCACGCCGGACGGCTATACGCTGCTGCTCACCTCGACCGCGATCGCGGTCAATCCGGCACTGTTCACCAATCTGGGCTACGATCCGTTCAAGGATTTCCTGCCGGTCTCGGAGCTGGTCAACGCCCCCAATGTCATCGTGGTGCGCTCCGATTCCGGCATCACCTCGATCGCCGATCTGGTGGCGCGGGCCAAGGCTTCGCCCAACACCTTCAACTATGCGAGCCCGGGGGTCGGAACCAAATCGCATCTGTCGGGCGAGGAGCTCAAGCTGCGCGCCGGCATCCAGATGACCCACGTGCCCTACCGCGGCGCCGGCCCGGCTGCGCTCGCGGTGCTCGAAGGCACCACCCAGGTCGGCTCGGTGGCGCTGGCGGCAGCCGAATCCTTGGTCAAGAGCGGCCAGCTGCGGGCCCTGGCGGTGACCGGGGCCAAGCGCTGGTTCTCGTTGCCCGACGTTCCCACCATGATCGAGTTCGGGCTTTCCGGGCTTTATCTCCGACACGTTCAACGCCCTGTTCGCGCCGGCCGGCACGCCGGCCCCGATCGTGGCGACGCTGGTCAAGGAAAGCCAGGCATCGCTGCGCACCCCCGAGGCGCTGGCGCAGGCGCACAATGCGGGATTCGAGGTCGTGGCCGGCACGCCCGAGCAGCTCTCGGCCCGCCTCGCCGCGGAAATTCCGGCCGTGAAGCAGCTGGTGGCCCGCATCGGCATCAAGCCCGAGTGAAAACATGTTGATGGCCGCCCGCCGCCTGCTTGTGGTTGTGGCGCTCGCCACGCTGGCAGCGACGCCGGGCGCCGCGCAGGAGCTGCCGTCCCGCACCATCCGGATGGTGGTGGCGTTTCCGGCCGGTGGCCCGGCCGATTTCGTCGCTCGCCTTTTGGCCGACAAGCTCAAGTCGACGATCGGGCAGACCGTCATCGTCGAGAACCGTGCCGGCGCCAACGGCGCGATCGGGGCCGAATACGTGGCCCGCGCCGAGCCCGACGGGACCACTTTGTTCTTCACCACGGTCGGGGCGGTGGCGGTCACGCCGCACCTGATGGCGAAGGTGCCCTATGATCCGCTGCGGGATTTCGCCCCGATCACGCTGGTGGTGCGCAACACCACCATCCTGGTGGTCAAGCCCGACATGACGGTCGCCTCCGCCCGGGAATTGGCCGCGCTGGCGGCACGCAGTCCGGGCGCCATCGCGATCGCGTCGACCGGCTCCGGCAGCATGCCGCACCTGGCGCTCGAGCTCTATCAAGCCTCTGCCGGCGTGAAGTTCCTGCATGTGCCCTATCGGGGCGCCGCGGCCGCGTTGAGCGATCTCCTGGGCGGCCAGGTGCAGGGCATGTTCGCCGACACGCCGGTGCTGCTGTCGCAAATCCAAGCCGGCAAGATCCGCCCGCTCGGCGCCGCCTCGGCCGATCGCAACGCGGCGCTGCCGCAGGTGCCGACGCTGGCCGAGCAGGGCTTTCCCGATACCAGCGCCGACAATTGGTACGGCCTCCTGGCGCCGGCGCGCACGCCTGCGCCGGCGATCGCCAAGCTGCACGATGCGGTGGTGGCGGCGCTCGCCGGTCCCGACATGCGCGAGAAGCTGATCCGCTCCGGTGCGGTTCCGGCTTCCACAACGGCGGCGGAATTCGCCAAGCTCATGCGCGAGGAGCTCGAGCGCTGGGGCCGCGTCGTGCGCGAGAAGAACATCAAGGGAGACGATTGAGCACGCGCGCAGCAGCATCGATGCAGGCGATCCTGGCGCTGTGCCTGGGCCTCTCGGTCTTGGCGCCGCGAGCCGCGACCGCGGCCGACTGGCCGTTGAAGCCGGTGCGGGTCATCGTCCCGTTCGCGGCCGGCGGCGCCGCCGACGCCCAGGGCCGGCTTTATGCGGATGCCTTGAGCGTTGCCTTCGGCAAGCAATTCGTCATCGAGAACCGCACCGGCGGCGGCGGGCTGATCGCCGCCGAGGCGGTCGCCCGCGCGGCGCCCGACGGCTATACGCTCCTGGTGTCGGGCATCCCGATCCAGGTGCTGGGGCCGGCCATGAACAAGAATGTGGGCTACGACCCGATGCGGGACTTCACCCACATCGCCTATTTCGGCGGCACCCCCAATGTGCTGGTCACCCATCCCTCGCTTGGGCCCGAAGAGCTACCGAGATTTCGTGGCATTGGCGCGGGCGCAGGCGGACAGCATCGACTATGTCTCGGCCGGCGTCGGCACCATGGGCAACTGGGTCGCCGAATATCTGGCGGCGGCCGAGCACATCCGACTCACCCATGTGGCCTACAAGGGCGGCGCCGCGGCGTTGCTCGATCTCCTCGCCGGCCATGTGAAGGTCGGGATGCTGAGCTGGTCGAGCGTGGCGGAGCACATCCGCGGCGGCGCCCTGCATGCCGCTCGCCGTCACTTCCGCGCAACGGCTGCCCTATCTGTCCGACCTGCCGACCTTGCGCGAGCTCGGCTACCCGGATTTCGTCGCCACCACCTGGTTCTCGCTGTCTGGTCCGGCGGGTCTTCCGGCCGACATCGTCGAGCGGATCAACCGCGAGGTGGTCAAGGCCATGGATCGGCCGCAAGTGAAGCGGCAGATCGAGCAGGATGCGATCGAGACCCAGCCCATGACTGCAGCCGAGGTCACGCGGTTCTCGCAGAGCGAGATCGATCGCTGGACGCCGCTGATCAGGAAGATGACTGCGACCAAGGCGGAGTAGCCGCGCACGCTACGATATTGCAGCCAGCGATGCGGGCTTAGAGCATTTTCAGGAAAAGTGGATTCCGGTTTTCCGTCCGAAAATGCGACAATGTAAAAATGGCTATAGACTGCCAGACCCAACGGAGGAGCCCGACATGGCCGCGCAATGGAACGAGATCCCGGTACCGACCGGCAAGGAGGCGCTGTCGCGGACCTATCCGGCCGGTTATCGGGCCGACGTGATCGATGTGCCGGTCGAGGCCGACGACCGCGGCCTGGAATACATGATCCGCATGAAGGCCGGGGACACGGTGGTGTATTCCTGGGAGGTGCTGAGCATCGGCGATCCGCAATCCTTCCATACCGAGTTTCACGGCCATACCGACACGGCGCCGGGGCAGGCGGGCGACCTGATGTTCTACGAGAAGGCGGCCGGTGCCAAAGCAGAGCGGCTCCCTGATCGGGCCCTGGCAGGGCATCCACGGCTGGTATTGGCAGAACAAGAGCGGCGCCCCGGTGACGGTGCGATTGCGCCTGGCGGGGTTCTACGAGCTCATCGCGGGTCAGGCCGGGAAGCCGGTCACGGAATAGAAACAGGCGCGCGCTGTTGTTGCGCGCCTGCGCCAGAAATTGCGGAGCGCGCCCCTTATTCCGGCATGAGCGCGAACGTCCACAGCGAGCCGCCGGTCGGCACCGCCCCACCGACCGTGCGGCGCGCCAGGATGCCGCCGAGGCCCGAGGCGACCGTCACATACTGGCGGCCTTTGTGGGTATAGGTGATCGCGGTCGAATTGACGCTGGAGCTGGTCTGGAACTGCCAGAGCGTCTTGCCGGTGTCCTCGTCGATCGCGATGAACTCGCCGGTGAGCTTGCCGGTGAACAACAGCCCGCCGCCGGTCGCCAGCATGCCGGCCGAGCTCGGCATATCGGTCAATGGAGCTTCCCATTTTCGCTGCCCGGTCAGCGGATCCATCGCGATGAAGGCGCCGACCACGTCGCCGGGGTTGATCTGCGGCTGACGCGCATTCACGCCGGTGGAGGTGTGCGCCTATCGCGGCAGCGCGGCCAGCTGCGGGACGTCCTCTTCCTTGGGGGCGACCGCCTTGGCGGTGATCAGCGTCATCGCCACCGTGTCGTAGTAGCCCATGGTGGCGACCAGATCGATGAGGCCCTTCTCGCCGAATTGCTTCGCCGCTGCCGCATAGGTCTGATCCGACACCGACCGGTCGCGATACATCTCCATCGCGTAGTTGTAGAGGACCATCTCGTCCTCCTTCATCTTGTCCGGCCGCTTGCCGGCGGCGATGTCGGCGCCGACGCTCGGATCGAGGCCGCCGCGCACGGCCGCCCGGTAGTGGCCACGCCAGATCCATTGGCTCGACCACTGCCGCGCCGTGATCATGATCGCGAGCTCGGTCAGCCGCGGTGGCTGGCCGGTGCCCCAGCGCACGTAGTCCGACACCGACTCGAGCCTGGCGGCGAGCTCGGGGCTGCGCATATAGACCTTGTAAGGCGGGTTCTGCAGCGCCGTGGTGTTGTTGCGCGGCGGCTTCTGCAGATTTTCGATGTAGGCCTTCTGCTCGGCGTTCAGCTGGTCTGCCTTGAGGGTCGGATAGCGCTCCTGCGCGGCGGCTTGCAGCGGCAGCGCGTACGCGGCGGTAACGAGCACGGTCGCGAACATGTGCCTCATCATTTCCTCCCGATTTATTGGCGGCCTCTGAACCGAGCCGGGCGCAAGTGTAGTCCTTCGCTCCGTGGCGGCACAATACGGTGCGGGTCCGCGGCCAGGGCGGCGGGGCCAGGTTAACGTGGATTTTGGCTTGACGTGGCGGGGGTAGGCTCTTTCGCCGGTTCGGCGGAGCTGATTCCCTTGGAGCTTCCGATTCGGGAGGCGCCGATGGAAACCTTGTCCGCCCGGCCGCAGTTGCGGCTATTGCTCGACCACTTGGCGACGATCCAGGATACGCGGCAATCGTGGAAGGTCGCGTATCCGCTGCGCGAGGTGCTGTTTTTGGTGGTGTGCGGCACGATCGCGAGCGGCGACGACTATGACGACATCGTCGATTGGGGCGAAGCGCACCTGTCCTTCTTGCAGCAGTTCTCCGAGTTTCACTTCGGCATCCCATGCGCCGACTGGCTGCGAACGGTCATGAATCGGATCGATCCGGAGCTGTTTGCGGCCTGTTTTTCCTCGTGGGTGGCCGAATGCTGGCCGGACAAGCCCGACCTGGTGGCGATCGACGGCAAGACCTCGCGGCGCAGCCACGACCGTAAGCGCGGGCAGAAGGCCCTGCATCTGGTCTCCGCGTTCGCCACCACCCGCCGACTGGTGCTCGGCCAGGAAGCGACCGACGAAAAATCCAACGAGATCACCGCCATCCCGGCGCTGGTGGAACGCCTCGACCTCGAAGGCGCCCTGGTCTCCATTGATGCCATGGGATGCAATCCGAACATCGCTCAGAGCATCCTCGATGCCAAAGCCGACTACCTTCTGGCCGTGAAGGACAACCAGCCGACGCTTCATGCCGAAATCAAAAGCTATTTCGATACCGCCCCGTGCAACAAGCTCGAGCGCTCGAAGGTCGTCGAGAAAGGCCATGGCAGGCTCGAAATCCGAACCCATACGGTCTCCCACGAGGTCGACTGGATGACCCCAGAGCGTTCCTTTCCGGGAGCATTCCGCTTCCCCAAGCTCACCACCATCGCGATGGTCGAAAGCCGGATCGAACGCGGCGACAAAATCGAGACCGAACGGCGCTCTTACATCTCCTCTCGCATTCTTGCCGCCGACGCCTTTGCCGACGCCGTGCGCAGCCACTGGGCCATCGAGAACAATCTCCACTGGACGCTCGATATGACGTTCAATGAAGACCAATCCCGCCTGCGGGTCGGTCATGGGGCCAAAAACATGGCCGTCGTTCGCCACTTCGCCCTCAACCTGGTACGGCAAGCAAACGACAAGCTATCCATCAAGCGACGGCGAAAGCGCGCCTCCTGGGATCCGGACTACCTCCTCCAAATCCTCGGCCCACGCCG
This sequence comes from uncultured Alphaproteobacteria bacterium, assembly GCA_963721005.1. Classification (GTDB taxonomy): domain Bacteria; phylum Pseudomonadota; class Alphaproteobacteria; order Rhizobiales; family Xanthobacteraceae; genus VAZQ01. Next base: position 1,026,320 of record CAVRHR010000003.1, on the reverse strand, counting down.
ATGTTAACCTCGACTCGTTGCCCTGGGTCCGCGGCGAGCGGAATCCGCACGGACCGCCCGCATGGCCGATCGGCATGACGGTTGGATTATCTGGAATGGCGCTCGCAGCGCTCTATTCGTAAAGCTCTCGCGGCAAGGCCGCCGAATGGTCCATTCGGTGGCCTTCAACCGACGTCATCACGGACTAGTTGGACATCCAGGGGGTGTTGCGGGCCGGCGCGAAGCCGACCGGGATGAGCGCCACCTCCTTCAAGGACTTGATGTCGACCACGGAGACGTTGTTGGTGTGCTCATTGGCCACGTACGCGGTCTTGTCGTCGGGCGAGATCGTCAGCCAGCCGGCTCCCTTGCCGCCGAGCTCGACGCCGCCGAGGAGCTTCAGGTCCGGCACCGAATACGCATAGAGGGCGCTGTTCAGCCGGCTGTTGACCAACAGCGTCTTCTGATCCGCCGTGATGGCGATGCCGTGCGACGGCGCGGGCGGGCCCTTGGGGACGCGTTTCTCGGCAGCGATCTCCGGCAGCTTGATCTCATCGATTTTCTTCTGCGTCGCGAAGTCCACCACCGCGAACCCGTTGAGATCGCCCAGCTGGCCGAAGATCCACTTGGTGGAGCCGTCCGGATTTTTCGATATCGCCATCGGCGAGGGCGCCGGAGTCATCAACAGGCTCCAGGCGATCTCGTTGGTCTTGGTATCGATCACGTCCATCATGTTCGACGGCGGCTTGGCGCCCCGGCTCGAGCCGGCGATCAGGTACTTGCCGTCGGGAGTGACGTTGAGGTCGTGGATGCCGCCCTTGAGCGCGATGGTCTTGACCTTCTCCAGCGAGACGGTGTCGATCACGTCGACGCCGCCGTTCGGCTGCGCCTTGATCTGCGGGAAGGCCGACAGGTCGTCCCACTCCTGGGCGATCGCCACATACAGCCACCGTCCATCCGGGGTCAGGTCGATGAGGTTGGCGACCCCGCTCAACGGGATGCGCTTGATCACCTGCAGGGTCTTCCCGTCGACGACGTTGAGCACCTTTTCCACGCTTTCGACGCTGACGTAGATTCGGCTGCCGTCGGGGGACACGGCGATCCCATGGTTGGCTTCGATGCCCTTGATCTCTCCCACCACCTTGTTGGTGGCCGGATCGATGATGTGGATGTTGTCGCCGGCGGAGTTCGTCTGCAGGATCCGCAGCTGCGCCGCCATCGCGGCGAATGACGCCGTGCACAGGACGATCCCGGCCAGAGCCGCGAGACCGCCACCGAATACCCGATTGCTCGTCATCTTCGTGATCTCCATGTTCAACGACAATTACCCGCGTGTGCCGGGCGGCAAGTCTTTCGTCAGGAGATTGCTATCGGCCGCTATTTCGCTCCCGACACGAATGCCTTCAAGATCAACCAGTCCGGATCGGACTGCGAGGCGAATTGCTGGCCGCCGCCGTGATGGGGGTCGCCGCCGCCTTCCAGCGCGAGCGGATGCTTGACCAGCGGACTATCCATGACGCCGGCCGCAGCCACGCGGTGAACCAGCTCGAAATTTTGTTTCGACTGCTCTTCGTTCCAGGCGGAGGCGCCGGGCGAAAGCGGCACCAGGTGGAACGGGGCGTTGTTGACCGAATGGCACAGCACGCAACGGGCGTGGCCGGGTCGCTTGGTCAGGAACACCGGCTCGACCTTGTCCCTGAAGAACTCGTAGCTCAGCGACGGCGCTGCGCCGGAGGCGGCAGGCTAACTCTGCGCCGGTCCCGACGCGATCGTCGCCAGCAACAGACCTGCCGCCACGGTCACGGGAGACGAGGAGGTTCTCTTCATGGAGTACATGGGCACCTCCGATGAAACAATCTGCTGGAATGTGCAAAGTGTCTGCTTGACCCGGACCCCTGTCAAGTTGCGGCGACCGCATCCGGCGCGAATTTGTTCTCGACACTTGCGCGGACGAGCGTCGACTGACCGCGGAAATATTTTGTGCGCCGCAAAAACATAATCGTACGACGTGAGGACGCCTTACGCCCAAAGCTCCCGGGTCGCGATCCGGGCACCTTCGACCAGGCTCGCGAGCTTGGCCCAAACGATCTCGGGCTCGATCTCCGGCCGCTGGCCGGGAACGAGCGTCGAGGCGAAGCCGCAATCCGTGCCGGCAACAACGCGCTCGCGACCGACGATCCGGGCCAGCCGCACGATGCGCTCAGCCACCAGATCGGGGTGCTCGACCACGAGGCATGCCTGCGTGACGCAGCCCGGGATCAGCACGCGGCTCTCGGGCAGCGTTACATGTTCCCAGACCCGCCATTCGTGCTCGTGCCGCGGATTGGCCATCTCGAAGGAATACGCGCCGGCCCGAATGGTGACGATGATGTCGGCCAGGTGCTTCATCTCCATGTCGTTGACGCGCGGACCCATGTTGATGCCGTAGCAGGTATGATGCCGCACGCGCTCGACCGGAATGTTGCGCAGCGCATGATTGAGGGCCTCGACGCGCCGGCGCGCCCAGGCGCGGGCCTGCTCGACGCTCTCGTCCGGCGTCAGCATGTAGTGCATGGCGAAGCGCGGGTCGTCGACTTGCACCAGGAAGCCCGCCGCCACGATCGCCTCGTATTCCACGCGCATCGCCTCCGCGACCGCGAAGACATGCTCCTCGTCGCTCTTGTAGTAACGGTTCTCCATCATTCCGGCGCAGCTGGATGGCGATACCGAGGGCATGAAGGCATCGACCGGGCGGAGACCCTGCAGGGCGCGTCGGAGATTTTCGAGGTCGGCCGCGAGCGCCGCGTGTCCCACATATACGATCGGTCCGGTGCAAGCCCATCTCGGTCGCGCCGAGCCCGAGTGGGCGCCGCCGCGATAGAATGCCGGGAAGGCCAGGTTCTCGCGGGTGCGCCGCTCGCCCGGCGGCGGGGCGATCGGCTCGATGCCCGATAGACGTTCGGCCGCATAGGCCTGGAAGCTGGTCTTCGACTGCTCGCCGTCGCTCAGGATGTCGATCCCGAGAGCGGCCTGCATTTTCACGGTTGCGGCCACGGCCGCGCTGGTCTGGCGCGCAAGCTCAGCCGCGTCATGCGGTTTCCTGGCCATCTTCGCCAACAGCAATTCGGACAGCGCCTCGGGGCGCGGCAGGCTGCCGGTGTGGGTGGTCAGGATTCTATTGGTGTGTTCGGCGAGCGAAGACATGGCCGGCCCTCTTTCGATTTCGCGTGGTTGTTGGTGTCAGGCTCGATTTGGTCGGTATGCGCTTCTATGCGCTTCTTCACTCCGCGACCTTGATCCCGGTGATCCGCACGATCTCCGCCCATTTGGGCGCCTCCCGGGCGATGATGGCGGCGAATTCCGCAGGGGTGCCGCTCCGCGGCTCGATGCCGAGACGGGCGAGGCTCGCCCGCATCTCCGGCGATCCCAGCCCCGCGTTGACCGCGGCATTGAGCTTGTCGATTGCTGCGGCCGGGGTGCCGGCCGAAGTTACCAGGCCGAACAGGGTCTCATAGGGTTCGTCGAGGTAGCGGGCCTCGACCATCGTCGGCACCTCCGGGAGCTCCGGCCAACGCTCCGCCGAGGTCACCGCCAGTGCCCTCAATTTGCCGGCCTGGATCGAGGGAAGCAACGCCGACTTCGCATTGATGGTCATCTGAATCTGGCCGGACAGCAGGTCGGTGATCATCGGGGCGGCGCCCCGATAGGGCACGTGCAGTATGTCGGCGCCGGACTTGATCTTGAACAGCTCCATCAGGAAATGCGGCACGATGCCGATGGCGGAGCCGTAGCTCAGCCTGCCCGGATTGGCTTTCGCATATTGGACCAGCTCCGGCAGCGACTTGACCGGGAGCGACGGCGTGACCACCAGCACCTGCCGTTCGACCGCCGCCATCGCCACCGGCACAAAGGCCTTCAGCGGGTCGTAGTCGAGCTTGTAGAGCCGGGGCACGGTGCCGAAGGTATTTGCAGCGGAAACCATCAGCAAGGTGTAGCCGTCCGGATTCGCGGTCGCGACTTGCCGCGCCCCGATGATGCCGCCGGCGCCGCTCTGGTTCTCGATGACGACCGCTTGTCCGAGCCGCGACGACATCGCCTGCGCCACCAGCCGCGCCGAAGTGTCGGTCCCGCCACCGGGAGGAAACGGGACGACCAGCTTGATCGCCCGCTCCGGGAAGGATTGCGCCTGGGCGAGGTCGGCCAATCCGATCGCCGCCAGCATAGCCACGATCAATGGGGCGCGAATCATCCACCCGCTCCTCGGCCGTCGCGGCCCGACATGCCGGCCCAGCCGCGCACGCCGCCCCGCGCGACAACGGGGCAGAATCATACCGTTTTCAGCGATCTCCAGAGAATCTCCAGGAGAAATCCAAAGGAATTGGCGGCCACCTGCAACGCGCGTTCAAGCATATCGACCTGAGCACGGGTAATCACCCTCTGCCAAGCGCCGCCGCTAAACCTGCTTACCCGCAGGGCGGCGGCGCGACAATCCAGCATGGAGATATTTCAATGTCGACCAAGACCAAGATTGCTCTCGCCGCGGCCATCGTTTTCGGCCTTGTTTCCGCCGTCCTGGCGAGTGAAGGGGGCGAGGAAAAAGGCGGCGGCCCGGTCCAGACTTGGCAGGACATCGAGCTGAGCCGGCAGTACATCCAGAAAGAGATTCAGAGCCAATACCAGACCGACTCCGACAACGCCTATGGTTACGCTGCTCCGGCGACCCCGATTCATCGCCCGTCGCACGAGCAGGCCAAGAAGCGCTAGGCGTCTGCGCGCAACAATCCCCGGGGCTCCTGCCCCGGGGACCATGCTTCCGCGCGCTCACGTCCAGCCGAGCCGCCGCATGATCGCGCGGCCCATCACCCAGTCCTTGTCCTGCTCGGACAGGAACGGCAACTCCTCGGTGAAATGGGTGATGCGCTGCTGGTAGGTGAAGTGCGGGAAGCGATCGATGCCGGCCGTGAGATCGGTGCCCCAGAAGCAGCGGCGCGGACCGAAAGCGTCGAACACGCGCCCGAGGTGCTCGGTCATGTCGCGGAACGGGTAGGATTGCGACGATTTGTGCGGCACCGACGACATCTTGACCTGCACGTTCGGATGCTTCGCGAACGCGACCACCTCGGCGATGGCTTCGGGGATCTTGCCCTCCTTCGCCGTCTCGTCGGACAGGTTCATGTGGTCGATGATGAAGACGAGGTCCGGATTGCGCTCGACGATGCGCAAGAAATCGCGCGCGCGGCCCGCGGTCGGGGTCATCACCGGTATGCCGGCCTCGGCGGCGGCCGGCCAGAACCAATCGGCGGTGCCGTCGGTGAGCCAGCCGGTCTGCGCGCGGTTGAAGGTGTGGCGCACGCCCAGCATGCCGGGCTGATCCTTCCAGCCGGCGAGCAGGTCCTTCGATCTCGGATCGTCGAGCCGCAAGCGGCCCATCACCGCAAAACGATGCGGCCATTTCCTCGCCGCCTCCATCGCGTACTCGTTGTGGTAGCCTTCCCAGGACGGGGGCACGATGACGACCCGGTCGACGCCGGCCTCGTCCATGCGGGCCGAGAGCTCGTAGTAGGAGAACGGCCGCGGGATGTGGGCTTGTCCGATGCCGTCGGCGGGCCAGGGACGCTCGGGCGTGCTCGCGCGCCAGATGTGGACCTGCGAGTTGACGATGATGCGGCCCGGGGACTGAGCCATGGCGGAAGCTTGTGCCGCCGTTGCGACGGCGGCTGCGGCGGTGACGGTGAGAGCGTCGCGTCGTGACAACATGGGTGGCTCCTCCTGCGTTGGCATTCGGGCGATGCGTTGGATCGTCGACTGTTTGGGTGCGTGCCGGCTTTCAGAAATCCGGCTTGTCCGCGGTCGGGACCGCCGACATCTTCCCATCGGAAAATTCGTGCGTGTTCTCGGCGCAGATCAGGTCCGTCCACTCGCTCAAGGAGCGCCGATACGTGATCATCGATGACCACGGCATGGTGAAGACGCCCGGATCCTCGACGACGAATTGGAGCTGCAGCACCTGGCCGCGGTAACTGGGGTCGAAGCCGTCCTGGGTGACGCGGAGATTCTCTTTCTCGTTGCGGGCGATCAATTCCTTGGCGTCGTCGAAGTCGATCAGCCGATAGCGTTCCACCACATGCAACGCTTCGGTGTGCGGCGTGCCATACATGTCGACCATGGCAAACGGCCCGATCTTGATTCCGACCGTATCGATCACCAGCGTGTCGCCTTCGTAACGGCCGACGGAATCCCCGTACCAGGACGGCGCCACATGGGCCGGATGCGGCTCGTTCATGCGCACGTGGCGGATCTCATTGCCGTGGCGGTAGATCATCGTGATGTGGTCCGGCTTTTGGAGCATCTGCATCAGGAAATCCCAAAAGACGTAAGGCACGCCGCCGGGCCAGCACTGATTGCTCGGCGTGGGATAGCCGATGCCGGCCAACGAGAACTCGCCGTGCTTCTTCACCACTTCCGCCGCCCAGGGCTGCAGGGTCGGATTGGTATATTCGCCGACCAGCATCTGGAAATTGGCCACCCCGTTGCGCGAGCGCGACCTGTTCAGCACGGGGCCGGGACCTGAAAACGGTCTCTCGAAGCCGGTGAGATAGGGGTGGGACCATATGCCGGAGAAGTCCGGGATGGATGCAGCACCTTCGCTACCGCGGTCGGCCGGTCCGGCCGCGGGCGCCTGCGCTTGTCCCAAAGCGGGCGTCGCGGCCGCTGCCGCCAATGTCGCCAATAACAGGAAGGTCCGGAGTGCCATGCTCTCCTCCCCTTGCTGGCGGCGGAGCATATCCGCTCGGAAACGGCGGAGAAAGCGGGCAGCCCGTCCTCCCGCCGGACACGCGCAAGCCGACGACGCGGAGCGCCGCCGGCCGCCGCCGACGCGGCGCGCCTACTTGCCGCGGACCACGTCCGCGTAGGCCGGCTTCTCCTTGAGGAAGCCGCGATCCATCATCCAGTCGACCTTTTCCTGGAACTCGGCCGCCTTGTAGCCCTGGACGCCGGTCAATTCGGGCAGCATGCCGGTCTTGCGCTGCTCCGGCTCGAGATCGCGCAGCAGTTCCTCGCGCGAACGCTCCTCGTTCTCGGCGAGCCAAGCCACGGCGCGGTTGAGTGCGCGGGTGAGCTTCTGCGCCGTCTCGTCGTCGACATCCTCGCCGGCGACGATCCCGCCGCGCCAGCGCAGATCGGCGATCTTGCGGCAGCCGGCCTCGACGGCGCGGCTGACCAGGGGCTCCATCAGGGCGGCAGCCTGGGTCTGGCCGCTCACGAGCGCCTCGAGCCGATCATTGGCATGCACCAGCTTGATGTCGTCGAACGGCACGCCTGCCGCTTCCAGCACCTCGACGGCTGCATAGAATGTTCCAGCGTGCCAGGTCACCGCGATCGGCACATTGCGCAGGTCCGAGACCGATCGGATGGGCGAATCCCGCCGCACCATCAGGGCACCGGTGCGGGTGGTGGTGTCGAGGCCGATGATCTTGCCCTTGCCCAGCGTCTGCACGCGCTCGATCGCGCCCCATTCGCACACCGGGTAGACCTCCAGGGCCCCTTTCTGCAGCTGGGATTCCTTCCAGCGCTCCGAGAAGTTCTCGACCCGCCCCTCGACCCCCTTGGGATTGTCCTCGTGATATTCGACGTCGAGGCCTTCGTCCTTGAAATAGCCTCGCTCGACCGCGACCCGCCACGGGCGGTCATGGGCATTGCTGTCGCTCTGCAGTCGGATGGTACGCGCCATGGGCATTCCCTTCTGAGTTTCTCGGCGGCGGGTTTCCTGTCCCCAAGGTAGTCGAAACCACCGTGGTCCTCAATGCAGGCGCCGAAGCGGGGAGCCATCCGGGACCGCCGGCCGGGGTTCATCCTTCGATTCGGTTTTGTTCCCTTTTCAATTCACCCGGGACGTCGAGCCTATGGCGAAACAGGTTTCCGCCGGACGTGCGGGCAGGCAGTTCCGCCTGATTTGCCGGGCCTAAATTAACGTCGGGGTTGTCCCGAGCATAGGGTCGCAGCCCCAGCCGTGGTACCCTGAACGGGCAAATCACTGAGGGGTGCTCTCATGAACGTCATCGTCTTCGCGTCACGCAAAGGCGGCTCGGGCAAGAGCACGTTGACCGCCCATCTTGCGGCCCAGGCTCACCGACCGTCGCGTCCCGTGCTGCTGATCGACTGCGATCCGCAGGGCTCGTTGACCTTGTGGCACAAGCTGCGGGGCGGCGGCGAGCCGCCGCTGCGCGCCGCCATCGATGGGGTCGCCGATCTCATCAAGGCCGCCCGGCATGCCGGCTACGAATGGGTGTTCATCGACACGCCACCGAACATGTCGGCGGCCGTCACCGATGCCATCAACGCCGCCACCCTGGTGGTGATCCCGGCAAGGCTCACGGTGTTCGATATCGCGGCCGTCAAGGAGACCATGGATCTGTGCCGGAAGCTGCACAAGCCGTACGCAGTAGTGATCAATGGCGTGCCGGCGCGGCGCGACAACACGGAGTCGCCCTACGTGCGCGAGGCGCGTCAGGTTCTCACCCAGCTCAACGTTCCGGTCTGGTCCGGCCAGATCACCCAGCGCACCAACTATTCGCTCGCGCTGGCGGAAGGCGAGGGGGCCAAGGAATACGATGCCAACTCGGAGGCGGCGATTGAGGTCGCCGCGCTGTGGACCGCCATCGAGAAGTCGGTGAAGGCGATCAACGGCATCTATGAAGGCGTCGCCATGCACCGCGTCGCGGCCTGAAGCCGGGTCGCCGGTCGATTGCGGCGGTTCGCCGCTTTGTGCCGGGGCCCCATAAAGTCAACGTGACGTGAGAGGACGGGCTCGGACGAGCCTTCCTTGCTTGCGTATTCAATCCCCGCCCACGCCAAACCTATTCATCTTGAACTTTTTGTGTCCCGGGCAATATCGGCACGGCGCCCCGATCCGTGCTAGACGGACCCGAGCATCGACCGGGAAACGTCGATCAGCGAACCAATGGGAGGATTGAAGATGCTGGAACTCTCCGCAGATTGCTGGCGGCGTGGCGCCATCGGTGCCGCGATATTGGCGGCGCTCGGAACCGCCTGGCTCGGCCCCCCGCGCGCCGCCGCGCAAGGCGCCGCCCCCGATTATGCCGCCCTGATGGCGGCGCCCGACCGCAGCGAGGCCGACCGCGAGGCCGACAAGCGCCGCGACCCGGTGCCGTTCCTCGCTTTCGCCGGGCTGCGGCCGGGCATGAAGGTGCTCGATATGGGGGCGGGCGCCGGCTACAGCACCGAGCTGGTGGCGCGGGTCGTCGGCCCGAGCGGCAAGGTCTATGGCCAGAATCCGCCGGATTTCGGCGAGCGCGGCAAGGCCGCGTTCGCAGCCCGGCTGGCGACGCCGGCGATGAAGAATGCGGCCAGCCTGGCGCAGCCGTTCGACGATCCGGTGCCGGCCGACGTGCACGATCTCGACGCCATCACGTTCCTGTTCTTCTATCACGACACCACCTACATGAGCGTCGATCGTGCCCAGATGGACCGCAAGCTGTTTGCGGCGCTCAAGCCCGGCGGCGTGCTGGTGATCGCCGACCATGCCGCCAAGGCCGGTGCCGACATCTCGGTCGGCAAGAGCCTGCACCGCATCGACGAGGCGGTGCTGCGCCGCGAGGTCGAGGCGGCCGGCTTCAAGCTGGTGGCCGAAGGCGCGTTCTGGCGCCATCCCGAGGACACCAAGGACTTCTCCACCCAGCGCCCGCCGGCGCCGGTGGACGAATTCGCGCTGAAGTTCCAGAAGCCGATGTGATCGGGGGCGCAGCCGCGGCGTGCAATCAATGGCGGGGGATCGTTCCCCCGCCAGCTCCGGGGCTGCCGATTGCCGGCGCGGCGGGCCTGCTATTTGACGGTGCAAAGCAATTTACCTGCCACTTGAGGCGGAAGTTCCATCACACGGCTTTGTGAGGGCGGGCGCAAATCGGAAACCGGGAACACGGCGGGGACACGGTGGTTGCCTTGATGTCGGCGCCGCCAGCGCAGCTGTGAAAGGCGTCCGAAAAGAACAAGGAGACATCGTCATGAACTTGCCTTCCAAGAACTCTCGCCGTTGCCCTGCTGGCCGCGACCTCGTTCGCGGGCACCGCGGGTGCGGTTCCGCTCGGCGCGCCGCTGTCGCAGGATGCCGCGAGCCCGATGGTGCAGACCGTGCAGTGGCGCGGTGGACATCGCGGTTGGGGCGGCGGCTGGGGCGGCGGCCGCGGCTGGGGCGGCGTGGGCGCAGGGCTTGCAGCCGGCGCCATCATCGGCGGTGCGGTTGCGGCTTCGCGGCCGTACTACGGCTATGATTACGGCTACGACTATTCCCCGGGCTACAACTACGGTTACGCGCCGGGCTACGCCGCCTACGGCTATGCGCCCGGCGGCTATGTGGAGTCCGCGCCCGGCGGGGATGTGGCTTATTGCCAGCAGCGTTTCCGGTCCTACGATCCCGCCTCCGGCACCTATCTGGGCTATGACGGATATCGCCATCCCTGTCCGTAATATCTGATGGCGACGCGGCCGCGACTGGCGGCCGTTCGAACGGCGAAGGGCCGCCTGTTTGCGGTCCTTCGCTTTTTTTGCGCCCACGTGGGCCGGAGCGGAGAGCGCCCGCGACCGATCACCCGGGCGCGATCAAACAGATTGAGCGCTGAACCAGGTTGCTGATGGCAGCTTCAGCCCGCGCGCTTGAAATATTGCACTGCGCGCTCGTGCTTCTGCGCCGCCGCGCGGGTGCTGAAGGTGCCGAGGTTGCGGCACTTGCCGGTTTTTGGATTCTTCTTGCCGGAATATAGGCGGTATTGGCCCGACTTGAGCTTGCGGATCAAGGGCGCGGATGCTCCACGGAGTTGCCACGCACAACTTCGGGCGAGCCGGCCGGGTTCCGCCGCAGCGAGTGTTCAGTAGCCGTTGTAGTAGCCGCGGGGTTGTTGATAGTAGGGTGCCGGCCGCTGTCCGTAGGACGGTGGGTAGCCGGGCTGCCCATAACCCGGCTGCCCGTAAGCCGGCGGATAGGTGGGCTGCGCATAGGTCGGCTGGGCGTAGGCCGGCGGATATTCGCCCTCGGCCGGCGCGCGGCGCCGCGCCATCAGCTCGCCCGAGACCACGATCGTGGTCGCTTCCATGCCCTGCTGCTGGACCAGCCCATAGAGGGTGGCGGCATTGTCGGGATGCAGCCTGATGCAGCCATGGGAGGCCGGGCCGCCGAGCTGGCTGATCTCGTAGCTGCCATGAATCGCGAAGCCGCCGTGGAAGAAGATCGAATGCGGCATCGGCGAGTTGTAATATTCCTTGGAGAACCAGGTGCGCTCCATGCGCTGCGGGTGGAAGGTGCCGCTCGGCGTGCCGAGCCCGGGCCGACCGGTCGATACGGCGAAGCGATAGCGCGGCGCGCCGTCGACCGAGACCGTCATCTGCTGGCTGCTCTTGTCGACGTTGATCAGCACATTGGCGTCCGCCGCCGACGCCAGAAGCGAAAGCGCCGCAGCGAGCGGCGCGCAGAGCGAAAACCGGAACCGCATGAAACCCTCACTGCGGCCCGGACGCGGCCGCTTACGGCCCGGCTTATAGCAGGGATTTTGTGGCGATGGTTTGACTCCGGCGCAGCGACGCGCAACAGCGTTAAAAATCTAAGCGACCGCTTGCCCCCGAGGAGCGGGCAGCCCCGTTCGCCCTAATGTTTACGGGCCTGCACCAGGTAGCCGATGATGCTGGTGTCGCCCAGGGACTTGCAGGCTTCCAGGCGGTGCAGGCCCTCTACCAGCACCAGCCGCCCGCCGTCTTCCTGGCGGACCATGATCGGGGTCTGCTGGCCGACCTCGAGCATGCTGGCGGCGATCTCCTGCACCAGCTCCGGCTTGAGGGTCGCGCGCCGCTTCACCGGTACGTAGATGTCCGCGATCGGGAAGCTCTCGCGTTTCATCATGACCTCGAATTGCGCGGCGGCGCCGCCAAGATGCATCAAGCGCAGGCTAACCATGCGCGACCCGGAACGCCAGGGCGGCGGCTCGCCCGGCAAGCATCAACCGGCCAGCCCGAACCCCGCGCGTTTCAATCGCACGATCGCCTGATCGAGCGCGGACAGGAAGCTCGATCGGTCGCGCGGCGAGAATGATTTCGGGCCGCTGGTGATCTCGCCGGCGCTGCGCAGCGAATCCATCAGGTTACGGGTGGCGAGCGTCATGCCGATCGATTCCTCGGTGAAAGCCCGCCCGGTCGGGGCGATCGCCACGGCGCCGGCCTTCACGCAGCGGCTGGCGAGCGGGATGTCGGCCGTGATCACGATGTCGCCGCGCACAGGCGGCGGTTTTTTCGGCGTCGGTGCGGGTTCGGCGGCGGCCTCCGTATTTTCAGAAACCCGTTCGGCGATCCAATCATCCGCCGCGTCCATGCCGGCACCCACTACCACGCGCTCGATCATCGGCTCGCGCGGCACCGCGATCGGGCTGTTGCTCACCACGATGACCTTGATACCGTGGCGGGCGGCCACGCGATAGATTTCCTGCTTCACCGGGCACGCATCGGCGTCGACATAGATGGTGATGGCTTTGGAGGAGGGCGCGGAGGTCATGCGGAAATCAATAGCGGTTGCCGCGGGGGTGGAACGGCCGATTTGGAGCGTCGTTCTCCCAATCCGTGGCTCAGATCGAGAAGCCGCGCGAAACGATGTCCTCCCAACTGTAAGGACAAGTTTCGGGAAACGAATCCTTGGCCATCCCGGTTTCCCTGGCCGCCTTGCGATAGCCGCGCGCTATCGCCTCGGGAATCCGTGGCTTCAGCCCCGGATTGTCGGCAACCACATCCCCCGGCTCGAGCCGCTGCGTTTCGATCGAGAGCGCCCAGCTGCGCGATCGCAACCCCGGCTGATGATCCCATTTGAGCATGTGCAGCATCAGCACGCGCAACGCGCTTGCCAGCTTGTTGAACTGTTCCCGCCCCAAGGATTCGATCTCCTCCGCCACATTGGCGCGATCGACCGCGTCCCAGCGCCCCTCGCGCACGAGGCGAGCCTGCTCCAACGACCATGAATAGAAGTCGCGGTCATAGCCGGTGTCCGCAGGTTCTGCGGCGGGAACCAGCTCAGCTTCGTTCTCGGTGGGACGTTCTGCCATCGTGTCTCTCGGGGCTACTTCGCAAAGAGCAAGCCTACACCCGCTCCACGAAGCTATCCACCACGCGCTTCTCGCCGGCCTGGTCGAACTGGATGGAGAGCTTGTTGCCGTCGACCGCGGTGACGTTGCCGTTGCCGAACTTGATGTGGAACACGCGGTCGCCGATCGCGAAGGCGGAGGCCGGTCCGCTCGAGCGGGCGATGAGCTCGCCCTCGATGGTGAGCGGGGCATGGCGCGGCCGCCGTTCTGCGGCCGCCGAGCGCGCCGTGCGGGCGCCCGGCCGGGCTCCGCGGGCCTGATCGCCGTCGTCTGGTGCGGGCGGATCCTGGTCGAAGTCCTGGGTCGCGTCCTCCTCGAAGCCGCCACGCCGGCGCTGGGCGCGCTGCCAGCCCGGGGTGCCGTAGCTCGAGCCGAAATGGGTGGTCTCGTCGAAGCGCGAGGCGCCGTAGCCGCCATAGCCGCCGAAGCCGCCCCGGGATTCCGTCACCTCCACGCTGCCCTCGGGCAGCTCGTCGAGAAAGCGCGAGGGGATGTTGCTCTGCCATTGCCCGTGCATGCGCCGGTTGGTGGCGAAATAGATCTTGGCGCGCAGGCGCGCGCGCGTGATCCCCACATGGGCGAGGCGGCGCTCCTCCTCGAGCCCGGCGCGGCCCTGATCGTCCAAGGTGCGCTGATGCGGGAACAGGCCTTCCTCCCAGCCGGGCAGGAACACGGTGTCGAACTCGAGCCCCTTGGCGGAATGCAGGGTCATCACCGACACTGCCTCGCCGTTCTCGCGCCTATCGGTATCCATGACCAGGCTGATGTGCTCGAGAAAGCCCTGCAGGTTCTCGAACTCCTCCATCGAGCGGATCAGCTCTTTCAGGTTCTCGAGCCGGCCGGCGGCGTCGGCGCTGCGGTCCTTCTGCCACATCTCGGTGTAGCCCGACTCGTCGAGCACGATCTCGGTGAGCTCGGTGTGGGGCAGCGCATCCTTCTGGGCGCGCCAGCGGTCGAACGCCGCCACCAGGTCGCGCAGCGCGCCGCGCGGGCGCGGCTTGAGCTCGTCGGTCTCGATCAGGGCCCTGGTCGCCTGCATCAGCGAGATGTGGCGCCTGCGCGCATGCTCGTGCAGCTGCTTGACGGTGGCGTCGCCAAGGCCGCGCTTGGGCACGTTGACGATGCGCTCGAAGGCGAGGTCGTCGGACGGCTGGGCGATCAGGCGCAGATAGGCGAGCGCATCGCGGATTTCCTGACGCTCGTAGAAGCGCGGGCCGCCGATCACCCGGTAGGGCAGGCCGAGCGTGACGAAGCGGTCCTCGAACTCGCGCATCTGGAACGAGGCCCGCACCAGGATGGCGATCTCGTCGAGCCGGTGACTGTTGCGCTGCAGCTCCTCGATCTCCTCGCCGATGGCGCGCGCCTCCTCCTCGGAGTCCCAGGAGCCGGTGACCGTGACCTTCTCGCCCGGCACGTCCTCGGTGCGCAACGTCTTGCCGAGCCGGCCCTCGTTGTGGGCGATCAGGTGGGAGGCGGCGGCCAGGATATGGGCGGTCGAGCGGTAATTGCGCTCCAGCCGGATTACCTTGGCGCCCGGAAAGTCGTGCTCGAAGCGCAGGATGTTGTCCACCTCGGCGCCGCGCCAGCCATAGATGGACTGGTCGTCGTCTCCCACGCAGCAGATGTTCTTGAGGGTGCGCGGCGGGGCGGCCTCGCCCTTCGCGACGCGCGGCGTGCCCCCGCGCTCCTCAAGGTGAGCGGCGCCCTGGGCGGTTGCGGCTGGCGCCTGATCCTGATCGTGAGCTTGAGCCTCATCCTGAGGCGTCGCGCTTCGCGCGGCGTCGCGAAGGAGGCCCGTGCTCTGCCCCAACAGCCGCAGCCAGAGGTACTGCGCCACGTTGGTGTCCTGGTACTCGTCGACCAGGATGTATTTGAAGCGGGCCTGATACTGGCGCAGCACCTCGGGCTGGGTGCGGAACAGGCGAATGCATTCGAGCAGAAGATCGCCGAAATCGGCGGCGTTGAGCACCTTCAGCCGTTCCTGATAGGCGACGTAGAGCTTGCGGCCCTTGCCGTTGGCGAAGCTGGCGCCTTCGCCGGCCGGAACCTGCTCGGGTGCCAGCCCGCGGTTCTTCCAGCTGTCGATCAGCCCGGCGAGCATCCGGGCCGGCCAGCGCTTCTCGTCGATGTCCTCGGCCTCGAGGATCTGCCGCATCAGCCGGATCTGGTCGTCGGTGTCGAGGATGGTGAAGTTGGCCTTGAGCCCGATCATCTCGGCATGCCGGCGCAGGATTTTCACGCCGATCGAATGGAACGTCCCGAGCCACGGCATGCCCTCGACGATCTGCCCCACCATGGCGCCGACGCGATGCTTCATCTCGCGCGCCGCCTTGTTGGTGAAGGTGACGGACAGGATCTCCGGCGGCCGCGCCCGGCCGGTCGCCAGGATGTGGGCGATCCGGGTGGTCAGGACGCGGGTCTTGCCGGTGCCGGCGCCGGCCAGGACCAGCACCGGACCGTCCAGGGTCTCCACCGCCGCGCGCTGCTCGGGATTGAGGTCGGCCAGATAAGGCGCTGCCGCGCCGGCACGCGCCCGCGCGGCGATCCCGCCGGGTTGAGGAACCGGCGGCAAGGCATTGAAATCGCGCGCTGTGCGGGTGGGCTCGGCCATCGTCTCGCGAACTGTTCCGGTGCTTCGCCGGCCATGCTGCGGGCGAATCTCAGCTCAAAGATGGCACTCGCGGGCGCACCGCGCCACACCGGAGGCCAAACGGCTGCAGACGGGCCGGGGCTGATCCACGGGATTGTGCTGCCGGAGCTGAGCCCCGTCCGCGGACGATTCCGCTACGCGCGTTCCGGCATGGCGATGCGTCGGCCTGCGGCCTCCGGCCGCGGCAGCCTGGCGTGGGCGGCCTTCATCTTGGCCAGGACCGCGGCGATGTCGGACGGGAAGGCGGCGGTCTTGCCCGCCGTCATGTCCACGTGCAGCACCATGTTCTCCGAGGTCGCCGAGACCCAGCCCTCGACGGCGTGAAACAGCTGCTCGAAGAAGTGCAGACGTTTGGCGTCGTAGTCGAGCAGCTGGAAGGTCACCCGCACCGGATCGCCGGCATGCAGCTCGCGCAGGTAGCGCACATGCACCTCGGCAGTGAAGCAGGACTGCCGGCGCGAGGTCACGTAGTCGGCACCGCAGCCCAACAGCTCCATGGCCTCGTCGACCGCGCGGTCGAACAGCACGTTGTAATAGGCCATGTTGAGGTGGCCGTTGTAGTCGATCCAAGCCGGCTCGACCCGCATCACCGAGGAGACGAACGGGGCAAAGAACACGGGTTCGAAGTCGACGCGATCGAGCATGTGAGCATCCGGCGGCCAGCACCCTCATTCCGCCCGACGCCACCGGAGGATGCAAGCGAAAGTTATCTCCGGCGCATGCCGGCGGAGGGCCGTCCGGTCGCAAGGTGGCCGGTGCCTCAAGGGGGTGGTGAACGGCGGGTTGCCGGCGCGGCGCCCGGCGGCAGGCTCCCGCTATTGCAGTATCGCGCTACCGACATAGATTTGCCGTCAAACGCCGGCAATACCGGCTTGCGCCGGGCGGGCGGCACGACCACTTCGCCATGGCCACGCAGCCGTGATCGCCGTGGGGTAAGGTAAACGGGCGGCCGCTGTGGTCAGGCGACGAGAATCGTGCTCATTTGATCGGTGCTCGGGTGTTCGAACGGCCTGCTCATCCGGCGGGGCGCGCGGCGAATTCGGCAACAGTTTCGGAAACAGTTTCGAAAACAGCTCGAGTGCGCTTTCGAGATCACTTGGAGTGGAGACGGCGTGCAGACGGCGCTGCTGAGTGCTGGCATTGCGATCATTCTGGCGCTGGTGACGGCGCTGGTGGGGCCCCTGTTCGTCGATTGGGGTAGCTACCGGGCCGAGCTTCAGACCGAGGTCGGACGCCTCACCGGGCTCGAGGTACGGGTCACCGGCCCGATCGACGTGCGGCTCCTGCCCACACCGACATTGACGTTGCAGGAGATCGAGCTCGGCCGTCCCGGCGACCCGGCCAAGACCCGGGCGCGGGCGCTTCGGATCGAGTTCGCCTTGGGCGATCTGGTGCGCGGGGTGCTGCGGGCGCCCGACCTGAAATTGCAGGGCCCTGAGCTCACCCTCAGCCTCGATCCCTCGGGTCGGCTGGTCTGGTCCACGCCCACCATCGGCCTCGCCCCCGATGCGGTCTCGATCGAGCATCTCGAGATCGCGGATGGCCGCGCGACGCTCGCCGACGCGGCCAGCGGCGCGCGCCTCGTGCTCGACAAGCTGGAGTTCAACGGGCAGGTGCGCTCGCTGCTCGGACCCGTCAAAGGCGAGGGGGCCTTCGCCATCGACGGGCAGCACTATCCGTTTCGCCTGGCGGTGAGCCGGCCCGCCGACGACGGCAGCGTCAAGGTGCGGCTCAACTTGGATCCGATCGACCATCCGCGCACGATCGACGTCGACGGCGCGATTTTGGTCGAGCGCGGGCGCCCGAGCTTCGAAGGCACCCTGCAGGTGACGCGTCCGGTGGGCCGCAGCCCGGACGGCATCGTCGAATCCTGGCGGGTCTCCAGTCACGTGCGCATCGACGGCACGGCCGCGGTGCTGGACCAGGTCGACTTCCAATACGGCCCCGACGAGCGCTCGGTCAGGCTCAAGGGCGACGCCAGGCTGTCGTTCGGCCCCAAGCCGGAGCTGGTCGCGACCTTGTCGGCATCGCAGATCGACCTCGACCGGATTCTCGCGCTGCCGGAAGCCGCGCAGCGGCGTCCGCTCGCCGCCATCAAGACCTTGGCCGAATTGCTCATGCGGGCGCAACGCCTGCCGGTCCCGGTGCGCCTCGGGATCGGCGTCGAGACGGTGACGCTCGCCGGGGCGATGCTGCAGCGGGTGGGCGGCGACCTGAGATCCGAGGGCGACGGTTGGAATATCGAGAATTTCGCGTTGCGGGTGCCCGGCCTCACCCAGGTGGCACTCAGCGGGCGGCTCGCCACCGCGCCCGGCGGCGTCACCTTCGACGGCGCGACCAGGATCGAGTTCGGCCGATCCGCGGGCGCTGATCGGTTGGCTCGGCGACCGCGGCCCCGCGCCGGCGGCGTCCGGGCCGCTGCGGCTGGCCGCCGACATCGCCATCGGGCCCGACCGGATCGCCTTCGATCGGGTGCAGGCGGATCTCGACCGCTCGAAGATCGAGGGCCATCTCGACTATGCTTGGCCGAACGGCGACCAGCCCGCCAAGCTCAATGCGGCGCTGCGGGCGCCCGAGCTCGACCTCGACCGCGCCCAATCGCTGCTGCTGGCGAGCCTCGGACAGCCGTCGGAATGGCCCCGCGAAGGTACCCTGGCGGTCGACATCGGGCACAGCGCGATCGCTGGCGTCGACGCACGCGACATAGCGGTCAAGATGCGCCGCGATGCCGCCGGCCTCGACGTCGAGCGCTTCGCCATCGGGGATCTCGGCGGTGCCAAGCTGACGATCGGCGGCCGGCTCGACACCCGCGAAGCGGCTCCGCGCGGCACCCTCACGCTCGATCTCGATGCGCGCAGCCTCGATGGCCTGGCGGCGCTGGTCGGCAAATTCTCGAGCCCGGTCGCGGACCGGATTCGCCGCACCGCCGGTCGATCCCTCCCGGTCAAGCTGCACACCACCTTGGCGTTGGATCGCGGCGCGGCCGGCGGCTCGGCGACGTCGGCCAAGCTCAAGCTTCTCGGCAGTGCCGGCGTATTCCGTCTCGACCTGCAAGGCGAGGCCGGCGGCGGCACCCTGTCGGCCGATCTTGCGCAATTCGGTGCGAGCAAGATCCGCGTGACCGGGCTCGTCGACGCCAGCGACGGCGGCGCCCTGGTCGAGCTGCTGGGGCTCGATCGCCTGGTGACGGTCAACCAGCGCTCGGGGCGGCTCTCGCTCGTGTTGAGCGGGCCGCTCGATGGCGATCTGGCGGTCAACGGCACGCTGCTGGCGGGCGGGCTCGATGTCTCGGCCACCGGAACGATGAATCCTGCGGGCAGCCGGGGTCCGACCGCGCAGCTCGCCCTCAAGGCCTCCGCCGCCAGCGTGGTGCCGCTGCCGCTGCGATCCGCCACCGCCCAGCGGACCGCGCAGCCGCCTTGGTCCACGCTGACGACGCGGCTCGTGCTCGCCGACGGTACCGTCACGCTCGCCGATCTCGCCGGCACCCTGGCAGGGGTCGCGGTCAAGGGCGAGCTCGGCATCGCGATGACGCAGCCGCCGCGGATGAGCGGCGATATCACGGTTGCGACCCTGGATTTGCCGGCCGCGATCGGCGCCACCATCGGGTTCCCGCGCCAGAACCCGAACTCGGGCAATGCCTGGCCGGCTGATCCGTTCGAATCCGGTCTGCTGGGCGCCGTCAACGGCCGGATCGCGGTCAAGGCCGGACAGGTCGCGCTCACCTCCAAGCTCACCGCGCGCGATCTGCGTGCGGTCCTGGATTTCAGCCAATCGGAGCTGACGGTCGCCGAGATCGACGGTGCCCTCGCCGGCGGCCGCGTCGGCGGCGACTTCAGCTTCGAGCGCGGCAAGGAGGGCGTCATGGCGAGCAGCCATTTGCGATTGGCCGACGTCGATGCCGCCGAGCTCGTCGGCGGCGGCGCACGGCCGCCGCTATCCGGCAAGCTCACCGCCGATCTTGCGCTCGCCGGCGGCGGCCGCAGCCCGATCGCATTGATCGGCTCGCTCGCCGGCACCGGAACATTCGCGCTGCGGGATGGCAGCGTCGTGCGGTTTGATCCGGCGGCGTTCGATATCGTGACGCGCGCGGTCGATCAAGGTCTCCCGATCGATGCGATGCGGATCGGCGAGCGCATGGAGGCGGCGCTTGCGATCGGCGCCCTGCCGGTTGGGCTGGCCGAGGGATCGATCGCGGCCACCATGGGACAGCTGCGCCTGGTCGATCCGATGGTGCAGGCCAAGGGCGCCGGGTTGGCGCCGACCGGCAGCATCGATCTCACCCAGGGCGCCATCGATGCGCGCCTGACGCTGGCGCCCCCCAAAGGCGCCGACGCGGCGGCCGGTGGCCCTCCGGACATCTCTGTCAGCCTGAAGGGACCGCTCGACGCGCCCAAGCGCTCCCTCGATGTCGGCGCGCTCGCCAATTGGCTGGCGCTGCGTGCGCTCGACCAGAAGTCGAAGCACGTCGATGCGCTGGAGCAGGCGGCGCGCGAGCATGCGGACGAAGCAGAGACCACCGGAGGTCCGACCGAGCGCGATCCGAGCGATGCTGTGCCGTCAGTGCCGCCGCGCGCGGGCCGACCGGGCACGGTCGCCACGCCGATCACCAGTGCGATTCCCGGCCCGGTCGGACTGCCGCGGCAGCGTCCGACCCAGGACCCGGCGGCTACCGCCGTGGTCGTGCCCGAGTTGCCGGCGGCGTCCCCGCCCCCCCGCGCGCGCCGTCCCACGGTCGAGCAGGCGCCGTTCCCGCCGCCGATCGACATCCGTCCGACGCCGCCCCCGCATGGACCGCGCGGATAGGTCGCATGACCCGGGACGTTGTTACGGAGGTCGCGGGAGAGTTGCGATGGCATCGAAACGCAGCGCCTGGGCGCGGCATGCAAAGGGAGCCGGCTTCGCCCGACTCGACCGGAGCGAACGTGATCGCGGATCAGGCCGAAGCGGCCGAACGCGCCACCATCATCTCGTCGCGGGGCGCGGTCTGCAAACCGATCTCCTCGCTGAGCTGGTTGCGGTAGAAATCCAGCACGAACAGCCGCAGCCCCGATGAGAGATTGCCGTGCTGGCGATCTGCATCGATCGAAGCGACCAGCTCGGACAGAGTGGCGTCGCGCCCGCCGGCGATTTCCTTGAGCCCCTTCCAGAATGCGTCTTCGAGACTCACGCTGGTCTTGTGGCCGGCAATGACGATGGAGCGCTTGACGACAGGCGATTTCATCCTTCGTCTCCCGTGTCGACCCGGTGCCGCTCGAGATCCTGGCGGGCCTTCGTGTCGCGCGCAACATCGAGATTGCGCTCGGCCTTGCCTCGGCCGTGCAGCAATCGATTGGCGGCTGCGTTTTTTTCGTCGCGCAACCGCTTGGCCTGCTTGCGCGCCGCACGAAGCTTGATGACGTCACCCATCCAGAACTCGGTCATCGGGCATGTGAAGGCGGTTGGTCAGAGGTTCTCTCTTTGAACCTGAAATACGCCCGTAGCGTGGCAATCAAAATCGTTTCCATGATCATCAATGCATTGAGAGTAGGCAACAGCGCCCGCGACAGGGAATTTGATGGCAAATTTCGGGCAACCACGAATCTGCGCAATTTAGATATATGCTCGCGGTTATCGCGGATAAGCTTATGGAATTCGCAGAACCTTGTTAGTGCGGTGCCGGTGGTACGGGAATATGCCGGCTGTGCTTGGTTATACCAAGTGAGTTCGCATCAGTGCGGTCCGATCATCTTTTCGGGCCGCACCAGGCGATCGAATTCCGCCGCCGACACGTAGCCGAGGCGGACGGCTTCCTCGCGCAAGGTGGTTCCGGCGGCATGCGCCGCCTTGGCGATCTCCGCCGCCCGCTGGTAGCCGATGCGCGGAGCCAGCGCGGTGACCAGCATCAGCGAACGCTGCATCAGCTCGCGGATGCGCGCCCGGTCGGCGCGGATGCCGGCGACGCAATTGTCGGTGAAGGACACCGCCACGTCGGACAAAAGACGGATCGATTGCAGCAGGGCGAACGCGATCACCGGCTTGTAGACGTTCAGCTCGAAATGGCCCTGGCTCCCCGCCACCGTGATGGTGGTGGAGTTGCCGAATACCTGGCAGCACACCATGGTCACGGCTTCGCACTGGGTGGGATTGACCTTGCCGGGCATGATCGAGGAGCCGGGCTCGTTCTCGGGCAGAATGAGCTCGCCCAGACCGGAGCGTGGGCCCGAGCCGAGCAGCCGGATGTCGTTGGCGATCTTGAACAGCCCGGTCGCGACCGCTGCGAGCGCGCCGTGGGCGAACACGATGCCGTCGTGGGCGGCGAGCGCCTCGAACTTGTTGGGGGCGGTCACGAAGCGCAGGCCGGTCAGTTGCGCGATCCGCTTGGCGACGAGCTTGGCGAATCGCGGCTTGGCATTGAGGCCGGTGCCGACCGCGGTGCCGCCCTGGGCCAGCGGATAGAGTTGCGCGAGCCCCAGCGACACGCGTTCGCGGCCCGACTTCACCTGCGCCGCATAGCCGGAGAATTCCTGCCCCAGCGTCAGCGGCGTGGCATCCTGGGTGTGGGTGCGGCCGATCTTGACGATGCCGGCGAACTCCTTGCGCTTGCGCTCAAGCGCCTTTTGCAGATGCGCCAGCGCCGGCAGCAAGGATCGGGCGATCTCGCCGGCGGCCGCGATATGCATCGCGGTCGGGAAGCAGTCGTTCGACGACTGGCTCATGTTGACGTGGTCGTTGGGATGCACCGGCGCATTGGCGCCGGGCTTGCCGCCGAGCATTTCGTTGGCGCGCGCCGCGATCACCTCGTTGACGTTCATGTTGGTCTGGGTGCCGGAACCGGTCTGCCACACCACCAGGGGAAAATGATCGTCGAGCTTGCCGTCGATCACCTCCTGGGCGGCGCGCACGATCGCCCGGGTGCGGCGGGCATCGAGCGAGCCGAGCGCGTGATTGACCTCGGCGGCGGCCCGCTTGATGATGGCGAGCGCCCGGATGATCGGCAGCGGCATGCGCTCGGTGCCGATGCGGAAATTGCGCAACGAGCGCTCGGTCTGCGCCCCCCAATAGCGATCCGCCGGCACCTCGATCGGGCCGAAGCTGTCGGTCTCCACGCGCATCCTGCGGCGCGGTTGCGGCATGGCGGCTCTCGCTTGCGAATAGTGAATTCGGTCCGCAGTGATAGCACGACTGTGATGCGGCCGCTCAACCCCGCGGAAGCGACGCGGAAGCCGGGAACCAAGCTCGGCTCCAACAATATCATGCGATTGCGGAGAACGCCTCAAGCGCCGGTCAATTCACCTTGCCCGGCCGGTTTGCCGGGCAAGTGCAATCCGCACTCCTTCTTCTCCGCCTGCTCCCACCACCAGCGGCCGGCGCGCTCCGGCTCGCCCGCCGCCAGCGCGCGCGTGCAGGGGGCGCAGCCGATGGAGAGAAAGCCGCGATCATGCAGGCTGTTGTAGGGCACGTGATGATCGCGCACGAAGGCGGCGACGCGGTCGCGCGTCCAGTCGAGCAGCGGGTTCAGCTTGACGAGGCCCCGCTGCGGATCGATGTCGGCAAAGCGCATCATCGCCCGGTCCGGCGACTGCTCGGCGCGCACCCCCGTCACCCAGCCCGTGGCGCCTGCCAGCGCGCGCGCGAGTGGCTCGACCTTGCGAAGCCCGCAGCAGCCCTGGCGGGCCGCGACCGAGGCGCGGAAACCGTCGATGCCGTGCTCGGCCACCCAAGCCTCGACGCTGCTGCGCTCGGGCAGCAGGGCGCGGATGCGCTTGCCGTAGTGCTGCTCGGTCTCCGCCCAGACCTGATGGGTCTCCGGGAACAGGCGGCCGGTGTCGAAGGTCACGACCTCGATCGCGAGATCGTGGGCAAAGATGGCATGGCTGATCGCCTGATCCTCGAGACCGAAGCTGGTGGTGAAGACGAGGCGGCCCGGGACGGCGGCGCGCGCCGCGGCCAGCCGCTGGTCGAGGCCGAGCGCGCCGAAGCTGGCCGCCAGGGCTTCCCCGGCGGCCGCAAGCGCGGGCAGATCGGAGCGGCGGTTCGGCAAAGTTTGCGCGAAAGACGGGTCGTTCATGAGCCACGCATCTTCGGAAGGATGGCCTAAGTAGAATATTCTTCCGTGCAAATTCAATAACTAGGCGGAAATAAGAACAGTAATACCTCAAAACCAGGCTTTCGAGATGAAAGCTCTCAGCTCTGTGCCGCTGGCACTGGAAATCGCCTCGTCGCCGTGGCGGCTGTCAGCCGGTGTCCAGGAAAATCCGTCGGCTACTTCTTTCGAAAACGATCGAGCCGGACCACCTCGCCACCGCTGGATTTGTCGGCTGGCTCTTCGGGCGTCTTGCCGGTCTGCTCGGAGGATGCTGCTGGCTCCGGATCGACGGGCGCCGGGGCGGCCGGCACGGCCGGGGTTGTGCGCCGGGGCTTGAGCTGCATGGGCGAATTGGCCGGCTCGGCGCCTGACTTTTTGGGAGCGGGCAGGGACTCAGGATTGCTGGCGGCCTCCGCCGGCACGGCACCGGCCGGCGCGGCGGCGATATGCTCGAATTGCAGGCCGAACTCGACCGAAGGATCGTAGAATCCGCGCACCGCCGCAAACGGAATGGCAAGCCGCTCCGGGACTCCACCAAAGGACAGCCCGACCTCGAAGGCATCCTCGCTGACCGAAAGGTCCCAGAACTGATGCTGCAGGATGATGGTCATTTCCTTGGGATATTGCGCCCGCATTCGCTGCGACAGCCGCACGCCGTCCGCGCAGGTGTCGAAGGTCACGCGGAAATGGTGGTCGCCGGGCAGGCCGTTCTTGGCGACGTCGGCGAGCACCGTGCGCAACACCCCGCGCAGCGCTTCCTGGGCCAGGAGGTCGTAGCGGATATGATCGACGGCCATGCAACGATCCTCGACACGGGCCTCGCGGCGATTGCTTTGGCTCCGGCTTCCCGCCTGAGACTCGCCTTTCTGATGCTAGATCATGATCGGATCAAATGAAATCGGATCATGCGGCCGCAGGGTCGAATTCCGGCCCAAGGCCCGCAAATACGGCGCATCCCCGGTGCGGGATCGTGGCGCAAGCTGGTGCCGAAGGATGGAAGTGGGGGCTTCTGTTGCCAGGTGCCCCCGAACCCCGCCTGACGCTGCTAAGACGCCAGGGCTTCAGATCGGTATTTCAAACCGCATTACGCGGCTTGAGCAACCGGAGCATAGTTGTCGTTTGCAACTATGGATTGGCCCGATAACGGCGGTACCATGCCGAGCAAAAGCACGCCCTTTACGCCCTCGTCGATCCTAGTTCGCCCCCGCCCAAAACCAGCACGGCCCATGAAGTCGCGACCTGACTTGGCCTTGGGTGGAGGCGCCGGGTACTGCCCCCGGGTCCGAAAGGTTTATTACGACGGCCATTTATCGCCATATCCGGCTTGCGCCGGCATCCTCAATATAGGGACGGAAGGTTGATGAATAAAGACCCATCTTGGCCCCGATCTTGGCCCCCGGATCGAGCCCGCATGCCCATGATAAATCCTTGGTTCACGGGGTGAAGGCGGTTTAAGTCTCACCGCAGAGGCTTTCATGACCGAAACGACGACGCCGATTCCCGCGCCAACACCTCCCGACACCCCCGGTCCGACCGCCCCCAAGCCGCTCGCCCCCAAACCGCTCGCCCCCAAGCCGCTCGCCCTGTTCATCGCGTTCTGCATCATCTCGGTCTCCGGCTTCGGCGGCGTCCTGTATTGGTCGCGGCGCATGATGGTGGACGAGCGGAAATGGATGACCGGCGAGGAGTTCAACGAGGCCTATGCGCTCTGCAATTTTCTCCCTGGTCCGAACATCGTGAATTTCTCGGTCGTGTTCGGGCGTCAGGTGGGTGGCACGGTCGGGGCGCTGGTGGCCCTGCTGGGGCTCCTCGGCCCGCCGTTCCTGCTGGTGACCCTGCTCGGGCTGCTTTATGCGCATTATGGCGAGATAGCGGCCCTGCAACGCATCCTGGCCGGGGTGGCGGCCGCGGCGGCCGGCCTTACCATCAGCACCGGCCTCAAGATGGCCGGGCCGCTCTTGCACGAACGCCCCGGCTTCGGTCACGGCTTGGCGATGGCGGCGTTCGTTTCAGTCGGAATTCTAAGCTGGCCGATCTATTGGGTGCTGGGGGTGCTCATTCCCGGCGGCATCGCGCTGGCCTGGTGGACCCGCCGATGAGCAGCGAGCTCGGCACATTGCTGACGCTGGCGGGATATTTCGCGCTGCTGTCGCTGTTCGCCATCGGCGGCGCCAACGCGGCGCTGCCCGAGATGCACCGTCTCGCCGTCGAGGTGATGCATTGGATGAACGACCGGCAGTTCGCCGATATGTTCGCGATCGCGCAGGTGACGCCGGGACCGAACGTGATCGTGGTGACGCTCATCGGCTATCACGTGGCCGGCCTCCTGGGCGCGGTGGTGGCGACGCTGGCGATGTGCGGACCGACCTGCGTATTCGCGTTCTTCATCGGCCGGGTCTGGGATCGCTTCAAGGACGCGCCCTGGCGCATGGCGATCCAGGCTGCGCTGGTCCCGATCTCCATCGGCCTGATCGGCGCCAGCGCCGCCGTGATCGCGCGCGCGGCGGCGCAGAGCCGGCTGGCGGTGGCGGTGACGGTCCTGACCGCGGTGGTGACCTACACGATCCGGGTGAACCCGCTGTGGATATTCGCCGGCGCCGCCCTGCTCGGCCTCGGCGGATTGATCTGAAGCCGGGAGGTTTTGCCCGGTCGTGCGGGGCGCTAGTCTGGCGCTCGAGCGCGATTGAGTCGGGCTCGGGAGCGAGCGAAAGTCCAGATGCGCCAGTACCACGAGCTGATGGAGCGGATTCTCGCCGAAGGCGTCGAGAAGCACGACCGTACCGGCACCGGCACGCTCTCGGTGTTCGGGCACCAGATGCGCTTCGACCTCGCGCAAGGCTTTCCGCTGATCACCACCAAGAAGCTGCACGTCAAATCGATCGTTCACGAGCTGCTCTGGTTCCTGGCCGGCGACACCAATATCAAATATCTCAACCAGCACGGCGTGAAGATCTGGGACGAGTGGGCGGACCAGAACGGCGATCTCGGCCCGGTCTATGGCCGGCAGTGGCGCTCGTGGCCGGCCCCCGACGGCAGCGCCATCGACCAGATCGCCAATGTGGTGGCGGCCATCCGCCGCAATCCGGATTCGCGCCGCCTGATCGTGACGGCCTGGAACCCGGCCGAGGTCGATGCGATGGCGCTGCCGCCGTGCCACTGCCTGTTCCAGTTCTACGTTGCGAGCGGCCGGCTCTCCTGCCAGCTCTACCAGCGCTCCGCCGACGTATTCCTGGGGGTACCTTTCAATATCGCGTCCTACGCGCTGCTTACCATGATGGTGGCGCAGGTGACCGGGCTCGCGCCCGGGGAATTCGTCCATACGTTCGGCGATGCGCACCTCTACGTCAATCATCTGGCGCAGGCCCGCCTGCAGCTGGTGCGTCCGCTGCGTCAGCTGCCGCGCCTGAAGCTCGATCCTGCGGTCACCGATCTGTTCGCCTTTCGCTATGAGGACATCAGCCTCGAGGGCTACGATCCGCACCCGCATATCAAGGCCGAGGTGGCGGTGTGAGCGGTTTGCGCCCCGTCGCCGGCCCGCAGCCCGGGCGCGCGCCGGCGCCTGCCCTCGTGCTGGTCGCCGCGGTCGCCGACAATGGCGTCATCGGGCTGGGCGGCGGCCTGCCATGGCGGCTGAGATCCGATCTGCGGAACTTCCGCGCTGTCACCATGGGCAAGCCGGTGGTGATGGGACGCAAGACCTTCGTGTCGATCGGCAAGCCGCTGCCGGGCCGCACCAATATCGTGGTCAGCCGCAACCGGGACTTCGCCGCGCCGGGTGTCGTTGCGGCCCCAGGCATCGAGGCCGCGCTCGCGCTCGCGCGCGGCGATGCGCTGCGGCGTGGCGCCGATGCGGTGGCGGTGATCGGAGGAGCCGATCTCTACGCGCATACGATCGCCCACGCGGATCGTCTGGTCATTACCCATGTGCACCTGTGTCCCGACGGCGACACCCTGTTCCCGGCGATCGATCCCAAGCTCTGGCGCGAGGCGGAGCGCAGCGAGCACGCGGCCGGACCGGATGATGCAGCCGGTTTCGCGGTCCTTGTTTATGAGCGGCGCACCACCCATCTGGGACGCGGTGACGGCGGCAACTGACAGGTTTGTATTAACGGTGCGGCGCCCGGACCCGCGTTGTAAGGAGGGGATGCCTCCCCTATAAACCGGCCGAGATGCAAGCAGAACCGCCCGCCATCCAGGCGTGAATGGGTGCGCGGCCGACGAGGAGACAGCGGATGCCGTGGAGCAATCAGGGCGGCGGCCCCTGGGGATCGGGGGGCAAGGGTCCGTGGGGCTCGGGCCCGCAGCCGTCCGGCCCGACGCCGCCGGATCTGGAGGAATTTCTGCGCCGCAGCCAGGACCGGCTGCGCACCGTGCTGCCGGGCGGCGGTCTCGGCGGCAAGGGTATCGGCCTGATCGCGCTCCTCGCCCTGGTGATCTGGGGCTTCTCCGGCTTCTTCCGCGTCGACCCCGACGAGCTCGGCATCGTGCTGCGCTTCGGCCAATATGTGCGCGACGCCAAGCCGGGCCTCAACTACCACATACCCTATCCGGTCGAGTCCGCGCTCACCCCCAAGGTCACCCGCGTCAACCGCATCGACATCGGCATGCGCAGCGCCGAGGATCCGCGCCGCGCCAGCCGCGACATACCGGAAGAAAGCCTGATGCTGACCGGCGATGAGAACATCGTCGATGTGGATTTCTCGGTGTTCTGGCTGATCAAGCCCGACGGTGCCGGCGACTATCTGTTCAATATCCAGCAGCCCGAAGGCACCGTGAAGGCGGTCGCCGAGAGCGCCATGCGCGAGGTGATCGGCCATTCCGAGATCCAGCCGATCCTGACTGGAGCGCGCGCCACCATCGAGACCGCGGTGCAGCAGCTGATGCAGAGCACGCTCGACCATTACGGCGCCGGCATCCAGGTGACCCAGGTCCAGCTGCAGAAGGTCGACCCGCCGGCGCAGGTGATCGATTCGTTCCGCGACGTGCAGGCGGCGCGCTCCGACGCCGAGCGGGCGCAGAACGAGGCGCAGACTTACGCCAACCGGGTGGTGCCGGAGGCGCGCGGCCGCGCCGCCCAGATCACCCAGGCCGCCGAGGCCTACCGGGAGCAGACCGTCGCCGAGGCCACCGGCCAGACCTCGCGCTTTCTCAAGGTCTACGACGAGTACAAGAAGGCGCCCGACGTCACCCGCGAGCGCATGTATCTCGAGACCATGGAGCGGCTGTTCAACGGTACCGACAAGATCATCATGGATTCCGGGGCCGCCGGGCAGAGCGGCGTGGTGCCCTATCTGCCGCTCAACGAGCTGACGCGGCCGGCGCCCCCGCGCCCGGCGACACCGCCCAATGCGCCGCAGCAGTCGGTCGCGCCGGCGGGAGGCAATCGATGAGATTGAATCTCGCAGGCGGTCTCCTCGCGGCGGTGCTGGTGGTGGCGCTGATCGTCCTCTACGGCTCGGTGTTCACCGTCTACCAGACCGATCAGGCGATCGTGGTGCGGTTGGGCCAGCCGATCCGGGTGGTGACCGAGCCCGGCCTCAATTTCAAGGTTCCGCTGCTCGACAGCGTCATCTCGGTCGAGAAGCGCATCGTCGACCTGGAAAACCCGGCCCAGGAGGTCATCACCTCCGACCAGAAGCGCCTGGTGGTCGACGCCTTCGCGCGCTACCGGATCAATGACGCGCTCAAGTTCTACCAGACCATCGGGGCAATCGAAGGCGCCAACGCACGGCTCTCGACCTTGCTCAACTCGGCGCTGCGCCGCGTGCTGGGCGAGGCCAGCACCACCGACGTGGTGCGCGACAAGCGCTCCCAGCTCATGGGGCAGGTGCGCACCCAGCTCGAGAACGAGGCGCAGTCCTTCGGGGTCGCGGTGGTCGACGTGCGTATCCGCCGTGCCGACCTGCCGGAGCAGAACAGCCAGGCGGTCTATCAGCGCATGCAGACCGAGCGCCAGCGCGAGGCGGCCGAGTACCGCGCCGAGGGCAGCCAGCGCTCGCAGGAGATCCGTGCCAAGGCCGACCGCGACGTCACCGTGCTGATCGCGGAGGCGCAGTCGAAGGGCGAGCAGACGCGCGGCGAGGGCGATGCCGAGCGCAACCGCATCTTCGCCGACGCCTATGGTCGCGATCCGGATTTCTTCACCTTCTACCGATCGATGCAGGCCTACGAGTCCGGCCTGCGCTCCAACGACACCCGCATGGTGCTCAAGCCCGATTCGGATTTCTTCCGCTATTTCGGCGATCCGTCGGGCAAGAACCGGGAAGGGGCGCCGAAATAGCGGCCGCGCTTCGGCGGCGGCGCCGAGGTCGGTGTACACATCATGACCGAATTCATCGTGGCCATCGGCCTCGTGCTCGTCATCGAAGGGCTGATTTTCGCGGGCTTTCCGGCCGTGGCCAAGCGCTTGGCCGCGAGCGCGTTGGAGAGCTCGGACATGTCGCTGCGCATTGCAGGTATCGCGTCTGCGGTGATCGGGCTGGCGCTGATCTGGCTGGTGCGCGGCTGAGCCCGCAGGCGCTCGTCCTCCAGGAAGGAGCGTCGGGGTTTTCCACGATGTATCTAACGTCATGAATTGACGCATGATCCAGGTCCGGTCTGGATCGAATCGCCAACCGTGCCGGGCTCGCTGCAGCCGACGCTTGCGGGGCGGGCAGGGGCCACCAAAATCCCGATTTCCGCCCCAATCGCGGGCCTAACCGGCTGTTCCCGAGACCGCCCTTGCGTCTGCAGCCGGACAGGAGCACTGTCTCGTTCTCATTCCTCCGAGGAGCTCAGATGCCCATGCTCGGCACACTTGCGCAATTTGCCCGGCAGGCCCGCCGGCCGGCCCTGGCCCTGGTTGCCACCGCGGCGCTGGCACTACCCGCTGTCATCACCCCGGCGCTGGCGCGCGGTCCCGACGGGATCGCCGACGTCGCCGAGCAGGTCATCGACTCGGTCGTCAACATCTCGACCTCCCAGAACGTCGAGGCCCACAACGGTCCGATGCCGCAATTGCCCAACGATCCGCAGCTCGACGAGCTGTTCCGGGACTTCTTCAACCGGCGCGGCCAAGGCGGCCAGGGCGGGCAGGGCGACCAGAACCGCCAGCAGCAGGCGCCGCGGCGGGTCAACTCGCTCGGCTCCGGCTTCATCATCGATTTCCTCCGGCATCGTGGTCACCAACAACCACGTGATCGCGGACGCCGACGAGATCACCGTCATCCTCAACGACGGCACAAGGCTCAAGGCGACGCTTCTGGGCAAGGACACCAAGGTCGATCTGGCGGTGCTCAAGGTCACCACCGACAAGCCCCTCAAGGCGGTGAAGTTCGGCGATTCCGAGAAGCTGCGGCTGGGCGAATGGGTGATCGCGATCGGCAACCCGTTCAGCCTGGGCGGTACCGTGACGGCCGGCATCGTGTCGGCGCGCAATCGCGATATCAATTCGGGACCCTACGACAACTACATCCAGACCGACGCGCCGATCAATCGGGGCAATTCGGGCGGTCCGTTGTTCAATCTCGACGGCGAGGTCGTGGGCATCAATACCGCGATCATCTCGCCCTCGGGCGGCTCGATCGGTATCGGCTTCTCGGTGCCGTCGCGCACCGCGGTAGCGGTGATCGACCAGCTCAAGCAGTTCGGCGAGACCCGGCGCGGCTGGCTCGGCGTGCGCATCCAGCTGGTGACCGACGAGATCGCGGAAAGCCTGAACATCAAGCCGCCGCACGGCGCGCTGGTGGCCGGCATCGACGAGAAGGGCCCGGCCAAGCCGGCCGGCATCGAGGCCGGTGACGTCATCATCAAGTTCGACGGCAAGGACATCAAGGAGATGCGCGACCTGCCGCGCGTCGTCGCCGATACCACGGTCGGCAAGGCGGTCGAGGTCATCATCATTCGCAAAGGCCAGCAGGAGACCAGGACCGTCACGCTCGGTCGCCTCGAGGATGGCGAGAAGCAGATGGCCGATGCGAAGTCCGACGCCCAGCCGGACAAGCCGGTGGTCAAGAAGACGCTCGGCCTCGACCTCGCCAATCTCGATGAATCGCTGCGCACCAAGTACAAGGTCAAGGACGGCGTGAAGGGCGTGGTCATCGTCGCCGTCGATGCGGATTCGGCCGCCAACAGCCAGCACCTCACTCCCGGTGACGTGATCGTCGAGGTGGCGCAGGAGGCGGTGGCGAGCGCGGACGAGTTCCAGACCAAGATCGACAAGCTCAAGCGCGACGGCCGACCGTCGGCGCTGCTGCTGGTGGCGAATCCCGCCGGCGACTTGCGCTTCGTCGCGCTCAGCTTGAAATAACAGACCACGGATCGCAGACGGAGGACGGAAGGGCGCGAGCCCTTCCGTTTTGCGTTTTAGCCGCTGGTCTCGCGGCCTCCTCAATCCAGCACGTGGTTGACCATGCCGTCGGCGAGCTTGGGCTCGAACCAGGTGGACTTGGGCGGCATGATCCCACCGGCGTCCGCCACCGCCATCAGGTCGGGCATCTGGGTCGGGTAGAGCGCGAAGGCGACCGCCATCTCGCCCGATGAGACCCGCCGCGCGAGCTCGTCCGGGCCGCGCGCGCCGCCGACGAAATCGATGCGCTTGTCGATGCGCGGGTCGGTGATGCCGAACAGCGGCTCGATCACGTTGCGGGTCAGCAGCGTGATCGGCAGCCGGTCGATCGGATCGGCCCCGGCCCCGACCGCGGGCGCGAATTCGGGGCGCAGCGTGAGCCGGTACCAGCGGCCGGCGAGAAACATGCCGAACTCGCCGGAGGCGGCCGGCCGCACCGGCTGGCCGGAGGCCTCGACCGCAAAGCGTTTGCGCAGCTCGGCGATGAGCTCATCCGGGGTGCGGCCGTTGAGATCCCGCAACAGGCGATTGTAGTCCAGGATGGTCATCTCATGCTGCGGGAACAGCACTGCCAGGAAATAACCCGGCGCGCCCGGCCCGGCATTGCGCGCTTGCGCCACCCGCAGCGCCGCCGCCGAGCGGTGATGCCCGTCTGCGATATAGATCGCCGGCAAGGCGTCGGCCGCCTGTGTCAGGCGCGCGATAGTCGCCGCATCCTCGATCACCCAGAGCTGATGGCGCACGCCGTCGTCGGCGGTGACGTCGACCGCGGCGGTACCCAGGGCGGTGCGCGCCAGCGTGGCGTCGATCTCCGGGGCCTCCGGGTAGGCGATCATCACCGGGCCGGTCTGGGCATTCACCGCCTCGATCTGGCGGACCCGGTCGTCCTCCTTCACCGGGGTGGTGAGCTCGTGCTTGCGAATCCGATTGCTGGCGTAGTCGGCAAGCGATGCCGCCACCGCGAGCCCGGTCTGGGTGCGGTCGCGCCAAGTCAGCCGGTAGACGTAGTAGCAAGGCTGCGGGTCGCGGATCATGACGCCGGCCGCGCTCAGCCGCGCGAGGTTCTCGGCTGCCTTGGCGTAGACCGCGGGGTCGTGGACATCGATCGCCGGATCGAGATCGATCTCGGGCTTCGAGATATGCAGGAAGCTCCACGGCTTGCCTTGCGCGCGCTGGCGCGCTTCGGCGCTGGAGAGCACGTCATAGGGGGGCGCCAGCACATCGGCGGCGCGGCCCGGCGCCGGACGAAGCGCACGAAAAGGTTGAATGAGCGGCAAGCGGCTTCTCCGCAGAACGGGGTGATCGGGGCTGATTTAGGCCCCGCTATAGCGGCCAGCGCGGCGAGCGGCAAGAATTGCGCCCACGCGCCCCAGCCCCTTCAGGGCTGCCGCCCTTGCGGCCCGATCTCCGGTTTCCGACATTGAGCCGGCCCGGTCCCTCGCGCCCCGTGACGCCGCCACCCCGATCCAAGGAATGCCCGTTGACCGTAATCCTCATCGCGGGGCCGACCGCAAGCGGCAAGTCGGCACTGGGGCTGGGGCTGGGGCTGGCCGACAAGCTCGGCGGTGTCATCGTCAATGCCGATTTCGATGCAGGTCTACCGCGACCTGCGGGTGATCACCGCGCGGCCGACGCCCGCGGAGGAAGCCGCGACGCCGCATGTTCTCTACGGCCATGTGGATGCGGCGGAGCGCTATTCGGTGGGCGCCTGGTGTGTCGATGCTAGAGCCGCGCTCGCGGCAGCGGGCCGCGACGGCCGCACCGCGATCGTGGTCGGCGGCACCGGCCTTTATTTCGAGTCCTTGAGCAAAGGCTTGGCCGCGGTGCCGCCGATCGCGCCGGACATTCGCGCCGCCGTGAGGGCGCGCCTGGAGGCGCAAGGCAGCCCGGTACTCCATGCGGAGCTGGCGCGGCTGGACCCGGTGATGGCGCAACGCCTGATGCCGGGGGACCGCTCCCGCATCGCCCGGGCCCTGGAGGTGGTGCTGGGCACCGGCCGCTCGCTCGCCGACTGGCACCGGGACGGCATGCCACCGGCACTCGATGCCGCCAGCGCCATCAAGATTTTCCTCGATCCCGAGCGCGGCGCGCTGCAGCGGCGGATCGAAACCCGCTTCGGCGTCATGCTGGCGGCCGGCGCGCTGGAGGAGGTGGCGGCGCTGGCGGCGCGCGGCCTCGACCCGTCGCTTCCGGCCATGAAGGCCCATGGGGTGCCCTGGCTCATCCGTCACCTTAAGGGCGAGATCGATCTGGCCGAGGCCAAGGCGGGCGGGGTGCGCGACACCTGGCGCTACACCAAGCGGCAGGCCACCTGGTTCCGCAACCGCATGCCGGACTGGACCTGGAGCGCGCCCGAGGCCGCCCAGGCGCTGATTTTGCGCCAGGTCGCTCGGATTTCGGCTTGACTTCCGGATCGAGACCTATATAAGCCGCGCAAGTAAATGACGGAAGCGAGCGGAAATGCGCAATTTTATTACAACGAGCCTGCTTGTGGTGGTTAGGAGGCGCATCGCCCCGGGTTGCTGACCGCAACCCGCGTGACGGCGATGCGCACAGGGGCTTTCGGGCCCCTTTTTGATTCCGGGTCCATTCATGAGCCGGGAAGCTTGAGCGTAAGGAGCGAGCGATGACACAGGAAATGAACGGCGCCGAGATCGTGATCCAGGCGCTCGTGGACCAGGGGGTTCGCGACATATTCGGGTATCCGGGCGGCGCGGTGCTGCCGATCTACGACGCGCTGTTCCAGCAGGACAAGCTGCGCCACGTGCTGGTGCGCCACGAGCAGGGCGCGGTGCATGCGGCGGAGGGCTATGCGCGCTCGACCGGCAAGGTCGGCTGCGTGCTGGTGACCTCGGGTCCCGGCGCCACCAATGCGGTCACCGGTTTGACCGATGCGCTCATGGATTCGATCCCGCTGGTGGTCATCACCGGGCAGGTTCCGACCCATCTCATCGGCAATGACGCGTTCCAGGAATGCGACACGGTCGGCATCACCCGGCCGTGCACCAAGCACAACTACCTAGTGAAGAATATCAACGATCTGGCACGGGTGCTGCACGAGGCGTTTTACGTCGCCGCCCACGGCCGGCCCGGTCCGGTGGTGGTCGACATCCCCAAGGACATCCAGTTCGCCAAGGGGTTCTACCAGGGGCCGCAGAACATCGAGCACAAGACCTACAAGCCTCGCACCAAGGGCGATCCGGCCAAGATCAAGAGCGCGGTCGAGCTGATGCGGCGCGCCAAGCGGCCGCTGTTCTATACCGGCGGCGGCGTGATCAATTCCGGACCGGAGGCGAGCCGCCTGTTGCGCGAGCTGGTCAAGCTCACCGGCTTCCCGATCACCTCGACCCTGATGGGGCTCGGTGCCTATGCGGCATCCGATCCGCAATGGCTCGGCATGCTCGGTATGCACGGCACCTACGAAGCCAACCTGTCGATGCACGACTGCGACCTGATGATCTGCATCGGCGCCCGCTTCGACGACCGCATCACCGGCCGGCTCGACGCCTTCGCGCCGGGCTCGACCAAGATCCATGTCGACATCGATCCGTCCTCGATCAACAAGAACGTCAAGGTCGACCTGGCGATCGTCGGCGACTGCGCCAACGTGCTCACCGAGATGGTGAGCCTGTGGCGCGCCAAGGAGGCGGCGCCCGACAAGAAGCCGCTGGCGGCGTGGTGGAAGCAGATCGAGACCTGGCGCGCGCGCAACTCGCTCGCCTATACCCAGTCCGGCTCTATCATCAAGCCGCAATACGCCATCCAGCGCCTCTACGAGCTGACCCGGGACCGCGACACCTACATCACCACGGAGGTGGGCCAGCACCAGATGTGGGCGGCGCAGTTCTACCGGTTCGAGGAGCCCAACCGCTGGATGACCTCCGGCGGGCTCGGCACCATGGGCTATGGCCTGCCGGCGGCGATCGGGGTGCAGCGCGCGCACCCGGATTTGCTGGTCATCGACATCGCCGGCGAAGCCTCGGTGCTGATGAACATGCAGGAGATGTCGACCGCCGTGCAGCACCGGCTGCCGGTCAAGGTCTTCATCATCAACAACAAGTACATGGGCATGGTGCGGCAATGGCAGGAGCTGCTGCATGGCGGGCGCTATTCCGAGAGCTACACGGAAGCGTTGCCGGATTTCGTGAAGCTGGCCGAGGCCTATCACGCGGTCGGCATCCGCTGCGACAAGCCGGCCGATCTCGACGGCGCCATCCGCGAGATGATCGGGGTCGACCGGCCGGTGATCTTCGACTGCGTGGTCGATCCGGCCGAGAACTGCTTCCCGATGATTCCCTCGGGCCGTGCCCACAACGAGATGCTGCTGGGCGACGCGGCGGTCAAGATCGAGGATGCGATCACCGAGGAAGGCAAGGTGATGGTGTAGGGTTGCCCGCGAAGCATTCTTCGTAGCCCGCATGGAACGAAGCGCAATGCGGGAGGGCGTCCCCGGATTGCGCTTCGCTCCATCCGGCTACGGGTCCGAAAAGGGATTTCAGACGTGAACAGCACCTCCCACTATCCGGCGGCGCCGGCGCTGCAAACCATCGAGAGCCGCACGCTGTCGGTCATCGTCGACAACGAGCCGGGCGTGCTGGCGCGCGTCATCGGCCTGTTCTCCGGCCGCGGCTACAATATCGACTCGCTCACCGTGTCGGAGACCGAGCACGAGAAGCACCTCTCGCGCATCACCATCGTGACCCGGGGCACCCCCATGGTGGTGGAGCAGATCAAGCACCAGCTCGAGCGGCTGGTGCCGGTGCACCGGGTCATCGACATGACGGTGGCGGGCCCCGCGATCCAGCGTGAGCTCGCCATGGTCAAAGTGCGCGGCAAGGGCGAGAACCGGGTGGAGGCCCTGCGCCTCGCCGACGCCTTCCGGGCCCGGGTGATCGACGCTTCGACCGAGAGCTTCGTGTTCGAGATCACCGGCGCGACCGAGAAGATCGAGAGCTTCATCGCCCTGATGCTGCCGCTCGGCCTGGTCGAGGTGTCGCGCACCGGCGTGGTCGCCATCGCGCGCGGCCCCGAGGCGATGTAGCCATCCGGCATGTACGCCCGCCGCACCGGCTTGTGCGGCGGCCACATAGAAATTACAAGCTGCCCAGCCCCGGGCTCGACTGAGCCCGCAAACAGCAAACGACGGCTTCTCGTCAGCCGAGCAAGAGGTGAATACCATGCGCGTTTACTACGACCGCGACGCCGACCTGAACCTGATCAAGGGCAAGAAGGTCGTGATCATCGGCTACGGCAGCCAGGGCCATGCCCATGCCCTCAACCTGCGCGATTCCGGCGTCAAGGACGTGGCGGTGGCGTTGCGCAAGGGCTCGGCCGGCGTCGCCAAGGCGGCGGGCGAGAAGCTCAAGGTCATGGAGGTGGCCGAGGCCGCCAAATGGGCCGACGTGATGATGATGCTCACGCCCGACGAGCTGCAGGGCGAGATCTGGCGCGATCACCTCAGCGCCAACATGAAGCAGGGCGCCGCGCTGATGTTCGCGCACGGCCTCAACATCCATTTCAACCTGATCGAGCCCCGCCCCGATCTCGACGTGATGATGATCGCTCCGAAGGGGCCCGGCCACACGGTACGGGCCGAGTACCAGCGCGGCGCCGGCGTGCCGGTGCTGATGGCGGTGCATCGCGACGTGTCGGGCAACGCCCACGATCTCACCCTGTCCTACGGCTCGGCGATCGGGGGCGGGCGGGCCGGCATCATCGAGACCACGTTCCGCGAGGAATGCGAGACCGACCTGTTCGGCGAGCAGTCGGTGCTGTGCGGCGGCCTGGTGGAGCTGATGAAGGCCGGCTACGAGACGCTGGTCGACGCCGGCTACGCGCCCGAGATGGCCTATTTCGAATGCGTGCACGAGGTGAAGCTGATCGTCGACCTGATCTACGAGGGCGGCATCGCCACCATGAACTACTCGGTCTCCAACACCGCCGAGTACGGCGAATACGTCTCCGGCCCGCGCGTGGTCAACGACGCCACCCGCGCCGAGATGAAGGCCATCCTGGACGACATCCAGACCGGCAAGTTCGTCAAGGACTGGATGCTGGAGAATTGCGTCAACCAGACCTCGTTCAAGGCCATGCGTAACAAGATGGCGGCGCATCCGATCGAGGAGGTCGGCGCCAAGCTGCGCGCCATGATGCCATGGATCAAGCAACGCGCGATGGTCGACCGCAGCCGGAACTGATCCGTAGCGCACCCCGCCGGTGCCGATCATTCAGGCATTTGCCATCTTGATCTGACGCCCGCACCGGCTACACTCGTGCCGCCCACTTTACCCTACCCAAATGCAACAAACCCAAGGGAGTGAAGTCATGTTGAAGCGTAGTCTCGTGCTGGCCAGTGGCGTCGCGCTGGTGTCCTTCTGTGCGGCGCCGGCTTTTGCGGCGGATGTGTTCAGCCTGTCCTCGACGAGCTTCAAGGACGGCACCATGATGCCGAAGAAAATGGCCAACGCCAATCCGACAGGCAACAATCCGAACTGTGTCGGCGAGAACGTATCGCCGCAGCTGTCGTGGTCGGGCGCGCCGGAAGGCACCAAGAGCTTCGTGCTGCTGATGGAGGATCCGGAAGGCCGCGGCGGCGCCGGCGTGCACCACATGGTCACCTACGGCATCGATGCCAAGATGACCGGTTTCGCCGAAGGCGAGCTCAGCAAGCCGTCTGACAAGTTCGTCGGCGGCAAGGCCACCCAGGGCACCGGCATCTACAACGGCCCCTGCACCCCGGCCAACGTGCAGCCCCACCACTATACGTTCGTGCTGGTGGCGACCGACTTCGATGTCAAGGAGCTGGCGCCCGGCCTGACCCGCGACGAGCTGCTGCCCAAGATCGTTCCGGCCGCGCCGGCACCGTCCCACGCCAAAGGCTCGGCCGGGATCGTCGGCCTGTTCGTCAAGCCGTGATCTCGTTCGCCGGCTGGCTTCCCGGCGTATGAAATTTCGATCCGAGGGGGTCGGTGCTCGCGCACCGGCCCCTTCTGGGTTTCGGGGCTGTGTCCGCTCGAGCCGGTGCCCACGCGCAGAGTTCTGGATCTGCTGCGATGCACAATGAGTTTGGGACGTCGAAGTTCACCATGCCGCAGCGCCGACGCGAATGTGAACTTGCCATGACGTTCGTTTTAACGTTTTATGACTTTTGCGACGTGTGCCGGATTTCTTAAGGGTGTAATCATTGCCGGGCACGGCAGCTTTGGCCATGCCTCCCGCCGTTTCATCCCTCGTACATCGTCTCGGCGCGGCCCATGCGGTGGGTTGGCGCGACCGGTTGCGGATCGTCCTCATCGCATCCCTGCACCTGGCCTCGCTCGCCATCATGGCGCTCACCGAGGCCGACATCGTATCCAAGGTCTGCTTCCTGCTGGCCTGGGGCATCCTGAATTTCTTCTGGCTCACCCTTACCCGCCGTCCGCTGGTGTCGGCGGCGCTGTCGCTGATGATGATCGTCGCCCTGGTCCTGGTCTCGCGGCTCAAATACGACATGATCTGGATGACCGCGAATTTCCTCGACGTCCTGGTCATCGACAGCGACACGGTCAGCTTTCTGCTGGGGGTCGTTCCGGGCCTTTATCGGAACATCATCGTCGGCGTGGTGGTCGTGCTGCCGCTGGTGGCGCTGCTCTGGCGCTTCGACACGTTCCGGATGCGGTCGCGAACCGCTGCGGTCGGGCTCGGCGCGTGCCTCGTCGGGATGGCAGCCGTATCCTTGGCGCAGCCGCAGGAGGACTGGGAAACCTTTCTGGGCGGCGAGTACGTCTCCAAGTTCACCCGCTCGGGCGTGACTGCGATCTCCGAGCTGATGCTGCACGGCTACATGGAATCCGACGCGGTGGTGACCGACCGGCTGAAGATGCTGCCGGAAGCGACCTGCGTGCCGGCGCAAAAGCCGCCGCACATCATCATGGTGCACGACGAATCGAGCTTCGACATTCGCTCCGCACCCGGCATCAAGGTGCCGGAGGGTTACGGCTCCCACTTCCTGTCCTTCGACGGCAAGGCCCGCCATTTCATCGTCGAAGGTGCCGGCGGCCCGAGCTGGTACACCGAGTACAATGTGCTCGCCGGCCTGTCGGCGCGCTCGTTCGGGAAGTTCTCCTATTACGTGACGCGGATCGCGGCGGGGCGGGTCGAGCGCGGGCTGCCGACCGCGCTGCGCCGCTGCGGCTATCACACCCTCTCGATCTACCCGGCGCTCGGCGCCTTCATGAGCGCGCGCGCATTCCAGACCGGAGCCGGGGTGCAGAATTTCCTCGACCAGAAGTCGCTCGGCACCAGCCGGGTCG
The DNA here is from genome assembly GCA_963721005.1 of uncultured Alphaproteobacteria bacterium. Classification (GTDB taxonomy): domain Bacteria; phylum Pseudomonadota; class Alphaproteobacteria; order Rhizobiales; family Xanthobacteraceae; genus VAZQ01. The sequence continues at coordinate 985,894 of CAVRHR010000003.1, read as the reverse complement.
AGCCCGACCGGTTCTACTATGACGCTACCCGCCGCATGATCGAGCAACAGCGTGCCAAGGGACCGATGTTCCTCTACGTCTATCTGGCCCAGAACCACTATCCCTGGAACTATCGGTGGCGGCCGGATCTGATGCCGGAATGGAAGGATCCGGGCAATACGCCGCTGGTCGACGAGTACCTGCGCCGGCAGGCCCTGAGCCAGCACGACTTCGCCGACATGCTCGACCACCTCAAGCGCGATTTCCCCACCGAATTGTTCCTGGTGGTCCGTTACGGCGACCATCAGCCCGATTTCGCCTCCTTCATCCTGGAGCCGAACCTGGACGAGGCCGGCATCGCGCAACGCCTCACCAGCTTCGATCCGCGCTATTTCACCACCTATTATGCCATCGACACCGTCAATTATCAGCCGGTGAACACGGCCTCGGCGATCGACACCATCGAGGGGCCCTACCTGCCGATGATCATCCAGGAGCTGGCCGGCTTGCCGCTCGATGCCTCGTTCGCCGAGCAGAAGAAGATTTTCGAGCGCTGCAAGGGTGAATTTTACGCTTGCGCCGGCGGTGCGGAGGCGCGACGCTTCAACCGGTTGCTGATCGATGCCGGCCTGATCAAGGGACTGTAAGCTCCGTTGCGCGGGCGGTGGCCAATTCTCCCGATCGATGTCCGGACCATTCAAGGCTGCGAGCCGAGCCGTGAAAGCGAAGTCTGCAAAAATTCTCAAGCACTGCCGGGTCGACCGGCCTTTTCGCTTCGAGCTGAAGTCGATCGATTGCGCCGATACCGGCGGCATCGACAAGGATGGCGCCGCCGCCATGCTCGCCGCCGACGTGAAGCGGCTCTCCGATCTGCAGGAGCGGCTGTATGCCGAGGATCGCTGGGCGGTGCTGATCGTGCTGCAGGGCATGGATGCTGCCGGCAAGGACAGCATCATCTCCCATGTGATGTCGGGGGTGAATCCGCAGGGCTGCGACGTGCACTCCTTCAAGGCGCCGAGTGCCGAGGAGCTCGATCATGATTTCATGTGGCGTACCACCACCCGGCTGCCGGCGCGCGGGCGGATCGGCATCTTCAACCGCTCCTATTACGAGGATGTGCTGGTGGCGCGGGTCCATCCCGAGGTGCTGGAGCGCCAGAAGCTGCCGCCCGGGCTGACCGGCAAGCATGTCTGGGAGGAGCGCTTCGAGGACATCCGCGCCCTCGAGCGCCATCTCGCCCGCAGCGGCACCCTGGTGCTCAAGTTCTTCCTCCACGTCTCCAAGGAAGAGCAGCGCCGGCGCTTCCTCGATCGGCTGGAGGAGCCCGCCAAGCGCTGGAAGTTCTCCATGAACGACGTCCGCGAGCGCAAGCGCTGGGACGACTACATGGCCGCCTACGAGGACACGATCCGGGCCACCAGCCGGCCGGGTGCGCCCTGGTTCGTGGTGCCGGCCGATCACAAATGGTTCGCCCGCCTGGTGGTCGCAGCCGCCGTCATCGAGGCGCTGGAGGGGCTCGATTTGGCGTTTCCGAAGATAGAGGGCGCGGCGCTGAAGGAAATGGGCAAGATCCGCCGGGCGCTCGAAGCCGAGGCGCCGCGCAAGCGCCGCTGACGCCGGCTTGCGCACCGGGCCGCTCTTCCGCTAGAAGGTGCGCGGCTCCATATGGGGGTTAACGGAGGTTTTACTGACTTCCGCGACTCTCAATGGCCGGTACTTGGCCGGCCGATCCTCGATCATGATGGCTTCGGGTTCCATCAGCAGGGCGTAAGCGATGTCGACGCGACATAATATCCGCGCGACCAACCGGGGGGCCGACCAGGCCCTGGCCGGCGCTGCCCTCGTGCACGGCGGGCTCCTGCTCCTTATCAGCCCCTGAGCGCCGGCTGGGCATTTGTGCCTGGGCACTCAGGGGGTTGACCGGAACCACGGAACCCATGAGCGCCCCGAGCGGCGCGAACACCAGAAGGACCCTTTGCCATGACCACGCCCGTACAATCCGAGCAGGATCGCGTCGTCATTTTCGACACCACCTTGCGCGACGGCGAGCAATCGCCCGGCGCCACCATGACCCATGAGGAGAAGCTCGAGGTCGCCGAGCTGCTCGACGCGATGGGGGTCGACATCATCGAGGCCGGCTTCCCGGTCGCCTCGGAGGGCGACTTCGCGGCCGTCCAGGAAATCGCCAGGCGCGCCAAGAACGCGGTCGTGTGCGGGCTGGCGCGCGCCGGCCAGAAGGACATCGACCGTGCCGGCGAGGCGATCAAGCCGGCCCGGCGCGGGCGCATCCACACCTTCATCTCGACCTCTCCGGTCCATATGAAGTGGAAGCTGCAGATGGAGCCGCAGACCGTGTACGAGATGGTGATCTCATCGGTCACCCGCGCCCGCGGCTTCACCGACGACGTCGAGTGGAGCTGCGAGGACGGCACCCGCACCGAGCACGATTTCCTCTGCCGCTGCATCGAGGCCGCGATCAAGGCCGGCGCCACCACCATCAACATCCCGGACACCGTCGGCTATACGGTCCCGGAGGAGTATTTCGGGCTCATCAAGATGGTGCGCGACCGGGTACCCAACGCCGACCAGGCGCGCTTCTCGGCGCATTGTCACGACGATCTCGGGATGGCGGTGGCGAACTCGCTCGCCGGCGTGCGCGCCGGCATCCGGCAGATCGAATGCACCATCAACGGCATCGGCGAGCGGGCCGGCAACGCCTCGCTCGAGGAGGTGGTGATGGCGATGAAGGTGCGCAACGACGTGCTGCCGTACTGGACCAAGGTGGACAGCGCGATGCTCACGCGCGCCTCCAAGCTGGTGTCGGCGGTGACCTCGTTCCCGGTGCAGTACAACAAGGCGATCGTTGGCCGCAACGCCTTCGCCCACGAGTTGGGCATCCACCAGGACGGCATGCTCAAGCATACCCAGACCTACGAGATCATGACGCCCGAGAGCGTGGGCGTGAAGCAGACTTCGCTGGTGATGGGCAAGCATTCCGGCCGGCATGCCTTCGTCCACAAGCTCGAGGAGCTGGGCTATCACCTGGCCGGCAACCAGCTCGAGGACGCGTTCGTGCGCTTCAAGGCGCTCGCCGACCGCAAGAAGCACGTCTATGACGAGGATCTCGAAGCCCTGGTCGACGAGGAGATCGCAACCGCGCAGGACCGCATCAAGCTGGTCTCGCTCACCGTGATCGCCGGCACCATGGGTCCGCAATCCGCGACCCTGACGCTGGATGTCGAGGGCCGCCACAACACCGTGCAATCGACCGGCAACGGCCCGGTCGACGCCACCTTCAATTGCATCAAGGCGCTGATCCCCAACGAGGCGGTGCTCGAGCTCTACCAGGTGCATGCCGTCACCCACGGCACCGACGCCCAGGCCGAGGTGTCGGTGCGGCTGTCCGAAAGCGGCAAGTCGGTGACCGCCAAGGGCGCCGATCCGGACACCCTGGTGGCATCCGCCAAGGCCTATCTGGCGGCGCTCAACAAGCTGATGGTCAAGCGCCAGCGCGGACGGCCCGAAGAGATGGTCGCGGACCGGCGCGTGCATTCGACCGACACGGTGTGACGGGACTATGCGTCTCCGGGGCGGCGCAGCTCGTGCTGCGCTGCACCAGCGTTCGAGGTATTTCAGGGACGCACAACGTTTCACTCTTTCTCCCATTCAAAGTCGGATTTATCCGACTTTGGACATGAATGGTGGCGAAGTCGGATAAATCCGACTTCGTGCGGGGACAAGGTGGGATGAGGGGGGTCCGGCGGCGCGATACGGAAACATCGTTACCCCCTCGCCCCACCCTCTCCCCTTTGGGGCGAGGGAGTGAAATGCCGTGCCCCCAAACACGACTGCCGTTTTCCGCGCAGAAACCAAGATGACTGACCGTCCACCGAAATTCCCTCGCTGCGATGTCGCGCTACCATTTTGATTTTTGGTGCATTTTTCGCACCCGCCAGGGGCCGGCTTTTTGCATAGCGACCCGGCGCCGAAATCGTATTGATTTCCAACGCGATGCGTCGATTGATTTATTGACAGCGGCGCTGCCGCGGCGCAATCGTGGCGTCACATTGGGCCCCTGGGCTGCCGGCAGGTAGACCTTGGATCGGCGATCTTGCGGGCCCGGAAAAATCCTGGAGGAAACCATGATCGCCCACAGGCTGGCTCTGCTCGCCGCTGCCGCCGTGATCGTCGTGACGCCGGCGCGCGCGGACGACACCATCACCATCGGCTTCACGGTCTCGCAGACCGGGCCGCTCAACAACGACTCGGTCTCGCAGATGCGCGGCTTCGAGCTGTGGCGCGACGAGGTCAATGCTGCGGGCGGCATCAAGGCCGGCGACAAGCATTACAAGATCAATTTCTCGAGCTACGACGATGAATCCCAGAACGTGCGGGTTCAGCAGCTCTACACCCGGCTCATCTCCCAGGACAAAGCGCAATTCCTGTTCAGCCCCTATTCCTCCGGCCTGGTCGCGACCGCGGCGATCATCTCCGAGCAATACGGCAAGGTGATGCTGACCACCGGCGGCGCCGAGGAGAAGACCTACCAGCTCGGCAACAAGAACCTGTTCCAGGTCTATTCGCCGGCCGGTCAATATCTGGCCGGCGCGGTCGATGCGCTCAGGGCCAAGAATCCCAAGGCGCAGGTCGCGTTCATCTACAAGGACGATCCGTTCTCCAAGGCGGTGGCTCAGGTCACGCGCGATCTGGCCAAGCGCCAGGGCGTCAATGTGGTGCTCGACGAATCCTACAGCCCCAGCACCACCGACTTCGGCCCGATCATCAACAAGCTGATCTCCGCCAAGGCCGATGCGCTGCTGGGCGGCGGGCATTATCCGGACGGCTCGACCCTGGCGCGCCAGCTGCACGACCAGAAGGTCGGTCTCAAATGGGTCACCCTGCTGGTGGCGCCCGACACGCCGAAATTCGCCGAGCTGGGTGACGCGGCGGTCGGCATCACGGTTCCCTCGCAATGGGCCCCACAGGTCACCTACAAGCCGGACTTCGGCCCTAACGCGCAGGAGTTCAACAAGCGGTTCACCGACAAGTACAAGATCGAGGCCGGCTATCACGCCGCCGGTGGCTACACGGCGGGATTGTTGCTGCAGCATGCGATCGAGCAGGCCGGCTCGATCGACCAGGCCAAGGTGGCGGCGGTCCTCAACAAGACCGATGTGACCACCCTGTTCGGCCGCAGCAAGTTCTCCAACGATCCCAAGGATCACGGCGCGCAGCAGGCGCACGCCATGGTGCTCGGCCAATGGCAGAAGAAGGGCGGCCAGCTGGTCAAGGAGGTCATCTGGCCGACCGAGGCCAAGACCGCGGACATCAGCTACTGATCGGCGGGTTGCGGGTTGCGAGATCGGGCCTCGCCACGACGTCGTCCCGGCGAAAGCAGGGACCCATGCTCCGTGTTTCGATAGACTGCGGCATATGGGTCCCGGCGATGCCAGCGCGTTTACGCGCGTCTTCGACGCGTTATGGGCCGAGACAACGCAGGGGTTGCGTCCCAGCCCGAAGGCCGGGATCGGGCGAGGCAATCGACTTACGGGCTGAAGGGCGGGGGCGGATCAACATGCAACGGGGTGCTACCGATGCCGCTTCGCGGCGCTCGGATCGTCCGTTCGCGCGGATGATGGCGGGTGCTGTCGTCGCAAAGTCATGGAGCGTGCCATGATCGGCGTTGTTGCCTCGGTGATCGACGGCGTGCTGGTCGGCGCGGTCTATGGTCTTGCCGCCATGGGGCTGACGCTGATCTGGGGTGTCATGCGGGTCATCAACCTCACCCACGGGGCGATGATCGTGCTCGGCATGTTCATCGTCTATTATCTGTCGAAGGTGGCCGGGCTGTCGCCCTATGAGGGCATCCCGATCGTGGTGGTGGTGGCCTTCGCCGCCGGGGTCGCGATCTATTGGGTCGCGGTCGATCGCGTGATCGGCCGCCCGATCCTGATGAGCCTGCTGGCCACCTTCGCCTGCAACATGATCCTGATCGGCATCGGGACGGCGCTGTGGACCACCAGTCCCTACAACATTCCGGTCTCGTTGCCCGGGATCAGCTGGGAAGGCTACACCTTCACCGGCACCCACATGATGGCCGCCGCCTTTGCCGGGCTGATCGCCGGCCTGCTCTACCTGTTCCTCAACCATGCCCGTTACGGCAAGGCGATCCGCGCCGTCGCCAGCAACCGCGAGGCGGCCGAGCTGTCCGGCATTCCGACCAAGCAGGTGCTCGCCGTCACCTTCGGGCTCGGGGTCGCGCTCGCCTGCGCGGCCGGCGCGCTCATCGCCACCCTGTTTCCGTTCACGGTATTGTCGGGATCGAACTATCAGCTCAAGAGCTTCGTGGTGACGGTGCTGGGCGGGCTCGGCAATCCGGCCGGCGCGTTGCTCGGCGGCATCGCGCTCGGCCTCGTCGAGGGACTGGCGACGCCGTTCATGCCGGTGAGCTGGACCCCGATCATCGAGTTCGCGCTCTTCGTCGTCGTGCTGGTGGCGTTTCCACGCGGCATTTTCGCGCTCTCGCGCGCTTGACGCATCCTCGCATTCGGACCCCGTCGCATGACCGTCTCCGCGGATATCGGCCACCACGACTCGTCCGGGCGAGATCCGGGTCGTGCTCCGGCGTTCGCGGCCGTCGCGCCGCGAGGCCTGTTCCCGGGCTTGATCGTCCTGCTCGGCCTCCTGTTCGCGATCGTGCCGTACTGGAGCGACGATGTCGGGCTGCGCGAGAGCTTCCTGCTGGCGGCCGTGTACATCACGCTGGCGAGCAATCTCAACGTGATGATCGGCTATACCGGCTACATCAATTTCGGCAACATCGTCTTCTTCGGGCTCGGCGGCTATATCTGCGTCGATCTGGTGACGCGCTGGCAGTGGCCGTTGGTGGCGGCGGCGCTGGCGGCCGGCGCCGCGGTCAGCCTGCTGGCGCTGGTGTTCGGGTTCGGCATCCTGCGCCTGCGCGGCGCGTTCTTCGCGCTCGCCACCATCGGGGTCAACGAGGCGGTGCGGCAGTTCGTCGCCAATTTCGAGCCGTGGGGCGGCGCCACCGGCATCTATCTTTCCTTCGATGCCTATGAGCCGCTGGGCGGCCCGATGGCGGCGCTCTGGCTGGTCTACTTCATGCTGTGCGGCGTCATGGCGCTCTCGCTGCTGCTGAGCTACGTCATCAAGACCTCGAAGTTCGGCCTCGGCCTCTTGGCGATCGGCCAGAACGAGGACGCGGCCGGCGTGCTCGGCGTGCGCACGCCACGTCACAAGGCGCTGGCCTACAGCGCCTCGGCGTTCTTCCCCGCCATCGCCGGCGGCCTGTTCTTCTTCAAGAGCGGCATCATCGAGCCCAACGGCGCCTTCGATCTCACCCTGTCGATCGAGGCCATCGTGATGATCATGCTGGGCGGCTACGGCACCGTCAGCGGTCCGCTGCTGGGCGCGTTCGTTTACGAGGAGCTGCGCGGCTATCTGTTGACCTCGCCCACCATCTCCCAGCTGCAGCTGGTGATAGCCGGCGCGCTGCTCTTGGCCATGGTGCTGTTCGCGCCCGGCGGCCTGGTCGGCTTCGTGCATCAGCGCTGGCCGCGCAGCCGGACCTTCCTGCAATGAGCGCGCTGCTCGAGGTGAACGCGCTGAGCAAGCGCTTCGGCGGCGTGCAGGCGGTCGCCGACCTGAGCTTCACGGTCGGGCAGGGCGAGATTCTCGCCCTCATCGGCCCCAACGGGGCCGGCAAATCGACCGTGTTCAATCTGATCAACGGGGTCGTCCCGCCGGATTCCGGCCGCATCATTTTCGAAGGAAAAGACCTCACCGGCAAGCCGACCTATGAGGTCGCGCATCACGGGATCGCGCGCGCGCATCAGATCGTGCAGCCGCTGGCGGGATTGAGCGTGCTCGACAATTGCCTGGTCGGGGCCTGTTACGGTCGCGACAATCTGTCGATGAGCGCCGGCCGCAAGGTGGTGCGCGAGGTCGCCGAGCTGGTCGGGCTCACGGATCGGCTCGGCATGCTGGCCGGCGAGCTGACCACCGCCGGCAAGAAGCGGCTCGAGCTCGCCCGTGCGCTGTGCGGGCGCCCGCGCCTGCTGCTGCTCGACGAGGTGCTGGCCGGCCTCAACCCGACCGAGATCGAGCGCATGATCGAGGTCATCCGCGCCATCCGCCGGCGCGGCGTCTCGATCCTGATCATCGAGCATGTCATGCGTGCCATCATGAGCCTATCGGACCGCGTGGTGGCGATCAATCTCGGACGCAATCTGGCGGAAGGCACCCCACGGGAGGTGGCCAACCATCCGGCCGTGATCGAGGCCTATCTGGGCGATCCCAAGCTCATCACCATGCCGGCGGCGCCACCCTCATGAGCGAGAATCTCCTGCAGGTGGAGGAGCTCGAGGCCGGCTACGGCGATGTGCAGATCCTGTGGGGGATATCGCTCGCCGCTGCGCCCGCCACGGTGACCACGCTGGTCGGCGCCAACGGCGCCGGCAAGACCACCACCTTACGCGCCGTCATGGGCAGCATCGCGCCGCGCCGGGGGCGGGTGATGTTCGCCGGCGAGGACGTGACCCGGCTGTCGCCCCATGCCAAGACCGCGCGCGGCCTGGTGCTGGTGCCGGAGGGGCGGCAATTGTTCGCCGAGATGAGCGTGGAGGAGAACCTCGAGATGGGCGCGTTCTCCGGCCGCGCCCGCAGCCGCTTTGCCGACCGGCTCGAGCAGGTCTACACGCTGTTCCCGCGGCTCAAGGAGCGGCGCCGCCAGCGCGCCGGCACCTTCTCGGGCGGCGAGCAGCAGATGCTGGCGATCGGCCGCGGCCTGATGTCCGATCCGCAGCTCTTGATCATCGACGAGCTTTCGCTCGGGCTCGCGCCCGTCATGGTACAGCTGGTGGTGAGCAAGCTCGAGGCTCTGAAGCAGACCGGTCTCGCCATCCTGCTGGTGGAGCAGAACGTGCATCTGGCGCTGGCGGTCAGCAGCTACGCCTATGTGATCGCCGAAGGCCGCCCGTTCGCGGAAGGCCCGAGCGCGCACATCGCCGCCAAGCCGGAGATCAGGCAGGCCTATCTGGGACTGTAATGCCCGGTCGCGTGCGCTCTGCGATCGGCATCAATCTCGTTTGTCATCGTCCGCCAACGGGTCCGGCCTTCGGCCGGCCCGATGATAAGCTCCGGCGGGACGACCCGGCAAACACCGACGCCTCATTCAACATCAGGGTTTGCGATTACTGGATGCTCCGCCTTCGCGGAGCATGACAGGTCAGAGTTGGTGGCCCGCGCTGAGAGCCGTCCCGAAAGCTGAACGGACGTTGAACAGATTTCCGCAAGCAAACATTACAACGTCGTAATCTGCGCGCGGCGAGCATCAGTCTAACCAAACTTTAACTTGCTCCGGCACGCCCCCGGAATTCTACTTGGCATCGCCTGATCTCACCTTGGAGGGAACCCATGCTGAAAGCAGCTCTTGCCGGAACGGCTGCGCTCGCCATCGTCGGCTCCTCGTTGGTCTACGCCCAGGAGCGCGGCCGCTTCGAGCGCCCGCAATCGAGCGAGCGCTTGCGGCCGAATCTGGATGACATGCGTGCATTCGCGGATGCCAGGCTTGCAGCATTGCATGCCGGCCTCGGCTTGACGGCCGACCAGGAGAAAAACTGGCCCGCCTTCGAGCAGGCCGCACGCGAGATGGCGAAGCTGAGGCTCGACCGCATCGCCGCTGCCGTCGGCAGCCGCCGCGACAGAGCGCCGCAGCAGCAGTCGAACGACCCGGCCGACCGCATGCATCGACGGGCCGCCGTGATGACCGAGACCGGCACCACCCTCAAGAAGGTCGCTGACGCCATGGACCCGCTCTACAAGAGCCTGGACGACGGCCAGAAGCGCCGCTTCGCCATGCTCGAGCAGATGCTGAGGCCCCGCGATGAAGGCCAGCAGAGCCGCGAGTTCCGCAGCCGCGATGGCGAGCGTGGCCGCGATGGCTACGAGCGCGGACGTGATGGCCGCGACGGCGATGGCCAGCGCCGGTTCGATGCAAGGCCCCGCCGCACGGACCTTTCGCCGCAGGCCCCGGGGGGCGGCGAGCAGAAACTCTAGACCTATATGTCCAACCATAGCGCGGTGGTCGTACCCCCAGCCCCCCGACACGATCGCCGACGCATGGGAGCCGCCGGGTTAACCCCCGGCGGCTTTCCTTTTTTTGGGGAGTCCCCGCCATGGCCGCCCCAACCGCTGCGCCAAGGCTCTTGTTGCGCCAAGGCTCTTGTTGCGCCAAAGGCTCTTGGGCTTTGCCGGATGCGTTGCGGCAGGGCCACCTGCACCCTCGGGGCCAAGGAACCCGCCCATCAGCCTGACCCGGAAGCAAAAAATGGGTGTGGACGCCGGCCAGGAACTTTTCGCCGTCGCGCTTGGAAAGCCGGCGCAAATGCCCTATGTGTGGCTCCCGCGACGTGACCCTCTTGGGGTCCGAACGGCGAAATGGCGATGCCGGGGGTGCCAGATCGGTGCCACGGCGGATTGGTGGCAGTTCCTAACCCCTTGAAGAGCCTCGGTTAGGGCGCATAGCTCAGTTGGTAGAGCAGCTGACTCTTAATCAGCGGGTCCTAGGTTCGAGCCCTAGTGCGCCCACCAAGGATTTCAAAGACTTAGCTCAATCAGACAGCTCCTATCCAGAGCCGGTTTGAGAGCGGTTTGAGAAGATTGTTCCCGTTTCGAGCTTCGAGATCGCAATCTCCGCAAGTTTGACATCGCGCCCGAGGTAGTGGGCGTCGAGGATTGCCTCAACGTCTTTGAGACTATGGCCGGTAAGCGTGGCGATCTGCGGCACGGTAGCGTCGGCGATCGCCAGCCGCACCACCGACGACCCGCGTAGGTCGTGGAACGTAAGGCCATGGACGCCAGCCCTTCCGCACGCCTTGGCCCAGGACGTTCGAAATCCGTCCGCCGTCCACGGTCGGCCGCGGCTATTGGTAAGGACGAGCGGGCTCCGGCGCTCCGTGCGGCCGAGCATGATGTTCAGCGGACCGCCAACGGGCACGACGACCCGGCGGCCGGTCTTCGACTGCCGCAACCGGATGTACTTGCCGTCAAATGCCGACCAGGGCAGCGCCAATAGATCGCCCTGCCGTTGGCCGGTCCAGAGCGCCAGCATGGTCGCGAGTTGGATCTGAGGCCCGGCGACTTTGAACAGGGCAGCAATCTCCGTCTCGCCCCAGAACTTGTCTGTTCGATCGGCCTTATAGAGCCTTCCGCCGCGCTCGCACGGATTTACCGCGATTGAGCCGCGGTCTTTGGCGAAAGACAGAACCCGGGCGAGAACGGTCCAGGCGTAATCGGCCTTACGGGGCGTCGCTGCGAAGCGATCCCGCCAAGCCTTGAATTCCCCGCGGACCCTAGGATCGGTCAGCGCTTCCATAGGCATGTCGCCGAAGTCGTTCTCAATCAATTTCAGGTACGAGGCGTATGAGCGCAAACTCGACGGCGCCAGGCTGAAGTATTCAGCCGACGCCTTGAACTCGGCGACAAGCCGCATGAATGATCCGACGGCAGGTTGTCGCCGATTTGCGTGGGCCTCATGAAAGAGTTGGACAAATTCTGCGCTGCCGGGACTGGCGTCGATCCTCGGCCCTCCAGGCCAAGCATAGTAGTAGGTCCGGACCTCGCCGTTAGCGAGCCGTTTGGTGGCCCAATTAAGGCCCTTAAGATGCACGCGCACGTTTCGCCCTCCATTGATCAAGTGGCGAGGAAAGGGCAGAAGACGAGAGGCCGCTGGCCAAATCTAGCGCAGCGTCGATCGCCTTCAAATCCCACCTTGTGGTTCCGCTGATCGGGCCGGGCAGCCTGCCTAGCCGCCCCGCTACTGAAGCCTTGGATGGACAGGCCGCAATAGCAAGCCGCCTGATCACGCGTTAGCAGCCTAGGCCGCAAATTGAAATTATAGACCTTGCAGCGCAACTGCAATTCCGAGGCACAGTCATTCGATATTTCCGCGCTATAATGATCTCGCTTTATGTTGGTATTCATTTGCGGACTCCTTCAATCCGCAAAGCATTTACAAGATTGATTTTCTCGCCTATCCGCCACGATTGAACGAAGAGCTTGGGCGCAACTCCGCGCCCAAACTTTGGGATTGTGATCTCGCTTTAGGATGTCGCTGATTTGATTTTCTGCTGGATATCTTTGCCCCCGGCGATCACGATCGAACGCCGCCGAGAGTCATCCGGCCAAGTCGGTTGGCTTTCGGCCCAAGTTATCGACGGTCCCGAACCAGGGCGACGATGCGGCTGTGGCAATAGGGCACCTTGTTCGCTCAGCCATTTAAGCACCAGGGCAGGTTGACGCGGGTCTTTAAATCGTTGTTTGAAAGCGTCACCGCGTACAGTAACCCGCACACCGGGAACGTCGATCTCCACAAAGCCTATCGCCCGTCCGATAGCTGCGGAATCAACGCTCTTGTTCGAACGCACTTTGATTAGATTAGAGTCACTGACGAGACGTTCTAATGACCTAAGCCCATCGCACAGGAGGTCGTTTTCCAACCGCAATGCCCGCCGAGCATCGCGGTAACACCTCTTCATGCAATTTAAAATCAGCTTCTCCGACCACGGAACAGTCTTAAACCGAGACGCGATAATGCCTGACGCTGCGAGATGCCCAAAGCATTTAGCGAGATGGACGGCTTCTTCCGGCTCGCCGGGCTTGATCACGTCCTTGACAAACGACCACCGAAGCTTATCAAGTTTTGCTTGCATCTCTCCGCGTGCCTTGATAGCCCTCCTAATAAAGTGATTGATTGCACGACCGTGATTGTGCAGGCATGCGCGACGCAGAGCATTGCACTCACGGTTAAACCAATGGCTCCGATCCTCTGCCGTAACCAATACGGGCGCGCGGTCGAAGATATCTCGTTGACCCTCTCGAACGGCCGGCAGATCAATTAGTCGGATGAAAGACCCTCCTGACTGAAGCGCGCCGGCTTCGGCGGCGATCTCATTCCAAGACTGCTCGCCATTGACAATAGCGATCGACTGCCATGCCTTTCGCGGCCCTGCGGAGCCGATCAGGTACTTCTCGGAATAAGTTGTTCCGTTGCCTTCGGAAAATCCGTACGCCAAGTCCCGAAGGCGGTCGTAGCGATTAGCTCGTGATCCGGTCAGGAGTCCGAGTTCGTTCACCGGCAGCATCATATGGTTGAATGCTGCGGGTATTTCTCCGAAAGCCGCATCGGTCGTCCGAAAGTTCGGAAGATCCTTCCCGTGCCCATAGGAATAAACAGAACTAGCAACAAGAAGCGCGGTACTCTTGGCTGTCTTGGGTGCTCCGAACACGTTTATCATAAATGAAGGCAGCCCCACAAAGTCGAGGGTGACGGCTGCAAAGCTTGCGCATATCCCGCAAACCATTCTGCTAGAAAATGCGGCGCGCCGCGCAACTTCCGTCTTCCAGGCGCTTAAATTCCCCTTTCGACGAACCATGCGACTAGCGGCTTGAAGCCGAGGCGGCTTCAAGATTATCTCGCTCCTTTGATTTCCAATGACCGATCTCGGAAGAACGAACAGCCGATGGTTATTATGCCAACCCACCAATTCCGCAAAGCGCCAACGCGGGATGTCTCTAGGCGATTTTGATATCCGTTCTAGCGAAAGATTATTCTCGACTTCGTCATCCGAAAAGAAACAACCCGCATTTTCTAGAGTCCTACGAAGCTCGGCCTTGCTGTGTAGCTCAGCTCTTGGTAACATGATCTGTCGCTTTTTTTCATCAATGTCGCGAAATTGCAAAACCGCCAAAAAGTCGCGGCTGGCTTTATCCTCTGCGATGGCGAGGAGTTTAATGTCGGGTAGTAGCGAAGTTTCGGGGTTCATGACTTTGTCCTACATCGGGGTTAAGCGCCCTCTCAGTGTCCGTGCGGGATGTGCACGGTTCACGGGACGCACCCCCGCTTTACAGGATGCAAAAACCGGCATTTTCGACTGGAAATCGCGTGAATTCAGTCGCTCAATTTGGCCCCTTATAAAAAGGCTGAGTAAAATTACCATCGCCCAAGGGCGAACACCAGAATTAGGAATTGGCGTGAGTGCGATAACATTTCCATTTGCTCCTTGATGCGCGTTTCTCAGTCGGGAATTGCGAGGCATTGATGTTAAAAGCCAAGTCGGCAAAATCACACAAAAAGGGCGTTGCGGATGCCGGGGCATCTAGCTGGCCGCCGCTGTCGTCTGCGCTGGAACAGGATTTGGAAAAGGTCCGTGAGGTGGCTCCGCCACCACCAAATGATGCAATTTACGCATATCTGACAGAGGTCTTCAGGTTGGCAGGAAAGTGGTGGAAGCCAACTAATTGGAAGGAAATTGAGTTCTGAAATAGATGAATACTTCACAAGCAATTTCGACGAGCGTTTCGCTCATGAGCGATTTCGATTTATCATCGAGGTCACCGCTCCTGCTCACATTAAGGCCAAAATGAAATGGAAGTATGCAACTGCCCTGCGTGTTGCCTCCGAGCAAAAGATAAAAGCTTCGGAAGTTGCTACATTTATAAAAGATCGTGGCGGCCTCAACCAGACCATCGGATCGCGAAAGTTTAAAAAGCAGAAATCCAGAAATAAGAAGAAGCATACGACATCTAAATAGAATAGATTGATCGGGATGGCCTGCACCCGGTTCCGAAGACGCCGAGTTAGGTGTTTTAATGGAACCGGAGGTGGGTCATGGAGAGGCGGAAGTTTACACGCGAGTTCAAGCTTGAGGCTGTGCGGCTGATTAAGGAGCGGGGCGTCTCGTATGCGCAGGCCTCGCACGATCTCAGTGTGCATCAGTCGCAGTTGCGCGGTTGGGTGAAGGCGCTTGCGGATGATCCGCAACAAGCATTTCCTGGGCAGGGTCAGATGAAGCCCGAGCAGCTGGAGATCGCGCAGCTCAAGCGCGAGGTGAACAAGCTGAAGGCAGAGCGAGACATCCTAAAAAAAGCCGCGGCCTACTTCGCGAAGGAATTGACATGAAATTCGGTTTCATTGCGAAGCACCGGGGGATCTGGCCGGCGGACTGGTTGTGCGGGGCGCTCGGTGTCTCGCGAGGCGGCTTCTATGCCTGGCTGACACGACCACGCAGCCAACGTAGTCGTAGTGATGAAGAGCTCGGCGCAAAGGTCCGCGCCAGCTTCCTTGCCAGCGATCGGACCTATGGAGCCAGGCGGGTTTGGAAAGACCTTCTTGCAGACGGAGTGTCGTGCGGGCTGCACCGGATTGAGCGTTTGATGCGGTTGCAGGCCCTCAAGTCGCGCCCGCGACGGCGTCGACTGCCGCCCGATCTGGGTGAGCGGCAGGTCGCCGCCGTCGCTCCGAACCTCCTCGAGCAAACCTTCGAAGCCTCCGCTCCCAACCGCAAATGGATTGCTGACTTTACGTATATCTGGACGGCGGAAGGGTGGCTCTATGTGGCGGCGGTCATCGATCTCTTCTCTCGACGTGTGGTGGGCTGGTCGATGAGCGCGGGGATGACGGCCGAACTGGTCACCAACGCACTGCTGATGGCAATCTGGCGGCGTGGTAAGCCGGATGCGCTGCTGCATCACTCGGATCGCGGCAGTCAGTACACCAGCGAGCAGTTCCAGCGCCTCATGGCTGACCACGGCGTCGTCTGCTCGATGAGCCGGTCGGGGAATGTCTGGGACAACGCTGCGATGGAGAGCTTCTTCTCGTCCCTCAAAACCGAGCGGACCGCACGCAAGACCTATCGGACGAGGGATGAAGCCAAGGCCGACGTGTTCGATTACATCGAGCGCTTCTACAATGCTAAACGTCGGCACTCGACAATCGGCTATCTAAGCCCCATGGAGTTCGAGATGCGGGCCGGATTAGCTTAACTGCTTGTCTACAAAACCGGGTGCAGGCCACTCTGCAGTCTTCGCAGCTGCATCGTTCTTGTTGAGGGTCGCAAACGAAACGTTCCGTATCCAGAATATGTGACCGACCCACAGATCTCGCAGCGCCACGGCGGTTTGCCACGCTTTTTCGCTCCGGGGCTGTTGATTTGCCGCGACCCGTGAGACGGCAGCAACCGCTGCATGATTATGCATCTCAGCCGCGGATAAAGTGCTGGCGAACGGCAGGATGCTTGCCACCGCTCCGGCCCCACGGACCAACTTCAAGAAGTTGCGACGATCGGACGTGCTTTCACATTCAACTGTTTTAAACATCAACTCCTCCTGCGGCGGTTCAAATTCAAAGCGAGAGAGGGCGGAGACCGCCGCCCGCCTCGAATAATTCACGCTTGCGGTGGGCTGCAGAAGATCTATGCTCTGTATCTCATTAGACAAACGAATTTAATTGGCATTTGAATACAATGTTTATGCGGGACTGTCATATTGCCTGTCCTTGGCCGCATTCATCGCCATTGTTACAATTGTAGAATCGAGTTTTCAGTACGCACGCTGCGAGATTGCGCACAAGGTCGACCTTTGTGCCGTCGATGTTGCGGATGCCGCTGGCGCGCGGCCATCATTGCATAAATGCTCCATGTGTCTCATCTTACCTTGAGTTAGTGAACTTGAAACACCCTTGAGTTAGTGAACTTGAACCAAATGAGCTCTACACAGGATGAAGAACTTTGATGGCTGCGATGAGCAGCCGAGTGCCCCCGAAAAATGCGACTCGACTTAGATGCAGTAGGCGGGCGTATATTGGATAGTGAATGCCCATCGGGAGTGAGGCCATGAAGGCAATGGATGTCATGACACGACAAGTCATATCGGTTGGGCCAGAGACCTCCATTCTCGAGGTTGCTCGATTGATGCTGCAACACAGAATTCAGCGGACTACCCGTGGTCGACGCCACGGGAAATCTCGTCGGGATGGTCACCGAAGGCGACTTTTTGCGCCGCACGGAAATTGGAACTGAGCGTCGCCGTCCCCACTGGCTTGAGTTCGTCCTTGGGCCTGGTCGGCTGGCAAGCGAATACGTTCACACAAGCGGGCGTAAGGTCGATGAAGTCATGACTACGGAGGTGCAGACCGTGATGGAAGACACTCCATTGGAAGAAGTTGTGCACCTAATGGAACGTCATCGCATCAAGCGATTGCCGGTACTGCGCGAGCGAGACCTAGTGGGTATTGTGACACGCGCGAACCTCTTTCGCGCTGTGATTAGGCTCGCATACGAAGCTCAACCAGCGTCGGTCGATGACACTGCCATTCGTGAGCGCCTGCTGGGCGAGATCAAGAATGCCGCCTGGGCTCCGACAATTAGCGTGGCAGTCAAGGATGGAATCGTCCAGCTTACTGGATTCTTGAGTGACGAGAGGCAGCGTCAAGCCTTGCGGGTAGCCGCTGAAAACACTCCGGGCGTCAAGGATGTCAAGGACAACCTCGTCTGGATCGATCCGACACGTAGCCTCATCCTCGACGGTAGTTGACGTTCATGCCCGGAAATCGACCGCTTTCAAGTTCCCAATCCTGGTTCCGCGCTGTGGATCAATGTCAATGCGCCTAATCAGAAGACGGCGAGGTCGCCGGGTGGGGCCAATGCATCGGGTCGCAACCAAGTGACTGGGCGCGCGAGAAACCGTGACCACCATTTGCGCTTCTGGTTGCACGGGCCGGCGGTACGGGTCTCGTTCCGCGGCTCCCGTTCCGGAGGCCGAACGCCTGTGGTCGAAAAAATAAGCGCCGAGCGCGATTGCCTCTACGAAGACTTGGTTCTTTGGAGGTGCTCGTCTTACCTCCGTGTCGGGATCACCAGCGCCACCGGCTCGCTCTATGCCGGGACCGTGCTGGCGCTGGAGGCGCTGGGGCTCAAGCCCTCCGACGTCGCGATCACGTCGCTCGGCAGCGTCACCAGCGTGAACAACTCGCTCCTGGCCGGCAGCGTGGCGGCTGCAGCCTCGCATCCCCCCGTAACCTATCAGTTCAAGCGCGCCGGGCTCGTGGACTTGGTCGACCTCGCTAGGAAAAAAGATCCCATCCGTCAGTGCCGGCGTCTGGGTCACGCAAGCCTTCATGGCGGGCAATCACGGCGCGGTTCAGAAGGTGGTGGACGCGCTGGTCGATGCGATCGAGCGCGAGAAATACGACCGCGCCTTTGCCGAGAGCGAGATCCGCAAGTACCTCGGAGTCACGGACCAGGCGGAGCTCGACTTCACCTATGACTTTTATGTCAACGGCCCCCTTGCCGTGGGCCGATGCCGCAGGCCGCGCGGATCGAGTCGAACATCAAGGCGCTTTCCGCCGGCAATCCCCGGCTCGCAGGCGTCGATGTGCCCCCCATGATCGACCAGAGCTTTGTCCAAGGCGCGCAGAAGGCTGCAAACGCGCAGACGAATAAGACAAGCGGCTCGGGCGCTTCGCCGCAGCTGCATTAAGGGCGTCCGGCCGGATGATCGGCGCGACATGCGAGGTGGCGCTCGCCTTCCTGTTCGGGCGATGTGCGGTCTGGCGCTCGTCCTCGATCGCGGACTGCTGCCCAAGCACGATGCCCGCGCCAAGCACGTCGGGTCGCCGCCGAGCGACGCCGAAGAGCGGCGGCATCTCCAAAAGATGGAGTTCGAATTCCAGGTCACTGGCAAGCGTCTGATCGTTTCCTTGTGCGTGGTTCGATTTCAACGGCGGCGGTCTGCAGAAGACTGAGGGCTGCCTGATTTCTTGCTAGCGGTCCGGAGGCATCTGGCCCGCACGCTCACGAGCATTGAACCCGCGAGGCCACGAGAGCGGTCCGTCCGGTAGAGGAGGATGCCATGACTGAACAGCACTGCAATTCCATTCCCATGCCCAAGCGCGTCCAAGATCGGCCGACTGAAGACGACTTGGCGCGGGCACCTCTCGGCGGTCCAAGAGGCTCACCCGAGCTGCCAGCCAACCCCATGACGAAACAAACGTTTGTGATTGACTGGTCGAGACTGATCTGGGGATGCATAGGGATTGTGACGCTCATGGCCTTGATGGTGGGCCTTGGTTCCTCAACCGCGAACTCACCCGCCGATATCGCGATCACGGTGATGGCTTCCGGACGCCGGCCCGCCTGGAGTTTCGCCAACTCGTAGCTCATTACCATTTACTAGCGTGGGTCGCAGGTCTTGCGGGTGTGGTCGCAGCGGTATAACAGCCGGCTCTGATCGACCTTCTGCCGACCATCATGACCCGTCTCCGTCGCTGAAACCCTCAGGTCGACGGAATCATGATTCGCCGACGATCAATAGCAACTTTTTGAATAGTATCGGTCCTAACCCGAAATCCTCAAGGTGGGATTTGTTTTGCGGTCTTGATCAGATAGCGGACGCTCGCCCCAGGGACGGGGCCAGGAGGCGAGCGGAGGGCGAGGGACGAGCTTAGTCCGATCTTGACCCAGCACCGTCGTGTGTGCGGACCTTTCCGGATGGTCGGGTGAGCACCGTTGGGCGCCCATATGAGATCTGCCTCAACAGTGCCGCGTCAACGCCAGAATTTACGCATCAGCGCAGGGCACGATGCGAATTCTGTGCAAAAATGACGGAAACCGAAATCGCTTCAATGGGTTTCCGATCGTGCTCCATGACGTGCTCAAGTCTCCCAGGCAGGTTCGGCCAACTCCACAATGGCTGGATCTTCGAGTATGTGGCATAAAAGAGTTGCAGGGAGTGACCTATATTCCAGTCCTGAAAACAGGCTGCGTCTGGCAACAAAGAGGGAGAACGGCCATGAGCGGAAAGAAAGCTTTGGCCGTGATTGCAGCCGTTATTTCCTTAGGCGTTCTCAGCACCGCTTCTGCGGCGTGGGCACGGTACGATTATTGGCGCAAGCGCGGATTTGTGATTCCGTGCAGCCTGGTGGGAGTTAATCCGGCTTATCATCCCGATATTTTTGGCAATCCGGCCGTCGCCAGGGTTTATGGCTTCGTCCGATCGCGCGATGGCACGTGGCAGGTGGAAAAGAACTGTGTACGCGGTCCATACCACTCGGGATAGCGGGGGAAAGGGGGGTAAGCCCCGCTTCGAGGCCTAGTAAGGCGATGAGCGATGAGGACCGCCGCCCGCTTAAGCTGCAGCTGCCAGTGCTGATGGCTGCACTGAGGCACTTGTGAGCGTATCACATCTTGCGTCCTCACAATAAAACATTGCTAGGGCTGGTCGTAGGCTACTTTGAATAAAATGGGGCGGCGCTGGAAGTTATTTTCTTTGGGTGTATATTGCACCTGACCGCGGAGGCGCCAACATGCCTCTAACAAGGCCAATCCTAGACGGCGGGACGTTCTTTTGTCCCCATTGCGGAGCACTGTATTCAGTGACGCATTCACCGATTTCCGAGAGTGACAGCACTATCGGAAAATGTGTGGTCTGCCTGCAAGTCATGGACAGGTGGGATCGAACCAACGTTCCGATCTACAAGCTCATTCAGCGACCTGAAGATGCCTAGGGTATGGCAGCGAGCGAGCTCAAAATTGGTCGACCAGTTCGGTTGCTATTGTCCCTACAAGGGAGTCGGGTAGCCGTAGCGATTAGCGGATTGTCCGGCGGCTCTCGGTACCGGAGTTAGCCGCCCCGTGAGAAACTTGCCGCGTCGACCGCGCTGTATGTACCGAAATTGTCTTCGCCGTGGACTCAAGTAACCGACGGGTTAAATTCGCGGCGATGATCGAGCTGTTCAAGTTGACGTACCGCGTCCCCGTGATGGAAACTCCGCTCTCTCTGTCGGCGCACGAGCTTTCAACTCTCTTCCGGGGGCGGGAGAAACTGCCATGTAGCAGCGCGTCGGAGAAATCGAAATGATTGCCGATCCGAAACGCAAGCCTCGTCAAGACAAAGGTGAAGGCGACGAGCGTCGGCACCAGGAGGAGGCGCTCGACGAGGCTCTCGAGAACACCTTTCCGGCGTCCGATCCGGTTTCAGTCGAGCAGCCGACAACGACCGGGCGCGCCGGTCGTTCCTCAGCCCCCTCAATCAAAGGCGCGATATTACCCCAGTAAGGACGCAGGCGTGGGGCGGAGCGGTTCGGACATTTTGGGATGACCGATGAAAGGCATGAGCCAGTGCGCCCTACTCGCGATCGCTCTTGCCGCTCTGGCGCAACCGGTACTCGCACGCACCTATCTCAATTACGGAGCCCGAAATGTGGTCCTCAGAAGCGCGCCGAGTGGAGACACGTCGTTGGCAACAGCGGAGAATTTGGGCTTCTGGGCTGATGACCATGCCGGGTGGTCGGCAAAATAGAGGGCGGGCGGATCGGGTGCATTCGGCAGGCGCGCCGGGCAATCTGGTAATAGTGCGCGCATTGTGCTATTGTTTTCCCAGGGGGCGAAACGTGGAGTTCGTCGCCATGTGTGACTACAGTCTGCACAGCATTGCTACTCGACCAGCTAAGGTTGGAGACAAGCTGGTGACAACACAATTTGCCAATTGCTTGACGCGAGGCTTCTCCGCAATCGGAGAACCCAACGTGGCAGTGTGTCTTCTTGCTGGAACCGAGGTCGCGTTCGAAAGCGAGATCGAATTCGAAGGCGGCTTTGGCATCTTTCGAATTTGGAAGCGCGAAAGAAGAGCTGGTGGAACGGTGGCCCGTTTCCGACAGCTCGATTTGGGTAAGCCGCACGTCCATCACGACGCCCTCGAATTTCCCGACGGCAAGCTCGTTATGCTCACGCGCCTAATAGAAGGCCAACAAGCGATGGTGCTGCAGTTGCCTGCCACACCGCAACAACAGGCGCAGGATTGCGATCTCGCTTCGCTTCCGCTTGAGCAGATCTTGGAGTATGACGCCTAGCGGTTGCAATATCGAAGCGACATTGGACGCTCCGGTACGTCATCAATTGCGGTAGTGCCCATACGCGCTGAGGCGGTAAGTGTCGGCTGATTTTGCTAAGGACGGCCATGGCCTGCGCGATCGGGTCTTGGCCGATTGCGGCGCCCTGCAAGGCGAGCCGATGAATAAACGCGACGCCACGAGTTCGCGCCACTCTCATGCAAATGGTCGCAAACGGCTATGGCGCGACGCTAGGTCCGAAAATGGCCGATCTGTTGGAAAAGGATTTTAGGAGGGCGCGCCGAACAAATGATTCAAAACCAACATCGGACGCGCATAGACTTAAGGAATTGATCATGCGAGTTGATTGTTGCATATCGGAGTTTCGGACGTTTTCAACAATATCCGCCGTCAGCCTCAAGGGATGCGATGAGCGGATCAAGCTCACCCGCGTCGGCAAGCCGGAGCCGGGGCGCTGCATCGGCTTGGCTTGGCGCCGCACCTCTTCTGGGCAGGCAGACTTTGCTGCGCTCGGCAATATCGTAACTGAGACAATCGAACGTCCGAGCTATGATAACCGCGATGCAGCGTCTCCAAGTCGACCAGGGAGGACATCATGACGAACCTATCCACTTGCGCCGCGCCAACCGTCGAAAAGCCGGTCGCGTCCCGCCGCGACATTGTCGCCGCCGTAGTGACTATAGCCGCCGCCGCCGGCGCTGCCAGCAGTGCGCGGGCGCAGACGCCGTCGAACCTGAGCTTTTCGAACCCGCCTGGCATGTCGAGCCCGACCACCTACAGCCATGTGGTTGAGGTAAACGGGCCGCACCGCACTGTCTATATCGCCGGCCAGACGGGCGCTGAGGCGGACGGTAAAATCGCCCCGGGCTTCCGCACCCAGGCGGTGCAGGTAATGGAGAACCTGAAGACCGCGCTCGCCTCCGTCGGGGGCGATTTCGAGCATGTGGTCAAGCTCAACAGCTACCTCACCAACATCGAAGCCAATGCCAACGAATTCCGCGAGGTCCGCGCACAGTATTTCACCAATAAATCGGGGCTACCGGCATCCACTTTGGTCCAGGTCGTGCGGCTTGCCAATCCCGGTTATCTGCTCGAAGTGGAGGCTATCGCGGTCCTACCGCCGAAAGCGTAGCTTAGGAATGCAGGGAGGTGATTGGGCGAGCAAAAAGGTCGAAGTGAAGCGACGCGCCGATAGGCCATTCGCGGAGCTTGTACGGACCGGAACCGACGCGGGGTGGCCGTCACCTGTGGGCTCGTGGTCCAAACCTCTGACGTCGACGCTCTCGTCGCGTGGACAATGGGCCAGCGGGGCTAGGATGCGGGCGGTAGGGAGTTGGAAGCAATGTCTGCGCAGCGCCCCTGGAACGGGTTTAGTGGTAAGCTGCAACTGTATACGCCTCCGGCGCCATCTATGCCCGGCCAGTCAGTTTGACGTTCTGTTTCGTTGGGTATCTTCGCTCGAACTGCGGGAGGGCGCATGAAGGACGTCGTCGTGATCGGCGCCGGTAAAATCGGCGCCACCGTCGCCGGCTTGCTTGCCTCGACTGGCGACTACCAGGTGACCCTGACAGACCGCTCGCCAGAAGCTCTTGGTCGTCTCGACCGCGATGAACGCATTCGCATCGCGGCGGCGGATGTGGGGGACAGCTCAAAGCTGGTAGATCTGCTGAACGGCAAGTTTGCCGTGCTCAATGCCGCCCCCTTTCATCTGACGTCGGTCATTGCAGAAGCGGCCCGAGCAGCCCGTACGCACTATCTCGACTTGACAGAGGATGTGGCAAGCATGCGCCGTGTGAGGGAGCTCGCCGCCGATGCCAGCGCGGCCTTCATTCCGCAGTGCGGGCTGGCCCCGGGCTTCGTGTCGATCGTGGCTTTCGACTTGGTGAAGCGCTTCGAGGCTCTCGACAGTGTCAAGCTACGTGTCGGGGCGCTTCCTCAATACCCCTCCAATGCGCTCAACTACAATCTGACCTGGAGCACGGATGGGGTGATCAATGAATACTGCGAGCCTTGTGAAGCGATCGTGAATGGAGTGCGTCGCGAGGTGCCGCCGCTGGAGGAGCGGGAGGAATTCTCGCTCGACGGCGTGACTTACGAGGCGTTCAACACATCGGGCGGGCTTGGAACGCTTTGCGATACCCTTGAAGGGAAGGTTCGAACGCTCAATTACCGCACGATCCGCTATCCGGGTCATGCGGCGATCATGCGCGCGCTCCTCAATGATCTGCGCCTGCGCGACCGCCGGGATGTGCTAAAGAATATCTTGGAGCATGCGGTACCAACAACACTGCAGGATGTAGTGATAATCTTTGTGACAGTCAGCGGCCGCAACAATGGTCAGCTTGTGCAGGAAACCTATGCGAACAAGATCTACAGCCGTGACGTAGACGGCCGAACGTTGAGTGCTATTCAGATCACGACGGCTGCGGCGATCTGCACCGTGCTCGATCTGATCGTGGGCGGGCAATTGCCGCCGAGCGGGTTCGTTCATCAGGAGGACATATCGTTGAAGATCTTCTTGGAGAACCGTTTCGGCCAGGTCTACGCCAAACCGGAAACCAACGTCCCACAAGAACGTTTCAGGGGTCCCGAGCGATCATGAACGCGTTCTCGATCAAGCTCCCATTGGTCCGTGACGAAGCGCTCGCCATCCTGTCACGGCTTGGGGCGCCGGGTAGCTCGTTCGCCCGCGAGGGAGTTCCGGCTGCATCGCCGATCACGGGCGAGGTCATCACCCATGTCCGAATCACAAGCCCGGAGGAGGCGAGCGCGGTCATAGGGCGGGCCGCAGAAGCCTATGACGCTTGGCGCACGGTCCCAGCGCCACGACGTGGGGAATTCGTGCGGATCCTCGCGGAGGAATTACGTGCCGCCAAGGACGATCTCGGCCGGCTCGTGACGCTCGAAACGGGCAAGATCGTGTCGGAGGGTCTAGGCGAGGTCCAAGAGATGATCGATATTTGCGACTTCGCGGTCGGGTTGTCGCGCCAGCTCTATGGCCGCACTATCGCGACTGAGCGTGCCGATCATCGCATGATGGAGAATTGGCATCCGCTCGGCGTCTGTGGGGTCATTTCGGCTTTCAACTTTCCCGTGGCGGTCTGGTCCTGGAATGCTGCCATCGCGTTTGTCTGCGGCGATCCGGTGGTCTGGAAGCCTTCCGAGAAGACGCCGCTCACCGCGTTCGCGATGAAAGCCATTGTCGAACGTGCGATGCGTCGCTTTGGCGACGCACCCCATGGACTCTCGGGAGTTCTGATCGGCGGCCATGATGTCGGCGACGCGCTCGTGGATGACGCCCGGGTCGTCGTTGTCTCGGCTACGGGTTCGACCGCCATGGGGCGCGCCATTGGTCCGCGTCTCGCCGCCCGTTTCGCTCGTGCGATTTTAGAGCTCGGTGGCAACAACGCTGCCGTGGTCGCACCCACAGCCGATCTCGATCTCACCGTCCGCGCCATCGCTTTTGCTGCCATGGGAACCGCGGGCCAGCGCTGTACGACGCTGAGGCGGATCCTCGTGCATGATAGTATCCATGACCGCCTGGTGAGTAGGCTGTCCCGCGTCTATGGGTCCGTGAAGGTCGGCGATCCGCGCGCGGCGGAAATACTAGTCGGTCCGCTCATCGACGCCCGCGCCTTTGAAAGCATGCAGCGGGCGCTCGCAGAGGCGCGTGCGACGGGCGGCAAGGTACATGGCGGCGAGCGCATCAAGGGGATCGGGGGCAAGGACGCCTACTATGTGCGTCCTGCGCTCTGTGAGATGCCGGAGCAGGCCGGCCCCGTGCTGCGTGAAACCTTCGCGCCGATTCTCTATGTGATGCGTTATGCCGAACTCGATCGGGCAATCCAGTTGCACAACGCCGTCGGCGCGGGCCTTTCCTCCTCTATTTTCACCCTCGACGTGCGCGAGGCGGAGCGCTTCCTCTCCACCTGTGGGTCGGATTGCGGCATCGCCAACGTGAACATCGGCCCTTCGGGAGCCGAGATTGGCGGCGCCTTTGGCGGCGAGAAGGAGACCGGCGGCGGTCGAGAGGCTGGCTCCGACGCTTGGAAGGCCTATATGCGTCGCGCCACCAACACGATCAATTTTGGGACGCGGCTTCCTCTCGCGCAAGGCGTGAGCTTCGATATCGCAAAGTAACCGATACGGTATTGTCGCCACGAGCGTTACGGTAGAAAGAGTGATGCCCCGGATTTCGTCGGTGCCCTCGGCAACCGCGCTAGGTGGCGCAACGGCTTCGACTGGTCCGACCGATATCCTCGCATCAGGCCGTGACTTTACGACCGGTCTGGCGCTTCTCTGCTTTCATATCTTCACAAAAGCGGGCCCAGAGGAAGACCCCGCCGAACGGCGAGAACGTCGGAGCTTCCAGCCGGAAACAGGGGCTGGGGGGCTTGGGCTTCACCGTCCGTCGACTTAACAGGGTTGGCATTGCGGGTTCCCGCCCGCGCAAAATTAATTGAATTGAGCGACATGGCTCACAATGGGGCCCCTCCGGTCTACTAGGGCGAGGACGACGGCCGAATTGATTGGTTATAAGTCATAACGGAAATCGCTCGACGAATATGGGATTGTTACATGTAACCAGAGAGCGAAGTGTTAGCAGTGCTCCCAGTCCCTCCCGCTGACTGAGGTGTCGCATGTCGAGCCACGTTGCACACGGTCGTGATCCATGGGGGATTTGCATTCGTTGCGCATTTGCCACGTTGGGACCCGTAATGACCTGCGCTGCCATTTGATTTGGGTTGGAGCTTACTGGAGTTGCCAATTGAGCCATACCTAGCGCGGCAGCGGGACCGCCATGACGTTCACGCCGGAGGACTGGGACGCGGCGCCATGACGTCGTGTATTATGAAGCGCACTGCTGGTCGCGCTCGGGGGCGGCGCCCGGGCGCAGGACGCTTCGCACGCCGGCGTTCAGGCCAAGCTCAGCTATTGCAAGGACTGCCATGGCGCTTCGGCGCAGGGCTACCGCGGCTACTATCCGATACCGCGGCTCGCCGGACAGCAGACCGAGTATCTGAAGAACCAGTTGCGTGCCTTCATCGAGCATCGGCGCACCAACAATATCATGTTCAACGTGGCACATGCCTTGAGCCCGTCCATGGTCCAGGCCCTGGCGGCGAGCTTTCACGATCTCAATCCGGCGCCGGTTGGAGGTGCGCCCCGGCAGTTGCTGGGGCAGGGCAAGCGCATCTTCGAGGATGGGGTGCCGGACGCCAATGTGGCGGCCTGCGCGGCGTGCCACGGTCCGGAGGCGACGGGCAGCGGCGAAATTCCGCGGCTGGCCGGCCAGCTCTACCCTTACCTCATCAAGGAATTGACCAATTGGGGCACGGAACGGGGCCAGGATCCGGCCAAGCCGGATACCTCGGGCATCATGAGCCCGGTCGCACATAGCCTGACCAAGAACCAAGTCGAAGCGGTCGCTGCTTATGTCAGCTATCTGAAATAGGTGATCTGAATCATGATGGGCACCCGGCCGAGACTGGCGCTCCTCGCAATCGGCGGCCTTGTGGTTTCCGTGATCGCGGGCCACGCGGAAAGCCCCGCGGTGCGCAATTGCACCTGGTGCCACGGCACTTCAGCGCAAGGCTATACGCCAGCGCCGCGGCTCGCCGGGCAGCGATCGCAATATCTCGAGAATCAGCTCGCCGGCTTTCGCAGCCACGGCCGCGACAATCCGCTCTCGAAGCAGTACATGTGGGGCGCCACCGAGAACCTCAGCGCCCAGAGCGCGCGCGATCTGGCAAGCTACTTTTCGACCTTGCCGCCGCGCGCCGCCAACGACGGCGACGCGGAGCTCGTGGTCGCCGGCAGGACGATATATCAGCAAGGCATGCCGGACGACAATATCGTGGCCTGCGTGGTCTGCCATGGCCCGAACGCGGAAGGGGTCGGCCAGATCCCGCGCCTGGGTGGGCTTGCCTCCTCCTACCTGAAACGGACGCTCGAGCAGTGGGGCCAAGGATATCACACCGCCTCCGGGCCTCCGATGCCGGATATCGCGAGAAAATTGTCAGCGAACCAGATTGAAGCGCTCGCTTCCTACCTAAGTTTTATGAAGTGATCGCGGATCGAGGCAATCTGCCGTGAGCTGGTTCACCGATGATCGGACGAGCCTGACGATGCTGCGGCGGAGCCTAGTGTCTTTGATAAGCGGATGGAGGGAAGCAGCCCGAAAGTCGTCGCTTCCGGATCATCGCAATTGCGTAGGGGCACGCTCCCCCCGATCTGCTGCCTGTTCTCCAACTAGGGACCGCCAGAAGCTGGGAGAGTGCCGCCAGTTCCCGTCTTCTTGTCCGCCGGCGAAGTCCGGGCGCACGCCTCATCCCATCAGCCAGCTCGCACCCACAAAACCCGGGGTCAGGATGCCGGTCGCCCATACCAGCGCCGAGGCGAGATTGGCGATCTGGAATTTCCATCCCGGCATCGCGTGCAGCCCGGCCGCGATCGGAACGATTGCGCGCAACGGGCCGAAGAAGCGGCCGCAGAATACCGCGATCATCCCCCAGCGATGAAAGAATCCGAACCCGCGAGCAACCAGCGCCGGGTGACGCGACAGCGGCCATGCCCGAATGACGTGCTCCTTGAATCGGAACGCGAGTTCATAGGCGAGCCAGTCGCCCACAATGGCACCCAGCACTGCCGCGACCCAGATCGACCAGAATTCCAGGCCGGCCGCCCCCATGAGCCCGCCAATGCCGAGCAGAATGCCAGTGGCCGGAACGATCAGCGAGACGAACGCGAAAGATTCGCAGAACGCCAGCCCGAAGACGACGGCAGGTCCCCATCCCCGATGCTCTTGCAAGAACGCAATCGTCGACTGGGTGAGACCGCTCATTGCCAGCCCCGATCAAGAGCGCAGAGTTGCGAGGCTTGCCGCCGCAATCGCGCAAGGTACGATGAAGCGCAACAGCACACGGATGACCGCAATGCCGATCGAGCCAAGGCGAAGCTCCTCGGCAAACAGCGAGGCCGGAATGACCCAGCCGCCGAACAGCGCGAGCGCAAAGCTGCCGGCCGGCAGCAGCATGTTGGAGGTCAGCAGGTCCAAGAGATCGAACACTCCGGCTCTCGCCAGGCCCGGAACTCCCGCCAGCGGATACCAGTCCGCCCACACGTTGAACGACAGCACCGAGAGCAGACCCAGGGCCCAGCAGGCCAAGGCCGACACTCCCGTCGCGACGCCGCGCGAGCACGCGAACCGCCGTTGTAGCAGCGCCACCGGCATCTTCAGCATGGAGATCGCCGAAGCGAGCCCGGCGACGGCCAATAGCACGAAGAAGGCCACTGCCACCGGCGTTCCGAACGGCAGCCGCGCAAACCCCAGCGGCAACGTCACGAACATCAAACCCGGGCCGCTCGCCGGGTCGAGCTTCTCGCCAAACACGATCGGGAACACCGCCAGACCCGCGACAAAAGACACCAGCGTATCTCCCATGATGGTCGCGATCGCAATCTGGCGCAAATCGATCTCCGGCCCGGCGTAGCTCGCATAGGTGATCATCACGGCGAGCCCCACGCCGATCGAGAAGAAGCCGAGCCCCAGCGCCTCCAACGCGACCTTTGCGGAGATGAGCGCCCGGTCGAACCTGAACAAAAATCGCGACGCCGCACGCACGTCTCCCTCGGCCATCGAATAGAGCGCAAGCGCGGCCACCAGAACGATGAGAACCGGCATCAACACCTTGCATGCCCGCTCGATCCCGCCCGCAATCCCCCGCACGACGATGAGCGCGGTCGCCGCCATGAACAACGCGTGGTATCCGGCCATGTTCCAAGGTGCCGCGAGCAGGGCGTCAAAGCGCGCCTGCACCGCGTCGGCGGTGTCGCCAGGCAGCCCGCTGCGCACGGTGTCCACCGCATAGCTGAGCGCCCAACCGCCGATGACCGAGTAGAAGCTCAGAATGAGGAACGAGGTGACGACGCCGACGATCCCGAGCAGCTGCCAGCGCCGGGAGGCGGCGCTCTCCCGGGCCACGCGCGCGATGCTGCCGACCGCATCGGAGCGGCCGCATCGGCCGATCGTGAACTCCACCAGCATGAGCGGAAGCACGATCAGGATGAGGCCCAGAAGATAGCAGAGCACGAAGCCGCCACCACCGTTGCTGCCGACCTCGTAGGGAAATTTCCAGATGCTCCCGAGCCCGATCGCCGAGCCCATGGTGGAGAGAATGAAGCCGACGCGGCCCGACCACTTTTCCTGCTTTTTCTGCATTGCAATTCGACCGGCACGCCGGGCCAAGAGGGAAAGAGCCTTTCATCCGCGTTTCGCGAGCACGCGGGACCTACGGCCTTCGACCTCGGGCTACGTTTGAAGACGGACCAGACGCCTTGCGTCCCAGAGCTCATAGAGCGCCAGCAACGCCAACAGCATGCCGCTCACGATCAGATCCACCTTGGCGGCCAGAGCTGTAATTTCCAGCACCCAAATCGACGCCACCAGCCAGGCACCGAGCGCGACATTGACCCATTCCTCCACGGCCCGAAGCATAGAGAACGTGAACACCTCGGCGAGGATGATCAGAAATCCCACAAACACGGCATTTTCCGCCGCTGCGCGGTCGTCAACGAACCCTAACACCCATGCCGACACACACAACCAGATGCCGAGCAGCAGGTTGCACCAGTCCTGCCACTCTCTTGAGAAGGAGAGCTTACGAATCATTTTAAAACTCCTGGCGGACAATGGGTAATATTATCGCAATGATGACGATTCCCGCCCGGTTTCCATTGATCCAAGTCAAGAGCATTGGTCCGGACGGGGATTAAGATATACTTTGAAGTGCAATCGGACCATTGGCCCTTTGACTACCGCAAGCCCAGACGAGGTGATCGAACTGCGCGTCGACGACATTGCGCAGCTATTCCATACGCTCGACCCATTTCCGTTCCGGGAAAAGGATCTCGACAAGGAAGCGGAGGAATACATTGTCGGCTGGGCAAGGGAATTGGCAGCCGATCCGCCGTTCAAGATCGTCATTCACTTTCCGCAGACCGCCGCTCAAATTAAGGTGGCGCGGGAGCTCAGCGAGGCTTTTCGCAGGTACTTCACTTATCGGGCAGACCGCCTTCAGCACGACCTCAACGAGCTGTTCCGGATCGGCCGCCGTTCGCTTGCGATCGGCGTGGCGATCCTGATCGCTTTGTCTCGTTCTCGCGCATCTGGCGGCCGGATATCTGAGCGAGGCTCCTTTCAAGCGCCTCATCGAGGAGAGCTTTCTCATTCTGGGCTGGGTGGCGAATTGGCGCCCGCTTGAAATCTTCTTGTACGATTGGTGGCCGCTTGCCCGTCGGCGTGGCCTCTATCGCCGGCTTTCGGCCGCGACGGTCGAGCTGAAGCCATACTCAGTCGTGGAATCGATTGCGACAACGGCGGGTGGCGCATAACGGAGATCATGCTCATCCTGGACCCCGTGATCCTAAATCTCGCTGTGGCACTTGGTATAGGCCTGCTGATCGGCGCCGAGAGGGAGCGTCGCAAAGGCGCGGGCCATCGCGTTCACCAGCCGGAATACGCACGTTTGCGGTTACATCGCTGGCTGGTGCCATCAGCGTCATGGTTGGGGATGAAGTCATGCTGGGGGTTACGACGGCGGGCGTGATCGCTCTGACTTCTGCCGCCTTTTGGCGAGGCCGTGAAGTCGACCCCGGCCTTACGACCGAGATCGCGCTCATTTTAACCGCGCTGCTTGGTGGACTTTCAATGCGACAGCCCGCACTGGCGGCGGGCGTGGGTGTGACCGTGGCTGTCTTGCTCGCGGCGCGGACTCCGCTCCATTATTTCGTCCGCTCGTTGCTCTCGGAGGGTGAGGTCAGCGACGCATTGATCTTCGCCAGCGCGACGCTCGTCGTCCTGCCGCTCCGCCTGATCGCCCGCTCGGGCCCTACAATGCGTTTAACCCGCATACGA
Organism: uncultured Alphaproteobacteria bacterium; assembly: GCA_963721005.1. Lineage (GTDB taxonomy): Bacteria > Pseudomonadota > Alphaproteobacteria > Rhizobiales > Xanthobacteraceae > VAZQ01. The sequence continues at coordinate 954,293 of CAVRHR010000003.1, read as the reverse complement.
TCTGGATCATCGTGATTCTCGTCATGGCCATCGGTGCCGCCGGCCATATTTCGGTTCGCGTGCTCGGGGCGCGGTTCGGGCTACCGCTTGCAGGCCTCGCATCCGGCTTCATCTCCAGCATCGCCACCATCGGGGCCATGGGGGCACGGGTTAGGAAGACCCCGGACGCTCTGGCAGCCGCGGTGGCAGGCGCGGTCTTGTCGACGGTGGCGACGGTTTTCCAAATGACCGCCGTTCTTGCCGTGACCAGCGTCAGTACGCTCCGCATGCTGTCGGCCCCGCTGATCTGCGCCGGCGTGGCAGCCGGTGCCTATGGAGCGGGCGTTCACGATCCGAGCCCCGGCAAAAGACGGAAGACGAACCACGGCCGGGACACGCCTTCAGCGTGTTGACGGCTTTGGGATTTGCCTTAACTCTTTCCTGCATCCTCGTCGTTTCTGCGGCGCTTCGGGAATGGTTCGGAGAGACAGGCGCTATTGCGGCGGCGGCGGTCGCCGGATTCGTCGACGCCCATTCAGCCGCAATCTCGATCGCTTCGCTTGTCGCATCGGGAAAGATGAATCCGGCTGACGCGGCTATTCCAATTCTTGCCGGGCTTTCGACCAACACGATCGGCAAGATGATTTTCGCGAGAACCACTGGAGGGCATTCTTTCGCTGTTCGCGTGATACCTGGTTTGATCCTGGTTGCATTGGCTGCTTGGGGTGGCATTTGGCTCAACCGCAGCTGAAGAGCAACTTGAGCAGGCGGCAGGACGGTTCTTGTCTCTCTTCTCCAGCCCGGCATTAAATCCCTTCGTTGAGGCTGACGATGACCAAACGCGTCGCGGTTGTTACCGCCAGCGCGTGTAGTTTGCCGGCTTTTCAGTGAGCACCGCCCGCGAGTGCGCGCCCCCAGAGATTCATTTCTCGATGATGCGAAGCGCGGAGGCAGGAAACGTTCGATTACGTCTTCCCAGCGTCGGTCAATGGGACGACATGATGTCCACCATTGACTTTCATCTTGAACAGGGAAAAATACTTCTAGTTTAGTAGATAAACGGTATCCCGCTATGGATGTCGGCGCCTAGGTGAATCAATGGAGCATTTCCATGAAAACAAGGAGTCACGAAAACTGCACCGGTCACCGCTGGCACGCCGACAGCGTCGATAAGCGGCGTACTGCCGTCCGAAGTAGGCGCGGTCTGAGTCTACTCATCGCGGCAGCCGTATGGACAGTGACGACTTGTGCAACGTCGTCTGCCCAAACTGTCATAGGCAGCCCCGGAGCTGGCTTTCAAAGAAACCTCAACAACAATGGTGCGCCATTTTGGGACGCTCCGACCAAGAGCTTTGGAAGTTATAGCGGTAATCAAGACAGTAAAAACATCGGGTATTGCCTAACAGGAACCGGCGACTGCGTGGGGGTAGGCAGCCACTCGTCTGCGCCTGGGCCATTGCCATTTTGGGGAATGTCCTATGATGCAGTGAACAACGCGGGCGGCGCATTCGACCCGAAAGTCTATTTCCACCGCAGTCCCTCCGCTCGCACCTTGAAAGCAATCTTGGAACTCCAGTTCACGACAGTCTCGGGTGAAATCAACGGAATTGGCTGGTTTGAGACAAATTCGACGGGAAGCGTTGTAGGAACCAGGCACATTCTATTCCGCGGGGGCGGAGTTCCACCGGGCAGTGCGACACCCGACCCTGTTGGAAAAAAAAAGTCACGTTCAAGCCAACTCAGCATTTCGGGTACTACTTTAGCGACGTGAGCGAAAACGGTTGTCTGGCTTATACGCTCTCCAGCTTCAACGACGCCACAGCCACCAAAGATTGTACCAACCACAATTTCGTGGTGTTCTCTGCTAATACCGGCTCTCACCGTGCTACATTCTGGATTGCGGCCGAAGATCCGCCCGGGTGTGACGACGGCGATTGCAACCTGACTTTGATGAAAGTCGTTCCCGCTGAAGAATAGGGCGGGAACGCTCGAAAAGCGGGCGGCGCGACCTGGATGTGAAATGGGCCATCGCCGACCCCAATCGCGGAGCGCAGTACCTTCTGTCCGCAGACAGCCTGGCGAGGATGTCCATGCGACATCCCTTAAAAGAGCCCCCGGCGCCCGCGGGACGAGCCATCTCCCTTAATAGAAGATTACCAAAAAGCGTAGGATTGTTACCGTCACGGTTATTCGCTGTTCAGCATACGCTCCCGGCCTACGCGCCGGGAAATCGGGTCACTTTTGCACTTCGATAGACTTGTTGGGTTGGCACCGCCGGTTGGATCACCACCAGTATCCACAGCGCGAGGCCTTTCTCACCGGAGCCGAATACCAATGTGGCGGGCTAGCAGCCAGCGTCGCCGCAAGTTTGACCGTTTTCTGCTCGTACGCTTGGTTGTGAGTCGGCGGCAGTTCTCAGGAAGGGCGAGCAGGGGGCGTGCATGGCGCGCTGTGTGTCGGAGTTCCGATTGTTGGCGGCGGCAATCGTGGTCCTGTCTTGCACTGGCCGCGACGCGCACGCGTTTGCCCTGTGCGACAGCTGCCCTGACCTTTTCGCTAATACCTCCACCGCCCAGCAGACCGCACTCGCGGAGCCGCGCGTTCAAAGCACACGCGTCCACGGCCGCTACGTCGATCATCGCTTGCAGCGGAAACTTGATGTTCCACCGCGTCCCCCCCTGGCTCGTCGCACGGCGCTCACGGCCTTCGCCGCGGTCCCGATAAGCGGAGGTGCAATCGGGGCAAACGTGTCCGCTCTCATTGCCAATTCGGCACCGCCCGTAGCCGACGAGGCAACGCCTGCGACGCCAGCCTTTCGCATCGACCAGCTGTTTAACATCATGGCGGCAGGTCCCTCGGACCAACCGGAGGAGGTGGCAGCTCTGCGGGCCGACGTGCTGAGTCAGTTCCATCTGCCCCAGGCCTCTCCAGGTCCCGATGACCGGTCCGGATTCTTCGTACCGACGGTTGTCGCATTCGGCACCGGCTTGTTGCTGATCGGCGGGATCCTTGGGTCAGCGAGACTTCATGCCTTCGCGCCGCCCCCCCCACCAAGTCTCGGAAGCGATCGTGCCATGTTTCTGAGTGCGGTCTCACTCGGGGGGGATGGAACCGCACCGATCCCGAGCATCCCGGCAATAGTCCCGAACCTGCTCCTTGTAGGGGCCACGCATGGAAAGAGCACCAGCGGGCTTCGGTGAGTCATTGCGGGCCGGCAGGCGATGCAACAGCCTTCTGATGACGCCGGACGGCAGGGTCGGTACGAGGTGGGAGCTGCGACTTCGATACCGCAGCCAGCGGCTATGGACCAGGAAGAAGCACAGGGCCTGGCGCCGGCAGAGAATCATCGTGAAATTGAACGGGCCGACTGACTTTCAATGGGTCATGGAGCACGAACATTACGTTCCTGGGAAACCCAAGCGTCAGAGGTGGATCACCTATCGGCGCGGTCCCACAAACTGTCCCACTGCGATCGTGGGACGGTTTATGGTTGACGAAGATTCTCCAGCTTGGTTCTCTTGCCGTCACAAGGAATGAGGGCATGGCGAGTTGTGTCGCATGACGAGCGTAGCGGACTCTGGTTCTTCGACGAATCCTACGTCATCTCACGCCGGCGAGGATGAGGTTCATGACGGAGCAATGGCACGGTTTCCCGAAGGCGGGCTGACCAATAGCGACAAATCGCCGTGTCCTCGCGCAACCGCATTCGCGGCGCCGAAAGAGCGACATATTCTTTTGTCCCCTGATTGTGGTAGCGGCCTAAACACCTCTCAGATCAATGTTCAATGTGACTGAAATCGGCTTATTGCCATACCATACCACCTCCTTCGTCGGCTATCCCCGATCTATCAATCTTTGCGTCTACCTTCTCGACGACCAGGGACGCTACAATGACCGCTTTCGAGCCACGCTTCGTGTCACTGCGTTTCACAACTATTTCGCTTTTGATGTTGTGCGGTCCCGTCGGTTTGTGTGACCGGCGCCACCATCGTAATCGACAACAACAGAGCGACGGAATTGCTGGCCCCACCGAAACCACCCACCAGAATGATAGTGGACTAACCTCGGCGGATAGCGATCGCCTCCTACGGCACCGGCCAGGGCGGTTAGTCCAGGCTGCGTAGCGTTGGCGTGCTTGGCTGCGTGTTCTCACATCGCAGACTTATTGGCGAAGAGCTTCAGATTGAATACACGAGCTCGAATCGCGCGGAGACGTACGGAAACGTCTCAGAGCCTATTTTTACCACATGCTTGACACCGGCAAGGTAAAAGACGCGCACTGGCGTTAAAGTGAGCACAGTGCTCGTGTCACCCGGCTCGCAATCAAGGACTTGGTACAGACGGTTCTCCCTCAGCGGCAGGCCGGCCCGGCGAGCTGCGATGCCCTCGAAACTTCGGTCAAAGCCGGGCTTAAGACGGACGATATCACCTTTTCGCATAGGCCTGCCGCCAGCCACTCGATTGTCGACCATCGCAATTGGAGCTCGAACCGACTAGGCTTTCGCCGCTTTCAACAGTGTGAGCAACCCGCGCAATAAGGCTTGGGGTGAAGGCGGACAGCCGGGAATACGAAGATCAACCGGCACGGCATCGGCCACGCGGCCAACGCAAGCGTAGCTTGCAGCGAAGATGCCGCCGTGGATCGCGCAATCCCCGACCGCGATCACCCATTTCGGGTCTGGAGTCGCACGATATGTGCGTTCTAGCGCTTCGCGCATATTCTTAGTCAGGGGCCCGGTCACCATCAAGACGTCGGCGTGCCGAGGCGAAGCGACGAAGCGCAGTCCGAAACGTTCGAGATCGTAAAATGCATTGTTGAGCGCGTGGATTTCGAGTTCGCAGCCATTGCAAGAACCCGCATCAACCTCGCGGATTGAAAGGCTTCGGCCGAGCCGGCGTCGTGCAGCCTGATCGAGGTTTGCCGCGAGGTCCTTCAGCATTGCCTCGTCAAGCGCGGGCGGTGCCTCCGTGAGCGGGCGGTGAATAAGACTTTCGAATAGTGTCCTGCGCATATGAATGGCCTAAAGATCGTGCCCCGAGTACGAACAGTTGAACGACTTGTTGCAGAGCGGGAAGTCGGCGACGATGTTACCTTCGATCACCGCCTCCAGCAGCGGCCACTGGAACCAAGACGGATCGCGCAGGTGACAGCGCGCTACACGGTTGTCCTCGATCCGCAGCCACACCAGTATGTCGCCGCGAAATCCTTCGACAAAACCCATGCCTTCAGCGCACCTTCTTTCACCGTCGGGTTCGATCCCGGCCGGTCCAGGAGGCATGCGTCGCAGAATCTGCTCGATCAAATTCAGGCTCTGTTCAACCTCGCGGATACGGACCCAGACGCGCGCGTTCACATCTCCCGTGTCAAACAGTGCCACGTCGAAATCGAGCTGATCATAGGGCGGGTAAGAGGGCCGCTTGCGTGCATCGAAAGCGCGGCCGCTGGCGCGGCCGACATAGCCGCCGGCGCCGAACTGCCGCGCGAGTTCCGCTCGCAGGATGCCGGTCGTGGCGGTGCGGTCCTGCAGCGAGGCGGTATTGTCGTAAAGATTGACGAGCCGGGGAAAGACGCGCCGCACCTCGTCCAGCAGTGCGCGCAAATTTGCGGCGCCTTCGGGCGAAAGATCGTGGCTCACACCCCCAGGCATGACACGGTCCATCATAAGGCGATGGCCGAAACAAATATCTGCGGCGCGCAGGACGCGTTCGCGCAGGATGCCGCATTGCGCGTGCATGATGGCGAAGGATGCATCGTTGCAGACGGCGCCAATATCGCCCAGGTGATTGGCGAGGCGCTCGAGTTCAGCCATCAATGCGCGCAAATAGTCCGCCCGCGGCGGCACCTCGATCTCCAACGCGGCTTCTACGGCATGCGCGAAAGCGATCGCGTAGGCGACGGTGCTGTCGCCGGAGATGCGGCCGGCTAGCCGCGCCGCCTTGTCGAGCGGCGCTCCTATCATCAGCAAGTCGATGCCCTTGTGGACATAGCCGAGGCGCTGTTCGAGCCGCACCACCGTTTCGCCACTGGCCGTGAAACGGAAGTGGCCTGGCTCGATGATGCCCGCATGAACCGGACCGACCGGAATCTGGTGCAGGCTCTCACCCTCAGTGGGAAGGAATGCGTAAGGAAGTGAATTCGGTGCCGGATCGGTGCGGGCACCGAGCGGCTGCCGCACCCCCCAGCAATCGTGATCGAGCCACGGCCGTACGTCCGGAAGGCCGGATGGGTTCAGCCCGTAGAGGTCGCGCAGCGCACGTTCCAGCCGGATGGCCGGCGGGTGCAATGCGCCGACCGACGGGAAACGTCCTTGCGGACACTCGATCGTAGCGACGGCGATTTCCGCCGTCTGCTCATCGAGCACAGCCATGTGCGCAGCGCCTGTGTCGCCCCACAATCCTAGCAAAGTTAGCCGGCCGGCCGACAATTCGCTTGCAGCGGTGCACCAGCCATTTTCGTTCACTGTCGCCCGTGGCCACGGGCGGTGGTTGCCGGCCTTCACGCCTCCGATCCTGTCGATCAGCGCCATCGCATCTATCCGAGCAGCTTGGCGACATTCTGGAACCACGAAACCAGCTCCGGCGGCATGTAGACGCCGGCAACGAACACCAGGGCAAGATGTACGAACATCGGCACGTAGGAGGCCTTTGCTTCCGCGGTGGCACTATGCGGCTCGCCGAATGCGATGGTGTTGAGCCGCAGGAACAGCGCGGCGACGCCGACCAGGATCCCAAACACGAGCACGATCGCGAGCCACGGCTCGCGCGCGAAGGTCGAAGTCACCACCAGAAATTCGCTCATGAAGATGCCAAGCGGGGGCAACCCAGCGATGGCAACGACGCCCAGCACGAGTCCCCACCCGAGCACCGGATTGGTCATTGTCAGTCCGCCCATATTGGCAATCTGTTGCGTACCCTTGACCTGCGCGACGTGACCGACCGCGAAGAAGATCGCCGATTTGGTCAGGGAATGCATGGTCATGTGCAGAAGGCCGGCGAAGTTTGCGATTGGTCCGCCCATGCCGAACGCAAACGCGATGATTCCCATGTGCTCGATCGAGGAATAGGCAAACATACGTTTGATGTCGCGCCGGCGGTAAAGCATGAACGCCGCGAACACGACGGACATGAGCCCCATCGTCACCATCAACGGTCCCGGCGCGAGCGCGTTCGGATTGGCCGCGAGCAGCATCTTGAAACGCAGCAGTGCATAGAGCGCGACGTTGAGCAGAAGCCCCGAGAGAACCGCGGAAATCGGTGTCGGGCCTTCGGCGTGCGCATCGGGCAGCCACGCATGCAGCGGCGCGAGCCCGACCTTGGTGCCGTAGCCGAGCAGCAGGAACACGAAGGCGACATTGAGCAGCGCTGGATCGAACTGCGCGGCGTGCGCGATCAGAATGGTCCAGACCATGGCGTCGGGCCCCTCGCCGAGGACGGGCCGCGCCGCCATGTAGACGAGGATGGTGCCGAAAAGGGCGAGCGCGATACCAACGCTCCCGAGTATGAAATATTTCCAGGCGGCTTCGAGCGCTTCGTGCGTGCGGTAGATGCCTACCATGAGCACAGTTGTCAGTGTGGCGAGCTCGATCGCAACCCACATCACACCGATATTGTTGGCGACGAGGGCAAGATTCATCGCGAGCATCAGCACCTGATACATCGCATGATAGAAGCGCAGGAATCGCGGCGTCAGCCGTCCGCTCCCCAGTTCATGGCCGATATAGCTCGCGCTGAACACGCTGGTGGTGAAGCCCACGAAGGTCGTGAGCACGATGAAGACGTTGTTGAGATCGTCAACATGGAGGTAAGGGCCTGCCGGTGGGCGCACGACGAACAGCGAGAGCGCGACCAGAAACGTGGCGAGTGCGCCCGCGACGTTCAGGCGTGCGGTGAGCCAGTAGCCCGGCAGCACCGCCAGCACTCCCGCCGCCAGTGCCGGGATGATCAGGATCGCAGCCACGGGGTCGAAGCTCATTGGCGCTCTCCGCGACGGCTATCGAGGGCCTGCAGGTCCACCGTGTCGAAACGTTCACGGATGCGGAAGAGAAAAATGCCGATCACGATGAAGGCGATCAGGATCGAGAAGGCGATGCTGATCTCGACCACCAGCGGCATGCCCTTGGCGCCCGTCGCCGCGAGCACGAGGCCGTTTTCAAGCGACATGAAGCCGACCACCTGGCTGACCGCGTTGCGCCGCGTCACCATCATCAAAAGCCCGATCAGGACGACCGCCAGGGCAAAGGCCAAGTCCTCGCGTGCGAGCGGGTCGGCCTCCGCCGTCACCCGCAGCATGACCACCATCGACAGTGCGACCAACCCCATGCCGAGCAGCATAGTGGTGCCGACCCCGACGACCTTTTCGATCTCGCGGTGGATGCCGAGCCGCACGATGATCCGGTGCAGCGCAACCGGGATGACAATCGCCTTGAACACAAGCGCAATAGCGGCGGTCACGTAGAGATGCGGAGCATCTTGCACGTGAGCTTGCCACGCGACGGAAAGTGCCAACACGACCGCATGGACCGCGTAGACATTGAGGAGCGCGTAAAGACGGTCTTGATAGAGCTGGAGAAAGCTGACCAGCACCAGCGAGCCGGCAAGCATATGGGCGATGTCGAAATTGAGATCGTGCATCACAGGCTCCGCGAGACGAACAGCAGAAGCGTTGCGAGGAGTCCAAGCATCAGCGCGGCGCCGAGGAATTCCGGAACGCGGAAGACGCGCATTTTGGCGATCGACGTTTCAAATAGAGCGAGCAGCAAGCCGCCAACCGCTAACTTGCCGAGATAACTTACGAGTCCCAGCGCCAACGCGCTTAAGCTTGCACCGGCCGATGCGATACCCCAGGGCGTGAAGATGCAGGCGATCAGCGAGACGTACAGCAGCAGCTTGAGTTCAGCGGCGAGATCGATCAGCGCCAGATGGCGGCCCGAATATTCGAGCACCATGGCCTCATGCACCATGGTGAGTTCCAGATGCGTCGCCGGATTGTCGACTGGGATACGGCCATTCTCCGCGATGGCGACCATGATCACAGCAAAGAGCGCGAGCCCAAGCGAGACCCGCAACCCAACCTCTGAATAGACGAGCGCCCCGGCCATAGTGGAGAGCTGGGTCGACCCGGCAATCAGCGCCACCGTGAAGACAACCATGATCATTGCGGGCTCGGCGAGCGAGGCGATCATCACTTCGCGGCTCGACCCGATACCACCGAAGCTCGTGCCGACATCCATCCCCGCCAAAGCCAGGAAAAACCGCGCGCTGCCAAGAAGCGCAGTAATCGCGATGAGGTCCGCCGACCATGAGAACAGAAGGCCGGTGCGGAAGGTCGGCACCAGTGACGCCGCAACCCAGATGGCGGCGAAAACCAGGTAGGGAATGACGCGGAACAGCCACGAGGCGCTGTCGGCCAGGACCACCTCCTTGCGCATGAGTCGTATAAGGTCGCGATAAGGCTGGATCAGCGGAGGTCCGCGTCGGCGAAGGAATCGCGCCTTCACCTTGCGCACCAGGCCCGTCAGCAGCGGGGCCAGCAGAAGCATCAGCAGCATCTGCATGCCCTGCACGGCGATGTCGAGAATCACGGCCATATGGCGAGAACCAGCAGCAGGATCACGAGGGCGGCGAAGACGAGACTGAGGAACTGACGGATGGTCAGGAACTGAAGGCGATTGAGGCGGTCGGCCGCATAGCCGACCGCGGCGGCGATAGGCGCGTAGAGCGTGTCCCAGGCGATGTCATGCAATGCAACGGTCAGCCGAGCCGGTCGCATGTCGCCCGGCGCAGGCATGTCGACATTCTCCCGCGCGCGGAAAACGACCGTGCCGAAGACGCGCCGTATCGGCTGGGCGAAGCTCGCCGCGCTGTATTGCGTGGCCGGGCTGGGATCGGGATAGCCGCAGTCCCAGGCTGGCGCGCGCCGCAGCTTGTCCGATGCCATGCGGTGGATCGCGAATGCGGCGAGCGTGCCAGATAACACCATGAACAGAAACACCAGCAGTCCGTTATAGGAGCTGCAACTCTCGGCGATCGGCACGATCGATAACCACTCGACACCGGCCTGTACCGGCATCCGAGCGCCGACGAGTGACTGCACCACCGGTGCGAGCGCATCCATGAAGAGCCCGGGCACAATCCCGGCAAAAAGGCAAATCGCAGCGAGGAAGAACATCGCGGCGAGCGAGAACCGATCGGTTTCTTGTGCGCGCTCGGCGGCCGGCGTTCGTGGGCGTCCGAGGAATGTCACGCCGAATGCCTTGACAAAGCAGGCGGCGGCCAGGGCCGCCGAAAGCGCAAGCGACGCGCCAACTGCCGGCACGAGAAGCTTGAGGCCCCAGGACGGCAATTGCGGACTCAGCAGGATGGCCTGGAAGGTGAGCCACTCCGAGACAAAGCCGTTGAGCGGCGGCAACGCGGAAATCGCCGCACAGCCGACGAGAAATACAAATGCCGTCTGCGGCATGCGGTGGATGAGCCCGCCGAGATGCTCCATGTCCCGCTCGCCGGTCGCGGTTAGCACTGCGCCAGCGCCGAAGAACAGCAGGCTCTTGAAAACCGAATGATTGAAGACATGCAGCAGGCCGGCCGTCATTGCCAGCGCTGCGGTGAAAGCCATGCCGTACGCCTGGAACGCGAGCGCAAGTCCGAGGCCGATGAATATGATCCCGATGTTCTCAACCGTGTGATAGGCGAGCAGCCGCTTGAGATCGTGTTGCATCAGTGCGTAGAGCACGCCCATAACCGTGGTGATGCCGCCGAGCGTAAGGACGACGATGCTCCACCACCATGCGGGCGGGCCCAGGAGATCGAACACGATTCGCACAAATCCATAGATGGCCGCCTTGGTCATGACGCCGCTCATCAGCGCTGAAACGTGACTCGGCGCCGCCGGATGCGCGAGCGGCAGCCAGACATGCAGCGGCACGAGCCCGGCCTTTGACCCCGCGCCGACGAGTGCGAGGACCAGGACCAGCGCCGCCAAGCCAGCCGACGGATGCGCGTTGCGGATCTCCTCGAATCCGTAACCGCCGTCCGGACCAGCCAACAGCCCAAACGTGAGCAGCAGCGCGAGCGTGCCGAAGCTTGCCATTACAAGATAGATGTAACCGGCGCGCACGTTGTCAGGATCGCGGTGATGCGCCATCACCAGCGCCCATGACGACAGCGACATGAATTCCCACGACGCCAGGAACGTGAAGGCATCGTCGGCGATCACGACGAGCGTCATGCCGGCCAGAAACGCAGGGTAGAACGGCAGCACGCGCTCCGGCGTTTCCTCGTGCCTCCCATAGCCGAGCGCGAAAAAGCTCGCAATGAAAGAGCCCAATCCGATAATCGCGAGGAAGTAGGCGGACAATGCATCGAGGCGGAATTGTGCGCCGATCCACGGAACGCCCAGCGGCAGCCTCAAACTCATCGGCGTTGCTCCGCCGAGCAGATGAGCGATGCCTGCGACACACAACAGCAGCGATGCAAGCAGAGCCAGTCCGTACACGATCGGCGTGACGGCCGCCGATCGTCTGAGCGCAACAGCGAGAACCGCAACGCCCAAAAGCGCGCCGACGCAGATGATGACCAACGTCAGGGTCATGAGGCAGGCCTTTTGAGCCGCACGCCGCGTCCGCCGGTAGAGCTTGTGGCGTTGTCCGAGATCAGCTCGATTCCGGCCGCATCAAGGGCGCCCACGAGTTTCATGAGAGAATTGACGTTGCCACGGACCACGCCGTCGCTTGCTTCCATCCGCTGAATGGTCGGCAACGAGAGGTCGGATAACTCGGCGAGCTTGCGCTGGTCGATGCCAAGGAGGGCTCGCGCCGCACGCATCTGCGCCCCCGTGATCATTCCGACTTATCCGAAAATGAGTTTATCTGTATAGATTTGTACGATATCACTTTTGATGTATCAAGCGTTATTTTTGTTGTCCTACCTTCGCATTGAGACAGAGTGCCGCCGAGGCAGTCGCTATCGAGCGGCTGGAGGGCATTGTGTGGCCCAATGGGCCGGTTTGCCCGCATTATGTGTGAATAAGCACAGAAGTGGGACCCCTCTTGAATTGACCGCAACACATTGACATAGCGAGCGACTTCAGCCCTGAGGCGGGGTCCCGATCGGCGCCGCTCGGGACCCCGCCCTCCGTCCGATTTCCCGCGAAATATCAACTCGCTATGGAGAAATCCGGCGGGGTCCCACCTCGGTGCTGATTTACAGACGAATCCGCTCACATTGCCAATTTCGATCTTAAAGAAAACAACAATTGAGACGAGAAACACGGTGGCCAGGATCAATATCGTCGGACTCAACCATCCAAAGGTCGCGCCTTGTCCAATAACAATATTCAGCGCCACCATAGTAACGATAAATGCAATCAAGCCTAACCAGTCGAAGGATTTTTGCGCCGTCGGCTCTGCCTTGCTCTCCGGAGTGCCTCGGATCAGAAAAAAGCTCAATGCTGCAACGGCAATCGACATCCAGAATATCCATCGCCATCCTATGGTCGAGGCAACGAAGCCACCAAAAAGGGCGCTCAGACCCGAGCCACCCCATGACCCGATGGACCAGAAACTAGCGCGCGCTGGCGCTCTTCGCCGTCAAAGTAGGCTTTGATTAAAGCGAGTGTTGCCGGCATGACACAAGCTGCGGAGATCCCTTGGATCACGCGCCCAGCCATCAAGAACATCGCAGTTCCGGCTGGCGAGAGGGCGATCGGCAGCGAGCCCAAGATGCTGAGAACCAGGCCGATGTTGGTCAGCTTCACGCGGCCCAGTCGATCTGCCAGCCCGCCCGCGATGACGATAAAAATCCCCGAAAATAACGCTGTAATGCTGACGGCAATATTACTGACACTCTCGGTGATCCGCAGATCATCCCGGATGGCAGGCGCAACGTTCAACGTTGTCTGTGCAAACAGCCAGAACGTAATGACCGCGAGAACGATGCCGAGAATAAGCTTGTCGTCACCATGATATTGAGGGGTAGCTACTGAACTGACGCTCGATGCGTTCATGTTCGATCCCCCATGTGCCTCGATGAGCCCAATACTGCGGCTGCGAAGTCAGTCGGAGGCTATCGCAAGCACTCGCCTACCTATACCATCCTCAATAGCCCGTAGCCTCATTTTAGTTATCGTCGCGGCGCATAACTCTCATGGGAGGCGCCCACGTTCCAACTTCCTGCGGTTACGGTTCGCCCGTCACATCAGTACCACTGGAATGTCGCTTGTCCGCCCTGGAGACCGGAAGCTGCCAACCGCGCTTGATCGCCAGGACGCGGAGTCCGAAGCAGAGTGCCGCTCCGACAAGCGCCGATGCGACGGAAGGTAGCTGGAGCATGTTTGCAATTACCACGATCGCGGCACCAACCAGTGCCGCGACGGCATAAAGGTCGGAACGCAAGACGGTAGGGATCTCGGCCAACAGAACATCGCGCGCTATGCCGCCACCGATTCCCGTCAACATGCCGAGCAAAGTCGCCATGACTGGATTCAGGCCATAAGCGAGAGCCTTGTGTGCCCCGGAAACCGCGAAAAGGGCCAATCCTGCGGCATCAAACAGCAGCACCGGATTCCATCGCTGACCAAGCGCCGACGAAAAATAGAACGTTATGAGTCCTGCGACGAGCGAGACGCCAAGATAACGCCAATCGTTGATAGCCCCGGGCGGAATAGCCCCAATCAAGATGTCCCGGAGGATTCCTCCGGTATTTGCCGCCACAAAAGAGAGCACCAGAACGCCGAACAGGTCCAGGTTGCGTTTGACGCCTGCCATTGCCCCACTAAGCGCAAAGACGAAGGTGCCCACAAGATCGAGCACATACGGAAGCAAATCCATGACGGCTTTCCTTAGAGTAAGTTAATATCGCCCACACCTTTCGCCCACATCTTTCGCCCAAAGCGAAGGGTTTTGTGGGGATGATCTACCCAACCTCAATAGTCACTCGAGTCACATGGCGCGATGCCGGAAACACGGAGACCCAATTCTACGTCACGATCTGAAAGACATCAAATGCCTGATGCCGATAGACACGTCCGGTTTTCATGACGAAGTCTACTTTTTCGGTGGCGGCGATATCGGCAATGGGGTCGCCGTCCATCGCAACGATATCGGCTTGTTTGCCCACCGCGAGCACACCAATATCGTCTCGTTGCAACAGGTTCGCCGCGACACTCGTTGCGGCTTTCAATGCACGGAGGGGCGCAAGCCCTGCCGCGACCATTGCCTGAAACTCGAGTATACCGTGACTGAACGGAAACATACCACAGTCAGTCCCATACGCCACATCCGCATTGCTCGTCACTATACGCTTCTGCGCGCGTTCGATCTCGTCCACATCGCGGCGAAACTTCCAGGTTGCCTGCATCGGCAATTTTCCCGCCTTCAGCATTGCTTTGTCTTCCCGCGTCATTTGCATGGTCGGGACCAGAAATGCGCCGCTTTGCTCTGCCATGGCGATGCCTTCGTCATCGATCAGATAGCAGTGTTCCAGGTTGCGGGCACCCGCGCGTAGGGCCTGTTTGCATCCCTCCGCCGCGCCCGTATGAACAGCGACAGGCAGACCGAGCTGACGCGCGGTTTCGGCTAGACATTGCATCTCGTCCTCGAACCACGTCACCTTCGCCGGGTCATCGCCGAAGCTCATATATCCGCCGGTATTCATCGTCTTGATCCAGTTGCCGCCGAAGGTGTGTTCGGCGCGAACCAGTTCACGAAATCTTGCCAGGCGAATCCGCGACCTTCGAAAGCCCAAGATGGCATCGGCATGGAAAGGCGCTCTGCATATCAGCGTGGCCACCGGTTGCGCTGATCATATGTGCGGCAACGACCAAGCGTGGACCTTGAATGAGGCCGCCGTCGATCGCATCGCGCAAGTTGACGGTCGGCCAGTCCGGATCCAGCGTTCCCATGTCGCGCAAAGTCGTAAATCCGTAGCGCATATATTGTTGCGCAAGATGCAGTCCCGTCAGCGCTTTGGTTGCGGAGCATTGAAGGATTTGCTGCCGGAGATTAAGTCCGTCCAGACAGAGATGAACATGACTATCGATAAACCCGGGCATGACCGTCCGATCGCCCAAATCAATAACGGTCGCCCCGGCTGGGCGATTGACCGCCTGCGCGATGTCGGCAATGACACCGTCCTCGATCAAGATTTCGGCCGGCCCGGCGAGCTGGTCGCTTAACCCATCGAAAAGTCTCCCGCATATGAGCACCGTCTTCCACATGACTGACACCCCGCCAACGGAAACGACAAGCTCTGCCCGACCATGCGCCTGTGGGTTGCGGCCCGGTCTTAAGTAGCCCAATCAATCGCGACGCGTTTTACGCCGATAGCCATGCTCGCGTTGCAACGATCAGCGTCTCAACGCCGGTGCGCAAAGTGGGATGAATGACCGGCGCAAACTTCGGACTGTGGTTGACGGGAAGTTCATTCAGTCGATTAGCCTCCTTGGCTTTCGCATAGATATCTGGGTCTGTCCCGCCCACGAACCAAAATACTGACGGGGAGTGCCATTCGGATCCGAACGATCCGAAATCCTCGCTTGCCGGCGCGGGCCCCGTCTCACGAACCCGCTCTGCGCCGAAATGCCCTCGGAAAGCATTGACCACCCGCCCGCTTGCATCGCGATCATTCACATTGAGCGGGTAATGGTCCAAGGTCGTGATCTCCGGCTTGCGAGGGGCACTCGAAGCCTCAGCCTCGGCGTTCACGATCCGCTCGATCGCCGCCAGCACGCGTTTGCGTACGCCTGCATCGAATGTCCGCACATTGAGTTTGATGATGGCCTCGTCGGGAATGACATTCTCTTTCGTGCCGGCCTGTAATACCCCCACCGTGACCACGGCGGCCTCAGCGGCAGCTACCTCACGCGAGACAATGGTTTGAAGTCGCATCACAGTTGCCGCCGCCATTATAACGGGATCGATACTGGCCTGCGGCATCGACCCATGCGCACCGCGCCCAAACAAGCGAATCTGCAAGCTATCCGCCGCGGAAGTGATAGCACCCGCACGGCCCGCAACGGTGCCCGATGGCCCCACCATGACGTGCTGCCCAAGGACCACGTCTGGTTTGGGAAAGCGTTTGAAAAGACCGTCGTCGATCATGGCCTGCGCACCTTCCGCCGTCTCTTCTCCCGGTTGGAAGACCGCCATCAAAGTGCCGCGCCACGTCGTGCGTGCGTCGGCCAGCAATTTCGTGGCGCCCGTAAGCCACGTAACATGCATGTCATGGCCGCACATATGGGAGACCGGTACGGTTGTGCCCTCTCGATCGATGGCAGTTGCCTTGCTGGCATAAGGCAAACCCGTCAGTTCTTCGACAGGCAGCGCGTCCATATCGGCTCGCAGCATGACCGTCGGCCCGTCGCCGTTGCGGAGCAGGGCGACAACGCCGGTTTTGCCGACACCCGTTGTTACTTCGTAGCCGGCGGCACGAAGACGGTCGGCCGCCAAACCCGCCGTACGAGTCTCCTGCATCGAGAGTTCTGGATGCGAGTGCACATCTTTATAAAGGGCCTCCAGATCAGGAAGCAGGCCGTCGAGGTTGCGCAACGCTGAATCAGAAGAATTCGCCTGAGTCTTGTTCATGCGTCAGATCCTTCACCAATGCTAGTCGGGTAGGGTGCGCAGTCGAGGATGATGAGCCATGATCTTGATCTAGAAACCTAGCGTTGAATCAAATCGGCCGCAACTTATTTAAATGACTTTCAAGCGGAGTTGACGCTGTGCACTTGAAAAAAAGGCTCAGCGGACGATCCGCGTGCATCGCGTTCCCACGCGCGATACTCACCCGATTGTTTTATCAGCCTGCCTATGGCGGAAAGGCCGCGCGCGCGAGGTACCGTGATCGATGAGAGTGTCCGGACCTGGTTTTGCGACCAGGCAAGGAATTTGTTGATCGTTCTGCGCATCACACCATTTCCGATTGATTGGCGCGGGAAGTACCAGCATATTGTACCACGGCGCTCTCTGCGGCCGTAGCCAAGCCCCCCCTACAAGCGAGGCTCGACTACGGAGCAGACTAGAGCGCAAGCTGAACGGCCGTCGTGCATATCCAAAAACCGAGGGTCACATTGAACGCGCTACGGCATCTGCGACCGCGCAGCCAGTGCCATGGCGATCAGCGAAGCGCCGCCGAAAAGCATATTGATTCCGACGATAAGCCCCAACGCCCAGGCGATGGTGCCGGGAAGGCCCAAGATCATGATGCCAGCAAGGAACAGATCGACTAGACCACTTACGAGCATCCAACCCCATCGCCCTGATAGGGTCTGCCTATGATCCAAGGCGAACATGAGGGTGGCCACTCCTTCAACGATAAAGAAGGCCAAAAGGACATATGTCAGCGTCACCAATCCGAGACCGGGTTGGGCAAGCAACGATACCCCGACCAAAATGCCGAGTACGGCGGACAGCAACGACCACCAGAACCCCGAGGCGAGACGCATTGCGAACGTCGTAATCAATCCGACAATGCCGCTGATAAGGAAAAGCCAGCCGAACAGAATGGCGACAGCGAGGCCGGCAATCAACGGAGCCGCCGCCGCGAACAACCCCAACACAACGAGAATGATGCCCTCTATGAGAAACAGTTTCCAATGGTCGCGCACTGTTCCGGTCGCCAGTTTTCGCGCAGCGTCAAATGATTGGTTTGTCAAGTCTGCCTCCATGCAGGATTGGACCGTACATCAAGTAGATAGTTCAAGGGCCTCAAGACGATTGGGCACCGCCTAGTCCAGTTTTGCGCCACGATGGGTATCATGATGTTCACTGCGCGCCCAATATTACGGGGGCGATGTGGTTAACAGGTCTTCGGAGTATGCGTGGATGAGTTGCTGGTAGACCGACTGCGGGTGGAGCGCGCATTCAGGTTGCTGGACATCATGAATTCTCCGAATCGCGATATTAAAACCGTGTTTGTTGAAGTAATTGCGCAGATCTGAAAAGGTTTTATCGCTTGCATGCGACGCAAGTACCAACAACGCCTCTACAATCCCATTGCCTCGTAAAATGCAGAAATTGCCATTTACGTCGAACCGCAATATAGGAGCAGTTTCAATTGGCAGCCCGGCAGGGCTGAACCAGTACCCGATCGCGTTGCTCTCGGCATCCTCTGCCACGAAGCCACTGTAGCGAACCATATCTGCCATCGCCTGCGCGTAAGCGAGACGTGCGGTTCCCTCGAAATTATCTCGGCCGGTACATACGGCTTGGATGAGGGACGGCAATCGATCGCCAACAAGAAAAGTGAGCCCCGCGTCGCTCAATCGGCTAGCGCTCTTGTTCGCAGCTTCATGGGACTGCAAGTTCAGGAGCTTACCCAGATCGTCTGGCATAGTCCGGCCGCCCAGGTGCTGGGCAGCGAATTGAACGAGAAAGTCGCTTACCGGCATACCCTTTCATCCCGTCCATGGATGATCGCGCTCGGCCTCGGCAACTGCATTCTGAATTGTGACGACAGCAGCGCTGATTACATCAAAATCAACTGAGTTCGGAAGCAAACCGTCCCGTAGGACTGGCAGCGCACATTTGAGTGCCGAAAGCATTTGAGTATTGATCTGGCGCAACTCGGCATTCTCCTTCTTGAGACGCGTCATATCCGCCGTTATGCGGGCAAGATCGGCATTGAGGTCGGTATGAGACAAAATTGTATTCTCCGCAGTCAGCGGCCGTCGAGCGAGAAGGCGTAGAACTTGTTGTTGTTACCATCGTAGGGCAGGCCGCGTGCCTTGGTGTCGTAGCCGCTGCCCCAGTAGACGGCGCCGTCCACGATAGCCGCGCCCGACCAGACGGCTCCCCCGCTCGGGAAGGTCCACTTGATTTCCCCGGTGCTCGCGTCCATCGCATAGAAATTGCCGCCCGAGGAGCCGGCATAGAACACGCCGTTGGCGCTGGAGACAAAGCCGTCAGTGATGTACTGGGGATTCTCTGGCGCGGCGGTTTGCCAGAGAATTTTGCCGGTGGCCGCGTCGAGCGCTGTCCAAAGGCCGCCGGTCGTGGTCTTCTTCTGCCCGTTATAGGTGGTATAGGTATAGCTCTTGTGGCTGCCATTCGTGATGGCGGCGTAGATGCGCTCGCCGTCGGTTGCGGTGCCCCACTCGATGCCGCCGAGGACTCCGCCCGGGCCGGCCTGCGTCGCCCAGATCTCGTTCCCAGTGGCTGGGTCCAACGCATAGTACATGCCGCTCTTTTGGCCCGCGCCCAGCACGTCGGTCTGCTTGCCATCGATGGTCGTGGTATAAAGGTTCGGATCGGCGCCGAAATCGAAGTCGGGCGAATTGTTGGGATCGGCCACTGTCCAGGTGTCGGCGGTGAGAGTGTGGTGGGCCCAGGCGACCTTGCCGGTCGTCAAGTCGAGCGCCACGATGCTGTCGATATAGGCGTCGGGCGGCAATGGCGTGCAGTTGGTCTGCCCCGGGTCGACGCAGTAGCCGTTCGGGACGGAGTAGCTGTTGCCGGTGGTCACGTACAGCATGCCGGTCTGGTGGTCGACAACCGGTTGACTGCTCCACACGGCGCCGCCGTTGTAGCCCGGGGGCACCATGTAGGTCTTCCACAGAAGCTTGCCGGTGTGGGCGTCGAGCGCCTCGACGGAGCCGCGGAAGGTCGGGGTGATCGTGAGGTGCTCGGTCTTGGAGGAAACCCCGAAATAAACGATGCCATTGTCGATAGTCGCAGCCCCCGTGATGATGGCCGCGCTGTCGGCGTCGGCTTTGGTACGCCAGAGCATCTCGCCGGTGCGGGCATTGATGCCGATCTCGAACGCGCCATTTTGGTCCGAGAATAAGAGGTCGCCGGTGCCGACGACCAGTAGGCCATTGGAGTACGCCGGGCTCGTACGCGAAACTGAGCCGGCCACCTCGGTGTAGTCGCTGATATCGTGAGACCAGATGGCCTTGCCGGTGTCGGTATCGATGGCCCAAAGCTTGCCACCCCAGTCCGCCACGTAGGCGACCCCGTTGACGACTGTCGCCGTCGCGGAGACGTCACCGGCAGTGGTGAAGGTCCACTTGGGCTTCAACCTGCCGACATTTCCGGCTTCGATGACATGCTCGGCGGCGGCGTTGCGCGTGTTGTGGTTGTTCTGCCCGGAGCTGGCCCACTGCGCCTCCACCGGGACGTCTGACCTGATGCCGACGGCGCCCGGCGACGCCTGGGCGTCCGCGTAGCGTTGCGCGGCAACCGAGGCGACGATGGCCCCGGCGAGCACGCCCACACCCGCGGCGCTCATTCCCAACAGGTTCGACCTCCTTGCGCCAAGCATCCTGGTGATCGACATTTGCGTTTTAATCCTCTGGACTTATTCGACGACTCGTTTATTTGCGTCACGATGATCAGTAGTAATCGCCACTCTGCCGATTTTTGCGGGTTCAACGGCCGCCCACGACTTGTATATGACGCGTCTCCTCCTCGGCCTAAGTCTTTGCCAGGATCATCCTCAAGCCCCCGTTCTCGACCTTCGCCTGCACTTGATCCTAGTTTACCAAGTGAAGGCTTCGGTCCAAGCGCTGTAACCAACAGGAACGTCCTCCTTCTCCTCCTTGTGTTCTTCTCCGATCTTCTTCTAACCGCGGATCGTGAGCACGTCATCATCGGGAGTTACATCGACATCCATTGCCCCAACACTTAGCAATTCGGTTGTAATGCACATCTTGCCTCTCTCCGCCGATCGTAGGCATCCCCTTGCTGAGGAACACATCATCGAAAAGCCGGTTCATGCCGCGCCGAAGCGACAGAACGGGGTCGCTGCTCGTCAATCTGCAGCTTCCAAATGGTATGAGGGATTGACGTGCCATCGATCCGCCTCCTGCAAGCTAGAGAGAGCCGGCTGCATTTCGAGTCCATGCCGGCCTGAAATACAACGGCCACAATCGCTTGAAATCAACAATTTATAGCAATTACCGTCTACGCTTTGCGCAACAAACAATTGGAACACCGCTCAACTCTGTTGCACCGAGACCGTCTAGCGCCGCTGCAGAGATGTGAAACGGTGGCTAATGCATGCCACACCGCAATTGTGGCCGTTTCACGCATATCAACGCTTAGGCAGTCGGATCACGGGAGTGTGATTGGCTAGCGGATGCTGCCCTTCCTCGGCAACGTGCAGGTCTAGACGGGCATGCAAGTCAGGCGGTTCGCCGCGTGTCTTGCGCCGGAAACCGTACTCAACGAGTTCTGCGCTTACGTTCGCTTATGTTGTTGCCGGGGCGGGTTGCGGCCGGTTCGATCACCGCAACTGGCGCTACTTTCATGGAATCCTCCTTCGGTTGGCGCCATCAAGAATCCTGGCAAGTCAATTGGTGCCCAGTCAAGCCGTCTCACTTTGCGTCGTTACCATCGAAGCCTGGAGCTTTCGTAAAAGACTTATATGCGTCGACTGGGGACTGGAAAACGGATTCGAAATGGGCTGTCGTTGCGGTAGGTCGGTCGACTTGCGTCGCGGTCGTGATTGCTGTGTCGGCCGCCTTGCCCAGATAGCGAAAATCATCTAATAATGGCGACTTCCAAGTGATCCCGATGCGCGCTTGTGCTCGTGGGGCTTGTCGCCGTAGTCATGCGCTACGGCTCCACGGTCGATCGTTTTCGAGATCGTAGAATTCACTTAGCGGATATCGCAGAGGGAACTGCCCTATCAAAATTCCTGAGCTGTGTGTGGCTTGGTCACGCGGTGGGGGCTGCTCCCCATTTCTCGAAAGGTCACCCTATTGGGTCTAAAGAATTGGACGCTAGGTTAGAGAATGAGACAATGTCACTTAGTCTTCACACGATCATTTGCAGCACCCGTCCGGGTAGGGTCGGTCCGGCGTTAGCTCGGTGGTTCAGCGACTTTGCGGTCCAGCAGGGGGAATTCCGAACCAGCCTTGTCGATCTGGCCGACTTCGATCTGCCCCTTTACGATGAGCCGAACCATCCGTCGCTGCAAAAATACATGAGGGAACATACGAAGCGTTGGAGCGCCAGCGTTGCTGCCGCGGATGCCTACGTGTTCGTGACCCCAGAGTACAATTATGGTCCGCCACCCTCATTCGTGAACGCACTGAATTTCCTCTATAAAGAATGGAACTATAAGCCGTGTGGTTTCGTCAGCTATGGCGGTGTCTCGGGTGGGTTGCGCGCGGTGCAGCTGGAAAAGCAGCTCGTCACGACCCTGAAGATGATGCCCATGATGGAAGGGGTGGCGGTGCCGATGGTGACGCAATTGCTTGATCAGAATGGAAACTTCTTGCCGAATGACCTGATCAAGGCCGCGGCAATGGTTATGCTGGATGAACTCCACCGGTGGGCTGAAGGGCTGAAGGTCATGCGCAATTGAGCTGAGTTTTGTGTTTGTGTGAGTAGAGCTGCGTAGTGTTCTGCGCGACGGCAAGGCCTCCTTGTTCCTCGCGGCCGTATGAAGAGAATGTTTGGAACGACAGGCCCGGCGCTTTGGTCACTGCCTCGCCCGGAGCAATTGGAGGGTTCGGAGCGAACCATCAATTCCGGCAATCGCTCTTGTTTCTGAACTGCCGGCCATGCCCCAGCGTGAGGCTTTATATCGGTGGCGCCGACAAGTTATTCGATGCACGGGCCCGCTAGTCAAGGAGGAAGCGCGCGAGTTACTCCAGAGCCTCATGCGGGCGTTCGCTCCTTGGAGTTCTGCCTACGCTAAACCGTAATATCGGTGATTTGTAGGATGTAGGGATATCAAGTGATGATAGGCAGCGCACGCGGGCTGCGGTTAAGCTTACCAACTGCTTGGACCGAAGCGAACCCCCCGAAACTAAGGAGCCCCATGATCCGAAACAACACGATCGGCTATACCGCAAGCGCGATTCTCATGAGCGTGGGCGTAGCGGGGGGACAGACAGGCGCACCCGGGTCGCCACCAGTGGCACTCGCGCCGGCAAGCATGGTGCGCGTCGGCACTATTGATGAGCGCTTTCAGTCCTTTAACGTTGAGATGCTCGAAGTGACCGGTGGCAAGTTTTGGAAGCCGTACGGTCCGGAACTTGATGCGATCGTCAAGCAGCCGCCGGCGCCGAGCGCCGCGCCGTCCAGCGGGGACACGCCTGCCGGGATGAATCCGGCCTTATATCAGTATCTACCCCCCATCGATCTGAGCAATGCCCGGCTTCGAACGCTCGCGGCTGCTTTGGGGCCGGCTTACGTGCGTGTCAGTGGCACCTGGGCAAACACAAGCTATTTTCCGGATACAGACCAAGCTCCCGCGAGTCCACCTTCAGGCTTTTTGGGGGTATTGACCCGCCAGCAGTGGAAGGGCGTCGTCGAGTTCTCAAAGGCAGTCGACGCTCGAATTGTCACGTCGTTCGGGAACAGCGTAGGAACCAGAAATGCCGGTGGCGCCTGGACCGATGAGCAGGCGAAGCGGTTTCTCGATTACACCAGCTCGCTCGGCGGCCGCATTTCCGCGGCTGAGTTCATGAATGAGCCGAACCTGGCCGCGATGGGCGGGGCGCCCGCCGGCTATGACGCCGCCCGGTACGGGCGCGATTTCAAGTTATTCCGGGCGTTTGCCAAGCAGGCGGCCTCGGACATGCTGATCCTCGGCCCCGGCTCTGTTGGCGAGACGACCGGCGACTATGGACTGGCGTATGGCAGCATGCCCGTCATGAAGACCAGCGACATGCTCGCGGCGTCCGGGCCGGGCGTCGATGCCTTTTCCTACCATCACTACGGCGCGGCCTCCCAGCGCTGTGCCTCCATGGGTGATCAAACCACGGCCGACGCGGCCCTGTCGGAGCAGTGGCTCCGGCGAACCGATGAGACCCTTGCATTCTACCGCAGGCTCCGTGACGAATTCGAGCCCGGCAAGCCGTTTTGGGTGACCGAGACCGCCGACGCAGCGTGTGGCGGCAACCCGTGGGCAGCCACCTTCCTGGACACCTTTCGCTATCTGGATCAACTGGGCCGTCTGGCCAGACAAGGTGTACAGGTCGTCGCCCACAACACGCTGGTAGCCAGCGATTACGGCCTGCTCGACGAACACACGCTGGCCCCCAAGCCCAACTACTGGGGGGCCCTGCTGTGGCGCCGCATGATGGGCAACACGGTGCTCGATTCAGGCGTGCCGCTCGCGGTCGGCCTGCATGTCTACGCGCACTGCCTGCGGGGCACACCGGGCGGTGTCGCGATGCTGGTGATCAACACCGACAAGACCGCATCGCACATGCTCAGTGTGCCGGCTCCGGCCCAACGCTACACCCTGGCCGCGAAGACGGACCTGCAAGAAAAGCGCGTCCAGTTGAACGGTAATGAGCTCATGCTCGGCAACAATGACACGCTGCCAAGCCTTATCGGTGTTTCGACACCGGCGGGCGACATTGCGTTCGCGCCGACCACGATCACGTTTCTGGCCTTGCCCGACGTAGCGAACAACGCTTGCCGTCAGCCCTGACTTGCGGGCGGCTCGCTAGGACGGAGATTCCATGTATCCGTTTTGATCCCAAGAAAAGCCCGGAGTGCACGACCACAACGATCATCCCGATTGTGGCTCCGCAAGCTCGCTGCCGGGCTCGGCGTTAACTAGATGCGTTACGACCGTGCGCCCAGCGCGAACCTTTGAATGTGCTGCTGCAGGACTCGATCTGCATTTGCCACTTGGTGGTACTTGCGCAGATGCTCCATCAAGGCCGCGATCCAGCGGTGGGTCGAGCCGTCCTGGAACAGCAGTTCCCGGCGGATGGACGCAGTGTGCCGCTCTATATAGAATTTCTCCAGGCACCGAAAAAGAATCTGCGAAAAGTGACCACTATATTCTATCAGAAGCAGCATTCAAATATTGATCGGAAATCTCGTGAGTAGACCAGTAGACAGAGCCCTTGTGTTTCTGCTCATTGGAGTATCTCTGGCCTTTGCCTGGATTCTATGGCCGTTCTTCGGAGCGATACTCTGGAGCACTCTGTTGGCGATCATGTTTGCCCCATTGTATCGGCGGCTGTTGAGCCGGATGCCTCAGTGGCAAAATGTTACAGCCCTCGCTACGCTTTTGATCATCGTGGTGATAGTAATTATCCCATTGACGCTGATCACGGCATCCTTGCTGCAGGAAGGGTCCAGCCTCTACCAGCGCTTTCAGTCGGGAGAGATTAGTTTCAGTCAATATCTCCTCAACATCCGTCACGCATTGCCAGAATGGGCGGACAGTCTGCTCAATCGTTTCGAGCTGACCAGTCTGGCTGCGGTTGAGACCAAGCTATCCACTGCCTTCACGAACGGAGGCCAATATCTCGCGAGCGAAGTTCTTAATGTCGGCCAAACGGGTGTTAGCTTTATCTTAAGCCTGTTCGTCATGCTTTACCTGCTCTTCTACCTGCTCCGTGACGGCGACGAGCTGCTCCGCTACGCCCAAGAGGCAGTCCCGCTGCCCCTTGACCAGCAGTCCTTGCTGTTCACTCAATTCACCGAGACTGTTCGCGCCACGGTCAAGGGAGACCTCCTCGTAGCTGTCATACAGGGAGCGCTTGGCGGTCTGATTTTTTGGTTTCTAAGTGTAGGCGCCCCGGTGTTGTGGGCGGTGGTGATGGCGGTTCTATCTCTTATGCCTGTTTTTGGCTCTGCCCTGATTTGGCTGCCGGTCGCCATTTATCTATTGTTGACCGGCTCAGTGACGCAAGGAATCGCTCTCCTCGTGTACGGCACGCTCGTGATGACTCTCATAGTAGACAATTTCCTGCGTCCCGTCCTTGTTGGCAAGGACATTAAGATGCCCAGCTATGTGGTGCTGATTTCCACGCTAGGAGGCATCGGTATTTTCGGCGTGAATGGCTTTGTTATCGGGCCCGTGATCGCGGCAATGTTCCTTGCGACCTGGGGCATTGCACGCACAAGCCAAAAGGCTCTCTCTGTTCCCTGAGATTGATCGTCCCCCACCGGCGAGACCGCCTAGACTTGGCCGAATGTTCGAACCAAAGTAAGCGGTGTTTTGCCCGCATCTTGCCGATGGCAGCATAGTTTTTAAGATTCGAGCCCTCATGACGGGATGGGTTCGCATATATGGTCGACCATATAGTTGACGCTTCGGGCCCTCGAGGGCGCGTCGAGATTCGCAATGGCGTTGGCCGGCGGCGGCGGTGGAGCGGCGAGGAGAAGGGCCGCATTGTGGCGGAGTCTTTTGCGCCGGGCGCGGTCGTGTCGGAGGTGGCGCGCCGGCATGAGATGAGCCCCCAGCATCTCTTTGCCTGGCGCAAGACGGCGCGAAACGGCCAGTTGGCGCTGCCGGCCGATGGGGCGGCCATGTTCGTGCCGGTCATGATGACGGCGCAGAAGGCGATTGCCGCGAGGCCGTCAGCTCCGTCGATCACGATCGAGACGGCTGGGGTGGTGGTTCGAGCCGAATGCGGGGTGGATGCGGGGTGGTTGGCGGATGTGCTGCGCGCGGTGAAGGGTCTGTCATGATCATCCCGTCAGGCGCAGTGCGCGTCCTGATGGCGACGCGGCCGGTGGACTTTCGCAAGGGCATGGACGGTCTTGCCGCATTGGCGCGCGAGAGCCTGGGTAGCGACCCCTACAGCGGGGTGATCTATGTATTCCGGGCCAAGCGTGGCGACCGTGTGAAGCTGTTGCTGTGGGACGGCACCGGGCTGGTGCTCGTCGCCAAGCGGCTGGAGAAGAGCTCGTTTCGTTGGCCGCGGATCAGCGACGGCGTCATGCGATTGACGTCCTCGCAGCTCTCGGCGCTGCTCGACGGTCTGGACTGGACGCGGGTACGTGCGGTGCGTGTACCTGCGCCGCAGGCGACGCTTTAGGCGACGCGACACGATGACTTAGGTGCGACGCGTGGTGCGACACGGGCGTAGTGATGTGCTTTTCTCGCGTTGCGATGAGCCCTGGTGATTCCCTTCCGACCGATCCCGATGCACTGCGCACTCTGCTCCTGGCCGAGCGGGAACGCCACGCCGAGGAGCTCGAGCGGTTGGTGGCCATCATCAAGGATCTGCAGCGGCACCGTTTCGGCCGCCGCGCCGAGCGGCTCGATCCCGAGCAACTGGCGCTGGCCCTGGAAGATGTAGAGCAGACGCTCGCGGCGGCAGACGCCGCGGCGGAGAACGACACCACCGCCCAGAAGCAAGCCATGCCGCGTAGGCGGCGGATCAATCGGGGCGCACTGCCGCCGCATCTGCCGCGTGAAGAGATCGTCATCGATGTGGCCGACAAGACCTGTGCATGCTGCGGCGGCCTCAAGCACCGGATCGGCGAGGACGCCTCGGAACGGCTCGACATCATCCCGGCGCAGTTTAAGGTAATCGTGACGCGCCGCCCCAAATATGCCTGCCAAGCCTGCGCCGGCGAAGTGGTGCAAGCGCCGGCGCCGGAGCGGCTGATCGAGAGCGGCATTCCCACCGAGGCATTGGTCGCGCATGTACTGGTCGCCAAATATGCCGACCACACGCCGCTCTATCGCCAGGCGCAAATCTATGCGCGCCAAGGCGTCACGCTCGACCGTTCCACCTTGGCCGATTGGGTGGGCCGTGCCGCTTTCGCGCTGCGCCCGGTGCACGCGCGGCTCCTGGAGCAACTGAAGCAGTCGACCAAGCTGTTCGCCGACGAGACGACGGCACCGGTACTCGATCCCGGACGCGGGCGCGTCAAGAAGGGCCAGTTGTGGGCCTATGCGCGCGACGAGCGGCCCTGGGCCGGCCGCGCTCCGCCAGGTGTTGCCTATGTCTATGCCCCAGACCGCAAACATGCGCGGCCGGCCGAGCATCTCGCAGGCTTCAGCGGCATCCTGCAGGTCGACGGCTATGGCGCCTACGAGGACCTTGCCGAATGCGGCGACGTCGCGCTGGCTTTCTGCTGGAGCCATGTGCGGCGGCAATTCTACGATATCCAGGTGAAGACGCCGGCGCCGATTGCCACCGAGGCCCTTGTCCGCATCGCCGCGTTCTATGCCATCGAAGCCGACATTCGTGGTCGTTCCGTCGATGAACGCCGCCAAGCGCGGCAGCGGCGCACAAAACCTCTCGTCGACGACTTGCATCTCTGGCTCGAAGCCCGGCTTGCCGCCGTCTCGGGCAAGTCGACCATCGCCGGCGCCATCCGTTACGCCTTCTCGCGCTGGGGCGGTCTGGTTCGATTCCTCGACGACGGCCGCATCGAGATCGACTCCAATGTGGTCGAGCGCGCCATCCGCCCGATTGCACTCGGGCGAAAAAACCATCTCTTCGCCGGCTCCGACGGCGGCGGCGAGCACTGGGCGGTCATTGCCTCGCTCATCGAAACTTGCAAGATGAACGCCGTCGATCCGCAAGCCTATCTGCGCGATGTGCTGGCCAAAATCGTCTCCCGCCACCCCATGAGCCGCATCGACGAGTTGCTGCCGTTCGCCTACGTGCCTCCGGCCGAGAGCGTGGCGGCCTGACAACACCGCTTACGAACCAAAGTCAAAGCGGGCGGAGGACTTATTCCTCCCGCGCCTTGGACACCGAAGTCGGGCTGCCTTCCTCGCTGGCCGGCGATCCGGCCAAGGGATTTCATCCGCGACTACTGCCAGGGCGACAAACATCCTCATCACCCACGCTGCCCGCTCCGGCGCAACCCTGCACCCTTGCGGCTGGCACGGACCTGCAAGACAAGTCGCGTCCAGTTAAGCGGCAATGAGCTCAGGCTGGCGACAACGATTGCCGACCTCGTCGGGAAAGCAATGCCGGCTGCCAACATCGGGGTCGCACCGACCACCATTCCTCTGAGAGCTTTACTCACGCATTTGCTTCGTAGGCGCGCGGCCAGGCTCGGCGCTTACTAGATGCGTGACGACCGGCTCGACCCGCACGAACCGTTGAACGTGCTCCTGCATGACACGATCTGCATTTGTTACCCGGTGGTGCTGGCGCAGATGCTCCATCCACGATTCGACGAGAAAGGTTTCCAAGAATCGTCCCTCGTCGGCAGCGTTCTGAAAAACGCGCCAAGCGTAGGCGCCGTCGCGCTTACGCTCATGCGCCACTCTATTGAGTGCGATGAGGAATGCTTCGCGATCCTTGGGAGTAATCCGATACTCGACCGTCACCATTACCGGGCCAGCGTCGTCCTCAACCGTATCGCTTACGACCGGCTCCGGCCAGTGCATGGAAGGTGTGAAATCAATCCCGGCGCCCGTCTGCAACTTCCAGCGCCATGTCAACGGGATTGCGAGAAGCGCGGTGCCGGCGGCGATGAAATGCGTAATGGGCAGCCCCGCGATGCCGGCAATTTCTCCCCAAAGCACACTGCCAATGGTCATGGTTCCAAAAAAAACCGTAACATACATCGCGAGTCCCCGTCCACGCACCCAATCCGGCAGGGCGACTTGTGCCGATACGTTGAGGCTCGCAACGACGGTGATCCATGACATCCCCGCGATAATGCTAGCCGACACAGCCATGAAGGGAACCCACGCGAGTCCGAACAGAACCAGCGTTATGGCCGTGCCAATCTCTCCCCATATAACCAGCCCGTCGGCTCCAATCTTTGCCTTCAATCGAGGCAATGCAAAAGCGCAGCCCACCGCGCCGGCCCCAATCGCGCCAAGCAGAATACCATAGAGTTCTGGGACCGCCAGCGATCTGGTCGCGTGCCACTAGCGGAAGCAGTGCCCAGTAGGCACTGGCGGAAAGAAAAAAGCCTACGGCGCGCGCCAAAGTGCCGCGCAGAGGTCGATTATGGCGGGCGTAGCGAAAGCCCGTGCGAATGGCACTGGCGAACCGCTCCGCCGGCATCGTGCGCGTACGTTCAGGTCGCGTGCGCCACCACAGAAACACGGCGATCACCCCGAAATTGCTGACGGCGTCGATCCAGAATGGTGCGGCCATTCCCAACCCTGCAATAATCACCCCGGCGAGTGCCGGTCCCACCGCGCGACTGATATTGATGCCAACACTGTTGGCTGCCACCGCAGAAGCCAGCTCCTGCTTCGGGACCAGTTTAGGTACGATCGATTGCCAAGCTGGAGCCTCCAATGCTGAGATCGTGCCAGTCATAAACATGAACAACAATAATGTAACCGGAGTCACAAGGTTGGCCGATACAAGTAACGCGAATGCTGCGGAGACCGGAACGACGATGATTTCAAGGACGAGAATGAAGCGCTTCTTGTCGATGATATCCGCTAGCGCGCCTGCGGGTAGCGCGAACAAAAACATCGGCAGGCTGGCGGCTGCCTGGACTAGCGACACCATCAAGGGATCGGCGTTGAGCGTTGTCATCAACCAACCAGCGGCAGCGTTGTACATCCATCCACCGATGTTCGTGACGACCGTCGCAATCCAGAGAGCAGTAAAAACGGAATGTCGAAACGGAGCCCATGGTGAAGCTGCGACCCGCGGAGGCGGTTCGTGTTGGCCTGTTTCTTGTTCCTTCTGGAGCGCCATGCAAGTCCCTTCGCGTCGCCCGCGGGTCCAGTCGAATGGAAAGTCCGAGTCCCGCCCGCGGGTTGTGCGTCTTTGCTCCAGGCAGGATTCCACTCAAAATAGTCTCATCTTCTTGAGGCGAGTCCCTTTAAAACATTAAGCCGCGATGGTTGCGGATCTCTCATTTAGACAACAACAGTACACGATAATCTCGCAATCGCGACAATGGGCAATCGTACAGGGTTACAATGCCCGAGTAAAACTGTACCGACGCGAGAAAGTTGCCGCTACAGCCGGATCGATCGAAGCTGAAAAATTCAAACCTTCGCCACGACTGGCAGCTCTCCGTAGCCCGCGAAGAAGTCCGCGGATTGAGCTTTCAAGCGCGCAGTCAGAATGATATCGTCCCTTCTTAGAATGGCGGCGGCCAAGTATTTCCAACATGGAGAATGAGCCATGCTCGCCACTGCACTCGCCCTTCGCCGAACAGGCCGCGACAGTGATAATTCGCGAAGCCAGTGCCCGCGGCCAGGACACCGTAAAAGCCGTCGAGCAAAAGGGTTGGACAGCGCTATTTGTCGAATCGGACGTTGGCGGTGTGGCTGACGTAGAGCAATTGGTCGGGACCATCATGCAGCGCTTCGGCAGGATTGATTGCGCATTCAACAATGCTGGCGAGCTGCCGCGAACGAACCCTCTCGCGGACACGGAGAACCTGACGACGGCCTGGAAGAGTGCGACTTGAGCCGTCCGGAAAAGTCGGGAATTGGATTTAGCAGGCATAAAGGCGCCGTCATGGGTTTTCGTGAGGGCGTTCTTCACTTCGAGTGTTGTAGTAGATGCCCGGTCGGTGTCCAACACTAGAACGTTATTTAAGTTCGCATTAGGGTGGCTCGCTTCGTTAACAACCTTCTGTAGGCTGAAGAGTGGCTTCTTTGGCGTCAATGCAAACCACCGGCTTGATCCAGGCTTATGGCCTTTGGGCTCTCTTCGCGCTGGTCATGCTAGAAAGCGTCGGCATTCCTTTGCCTGGGGAGACGGCCGTGGTCACGGCGGCTCTCTACGCCGGATCAACACACCAAATTGGGATCATCTCAGTCGTATCTGTCACTGCTGCCGCTGCCATTATCGGCGACAATGTGGGCTATTTGATCGGTGGCTCGGTTGGGCTCCCCTTACTCATGCGGTACGGGAGATACATCCGCCTCAATGAGAGGCGGCTCAAGGTGGGACAGTATTTGTTTTTACGTCACGGCGGAAAAATCGTCTTTTTCGGAAGATTTGTCGCCATATTGCGGACTTTTTCCGCCATTCTCGCCGGCGCAAATCTTATGAATTGGCCTCGTTTTCTTGATGATGAACGCTCTCGGCGGAATGTGTTGGGCGTCTTTATTTGGTGGTGGAGCTTACCTCTTTGGCGAACAAATGAAGCGCGTGGCTGGGGCTCCACTTTCACGATAGAGGCACCCACGATAGAGGCACCATGGTTGCTGCCGACCCAAAGCACGGGTCGCGAACCGATCTCCTGCACGAATACGCGCCGAATGTTGGTGGTACTTCAGCCCGTCGTGTTGGTAAACTGCGCGGCCTTGCCCACTACGCTCTTCGGCATTTGGCTGGTATCCTTCAAAAGCTGCTCGATTTCAGATCCCGGAACCGGGTTGATCTCGAGCTTTTGGTTCTTGGCATCCGCGAGGAACCCGGGGTCCTTCATCGTGTCCCAGAACGCCTGCTGCAAAAGCTGCGCTCGACCCGCGGGAAGGCCGGGCGGAGCAAGATAGGGTCGTCCCATCACCTGGCGCGCAAAGATGAGCTTGAATATCTGCTT
This sequence comes from uncultured Alphaproteobacteria bacterium, assembly GCA_963721005.1. Taxonomy (GTDB): domain Bacteria; phylum Pseudomonadota; class Alphaproteobacteria; order Rhizobiales; family Xanthobacteraceae; genus VAZQ01. Next base: position 922,173 of record CAVRHR010000003.1, on the reverse strand, counting down.
CTGTTCTGGAGTCTTTGCGAGATCCAGGATCAGCGGAACATTCGACAGATCAGGATGCTTGGCGAGCGAAAGTTGGGCCAGAATATTGATCTTGTGCTGTTCGACCCATTCAGGGTGGGTGGCGAGCACGCTCGACCATGACCAGCCACAGCGGCCTTGCACCTCGCCGCGTTCCATCGCGAGATTAACATCGCTGCCGCCCGGATAGCCGTGGATGACCTTCATTTTCGTTCCAAGCACGCCGTTAAGAACCGCGGGAAAGACGTCGGTATCGGAGCCGCCGCCGGTTCCGCCCACGGTCATCGGCTTGGCATAGAGGTCTTCCAATTTCCTGATGCCGGACGTGTACCAGGACACGCAGACGCTGACTTCATTGTTGGCGCTGCCGAGCCAGGTGAATTTAAGCGGGTCGAAGTCCGCGCCGGACGTACCGAGCAGCGGATCAAATGCGATGCCGCGCCCAATCGTACCAATCTCGGTTCCATCCTTGGCCGCCACGTTATACAGCCAGTTGGCGAGCCGGAGGCTCCCCGCCCCCTCCAGATTCTTTGGAACCACCGTCGGCGCACCGGGGATATGCTTGCCGATGAAGCGTGCGACGGTTCGGGCATAGACGTCATAGGCGCCGCCCGGGCTGTAGCCGATCTCCATGAAGACGTCCCGGCCCGAATAAAACTCATGCGCAGTCTGCGCATACCCGGCCGTCGCAACGCCGCCCAGCATCAGTACGCCGGCGGCAATCCACCGCTTGCTATGCATTTGCTTGCTCCCATGATCGATGTCCTGTGGAGCGAAGCGCCAGCATACACCCTCTCGATGTTGCTCGCGGCGCGCTCTGTAGACAGGCGGAAGAGACTCCGCCTTCCTAACGTTCAATTTGACAAATTGGTTATCGCAACGTCTGAGATAAAAGGTCGCAGGCTTGAACGGAATTGCGACTGTCATCACACTTGGGACCGCCGGGCGCCGTCGCCGATGCCGCGAGCGCAGCACTTCGAGCAGCTGCGGCGAGAGCATGGCGTGCCGGTCCTTGCGGCCCTTGCCCTGCTCGACCCGGATCAGCATGCGTTTGCTGTCGATGTCGGACACCTTCAGCGTGACCACCTCGGAGGCGCGCAGCCCGGCCCCATAGGCGACGCTGAGCGCCGCCTTGTACTTGAGCCCCGGCCCAGGCGCCGCCTCAATCAATCGCCCGACATCCTCAGGGCTCAACACCCGCGGCAGCCGGCGCGGATAATGCACCCGTGCAAGCTGGGGCGCGAGGTTGGCGCGCCCGAGCGTGACCGTGAAAAGGAAGCGCAATGCAACCGTCGAGCTGTTCACGGTCGGGGGCTGAACACCGCTCTCGGTCTGATGAACCTGATAGCGCCGCAGGTCCTCGCCGGTGGCGGTGTCCGGCGAGCGGCCCAGAAACTTGGCAAATTGCTCGACGTGGCGGATATAATCGTGCTGCGTCTTCTCGCCGAACTTGCGGACGCTCATGTCCTCGATCATGCGACGACGCAGCGGGCTGGCTTCTACGATACTGGAGGTCATGGGAGGCTCCGGTCTCGAGGTTGGAGTGCTTGACACCCTCGATCCTCAAGCCAGCCTCCCGGCCCGTCACCCCCAGCGCCTCAACTGCTCCTCAGCCCTCGCCCAACCCTCCGCTTCGCGCGCAGCGCGCTCCCGCGCGAGCGGGTTCGTTCTCTGGCCCAACCCGGAAGTGCCGGTCGATGTGAGAGGAGTCCGGTTACGGGGGCAGAGCGGAAAACATATGCTCGGTCTGAGGTTTACCGGTTGTGACCCAATTCGGACACTCGACGCTTATTTCAAAGGCGCTAAGATGCGCACAAGTTCGAAGCAAACGAAATGAAGGGTTCGGGGTCATGAAAACCGTAACACGAAGAACCTTTGCGTGCGGGATTGCTCTCTTCCCGTCGTTGCGCTTCACAGCGGCTAGCGCCCAAAGCAGCGTCACCGCCGCTGAGGCCCGCGCCATCGCCGAAGATGCCTACATCTACGGCTATCCGCTGGTTACCTTGGAAATGACCCGGCGCATGACGACCAACACAGCCGCCCCCGCTGGCTTGCGTGCCCCGATGGGCCAATTCGCTCACGCCCGGACGTTTCCGCCTATCACGTACCGAGACATCCCGGGTGCTAATGCCGACACGCTATATTCCTCTGCGTGGCTGGACCTCGCCAAGGAACCGTACCTTCTCAACATTCCAGACGCCGAGGGCCGCTACTTCATGATGCCGATGTTGGACGGCTGGACAGACGTGTTTCAGGCTCCGGGCACTCGCACCACCGGAGACAAGGCCCAGACTTACGTTATCACCGGCCCGCACTGGAAAGGTGAATTGCCCAAGGGTGTCACGCACTACCAATCGGCTACCAATATGGTCTGGATCATCGGCCGTACCTACACCACCGGTACGGAGCAAGACTACGCGAAGGTGCATTCCTTCCAGGACAAGCTTTCCCTGAGCCCCCTGAGCGCATTTGGCAAGAACTACACCCCACCCAACGGCAACATCGATCCGAACATCGACATGGAGATTTCGACGAAAGATCAAGTCATCAAAATGGACGCGGCTGCCTACTTCAAGCTCTTGGCGTCTCTGATGAAGGATAACCCACCGACGCCTGCCGACGCTCCGATGGTCGCCCAAATGGCGAAGATCGGGCTTGTACCGGGCAAGGACTGGGATATCGGCACGCTCGACCCGACCACCGCCCAGGAGGTGGCGACGGCTCCGAAGGCTGCGCTCGCAAAGATAATGGCCTACGCCCCAAACGCTGGAAAGGCGGTGAATGGCTGGCAAATCACGATGCCTGCCGGCGTCTACGGCACCGATTACCTGCGCAGGGCATTTCTCAACTTTCTGGGCCCCGGTTGGAACCGACCTGAGGATGCCGTCTACCCACTCGGGAAAGTGGACAGTGATGGCAAAACGCTGAGCGGCGCTCATGACTATGTGGTTCACTTCGCCAAGGGAGAAGAGCCGCCCGTCAAGGGTTTTTGGTCGCTGACGATGTATGACACCGAGGGGTTCTTTGTGGCGAACCCACTGGACCGCGTCAGCCTGAGCCAACAAAGCAAATTCAACTTCAACGAAGATGGGTCGCTCGATCTCTACATAAAAAATGACTCACCGGGCAGGGACAAGGAGGCCAACTGGCTCCCCGCTCCCAAGGGCGACTTTGGGCTTTTCATGCGACTCTACTGGCCGAACGAGAAGGCCCCCTCAATCCTAGACGGGTCTTGGATGCCGCCCCCGGTGAGAACCATCAAATAGCCTATCAAATGGCCTCAAGAGCGGCCGGAAATCTAAAACAATTCGGTGAGGTCACTTATACGGTTGATCGCATGATGAATGACTGCAATTGGCCCGAACTCGGACCTTCCGGAATGTCCGCGCGAGGTCGGCTATCGGGGGCGAAGCGGACTCGTTGTGTTCACTCAGAGCTTAGCCGGTGTTGACCGGTTGCGGCCGTCGGGGCTCCAAATTTTTCGCGCTGCGAGAGCGGCAGCGCCTCCGCGACGCGGACTTATCGCCCCTCTACTAGAAAGGCCCGAAAGTTCGAGCCAGCCTCGCGATCTGGAATCAGTTTTTTGTAAGTGTCAGAATTGAAGAAAGCTTGGGCTTGTTCGAGGCTGTCAAATTCGACGACGGCGACTACTGGTTTCGGCGGCGCTCCCGCTAGAACAACGGTCTTGTCGCCACGAGCAAGAAAGTGCCCTCCCGCCTGCGGCACAATGACATTGGTGCCGTCCAAATAGGGCTTGAACTTGGCTGCATCGGTCACCTGAATTTCCGCTATCGCATAGGCTTTCGGCTTGCCCTGCGCATGTAGCGCCTGCACCAGTCCTGCGCCTGACATAGCCGAGAAAATTGCCAAACTAATTGCATAGTGCGTTTTCATCGCTGGCTCCGCTTTGGACGATGGGGATTGCGCGGACAACCTACAGCAAGCAGACCCTTTAGGAAACAAGATCGCAAATTCGGTCAGGCCAGCACCAAGGCTTGGAGCGAAGGCGGCCCCCGCCCTTTTTTGCGGTGCATGAGTCTGCAGATGGCGTGCGCCGTGCAAAGGCGGCGCTTTCCAGTGGGTGCGAGCCCCACCCGGCGAAACGCTCCAGCCGGAAGCAACCGGAGCAGCTATGGAGGTAACGAAGTGGCTGAAGCCTTCGGATAGCGGGTCACGATATACGGTGACCTGGGCGAGTGTGCAGGCCGTAACGCGAGTGAACGCTGAGCAAGCCTCGAAAAGGACAATGCACGGGCCGACCTGACGGCCATATCAGGGAAGGCTGATACGACTGGGGCGGAATGAGCCAAGCAAGACCTCCAGTCGCTGTGCCGGGGTAGTGGCGACAGCATGCACACAAGGAAAGCGCACGCAACACGGGAAGCCCCATAGCGTGGTCGGAGAGACGACCAACCGGAGCCCGTGAGGGACAGGCCGGGCGCCCTGGGGTGGCGGAGGGGTTCGTAGTACCGCGGAAGCTGGGTAATGCCAGTGGAGGGAAGGGACCTCAGTTCAAGACAGGCGCAACAAGTGGGGAAGGACCTGGGAGATTGGGCAACCTATAAACTCCACAACGGGTTCGGGAACTGCGAATGGCGTCGCACGTCAAACAAAGGCGTGAAGTCTTGTCCGAGAGCCGGATGCGGGAAATCTGCCTGTCCGGTTCGATGAGCGGGATGTGGAACGGAGTCACGGCTGAGCCATTAAGGCACCGCCAGACGAAAGAGGCGGCAAACAGATATGTTCAGCCTACCGCCACCGCGCCACATCTCAACTCTACCCAGGTCGTGTGAAAACGCTCTGTCTGGATTAATTCGCGGTCTATGATTCCTTGCGATTTTCGGGGGATCGGATGAAGCGCTTTGTCGAGGGTACGGATCGCCAGCAGAGTACGCTTTTTCCCGCGGTGCTGGATGACTATGTGGGCGAGGACAATCCGGTTCGGGCGATCGATGCCTTCGTCGATGGGCTGGATCTGCTCAAGCTCGGCTTCGACGGCGTTGCCCCCCTCGCAACGGGGCGGCCGGCGTATCATCCGGGACCGCTGCTGAAGATTTACATTTACGGATATTTCAATCGCGTCCAGTCGAGCCGACGGCTTGAGCGGGAGTGCCAGCGCAATGTCGAGTTGGTATGGTTGACCGGCCACCTGATGCCGGACTTCAAAACCATTGCGGATTTCCGCAAGGACTACGGTGAGCCGATCGGCAAAGTCTGCCGCGCGTTCGTTCTGCTATGCCGACGCCTCGACCTCCTTGGTGACGCGAGCGTGGCCATCGACGGCAGCAAGTTCAAGGCGGTGAACAACCGCGGCAAGAACTTCACCGAAGCCAAGATGAAGCGGCGTCTGGAACAGATCGACGAGAGCATCGCCCGCTATCTGTCGCAGCTCGATACGGCCGATCGCCAGGGACCGACGGTGCCGGAGGCCAAGACCACGCGGCTCAAGGAGAAGATCGCGAAGCTGCGCGAGGAGATAGAGCGCCTCAACACGCTGAACGCCAGGATGATCGCGAGCCAGGACAAGCAAATCTCGCTAACGGACCCCGATGCGCGCTCGATGGCGACCAGCGGCAAAGGCAGCGGGATGGTCGGCTACAATGTGCAAAGCGCCGTGGATACGACGCATCATCTCATCGTTGCCCACGAGGTGACCAACGTCGGGACGGATCGCAGCCAGCTCTCGAATATTGCCGAGCAGGCACGGACAGAGATGGGCGCCGAGACCCTCGATGTCGTAGCTGATCGTGGGTATTACGCCGGCAAGGACATCCTGGCCTGCGAGACCGCCGGCATCACGGTCACACTACCGAAGCCGATAAATTCGACCGCCAAGGCGGCAGGCCGTTTCGGCAAGCAGGACTTCATCTACGTTGCGGAGGACGATGTCTATCGCTGTCCGGCCGGCGAGCGGCTGACCTATCGGTTCACGACCGAGGAAGCTGGCAAGATGCTCCGCCGCTACTGGACAACAGCTTGTGAGACGTGCGCCCTGAAGGCTCAGTGCACGCCCGGCAAGGAGCGACGGATATCGCGGTGGGAGCACGAGGCCGTTCTTGAGACTGTGCAGGACCGGCTCGACCGCAACCCGGACAAGATGCGTGTGCGCCGCCAGACCGTGGAGCATCCGTTCGGGACCATCAAGGCGTGGATGGGTGCCACGCACTTCCAGATGAGAACGTTAGCCAAAGTGGCGAGCGAAATGGCGCTGCACGTGTTGGCCTACAATATGAAGCGGGTCATTCAAATTCTGGGCGTTGACGGATTGATGGCCGCCATGCGCGCCTGAGGCGCGCCTTGGCGTGCCTAAATCAGCCCGTGCAGATGACCTAGGACGTCACCAGGGCTCGCGGGGCTCGATTCCAGAAATTCCGCCGCGCCGATCCGTCAAATCTCGCCCGCATCAGCGGGCACGCAAGCAGGCTGCCAACAATCCGCGTTTTTACACGGCCTGGACCCAAAGCGGACAACAAGATTTTTCGCTCTGACACATGCGGATACCGAGAGCACAATGAAGTCAGTTTATCTATATGTTTTGGTCCGTCGTTGCCGACCTAACGCTTGCGGCCGTCGTTAAGAACGACGATGCGGGTGCCAATAAATTTCGCGCGCCTTCGAGCTATCCAACCAATCTCGACGTCCACGGCGACAGCAGCAAGGCAAAGCCCATCGTCCAGCGCTTCGGCAATCCAGCGCTGCCGCTTGGGGATATAGCCAACGCGTATACCCCGATGGCAATACGCCACGGCGCGATCGTCGCTCCGATTGGCGAACTCGCGGACGAGCTCAAGTGCTTCGCCCGGTTGGATGTGCTCATAGGCATAACGGCGCCGGTCGATCCCGTCGGGCGATTTGTGCTTTAGGTCTGCTATCCAGCTCGGGTAGGATCGCACGCTACTTTCCGCTAGCAGGTCTAGCGCATCGGCCCTCCGATGCTGCGGGGACGGTTTGGACATGTCACGCCGTCGGACGAGGAGCACATGGACCGTCGGCAGCGCGAGCAGAGGCCACGCTATGAGGGTGCAGATGAAACCATAGAGATACCAGTGTATCCTCGCCCGCCGCTTGAAAGTGGCAATCAGCCCTGGAACGAATCCGCCAGCAAGCGCGATCCAAATTCGCGCGGGTTGCAGCAGCCAGGGGAGCACTGTGTCTCCGTTCATGCCGTTTTGCTCTCCACTGAGCCCGGAACTGTCCGACTGGAGCGCTCAACGCGCCGGCGCGCCAGTCGCTCGGGACCATTTTTGAAGAAAGGCACGACAGGACCCTGCCATGGGTCGCGGGATACCAGCGGCAGACTACTACCGGTGATCAAAAAAAATGGGGGACAAGCGCGGCGTCCCGGTGTCGCCGTCCGGTAACGGCCGGATCAAATCTGCCTTCGATGGGCAATCGTTCGCCCTATTCCTCCGTCTGATGGCGAACGCTGCGGGCCTGCTGCGGTGCATGAGTCGGCAATTGATGTGGTGGACGGCGCCCGCTCCCGGCATCGAGTGCCATAGGTGATCGTCGCAGACGAATCACATGAGGGGAGGCAGCGCAGCAGGATATCTGCAATGGGGGGCAAACCGGACGGACGGCGAGCGACGCCCTAACCGCCGCTCTTGGACCCGGAGCGGACATTGGCTGCCACCGTTGGAGGCGCTAAAGATGACTCGCTATCTGTTCGATTGTGGCGCACGCTACTTTTATCACCAGCTGCGATCTTTCGGTCAAGCGCCGGTTGCTAAGAGTTCCATAGTGCTCTCGCCTGTGGCAAAGGGAGCGGCGCAATGTGCGGTTTTACTCCCTCAAAGCCACCAGCTGACGAACGACCGCCACACATTCGACAGGCGGGCATAACGCCGGGTAAGCGGGGATTTGATCCGTTGTGGGGTGGATATGAGCCAACCACCTGACCAAGAAGAACCGATCGTTGAGCCCCCAAGGAATGACGATCAGCACGATGACCTAACCGGCCGCGCGCTGCGCCAACGCATTCGTCAGCAGGAACTCCTTGCCGAACTAGGCGTCCTTGCACTGCAGGGGACGTCCTTCATCGACATGCTCAATCACACCGCTCGGATGACGGCAGAAGGACTGGGCGCAGAATACTGCAAAGTCATGGAATACGTACCGGCGGAGAACCGCCTCCGGGTTCGCTCTGGGGTGGGCTGGGAAGAGGGGATCGTCGGCTCGGCAAGTGTCGGGGCCGATCTGGCCTCTCCTGCTGGTTATGCCTTGCGCACTGGCAAGCCTGTTATTTCGAACCACCTCGAAAACGAGCAACGATTTAGAACTCCCGAATTGCTCGTCGAGCACGGGATTCGCCGCGCGATGAACGTTATTCTGCAGGGTGACGGCGCGCCATTCGGTGTGCTGGAAGTGGATAGTGCGTCCGAAGGCGAGTTTGGCGAGCACGACATCGCTTTTTTGCAGGGGGCCGCAAACCTCCTTGGAATGGCGATCGAGCAACAGCAATATCAACGCAAGCTCAAAGCTGCGCTTGATCGCCATCAAATCCTGCTCACGGAAGTCAACCACCGAGTCAAAAACAGCTTGCAGGTGGTTTCGGCCATGCTTCAATTGCAAGCTAACTCAGTCGTTGACCCGGCCGTGACTGAACAACTCAACGAAGCATCCAGTCGCGTCAATGCCGTCGGTCGTGCTTATGAGCGTCTCGCTTATAATGCCGACTATGAGAATATCGATTTGGTCGCGTATCTGCGCGAAATCGTGAGCGACATGCAACCGATCGTCGCTCCGAGCAAAATCCAGTTCGACGCGACCGATGAGATTCAGATTGCGGCGGATCGTGCTATTCTTGTGGGGCTTATCGTCAATGAGCTCGTTTCAAATGCGGGGAAGTATGCTTATCCTGACGGTCCTGGCGGATTAATCTGGGTGCAGTTGCTTCAATCGGATAAGGAGTTCAATTTTATTGTCTGTCCGTGACGCGGGGACTGGTTTACCCCTCGATTTTCATCCGACGACGAGCAGGGGCCTCGGAACGCGCCTAGTCACCGCACTTTCAAAGCAACTGGGAGCCGAACTGACCCGGCCAATGTCTGGCACTGGTACCAATTGCACCCTGCTGGTTCCAATGACGCCGCCAATGGCTAAATGATTGCCACCTTTTAACTCCCAGTGTCGCACATGAAGCCGGAGAAACCATTTTTCCGATGTCGCCTATTGGCCCTACCTGGAAGTGCTGGTCGATGTGAAGAGAGTCCGGTTACGGGGGTGGAGCGGAAATCATTTGCTCGGTCTGAGGATCACCGCGTTTGACCCGAAGCGGAAGTTAACGGCACTTACATTCAGTGCCAGTTCGCGGCCTGCCACTCACTGCGGGACATCGTAATTAATGATGCTCACGCCAGCCTTGCCAATATCGAAGCTCATCAAGTCGGTCCCGACCACCAACGGTCCCCCATACGTCTTGCGGGTCTCTTGAACCATTTCGTCGATGGTGGGCTCAGGATTGTCCTTATTGCTCAGCATGACCACGTGCGTGTAGACGGCCAACTTCGGGCGGGCCTCTGAGAAGATACGCCCCGCGTCTGCTGGCGTTGTGTGATGATCTATGACCGCCCGAAAGAACAAGGCTATCGCAGCCGTCTGGGATGGCGTGCCGGTCCAGCGCTGCACGGTGCACAAGCACAGGAACCTGCTGGCACATGCGCCCGAGCGCCTGCATGAGGAGATCACTGCCGATTACAACGACATGATCTATGCGGCCACGCGCGAGGAGATGGAGGTCCGGCGCAAGGCCTTCATCCGCAAGTGGCGCCTCAAGCATCACGCCGTTGCCGACAGTCTGGAGGAAGCAGGCGAACGCTTGTTCGCGTTCACCCGGCTGCCGCCAAGCCAATGGCGCAGCGTGCGGACCACGAATGCAATCGAACGATTGCACGAAGAGTTCAAACGAAAATCAAGACGCAGACCGTGCTGCCATCCGCCGACACCGCCGCCATGCTGTTCTGGGCGCTGCTCGCTTCCGGTCAGATCAACATGCGAAAGGTCGATGGCTGGAAGACCCTCGCCACACCACCCATCGCTCAGCCAATTGACCTCGCAGCCTGAAACGATACTTTCATGTTACCCGGAGAACCCGCCACTCCGAATTCCAACCACTTTCCGGACGGCACCCGTGCATCTGCCACAGCCTGATCGTGGCGCCGCGGCCTGCGTCGAATAGGAGGCGCTGTCCGTTGACTACCACGAGTGTGCTCGGGCCCATCCGGCCTGGCCGAGGTGTGGGAGTTGCCGTTCCCAGCAGTGTCACAACGAAGTCGCCGGCTGCCCATACCGGCGTAGTAAACGCGACCGTGCAGACGACGAGCAGCACTGCGCGGCAAAATGCAAGAATCTGTGACAGGGAAGCCTCATCATGTGTCTGCCCTCAAGACTGTCTGCCCTCAAGATCTGCGATCTTGACGCACGCGAATGGCAGTAGGTTATGCTCAACGTCGGAATGAGCGGTACCTTGAGAGAGACTATCCAGTCACTCCTCGACACGGAAGTGGGGGCACGACCGGTTTTGGCCCTACCCGGAAGTGCCAGTCGATGGCAAATGAGTCCGGTTATGGGGTAAACCGGACGCTCAGCGGACGAGGCCCGAACCGGCCGTATGGCCCCGTTGCACTGCGTGCGAACGGCATTTCGCGACTCGGCATGGCGGGCTGGCGGTAAGAACTTGGTCGGCTTGTCAGTCGCCGCCGATCAGAACTCCATCAGATCCTTCGCCACGGAAACTTGACCTGAATAGTACCTTTTGACGTCATTGACGTACCGCGAGTAATCATCGCTCGGGCTCGGCTGCAGATGCGTCATGACGACCGCCTTCACGTTCGCACGCGCTGCCATCTTCCCCAGATCCTCTGGCAACAAATGCTCCTCGATGTGATGCCGTATCAAACTCTTCTGTTCATCCGATGTCATAAGCTGCCATCTTCCCGCTTTTATTTCTCCCGCTTTGTATTCGTCCACCGGGTTGGTCGCTTCGGACACAAGCAAGTCAGCCCCTTTAGCAAGGTCGGTGACCGTATCGCTGGGACCCGTATCACCGGTAAAAACAATCGATCGATCCGCCGCGTCAAATCGGTAGGAATATGACTTGTATTTTCCATATCCGGGGCTTCCGGGCGGGAAGTGGAAATGCGTGTTTTCGACCGCAGTGACCCTGATGTTGGAATCCTGGAAAACCATCCCCACGTCGGCGTCCTTGGCACGGAACAGCTTCGTTGCTGGAATGCTTTTAGTCCCATCGCTTATTCTTATTTCCGCATTGACGGTGAGAAACTGCAACAATCCCTCAGCGGCTGCCGCAGTACCCGGCGGCCCGAAAATGTTCACGACCTTGGCTGGATTTTCGCGGTCGTACAGCCACGTCATCAGACTGCCGAGACCACCCGTATGATCACTATGCGGATGCGTGATGAAAATGTTGCCGATATCGCGAAAGTTGACGCCCAGCCTGATAAGACGCCGGGACACGCCGTCGCCTGCATCTACGATGTAGGCGGCACCATTGGCGATAAGCACGTTCGAACATTGTGCACGATGAACGTCGGGCGTCGGTCCGCTCCGCGTCCCCAGCGTAATAAACCGCGTACCTTTCGTTGCGATACCTCCGCCGATGGATTGCGCCAAAGAGACGTTCGGTAAGGCCGACAGCGCCGCTGCTCCTGCGGCCACCTGAAGGAAACTCCGGCGGTGCAGCTTCATGAATACCCTCCTAAATTCACTAGCTCATCTGAATAATGCGGCGTCCCACCGATGGCATGGTAATTGACGATGCGACGGAGATTTCGGCACGTCCCAAATGCACCTGCTATCAGACTACCTTGGCCACGCATGCATGCGAAAGGGGCAAATGTCGCCTCTTGGCCCGCTGCGGCGGTTCGCGGCAACGCGACGTGCCGACTGCAATGGAGTTATAAGCGGACTGTCGGCGGAGGGGGCCGGGACCGCCGGACTGACCCCTTCCAGAAGGGCGACTTGAACGGGTACGATGGTTCGTGCTGGCCCCTGGGGACAAGCATGAGGCGGCGGCAATTCATCACCCCGCTTGGTGGCGCTGCGGCGGCTTGGCCGCTTGCGGCGCGCGCGCAGCAGGCGACGATGCCGGTAATCGGATTTCTCAACCCGGGATTGCTAGACCAGGAGGTCGACGCTTTGCAGGCCTTCCGGCAGGGCTTGGCGAGACGTTCTATCATCGCTTCGCGCCCGCTGCCGACAGGGCGGCGTAACACGCGCCGGTATGAGGGAGCCAGTCATGCGCTTTGCAGTGATCCGTTCCATGCTCGCCTTCATCGCACTTGCAACGGCGCTGGCAACCGCAAGTGCGGCCGAACAGCCGAAAGTGGGCGAGCTCAGCGACATCGAGCGGCTGTTGATCGAGCGCGACTGCGTTGCGCTGTCGAACTCCTACGGGCATGCGCTCGATTTCTCGGATCCGGACCTGATGGCCAGCCTATTCGCTGCTGACGGGCGCTGGTTCCCTGCCGGCGGCCTGGCCCAGGGCCCCAACGCAATCCACGACTACGTGGCCAGGCAGGTGGGTAGGCCTTATGTGACGCGCCACGTTCTGACAAATACGCGCATCGAGGTGATCGATCGCGACCACGCCAAGGGGACGGCCTACCTAACCATGTACCGTTACGATCCGGTGCACCCGGAATTGATCAAAACTCTGTCCCCCGCGCTCGTCGGCGTGATGACCGACGAATATGTACGCACGCCGCAGGGCTGGCGCTTTCAGGTGCGCAAGCTCGACCGGCATCGGCCAGCCCACGTTACGGGACGATCAAGGCACTTGCCCGGCGGTCTCTCGACCCACATTCGCGAAACGGTCTGCCGAGCTGCACTTCACCGATGGAACCCGAGCCCCGGTCTCGTGTTTATGCACGCGAACTAAGGGAGATAGGAAAATGTCAGAGGAAGATCTGTGGGATAAAGCGGCGGCCTGCGTCGAAGCCGCCCATACGACGCCAGACCCCAAAACGCGTGTCGTCCTCACACATCTCGGAAATTTCTGGATCCGGTTGATCCACGAGAAGCCTTACGGGGTCGATCGCCACACGGCGACCACGATTGCAGAGGTCGCGTGGATTCAAGCGGAGTTGATCGCGACTCAGCCCACATTCCACTAGCGGCGTACTGTGGAACATTTTCTTCGCATCGAAGTCAACAACTACAACGCAATGGATTCATGGGTTTCGGCAGAGACGCTCTTCTTTGGCTAATCGGCATCCCCCTCCCGATCATCATTCTTTTGGCGCTGTTTATGCACAGGTGATCAGTGTTTAAGTGAGACCCGTTCATCAGTGGGCGGGTCTTACTGCTTGTGGATAACCAACGAAGGGCTTTGCGATCGACTTATTTTTGCGCGATGAAATACCACGACCGTTGTCCCTCCTCTTTGGGCGGGCGCAGACAACTCAAAAACTTCACAGGCCCTCCGGGCCCAACTAGGTGCAATTCTTCCACGCCAAGCTGCTTCTGAGCACGTGTCGCTCCCTTCCGATGGATGGCCTTAGGAATTCGGTCCGTCCAGCATGTCTCGGATTCGAGTTGCTAGATCACTCAGGCTGACTGGTTTCTGGATCAGCTGTACGTCGAGATCCACCCGGCCTTGATGGACGACCGCATTGCGCGAATATCCAGACATGAACAACACTTTGATGGTGGGTCGTAATTGACGAGCGTGGTTGGCAAGCTCCCTGCCGTTCATACCCGGCATCACCACGTCCGTCAGGAGCAGATCCACCAGCATAGACTTTTGCTCGAGAATACCGAGCGCTGCGACCCCGTCTGCGGCAGCGACGACCCGATAATTTAGGTCGCGCAGAACCTCCACCAGATAGTCTCGTAAGTCCTTGTCATCTTCGACGACGAGAACAGTTTCGTTTGCTGAGTCACTGCCGGGAGTTCCGCCGGCCTCATCAATCGACGCGGCTTGTCCGCCGCTGCGAGGAAAATACATTTTAACGGTCGTGCCCTGTCCAGCCTCGCTGTAGATTTTAATATGACCGCCGGACTGCTTGACGAATCCGTACACTTGGCTGAGCCCTAGACCCGTTCCGTGACCCACCTCTTTGGTAGTAAAAAACGGCTCAAACGCACGGCTGAGGATATCTGCAGGCATTCCATGACCCGTGTCGCTGACGCAGATGACGACATACTGTCCGGGGTTCACCTCCGGATTGGAGCGGCAATAGTCGTGATCCAATGTCTGATTGAGCGCCTCCACCGTCAGCTTGCCCCCTTGGGCCATCGCGTCGCGCGCATTGATTGCCAGATTGACCAGGCCCGATTCGAGCTGTGCGACATCCACCTCTATGGACCAAAGGCCCGCCGTCCCGGACACCTCAAGTTCGATCTGCTCGCCCAATGCGCGCTGGAGAAACTCCGCCACGCCGGGAAGATATTTGTTCAGATCCATGATTTTGGGGCTGAGCGGCTGGCGTCGCGAAAAGGCGAGTAGTCGGTGGGTCAGGGTGGCGGCCCGTTGGGCACCCCGCATCGCATTGCCAAGGGATCGTTGCAAATTTGCTGCTGGGGTTCCGAGAGCTTTGGCGGCCCGCTGGGCGGTTTCTACGTTCCCCTGCACGATCATCATAAGATTGTTGAAATCGTGCGCGATGCCACCGCTCAATTGACCTACAGCATCCATGCGCTGCGACACAGCAAGCTGCTCCTGGGTCTCCCGAAGGATTCGCTGTGTCTCCATTCGCTCGGTGATGTCCCGCGTGACCTTCGCGAAACCCACCAATTCGCCGGAACCACTTCGGATCGGGTCGATGATTACCGACGCCCAGAACTTCCTCCCGTCCTTCCGCACGCGCCAACCTTCGGCCTCGAACTTTCCCTCACGCGCCGCGATTTCGAGCGCGCGGCCAGGTACGCCGGCTGAGCGATCCTCCTCGGTGTAGAACCGACTGAAATGCTGACCCACGATTTCGGCTGCCGTGTACCCCTTGATTCGCTCGGCGCCGCTATTCCAGGTCGCTATGAAGCCATTCGGGTCGAGTTGAAAGATGGCGTAGTCGATGACCGATTCCACGAGATGTCGAAACCGGCGCTCACTGTCGAGCAAGCGGTTCTGCTCTCGGCGCCATTCCGTCATGTCCCGAGTGACTTTGGCGAAACCAACGAGAGTCCCATCCTCATCGCGAATGGGATCGATCACCGCTAAAGCCCAGAACCGCGATCCGTCGCGGCGTACTCGCCAGCCTTCGCTTTCGAAACGGCCCTCTTCCGCGGCGGTCTTTAGGGCTCGACTTGGAAACTCAGTCGCCTGATCTTCTGGTGTGAAGAAGCGCGAAAAATGCTGCCCTATTACCTCCTCGGCCTTGTAGCCTTTCAGCCGCTCCGCGCCCGAGTTCCAGCTTGCGATACGACCATTCAAGTCGATCATGTAAATGGCGTAATCGACTACTGCATCAATTAAAAGTTGAAGCCGATGGGCATCATCGCCCTGTTTTCCCAGTTTTTTCATCGGCACTTGAGAAGTCTCGACATGTTCAATGGGAAAGGCACCTAAAGGGGGCTCGCTTTTTCGCTCATACAACGCGAGGTCTGCACACTGGCCGCCCAGCCCCAGGCAACGCGACTGAGGGGGGAAATGTTCCCTGCTGGAAAGAGTTGGCCCGCATTCGACTCCTGTAATGAGGCGCCCCAAATAGGGGTCACCATCGACAGCGGCTCGTAACGCCCAGGCGTCGTTGACCACGGTTCGGTAGTGCTCCCGCCTGCGACGAGGGAGCATCTGATGACTGAAAATCCCAAAGCATCTTTGAAAGTCATTCCGCCACCCGGCGTTGGCCCCGTCGTGAGCGCGACGCCCGTCCTTTTTTGCGAGCGATCATAGCGTGGATTACACTTGTGGCAGGTGTGGGACCATCCTACTGCACGCCGAACAAGGTCAAGTTCACAACCTGCTGATCCAATGCAGGCATTATGGATCGCACAGTACGACGAACCTGTAGGGATTGCAGGCATACGGCTTGGGCTGGCTGTGTAACCTCGGCTCCCACAAGACATCACGGGCGGTGCAGTCCGTGTAAATAGGGTATGATCCAGATCTACACCCCCGACTTCAACGTCAACGCCGTCATGTCGCTCCTCGGGGGCGTCGAGACGGACCTCGTCCGCGCCCGGCTGCACGGCACCAGGTCCGGTCGTCCCATCGGCGGCCAGAGGATCCCGGCGAAGAAGGAGCGGGAGATCGCCGCGGCCCTGCTGAAGGGCGACCGGGGGATGCAGAAGATCGCGCGGGAACTGAGCGTCGGGGTCAGCGTCGTCCAGCGAGTGAAGGCGAGCCTGAACGGAAAGGCGCGATGACGCCTGCCCAAGTATAGTCAGGGAAGGGCAGTCGACCCCCGATTTAAAGCGGATTTATAAGAATTTAGGGGACCGAAAAATTTTTCAGGGGCCCCCCTTGAAGATGTAAAAGGCCCTCCCAAATCGTCGGTCGCCAGGCGCCCTTTTTGGGCCTGGTGCGGGCGTCGGTGGATGTCCGACGCGCTGCCCGTACCCATGTTGCTCAAACGGAGGATGTGGCTATGAGGACCTACGACTTCACCCCCCTGTGGCGCTCGACCGTCGGCTTCGACCGCCTGTTCGACCAGATCAATAATACGCAGCAGATGCTCGACAACCAGGATGGCTATCCGCCCTATGACATCGTGCGGACCGGCGAGGAGAGCTTCCGTATCACGGTGGCGCTGGCCGGATTTACCCCGAAGGACATCGCGATAACCGCCCAGCAGAATTTGCTGACCGTCGCGGGACGGCGCGGAGACGCACACGAGCAGGACTACATCTATAGGGGCATCTCGGCCCGCCAGTTCGAGCGCAGCTTCAGCCTCGCGGACCACGTCGAGGTCGAGGCCGCGACCTTTGAGGACGGCATGCTTCAGATCGACCTCGTCCGGAAGGTGCCGGAGGCCTTGAAGCCGCGGCGCGTCGAGATTGGCGGTGCCCATTCGACGTCAAAGAACGAGAAAGTTCAATCGTCCCTCAAGGTTGCCTAGGTCAGGTCTCACCCTAGCGCAGGATAGCGGCGGTTCGGGCGCCCGACGCCCGAACGCCCTCCTTAAGTCAGGAGCCTGTCATGCATGTGACGTTGAGTTCTCCAATTCTCGCCCTCTTCGCGCTCCTCAGCCTCGTGGCCCTGGGGGTACGCACAGCCCCCGACAGGGGCAGTTATCTGGAGGGCGCTGAAAGTCCCGAAACCGAGCATCTTGGATGCCATCTGGGCCATCCAATCTGCGGCCCCGACACGTACCCCGCCGGAGATCTGGTCATCGTCGAACCTTCATTTGGCTGAGGAGGAAGCCATGAAAAAAAGCAATCTCATCCGGGACTGCGACAACGATAATGACGCCAGGTTTAATCTCTCCTGGCTCTTGCATCCTGCCCAAGCTTTCACGCACCCGTCAGAGGTCCTCAACGACGGCGATTTCACACTCTCGGAGAAGCGGGCGATCTTGGCCTCATGGGCCTCGGACGCCTGCGCCGTAGAGGTGAGCTCCAGGATGCGGCGCACACCTGGACGGCCGCCCGTGCCTTTTGACGACATCTTGGATGCGCTTCGCGAGCTTGATCGCCAAGCCGCTGATCGGCGCAAGCCGGTTCCGCACTACAAGCGGGTGCTCGATGGCAAGAACGCGATCGCGTCACAGCGCCCTTCTCGCAATAGCCGAGCGAGTGATGGGTCGCATCTCCACTGACAGAGCATCCTGGTAATCGAAAGAGGCATGAAATGTGGGTCACATTTTTCTCGCTGGCGATGGCCGCCTCGGTCTGGTTCAGCGCCGCCAATCTAGCGGTTCAGCTCGGCAAGGAGCGGGCAGCGTTCAATACAGCCATCGAAAGTCGCGATCTCCCCAGACTTCAGGATGAGCGGCTTTCGGGGGCACCCAACTCACGCTTCAACTGAAATCCATGATTGCGCCTCGTCAATGCGAGGCCTTACTCACGAAGGAGGATAAGCCATGGACAGACGAGTTGCCTCTGCGTCTTCGGCCCTCGCGATCCTGGGTCTGGCGTTGCTCCCCGGCGCTGCCGCCGGTCAGCAAAAATCGGCCTCTGATCAGCTAGTAGGAACTTGGACGCTGCTCATCGACGACAACGTGCGCCCGGACGGGACCGAATCCCCGCTCTTCGGGCCCAATCCGAATGGCACCCTAACCTTCGACGACGCTGGCCACTATAAACTCCAGATATCTCGTTCAGACTCGCCGCAGCCCGGCTCCAGCACAGGAACGAGTAGCGCGTCCGTCTCGCACAGCGGCACTTACAAAGCCGACGAAGCAGCTCACGAGCTGACCTTTCACGATGAAAGCAGTTCTGCTTCGAGCCCGGTGCAAAAATGGAAATTCAGCAATCTTTCGGCTGAGGATCTGAAATGGGAAGCACCGCGAACATCCGGCGAGGGCTCCGAACTGCTTTATTGGAAGAGAGCCAAGGAGAGGGGCGCGAAATAGTGCCAACGAAATGGCCGACGCGCCACTCCTGGGCGCTGGCCTTAACAATCCCTCAAATGTTAAGTGCAACGGCCTCGTTACCGGGGGATACGTAACAGCGAATACTTACGTTGGGACTTCCGGTATCCGTTGCCCCGGCAAACAGCCGACGTCCGCGAGTGAAGGCGAGCCTTTCCCCGCGTTTTTTGGCACCCGGCCGGAAAGTAGCGGCCCGTCCGAGACGTGTGCAGCGTTCGGACGGGCTGCACCCTGACAACTGGGAGAGCATCAAGGCCGAACCCAGACTATCCCGATTCGTCAGGACGGGCCACCCCGCTTGCTCAACAAGGTCTATGGTGCTTCGCAGCAATGCCTGCTTATGTTAGTGTGATAGTTGGTTGGTCCGCAGTCGGTCTTCGCGGCACACTGACGTTGGAGGAAAAAGATGGCCGAAGAAGCCGTCCAGAAAACTCGCTGGCTGGGCACACGCGCGATTGGCGCGCTCGAGCAAGCACTATGCGAGTTCCTGCCAGACACCACACTCCTTGGGTGAAAATGATAACCTCATTCAATAATCGTCTGGCCGCCGTGTCGCCGGACTAGAATTGGAACTCAGGGGGTTTTGGCTCGTTCTTACAGTGCGCTTAACGAGGAGGGATGCGGTGAGCATCGTTGTCATGAAACGCCGAACAGGATGCGCGGCTCCCATGCCGATGGACCTGTCCGTGGCAGACGTGCAGGCCCCCGCAAAACCATTAGGTGTTCTAATTTGGCCGCTAGGTATCGCGGCCACGGGCTTCTTATTCATGGCGGCTGTGGCGGTTTTTATCCTTTGGTTGCCTATCATCACCCTGTTCGGGATCGGAAGGCGTGCACTGCACCGCGAGGAAATCGGGCTTGGTGCTCCGGTCAGCCATCGCGCCTAGTCGGCTCGGTTAATCGTTCTCGCGGACGAGGTCCTCGACCAGCTTGACGATGCTGCGGCGGAGCTTGGCGTCCTTGATGAGCATAAAAGCTTTGGTCAGGGCCAGGCCGTCGTTGGTGGCGAGAAAGTCGGAGACGTAATCCGGCGAGCGCTCTCGGCGCCCGGCGCTCTCTCCACTGATCGGGTCGTCGAAGAAGAAAGAGACCGGTACCCGCAAGGTGTGCGCTACCTGTTGCAGTCGGCCAACGCCTATGCGGTTTGTTCCCGTCTCGTATTTGTGGACCTGTTGGAACGTCAGACCGAGCGCGGCCCCCAGTTCGGCCTGGGTCATCGACAGCATCTTCCGGCGCATGCACACGCGCTTCCCGACGCGCGCGTCGGTAGGGCTCGGCGACTTTGAGGTTCGGGGTTTTGGCATCGGGATGATCTGTCTTCATCTCGGCCACGCTGCGTCGGGGGAACATGGTAACGATGAAGCTCGCCGGCCACAACCGCAACAAAAACCCGGCGCGGTTTCCCGGCCGGGTCTTTGCTAGTCATCAATCACCGGTTCCTACCAGCCGCCTCAGTAAGGACGGCGTACGATGTGGACGCGGTGCCGGTAGCCCGGATGGTAGTAGCCGCCCTCATATCCGTAATCACTCGGAGCATAACCGCCATAATAAGTGGGGGCTTAGCCGTAGCCGCTGTAGCCGCCGTAGTAGGGAGCGGCCAGCGCGCCGCCGACGATCGCGGCGCCGGCCAGACCCAGACCGATACCGCCGAAGCCGCCTCCCCAGCCGCGTCCGCCCCAGCCGCGCCCGACCCCAGCCGCCGCGGCCCCGCCACTGCACGGTTTCGACGTTCGCATTGCGTCCTGCAACGACAGGGAAGAGCTGAGGGGGCCCGCGTCAGACCGACCCGCCTCATGGAAGAGTGCCGCCAGCGACCAGAACAGTCGCCAGAAGAGTGCGATGCGTCATGAGATCGTCCTGAAAGCCCGCCGTAATGGAGAAAAACCCCTGGACGGCCAGATCAGTTCCGCGATCAGGAGGGCAGGAAGTCGGTGCACGTCATTGGACGTGCTAGGGGAGCAAAGTTAGGGTAGTCCTGACTTGACTCGTCCATGGTGACGGCGGCCCTGCACTTCGCCATCGCGGTGACGACCATCCAGACTTAGCTGGCTGAGTCCCACTAGTCGTTTTCTGTAACCGGGGACCTGCGGCTCCAACTCGGCATATATCCGGCGGGGAGCTAGTTCGAGGCCACCTCGGACGGTTCACTCCTCCGTAACAGAAGGCCGCGTTCTGCAGCTGTCTGCCGAACGTCGGTGACGTCCCGCTCGATGAAGTCCGCGATCACCTCGATGGAAACTCCGATCCGGAGACCGTGCGTTAGATCGTGAAGTTCGGTGACTGACCAGGGCCTGCTCATTTGTGCCATCTTAACTCGCCTTCTTCCGGGAAGTACGCTTGGACTGTGCTCGTTTCGACGATGCCGCAGCCGTCGACTTCTTCTTTTTCTTTTCCGTTCCGCCCTCCGTCTTTATACAAGTGCCTCCATGAGGTTGATGACATTTGACTGCTTCGGCTCCTGCGGCCTCTCGATCGGCTTGCCGGACTGCTTCTGCTTGAGCAGGGCCTGGAGCGCGTCCTCGTACTGATCGTCGAATTCCTTGGGGTCGAAGTGCCCAGCCTTGGAACTCGACGATGTGGCCGGCCAGGTCGAGCATGTCCTTGGGGATCTTTTCGTCGGGGATGTCATCAAAATAGTCCATCTCTCTCCACACCTCGTAGGGGTACCGGAGGGTGACGCCCATCAGACCTTTTCCCCGGGGTTCGAGGGCGATAATGTGCTCTCGCGAGGTAAAGACCACCTTGCCGAGGGCGACCATGCCCTCCTTTTTTATCGCCTCCCGGATCACGGCGAAGGCCTGCGTCCCGACCTCACCGTCCGGAACGATGTAGTACGGGTTGTTGAAAAATATCTCGTCGATTTCGTCGCGCGGTACAAACTTGTCGATCTCGATCGTGCGTTTTCTCTCGATGGCGACCGCCTCGAGTTCCTGCGGCTGCAACTCGATGTACTGCCCCTTGCCGACCTCGTACCCCTTGATGATGTCGGAGGCCTCGACCTCGTCGCCGGTGTCGGAATCGACCTTCCGGTACTTGATCAGATGGCCGGTATTCTTGTTGAGCTGGTGGAAGCTAATCTTTTCCCGCTCCGACGTCGCCGGAAACAGGGCGATCGGGCAGGAGACGAGGGATAGCTTGAGATAACCCTTCCAGTAAGGACGCGGGGCCATGGACGCGCTCCATACGACGAGGACCTGACTCAACGTGATCGGGGCTGGGGCGTTCCGGGAACAACAGCGGATCGGCCGGTTTGTCGCAGTGGGGGCTGCACCGCGGCCTCCCTGAATCACCTGGAGGCGTCATGCCGACCATCTCTGCCAAGAAGAAGCTGAAGCAATTTCACGCCACCATGAACGTTACCCGCACGGAGGAATGGTGTGTGGAGGCTGAGACCGCCGAAGAAGCACGTCAGCTCTTGGCCGCCGGCGGCGGTCACCGATGCCACCTCGGCGATCCGATCCACGTGGAGGTCGACATCGTGCTAGATGGCGCCTGAAAAAGCCCCGGCCGTAGTCGGCCGGGGCCCGGTGACCTCAGGTGTGGGTAAGGTAGTTCCCGGGTCACCATTGCCGGATAAGAATGAGGTCTCTAGCCCGAGTGATCAAAGGTCGAAGCCAAAGCGAACCCGGGGATTTTTCATTCTGTCACCAGCCGAAGGAGTAAGTCCAACCAGTCCTTCGTCTGGATGTGTCAAATGACGTGTTCACGGAGGGAACGAGGGAAGTCGCGTGCTGTATCGACGGGTGATCGCATTAAAAAACTCAGGCGCTGTTCGGGTTGCGCCTTCAACGAGGTGAGGCCGCGCGATAGCAGCCTCACCACTCAGTCGTCTAGCCTCAGCGCTTCTGGTCCTGGGGATTGCTGCCCCCAGGCTTCGTCAGATCATTCGGATTGTTGCGTCCCGTTCGATCCTGCGGATTGCTAGGATTTACACCGGGGCCCTGTCCTGTGGTCGAACCGCTGGACGGATTGGTCGGAGTAAACGTGGGGCCGGTGCTGCTGCCACCGGGGCTACCCGCGGCGCCACCTGCACCTGCACCGGTACCCGCGCCGCCGCCACCTCCCGCACCCTGGGCGAGTGCAAGACCGCCCGACAGGACTAAGATCGCCATCGTCAAGATCAAACGTTTCATTGCGTGACTCCTATATGATCGCCCAATAGGCAACGGCGGTCATCTCGCTCGGTTCCCCCCGGAAAAAGTTCGGCGTCCATCTGCAACGCCCTTCATCCTTAAGTCGAGTGCCCTCAATCGGGCCAGGAGGCTTGCGCGGACCGGGAACCCTGTCTGCCTGGAGGCATTGTACGTGCACGCAATAGACAACGGAGGAATATCAATGGTTACGATGGAAAAAGAATCCGCGTCCCTTATTGGCAGCGACAAGGTCGAAGGGACCACCGTATACGGAATGGACGGGAGCAGCATCGGCACTGTACAGCGCGTGATGATCGACAAGATCAGCGGCAAGGTCGCCTACGCGGTGACCTCGTTCGGCGGCTTTCTCGGCATGGGGGAGGACTATTACCCTCTACCGTGGTCGCAGCTCAAATACGACACGGGGCTGGGCGGATATCGCACCAACCTCACAGAGGCCCAGCTCAAGGGCGCCCCGAAGTACAGCCGCTCCACGGAATGGGACTGGTCCGATAGGTCGAACGATCGGAAGGTGTACGATTATTACAAAACTCCCATGTGGTACGCTGATTGACTGCACACCAAAAAGAAGCCCCGCAGTGCGGGGCTTCTTTCCCAACTAACTTCGCTCTTCAAAGATCGGGAGTCTCCCTAAGATTGGCGGGGCTTCTGCGCCCCGCTCGCTAGCGCGGCCTTCACTCCGAATGCGATGGTCGCGCTGCATCAGGATCCATCGTAACGAGCACCGCCGCCACAATTATCCTCATGGTATGCCGCCCCACACGGTGGGTTTTATCATCCGTCGAGGACGCGCTTCCCGAATATCCAAAGCCCGCTCTTGTCATCCCATTCGGCCTCGAACCGGGCCTGATGCTCACCGGTGGAACTGCGTGATGACCTCCGGCTCGTCCTGGTAGGGTTGGCTTCGGCCGGGCAGTCGGCTGTTGACCATGAACGGCGCGCCGGGGTCTATTTTTCCGGTCGCCGTGTCGATCGTCAGAGTGATGAGGACGATTTCCTTCATTCAGCGAGCCGTGCCGCCAGCGCCTAAGGGGAAGCCCCGCCGACCGCTCGACGGCGGGGCCCCGGACGGTCGGGCCCGGGGCTGGGGGCTTGGGGGCTTCACCGTCCGCCCAACTCAACAGGGGGGCGTCCCGAGGCGTTCCCTTCCACGCCAAATATTCTACCCGGAATGCCGCCTTGGCCTTGTCGAGCGAGGCCGCGTGCCCGTAATTCTTTCGGTTGGTCAGAGGCCGACCGCTTCGGCCGTCGGTCGGTTCTGCTCGGCGGCATGACCGTGTATTTCGTCGCCAGCGTGCTCGCGGTCTGGGCGCCGTCATTTGAGACCTTGCTGCTGGCGAGAGTGCTGCAGGGGCTGGGCACGTCCGCCACCCGCGTGATTGCGACCTCAATCGTTCTCGACTGCTACGCAGGCCGTCGCATGGCTAGCGTGATGTCTATGGCGATGATGGTCTTCATCGTCGTGCCGGTGGTCGCTCCGTCGCTCGGTGAGATGGTGATGCTGATGTCGCGGTGGCGCGGTATCTTCATTGTGTTGACGCTGTATGGCGTGCTCTCGCTGCTATGGAGCGGGCTAAGGATGCCGGAAACTCTGCCGCTGTCCGAGCGGAAGTCGCTTGCGGTCCGCGACGTGCTTGGCGCTCTTCGTCAGACCGTGACCAACCGCCAGACTATTGGCTACGCTTTGGCGGCTGGCGGCGTGCAGGCCTCACTTTACGGTTTCGTGTTCTCGGCCGAGCAAGTGTTCACCGAGATCTTCAAGCTCGGAAATTACTTCCCGCTGGCGTTCGCAGCCATCGCGGTCGGCATCGCCTTCGCCGGCTTTCTCAACGCCCGCTTCGTCAGACGGGTCGGCATGTGAATGATTTCACATGGTGCTATGGTCAGGATTCGTCGTTGTAGCCGGAGCCTTGCTAGTCGCAGCGAAGGCGCAATTCGTGCCGCTGCCACTGATCATGGCGCTCACGTGGCTGATGATGTTTGCGTTCGGGTTGACGTTTGCGAATTTCACCGCGCTCGCGTTAGAGCCCCAGGGCCATATCGCGGGGACCGCTTCGTCGCTCTACGGGTCAATCACCACCCTGCTTGGCATCGGGATCGGCACAGTGATTGGCCAGGCCTATGACGGAACACTGCTGCCGTTCGCCACCGGATTTTTCTTATGCGCGTTGGCCGCCCTCGGGGTCGTATTCGTGGTGGAAAGAGGCCGGCTATTTAGGCCCCGTCGAACTTCCAACGCTGGATCGCAACGGCCTAGGAGTGCGCTCGATGCGGTGCGCGCGCACGGCATGGAGCCGGTGCTTGGCGACGGACTTGGGATCGAGCTTGGATGCTGGATGGAAGGCTGCGTCGCGCGGATGACCATTCGCAATGCTGGCGAATTTAATGGGTTCCTGAAGCCGAAGGTCCGGCTGTTCGGCGAGCCGCTACAGTTCACTGCTGGCGAACTAATTCTTCCGCTGGGATTTCAGCCACTGATCGACCGCGATGTCCTCGCGGCTCACGAGACGATACGCGAACGCCTGGCGGCTACGATGGCGCCCCCGATCCAGAATTGATTTGGCTGGCGTGACCGCTTCTGGCCCGTTTTGTCAGTTCGCCGCTGTGCAGCGGTGCGTCCCATGCTGGCCGTGCGGATTCGCAATGAACAGGCCAGATGCACTGAGAAAATGATCGACGCCAAGCGAGCAGAAATGAACGCAGCCGAGAGAGCCATTCATCGTTTCCGAATCGAGCCTGAATATCTTGAGGATCTTCGTCACGAAGCGCCGGGTCGTGTACGAAACGGATTATTTGGCCTTGGTTCCAAAACGATTTAGAGTCGACTATGATTGCCGAGGACGTTTGACTAGGTGACGTCCATTAACCAATTTCATCGGGCTGTACCCAACGAGTTGAACCGACATCGACGAAGGGCCATCAGAAGCATTCGCCCGTCGGCCCGGGTCGAGAAACTAGCGCCGGATATGACGGTTACCCTGAGTTCCCATCGATCACCGGAGCGATCCCATGCTAGAGCGCGTTCCACCCGCCGCAACAGAACCGGGCGTCGTCGCATCGAGCGCATATGCAGAAGGTAGACGCATTGCAGACATCGCTATTGAGGAGGCCGGTGCTTGGCGAGACCGCCCCGGTCATATCGTTTGGATCGGCTTGTTCGAGCCCAGCCCTGATCTGCTGAATCGCGTTCAAATGCAGTTTAAACTGCACCCCCTTGCGATCGAGGATGCCGGCCAGGCTCACCAACAGCCCAAGCTCGAGCAATACGGCGACGCTTTGTTCATCGTGGCGCGCACGGCGCAGATGCTCGATGGACGTATCGCGTTCGGCGAAACGCATCTCTTTGTCGGAAAAGGTTATGTGGTCTCGGTTCGACACGGCGCATCGGCGTCCTATACGACCGTGCGCGAGCGCTGTGAGTCATGCCCGATCGTTCTCTCTCACGGCGAGGACTACATCCTCTATGCAATTCTAGACTTCATCGTCGACAACTATTCGCCGGTTTTGGACGAGATCAATAGAGAGGTTGAAGCAATCGAAGACAGCATATTCGAGAAATCGCTCAAGCTCGCCGCCGTTGACCGGCTCTACATGTTGCGTCGAGAACTCCTGCGACTGCGCAATGCGGCGATTCCTCTGCTGGATGTGTGCCAAAGGCTGGAGCACGCCGATGTTCTTCCAATCGATCCGCCGATGCTGCCGCGATTTCGCGACGTCACGGATCATGTACGTCGGCTCAAGGAGGAAATCGACACTTTGCGTGAAGTGCTCGCCTTTGCATTTGAAGCCAGTTTAATGACCCAACAAATGACACAAAACGAAATAACCCGGCGTCTTGCGGCTTGGGCAGCCATTCTGGCGGTTCCCACCGCCGTCGCCGGGATTTACGGCATGAACTTCAAGAATATGCCCGAGCTTGAATGGGAATTCGGATATTTTGCGGTGCTCGCAGGGATCCTGGCAGCGTGCACCGGCTTGTATGCTTGGTTCCGTCGGCTTCGCTGGCTATAATTCTGAACGTCGTCCGCCGACCTTCCGGTTCAGCAGGCCTTGAAGTGGGCCCAATCGTTGATCTTAGGACCGCCGCACCGGCTCGCCATCACCTTCGTGCTTTCGGGCCCGCGCCGAGCGTGGTGCGCCAGGGTGGTCCGCACGACAATTCGCCAACTCAGCGGAAGCGGGGTTAATCAGCTGTCAAAAAAAGCCCCGCCGAGGTTGGCCCATGGCGGGGCTTTGGGGTAATCGAGACGCGAAACTGTGTGGCAGCCCCGCTTGTCGCAATTTGGCACATATAAGCACGGGCTTCAATGGGCCGGCAGATTGGGTTTTTCGTAACTCACTGCCTAGCAGTAGGGACTAAAATCGATCCGCCTTTCCCCCAAAGAAAGGTGCGGTCTTGATCGTCGTCCCGTATCCCCCCGATACACCCCCCGGCGATCGGGGCCGCCCCCAGCTTCCCAGCCTACCGATGTTCCGAAAGCCAAAAGGCTTTTTCTAGTCCTAATTTTGGCAATGCACGTGTATTTTGCCTGGCGTTGCAATTTGGCCACGCCGGAACGGACCGAGAAACAACAACAAAGCACCAGGCTTGCGGCTGGGCCTTTTCGGCTGCACTGTCGCAAATGGCCAAGTGACCGACCAAACAACAAGCCGAAGTTGAATCACATGGCATGGATAGTTCAGTGCGTCTTCCTGATATACATGGGCGCCGTCGCAGAAGCTAATCGCGCCACTGGGCTCAGGCCACGCTCACCGCGCGCGGCCATTCGCTCCAGTCCGGTCGCACGTCGCGGCCGATCATCCTACATTGGGCGCAGACCGCTCGGGTGGCAGCATGGCTTCCGCTTCTTTTGCCAGCCGAGCAGCTCCATCACGCCGAGGCCCGGCTGATCGGCTAATCGCTTCAGCGGCGGGAAAGCGGCGGCTACGAGGCACGCAAGCGCGCCGCTCCCGACCGGCCTTCCCCACCGGGCTCCCAAGATGCGGTTAGGGTATGGGCGCTCCCCCGGGGCAAGGGGCTCCGGGCTCACCCGCGCGTTCGTCGCCGCGCTGGTAACTTCAGGCGCGCTCGCCTTCGCGTCACCAGGGTCATGCCACGGCCGACCGCAGAACGAACTTCCGCACCGCTTTGGCGAAGCCCTCATTCTCATTGCTGTCGGTCACCGCGCTCGCCTGCGCCTTCACCTCGTCGCTTGCATTGCCCATGGCGATTGAGAAGCCGCTCTTGCGGAACATGAGGACGTCATTCGGCATGTCCCCAATAGTTGCGATCTGCGCGGGCGGGATGTTCAAAAGCTTCGAAAGGGTTGCGACGACCGTCCCCTTGTTGGCTTGGGGGTGAGTCACGTCGAGATAGTAGGGTTGCGAGCGCGCGGCACTCGCCTTCTCCCCCAGCACATTCTGCGCCGCTTTTTCGCAGGCGGCGACGAGGTCGAGATCGTCGGAGATGCCAACGATCTTCACCGCGTGCGCCAAGTGGGCGTCTGTGAAGGATGCAACGACCTTGGCGTCAAATTTTACCGTCCAGGCCTCGCGCGCCACATGCGGCGCATCTCTATCGCGGATCAGCCACTCCGTCTCTGTGTAGACCCAGGCGTCCAGCCCCCGGTCCAGAATGAGGTCCACGGTCTGCTTGGCAACGGCGGGATCGAGCGCACGGCTCTCGATGACGGACAGGTCGGGGTTGACCAGCACGCCACCGTTGAAGCCTGCTATAGCGGTCCGCAGCGCGAGCGGCCCGATAAGCATGCTCATGCCGCGGGGCGGCCGCCCGCTTGTGATGGCGAAGGCGATGCCGGCCTGTTCCAGCTCCCGCACAGCCGCCTTCGCAGCCTCGGTCAGCACCTTGTCCTTGGTGACCAGCGCACCATCCACGTCGGCCAGAAACAGATGAATATCATGCTGAGGCGTCATTGCTTTTGCTCCGAGGCAGGGATCACGGGACGCTAGGCTCTTACTCCATCACGCGCCAGCAATTCTTCAGCTCCTTTCGGGCCGTCGCTGCCGGAATCGTAATCGGGAAAATCAATCTTTTGGGTCGCCCAGGCATTTGGCACCTGCTGTACGATGCGCCAGGACTGCTCACCATGTCGGCGCGCATGAACAGAGTCCGGTCGCCGATCATGACGTCGGAGATCAGCGACTTGTATCCGACATTCGGCTCCTTCGGGAACCAATCATCGTAGTGGAAGTCCATCTTCACGGCGGCAAGGTCGACCAGCGCGGCCCGGGCGTGCTCATACCGCGGCATTCACCAGTGTTCCTATCGAGTACCACAACTTCTCGGGCAAGCAGCGAACAGTAGGCGGACATTTAGGAACACTACAGTAAGTGGACAGCCGAGCAAAGTTGTATCAGGAGACGCATACCGAACAGAATATTGAACGCTGCTAATGGGCCGGCCGCGGTCGAGGCAATGGAATCGGACGCTGGGGTACTTGCCCAGCGGCTAGGACGGGAGCTGGAATTGGCTCGGGGGCTGGTGTTGGCCGAATTGCTTCCGTCTTTACGAAGATGGTTTCCGGTGGGTCACGTATTGGGGATGCCAAGATAGGCGACGCCGGCGCGGCCGGTATGTTGAGCCTCCTGGTTTCAACGACGATGACTATCAAGACGGCAAGCAACGCTGAGACTGCGACGACCTTTATCAAGGTTACCATCCATGGGCGAAGCCGGGAAGATTTTGCATTGTTCGATGGCTTTCGATCCTGATTTTTCAGCTTGGTCATGCTGCAGTATAGCTCGACTCCACTTCTCCCATGACTGTATAGGAAATGGCAATTTCCTAGCAAGTGAGGGAATTTCTGGCGATCTCGCTTCGATTAACTAGAATCTGGCAGTTCTATTCGTCTTGGGAGAACCGCCATGCCGGCTAGTTCACGGTCCTTACAGCGCCAGCCGCCAGCGCATCCTCATGCGCTGCCATCTCAGTGTCCCTACTGCTACCAGTCGATTCCAATCGAGCAAGCCGACGAGATTCGGCATCGGATCGAAACGCGGGAGCGCGACCAGGCTGAGAAGCTGTCGGCGAACATTAGGCAGGAATTGGCGCGGGAGAAGGCCCAAGGGGAGGCGGCTGTCCGGTCAAAAATCGCTGCCCTCGAGGCGGCGAATGCAGCTTTGCAGGAGGCCACCAATGAACGGGTCGCAGCAGCCGAGCAGCGGATCCGGGCCGCCCTGAGCCAATATGAGGCCCTCGCGGCGAATCAGGAACAGATCCTTACCCAGCGACTTCAGGACCAGGCCGAATTGATTCAACGCGAAAAGCAGGAGGCCGTGAACGCGGTGAATGCCAAGCACTTTGAAGAGACCCAGCGGCTCACCGGCAAACTGGAGGATCTGGCCCGCCAGCTCGAACGGAAAACCGCCAACGAACTAGGCGAAGGGGCTGAGATCGATCTGTTCGAGAGCCTCAAGCAGGAATTCGAAGGCGACCAGATCAAGCGCGTCAGCAGAGGCGCGGCCGGTGCCGACATCGTCCATGACGTGGTTCATGGCGGCAAGGTCTGTGGCCGGATTGTCTACGATGCCAAGAACCGGAACGCCTGGCGCAACGAGTACGTGACCAAGCTTCGGCAAGATCAGATCGCCGCGGGGGCCGAGCACGCGATTTTGTCCAGTCTGAAGTTTCCGGCTGACGCCCGCCAGCTTCATGTCCAGGACGGCGTGATCATCGCCAACCCGGCCCGCGTGGTGGCCTTGGTCCAGATGCTCCGCAGGCACATCGTCCAGATCCACACGCTGCGCCTCAGTAACGTCGAACGCGAAAGCAAGACCGATGCGCTCTACGAGTTCATCCGGTCGGAGCGATGCTCGCAGCTGTTCGCTCGGATCGATGGCCACGCCGAAAGCCTGCTCACGCTACAGGCGCAGGAGAAGAAGGCCCATGACGCGACTTGGAAACGGCAGGGGACGGTGTACCGCGCCATCCAGAAGGATGGCGCGGAGCTGTCGGCCGAAATTGACCGGATTATCGGCACGGAGGGGGAATCGGATTAAGTGATCGTTTGGCTTGGCACAGAGCGTCGAAATTGCTCGTCAGGCTCATGACCTGAAGGTCGTAGGTTCAAATCCTACCCGCAACAAGTTTAAGCCCGGTAGATCAGGTACTTGTGCCCGATCTACCGGGCTTTTCAATGTACGGCACGCGACTTTCCAAGCCGTTCCAGGCGAAACCTTAAAAAACTCTGTTATTATGACCATTTGCTCGTCTCGATTCCAATCCATTACAATTCGCTCCAAAATTCCACATTGCCACTCCCGCGAGTTCCGTCGGCGTTGCTCAAGCCACCCGCCACGCTTCGCCTCGACGCCGTCGCGCATCTATTCCGACCCAGCGGTTTCGGGGAGCTTCCGCTCTCGACGGAACTTGCGCTCTCACACATCGCGGGTCATGCGATTGGGGAACGGCCTCACAATCGAGGAGAATCGGAGGCTGTTTGGGCTGAATGGGATGTTTCGAAGGGGCCCGAGGAGGCGATCGACTTGCTGCGTGTGTTTGATAAGTGAGGGCCACTCACGCCGGCAAAGCCCTGTCGCCGACCATAGCCGGGCGACGCGCTTGCGGCCAACTGCTGGCGAGCGTGCACCCGATGCCCGCCGGTCCCAAGACCAGCGGGCGTCCCAAGCCAGCAGGGCCTCCGCCCGGCAGGTGAAATCTCATTCCAAGGCGCAGCGCGGCGGCCTTAAGACGGCGACAAAACGAGCTTCGCTGCCGCCGAGACCGGCCTGACGGTTTGAAACTTCGGTTCATGCCGACCGATTGTCGATTCCTAATCAAAACTTACCAACCGGAAATCCCCTGATCATATCCATCAGAGGTGTCTTCGCTTGACAAGGCGCGCGCTTTCGCGCGAAGCCATTCACGGAATTAATGGAAGCTTTCCGGGAGTTGAGCAGTGGCGCCAGTTCGCATTCTTCTAACGTTCGATGACGGGCCTCATGGCGATTTACTCGGCGGCAATAACCGAACAGAAAAGGTGCTCGACGCGCTGAGACACAAGCGCACAAAAGCCGCGTTTTTCATCCAGACGCATGCACCATGCCGCCTCGCTTCGCCCAATGGATCTAGGATGGCTACTCGGATTCATGCTGAAGGCCATGTCTTAGCCATCCATACCGGAAGTTTCATTGATCATCGTTGTCACAAGTGGCGTTGCACACAGCCGCCAGATATTATTGGCGCGACCAATGGGCTGGACTCGGATATGATACGTGCCAAGGCCGCGATCAAGACAATTGTCGGGATTGATCCAAAATTCGTTCGTGCGACTTACGGGTACACAGACGCTAATTGCATGGAGGTCTACTTTCAGAATAGATTGAAGCATGTTTACTGGGATTTGGTCAGCGGTGATGACTCGGCTAATGCGACCGGTGGCTCCGTTTGCACCCGTCTGGCGGTCGAAACGAAACGGCTGGCTACAAAGGCGTTGGACCTAATCTATTTGCTGCACGACATTAGGCAGGTGACGGCCGAACAATTAACCGACTTTATCGATGCAATAGCCGACTCAGTGCACGCGAACGGGCATATGCCCATATTCGTCGCCGATCGCATTGAGGCAGAGCTCGTCTTGGACAGAAAATCGAGGCAAGGAACCGATACACCGTGTCCTGCAGATTCGATGGGCTAAGGTGACCCTGGAACTCGCTGCAGTAAAATAATACTGAAAGTATCGCGGAAATTGGTTGTTCGAGACCCCTGTCCCTGCAGCCTTGTCATCGGGTTCAGGCTACTAGCCAACAGAAAGTTCTAATTTGAGGAGAGCGCTGATGCTTGAGCACCGCCTGTTCGGTTCGGCGCAGATCTGGCGACGCCGCCGGCGTCTCCGTCCAATGGTCCTGGCCGTCTTCTCGTATAGGTACGACGCACAATTGGTGCCAGACCTCCTTGCAAATATCGAACCCATGGTTGACGGGTGGGTCGCCTTCGACGATCGCGGAGCCAGCACGCTCTTCTCGGATGAGCCCCGGCGGCGGCGCCTTTTGATCGAACGTGCCAAAGAATTGGGCGCCACCTGGGTCTTGGCAATCGATCCTGACGAAAGGATTGAACGCGGCGGCGCAACCCGTGTCCGCGGTTTGACTTGCGAGCGACGCCGCATTGTGTGGGAATTTAATCTTAGAGAGATGTTTACCGGCTCCACCTATCGCGTTGACGGGACTTGGGGGGCGAAAATGCAGGGGCGTCTCTTTCCCATATTTGACGGGCCGTTGTGCTCCAAACTAAGGTCTACGGGTAGATTCGTCGGCGTAGGCCCACAGATCACTAGGGTTACGCCGCACTCGCGCCGTGTCCGCCAACCACTAGTGCCGATCCGACCGGCCCCGAGGGACGGCAGACCACCCCAGGCCGCCTTTGCGCGAGACGTTGGCGCGCCGAAGGATAAGCTGCATCAGTTCAAGGTCGGCAGCCCGGCCGGCAGCAGGAGCACGGCCCGAACTACGGCTTCCCGCCCATGCTCAGCGATCAAGGCGCCAACCTCCCTTCGGAATGGCTTGGTTGCCTGCTCCGCCTCGGCCTCGGACATGTGGACCATGCGGCGGAAGTCCGTCTGATACCGTCCGAAGATATCGGCGAGGCGAGCGGTGAGGTCGTCCATGCGACCATATTACTGCTCACTGTGGCTTTTGTGCAACCATTGCGAGCGTGCGAATTGGGTAACGTACAATCGTCTCGTCTCTCTCCTGAGACGTTTCCTCCCTAGACTTGGGCTCCGCTCACGCGGGGCTCTTTTTTTGGTGGCTCAGCATCTCCGCTAGCACGACGCCCCCTGTTCGGTCAGGGCATAGCGCATGGCTGGGGCTCATTCTTTTGCGCTCCAAGGAAGGGCGAGTATGCTTCATTTGGGATTATTGTGTTTCCACGTGGATATTTTTGGGAGGTGGTCATGAACGAGGACATCCTCAACATGAGCGTGCGGAAATTTCTCAAGAAAGTTGGGGTCACGTCGCAGCGGGAGATTGAGGAAGCGGTGCGCGCGGGCGTGAGCAGCGGACGACTCAAGGGGGGCGAGGTGCTACCAGCTAAGGTCAAGCTGACAGTCGGCGGGATCGATCTCTCAGTCGAGATTGAGGGCTCGGTTGAACTTGGGTGATCAAATCCGCCGATGAGAATGCTCTGCGAGACCTGTCGATGGAGCGGACGACCGGGATTCGTCCACGTTGCCCAGAACGTTCAGAAAGGCGGACATTGCGAATTGATCCCCTGGCCGCACTCATGCTGAAGTCGTAAGTATGTGAAAGTGCTGATGAAATCTAGTTCGGGAAAGGAAGCCGTACCCTCGCCCGCACCCTCACACGGTAGAGAAGGTATGGGAAACATGCGGCGAGAACCGTTGGCCACTTGAACCGACAATTAGGCCGCTCCCACAAAATCAGGGCGCGAGGACCAGGACGCGACTGATGTCCGCTGGTCTGCCTCGCCATTCGCGGCGCAAGTGGCCTTCCAGCAATGAATTGCCGCACGCTACGGGTGCCCAGCCCCAGGCCGGCCCTAGAAATTGGGTGCACGCTGTGCTCTTTTAATGCAGGAACAAGGAGTGAGCATTATGCCGCTGCACATCAAGGCCAAGGACGTACCAAAGCGTAAGCACAACCCCATCAAAGGGGATGGAATGAAAGAAGTCAGCCGGATTTACGGTCGGGAATGCAACATCTCACCGAACTGGTATCACCCCGGCTATCACACGCGGCCTCACTATCACGACTGTGAACAAATCAATTACGTCATCGAAGGCGAAATCTGGGTTTTCGTGGCGGATGAGGGTTTCCACTGCAAGCAAGGCGATTACATCCGCATTCCGCGCGGCCGCATACACTGGGCGTGGAACAACTTCGACAAGACCGCACTGGTGATCGAGGCGCACTCCCCGCCGCTGATAGCGGGCAAGCCGGGCTCAACCGCCGTCGGCCTGTTTGATGACGACGAGGATCCGAATCCTCCGGTGATCGCCGAGAACCTGTACGACAAGGAATTCGACCACGTAGAACCCGAGAGGCGTGCGCTGGCGAAAGAGAAAGAGGAAGCTTCGGCCAAATAGGCGGGAGGGCCTCCCCGATGGCCGCAGCGATAAAAATCGAAGAGGCAATACGCAGGAGAGGCTTGCCCTGTCCGCTTAAAACCGGGCTGTTGATGGCCCTCCCCGCCGCGCAGGCGCAGTCCGGTAGCGGCTCCTACCCGGCGGGGAAAACCCTCACCATTATTGTCAATCAGACTGCGGGGCAGCCGCGTGACCTGGAGGCCCGCCTGTATGCGGAATTCCTCGAACGTGACCTGCCCGGCCACCTTCGTCCCTCCCGCAAAGCGCTCAGGGAGTGAACAATGGCGGAGCGCGGAATTAGAGGTCCGTCTTTCATGGGCGCCTGTGTTGCCGCGCTCGTCGCCGTGGCGATGTGGGCGCCTCCGAAGCCGGTCGCTGCTCAGTCGATTGCAGATATATTTCGCGGCAAGACCATCAAGCTGCTGCTGCCGACGGCGCCAGGGGGCGGACGGGCACTTTATGCGCTTCCGTTCGCCGAGGCCTATGGCAGGCACATCCCCGGCAATCCGACAGTTGTGCCGGTTTTCATGCCGGGGGCAGGGGGGTCGACCGCGGTCAACAATGCCTACGGCGTGGCCGCGCATGATGGCCTGACCATCGTGTCGCCGCTGAAGTCCGTGGTCACCGCACAGGCGGTCGGTGATCCTTCCGTCAAATACGATGTAGCAAAGATGAACTGGCTCGGGCGTATTACCGACGCCACCCAGATCTTCTTCGTGTCGAGCAAGTTCACCGCGCGCTCCATCGATGATTTCCGCCACCAGCAGATCATTATCGGGGCAGTTGGCCGCGCGTCGGTCACCTATCAGAATGCCGCGTTCGTCAACAAGATATTGGGGACGAAGTTCAAGATCGTCACCGGTTATCAGTCCGCAGGCAATATGAACATGTCGGTGGAGTCAGGCGAGACGCAAGGCGCATTCACGACCTGGAACGACCTGCACAGCTATCATGCCGACTGGCTTCGTGATGGCAAGGTTCGCGTCGTGATGCAGATTGCGCTTGTGAAGCATCCCGATCTCAAGGAGGTACCGCTTCTGACTGACCTTGCGACCAATGATGCTGATCGGGAGTTGTGCGAATTCATGTCCTCGAGTTCGGACCTCGGAGAGGCCTATGCGGCACCTCCTGACGTTCCGCAGCCTGTCGTTGCGGCTTTACGCAAAGCATTTGATGAGACGATGCAGGATATTGAGTACATCAAGGAATTGCGTACGGCCAAGATCCAGTTCAACCCTATGGACGGCGCCGCCCTTGCGAAAGAGATTCTCAAGACTATCAGTGCGCCGAAGTCTCTTGTTGAGCGCTATAAGGCCGCTATCGCGGGCGACTAGCACTACTTTGGCAGATTTTGCGCGGCGGGGGATTGTCGGCGGCAGCGATGCTCTGCTGGTGATCGACGAACTGCAATACCCAAGAAAGGCATGCATTCGGTAGGGGTCGCAGTGCGCAGCTCATGGCTCATATTGGCGAGAGCGCAAGCGTCAGGATACTAGGGTCTGGCAGTTCGACGAGGTTGATGAACACCTGCGTCTCACGGCTCGCAAACTTGCCTGGGCAGTTGGAATTGCGCGGCACCTCGAAGGTCTATGCCTGCACAAAGACAGGCCAATGACGAAGGAAATGCTTCTCAACCACATCTATGGCGGTATGGACGAGCCGGAGGCCAAGATCATCGACGTGTTTATCTGCAAGCTGCGCAGGAAGCTCGCTAATGCATCGATGGGCCAGAACCATATTGAGACCATTTGGGGCCGCGGCTACGTGATGCGCGACCCCAGCGAAAATGAGGCCAAAATTTTAGCCTGACAGTCTCAGATCGGCGTGGCTGAGCAACAAAGGGGCACGGCCCAAAGGGGGCTTCGGATCGAGCCCAAGGCCGTTTTAGTTCCCCTCGATCCGGCCGCCCTAGGGATAGGTCGCAGCAGCCCACTCCAGGCCGCCGGCACGCTTGCCCCGCGCGCCGGATCAGTGGCGCGCGATCCTATACGTGATGCTTTGAAACTCGTTATTGAGCCAATAGCCCAAGCTCTTGGACTGATCCGAAAGCGCATCGACGATCCGGCCGCCACCGAACTTCATGTCGATAAACACGAGGCAGACAAACGCGATGGCCACGAGACGTGGGATTGTCATGATGACGATCCTGGCAACTGGGAGCCAGAGAGTATCCGCCCCCGCGGTTGATATAGAGTGAACGCGCCGGCGATCTGCTAGGCTGCAGATGCGGGCGACCTGATTCGGCCGTACCATTCGAGAAGCAACGGCCCCGCTGTTCCCCCAGCGGGGCTTTCATTTTTGGGGGATGAGCCACGTTTCCCGCGCCCCTCCTTCAATTTGCAACTTTCCAAGTCGCACAGAGTTGGTGTGGTGTTCTGGCGATTGTCCCCCCCACCCCAAGGCCGCCATCCTCCACAAGCTGCCGGGGGGAAGGGCTATATGAACGACCGCGACCAAGGAAATTGCGATGCATCGGATTTGGCCAGCGCGGGTGGTGGTGGCGACAATCTCGGTCGTCCTCAATTTCCTCCTTTTCGGTTGCACCGGTAGTCCAAGGTTTCCGGCATTTCCGCAGAACGTAGTCTCGGGGCGCGAGCAATGCACGACAGCGCAGAACGGCGCGTCCAATTGCAATGCCGCCGGTAATGCACTTTGTCGCGCTAAAGGTTTCCAGGCGGGCGCCAGTGTGGATACGCAAACAGAGTATTGCTTCGATAGGTCGCGAGGGGGAGTTGCGAATTGCACCTTTGTGACCCGCGCCGCCTGTCATTGAGCGGCAGCCCATGGGGGCAGTGCGGTAGGACCAATCATTTTACCTTGAGGTTCACCGCGGTCGCCTTGCCGCGGTTCTCTTCGAGTTCGAATTCAATTCGCTGGCCTTCGTTGAGCTTGGTCAGTCCCGCTTTCTCGACGGCCGAGATGTGGACGAACACGTCCTTGCCGGTGGAGCTGTTCACGATAAAGCCGAATCCTTTTTGCAGATTGAACCACTTCACGATCCCCGTTGCCATTGCCACTCCCGCGGACGGGCTCGCTTGGTCGTGCGGAGCCGCGCGAGAAGGGGCCATTGTTACGCCAACGGGGGCCCGGTGCATTCTCTCGAACTCAGCTAAGCTATCGATAGCGTCGAGCACTGTGGTCAATTCCGCCGCCTTGCTGGCCACATAGCGCTTCGCAAGATCCAGGATGAGCGCGGCCGACCGCTGGCGAAGGAGATCGCGCGCCCGCTTGAAATCGCCTTGCGAAGGCGAGGCCAGTTCCGGCGGGTCGATGTCGATTATCACTTCAGGGGCTGGGCTACGGGCCTTGGTGGGCTTCGATTTCTTTGTCTGCTTCGCCATCGAACGAGCCCCCGTTCCCACGAATAATTTTCCTCATGGAGCAATCTGTCGTTGTGCAACAGCAAAGAATTTAAGTTGCCATTTATCCCGATGCAACAAAAGGTCATTCAATTATTTTCCAAGAAATGGTGCCTGGCGCGTCTGGCGTTGCCGGTCGGGCTCTCGGGACCAGTGTCCGATGGCAGCGCAATGGCCCGCAACTTGGCCCGTCAGAATCCCCCGTCTCCTCAGTCGGGCCCAAGGTAGGGGAATTGAACCACCGCCCAAAATGGGAACCGAACTCAGGCTGAATCAGGACAGGGGCGCGCTCGCGAGCGTCGTTGCAGCTTATTTCCTGGTTGGACAGGGAAGGCCGCTGCGCGAGGTCCTGCTGGAGGCCGGAGCGGTCCGGCTCAAGCCGATCCTGCTGACCGCGCTCGCGGCCATGATTGGCGCCGCGACGATCCTGCCCGACCCGATCTTTCAGGGCTTGGCGATCTCGCTCCTGTTCGGCTTCGCCTCCTCGACGCTGCTGACCGTCCTGATGGTCCCGGCCATCTACGTGGTGTTGCGCGGCTCGCCGGCGGAGCGGTTCCCCCCGTGGTACCTGTCGCGATTTGGGCGGCTGAGCGCGCCGTTCCGCAATCGTCAATTCAGCCGTTGCTTGAAATAGCGCGTATCCGGCGGCTGCTGGCCCTTCTTGGCGGGCATCAGATAGCCGTCGGCGCTCAGGAAATAGGCCTCGCGGCCAATCTGAACATGCGCATTGCCGAGCGTGCAGTTTTCCTCGAGCCAGATGGCCTCTTTCTCCAAGCGATAAGTTTTGTTGACGGCCCACGGTCGGGTCAACGCATGGTCGATGGTGGTCATGTCGTCATGCATGATGTTCAGATTTGATTTATCGCGATAGATTCGCTCTTTTACGACCGTCTGGTTGTCGGCATGGAAGGGAATGCCGATGTTGTCGAAGACGCGCGGGCCGCTGAAATTGCGGGTCTCGACCTCGAGCACGCTGTAGCGGCCTTCCTGGTCCGGTTCGCTCCATCGACCGATCGAGTAGCCGGCGTACGCGGGCTCCGGGTCCCGCGGCCAATCGCGCCCGTCAGTATAGATTCGGCGCGGCATCGAATCGCCGAACAACACATAGGTGATCTTCGGCGTGACCACGAATTCCAGCGAATGCACAGCCGACATGTCCCGCACCAGGCCGCCCGGGAGGCAGGAATGGGTGATGTTGGTGCCCTGGCCTCCGGTCTCCTGATCCGCCATGTTCGCGTCGAAGACTGCCTGATATTCCGCCGTCAAAGGCGCCTGCTGTCCGCGGCCGCCCGGCTTGCTCTGGTCGTAGCGGTTGGGACCCGTGTCAGTGCGGGACCATTGGCCGAACCATTCCGGATATTTCGCGGAGCCCTGAGCCTGCGCACCCGTAACCGCGCACCCCAGCACTGCCATCAGTGCGATCGCACCGATCGATCTTCGGCAAAGCATGACCGTCCTCCCCGGAATATTGGCGCACCTCTGTTCGCTGGCTCACCCGAAATCTCCCGGGTGAGCCTCGAAGCAACGCGAAGGTGACATGTTAGGTATATCTTGATCCGGTTGGAAGTCCGGATGCGATATTCACTTGGGTGCTGTTCCGGTGCGTGCCTTGAGGATGCCGATGAAAACCCGGGCAGAGGGGATGACTGGTAGTTGCGCCGAGCGATCAGTCCGATGTCGCGAAAGATGCGGGCCGATCAGCAGGCAGCGGACGTGGACACGCCAGCCAAACTTCCACGCTTCACCGAGGGGCGGCCACGAAAACGAGCGCTAACAGGAAATGTCTGGGGCCCGCCAGTTCAGAGGTCTAAAGGTGGCATTGATGCTCTATGACCATGAACGTCATCGTCTGGGACCTAGAGACCAGGGTTGGCGGTCGTGAGCCTCATCCGTGGGCTGAGCAGGTTCGGGCACGCTACAAAGGGCCTTTTCAATCCAATGCTTGGGCTTACGGGGAACCCTGGTGGATGGACCTCGCGGCTATGGGTGATGTCGTGGACGCCCCCACGGGGACGTCGTTCGTGGGATCGTAGGGCAGGGCGCCGCTCGTTGTCTTGCGATCCAACGGGATAGGGACCATACGGGCATCGGATCAAGCCATGCCGGCGTAGGCCCCATGGCCCTGTGGTCCCTATGCTCCCACCGACGCCGATCCGGTCCGGCGCGTGGCGCAGATCGCGGGTCCCATTTTCCGGGCCTTTGCAGGATCATCCGGAGGCGCCTGCGCGCGTGCCCACGAGCCGGGGTGGGTTTCTCTCGCTGCGGACTAGCGACCGCGTCCCTGCGACGAGGGCTTGCACCGGCTCCGCCAAGTCCGCCGCCTTGATCGGAAGGTCGTTGTACAGCGTTGCCGGGGGCAGGAGAGGGGGTGAGACACCTTCGGCCCACTCCTCGAAGCTGCCGAGCGGCCGGCCGGGTTCCAGGTTAGCCTGTCTTGCCTGCCCCACCGCCGGACGGCCAGAGCTGCAAAGACGGGCCTCTGGAACAGCGCCTGGAAGCCAAGCCCAATCGATCATTAAACTCAGTACCGTCATTTCATTGGCACCCCATTGGCGGTATAAAACCGCACGCCGCCATCCTTCCCGGCGCCCTCTCGCGGTTTGAAGTCTGCTCATAACCGATTGATTTCCTATGGCCCAATTTTGCTCCGGTTTTGGATTAAGCAATTGAAACGAGTGGCAAAAAAGCTGACTCTTAATCAGCGGGTCCTAGGTTCGAGCCCTAGTGCGCCCACCACCTTGAAAACAAACGACTATTTTGTGCTTGGTTTGCCGAAATAGTCCTTGTTTTTGGCTGCCGGTAAGCATCCGGTAAGCACCGTGCGGTTGTGAGCCCCGCCGAAGGGCTTGCCGCTGATCCGGGTTCTTCACAAGGAATTCATTGAAATCACCCGCATATTTTAACCCCCTTTTGGGTGGAAAAGGTGTTTAAACGTGTTATGTGATGTGAAGTGGTCGGCTTCACCAAGGAGGGTGTGCCGCGATGTTGGCCTATCAGGAATATTTTAGTCCAGATTCCCGGGCTTGCGAGAAGCAACAGTCTCGCGAGCGCGATGAGCGTCGTATTTCGAACGGCGAGGGCCAAGCCGTTGCGGCTCACAACGGATTCTTTTCAGCGCTTGATCGGTCTAAGGTCAAGATTGTAAATTGGCACGTGCAAATTCGGATTGCATGACCGACGCCGAACGCCCTGCGTTCGGGGCCCTAGAAGTCATCCAACTTTCTTCGAAATTCGAACAGGACGACGCGACCTTTGTCATTGGCGGACAGGCCACGAACCTATGGGCTTGGTATTTTCAAGATGCGGATGACGTTCTTCGATTAGAGGGCCCATTCACAAGCGAGGACATCGACTATTTCGGAACGCAAGAGGTGGCGCGTAATCTGGCGATCGCACTAGGCGGGACGCTCTTCATCCCAAAACCGGGCGACATCACACCGAGCACCGCCCAAGTGATTGCCTACATAAATGGCAAGCCCATCACGATTGACTTTTTGGCGGGTGTTCTTGGGGTCGAAAATCGCGAACTAGAAAATGGGGTCGTCGCACTAAGCGCTAGCGCGCAGGGGCCCGACGGGGAGACCGTCGAAGCAATTATCAAAGTTCTTCACCCCGTTTTGTGTCTTAAGAGCCGCGTTCTAAACATGCTTCATCCTGAGGTCCGCCGCAGCGATGAAATCGCCAAGCGCCAGTTAAGAGGTACCCGTACGGTGGATACCGCGGCCTCAGGGTGGCGGGTGGCGCGCGTCAGCCTTCAGGCCGCGAGCTTGGTGCAGGCCGATTTCCAATTCCAGGGCAGGAGCTGATCGAGCTTTTGTATGTTGTGATCGTTGATGCGGGCGAGCACGTCGGCGAGCCAGGCCTGCGGGTCGACATCGTTGAGCCGTGCGGTCTGGATCAGGGTGTACATCACGGCCGCCCGTTCACCGCCGCGATCGGAGCCGGCGAACAGCCACGACTTTCGGCCGAGCGCAATACCGCGCAGCGCGCGCTCGGCCGCATTGTTGGTAAGGCAAATACGACCGTCATCGAGGAAGCGCGTGAAGGCTTCCCAGCGCTTGAGCATGTAGTCCATCGCCTTGGCGACCTCGGAATGCCGGGAGAGCCTGGCACGTTCGGCTTGCATCCACTCCTTGAGGTCCGTGACGAGCGGCGCGACGCGAGAGCGGCGAATGGCCCCGCGATCGGCGGCAGAGCGGCCGTTGATCTCGCGCTCGGCATCGAAGATCGCGTCGATGCGCTTGACCGCTTCGAGCGCCAGCGGGGCGATCACGGCGAGCTTGCC
Source organism: uncultured Alphaproteobacteria bacterium (assembly GCA_963721005.1). GTDB lineage: Bacteria > Pseudomonadota > Alphaproteobacteria > Rhizobiales > Xanthobacteraceae > VAZQ01. The sequence continues at coordinate 879,822 of CAVRHR010000003.1, read as the reverse complement.
GCGCGCTTTGGCGGTGACATCGGCGAGGACGAAGAACTTGCGCCGGCCATGCGACCAGCAGGCCGCTTGCGTGATCGGTCCCGGACGACGGCCTGCCTCGTAGAGCCGATTGAAGCCCGCATAGGCATCGGCCTGCAGGATTCCCACATAACCGTGCAGATGCTGCTCGGCGTGCTCGCCGGTGCGGTCACGGGAGTAGAAGAACACGGCGGCCGGAGGATCACGGCCGCCGAACGGGCGATCATCGCGCACGTAGGTCCATAGCCGACCTTTGCGGGTCTGGTGCTTGGCGAGCACCGGGACCGGCGTCTCATCGCCGTGCACACGGCTGCCGGCGAACACGTGGGCGCGGATAAGCTCGTAAATCGGCCGCAGCACCGCGGCGCAACCGCCGACCTGGTCGGCGAGTGTCGAAAGGCTCAGGTCGACGCCTTCACGGGCATAGCGCTCGGACTGCCGGTTGAGCGGCTGGTGCTGCCCGTACTTCTCGAACACGATCATGGCCAGGAGGCTCGGCCCGGCAAAACCGCGCGGCAGCACGTGGAACGGCGCCGGCGTCTGGCTGATCTTCTCGCAGTCCCGGCAGGTGAACTTCTCGCGCACGTGCTGCACGACCTTCCATTGCCGCGGCACGACCTCCAACGTCTCGGTCACGTCCTCGCCGAGCTTGGCGAGCCGCTTGGAGCCGCAGCAGGCGCAGGCGGTCGGCCCCGGGACGATGACGCGCTCGCGCGGCAGATGCGCCGGGAATGGCTTGCGGGCGGGCTTTCTGCGCGTGAAGGCGCGAACCGGCGTCTGGCCGCTCGCCGGGGTCGCCTTCTCGGCGGCGAGCTCGTCTTCGGCCGCCGCAGCTTCCAGCTCCTCAAGCTCAAGCTCCATCTGGTCGATAAGGCGAGCCTTGCGTTCACTGCGCGGGCCGTAAATCTCCCGCCGCATCTTCTCGATCGCCAACCGCAGATGCGCGATCAAGGCTTCGGTGCTCGATGCCTGAGCCCGCACCTGCGCCAGCTCGGCATCTCGTGCTCGCAGGAGCCGCCGCAACGTCTCGACATCATCGGGAAGAGAATCATCCCCGCTCATCATCCAAATGGAATCACAAGACGGCGCCCCTGTGCAAACCCCGATGATCAATTGATTCACAATGCCGCGATCAGGCTTCGACAATCAGCCGGCGGCTTGCGGACGCCAGGTGTGCTGCGGCAGGCGCCAATCGATCCCCTCGAGCAAGTAGCCGAGCTGCGCCGGCGTGATCGTCACCGCCTTGTCGGCGTCCTCGCGCGGAACGGTCGAGGGCCAGATGAAGCGGCCGCGTTCCAGCCGCTTCGCATACAGGCACATGCCTTGCCCGTCATGCCACAAAACCTTGATCAGCCCGCCGCGCCGGCCGCGGAACACGAACAGGTGGCCGTTGTGGGGGTTGCGCTTGATCGTCTCCTGAACCAGCAGCGCCAGGCCGTCGAAACCCTTGCGCATGTCGGTGTGACCGGTCGCCAGCCACACCTGCGCGCCGCCGGGAACCGGGATCATCGCCGCTTGGCCTTCGCCAGCACCGCGATCACCACCCGGACCGTCGAAGCATCGACCGGTCCCGTCATCCGCAGCCGCGCCCCGGCCGCAAACTCGATCTCGATCGCTCCCGGCACCGTCGGCGCTCCCAGCCCAGGCGCAATCGCCACCGGCGCGAACACCGCAGCCGCAGGCGCTGCACTGCAAAGCTGCTGCCGCCATCGGAACAACTGGCTCGCGTGAATCCCCGCCGCTCGCGCCACCTCGGAAGCGACCGCGCCCGGCTCGATTGCCGCCGCAACGATCCGCTCCTTCTCCGCCCTCGACCACCGCCGGCGCCGCTGTACCGACGTGATCACCTCAACCTGCGTCTTGGTCATAGGACTATCCCTAGGATTAGTCCTATGACTTCCCGCTCGCCCTCACGCCCGCAAGGCGGCCGTCACCGGAGGGATACATTAAGAGCGGCAGTGGCCGTTGTTCGCTGCTACATTGGCGATGCCCTTGACGCGGATTGGAAAGAGGCCCGGCGCTGTTTGACGACCTTGTTTCAATACCTCCGAGCGGACGAATATGTTAAGGACGCCCATCTCAAACTCGGCGTCGATGTTCTTGATCTAATCAGGAGCTTCGGTGAGGATGAGCGCATCGATGTCAGATATCGGAATATCCAAATCCGACAAATGATTTCCGTGATCGAGAAACGTCGGGCCGGGCGCCTCGCGCGGATGGCCCCCGGCAGTGGGGCCTAGCTCTTCGCGGTCCTAGTTCGGTCTGCCAGCATCACCAATACGAATTTCTCGAATTGGGCTGGGCGGCGTTAAAGACGCCAGAATTTGAAATTTTTTTTCAGAGCGCTCCAAGGCGACGGGCTCCGTAGAGGTGGGGGCACTTCGTCCAGTCGCCCCCCGTTCTGCTTTCGAAGGGGGGAGGGGGGTTCGCCGCCGCGCGTGCCCGCGCTCCGGATGGTGCCCGACCATGCCCCCGACCCGGGGCCCCGCTCAGTCTGCCAGCATCGCTTGGACGGCGGAGGCGACGTAGGGCCGGCCGGTCGCGGTCGTGTGGCCACGACTGGCAAGCTCGGCTGAGATTTTGCGGTAGGACATGCGCCGGCCGCTCAGTTCCTTCGCCAGCGCCACGACCTCGGGCCGGGCTTCGGCGTAGGTCTTCCGGCCGCCAGGCTTGCAGCGGCATCCTAGCGCATGACGACGATGGCTACCTGCTGCAGCCGGACGAGGGAACCAAGTCACCCTGGTGCCCCGCCTACATCGGCGACAACGACAAATCGCCGCTGGTGAAGCGGGTGCTGAAGACATGCGCGCTCGGAAGCCATTGTCATGTCGAAGGATCGTTTGCCGGGCACGGGATATTCTATTGGACGAAGATATCGACGGTTTCGATGCTGAAGTGATCAGGTGCGCCTTTGCAGGCGGCGCGGGAGCTTCGTCGTGTCGGTGTGGCCGTGACGTTCGGGCGGCGTTGACGCTGAAGAATCTTCCCCGGCATGATTACCCGCCGCACCCGTGGCTCCGCTTCATCCAACCTGCCAAAACCGGCGAGCGCGACGCCCATGTTGCAATTCGCCTCCGGCAATCCCGGATCGAGCGTCAGTATTTGATGATAGAGTGTGATTGCTTCGGGGTGCTGCCCGCCTTGCTGGCGCGCGACCGCCTCGGAGAACAGGATTGGCACGCGATCTTTCGATGCGCCGATCGAGAGCCGATGGTGAGACCCTGCCACTGGCCGCTCCTAGGCCGAGACATCCACCGCATTGCTTGATGACGATGTGCCGTCGGAAGGCGCTGCGACAGGGCTCGAGCTTTTGACGCCCGACGCATGGTGGTGGCCGCCGTGATGATGGCCACCCGCGCCCTTGGGCGAAAGCAGCGGCGCGGCGGGCGAGCCGCTTGGGCTGGCCGCGACCTGGGCCTTGCCCTGAGCCTGGGCCTGAGGCTGGACCTGAGCCTGAGTGAAGGTTTGTAATGGGGTGGTTGGCGAGATGCTGGATACGGGCATGTGGATCGCTCCGGTATCGTGTCATCGCCCAAATGCTGATTAGTTCGAGATGGTGAGCAAATTGTTAACGCGTCAATCGTCTGGTGCTTATTTCATGCATCAGAGTTCGCGATATAAAATAGATGAAATCATTTTATACGGGGAAATTGCGCCTTTGCTTGCTCGGTATTGATGACAAAAATTTAATGAACGATCTGATCTTGGTTCGACATAAGGTGGCGTTGGCGACTGTCCGATACGGTTCGGCGGAGACATGCAGTGAAAGCCCTGATAGTGGCAATTATGACACTCGTGTTGAGCGCTTCGGCCCATGCCCAAGCAACGACCGGCGGGCCAGAGGCGACGCCCGGCTCCAAAGGGGCGGCGGGCGGGAAGCATCGGAATGGAAGCGCTGCCAAGACGCAGGAGCAGAAGCCCAAGGTCGACGACAAGGAATACCGCGCGGCGATCGACCGGTTGCCGGATCAGAAATTCGATCCTTGGAAGAACGCGCGCTGACACACGCGCGCGTCATATCGGCGATCCGCTCCCGCCAATCCGCCGCGTCTCGCCATGCGCCAGCGTCCAGTTGGCGGTCTCGGGCAACCCCGCCTCCCGCCATCGCTTCGCGAACAGCGCCGGCGGCTCTTCGAGCGGCTCGTCGGTCAGGCGGAAGGTGCCCCAGTGCAGCGCCAGGCAGGGCGGAGCGACTGCGCTGCCCTGCGTGAGTTCCTCATAAGCCGCGACCGCATCCTGCGGATCGAGGTGGACGGTGCGCATGAACCAGCGCGGTTCGTAGGCGCCGATCGGCAGCATCACCAGATCGAACGGCCCGAGCCGCGTTCCGATGGTGCCGAAGTCGGGATGCAGTCCGGTATCGCCGCCGAAATAGACCCGCACCCCGTCCGCCGCGATCGACCAACCGCACCACAACGTGGCGCAGCGATCGCGGAGCCCGCGCGAGCTGAAGTGCTGGGCCGGCGCGCAGGTTGCGCAGAACGCCGGTGTGTCGACCGACTGCCACCAGTCGTGCTCGCGCGCTTGCCGCACGCCGAACGTCTGCAGCAGCGGCGCGAGGCCGAGCGGACACAGCCATGCCGCCTCCGGGAAGCGCCCGGCGATGCGCCGCACGGTCGCAGCGTCGAGGTGGTCGTAGTGATTGTGCGACAGCAGCACCACATCGATCGCCGGCAGGGCGTCGAAATCGACGGCGGGCGCCATCAGGCGGCGCGGACCGATCCAGCGCAACGGCGAGGCGCGCTCGCTCCAGATCGGATCGGTGAGCACGTTGAGGCGGCCCAGCTGCAGCAAGACGGTGGAATGCCCGACCCAGGTGACCGCGCGATGGCCGGGCGCGGCGCGCGGCGCGATGATCGCGGGCTCGCGCCGAGGTAGCGAATCGCGCGGGGGATTTGGGGCGAGCCGCCGGCCGCGCCGCTCGCCCAGGCGCCAGCGCAGGAAATCGGCGAAGCTGTTGGATTCGGTGCCCGGCCACGGATTGCGGTATCCGCCGCTCGGACGATGATGCGAAGGAGAGGCCGGGATTAAGTTCACGGAGCCTTCTTACCGGGAATTGGGAATCAAGTCGCGTTGCCGAACCTGTCGGCGCAGGCCAGAGCATGATCCCGAAAAGTTGCAGCCTTTTCGGATAAGATCATGCGCAACGTCAAGAGGTCTAGATGCGCCTCAGCATGGCGATATGCCCGGGCACGTCCATGCCGTCCTGCTGACGAACCACCGTCGGCTCGATCACTGCGAGCGCGAACCCATGATCGTCGGCGAGCCTTCGAAGATAATCGGCGGAATGCGCGTAGCGCAGGCTGGTTCCCAGGACGAAGTCATGCTGCTCGCTGGCCTCGACCGAAAAGGTAAAATGGCCGCCTTGCCTGAGCGCGCCGCGAACGCCGGCGAACACGGCCGACAGATCCCCGATATAGACGAACACGTCGGCCGCGACCACGAGATCGAAACTCTCGATTTGGGCCTGCAGGAAGTCGGTCAGCTCGCCGCAGACAAGTTTGTCGTAAACTCGGCGGCCTTGCGCCAGCACTATCATACGAGAGGATACGTCGACCCCGGTCAAGGTGCCGGCCAGCGGACGCAGACGCAATCCGGCGAGGCCGGTGCCGCAACCGAGGTCCAGAACGTCGAGATTGCGCGAGGCGACAAAGCGCTCGATCAGACCGAGCAGGAAATCGGGAATCTGATATTTCAACGCGCCGACCAGGATATCGTCGAATCGATCGGCATATTGATCGAATAGTTGAGCGACGAACTGCCTTGGCGCAGTGGCGGGTACCGCCTCGGCGCCGAGCGACGCCAAGGTGTATCGAATGACCTCGGGATCGGCCCCCTTGGCAAGGGCCTGGCGATACAAATCGATGGCTTCCTGGGGCCGCTTCAATGCTTGCAGCACGCCACCGCGATGCAGCCAGGCCTCGGCGATGTCGGGCTTGAGTGCCAGCGCCTGGTCGTAGGCGGCAAGCGCCTCGTCGTGGCGTTCGAGATAGCCGCTCAGAATCAGGCCGCGGCCGACCCAGGCTTCACCCATGTCGGGCTGCAGCGTCAGCGCCCGGTCATAGCTGGCAAGCGCCTCGGGATGCCGTTGCAGGTCACGCAACGCGCTCCCGCGGTTGTACCAGGCCCCGGCGAAATCGGGCTTGGTCGCCAGCGCCAGTTCATAGCTCGCGAGCCCTTCGGCCGGGCGGCCAAGATCATGGAGCACGACGCCCCGGCTGTTCAGCGCGTCGGTGAAATCGGGCTTTATCGCCAGTGCCTGCTCAAAGCTTGCGAGCGCTTCGGTCGGTCGCTTGAGGTCCCGCAACAGGAGGCCGCGGCTGAACAGGCCTTGAACGAACTCGGGCCTGATCGCGATCGCCTGCTCGAAGCACGCCAGAGCCACATCCAGCCTGCGTTGTTGCACGAATACGCTGCCGAGATTGTGGTGGGCCTCGGCGACATTCGGGTCGATATCGAGGGCGCGCTCGAAGTAGGCCATCGCCTCAGGCAAATTTCCCTGGGCCAACAGCACGGCGCCGCAGCTGTTGTGTGCCTGGGCGAAGTCGGGCTTGAGCGCCAGCGCCTGCCGGAACCGCGACAGCGCTTCATCGAGCCGGCCTTGCGCCTGCAGAATGCAGCCGAGATTGTAGTGGGCGTCGTGATAGCCGGGCTTGAGCGCCACGGTCCGCTCGAAGCGGGGCAGAGCGTCCACGGACCGGCCTTGCCGCAGCAGCACCACGCCCAGGGCAAAATGCGCCTCCGCATAGTCCGGCTGGAGGGCCACCGCCCGCTTGTAGTGCATGGCAGCTTGATCGAGCCGATCGGCCTTTGCCAGCGCATTGCCGAGGTTGAAATTCGCGTCGGCATGATCCGGCTTGAGGGCGAGCGCCCGTCCGATCAAGTCGACGGCGGCGTCGGTGCGGCCGCCTTGCGCCGCGATCACGCCGAGAAAATGCAGGCTCTCGACGTGATTGGGATCAGCCGCGCAGATTTGCCGGTAAAGGGCCTCGGCCTGCGCGAGCCGACCGGCCTGATGATGCGCGAACGCAGTGGCGAATTGCTCTGCAATCCGGGTCGAAGCGCCGGTCGGCGCCGCCGGCGCGGCGAAATCTTTGCCCTGGCTTTTCGCGGCGCGCCGCTCTTTTCGGTTCATGGCAAGACATTCATGCTTTCGGCGGAGCCGATGATCGTCGCGGGCACCGGCACGGCTGCGTTCCACAACGCTTTGGAAGCGGCGCAATATACCGTCGCCACGGGGAATTGGCGATGGCCCATCAGCTTTCGGACGGCTCTTGGATGGGCACGCGCGCGGCGGCCCGCGAGCCGGACCGGTCCGGCCGCCATGTGGAAACGAGCCAAGCCGCCCCGGCCGCGAACGGGCCGATGAGGATCAGGTTGTAGCGGGTGGTCTGGTTCGCCACGGCGGCGTGCAGCGCGAGCATGGTGACGGCAGGCGCCGCGTAGAGCAGCAACAGCGGCTGCGATTTTCGCACCGCCCGCACGCAGGCGCAGGCGAACAACGGAATGAGAACCAGGCTCGCCAGCCATCCGGCCCACATCCCGCACCAGGCGAGCGGTATGCTGATCAGAAGATAGCGCCACCAGCTGGCGCGCATCTCGTCGCGGATGATGTCGCCGATGAGCGGATCGAGGCGGCCGTGCTCGGCCGCAAGCGCGTCGCGCCGGTCCCGCCCGGCGTGAAAGAAGCTGCCCGGCGTGTGGAACACGAAACGATGCATCGAATCGGTGCCGTAGACCAGATCGAAGCCGAGGTCGCCGATGCCGGGCACGCAATAGGCAAAAGCCTGAAAGAACTCCCGGGCCGTCATGTCGTCATAGGCGAAACGCTCGATCAGCGCCGCGGAGCCGTACTCCTCGGTCAGCCCGAATTTCCCGACCGAGACCGCGTTGCGCGCGCTCCAGGCCCCGACCACCGCGGCGAACGCGAGCGTCAAGGCCAGCACGCGGGCCGCGGTGAGCGCGCGGCGCGGAACGGAAAGCCGGTAGCCGTGCAGCAGGAAGAGGGCGGCCACCACCGGGAGCAACACCAGAAAGGAAGGCCGCGTGAGGCACAGGATGCCGAGCAGGCCGCCGGCCAGGATGAAATAGCGCAGGCGGGCTGTGGTCCAGGCAAGCACGATCGTCAGGGCCCAAACGCTGTAGAGCGCGAACGCGATGCTCTCGGTCATGACGAAGGAGAAGATGTCCGCCTCGGCGACGAGAGCGATGGTCGCGAACCCGCCGGCCGGCCAGAATACCGCCTTGCTCCGGTACATCTCATCGCCCGCGGCGGCGATCGCCAGCACGCCGAGCGCCAGCAGCAGCGCATGGATGATGCGCATCGGGGTAGCGTAGGGCTCGCATTTCGCCTGGCCATCGTGATTGCGATCGGCCTCGACGTTGCAACGGACCGCCACGGCAAAGCGGGAGTTCGATCTGCATCGCCGCCAGCACGAGCAGCGGATAGACCGGGCCGAAGAACATGCCGGCGGGGGGCGCCTCCTCCGCGCTGTCGACACCGCTGAAAATGCCGTTGCTGAACACGCCGTGACGATCGAGATCGTAGGCGATGGTGATGTAGAAGGGTTGATCGAAATCCATCAGCGATCTGGCGGGCCGGCTGGCGAGCGCGCCGGCCAGGACCAGAAAGGCCGCAAGCGCGAGCACGGCCCGGCGCCCGAGGCGGCGGAGAGGAAAAAGTGCGGCGCGCGGCATGTCGGAGCTTATCCGGTTTTTCGCCGCCAGGTCGGAGGGAGCGGCGGGATGGGTCCGGGGAGCCCGGCTATTTGTCGGCGCCGGCCGCCGGCCTGCAGCGGGCGAGCGCAATCGCCAGCCATCCCGCCATGAAGCTTACCCCGCCGAACGGCGCGAGCCTGACGGCGCCATCCTGGCCGGCAAGCGCCTTCAGATAGAGCGTTCCGCAGAACAGCACGGTGCCGATCAGGAACAACCAGCGCGCCGCCGGCAGGTATTTGCCGTGCTGGCCGCTCAGCCAGAGCATCGCGAGGGCGTGGATCAATTGGTAGAGCGAGGCGGTTTCGACCAGCGCGGCCAGATGCGCGTCCGCCACCGCGTGCGCGCCGAGCGCCCCCATCACGATGGCGATGAAACCGCTCAGGCCGGCCACGATGCCCCATTTTCGTGCTGCGAGCTGCATGACGTCAGATCCTCGCGTTTGCTTGGGGGTGGTTAAAGCTTGGGGCTAGGCCAATTGCCTAAACTGAAGCCGGAAAGCAACGGGTTGACTGCTCATCTGTGCCGGTTGGGGCGCGGATGCTGCAGTGCACTCGACCCTTGGTTCAGCTCTTTGATTTGCGAATGGTAGGGTCGCTGCTCCATTTAACCTATTGATAACAAAAGTATTTCTCTTTTCCAATCAGCGCTGGGGCGGCGCCGCTCACCAAAACAGCAATAATATCAGCTGAGTATGGACCATCGCCCGATGTTGTGGTTCATTTGGATTCCTCGCAGGCGCCGAATCCAATGAGCGCTGCCAATGAGTTGGCCGAGGTAGGGAGGTGACTGATGCGTAAGGTTGAACGCGTGAGCCGTGCCGCCAAACGGACCGGGTCACAGAAGGCACGCGAAAAAGTTCGCCAGAAAGTCCGCCAGGGTTCGCAAATCAAGGCCAAGGCGAGGCGCGGCAGCCGCAAGGTCGCCAGGCGCGTGACTATGTTCAAATCGACCAGCTGGTATCAAACGGCCGCGCAATCGATCGGGATCAGCCCGCGGGCTGCGCCTTAACGGCCATAATGCCAATACGGATCGGCAGGGGTGCCACGCTTGGCCTCGTGGTTGCTCTCGGCTGCCTGGGCGTTCCGGCGAGCTTTGCGCTCGCGGCGCAGGCGCCCAGCGCTCATGTGCCCGCGCAGCCAGAAGGATTGCGCCACCACCTCGAATACCCTGTATCGGCAAGCGGAGGCGCTCTCCCGGCGCAGCAAGCAGATTATTCCGCGTGAATTCGATCGCGTTGCGGCCAATCTCGACGATTATTGCGACGGCGGCGATTTCGAGAAGGCGCGCATCAGCATCGACTGGATGAGCACCTGCCTCAAGAATTTCACCAGGAGCTACGATCTGGGATTCTGCACCCGGAGCAAGAGTTATTTTTTCGCGCTCGATCCGCAATCGGAGGCCTGCCCGCAGAGCCGTTGACCGGCGGCTTTGAGCCGCCGCTGCCGTGGCCGCCCGCGGGCCTTGCCGATCCACCTTGCCGAAATATTTCATCGCTGGCGTGAAACCGGGGCGCCCGTCGTCCCGTAGCTCGATCGGGAGGCAGCCATTGACCCCCGGTCGCCGCGGTCCGCGCGGTTGCGGGCGCGCCACGACGCCATTCATCGCAATGCTGGAGGATGATCATGCACGCACCCAAGCTTCTGTCCGCCGCTGCCGTGGCGGTCTTCGCCTGCGCTTCCAATACCGGCGCTGCCGCGAGCACGCTCTATGAGCGGCTGGGCGGTTACGGCGCGATCTCGGCGGTGGTCGATCAGACCGTCGCCAATGTGGCGGCCGACCGCCGGATCAACAAGTTCTTCGCCCATGCCGACATTCCCTATCTCAAGCGCAGCCTGACCGACCAGATCTGCGCCGCAACCGGCGGCTGGTGTATCTACTCGGGCCCGGACATGAAGACCGTCCATGCCGGCATGCATATCCACAGCCGGCACTTCAACGCTCTGGTGCAGGATCTCGGCATGGCGTTGAGCAAGTTCAAGGTGCCGGCCAAGGAGCAGCACGAGCTGGTGGCGATCCTGGCGCCGCTCAAGGGCGACATCGTCCAGCATTGAGTGCCACGACCTGTCATGCTCCGCGAAGGCGGAGCATCCAGTAGTCGCAAGCGCTGGTTCTAAATTTGAACGGCGGAGACCACTGGGTCGTCCGCCTTCGCGGACGAAGACAGCGGAGAGTCATCACCCGACTCTCTCGGCGCTATTCGCGGCCCGGGCCTAAGATCTCCGGTCCGGCCCGCAAACTTTCAGCCTGGAATGAATCTCACCCCCCGCCCGGCAGGCCGGGAATGTCCAAGCCCAGGATGAGCAGTACCAAAAACGTATTGAGCAGCAGCACCACCGCGGTCCCGATCAGGCCGGCGAGCTGGGTGAGCGCGCCCGTTGGCGAAGGGCCCCATGAGGTCGCCGCGCCGCGTGAAGATCAGGAGCGTGATCATGGGCAGCGGCAGCGCGATGCTCAGCACCACCTGCGAGAGCACGAGCGCCTGCGTGGCATTGACGCCGAGCGCGACCACCACGAAGGACGGCACGATGGTGATGAGCCTTCGCAGCCAGACCGGGATGCGGAACGCGACGAAGCCCTGCATGATCATCTGCCCCGCCATGGTGCCGACCGTCGAGCTCGAAATGCCGGACGCGATCAGGGACAGGAGGAAGACGCTGGCGGCGCCGACGCCCAAGAGCGGCGTCAGGGTATGATAGGCGGTCTCGATCTCCGCCACCTCGCTGTGCCCGGCGTGGAACGCGCTCGAGGCCATGATCACCATCGCCATGTTGACCAGCCCGGCGAAGGCCAGCGCGATCACGACCTCCTGGTTGGAGAAGCGCAGCACCATGCGGCGCTCGCTGTCGTCGCGCACTGGCGTGCGCGCCTGGGTTAGGCCGGAATGCAGATAGATGGCATGCGGCATCACGGTGGCGCCGATGATCCCGACGGCGAGCAAGAGCGCCCCGGCGTCGGCGATCTGCGGCACCACGGCGTGAACCGCTACCGCCGTCCAATCGACCGGTGCGATGAACATCTCGACCAGGTAGCAGAGCCCGATGAGGCCGACCATGCAACCGATGATCAGCTCGATCGGCCGGAATCCGAAACCTTCGAGCATCAAGATGCCGTAGGTGGCGATCGCGGTGACCGTCATCCCGGCCAGGAGCGGCATCCCGAGCAGAAGCGATAGTCCGATGGCGGCGCCGAGAAACTCGGCCAGGTCGGTCGCCATGGCGGCGATCTCGCTCACCACCCACATGCCGAGCACCACCGGCCGCGGGAATTGCTCGCGGCACAATTCGGCCAGGTTGCGTCCGGTGACGATGCCGAGCTTGGCGGAGAGCGCCTGGAACAGCATGGCGATGAAGTTGGCGGCCAGCACCACCCAGAGTAGCTGGTAGCCGTATTTTGCGCCGGCCTGGATGTTGGTCGCGAAATTTCCCGGATCGATATAGGCGATCGAGGCGATCACCGCCGGGCCGACGAAGGCGAGCCGTCCCGCCAGCCCGCCGCGCTGGCCGGCCAGCACCCCGCGGGTCGCCAGCACGGTGCGCTCGGTCAAGGTCGTGCGCCGCGACCGCGGCCTTGCGCTCCCTTCCAGTATCGGCTCGCCTGGTCCGGTCATCGCTACAGCACCTGCACCAATTTGTAGCCTTGGCTACATTGCAAGGTATTCAGCGGTACTCGAAAGTCAATGTACATTATGTAGCCTAGGCTACATTTTGATTTTGGCATTGCATTGGGCCGGCGGCGGGCGCAAGGTGAGTTTGCTTCCGAGAAACCAGTGTCGCAAAACCGATGACGCAACCCTTGAAGGCCAAGCGGCCAGGCGCCGTGGAGCTGCCGGCCGAGCTGACGCAGGCGCGCCGCTTCGGCAAGGCGCGCTCCGCCCAGTCGAGCGCGCTGCACGAGGATTACGTCGAGCTGATCGCCGATCTGCTGGCCGGCACCGGCGAGGCGCGTCCGACCGATATCGCGCGGCGCCTGGGGGTTTCCCACGCCACCGCCATCAAGACCATCTCGCGGCTGAAGCGCGAAGGGCTGGCGACCGCGCGCCCCTACCGCGGCGTATTCCTGACCGCGGCTGGACAGGAGCTCGCCGCCCGGGTACGAGCCCGCCACCGGCTGGTGGTCAACGTCCTGGTGGCGCTGGGGGTGCCGGCGGAAGCCGCCGAATCCGACGCCGAAGGCATTGAGCATCACGTCTCCGAGACGACCTTGCGCGCCTTCGGCCGATTCCTGAACTCTTGAAGGGGCTCATCATGCTTTCCGATGCCATCCGCCAGCAGGCCGCCGACATCCTCATGACGGCGGCGCGCGAGCGCAAGCAGGCGGTGCAGCTCTCCAAGACCTGGCCCGACATCGCTATCGAGGATTCCTATGCGATCTCGACCGAGGTGGCCCGGCGCCGGATCGCGGCCGGCGCCAAGCTGATCGGCCACAAGGTCGGCCTTACCTCGAAGGCGATGCAGCGCTCCTCGCAGATCGACGAGCCCGATTATGGCCACCTGCTCGACGACATGATGGTGGCCGACGGCGCGCGGGTGGCGCACGAGAGCTATTGCCGGCCGCGGGTCGAGATCGAGCTCGCCTTCGTGCTCGGCAAGTCGCTCAAGGGTCCCGGCATCGGCTTGCCGGACGTGCTGCGCGCCACCGAATACGTGGTCCCGGCGATCGAGATCGTCGATGCCCGCCTGCAGGACCCGCGCAAGATCTTCGATACCGTCGCGGATAATGGCGCCGCGGCCGGCATCGTTATCGGGGGCCGCCCGGTACGGCCGCTCGACGTCGACCTGCGTTGGGTCGCCGGCGTCATGTATTGCAATTCCGAGATCGAGGAGACCGGAGTGGCGGCCGGCGTGCTTGGTCATCCGGCGCTGGGCGTCGCCTGGCTCGCCAACAAGCTCGGGCAGCATGGGGTCGCGCTCGAGCCCGGCCATCTGGTCCTTGCCGGCTCGTTCACGCGGGTGGTATTCGCCAAGAAGGGCGACACCCTGCACGCCGACTTCGGCGCGCTCGGCGGCATTGCGGTGCAATTCGTCTGAGGCCTGTGCTGTAGTCAGAGGGCGTGACGGGCGGGTGACCGATCGCTGCTGTCCCATCCGCTGGTGAGGCTCGCAATCAGCACCGCCAAAATGCCGATCAGGAAAATGCCGTCGAAGGTGCCGGCGCCGCCGATCGAGGCGACCGGCGCGCCCAGTCCCTGCACCTTGCCGAGATTGAGCAGATCGGCGCCGATCAGGGTCCCGAGGCTGCCCCCGATATAGGCGAGCGGGGGAGCGGCCGACAGCCGGAGGCGGCGAGCGAGGGCACGAATACCGGCTCGGCGATGCCGAGCCCGGGAACCGGATTGGCCAGCATGTAGCACACCAGGCTGACCCCGAGCGTGGCCAACAGGCCCGGCCCCCAAAGCCGGTATTTCAACAGCAGATAGAGAGACATCAGGGTCGGTATGACGGCGCCCCCGATGTTCACCGCAATGACGGTACCGGGCCATTGCACCACCACCGGGACGGCATAGCGCATGCCGTAATAGATGACCTCCTGGCCCGACAGTACCCGTTGCGGCGCCAATTCGACGATCGGAATGTTGAAATAGCTGCCGACGAGCGAGCCGACGAGCAGCAGAACGGCGGCACCGCGGCTCAACCCGATGCGCATATAGGCGTAGCGCAGGACCCCGAGCTGGACCAGAACGACCAGCACGATGAAGATTCCGACCAGCAGCGAGAAGAAGGGCGGCGTGAGCGGAAGATAGTGGAGCTGGCTCAGGTGCATGGGGGCCTCACCACGCTTGCGCCGCGGCGGCATCGGTCCGGCCGCGCGCGGTCGCCAGCACATATATTATGGACGCTGCGATTTGCGAAGTTCGGCGGTCAGCCGGAAATTCATGAAAGGCGGGTGGCGATGCCGCGCATTAACCGGGTGCTCGAGACCGTGCTCTATGTGGACGATTTCGATCGCGCCGCTGCGTTCTACGAGCAGGTGCTCGGGCTCGCCTGTATCCACACCGACCAGCGGCTGCATGCCTATGACGTGGGCGGGCAGGGGGTGCTGCTGCTGTTCCGCCGCGGCCAATCCCTGCACACCATCGAGCTGCCGGGCGGCACCATTCCGCCCCACGACGGCTCGGGGCCCGCGCACGTGGCGTTCGCGATCCCGGCCGACGAGCTGGCGGCCTGGGAGGAGCGGCTGGCGACCGCCGGCGTCGCGATCGAGGGCCGCACCCGCTGGCCGCGCGGCGGCCACAGCATCTATTTCCGCGATCCGGACGGCCACCTCCTGGAGCTCGCCACGCCCGGACTTTGGGTCGGGTATTAGCCGATTGATTCCGCGACGCGACCTGCCTTGGGTGGAATGACAAGACCATGCGGGTTCGACTATGATCTCGGCCGCCAATGGATCTCTATGGCGGGCGATTTCTGGCTCGACGGCAAAATCACTTGAAGTCAGGGAGGATCAAATGCGCAGACCGGTAATGATGATTTCGATCGCTTTGGTGGCGGGCTCGTTCGCGACGGCGGCGAGCGCGCAGACGCCGGCGGCGGCGCCGAGCGGTCCGGCATACTCGAAAAAGTTCTTTACCACCGCGCTCGAGAAGGATCCCTCGCGCGTGGTCCAGATGCAGATGCAGCTCCACCTTCCCAACCGCCCCGGCAACGGCTTCCACACCCACAATGGCGATCAGTGGGAAGCGGTGATCGAGGGTGAGATCACCTACACGGTCAAGGGCCAGCCGCCGAAGGTGCTCAAGGTCGGCGACTCGGTCTATATCCCGCGCGGAACCATCCATCGCAACGAGAACAAGAGCGACGCGCCGGCGCGCACCGTCGAGCTCCTGATCATGGACAAGGACAAGCCGCAGAACAATCCGGTGCCGACCGACTGACCGGCGCGCGCGTCCTGACCCGTCAGCATCCGCACGCCCGCGGCGGCAGTTGCTTGGTTTGGGTTCGAAAATGTGACAAGGTGAAGCCGGGCGTACGATCCGGTCGACCAGGAGCTTGGAGGAGGGTGCCGTGAAGGAATTGATCAAGCAGTACCTCGACAACGGGATTTCCAGGCGCAAGCTCATATCGGGTCTCACCACCATCGGGATGAGCACGGTGGCGGCCCGGGCGATGGCGCAGAACCTGACGCCGCTCGCGGGAGCTGCGGCCGGCGCGGTCGCGCAAGGCGCCAGCCGCGAGATGCAGGGCACCGGCGGCGCGCTGTTCGTGGCGCAGCTCAAGGCGGCCGGCATCAAGTACATCTTCTTCAATCCCTCCACCGGCGATTCGCCGATCTTCGATGCCCTGGTGGACGAGCCTGGCATCCAGCTCATCAAGGGCGTGCAGGAGGGCGCCGTGGTCGCCATGGCGGACGGCTATGCGCGCGCCACCGGCAAGCCCGCCGTCATCGTGGTCGCCAATATCGGCCTGCCCAACGCCATGACCCAGATGGTCAACAGCTGGAAGGACAACGTCCCGCTCATCGTGGCGGTGGCCTCGGTCGGCCAGGGCGAGCTCGGCCACGAGCTGACCCAGGAAACCGAGCACGTCGAGCTGATGACCCAGCCCATCACCAAATGGTTCTGGAACGCGCAGTCCACCGCCACGATTCCGGAAACCGTGCGGCGCGCCATCAAGTTCTGCACCACGCCGCCCTGCGGGCCGGTATTCCTGTCGCTGCCCACCAACACCCTGCAAGGCACCGCCAAGGCCGCCATCATCGATCAGGCCAAGTTCGACGTGCCGATGCATATCCGCCCCGACAAGAACGACGTCGAGGCCGCCGCCAAGATGCTCCTCGCGGCGCAAAATCCGCTGCTGACCGTCGGCGACGAGCTCACTTGGTCTGGCGGGCAGAAAGAGCTCATCGAGCTCGCCGAGCTGCTCGGTCTGCCGGTCACCGGCGGTGGCACGCTCGGATACTGGTCGAAGCCGTTCCCGACCCGGCATCCGCTCTACGCCGGCCAGCTTTTGCGCACCATGCCGATGTTCGGAAAGGCCGACGTGCTGCTAAATCTCGGCAACCGTTTCGGCGAGCGCTCCGCTCCCGGCACCAAGCTGATCTCGATCCGGACCGACCCGTCGAGTCTCGCCCGGGAAAATCCCGTCGACCTCGGCATGGTTGCCGATCTCAGGCTTGCGGTTCAGGATCTGGTAGCGGCGATCCGCAGCCAGGCGAGCGAGCAGCGCCTCAAGCAGATCTCCGAGGAACGCACCGAGCGGACCCGGAAGATCACCGCCGAGATGAAAGAGGTGCGCCAGAAGACGGCTCGCGAAGGCGCCGACTCGTCTCCCGTCACGCTCGGCCGCCTCGGCCTCGAGCTCGAGGAGGCGCTCGATCGCGATACCTGTTATGTCTGCGACGTCGACTCCGGCAAGACCATGGACGCCGTAATGTCCTTCGGCGGCTCCGACAAGAATTATATCGGCACTGGTCCCAACGTGCTCGGCTGGGGCATGGCGGCGGGCGTCGGCGTGAAGCTGGCGCTGCCGGACCGGCCGGTGGTCTCGGTGGTGGGCGACGGCAGCTTCCTGTTCAGCGGTCCGCAGCCCTTGTGGTCCATGGCGCGCTACAAGGCCCCGGTCACCGTGCTGGTGCTCAACAACCGCAGCTACAACAACGAGCGCAACCGGATATGGAACAGCGCCGGCACGCAGTTCAGAACCGGCCGCGACATGACCTGTTACAACGGCAGCCCCGACGTGGACTTCGCCAAGACCGCCTCCGCCTTCGGGGTCGACGGCGAAATCGTGTCCGAGCCGGCGCAGATCCGGCCGGCGCTCGACCGCGCCAAGCGCGCGACGGTCGAAGGGCGGCCCTATCTCTTGGACATCCACACCCGGCGCGACGGTATCGGGGCGGCCTCCACCTGGCATCCGGCCTACTCGATCGCGGATCAGCGGACCCGAAAGGTTTAAGCCATGCAGTCCTCTCGGTTACTTGCCTTAGGCGGCCTGGTGGCGTTTTCGCTCGCGTTCGCCGCCCCGCTCCACGCGCAGCCGGCTCCCACCTTGCCGCCGGGCGATGGCCGTGATCTGGTCGCCAACGTCTGTACCGGATGCCACGCGCTCACGACTATCGTGCAAATCCGCGACGGCTCCGCCGGATGGCGTCAGTTCGTCAACTACATGATCATGAAGGGTGCGCAGGTTTCGCAGCACGACAGCGACACGATCGTGCAATATTTGACCGCCAATTTCGGTCCGAACTCGCCGCCCGCCGCCGGCGCGCCGCCCCCGATCGTTGCTTCGTTGCCGGCGGGAGCCGGAAAGGACCTGGTGGAATCGCGGTGCGTCACCTGCCACGATCTGCTGCGCGTCGTCGCCTCGCGGCGGCCGAGGTCCGATTGGGACGGCATCGTCGCCAACATGATCAACCGCGGCGCCACCGCCACGCCCGACGAGCGCCAGACTATCGTGGCCTACCTGTCGACCCAATTCGGCGAGTGAGGTTCCTACCTCGCCCCGCTTGCGGGAGAGGTCGACGCGCGAAATGCGAAGGACGTGGGCCTCATTCTCCGAGTCATGGCCGGACTTGTTCCGGCCACCTACGTCTTTCTCATCATCAACCAAGGAAGCAAGACGTGGGTGCCCGGCACAAGGCCGGGCATGACTCGGAATGCTCGGCGAGTCCGGAGCCAGCGAGCTCCGCCAGCTCAGAGATCCTGCGTTCGGTGAGTCATCGCGTCGTCCCAGACCTTGTCGCGGTCCTGGTCGAAAATCAGCTTGCTGTCGGCCGCGGCCGTGAACCAGGCGCGTTGCGCGAGCTCGCCCTCGAGCTGACCGGCGGCCCAGCCCGCGTAGCCGAACGCCACCAGCAGCTTCTGCGGTCCATGCCCGCCGGCGATATCGCGCAACACCTCGCGGCTCGACGTCATGGCGACGCGCCCGTCGATCTCCACGGTCTCGGGCCCATGATAGTCCGCGCTGTGGACCACGAAGCCGATCTCGGGCTGGACCGGGCCGCCGTAATAGATTTGCAGGCTGCCGGCGGCGGTGCTGTTCTTCTCCCCGATGGCCTCGAGCAGGCTCGCCAGCGGTCGCTCCCCGAGCGGACGGTTGAGCACGATGCCGAGCGCCCCGCCGGGGCTGTGGCGCACCATCAGGACGACCGTGTGATCGAAGCGCGGATCGCGCAACGCGGGCGAAGCGATCAGGAGCTGGCCGGCGAGCGAAGCGGGCTCCGGTGTTCCGGCAGGGTTCTGCAAGGCCGCATGTCCGAGCGCCGCCGGCAATAGGACCGCGGCGAGAGCCAGAAGCGAACGCTCGAGCCAAGTCAGGGGCATGATCTCACCTTCGATCGGCCGCCGTCACTCCCCCGGCGGGTCGAAATCCCGCAATGGAGGCGGCGGCTGGTCCTTGCGGGTCGGCATCAAGCTGCCGTCGACGCCGCGGAAATAGGTCTCCTGGCCGACCATGACATGGTGATTGTCCTCGGCGCAGATGAACTCCGGCCAAGCTGGATCGCGCTCGCGCTTGTAGCTGCGCGTCACCGTCCAGGGCCGGGTCAGCGCATCGTCGATGGTGGTGATCTCGTCACGCAGGAGGTCGTGGTCGGCCGGATCGAGGAATATCCGTTCCTTGATCACCGTCTTGTTGTCGGCATGCAGCGGAATTCCGGTGGCGTCGAACACGCGGGGACCTTTGAAGCCGCGAGTCTCGACCACCAGCACGCCGTAACGCCCCTGCGCATCCGGGCCCTCCCATTGACCGATGGAATAGCCGTTGAACGATGGCACGACGTCCGCCGGCCAAGCCCGCCCGTCGGTGTAGATGCGGCGGAACTCGTTGAAATAGTCGCGGATGTAAGTGGTCTCGGGCGTTACGATCACGTCCACCGGTTCATAGGCCAGCATCATCCGCGGCATGCCGGCCGGAAAGCAGCGCGAGTGGGCGTTGTAGCCCTCGTTGCCGGAGGCGAGCGCCTTCAGGTTGGCCTCGAAGATGGCCTGGTACTCGGCGGTCAGCGGCGCCTGCTGCCGCAGCCCGCCCGGCTTGCTCGGATCCCATTGGGCGCCGGGGGTGCCGCGGCTCCACTGCCCGTTGAGATCGGGATATTTGGCAACGTCGTCGGCGCCCGCGCCGGCCATGCCGAGGCTCAGCGTTGCGGCAAGCGCGATCGCGCCGGCCCGGCATTGACGCAGCATGCGCATTCTCCTCGCCGGGCGCAGGCGCGCGCCAGCGTTCACCAGCGACGCCGCCAGCCGCCGCCCCGCCAGCCGAATCCATAATAAGGCCGGTAGTACGGGCTGTAGTAAACCGGCGGTCCGTATTCGTAATAGACCGGCGGTCCGGCCACATAGCCGGGCGGCCCGTAGGCGCCGGGAGGCGGCGGGTAGTCGTATCCATCCCCCAGCGGGCGCCGGCGCACCGGCGGCGGACCGAGGCCCAGATTGGTCGCGATGGAATAGCCGTCCTGCCCGTTGAAGGAAACCATGCACCAGCCGTTGGCGCAGGTGCCGACCTCGACCATCGTGCCCTTGGGAATGAGCGTGATGATCTCGTTGTCGGTGCCGGGACCTTTCCGTAGATTGACCTCCGCGGCCACGGTCGCCGTCTTGGCCGCCGCCAAATCGATCGTCAGGCTGATCAAGATTGCGGCGCCTGCCGCCAGTCGCGCAACATTCATGGCACTTCCTCCCTCCATGAGACTGCGCCCCACGCGGCCATTAACCCGAACTGGGGGCTGCAATTCAATCAATAATGTTTGCAACCGGTGCGCTTGTCCAGGCCCGCTCGGGCCACGGATTCGCTACATTTGCCGGTTGTGGGCCGCCGGCGCTTCACCGACGAGGGCGCTGCCGGCAACCAACGCCTCGCCCATGGCCGCAGCCGCCGCCATGAGCGCCAGGCGGGCGGCCGGAATGGCGCCCGCCATGGCGTAGAAATAATGGATCATGCCGGCATGGCAGGTATAACGAGCCGCGACGCCGGCGCCGCGCAACTGCTCGGCATAAGCCGCGCCTTCATCGCGCAGCGGATCGAATTCCGCCGTGTGGATATGCGCCGGCGGCAGGCCCGAGAATTGCGGCGCCCGCAGCGGCGACAGCCGCGGATCGTCGATATCGACTGATCCGGCGTCGCAATAGTGTCGCAGCATCCAATCGATGGTGGCCTGGTTGAGGAAATAGCCCTCGGCCAAGCCCCCGGCGGGACGGCGTATCGGCGCGCATGTCGATGACCGGGCAGAGCAGCACCTGCAAGGCGAGCCGCGGTCCACGGCGTCACGGCCATTTGGCAGACCACCGCCGCGAGCCCGCCGCCGGCCGAATCGCCGCCGACCGCGATGCGGCCGGCATCGAGACCGAGCGCGGCGGCATGCTCCGCCACCCACTGCGTGGCCGCGTAGCTGTCTTCCACGGCGGCCGGAAACCTGTGCTCGGGCGCCCGCCGATAGCCGACCGAGATCACGGCGCAGCCGCTTTCCGCCGCCAGCATGCGGCAGAGCCCGTCATGGGTGTCGATATCGCCGAAGACGCAGCCGCCGCCATGAAAGAACACCAGCGCCGGCAACGGCCGGGCGGCGGATGCCGCGGCCGGTAGAGGCGGTAGGGCAGGGCGCCGGCGGGCCCCGGCAATTCGCCGTCCTCGATCGTGCCGATCGGCACGCCCTTGAGGTCGACCGATTGCGCCAGCCGGCGGAAGCCGTCGCGCATCCTGCTGCGGCGTCATGGTGGCGATGTCGGCCATGCCGCCGGCGGCGGCGAGCATGTCCAGGAGCCGCTTGGCGGAGGGATCGAGCGGCACGATGAGCTCCCGATACGGCGAATGCCGCGACCCTTGAATCGGCGGCGGCTGAGCCTGCCCGGCAATCGTTACCGCCCGATCAATGACGCGGTCAGGCCCGCAGGGTGCCGACCAGGGCGTCGATCGCGGAGATCGAGCGGAAATTCGCCGGCGTGATCTGGGCCTCGGGAATTTGCAGGTCGAATGCGCACTCGACCGAAAGCACCAGATCGACCATGTCGAGCGAGGTCAGCCCGATCTCGCGCAGATCCGCATCGGCCGTCACCGTCCCGTCGATGGAACGTTCCATCAGCATGCGGCGGACCACCTCGGTCACGCCGCCGCCTGATGCCGCGTTCGCGGTCATTGCCGTCGCCGTACTGGATTTTGCCGCGTCCACGTCTGTCACCGCCTGTTTGCTCGCCGGACGGCTCACGGCCGGCACCATGGTTAATCCCTGGCTGCTCGCGCCGACCGGCATTATTCGATGCTGGCTCACTAGCATTGTCGTCGAATGCAGGCATCTGTTGCTTCGATTCAGCATTAATTCTTAGAGATGAAAATCACGCACATTTTTGTCACGAAGCGGTAAGCAATTCCGTGATGAATTCGCGCGAAACCGTCGGCGCCGCGCCGCTAACCATCGAAACCGGAAACGTGTGCGCGGTCCGCTGAAGTCTTGTAATTCTGTTCGCAGAAAAAAAAGAGCATCGCTGACATCGCGCGATTTCAGGAAGAGGAGTCGTCAACGTGACGCTGGCTGAAAACCTCGGCAACCCTCACCGCGCACAACGGCCGAACGGCAAGGCCCCGGGCGCCGTTTCACTCGCCCCCGCTCGACGTCATCTCGGCGCCGCCGGACTTCAAGAGCCGCGCCGCGGCGGTTGCGGCCGTGGCGGTCGCCAATGCCGGCGCGGTCGATCGCGAGGCGCAGGTTCCCCGACGAAGCATTCGCCGCCGCCAAGGCGCAGCGCCTGCTCGGCATCCTGGTGCCGGCCGATCTCGGCGGCGAGAGCGCCACCATCACCGACGTGGTCGAGACCTGCTACGCGCTGGCGCGTTCCTGCGCGTCGACCGGCATGATCTACGCCATGCATCAGATCATGGTCGCCTGCCTGGTGCGCAATGCGCACAACAGCGCCTGGCATCGCCGGCTGCTGCGCCGGCTGTGCGAGGAGCAGCTGCTGCTGGCGTCGTCGACTACCGACGGGCAGGGCGGCGGCGATCTGCGCAAGAGCGATTGCGCGGTGGAGGCGGATGGCACTCGGTTCACGGTCGCCAAGAACGCGACCGTCATGTCCTACGGGGCGCAGGCCGACGCCATCGTGGCGACCGCGCGCCGCACCCCCGATGCGCCGCCGACCGATCAGGTCCTGGTCGCGATCGTGAAGGAGGATTACCGGCTCCAGCACCTGGTCGACTGGGATACGCTCGGCATGCGCGGCACCTGCAGCGCCGGCTTCAAGCTCGAGGCCGCGGGCGCGATCGAGCAGATCTTTCCCGAGCCCTATCACCGGATTCACGCCCAGACCGTGATGCCGGTCGCGCATCTCACCTGGAGCGCGGTGTGGGCCGGCATCGCGGCCGGCGCGGTCGATCGCGCGCGCGCTTCGTGCGCGCCGCCGCGCGCAAGTCCGGCGGCCAGATGCCGCCCGGCGCCGCCCACCTGACGCGCGCCAATGCGACGCTCTCGACGCTGCGCAGCAGCATCGCCTCGGCGCTGCAGCGCTACGAATCGATCCTGTCCGACGACGAGGCCATCGCCGGCCTCGAGTTCCAGACCCGGATGAACCTGCTCAAGGTGACCTCGTCCGAGCTCGCCGGCGCGGTGGTGATGAGCACCATGCAGGCCACCGGCCTGTCGGGCTACCGCAACGACGGCGAGTTCAGCGTCGCGCGGCATCTGCGCGACGTGCTGTCGTCGTCCATCATGATCAACAACGACCGCATTCTGGCCAACACCGCCAGCGCCGCGCTGCTGGTCGATGTGGCGCCCGCGCTGACGGACTGAAGGCCACGGCGGAAATCTTCTCGAGGAGACAGCCATGAATTTCGTCGTCCGCGACGCGGCCGAGTTGAGCTTGCAGGCGCTGTTCCAATCGAGCGGCGTCGACGGCGTGCGCGCGCGCACCCAGCTATTCGAGCGGGCGGTGGAAGGGCTGACCAGCCTGATCTCGCGGCTGCGCGCGCCCGACACCGAGGTCCTGCGCTTCCCGCCGGTGACCAACCGTTCCCATATCGAGAAGTCGGGCTACCTGCACAGCTTCCCGCATCTGCTCGGCGCCGTGTGCTGCCTGCATGGCGGGGAGAGCGAGATCCGGGCCGCGATCAGCGGCGCCGGCACGCAGGAGTGGGTGGCGAAGACGACGCCGACCGACCTGGTGCTCACGCCTGCCGCCTGCTATCCGCTCTATCCGCTGGTGGCCTCGCGCGGCCCGATTCGCGGCGAGCGGCCTGGTGTTCGATGTCGCTTCCGATTGCTTCCGTCACGAGCCCTCGCAGGAGATCGACCGGTTCCAGTCGTTCCGCATGCGCGAGTTCGTGTGCATGGGCACGCCCGACCAAGTGGTCGAGTTTCGCGAGCAGTGGATGGCGCGCGGTCCCGAGCTCGCCGATCTTCTCGGCCTGCCGCACACCGTCGAGGCGGCGAGCGATCCGTTCTTCGGCCGCACCGGCAAGATGCTGGCGATGAGCCAGATCGAGCAAGCCGCCAAGTTCGAGCTGTTGATTCCGGTGCGTGCTGGCGAGGGGCCGACGGCCTGCATGAGCTTCAACTATCACCAGCGATCATTTCGGCGCGAAATGGGGCCTGCGCACCGAGGCCGGCGAGGTCGCGCATACCGGCTGCACGGCGTTCGGGATCGACCGCCTGGCGCTCGCGCTGTTCTCCACCCACGGGCTCGATGTCGCGACCTGGCCGGCGCGCACCCGCGAGGCGCTGTCGTTCTGAACCTGGTTCCGGCCGCACGGGAGAATGCCATGTCGGGACTGCAGCGCGCCGATGTCGGGCTCTCCGCCACCTGGACGTTCTTCGAGGACGACTGGCATGCGGGCGACGTGCGGATCATGGGGCCGCGCACCCATGCCTGCTGGCTCGGCTCGATGGTGTTCGACGGCGCGCGCGCCTTCGAAGGCGTGACGCCCGATCTCGATCTGCATTGCGCCCGGGTCAATCATTCGGCCGCCACGTTCTTCTTGAAGCCGATGGTGTCGACCGAGGCCTGGATGGCGCTGGCGCGCGAGGGCGTCAAGCGTTTCCGCCCGGACGCCGAGCTCTACATCCGGCCGATGTATTGGGCGGAATCGGGGCCGGCCGGCGGCATCCGGCACGATCCGGAATCGACCCGCTGGTGCCTGTGCATCTACGAGGCGCCGCTGCCCAAGCCGCTCGGCGCCTCCATCACGCTGTCGCCGTTCCGCCGGCCGACGCAGGATTGCGCGCCGGTCGACGCCAAGGCCGGCTGCCTCTATCCCAACAATGCGCGCGCCGTGATCGAGGCGCAGAGCCGCGGCTTCGACAATTGCCTGCTGCGCGATGCGCTCGGCAACGTCGCCGAGCTCGCCACCGCCAACGTGTTCATGGCCAAGGACGGCGCCGTCTTCACCCCGACCCCGAACGGCACCTTCCTCAACGGCATCACCCGCCAGCGCGTGACCAGGCTGTTGCGGGATGCCGGCGTCACGGTGATCGAGAAGACGCTGACCTATGCGGATTTCCAGAACGCCGACGAGATCTTCTCGTCAGGCAATTTCTCCAAGCTCTCGCCGATCACCCGCATCGACGAGCGGACGCTCGCGCCGGGCCCGTTCTACCGCCAGGCGCGCCAGCTCTATTGGGATTTCGCGCATGGGTGAGAGTGCACGAATGAATTAGTTGTTGTCATGGCCGGGCCTGTCCCGGCCATCTCGCTTGTGAGGGCAAGGTGGTGCCCGATTGATCGGGATCACCGGGACAAGCCCGGTGATGACACGGAGAATTACACGATCGTCTTCGCCAGCGCCTGCTCGCGAATCCTGCTCAGCGTGGTGGCCGGCGTGATCGCCTCGGGATCGATCTTGACGTGGATGATCGCCGGCTTGACGCGATTTCTGCGCGGCCCGGAACGCGTCGGCGAAATCCGCGGTGCGCTCGACCGTGGCGCCGAAGCCGCCGAAGGCGCGCGCATAGGCGCAGAAGTCGGGATTGCGCAGATAGGTCCCGGAGACGCGGCCCGGATAGTCGCGCTCCTGATGCATGCGGATGGTGCCGTAGATGCCGTTGTCCGCGACGATGACCACGATCGGCAGCTCGTACATGACCGCGGTGGCGAATTCCTGGCCGTTCATCAGAAAGTCGCCGTCGCCATTGAGGCACACCACGGTGCGGTCCGGATAGAGCCGCTGCATGGCCACCGCCGACGGCATGCCGTAGCCCATCGAGGCCGAGGTCGGGGCGATGTGGGTGGCGAAACTGCGGAAGCGGTAGAAGCGGTGGATCCAGGCCGCGTAGTTGCCGGCGCCGTTGCAGAGGATGGCGTCTGCCGGCAGGTTCTCGCGCAGCCACACCATGACGGCGCCGAGATTGACGGCGCCGGGCTGTGGGGTCGGCACGTCGGTCCAGGCCAGATAGTCGGCATGCGCCTGCGCGGTGCGCTCGCGCCAAGCCGCCGGGCGCGTGGGCCGCAGCTCCTCCGCGGCGGCCGCGAATGCGGTGGGCGAGGCATGGATGGCGAGATGCGGCCGGTAGAGCCGGCCGAGCTCCTCGGCGCCCGGATGCACATGGACCAGCCGGGTGCCCGGTCCCGGAATATCCATCAGGGAGTAGGCCTGCGAGGGAATTTCTCCCATGCGGCCGCCGATCAGCAGCAGCAGATCGGCATCCTTGAAGCGTGCCAGCAATTTGGGATTGGGGCCGATGCCGAGGTCGCCGGCGTAGCAGGGGTGCAGCGGATCGAACAGCGGCAGGCGCCGGTAGCTGGTGGCGACCGGCAGATCGAAGCGCTCGGCGAAGCGCCGGATGGCGGCGCAGGCGTCCGGCGACCAGCGGGTGCCGCCGAGCACGGCCAAGGGGCGCTCGGCGCTCGCGAGCAACGCCGCGAGCTTCTGCATCTCGGGCGCGCCCGGCCAGGTTTCCACCGGCTCGAACGCGGGCGCATTCGCCACCGCGGTGCGCTCGGCCAGCATGTCCTCCGGCAACCCGATCACCACCGGGCCGGGCCGGCCGCCGGTGGCGGTGTAGAAAGCGCGCGAGACGATCTCCGGCACGCGCGCCGGATCGTCGATCTCGGCGGTCCATTTGGTCATGCTGCCGAACACCGCACGCAGGTCGAGCTCCTGCAGGGCTTCGCGATCCTTGATGTCGCGGGTGACCTGGCCGACGAACATGATCATCGGGGTCGAATCCTGCTGGGCGATATGGATGCCGGCCGACGCATTGGTGGCGCCCGGCCCGCGGGTGACGAAGCAGATGCCGGGCCGCCCGGTCGCCTTGCCGACCGCCTCCGCCATCATGGCGGCGCCGCCTTCCTGCCGGCAGACCGTGACGGCGAGCTTGCGGTCGTGGAAAGCATCGAGCACCGCGAGATAGCTTTCGCCCGGCACGCAGAAGACGTGGCTTACGCCGTTGATCATGAGCTGATCGACCAGCACCTCGGCCGCCGTCCGTGTCTTGTCGAGAGGGCGCATGCGGGAAGTCCTTCTGCTCGCCTGGATCTGGCGCAATTTAGCGAAATTTCGCGACCGCACGGTTGCGTCCGCGAAATCCACGCCGGCAAAATCGACGTTAGCGTTAATTGAACGCGCTTAGTCGGTGCGTGGATGAAGTAGCCGGTAGTGACCGTTCGTCCCCACGGACGCGGGCACCCAGCCTTTGCCCCATCGAACATACGTACGTTTTGGCAAAGTCTGGATTCCCGCGTCCGCGGCACCGAGCGGAGGTCGTCTACGCCCTACATCCCGAACAGCGCGGTTTCCGTATAGGCGAGGTCGCCCAGCCGCGGTGGGGCCGGGCCCTTGAAATATTTCGGCATGGTCTGGTCGAAATACTTGCCCATCAGGCCGGGCACCGGGCCGTTGGCGTCGAGGATCGCCAGCGGCCGGCGGCGCCGGGCGAGATAGACGCCGAGCGGACGGGCGAAGCGGACGAAATCCTCCACCCCGCGGCAATAGATCAGCTGCGCGCAGGTGATGAGACCCTTGACCCGCCGCTCGCGGAAAACGAACGGATGGGCGCGCCCGGGGGTCTCGCACCACAGGCTCATGCAGCCGTATTCGGCGTGGTCGCGCAGCAGGTCGCGCTCGTAGTCCTCGAACGGCGCCTGCGGGGCCTGCGGGCCGGCCGCGACGACTTGGGCCGGGACGTCCGGCGGCTGGCTCAGGCACGGCAGCGCGACGAACACCCCGTTGCTGAAGCGCAGATAGCCCTGCGCCTCCGCGATCGGGCGGGTATGGGGAATAGAAGAAACGTTAAGATATGTGACGCCTTTGCGTTTGAGCGCCTGCGACACCAGCAGCGGCGCATAGCTGCGGAACGCCGGGTCCACGTACCAGCTCGAGACGTTGCAGCGCGTCGTGGTCACGCCCGCCCCCGCGTCGCCCGAGCGCAGGGTCGCGAAAATCTGCAGGATGGCGCCGACCGCGGTACCGTCGTTTTCCAAAAGGTAACCATATCGCGGCGCATCGGCCGGCGCCCTGCGGGTCGCCAGGCAGGCGATGACCTGTTCCCAGAACCGGCGCGGCCGCCGTGCCCCGAAGCCCCGGGTGAGCAGGTCCACCACATTATCGGCGTCGGCGTCCTCGATCCGGCGGCAGCGGATCTTCGGCGCGGCAGTCAAGCGTGTGTTGACTATAACCGGCATGCGAGCTTGAATGCGACGTTGCACAAATATATTCAATTGGAACCAACACATATGCCCGAAGAGATGACCACGAAATTAACGATAGAGTCCGAGATCCAGAAGGTCGCCACCGAGCAGCAGGTGAAGCTCGCGCCATTGTCGGACGATCTCAATCTCCTGGAGTTCGGGTCTCGATTCGCTGTGCTTCGCGATCCTGGTCGCCCGGCTGGAGGATACGTTGGGCGTGGACCCGTTCACCGCTTCCGACGACGTCACCTTTCCGGTCACGTTCGGCGATCTGGTGCAGGCCTACGAAAATGCCGCACGGTGACGTGCCGCACGGTGACGTGCGGACGTTGCGGGACTGGCTCGACGACACCGCTGACGATTGCGCCCGCCATCTGTTCGGGCGCACCGCGCAAGCAGCGCTCGCCGTGCTCGCGCACGGCTCCAGCCTCGATATCGATCTAGCCAATCTGCGCGGCCGCTCGGTTCTCATCGCCACCCACGAGCAGCTCACCGCCGCGCTCGCCTTGATCGAGCTCGACGGCGTGGCGCGCCGGCTCGTCCTGGTGCCGCCCGACGTGCCGCGCGCCCAGCTCGCCACGGTCATTGCGGATGCCGGCATCGATGCGCTCGTCTGCGACGACGAGACCAGCGACGATCTCGGGGTTGCGCTGCGGGCGATTTGCCGGCCGCGGATCGAGCCGGTACGACATGCGCCGCTCGATCGGCTGCCGACCGAATGGGTGCTGTTCACCTCCGGCACGACCGGCACGCCGAAATTGGTGGTGCATAGCCTCGCCGGATTGAGCGGAGCGATCAAGCGCAGCGAAAGCCGCGACGGCTCCGTGGTCTGGGGCACGTTCTACGACATCCGCCGCTACGGCGGTCTGCAAATCTTCCTGCGCGCCCTCCATGACGGCGGCTCGCTGGTGCTGTCGGATGCCAAGGAGCCGGTCGGGGATTTTCTCGTCCGGCTCGGCGAGCGCGGCGTGACCCACATGTCGGGCACGCCCTCCCATTGGCGCCGTGCCCTGATGAGCCCGGCGGCGCGCGCGATGGCGCCGCGCTATGTCCGGCTCTCCGGCGAGATCGCCGACCAGGCCATCCTGGACAATCTCGCGGCATTCTTCTCGAACGCGCGAATCGGCCACGCCTATGCCTCGACCGAAGCGGGCGTCGGCTTCGACGTCAACGACGGGCGCGAGGGATTTCCGGTGAGCCTGATCGGCGCGCCCGGTGCGGTCGAGATGAAGGTCGTGGACGGCACGCTCCGCATCCGCTCGCCGCGCACCGCATTCGGATATGTCGGCGGCGCGGCGGCGCTCGCCGACCCCGATGGTTTCGTGGACACCGGCGACATGCTGGAGCAGCGGGGCGACCGCTATCTTTTTGCCGGCCGCCGGGGCGGCATCATCAATGTGGGCGGCCTCAAGGTCCATCCCGAGGAGGTCGAGGGCGTGATCAACCGGCATCCGCGGGTGCGCATGTCGCTGGTGCATCCGCGCAAGAGCCCGATCACGGGTGCCATCGTGGTGGCCGAGGTGGTGCTGCGCGAGGAGGGCGCGGCCGGCGAGCGTCGGCACGTTGCGCGGCGAAATTCTCGATCTGTGCCGCGCCCGGCTGGCGCAGCACAAGGTGCCGGCCATGATCCGCTTCGTGCCGGCGCTGCCGGTCGCGGCGAGCGGCAAGCTCGAGCGTCCTCATGCCTGATCCGATCAAGCCCGGTGCGAGCAGATCCGCCGCAAGTAAGCCGCGTACGGCCAGGCCCGCTGTGGGCAAGCGCACTGTCGTGGTCACCGGCGGCAGCCGCGGTCTCGGTCTGGCGATCGCCCGCCGGCTGGCCGGCGCCGGCTACGGGGTCGTGGCGGTCGCGCGCAAGATGAGCGACCAGCTCTCCGGCGCCATGAAGGATATCCCCGGCGCCGGATCGCTCGACTTCGCCGCCTTCGATCTCGGCGACACCCAAGGCATCCCCAAGCTGGCACGCACGCTGCGCCAGCAATTCGGCCCGGTCTACGGCCTCGTCAACAACGCCGCCTTGGGGACCGACGGGCTGCTCGCCAACATGAAGAACTCGCAGATCGAGGAGCTGCTGCGGGTCAACACGCTCGCCCCGATCATGCTCAGCAAATACGTCGTGCGCTCCATGATGGCGGACGGCGGCGGCCGGATCGTGAACGTGACCTCGATCATCGGCTTCACCGGCTACGCCGGCCTCTCGGTCTACGGCGCCACCAAGGCCTCCATGATCGGTTTCACCCGCTCGCTCGCCCGCGAGGTCGGACGGCTCGGCATCAACGTGAACGCCGTGGCGCCGGGCTTTCTCGACACCGAGATGACGCAGGGCCTGGCCGACGAGCAACGCCAGCAGGTCGCCCGCCGCAGCGCGCTGCGCCGCCTGGTCGACGTCGACGACGTGGCCGACGCGGTGGAATTTCTGGTGGGCGACAAGGCGAAGAGCATCACCGGCACGGTGCTGACGGTGGACGCCGGCAGCACGGCGTGATCACACCCGCATCCGGCCGCCCTGGATCCGCGCGTAAAGCGCCTGGTCCAGCCGCACGAACGCCCGCCCCGTCATTGAAATAGATTGCATCACCGGCCAGCGACGGATCGTAGCCGGCGCGGGCGAGATCGCTCTTCTTGTGCTTGAAGGTCGCCGTCACCTCCATGGCGCCGAGCATGACGCAGGAACAACGGACGCGCATAATCGGGCAGGCGTGCCCGCAGGTGCGCATGGAAGCGCGCGAGATCGAAGGATGCATCGACCACCATCGCCGCCATGCCGGCGCGGCCGTCGGTATTCGGTACCGCCACCCCGTAGACGCTGGCCTCTTGGACGCCCGCGAATTCGGTCACGGCCTCCGCCACCTCGGAGGTGGCGACGTTCTCGCCCTTCCAGCGAAAGGTGTCGCCGATGCGGTCCACGAAATAGAAGAAGCCGCGCTCGTCGCGCCGCATCAGGTCGCCGGTGCGGAACCAGGCGTCGCCGGGCTCGAACACGTCGCGCAGGATCTTCTTCCGGGAATCCTGTGCATTGGTGTAGCCCTCGAAGCGGCCGCCGGCACCCTCCTTGGTCCGCCCGCCGCCGGCGGCGATGAGGCCGATTGCCTCGCCGACCTCATTAGGCGTGCAGCGGATGCAGTGCCCGATCTCGTCGCGGACCGGCTCGCCTTCATCGATGTCGAAGGCGATCAGCGCGGTGGGCAGGCGGCGCGCCAGGAACGGCGGAATCCGGCCGATGGCACCGGGCTCGCCCTCGGCATTGTAGAGCGAGAAATTGCCTTCGGTCGCGGCATAGAACTCGAGAATCCGCGGGATCCGGAATCGCTCCTTGAACGCGCTCCACACATCGGGCCGCAGCCCGTTGCCGCAGGCGATCCGCAGCCGATGCCGCGCCTCGCGCGGATGCGGCGGCGCATGCACCAGGTAGCGGCAGAGCTCGCCGATATATTGGAACAGCGTGCAGTCGAAGCCGGTGACGTCGTCCCAGAACTGCCGCGCCGAGAACTTCTCGCGGATCAGCACCGAGCCGCCGTTCACCAGCAGCGCCCCGGTCGCCACGATGCCGCCGACGCTGTGATACATCGGCAGGCAATCATACATCCGGTCGCTCGGGCGCGTGTCCATCATGCCGCCGAACCACAGGCTCCACGTCAGGAGGCGCTGATGGCTGATATTGGCGGCCTTGGGCAGCCCGGTGGTGCCCGAGGTGTAGATGTAGAGCGCGCGATCCGCGATGGTGACGGGGCGCAGCTCGGCCCCGCTCAGCGGCGCGCCCGATTGGCGCTCGATGGCGCGGTCGATGCGCGGAAAGTCTGCGTGCATATCGCAGTCGCCCGGCGCGCAGGCGCCATGCACCCAGATGCGGACCTGATCGGCGAGGCGAGGGCGCGCGCTCGCGACGGCGCCGATAAGCTCCGCCGCCACGATGATGTGCTTGGGCGCCACGATATTGATGCAATGGGCGAGTGCGGCGCCGGCGAGGCTGGTATTGAGGAGCGCGACCACGCCGCCGATGCGCGTCACGCCGAGCCAGATCGCCAGATATTCCGGCCGGTTCGGCATCAGGAGACAGACCGTATCGCCGTGCCCCAACCCCAATTCGAGCGCCCAGCGCGCGTAGCGGTTGGCGCGGGCGGCGAGCTCCCGGTAACTCAGGCTCTCCCGCTCGGAAAGCAGCGCCGGGGCGTCGCCGAAGGTTTCCCCGAGCTCCTCGATCAAGACCGGCAGCGTGCGCGCCGGATGCGCGGCGATCGGCGCCGTTGCCGAGAGCGCGCGCAGCCAAGCCTTGGCGGCAGAGTCCCCGCCTTCAGGCTTCGGCGTGGTCCGTTCGAGTTCGAGCATGCTCATGGGGAGGCCTTTGCCGGGCTTGCCGATCCGTGGCAAGCATGAAACCGGGTTCTCGTGAATGTACCTGCATCCGCGGCTGATGTGGCGAGCCGCATGCCCAATATTTGGTTTCCAAGCTCGAGCAAATGCCGGCCGACGTGTTCATGGCGCAGCATGCATAATGATTAAGGTTATTCCCCTTCATTTTCAACGCTTTCGTTGTATCGCCGTGGCGCGCCGGATAGAAAGGGGCGTGCCAGATGCATGGAGATTGCCGCAATCCGCAATCCATCAGGCGACCCCGGATCGCGCGGCTCGTCGACCTTCCGCCGCCCCAGTGTTCAACGCGTGAGCAAGCCGATGCGCAGCGAAACGATCGCCATCCACAGCGGATACGATGTCGAGCCGACCACCAAGGCGGTGGCGGTGCCGATCTATCAGACGGTGGCCTACGAGTTCGACAGCGCCGATCACGGCGCCGCGCTGTTCAATCTGGAGGCCGAGGGCTATCGCTACAGCCGCATCGCCAATCCGACCACCGACGTGCTGGAGCGGCGCGTGGCCGCGCTCGAGGGCGGGGTGGAGGCTTTGGCGGTGAGCTCCGGCCAGGCCGCGCTCAACTATGCGATCCTCAACCTGATGGAGCCGGGCGCCAACATCGTCTCGGTGCCGCAGCTTTATGGCACCACCCACACGCTGTTCGCCCATGTGCTGCCCTTGCAGGGCTTCGGGGTGCGCTTCGCGCAGTCCGACCAGGCCGCCGCGATGGAGAAGCT
This sequence comes from uncultured Alphaproteobacteria bacterium, assembly GCA_963721005.1. Lineage (GTDB taxonomy): Bacteria > Pseudomonadota > Alphaproteobacteria > Rhizobiales > Xanthobacteraceae > VAZQ01. The sequence goes on along the minus strand of CAVRHR010000003.1, from coordinate 846,459 downwards.
GATCGACCACAACACCAAAGGCCTGTTCTGCGAATTGGTCGGCAATCCAGCCGGCAATATCTGCGACATCGGGGCGCTCGCCGATCTGGCGCACCGGCACGGCATTCCGCTGGTGGTCGACAATACGGTCGCGACCCCGATCCTGCTGCGGCCGATCGAGTACGGCGCCGATATCGTGGTGCATTCGCTGACCAAGTTCCTGGGCGGGCACGGCACCACCATGGGCGGCATCATCGTGGACGGCGGCCAGTTTCCCTGGAAGCAGCATGCGCAGCGCTTCCCGATGTTCTGCAAGCCCGACGCGTCCTATCACGGGCTCGTCTATGCGGATCATTTCGGCGCCAGCGCCTATATTGCGCGCTGCCGCAGCGTGTTCCAGCGCACCACCGGGGCGGTGCTGGCGCCTTTGAGCGCCTTCCTGCTGCTGCAGGGCATCGAGACCGTGGCGCTGCGGGTCGAGCGCCATGTGGAGAATGCCGGCAAGGTGGCGGAGTTCCTGCGCAACGATCCGCGCGTCGGCTGGGTCAACTACGCCGGCTTCGCCGACAATCCCAATCATGCGCTGGCCCAGAAATATCTGGGCGGGCGCGCCTGCTCGCTGCTCACCTTCGGGGTCGGCGGCGGCTTCGAGGCCGGCAAGCGGTTCTATGACGCGCTGCGGCTGTTCAAGCGGCTGGTCAACATGGGCGATGCCAAGTCGCTCGCCTGCCATCCGGCCTCCACCACCCACCGGCAGATGTCGGCGCAGGAGCAGAGCAATGCCGGTGTGCGGCCCGAGATGATCCGGCTCAGTGTCGGCATCGAGCACATCGACGACATCATCGCGGACCTCGATCAGGCACTGGCCGCGAGCGCAGGCGATCGCCAGAGCGCGATCGCGGCCGAGTAGGTCACGCATGCCGGTCCTGGTCGACAGAGGTCCTGGTGGCTGTACCATCGTGGTGGGCAAGGACACCGCCGCGCAACGGCTGCACGCGCGCCGGCATCCGGCTTGGCTCCGAATGGATCGAGATCGGGCTCCTCAACAACATGCCGGAGGCGGCGCTTGAGGCGACCGAGCAGCAGTTCCTGGAGCTCCTGGGCGCGGCCGCGGGCGACAGCTGGGTGCATTTGCGGTTCTTCTCGCTGCCCGGCGTTCCGCGCAGCGAGCGCGGCCGCAGCTATCTCAGCCAATCCTATTGCGACGTGACCGATATCCGCCGAGCCGAGCTCGACGGCCTGATCGTGACCGGCACCGAGCCCAAGGCGGCGCGTCTTGCGGACGAGCCCTATTGGCCGGCGTTCACCCAGCTGGTCGACTGGGCGGCGCGCAACACCATCTCGACCGTCTGGTCGTGCCTCGCCGCCCATGCGGCGGTTCTGCACCTCGACGGCATCGAGCGCGTTCTGCTGCGCGAGAAGCGTATCGGGGTGTTCGACTGCGACAAGCTGAGCGAGCATCCGCTCACCTCGGGCCTGCCGGCGCGCGCCGCGGTGCCGCACGCGCGCTGGAACGAGCTGAGCGAGGATGCGCTCAATGCCAACGGCTACCAAGTGCTCACGCGCTCGCCCACGGCTGGTGTCGACACCTTCGTGCGGCAGGAGCAGAGCCTGTTTCTGTTCTTCCAGGGCCATCCCGAATATGGCGCCGGCGCCCTGCTGAGCGAATTTCGCCGCGACGTCGGCCGCTTTCTCAAGGGCGAGCGCGAGCAGTATCCGGCGATGCCGCAGCACTACTTCGATGCCGCGACCGAAGCCGCGCTGGCCGCATTCCGCGAGCGTGCGCAGAGCGCAGCGGGGCGAGGGGCTGCTGGCGGAATTTCCGGTTCCGGCCGATCCGGCGCTGAGCGCGAATTGGCAGCCCTTCGCGGTCACGGTCTATCGCAACTGGCTATCCGTCATCTCGGCGCAGAAGCAGCGTCAGCAGGGTCCCACCGAATACATGGCGGCGCTGCGCCTGGACCGATCGCCCGCGCCGGCGGTTTGAGCCGGTATTGCTGCAAATTCTGCGCTTATCCCAGGCGCAGGAGGCGCCGGGGTGCGGGGCCACCATTGTCAGGGACGCACATCATTTCACTCCCTCGCCCCGCTCGCGGGGAGAGGGAGGGGTGAGGGGGCGCCCCCGCGAGTCTGAGCTCGTCGAAATGCCCCCTCACCGCGCCGAGATTGGGTTTCCCTGATTGCCGTGTCGCCCTCTCCCCGCAAGCGGGGCGAGGGACGCCGAGGCCCAATTCCCAACCCATCCGCAACAGTGCTACCTCTCGGCCTTCACAGCCGGGAGGAGCCATCATGAAAAAGACATTCGCAGGCGGGCTGCTGGTCGGAACCACGCTGCTGGCGGGCGGCGCCGCCTGCAGGCCGCCGACGTGACCTACGAGCGGCTGCAGCATCCCGAGCCGCAGAACTGGCTGATGAACCATCACGACTACAGCGCGCAGCGCTTTTCCACCCTGGACACGATCAACAAGTCGAACATCAAGAACCTGAAGCTCAAGTTCGCGGTGGCGCTCGGCGGCAGCGCCGGCAACGAGAGCCTGGAGGCGACCCCGCTGGTCGAGGACGGCTTCATGTACATCGCCGACGGCTGGGGCGTGGTCTACAAGATCGACGTCCGCTCCGGCACTGCCGGCCGCATCGTCTGGAAGATGGATCCCGGCCAGGAGCGGCTCGACCGCAATCGCGGCGTCGCGCTGTGGGGCAACCTGGTGATCTCGATCACCTCCTATGACGGGCGCGTGATCGCGACCGACAAGGAGACCGGCAAGGTGGTTTGGGACAAGAACCTGCGCGACCAGCCGGACCTGGAGCTCACCGCGGCTCCGCTCGCGCTCAAGGATTCGATCGTCGATCGGCGCCTCGGGCGGCGACCGCGGCTTGCGCGACTGGATCGCGTCGCTCGATGCCAAGACCGGCAATACGCAATGGAAGACCTATTCGATTCCGGCGCCGGGCGAGCCCGGCAGCGAGACCTGGAAGGACAAGAACAATGCCTGGCAGTCGGGCGGCGGCGCCTTCTACGTCACCGGCTCCTATGATCCGGCCAGCAACCTGACCTATTGGGGCACCGGCAATCCGGTTCCGGGCTATGACGCGGCTCGCCGTCCGGGCGACAATCTCTACACCTCGAGCGTGCTGGCGCTCGACGCCGCCAACGGCAAGATCGAGCTGGTATTTCCAGTATACGCCCAACGACAACCGCGACTACGACGAGACCGGCACCCACATCCTGATCGACACCAAGGTGAACGGCGAGGATCGCAAGATCGTCTCGCACGCGGGCCGCAACGGCTTTGAATACATTCTCGACCGCGGCAACGGCCAGTTCCTCAAGGCCACCCAGCATGTCGACCAGGTCACCTGGACCAAGGGCATCGATCCCAAGACCGGCAAGCCGGTCGAGTACGAGCCCGGCAAGGACTTCCAGCTCTACGCCGAGGGCCCCAATGCGAACGACGACAAGGTGACCCGGCGGGTGTGCCCCGACACCGCCGGCGGCACCAATTACTGGCCGGCCTCCTACAGCCAGAAGACCAGGCTCATCTACATCCCGGCGCTGGAGAGCTGCGCCATCGGTCACGCCCGATTTCGCCATGCATGTGAAGGGTAATTTCGCCGGCGGCACCACCGGCGGCGCGGCCGGCGCCAACACCAGCAGCATCGCGGCGCTCGATCCCGCGACCGGCGAGATCAAGATGCGCAAGACGTTTGGCTATCCGAACTTCGCCGGCGTGCTGTCGACCGCCGGCGGCATCGTGGTCACCGCGCTGCTCGACGGCACCATCGTGGCGCTCGACGACCAGACGCTCGACGAGCTGTGGTCGGTCAATGTCGGCACCGGCTTCAACGCCCCGCCGATGACCTATGCGGTCGACGGCAAGCAATATATCGCCATCGCGTCGGGCCTGTTCCGCAACGCCCGCAACAAGCTTGCCCGCTCGCCCGACATGAAGAACGTCTCGAACGCGACCATGGTTTTCGTGTTCGGGTTGGATTGAGCCCCGGTCCCGGCCGAGCCGGGACCTTTAGGCTCCGGCGTCCGAACGACCTCCCGGTCCGGGCGGAACTACGTCACGCGCGCCGCAAGACCGCGATGTGGCCCGCAACATCGTTTCCGTTTTCCCGGCGCAGCGCTTTGGATTCGATCGCCTCTACGACGAATCCATGCTGTTGCGACAGCCTTCGAAGATAAGCCGCCGAATGCGCATAGCGAAGGGTGGGCCCCAGCGCGAAATCCTGCCCTTCCGAGGCTTCGATGGAAAATCCGAATAGCCCGCGTTCCCGCAAAGCGCCGCGCACTTCCTCGAACACGCTCCTCAGGTCGCCGATATAGGCAAACACATCGGCAGCGATCGCGAGATCGAACTTCCTGGCTTGCGTCTGCAGGAACGCGAGCAATTCGCCGCAGACCAGGTCGTCGTAGATCCGGCGTTGCCGCGCGATGGCCAGCATTTTTGATGAGATATCGACGCCGGTGAGGGTGCGGGCGAGCGGGCTGAAGCGCGTCCCGAGCAGACCGGTGCCGCAGCCGAGGTCCAGGATGTCCAGACCGCGCGACGGTATTGAGCGCGCCATGGCATCAAGCAACAAATCTGGAATCCGATATTTCAACGTCCCGACCATGTGCTGATCGTAGTGAGCGGAGTGTTGATCGTAGACCGTGCGGATGAGCTGCGTCGGCGCGGCGCGGGGAGCCGGCTCGACACCCAGCGATGCCAGGAAGAACCGGATGATTTCCGGATCGCCGCCTTTGGCGAGGGCCTGACGGTACGCGGCCACGGCCTCCTGCAATCGGTTCAGGCGTTTGAGAACCCGGGCGCGGCCGAGCCACGCTTCGGCGAGGTCGGTCGCTTTGTCATAGGCGGCGATGGCGTCGCGATGGCGCTGGGCCTGCTCGAATGCGTTTCCGAGACCCAGCCACGCTTCGGCGTGATCGGGCTCGAGGGCGACCGCGCGCTGATAGTGGGTCGTCGCTTCGTCAATTCTGCCCTGCTTTCCAAGGGCATCGGCGAGACGACAGTGCGCTTTCGCGAGGCGCGGGTCGACGGCGAGCGCCCGGGCGTAGTGAGCCGCAGCCTCGGCGAACCGGGTTTGCTCGCTGCGGAGATGGCCGAGGTTGAGATGCGGGTCGGCGTAGTCGGGCCGCAGCGCCAGCGCTCGCGCATAGTGCCCCGCCGCTTCCTCGCCGCGTCCCTGCTTGGCGAGGACTTTGCCGAGGTTGTTGTGGGCCTCGGCAAAATCCGATTTGAGCGCGATGGCGATCCGAAATCCGGCGGCGGCCTCGTCATGGCGCTCCAATGCCGCCAGCACATTCGCCAGATCGTTATGGGCCTCGGGCGAGCGCGGGTCCTGCCGGGCCCCGGCCCTGAGCAGCCTGATGGCGTCCTCGAACCGGGCCTCCTGCGCGTGCAGCAGACCGAGATTGTGAAGGCAATCGAAATCGGATTCGTTGACCTCCAGGACCGCCCGATACAGCCGCTCGGCTTCGCGCAGCCGCCCTTGCCGGTGGAGGGAGATCGCCGAATGAATGTTCTGCGCAGTGGTGGCGACGTGTCTCGGCCGCCTTGGCTGGTTCCAACGGTCTGCTTCGCTTGGTCGAGCCTGGCCGTCGTTTGCACCGAGATCGGTCATCGGGATTACTCGCCCTTTTTTGACCTCGGCCATTCTCCGGGCTGAGGTTTGAAGCATGTGCGATCTCGATTATCGGATTGGGAATTGGAGCGAGATGGCGCGACCAAGCTATCGGCGCACGACTGCTGCTGCACATATAAAGGATGGCAATTGAAGATAAAAAATGAGCTGACCTCACGTGTATCCGGCATCAAATATTAAAATAAATGACGTCTCTTTCCTCTATCGAAGATGTAAATTCGCTCGCGCCGCGCGTCGGCGCCTGACGGAAGCGCCGAGCTGCCCGGCTGAAATCGCTGCCACGGTCGTGACGCCAGTGCCCGACGACCGAAGCGGTTTCGGATTCGACTTTGGCCCAAATGCCCCAGAGCCAGTCCGTATTTCTGCCGAGCCTGCGGCGCGACTCACTCGCCGAACGGGCGCCGCGTCTGCCGCTGCTTCTCGCCGGTCTCATAGTGCCGGCCCTCGACGGCGAGTTCCGCCTCCTGCTCCTCCTCCGGGGTCCAGTGCCCGAGCGAATAGCCCCACCAGGGCTCCTTGAGTTCGAGGGGCGGCAGCTGCAGGCCCTGCCACATCTCGATCGCGCGCTCCATGAACTCGCGCTTGGGCAGCGACAGCGGCGGGTAGGGCCACGGCATGGTGGCGTCGATGAGGAGCGCGGTCGAGCGCGGCGGCGCGTCGCGCGTCACCAGCCCGCGCGACTCCCCGGGCGGAACGGCGGCCGGATCGAGCGTGAACGGCGGCGCCTCGACCACCTCGGTGTCGCGATAGGGCTGCGCCCGATAGGCGATCGCCCACAGCACGTTCTCGGCGTCCTTGATGTTGATGTCCTCGTCGACCGCGACCAGGAGCTTGCCCATGAATTTCTCGGCCAAGAGCCGCAGCGCCTTCTTGCCGTCGTCGGGGTCGCGCTTCTTGAGCTTGACCACCGCGACCGCGTTCGAGCCGGCGCATTCCAGATATTCGACCGCGATCACGTTATCCATGCCGGCGCTGCGCAACAGCCGGATGCCGGCGGCGGCGCGGCCGATATTGCGCATCTTGCTGCTTTCGCTCGGCGGCATCTGGCTGATGATCGAGAGATAGATCGGCTTCTTGCGCGTGGTGATGGCGGTCACGTCCATGAAGAAGCTGAAGTCGCGCTGCGCCATGTAGCCGGGGAACTCCCCGAAGGCGCCTTCCATCTCCACCATGTCGGTCGGCACCGTGCCCTCGATCACGATCTCGGACTCCGCCGGCACCAGCAGATCCTGGGTGACGCAGCGGGTGAGCTCGAGCGGCCGGCCCACGAACCCGCCCGCCACGTCGTATTCGCACATGTCGTTGGGGATGCGGGTCACCGCCGCATAGGAGACGTGGGGCGGCACGCCGATCACGATGGCGGCCGGCACCCGCGTGGCGCCGCGCTCGCGCCAGCGGTCGATGTGCCAGCGCATGCCCCAGGCGAGCCGGCCGAGCAGCACGCCGATGCGGTCCTCCGCCTTCACCATGCCGCGGTAATTGCCGAGATTGTGCATCCCGGTCTCCGGGTCCTTGGTGACCCAATGGCCGGCGGTCGTATAGGGGGCGTTGTCGAAGCCCGGCGTCGAGATCGGGATCGGCAGCCGGCCGAGCCCGCCGCCGGCTGCGCTTGAGCTCCTCGCCGGTGATCACCACCTCCTGGCAGGCCGGGTTGCCGACCACGACCGGGGCGATCTGATGGGCGAGCGCGTTGCGCCAGACCTCCTCGATCTGCGTCGAGATCGCAGCCCATGCCCGAGCGCATAGATGTCGGCTGAGCCGGCGAGCGCGCCCACCAGCACCGGAATGTCGTAGCGGCGGCCGCTGCCGTCGACCACGTTCTCGAACAGGAAGGCCTTGCGCTGGCTTTCCGGCAGGCCGCGGAACTGCAGCCGCACCAGCGGATGCAGCTCGGTATCCTTGTTGACCGGGATGGTGATGCGCACGAGCTTGCCGGCTTTCTCGAGGCCCTCGACATATTTGCCGAGCGTGGGCCAGTACGCGTTCATCAAGTCCTCCCAGGAGTTATCTGCCGTTCGTTCCCTCCCGGAAGCTTATAGGGCGGGCCGTACCGGGGATAAAGCGCCCGCGTTCTCGTCCCCGGGTTCGCAGCCATTTGTATTCTTAGCCGACTGGGCTAGCTTTCGATTTCAGAGAGAGTGAGGCAAAACCATTGGCCAGCGGCAAGCCCGACTTTCGCTATCTGATCGATTCCTATCTGGACTGGGCTGCTGCCCAGCAGATTCCCGTGGCCGAGGGCCTGGGGATCGATCTCGACAAGGTGGCGACCGCGCCCTGGGGGCGGCTGGGCGGCGGTTGCCGTGCGGCGTTTCTGCACCTGCGGGACGCGGCGATTTCCTGGCGTTGCAGTTGATCGAGATCCCGCCCGGTGCGCAGACCGACTGGGCCCGTCATCTGTATGACGAGGTGTTCTACGTCCTGTCGGGCCACGGCAGCGCCAGCATCGAGGCGAGCGAGGGCGAGATGCGCGCGTTCGAATGGGGCCCGCGCGCTCTGTTTTCGCCGCCCCTCAATGTCCGCTTCCGGCTCGCCAACCGCTCCGGCAGCGAGCCGGCGCGGCTCATCTGCGGCAACGATCTGCCGTTCCTGATGAACGTATTCCGCAACGAGCGCTTCGTGTTCGATCATCCGTTTGCGTTTCCGGAGCGGGTGGGGCGGGCGGCGAGCTTTGCGGGCGAGGGCGAGCTCCTGCCGGTGGCGCCGGGCCGGCATATGTGGGAGACCAGCCATATCCCCGATCTCGGCACCTTCGCGCTGCCGGAATGGGAGGCACGCGGCGCCGGCAATCGCAACATCAACGTCATCCTGTCCGACAGCTCCATGCATGCCCATGTGTCAGAGATGCCGGCCGGCACCTATACCAAGGGGCGCCGGCACGATGCCGGCGTGCACGTGATGGCGATCTCGGGCGCCGGCTACACGCTGGTATGGAAGCCCGGCGACACGGCGTTCGAGCGGCTCGAGTTGCGGCCGGGCTCCGTGTTCGCGCTCACCGACGAGACCCTGCACCAGCATTTCAATCCGGGCGGCGCGCCGCTGCGCTATCTCGCCATCTCGATCGGCAGTGACCGCTATCCGATGCTGGCCCGCAAGCTCAAGCGCCGGCAGGTGTTCGACGCCTCGGTCCAGGACGGCGGCCTGCAGATCGATTACCAGGACCAGGACCCGCGCATTCACGCCCTCTGGCGCGAGGAGATCGCCCGCACCGGCGCGGTCTCGCGCATGGAGCAGATGCTCGAGGCCCGCGCATGAGCGCCGCCCAACCGCGACTGCTGGTCGATCCCTATCTGGATTGGGTGGCCGCCGAGGGCCTGCCGGTGCACGAGGATTTCGGGGTCGACCTCTTGTCGGCGGAGACCGCGCCGTGGCCGCGGCTGGGCGAGCGCTGCAACGGCGCCTTCGTGCATCTCAAGGGGCGCGGCGACTGGATGACGGTGTTTCTGCTCGAGGTGCCGCCGGGCGGGCAATCGGCGCCGCAGCAGCATCTGTTCGACGAATTGTTCTATGTGCTCGCCGGCAGCGGCAGCACCGTGGTCGAGCTGCCGGGCGGCGGGCGCCATGCGTTCGAATGGGGGCCGCGCAGCATGTTCGCGCCGCCGCTCAACTCGCGCTACCGCATCTTCAATGCCTCGGGCACCGAGCCGGTGCGGCTCGCCTCCTCCAACAACATGCGCATTCTCATGAATGTGCTGCACCGGGCGGATTTCCTGTTCGACCATCCGTTCGGCTTCCCGGAGCGCGAAGGGCTGCCGGGCTTCTACAGCGGCGAGGGCGAGATGACCGCGATCCGCCCCGGCCGCAATCTGTGGGAGACCAATTTCGTCCCCGATCTCGGCGCCTTCGAGCTCAAGCCCTGGGAGGCGCGCGGCGTCGGCTCCTCCAACATCCAGTTCCTGATGAGCGAAGGCTCCATGGGGGCGCATGTCTCGGAGATGCCGGTCGGCACCTACAAGAAGGGCCACCGGCACGGCGCCGGCCTGCACGTCTTCTTCATCCACGGCACCGGCTATACGCTGCTGTGGAACGAGGGCGACCGCGATTTCCAGCGCGTCGACTGGCGCCACGGCATGTGCTTCGCGCCGCCCGACAACATGTTCCACCAGCACTTCGACACCAGCCCGCAGCCGGCCCGCTATGTGGCGGTCGGCTTCGGCAGCAAGCGCTATCCGGTTATCTGGGACCGCCGCGTCGGCTCGGAGGGCAAGCGTACCGACGTGAGCATCAAGGAAGGCGGCGCCCAGATCGAGTACGCGGACCAGGACCCGCGCATCCACGCGCTCTGGCTCGCCGAGTTGCGCAAGCACCGGCGTCAAGTCGCAGATGGGGCAGTTCTTCGACGAGACGCCGGCCGTTCCATCAGTCGGTTGAATGCCCGGGGAGGCGACATGATCCTGGACGAGGCCCTATCGCGGCTGGCCAAGCTCGATACCTGCGCGGTTTCCGACGCGCTCGATCGCCTCGGCTTGAAGGGCGCTGTGCTCGGCATCGGCCCGCTGTGGCCATGCCCGCGCGTGACCGGCCGCTGCATCACGGTCAAGATCAAGCCGGCGGGACTGGAGCAATCTCGGCAGCATTTGTGCACAGCGGCGATCGCGGCGGCGAGCCCCGCCGACGTGATCGTGGTCGACAACGGCGGCCGGCTCGATGTCGCGGCCTGGGGCGGCCTCCTGTCGCTCGCCGCCAAGATCAAGCAGGTCCGCGGCGTGATCGTCGACGGCGCCTGCCGCGATCTCGACGAAAGCCGCGAGCTCGGGTTCCCGGTCTATGGGCGCGCCGCCGTGCAGGTCACGGCGCGCGGCCGCGTCATGCAGCAGTCGTTCAACCAGGAGATCGCCTTCGCGGGCGTCCAGGTGCATCCGGGCGATCTGGTGATCGCGGATGCGAGCGGCGCGGTGTTCATCCCGCGGGCCCGGGAGGCGGAGGTGCTCGCGCAGGCCGAGGCGCTGGCCGGTCGGGAAGCCGCGATGGCCGAAGCCATCCGGGGCGGCCGCTCGATCCTCGAGGTGATGGAGACGATGGGCTACGAATCGATGCTGGGCAAGAAGGATTGAGCGGCAAATTATGCTTTACGTAAGTCGTAATTCCGGATAAGATTTGCCGATGATCGTGAGCTACCGGGACAAACGGTCCGAGCGGTTCGCCAACGGCGGGCGGGTTCGGGAGTTTTCCGGTTTCGGACGACAGGCCGAGGTGCGGCTTGATCGACTGGAATCAGCCACGAGCCTGAAAGATCTCGCTGCGCTCCCCGGTAACCGGCTGGAAGCCCTCAAGGGTTCCCGGCAGGGTCAATGGAGCATTCGCATAAACGACCAATGGCGGATCTGCTTCGAATGGCCGCAATGGTCGCCGGGACCCGTGAACGTGGAGATCGTTGACTACCACTGAAAGTTTAGGGCCGTTGGCCCACCTGAAGAGGGAGAACTGACATGGCCCGCACCCCGATACATCCCGGCGAGCATCTCGCCGAAGAGTTGAAGGAGCTCGGCATTTCGGCCGCGGAGCTGGCGCGGCAAATCGAGGTGCCGGTGAACCGCGTGACCGGGATCATCAACGGCCAGCGTGGTGTTACGGCCGACACCGCCTTGCGCTTTGGCCATTGGTTCGGCACCAGTGCGGAATTCTGGCTGAACCTGCAACAACTCTACGAGTTGCGTCTGGCACGGCAGGAAGTCGGCAGCCGGGTGCAAAAGCTTCCGAAGCTCGGGAAACGCAGGCGTCAGCGCGATCCTGCCTCCGCGCTGCCATAGCCTCTCTACTCCACCACGCCCCGCTCGCGGAATGCCGCGATCTCGGCCGCGCTATATCCGAACTCGGCCAGCACCTCGTCGGTGTGCTCGGCGAATTCCGGCGTGCGGACCGCCAAGGTGCTGGGCGTGCGGCTGAGCCGGAATGGCTGGCGGGGCAGCGTGATCTCGCTAGCCGTCGGTCGCGGTCACGCTCTGGCCGAGCGCGAGGTGCCGGGCCTGCGGGTCCTCGAAGGCTTCCTTGATCGAATAGATCGGCCCGCACGGCACCTCCGCCGCCTCGAGCCTTTGCATCAGCGTGGCGGTGTCCATCTCGGCGGTGATGCTCTGGATCAGGGCGTTGACCTCGGCCCGGCGGCTGCGGCGTATCTCGCGGGTGGCGAAATCCGGATGATCGATCAGGTCCTCGCGGCCGAGCGCCTTGCAGAGCCGGCCCCACATCGCCGGCACCGGCGCGATGTTCACGTAGCCGTCCCGGCTCTTGTAGACGTTGGTCGGCACGCCGGTCGGATGCTCGTTGCCGACCTGCTTGGGCACCACGCCGTCCACCAGATAGCGCGCGGCCTGCAAGTCGAGCATGAACATCTGCGATTCCAGGAGCGAGGCCTGCACCCACTGGCCCTCGTTCGAGGTCGCGCGCTCGACCAGCGCCACCAGGATGCCCAGCGCGGCATGCAGCCCGGTCACGATATCGGCGATCGGAATCCCGACCCGCATCGGCCCGCGGCCGGGCTCGCCGGTGATCGACATCAGCCCGCTCATGCCCTGCACGATCTGGTCGACGCCGGGCCGCGCCTTGTAGGGCCCGTCCTGGCCGAAGGCCGAGATGCTGGCATAGACCAGCCGCGGATTGATCGCCTTGAGGGTCGCATAGTCGAAGCCGAGCCGGTCCTTCACGTCGGGACGGAAGTTCTCGACCAGCACGTCGGCCTGCTTCGACCAGCCGATAGAGGATCTCGCGGCCCTGCGGCTCGCGCAGATTGAGCGCCATGCCGCGCTTGTTGCGGTGCTTGTTCTGGAAATCCGCCTCATGGCGGCCCGCGATGTCGGCCGGATCGCCCGGCCGCTCGATCCGGATGACATTGGCGCCCCAGTCCGCCAGCTGCCGCACGCAGACCGGCCCGGCCCGGGCATGGGTCAGGTCGAGGACGACGAGATCCTGCAAGCGCGCGCGAAGCCGGCTGGTAGGGCATGGTGACGATATCTCCTGCGAGCGGCTATCGGCGCTACTCGGCGATGATCGTCTTGGCGCGCTCGGCGAGGTTCTTGGGCGTGGCGAGGACTTTCGCCACCGTGGCCTGCAGCGCCAGGCCGGCGATCGGATTGATCTCCACCCGCGCGGCCGCCGCGGCCTCGATGAAGGCCGGGTCCTTGATGGTGGCATCGAACGCCGCCGCGCAAGGCCTGCACACGCTCGGCCGGCACATTGGGCGAGGTCGCCAGCGGCTTGCCGAGCGCGTCGCCGGACACGATCAGCGCCATGATCTGGCGGTCGTTGTCGTTGCGGGCGAGCTCCTGCACCGAGGGAACGTTCGCGAGGTCCTTCGATTTCGGCTCGGTCTGCACCAGGACCTTGATCTTCTTCTCCTCGCACCCAGGCCGGATTGAACGACTTCCAGCTGTCCCAGGAATTGGTGACCCCTTCCACCTCGCCGCGCTCCATGGCGATCGTCATGGTGCCGTTGCCCTGATAGCCCGACACGATCTTGAACCGCGTGCCCAGGAACTCGTTGAGCATGCGCGGGAACGTGTAGGTGATGGCGCCCTTGTTGGAGGCCGCCACCACGACCTCCTTGCTTGCGCGCGTCCTCGATGCGTCTGCACGCCCGGCCGTGTGCCAGACCGCGAGCGTCACCGGGCTGGTGGTGATCGAGCCGAGCCAGGAGAACTTGTTGGCATCGTATTGCACGCCCTCGGTGCCGACCGCCTGCGCCGCCACCAGGGTGTTGGGGAACATGCCGATCGCGGTGCCGTCCTGCGGCGCGATCGAATAGAGATAGTTCGCCATCTTGATGCCGCCGGCGCCGATCATGTTCTGCGGCACCAGCAGCGGATTGCCCGGGATGTGCGCCCGCATGAATCGGGCCAGCAGCCGCGCCTCGAAATCGTAGCCGCCGCCGACATTGACGCCGATCAGCACGTTGATGGTCTTGCCCCGGTAGAAGTCGGCCACCCTGTCGGCGTGCGCGCCGGAAGCGAGCAGCAGAGCGATCAGCATCGAAACGGTGCCGCAAGCGTAGGGTGGGCAAAGGCGCGGTACGCGCCGTACCCACGCGGATAGGGGGCGCCGCAAGCATGATTTCCGCGGACATGTTCGTTTCCGCCACCCTACTGCACTAGCGCCATTTTAGAGTAACACTCTCGCCTTGAGCAGAGGTCAACAATCAAGAGCTTGAGCGCGTCGGGGAGATTGGCATGGATTTCGAGTTGCCCGAGGACATCCGCCTGTTGCGGGAGACGGTGCGCAAATATCGTCGATCGCGAATTGATCCCGATCGAGATGCACAGCATGGAGGGCCCCGAGCTCAAGCCGGAGATCAAGACCATGCTGGAGGGCAAGGCGCGCGAATTGGGGCTCTGGCAGCTCGACACGCCGGCCGAGTTCGGCGGCCAGGGCCTGAGCCTGCTGGCGCTGGCGGTGGTGTGGGAGGAGATTCTCGCGCTCGATCGCGCTGCCCAATCGCGGCGACGGCGTGTTCGGCCCATCGCCGCGCCCGATCCTGCTGCGGCTGCCGGAGAAGATGAAGCAGCGCTACCTCCATCCGCTGTTGCGCGGCGAGAAGTCGGCCGCCTTCGCCCAGACCGAGCCCGACGCCGGCAGCGATCCCGGGCCGCATGCGCACGCGCGCCGTCCGGCAGGGCGATCACTACGTCATCAACGGCTACAAGCGCTTCATCTCGCACGCCAAGGGCGCGGACTTCCTGCAGCTGGTGGCCGCGACCGATCCGGAGAAGGGCTCGCGCGGCGGCTTGAGCGTTTTCATCGTCGACATGGATTCCCCCGGGCTCTCGATCGTGCGCGAGACCCGCCACATGATGGGCGACGTGACCTACGAGATCGCGCTCGACGACGTCAAGGTGCCGGTCGAGAACCTGGTCGGCAACGAGGGCGACGGCATGCGCGAGGCGCAATCCTGGATCTCGCGCAACCGCGTGCATCAGGCCTCGCACGGGCTCGGAGTAGCGCAGCGCTGCCTCGAGATGATCGGCAACTACGCGCAGCAGCGGGTGACCTTCGGCGAGCCGCTCGCCCGCCGCCAAGGCGTCCAGTTCGCGGTCGCCGAGCTCTATACCAAATACCAGACCGGCCAGCTGCTCACCCACCGCACCGCCTGGAAGGTCGACAAGGGCATCGCCAGCCGGCACGATGCCTATATGGCCAAGATCCACTGCACCGAACTGGGCTTCGAGGCGGCCGACCGCTGCATGCAGTTTCACGGCGCCAGCGGGCTGTCGACCGAGCTGCCGATCGAGGCGATGTGGCGGCGCTCGCGCAGCTATCTGATCACCGGCGGACCGGCCGAGATCATGCGGGCCACGCTTGCCCGCGAAGTGTTCAAGATTTATCAGTGATTCATGGACATCGATCTCAAGGGCAAGACCGTTCTGATCACCGGCGCCTCCAAGGGCATCGGCTACGTCATCGCCGAAAGCCTGGCGGCGGAGGGCTGCAACCTGCACTTGGCGGCGCGCGATGAAGCCGCGATGCAGGAGCTCGGCTGGCGGCTTGCGCGCGATCACGCCGTCACGGTGACAATCCATCGCAGCGATCTCGGCCGCGCCGCCGACGTGCAGGCGCTGGGGCAAGCCTGCGCGGACGTCGACATCCTGGTCAACAACGCCGGCGACATTCCCGCCCGGCACGCTCGAGGAGATCGACGGCGAGACCTGGCGCCAAGCCTGGGACGTCAAGGTCTACGGCTATGTCGATCTCACCCGCATCATCTATCCGCGCATGTGTGCGCGCAAAAGTGGCGTCATCATCAACATCGTGGGCGCCGCGGCGCGCACGCCGAACCACCGCTACATCGCCGGCTGCATGGCCAACATCGCGCTCAACATGTTCACCCAGTGCCTCGGCGGCGAGAGCATGCGGCACAACGTCCGCGTGGTCGCCATCAATCCGGGGCCGACGGTGCCGGGCCGCCACCTCCCGCACGTGATGGCGCGCGCCAAACGCCTGCTCGGCGACGAGAATCGCTGGCCGGAGCTGCACGCGAAATTTCCATCGGGCCGCGCCGGCAAAGCCTCCGAGATCGCGGAGGCGGTCATCTTCCTCGCTTCCGATCGCGCCGGCTTCATCAGCGGCGCCACCATCGATGTCGATGGCGGCCATTCGGTCCACCGTCCGGGAGCGTGAGCGAATGGGCACGAAGAGGACTTTGCTGGCGCTCGGGCTGTGCTTGCCGATCATGCTCCCCGGCGGCGCGCGGGCGAGCGACTTCTATGCCGGCAAGGTCATCAGCATCTATATCGGGACCGGGGAGGGGCCGGGCGCGCTCTCGGCCTATCCGCGCGCCATCGCCCAGGTCATCGGCAAATACATTCCGGGCAATCCGACGATCGTGGTGCGCAACATGCCGGGCGCCGGCGGCATCAAGGCGGCCAATTTCATCTATTCGATTGCGCCTCAGGACGGTACCGCCTGGGGCTTCATCACCCGCGGCTTCGTGCGCGCGCCGTTACTGGCGACCCCGCAGGCGCAGTTCGACCCAACCCGATATCAGTGGATCGGCACCACCTCGCAGGAAACCAGCGTGGCGGCGGTTTGGACGCGCGGCACCGGGGTGCGCAACCTGCCCGATGCCACCACCCAGGAGGTCGTATTCGGCGGCACCTCGCTCGCGACCGACACCGGCCTGTTCCCGACCATCCTCAATCGCCTGATCGGCACCAGGTTCAAGGTCATCGTCGGCTACAAGAGCAGCACCGACGTCGATCTGGCGATGGAGCGTGGCGAGGTGCAGGGCAAGGTCTGGACCTGGGGCTCGCTCAAGAGCGGGAATACCGCGGGCTGGGTCGAGGAGAAGAAAGTCTCCTTGCTGGCGCAGTTCGGCTTGCAGAAGGCCCGCGACTTGCCGGATCTGCCGCTGGCGCTGGATTACGCAAAATCGCCCGAGGATCGGCAAGTGATGGAATTGATGTTCGCGCCGCTGACGCTCGGCTATCCCTCGTTCATGGGCCCGGGCGTTCCGCCGGACCGGGTGGAGCTGATGCGCCGGGCATTCGACAAGACCATGCAGGATCCGGAGTTCATCGATCTGATGAAGCAGCAGAACCTGGTGCTCGATCCGGCCAGGGGCGAGGACGTGCAGGCGATTGTGGGGCGGCTCTACCAGATGCCGCAAGCGGTGATCGAGCGCGCGCGCATGTATATTCCGCCGTCTTGAGCGTGCGTGTGACCGTTCTCGCCCGCATGTCGGCCGACGACCAGGAGAATCCCACGATGAGCGCCAGCGATCCGACCGACGCCCCGCCGCAAACCGAGCCGGCGCTGCGCGCCATCGCGATGCCGGCCGACGCCAATCCGGCCGGCGATATTTTCGGCGGCTGGCTGCTGTCGCAAATGGATCTGGCCGGCAGCACGGTTGCGACCCGCCGCGCCAAGGGGCGGGTGGTTACGGTGGCGATCACCGCCATGACGTTCCACCGCCCGGTCTTCGTCGGCGACGAGGTGAGCTGCTACGTGGAGATCATCAAGGTCGGCACCACCTCGATCACGGCGAAGATCGAGAGCTGGGCCCGCCGCGGCCGTGGCGAGGAGCGGATCGAGGTGACCGAGGGTGTGTTCACCTATGTGGCGGTGGATTCCGACCGCAAGCCGTGCCCCATACCGGCGGCCTCCTGAGGGCAGAGCCGGCGCCGCCTTGCCGGTGCCCCATATGGGCATGTTCGAGGCCCCGGCTCGCCCCGAAAGGCCCCAAGATGCTGCAATCGCTGGCCGAATTGGTCCCGGACGCGGCCGCCCGCGGCAGGGTCCTGGAGCTCGTAGCCCGGATGGAGCGCAAGCGTAATCCGGGAATCCGCAGGGCAACGAGTTCGAGGTTAACATCGGCGTGGGCCGAGGATTTGGAGGAGGTAGTCCGGATCCCAGGAGGCGCGCTTTCGCCGTCGCTTGATGGATAGCTTGTCGTTTGCTTGCCGTACCAGGTTGAGGGCGAAGTGGCGAACGACGGCCATGTTTTTGGCCCCATGACCGACCCGCAGGCGGGATTGGTCTTCATTGAACGTCATATCGAGCGTCCAGTGGAGATTGTTCTCGATGGCCCAGTGGCTGCGCACGGCGTCGGCAAAGGCGTCGGCGGCAAGAATGCGAGAGGAGATGTAAGAGCGCCGTTCGGTCTCGATTTTGTCGCCGCGTTCGATCCGGCTTTCGACCATCGCGATGGTGGTGAGCTTGGGGAAGCGGAATGCTCCCGGAAAGGAACGCTCTGGGGTCATCCAGTCGACCTCGTGGGAGACCGTATGGGTTCGGATTTCGAGCCTGCCATGGCCTTTCTCGACGACCTTCGAGCGCTCGAGCTTGTTGCACGGGGCGGTATCGAAATAGCTTTTGATTTCGGCATGAAGCGTCGGCTGGTTGTCCTTCACGGCCAGAAGGTAGTCGGCTTTGGCATCGAGGATGCTCTGAGCGATGTTCGGATTGCATCCCATGGCATCAATGGAGACCAGGGCGCCTTCGAGGTCGAGGCGTTCCACCAGCGCCGGGATGGCGGTGATCTCGTTGGATTTTTCGTCGGTCGCTTCCTGGCCGAGCACCAGTCGGCGGGTGGTGGCGAACGCGGAGACCAGATGCAGGGCCTTCTGCCCGCGCTTACGGTCGTGGCTGCGCCGCGAGGTCTTGCCGTCGATCGCCACCAGGTCGGGCTTGTCCGGCCAGCATTCGGCCACCCACGAGGAAAAACAGGCCGCAAACAGCTCCGGATCGATCCGATTCATGACCGTTCGCAGCCAGTCGGCGCATGGGATGCCGAAGTGAAACTCGGAGAACTGCTGCAAGAAGGACAGGTGCGCTTCGCCCCAATCGACGATGTCGTCATAGTCGTCGCCGCTCGCGATCGTGCCGCACACCACCAAAAACAGCACCTCGCGCAGCGGATACGCGACCTTCCACGATTGCCGCGTATCCTGGATCGTCGCCAAGTGGTCGAGCAATAGCCGCAACTGCGGCCGGGCGGACAAGGTTTCCATCGGCGCCTCCCGAATCGGAAGCTCCAAGGGAATTCAGCTCCGCCGAACCGGCGAAAGAGCCTACCCCCGCCACGTCAAGCCAAAATCCACGTTAACCTGGCCCCGCCGCCCTGCGGGAATCCGGCACCCGCATTGCGCTACGCTCCATGCGGGCTACACTCCGAAATCCGGAGAATCACCCGGGTGCCACGGGATATCCTTTTTGTGATCGTAGGCTCTCGCGTAGGCGGCGTTGCTTTTCATTCTGATCATCAACAATTGATCGGCAAGCACTTGTTCATCATGCGTCGATAGGGATGACCGATCGTGGTCAGCCTGATCACGAACGCCACGGCACCGGTATCCGCATGACCGAATCCTCCTTCCGCCGCAACTGGTTGTCCCGCCCGATCTTCCGCTGGGCCCGCAAGGTGCTGCCCAGCCTTTCGGCGACCGAGCGCGAAGCGATCGAGGCCGGCGACGTGTGGTGGGACGCCGACCTGTTCTCCGGCAATCCCGACTGGGGCAAGCTCCTGTCGACGCCGCCGGCGCAGCTCTCGGCGGAGGAGCAGGCGTTCCTCGCAGGCCCGGTCGAGGAGCTGTGCGGGATGCTCGACGATTGGGCCATCACCTGGGAGCTGCGCGACCTGCCGCCCGAGGTCTGGGCCTATCTCAAGTCGCACAAGTTCTTTGCGATGATCATCCCCAAGGAATATGGCGGCCTTGGTTTTTCCGCCTTCGCGCATTCGGAGGTCATTCGCAAGCTCTCCACCCGCTCGATCTCGGTCGCCGTCACCGCCATGGTCCCCAACTCGCTCGGTCCGGGCGAGCTGCTGCATCAGTTCGGCACCAAGGCGCAGCAGGACTACTGGCTGCCGCGTCTCGCTGACGCCCGCGAAATTCCGTGCTTCGGCTTGACCAGCCCCGAAGCCGGCTCCGACGCGGCCTCGATGGTGGATTCCGGCATCGTATGCCGTGGCACCCATGAGGGCCGCGAGGTCGTCGGCATCCGGCTCAACTGGCACAAGCGATATATTACGCTGGGGCCGATCGCGACCGTGCTGGGGCTCGCCTTCAAGCTCTACGATCCCGATCACCTGATCGGCACCCGCGACGAGATCGGCATCACGGTCGCGCTGGTGCCTACCAACCTGCCGGGCGTGGAGATCGGGCGCCGCCATTTTCCGGCAATGCATGTCTTCCAGAACGGTCCCAACTGGGGCCGCGACGTGTTCATACCGATGGACAATGTCATCGGCGGGGTGGAGCAGGTCGGCAAGGGCTGGAAGATGCTGATGAGCGCGTTGGCGGCCGGGCGCGGCATCTCGCTGCCCTCGCTGTCGGCCGCCGGCGCTGCCTTCGCGGCCCATGTCACCGGCGCCTATGCCGGCATCCGCGAGCAGTTCCACGTTCCGATCGGGCGCTTCGAGGCGGTCCAGGAGCGGCTCGGGCGCATGGCGGCCACCGCCTATCTGCTCGATGCCGCGCGTCGGCTGACCTGCGCCGCCATCGACCGCGGCCACAAGCCCGCGGTCATCACCGCCATCATGAAGGCGCAGGCGACGGAACGGATGCGCGTCTCCGCCAATGACGCCATGGACGTGCATGGCGGCAAGGGCATAATGGAAGGCCCGCTCAACTATCTCGGCAATCTCTATCGCGCGGTGCCGATCGGCATCACGGTCGAGGGCGCCAATATCGTGACCCGCAGCCTGATCCAGTTCGGTCAGGGCGCGATCCGCAGCCATCCGTTCATCCTCAAGGAGATGCTGGCGCTCGAGGAAAGCGATCCGGCACGCGGCCTCGACGAGTTCGATCGCGCCTTCTGGGGCCATGTCGGGCACAGCTGCATCAATGCGCTGCGCGCCTTCGGCCGCGGCTGGACGCTCGGCTATGCGGCGCCGGCGCCGCCGGCGGGAGCCGCCACCGATTATTACCGGCAGCTCAGCCGCTACTCGTCGGCATTCGCGCTCCTGGTCGATCTCGCGCTCCTGACGATGGGCGGCAACCTCAAGCGCCGCGAGATGATCTCGGCGCGCTTCGGCGACGTGCTCTCGGAGCTTTATCTGTTGTCCGCAGTGCTCAAGCGATGGAACGAGGAGGGCCGCCAGCCGGCCGACCTGCCGCTGGTGCAATGGTGCATGGCGCAGGGCTTTGCCACCATCGAGATGCGGCTGGACGAGATCATCGCCAACTTTCCCAGCCGCCCGGCCGCCTGGTTGCTGCGGTTCCTGCTGCTGCCGTTCGGCACCCGCACCGCTCGGCCCTTCGGATGCGCTCACGCAAGCCTGCGCCGCCATCCTGCTGGAGCCATCGGCTGCCCGCGACCGGCTCACCGTCGACATCTATCACCCCGCCGATGACAGCGGGGTCGCACGCCTCGAGCGCGCCTTTGCGCTGATCTCCGCGGTGCGGCCGCTGCGCGAGCGCCTGCGGCAGGCGCATGTGCATGACATCGCGGCCGCCCGGGCGCGCGGCCTGATCACCGACGCCGAAGCCGACCAGCTCAAAGCCGTACAGCTGGCGATCTCGGCGGTGGTCGCGGTCGACGATTTCCCCGCCGAAGAGCTTTCCCCGCGCCGCGCCGCTCGCGCGCAAGGAGACGTGTCATCCCCAACAGCGACGCCGTTCCAGTCGAACGCCGCGGAGTAGAGGCCCGGCCGGTCTATATCGTCGACGGCAGCCGGACCCCATTCCTCAAGGCGCGCGGACGACCCGGACCGTTCACCCCGGTCGATCTCGCCGTGCAATGCGGCCGTCCGTTGCTGCTGCGCCAGCCGTTCCCGGCGGACGCCTTCGATCAGGTCATCCTCGGCTGCGTCAACGTGATCGCGGACGAGATGAACCCGGCGCGGGTGGCGGCGCTGCGGCTCGGCATGGGGGAGGCCATGCCGGCGTTCACGGTGCAGATCAATTGCGGCTCCGGGATGCAATCGATCGACACCGCTTATCGCTACATCCAGCAAGGCGTCTGCGATCTGGTGCTGGCTGGCGGCGCGGAGTCGCTCAGCCATTCGCCGCTGGTGTTCCGCCGCAGCGCGGTCGAATGGTATGCGGCGCTCAATGGGGCGCGCAGCACGCTGGCGCGGCTCAAGGCTATCGCCGGGTTCCGGCCATCCATGCTTCAGCCCATCATCGGGCTGGAGCGCGGCCTGACCGATCCGGTGGTGGAGCTCAACATGGGGCAGACCGCCGAGGTGCTGGCCCATGTGTTCGACATCTCGCGGCGCGATGCCGATCAATATGCGGTCGAGAGCCAGCTCAAGCTGGCGCGCGCGCAGACCGACGGCTGCTTTGCGGGCGAGCTCGAGCCCGCCTTCGGCCGCAACGGCAAGGCCTACGATCTCGACGACGGGGTGCGGCCGGACTCCTCGGTGGAGTCGCTCGCCAAGCTCAAGCCCGCGTTCGAGCGGCCATGGGGCAAGGTGACGCCGGGCAACAGCTCGCAGATTTCCGACGGCGCCTCCTGGGTCATTCTCGCCTCCGAGACGGCCGTCAAGCAGCATGGCCTCACCCCGCGCGCCGTCATCATCGACAGCCAATGGTCGGCGCTCGATCCTTCCATCATGGGATTGGGCCCGGTGCTGTGCTCGAGCGCGCTCCTCGATCGGCGCGGTCTCGGTCTCGCCGACGTGGAGCTGTGGGAGCTCAACGAGGCGTTTGCGGCGCAGGTGCTGGCCTGCCTGGCCGCCTGGGCCGACGATACGTTCTGCCGCGAGGTGCTGCATCTGCCGGGCGCGGCTGGTGCCATCGACCGCGCCAAGCTCAACGTGGACGGCGGCGCCATCGGGCTCGGGCATCCGGTCGGCGCCAGCGGCAACCGGATCGTGCTGCATCTGGTCAATGCCATGAAGCGGCTCGGGCTCAAACGCGGAATCGCCACCGAATGCATCGGCGGCGGGCAGGGCGGCGCCATGTTGATCGAGACGGTGTAGGAGCGGCCATGGCGCAGCGCGTTTGGAAAACTCTCGAGCCGCGCAATCTCGAGCTCGGGCCGCTGAAGCGGCCGGGCGCTGGCCGAGATATGGGCTCGTGGCGGCACTGGAAGCTGCAGCGGGACGCCGACGACGTGCTGTGGCTGGTCATCGACAAGAGCGGCGCCGGCGCCAACACGCTTTCGCAGGACGTGCTGGAGGAGCTCGACGACGCGCTCGGCAAGATCGAGGGCGAGACCGCCAAGGGCCTGGTGCTGCGCTCCGCCAAGCCGGCCGGCTTCATCGCCGGCGCCGATGTGAACGAGCTGCGCGAGGCCAAGACCGCCGCCGACGTCGAGGCGCGCTTGACGCGCGCCCACGCCGTGACCGATCGCTTGGACAAGCTCAAGCTTCCGACCATCGCGGTAATTCACGGCTATTGCCTGGGTGGTGGGCTCGAGATCGCGCTCGCCTGCGACTACCGGATCGCGATCGAGGATGCGAGCCTAGGCTTTCCGGAAGTGCTGCTCGGGCTGCATCCAGGCCTCGGCGGCACCGTGCGGGCACCGCGCCTCATCAACCCGCTCGAGGCCATGACCATGATGCTGACCGGCCGCACGGTGCGCGCCGCGAGGGCGAAGAAGCTCGGCCTGGTCGATGCGGTGACGCAGGAGCGCCATGTGCGGGCCGCCGTCAAATCGGCGGTCGCCGGCGAACTGAAGACGGCGCGCTCGAAGCTCCTGGTCTCCGTCTTCAAGCTAGGTCCCGCCCGTTCGTTTGCCGCCAAGCGCATGCGGGCGCAGGCGCGTGCCAAAGCCAAGCCCGAGCAGTATCCGGCGCCCTTTGCGCTGATCGATACCTGGGAAAAGCACGGCGGCGATGCTGCCGCCATGCAGAAGGCCGAGATCGCCTCGTTCTCCCAGCTGGTGGTCGGCTCCTCGGCGCAGAACCTGATCCGGGTGTTCGGGTTGCGCGAAAAGCTCAAATCGCTCGGCGACGGCACCTGGAGCGGCCAGCGCATCCATGTGATCGGCGCCGGCGCCATGGGGGGCGACATCGCGGCCTGGTGCGCGTGGCGCGGATTGGATGTGACCCTGGCCGACATGAAGCCGGAGCCGCTCGCCGCTGCCATGGGTCGCGCCGCCAAGCTGTTCGACAAGATTTCCCATCGGCGCATCGATACGCGCAACGCGCTCGATCGGCTGGTGCCGGACCTCAAGGGCGAGGGCGTCGCCGCCGCCGATCTGGTGATCGAGGCGGTGCCGGAAGTGCTCGAGCTCAAGCGCAAGGTCTATGCCGGGATCGAGCCCAGGATGCGGCCGGACGCCATCCTGGCCACCAACACGTCGAGCATACCGCTGGAGCAGCTGCGCCAGGGATTGCGGCGGCCGCAGCAGCTGGTCGGCGTGCATTTCTTCAATCCGGTATCGCGCATGCAGCTGGTCGAGGTGGTCAGCCATGATCAGGTTGCGCCTGAGGTTTTGGCGGCCGCGCGCGCTTTTCTGGGGCGCATCGATCGGCTGCCGGCGCCGGTCAAGAGTGCGCCCGGATTCCTGGTGAATCGCGCGCTCACGCCCTATCTGCTGGAGGCGATGGTGCTGCTCGACGAAGGCGTCAAGCGCGAGACCATCGATGCGGCGGCGGAGAATTTCGGCATGCCGGTCGGTCCGATCGAGCTCGCCGACGAGGTCGGTCTCGACATCTGCATGCATGTGGCCGAGACCCTCAAGGCCGGCCTCGAGCGCAAGATGCCCGACATTCCGCAATGGCTGCGCGACAAGGTCGCCAAGGGCGAGCTCGGTCGCAAGACCGGCAAAGGTCTCTACGACTGGAAGGACGGCAAGCCGGTGAAGGACGCGCAGGTCGCGGAGCCCACCGGCGAGATGACCAACCGTCTGATCCTGCCGATGCTCGACGTCTGCGTCGCCTGCCTGCGCGAAGGCGTGGTGGCGGACGAGGACACCATCGACGGCGCCATGATCTTCGCCACCGGCTTTGCGCCGTTCCGCGGCGGTCCGCTGCACTATGCGCGGACCCACGGGGTGGCCGACATCTGCGCCACGCTGGTGCGGCTGTCGCAACGTTACGGCGAACGTTTCTTCCCCGATGCGGGCTGGAACAAGCTGGCGTGAACCATCCGGCATGACATCGGAACCCACGCCGGCGCCATTCGATTCCGCCGACCGCCTCGCCGACGCGATCATCGCGCGCGTCGGCAAGAAGATCGTGCTGGCGATGCCGCTTGGGCTCGGCAAGGCCAATCACGTGGCCAATGCGCTGTTTGCACGCGCGGTGGCGGACCCCTCGCATCAGCCTGCGGATTTTCACGGCGCTGACGCTGACGAAGCCGCATCCCGGCTCGGAGCTGGAGCGGCGCTTCATCGGCCCGATCGCGCAGCGTTGCTTCGACGGTTATCCGGACCTCGCCTACGCGGCGGCGCAGCGTCATGGCCTGCCGCCCAATATCGAAATCGACGAGTTCTTCTTCCAGGCCGGCACCAGGCTCAACGTGCCGGCCGCACAGCAAAGCTATATCTCGGCCAATTACACCCATGCGCTCGGCGCCGTGCTGCAGCGTGGCGTCAACGTGGTGGGGCAGCTGGTGGCCAAGCGGGTCCGCGACGGCGCCACCCGATATAGCCTCAGCTGCAATCCGGACATCATCCTCGATCTCTTGGCCAAACGTCGCAGCAAAGCCGCCGATTTTATCTTCGTCGGGCAGGTCAACAGCGAGCTGCCGTTCATGCCGGGCGAGGGCGACCTCCACGCCGCCGCCTTCGACATGATGCTCGACAGCCCGCAGACAGATTTCCCTTTGTTTGCGCCGCCGCGCGAGCCGGTCGATCTCGCCGAATACGCCGCCGGGCTGCGGGTCGCCGGCATCGTGGCGGATGGCGGTACGCTTCAGCTCGGCATCGGGGCGCTCGGCGATGCGGTCGCGCAAGCTCTGATCCTGCGCCACCAGCGCAACGCCCGCTTTCGTGATCTGCTCGCCCGGCTCGACGCCGGCGCCACCGCGCCCCGTTCGATGGCAGAGGAGACACCGTTCGCGGCCGGCCTCTACGGGGCGAGCGAGATGTTCGTGGAGGGCTTTCTCGAGCTCTACCATGCCGGCATCCTGCGCCGGGAGGTCGCGGGCGCGGTGCTGCATGCGGCCTTCTTCGTCGGCTCGCGCGCGTTCTACCGGGCGCTGCGCGAGATGCCGGAGCGCGAGCTGGCGAAGTTTCGCATGACGGCGGTGTCCTATGTCAACGAGCTCTACGGCGATGAGGCCGCCAAGCGCCAGCGCCCGGGTCAAGGCCCGCTTCATCAACGCCGCCATGATGGCGACCCTGCTCGGCGCCATCGTGTCCGACGGTCTCGAGAACGGCCAGGTGGTAAGCGGGGTGGGGGGCCAGTACAATTTCGTGGCCCAGGGCTTTGCCCTGGAGGATGCCCGCTCCATCATCATCGTGCGGGCGACCCGCACCGCGAACGGCCGCACCAGCTCCAACATCCGCTGGCGCTACGGACACGAGACCATCCCGCGGCATTTGCGCGACATCGTGGTGACCGAATACGGCGTCGCGGATCTGCGCGGCAAGACCGATCGCGATGTGATCGTCGCCATGCTGGCGGTCACGGATTCGCGCTTCCAGGACGAACTGCTGCGTGAGGCCAAGGACGCCGGCAAGATCGAGCCGGGCTTTGTGCTGCCGGTTGCCTTCCGCGACAACACGCCGGCGCGGATCGAGCGTGCCCTGGCCGGTGCGCGCGCTGAGGGCCTGTTGGCGCCGTTTCCGTTCGAGACCGATTTCACCCCGGTCGAGCAGCGCCTGCTGCCGGCGCTCGAAGCCCTCAAGGCGGCCTCCGCCTCGCCGCTTCGGCTCGCCGGAATCCTGGCGCGGGGAATGGGGCGCGGTGCGGCCGCGCCCGAAATCCAGGATTGCCTCGCCCGCATGGGGCTCGGGCGCCCGTCGGGTCTTGCCGAGCGCCTCTACGCCGCACTGTTGCGCGGCGTATTGCGGGGCTGATCACATGGCGTAATCGGACGCCAGCGTCTCGTCGGCCGCGGCATGGACGATGGCGTTGAACACCGGCGTGAGCAACGCGGCCACGATCAAGTTGAGCACCACGGTCGAGAGCGCGATATAGGTCGGGAAGGTCCAGCCTCCGATGGCGAGCGGATAAATGGCGGCGAAATTCACCGACGCCGCCATGACGGTCCCGAGCACGGTCCCGACCGCCCAGCCGATCAACAGCGCCCAGGCGTTGAACCAACGCGTATAGAGCCCGATGATGACCGCCGGCAGAGTCTGGATGATCCAGATGCCGCCCAGCAATTGCAGCTGGATGGCGTATTGGGTCGGCACCAGCAATATGAACACCAGCGCGCCGAGCTTGACCACCAGCGACACCCATTTGGCCATCTGGGATTCCTGCCGGTCGGTGGCCTTGGCGTGAAAGAACTCGCGGTAGATGTTGCGGGTGAACAGGTTGGCGGCCGCGATCGACATGATGGCGGCCGGCACCAGGGCGCCGATGCCGATCGCCGCGAAGGCGACGCCCACGAACCACGACGGGAAGGTGTGCAGCAGCAGCGCCGGCACCGCGAAATTGGCCTTGAAGGTCGCAAAGCCCGCGGCGTATTCGGGCAGCTTGTCGACCCCGACCGCGATCGCCATGAAGCCCAGGAGCGCCAGCAGCCCGAGCATGAATGAGTAGGCCGGCAGCAGTGCGGCATTGCGGCGGACCGCGTGCCCGCTGCTGGCGCTCAAGATGCCGGTCAACGAATGGGGATAGAGGAAGAGCGCCAGCGCCGATCCGAGCGCCAGCGTCGCATAGGCCCCGTACGCGCCCGTGGTGCTGCCTTGCGGCGTCGCCAGCAGCAGCTTCTGCGCCGGCACCGCCGCGAAAATCTTGTCGAAACCGCCGAGCTGGATCGGGATCACGATGACGGCCGCAAACGCGGTGATGTAGATCAGCAGGTCCTTGACGATCGCGATGGCGGCCGGCGCCCGCAGGCCGCTCGAGTAGGTGAACGCCGCCAGGATCACGAAGGCGACGATCAACGGGATGTCGCCGACCCAGCCCTCGCCGACGAAGCCCAGGCCTCCGATCACCACCTGCAGCCCGACCAGCTGCAGCGCGATATAGGGCATGGTGGCGACGATGCCGGTCAGCGTTACCGCCAGCGCCAGCCAGCGGTTGCCGAAGCGGCCTTTCACGAAATCGGCCGAGGTGACGTAGCCGTGCTTGCGGGATACGCACCAGAGCCGCGGAAACACGATGAACAGGATCGGATAGATGATGATGGTGTAGGGCACCGCGAAGAAGGCGAGCGCGCCGGTTCCGAACGCCAGCGCCGGAACCGCGATGAACGTATAGGCGGTGTAGAGATCGCCGCCGATCAGGAACCATACGATCAGGGTGCCGAAGCGGCGGCCGCCGAGGCCCCATTCATGCAGCTGGTCCATGTCGCCGCGCCGCCAGTGCGCGGCCGCGAAGCCGAGCCAGGTGATGAACCCGAACAGCAGCATGAAAACGATGAGCGCAACCCAATTGATATCCTGCATGGCGTCCCCCCGGACTTGATCGCTTACGGCTGCGGCGAGGATTCGGTGACCCAATAGACGATGCCGGTCACCGCGGCGCAGATGAACACCAGCGCCAGCTGAAACCAGTAGAAGAACGGCAGGCCGATCCAGTGGGGCTCGGCGGAGTTATAGAACGGCACCCACAGCGCCGGCACGAACTGCGCCAGCAGCAGGAGGTACCACCAGCTCCAGCCATGATCCGGCTTTCCACCCTGCATCGCGTCCTCCCCCTTGCGTTTTTCTCGATCTTGCCGCCGATCATTCAGTCGGGCACGCGATGAGTCAAGCATCCGATCGGATGCGCGACAGATATTGCAGTGCGATCAAGCAACCGACCGGTCAGGATCGCCGGCCCACAGCCATTCAAGGCATCACGTCGCCTGGATGCCGGCGGCCTTCGGGGTCGCCACGGCGGGCGTGCCGGTCCGAGGCTTTCCTGCTTGCCCCGGGGGTTCAGCCGGTGGGCAAGCCCGCCCTCGGCGACGACAGGAACCGCATCAGCCCGGCCTGGGCGTGCTCCAATGCGTCGGCCACGCTGGCGAACTTTGGGGTCATCGGGAACAGCGGGCCGCATTTGAGCGCGGCGGTGTGGATCGCGATATTGGCGGTGCCGGCAGGAAGATGCGAGGCCATCTCGGCGAGCGCCTGCTGCAAGTGGTTGGGCGGTTCCTCGTGCGCGGCCATTACCGACTCGTTGGTGGCATCGGGCGCGGGGACCTGCAAGCTGGGCGGTCCGTTATTGTCTGGACCCGGAAGTGTCAAAGCCGGCAGCAAATCCGGGGCAGCGGCATCGCGCCTGGTCAATGGCGCGCCCAGGTCGAACAGCTTGCGAAGCGTCGCCATGATCGAGGTGTGGTCGAATGGCGGCGATCCGGCGGGCGGGCGGATTATGCTGCCGGCCGGCACCCAAGGCGATACGATGACGGCGGGCACGCGGACCCCGTAGCGATCGAACGCAAAGTCGTCGGGCCTGAGGTCGTCCGGCGATGTCGCAGCCGGGGGCGGCACATGATCATAGATGCCGCCGTGCTCGTCATAGGTGATGACGAACAGGGTTTGCTCCCAGCCCGGCCCGTTCCGCAGCGCGTCGTAGGTGCGTGCGATCAGCCGCTCGCCGAACAGGACGTTATGGGGCGGGTGCTGATCGTTCGGCATGCGTTTCAAGAGCGGATCGGAAAAGTATCTCGGCTCGATGAAGCTGTAGTTCGGCAGGCGTCCGGCCATCGCGTCGGCCATGAAGTCTTGCTCGAACATGTAAAGATGATCAGGCAGCTCGCTCCAGAGGCGCGCAAGCGTCGCCGATTGCGGAATGTCATGATAATAGATCCGCCAGCTGCGTTGCTTTTCAGTCAGGCGGTTGAAGATCGTCGGCATCTCGTAGGGAAACCGCGGCGGCGAGTTGTTGACGAGGCCCGCCGCGGTTCCGGTGTGGACGAAGAAGCGATTGGGCCAAGTCTGGTTGGGGGCCGAGGCGTGCCATCGATCGGAGACGCCGAACCCCTTGGCCAGCGCGCTGAGGACCGGCACGTGATCCGCTGCAAAGCCGTGCATGACGGCGGCCGGATCGTTGGTCGGCACTTGCATGTAGTTGGCGGCAAATCCCGCCATGGTGGCCGGCGCGGGCGGGGCGCTGCCGAGCCCGAAAATCTGCGCCGTCATGTCGACGAAAAACTCGGCCGGATCCGGAGTGGGAATGCACGCGACCTGCGAGTCCATCGTGGGGCTGGACCACGCCGGCACGTCCCTTCCGTTCCAGCGGTTGCAATGGCTGTCCGTGACGCCATCGAAATCTGCGCGTCCCGGATATAGCCGGCCCAGCATGCAATCAAACGAGCGGTTCTCGAGCATCAGAACGACCACGTGCGCGATGTCCATGACCATCTCCGAAAATGACCAGCAAGCCCAACTATAGCTTGGACTGTTCGGGAGTGAAGCGCAGTTGCCGCGGTTGCGGAACGGCGTACAAATTGTCGCAAGAGCATGCCGCTCCAACCGGTATCCGAGTAGTAGGACGGCTGCGTGTGTTGCTCAGGGCCGTTCGCGACTACGGCGTGACCGCCTCTCGCAACCGCTCCAGCATCCGGGCGGGCGCGGCGTAGGTCTCGCGGATCAGGCGCTGCACCTGCGGCCCGCTGACCGGCCGCAGCGGAATGCTGCTTTTCTTCATGTCGTCGGCGAAGGCCGCATCCTGCATGGTGGCGTCGAAACCCGATTGCAGCGCGGCGACCCGTTCCGGCGGGACCTCCTGCGGCAGCACGAACGGATAGGTGGTCCTGAACTTCACGCCGAAGAACCGCAGCATCTGCCGGGTTTCGTCGTCGCGCGCCACCTCGAGCGCGGTGGGCACGTCCGGCAGCTCGGGCAGCCGCTCGCTGCCGTACTGGATCAGCAGCCGGATCTTGCCATCCGCGAGCCATTGCGGCCGGCCGCTGACGATGGCTGAATAGGCAGTGGCGCTGCCTTGCGCCTCGCCGCGCTCGACCGCGAGGAATATGTCGTTGGTGCCCCGATAGCCGCGCACCAGGTCCATCCGGGCTCCGAGCAGCCGGTTGGTGAGGACCGTGACGGTGAAATTGTCCGCGCCCGGTGCGCTCGCCCCGACGATGCTCCTGGTGGACCTGAGATCGTCGATGGTGGCGATGCCGCTGTCGCTGCGGAACCAGAGCACCTGCGCGTCCTGGGTGGTGGACCCGACCCAGCTCATCTTGTCGATATCGAAATTGGCCGAGCCGCCGTTGCGCGACAAAAGCTTCAGGGTCGGCTCCAGCACCACCCCATTACGGCACCCCCATCACGGTGCCGTCGCGCGGCGCGCGATTGTAGAGGTAGTTCATCATGGCGAGGCTGCCGGCGCCGGCCATGTTCTCGACCACGATGGCGGGATTGCCGGGAACGTGGCCGCCCATATGCGCCGCCAGGAGCCGCGCCACCAGATCGTAGCCGGCACCCGGCGTGGTGCCGACCAGCAGCCGGATGGATCTTCCGCGAAAGAAACTCTCGACCGCGGATTGGGCGCGCGAGCGGCGCGGCACGCCCGCCGCCACAGCCGCACCCCAGATCAGGCTTCGCCGCGACATCGTCATCTTGGGCTCCGGCGCCACGATCGATGCAGGCCACACTACCCGAGATTTTCCCTCGCTCCCATTCCCGCGCTGCGGACATTCGAGGCTGCGGCATGACGTGCCGAACGCCCGGCCGCCGTGTGTGTTATGAGAAGCGCTGTTTATTGTCGTGCATGACTGACTATTGTAAGGGTGCGGGAGCGAGCCGGAGGACGCCATGGCGCGAACGCTGTTCGACAAGATCTGGGATGCGCATCTGGTGGCGCGGCGCGCCGACGGGCGCGATCTCATCTATATCGACCGGCATGTGCTGCACGAGCTGCACGCCCCACATGCTTTCAAGAAGCTCGCGCAGGCGCAGCGTTCGGTGCGCCGGCCCGATCTCACCTTCTCGGTGCAGGACCATACGGTCTCGACGCAGCCCGGCCGCGACGACACCACCAATGCGCAGAGCACGCCGTTCCTGCAGGCGATGCGCGCGGGCAGCGCCCGCAACGGCATCCGGCTGTTCGACATCGATGATCCCGAGCAGGGCATCTCCCATGTGGTGGCGCCCGAGCTCGGGATGGTGCTGCCCGGCGCCACCCACGCGGTGCCCGACAGCCATGCCTGCACGGTCGGCGGGCTCGGCGCGCTCGCCTTCGGCTGCGGCACCACCGAGCTCGAGCACATCCTGGCCACCCAGGTGATCGCGCATCAAGCGGCCCAAGCGCATGCGCATGCAGCGTCGAGGGCCGGCTCGGGCCCCATGTCACCGCCAAGGACGTGGCGCTGCGCATCATCGCCGAGCTCGGCATCGCCGGCGGTCGCGGCCATGCGGTGGAATATGCCGGCGCGGCGGTGCGGGCGATGTCGATCGAAAGCCGGCTCACGCTCTGCAATCTCGCGATCGAGATGGGGGCGCGCAGCGGTTTCGTGGCGCCCGACGAGACGCACCTTTGGCTGGCTGGCGGGCCGCCCCTTCGTCCCGCAAGGCGCCGCAATGGGACGCCGCGCTCGCCCATTGGGGCACGCTCGTCAGCGACGAGGAGGCGCAATTCGATTCCGACGTTCTGCTCGATTGCGAAGATCTCGAGCCGCAGATCACCTGGGGCACCGATCCGAGCCAGGTGGTCGGCATCAGCGGCCGCGTGCCCGAGTCTCGCGAGCGTCGAGCCCGGCCAGGAGGCAGCCTACCGCCGCGCGCTCGACTATATGGGGCTGACGCCCGGCATGCCGGTCGCCGGCCTGCCGGTGGACCGGGTGTTCATCGGCTCCTGCACCAACAGCCGCCTGCCGGACCTCGAGGCCGCCGCCGCGGTGGTGCGCGGCCGCCATGTGGCGGCGGGCGTGGTCGCCATGGTGGTGCCCGGCTCGTCGACCGTGAAACGCCAGGCCGAGGCCGCCGGCCTCGACCGGGTGTTCCGCGCCGCCGGCTTCTTCTGGGGCGAATCCGGCTGCTCCATGTGCGCGGGCGGCAACGGCGACCGCGGCGAGGCCGGCGAGCGCTGCGTCTCCACCACCAACCGCAATTTCGAAGGCCGCCAGGGCAAGGGCGTGCGCACCCATCTGGTGAGCCCGGCGACTGCGGCTGCGACCGCCATCGCGGGCCGCATCGTCGATGTGCGGCAGACTGCTCGCAGGAGCCGCCTGATGCAGCCGTTCACCACCCTCACCGGCGTTGCCGTCCCGCTCCTGCAGGACGACATCAACACCGACCAGATCACGCCGATCAATCGGAACATGAATCCCGATTGGGCGGCGCTCCTGTTCGCCAACGCCCGCAAGCGGCCCGACGGCAGCCCGGATCCGGACTTTCCGCTCAACCAGCCGCAGTTCCGCGCGCCCGGCATCCTGGTGACCGGCCGCAATTTCGGCTGCGGCTCCTCGCGCGAGGGCGCGGTATGGGCGATGCTCGCAACCGGCATCCGCTGCATCGTGGCGCGCAGCTTCGCCGACATCTACCGGGAGAATTGCCTGCAGAACGGCCTGCTGCCGGTCGAGCTCGAGGCCGCCGACAGCGCGGCGTTCGAGGCGCGCGTGCTGGCGGCCGATGGCGCCGCGCCGTTCACGGTCGATCTGCACGCCCAGCGCATCAGCGGCCCGGGCGGCCCCGATCTCGCCTTCGAGCTGCCGGGCGCCGACCGCATGCGCCTGATCGAAGGCCTCGACGATATCGGGCTCACCCTCAAGCATGCGCCGACATCGCGGCCTGGGAGAAGCGCATGGCCGGCGCGCATCCGTGGCTGCAGACGCGCGACCGATTCCAGGCGCTGACCCGCGCCTCTGCGGGCGCGACAAATACACGACGGAGGAACAATCATGAATGTCAGGAAAAAGCTGCGCGAGCTGATGACGCAGCCCGGTCTCACGCTGATGCCGGGCGCCTATGACGCGCTGTCGGCCCGCATCATCGAGGCGCAGGGCTTCGAGGCGGTGGTCGCCGGCGGCTATGCGGCGGTCGGCAGCATGCTGGCGCAGCCCGACACCGGCCAGTCCAACATGCGCGACTATGCGGATCACTACGCCCGCATCTGCGCCGCAGTCGAGCTGCCGGTCTATGTGGACGGCGATACCGGCTTCGGCGGCGTCAACAATGCGCGCCAGATGGTGCGCGGCTTCGAGGCCGCCGGCGTCGCCGGCTTCTTCATCAGCGATCAGACGTTTCCCAACCGCTGCGGCTACCTGCCGGGCAAGCAGGTGGTGCCGGTCGAGCAGATGCTGGCCAAGATCAAGGCCATGCTCGATGCCAGGCGCGATCCCGACCTGCTGATCTGCGCGCGCACCGACGCGGCCGGGGTCGAGGGGCTCAATGCCGCCATCGAGCGCTGCCAGCTGTTCATGGCGGCCGGCGCCGACATGGCCAAGCCCATGGGGGCCGACACCGTCGACGAGATCAAGCGGGTGCTGCGCGAGGTGCCGGGCCCGCATATGGCGACCATCTCGCAGGCGGCCGGCGCCAAGCACCGCGATCTCGGCGAGCTCGAAGCAGCCGGCGTCGACCGCCGTGACGCTTCCCGTCGGTCGCGCTGTTTGCCGCCGCGCAGGCGGTGCGCCACGCCATGGCGGCGCTCAAGCGCGACCGCTCGCTCGCGGCGCTCGGCGAGGCCTCTCATGCCGCTGCCGGACTATTACGAGCTGATCGGCCTCAAGGCGCAGCTCGCCCGCGAGGAGAGCTACGACCGCGCCGCCGCCGCGCTGGTGAGCAAGAAGGCGGCGGAGTAGATGATTGTAGGATGGGTTGAGCTCATAATATAAGGGCGTTTACGCCCGTCTTCGCGAGCTATGCGAAACCCATCAATCGCCGTTGATGGGTTTCGCAAGAGCTCAACCCATCCTACGAGCGCGCTACTTTCCTGCCTCCGCGGCCTCCGCGTACACCTTGAGAATCCCGCTCCAGCCGCCCTCGGAATCGATCGCAGTTGCGGACCGTCTCGATCTTGTCGCCGAAGCGCTCGAGGTTGCGGTGCTCGAGATCGACTCGGGTCGCGCCGCCCTCGACCGGCGTGAACGTCACCTCGACCTCGGTGACCAGATCCGGATCGTATTTCCAGTTGGCGTTGATCTGCCAGGCCAGCAGCAGGCGCAGCGGCGGCTCCCAGGCCAGCACCTTGCCCCAATTGCATTGCGGCCGTCCTCGCCGATCTCGAACCAGCGGCCGCCGACCTTCGGCTCCAGCACCACGTCCTTCTGCGGGGAGGACCCGATGCAATGGGAGCGCGGCCACCAGCTGCCGATCCGGCCGGTGAAGACCTCGAAGGCGCGGGCCGCATCGGCCTTGACGGTGATGCTCTTGCGGACCGGGGCAGGGCGGATCGTCAGCGTGCTCATGATTTTCCTTTCGTGCCTTCCACCTCGTCCTTGAACGAAGCAAGCGCAGTGTCCCAGAACTGATCGAGCCAGGCCCGGATGGCGCCGAGGCCCTTCGGATCGATCTCGTAGATGCGGCGCGTTCCGGCGGCCTGGTCCTTGACCAGGCCGGCCGACTTGAGCACCGCGAGATGCTGCGAGACCGCCGGGCGCGTCACCGGCAGGCCGCGCGCGATATCGCCGACCGCGCGCGGCCCGGCGGCGAGCCGCTCGAAAATCTGCCGCCGGGTCGGATCGGCGAGCGCAGCGAGCGCGGTCGCGGCATTCGTTCATGGCTGCGGTCAGGCCGCCCGCTCCGACGCCTTCTGTCCGGGGATCCAGCTCGGCACCGTCTCCTGCACGCTCTTGCGCGCCATGTGACGGTCGACGTAGGCCGCAAGGCCCGGACTGCGTTCCAGGAGCGCGCTGCTTTCCGGCTTCATGCCCATGTAGAACAGGATCGGCATGAAGTTCATGTCGGCGAGCGTGAACGTGTCGCCGACCAGATGACCGGTCTTGGCGACCGCGCGATCCATGGCGGCGAATTGCTGCTCCATCTTCGGCAGTGCCGCGTCGATGGTGTCCCGCTCGGGGCTGCCGTCGGGCGTCTTGCGGAAAGAAATGCGCGCGCAGATACTGGCGCACCCACACCGGATCGATATGGGTATTGACGATGGATACCCATTGCTCGACCTGCGCGGCCTTGGCCGGATCGGCAGGCGCGAGCTTGGGGCCGTCGAAGACATTGTCGATATAGCCGCAGATCGCCCGCGACTCGCACAGCTCGACCTCGCCATGGCGCATCACCGGAATCTTGCCGAACGGATGGATGGCATCGACCTCGGGCGAATGCGGCCGCAGCTCGCTGAGCCGGTAAGGCACGCCCTTCTCGGCAAGCGCAATGCGGCAGGTCCAGACATAGTTGCTCGGCGCGGCGCCGATCAGCTCCAGCTCGGGCATGGTTCGAATCTCCTTGTCGGGTCGGGGTTGGGTCACGTAGAGAAGCCGTTCTTCGACCAGCTTGGGCTCCCGCCGAGCTGGAGTACGTTAGACACAGCTAACCGTAAGCGTTAGCTAACTCAGTGTCAATGCCTGTCGCTGATGAATTCGAGGACCGCGACCAGGATCGATCCCAACAAGGCCGCGAGCGAGCCCCCATGCGCCGCGTGAATACATTCATCGGCAGCCCGGTCGAGCGGGTCGAGGATCTTCGCTTCCTGCGCGGGCGCGGACAATATCTCGATGATCTCACCCGCGCCGGGGAATGGCACGCCGCGATCGTGCGCAGCCCGGTCGCCCATGGCCGCATCCGCTCGATCGATACGGCGGCCGCGCTGGCGATGCCGGGCGTGCAGTGCGGTCCTGACCGCCGCCGATATCGGCGCACCCGATCCCGACCATTCCGTTTCGCCGGCCGAACCCGACCATTGCGCCCTATGCGCAGCCGGTGATCGCGGAAGCGATCGTGCGCTATGTGGGCGAGCCCTTGGCGGTGGTGCTCGCCGAGGGCGCCGAGCTGGCCGAGGACGCGGCTGCGGCGGTCGACTTCGACATCGAGCATCTGCCGGCGGTGACGGACCGGCACGCCAGTCCGCGCAGGCGACGTGCTGCTGTTCGAAGGCACCGCGCAGCAATCGCGCCGCGCTGGTCACGGCCAGCAAGGGCGATGTCGACGCCGCATTCCGCGCCGCCGCCCATATCGCGCCGGGAGACGTTCCGCACCCAGCGGCTCTCCGCCATGCCGATGGAGACGCGCGGCTTGCTGGCCGAATGGGATGCCGCGAGCGGCAAGCTGCGGGTTTCCGGCGCCGCCAAGCTGCCGTTCTTCAATCGCCGCGCCATGGCGCAGATGATGGGGCTGGCCGAGGAAGCGGTCGATTATCTCGAGTTCGACGTCGGCGGCGGCTTCGGGGCGCGCGGCGAGTTCTATCCGGAGGATTTTCTGGTCGCCTTCGCGGCCCGCAAGTTCGGCCGCCCGATCAAATGGGTCGAGGATCGGCGCGAGCATTTCATGGCGATCGCCCATTCGCGCGAGACCGAATGCGAGATCGAGATGGCGTTCGACCGCGACGGGATCGATCCTCGGCCTGCGCGGCGACATCTATGTGGACATCGGCGCCTATGTGCGGCCCAACGGCATGACGCCGGTGCGCAATGCCGCGCAGTTCACCTCCGGCCCCTACCGCATTCCCAACATCCATCTCGACGCCCATGCGCTGGTCAGCAACAAGACGCCGGCCGGCACCTATCGGGGGCCGGGCCGGTTCGAGGGCTGCTTCTTCTGCGAGCGCATGCTCGACATGGCGGCGCAGGACCTGGGGCTCGACCGGCTCGCCATCCGCCGCCGCAACCTGATCTCGCTCCGGCGAGATGCCCTATGCCTTGGCGAGCGTGCTCCCCAACGACGGGTTCGGCGAGACCGCAATGCGACAGCGGCGACTATGCCAGCACCTTCGATCGCTGCGTGAGCGGAAGCGCGCTGGGCCGAGAAGGCGACCGCTGCAGGGCAAGCTGATCGACGGCCGCTATCATGGGCTCGGCATCGCCTGCTTCATCGAGGGCGGCGCATCGGGGCCGCGCGAGAGCGCCCGCATCGTGGTCGAGCCCGACGGCGGCGTCGTCGGTCTATGTCGGCTCCTCCGCGGTCGGGCAGGGGATCGAGACCATCCTGGGCGCAGATCGCCGCCGATGCGCTGGAGCTGCCGCTCGAGCGCATCCGCATCTATCACGGCTCGACCACCTATCTGGCGGAAGGCTTCGGCTCCTACGGCTCGCGCTCGACCGTGATGGGCGGCTGCGCGATCGTGCTCGCCGCCGACCGCGCTGCTGGACAAGTTCCGCGCCGCCGCGGCGCAGCGGCTCGGCGTCGCCGGCGGCCGCGCTCGAGCGTCGACGGGCGGGGTCGCGCGCGCGCGCCGACGGACGGAGCCTGGCGTTGAGCGACGCCGCCGACGCTGCGCTCAGCGCCGAGCGGCACCTTCTCCAACTCGAAGTCGACCTACACCTACGGCACCGCGATCGCCCATGTGGCGGTCGATCCCAAGACCGGGCAGGTCGAGGTCATCGATTATGTGGTGGTCGACGACGTCGGCCGGATCATCAATCCGCTCACCCTGCACGGCCAGGTGATCGGCGCCGCCGTGCAGGGGCTGGGCAGCGTGTTCAGCGAGGAGATCGTCTATGACCGCAACGGGCAGCTGCTGGTCGGATCGCTCGCCGACTACATGATCCCGGTCGCGACCGACTATCCGCGGCTGCACGCGATCTCGCTCGAGCTGCATCCTTCGCCCAACAATCCGCTCGGCGCCAAGGGGGCGGGCGAGGGCGGCATCATCCCGGTCGGCGGCGCGCTCGCGAACGCGGTGGCGGCGGCGCTTGCGCCCGCTCGGCGTCGAGCCGCGCGAGCTGCCGCTGACGCCGCCGCGGGTATGGCAGCTTATCCGGGATGCGAGAGTGCTGGCCGCTGTAGCCAGTATGGAGCCGACGGTTCGGCGCGTAGCGCCGCCCGATGATAAACTCCGCGCAATGCCGGGAACGCCGTTCCCGCATTGCGCTTCGCTCCATGCGGGCTACACGGTCAACGTTGCGTCGCTTTATCCATTGGCCTGGGCCGCAAGGTTGTTACGTTCCGTGAGCACGGGAGGAGTTGCATCGGCCATGACGGTTGCGTTGTCCCCGGCGAGCGCTGATCCGGCCCGACCTCGGGGCGCGCGCGCCATGGCTCACGCGCGAGCGCTGGATCGCGATCCGCCGTCCGCTCACGACCCTGGTGGTGGTGGTGGCGGGCTGGGAGATTCTGGCCCGCACCGTCCTCACCAACCGGCTGTTCTTCGCGCCGCCTTCGGATGTCGCGCTCGCCGCCATGCGGCTGTGGGAGACCGGCGAGCTGCAGCTGCACATCTGGGTGAGCTTCAGCGAGCTGATCTACGGGGTTCTGCTGGCGATCGTGGTCGGCACCGCGCTCGGCGTCATCGTCGGCATCAGCCAGCGGGTGCGCGACTACACCGAGATCTACATCACGGCGCTCTATGCCACGCCGCTGGTCGCGGTGACGCCGCTGCTCATCCTGTGGCTCGGCATCGGCATCGGCTCGAAGATCGCGGTGGTGTTCCTGACCGCCGTTTTTCCCGTTCTCATCAACACCATCTCCGGCGTGCGCGCCACCGAGGCCTTGCTGATCGAGGTCGCCCAGAGCTTCTGCGCGACCCGGCGGCAGATCATCATGAAGGTCACGCTGCCGTCGGCGCTGCCCTACATCCTGACCGGAATTCGCCTCGGCATCGGCCGCGGCATCGTCGGCGTGGTGGTGGGCGAGCTGTTCGGATCGCAGGCGGGCCTCGGATTCCTGATCTACACCTCCGGCCAGACCTTCGACGTGCCGTCGCTGTTCGTCGGCATCGTCACGCTCGCGGTGGCGGGCGTCGGGCCTCACCTTTGCGGCCGAGCTGGTGGAGCGCCATGCGCTGCGCTGGCGCCGCACCATACGGGTGGACTGAATGCCAACGGTGGATCGCAGATGACGGCCGAGGCTCAGGGCCCCCCAAGCGCAATGAGTGCGCGCGCCGCCGCCGTTCGGATCGAAGATCTCAGCATGGAGTTCGTCAGCCGCGGCCAGCGGCTGGTGGCGCTGCAGAATATCGATCTCGATATCGCGCCAGGCGAATTCTTCGTCATCGTCGGCCCCTCCGGCTGCGGCAAGACCACGCTGCTGCGCATCCTGCAGGGCCTCACCGAGCCCGACCCGCGGCCGCATTTTGGTCGGCGGCAAGGCGGTCACCGGCCCCGGCACCGACCGCGGCTTCGTGTTCCAGCAGGACGCGCTCTATCCGTGGCGCAGCGTGCTGCGCAATGTCGGGTTCGGGCTCGAGCTGCAGGGCGTCGCCAAGGCGCAGGCCCGCGCCCGGGCGCTGGCGATGATCGACCTCGTCGGCCTCGACGGCTTCGAGAGCCACTATCCGCACGAGCTCTCGGGCGGCATGCGCCAGCGCGTCAATCTGGCGCGCGCTCTGGCGATCGAGCCCGCCATCCTGCTGATGGACGAGCCGTTCGCGGCGCTCGATGCGCTCACCCGCGAGACCATGCAGCACGAGCTCCTGCGCATCGCCGCGGCCGCCGGCACCACCGTGATCTTCATCACCCATCAGATCGACGAGTCGGTGTTCCTCGGCGATCGCGTGGCGGTGTTCGCCACCCGGCCGGGCCGGCTGCAGGAGATCATTCCGATCGACCTGCCGCGGCCGCGCCCTGCCGGGCATCAAGCAATCGCCAGAGTTCCAAAGCCACGTGGCGCGCATCGTCCGGCTGATCGGCACCTATGAAAGCCACCACTGACCGGCCGGCCGGCGCTTGTGGCCGTTGGCGGCAGGCGCTATGAAGTCGATGATGCTCGATCATCTGAAGGAAAAGAACCGCGCCTGGGCGAAACGGATGGTCGCCGCCGACGCCGGCTTCTTCAAGCGGCTTGAGCGCCAGCAAGCGCCCGAGTACTTGTGGATCGGCTGCTCCGACAGCCGCGTTCCCGCCAACGAGATCGTCGACCTGGACCCGGGCGAGCTGTTCGTTCACCGCAACGTCGCCAACCTGGCCCCGCCGCAGGACGCCAACTACCTCTCCGTGCTGCAATTCGCGGTCGACGTCATCAAGGTGAAGCACATCATGGTGGTGGGTCATTACGGCTGCGGCGGGGTGGCGGCGGCGGTGGATGGCAAGCGGCGCGGCCTGGTAGATCACTGGCTGCATCCTATTCGCGAGATCTGCCATGAGCATCGCCAGGAGCTCGAGGCGATCCCGGTCCAGCGCGCTCGGCTCGATCGCCTCTGCGAGCTCAACGTCATCCGCCAGGTGCGCAACGTCGCAACCGATGTGTTCGTGCAGGAGGCCTGGGCGCGTGGCCAGGATCTCTGCATTCACGGCTGGGTCTATTCCCTGGCCAACGGTCTGGTGAACGACCTCAACGTGACGGTCTGCCGGCCCTGAAGAGGCGCGTCGCGGAAAATCATGTGCCAGGAGCGGCATCGGGATGGCGGCTGCGGCAGGGAGCAGGGCAATGCGCAGAAGCAACTATCTCGGGGCGGCGGTGGCGCTCGGTCTCGGCGTGTTTCCGCCGCCGCAGGCCTTTGCGCAACATTGCATGCCGTATTGGACCGCCGAATACAAATGCATGAACGGTTGCGGTTGCCCCGGAGGCGGTGGCGCAGTGCAGCAGCCCCAGCAGCAACTGCCGCCTGGCCCGTCCCCAGAGGTGCTGGCGTTCCAGCGCGTGCGCCCGCGCATGATCGCGGTGATCGAGGCAATGTCGAACGGGCCGTTCCTCGATCGCAATTCGTGGATGGCGAGCTTGCCGAATACGTCGGAAGCGTTCATCGGCGATGCCGACAATTTGCACACCTCGCTGGTGGCGCAGAGCGTCGCTTTGCAGCGCCAGGTGGCGGCGTATCGCACCATCATCGATCTCGGCAACCGCGCCGCCCCGGCGCTGCTGCAGCAATTGCCGGCGGTGCTGCAGGACATCGCGCGGCTCACCGCCGCGCTCAAGGAAGCCCAGGGCTATGGGCCGTGGTACCAGGCGCAGATCGACAATCTCGCGAGGGCTAGCCGGGGGATGCAGGCGCAATCGGCCCGCCTGCGCGCCGCCATCAAGGCCGACCAGCAAGCCACCGTGGCGGCATTCATGGTTCTGCTGCCCGCCGGCGCGGTGCCGGCGCCCGACGGCCAGATCGTCGAGCCGCCGCCGCAGGACAAATTGCCGGTGCCGGCCGAACCGGTGGTCGATCTCTATCGCAACGGGCGCCCGCTTTACCCGCTCCTGCCGGTCCCGGCGCTGGCCGCGATGCCCGATACCAATGCGCAGCCGGTCTATTCCGGAGTGCCGGGGCTCGGCGGCTCGCTCGATGATCGCGCGGCGCATCTGGAAGAGGATGCCAGGAGCCTGCAGGCGAGCTTCGACCTGCGAAACCAGCTGATGGCGCAGGCGCAGCCGGCACAGCAGGCCTACGAGAGCGCCGGACGCAGGCTCGGGCAGGCGGTCGCGCAGCAAAGCAACCTGGTCGGACAGATTTTCACGGCGGCGGCCGCCGCCGACAAGGCGCGTAGCGCCGAGCTCGCAGCCAGCGACGCGATGCATACCGATGCCGGGCGCTTCGTGAGCTACGCGTCGCAGGCCTGGATCTGGCAGAATGCCAAGAAATTCGTGCTCGACCAGATCAAGGTCGAGCTCAAGACCCAGGCCTATTTCAAGCAGCACAGCGACCTGGCGCGCAGCCCGTTTCTCGATATCGGCGAGCCACAGATCCTGCAGTACTACCAGCAGCGCAAGTTCAACGTAATGAACCTGCCGGACGGCGTCGAGCAGGCCGTCGGCCTTAAGAAACTGCACGACAGCATCGTGACTTGCAGACCCACGCGCAAGGCTATGCGCAGGAAGCCACGGCCATCGCGGCGCATGGCACCGAATCGGAAACGCTGGCATTCGTCGGCGGCGTCTACCAGGGCATCGACGCCGATTCGAAGTCGATCGTGCAGGCCAATATGGGCCTCATCAATGTGCCCGAGCCCTTCGCCAGCATGGCGACGAAGTATTTCACCAAGACGGATCCCTGATCGCCTTTGGTCTTGCGACCCGGGCCGGCCGCGCCCGGCTTTCGAACCCGCCGCAAAACCGCTAGGATAGCCTGCGGCCCGAGAACAATTCCGGGCCAAGCCGGTCGGCTGACGGCGCCGACCGGTGGCGTTTCAGAACTGCAGTGCTTCAGAATTGCAGTGTTTCAGAACACATGAGAGGGAGAAATCAGCATGTCCCGGTTTTCGCTTGCGATGGCCGTCGTGTGTGTCACGACGGCTTTGACCGCCACGGCACAAGCCCAGGCCCCGGCGCCGCCGCCTACCGCCACCACCAAGGTCGAGGGCACCGATAACGTCTATATATTTCGTTATATGGGTCACCAGTCGATGTTCATCGTCACGCCCGACGGCGTGATCGCCACCGATCCGATCAGCGAGCGGCGGCCGGCCAAGCCCTATATCGACGCCATCCAGGCGGTCACCAAGGCGCCGATCAAATACGTGATCTACAGCCACAGCCACTTCGACCATATCGCGGGCGGCAAGCCGTTCAAGGATCTGGGCGCGACCTTCGTCGCGCACAAGAATGTGAAGGCGCGGCTCGAGGAGCTCAAGCCG
Source organism: uncultured Alphaproteobacteria bacterium (assembly GCA_963721005.1). GTDB lineage: Bacteria > Pseudomonadota > Alphaproteobacteria > Rhizobiales > Xanthobacteraceae > VAZQ01. The sequence goes on along the minus strand of CAVRHR010000003.1, from coordinate 803,359 downwards.
GATGATGTGGTGATGCCCGACGAGCTGGTCGACAACCAGAAGATCATCACGCTCGGCGGTACCACGCTCGAGCTCAACTATGTCGGCAAGAACCACTCCGACAGCACCTTGGTCATGCGGCTGCCGAAGGAGAAGATCATCTTCACGGTCGACTGGATTCCGCTGCAGGCCGTGCAGTTCCGCGGCATGGCCGATACCTACGTGCCCGATATCGAGGCGGGACTGAAGAAGGTGATCGCGATGGACTGGGACCGGATCATTCCGGGCCATCCCGGCCCCGGCGGCCGGCAGATCGGCACCAAGGAGGAAGCCACCAACCAGCTCGCCTACCTGCAGGATCTCTCCGGCGCGGTGAAGAAGGCGGTGGCGGAAGGCAAGAGCTACGCCGACGCCGAGAAGGAGATCAAGCTGCCGAAATACGAGAGCTGGGGCGGCTATGGCCCGTTCCTGCCCATGAATATCGAGCGCTACTACGATTTCTGGAACCGCGGCATCTGAGCCCGCGCCCGGGACGCGGGAGTCCGTTCCTCCCGCCCCGGGATCACTATCGACGCCGCCGGTTTGACCGGCGGCGTTTTTCGTGAGCAATCAATCAGGCACGGCGCGTAGCTTCGCAGGTGACCGCCCCGGATCGGATCGACAAGCATGCGTGTGCTCATCACCGGCGCCTACGGTCTCATCGGCGCGGCATGTCTCGAAAGGCTGCGCCGCGAGGGACACGATCTGATCGGGGCCGGGCGCAGCATCGCGCAGGCGCGGCTGCGGTTTCCCTATGCGGGATGGGCCGTGGCGGACTTTGGTGAATTGACCACGCCGCAATCCTGGCATGGTCTTCTCTCAGGGATCGACGCGGTGGTGAACTGCGTCGGTGCGTTGCAGGACGGCGCCCGCGACGATCTCGAGCGCGTTCATGTGGCGGCGCCGGCGGCGATGTTTGCCGCCTGCGAGGAGCGCGGCGTGCGGCGCGTGGTTCACGTCTCGGCGGTGGGAGCCGATCGCGACGGTCCCACAAGGTTTGCGCGCAGCAAGGGCGCGACCGAGAGCGATCTCGCAGGTCGCGATCTCGATTGGGTCATCCTGCGGCCCGGCCTGGTGCTGGCGCGCAGCGTCTATGGCGGTACCGCCATGCTGCGCGGCGCGGCCGGTGTCCCCGGCATCACGCCCCTCATCGCGGCCGACAGTCCGGTCCATGTCGTGGCGATCGAGGATGTGGCCGAGACGGTGGCCTGGGCGTTGCGTCCGGGTGCGCCGGCACGGCTGAGCCTCGATCTCGTCCATCCGCAGTCGGTAACGACCGCCGGCATCGTGGCCGGCTACCGTTCATGGCTCGGCTTGCGGCCGCAGCCGGCCGTGGCGCTGCCGCGCCCGGTTGCGGCGGTGGTCGCGCACTTCGCCGATGCGCTGGCGTGGCTCGGCTGGCGCAGCCCGATGCGATCCACCGCGCTGGCGCAGCTGGCGGCGGGAATCTCCGGCGATCCGACGCGTTGGATCGCCGCGACCGGAATCGCGCCCATGAGCTTCGAGGAAATTCTCAACCGGCATCCGGCGGGCGTCCAGGACCGTTGGTTCGCGCGGCTGTACTTCCTCAAGCCGCTCGCGATCGGCGCCCTGGCGCTGTTCTGGATCGCGTCCGGCGTCATCGCGCTCGGCCCGGGCTGGAACGAGGCGGTCGCGGTCATGCGGGACACCGGTGCCGGTGCCGGGCTCGCCGCCGCCGCGGTTGCGGCGGGCGCCATTGTCGACACGATGCTCGGCGTCGGCGTGCTGGTGCGCCGGACGAGCCTTGCGGCGCTCTCGGGGATGCTGGCGGTGTCCTTCGTCTCTGTGGTGGCGGCGGCGGTGGTCGCGCCGCAGCTCCTCCTCGACCCGTTCGGCCGCATCCTCAAGATCGTCCCGATCATGCTGGCCAACCTGTTCGCGATCGCGATCCTGGACGAGCGATGAGCGCGCTTTACGTATGGCTCAAGCTCATCCACTTGGTCGGCGCCTGCGTGCTGCTCGGCACCGGGCTCGGCATCGCCTTCTTCATGTGGATGGCGCATCGTACCGGCGATCCAGCCACCATCGCTGCCACCGCCCGTGTGGTCGTCATCGCCGATGCAGTCTTCACCGCCGCGGCCGTGCTGCTGCAGCCGCTGAGCGGCGCGGGTCTCGCCCAGGTCATGGGCTATTCGTTGCGCGAGCCCTGGATCGTGGCGTCGCTCGGGCTCTATCTGCTGGTCGGCGTCTGCTGGTTGCCGGTGGTGTGGCTGCAGCTTCGGCTGCGCGATATCGCGCGCGTCGCGCGCGACACCGGCAAGCCGCTGCCGGCGCAATACCGCCGGCTGTTCCGCGTATGGTTCTGGCTCGGCTGGCCCGCCTTCGCGGGCGTCATCGCGATCTTCGTGCTGATGATCGCCAAGCCGCCGTTCTAGACTAGACCCGACGGTAGTCAGGCGGTTGATACCTTCTGACGATCGCCGGCTTCACGGCGGCGCGCGCCGCATCCGCGAATACATGGCCGAAGATCCCGGCGATATACCCGGCCTCGATACACGTGACGACGACCAACATATCGAAGGCGATCGCGCCGGCGCCTTCACCGCGCACAATGTCGATCAATGCGACAAGCGGCAGGGCGACTCCGATCGTCGGAACAAGCACCAGCGCGTTCCAACGCAACGCCAAGCATACGCCGGCCGACAAACCCAGAAATGCAATGATCGCCATGACGAACGCCTCCGCCTCCTGCGTCACCAAGCGCTTTCGCGCTGTTATTGTTGTTCTTGTTTGAGCCAATGTTTGTGTTTCAAATGAGAATTGGCGACTAGGGTAAATACTCTAGGTCATGACCAGCGCACGCCGATCGGCGGCCGATTCGAGGGTGGTGGGCTACCGATTCGGATCAGGGGAGGCCTGCTTGACGCAACCGGTTACCGTACCGCGGCAACCGCGTCGCAACGCTGTGCCGCATTCTGGTCGCAATCGGCTCGAGACGGGTGTGCGATTGCATCAGAGCATGATCCCGAAAAGTGGTTACCGGTTTTCGGAAAAGATCATGCTCAATCGAAAGAATCCAGACACTGATCCGATTCAATCGAATTGGATCAGTGTCTATTCAGCGAATATAAACCTGTAGCCCGGCCCTACAGCCCGAACACGTAGAGCACCGTCGCGTTCGATTGATTGCGCAGCTCCGGGTTTCGTTTGACTCCGGACAACGAGTTGCTGATCTGCCCGGAGGGCCGCACGCAGCATACGCCCGACGCGACCGCGACGTATTGCTTGCCGTTGACCGCATAGGTCATGGGTGCCGCATTGACGCCGGTGCCGACGTTGAACCGCCACACCTCGTCGAGCGTCTGGTCGTCGAGCGCCACGACGGTGCCGTCGAGCATGGCGGTGAAGACGAGGCCGCCGGCGGTGCTCAACGTCCCGGACGAGTTCGGATACGGGAACTCGGCCCGCTTCTTGATCTCGCCGGAGACCGGATCGAGCATGGTGATCGACGAGGTGATGTTACCGTCGGCGCCCGGATTGCCGCCGTTGAACTTGCCTTTGACGTGGCCGCTGGTATCGACCGTGACCTTGCCGCAGCCTTCATAGGCCGGGATGTAGAGGTAGCCGGTCTTCCGGCTGTAGGACACCGGCCAGAAATTGGTGCCGCCGGTGATGCTCGGGCAAATCTGCCGCGTCACCTTGTCGGCGATCGAGCCGGCGCCCTCATTGTAGACTTGCACGTCCCGGCTGGGGTCGTAGTCGACCGGCTTGCCGGTCTTGGGATCGATACCCTTGGTCCAGGTCAGCTCCTTGACGTGCTGGGTGGCCTTGAGGAACTGGCCGCTGAGACGATCGAAGCTAGTAGGTGAAGCCGTTGCGGCCCGCATGGGAGAGGATCTTGCGCTCCTCGCCGTTGATCTTGGTGTCGATCAGGACGTGGGCGCCGGTCTCGTCGTAGTCCCGGTTGTCGTTCGGCGTGTATTGATGCCACCAGGTGATCTTGCCGCTGCCCGCGTTGAAGGCGATGGCGCTCGAGGTGTAGAGATTGTCGCCCGGCCGGAACGACGAATCGTAGGCCGGCACCGGATTGCCGGATCCCCAATAGGTCAGGTTGTTGGCCGGATCGTAAGCCCCGGTGCCGTAGAACGAGCCGCCGCCGGTCTGATAGGCGTTGACCTTGTCCTTCCAGGTCTCGCTGCCGGGCTCACCCGGCGCCGGGATCGAGTAGGTCTTCCACTTGGTGCTGCCGGTCTTGGGATCGAGCGCCGCGAGCCAGCCGCGCAAGCCGCGGTCGCCGCCGGAGCCGCCCACCAGGATCTCGTCCTTGAGGGCGAGCGGCGCGGCGGTGAGCTCGAGGTCGGCCTGATCGGTGAGGTTCCGGTCCCAGACCACCTCGCCGGTGTCCCGGTCGGTCGCAATGACGCGGCCCTCGTAGCCGGTGACCGAGATCACCAGATTGCCCCACAGCGCCACGCCGCGGTTGCGGTCCTGGTTGGCCTCCTTGGGGTCCATCTTCCAGACGATCGTGCCGGCAGTGCCGGAGCGCACGTCGATCTTGTAGACGATGCCCCAGCTGTCGACCATGTACATGTACCCGTCGTCGACCAGCGGCGTCGCTTCCAGGCTCTCGCCCGCCGATTTGCCGCCCAGCGGCACCGCGAACAAGAGCTTCAAGGCCTTGACGTTCGATTTGTTGATCGCCTCGAGCGGCGAATGGCGCTGTGCGCCGTAATCGCGATGATGCGTCAGCCAGTTCTGCGGCTCCGGATTGAGCAGCCGCTCATAGGTGACGTCGGCGGCGGCCGCCGCCGAGGTGCCGGCCATGAGCGCACACGCCAATACCGTCAATGTTCTTGCCGGCGCGGTCGCGGTTCCACGGCTGCTGCTGCAAATCCCCATCATCCTCGCCTCCCTTGGTAGCTGTTTTTCTGGTGGGAAGGAACTGCCGGGCCGCGCACGGGCGCGCCCGATCCTCCCGATGATTTGGCAATCCTGCGCCCGGATGTGGCCCATGGGCAAGGGCCTTGGACAGAGGTTGCGGCGACGCCGCCTCGACCCAAACGCAGAAGTGAGTTACCTTCGCTCAAAGCTTGTCTATACGAGAGGCTTCGAATCCATGATCCTCCAAAGCCTCGGGCGCTCGTATCCCTCGGCCGTCAAGATTGAAGAGCTGCGTGGCTTCCCAAAGCTCACCGCGGCGCCGAGCTGCACCTTGCCGCCAATAGATTTCGGCAGCGCCATCGGTGCGTCGAGAAAATTGCCGAGGGCGATTGGCGGCGAACCGCCAGCACACAGCGTGGATTTGAAGAAGCTGGTTACCAGCGGCATGTGCGTGACGGGCGCAGGAACCGTCGCGCTGCAAGCCGATAAGATCGCGGCCATGTCGGTGCCGGATTTGGCGCATTTGCTCCGGCAAACTCCGGAATTCGCCTTGACCCCGGCGTCGTCGCAGACATTCGCAGAGGCACTGAAAGCCGGGTTGAACGATCCGATCGGCCGTGTGGTGGTCGTTGGGGTATCCGGCGGGTTTCTTGCGGTGGGGGTGGCGAAGCTCTTCAGGCCCAATTCTTCATATACGGAGCTGGCGCTCTGGTTTCTGGGCGGCGCGCTCTTGTTGGCTGCAATTGTTTGGTCGCTCTACGAGCTTGGAGTCCTGACCACGACTAGTCCATCTCCGTGAGCCGGCTCATCCTTGAGTTCAGACGGCTTGATAGGGTGGGTGCAGGGCGCGTCGAAACGCGGCCGTGGGTTCCCGATGGATCGCAAATCGATGACCGTAGCGCCCCAGCGTCGCTTCGCTCGATCCGTGCCTTGCGTTGCCGGCCTCGCGCTGGTTTGCCTCCTCGGCGCGCAGCCGCTGCGGGCCGAGGTCGCGTCATGCCGCGAGCTCGCGCGCAAATTCGATCTCATCAAGGCCGACCTCGTCTCGATTCAGCGCAATGCGGCGTTGTTCGCGGCGGCCGATGCGGGCTGCGAGGAATTCGCACGGCGACTGCTGGCGGGGGGCGGTTCGCTCGAGGCGCGCGACCGTCTCGGCGCCATGCCGCTGGCGCACGCCGCGCGCGCCGGACAGCTCGCGCTGCTCGAGCTCTTTCTGGTTAGCGGCGCGCCGATCGACGCGCGCGATCTGGCCGGCGCTACCGCGCTGTGGGCGGCCACCGACAGCGAGCGGCAGGCGAGCGTCGCGCTGTTGCTGGCCAAGGGGGCCGATCCTAACCTGCCGGGACGATCGGGCGTGAGCCCGCTCGCGGCCGCGGCCTTCAAGGGCAATGACCGCATCGTCGAGCAGTTGCTGGCGCGGGCTGCGGACCCCAATGCGGTCGACGCCACCGGCAAGGCGGCGATCACCTACGCGGCGGCGCGCGGATTCCTCGCGATCGTGCGCCGACTGCTCGACGCCGGCGTCGATGCCCGGTTCCGCTACGGCAACGATCTGACGGCGCTGATGTGGGCCGCCGGCCATGAGGACGGCGTGGGGACGCAGGCCGCGCAAGGTGTGGTCGATCTCTTGCTCAGCCGCGGTGCGGCGCTCGATGCCATGGACGACCGCGGCCGCACCCCATTGATGATGGCGGCCGAGCTCGGCCACGCCGAGCTGGTGGCGATGCTCATCGGGCGCGGTGCCGACCTGAGCCTGCGGGACAAGAGCGGCAAGTCGGCGTTCGACCTCGCCGCCAACGAGAACGTTCGCCGGACGCTGGCTGCCCGCTGAGCCTGGTCACAACCCGGCCAGGTATTCGGCGATCGCCGCGATATCGGCCTCCGAGATCGATTTCATCAGGTCGGACATGCCGGGATTGTTGCCGCGTTTGCCGGTGCGGAAATCGAGCATGGTCTGGGCCAGATAGTCCTTATGCTGCCCTGCCAGCCGCGGCTGAGTGCCTTCGCCATTGTAGTCTTCCTGGTGGCAGCTGGTGCACACCACCGCTCTGGTGGCGCCCAGCGCTTGCGCGGCTACCGCGGATGCCGCGGGCGGCTGCCCCAGCGGTGGCCACGGCTTTTGCGAAAAATATTGCGCCAGCGCCAGCATGTCGTCGCGCTCCAGCGTGGCCACGACCGCCGACATCTGGTCGTTCTTGCGGGCGCCGCTCTTGTAGTCGCGCAGCTCCACATAAAGATAGCCGAGCTGCTGGCCCCACAGGACCGGCGTGGTCTTCTGCTGCGGGACACCGCTCTCGCCGTGGCAGGCGGTGCACAATTGCGCCTTCTGCTCGATCGTTTGGGCGCGCGCCGATCCGGGCAGCATCGCCATCGCCGCCAGGACGGCGGCGATAGCGCGGGCGCGATTCCCTGCAGGGACCCTCATGGCTGTTTCATCCGCTTTGCACCATCAAGATCCCGCGGGGACGGGAGCTATTCGTCCTGCCCAACGCCGAGGGGCCGGTTTGGATGCCGGCCCCGCGGCGTCATCACTCGGTCGTGAACGCGATGATGGCATTGCCGCGCTTGGAGTCGATCTGGACGTTGCCGCCCGCCCCGACCACCACGTATTGCTTGCCGCCCACCGCATAGGACGAGGGCGGCGCGTTGACGCCGGCGCCGGCCTGGAACGTCCACAGCACCTTGCCGTTCTTGGCGTCATAGGCCCGGAAGCGGCCGTTGGCCTCGCCGGCGAAAACCAGGCCGCCGGCAGTGGCCAGAATGCCGCCGATCATGGGTTGCGGGGTCTTCACCTGCCAGCGGATCTTGCCGGTATTGTAGTCGACCGCGGTGACGTTGCCGGCCTGATCTTCGCCGGGGACCAGCTTGAAGGCGCCGCCGAGCCACAGCTTGCCGCCCGGGTAGGGCGAGCTTTGCACCTGATATGTCATCGGCTGATGCAGATTGATGGCATAGGCCAGGCCGAGACCCGGGTTGGTGGCGATCGGCGACCATTCGACGCCGCCGTTCGCGCCCGGCAGCATGCGGGCGCCTTCCGGCGTCGGCAGGGTCCACATGTTCTCCTGCGCCACCATGGCGTCGGAGAAGCGGATCAGGCTGCAGTCCTTGCGGTCATGGACGTAGATGTGTCCGGTCTTGCCGGCATGCAGGACCGCCGGAATGATCTTGCCGCTCTTGTCCTTGGCGTCGACCAGCACCGGCGGGCTGGTCGAATCGAGATCCCATACGTCATGGGGAATATACTGGAAGTGGCAGACGTATTTGCCGTATCCAGATCGAGCGAGACCAGCGAGTTGGTGTAGAGGTTGTCGCCGGGACGCAGCGCGCCGTCGAGGTCGGGCGAAGGGTTGCCGACCACGAAATAGATCCGGTTGTTCGCCAGATCGACTGCCGGATTCTGCCAGACGCCGCCGCCCAGCGTCTTGTAGGGGTCGCCGTTCTTGGCGAGCGCGTCCTTCTCGGCGGCGATGTTGCGGTGCATATCGCGGCCGGTCGCATCCTTCTCGGCCCATACGCCGACGGAATTTTCCGCCGTGGTGTTGAAGGTCCACAGCAGCTTCCCGTCATTGGCATCGAATGCTTTCACGAATCCGCGGATGCCGTATTCGCCGCCGTTGGTCCCGATCAGAACCTTGCCCTTGACCACGGTCGGCGCCATGGTCTCGCTGTAGCCGGCCTCGGGATCGCCGATGTCCGACTGCCATAATTTCATTCCGGTCTTGGCGTCCAACGCGACCAGCCTGGCGTCGAGCGTCCCGAGATAGACCTTGTCCTGCGCGACCGCGACGCCGCGATTGTTGGGTCCGCAGCAATAGGTGGTGATCGGCCCGAGCGCATGCTTGTAATGCCACAGCTCCTCGCCGGTCTGGGCGTTGAGCGCATAGACGTGGCTGAAGGACGTCGTGACGTACATCACGCCGTTCACCACGATCGGCGAGGTCTCCAGCGATTCCTTGACCTCGGTCTGGAAGATCCAGGCCGCATGGAGCTTCTTCACGTTCGAGGCATTGATCTGGCCGTTCGGATAGAAGCGCTTTTGCGTATAGTCGCCGTTGGTGTGCAGAAAGTTGTTGCCGTCGGTCGCCGCCTTCTCGAGCATGCTGGGCGTAACGGTCGGGGTGCCGGTTCCCTGCGCGGCCGCCCAGCCGCTTCCCGCGAAGGCGAATGCAAGAGCCGCAATGGTCAGCCGCGTTCGTTGATGTGCCGTCATCGATCTCTCCCTATGCCGAGCCATCGCGTGGCCGGCTTGTTGCGCGTCGTCGCCGTTTTGCTTCGGCGTTCGGAAATCATCGAATCCGTCCGGATATGACGCTCCCCACATCAGGCGGGAGCCCGGTCGGCCGCGTAACAACGATGTCTTCACTTATGATGCGACTAGAGAGAGGGCGCCGTGCCTGAGGTGTCCGAAATTCACGACGCCCCGCCGTTGATCTTCACGCGTCTGCAGGCGTTTTGCAATAACCCTCAACCGGCGGTCGCCCGGTGCGGTGCGCAAGCGCGTTCCCCACCGCCGGCGGGGCGCCATCGCCCCTTCCAGTCATGCGGGCAGTCGATTAGCCTCGCCGCAGAGCTGCCGGCGGGTGTGGACGGAACGAGGCGGAGATCGCAATGCCGTATCAGGACTTTCGCCAGTTCCTCGAGGTGTTGCGTCAGCATGGCGAATTGATCGACGTCGACCGGCCGGTGGCTTTGAGCGATGTCGGCAAGGCCATGAAGCAGAGCTACCGGCGGCAGGGTCCCGGGATGGTGTTCAACCAAAACGGCACGGCTTTTCCGTTGGTCGCCGGCGTCTACTCGACCCGCAGCAAGGCCTTGCTGGCGTTCGAGGCGGACGAGAAGACCATCCTGCAGAAGGTGCTGTCCGGCTTGGACCATCCGGTCGCCCCGAGCATCTCGACCGCCGCGGCGCCCTGTCACGAGGTGCACATCGAGGGCGCGGAGATCGACATCACGCGCTTTCCGGTCCCCACCTACAGCCCCAAGGATGGCGGGCCCTATATCACGCCCGGCATCGTGGTCTCCAAAGACCCGGAAACCGGCATCCCGGACATCGGCCATTATCGGTTCCTGGTGCTGGGCCGCGACACCTTCTCGTTCTCGGCGCAACCCAATCACCGCTTCGGCAAGAATCTCGGCAAGTGCCAGCGCCTGGGCATCAAGCCCAGGGCCGCCCTGGTGATCGGGGTCGATCCGATCCTGGCCTATGCGTGCCAGGTGCAGGTCTCGGACACCACCAACGACTGGGAGGTGGCGGGCGGCTTGCGCGGCGCGCCGGTCGAGCTGACCCGGGCCAAGACCTGCGATCTCGAGGTGCCGGCCACCGCCGAGGTGGTGATCGAGTTCGAGGTCGACATGGACGAGACCGTCATGGAGGGGCCGCTCGGCGAGTACACCGGCTACTACACGCCGCCCTCGCTCAAGCCGGTGGCGCGCATCACCGCCATCACCCACCGCCGCAACGCCATTTTCCAGGGCCTCTTGACCGGCAAGCCGGTCACCGAAAATCACATCCTCAAGCAAATCCCGTTCGAGGCCTCGTTCCTGCGTGCCCTCAAGGCGCAATTTCCCAGCATCGCGAGCGTATCGGTGCGGGCCTCGGCCGGGGTATCCTTCTACGTGGTGATCGGCATGACGCCGCGCTTTGCCGGCGAGGCGCGGCAGGCGATACTGGCCGCGATGGCGAGCAATATCCGCCCCAAATGGGTGGTCGTGGTGGAGCCCGATATCGACGTGCACAACTCCGCCGAGGTGGAATGGGCGATGGCGTTCCGGGTGCAGCCGCGCGAGGACGTGATCGTGATCGACCGGATTCCGGCCGGGCCGTCCGACCCCTCGATCGACGATCCCACCAAGGCGCGTCCGTTACGCACCGCATCCGCCATCGGGGTCGACGCGACGCGGCCGTTCGGCCGGCCGTTCTCCGAGGTCGCCGACGTTCCGGGCTGGGAGGACTACCAAGTTCCGGAATTGGATGATTGGCGGTGAGCCACAAGACTTCGAATTGCGGGGACGGCATGAATTTCGATCGACTGAAATCGATGGCCGTCGTGTTCATGCTGCCCTTCGGTCTCGCCGTCATGAACGCAGCCGTCCGCGCCCAGGCGCTCGAGCCGCTGGCCATGAGCTACCTGCCCGGAAATGCCATCGCCTGGGATCTCGACGTCGCCATGGACAAGGGATTCTTCAAGGCCGAAGGCTTCGACGGCAAGCCGGTGGTGTTCCAGAACGCGCCGCAGTCCGCGCAAATGCTCATCACCGGCGAGGTGCAGCTCGGCACCGGCCAGCTCGATCCCTTCCTGCTGGCGTTCCGCAGCGGTGCCCGCGACATCGCGGTGATCGCAGCGCCGGCGGATCGCCCCGATTGGTTCATCAACGTGCGGCCCGAGATCAAGAGCATCGCCGATCTCAAGGGCAAGTTCGTGGCGACCGCCGCGCTGCAGGTCGGGGAGACCTGGCTCGCCGCCAAATGGCTGGGCGAGCAAGGCTTGAAGCAGCAGGATTTCAGCTTCCTGGTGGTGGGCACCTCGGCGTTGAAATTCGCCGCCCTGCAGCGAGGATCGGTGGCCGCCGCCATCATGTTCCAGCCGCTGGCGATGGAAGCGCAGCTCACCGGCTACACGACGGTCTATCGTTTTCTCGACGGCAAGCCGCTGCCGCCCGTCCTCTATGTGGTCAACCGCCAATGGGCGGCCCAGAGGGATCACGGCAAGCGCCTGTCGCGCGCCATCGTGCAATCGCATCAATGGCTGCTCGATCCCCGCAATCGGGAGGAGGCGATCGCGATCCTGCAGAAATACACCAGGCGCGAAGGCGCGGTGACGAATGCGGTCTACGACCTGTTCATCGGCAAGGACAGGCTCTACACCGCGGATGCCGCCGTCGACACTGGCGGGGTCGAGACCGAGATCGCCACCATGATCGAGAAGGGCGTGCTGCCGCCCGGCACCACCATAGCGCCGCGCGACTACATGTTGCCGCGGGAGCTGGGCGGGCTCTATCGGTGAGGGCGAAGCTGAACGCGGTGTCGGGTCTCGGCCCCAAGGAGCCGGCCGCGTTCGTGATCGAGACCGACGCGTGGCGTCTCTTGCTCGATTGCGGCGCCGGACCGGAGCCCGGCCGGCTGCCCGACGTCGCCGAGATCGGGCGGATCGATGCCATCATCCTGAGCCATGGCCACAACGACCATACCGGCGCCTTGCGGCTGCGCGAGCGGATCGGGATGCCGCCGGTGTTCGCCACCGAGCCGGTCGCGGCGCGGTTGCCGGGCGGCATCGCGACCCAACGGATTCCGGTTCGCGGACACGCGCAGGTGCTCGGCGTCGAGGTCCAGACCGGCATCGACGGTCATGCGCCGGGCGGCGTCTGGCTGCGGCTCGCGGTCGGTGACGGGCTTCTCTACATGGGGGACCATTCGGTCGAGTCCGCGCTCTACGGCTTCGATCCGCCGCCTTCGACCGCGACCATGATCGTGGATGCCTCCTACGGCGTCACCGAGGAGACCCAGGATCGCCAGCGCGCCGTCCTGGCCGACCTGGCCCGGAACGGTCCGGTGCTGCTGCCGGTGCCAGCGGACGGACGTGGGCCCGAGATTGCGATCTTCCTGCAACAAACCGGCCTCGATGTCGCGATCGACGACGCGGTGCGCGCGGCCGCCGCCATGCTGACGCAGGCCGCCCGCGAATCCGCCAAGGAGGCCGTCATTCCGCTGCTGGAGCAACTCATCAAGAACGCGCGTCCGCTCGACGACCAGTCGGTCGCGACCGGAGTCATGGTGGCGCATGGCGGATCGGGCGATACGGGCGTTTCGGCCGCGCTCATCGGGCGCTGGCGGGAGCAAAGCGCCCCCGCAATCGTATTCACCGGCCATCTGGCCGCCGGCACGGCCGGCCGCAAGCTGATGGACAGCCGTCGCGCCCAGTTCCAGCGCTGGAACGTGCACCCGACGTTTTCGCAAAACCTGCAATTGATCAAGACCATCAATCCGCGCCGTGTATTGCCCGCTTTCGTCGAGGCGCGCCACCTGCCGATCTGGCGCGCCCGCCTGGCACCCCGGGAATTGATCACGTCGAAGAAAACGGTGCTGTGAGAGCGAGCGCCGGCTGCGCCAGCCTCCGGTCTCCTCGTCACGGACCCTACGCCTGCAACAACCGGCGCAGACCCGACACCTGGTCGATACGTTCGAGGTTGCCGACCGCGGCGATAAGCTCTTGGGTGCGGCCGGCGCCCAGCACGGGTACCATCAGGTCTCGCGCCTTGGCCTCGACCTCCTTCGCGTCCATCGGGTTGCGCGCGGTGCCGCGAACCACCTGGGTGTGATGGCTGAGCGAGCGCCCATCCAGGGTGTCGATCCGCACGATCGCCTGGCGCGCCGGCACCGCCACCTGCAGCTCCTGGCTCGGCACCAGCTCGACCAGCTTGCGGACCGCAAGCACCTTCGGATCGCTCATGCGGGCGGCGTCGTGCACGCTCAGGAAGGTGGCGCCGCGGTCGACGATCGTCAGCGCAGCGAGGTGCTGCAGGCAGAGATCCGGGCTGGTGCTGTTGTCGACGATGCGCATGCTGGCGGTCGGCATATCGACTCTGATGTGCTTGATGTTGTCGGCGCGCACGCCGGGATCGACGAGTAGCGCTTCGAGCGCGTCGAGCACCGATTGCAGCGGCGCTCCCACGCTCCATTTTTTGATCGTGGTGCCGAACACCGCATAGCTCGAGCCGAGCTCGGCCAAGAGCTTCTCGGGCGCCGGCTTGTCGGCAAGCGCCGTGTAGATACTGTCTTCCCCGATGAACGGATCGTCGACCCCGGTAAATCCAAACGCCACCATGGTGGCAGCCATCACGCCGTTGCGCGCCCCCATGCCGCCGAAATCGAACGCCTTCTCGACATGCTCGTGGTCGCGCGTCCAGAAGCCGATGCCGGACGCCTGTTGCGCCGCATAGGAGAACGTGTGGCGCACCTGACGCTGGTCGAGACGCAGCATCGCGGCGGCGGCCGCGGCGGCGACGAAGGTCGTCATCAGCACCGACGGGCTGCGGAACCCGGATCCTTGGCTGACGCCGAGCGCGGTGACCATGCGCGTGCCGACGTCGTAGGCGAGCGTCACGGCGCGCAGAAGGTCCCGGCCGCTTCGACCCGCGAGCTCGCCGGTGGCGAGGGCGGCCGATACGGCGCCGCAGCCGAGGTGAACCGGCCCGATCGGATTGGTGTCATCGGTCTCGTCGGCATGGGCCGCCATGGCGTTGGCGAGCGCCGCATTGACGGACGACGTCACGATGCCGGTTCCGATCACCATTGCCTGGGGCTTGCCGCCGAGGCTCTCGACATAGCGGGCGGCGAAATCTCCGGCTTTGAGACGCGAGCCGGACACCATCGCGGCCAGGGTGTCGAGCACATGCAGCTTGGTCCTGGTCACGACCTCGGTCGGCAGCTCGCGATCGAGCGCCTTTACCACATAGTCCGCGAACGCGTTCGTGGCGGGGGAGACGGGAGGAGACCCGAGGGCCGCATCGGCCGCAGCGGACGGCGCCCGCGTCGCCGCGGTTTGCGCGTATGAGGCCGCTCCCGGAATTGCGCTCGACAAAATCGCCGCGCCGCTGGCATTGAGCAACCAACGTCTCGTGTGATCGGCCTCTTCGCTCATCGTGGTCTCCCGGGCTGTGGCTCGACGTAGCGCTCCCATTATACTCCGGGCCTTCGGCGGTGTCCGCGGAATCCGGTCGCGAGGTGTCCGGTGGCGGCTTCCTCGCCCCTTGAGTTTGTCCCATAATGCGGCATGAGCCGAAGCCAAAAGAAGGCGTTGATCGCCGGCGTCACCACGCTCGGCCTTTTGCTCGGTTTCGCCGCTGCTCTGGCGACACCCGGCGCGCGCGCCGCCGACGACTACCCGCAGCGGACGGTGACGTTCATCTGTCCGTTCCCGGCCGGCGGCGGCACCGACATTCTCACCCGAATGCTGGCGCAGGAGCTGCAGGACAGGCTCAAGCAGCCGTTCATCGTCGAGAACCGCACCGGCGCCGGCACCCTGATCGCGGCGTCGGCGGTCGCCAAGTCGCCGCCCGACGGCTACATGCTGCTGCTTGCGCCGGTGACCACGCTCGCCATCGGCCCCAGCGTCTACAAATCGCTGCCCTATGACACGGTGAAGGATTTCGCGCCGGTCGGCCTGGTCGGGGCGGCCGAGTTCGCGCTGGTCGCCAATCCGTCGCTCGGCGCCGCGACGCTGCCCGAGCTGATCGCGCTGATCCGGAGCCGGCCCGGCCGGCTGAGCTACGGCAGCTCCGGACGCTCGACCCCGCATCATCTGTTCATGGAGATGTTCCTCAAGATGATCGGCGGCGAGGCGCAGCACGTGCCCTATCGGGGCAGCCAGCCTGCGCTCACCGATGTGGTGGCGGGTCAGATCGATTTCATGATGGTCGATCTCGCGGTGGCGATCCCGATGATCCAGGCCGGCAAGGTGAGAGCCTATGGGTTGACGTCGGCTACCCGGGTCGCGGCGGTGCCCGACATTCCGACCCTCGCGGAAGCCGGGCTGCCGGGCTATGCGGCGAGCGGCTGGTTCTCGGTGGTGGCGCGCGCCGGCACGCCGCGAGCCACCATCGACAAGCTCAATGCGGTGTTGATGGCTTATCTCAAACGCCCCGACGTGGCGGAGCGGCTCGCCATCCTGGCCATCAATCCCATGACCAGCACGCCCGATGAGCTAGAACGGTTCATTCCCGCCGAGATCACGAAGTGGGCCCGGGTGGTGAAGGATGCGGGCATCACGCCGGAGTGACGGGCGGGGCAGGGGCCGTGCCACACGTGTCCCGGACTTGATCCGGGACCGTTCCAGAGTACGGCGAATCAACAATATCAAAGGGTTATAGGCGCACACAGCGCTATTTCCCGTTATTGATTTCAAAAGGGTATCGGGAGAAAGCGCACACAGCCAGCCGGCCGGCAAGCCGCGCCGCCATCGCTGATCGCTGAAGGCCGGCCGCCGTGGCCGCGCCGCTGGTCCGCTATGAAGCCGCGTGCCGCGCCCTCGCCGAGGCGAAGGCGGTGGACGAGGTCAAGGAAATCCTCGACGCCGCCGTCGCGATGCGCGCCTACGCCAAGCAGGCGAAGAACCGCGACCTTGAAGCCGACGCCGTAGAGATTCGCATGCGCGCCACGCGCCGGCTCGACCAGCTGCGGCAGGCGCAGAAGGAATTGGTCGGGCTCGCGAGCGGAGGCGAGCACGGCGGACGCGCGCCGATTGATGGGTCGCGGGCCAACCCATCAATCGTGCGCCCGACTCTCCTGATGCAGGGCATCGACAAGAACCTCGCCCATCAGGGGCGCGTGCTCGGCGCTCAGTCGGATGAGCAGTTCGAGCGGACGGTGACCCAGGCCCGCGAGGCGGTCAGCCGCGCGCTGCGCACCGTTGTGCAGGTCGCTGAGATTGATCAGGAGCGGGAACGCGCTGCTCAGATGCGCACCGAAACCGGACGCGCCGCAGGGGGCACTATCGATGATCTGATTGCGCTTGCCGCGAGCGGCTTTCGCGCCGGTGCGATACTGATCGACCCGCCATGGCCCTTCGCGACGTGGTCGCACACGGGACTTGCCGGCGACAAGAGCCAAGAGAATCGCAGGCCGCGCAGCCGTGCCGCGCCGTATCGAACGATGTCCCACGAGGATATCTACAAACTACCAATCGAGAGTTTGGCCGCAGCCGACTGCGCACTGTTTCTTTGCGTCGTCCAAACCCAATTGCCCCAAGCATTCGAAGCGTTGCGGCATTGGGGCTTCGATCTCAAATCAGTTGCCTTCGGCTGGTTCAAAGGTGAGCCGGGCGATGATCCCGACGACATCCACGTTCCGATGGGGTGCGGATATTGGACGCGCGCCGGTTTCGAACAAGTCTGGCTCGCCACCCGTGGAAAGCCGCGCCGGCTTCATGCCGATGTGCGACAGGTCATTGTCGAGCCGCGGCGCGAGCACAGCCGGAAGCCTGATTGCATTTTCGAACGCATCGAGCGCTTGGCTGCCGGCCCCTATCTCGAATTGTTTGCACGCCGCGAGCGGCCCGGCTGGACGACCTGGGGCGACGAACTTGCGCCGCCGCCGCTCGCGAGGGCGGCCGAGTGAGCCGCAAGCGCACCAAGCGCGTCCCGGTCGCGGTGCTGGTCAAGAAAATCCGGCGCGACATGCGCAAGCTGGCGGGCAAGCGGCGCGAAAAAAAAGTTTTGCTTGATCGCAGATTTGGTCCGCGCGAGCGGCCGTGCTAAACAAACAAATGCGCGTACCGCGTCAAGGCGCCGCGCCAAGAAGTAAGACAAAAAAAGACGTTGGATACGTAGCCGAGCCCGCGCCGGTATCCCGACGATCTCAAGAAAAACGCCGCCCGTTGGATCGCGGGCGGCGCTTCCAAGGAGCTACAAGCAAGGGAAATCGAAACGCCCCGCTTGTAGCCCAGATCGCCATAGGGCTCAAGCATGAACGGCACCCAGCTCAAAAAACTTAACCCCCGCCGCTGCAACGGCGCGCAATTGTCGCTGCGCTACGTCGAGCGCAGCATCACCCGCGACGCGCGCGTCCCCCTGAGCGACGACGACCGCGAGATGGATCACGGCTGGCGTTGCATTCCGATACCGCCGACAGATGACGCGGCTTGGTTCGTCGTCGACAGCAGCCGCGACTACAAAACCGTATGGGGCCGCTGGCGCGATCTCCTCGCGGGGGAGGCGCCATGAACGACAGGCCCCCGATCTTGATCCTGTACACGCGCGCCGAAGCGCGGGCCATCCTGTTCGCCCTTGGCGAATTCGAGAGCCTCGACCAGGCGGTCGCGCCGCTGCGCGAATACGCGCAGAGCGCCGGGCTGGTCGCGTTGCTCGGCGGCGAGACCGTCGATCAAATCATCGTCGGCGCCTTTATGGGGATTCTCGGCGGGGAGGCGGGCCATGCTTGATGCGCGTTTCCGCGAAGGCTTCGCGTCATGGCGCCGGATGTTGGCGGCGGTCAAAGGTATCGAGGGGCGCGCGACCATCTTCGAAAACGCGGTCGAGGAAGTCGCCGGCTACGTCACCAAGGGCCTCGACAAGGTGCAGGCGGTCGATGAGCTGCACGACATGGCGCTGGGCCATGGCCTGATCAACCATTGGGGCGAGGATGGTCTGCAGGCGCGCATCGCCGGTATCTTCGAGCACGTCGAGAACGTTCCCGTCGTGCCGGACGATTGGGGCGAGCCGCAGGGCGATGAAGCGCCGGTCAAGAACGGGAAGGACGGGCGCGTCGAGCCTCGCCGTTTCGAGCCGGTCTCGACCTTCCGCGACCCGGCGACGATCCCCAGACGCCAATTCCTCTATGCGCGGCACTATATCCGAGGCGCGGTCAGCGCGACCATCGCGGACGGCGGCATCGGCAAGACAAACCTCGCCATCGGCGAGGGCATCGCCATCGCCACCGGGCGCAACTTCCTGGGCGTCGACGTCCCGGAGCCACAGCATGTGCTCTATTGGAACGGAGAGGAGTCAATCGACGAGATCGAGCGGCGCGTTCACGCGGTCTGCATGCACCACGGGGTCGAACCGAGCGAGCTGGTCGGCAAGTTTTTCATGATGAGCGGCTTCGATGTGCCGATCATGATCGCGCGGATGCAACAGGGGATGTTGGTGTTTGACGAAGCCTGCATGGCCGCAATCGAGGATGTGATCGCGCGCTATCAGATCGGCGTTCTGACGCTCGATCCGTTCGTCTCCCTCCACCGGGTTCCCGAGATCGACAACACCAACATCGAGGCGATTGTGGGCCGGCTGCATGCGGTGGCGCACCGATGTCGGATTGCGGTCGAGATCGATCACCACATCCGCAAGCCGAGCAGCAACAGCGGCGCCGATGCCAGCGTCGCGGACGCGCGCGGCGCCGGTGCCCTGATCAACAAAGCGCGGAGCGCACGCGTATTGAACCGGATGACGGTTGCGCAGGCAACAAACGCCAAGGTCGCCGACCATCGCGAGTATTTCCGTGCCGACAATGGCAAAGCAAACTATGCGCCCGCGTTTGCAGCGACATGGTTCAAGGTCGTCGCCATTGATTTACCGAACGGCGACAGCGTCGGCGCACTGGAACCGTGGAAATATCCCGGCGCATTCGACGCGGTGCGGCCCGAGCATATCGAGAAAGTGCGGGCGATGGTTCGAAGCAACAACAACTATCGCGCCGACCCGCAGTCGCCCGACTGGATCGGCCTCGTGATCGCCGAGGTCGTCGGCCTCGATGCCGAGGATGATCAGGCGGCGCTCAAAAAGATCATCAAGACTTGGACCGACAACAAGGTGCTGTTCCGAGACAGACGCAAGGACGAGAACCGCAAGTGGCGGGTGTTCATGGCGGCCGATCCACCGAGCGAGGAAGCCGACCTGTTGACCAACGCAGAAAGCTCGTTCCGCGCCGTCAAGGCTGGGGCCGCACCGGCCGGCGTGGCCTGCGTTCAATGCAACGGCAGCGAGGGCGAGATCGCCAAGTTTCGGGACGGTCGGGTTGAGAAGGGCAAGCCCGAGGTGCTGCATGAGGGGTGCGCCGAAGCATGGTTCCGAGGGCTGTCGTGAGACTGCGCCACCCCGTTTTTCAAGGTGGCGCACAAGGTGGCGCACGGTGGCGCAAACCGGCGGTATTTGTGTCCGCTCCACCTGGGGTGCTCCACCCCCCACCCTCCTTCGGAGGGGAGGGGTGGGGTGGAGCAGCCCCCCCAAGTGAAGCCGGACACTTGCGCGAGGTGGGGCGGAGGTGGAGCAAAGGGAGACCGAGGCTATGACCGACGAAACCGCCGAGATCGCGACCGCGCTGCGCCGGGCATTGCGGTCCTTGGCGCCGGCTGGCGGCACGCGCGAGCTGCACTACAACGCGGCAAGCGACGCGATGGTCGGCGTGTTGGCCGAGCTGTTGGCGGCGGCGCCGAATGCGCCGGCCGAGATCGAGAGGCTGACGGCGTTGTTCCGCGAGCGGCTGACCGAGGCGGTGGCCGAGCGGGTCGCGGCCAGGGGAAGGCGGCATTGATGTTGCAGCGCCCG
This sequence comes from uncultured Alphaproteobacteria bacterium, assembly GCA_963721005.1. GTDB lineage: Bacteria > Pseudomonadota > Alphaproteobacteria > Rhizobiales > Xanthobacteraceae > VAZQ01. The sequence goes on along the minus strand of CAVRHR010000003.1, from coordinate 783,463 downwards.
CCCGGTCCGCCCGATGATCCGCACCGCAAGTCCGCCAGCGCCCGCCAGCGCCGGTCGCGCGCTCGCCGACGTCGCGGCATAGCGGTCTTGCGGATCAAGGTGCCCGAGCATGCGCTGGTCGAGGCGTTGCAACTGGCCGGTCGGGTCGACGATGCTGCTGGCCTGGAGCGGGCGCGGGTCGAGCGCGAGGTCGAGCAGATGGTCGCCGATTTTATTACGCGCTGGTCCGATAGTGTCACGCGTGGCCTCCCCAAGTAGCGCCGCCTATGCCAAAACGTTGCATGCGTGCACTGGTCCCAGAAGACTTGCGGCGGCCCGATCCGCTCGGCCTTCGCGCCGCGGCGCTCACGTCGGTCACGCGCGCCTGCCTGACGGTTGCCCGGAACGCGCACGGCCGGCCCACCAAGAGCGCTTGGCCGGACGACCGCAACGCCGAAATGTTGTTGACCCGCGCGGCGGCGTCGCCGGCTTCGCTCGCCAACGCGCCAGCTTTGGCGCACATGGCTTGGCAGTTCGTCGCCTCGCTGATCCCCGTCTCGGCCGCCGCCGCCGTCATTGGGCAGTCGCTGAAATTGGAATTCGACGGCTCGGCGCAGATCAACGTCCCCGGCCTGACGTTGCCGAGCGCGAGCTGGGTCGGCGAAGGCGGATCGATCCCGGTTCTGCAAGGCACGTCGTCGCCGGGCGGCGTCGTGCTGCCGAGCAAATTGGCTTCGATCATCCCGTTGACCAACGAGATGATCAATCATTCGAACGGCGAGCAGATGGTCCGCCAGGTGCTGATCGAAAACGTCGGACCCACGCTCGACGCGGCAATGTTCTCGGCCACCGCTGCAGTGGCCAACGTGCGACCGGCTGGCGTCCTCGCCGGCATTGCGCCGCTCGCCGCCTCGACCGCGACGACGCCGCTCGACGCCATGGTCGCCGACATCGCGGCTATCGCCGAAGCGCTCGCGCCCGCTGCCGCCGCCAGCCCGCCGGTGCTCGTCGCCGCCCCGGCGCAGGCCGCGGCGCTGATGCTGCGCGCGCCGCGTGATCTGTGGGCGGTGCTGATGTCGGCCGCGCTGCCCGCCGGGACCATCATCGGCATCGTGCCGGCCGGCATCGCGACCGTGGTCGAGTCGCCGCTCATCGAGGCCGGCAGCGACGCGGTCGTGCACATGGACGATCAGCCGGGCGAGCTGGTGGACATCGGCGGCGTGTGGGCAAGGCCGATTTGCTCGCTCTGGCAAACCGACAGCGTCGGGCTGCGCTTCGTCATGCCGGCGACATGGGCGCGACGCTCGCCGAGCGCCGTCGCGTGGATTGAGGGAGCGAAATGGTGAGCAACAGATTTTCAGACGCGCAACACGTGTTGGCCGAAGCCCGCCGGCTGATCGAGCACCCGCCCGTGTACGTGCCGCCGCCGCCGCGCCAGCGCACATGGAGTCCGCCGCCGGCGGACGAGCCCGAGCCGCCACCGCGCGGCCTCGATACAGCGCCGGTTGATTGGGACGCGCGCATCGCCGCGGCCGTCGCCGCCGCTCGTGCCGAAGTCTTGGCGCAGGTCGCCGCCGAGCGCACCGCCATGCTCGAAGCGCTCGCCGACGTTTGGCAGGAGCAGCGCGAGCAAGCCGCCGATCAGCTGGCCGACGAGATCAGGTTGGTGCGCGCCGAGCTTGGCGCCAGGATCAGCGAGGCGATTGCCATGGTGGCGACCGAGCGTGCCGAGCGCGCCGCCAAGAGCGGCACGATCATCGACACGCATCCGCTCTTGTCGCGTCGCGACGTGAATTAAGTTCAGACAGATCGCGCGAAACTTCAGCGCAAAATAAATTTTTCACGACACCGCCGCCATCGGCCTTGCGGTGGCCGCTGGTGCGCCGACCGCGTCGGCCCTGCGCTGGTAGCGGTCGGCACCGCCCGACGTACAGGCGCCCTACGCGCCGGGCGCCGCGGGCGTCGCGCGCCGACCGTCCGGTTTGCCCTCCATTGCGGACGTCCTGCTGCGCTGCCTTGAACGGCCGCTTCGGGCCATGAGCAGACTCATGTACCGCAACAAGTGCCACCCTATTCGATCACCTCGTCGGCGCTGGCGAGCAGCGTAGGCGGCACATCGATGCCGAGCGCTTTTGCGGCTTTGAGATTAATCACGGTTTCGTATTTGACAGGCGCCTGCACCGGAAGGTTGCTAGGCTTCTCGCCTTTGAGGATACGGTCGACGTAGCCGGCCGCGCGGCGGTACTGATCGATCCAATCGACGCCGTAGCATATCAGGCCGCCGCTCGCGACGTAGAAACGGAATGGATAGACCGCAGGCAGCTTGTGGCGGGTGGCGAGCGCGAGCATCAGTTCGCGGTGTGCCGAGGCGCGCGTACTGGTTGTCACGAGCAAGCCGCCATTCGATGTGCCGGACAGTGCAGTGATTGCGCGCTCGATCGCGGAGGGCTCGCGCACGCCGACTGGGCTGAGCTCCATCCCGAGCGACTGCGCGACGGACTCAATCGCGGCGAACTGCTCTGCCCCGGCCCCCGAGTCAGGATCGCGTAGGACCACCACGCGCGTCACGCCGGGCGCAATTTCCTTGAGGAGTTCCAGCCATCTTGCGCTCACCCCGTATGCAATCGAGGCGAAACCCGTGACGTTGCCGCCGGGCTTGGCGAAACTCTCGATCAGGCCACCACCGAGCGGCTCTGCAACCTGCACGAACACGATTGGTACAGCAGCGGTTGCCCTTTTTAAGGATGATGCGGCCGCACTGCCGCTCGCCATCATGACGTCGGGCGCGAGCGCGACCAACTCGGCCGCGTAATGGTGCGCGACCTCAATATTGTCGTCGCCCCAACGGATGTCGATGTGGAGATCGCGGCCGGCGGTCCAACCCAAATCCTGCAGCGCCCGGATGAATGCTGCTAGCCGGACCTGCGATTCCTTGTCATCCGCGGCGAGGCTCATCAGGACGCCAATGCGCCGCACACGCTCGGGCTGCTGCGCGCGCGCCGCGAACGGCCAAGCCGCCGCCGCGCTACCGAGAACGGTCATGAACTCGCGGCGTCTCATGGGCTCCCCCAGCATGCCAACCACCGCACCTTATCACATCGTTGCGTGAGACCTGTGTTGTGCATCACACAAAAATCGGCTGCCCATGTCGGCACCCGGGTCATGGGCCGCCCGCCGAGCCTTTTGGCGGCGCGTCGGGTTCACCTCGATCAGCGGACTCCCTGGCCGACGGCCGGCGCTTCCGGGTTGGGCCAAGAGCTGACATCAACAGGGGTACCAACAGGCATCGAACGGCAGAAACGTTTGGTCAGATATTGTCGTGGCTACTTGAGACCGTCCGCCTGCGTAGTGCCCCTGAACTGGCCGTAGGGGCGCGCGCAGAAAACTGACTGCGGCCCATCACCAACCGCCTTGCGGGACAGGCTCTCGGCTCTTTGGCCGAGGCCTTCACCTGCCCGGTGTCGAGTTCGTCGCGGTAGTGTTTGCGGAGCGTCTTCGGGCGCTGCTCACGGCCGTGGAGCCTGTACGAAAGTTGCGAAGACATAGTCGACCAGAGCTTTGATCTCGTCGGCGGTCAAGATTGCCGGAACGGTCATGCCGGCGGGTATCGACCCCAACGGCATGCCATAGCATTCAACCTTGGTATAGGCGCCCTGCAGCCAGGCTGGCATGGGCGGCGTCCCCGGAATCCCGCAGCTCACGATCCCCACCATCGTCTCTTTGCCGAACGCGATGTTCCTGAGGCTGGGGCCAACAGGGTAGTCGCCGCCGTTGCCGCCCTGAGCCATGCTACCGTGACAATTGGAGCACGAGGCCCGGGCCCAGGCTTCCTTGCCGGCAGCGAGGCCCGAATTGTCCTGGGCCAGGACGGGGACAGCCAGTCCGATACAGGCGGCAAGCGCCAGGATGCAGCCGCTCAGATAGCCACGCACGCCAATCACTTCAGCACCTGTGCGATGGATAATTCCTGGGGTTTGACTGGGATGGTCCAGTGCGACGACTGCTGCTCTACAGCCATCAGGATTCGGAGTTCGACGGGCTTGGTCGCATCGAGATGATCTCGATAGGGCAGGCGCTGGAGCCCCGAAGCATGCAGCTCATAGTGGTCAGCCGCCACCTTCATCCGTGCCATGCCATTCCGGTCGGTGGTCGCCCGGTAGGGATGCATGATGAGATTGACGCCTTCGAGCGGTGCGCCGCTCTCGCGATCGACGACCTCAATGGTGATTTCATGGTCCGGCGCGGCGACCGTCCGGACGGGGATGCCCAGCGCACCCGGAGAATGCGCGATCCCTTCGCTCGGGCCCGCAAATTCCAGCGTCCAGTGATGCGAGCCGATGTCCGGCGGCGCGACAGCGCGGACCTCGGCGTATTGGAGCGCGCCGGACCGCGGCCAGATTGTGCCGGGAAGTCTGCCGGAGGCAACGATGGTACCGCGCTCGTCACGGACAGTGAAGGCACCGCCGTCGAGCTTGCAACCATTGGAGCACTTCATGCCGACATGGAATCTGAAGGCCTCGCCAGCCGTGATCGCCGACGGGAGGTCCCACGCATTGAGATGGACGTCGTGGGCTTTGACCGTGCAGCGGGCCCCAGCCTTGGCTCCTGCGTGGGCGACGCCGTCGTCGTCGGCGGGCATCAGCACAATGCAGTATCCGAATTCGCCGAGTTCGATCGGGGCAGTGACGGTGATCTCTGCGCCGAAATCGTTTCCCTCGAGGGCTGCGAGCGGCGCTCGGCCGACTTCGCGGCCGGTCGCGTCGAGGAACAAGACCGGATCATCCGAAAGATCGTATTGTTCGGGACATTCCGCCACGGCTTTAAGGGTCAGCGCAGTGCCGGCATCGGCTTCCTGGGGCGAAATCGACAGGCTCAGGGAGACTGGGAAAAGAACGGCTTCCTGACCATTCATGGATAGGTTCCTTATCCGGAAAATGCTTCGGCCCGGTTGCTTCCGAACGAGCCCACATAGCGCCTTCGCCGACGGTGGGGCGTGTCGGCGGGCCACCCGGCCCGCCGACACCACGCGCCGTTAGGTCAGGTGGCCGGTTCGGCAGCCGCGTACATCCCCGCCATATAGCCATGGACACACGCGCGGCCGATGCCATGCTGCCGGCCGCCGCCGGAGGCCTCGCCGCCGGCAAAAAGACCCGGAATCGGCTTCCCATAGATGTCGATGACCTGGCAATGCCCGTCGATTTTCAGTCCGCCAATGGAATCGTTGACGGCGAACGGGATCAGCGCGGCATAGAATGGCGCCTTGTCGATCCTGTGCATGGCCGCCTTCTCGAAGTCGGTGTCCTTGCCGGCGGCGACGAAGCCGTTGAACCTGGCGACGGTTTGCTCGAGATACTTGAGCGGCATGCGCTGGAACCGGTTGCCCACCACCAACCGGGCAAGTTCAGCGATCGTATCCGCCTTGAAGAAGGTCCCGTTGGGGGGATCGGCGATATAGGGGTGCCGAAGCTGCCAGCCATTGGCATCGACCGCTGCCTGGTCGAAGATTGCCCAGACCGGCCCCGAGGAGTAGTCCGGAGCGCGCGAGCCTTCGTTCATGGCCAGCGCCGCGTCCGAGCCCGATCCCCAGGCAAAAGCCGAGCGGACTTGGGCCACGCTGGCGTTCCGCCAATCGAGCGGGGTGAAGGGCTTTTTGGTCCCTGACGAGCCCGGGGGATATTGGGCCTCCGCACCGCGCTGGGTGCCGGTCGATATCTCGTCGTGGAAGCGCTTGCCGACCTGGTTGACGGCAATGATGTATTCCCAGCCTGTGGTGCCGATCGAGATGCCGTAGGAACGGATGAACTCGAACGCCGGGTGCCCCGGCATCACCCTGTCGTAAACGTCGGTGCAGGCCAGAACGTTCTGAAGGCGCAGGGCCGTGTTGGCGTGAAGGTTGGCCTGGTAAAGACCGCCGAGGCCCGCCCCGACCTTCATGCCAGCCAGGATGCCGCTCGCGTCCTCGTGGAGAGGACCCATCAGGCCAGTGCCGTACTGCATCGAAGGTTCGCTCATCCGCGGGTCGAACATGGTGCGGAAGGGAACGTTGCCCATATAGCCGCCGGTCCCCACGATCACTGCCCTGCGAGCGCGGATGTAGATGACCTGCTTGGTTTCGTCGATATTGCCGTTGCTCGCATAGCTCTCCAGCCGTTTGCCAGTCTTGGGACTGAAGCGCGGCGTGTAGCTTGCCTTGACACCGATAACCCTGCCCGAAATCGCGACCCTCGCGGATAATTTCGTCCAGGTGCCGGTTGAGCATGAACCTGACGCCCGCCTTGCGGGCGCTGTATTCGACGGAGCGCGAGATGACGAAGCCGCCGCTTATGCAGTTAGGAGCACCAACGGCGTCGGCCCGCGCGCCGGGGCCACCGCAGGTGCTTGGGTTGAAGAGTGATTGTCTTTCCTCCTCCATGCTGCCGGCATCTGCCGAGGTGATCGTCCCCGCCTCGATGTCCGTCTTGTTGCCGAGCTTCATGATCGAACGAGCGGCCCGCGCCTTGGTCATGCCGCCGCCCTGGTGGGTACCGCTAATGCGCGCCCAGCGAACGTGGTTGTCCGTCAGGAACTGGCGGGTCGCGGCCGCGTTGTCGGCCCACCCGCGCTGGAGTGCGCGATCGTTGTAGCGATATTCGGCAACCGCGTGGTCGTTGACGACCGACCAGTCGGTCGTGTCGATGAACAGCGTCTCGGGGTCGTCGGTCAGATCCGCGGCCGGCGTCAGCGGGGCGGTCAGCCATCCGTCGGGGTCGGCAAGGCCCAATCGGTCGCGCTCCTGGATGGGGTCGCCGCCGCCGAACGACGACTGTCCGCCGTTGTGCGATAATTTGCCGCCGATATCGAAGTTCTGCTCCAGAACCAGCACATCGGCGCCCAGGTCATGTGCGCGTTTCGCCGCCACGATTCCGGTCCCACCGGAGCCGCACACGATCACATCCGCCTCGTAGTCCCAGCGAATGTCAGCGGGGGCCCGTTGTGCCTGTGCGTTGCCAGGGGCCGACAGGATGGCCGCGCCCAATCCGGCGGCAGCGCCCGCCTTGACGAAGTCGCGCCGGCTGGCGGCCGTCTGATCCCGAAGCTCGGCGACCTTTGTTTCGCGTTTTTTGACCATGATAAGTTTCCTTATGGGTAAGCCAAGCAGTGGCCCGCGGATGACGACCACTTGGCAGCGAATTCACGACTCGGTGCCGTCGCGCTTTATGTTGGAATTCGATGTGGCGCAATCTCCAGCGACATAAAGTTATCGTTTCAGGCGGCAAGGTCAATTGGCTGATCGATGGTCGTCGTGGCGAGCGTTTGCCAGCCATCGACCTTGCGCATGTTGATCTGGCCAGAAGCGAGCAGCGCCCAGAACAACATGGCGGCAGTGTCTGCTGAGGGCAGCACGGTCAGGGTCTTAATCCGGCGCTTGAACTCCTCATGCAGCCGTTCGATTGCATTCGTCGAAGACCGGCCGCTCTGCGAAGCGCGCGAAGACGAAATCGCGCACTCTATGCGTAGACCGCTGGCGAACACGCTGGTCCGTTCTTTCCGCGCGCGGCTCATCGCTACATAGAGAGGGCAGCAATCCCTCACCGTCGCTCAGACTGACGCGCTGAGACATCTTAGCCGGCGGTATGGCCTGCAGGCACCGGTCATGACTGTGCCTGGACTTTGCTCTATTGGCTCGCGATGGCGAAGCAACCACGGACGACCGGCGCCAAGGACTCCGACTACATACGCAATAAGAATAAGTACACCTGCAACAATCCCGATCGTATTCATCGTCACTGTCTTCCGGTCAGGCTCTCTTGCTTCGGTCGCTCCTACCAATTCGGCTGCGCACCGATGATAAGAGGACATCGCCCCTGCTGCTGTGGCACCGCCGGCGAACTGCGGCTCGCGCCGCCACCGGCCACGCCGCCGCGCCACCGAGAAGAGTGAGGAACTCGCGTCGTCGCATGAGCGCCCTCCTACCGGAGGCACAGCCTACCACATCGTCAAATAGGGGGTGTGTTGTGCACCACAGCAAACATTGGCCGCCGATGACCGGGATGGGTCAAAACCCGTAATTCTCTGACTGAGCAAATCTTTTCCGCTTTACCCCAATAGGCGGACTCTCTTGCGCGCAATCGGCATTTCCGCTTGGGGCCAACAGCAGACTCACGCAGCGCAGCAAAATCCGAGCGCGGGCCGCTCTGGGTCCGGCAGGTATTCCGGATAATAAAGCTGGCGCGTCGCAGGCGCGAGATTGGAGCGTGAAATGGTCGGGCGGAAACATGATGATCTCGTCGGTCGCCTCATCATTGTCGAATAGTCGTGGTCGTCCTGCATGAAGAAGACCGGCGTCGAGCGGCACAGTGCGCCGTATTGCAGGCTCCGTGGCTGCGCCGCGCGGAAGCCGCTGGTACGTGGCCGCGCACTCCGGGGATTCGCCTCTGGCGACGCGATCAGCGCTAGGATCGTTCGTAGTGCTTCGCCCGGACCATCGCAATTTCGTCGATTTTCTTGCGCCGCTCCTGCAAGAGCTTCACACGTCCTGCCGCGATGTGGCGAATGGCAGTGTTCAACTCTTTGTGGTGGTGCTTTTCCATCTCGTTATCGACCCGCTCCCGCATACTCCTCTTGTCACCGGTCGCCGGCCCCAGCGTCTTCAGCCGCGGCCTGTTGGATCGCCTAGCCATATTCAAAAGAACTCAAGTGAAGGAAAGTGATTAACTAATCTGTCCCAAAGCGAGAGCGGTGGTCGCGGCTGTCTTTTTGGCCTGCACCCGGTTCCGAAGACGCCGAGTTAGGTGTTTTAATGGAACCGGAGGTGGGTCATGGAGAGGCGGAAGTTTACACGCGAGTTCAAGCTTGAGGCTGTGCGGCTGATTAAGGAGCGGGGCGTCTCGTATGCGCAGGCCTCGCACGATCTCAGTGTGCATCAGTCGCAGTTGCGCGGTTGGGTGAAGGCGCTTGCGGATGATCCGCAACAAGCATTTCCTGGGCAGGGTCAGATGAAGCCCGAGCAGCTGGAGATCGCGCAGCTCAAGCGCGAGGTGAACAAGCTGAAGGCAGAGCGAGACATCCTAAAAAAAGCCGCGGCCTACTTCGCGAAGGAATCGACATGAAATTCGGTTTCATTGCGAAGCACCGGGGGATCTGGCCGGCGGACTGGTTGTGCGGGGCGCTCGGTGTCTCGCGAGGCGGCTTCTATGCCTGGCTGACACGACCACGCAGCCAACGTAGTCGTAGTGATGAAGAGCTCGGCGCAAAGGTCCGCGCCAGCTTCCTTGCCAGCGATCGGACCTATGGAGCCAGGCGGGTTTGGAAAGACCTTCTTGCAGACGGAGTGTCGTGCGGGCTGCACCGGATTGAGCGTTTGATGCGGTTGCAGGCCCTCAAGTCGCGCCCGCGACGGCGTCGACTGCCGCCCGATCTGGGTGAGCGGCAGGTCGCCGCCGTCGCTCCGAACCTCCTCGAGCAAACCTTCGAAGCCTCCGCTCCCAACCGCAAATGGATTGCTGACTTTACGTATATCTGGACGGCGGAAGGGTGGCTCTATGTGGCGGCGGTCATCGATCTCTTCTCTCGACGTGTGGTGGGCTGGTCGATGAGCGCGGGGATGACGGCCGAACTGGTCACCAACGCACTGCTGATGGCAATCTGGCGGCGTGGTAAGCCGGATGCGCTGCTGCATCACTCGGATCGCGGCAGTCAGTACACCAGCGAGCAGTTCCAGCGCCTCATGGCTGACCACGGCGTCGTCTGCTCGATGAGCCGGTCGGGGAATGTCTGGGACAACGCTGCGATGGAGAGCTTCTTCTCGTCCCTCAAAACCGAGCGGACCGCACGCAAGACCTATCGGACGAGGGATGAAGCCAAGGCCGACGTGTTCGATTACATCGAGCGCTTCTACAATGCTAAACGTCGGCACTCGACAATCGGCTATCTAAGCCCCATGGAGTTCGAGATGCGGGCCGGATTAGCTTAACTGCTTGTCTACAAAACCGGGTGCAGGCCATATCTCGAATAGTGTCGAAGCTGAGTATCCCATTTTTGCGCTGACGAGAGGGGTGCTCGCACTCAACCACATAGTGTTCTAGAGCCGGTGAAAGACCGGTGTGGGTCAGGTGCGGCGGTGCCGGCCGCATCCGCCGACCGTCCGGTTTACCCTCCATTGCCGACTCCTGCTGTATTGCCGTGAACCGTCGCAGTGGGCCAGGAGCTGACATTGCCGGACGTCGCCACCTTCCAAATGCAGCCGTAAGAGGTGTAGCCTTAAGGCGAAGGCTCATGGAGGAACGCGACGAAGACGGGAGGAAAGCAATGGATTCGCAGCGGCGGAATTTCCCTTTGGTATTCTCACTTGCGGTGGCTGTTGTGTCGCCCGCCTTTGGCCAAGCCGTGGCGCCCACGGTTGGGCCAGCCGGCAGCGGGGAAGAAAGCGCTGCATCCATCCCCGATTTCGGGGGCCTCTGGGTGCATGGGCTTCCCGGGTTCGAGCCGCTGCCATCTGGTCCCACTGCGCTGGTCAACCGGGCGCGCCGGGCGAACGGCACCGGCGACATTCTCAAGCTCGCCGGCGATTACACCAATCCGATCCTGAAGCCGGAGGCAGCAGAGGTCGTGAGAAGGCACGCTGAGCTCGGGCTAAAGGGCATAGGCGATCCGAACCCGCGCAACCAGTGTTGGCCCGCAGGGGTGCCTTTCGTCTTCACGAATGGCCCAACGCAGCTGCTGCAACAGGGCGACAAGGTCACCATCCTTTATAGCTACGATCATCAAGTTCGCCGCGTGCGCCTGAACCAACCGCATCCGGCGCAGGTCATCCCGTCCTGGTACGGCGATTCCGTGGGCTACTATGCAGGCGACACGCTGGTCATCGATACCGTGGGCATCAAGGTCGGGCGGTATTCTATGGTCGACTGGTACGGCACGCCGCACACGGAGGCGCTGCACGTGGTCGAACGGTATCGGATGCTCGACCCCGAAGCCGCCAAAGAGGGGTTCGCACGCGACGCAAAGCAGCACAACGTCGCCCAGTTTATGAACCCGAGCTATCGGGGCAACTACCTGCAGCTCCAGTTCACGGTCGAGGATAAAGGCGTCTTCGCGACGCCTTGGACCGCGACCATGACTTATAGAAGCGGTGGAAGCGGCGCTAGTGGCGCCTGGGAGGAAGAGGCTTGCGCTGAAAACATTCAGTGGTACTCGGGAAAGGAAGCCGATGTGCCGCGGGCGGATAAGCCGGACTTCTGAGGAGGGCGAGAAACGTATTGCGGGTCGCAGCCTCTATAATGGGTCGATTACATCGTCGGCGGTCGCGAGCAGCATCGGCGAGACGTCGATGCCGAGCGCCTTTGCGGTCTGCAGGTTGAGAACGAACTCAAATCGGACGGACGGCTAAGTCCTGCGCCTTGCCTCCTTGATGAAGGCGAGGACGTTGGCGACGCACTCGTCGGCATTCGCGGCGGCAATATGGTAGGCGTCGCTGCGCACGACCACCAGCTGCGAATTAGGAATGAGCGTCTGGTATTGCCGCGCCTTCTCGACCGATTGCGCCTGACCGCGATCCGCCGTCATCAGCAGTGTCGGCGCTTTGATGCGTTGCAGGACGCCGTCTTTCACGAAGTCTGAGCCGTAAACTGCCGTGACCAGACCTTTGGACGTGATTTCCGACGCGGTCGCAAACATGTTCTCCCAATATTCTACCATCTCTTTCGAGGCAGCCGACCCGAGCCTGGCGCCTTGGTCCTTGGGGCTGAGAACGGACAAACGAGCGGCGGCACTGCTCGTCACCACCGGCACATGAAGAACCGAAAGCGTGCGGGTGCGCTCCGGATAATTGGCAGCGAACTGCATAGCGATCGCGCCGCCGGCTTTAGCGCCGATGATGTGTGCGGAGTCGACGCCCGCCTTGTCCATGACGTGCGCGACGTAGGCGGCAAGGCTGGGCAGCGACCAGTCGAACCCCACGGGGATCCTCGACCGACCCAGCCCAGGCAGATCGGGCCGCACGACTTGAAATTCCCGCCCCATGCGCGGCATCCACGCGTACCAAACGATGCTCGATTCCTCGTTGCCGTGGATCAGAACGGCGGACTCAGGCTTGCGCCAGGGCTCGCCAAACCAGTCCTCGCGGTAGAAAAAATCCTCCGTCGGCGTTTGGGTCGCGGGTGCTCCCTGCGCCAGCGCCCGCGCGGGGCCGAGCGTCCCGGCTGGAGCCAGTGCCGAAATACCGAATGCGGTCGCCGTACCACAGCCGAAACGCAGCAGATCGCGACGAGAACTGGTGACCGCCATAGCTTTCCTCCTGCGCTATTTTGGATCAGACCGGCACCGAGAATGGCCCCGGGCCAGCCGGTGCATCGTTTCTTCGGCAAAAGCATACGTGGCACGCGTTATCCCTGTCAAACGCATGGCCGGCGCGACGCTCGCTCTTTTCGATGTCGCCGACACTCTGCCGCAACGCGGTCTTCAAACGACGCATCGACGAAATCGGCCCGATGATTGTGGTGCGGCCCATGGAGGATACCCTCTCCGGAAATCGCGCGGAGAGTCGCGCCCCCTCTGCGCCTGCTTGGCCATTGGGCCGATCGGTGTATGCTCGGCCGCGCGTTACCTCATTGGGAGGACAGATATGAGCACAATGCGGATCACGACGGCCGCCGCCTTGGCGGTGGTATTTGCGGTTGCCACTGCGTCGGCGCAACAGCCGGCGACGCAGCGCGTTGCCGGCATCCTCGATAAGGTCGAGGGCAATACGCTGTATGTAAAGGCGGCCAGCGGCCCGGTCATACTGAAGCTTGCCGACAATGCGCTGATCGTCGCCCGGATCAAGGCGTCGGCCGCCGACATCAAGGCGGGCGACTATGTCGCCAGCGGCGGCGTTCCGCAGCCCGACGGCACACAGAAGGCGGTAGAGCTGCGCATTTTCCCCGAGAGCATGCGCGGGAATGGCGATGGCCATCGGCCGGGGTGGCCGGGCGCCCCCAACGGCACCATGACCAATGGTGCGGTCGGCCAGACCGTCACCAGTGTGGACGGTCCGGTCCTCACCGTGAAATTTAAGGACGGCGCGGCAGAGAAAAAGCTCGTTGTCGGCCCGAACGTGCCGGTTCAGCGTTTGGAGGTCTCCGACAGGAACGAGCTAAAGACCGGCGTCGCAGTCGCGGCCGGCGCCGCGACCAAGCAGCCGGACGGCACCTTCACGGCCGCCCGCATCGATGTCGGCCGCGGTGACGTCATGCCCTAGAGCATGGCGTGATTTGACGGAATCGGGATTCCCGAATCAGGGATGATGTGATTCAGAGTCCATGCTGGAGGAGGAGGCCAGTATGGATGACGGCTCCCTATTCGATTGACCTTCGGGAACGGGCGCTGGCGCGCAAGGCGAGAGGCGAGACGAACCGCGAGATTGCCGCGGCGTTGAGCATCAGTCCTTCGTGCGTGTCCAAATGGACGAAGCGCAAGCAGGAGACCGGCTCGTTGGCCCCGGCTCAGGTCGGCGGCTACAAGCCACGGACGTTGTCGGGCGACTGCGCGGAGTGGCTGCGGGCTCGGATCGGCTCGGGGCCATTTACGCTGCGGGGTCTGGCGGCGGAGCTGGCCGAGCGGGGGATCAAGACCCATCCGAAGGCCGTGTGGGTGTTCGTTCATGCCGAGGGCTTGAGCTTCAAAAAAAACGGCGCTGCCCGAGGAGCAGACGCGCCCTGACGTGGCGCGAAAGCGTGCGCGGTGGAAGGCCCATCAGGGGCGGATCGACCCCTCCCGCCTGGTGTTCATCGACGAGACCTGGGTCAAGACCAACATGGCGCCTCTGCGCGGATGGGGGCCGAGGGGGCGGCGGCTGAAGGCCTACGTGCCCTACGGACACTGGAAGACCCTGACCTTCATCGCCGCCCTGCGTCATGACCGCATCGACGCGTCCTGGGTGCTCGAGGGACCGATCAACGGCGAACTCTTCCTGCTCTACGTCGAGCAGATCCTAGCCCCGACGCTCTCGCCGGGCGACGTCGTCGTTCTGGACAATCTCGGCAGTCACAAGGGCAAGGCCGCACGTGCCGCGGTCAGGGCCCAGGGCGCGCATCTGCTCTTCTTGCCCCCCTACAGCCCCGACCTCAATCCCATCGAGCAGATGTTCGCGAAACTCAAACACTTGATGCGCAAATCCCAACCCCGAGACGTCGAAGCGACATGGAGAAAGGTCGGACAGCTCATCGACCTCTTCAGCCCAAGCGAGTGCGCAAACTACCTCGCCAATTCCGGATACGGTGCCGTCTAAAGGAGTCGTGCTCTAAGCGACAGCTTAGTTCTTGACGCGGAAATTTGGCCCGGAGGCCGACGCGCGCGTTGGCGCGGGCCGGCCCGGGCCGCGGGATATCTGTAGGGTTGGTTCCACGCCGCCGCACCGTAAGAGTTATCGGGGCGACGCTTGCAACTCGACTGTCGGATGAATGGCGGCTTAGGGTCAGACCCGGACCTGGCCGCCCTCGCCGAGGCCATCGAGGAGTTCCAGATCGAGCCGCAGCACCAGGGCCAGCTGGTCGCGCATAGGTGCGACTGAGCCAGCCGAATGTTTGGCACTTTCCCGGATAGCCCTTTGAAATCAATCCCGCGCTATAGACCGGTTTGTCACTGCAAGCCCTTGATAAGATTAATTTGACGGACTCTGGAACGGTCCCGGCTCAAGGCCGGGACAAGAATCCTGCCTCACGCCCTGGCAAACCGCGCCCGCCACGCCGCGCCCCAGCGGCGGCGGCGGTCGGCCATCTGCTCGATCGCCATCAGGGCGGCCGGTGTCACCACCAGGGTGAGCACGGTCGCGAAGGCGAGGCCGAACACGATCGCGGTCGAGAGGCTGATCCACCATTGGGTCGAGGGCGCGCCTACCGTGATGCCGCGGGATAGGAACTCGATATTGACCCCGAAGGCGATCGGCAGCACGCCCAGCACCGCCGTGGTGGCGGTGAGCACCACCGGACGGGCGCGCTCGCGGCAGGTCTCCAGGATCGCGTCGCGCGCCGTGCGGCCCTCGCGCCGCAGCCGGTCATAGGTATCGATCAGCACGATATTGTTGTTCACGATCACGCCCGCATTGGCGATCACCCCGATGCCGGTCATCACCACCCCGAATGGCTGGCCCATGATCAAGAGACCGAGCAGCACCCCGATGGTCGAGAGCACGATCGCGGTCAGCACCAGGGCGACCGAGACGAACTTGTTGAACTGCGCCAGCAGGATCGCGAAAATCAGAAACAGCGCGGTGCCGAACGCCTTGAGCAGGAACGCCGAGGCCTTGGCGCGCTCCTCGTCCTCGCCCTTGAGCCGCCATACCACTCCCGGCCCGAGATCGGCCTTGCGCAGCTCGTCCGCGATGCCTTCTTGAATTTTGGCGGTCTGCATGCCTTCCGGCACGTTGGCGGAGACCGTCATCACCCGGTAGCCGGCAACGCGATTGATGTAGCCAACGCGCGGCGCCGGCACCCGCCCGACGAAATTGCCGATCGGCACGTAGCCCATCGGGGTCTGCACCCGCAACTCGTCGATCGCGTCGAGGCTGCGCCGGTCGGCGGGAAACCGCACCAATATGTCGACCGCCTTGTCGCTGTCGGAAGGGCGGAACTCGGTGACCTTGACCCCGTTGGTGACCAGCTGGACAGCGGTACCCACGATGCTGGGGCCGGCGCCGAACTTGGCGGCCTCCGCCGTATTGACCTCGATCTTCCAGTCGATGCCGGGCAGCGGCTGGCCGTCGTCGAGATCGCGAATATCGGGTCGCCGCAGCAGGATCGCCGCCACCTTCTTGGCGACCGTCGGCAGCACCTCGGGATCGAGCGCGCCGATCTGGATCTGGATCGGCTTGCCGGTGGGGGGGCCGGCTCGCGGCGCCGTCACCTCGACCAGCACGCCCGGAATGTCCACGGTCTTGGCCCGGATCGCATCCATGATCTCGTGCGCGGGCGGCCTCAGGCGCCAGTCCGCGAACTCGAACTGGATCACCCCGATGGTATCCTCGGTGATGTCGCCGTTGCCGCGCGGCTGCTCGCCGATGCGCGAATAGACGGTTTTGAGGCTGTCGAAGGTGAGCACCCGCTGTTCGATCTCGGCGACCGCCCGGTTCTTCTCGTCGAGCGAAAGATTGCCGCGGCCATGCACGATGACGAGGCCGTAGTCGGGCTCGACATTGGGAAAGAACTCGACCCCGCTGCCGAGCTTGCCGTAGGTGACCATCACGGCGATCAGCAAGAAGACGGCGAGACCAAGCGTGGAGCCCGGATGGCCGATGGCGAGCCGTACCGTTCGCATATAGGCGCCGTCCCGGCGCGCGCCCTCGTCGTGCGGCACCGCCGACGCCTTGCCGAGCAGCGAGCCGAGCGTGGGGGTGAAGAACAGCGCCACCGCCAGCGAGGCTGACAGCGTCGCGATCAGGGTGATGGGCAGATACTTCATGAACTCGCCCACGACGCCGGGCCAGAACAGGAGCGGCGAGAACGCCGCGATGCGGGTCGCGGTCGCGGCGATCACCGGGCCCGACATGCGCTTGGCGGCGAGCGAATAGGCCGCCTTCGGCTCCATCCCCTCCGACATCCGGCGCTCGGCGAATTCCGACACGATGATGGCGTCGTCGACCAGCATGCCGACCGCCAGGATGAGCGAGAACAGCACCACGATGTTCACGGTCAAGCCGGCGAGCTGCAGCCCGAGCACCCCGGCCAGGAACGAGGCCGGAATGGCGATGCCGATGAACAGCGAGGCCCGGAAGCCGAGCGCGAACAGGATCACCACCGCCACCAGGAGCACGCCGGTCGCGACCGAGTTCTGCAGGTCGGCCAGCATCTGCCGGATGATCTTGGATTTGTCCTGGGTGAAGGTGATATGCACGGCCTCCGGCCAGGTCTTCTGCAGCGCCAGCACGGTCGCCTTCACGGCATCGACGGTCTCGATCAGGTTGGCGCCGGTACGCTTGGATACCTCGATCGTCATGGCGGGCTTGCCGTTGACCCGGGTGACCGAGGTCGCGTCCTTGAAGGTCGGCCTGATCTCGGCGAGATCGCCGAGCGTGACCGAGGCGCCGGAAGTCGCCACCACCGGGACTTTCAGCGCATCCTGCGGATGCTCGATCAGGCTCGGCACCTTGACGGCGAAGCGGCCGGTCTGGCCTTCGAGCGCGCCGGCCGCGATCAGGCTGTTGTAGGAGTTGAAGCCGGTGATGAACTGGTCGAGCGAGACCCCGTAGCTCTTCATCAGCATCGGCTCGGCGATGATCTCGACCGCCTCGTCGCGGGCGCCGCGCAGCTCGGCCGAGAGCACGCCCGGCGCCTGCTCGATCACGTTCTTGGCGGTGCGGGCGATGTGCAGCAGCGTGCGCTCCGGCACGTCGCCCGAGAGCGCCACCACCAGCACCGGATAGAGCGAAAGATTGACCTCCAGCACCTGCGGCTCGTCGACATCCTTGGGCAGGTCGTGCTTGGCCTGGTCGACCTTGGCGCGCACGTCGGCGAGCGCCGACTTGGAATCGAAGCCGGCCTCGAACTCCAGCAGCACGAAGCCGCCGCCCTCGAACGCGGTCGAGCGCATCTCCTTGACGTTGCCGACCGACTTGAGCTGGGTCTCGACCGGACGCAGCAACAGCCGCTCGGAATCCTCCGGGCTGATCCCGCGCTGCGACAGCTGCACGTAGATGATCGGCACCCGGACGTCCGGCTCGGCTTCCTTCGGTATGGTCACATAGGCCACCATGCCGGCGCACAGCAGGAAGATCAGCGTCGCGATGGTGAGGCGCGCGTGGCCGATCGCATAGTCGATCAATGTGAACATGGGCGTGCTCTTGCCTTGAGGCCGAAGCTCAGCGGCTGGCCGAAAATTCCGCGGCCGGGACCGCCTCGACATGCTGGCCTTCGCGCACGAAATCCTGGCCCTGCACGATCACGCGCCCGCCGTCCGGAACGCCGCCCACCCACATGATGGACTGCTCGTCCTCGATGATGGTGACCGGGAGGAAGCCGACGACGCCGTCGCCGTCGACGGCCCGCACCCCGATGGTCCCGGTCGAGGAGAACGTCAGGGCCGAGCGCGGCACGCTGGTGGCGGCGATCGGGGCGAGCGGTATCGCTACGTCGGCGCTGATCCCGTCCGGGATGGCACCGTCCGCATTGGGCAGCTCGATCTCGATCCGGTAGGTGCGGGTGGTCTGGCTCGCGGTCTTCGACACGAACCGCACCTTGCCGCGGGCGGTATCGCCGGTGATCAGCCGCACCTCGGCCATGTCGCCGACCTTGATGCCGGCGAGCTTGCGCTCGGACACCTCGACCACCGCCAGCATCGGATCGAGCGCCACGATGGTGCACAGGTCCGCGCCCGCGAACGAGAAAGCGGCCTTGCCGACCTCGACCGTGATGTCGCTCACCACGCCGGCCCAGGGCGCGCGCACCACGCCGCGGTCGAGCTCGGCCTCGGCGGCGGCCTGGGCGGCTTTGGCGGCATCGAGCTGGGCCTCGAGATTGACCAAGTCGAGCTTGGGATTGGCGCCGGTCGCGATCAGGCGCTTCTTGGCTTCGAGCTCGGTCTGGCGCTGCACCACCAGGGATTTCGCCTGCGCGACCTGGGATATCCTGGCTTCGTCGGACAGCACCGCAACCACGTCGCCCTCCTTGACCACGCTGCCGCGGCGGACCCGCACCTCGGTCAGGAGGCCGCCGGTGCGCGCGGTCAGCGTGACCCGGCGGTCGGCCTCGGTGTGACCGGACAAGACGAGATTGCGGCTGTGCGGCACCACGCTGGTTTGCGTCACCCCGACGCGGAACAGCTTGGTGCCGGCGGCCTCGTTGGTGCGGATGGCGGCGCTGCTTTCTGCGGTCTCGCGCGGCAGCAGGTGCCCGGACAGGATCCACAGCGTGGCGGCGGCCACCAGGCCGAGCGCGGTGATGCGGCTGGCTTTCATCGTCCGCTTCCTTCTTGTTCTTGATCCGCAACCCGCTCCCGCAAGCGCGGGACGGAAGCAGAGGCGGCGGGCGGGTGCGTGAGCAGGCACTGCACCATGTTCATGACATGCGGTAGCGCGGCTTCGGACTGGAACGAAGGATCGGAAGCGCGCCGCCACGACAGGCCGTCGGACAGCACCATCAGCATGGTGGCGGCGGCATCGAGATCGACCGCCTGGGAGATTTCGCCGCGCGCGGCGGCGCGCCGCAGCATGTCGACGAGCCGTTTCTTGATGTCCTGCTCGAGCTCGCTGTGCAGCCGGGCGATCTCCGGATTGCGGCGGCTCTCCGCCATGATCTCGGCGCACAGCCCGGCTTCTTCCTCCGGGCGCTCCACCAGATGATGCCGCGCCAGCGCCGCCAGTCCCTCGAAGAAGCCGGGTGCCTGGTCGACCGCCAGGAAGCTGTCGGCGGCTTCGGCGCGGTTGCGCTCGCAGATGCCGGCGATCAGCGCCTCCTTGGAGGGAAAATAGCGATAGAGATTGCCCGGGCTCATCCCGGCCTCGGCGCAGATTTCCTGCATCGAGGCGCCGTGAAAGCCCGACCGCGCAAAGCAGCGCTGAGCCGCATCGAGGATCTCCAGCCGGCGGTCGGATTGCCGCTGGACATTGGCGCGACGCATCTGAAATCCCCCCAACCGGGCCCCGCCTTGGATATTGCAGTGCTGCAAATGAGAATGAACGTTCGCTCTCTATGCCTGCGGCCTGAGTCTGTCAACCCGGATCAGCATAGGCATCATCAGCCAAATGGTGGCTGGCTTGTGTTCCAACGGCCGCGGTTCAATGACGCGGAAAACCGCCGGCAATGCCTCTTGCGGCGGCGCGAAGCGCACTGGTTTACTGCCCTCGGGCAGGAACGCGCTTCACCAGGTGGTCGCATGCCGGGGCCGATCAGGAGCATTGTCGCCGCTACGATCGTCGGCTTGGCCATGCTGGGCATCGGCCCGCCCGGCGCCGCCGCGCAGGGCGTCTCCTTCAAAGGCAAGACCATCACCATGCTGACCGGCGACGATCCGGGCGGCGGCACCGATATCTCGGGCCGGCTGATCGCGCTCTATTTGCACAAATATCTGCCAGGCGAGCCCGCGATCGTGGTGCAGAACATGGTAGGGGCGAACGGCATGGTGGCGATGAACTATTTCGTCCGCCGCACCGAGCCCAATGGCCTGACCGTGCTGATGGGCTCGATCTCGACCATCGATCCGACCGTGTTCCGCAATGCCAATGCGCAATATGATCCCACGACGTTCCGGTTCATCGGCGGGCTGGGGCGCGGCGGCTCGGTGACCTTCGTCAACAAGGCGGCCGAGTCTCGGCTCTACGACAAGTCGGCCAAGCCGGTGATGATCGGCTCGGTGCAGTCGATGCCGCGTCCCGGTACCCAGCCGATCCTGTGGAGCATCGAATATCTGGGCTGGAACGGCGCCTGGGTCGGCGGCTACCGCGGCACCAACGAGACCCTATTCGCGCTCGACCGCGGCGAGATCGACATGACGGCGACCGGCAATATTTTCCAGATCCAGGATCGCCTCAATAGCGGGCTGCTCAAGATCATCTACCAGACCGGCTCCCTCAAGGACGGCCGCATCGTCGGCCGGGCGGATTTCGGCTCGGTCCCGCTGTTTCCGGACCTGATGAAGGGCAGGATCACCGACCCGGTCGCCCAGAAGGCGTTCCGTCTGTGGACCACGCTCAACACCGGGGATAAATGGCTGGCGCTGGCGCAGGGCACGCCGGACGCGATCCTGGCGGCCTACCGCGACGCCTTCGACCAGATGCGCACCGACCCGGAGTTTTTGGCGCAGGGCGAGAAGATCAGCGAGGGTTTCACCCCGATGTCGGCCCCCGACGTCGAGACGGTGGTCGGCACGCTGGCCGACACGCCGAACGAGGCGGTGGACTATATCAAGACGTTGATGCGCAAGCAGGGCTTGCGGATTCAATAGCGCATGCGGCTTGAGGCCAAATAGCGGATCGGCTAGTACCTTCACACGGCGATTTTGACTGGTTGACCACTAACCTCCTCATCCTGAGGAGGCCGGCTCCTGAGCGCTTGTCGAAGGATGCCGGCCGTCTCGAAGGATGCGGCCCGGGCAGCCCCGCACGCGCGGCCATGGTTCGAGACGCACCGGCTTCGCCCGCGCTCCTCACCATGAGGGGTGGAAAAGTCAAAATCTCTGGCAGGGGTCAAATCCTGCATGTCCCACCCGCTCGGGCGTCTCCACCCGGAAAGGCCGCGTCGCAAAGCCATGAAATTGCAGCTCAGTCTGGCCATCACCTCCAATCCCAGGACCTGGCCGATCCTCGACGGCACCGTGCAGCCCGACGGCATCGAGCTCGTGCCCACCATCCTGCATCCCTCCGAGATGTTCTGGCGGCAGTTGCGGTTCGGCGATTTCGACCTGTCCGAGATGTCGGTTTCCTCGCTGATGATGGCGCGCGCCGGCGGCGACGAGCGCTGGCTCGGCCTGCCGGTCTTCACAACGCGGAAATTCTTCCACACCGAGATCATGGTGCGGCGCGATGCCGGGATCGACAAGCCGGCCGACCTCAAGGGGCGCCGGGTCGGGGTCCCGGAATATCAGCAGACCGCGGCACTGTGGACGCGCGGCGTGGTGCAGCACGAGTTTGGGGTGCCGGCGACCGACATGGAGTTCTGGATGGAGCGGGTGCCGACCCACAGCCATGCCGGCGCCACCTCGTTCAAGCCGCCGCCGGGCGTCACCATCAAGCAAATCCCGCCAGAGAAGAGTATCGGCTCGATGATGCTCTCAGGCGAGATCGAAGGCGTCATCCACTACATCCAGAAGAGCAACCTGGTCGACCGCAGCACCATCGACCTGACCAATCATCCCGACGTCAAGACTCTGTTCCCGGATCCGGCCGCCGAGGGCGTGCGCTTCTTTCGCAAGACCGGCATCTATCCGATCAACCACGGCATGGTAATCAGGCGTTCGCTCGCCGAGCAGCATCCCTGGGCGGTGCTCAACCTGCTCAAGGCGTTCGAGGCGGCCAACGACATCGCCAACCAGCAGCGCATGGAGCACGTGGACTATCACCTGACCGCCGGCATGGTCCCGCCCGAGACCGCCAAGGCGCTGCGCCAGCCGATCATCCGGCACGGCATCAAGGCCAACCGTCTCACCTTGGAGACCGCCGCCGCCTATTCGGTGGAGCAGGGCCTCACCCCG
Source organism: uncultured Alphaproteobacteria bacterium (assembly GCA_963721005.1). GTDB lineage: Bacteria > Pseudomonadota > Alphaproteobacteria > Rhizobiales > Xanthobacteraceae > VAZQ01. The sequence continues at coordinate 761,350 of CAVRHR010000003.1, read as the reverse complement.
CGGCTGATGAAGCTCGACGAGATTTTCGCCGCCAGCACGATGGATCAATGACAGTGAAGACGAGATTAGTGAGTAGTGAGTGGCGAATAGGGCGGCCGTGCCTTCTGTCTATTCCCTATTCACCACTCACTATTCACCTTCTTGCCGTCGCCGCCGTGCTGGCTCTGACCCTCGCCCCCGGCCCCGCCGCGGCCGACCAGCGCGCGGATTTTCTCGGCGGGCTTACCCGCGACTGCCATGGTTGCGACCTCGCGGGCGCCAATTTCAAGCGTCATGATCTCACCGGCGCCGATTTGACCGGCGCCAATCTCCACGAAGCGAACTTTCACGACGCCAATCTCTCGGGCGCGCATCTCGCCGGCGCCGACCTGACCGGCGCCAATCTCAACAAGGCCGATCTGCGCCGCGCCGACCTCTCGGGTGCCAAGATGCACGACGCCATGCTCTATGCCGCCAATCTCGACGGCGCGCGGCTGCCGGGCGCCGATCTGACCGACGCCCTGATGGGCACCGCGCACTTCATGCGCAGCGACCTCACCAAGACCATCTTGCGCAACGCCGACCTGCGCAAGGCGCGCTTTGCCGACGCCATCATGGTGGGGGCGGACCTCACCACCGCGGCGCTCGATTTCGCGATGCTGCGCTCCGCCAAGCTCGACGGCGCCGTGCTGGCGCAGGCGCGGCTGATCGGTGCGGAATGCAACGAGGCGAGCCTGGTCGGGGCCGATCTCACCGACGCGGATGCGGCCGGCGCCAATTTCCGCGGCGCCGACTTCGCGCGCGCCAACCTCTCCGGGACCAGCCTGCGCAAGGCCGATCTCTACGACGCGCATCTCGACCAGGCGATCTTCCGCGACACCACCATGCCGGACGGCACCAAGCAGCCGTGACCGGGGGCGAATGGTGAATAGCGAATAGTGAGTAGTGAATAGTTGGTAGGGTGGGTAACGCGCCCTTGCCGCGATCTTGACGAATGCACGGCGCACCGGCGCGTTGCCCACGCGTCTCGGCGGTGCGGTCCGCGTGGGCAAAATTGCGCGGCGCCGCGCAAGACCTTGCTGCCGCGCCAGGCAATTTTGCCCACCCTACGGGTTCGGGCTCACCGCCCCCTCGTATCCATCACCTCCAGCCGCGCCGAGCTCTCGAACTGGCCCTGCGTCAGCTGCGTCGCCATCTGCGGGTTGAAGGCGCTCTGGCCGGGCTTGCGGAAGAAATTCACCCGCAGCGTGATCTTGCGGCCCAGCGCCGGGTCGTCGACCTCGCACGACTGCTTGATGAACAGGCCGCCGACCGCGCTCTCGCCCTCCGCCGCCGGCACCGCGGCGCAGTTCTGCTTGGCATCGATGTTGAAGCGCGAGGCCATGCGGCTGCCGAGCAGATAGGCGTCCTCGCGCTTGCGCAGGTCCGCGTCGGCGGTGTCGATGCGGTGGTCCGGGCGGGCGTCGGTCACCACCCGGATGCCCCGCAGCACCCCGCCATCATCGAACAGCGCCGATACCACCACCGGAAAGGTGGATTCGCTGGTGCCGGCCCAGCGCGCCACCTCGCGCTCGAGATCGCGGGCGCGGGCGATGTATTCATATTCGTCGTCGTACTCGAAATAGACCTCGTGCAGGCCGCCGGGCTCGGCCGGGCAGCGCGCGAAGTCGCCCCAGCCGGTCAGGCGCTGGCGCGGGGGTCCGCCATTGGACCCGCAGGCGAAGCCGCGGAACTCGTCCGGGGAGGGCTGCGCCGCGACCGGCTGGCCGAGCTTGAGATCCCACACGCTGGCGCGCCGCAGCTCCTGCGCCCCGGCCGCGCCGGTGCCCCAGAGCAGGGCAGCCATGAGGAGGGTGACATGCATTCGTGCGGTCATTGCGATATTGTAGGATGGGTTGAGCTCTTGCGATACCCATCATGGGCCGCTGATGGGTTTCGCAAACGCTCAACCCATCCCACGCAAAACAATGAGGCACATGCGTGTTCAAACACACCCCGCTCTCCGTCACCGTCCTTGCCGCCCTGGCCTGCATGCTGGCGGGCGCCGCCCAGGCGCAAAGCGCCGATCCGGCCGACATCGCTTCCGGCATGCGGATTTTCCATCAGGAGGCCCACTGCCAAGCCTGTCACGGCTGGTCGGGCGACGGCCACAAGATGGACAGCCAGATGCCCGACGGCGCCGATCTGCGCGCCAGCGCGCTCGATCGGGCGGCGCTGATCCTCACCATCAAGTGCGGACGGCCAGGCACCGGCATGCCGGCCTTCGACAAGTTCGCCTACAGCGACGGCCGCTGCTACGGCCTCAAGGCCGCCGATCTCAAGTCCCGGCAGCTGAGCATGTTCGACCCGCCGGCCACCTTGGCGCCCAACCAGGTCAACGATCTGGCCGATTTTCTCATGGCCAAGGTCATCGGCAAGGGGCCGCTCGACCACGCCAAGTGCGTCGAGTTCTGGGGCTCCGACGTCGAAGCCTGCAAGGAATTTCCGAAGTAGGGGCGGCCGGGCTTCGGGGTGTAGGGTGGGCAAAATCGCCAGCGCGGTGGACGAATTTTGCTTGAGCCTTGATCGCGATTTTGCCCACGCGGAACCTCACCGCGTGGGCATTGCGCCCCAAGCGCCGAATGCATGGGCACCGCCGAGCCGGCGCGTGCCCACCCTACGGCTCGATCAGTTCAACGCGAACACGAACAGATAGCTCGAATCCAGCAGGTTGTCGTACTTGATCGGGTGCAGGTGCCGGCCGCTGGTCTGCACCGCCAGGTACTGCTTGGGCCCGACCGCGTAGGTCACCGGCGCGCCCTTGAGCGGCGTGCCGAGATTGAAGCGCCATAGCTCCTCGAGCGTCTCGTCGTTGTAGGCGATGACCCAGCCGTCCTGGGTGGCTGTGAACACCACCCCGCCTGCCGTGACCAGCGCGCCCGAGCGGATCTCGATGTCGGTGATCGCCTTCGCCACGATCTTGTTGTTGACGGTGTCGTAGGCGGTGATCGAGCCGTAATAGAGATCGCTGGTGAAGGTGCGTTTCTCGCTCGCCTTGGCGTCGATGCCGCCGTCCGGTCCCTTGAAGGCGACCTTGGCGCCGTTCTGCGAGAAGCAGCCCTCGGCCCCGACCCCGTAAGCGATGTGCTTGACCGGATTGTAGGCCGGCGGCTGATGGGCGACTCCGCCATGCCAGGTCGGGCAGGTGCGCTTCATGCCGTCGCCGCGCAGCTGCCGCGCCGCCGGGATGTAGGCCTGCACGTCGAGCTTGGGATCGTACTCGACCGGCTTGCCGGTCTTGGGATCGAGGCCCTTGGTCCAGTTCAGGTCGTTGACGTATTGCGAGCCCCGAATGAAGCTGCCGTTGCCGCGGTCGAGCTCGTAGAAGAAACCGTTACGGCCGAAATGGCCGACCATCTTGCGGGTCTCGCCATTGACGACGGTGTCGTAGAGCATGTGGACGCCGATCTCGTCATAGTCCCAGCCGTCGTTGGGCGTGTATTGGAAATACCAGACCAGCTTGCCGGTATCGATGTCGAGCGCGACCGCCGAGTTGGTGTAGAGGTTGTCGCCCGGGCGTGCCTCCGGATCCATCTGCGGGATCGGATTGCCGGTGCCCCAGATGGTCAGTCGCGTGGCCGGATCGTAGGACCCGGTCTGCCAGATGCCGCCGCCACCGGTCTTCCAGGCGTTGTTCTTGTCCTTCCAGGTCTCGCTGCCGGGCTCGCCCGGCTTTGGCACCGCATACCAGCGCCACAGCTCGTTGCCGGTCTTGACGTCGAGCGCCGCCAGCCAGCCGCGGGTGGCGCCGTCGCCGGCGCCGTTGGCGACGATGACCTTGCCCTCGACCACCAGCGGGGCGGTGAAGAACTTCTCGCGGCTGCCGAACTCGTTGGCGACCGCCACCTTCTTGTCCCAGACGATCTCACCGCTGTCGCGATTGATGGCGATGACGCGGCCGTCCGGCAGGTTGGCGATCACGAGGTCTTCCCACAGCGCGATGCCGCGGGTGCGCGGCACATTGCCTTCGTGGCGGACGCCGGAATTGCTGATCCAGACGTATTCGCCCTTGTTGGGGTTGCGCGCGTCGATCTTGTAGACCGTGCCCCAGCCGTCGGTGGTGTACATGAAGCCGTTGTCGATCAGCGGATTGACCTCGTTCTCCGGCCCGTTCTGGCCGATGTCCTGCATGCCGCCGAGCGCGAGCGCCCAGGACAGCCGCAGGTTCTTGACGTTGTCGCGGTTGATCTGGCTGAGCTTCGAGTAGCGGCTCGAGGCGTAATCCCCGTTCATCATGAGCCAGTTCTGCGGCTCGTTCTGCGCATTGAGGAGCCGGTCCTTGTTGACCGTGATCTTGTACTCGGCCGCCGGCGCCGAGGCGACCAGCGCCGCCAGCGAGACGCCCGCCAAACCCATGCAGGCGAGCTTGACCAGCTTGCGGGCGCGATCGGAGGTGAATCGACTTGTAAAATTCGACATGCTGCGAACTCCCTTGCGGGCGCCTCTTGCGAGCGCTCCATGGCACCGACGAAGAGCCGAAACCTTATAGGCCCGGGCGGGTGAGGGCAATGCGCCAATCGCAGGCGGCGTTGGGTGTACTTGTCCCGGCCTTGAGCCGGGACCGTTCCAAACTCTGAGCCTGGAACGGTCCCGGCTCAAGGCCGGGACAAGGAGGCCGTCGTCTCACTGCGCCGTCAGCGACTGGATCACCGAGCGTCGGTAGCTGATGAACGCCGGCACGGTCGCGACGACCAGGCCGAACACGATCATGCCGCCCACCAGCAGCAACTCGTCCTCGCCGATCTGCGCCGGCAGCACGATGCCGGTGGCGCGCGTGATCATGTGCGAGACCGCCGTGGCGGCGCCGGCGCCGAGGAGGAGACCGAGGAGCGCGCCGGCGATCGCGATCACCGCGATCTGGCTCCAGACGCACAGGAAGATGTAGAGCCGCGGCGCCCCGAGCGCGCGCAGCACCGCGAATTGCCGGCGGTGCAGGGTCAGGATCGCCATGACGCCGGCCAGCATGGCGATCACCACCAGGCCCTGGGTCGCGAGCGCGAGCCAGCTCATCAGCTCACGGATGTCGCCCAGCACCTGGTAGAGCCGCACCAGCGCTTCCGCCGGAAAGAACGCCATGCTCGGGCCCGATCGGTAGAGGTTGCGAAGCCCGTAGGCCGCGTTGATGGTGTCGGGCTTGATGACGATCGCCGGCACGCCCGGCACGTGCGCGGGATCGAACGGCGGCCCGATGCGCTCCTCGCCCGCCGCATGTCCGGCCGGCAGGCCATGCACCCGCCAGACGAACTCGATCGGCACGATCACCGAATTGTCCCACGGCGTGCCGGTCGGCTTCATGCGTCCCACCACCGTCAGGGTGGCGGCATGCTGAACCCGGGTGGTGCCGGCCTCGAGAAACGGGTTGCGGCCGTGATCGGGGCGGAAGCTCTCACCCATCGCGACCGGCGCCACCGCGCCGGCCACGGCCTCGCCTTCGGTCGCGAACACGCGGCCCTCCGACAGCCCGCCCGACAGGTAGTCCACGAAGGCCGGCACCGTGCCCACGATGGCGGAGCCGCGGATATTGTCGCCGAAGCCGAGCGGCGCCGAGATCTTGGCGCGCGGCTCTGCCAGCACGCGGCCGACGACGGCGGGATCGAGCAACGGCACGGTGCCGGGGCGCAGATAGATCGCCGCCAGCACCACGTCGGTCTCGCTGCCGGGCGCCGCCACCATGAGGTCGAACTTGTCGGCGGCGCGCGCGCTGCCGGTGCGCAACGCCGCCTCCTGGGTGGTGATGCCGACCCCGATGGCGGTCGCGACCGCGACCAGGACGATGAACAAGAGATAAGTGCCGCGGTGGCGGGCGATGGTGGCCCATACGACCAGGAACGGATTCATGACGCTGCCTGCCTGTGCTGGCCGGTCATCCGGCCATGATCGAGCGCGACGGTGCTGCCAAACCGCTCGAGCAATGCCTGATCGTGGCTGATCGCGATCACGGTGCGGCCGTCACGGGAGAGCTGCAACAGGATCTCGATCACGACGTCGCCGGCCTTGGCGTCGAGGCTCGCGGTCGGCTCGTCGGCCAGGATCACTGGCGGATCAAACAGCAGAGCCCGCGCGATCGCCACCCGCTGTTGCTCGCCGCGCGACAGGCTAGCCGTGCTCTTGCGTGCCTGCGGCACCGAGAAGTGCTCGAGCAGCGAGATCGCCCGCGCGCGGGTGGCGCGGTCGGCGGCGAAGCGCTCGAAGCTCGCCGGCAGCAGCACGTTCTGCAGCGGCGTGAGCTCCGCCAGCAGGTGAAAGTCCTGGAATGCGAAGCCCACGGTGCGGCGCCGCCAACGGTCGCGGGCCGATTCCCCCTCGGCCAGGATATCGCGTCCTTCCCACAGCACGCGTCCGCACTGCGGGCGCAACAGGCCGCCGATCGCATAGAGGAAGGTCGACTTGCCCGAGCCGGAAGGGCCGGTGACAGCCAAGCGCGAGCCGGGCGCCACCTGCAATTGCTCGATCTCCAGCGCGGTGACCGCGCCGGGTCCATTGGAATAGCGTACCTGCAGATCCTGGATATCGAGCGCAGGCGGCCGCAGGTTCCCCGGCTTGGCTTCGTTCAACGCGGCTCAGACCTTTACGTATTTGGCATCCCGCAGCCGCACCAGGCTGACGAAACCGGTGGCCGCATCGGTATCGATCCCGATCTCCAAGGTCCCGCTGACGTCGAGCAGGCGGTCATAGGCGAGCGCGCGCACCGGGCGGCTGAGATGGACCAGGACGATGTCGTCGGGCCAGCTGGCTGCCGCGTCGCAGAACGGGCAGATGGCGGTCGGCAGGCTGGTGAGCACGAAGAAGTCGATCTCCGGCTTGAGCGGCGGCGCCATGTAGCCGTGCATCTCCACCACTTTGCCGGCGAGCTTCCTGGCCTTCTCGGTGTACTGGTCGTCCGCAGCCGCAATATCCGTAAAGGTAATGAGCTCGGCCGCGCGCGCCGGCAGCGAGATGAACGGCGCCAGGCAGGCAAGACCGACCATCGAGCGCCGCGACAACAGCGGCCGGTCGAGCTGCACTGGCGGAATGAGGTTGCGGGGCTTCAGCATGGGGTCACCTCGGAAGTTGCACGGATTCTCTGCTTCGCGCAGCGAATCGTCAAGCCGCTCGGCTGGGGGGTGGCTAAGGCGCGTAGCGCCGTGCCCACGCGCCGCGTCGCCGGCTATCAGGGCGCCGCTATTGCTGATCCATGGAATTTGTGAGACCGTTTCGGCCCTCAGACGCGGCATCGATCGGACAGTTTGCCCGCAAGCGCGCGGGACTGTGCGGGCTTGACCGCTCGTTCTGGGATGGCAGGGCTTGGAAGTCGGGCCGAAACCGGTGCTGCAAGTCGCCGGCGGCCTGACCGCTTAAGGAAAGAAAGACATGATCACGAAAGCTTTTGCGACCGCAGTGCTCGTTGCCGCCGGCGCTGCCGCGCCTTTCAGCTTGGCGCAGGCCCAGGCGCCGGCCCCCGTAACGGTGATTCAGGGCGGGCTCCTGATCGACGGGACCGGACGGCCGCCGATCGATAATTCGGTCATCGTCATCGAAGGCGACCGGCTCAAGACCATCGGGCGCAGCGGCGAGGTCGCGATCCCGCCCGGCGCCCAGGTGATCGACGCCAAGGGCAAGACGGTGATGCCGGGCTTCATCGATGGGCATTGTCATTGGGAAGCATTCTGGGGCGAGCTTTACCTCCATCTCGGCATCACCACTTGCGTCGAGATCGAAACTAACCAGAACGGCCCGTGGGCGCTCGCCCAGAAGGACGGCACCAACATGGGCAAGATTCGCGGGCCGCGCATCTGGCCCTCCGGGCAGGCGCTCGGCGCGCGGATCGGCGACCTGGAGACCGAAGGTTCGCGCGCCTGGCGCGGCTTCATCACCATCGAGAATGCCGAGCAGGCGCGCGCGGCGGTGCAGGCCAAGAAGCGCGAAGGCTATGATGTGCTCAAGCTCAGCGAGTTTCTCAGCGCCGACCTGGTGAAGGCGGTGGTCGACGAGGCGCACCGGATCGGCATGGGGGTGACGGGCCACACCTGGGACGCCATCGCGTCGGCCAATGCCGGCGTCGACGGGGTCGAGCACATCTGGAGCGTCGGCTACACCTCGATCATGGATCTGGATCGCCGGCGCAAGCTCGCCATCGACCGCACCGCCGGCAAGATCGACGCGGAAGAAGCCGGCGCGCTCTACGAGACCGAGAACTTCGACAAGGTCATCGCCGCCATGGTGGAGCATCACGTGGCCTGGACCCCCACCATCGCCAAATGGCTGCGGCCGCTGTCGCCGAGCGCGCAACGCTTCTGGCAGAAGGAGCAGGAGATCCTCGGCGATCCCAACACCAACTTCCCGGCCGCCGTGCGCATCGTGACCGAGTACACCACCGAGAAGCTGTTCAAGCGCTACAAGCCCGAGCAGCTCGAGCACACCCGCGTCGGCTACGCCAAGGCCAACGAGTTCATCCGGCGCTTCGTGCAGGCCGGCGGCATCCTCAAGGAGGGCTCGGACTCGCCGCGCGGCATGGCCGGCCTCTTGATGCACGAGGGCATGACCATGGACGTCGAGGCCGGCGTCCCGCCGATGAAGGTGATCCAGGCCGCGACCATCAACGTGGCGAGAACCTTTCACAAGGACAAGGACTACGGCAGCGTCGAGCCCGGCAAGGTGGCGGACCTCTCGATCGTCGAGGGCAATCCGCTGCAGGACATGTGGGCGACCACCAACGTCAAGATGGTGGTGACCAACGGCAAGCTGGTCGACATCGCCTTCCACAAATACGTCAATCCGATCCCGGAGTTCAATTCCTGGCAGCAACTCTCCGAGCACATCGAGGTGACGCCGCTGGCGGTGACGCAAGGCGCCGGGCCGACGGTGCTCAAGGTGCGGGGCAGGGGCTTCTGGCCGTTCCATCAGATCCTGATCAACGGCCGGGAGCTCGAGACGCAGTTCGTCAGCCGCAACGAGCTCGATGCGATATTGCCGGCCGACGCGATCCAGGAGGCCGGCATGTACAAGGTCACGGTCAAGAGCCGCGGCGAGCCGGTGGCGGAATCCTATCCGGCGCCGCTGGTGGTGCGCTTCAAGCAATAGCGCGACGCAAGATGGCGGCTCCGGTTCGTAGCGGGCCCGCTGATTGATCGTCCGCGAGGCTTGGTTGGCGCCCGGACAGCGGCCCGAACGCGAGGTGCTGTCTCTGCCTCACTCGGGGGGCATGCACCGCGAAGGCGGGGCACCCGGTAATCCGTGTCCGAACAGTGTAACCCGTCGGTTAAATCGATATTCCTGCGGTTACTGGGTCGCCCGCCTTCGCGGGCGACGATAACGATGGGATTTTAGGCTACCGCGACGCTTGCGAGGAACAGCTCGACCTCTCGGCTGAGCTCCGAGGAATTCTGAGATAAGGCGGTTGCTGCCGCCAATACTTTGGTCGACGTCGAACCCGTGTGATCCGCTGCATGGCGCACATGGGAGATATTGATCGTGACCTCCTGCGTGGCGCTCGCGGCTTCCGCGACCGATCTTGCGATCTCCTGGGCGACCGCGTGCTGCTCCTCGACCGCCGCCGCGATGGCAGCCGCAATGAGATGCAGTTGCTCGATCGTGCTTCCGACGCCCTTGATCGCTCCGACGACATCCCTGGTCGCCTCCTGCGACTGTGCCACGTGAGATGCGATCTCTTCCGTGGCCCTGGCGGTTTGAGCAGCGAGATTTTTGACTTCCGATGCCACCACGCCGAATCCTCTTCCCGCCTGACCGGCCCGCGCCGATTCGATGGTCGCATTCAACGCCAACAGGTTGGTTTGCGCCGCAATATCCGAGATCAGCTTTACTATCTGCTCGATCCGCTCGGCCCGTTGGGACAAGATGCTCACGGCGTTGTCGGTGCGCCTGGTGTCATCCACCGCTTTTCCGACGAGACTAACGGAAGTCGATACGCGGGAACCAATCTCGCGCGCGGAGGTGGCGAACTTATCGGTGGCAGTGGCCATTTCACGAACATTGCTCGATGTCTGCTCCGCGAAGTCGGTTGCCAGCTTGGACACCTGGCCGGCTTCTTCCGCCGTTTCCGACATCGACCGTGCGGTTTCTTCCATGTCTCTCGCGGAAGTCCTGAGAGACTGGACCAGCTTTCCGACCTTGGCATCGAATGCCTTGGTCAGCTGCGCGGCAGCTGTCTGTCTCTCGGCGTTCGTCCGAGCGGTCATCTGATCTTGCTGGATACGGAGGCGGGCATTCTCGATTGCGGCTTGCTTGAAAATCTCGACCGCTCTGGCCATCGCCCCGAGCTCGTCCTGCCGCTTCGTGTTCGGGATCTCGGTGTCGGTATTGCCAGCTGCCAGCTGCCGCATGGCGACGGTAAGAGTGACGACTGGCGCGATGACGTTTCGGCGGATTTTGAACAGCCCCAGAAGGCCGATCAGCACGGCGGCGAGGACCAGGAGACTTTGGTACAGGAAATGTCGCCGTGCGTCGGCCGACATTCTTTCTGCAGCCGTCTGTGCCAGGTCCACAGCAGTATTGGCCACGCCTATCAGGCTCTGGAGCGCCGGATTTGACTCTTGTATCCAGGCACGGCTCGTGGTTCGCGGGCGGTCGCCGGCGTTCAGTGACTTATAGACTTCGTCGCGATCGCGAATGTAATGGTTGAAATACGTCTCCTTTGCCTCTGCGATCGAATCCCAGAGGCCCTGCGGTGTTTGCGGATCATCAACGAAGTTGAGCAATGTTGCCCAAATGGTGCTTACGCGTTGGCGAAGCTCCGTCGTTTTTCGCTGCCACTCCTCCGACACCTTCCCTCCGCCCGCGAGGGCATCGCCAATCATCAAGCGTTCCGAGCCCGCATCGGAACGAACGCTCCAAGCGAGTTGCTTGACCGTCATCATTTGATCGAAAAACGGGTCGTTGAGCCGTACTTCGGACGAAAGTCGGCTTGACAGCGTATCCATTCTATCGACGAGTGTGCCGACCGCAGCCACCCATTTGTCATTGACTTCCGTGTTGGTTCCGAGGCCCGGTTCCCGAAGAAGCGCGTCGGCGTCGGCGCGGATGGTCTCGACGGCAGCGCTCTTTGCGCGTAGCTCCACAACCCAGCGATCTCGGTCGCTGAAATCGAGGCGCAACAGCATGTCCAACGCTTCGGCCAGAGCCTGCGTCGACCTGGCCCGAAGATCCTGAATATCCTGCCGGGTGGCGGAATTGGGGGGCTCACCTTCAATAATGACCGTACTGACCGTGCCGCGTTCGATCCGCATGTTTTGCATTGCCAGGAACAGCTGTCGTGTGATGCTGCCGACTTCCATTCTGCGCTGCGCTGTCGCCTCCCGCTGCCAGGCTGCGCTCATCGACATGCCACAGACCCCGACAAGACCGGTCGCCATGAGGCCGAATAACGCGATCAGGAGGAATTGCACTGATGAGGAGACTCTGCGCATCGGTCTGCTCCAGCTAATGCCCGGTTTACCAATGACGGCATCTCGTCAATCGTTTGGGGGGAGGACGGCGTCCTCCCCAGGCTGTCAACACGGCAGTATACGGCCTGACCGTTACAGTAGGGTTAACAAGGCGTGAACTGATCGCAGCGGTTGTATCTGGGCTCGACCCCTTTGGGCCGCCCGCCGCAAGGTGTCAGGTATCGGACAAATGGCTGTATTAGCCCGATCATCGAGACCACCGGGCGCACTTTCCGTCCGTCAGATCGCCTCGTTGACTGCAGACTGACGCGATTCGCCCTGCAGCGGCGCTCAGAGCTCCCTCGGGCTCGGGCTCTCGCATCAGGCGCCCGCCGCGGAATTGTCTCCAAATCATCCGAACCCATCACGGATCAGCTCCGTGTCTTAATAAATGGGAAGAAAGATTTCGGAAAGCTTTAAGGGTCTTTCAAGGGCTGATTTGTAAGCTCCAGTCTTTCGGTCCTATTGGACGGCACGGACACGAGGAGGGAGCCTTGAGCACACTTTCCGGTCAGGCGGGTGCGACGAGCACGAAACATGTGTTGATTGTCGGTCTCGCGTTCTTCTTGGTTGCCCTCGTCATGACATTGGTGAGCCTGAGCTTGAATCTTTCCAATACGGGGTTCGAGGTGGCTCTCAGTTGAAGCGGAACGTAAAGCTCAAATTCAAAGTGAGCATAACGAGTTTGCTTTCAGGGGGATAGCGACCAAAGCGCCCCATTGCAGGGCCTGTTGAGACTGCGTTGCAGGACAAACAGAGCGCAGCGCGGTACGAGTGAACAATGCCAGCCGCATTCTTGTTCTGGCAGCCCTATTGATCGGTGCGGGGGTGCTGGTCGTTCTGCGGCAAATCTTGACAGCCGAGCCCAATCCACGGTTGGGCGGACTGGCGCAGTGGGCGCCGCCGTCTCCTTAACGAATGCTGAAGCTGACCGGGACCGTCATCTCGGCGCCGACGAGATCGGGCGGCGGCGGCGGGAACGGTTGCGCGCGCCGCACCAGCGCCAGCGTTTCCTGATCGAGCGCCGCCGACCCCGAGCTCGCCACGATGCGGCTCGCGATGAGGTGCCCCGCTCCGTCGATGCTGAAGGCGAGCCGGGCCACGCCATGCTCGCCGCGGGCGCGGGCATCCGAGGGATAGCGCTTGTTGCGTTCCAGGATGGTGACGACCTGATTGCGCCAGGTCATCGGCACGGCGCGGGCCTGGACCGGCCGCGGAGCCGCTGCCGGAACATCCTCGTGAGGCGGCTCCGGCTGCGGCTCGGGCTTGGGCGGCAGCATCGACTCGGAGGGCTGCTCCGGCAGCGGCTCCGGCTTCTCCTCGACCTTCTCGACCGGCTCGGGGATCGGATCGGTCTGGATCTGCTCGGGCTGAAACTCGACCACGATCGCGTCGGTGCCGACCTCGCCTTCCTCGATCGGATCGTGCCGCGCGATCAGCGCGGCTGCGATTCCGGCATGGGCGAACAGCACCACCGCGCCGCAGGCGAGCCAGCGGATCAGCTCGCGTCGGTCGTCGCGCATGTCTGACGCCGCGAGCGCGGTCATGGCGCCGGCGTCTTCTCGAGCCCGACCAGGGCGATCTTGAGATAGCCCGCACCGCGCAGCAGGCTCATCACCTCCATGAGATTGCCGTAGGGGACGCTCTTGTCGGCGCGCAGGAAAATGCGCGCATCCCGGTCGCCTCTGGTGGCGGTGTCGAGCGCCGCGCCGAGTGCGTCCCGCTCGACCGGCTCATCGCCGAGCGCCAGCGCGAGGTCGGCCTTGACGGTCAGGAACTGCGGCATCGGCGGCCGCGGCTGCGCTTGCGGGGCCGCGGTCGGCAGGTTCACCGCGATGTCGACGGTCGCGAGCGGCGCCGCCACCATGAAGATGATGAGCAGCACCAGCATCACGTCGATGAACGGCGTGACATTGATCTCATGGATGTCGGTGAGGCTGTCGTCGCCGTGGTCGAGCCGCACGCTCATGCGCTACTCCGCAGCCGACAAGGACGCGGGCCGGCGAGCTGATGATGCCGATCCGGATATCTGGCGGTCGAGGTCGCGGCTCACCAGCCGCAGGACGGCCGCCGAGGCATCGCCCAGGAGCGCCCGATAACCGGAGATCGACCGCGCGAACATGTTGTAGATGACGACCGCCGGTATGGCGGCCGCCAGCCCGAAGGCGGTCGCCAGCAGCGCCTCGGCGATGCCGGGCGCCACCACCGCCAAGTTGGTGGTGTGCTCGCGCGAAATGCCGATGAAGCTGTTCATGATGCCCCAGACCGTGCCGAACAGGCCCACGAACGGGGCAGTGGCCCCGATGGTGGCGAGCACGCTGGTGTCGCGCATGATCCGCCGCCCGAACGCGGCCTCGATCCGTTCCAGCCGCGAGGCGATGCGTTCCTTGATGCCTTCCCGCTCGGCGCTGTCCTGCGACAGCTGGATCTCCGCCACTGCAGCTTCGAGAAACGTCAGGGCCGGGCTTTGCGTCGCGGCAAGCCGCTCGATGCCGTCGGAGAGCCGCTGCGCCAGGCCGAGCCTCGCCAAGTCCGCTTTGACGCGCCGGCGCGCCACCACCAGCTCGATGGTCTTGGCCAGCCACACCGTCCAGGTTACCACCGATGCGAAGGCGAGCCCGATCAGCACCGCCTTCACCAGCGGATCGGCACTCATGAACATGCCCCAGGGGCTGAGGTCGCGTGGCAGCTCCGCAATTTCCGTCGCGCCCGGCGCTTGTGCCAGCGCGCCGTCCACCAAGACCGCGAGCACAAAGGACGCGCCGTATAGCGGTCCAGATGCCGTTCTCAATCTAAGCCAGATGCTGACCGCCATGGATCGGGGGCCTTTCTCGTTGTCTCGCCTTCGTTATGCACATGCCCCGGCCCCACTTCGCGTGCACATGCTTGGTTCAATCACAGCTTTTGCGACACGCCGGCAAAAAAGCCCCGGCGCGGGCCGAATTGGGCGGCGAAGACGCCGATGCCCGATCCGTCTCTGATTTCGTAAACCGTGTCGAAGATGTTCACGACGTCGAAGCGCACCGTGAGCGGCTTCATCTGCCAGCCCGCGAACTCGTGCGAAATTCCGGCATTGAACTGAGCGTAGGGAGGCAGATGGTCGGTGTTTGCGTCGCCGCTGCGGAACCCGCTGCCGTAGATCATGTCCACGCTGAACAGCGTCCCCGACCAGAGGTAGGAGACGCCCGCCGAACCGGTCCAGAGCTGGGTGTGATCCGTGAAGATGTAGTGCGACTGGATATATTGAAACTCGGTCAGCCCGCCGAGCGTGGCGAGCGGCGTCGCGTTGTCGAACAGGAATTGGTTGGACACCACGTTGGTGCCCTTCTGGATGCCCCAGGCCAGATTGCCATAGGCGCTGAAATTGCCGTTGCTGTATTTGGTGCTGAGCTCGACACCATCGTTATAGGCCTTCTCGTAGTTGAAGCCGCTCAACACAAGCGCGGCGCCGAACTGCCCGTCGTCGAGCAGGTCTCTGGCGGTCTTGTAGTAGGCGTCGACCCCGAGCTCGAGGCGCTCGCAGTCGCTCGAGACCCGCGGCGCCTTGGTGAAGGTGCCGCTCGGCAGCGGCGTGCATCCGCGCGAGAACACCTGGCTCACGCCGACATCGTAGACGTTGGCACGCTCGGGCAGTACCGGATCCTGCAGGAACTGGGAGGGTTGCCCGGTCGTGCTCGCGAACAGCGCAAGATTGACCGGCGCCGCGATGGTCTGCGGCGGCGGCGTGAAGTAGCGCGCATAGCCGGCATGGAAGGTCGTGCCCGGCAACGGTTGGTAGACCACGCTCAGGCGCGGGCTGAGCTGGTTGGCGCTCACGTACTCGTCCATCTGATCGAAGCGCAGGCCCGCATTGATGGTGAGCTGATTGGTGAGCTTCCATTCGTCCTGGACATAGACTCCGTAGAGCCAGCCCAGCTTCGCGACCGCGTCCGTCACGGTGAACGGCGCGTCGACATTGTCGGCGCCGTCGCAGAGCGTGCAGGGCTCGACCGTGGACAGGCTGGTGTTCTGCGTCTTCTCGGCGGTGACCGAGAAGCCGGTGCGCAAGGTGTGCGCGTCGTTGATCCGGTAGGAGCCGTCGCCCTGCACTCCGTTGGCGAAGGTTGCGCGATAGACGTCCGAGGCAATGCCGTTGAACAGGAGGTCGCCCACCACGTCCGGCTTGAAATGGAGACTGCTGTAGCGATTGAAATAGGAGAGCTGGAAATCGAGGTCGTTCAGCGATCTCTGCAGCGTCACCACGTTGAAATAGGTGCGCTCGACCTGGTTTTCGTTGAGCAGCGACGAATTGAAGGCCGTCACCCCGAAGGCGGAATTGAGCAGCGTCGGCTGGCCCGGATTGTTGGGAATCTGGAACTTGTTCAGGGAGGCGCCGGTGATCAGGCTCACCCGGGTGGTGGGATCGATGACGGTCGAGACATAGCCGAAGCCGCGCGTCTGGGTGGTGACGTCATGGATGGCATTCGGCTCGCCGGTCGGATTCTCGATACCGACATTGTTGGTCAGATAGCGGCCGGTGAAGAAATATTCGGTGACCAGGCCGCAGCTTCCCGGCGGTGGCGCCTTCACGAACATTCCGGGGGTGGGCGCGGCGGAGCGGCAATCGCCCCCGATGGTGCCGCCATATTCGAAGCTCGGCGTGAAGGTGTCGTGGCTGCCGCCGTAGATGCCGACCTTGCCGCCGTTGTCGAAGGCGCCGTCCCTGGTCTTGATGTCCACCAGCGCCGCGGTGCGCAGCCCGTATTCGGCCGGCATCGCGCCGGTGATGAGCGAGAGACTGCCGATTAGTCCGGTCTCGAGGATCGGCCCGAATCCCGAGACGCCGTCGGGCAGCATGATGCCATTGATGCGGTATTGCACATTGGCGTGCTCGTTGCGGACGTGGAGGTTTCCGCTCGCGGCGGAATCCTGCGACACGCCCGGCAATTGCAGCAGCACCTTGTCGACCGGCGTATTCTCGGCCTGCGGCAGCTTCTGGATGTCCTCCTTGCTGATCGTGTCCGCATTGGTGCCGACCGTGGTGTAGATATTGTCGCGCGTGGTGTTGAAAGTGGTGATTTGTGCCTGGATCCGCCGCTCGGCGGTTGCTTGTTGCGTCTCGACGCTGGGGCGGGCCGGTTGCGGCGGCGGCCGCCGCGCGGCCTGCTTCTTGGCCGGTTTCTTCTTGGTGGTTTCCACGTTGATGGTCGGGAACGTGCCAGGCGTGCCCGGGGTTGGTTGCGTCTGCGGGGCGGACGGGGTCTCCGCAGCCGGCTGGTTTCCGGTTGCTTGCCCGAAGGCGGTTACGCCGCCGCAGCAGAGCGAAAGGAGTGTACAGCTGCTGAGAAAGCCAACGCGGCTACTCCAAATCGACATCGAACCCCCCCATTCCTCGCCCGTGGTGCCACCAGCTCATCTGCATCAATGCTATAACGTTGCATCATGATGACGCAGATATGAAACAATATAACGTTTCAATAGACCGCATGTTTTGTCAAGAACGGGCGCCACGATCACCAGCCGTGGCACCTATTTCGCTGGTACTGTGACCGCAGTGCCACGCCGTCGGGCTAGGACGAAAGGGCGGCGGTCAGTGTCTGGATGTTGTTGCGGAACATGTCGAGATAGGTGGCGGCCGGCCCGTTCGCGTCTGAAAGGGCATCGGAATAGAGCGTGCCGCCGACCTTGGCGCCGGTCTCCTTGGCGATCTGATCGAGCAACCGGTGATCGGTGACGTTCTCGAGGAAGACGGCCGGAATCTTCTCGGCCTTGATCTGGCGGATGATCTTGGCAACGTCCTTGGCGGAGGCCTCGCTTTCCGTGCTTACACCTTCCGGAGCGATGAATTCCATCCCGTAGGTCGCGCCGAAATAGCCGAACGCATCGTGGGTGGTGATGATCTTCCGGCGGGCCGGCGGCAGCTTCGCAATGCTGTCCTTGACCAGCTTCTCGACCTCGTCGATATCGGCCAGGAATTTGTTGGCGTTCGCTGGATAAGCGTCCTTGCCCTCAGGATCGGCCGCCACCAGGCCGTCCCGGATGTTCTGGACATAGATCCTGCCGTTGGCGAGGCTCTGCCACGCATGCGGATCGGTGATCTTGTGCGTCTTGCCGTGCTCTTCCTCCTCCATCTGGCGCGACTTGATGCCTTTGGTCGCCGTCACCACCTGGCCCTTGAAGCCCGATGACTTCTGTAGCCTTCCCATCCAGCCTTCCAGCCCGAGGCCGTTGACCACCAGGATCTTGGCTTCGAGGAGAGTCTTCGCGTCGCCGGGCGTCGGCTCGTAGACATGGGCGTCGCCGTTGGGGCCGACGAAGGTCGTGACCTCGACCCGGTCGCCGCCGACCTGTTTCACCATGTCGCCCAGCACGCTGAAGGAGGCCGCCACCTTGATCTTGTCGGCCGCGTGCGCGCCGATCGATCCGATTGTCGATCCGAGCAGCAGCGGTGCGAAGAACGCGGCTGCACACAGAAGCTGACGTCTGTTCATCTCGAACTCCTTTCATTGTCAGGCAGCTTGCGCCCCGTGCCAAGCGGGCTTCTATCGCAACGTTATACTATTACAATCGTCGACGCAATCGCCCCCGGTCGACGCCGCCACAGCGATCGAGGGCGGGCCTTGGGCGGCCGCCGGCAAAAATCCGGCGCCGCAGTTGAATTCACGGCGTTACTTTGCAATCCTGACCGCGATCAGGGGGCGATCCAAAAATCTTCGGGAGGATATCGATGATCCGATCCTACGCGCTCGCGGCTGCTGCCGGCCTTGCAGCCCTGACCAGCATCAATGCCTGGGCGGCCGATCCGCTGCCGTCGGAAAGTCACAAGGTTTTGACCGCCGCGCTGGCGCTCGAGGCCGCGGAGGGGGCGGTCGCGGCCTGCAAAGCCCAAGGCTACAACGTGACGGTCACCATCGTGGACCGCGTCGGCGCCATCAAGCTCATCCTGGTCGGCGACGGCGCGCGCCCGCTGACGCTCGAGGTCACCCGCCGCAAGGCCTACACCGCCGCGATGCAGCGGGTCTCGACCGGGGATTTCACCAAGCGGGTCGCCACGCCGGGCGCCTTCAATCCCGGCATGTACGACAAGGAGCTCTCGACCGGGCAGGGCGGCCTGCCGATCAAGGTCGGCGAAGACACCATCGGCGGCATCTCGGCCGCCGGCGCACCGGGCGGCGACAAGGACGAAGCCTGCGCCAATGCCGGGCTCGACAAGATCAAGGACCGGCTGAACTGAACGTCTTGATGCGAGCCGCTGTTCAGCCCCGCGCGGGCGGGCAGGCGAACCCGCGACTTGCTCGACCTGGGGGCGAAATTCCGCTATCGCAACGGTCCACGACCGCTGTCGATCGCCGTTGTCACTGGAGGTGCATGTGATGCTGGCCGAGTTGCCGCATTTCAACAATGTCAGGCGCTATGTGGCGCCGCTCCTGATCATCGGGGCGATCCTCGCGGCGCTCGGGCTCGCCTTGACGGGCGCCATATCGGCGCATGCCAATGCCTATTGGCGGCTCGATCTGCCGATCCCGCGGTCGCTCGGATTTCTCGGCGCCGCATTCCTGGTTGCGGCCGCGGGCTTTCTCTCCTCCGGCCTTCTGGCCTTCGTGCGCCTTCGTTTGCTCGGGCAAGACCCGTTGCAACAGATACCGCGTCCGAGCCCGGAGCCGCTCGTGGCGGCCAGGCGCGCCGACGCACTCGCCCGCTGGCGGCAGCTGCTGGCCAGCTCGCGGTCGCAACTGGTGTGGCGGGACGAAATTCTGGCGGGCTGGCCGCAGGCCCTGGTGGCCTTGCTGTTCGCCGGTCTGGCGATCGCTGGCGTGGTGGTGACCTGGCGGGTGACGCCGCTCGCGGCCGCCGATCCGACCATCCTGGAGATTCTGGGCGGGGCGCTCATCGTGGCGGCCTTTCCGCTCCTGGTGCTGGAGCGTTACTGCGCCGGCATTGCGGCCGAGATGCTCCCCGACGCCCCGCAGCTCGACCGGCTGCTGCGGATTCCGCTGACCGTGTGCCTGGGGCTCGGCATTGCGGCAGTGCTGCGCTCGCTCGGCTTTGCCTGGGCGATCCGCATCGAGCAGGGCCTCGCCATCCTGGTGGTCGTGGTCGCGCTCGAGATGATGGTGCGCAGCCTCGCGGTCGCCTTCGTGCCGTTCGCGCCGCTCGCCGAGCGACGCAGCGTCGCCGACAGCAGCATCGCGGGTTTCCTGCGTTTCTCGGCGCCGAGCTTCCAGGCGTTCAACACCGCGGTACAACAGCAGTTCGGGATCGATCTCTCGCGCAGCTGGGCGCTCGGCTTCGTGCAGCGCGCGATGCTTCCGGTCACCTTGGTGATGGGGATATTGGCGTGGTGCGTCACCGGCATCACGGCGCTCGGCCTCAACGAGCGTGCGGTCTATGAGCGCTTCGGCGAGCCGGTCGCGGTGTTCGGGCCCGGCCTGCATTTCCATCTGCCCTGGCCCATGGGGGTGATGCGCTATGTCGAGCTCGGCGTCATTCACGACATCCCGATCGCGATATCGTCATCGGGAGATTCCCAACAAGCCGCCCGGCAGAGCGCCGGCGTCGATCAGCAACAGCAGCTGGTCGGCGCGGAAGCCGCGCCGCCGGCCGCAGCCGACCGCCTTTGGACCTTCTCGCATCCCTCCGAGCAGAGCTATTTGATCGCCAGCGAAGCGAATGGCCAGCAGACCTTCCAGATCGCGGATGCGGATTTGCGGGTCGTCTACCGGGTCGGGCTGACCGGGCCCGCGGCCACGTTCGCCGCCTATCGGGTGGCCGATCCGGAAACCCTCATCACGGCTTTGACCGGTCAGCTGCTGGTGCGGTATTTCGCCCGCTACACGCTGCCGCAAGTGCTCGGCCAAAGCCGCGACGCTTTCACCACGGATTTCCGCGTCGCCCTGCAGGGGCAATTGGATCAGCTGTCGAGCGGCATCGAGGCGATCTCGGTGGTGGTCGAGGCGATCCATCCGCCGGTGGGCGCGGCCTCCGCCTATCATAACGTGCAGGCTGCCGAGATCCTGGCCAATTCGCAGATCGCGGTGCAGCGCGCCAGCGCTATCCACTCGATCAAATCGGCCCAGCAGGGCGCCATGGAGGATCGCAACAAGGCGACCGCGGCGGCGGCCGAGCTGGTTACGCAGGCCCGCAGCGAAGGCACCCTGTTCGACGCCGACCGCCAGGCGCGACAGCGCGACGGCGAGGCGTTCCTGTTCGAGCGGCGCTCCGAGCGTCTGGCCTCGGGCTTGGCCAAGTCCGAGACCATCGTGGTCGATCACCGTCTCAAGGGCCAGAACGGGCCGGTGATCGATCTGCGCAGCTTCGGCGGCGGCAGCAGCCCGCAGGCTGCCCGACGCGACGTCGTGTTTCCGCCTGGGAGAAATTACAGCTCCGAGGAGGACGACGACGAACCCAGCCTTCCCCCCATTCCAGGATCACGCCGATGACGCTCGGGCACCATCACCATCACGGTCATCACCATCATGGTCACGGCGATCATGACCATGCGGCCCATGACGATGGGGGCAAGGGCCTGCTGGCGCGGTACGGCCGTTTCCTGGTTGCCTTCCTGGTGGTGGCCGCCGCCGTCCTGAGCGCCTGCCTGGTGCTGGTCTCGCCCGGGCAGGCCATCGTGGTCACCCGCTTCGGCGACCCGGTCAATGTCCACACCGTGCCGGGCCTGGCCTGGAAGATGCCGGCTCCGGTCGAGAGCACCATCGACGTCGATCTGCGGCTGCGCACCACCTCGAGCGGCCTGCAGGATGTGGGCACGCGCGACGGCCTGCGGGTCCTGATCCAGGCCTATGTGGCCTGGCAGGTGCCGGCCGAGCCCGAGCGCATCCGGCAGTTCCTGCGCGCGGTGCGCAACCAGCCCGACGTGGCGGCGCAGCAGCTGCGCAGCTTCGTCGGCTCCTCGCTGGAGATCACCGCGGCGAGCTTCGATCTCGCCAATCTGGTGAATACCGATCCCGCCAAGGTGCAGCTGAGCGAGCTGGAGAGCCGGTTGCGCGAGCGGCTCGACGAGCAGGCCCTCAAGGTCTACGGCGTGACCATCCGCCAGGTCGGCATCGAGCGGTTGACCCTGCCGACCGAGACCCTCAACGCGACGGTCGCCCGGATGCGGGCCGAGCGCGAGACCGTCGCGGCCGAGCGGCAGGCCGAAGGCCAGCGCGCCGCGGCCGAGATCGCGTCCAACGCCGACCGCGACGCGCGCGTGCTGCGCGCCAAGGCCAAGGCCGAGGCGGCCGGCATCGACGCCAAGTCGCGGCTGGAGGCGGCCGACATCTACGGCAAGGCCTATAACAGCGCCCCCGACCTTTACATGCTGCTGCGCTCGCTCGACACGCTCGACACCGTGGTGGGCGCCAACACGCGGCTGATCCTGCGCACCGATGCGGCCCCGTTCCGCGTCCTGGTCGAGGGACCGGCGAGCCCGACCGCGGCCGTGGCCCCAACGGCGGCTGCGGCGGCAGCGTCTGCTCCGCCGCCCGCCCACGCCCATGAGGGGGAGCCGCAATGACCATGCCGGACCCCAAGGACGGCGCCGAGCCCGCGGGGGCCTGGGCGCAGTCCGCCAAGCTGGCGTTCCGATTCCTGTTTCTCGCCGTCTGTCTGGCGGCGATCGGCTGGTCGGTATCGAACTTCCGCCAGGTGCCGCCCGAGAGCCGCGCCATCGTCTACCGCTTCGGCACCATCGTGCGGCAGCAGGGCGCCGGCCTGCTGATGGCTTGGCCGCGGCCGATCGAGCAACTCGTCATCCTGCCCTCGGAAGACCGCCAGATCGAGTTCCGGATCGACCAGTTCGAGCCGGATTCCGCCGTCAGCAGCGATTTCATGATCAGCGATTTTGCCCGCGAGAACACCGCCTTCCTGCTCACCGGCGATGCCAGCGTGGTGCATCTGCAGGCGGCGCTGCTCTACCAGATCACCGATCCGGCCGCCTATATCCTGGCGGCGGAGCATGTCGGGCCGGCTTTGCAGCGGCTGTTCGTGGCGAGTGCCGTGCTGGTCTGCGCGGCGCGCGATCTCGACACCATCCTGGTGGCGCGGCCCGAATTGGACAGCGGCTCCAGCGCGGCCGCGCGTGCCGGCCGCGAGCAGCTGCGCGCCGACCTGATGAACGCGATCAATCGCCGCCTGGACGACCTCACCGCCGCGGGCGCGAGCCTCGGCATCAAGGTGAGCCGGGTCGATCTCGCTGCCGCGATCCCGAGCGGCGCCAAGAGCGCGTTCGACTACGTGCTGATCGCCTCCCAACAGGCCGACCGCGACATCGCCGAAGCCCGCACCGGCGCCGCCATGACGGGTCTGCGGGCCAACCAGGACCGCGATCGCACCTTGACCGATGCCGACGCCAAGGCCGAGGAGAAGGTCACCGACGCCAAGTCCCGCACCGCCGCCATCGCGGCGCTGGCGAACGGCTCGCCCGGGCTGTCGGGCGACATGCTGACCAGCCGGATTTACTACGACCGCATCGGCCCGCTGCTCGCCAAGGCGGCGCGGGTCGATACCGTGGACAATGATGGCGGCATCCAGTTGATGCTGCCGGGACCGGTGCCCCGATGAGCGTGACCGCCGAGACCGCCACCCTGCCGCCGACCGCCGGCGACGGCTTGCTCAGCCGTGCCGAGCAGCTCTCGCTCGGCCTGCGTCTCACCCTTTCGCTCATCGCCGCCGGCTGTCTCATCCTGTCGACCGCTTTGCAATTCCTGGCGCCGAGCCAGCGCGACGTGGCCGAGCTGGTGGCGGGCGTCGCGGCGCTGCTGGTGGCGGTGCCGGCGTTGTCGGCGGCCTGGCAGTCGCTGCGCTATCCGGATCTGCACGGCATCACCGATCAGCTGATCGCGCTCGCCTTGATCGCCGCCTGGGCGGCCGGCGACCTGATGACGGCGGCGCTGCTGCCGCTGGTCATGACGCTGGGACATATCCTGGAGGAGCGCTCGCTCTTGGGCTCGCAGGAGGCCATCCGGGCGCTGAGCAAGCTCACCCAGGTCAAGACCCGCCGCCTGTTGCCGAACGGCGAGGTCGAGGAGGTGAACACCCAGTCATTGCGCGCCGGCGACCTGATCGATCTGCGCGCCGGCGATCTCATTCCGGCCGACGGTCTGGTGCATTCGGGTGCCTCCAGCGTCGACACCGCCTCCATCACCGGTGAATCGGTTCCGGTCGAGGTGCAGGTCGGCAACGAGGTGTGCAGCGGCTCGATCAACGGCGACGGCCATCTGGTGGTGCGGCTCACGCGGGTGGGCGAGGATTCGACGCTCGGCCGGGTGATCGCGCTGCTGCAGGATGCCGAGAACGCCAAGCCGCCCGTCACCCGGCTCCTGGAGCGCTATGCGGAACGCTATATGGTGCTGGTGCTCCTGATCGCGGCCGGCACCTGGTTTGCGACCAGCAACACGGTGGCGGCGCTGGCGGTGCTGGTGGCCTCGTGCCCCTGCGCCCTGGTGCTGGCGGCGCCCGCCACCTCGATCGCCGCCATCGCGGTGGCGAGCCGCCACGGCATTCTGGTGAAAGGCGCGGCCTTCCTGGAGAACCTCGCGACTGTCGATGCGGTGGTATTCGACAAGACCGGCACCGTCACTGTCGGCCAATTACAGCTGGTGGAGGCGCGCGCCGAGCCCGGCGTCGATCCGCGCGACCTCAAGGCGCTCGCCGGCAATCTCGGGAGCGCGAGCAATCATCCGGTCAGCCGGGCGCTGGCCACGCTGGCCGAGCCCGGCCGGCAGATGCTGCACGACCTCAAGGAGTCACGCGGCCTCGGCGTGGTCGGTCTGCAGGGCGAGGCGACCGTGGCGCTCGGCCGCGCCGAGCTGTTCCGGGAGCTCGGGGTCGCGATCTCAGAGCCGCCCGACCACGACGGACCCCTGGTCGGGGTGTCGCGTGGCGGAAGGTTCCTCGGCTGGATGCTGCTCGCCGACGAGCCGCGCGTCGAGGCGCGCGAGGCCATCGACGATCTGCGCGCGCTCGGGCTGCGCCGTCAGGTGCTGCTGACCGGCGACCGGGCGACCGTGGCGCGCCGCATCGGCGATTTCCTGGGGCTGCCGAATATCCGTTCGGAAGCGCTGCCGGCCCAGAAGATGACCTATGTGCTCGACGAGATCCGTTCCGGCTACCGCCCCATGGTGGTGGGCGACGGCATCAACGATTCGCTCGCGCTCAAGGTCGGCGCCGTCGGCATCGCCATGGGGGCGCGCGGCACCGATGTGGCGCTCGCCTCCGCCGACCTGGTGCTGATGACCAACGATCTGCGGCGGCTGGGCACCTGCATTCGCCTGAGCCGCCGCTGCCGCCGCACCATCTACGCCAATGTGAGCATCGGGCTCGGCTGGACCGTGGTGATCGTCGCCATGGCGGCGAGCGGTGGGCTCGGCGCCAGCGGCGCCATCATCGCGGCGTTATTGCACAATGTCAGCACCGTGGTGGTGATGGCGAACGCCGGGCGGCTCTTGAAGTTCCAGGAAGCGCTGACGTAGGGCCGGCGGCAATCTCTGGCCTTTTAATGTGAGGGAAAAATCAAAGCGCAGCCCCACCCGCTCGTCCTCGCGCATGCGGGGACCCAGTCATCTCGCAAAAATGAACTGAGTTTCCGCTCGCGAGAGAGTGTATCGATTACGCGGGAATGAACGGATACCGGTACAAGACGACAGGGCGGAGTTATTGAATCCCCGCGGCGTTGAGGTATTGCAGGTCCACGAACCGCTCCGCGGCCGGGATCGGGGTCGGGATGACGCCGCCTTCGCCCATCAGGGAGATCACCTCGGCAAAGCCTTTGAGGTTGATCTCGCCCTGCCGCGGCAGGACGTGCTTGTCGGGATCGAGGTAGGGCGCCAGCACCTCCTGGGCGACATCGGCGGATACGCCTGTGAGCCCGACGATGATGCCCACCGTCGCGTCCCGGTTCGCCGGATCGTTGATGAACCTGAAGGATGCCGCCATGGCGCGGACGTAGCGCGTCAGCAGGTCCTTGTGCGCTTCCCCCCAGGCGCGACGCACCATGTCGATATTGAAGGCGAGCTCGCCGGCTTCGGTCGACACGCCGAGCCGACGGAAGCCGTGCTTCACGGCGTCGGCATCATCGGGCGGCCGCATCGGAACGGCCGCGCATTCTCCCGACTTCAGACATTCGAAGCGCGCCAGCGTGCCGACCACCGCCTTGACGCGATAATCGGGCGCGTGAAGCCCATTGAGGGCGAGCAGCTTGCGCATGACCAGCGTTATGGTGTCGACCGGAATCGAGAGGCCGATCAGCTTGCCCTTGAGGTCCGC
Source organism: uncultured Alphaproteobacteria bacterium (assembly GCA_963721005.1). Classification (GTDB taxonomy): domain Bacteria; phylum Pseudomonadota; class Alphaproteobacteria; order Rhizobiales; family Xanthobacteraceae; genus VAZQ01. The sequence continues at coordinate 735,671 of CAVRHR010000003.1, read as the reverse complement.
AAAGCCGGTGATGTCCGGCCGGGCGACCGTAGAGGGGATTGGCGGTCTGGCCGGCGATCGCCACCAAGTCGGAGCCCTTGAGCGCCGCCTCGACCAGATAGGGCGTGGCGATCCGCGAAATATCGATGTCGCCCTTGTCGAGCGCGGCAACCAGATCGAACGCCCCGGTCGGAACCACCTCGAGATTGACGCCTTCGCGCAAGTAGAAGCCCTTGCGGATGGCCACGGCCTGCGGAAGAGTCGAGATGTCACGCGCGGAGGCCGCATTTTGTCCGTAGCGCAGCGTCAACGCCTCGTCGGCGCGCGCCGTCTGGCTGGAGATGATCGAGAGCAGCACCCCAACGGCTGGTCGAGCCAGATGATGCATCCGCGCCTCCCGTTCACTGAATTCCCGCGGCCTTGAGATATTGCAGGTCCACGAACTTCTCGGCGTCCGGGGCCGGCGCCGGGATGGCGCCGACCTCGGCCATGAGCGCGAGCACCCGGTTGAACGCCGCCAGATCGAGCTCGCCCTTTCGCGGCAGCACGTTCCGGTCGGGCTCGAGGTAAGGCGCAAAGATCTCGGCCGCGACCGCTGCCGAGACCCCGCCGGTTTCCATCACCATGTGAGTGACTTCGTCGCGGTTCTTGGGATCGTTCATGAAGGCGTAGGCGGACCCCATGGCGCGCGCGAAGCGCACCAGCGTGTCCTTGTGCTGCGTCCCCCAGGCGCGCCGCGTCATGTCGACGTTGAACAACAGATCGGCGCCCGCCTCGTAGGTGAAGGCGAGCCGCGGAAAGCCGCGGCTGATGGCGTCGAGGTCCTCGGGCTGGCCCATCGGCACGGCGGCGCATTCGCCCGATTTCAGGCAGTCGAAGCGCGCCGTCGAGCCGACCAAGACCTTGGTGGTGAAGTCCGTCATCTTGAGACGCCCGCGGGCGAGCAGCCGCAGGCTCGACAAGGTGATGGTGTCGCCAGGCGTCGAGAGGCCGAGCGTGCGGCCCTTGAGATCCGCGAAACTCTTGATTTCGGGGCGTGCGATCAGGCTGTAGACCGGATTGCTGGTCTGGCTCATGATCGCGACCGCGTCCGAGCCGTTGAGCACCGCCTGGATCAGGTAGGGGGTGGCGTTCTTGCCGGCATCGATCTCGCCCTTGTCGAGCGCCGCCACGATGCGGTCGGTGCCGCCCGGGATCGGCACCACCACCAGATTGATGCCTTCGCGGACGAAGAAGTTCCTGCGCTGCGCAAGCGTGAACGGCAGCGACGACAGGCCATTGGCGCCGGCGGCGTTCTGCCCATACCGCAAGGTGATCGGCTCCTCGCTGCGGGCGGCGCCCGGCAGGCTCACGCACAGGAGTACCGCCGCGCACAGTGCGCCGCCCAGGATGCGATGGTTCATGATCCCTTCCTCTCGCCGGTCTCCGCCGCGATGTGGCGTGCGATCTCGCCGCCATGATGGCGGACATAGTGCTTCATCCAATAGGTGAAGTCGCCCGGCTTCTGCTTGATACGGCGGCTGAGCTCGGCGAGGCTCAGGAATTCCAGATCGGCGACCTCGGCCGGATTGGGCTTGGCCGGCGCCGCCAAGCGCCCGAAATACACATAGACGAGCTCGTTCTCCTGCATGCCGTGGTCGAGCGCGGTCTGGTAGCGGGCGAAGAACCCGAACCGGAGCGGATCGGTGACGCCGAGCTCCTCGTTGAGGCGGCGGCTGGCGGCCGTGATGGTGCGCTCGCCCGGGCGAGGATGCCCGCAGCAGGAGTTCGCCCACAGCCCGCCCGAATGGTATTTGTGCGGATTGCGTTGCTGCAACAGGATGCGGCCGCGCGCGTCGAGCATGAAGATCGAGAATGCGCGATGCAGGCGGCCCTGCCGATGGACCGCCTCCTTGAGGGCGGTGCCGAGCGCGCGGTTGCTCTCGTCGACCAGGATCAGGGGCTCGTTTCCCCCCTTCGGTGGCTTCATTTTGGAGCTTCCCAAGGCGTGCTTTCAAGCCGCGTGTTCAAGCGCGTTTCCCGAGCGTGTGATTTTCGAATATGCTGTATCCGGCGACGGCAGCTGTTGTCTAGGCTGGCCCACCGAACGCGTCGGTAGCAATTGGGGATGAGATCATGCGCAAAGTGTCGGCCGAGCCGGTGACCCGACCGGATCCCAAGCCTGATCCGATGAGCAATCCGATCGGGGCCGGCGCCGCGCCGGCCGGCGCAGTACCGCGCTCCAACGTCGATCCGCGCATCGCCTATGACGATCTGCGCCAATGGATCGAGGAGGCGCGCAAGCTCGGCGAGATCAAGCAGGTCCAGAACCTGTCCTGGCAGCGCGACATCGGCATGGTGGCCGAGATGGCGTTGCACGATGACGATGCGGCCTGCTTCATCTTCGAGGAGGTGCCCGGCACCATCAAGGGCAGCCGCATCCTGGTCAATTTCTTCGGCGGCAAGCGCAAGAACATGACGCTCGGATTTCCGACCGACCTCTCCAAGATCGAGCTGAGCGAAGGCTTCCGCACCCACTTCATGGGGCCGATGAAGCGGATCGCGCCGCGCTACGTGAACGACGGCCCGATCTTCGAGAACGTGATCAAGGGCGAGGACGTCGACCTCACCGCCTTTCCGGCGCCGCAATGGCACGAGCCCGACGGCGGGCGCTATATCGGCACCGGCTGCTTCAACGTCATGCGCGATCCCGACGACGGCTGGATCAATTGCGGCACCTACCGGGTCATGATCCACGACGCCAAGTCGGCCGGCTTCTACATCTCGCCCGGCAAGCACGGCCGCCAGATGCGCGACAAGTACCAGGCGCGCGGCGAGCGGATGCCGGTCGCGGTGGTCTGCGGCGGCGATCCCATGTCGTTCCTCATGTCCTGCAGCGAGGTGCCGTTCGGGGTGAGCGAGTACGAGATCGTCGGCGGCATGCGCGGCAAGCCGGTCGATGTGATCAAGGGGCCGCTCACCGGCCTGCCGATTCCGGCCAATGCCGAGATCGTGCTGGAGGGATTCGTCGAGCCCGGCAACGAGCGCATCGAAGGGCCGTTCGGCGAATGGACCGGCTATTACGCCAGCGACGTGCGGCCCGAGCCGGTGCTGGACATCAAGGCCATCTACCACCGCAACGATCCGATCCTGCTCGGCTGCTCGCCGCAGCGCCCGCCCGACGAGATCTGCCGCTATCGGGCGGTGGTGCGCTCCGGCCTGTTGCGGGAGAACATCGAGAAGGCGGGGGTGCCCGGCGTCGCCGCCGCCTGGGCCCACGAGGTCGGCAATGCGCGCCTCCTGCTGGCGGTCGCCATCAGCCAGCGCTATCCGGGCCATGCCCGGCAGGCCGGCCACATCGCCACCATGTGCCATGTGGGCGCCTATTGCGGGCGCTACACCATCGTGGTCGACGACGATATCGACGTCTCCAACCTGGAGGAGGTGGTCTGGGCGCTGCTCACCCGCTCCGATCCCGCCACCTCGATCGACATTATCCGCAACGCCTGGTCGACCCCGCTCGATCCGCGGATCGAGCCCGAGCGCAAGGAGGCCGGCGACTATACCAACAGCCGCGCCATCATCGACGCCTGCCGGCCGTTCCATTGGCGCGACAAGTTCCCGGCCGTGAACCTGCCGAGCCCGGAACGACGCCGCGAGGCGCTGCAAAGGTTCGGCCACCTGTTCAAGACCTGATAGCCAAATCCGCAGTTTCGGGTTGCGGCCGTGGGGCGCGGCGGCTATTCCTGAAAACCGAGAGAATTCAGTGCCCAACGCGAGGAATGCGATGCGACGCCTCATTGTCGGCATGACCGGATCGACCGGCGCCGTCTTCGGAATCCGGCTGTTGGAGGCGTTGAAGCATTCGCAGGTCGAATCCCACCTGATCATCAGCAAGTGGGCGCAACGCACCATCGAGCACGAGACCCGCCACAATGTCGAGCATGTGCGCTCGCTCGCAACCGTGGTGCACAGCCAGGGCGACATGGGGGCCTCGATCTCCTCGGGCTCCTTCATCACCGAGGGCATGGTGGTAATCCCGTGCTCGGTGCGCACCCTGGGCGGGATCGCCGGCGGCTACGGCGAACATCTGGTGCACCGCGCCGCCGACGTCATCTTGAAGGAGCGGCGGCGGCTGGTGCTGGTGGTGCGCGAGACCCCGTTGTCCGAGATCCATCTGGAGAACATGCTCAAGCTCGCCCGCATGGGCGTGGTGATGCTGCCGCCGATGCCGGCCTTCTATAATCATCCGCAGACGGTCGACGATATCGTGGATCACATCGTGTTCCGGGTGCTCGACCAGTTCGGCATCGAGGCACCGTTCGGCAAGCGCTGGGACGGCCACATGCAGACCGCCGCCAAGATCACCACGGTTGGCGGGGCGAAAAGCGCGACGTGAAGCGCTGAACTCCGTGTCCCGGGCTTGACCCGGGACCGTTCCAAACGTTGGAGTCTGGACGGTCCCGGCTCAAGGCCGGGACAGGTGTCGGCTCGCTTGCCGGCCATGTTGCGTCTTTGTACCTTGAGCTCCTCCGCAAACCGCAGGTCCCGGCCGATGATCGATTTCTATGCGCTGACCAGCCCGAACGTGCGCAAGATCTTCATCATGCTCGAGGAGATCGAGCTGCCCTACAAGATCATCCCGGTCGACGTCTGGAAGGGCGACAACTATCTGCCGGAGTTTCGCACGATCAATCCGAACGGCAAGATCCCGGTCATCGTCGACCATGAGGGGCCGGGCGGACGGCCCTATACGGTGATCGAGTTGGGCGCGATCCTGATGTATCTGGCCGACAAGACCGGCCGTTTCCTGCCGAAGGAGATGGTGGCGCGCTACGAGGTCATCCAATGGCTGATGATCCAGCTCACCGGAGTGGGCCCGAATTTCGGGCAGCTCACCCATTTCAAGCTGTTTGCCCCGCCCGGCAACGACTATTCGCTGAGCCGCTTCCAGACCGAGGTGCGGCGGCTCTACGACGTGCTGGAGGCGCGTCTCGGCACCGCCGCCTGGCTGGGCGGTGCGGATTATTCCATCGCCGACATGGCGACCTATCCGTGGGCCGCCAATCATCAGCGCCAGGGGGTGAGCTTCGAGGACAAGCCCAACCTCAAGCGCTGGTACGACGCCATCGCGGCGCGCCCGGCCGTTCAGCGCGCCATCCGCAAGGTCGAGGCCATGCCGACCAGCCGCGACCATGCCAAGCCCGACGATGTCGATCGGTTTTTCGGCCGCGGGCGCTATGCCAGGCCGTGACCGGCGTCTATCCATGAGGAACTACGCTCGGCGAGCGCGAGGGGAGGTGCCCATGCGAACATCGATACGCGCGCTGACCCTGATCGCCTGCTGCGCAGGCGCGGCAGCCCCGCTTGCGGCGCAAGCGCCCGCGGATTTCTACAAGGGCAAGCAGATCCGCGTCGTGGTGGGCACCGAGGCCGGGCAGGACTACGACACCTGGGCGCGGCTGGTCGCCCGCCACATGCGGCAATACGTTCCGGGCAATCCCACCTTCGTCATCGAGAACATGCCGGGGGCCGGCTCGCTCATCGCCGCCAATCATCTCTACAACAAGGCCGCGCAGGACGGCACCACGCTCGGCATGGTCAGCCGCAACATCCCCAACTATGCGCTGATGCGCCAGCCCAATGCCAATTATGATCCCCTGAAGTTCAATTGGATCGGCAGCCCCGAGATCACCCATCGGGGCTGCTATGCGCGCGCCGATGCCGGCATCAAGTCGCCTGAGGACCTGTTCGTGCGCGAGCTCGTGGTCGGCGGTGACGGCGCCGGCACCGCCTTGACCGAGACGCCGCTCTTGCTCAAGAACCTGCTCGGCATGAAGTTCAAGGTGATCGACGGCTACAAGGGGGCGACCGGGGTGATCCTGGCGATGGAGCGCGGCGAGCTCGAAGGCATCTGCCAGACCACCAGCGCGTTCCTGGGCTCGGCCCAGCACCTGTTGGACGACGGCACCTTCCGGATCCTGTTCACCACCGAGCGCGAGCCGGTGCCCGAGCTCAAGGTGCCGACCGTCTTCGCCTACGCCAAGACCGACGAAGAGCGCAACATCCTGGCGATCCATGCCTCGAGCCTCGAGCTCGGCCGGCCGATCCTGGCGCCGCCGAACGTGCCGGCCGACCGGGTCGCGGCGCTGCGGCGCGCTTTCGATGCCGCCATGGCGGACCCGGCCTTGCTGGCGGAAGCCAGGCAGATGAAGCTGGTGGTGGAGGCGCGCTCGGGCGACGCCATCGCGGCCGCGATCCGCATGGTCGCGGAGCTGCCGCAGGAGCTGGTCGCCAAGGCGGCGCGCATGACGCGGATTCAACAATAGCTTTTCGACAGGGAGGGTTCTTTGGAAATCAAGGGCAAGGCCGCCATCGCCACCGGGGCGAGCTCGGATGACGGCATCGGCGCGGAATGCGCCAAGATCCTGGCCTCGCGCGGCTGCAACGTGCTGGTGAACTACGCCACCAACAAGGCCGGCGCCGACAAGGTCGTGGCGCACTGCCAGGGCCTCGGCGTCGACGCCATCGCGGTGCAGGGCGACGTGTCCAAGGACGCGGACTGCGTGCGGCTGGTCAAGATCGCGGTCGACCGCTGGGCCCGGCTCGACGTGCTCATCAACAATGCGGCCGTCACCAAGCCGATCCCGCACAAGCGCATGGACCTGCTCGACGGTGCCGAGTTCCAGCGCATCTACAGCGTCAACCTGGTCGGCAACTATCAAATGTGCCGCGCCGCAGCGCCCCATCTCAAGGCGACCGGCGACGCCGCGATCGTGAACATCTCCTCGGTCGGCGCCATGCGGGCGGGCGGCAGCTCGATGGCCTATACGGCTTCGAAAGCCGCGCTCAACAACCTGACGCTCTCGATGGCGCGCCTGCTGGCGCCGCAGGTGCGGGTCAATGCGTTGTGCCCGGGCGGGATGCTCGGCCACTGGACCCGCCAGATCCTCAACGAGGAGCAGTATGCGGAGCGGGTGCGGCGGGCCAAGGAGGAGTTCCCGCTCGGCAAGGGTATCTGGCCGGTCGACGTGGCGCGCGCCGCGCTGTTCCTGGTCGAGGTCGCCACCGTCATGACCGGGGAATGCATCCGCATGGACTGCGGCCAGCATCTGGGCGAGACCAGCGCCCGGCATTAGGGCGCGCCTCTGGCGCAGGGCGCCTTCGGCGTTGCCGATATCCGTCATAATGCGTATCCTGAGGCAACTGCCCGGTGGGCGTGCCAGGACCGGATCGAGAAGGGGAAAACCACACCATGATAATGCGATTGCGAACCACCGCAGTGATGGCGGGCCTGGCATTGGCCGCTGCGACCGGCGCCGCCTCGGCGCATCACTCGTTTGCCATGTTCGATATGGAGCACCCAATCGAGATTTCGGGAACCGTGAAGGAATTCAAGTTCGTGAGCCCGCACACGCTGCTGATATTGCAGGTCAAGGGCGACGACGGCGTGGTGAAGGATTGGATGCTCGAGGGCGGCGCGCCGGGCCTGTTGGTGCGGGAAGGCATGACCTCCAAGAGCCTCAAGCCGGGCGACGAGATCAAGGCAACCATCAACCCGCTGCACAGCGGCGCCGAAGGCGGCTCCTACGCGCCGCTGCTGATCAAGTTCAAGGACGGCACCCCGGTCGCGACCCCCAAGTAGCGGCTTCATCGCGCGCGGGTCGCAACCTCATCGTTTACCTGGGAGGAGAGCAAATGCTGTTCAAAAGCATGATCGGATCGATTGCGCTGGCCGCGGTGATCGCGGGGCCGGTTGCGGCTCAGCAGCCGTTTGACGAAAGCAAATATTCGGCCTTCGCGGGCCAATGGAAGGGGACGGGGGCACTCGGGCGGTTCGACCAGACCAAGCCGCCGGGGCGCGGACAGCAAGCCCCGCTCACGCCGGAATATCAGAAGATCTTCGAGGCCAATCTGGCCGACGTGGCCAAGGGCGGATTTGGCGACGACCCGGTCTACACCTGCATCCCCGAAGGCATGCCGCGGGCCACGACCCTGGTGCTGCCGATGGAGATCGTCGTTACCCGCAACACCACCTATATGTTGATGGAATACCTGAGCCAGCTGCGTCGCATTTATACGGATGGGCGCAGTTTTCCGACCGACGAGGACCCCTCCTGGATGGGGTATTCGATCGGAAAATGGATCGATGAGGGCGGCTCCGGCCGCTTCGACGTGCTCGAGGTCGAGACCCGCAATCTCAAGAATCCGCGCACCTTCGATCCCAGCGGCCTGCCGGTGCACAAGGATGGCGAGACGGTCGTCAAGGAGCGCTTCTATCTCGACAAGGCCGACCCGGACATCCTGCATGACGAGGTCACGGTTTTCGATCATGCGCTGACCCGTCCGTGGACGGTGGTCAAGAACATGAAGCGCGAGAAGAAACCGATCTGGGTCGAATCGATCTGCGGCGAAGGCAATGTGCACGTCAATATCGGCGGCCAGCACTACATGCTGGGTGGCGATGGCGAGCTGATGCCCTCCATGAAGGATCAGCCGCCGCCGAGCCTGAACCATTTCAATCTGCCCAAGAAGTGAGCCGCCCAAGCGATTGATTTGAGACCGCTATCTCGGAACATCCCGGCCCCGAGGGTACCTCGGTACCCGGGAAATCGATCGGGACTTCAATTGCTTGCGCGGGATTGCTCCGCCTGTTCCGGGCCGGCGGTGCGGTGGGCGGTGCCGAGATATCGTTGTGAGGCCCGCGTTCCGGATGCTACGGTGTCGGGACAATTGGCCCGTCCGGAACACCAGCCGTCATGACATTGCCCCAGACAGCCGGCGCCAACGTGTTCCACTTCGTGATGGTCAAGCCGAGCCATTACGACGACGACGGCTATCCGATCCAATGGGTCCGCTCGGCGATCCCCTCCAACACGCTGGCCTGCCTCAACGGCCTCGCCGAGGATGCGCGGACCCGCCAGGTGCTCGGACCGGAGGTCGAAATCCGCCTCCACACCTATGACGAGACCAACCGGCGGGTGCGGCCCGAGCAGATCATCCGCATGATCCGCCGGGAAGGCGGCCGCGCCCTCATCGGCCTCGTCGGCGTGCAGTCGAACCAGTTCCCGCGCGCCGTTGACCTCGCCCGCCAGTTCCTCGCCGCCGGCCTGCCGGTCTGCATCGGCGGCTTCCATGTCTCCGGCTGCATCGCCATGCTGCCCGAGCTGCCGGCCGATATCCGCTCAGCCCAGGAGCTCGGGGTCTCCTTCTTCGCCGGCGAGGCCGAGAACGCCCGCCTCGATTCCGTGCTGCGCGATGCCTGGAGCGGCAAGCTCGCGCCGCTCTACAATTACATGGACGATCTGCCCTCGCTCGAGGGCGAGCCGGCCGCGATCCTGCCGGCCCAGCACGTGCGGCGCACCTCGGGCTCGCTGTCGAGCGTCGATCTCGGCCGCGGCTGCCCCTACCAATGCTCGTTCTGTACCATCATCAACGTGCAGGGGCGCAAGAGCCGGTTCCGCTCGCCCGACGATCTGGAGCGGATCGTGCGCCTCAACTACGCCCAGGGCATCAAGCGGTTCTTCATCACCGACGACAATTTCGCCCGCAACAAGCATTGGGAGCCGCTGCTCGACCGCATGATCCAGCTGCGGGTCGGGGAAGGCCTCAACATCGGCTTCACCATCCAGGTCGACACCCTCTGCCACAAGATCCCGAACTTCATCGAGAAGGCGACGAAGGCTGGCGTGCGGCGCGTGTTTATCGGGCTCGAGAACATCAACCCCGACAACCTGATGGCCGCCAACAAGCGCCAGAACAAGATTACCGAATACCGCATCATGCTGCAGAAGTGGCGCCAGCACGGCGCCATCACCTATGCGGGCTACATCCTGGGCTTCCCGGGCGACACCAAGGAATCGATCAAGCGCGACATCGAGATCATCAAGCGGGAGCTGCCGCTCGATATTCTCGAGTTCTTCTTCCTGACGCCGCTGCCCGGCTCGGAGGACCACAAGGGGTTATGGACCAAGGGCGTCTGGATGGACCCCGACATGAACAAATACGACCTCAACCATCGGGTGGCGCATCATTCCAAGATGTCGGATGCGGAATGGGAAGAGGCCTATCGAACCGCCTGGGAGACCTATTACACGCCCGAGCATATCCGCACGATCCTGCGCCGCGCCGCCGCCAATCCGCTCGGGCGGATGAAGACCACCTTGACCACGATCCTGTGGTTCTATCTCGCCTTCAAATATGAGGGCGTGCACCCGCTCGAAGCCGGGATATTCCGGCTCAAGTTCCGCCGCGACCGGCGGCTCGATCAGCGGCGCGAGAGCCCGCTCATATTCTATCCGCGCTATGTCGGCGAGACACTGGTCAAGGCCTGGCACGCCTGGTCGATGTATCGCCGCACCAAAGCGATGCTCAAGGAGATCGAGACCGCGCCGGACCGCTGGACCTATACCGACCTCGCGATCGCGCCGCCGCTCGAGAACGAGTTCGAGGCGCTCGATCTCTACCACGCGACCGCCGGCGGCGAGGCCGCGCTCGACCGCAAGCGTCGCGACGAGGCGATCCGCGCCGGCGTGCATGCGCCGGTGCGCCCTGCGGCAAGCGCCGCGACCGCGGTTTCCTGACTTCTTTCTTTCCTCCCCCTGAAAGGGGGAGGTCGGCGAGCGTAGCGAGCCGGGTGGGGGTCCCGCGTCCCCCTCGATTCGAAGTGACGACGCAGCGCGCAGGCTGAAGCTTCCCGTTGTGGTCAGGGAAGCAAGAACCGCGGCCACGATCTTTAATGCGAGGCGTGACCCCCACCCGACCCGCTTCGCGGGTCGGCCTCCCCCTTTCAGGGGGAGGCGAAGCGCGCCCTCACTCCCAAGGCATCAATGACGCATGAATCACGTCCGGCACCCCCTTGCCGCCGACCGAGCGGATGGCGAGATCGACGTCCTTCAATCCGAACCGGTGGGTGGTGATCTTCTCCAGCGGAAAGCGCTTGGAGGCGAGCTGCGCCAGCGCCAGCTCGCAGGCCTTGTAGCTGTGGCCGCGCGCGCTCTTCATGGTGATGAACTTCACGGTGAATTTCTCCAGCGGGAAGTTCGGGAACGCCGCCATATCGCCCTGCACCACGATGGTGCCGCCCTTGCGCTTGAGCGCTTCGATGCCGAGCAGGATCGGGATGGTCCCGGCTCCGGCGGTGCAGTCGAGCGAGACGTCCACCCCCTTGCCGCCGGTGATCTCCATGATGCGGGCGAGCGGATCCTCCTTCTGCACGTCGATCACGTAATCGGCACCGAGCTCCTTGGCGACCGCCAAGCGGGCGCCGTCCTTCGAGGTGCCGGTAACGATGATGAGCGATGCGCCGGCCTGCTTGCAGATCACGGTCTGCGACAAGCCCTGCTGGCCCGGTCCCTGGATCAGCACGGTCGAATTGTAGCCGACCCCGCCGTCGAACAACGACCACTCGACCCCGTTCGCCATCGGGGTCACCAGGCCGGCCAGCTCCGCCGACACCCCCTTGGGCACGTGGTGCACCACCGCGTTCCACGGCAGATACACGTATTGGGCAAAGCCGCCCCACAAATGCGGCGCCTTCTCGGCCGAGGTGTAGCCGTAACGGATCGCGTCCGGATTGGTGCGCCAGTTGGTGTTCTCGCAATGGCGGTATTGGCCGAGATGGCACCACTCGCACTTGCCGCACATCACATAGTGCTCGACGAACACCAGGTCGCCTTCCTTGAAACCCTTGCGCCTGGTGAACTCGCTGCCCGCCTTGGCGATGGTGCCGATGTTCTCATGCCCCATGATCACCGGCGCGTTGGTCGGCGGATGGGCATAGAGCTTGACGTCGGTGCCGCAGATGCCGCCGACCTCCATCTTCATCAGGGCGCTGTCCGCCGGGATGTCCGGCATGGGATATTCGCGGATCTCGGTCTTGCTCGGACCTGTTCGCACCGCCGCCAGCACTTTTTCTGCCACTTGGGAAAACCTCCATCGGATTAGGGAGTAGCAAATAGGGAGTAGCGAATAGGGAATAGGCCAATCTTTTCAAGTATAGCAAGTCGTGAATAGGGAACCGCGGATGCGCCACCCCTTTATCCTATTCGCTACTCACCATTCGCTATTCGTTATTCTCTTGAGATAGTTAGGATCGCCCCTTGAACAAGTCCGCGACCATCGGGTTTCGCCGCAAGCCGTCCGGACACGCTGCCGCCGCGGAAGCGGTGCGGGAGTGGACGCGCGCGCGCTTCGGGCTCGGCGACGATGCCACCGTCATGGTGGCGGAGGTCACTTGCGCGGTGCCGGGCTGTCCGCCGCTCGAGACCCTGGTGGCGTTCTGGACCCCGAAGGGGCGCCACCACTTCAAGGTGTTCAAGCCGCTGGCGGAGGTGGCGGCCGACGACCTGCCGCCGGTCTTCCTCAAGGACGCCCTCGCCGACATCGAGGGCATCGGCTGCGAATGCTGCTGAACCAGCCGGATGAACCCTGGGCAAATGCCGCCCGCGCCGGCGCCGCGACTTGTCGAGGCGGGCGCAAACGCCTACTTTGAGGCTGGCGGTCACGCTTGAAATTGCCGGCTCGATCAAAGGGATCGCCGGCCACGCTCATGGAACGATTGGATGCTCAGAAAAGAACAGAACGACCTTTTGACGCAGACCGGCCCCGGCACCCAGATGGGCCAGGTTTTCCGCAGCTACTGGCTGCCCGCCCTGATGGCCGCCGAGCTGCCGGAGAACGAATGCCCGCCGGTGCGGGTCAAGATCCTGTCCGAGCGCCTGCTCGCCTTCCGGGACACCAACGGCAAGTATGGCCTGATCGACGAGTTCTGCGCCCACCGCGGCGTCTCGCTTTGGTTCGGCCGCAACGAGGAGAACGGGCTGCGCTGCCCCTACCATGGCTGGAAATACGACACGACCGGCCAATGCATCGACGTCCCCTCGGAGCCTGCCGAATCCGGCTTCTGCCAGAAGATCAAGCTCAAGTCCTATCCGCTGGTGAAGCGCGGCCCGGTGCTGTGGACCTATATGGGCCCGCCCGACAAGCAGCCGCCGCTGCCGGAGTGGGAATTCGCCACCGTTCCGGCCGAGCAGACCTTCATCTCCAAGCGGCTGCAGGACAGCAACTGGCTGCAGGCCATGGAGGGCGGCATCGATTCGAGCCACGTCTCCTTCCTGCATCGCGGCGATCTCGGCTCCGACCCGCTGTTCAAGGGCGCCAAGGGCAACGAGTATAATCTCAAGGACATGCGGCCCCATTTCGAGGTGGTGGAGCAGCCCGGCGGGCTCTTCATCGGGGCGCGGCGCAATGCCGAGAACGGCAACTATTACTGGCGCATCACCCCCTGGGTAATGCCGACCTTCACCATGATCCCGCCGCGGGCCGACCATCCGATCCACGGCCATTTCTGGATTCCCATCGACGACGTGAACTGCTGGGCCTGGACCTACGACTTCCACCCGGTGCGCGCGCTCTCCGGTCGCGAGGTCGACGCCATGCGGGCCGGCGCCGGGGTGCATTGCAAGTATCAGCCCGGAACCTATCGGCCGCTCGCCAACAAGGACAACGACTACCTGATGGACCGCGCCGCCCAGAAGGCCGGCAAGACCTTCAGCGGGGTGGCGGGTTTCGCCAGCCAGGACGCCTCGTTGCAGGAGAGCATGGGGCCGATCTGCGACCGCACCAAGGAGAACCTGGTCTCCACCGACAACGGCATCATCATGGCGCGCCACCGCCTGCTGCGCGCCGCCAAGGCGCTGGCCGAGAAGGGCGTCGTTCCCCCCGGCGTCGATCCCGAGCACCACAAGGTGCGCTCGGCCTCGGTGGTGCTGCCGCCCGACCAGGCCTTCAAGGACGCCGCCAAGGAGGCCCTGACGGCACGCCCCGGCGTCGCCCAGACGACGGTGTGAGAAGACGCGAATGGGGAGTAGCGAATAGCGAATAGTGAACAGGCGAAAGTGCCCCTGTTCGGCGTTCGCCGCTCTCCATTCGCTTCTGCCCTATTCGCTACTCGCCATTCGCCATTCGCGTTTCAGAGCTCTCCTTCATGGCCGGACCCAAGCTAAAGACCGTCACCCGTACCCAGGGCAACAACCAGGCCTTGAAGGACGGCAGCGTCAAGCCGCGCAGCTTTGAGCTCGATTTCGTCGAGGTCGATCCGCTGATCGCCGCGTTCCGCCGCATGGTGCGGGGCGCCGAGTTCGACATCTGCGAGATGGCGATCACCACCTATATTTGCGCGCGTGCCTACGGCAAGCCGATGACGGCGGTGCCGGTGTTCCTGGTGCGCGCCTTTCATCATGGCGCGATCCTGGTCAACACCAAGGCCGGCATCCGCAGCCCGAAGGATATCGAGGGCAAGCGGGTCGGCGTCAACCGCGGCTACACGGTCACCACCGGGGTGTGGGCACGCGGCATCCTGCAGCAGGAATACGGCGTCGATCTCAGCAAGATCACCTGGGTGCTCTCGGGCGACGAGCATGTGGCGGAGTACCGGCCGCCTTCTAACGTAGTGCCGATCGAGCCCGGCAAGAAGATGGCCGACATGCTGGCCGCGGGCGAGCTCGCCGCCGCCATCGGGGTCGAGGTCGACTCCCCCGACGTCAAGCCGCTCATTCCGGACGCGTTCGAGGCCGGGATCGCGGCGTTGCGCCGGCGCGGCCTCTACCCGATCAATCATACGGTTGTGATCAGGAACGAGCTGATTGCCGCCCATCCGGGGCTTGCCGCCGACGTCTTCGATGCGTTTGCGGCGTCCAAGAACGTCTATCTCGAGCGCCTGCGGGGCGGCCGGATCGATAAGCCGACCGAGATCGACGAGCTGCACAAGCGGGTGATGCAGGTCACCGGTGACCCGCTCCCTTACGGCATCGCGCCCAACCGGCAGGTGATCGAGGAGTTGATCGGCCACGCCCTCAAGCAGGGCATCATCACCAAGCCGGTGAGCGTCGAGGAGCTGTTCGTGCCGAGCACGCGCGGGCTGACGGGGTAATTTTCTGCATTGCTTGTCCCGGCCTTGAGCCGGGACCGTTCGAAACGCCGGAATCCGGAACGGTCCCGGCTCAAGGCCGGGACAAGTGAACCGCCATAATGCAAGCACCGGGAACTTCCCCCATGCCCGATATCGTCCCCACCCATCGGCTCACCCACCACGCCAGCCTCAAGATGCTCCACGCCGGCGTCGCCAAGGCCGAGGCGCTCGGCTGCAAGGTCAGCCTCGCGGTGGTGGATCAGAGCTGCCGGCTCATCGGCTTCCTGACCATGGACGGGGCGCGCCACTTCTCCATCATCACCACGCAGCGCAAGGCCATCACGGCGGCCTCGCAGCGGCAGCCGA
The DNA here is from genome assembly GCA_963721005.1 of uncultured Alphaproteobacteria bacterium. Taxonomy (GTDB): domain Bacteria; phylum Pseudomonadota; class Alphaproteobacteria; order Rhizobiales; family Xanthobacteraceae; genus VAZQ01. The sequence goes on along the minus strand of CAVRHR010000003.1, from coordinate 720,436 downwards.
CCGGCTATGCGCCGGAAGCGGATGCGCTCAGCATGGCGGTGCGCATGGGCGACTTCACCAATGTGCCGGGCGGCTTTCCGATCACGGTCGCGGGCGAGGTCATCGGCGCGGTCGCGGCCGGCGGCGCCAAGATCGAGCAGGACGTGATGGTGGCGCAGGCCGCGCTCGCCGCCCTCGACCTGCCGGGCGCGGGGTGATGGAACCTGCGTCGCTGCCTGCGGGCTCAGAGTCGTCCCTGCGAAGGCAGGGACCCATACTCCGTGCCCTCTCGATCGGCCGGGGCGTATGGGTCCCGGCTCTTCGGCCGGGACGACTTCGTGCGGATGCATTCACATTTGCAAGCCGGCCGCGACCTCAATAGCATCGATCTCAGAAGCACCGTGAGCGACGGGTTCCCGTCGTTTCCGTAAAAATCACCAAACGGGAGGACATTATGCCGGGTACTTACAATATCCTGTTCCTGGGCGCAGCCTATGGCTCGCTGCTCGCTTCCAAGATACTGTTCGGCGGCCACACCATCAAGATGGTCTGCCTGCCGGCCGAAGCCGACGCGATCAACCAGGACGGCATCAGGGTGCGGCTGCCGGTCCGGGGCCGCAAGGAGCTGATCGAGCTCAACTCGCAAAAGCTCCCCGGCAAGCTCTTCGCCGCCGGCCCGGCCGCGGTCAACCCGGCCGATTACGATCTGGTGGCGCTCGCCATGCAGGAGCCGCAATACCGCTCGCCCGGCGTGCGCGAGCTGCTCGATACGGTCGCCAAATCCAGGGTGCCGTGCATGTCGATCATGAACATGCCGCCCTTGCCTTACGTCAAGCGCATCCCGGGCCTCGACTACGAGGCGCTGAAGCCCGCCTATACGGATCCGACCGTGTGGGATTCATTTGATCCCGCCACCATCACGCTCAACAGCCCGGACCCGCAGGCGATCCGCCCGCCCGACGAGAAGGTCAACGTGCTCCTGGTCACCTTGCCGACCAACTTCAAGGTGGCGCGCTTCGTCGACGAGAAATCCACCGCCATCCTGCGGCAGCTGCAGGACGAGATCGAGGCGATCCGCTACGACACGCCGGAGGGCAAGATCGAGCTGCCGGTCAAGCTCAAGGTCTACGACTCGATCTTCGTGCCGCTCGCCAAATGGGCGATGCTGCTCGCCGGCAACTACCGCTGCATCACCAAGGACGGCATGCGCACCGCCCAGGAGGCGGTGCACAGCGACATCGAGACCTCGCGCTCGGTCTACAATTTCGTGTTCGACCTGTGCGTCAAGCTCGGCGCCAAGCCCGACGATCTGGTGCCGTTCGAGAAATACGCCGCCGCCGCGCAGAGCCTGGTGCGCCCGGCCTCCGCCGCCCGCGCGCTGCAGAATGGCGCCGTCAACATCGAGCGCGCCGACAAGCTGGTCCAGCTCATCGCCCGGCAGAAGGGGCTGAGCCTCCCGGCCATCGACGCGATCGTCGCCCTGGTAGACGCCCGCCTCGACGCCAACCGCAAGAAGGCCGCGGCGTAGGTTCTTACGCCGCGTTCCGAATGTAGGGGCGCCCCTTGTGGACGCCCGCACCCAGAACGGGCGGCCACAAGGGCCGCCCCTACGCGTCTTCGTCTACAGGTCATCCCGATGCCCCTCGACCCCTCCACCATCACCCACTACCACGCCCACATCTACTACGACCCGCAGGCGACCCGTGACCGCGCCGCCCGCCTGCGCGAACAGGTGGCCACCGCCTTCCCGGCCGCCACGCTCGGCCGCTGGCACGATGCCCCGGTCGGGCCGCACCCGATCTCCATGTATCAGATCGCTTTCCCGCGCGAGATGCTGGCTGGGTTCGTGCCATGGCTCATGCTCAACCGCGACGGCCTGACTGTGCTGCTGCACCCGGAGACCGGCGACGATTACGTCGACCACACCGACCACGCCGCCTGGTTCGGCGCCGTGCTGCCGCTGCGGCTGGAGATGTTCAAGCGATAGTTTGTAGGATGGGTTGAGCGTTTGCGAAACCCATCAGCAGTGTTCGATGGGTATCGCATAGCCCACGACGAGGGGCGTAAACGCCCATTTGAGCTCAACCCATCCTACAGAAGCCTTACGCCCCGCCCGCCTTCTCCAAAAACTCCAGCACTCGCTGCGGCGTCGTCTCCTCGGTCTGCCCTGCCACCGGCACGTCCCAATATTCCGCGCCCGGCAGGCATTCCTCCAGATACCGCGCCGCCGAGGTGGCATGCGCGGCGTCGCGGCCCGGCACCACCAGGGCCGGGATGTCGAGGCGCATCAGGTCCTCGGGCTCGGCGCCAGGCGCGGTGTCGCGGTCGAACAAGCCGCGGGCCATGCCGGCGACGATCAGCTTGTAGGCATCGACGTTCTGCTTGGCATAGTTCACCGCAAACTCGTGGTCGTGCTTGATGACCGAGGCCCAGGGGCCGCCGCGCGGGTCGGTGCCGAACGGCTTGCCGTCCCGGGCGACCAGCCCCACCACCGCCTCCAGCCCGTTCTGGTGCACGAAGGCGAGATGCTCGGCGAAGCGCTGGTGGCTGCTCAACCGGTATTTGGCGCCGCCGACCGGCCAGAACAGGATCATGCTCAAGGTCGCTTCGGGATGCATCACGGCGAACGCCGCCACCGGGCAGCAGCCCATGCAGCCGCCCATGATGTGGGCGCGCTCGATCTCGAGATGATCGAGCAGGCCCTTGCCCTGCGCCACGTAATGCGCCCAGGTCACCCGCTCGACCCGCCCGCCCGACTGGCCGCATTCGCGTCGGTCGAAAGCGATGCAGGTGTATTTGGTCCGCAGGTGATCGATCAGCCGGGTCTTGGCATAGACGCCCTGGGTCGCCCACTTGTCCAAGGTGGCGTCGAAGCCGGCCGGCGCGTACATGAGCAACGGCGGCCCCGCGCCCGTGACCTCGTAGCGCGTGATGATGCCCTCGATGTTTACGCTGGGCATCGGAGCATTTTCAGGAAAAGTGGCATCCGGTTTTCCGTCCGAAAATGCGAGAATGCAAACATGCTCAGCCTTTGATCTGGCGGCCGGCGCGGGCGTCGCCGATCAGGGCGGTGAAGGCTTCCAGCGCCGCCTTGGCGGTGTTGGTGTAGGTGTCGGTCTTGGAGTCGATCCATTTCTCCGCATAACCGATGGCGGTGTGCGCCATGCGCACCCGGCCGTCGAGCCAGGGGCCGCCGCCGAAGCCGCCGATCACCGGGATCTTCACCGCCTTGACCACCGCGGCGCCCGCCACCGGCCCGGAATTGGTGAAGTCGAGGCAGGCGGCGCCGGCTTCCTCCAGCATCTTGGCTTCCTCCACCAGCTTGGCGGCCATCTCGGCGGTCGCCTGCGCGCCCGCGCCCGCCTGGGCGCTGTAGGGGATGCCGTATTTCATGGCGGTCTGCGGGGTGAGGCCGAACTGCGCGAACACCGGAATGCCGGCGCGCGTGAGCGCCCGCACGGCTTCGGGAAAATCGGCGGCGCCATCGAGCTTGAGCATGTCGGCGCCGCCTTCCTTGACCAGCCGGATGGCGGCGCGCAGCGCCGCATCGACGCCTTCCTGCACCGGGCCGAACGGCACGTCGCAGCTCACCAGCCCCCGGGTGACTCCGCGGCGGACCGCCTTGCAGCACACCAGCATCTCCTCGAGCGTCACCTCCAGCGGATTGGCGTGGCCCCACAGATTGACCCCGACCGAGTCGCCGACCGAGACGAAGTCGACCCCGGCGCGGTCCGCGATGCGGGCGATCTGGTAGTCCCAGGCGACGACGCCGACACTCTTCCTGCCTTCGCGCTTCATCTGCTGCAGCGCCGGAATGGTCACCTGATCCGCCATGCTGGTCCCCTCGATGCGATGGGCCGCATATGACAGGAGCGGACGGGAGGTTTCAAGCCGCCCAACCGCTGCGCCGGCTTCGCGGCAAGCGTGTCGGGGGAGGCTTCGTTTGCGCGGCGCGGCGTTGTATCCTGCGGGCGTGCAGGGCTTTGGAGGGCATGTCCCGCCAGACTGGGCCCGCCAGACCCGGCGAGCCGATCACGGCAGGCATGTCGAATAATCACGTCGCATAATCACAATGGAGGAAGTCAGATGAGCAGATTTGGAAGCTTGGCCGGCCTCGCGCTCGTGGCCGCATTCTCGGTGTCGTCGACCTGGGCGCAGCAGCCCCAGGGCGTCCGGCTGGCCGGCAAGATCACCGCCGTCGATGGCCAGACCATCACGGTCAAGACCGCGCAGGAAGAGGCGAAGGTGACGGTGCCCGCCAACGTCATGGTGATCGCCGGCAGCAAGGGTACGCTCGCCGACATCAAGCAGGGCAGCTATATCGGCGTCGGCGCCACCCCGCAGGCCGACGGCAGCCAGAAGGCGATCCGGGTGAACATCTTCGCCGAGCCGCAGCGCGGCGTCGGCGAGGGCTTCCGGCCGTGGGACCGGCCCAACACCACCATGACCAACGCGACCGTCGACACCACGGTCACCAGCGTGGACGGTCAGGTCGTCATGCTCAAGTACAAGGACGGCGAGAAGAAGATCATCGTCGGACCCGACGCGGCGATCATCAACAACGTGGTCGGCGACAAGAGCGAGCTCAAGCCCGGCGCCAACGTCGCGATCGCGGCCGCGACCAAGAAGCCGGACGGGACCTACGAGACCAACCGGGTGAATGTCGGCCGCGGCGACTTCGTGCCGTAAGCGGGCGTCTCTTAAGCACCGGCGTGCGCGCCATTTGAGATCTAGAGCATGATCCCGAAAAGTTGCAGACTTTTCGGATTATGCGCAACGTCAAAGAGATTAGGGCGCTATCCGATTCCATCTGATCGGATAGCGCTCTAAAGCGGGTTTTGCTGGAATTCACCGTCATTGCCGGGCTTGACACAGCAAGTCGGGTACACCCGACTTGCGGCACTCTTGAGAATGCTGAACTCGGGCAGGCCCGAGTTCAGGTGCAATCCATCCTCTTGCGAAAAGATCGACCTGCGGGTCAAGCCCGCGGGTGACGAGAAAAGCCAATCCATCCGACTGAACTTGCATTAGTGGCGCGCACCACCGCGCGGCGCCTTGACCGTCAGCGCCCGATCGCTTCCTGCGCCTTGCGGAAAACCTCCGGCGGGTAGGCCGCGTAGCGCTTGAGGAGATCGTCGACCTCCTGGGCCGACGCGGGATCGATCTCGAGGCCCACCTTGTCGGCATCGGCCAGGAACTCGGCGTCCTTCATGGTCGCCGTCAACGCCTCGCGCAATGCGCGCAAGCGGTCGGGCGGAATGCCCGGAGGCCCGGCGAGCGGGCGGCCGAGCAGCAGCTGCTTGAACAGCACCTCGAACACCGCCCGCTGCTCGTCGGTCTTGGCAAAATCGAAGACGCTCGGAATATCGCCGAACTCGTCCGACTTCTTGTTGCCCATCTGGATCACCAGCTTGAGCTGGCCGCTGCGCACGTCGTCCGGCCACTGCGACCTGATCGAGGAGCCGTCGAGGCCGCACACGCCGTCCACCTCGCCGCGATGCATCGCCAGATTGAGATCGCGAGAGCCCGGATAGCCGGGGATGACCTTTATATTGGCGCCGAGCACGTTCTTGAGGATGGTCGGATGCTGGAACGTGATGGCGGCCGGCCCGCCGGCGCCGAAGATCGTCCGCTTGGTCATCATCTCGTTGAACGATCTTGCGGCGGTCGGCGATTGCCAGACGCCGCAATAGGTGACCTGCTGGGACATGCTTCCGATCCACGAAAACCTCGCCGCGTCGAACGTCGCGGCCTTGTTGCCCAGCATCGGCTCCATCACCGCCGACGATGCGAACATCGCCAGCACCGTCCCGTCATTGACCGCCTTGACATAGGTGTAGTTCGCCGCCGTCAGCGAGCCCGCGCCCGGCATGTTCGACGGGATCATGGACGGGTGACCCGGAATATATTTGCCATAGTGCCGCGCCAGGACGCGAATATAGGTGTCGTAGCCGCCGCCCGGAGGAAACCCGGTGATCAGCGACAGCGACTTGCCGCCGAAGAAATCCGAGACCTGGTCCGCGCTCGCCGGCATCGCCGAGCCCGAGCCCAGCAAGCCCGCGACCAACAGCCGGATGATAGCCATCGATCCGTGCAGACCGGCGAACCGCCAGCCTGAATTCGGCCCGTCTGACTTTGGCCCGCGCCGTGTCGTCATTGCGGCCTCGCGATCTGATCGTGCGCGCAAGCGTAACGAGGGCCGCTTGATGCGGCAAGCTTTCAAATCCGACCGCCGGAGGCGAATTTGGCCGTGGGAGGCGTTGCGCGATTCTGCCGCGGGCAAGCCGGCGGTGTCCGATCGATATCGAAAAATCGGCCTGTTGCTGCAAGTAGGCCTTCGCGCGCGCGTTCCACTCGATACGCGGGGCCTCCTGTTGCTGAAGTCGGGCCGCAAGGGCAGCTCCGCCGATGATCTCGATCTGTGCTGCGCACGGTTCAGCCGGCTGAGATTGAAAACGGCACTCGAGACCATCCAGTTCTATCGCCTGCGGGAGCGGGCGACGCTGGCTGAGGCCGTCATTTGTGCATATTGAGCGGTTGCTCAATCTTTATGCAGGATGATTGCGCGGCCGCGCGGTCACAGGACGCGCAGGGTCGGTGCGATGACCCTTGGCCTGTCCTTTAAGAAAAAGAAGTGACGAATTGGTCGATTTTTTCTAACTTGAAATCGATGAATTTGGAGCCAATGTTTAGGCGAGTAGTTTGAGAGCGGCTGTGTTTCATCGGAGAGCCGTCATGAATTCGCGCATTGCGTACATCATGCTTGCATTCATCGTGCCCGCGCTCGGCGTGCCCGCTGTTGCGCGAGACAACGGCCAGTGGGCCAATTCGCCCGCCGACATCCGTGAATGGTTCCAGGGCCTGCGGCAGCCCGATCATCCCCGGATTTCCTGCTGCGGCGAGGCCGATGCCTTCGAGGCTGACACCTTCGAGGTCGAGGGCGACCACTACGTGGCCATCATTACCGACGGCAAGGGGGTGATCGAGAACGGCACGCGCATCGCCGTACCCAACGCCAAGATGAAATTCGACCGCGGCAATCCGACCGGTCACGGGATCATCTTCATCGGGGACCGCGGCCAGATCTACTGCTACGTCACGCCCGGCGGTACCTGACTTGGCTTTGGGCTTCCTCGCAAGGATTCTGCGCGCGGCGGCTGCGGCGAGGCGAATTGCCGATTGCTTCGGAAATGTGCCGCTTTTCCTGCTGTGATGTCGGTGCCGTTTCAGCCATCGCGACGGCGTTCTCCGTGGCGGAGAGCTTGCTGCGCCGCTCATAGAACTTCACCAAACGCCGCGCCGTGTCCCGGCTGAGCCGCTCATAGGATTTGAGGGCGTCCTCCATCCCCTGTTTCGAGAGGCCGCGGTCTGCGGCATGCATTGTCAGCATTGCCTTGGTGGTGGTCCAGGTGCAGCCTGCGGCCTTGGCAAGAATGAGGATCATGTCCGTGCCCTTGTCGAGCAGCGCTCGTTCGACGATTTCGATGGGCAGCTGGCCGAGCATCGACAATGCGATGGCAGTCTTCGAGAATTGCTGGGAGCGCGCCGGCGCGTGCACGTTGGTCTCCGAGAATCGGTGCCCCCTGAAGAGATGACGAGAGTCACGGGCCGCGCGTATGTAGCCGGGCGAGGATTCGCGTGCCTCTCGCTGCTTTACGCCTGCAATTTCCCCGATTGTGCGTCTGATGGCTTGCGCGGCATTCGGGTTGATCGCCTCGAGCTTCCGGCGCACTTCGGCGGAGGCGGTCTCGAGGAGTCTGAGGAAGCATTGATGCGGAATGTCGCTTCGCTTGGCGACGGTCAGTGCAAGCTTTCGGTCGTGACGCGCAAATTCAACCACGCGTCGGTAGCCTGCAAGCGAGATGCGCGCGCCTTCGTTGCGGGCCGTGCGTCTCACCACGCGGCGATTCCCGCGCTCGATCAGAACGTCGGTGACGGTCTCGCTCAGCTTGAGGCGTTGCGCGATGGCGTAGAGATGATCCTGGCTCCTGGTGGCGGCGTTCTCGATCAGATCGGCGTCCGAGAGCCGGGGTGAGGCGACCAGCACGGGTCCGGCGACCGCGATGGCGTCGTCAAATGCGAGCTGGCGGATCAGCTTTGGCGGCGAGTCCGGAAGCGGAGCCAGCCGTTGCGCCAGCCGCTCGCGCGCTTCGATCTCGATCTCGGTCGTAAGCCGCATGAGAACGTCGTCGAAAAGGGCAATCTCCGCACCGGAATAGCGGCGCGAGCCGGCGACGAACAGGTCGGTCACGTGCTGAAGAAGCTTGAGGCGGTGTCGGACGTTGCCGGCGGCGAGTCCGGTATCGATCTCGTCCAGGATGGCTTGGATTTTGGACATTTCGGTTTGGATGGATCCCGCGAATGATCGCCTCGCGCTCGGATCAAGAAAGGTTTGCTCGCTGCGAGAACGCGAGGTGGACCCTAATGACGACCCGTAAAAGAAGCCGCTTCGAATGTGCAAAAAAAAGCGTAAAAGTCTAGGGAATGGCGCAATCATCTCCCCGCGACGATGGCGGTGCACATCCAGGCTCTCGACGGCAGTGTGGATGATCCCGCTGAGACCGGATCTGCGGGGCCTCAGGGGGCGGGCGGCTCGTATGTCTGGAGCCGCGGCAGGACCTCCTTGCCGAACAACGTCATGCTGTCGATCGTGTCCAGGTGCGACAGGTGTCCGGCCTGTCCCATGGACAGGAGGTGGCCGAGCCCACCCGTGTAGTCGACGAACTGCGCGATCTGCTCATGCACCTGATCGGGCGTGCCGCAGAACAGGATGGCGGCATCGATCAGGTCCTGGATGCTGGCGCTGCGCATGTCGACCACGCGGCCGTCCCGGGTCAAGGTGCGCTCGCGGGCGCGTCCCATCAGGATGCCGGCATTCTCCTCGACCGACAGATAGCCGGGCGGGTTGCGGAACGGCGGCCAGACGATGCCGCCGGTCCGCAGATAGTCGGCCACCAGCTCGCCGCGCCGCCGCGCCTCGGCTTCATTGGCGGCGACCGCCACCAGGCCCAGATAGGCGAAGCGATCGGGCGCCGGTGCCGGCCGGCCTTGCGACATGTAGCCCTCCCGGTAAGCGTCGTAGAGCGGCCGCGTCTTGTAGCCCGATCCCAGCACCGCCATCACGTAGCCACGCTCGCCCAGCATGCGGGCATTGCCGGGGCTGCCGGCCGCGCTCCAGATCGGCGGATGCGGCTGTTGCCAGGGCCGCGGCCAGATGTTCACGTTGCGATAATGGAAGAACTGGCCTTCCCAATTGAACGGCCCGTCGTGGCTGGTCATCGCCTTGATGATGAAGTCGTGGGCCTCCCAGAACTTGTCCATCACGCCGACCGGATTCTGGTTCGAGCACGGGAACTCGTAGGGCACGCCCTTGATGAATCCCATCTCCAGCCGCCCGCGCGAGATCACGTCGATGGTGGCGAGCTCCTCGGCGGCCCGCAGCGGATCGGGCCGGTGGCCGATCGGATAGCCGAGCACCAGGAGGCGGGCGCGTTTGGTCTGGCGCGCCAGCACCGAGAGCCCGACGATCACCGTCGACGACATGCAGGTCGCGGTCTGATGATGCTCGTTGAGCATGATGTCGAAGCCGAGCTCATCGGCGAGCAGCCATTCGTCGTAGTAGCGGTGATAGAGCTCGGCCGCGATCGCGGGGTCGCATTTCCGGTTCGGCAGATTGACGCGCAGCGAGCCGTCGTGATCGTTCCAGGCGGCCGGATAGGGCTGCTCGGTGAAATGGTAGACGCGCATCGTCATGCTGTTCCGGTCATGGCGTCGCGTCCACGAAGGCGAGGATGCGCCGGGCGAATTCGTCGGGCTGCTCGAGATGGGGGAAGTGGCCGGCGCGCTCGATCGGCTGGAAGCGCGCGCCCGGGATGGCGGCGCAATAGGCCTGCCCGTAGGGCTGCGCCAGGATGCGGTCCGCCGTGCCCCACAAAACGAGGGTCGGAACCCGGATGCGGTGCAGCCGCTGCTTGAGCTTGGGGTCGTGCATATAGGGCGACCAGCCGTAGCGCGCGGTCGCTTCGCGGTTGCGCGCCACCGCGCGGATCTCGGCTTCCGGCATCGCCTTGTAGTCATATTTGCCGGCCGCGGGATCGAAATAGGCAAGCCCGGCGAGCTGCTCTTCGGTCAGCGCGAAGATGTCGGCGATGTCGCGGGTCTCGCGGTCGGAGACCTTGATGCCCACCGGGTTGGCGAGCACCAGATGCGAGATGCGGGCGCATGACTTCACCGCCATCTCCGCCGCGATCCAGCCGCCGAGCGAAACGCCCGCCACGATGGTGTGCTCGAGATCGAGCGCTTCGAGCAGGTCGAGATAGAAATAGGCGAGGTCGTCGATGGAGGTGAACGAGGCCGGCTGCTCGGAGCCGCCGAAGCCCGGATGGCTCGGGGCGATGAGGCGCGTCCGCTCGGCCAGGCGATCGAGCACCGGCGCGCTTGCGCTGATGCCGATACCGGGATGCAGGAACAAAAGTGGCCGGCCGCTGCCGCGCTCGATCATCTCGATGCGGATGCCGTCGACGAGGCGCGAGGCGCTGTCCCGCGTGGCGGTTGCCGGCGAGCCGGCGCTGCTTCCTGCGGCCATTTTTGTGCGTGAATCCTACCCGGAGACTTCCTGCGCATCTTGTTGGTATAGGATGTGAAATTCCTGCGCCACGGGAATTTTGCTCCGCGCCTGCGGGGAAGCCGATCGACCGAATATTGCCAGCCAGCCGGGGAGCGTCCGTGTCCGACACCGCCAAGCCGCAAACCGAATTCCGCCGGGACATCGTCTATGCCACCCATGACGGGGTGGAGCTCAAGGGCGATCTCTATCTGCCGGCCGGGGCCGGGCCGTTCCCGCTCATCGTCAACGTGCACGGCGGCTATTGGCGCCGCGGCGCGCGCGAGACCTACCAGTATTGGGGACCCTACCTGGCCGCGCGCGGCTATGCGGGCTTCACCATCAGCTACCGGTTGACCAAGCCGGGACGCAAGACCTTCCCGGAGGCGGTGCAGGACGTGCGCGCCGCGGTGCAGTTCACGCGCGCGAACGCCGGCGCGTTCCGGCTCGATCCCGAGCGGTTTGCCCTGTGGGGCAACTCCGCCGGCGCGCAGCTCGCCGCCCTGGTGGCGCTCGCGGGCGACGGCCCGTTTGCGGCCGGTTACCGCGAGGATCGCCATGCCGCCGTCTCGACCAGCGTCAAGGTGCTGATCGGGACCTACGGCATCTATGATCTGCTGGCGCAGTGGCGCCACGCCCAGATCGGGACCCCGGGCGACAATCTGGTCGAGTCTTATCTCGGCTGCTCGCCCATGCAGGATCGCCGCCGCTATTTCGACGCCTCGCCGCTCAGCCATGCGGTCGTCGGCAACAACAAGACCGCGGTGTTCCTGAGCTGGGGCACCGAGGACGACGTGGTCGACCATCGGGCGCAGTCGCTCGAGTTCCTGCTGGCGCTCAAGCAGGCTGGCTTCAACGCCCGCACCTGCGTGATGCATGGCGCGCCACATTATTGGCTCAGCGACCCGATCGATGAGCCCGGCAGCCACACCGGCTTCCTGGCGCCGCGGCTGCTGCGGTTTTTAGCCGAGCGGCTGTGAAATTTTCACCCTCATCCTGAGGAGCAGCGCGAAGCGCGGCGTCTCGAAGGATGGTTGCGCGGCACGGACTTGCCGCCATCCTTCGAGACGCGCGCAAGAGCGCGCTCCTCAGGATGAGGTCCGGGGGCGGGTTATTTTGGACGCTGCCGCCGAGGCCCGTAAAAGGGTGGGTGCGGGCCCCGATTTTGGGGTATGATTCCGCCAACGAACTGCTGCAAGCCAGGGAGGCGCCGGATGTTTGCATTCACGGTCAATGGCCAACGCAAGGAAGTGGATTTGGACGGCAACACCCCGCTGCTGTGGGTGCTGCGCGAGCATCTCAAGCTGACCGGCACCAAGTTCGGCTGCGGCATCGCGGCCTGCGGGGCCTGCACGGTGCATATCGACGGGCAGGCGACGCGCTCCTGCGCGATGCCGGTCTCGCTGGTGCAAGGCAAATCGGTCATCACCATCGAGGGGCTTTCGCCCGACGGCAGCCACCCGTTGCAGAAGGCCTGGATCGCCGAGCAGGTGCCGCAATGCGGCTACTGCCAATCCGGCCAGATCATGCAGGCGGCCGAGCTGCTCACCCACAACAAGAACCCGTCGCGCGCCGAGATCGTCGAGCACATGGACGGCAACATCTGTCGCTGCGGCACCTATCTCAAGATCATCAGCGCCATCCAGCGCGCCGCTCGGGAGGCGTGATCATGAACCAGCTTGCGAGCATCAACCGGCGCGATTTCCTCGGAAGCACGGCCGGCCTCACCCTGGCCCTCACCATCCTGCCCGAAGGGTTCGTCGGCATGGATGCGGCGGCTGCCGACGCACCCCTGTCGCCCAATGCCTGGCTCACCATCGCGCCCGACGGCGCCATCAGCATCGTGTCGCCGGTGGCCGAGATGGGGCAGGGCACCTTCACCACCGTGCCGGTCATCATTGCCGATGAGCTCGACGCCGATTGGTCGAAGGTCAGGCCGGTGCTGCCGCCCACCTGGGACGAGAAGACCTACGGCAATCCGGAATACGGCATGACGTTCCAGACCTCGGCCAGCGCCTCGGTGCGCGGCTACTTCAAGCCGGCGCGGTTGGCGGGCGCGCAGGCCAGGCGCGTGCTGCTCGATGCGGTGGCGGCGAAGTGGAGCGTTCCGGTGGGCGAGCTTTCGACCGAGCCGAGCGTGGTGGTGCACAAGGCATCCGGCCGGCGCATCAGCTACGGCGAGATCGCGACCTTCGCCAAGGCTCCGGCCGCGCTGCCGAAGATCGAGGACCGGGACCTCAAGGACCCGGCGAGCTTCCGCTACATCGGCAAGGACGTGGCGCGGGTCGAGGTACCCCTCAAGGTCACCGGCAAAGCGCAATACGGCATGGATGTGCAGGTGCCCGGCATGGTCTACGCCGCGGTGCTGCAATCGCCCTATCCGGGTGGCGCGCCCCAGACCGTGGACGATGCCGCCGCCCGCAAGGTGTCCGGCATCACCGACGTGGTGAAATTGCCGGAAGGAGTTGGCGTCATCGGCACCACGGTCGAGGGGACGCAGGCTGCCAAGAACCTGCTCAAGGTGACCTGGTCGGATGCGCCCGGCGCCCACCACGACAGCGAGCGCGCGCTCGAGGAGTTCGCCGCCATCGGCCGCGACAAGAGCCGCGCCGGGGTGGTCTATACCAAGGAGGGCGACGCCAAGGCTGCCCTCGCGGGCGCTGCCAAGGTGTACCGCGGCGAATATCGCACGCGTTACGTCTATCACGCCCAGATGGAGCCGATGAACGCGACCGCCGCGGTCGGCCCCGACGGCAAATCGGCCGAGATTTGGACCGGCACCCAGTCGGCGAGCGGCCTATTGAACGCGGTCTCGCGCCTCTTGGACACCGACCGCTCGAAGCTCACCCTGCATCAGCACGTGATGGGCGGCGGCTACGGCCGACGCGGGCATCATGAGACGGTGCTTGATGCGGTTCGCCTCGCCAAGGCGGTCGGCAAGCCGGTCAAGCTGATCTGGAGCCGCGAGGACGACCTCACCTTCGGCAAGTTCCGCCCCATGACGGCGCATCATATCGAGGCGGGGCTCGACCACAACGGCAAGGTGATCGCCTGGCACCACCGCGTGGTCGCCGAATTGGTGGTGGCCTACACCTCCGGCGATCCGAGCCCGCGCCAGGACCGTATCGTGATGAAGGGCTCGCCGATCCCGCAATACCCGATCGCCAACAAGATCGCCGAGCACGTTATCGAGGCCCGCGGCGCCCGGGTGTCGCCCTGGCGCGGGGTTGGCAACGGCCACAATGCGTTTGCGGCCGAGAGCTTCATCGACGAGATCGCCAAGGACCAGAACAAGGATCCGATCGCGTTCCGGCTCGAATTGGCGGAAGGTGCGCCGCGCATGCAGACGCTGCTGCGCACGGTCGCCGAAATGTCGGACTGGAAGCGCAAGCGCGAGGGCACCGCGCTCGGCGTCGCCACCATGGTGAAGGACGACACGCTGGCGGTGGGTGTCGCCGAGGTCTCGGTCGATCGCTCGACCGGCAAGCTCAAGGTGCACAATGTCTGGTGCGCGATCGACGCCGGCATTGCCGTGCAGCCGCGCAATCTCGCGGCCCAGACCGAAGGCAGCATCATCTACGGTCTCGGCCATGTGCTGCGCGAGAAGATCGTCATCAAGGATGGGCACGTGCTGCAGTCGAACTACACCGACTATGAGGTGGCGCGCATGTCGGACGTGCCCAATATCGAGGTCAAGGTGGTCTCGACCAACAATCCGCCCTCCGGCGGCGGCGAGGACGGGCTGCCGGTGCTCGCCGGCGCGGTCGGCAACGCCATCGCGACGCTCACCGGCGTGCGGCTGCACGAGCTACCGTTCGCACCCGAGCGGGTGCGCGGCGCGCTCGGGGCCTGAAGCGATTGAGCGACGACCCGCGCAAGCCATCACGCTTGCGCGGTTTGCTGAGCCGCACAGCTGTAGGTCGTCCCTGCTTGCGCAGGGACGACTCCGCGAACGCATCGACGATCGCGAACGACCGAGTATGAAGCGATTCACTGCTTCGCGCTCTTGCCCACGAACTCCCTGAGCGCCGCCACATCCTTCTGGTCTGCGTCGAAGTCCTGCGCCAGATGCTCGTAGAACTGCGCGATGGCGGCATACATGTCCTTGGCGGCCGCGTTGTCGCCGGCGAAGTCCGAGACCTCCTCCATCTCGGCGACCCAGCGGTAGGCCTTGGGATACATGAAGGTGATCTGGCGGCTGAACCAGGTGAGCAGCTGGGGCTGGCTTTCCTTGAGCTCGCGGAACAGCGCGTCGGCCGATCCGCCCCGGCCGGCGGCGACGAACATGGCGGCGGCGACCGCGGTGATGCCTTTGGTGATGCCGCCATAGGACATCTTCAGCGCCGAGGCTGCGCTCAGCGGACCGTCGAGCAAGCGTATCGCCAGGCCGAATTGGCCGAGTGAGGCAAAGCGCGGCGCTTCGCGGCCTGACGCGTAGAAGGTCGGCCCCCCATAGTCCGGCCGCGGCGGCGCTCCGATGATGCCGGCGTCCACGAACGGACAACCGGTGGGCGCGATCGCGGCCGCAATCCGTTCCACGGTCGGCGGACTCACCGCGTTGCACTCCACATAGACCGGCTTGCTGTTGCTGGCGGCGAGCGCGGGTGCGAAGCGCTGCGCCAGCGATAGCGCATCGCCCGGCGGCAGGATCGAGAGCAGGAAATCGGCGCGCGCGATCTCCTCATCGCTCGCGGCGGTGAGCCCCGCCGCGTTGGCCCGCGCGACGGTTGCGGCGCTGCGCCCTTCAATCGAGGTCAGCACCTTGAGCCCGTGCTCGACCAGGCGCTTGCCGACCGCCGCCCCCATGGCGCCCGGCGCAATCACGGCGACCACTGGATCCATCTCGCTCGTCTCCGATTGGCGTTGGGACTTGGGCTCTCAAAACGAACCCTGCCGCCATCCGGCATCGCAGGCAAGGCGCCCCCATAGGATTTCGCGCAGGCCCGGAAAACTTCGACAGGGGGTTGCGTCGGCGCCTCTATTGCCCGACCGGCAACCGGATTGTCTTGGCAACAGCAGAGGATTGGGATTTGCTGTCGGTAGCACGCACAGAAAATGTAGAAAAGCAGGAAGCGCCCTCATGCCCGAACGACGCGAAGACGCCCGCTATGAGCTTGCGTTGGCGAGCCGCATGCTCGCCAACGAAGGCGTGCTCGATGCCTTCGGCCATGTCAGCTTGCGCCATCCCGGCGATCCCGGCCGCTTCTTGTTGTCGCGCTCGCGCTCGCCGCAACTGGTCGAGCCGGCCGACATTCTCGAATACACCCTCGACGCCGAGCCGGTGCGGCCGCCGACCCAACGATTGTTCGCCGAGCGCGTCATCCACGGCTGCATCTATCAGGCGCGGCCCGACGTCATGGCGGTGTGCCATCATCATGCGGCGGCGGTGCTGCCGTTTTGTATCGCCGGCGTGCCGATCGTTCCGGTGTTTCATCTCGGCGCCGCGGCCGGAGCCGCGATTCCGTTCTGGGACCAGCAGCACGAGTTCGGCGACACCAATCTCCTGGTCGCCAAGCCCGAGGAGGGGCGGTCCCTGGCCCGCGCGCTCGGCGCGCACGCGGCGGTGCTGATGAATCATCATGGCGCCACCGTGGTGGGCGGCGACCTGCCGGAGTTGGTCTCGCGCTCGATCTTCATGTGCCAGAACGCGGTCTATCAGCTGCAGGCGCATCTGCTCGGCAAGGTCGTGCCCCTGACGCTGGGCGAGACCAGGCTGGCGGGGTCGCTCAACGCGCTGCCCAACGTGGTGGGGCGGACCTGGGAATACTGGTCGCAGCGGCTGGCCGAGGCCGGCCGGCTGCCGCCGCGCGCCGCGGTGCGCAGGCGCAAGGCCGCCCCCCGAAAGGGAACCCGGTCTCGCCGCCGCCCGTAGGTTGGGTTAGCGCGGCCAATAAAGATCAAGTAGGATCGGGCAGGTTGATCCGCGCTTAACCCAACATCCGGCATTTCGGCCGGCGCGGAATCCTGTTTCGGCGATCGTTGATGGGTTTCGCATAGCCCGCGAAGACGGGCGTAAAACGCCCTAATGCGCTCAACCCATCCTACGAAGCCTTGACGCACCGGGAGGACGGTCATGCAAAGAATTGGCGCGAGCAAGGTAGCCGGCGCGATTGCGCTTATCGGGTTGCTCTTCAACGCTTCGTCGGCGGCCCGGGCGGAGGACCAGCTCAAGGTCGCGATCGGGCAGATCAACAATTGGGAAAACCAGATGCCGACGCTCGGCCAGGATGCCGGCATCTTCAAGAAATACGGGCTCGCCCTCGACAATTTCGGCACCGCGGGTGCCGGCGAGACCATGCAGCCGATCATCGCCGGCAGCGCCGATATCGGCATCGGGGTCGGGGTCGCGGGCGTGATGCGGGTGTTCTCCAAGGGGGCGCCGGTGCGCATCCTGCTGCCGGCCTTCACCGGCACCGGCGATCTCTACTGGTACGTCAAGGCCGATTCCCCGCTCAGGGCCGTGACCGACACCACCGATAAAAACACCATCGCGTATTCGACCAGCGGCTCGAGCTCCAACAATATCGTGGTGGCCTTCAAGGACAATCTCGGCGTCAAGGCCAAGGCGGTGGCGACCGGCACGCCGGCCGCGACCCTGACCGCGGTCATGTCCGGCCAGGTCGACATCGGCTGGGGCGCGTTCCCCATGGGCTTGAAGGAGGTCGAGGACGGCAAGGTCCGCATCATCGCCCGCGGCAGCGATATCGCCTCCCTGGACAAGCAGACCGTGCGGGTGGTGATCGTCAACGCCGACGTGCTCAAGACCCGCAAGGACGCGGTGCTGCGCTTCGCGAAAGCCTACCGGGATGCGGTCGACTGGATGTATACGGATCCCGACGCGATCAAGCGCTATGCCCAGAAGGTGATGAGCCCGGAAGAATTCGTGCGGCGATCGATCCCGAAAATCTATCCGAAGGCGTCCTTGCAGACCGACGAGATGAAGGACATGGAGGGCATCCAGAGCGACGCCGTGAAATTGAAGTTCCTGGATCAGCCGCTCGGCAAGGAGCAGCTGGCCGAGCTGCTGCAGATTCCGCCGCGATAACGGGCGGTTGACACGAATCGCCGGAACGGGCTATTCGCGAAATTGAAACTCATGAAGTGTGCCCCGGCCGGGAAACCGCGCCGGGCTTTTTTACGTCGTCGTCGGGAATTTCCGCGGCCCAAGCGCGAGCCCGCGCCTGTTCTTTCTCCTGTTCTTTACAGGAATAACAGCGTGGACTGCACCCCTGTGCTGAGACACGAAACTAGAGACTGGTTACATCGGCAACTGGTTGCTGGGACTGTGCGGTGGCGGAAGGTGTCGCAAGCTTGCCGAACTCAGCCGGCGGCCGGTAAGCGAGGCCGGCATCAGTAACCCACCTCTCTCATTCAAGCCCACCGACCACGCTTCCGGCAGACGGCGCGCCGGTGTAGGCTCCTTATCGGAGCTGCCGCGCGGGCGCGCGGAATGTACGCTGATCTTAAGGGCAGCCGTCAGTGCCCGCGGGGCGATGACCCAAATTCTATCCGGCAACGGCTAATCGGCAGAGGAGGAGAACGATGAGGCATTCAATCGGGCTGACATTGATGATCGGCATTGCGACCGGCGCACTGATGGTGGTCGCGGGAGATCGGGGCTATAGCCAGAGCATCGATCCCAATGCGGCACCCAATCCCTACCGAATGCTGGACAGCTGGGCGCAGCTGCCTGCCGACCGGAAATTTGGCGGCGTGATCAAGGTTCAGGTCGATCACAGCGACGGCAAGAGCATGTGGGTGTTCGACCGCTGTGGATCGAACGAATGCACCAATTCGACGGTGGCGCCGCTGATGAAGTTCGATGCGTCAGGCAAGTTCGAGCGGGCGATCGGCGGCGGCCTGTTCGCGGTATCACACGCGCTCTACATCGAGCGCGACGGAAACGTTTGGGCGGGCGATCAGGTCGCCAAGAACGGCAAGGGCGCCGACCTGATCAAGTTCAGCCCGGATGGCAAGGTGCTGTTGACGATCGGCAAGCCCGGAATGCCGGGCAACGCCCCGGGCTATCTGAGCAGCGTGAGCGCCGTGGTGGTCGCGCCGAACGGCGATATCTATGTCGCTGACGGGCACGGCAGCGGGACCAACGACCGCATCGTGAAATTCGCCAAGGACGGAACATTCGTCGCGGCGTGGGGCAAGCATGGCACGGCGGAAGGCCAAATTGACACCCCCCATGGCATCGCCGTGGATTCGGCCGGGCAAGTCTATGTGGCCGACCGCGTCAACAATCGGATCCAGATCTTCACGCCGGACGGCAAGTTTGTTGCCGCATGGAAGCAGTTCGGCCGGCCGAGCGACGTCGTCATCGACAAGAACGACGTCATGTACGTGAATGACGCTCAATCGACCGACAAGGTCAATCCGGGGTTCCGTCAGGGCATCCGGGTCGGCAGCATCAAGGATGGAAAGGTCACGGCCTTCATTCCGCAAACGGACGCGGCCATCGGTGCGCCGGAGGGGCTCGGGGTCGACGACGACGGCAACATCTACGGGGCTTATCAATCTCAGGCCATGGTGCATAAGTTCGTCAAGAACTGACAAAGTTCTGGTCCATCGTAGGGGCGCCCCTTGTGGGCGCCCCTTGAGGCCTTCGCGTCATGCCAGCAGGGCGACCACGAGGGCCGCCCTGCGGTCGGAAATTCCGCTCCTCGTCCCCGTCTTAGGCCACCACCGGCGACCCGACCGGCCCATTTTGGCCGAACGAACCCCAAATTCTCCAATGAGATCAACGACCGAACGAATCGCGCCGGACGGCCCGATTCGATTCGCCGCCCTGCCAGTCGCACCGCCCCGTCGGCCCGTTCAGAAAGTCACCAGCGGATTGACCGGCGATCCGGTGCCGCCCTCCACCGGCAGCGGCGCGAACGTGATCACGGCCTCGTAACGGTTCAACCGCCGCGCTGTCGCGATCATCTCCTCGAGATCGAGGCATTCCACGATGTTGATTCCCATCCAGTTCAGCACCGCCACGTGGATCGGGTTGCGCATCCCCTCCCAGCCCGGCCGCGGGTTCCAGTCGATGTTGAAGTCGTGACCGATGAAGGCCGGCAGGCGCTCATGCATCCACGGCAGCGTGTCGGGGTAATAGCCTGCGACCGGGGTCGACCATGCACCGACCGCCGCGCGGCGCTTCCACCGGCCGGTGTACAGGAGCGGAATGTCCCCGGGGCCGATCTTGACGCCCGATCTCACCTCCCATGCCTCGAGATCCGCGCGCCGGATCTGGACGGTCGGATCGATGACATCGACGCCCTTGAGCTGCGGGATGTCGTAGATGACGGCGCGCGTGGTGACGCCGCCCTTCCAGTTCATCACGCTGCCCTTGATGCATCCGCTCTCGTTGTTCAGGTTGTCCTTGACCGGAACCCCGTTGTACATCATCCCGTTCTCGAAGAAGTGACACCACGTGTCGATGTGCGCGATCGTCTGCCCGTGGTAGCTCACCTGGTAATTGTCCATCGTGCCGCCATCCGTGATGGTGTTGGTGACGCGGTGGAAGATGCCGGCGGGGCCGACGTCGGCCGCGACCGTCTGTGGCTCGGCGTGGGCGAGCGACACCACGATCCCGTCCTTGGCGAGCCGCATCGCGCTCGCGACCTTCTCGGGCGTGATCAGGTTGGTGGTTCCCTTGGACTCCTGTCCGATCGGGGCCCACTTGCCCCAGGTCTTGAACTGCGTCCGCCACTGATCGTACTGGGCGCGCAGCACCGCCGTATCCATCGGGGCGACCAGTGCAGGTGCCTGCGCGGCCGGGGTCTGGCCCCGCGCGCGCATCGCGATGCCGCCGACCAGGGCGACCGCGACCAGGCCGGTACAAACGGCGACTGATGCCGGACGATTTCGCATGCCATCCTCCACTGAGTTCGGGGAATTTCTGGATCAGGATTCCCATTGCCTCGGCCACGATGGCGGCATGATACACACGCGAACGACGCCGCAATACTGTGGCCGAAGGGTGGGGCCATGGACCATCGGCGGTCCGCAGGGTCGGCCACAGGGCGAGGGATCAAGGTCTCAAGGCGCGGATTTCGGCCGATCGATGCGGCCGGTAAAGACCGCTTTGCGTTTTTCCACGAAGGCCCGCACGCCCTCGGCATAATCCGGCGTGAGGCTCGCCTGCCGCTGCAGCTCGCGCTCGAGCTCGAGCTGGGTCTCGAGATCATTGCCCCAGGATTCATCAAGCGCGCGTTTGGTCAGCGCGAGCCCGATGGTGGCGGCGGCGGCGAATTCGGCGCAGAGCTTCTCCGCCTCCGCCATCAGGGCCGCGTCGTCGACGGCTTTCCAGATCAGCCCCCAGGCCTCTGCCGTTTCGGCTGGCAAGGGCTGCGCCGTCAAGGCGAGCCCGCGGGCCCGGGCCGGGCCCACCAGGCGGGGCAGGAACCAGGTGCCGCCGGAATCCGGAACCAACCCGACCTTGGCGAAGGCCTGCACGAAGCTCGCCGAGCGCGCCGCCAGCACGATGTCGCAGGCGAGCGCGATATTGGCGCCGGCTCCGGCAGCGACGCCGTTGACCGCGGCGACGACCGGGAAGGGAAGCGCACGCAGCTTGCGCACCAGCGGATTGTAATAGGCTTCGAGCACGCCGGCGAGCACCGGTGTCTCGCCCGCCCGTGAAAGCTCATCGCCGAGATCCTGGCCGGCGCAGAAGCCGCGTCCGGCGCCGGTCAGCAGCAAGGCGCGGCAGCCGGTGTCGTCCTCTGCCTGCGCCAGCGCGTCGCGCAAAGCGCGCAGCATCGCCTCGTTGCAGGCGTTGAGACGCTGCGGCCGATTGAGGGTCACGACCCGGTAGCCGTCGCGCCGTTCGATCAGGACGGGAGTCTCATCCATGGGGCGGTCCGGAAGCGGCGAGTAGCGAGCAAAAGGCTATCTGGTTTCCTCTCTGCTTGCTACTCGCCACATTCTACCGGCTTCGCCACACGAATTGCGATGCCACTACATAGTTCCAGACCACGCCGATCACCGCGCCGGCGAGGCCGGCCACCCACCATTTCTGCGCACTTGCGAACAGCCAATCGCTGACCCCGATATTGGACACCAGGCCGACCAGCGAAACCAGGTAGAAGCGCAAGAGGCCGTTGAAGAAGGTCAGGCCGTGCAGTCGCCGGTCCCGATAGGTTAGCGCGTTGTTGATCACGAAGTTGCTGGCGATGGCGACTATCATGGCGAGCGTCTGCGCCCACACGAATTGCAGCCCGAGCAAATCATAGCCGAAGATCAAGGCGACGAAATGCACCCCGATGCCGATCGTCCCCACCAGGCAGAACAGCATGAAGCGCAGCGAGACCCGGTCGTCGGTCGCCTTGGCGAGCAGCAGCCCGACATATTCGAGCGCGACACCGGCATCGAGCTTGCTCTCGCCGAACAGGCGCTGGCGGAACTCGAACGGGAGCTCGGCGATCCGCAGGCTGTCGCCGGCGGTGACCACGATGTCGAGCAGAATCTTGAAGCCCTGGGTGGAAAGCCTGGGCGCGATCTTCTCGATCTGCTCGCGGGACAGCATGAAGAAACCGCTCATCGGATCGCTGAGCTCGAGCTGCAGCAGGCGGTGGGCAAGCCCGGTCGCCAGGCGGCTGCCGAAGGCCCGTTGCGACGACAGCCCGGCGGCCGAGCCGCCATCGGCATAGCGGCTGGCGACTACCATGTCGGCGGTGTCGCCGCGCAGCAGCGCCAGCATAGGGAGCAGCAACCTTTCGTCGTGCTGCAGATCGCCGTCCATGACGGCGACGAATTTCGCCTGGCTGGCCAGGATGCCCTCCAAGCAGGCGCCCGCCAGGCCGCGCCGCCCGACCCGGCGCATGCAGCGGATGCGGGAATTGGCCGCGGCGATACGCTTGGCGACCTCGCAGGTACCGTCGGGAGAATTGTCGTCGACGATGATGAGCTCCCAGTCGATGCCGGAAAGCGCGGCCCGCAGGGTGTCGACCAGACGCGGGACGTTCTCGCGCTCGTTGAAGGTCGGAACCACGATGCTGAGCTCGGGCGCCGGGCGCGGCCGTTCCGATGGCGGCGATATGGGCTGGGGACCGGCAGCGCTGACGCCGTGCGTCGATCCTTCCAGGGTGGGCATTGAGGCCGGTATGGTGTTGCGCAACGGATCAGCGACCGTGAAATTTCGTTTTGCGTAGCATATGAACGCCCGCCTGAACAGCAACCGACCACGGTGCGTCCCGTGGACGTGTTGTTTTCAACAGTAAAATCAATTGCTTGTGGAGGAGGTCGATTCCCCTAGAAAAGGGCCGTGACGGTCCCCTCCGCGGCCAGCGGCGCCTGCTGCTCGAGCTGCAGGCGGCAGAACGAGGCGTAGCGGCCGCCCTTGCGCAGCAGCTCCTCGTGGCGCCCGCTCTCGACGATCCGGCCGGCCTCGATCACCAGGATGCGATCGGCATGCATGACGGTGGCCAGCCGATGGGCGATGACGATGGTGGTGCGGCCCTGGCACAGCTTGGCGATCGCGTCCTGGACGTAGCGCTCCGAACTCCGAATCGAGCGCCGCGGTGGCTTCGTCCAGCAGGATGATCGGGGCGTTCTTGACCAGCGCGCGCGCGATGGCGACGCGCTGGCGCTCGCCGCCCGACAATTGCAAGCCGCGCTCGCCCACCGCCGTGTCGTAGCCGGCCGGGAATCCCATGATGAAATCATGCGCATGCGCCGCCGTGGCGGCGGCCGTGATCTCGGCCTCGCTCGCGCCCGGTCTGCCGAAGGCGATGTTGTCGCGGATGGTGCCGTGGAACAGGTAGACGTCCTGGCCCACATAAGCGATCTGCCGGCGCAGCGACCGCCGCGATACGGTCGCGACGTCCTGGCCGTCGATGGCGATCATGCCGCTCGTGCGCTCGTAGAAGCGCGGGATCAAATTGAGAATCGTCGACTTGCCGCCCCCGGAGTGACCGACCAGGGCCGTCAGCTGCGCCGGCTGGGCGACGAACGACAGATCGCGGATCACCGGATCGCCTGCCCGGTAGGCGAACTCGACCTGGGAGAACTCGATGCATGCCTTGCCGAGGACGAGCTGCGGCCGATCGTCGTCGACGGGCTCGGTGGGGGTGCTGTCGATGATCTCGAACAGAATGTTGACCGCCACCAGATTGCTGCTGAGGTCCATGTTGAAGCGGGCGAGCCGCTTCGCCGGCTCGACCGCCAGCAGGAACCCCAAAATGAAGGAAAAAAATGCCTCGGCGGATGCCGGATCCTCGATGACCCGGTGGCCGCCGTAGATCACCACGGCCGCTAGGGCGAAGCCGCCCATGACCTCCATCAACGGCGAGGTGCGGTTGGCGACGCGGGCCATCTTGTTGGCCTCGCGCTCGACCGCCGCGACGTTGGCGTCGAAGCGTTCGCGCAGGACATCCTCGAGCGCGAAGGCCTTGACGACCCGGATGCCTTGCAGCGTTTCCTGCAACGTCTCCAGGACCCGGATCCCGCCGGTGAACTGGGTCTTGGCGATGCCGCGAATGCGCTTGATCATCTTGCGCAGAACCAGCATCGCGGGCGGGAACACGACGAGCGATATGAACGCGAGCAGCGGGTCTCTATACACCATGACGCCGACCAGCCCGATCAACGTGAGCAGATCGCGGCCGACCGAGTTGATGAGCAGATTGAGGACTTGCGTCGCCGCAGCGGCGCCGGTCATGAGCCGCGCGGCGAATTCCGAGGAGTGGCGGTCGGCGAAAAAGCCGATGCTCTCGTTCAGCAGCTTGCTGAACAAGCGGCGTTGGTTCTCGGCGATGATGTGATTGGCGATGCGCGACAGGATCACGGACGACCCATAGGTCGCCGCCCCTTTGATCGCGAAGATTACCGCCGCTCCCACGCCGAGCCGGACCACCGCGGGAAAATTGCGCTCGACATTGGCCATGTGGACCATGTCGCCGATCAGATAGACCGGGATCGCGGTGCATGCGGCGGCGACGCCCATCAGTGCGAAGGCCATGGCGTAGCGGCGCCACTGCGCGAGCCCGAACTCCACCACCAATCGCCGAATGACGGCGATCGCCTGGTCGGGATCGGTGGCCGAAGGTGGGAGAACCGATTGGAGCATCCGCTGTCCGTTAAGCCCAGCCGAATGCGCCGATGCGGCGCATTCGGGCATGAAACATTCGAGCTGGCGAAATCCGCAACGCTCGTATCCCTTGCCGGGGCGGCTAATTCAAGTCCAAAGAAAGCTGCAGGGGCCGCTCGCCCGACGATCGCTCGCGCCGCTATGGGCTGGTCGCGCCTGCCTTCATGCTTTGGCGGCGACGCTCCCATTTCAGCGCATGCGCCACGATGGTCTCGAGGTCGTCGAACTGCGGCGTCCAGCCCAGCAGGGCGCGGATGCGCCTGGAATCCGCCACGATGGCGGCCGGATCGCCGGGCCGCCGGCCGCTGGTGACGACCTTGAAATCGACGCCGGAGGCGCGCTTGACGGTATCGAGCACCTCCAGCACCGAGAAGCCGCGGCCATAGCCGCAATTGAGGGTCACCGAGGCGCCGCCGCCGCGCAGGTGATGCAGCGCGTCGGAATGGGCGCGGACCAGGTCCGCCACATGGATATAGTCGCGGATGCAGGTGCCATCCGCAGTCTCGTAATCGGTGCCGAAGACCTCGATCTGCGGGCGCAGCCCGAGCGCCGTCTCGACCGCGACCTTGATGAGGTGGGTCGCCCCCTTGGTGGACTGCCCGGTGCGCATGCGCGGATCGGCGCCGGCGACGTTGAAGTACCGCAGAATGAGATGGCTCAGCCCGTGCGCGGCAGCCGCATCGCGCAGCATGATCTCGGTCATCAGCTTGGAGGAGCCATAAGGCGACATCGGAATCGTGACGTCGCCCTCGTCGATGGGATTCCGCTGCGGATTGCCGTAGACCGCGGCGGTGGAGGAGAAGATGAAATGTCGCACGCCCGCCTTGACGGCGGTCTCGATCAGGGCGCGCGAGTTCACGGTGTTGTTGCGATAATATCCGAGCGGATCGGCGACCGAATCCGGTACCACGATCGAAGCCGCAAAATGGATGATCGAATCGACGCGGTGCTCGGCGATCAGCGCCGCGACCAGGCTTTGATCGCCGGTCTCGCCGATCGCCAGCGGAACCGCCTTGGGGAGCGCCCAATCGAAGCCGGTGGAAAGATTGTCCAGCACGACGACGGGCTCGCCGGCATCGACGAGCGCGTGAACCATGTGGCTGCCGATATAACCGGCGCCGCCGGTGACCAGGATCGTCATGTCAGGGGCCCGTTGCGCTCGTGCGAATCCATATTGCTAGCTCGCCTGGTATGAAAATCCGGTTAGCGGCCCATCCGTCCGGAAGCGTGCATCTTCAGGAAAAACCCACCCCGCACTTGATGCGGAGCGACAATCGGTTCTACGTCCAGAGGCGCGATAAGGCAAAATGCCGGGGCCGGCCGAGGGCGCCGCGGGCCGAAAGCCCCCAAGGGACGACCGCCGAGCATGTCCGACGTTCTGTTCATCAAGACCTCCTCGCTCGGCGACGTGATCCATCACATGCCGGCGCTGACCCAGCTGCGGCGCCATCGCCCGGACGCGCGCATCTCCTGGGTGGTCGAGGAAGCGTTCGCGCCGCTGGCGCGGCTGCATGCCGCCGTCGATGCGGTGATTCCGGTGGACTTCGCGGGCGTGGCGCCGGGGGCTGCACCGGCTCGCCACCTGGCGCGGGCTGAAGGATTTCGTGGTGGTGCTGCGTGCGCGACCCTACGACGAGATCGTCGACAGCCAGGGGCTGGTGCGCACCGCGGTGATGGCAAAGCTCGCCCGCGGCCGCCGTCACGGCTATGACGCGCAGAGCGTGCGCGAGCCGCCGGCGTCCCGCTTCTACGACGTGCGGCACCGGGTCGATAACCGGCTGCACGCGATCGAGCGTAACCGGTTGCTGACCGCGCTGGCATTGGGACACACGCCGGACCGCATTCTCGATTTCGGTCTCGACCGGGCGCGCCTGGCGCCGGCCGGCGCCCCCTACGGCGTTCTGCTGCATGCCACGGCCCAGCAGGCCAAGGAATGGCCGGAGGCATCCTGGGTCGAGGCCGGGCGGATGCTGTCCGGCCGCGGCCTCGAGCTCCTGCTGCCGTGGGGAACGGGACCGGAGCGGGACCGCAGCGTCCGAATTGCAGGGGCGCTTCCCAACGCGCGCGTTCCCGAGCGTGGGCCGATCGATGCGGCCGCCCGGCTCATCGCCGGCGCGGCGTTCGTGATCGGGGTCGACACCGGGCTGCTCCATCTGGCGGCTGCGCTCGGGGTACCGCTGGTCGGCATATTCGTCGGGAGCGAGCCGGGCCTCACCGGTCCGCGGGGAGCAGGGCCGATCGCCGTGGTCGGAGGCAAGGCGGTGATGCCCACGGCCCGCGAGGTGGTGGCGGCGCTGGACCAGATCAGTCCATGAGGTTCGGCGGCCCGAGGCGGGAACGCTTAGCTGGGGCTCAGGGCGGTGCGGCCAGCCCCGAGCGCGGCGCGCGCCGCCGCCAGCACCTGGTCGACCGCGATGTCGCGCATGCAAAGATGATGACCGAGCCGGCAGACCGGCTGGTGGCAGGGCTGGCAGGGCGGCTGGTCCGGCGCCTCGATCACGGCAGCCAGCGGGTTGAGCGGCGCCCAAAGCAACGGGCTGGTCGGGCCGAAAATGCCGATGGCCGGCGTGCCGAGGGCGGCGGCCACGTGCAGCAAGCCGGAATCGTTGGACACTGCGACGTCGGCCGCCGCCAGCGCCAGAATGGCATTGCGCAGATCGGCTCCGGTCAGGTCCCGGATAGCAGCAGGGGCGGCTGCCGCAATCTCGGCCGCAAGGGTGCTTTCGCCCGGACCTCCGACCACCCAGACGTTATGCCCCTCGGCGGCCAGGCGGCGTGCGAGCTCCGCATAGGAGGCGGAGGGCCAGCGCTTGGCGGGGCCGACCGCGCCAGGCGCCAACGCGATCTCGCGGCGCTGATCGCGCGCCAGGCCGAGCCGCTGGCGCCAGGCCGCCACCTCGGGCCCGGGTGCCACCAGTTCCGGCAGCGGCCACTCGGCCGGCGGGGATTCGCCCTTGGGTAGCGCGAGGGCGGCGCAACGCTCGACCATGCGGGGCAGGCGGCGCTCGCCCCAACGCAGATCATTGATGAGGCCGAAGCGGCCCTCGCCGACAAAGCCGGTGCGTTGCGGAATGCCGGCGAGATAGAGGGCGAGCGCTGCTTTCCAGGTGCGCGGCATCACCAAAGCCTGGCCATAGGCTTCAAGGCGCAATCGGCCGGCCAGAGCGTGGTGCTGGCCAAGGGCCAGCCGCCGGCGCGGCAGATCGACGATGATCCCCTTGCGCACCCCCGGCATGTAATCGAGGAGCGGCGAAACCATCGCGGTGGTCAGCACGTCGATGGGGCGGGCGGGGAAGCGCCGCTTGAGCAGCTTCACCACGGTATGGCAGCGTACGAAATCGCCGATCCACATGTAGGGGACCAACAGGATCGCCGAATCCGGAGTGCCGCCGGCCGGATCGGATCGCCACTTATCGTGTAATGCCAGGTTCATTTTATAAATTTATGAAATCTGGTTCATTTCTTCATCGCCAGAGGCCGCGGCACCAGCCTCTTGAGGCATGCCTGAATGCCAAGATGGGCTGGTCTGCGCAACCAGAGCGCTTCCGGCGACTTCCTGCCGACTATGGCGAAACCCATTCCGGCGGCAAGGTTGCACGCCCGGGCGCACTGGGGCAAAGGAGGCTCGGGGAGGTGAACGCTCTGGATGTTCCTGGTCACCGGCGGTGCCGGCTTCATCGGATCGAACTTGGTGGCAAGCCTCAACGAGGCCGGCCACAGCGATGTTGTGGTCAACGATTCGCTGGAGAGCGGGGAGAAATGGCGCAATCTCGGCAAGCGCCAGCTTGCCGACGTGGTGCCGCCGGGCGAGCTGTTGCGCTGGCTCGAGGGCCGCAAGCTCGATGCCATCATCCATCTGGGCGCGATTTCCGACACCACCGCGACCGATGGGGACCTGGTCATCGAGACCAATTTCCGCCTGTCGGTGCGCCTGCTGGAATGGTGCACGACCGCGCATACCCCGTTCATCTATGCGTCCTCGGCCGCGACCTATGGGGATGGGGCGCAAGGCTTCGGCGACGACTGGTCGCCCAGCGCGCTGCGGCGGCTGCAACCCTTGAACCTGTACGGCTGGAGCAAGCATTTATTCGACCTGGCGGTGGCCGACCGCGCCGCCAAGGGAGCGAGCCTGCCGCCGCAGTGGGCGGGACTGAAGTTCTTCAACGTGTTCGGGCCGAACGAGTACCACAAAGGCGAGATGATGAGCCTGCTGGCCAAGCGGTTCGGCGACGCCAAAGGCGGCCGGGCCATCCGTTTGTTCAAGTCGCATCGCGACGGTATCGCGGATGGCGAGCAGATGCGCGATTTCATCTATGTGGACAACTCGATCGCGGTCCTGCGCTGGCTGATCGAGCGCCCCGCGGTATCCGGCATCTTCAATGTCGGCACCGGCCGCGCCCGCAGCTTCCGCGACTTGACGCTCGCCATGTTCAAGGCTCTCGGCACTGCGCCGAATATCGAATATATCGATATGCCCCCGGCGATTCGCGACAAATACCAGTACTTCACCCAGAGCGATGTGGGGAACCTGCGCCGGGCGGGCTACTCCGCGGCCTTCACGCCGCTTGAGCAGGCGGTCGCGCGCTACGTCACGTTCCTCGATCGCGCGGACCGTTACCGTTAGGGATCGGCGTCGGCGATGTACAGTATCGATCAACAGCTCGCGCGGCTCAATCAGGCGACCGTGCTCTGCGTCGGCGACCTGATGCTCGACGATTTCGTCTATGGCGAGGTCACGCGCATCTCGCCGGAGGCGCCGGCGCCGGTATTGGCGGTGACGCGTAGCGAGCTGGTGGTGGGCGGCGGCGGCAACGTGGCGCGTAACCTCGCCTCGCTCGGCGTCCGCTGCTTCTTTGTCGGTGTCGTCGGCGAGGATGATTCCAGCTCGAACCTGATGCGGGCGCTTGCCGCCGAGCCGCTGATCGAACCCCATCTGGTAGTCGATGCGACGCGCCCGACCACCCGCAAGGTCCGCTTCGTCTCCGAGCATTATTCGACCCACCTGCTGCGGGCCGATTGGGAACTGGCGAAAACCATCAATGCGGCGACGGAAAAGGCCGTCATAGATCGAGCGCTGGCGCTCCTGCCCGACGTGGCGAGCCTGGTGCTGTCCGACTACGCCAAGGGTGTCCTCACCCCGCTCGTG
Source organism: uncultured Alphaproteobacteria bacterium (assembly GCA_963721005.1). Lineage (GTDB taxonomy): Bacteria > Pseudomonadota > Alphaproteobacteria > Rhizobiales > Xanthobacteraceae > VAZQ01. The sequence goes on along the minus strand of CAVRHR010000003.1, from coordinate 690,625 downwards.
ATCCGCACCTTGATCGACGCGGCGCGAAAGCTCGGCAAGCCGGTGATCGTCGATCCCAAGAGCAAGGACTTCTCGATCTATCGCGGCGCCACGCTGATCACGCCCAACCGCCATGAGCTCGCCGAGGCCGCCCGTCGTCCGGCCGTCACCGACGCCGAGATCGTTGCCGCCGCCGTCGAGCTCAACCGGTTGGTCGGGAGCGAGGCCGTGCTGGTGACGCGCAGCGAGGAAGGCATGACGTTAGTGCCGGCCGTTGGCGCGGCGATTCATGTTCCGGCCTATCCGGTCAAGGTGCGCGACGTGTCGGGGGCCGGCGACACCGTGGTGGCGGTGCTCGCCGCCATGCTGGCGATGGAAAAGGAATTCGAGCCGGCGGTGCGGGCCGCCAACGCCGCCGCGGCGGTCGTGGTCGGCAAGCGCGGCACCGCGACACTGTCGATCGCGGAGCTGCGCTCACGCCTGCTGCCGGCATCCTCGCTGGCGGCCGAGGAGAAGATCATCTTCGACTGGTCGGTGCTCGACGAGCGGCTGCAAGAGTGGCGGCGGCGCGGGTTGCGCATCGGATTCACCAACGGCTGCTTCGACCTCCTGCATCGCGGTCATGTCAAGCTGCTGGCGCAGGCGCGAGCGGCCTGCGACCGACTGGTCGTGGGGCTCAACGACGATGCCTCGGTGCGGCGCCTCAAGGGCGACAGCCGCCCGCTGCAGGATGTACACTCCCGCGCCGAGGTGCTGGCCGCGCTCGGGGCGGTCGATCTGGTCGCCGTGTTCGGCGAGGATACGCCGCTCGCGTTGATCGAGCGCGTGCGCCCGCAGGTGCTGGTGAAGGGCGGGGATTACCGGCGCGAGGACGTGGTCGGCCACGACCTGGTGGAGGCCGCCGGCGGCGAGACGCTCCTGGTAGATCTGGTGCCGGGGCATTCGACCACCGCGCTGGTGCACCGCTCCGCGCCGCCCGACCCGTCTGCCGGCAAGCCGCTCGAGGAAGCGAAGCCCGCGCCAGTCAAAGCCAAAAAGCCGGCGTTGCTTGGGCCGAAATAGAAGATCTGAGCGCCTGGAGCAGGCGGCCGAGATGTTTCACAGGGTCCGCGCCGCGACCCAGCAACCATGCCGGAGCGCCAGGTGCCACGACTGAGCGCGATCATCATCGCCAAGAACGAGGCGCGCAACATCGGCGCCTGCCTCGACCAGCTCGCGTTTTGCGACGAGCGCATCGTGATCGATGGCGACAGCGACGACGGCACCCCGGAGATCGCGCGGGCCCGCGGCGCGCGGGTTGCGTCGGCGGCGTGGCAGGGTTTCGGCGCGCAGAAGAATTTCGCCCTTTCGCTCGCCGGGGGCGATTGGGTGCTTTCGATCGACGCGGACGAACGGGTCAGCCCGGCGCTCGCGCAGGCGATCCTGGAAGCCATCGGGCAGCCGGATGTCGAGGGCTATGAAATGCCGCGCCGCTCGAGCTTCCTGGGCCGTGAGATGCGCCATTCGGGCTGGTCGCCCGACTACGTGTTGCGGCTGTTCCGCCGAGGCCGCGCGCAATTCAGCGACGATCTGGTGCACGAGCGGGTGGTTTGCGACGGCCGGGTCGGCCGTCTCGCCGAGGCCCTGCTGCACTATCCCGTGCTCGGGCTCGAGGACGCGGTCGGGCGCATGGACCGCTATTCGACCGCGGGCGCCGAGATGCTGGCCGCGTCCGGCCGCAGGGTATCGTTCAGCCGCGGGATCGCCCATGGCCTCTGGTCGTTCTTGCGCACCTATGTGTTGCGGCTCGGCTTTCTCGACGGCCGCGAGGGCTTTCTGCTCGCGGTCGCCAATGCGGAAGGTACCTATTATCGCTACATGAAGGCGTGGCTCAAGGTGCGGCGCGATGGCTGAGCTGATCTCCGTCATCGTTACGACCTATAATCGCGAGGATGCGCTCGATGCCGTCCTACGCTCGCTGTCGAGGCAGGCCGACGCGGGCTTCGAGATCATCGTGGCCGATGACGGCTCGCGCCCCGCGACCGCGCGGATGATCGAGACCTGGACGGCGCGCCTGCGGGAGCGGTTGCGACACGTCTGGCAGGAGGACCGTGGATTTCGTGCCGCCGAGGCCAGAAACCGCGCGATCGCGGCCAGCGCCGGTAGCTACTGCATCTTTCTCGATGGCGATTGCATCGCCCGGCCGGATTTCGTCGCGGCCCACCGCCGGCTCGCCGAACCAGGATATTTCGTCACCGGCAACCGGGTTCTGTTGTCGCCCGCATTGAGCGAGCGCATCCTCGCGGCCGGCCTCGAGCCCGAGAGCTGGCGGCTTGGACAGCTTCTGGCGCAACGCCGGAGCGGAAATCTCAACCGCGTCGCTCCCCTGATCGGGCTGCCGCTCGGTCCCTTGCGCAAGCTCGGCGGGCGGCGCTGGCAGGGCGCCCGCAGCTGCAACGTGGCCTGCTTTCGCGACGATCTCGAACGAGTGGACGGCTTCGACGCGGCGTTCACCGGCTGGGGGCTCGAGGATTCCGACCTGTTCGTCCGGCTCATCCGCGCCGGGGCGCGCCGCAAGGATGGACGCTTCGCGACCGGCGTGCTGCACTTGTGGCATCCCGAGAGCGAGCGGTCGCGTCTTCCCGACAACCAAGCCAAGCTCCATCTCGCTCTGCGGGGCGACCGTGTGGGTTCCCTGCGCGGTCTCTCTTCGTTGGACATGGACAAGGCCGCCTGCGATGGTCCGGATCCCGTCTAGACGCCCGGCCGCGTTCTTGAATTGCAGGAGCAAATGATCGAACCCTACGGAGCCTTGGCGGGGACATCGCTTGACCGTGCGGTCATCGCCGTCACCAGCCGCCTTCCCGACAACTGGCTGGGGTTGCGGCTCGCGATCCTGTTGCGGCGCATCGTCACGATGCGACTCTGCGGCGATGCCGGCCGGGACGTCGAGCGCTGGGGCTTGCGGCTGCGATTGCATCCGAGCCGCAACGGATGCGAGAAAGGACTGCTGTTCACGCCGCAGATGTTCGAGGTTCCCGAGCGGGCAGAGCTGGCGGCGGAAATTCAGCGAGTCGCTGCTTCCACGCGGGCGTTCGTGTTCATCGACATCGGGGCGAATGTCGGGCTGTTCTCGCTGTTCGTCGCCGCTCGCGCCGGCGGTAGCGCCGTGATTCTCGCGTTCGAGCCGGAGCCGGAGAACATCCGCCGGCTGCAATTCAACATCGGTGCGAATCCGGGCCTGCCCATCCGGGTATTTCCCTTTGCGCTGGCGGAGAAGGAAGGAAGCATTCTTCTGAAGGTCGACGGCCGCGATCGCGGCGGCACGCGGACGCTTCGTGCCGATGACGGCGTCGGGCAGGCCGATACCTCTCCGGTGCGATGCCGGCCATTGCTGGACGTCCTCATGGAGCAGGGCCTTCAATCCATCGACGCGTTGAAGATCGACGTCGAGGGCTTCGAGGATGTCATTCTGGTCCCGTTCTTTCGAGATGCTCCGAGGAGTTCTTTGGCCTCGACTTTTGATCATCGAGGACACCAGCCATATGTGGCAGGTTGACCTGCTTTCAAAGCTGGGGGCGCTCGGGTACTCGGTCGCCGCCCGGACCAAGCTGAATGTTCTGCTGCTCCGCTGATCGAGCCGGGACAAAGTCGATGACCGATCAGAAGGAAGTTGACTTGCGCAATCTCCGGGCCCGGCGTTGGCGAGCGGATTGGCTCGATCACGCGGGGCGCGTGCGGCTCGCCGACTGGCTTGCGGTCGCAGTGGCGGCGTCATTGCCCTGGTCGACCACCGCGACCGGCATTCTGCTGGCGACTTGGCTCGTGACGCTGGCTTCAGTCATCGATCCCGCCAGCGTGCGGCGGGAGCTCATGAGCACCGCGGGTGGGCTGCCGGTCGTCCTGGTGGCGATTGCGGCGCTCGGCATGGCCTGGTCGCAGGCGAGCCTGGGCGAGCGGCTTCAAGGCCTCGAGGGGTTTTGCAAGCTCCTGTTGATTCCTCTTCTGCTGGCCCAATTCAGGCGCTCGGAGCGAGGTTGGTCGGTCGTGCTCTGGTTCTTCGGCGCCTCGGTCGCGCTGCTGTTGGCATCCTCGGCCTTGGCGTCGATCCCGGGCTTGCCGTGGCGCGGCAAGATGACGGGCGTTCCGGTCAAGGATTACATTTCCCAAAGCGGCATTTTCGCGCTTTGCGCGTTCGCGCTGCTCGGATGTGCGGTCGCGGCGTGGCGACGCCGTCAGTGGCAGCTCGCCTGCGTGCTCATTGTCGTGGCTGCGGCATTCATCGCCAACATCGCGTTTGTGGAGACCGGACGCACGACGCTCGTGACCATCGCGGTGCTGGTGCCGGTCTTCGGCTTCCGGCAATTCGGCTGGCGCGGAATTGTGGTGGCCGGAGCCGGCGGTTGCGCGGTCGCCGGCGTGCTTTGGATTTCCTCCTCCCATCTCAGGGAACGGGTGACGCACGCTTTCGAGGAGGTGCAACTGTACGAAACCGAGCACCTAGCGACGTCCTCCGGTGTTCGCCTCGACTATTGGAAGAAATCGATCGATATTCTCTCCAGCTCGCCGATTGCAGGATATGGAACCGGATCGATCCCGATGCTGCTTACGGCAGCGGCAGCGCCCGGCACCGACGCGGCTGCCTTTGCCACGGTCAATCCACATAACCAGGTATTGGTCGTTGCGCTGCAGCTCGGCCTGATCGGGACCGTGATGCTCCTGGCCATGTGGATCGCCCATCTCGCCCTTTTCCGCGGCGGTGGCCTGATCTCCTGGATAGGCTCGGTCGCGGTCGTGCAGAACATGGTGGGCTCGCTCTTCAACTCGCACCTCAGCGATTTCACGCAAGGATGGATTTACGTGTTCGCGGTGGGCGTGCTGGGAGGCACGGCGTTGCGGCAAGCCGCACCGCGGCCGGCGCACGGGGCTTCGTGCGATGATGCCGCGATCGACGTGACATGATCGCGCTGCCCCCGCATCCGCGCATTCTGGTGGTCGCGCTTCGCCGGCTCGGCGACGTTCTGCTGACGACGCCGCTGATACGCAGTCTCAAGCGGGCCTTTCCGGACGCCGCCATCGAGGCTCTGGTTTTTGCCGGCACCGAGGGCATTCTCGCCGGTAACCCCGATCTGGCGGGCGTCATCACGATGTCGTCGCGAACCGCCACCGGCGGTGTGGCCCTCGCGTGGGCGCTATGGCGGCAATACGACCTCGCGGTCTCGACCCAATCCGGCGATCGGCCGACCCTGTTCGCCTGGATGGCGGGCCGGGCGAGCGGCGGGCAGGTGGCTGCCGGGGGGGCGATGGCTCGGCTGAAGCGAATGGCGCTCGACTATCCGGTGGTTGCCGACGCGAGCAGGCATCGGGTGGAAGAATTGCTGGCACTGGCAGCCGCCCTCGACATACCCGCAGTCCGCGAGCTGGTCTGCCCGCGCGGGCCGCTGCGGCCCGGCCTCCTGCCGGATGGCGATTATGCGGTCATCCATGCGGGTCCGATGTTTCGCTACAAGAGGTGGACCGTGGCGGGTTGGCGGGCGCTCGCCGCCTCCCTGATCGAGCGGGGCCTTTCGGTCGTCGCCACCGCCGGCCCTGGCCCGGAGGACCGCCGCTACGCCGACGAGGTGTGGCGCCTCCATGGCGGACCAATAGTGCGCCGTCTCGACGGTGTGCTCGACTGGCCGGAGCTCGCCGCGGCGATCGCAGGAGCCAGGGTTTATATTGGCCCGGACACCTCGGTCACTCATCTCGCCGCCGCCACCGGCGCAAGAACCGTGGCGCTCTATGGACCCACGGACCCGCGTCGCTTCGGCCCCTGGCCGGCCGGTGGGTCCGGCGGCGCATGGGAGGCAGCCGGTACGATCCAACGGCGGGGCAATGTGTGGCTGGTGCAAAATCCGCTGCCCTGCCTTCCGTGCCAGAACGAGGGCTGCGAGCGCCGGATCGACAGCTACAGCCGCTGCCTCGACCTGCTCTCGCCCGAGCAGGTGCTCACGGCGGTCGATCAGGCGCTGGCGAGCCCACGCGACGGACGCTGATCCGCCGCGCGGCGTCCCCCGGCCGCGGGCCGTGTCCGGAGGACCTCCGGCCGCTATCATGCCCGGGACGGCCCGAACGCAGGGCGCTCCGGGGGTGGCGTCGGGTCTCGAACATCGGTAAGGATTGGCGCCAGGTCCGCCGATCCGGTCGGGGAATATGATCATCAGAGTGCCGAGGCTGACCCCGCGCCAAATCTTGATCGTGGTGCACGATCTCGCGGCCACGGCGGTCGCGATCGTCGCGAGCTTCTACATCCGCTTCGAGGCGCCCGGCCTCATCGATCGGCTTCATCTGCTGTTGGCGGTATTGCCCGGTTATCTCCTCTATGCCGGGATGGTCTATTGGCTGTTCCATCTCTACCGCGGCAAATGGCGGTTCGCCTCGTTGCCGGATTTGTCCAACATTTTCCGCGCCGTGACGGTGCTCGCCCTGTCGCTGCTGGTGCTCGATTATGTGCTGGTCGCGCCCAACATGCTTGGCGGCTTCTTCTTCGGCAAGATCACGATCCTGCTCTATTGGTTCCTCCAGATGTTCTTCCTCGGCGGGCCGCGGATCGCCTATCGGTATTTTCGCTACGCCCGCACGCGCCATCATGCGATGGCGAGCGAGCAGGCTGCCACGCTGGTGCTCGGCCGCGCCGCCGACGCCGAAGTCCTGTTGCGCGCCATTGAAAGCAACGCGGTCAAGAAAATCTGGCCGGTCGGCATCCTGTCGCCGTCACCGGCCGACCAGGGCCAATGGATGCGCGGCGTCCCGGTTCTGGGAGGGCTCGACGACCTCGAGCGCGTGGTGCGCGATCTCGCGGCGCGCGATCAGCCGGTGGCCCGCGTGGTCTTCACCCCCACGGCGCTCGAGCCGGGCCTCAAGCCCGAAACGATCCTGATGAAGGCACGACGGCTCGGACTGACCACGAGCCGTCTGCCTTCCCTCGATGAAGACGGCGAGGCGCTGCGCCTGGCGCCCGTCAATGTCGAGGACTTGCTGCTGCGGCCGGGGGTGAAGATCGACTATCGCCGGCTGGAGAATTTCGTGCGCGGCAAGTCGATCATGGTGACCGGGGGCGGCGGTTCCATCGGCGCCGAGATTTGCGATCGCATCGTCACCTTCGGGGCCGCGCGCGTCCTGGTAATCGAGAACTCGGAGCCCGCGCTGCATGCGGTCCTGGAGGCGCTTGCGACCAAGCAGGCGGGCGCGTGCATCGAGGGCCGTCTGGCGGACGTTCGCGACCGCGAGCGGATATCCCGTCTGATGAACGAATTCCGACCCGAAATCGTATTTCATGCGGCCGCTCTCAAGCACGTGCCGCTGCTCGAACGCGATTGGGACGAGGGCGTCAAGACCAACGTATTCGGCTCGGTCAACGTGGCCGATGCCGCCGCCGCCTCGGGCGCCGCCGCGATGGTGATGATCTCCACCGACAAGGCGATCGAGCCGATATCCGTGCTGGGCGCCTCGAAGCGGTTTGCGGAGATGTATTGCCAGGCGCTCGACAATGATTTTGCGCGCCGGGCCGACGCGCGCGGGCGGCTGTTTCGGCTGATCGCGGTTCGTTTCGGCAACGTGCTAGCGTCCAACGGCTCGGTGGTCCCCAAGTTCAAGGCGCAGATCGATGCCGGCGGGCCGGTGACCGTGACGCATCCGGATATGGTGCGCTATTTCATGACCATTCGCGAAGCCTGCGATCTGGTGGTCACGGCGGCCAGCCATGCGCTCGGAGGCGACCAGGCCGACGTCGCCGTTTACGTCCTCAACATGGGCCAGCCGGTGAAGATCGTCGATCTCGCCGAGCGGATGATCCGGTTGTCGGGCCTGGAGCCCGGGCGGGACATCGACATCACCTTTACGGGCATCCGGCCGGGAGAACGCCTGCAGGAAATCCTGTTTGCCCGCGAGGAGCCGACCGCACCCGTCGGCATCGACGGCATCGTCGCTGCCAAACCCATCGCCCCGCCGCTCGAGGCGATGCGCGGATGGCTGGTCGCCCTCGAGCAGGGTCTGCGCCGCGAGGACCGCTCGGTGATCTACGGCGTGCTGCGCGACGCGGTGCCGGATTTCGGCGGCGAGGCCGCTTAGAGCATTTTCTGGAAAAGCATGCCCTCGCAAAGGCGAGGGTGGATTCCGGTTTTCCGTCCGAAAATGCGACAATACAAAATGCCGCTTTGGCGGATTTTCGAGAGCGCAGCGCGTCTCAATTCTTTCTCCCCGCGAAGCTTGCCAGTAGCCGGCAAACCAGCGCGGCCCCGATCATGAGGGATACCGTGATGACGATGGGCCCGTGCTCGGCGGCCGTGACGAACGCAAGTCCGGCGAGCGCGAGGTTGGTCAGGAATACCCGTCCGACGATGGTCGGAACGCCGAGCCCCCGGTCGCAGGCGCGCTGATAAAAATGGCCACGGTGCGCCCGCCAAAAGGACTCGCCGGCGACCATCCGACGAACCAGCGTGACGCTGGCGTCGGCGAGGTAGTAGAGCGGCAGCAGCAAGGCCGCGGCCGGCTCGCCGGCGCGCGCCAGCTGCAGCAACAGCCAGCCGAGCAGCAGCCCGATCGGCAAGCTGCCGACGTCGCCGAGAAAGAGCTTGGCCACCGGCTTGTTGAACGGCGCAAACCCGAGCGTGGCACCCAGGAGCGCAAGGTCCAGGACCATCGACGGCGGGGAGATCGTCGTGACCTGGCCCAGCAGGATCACGCCTGCCGTCAGCGGGACCACCTCGGCAACCGTCATCCAGTCGATGCCGTCCATGAAGTTGACGAGGTTGACGAACCACACCAGTGCGACCACGACGCAGAGCCGCTCCAACCACCACGGCATCGCGGGAACGATGCGCAGATCGCTCGGCATCGCCGCGATGGCCACCGCCACCGCGAGCGCCTGGAATATGAGCCGCGGGGCGACCGGCATCGGGCGTAAGTCGTCGAAAAAGCCGACCACGGCGAGGAATCCGCCGGCGGCCAGCACGATGAAGACCTCCCGGGTCGCCACCGAGCTCGCGTCGCCGAGCACATCGATGGCACCGGCAGTCGCCGCGATCGTGGCGACGATCACCGCAATGCCGCCACCCTGCGGCGTCGGCTCGCGGTGGGACGATCGCGCATTCGGTTGCGCCAGTGCGTGGCGGCGCAGTAGTGGGCGCAGGACCACGAGCAGGACGGCGCTCAGGACGGCCGCGGCCGCCAGAGCACCGGCTCCCGCCCAAAGCCACAAACCCCCTTCGCCGTCGCTCATTCGACCTCCGCCCCGCCAGCCTTATGCTGCTTTAGCAAGTCGGGTACGCATTTGGCGATATCCAGGCTGCTGCCAGATCCGCCGTTTCGACCGGTACCGATCGCCTGCGTCTCGAAATTGGGTTGACGAGCCGGACCCCCCTTCCTAGAAACCTCGTCGACGACCATGGGCAATTAGCGCCAATTCGTCGGCAACCGCGGGCTATTGGATCATGTCCAAGCACGATTTCAGGGTCGATGATGGGGAGGTCCGCCGCTATTTCACCGCCTTGTCCGGTTATCTCCTGCAGACGACGGTGACCGCGGCCGGGGACCCGCTCGACATGGCCGAGGCCGTCAACCAGATCATGGCGCTCGCGCGCCGGACCCACGCGGCCGGCAACAAGCTCATATTCGTCGGCAATGGCGGCAGCTCCGCCATCGCCAGCCACATGGCCACCGATTATTCGAAGAACGGCGATGTGCGCGCGATGGCGCTCAACGATACTGCGATGCTGACCTGCCTGGGCAATGATCTCGGGTACGATCGGATTTTCGCCAAGCAGATCGAGCTTTATGCGCGTGCCGACGATCTCGTGCTGGCGATCAGCAGTTCCGGGCGCTCGGCCAACATCCTCAATGCGGTGAAGGCGGCGCGCGCGGCCAAATGCGCGGTGGTGACCTTCAGCGGCTTTACGGCCGACAATCCGTTGCGCCGTCTGGGCGACATCAATTTCTATGTTGACTCCGACCGCAATGGTTTCGTGGAGATCAGCCACCTTACCATCTGCCACGCAATCCTCGACTTCATCTGCGGCCTGCGGGTTCCCGAAGGCATGCTGCCGGCCGGGGCGGCCGCGGCCTGAATTGTCCAATCGGCCCCTCATGTCCCAGACGTCCTCCGACTGCTCTCCCGACGATGTTCGCCTGCTCGTTCCCGCGCTGGATGCATCCGATCCGGAGGTGACGATCCTGGTTCCCGCGCTCGACGAGGAGCTCACCATCGGGCCCTTCATCGACTGGTGCCACCAGGGCATAAGCGGCGCCGACGCCCGGGTCGAGATCGTTATCGTCGACAGCTCCGGCGACCGCACCGCCGAGATCGCGCTCTCGCGAGGCGCACGTGTGCTCAAGACGCCGAGGCGAGGTCTCGGCCGCGCCTATATCGACGCCATTCCTCACCTGCGCGGTCGGTTCGTCATCATGGGCGACGCCGACTGCAGCTACGATTTCCGTGTCATCAAGCCCTTTGTGGACGCCTACCGGGCCGGGGCCGAGCTCGTCATGGGGTCGCGCTTCAAGGGCACGATCGCGGCCGGTGCGATGCCGCCCCTGCACCGTTATTTCGGCACCCCGTTGACCACGCTCATCCTCAACATGATGTTCGGCAGCAAATTCTCCGACATCCACTGCGGCATGCGCGGCCTCACCCGCGAAGCGCTCATACGCATGGATATGCGCTCGCAGGGCTGGGAGTATGCCTCCGAGATGGTCTTGAAATCCGTGCATATGGGCTTGGCGACCACGGAAGTGCCGATCGATTTTCTCAAGACTCCGGAGGGCCGGCTGAGTCACATGAAGCGTCGCGGCTGGCTCGAGCCCTGGCGCGCCGGATGGATGAATCTACGCGCGATGGCGACCTACGGGGTCGAATTCCTCCTGCTCAAGCCGGGCCTCGCCCTGCTTGCGCTCGGCTTGCTGTTCCTGGTTCCCCTGTCGTTTGGACCTATTTCGATCGGCGCGGTCGGGCTCTCGTTGGATTCGATGTTGCTCGCCATGGCGGCGGCGACGCTCGGGCTCTCGATGGTGTTCACAGGGCTAATCGCCGGCGTTCTGTTCGACTATTCCGATACTCTGCAGGCCCGGATCGAGGCCGCGTTGCCGTTCAACCGCACCTTCATCGGCTGCCTCCTCGCCGCCCTCGCCGGGATCCTCATCATGCTGCCGCTGGTGCGCAGCTATATCTCCGATCAGCCGACGTTGCCGGAAGGCAACATCTACATCCATTGGGCGATCATGGGGCTTTGGCTGGTCGGCGCCGCCTTTCAGACCTTCATCTTCGCCGTCATGGTTCGCGCGCTCGGGCTTGTTCTTCCGCGCCGTTCGCAGGTGCGGCCCATTGCGCCGGGCCAGAGCGCGGCCGGGCCCGGGAGCGCCGCGAGCCGGCAAGAGTGACACATGGTCCGGCGGCGAAGGTCCGGCCGCCACCGAGCCATACCATCGGCCATTCTGGTTGCCACGCGCCTCCATTTGCGGTTCCATGACTTGATCGACCAGAAAACGGAATAGCGGCGCCAAGCGGATCGTCGCGTATGCTCGAGGAATTCTTGTTGTATGGGTGTCGATTCGACGCATGTGCTCGTCCTGCCCCGGATCATCGCCCCCAAACGGCATATCGACGACCGCGGTTGGTTCAGCGAAACCTATAACGAGCGGCGCTGGCGGGAGGTCGGCATCACTTGTCGTTTCGTTCAGGACAATCAGTCGAGCTCCAGGCGGGCCGGTACGCTGCGTGGTCTGCACTTCCAGTTGCCGCCGGCGGCGCAGGCCAAGCTGGTCGGCGTCGTGCGGGGGCGCATCCTGGACGTGGCGGTCGATGTCCGTCGCGGCTCGGCCACCTTCGGGAAGCATGTCTCGGTGGAGCTTTCGGCCGAGTCCGGGCTCCAAATCTACATTCCGGTGGGTTTCGCGCATGGATTCGTCGCCTTGGAGGATGATGTCGTCGTGGCGTACAAGACCTCCGATTTCTTTTCCCCCGCCCATGATTCCGGGATTCGCTGGAACGACCCCGACATCGCCTTTCCGTGGCCGTTCAAGGAAACGGATGTGATCGTCTCGGACAAGGATGGACGGCTGCCGCCGCTCAAGGCCTTCGCCAGCCCGTTCGCCTACGATGGATGTCCGCTGACGCCCCTGACGGTTTCAGATCGTGGGTGACCTAGGGATGCGCCTCCTGCTTCTTGGTGGAACCGGGCAGGTCGGGGAGGAGTTTCGGGCCCTGGCGATGCCGCACGGCGTCGAAGTCGTCGCGCCCGGCCGCAGCTCGCTCGAGATGGAGGATGCAGACGCGATTGCCCGGGTGATCGCGGCCGGGCCGTGGAGCGCCGTGATCAACGCGGCCGCCTATACCCATGTCGATCGGGCCGAGAGCGAGCCGGCAGCTGCGTTTGCGGTCAACGCCGAGGCACCGTCGCGGCTGTCGGCCGAGACCAGGCACCGCGGGATTCCGCTCGTCCATATCTCGAGCGATTACGTGTTCGACGGGAAGCAAGGCGCGCCCTACCACGAGCAGGATGCGGTGGCGCCGCTCAATGTGTATGGCCGCAGCAAGCTTGCCGGCGAGGAGGGTGTGCGCGCCGGCAACCCGCGGCACGTCATCCTGCGTACATCCTGGGTCTACAGTCCGTATGGCACGAATTTCGTCAAGACGATCCTGAGGCTGGCAGCCGAGCGCGACCGCCTGACGGTCGTGGCGGATCAGCGCGGCTGCCCGACCGCTGCGCGCGACATCGCCCGGGCCTGCCTCGAGATTGCAATGCAGTGCGCGTCGGAGCCGCAGCGGTCGCCGTACGGAGTCTATCATTTCGCCGGGGCAGGGGAGGCGAGCTGGTTCGAGCTTGCCGAGACGATCGTCGACCTTTCGGCCCGTCGGCGAGCCGGGTCTCCGCAGGTGGTGCCGATCCGGACACGCGATTATCCGACGCTCGCCGCCCGCCCGACCGACACCAGGCTGGATTGCACGGCGATCGTGCGCGCATTCGGCGTCGCTCCGCGGCCATGGCGCGAGGCTCTCGAAGAAACGATCAATCGCCTGCCCCCCGACGAGGACTTCCCATGAAAGGCATCGTTCTCGCCGGCGGCTCGGGCACGCGGCTCTATCCCGCGAGCCTCGCGGTCAACAAGCAGCTGTTTCCGATCTACGACAAGCCCATGATCTACTATCCGCTGTCGGTGCTGATGCTGGCGGGTATCCGCGATATCCTGATCGTCTCGACGCGTGAGCACCTGCCGTTCTATCGACATCTGCTCGGCGAGGGATCGGCTTGGGGTATCAAGTTCACTTACGTAATCCAGGAACGGCCGATCGGTCTGGCCCATGCCTTCATTCTGGGGCGGGAATTCGTCGGCGACGACCGCGTCGCGCTGATCCTCGGCGACAACGTGTTTTACGGCCACGGCCTGAGCGCCGAGCTCGCCGATGCGGTGTCGCGCCCGAATGGCGCCACCGTGTTTGCCTACTATGTCGCGGAGCCGAGCCAGTACGGCGTGGTGAAATTCGATGACGCCGGAAGGGCCGTCGACTTCGTCGAGAAACCCGTCCAGTTCCTGTCCAACTGGGCGGTCACCGGGCTCTACTTCTACGACAATTCGGTGCTCGACATCGCGGCGCAATTGCGCCCGTCGGCTCGCGGAGAGCTGGAGATCACCGACGTCAATCGGCACTACATGGATTTGGGAAAGATGCATGTCGTGAAGCTGGGCCGCGGCTACGCCTGGCTCGATACCGGCACCCACGATGCGCTGCTCGAAGCGGCGCAGTTCGTTCGCTCGATCCAGCATCGGCAGGGGCTTCTCGTCGGTTGCCCGGAGGAAGTCGCGTTCACCAAGGGATTCATCACCGCCGAGGAGCTGATCGCCTTGGCCGGCCGGTTCGGCAAGACCGCCTACGGACACTATCTGCAACAGCTCGTCAACGAGCCGGATCGTCCAGGCAAGAATTCGCGGCCGGTTCAGGAGCCGGGGCGATGACGAATTTTCAGCCCGGTGGGACTATGTCGAGGTTCCGTCTCGGCGCATGATGCGGCCATGCGAATTCTGGTCACCGGCGGCGCCGGCTTCATCGGCAGCCATCTTTGCGAGCGCTTGGTCGGGCGCGGCGAGCAGGTCTGGTGCGTGGACAATCTGCGTCTCGGCCGGCGAGCCAATGTCGCGCATCTCGCCGCCTCGCCGGCATTCCGCTTCCACGAGCTCGATGTGCTCGACCGGCCGGCGCTCGCGGCTTTGTTCGATCAGGTCGGGTTCGACGCGGTGTTCCACCTGGCGGCCAATTCCGATATTGCCGCCGGTGCCGGAGACTTCAGGCTCGATCTGCAGCTCAATCAGCTGACCACGGTGGCGGTGCTGGAGGCCATGCAGGCGCGCGGCGTGAAACGGCTGTTCTTCGCCGGCACCTCGGCCATATTCGGCGAGACCGATGCGCTGCTACGCGAGGATTATGCGCCGCTCGAGCCGATCTCGTTCTACGGCGCCAGCAAGCTGGCGGCCGAGGCCTATATCTCGGTCTGCGCGCATACATTCGGCGTCCGTGCGGTGGTATTGCGCTTCCCCAACGTGGTCGGGGAGCGCGCGACCCACGGCGTGATCCACGACTTCCTGCGCAAGCTCGCCGCCGATCCGGGCCGACTCGACGTGCTGGGCGACGGCAACCAGTCGAAACCCTACCTTTATGTCGGCGACCTCATCGAGGCCGTGTTCACCGCCTGGGACAAGGCCGAGAGCGCATTCGCTGTCTATCACGCGGCCGGGATCGGGAGCACCTCGGTGCGCGAGATCGCCGAGATCGTGGTGGCGGCGGCCGGTCGCGCCGACACGCGCATCGTCTTTGGCGGGGGCGATCGCGGCTGGCCCGGCGACGTGCCGCGCTTTCGCTACGATACCTCCCGGCTGCAGGCCTTGGGGTGGCGGCCGCAGCGCCATTCGACCGCGGCGGTTCGTTTTGCGGTCGAGCGCATTCTCGCCAACGGCTCTTGAACCGGGTTGATCCGCATGCACGCCGCCATCATCGCAGGAGGTCCGGGAACGCGTGCCGCCGGCATGACGGCCGATCGCATTCCCAAGGCGTTGCTGCCGGTCGCCGGTGTGTCGATCATTTTCCGCCAGATGCGGGTGCTGCGGCGCCAGGGCGTGATGCGTGTCAGCGTGCTGGCCGGCCACCTGGGCGATCTGCTGCGGGAGGCGCTCGTGCCCGAGGCGGCCGCGCTCGGACTGGCGCTGCAGGTCATCGTCGAGCCGAGGCCGCTCGGAACCGCAGGCTGCCTGAGTGCGCTCGAGCCCGCCACGCAGGAGACATTGATCGTCTACGGCGACATGCTGTTCGACATCGCGCTCGAGCCATTGCGGGAATTCCACCGCGGAAAAAACGCGCTGTTGACCGTGGTGGCGCATCCGAACGATCATCCGTGCAGCTCGGACTTGATCATCGAGCGCGACGGGCTGGTACGGGAGATTCTGCCGCGCGCGCAACCGCGCCGGGACGATCATCGCAATCTGGTGCCGGCCGGCCTTTATCTGGCTTCGCCCGACTTCTTCGCGGCGCTCGCGCCCAGCGCCAAGGCGGACATGATCAACGACGTGTTGCCGCGACTCCTCGCCGCCGGAGCGTCCATCGCCGTCTACGACACGCCCGAATATCTGCGCGATGTCGGCAGCCCGGAGCGCCATGCCGCGGCCGAGCGCGATCTGCTCGAGGGCCGGGTCGGGGCACTCAACCGGGTGCACCTGCGGCCTGCGATATTTTTCGACTGCGACGGCGTGCTGAATCAGGAGCCGGGCGATCCGGGCATCGTCGCGCCCGACGACGTGAGAATCGTCACGGGTGCCGGCGCCGCGCTGGCGGCCGCGCGCGCGGCGGGTCTGCTCAGCGTGGCAGTCACCAACCGTCCGCAGGTCGCCAAGGGATTGGTGACGTTCGGGGGTCTCGATCGCATCCTGGGCCGTCTCGAAGCGTTGCTCGCGGAGGACGGCGGTGTGCTCGATCGGATCTACTTTTGTCCGCATTACCCGCAATCCGGGTTTCCGGGCGAGGTTGCGGCCCTGAAGATTCGCTGTGAATGCCGCAAGCCGGGGACGCTGCTGTTGCGCCACGCACTCGCCGAGTTGCCGATTGATCGCGCCCGATCGATGCTGATCGGAGACAGCCTGCGCGATATCGGCGCCGCGCGCGGAGTGGGCATTTGGGCCTATGGCGTGCGAACCGGCCATGGGTGCCGTGATGGCGAACGTTACCGGCGGGAATCCGGCCGGCCGCCGGTTCCGGATTTGATGTTCGAGAGCGTAGCGGAGGCGGTTGAGTTCGGCACCGGCTACCGCACCCTGGCGCAACCCGTCATGGCCGCCATTGGCCGGGCGATTGATCGGGGAGCAAAGCCGGTGCTGGTCGGGGTGAGCGGGCGCTCGCGGGTAGGAAAGACGGCAATCGCCCATGCGGTCTTCCGTTGCTTGATCGAGGACGGCATGTCTGGCCTCCATGTGCGGCTCGACGATTGGATCGTGCCGGAATCCGAGCGTGAACGCGCCTCCGCGGAGGCCCGCAACCGCGTCGATGCGTTACCGGGCGTGGTCACGGCATTGCGTGCGGGATCGAGCGTCCGCGCTCCCGGCTATGACGCGGCAACGCGCGGGAGCGGCGAGGCGGTGACTTATGATGCCGCGGGGCGATCGATCATTCTGCTCGACGGCAGCTTCGCTGTGCACGCAAGCCTGCGGGCCATGCTCGACATCGCGGTATTCGTCGCCGCACCGCCGGATCTGCAGCGGGAGCGGTTCGCGGCCTTTTATCGTTGGAAGGGCCTCGAACAGCCGGCGATCGATGCGCTTTGGAATGAACGCGCGGCGGACGAATGGCCGGCCGTCGATATGCAACGGGACCGCGCCCATCTCGTCCTCGCGCCGGCGGCGGACCGCCCATGATCGTGTCGTGCGCGCCATTGCGGGTGAGCTTCGCCGGCGGCGGCTCCGACATCGCCGCGTTCTACCGCCAGCGTCGCGGTGCCGTGCTGTCCAGCGCCATCGCGAAGTACAGCTTCATCGTCGTCCATCCCTACTTCAGCGCGACCAAATACCATCTGAAATACGCGCGGACCGAGCTGGTAGACCGCCTCGATGAAATTCAGCACCCGATTCTGCGGGAAGCCTTGCGGATGCAGGGGATCGATCCGGGCATCGAGATCGTCTCGATCGCCGACATTCCCCGCGGCACCGGGCTCGGCTCTTCGAGCTCGTTCTCGGTCGCGCTCCTCAATGCGCTCTATGTCCATCGCGGCATCTTCGTTCCGAAGGAGAGGTTGGCGCAGGAGGCCTGCATGCTCGAGATCGATCGGCTCGGCGAGCCCATCGGCAAGCAGGACCAATACGTCGCCGCGTTTGGCGGCATGAATCTCATCGAGTTCGAGCGACACGGCGGCGTCGCGGTCCAGCCGCTGCTGCTGCCGCCGGCCACGCTGTCCGAGCTGGAAGGCAATCTCATGCTGTTCTTCACCGGCAGCCAGCGGGACGCCGGCAGCTTGCTGTCGCATCAGGTCGCCGCGATCGAGTCCGACGCGGCGGTCGTGTCGCGGATGCAGCAAATGGTCGAGCTTGTTTACGAGATGCGCGATCTCCTGCTGGCGGGAGACGTCGACGCGTTCGGACTGGCGTTGCATCGCGGATGGGAATTGAAGCGCGGCATCTCGGAGCGGATCAGCACGGCCGCGATCGACGATTTCTATGCGCGGGCGCTGGCGGCCGGCGCCCTCGGCGGCAAGCTGACGGGTGCCGGCGGCGGCGGGTTTCTGTTGTTGTACTGTCCCAAGCCCGCGCAAGCCCGCGTGCACCGCGCCCTGGAGGCGCTGCAAAGCGTCGAATTTCGATTTGATTCGGGAGGCGCGCGAATCGCATTCGCGCAGTAGCATCCGCAGGTGGGCCGTACCGCTTTTGGCCGCCGGCGGTCGCATATACGCCTGGCAAGGCGGCCGCCCGGCGGTCCGGCACCAATCTGCGGTTGGAAGCGGGCGGTATAAAATTCCTGCCGGATGCATGGAAGTTTCCCGAACTGCGGTAGTATGGCTGCGGCTGCGGACCAGCAAAGACCGTTCACCACCGAGACCGAACCTCCCGTGATCAAGCCGCGCGTCAGCATTATCGTCCCCTGCCACAACGGAGGACGTTTTCTCGACGGTCTGCTGGCGAGCCTCGATGCCCAGACTTTCCGTGATTTCGAGACCGTCATCGTAGACGACGGCTCTACCGAAGCGGCCACCCTGGAAAAGCTCGCGGCCCTCGCTCCGGGGATCCGTGTCGTGCACCAGGAGAACCGCTATCTTCCGGCCGCGCGCAACCGCGGCTTTCTCGAAGCCCGGGCAGAGCTGGTCCTCCCGCTCGACTGCGATGACACGTTGGAGCCCTCCTACCTCGCCGAGACGGTCTCGATCCTGGAGAATGCGCCTGCCGACGTGGGGTTCGTATTCACCCACGTGCGCCTCACCGACACGCTCACGGGCTTGCTGCCCCGCCACCTCAATCGGTTCGACCAGCTGTTCCTCAACCTGTTGCCCTACTGCATGTTGATCCGCAAGTCGGCATGGCAGGTCGTGGGCGGCTATGACGAGACCATGCGCGGCGGCATGGAGGATTGGGAATTCAACATTCGCCTGTCGCGTTCGGCCTTTCGCGGTATCGAGCTCGCCAAGCCGCTGTTCGTCTATTCGGTGCGGCCGGACGGAATGCTGCTGAGCCGCACGACGCGGATGCATGGCACGATTTGGCGCCGAATCCGCACCAAGCATGCTGAGCTGTATCGGATACCGGCGCTGGTGCAGCTGTGGCGCGAGACGCGACAGAAGCCTTGCAATATCTCGGCCGGCAGTGCCGTCGGGTTGCTGTTCTCGGCGCGGTTCCTTCCGGAGACCTGGTTCAACAACCTGTTCTTTTGGCTGCTCATCAAGACCCGTGCGCGACGAATTGACCGCGGCGAGCTGCAGACCGGCGGGACGCCCGAGAATAGCGTGGGTCCGGAAGCGCCCTAGCGCATCCGGGTCGCGGCCCGACTGCCGCTCACCCAGCTCGATTGAAGCCGCGGACGCGCGTGGCGCGAGCCGGGTGGTCTCGATGGCGGCCTACGAGGCCGGCGGCGTCGCCGGAGCTTCGCTCGCCATCAACCCCGGCGTCGGCGATGCGCCGAGGCCGGAGCGGTCCGGAGAAACTAAATCATTACGATTGATGGCATGGGATGAGGTTTGCTTTCGTTTGGGTTCGTTTTGCCAACTTGCTGCTCCTCATACGTCTCATTGCAACCTACAATCTCCGATAATTCGTGCGTTGGGGAAGGGGGCGCCGGGGCCCCAAGCTGCCCGAAGAAAACCGAATCATTACAATTGGATATGGCAGGGGACAGGTTTACTCCCGTTTGGGTTCGTTTTGCCAACTTGCTCCTTTTAATACATAATAATATGAAATGTACCGATTGATTGGGTCGGCCGGGCCCGGGCGCCGAAATCAGAAATTTGCTCGTCCCTTGGATTTCTTGGATTATTTGGGTTCGTTCTGCGCGAAGACAGCTTAAGATATAATCTGCGACAAATATACAACCATCTTGGCCTCTGTAGTGTGAGCCTGCCTAAGCTTGGCTGAAAAAAGCGCGCATTGCGCGCCGACGGCGCCAGGTGGTCCGTCGCTCGTAGCGCTCCAGCCGGGCAAGTTGCTTAAGCAGCTTGAGATTTGGGACTGTCTCCATCGGTTCAGAAGACAACGCATCGGCCCGCGCCCTTGTCGATCGTCTCGTATGATGCGGCATCGGGTGTCTGTGAGTTTTGGATCGCCAGCGGCATGGCCGCTTTGAACTGCGTATTCAGGAGCCTGACTTTGGCGTCCTGAATGCGAGCAAGATTGATCTGCGCCTCGGCGATGATTCTAGCCTGCCTAAGATGGAAATCATCGCAGTCCGGGCCGGCCAGCGCCCGCGCCAGCTTCTCGACCTCGGCGCACATAGCCGGTTCTTTCAGGATGCTGACGGACAGGCCGTGACGCAAGGCGTTTTGACCGCTCCTTGCCTTTCCAGCAGCAGTCTGTGGCCCGCGGCCCTTGTGGCCATTGTTCCTGTTCGCGATGATCTTGCTGTCCGAGGTCATTTTTCGACCGTGACCCGGATCCAAAGCCGGCGCCAAGGGGACGGGTTCGCCTTGGCATCGATGATGGCCAACACCTCCTTGGGCCCCTTGCCGCTGCGTGCCGCGCTGGCGAAAA
Organism: uncultured Alphaproteobacteria bacterium; assembly: GCA_963721005.1. Classification (GTDB taxonomy): domain Bacteria; phylum Pseudomonadota; class Alphaproteobacteria; order Rhizobiales; family Xanthobacteraceae; genus VAZQ01. The sequence goes on along the minus strand of CAVRHR010000003.1, from coordinate 670,432 downwards.
GATCGCGAACAACCTCAGCATCGCGGTCGGTCAAGGTAGTGAGGCGTCGTGCTTACCCACAGCGTGGCCGTCCTTCGCATCGATGGGGTGGCGGCCTTTTGGGCAGTCCCGTTCTGGCAACAGTCACCGGCGGCCCAGGCGACGACTTTGCCTAACGCGATCTTCAATCCCGGCGCGGCGGTCGTCCTGTTCTTCGTGCTCAGCGGCTATGTCCTGGGATTGTCGTTGCGGCGCGAGGATGCTCCGCTGCGAGACCGCCTCGGGGTTTATCTGTGGCGCCGTGGTTTCCGCCTGCTGCTCGCCATGTGGGCTTCGATCCTCCTGTATGCTCTCGTTCTCCAACTGATTGCGTCACGGCCCCGCGCGAGCTGTTTTCCGATTTGTACATAGAAATGTTCGGTGCGCTGCGTGGTTGGCACGCTATGGTCCGCAATTTCGTCCTAATCGATTCAAACGCCAATCCGGTGACTTGGACTATGTATATCGAGGTCATCGGTTCCCTGGCGGTGCCGCTTTTCTACATCTGGCATCGCGGCCGTACCGCCTCTACCGGAGCGCTCCTCCTGCTCGGGTTGGTCGTCGTCGCGGCGGCACGGCCTTCCAACATGACGTTGCGCTATCTGTTCTGCGTTGACCTCGGCGTCATGCTGGCCTGCCATCCGGACCTCGCGCGCGCCGTCACTCGCCCCAGCTTGGCTTTGGGCGCCGCGATGGTGCTATTCGTGACCGATCGTCTGGCGCTATCGCCCTATCTGCAGCTCGATCTGTTCAGGAATGCGCTGGGATCCCTTCTGTTGCTGGCGGGCCTTCTGGGGAGCGCCGGCAGCGGCCCTTCGGCCTTCTCGACCGCGCCCCGCTGCGTTCTCGGGCGCATTTCTTACAGCCTCTATTTGTTCCATCCCATGGTCCTCTATCCAGTCGGGCAGCTGGTGGCGACGCAGCTCGGTCCCGGGATCCTTCCGAGCGCGCTGGTAGTCATGTCCGGGATCGCGATTTCCATCGCCGTCGCCAAGGTGACCTATGAGCTAATCGAAGCACCGATGATATAACTCCGGGAAGTCCCGGCTCGCGCGCCAGCCTGCGGTCGGCTAGATTTGCCGCAGAGTGGACATCGCGCAGCAGCAGGAGAGAAGTCAGCCGGAGAATAGAGCACCATATTGTGGCACGCTTTGGCGGCATCGCATTAAATCCGGCATCGGCGGCATTGCTGCGCGGCGCCGGCCGCGTGTCCGGTCCTGAGAACAGCGAACGATAACGATTGACCCTAAGCTGAAGTCGGAGATTGCAAATCTTTGGCGAAAGATCAGGACGAGAAAACGATACAGACGGAACGTAACGGACTAGGATAAGGGGAAAGTGTTGTGTCACCAGGGCAGTTTCTTAAGAACGTTTCCAGGCCGTTCCGCCGGTATGTCGCGCAGCAGCTTTACCCGGCTGGCGGGTCCATTCTCGCCGCCGATCCAGCCGCCGACTTGTTGCGGCGTTCGTATTCCGGTCACGGAGAGGATGCCTACGTGCTGTCGTGGCTGACCATTGAGGGTAGGCTCAGGCCCGAAGAAATCCGCTATGTCGATGTTGGCGCGGCCCATCCGTTTGCTCTATCCAACACCTATCTGATGTACAGTCTGGGCGGGTCCGGTGTACTGATTGATCCCGATCCGGATCATGTCGCCCATCTCAGCGATGCTAGGCCGCGAGATACTGCCATACTTGCTGGCGTTGCTTTTGATGAACGGCACCAGGGCACACTCATTCGTTTCCAGACCCCCGTGTTCAACACGTTTTCGGAGGAGCAAGCCGCCAAGGTCGTCGCCGCATCTAAGACGTGGGGGCAGGGCCAGGAGCAGACCATCCGTGATCGCATCGAGGTCACTCTGGTTCCCCTCGATGAAATCCTGGCTAGAATGGGAACGGTGCACTTCCTGAGTATCGACGCGGAGGGCGTCGACTTCCAAATACTGAAGTCGATCGACTTCTCGAAGAACCGACCATGGATGATCTGCATCGAAGCCTCGCGGCCCATCGGCGAAATGAGTGCCGTTCTGGAGCGGCATGGCTACAAGTTCATGTCGCGAACGCCCGATAATACGCTCTTTCTACTGGCACCATTCCCGTCCAATCCAGGTATGGTCACGAACTAATATAAAGACGAGTTACCCAGACGGTACAATCGATATCTGGCCCCCTCACCACAGATTGCTGCCTGGCTTGGTGTCCGGAATTGGCCCAGGTCGTGTAGCGTCGCCATCTTCAAAGCGGTCAATGCGCGAAACAAGAACTTCACCGAGGCCAAGATGAAGCGGCGGCTGGAGCGGATCGACGAGAGTGTCGCCCGTTGTCTTTCGCAGCTCGAGACCCTACGAACACGGCTTTCGGGGTGTCCTCAAGGAAGAAGTCGGGCCCGCTCGGCCAAGTGTTGGGGGCCATCGGCCAATTCGACATCGCAACTAAGCGTCTTGCTCCTCTCAACCGTGAGTGCCTATAGACACCTGACGGGGTGGGTCCGGGGAGCCAGGCAATGTCGAAGATATTGTACTTCGTGCCCGAGGACTGGGCCTTCGTGTCCCATTTTCGACCGATGGCGCAAGCCGGCGGCGCATGCGGCCTCGATGTCGTGATCGCCACGCGCGTGCATCGGCACGCCGAGGCGATTGTCGGGCAGGGCTACAAGCTCGTGCCCTTGCAAAGCCGGCGCGGAAGCCTGAACCCATTGGCGCTGCTCAAGAGCATCGCCGAGATGACGCAAATCGTTCGGGCCGAGCAGCCGACGATCGTGCATTGTATCTCGCTGCCCATGGCGGTTCTCGGCGGCCTTGCGGTGCGCGTGGCCCGCCGGCAGCGCATCGTTCTTTCGTTGACCGGTCTGGGCTATGTGTGGGTCGAGAGTGGCCCGGTTGCGGCCACCGTCCGCGCCATCGTTCGCCGGATCATCGGCTATCTCCTGCGGCGTCCCGGGACGATGTGCGTGTTCGAGAACGCGGAAGACCCGCGCGAATTCGGCCTTGAACCCTCCGACCCCAGGGTGGTTCTGGTGGGAGGCGCGGGCGTCGATCCGCAGGCATTTCAATGTGGGCCGGAGCCCCCGGCACCCCCGGTCAAGGTCGCGCTGCTTTCGCGGATGATCAAACCCAAGGGTATCGCCGAGGCAGTGGCCGCGGTTCAGCGTGCCCGCGAGCTCGGGGCAATGGTCGAGCTTCATCTGTTCGGCGCACCCGATCCGTCAAATCGAACCTCTTATGCTGAAGCCGACTTGCGGCGATGGGCCGCCGACCCTGGTATACATTGGCACGGCGCCACCGATGATGTGGCGCGTGTCCATCGCGAACATCACATCGCCATGCTGCTGTCGGTGCGGGAAGGGCTCCCGAAAAGTCTGGTGGAAGCCGCTGCCGCCGGCAGACCGATCGTCGCGACCGACGTCCCCGGTTGCCGCGAGGTCGTGCGTGATGGGCGCGAAGGCTGTCTGGTGCCGTTCGGTGATACCGATGCGGCGGCGCAGGCGCTGGTGCGGCTTGCCGGCGATCGCGGGCTGCGGCTGCGCCTGGGCGCGGCCGCGCATGCGCGATTCCAGGAGCGCTTCACGGTCGACGCCGTCAAGGCGGTCTTCATCCAACTCTACCGTTCCATGCTGTCGGCTTCCAGCCGCCAGGGAGGAGCCGCCGCCGAAGCCGAGCCGGTGGCTCCGCAGGCCATTTGAGGGTTGACGTTCACGCCGCGAACGCGGTAGTGGAATCCATGTCGCGTTGGTGTTCGCGGCGTGAACGTCGCTGCCGTGATGGCTGCGGAATGACCTATGGGGGGCGGATTGCCACGAGCCGAGATGAGGGTCGCGCGGCGCGAGCCGTCCAACGACGCCATCGTGCTCGGCGTGCTGGACGCGGTCGAGCGTGATCCGTCCGTGACGCAGCGCTCGGTCGCCCGCGAGCTCGGAATCGCGCTCGGGCTGGTCAACGCCTATCTCAATCGATGCCTCAGCAAGGGTCTCATCAAGATCGGGCAGGTGCCGCCGCGGCGGTACGCCTACTATTTGACGCCGCGGGGCATGACGGAAAAGTCGCGGCTGACCGCGACCTATCTGATGGATTCATTCGCCTTCTTTCGCGAGGCGCGGATGCAGTGCAATGAGCTGTTCCAGGGGTTGGCGGCGCGCGGTCAACGCAGGCTCGCCCTGGTCGGCGGCGGTGACCTGGCGGAGATCGCGCGTTTGGTCGCGCGCGACCACCTCATCGAGATCGCCGGCATCGCGCCCGCGAGCCCGGATGCCGCCGGGCTGGCTGCCAGCCTCGAGGGTTTCGGTCCGCTCGATGCCATCATGGTCACCGCGCTCGAGCGACCGCGCGAGACATTCGCGGCAGCGGTCGAGCTGTTGGGCGCCGAGCGTGTTCATGCGCCGGCTTTGTTGCGTGTTCTCACCGCTCGCGGCGCCGCCGCCGGCGGCCAGAGGTAACGGGCGATGAGTGTGCGCTGGTACGTCGTTCATACGCAGGTTCAGGGCGAGGATCGTGCCGACGTCAATTTGCGTCGGCAGGGTTTTGTGACCTACCTGCCGCGCTATCTGCGGGCCCGCCGCCATGCGCGGCGTACCGAGACTGTCGTGCGCCCGCTGTTCCCGCGCTATTTGTTCGTCGCCCTGGATGTTGGGCGCGATCGCTGGCGAGCGGTGCAATCGACATTCGGGGTGAGCAGCTTGGTTGTTGTCGGCAACGACCCGGTACCCCTGCCTGACGGTGTGGTGGACGAAATTCGCGCTCGGGAAGGCGAGCGCGGCTTTGTGAAGCTGGGCTTGCCGGCCGGTGTCAAACCGGGCAGTACGGTGCGGCTCATCGACGGCGTCCTGGCGGAATACCGGGGTGTTCTAGAGCGTCTTGCGGACGATCGTCGGGTAACCGTGCTGCTCAAGCTGCTCGGCCGCGAGGTTCGTGTCTTTGTTCCGGTAGCGAGCGTTGGCACCGCCTGACGTCTTTCGTGACGGAACCGTCGACTTGGTGGCGATCGAGTTACCCGGAATGCGGTAGCTTGTCTCGATCCAGCGGCTACCCGCCGAGCGAGCGCCGCGCAAGGCCCGATTACATGATTGAACCTTGACGCATCATCGGCGTGAACCGATTGAACGCGCCGCATGAGTGACCGTGTCGCATTCATTACCGGGGTGACCGGGCAGGATGGCGCCTATTTGGCGGAGCTTCTGCTCGGCAAGGGATATGTGGTGCACGGCGTCAAGCGACGCTCGTCGTCGTTCAATACCGAGCGGGTCGATCATCTCTACCACGACCCGCACGAAGGCAATGTCCGCTTCTTCCTGCACTATGGCGACATGACCGACGCGACCAATCTCATCCGCATCGTGCAGGACGTGCGGCCCACCGAAATCTACAATCTCGCGGCCCAGAGCCATGTGCAGGTCACGTTCGAGACCCCGGAATATACCGCGAACGCGGATGCGCTCGGCACGCTGCGGCTGCTGGAGGCCATCCGCATCCTGCGCATGGAGAAGCAGGTGCGCTTCTATCAGGCTTCGACCTCGGAGCTTTACGGCAAGGTGCAGGAGGTGCCGCAGCGCGAGACGACGCCGTTCTATCCGCGCTCGCCCTATGCGGCGGCGAAGCTCTACGCCTATTGGATGACGGTCAATTACCGCGAGGCCTACGGCATGCACGCCTCCAACGGCATCCTGTTCAATCATGAGGGGCCGACGCGCGGCGAAACCTTCGTCACCCGCAAGATCACCCGCGCGGTCGCCGCCATCGAGCGCGGCCTGCAGGACAAGCTTTACCTCGGAAACCTCGATGCCAAGCGCGACTGGGGACATGCGCGCGATTTCGTCGAAGGCATGTGGCTGATGCTGCAGCAGGCCGAGCCGGACGACTATGTGCTGGCGACCGGCGAAACCCATTCGGTGCGGGAGTTCGTCGAGAAGGCATTCGCCCATGTGGGCCGGCGGATCGAATGGCGTGGCTCGGGTCGCGAGGAGAAGGGCCTGGAGGCCGGCACCGGCCGTGCCCTGGTCGAGATCGATCCGCGCTATTTCCGCCCGACCGAGGTCGACTTTTTGTGCGGCGACCCGTCCAAGGCGCGGCGAAGCTCGGCTGGAGCCACAAAGTGACGTTCGACGCGCTCGTGCGCGAGATGGTCGAATCCGATCTCGAGGCGGTCCGGCGCGAAAGTGTCCGTCGCAACCGGGACGAGTAGGTCGGCTGTGAGCCCGCCCGTTCCCTTCGAGCTGCGCGGCCGGCGCGTCTTCGTCGCCGGCCATCGCGGCATGGTCGGCTCGGCGATCGTGCGGCGGCTGAAGTCGGAAGGCTCGACCGTCCTGGTCGAGGAGCGCGGCCGCCTCGACCTGACGGATCGCGCCAGCGTCGACGGCTGGCTCGCGCAGGCCAAGCCGGATGCGGTGTTCCTGGCGGCCGCCAAGGTCGGCGGCATTCACGCCAACAGACACCTATCCGGCGGATTTCATCGCCGACAATCTCGCGATCGCGCTCAACGTGATCCGCGGCGCTCACCGCCACGGCGTGCGAGAAGCTCCTCTTTCTGGGATCGTCCTGCATCTATCCCAAGCTGGCGCCGCAGCCGATGACCGAGGACATGCTGCTGACCGGGCCGCTCGAGCCGACCAATCAGTGGTACGCGGTGGCGAAGATCGCCGGCATCAAGCTGTGCGAGGCCTATCGCCGCCAGTACGGCGCCGACTTCGTCTCGGTCATGCCGACCAACCTTTACGGCCCGGGCGACAACTACCATCCCGAGGACAGCCACGTGCCGGCGGCGCTGATCCGCCGTTTCCACGAGGCCAAGGTCGCAAAGTCGCCGAGCGTGACCGTGTGGGGCACCGGCACGCCGCGGCGGGAATTCCTGGAGGTCGACGATCTCGCCGACGCCTGCGTGTTCGTGATGAAGCATTATTCCGGACGATGAGTTCGTCAATGTCGGAACCGGCGAGGACATCACGATCGCCGAGTTCGCGCGCATGGTTGCCGAGGTGGTGGGCTACAACGGGAACGCTTTCGTTCGACACGTCGCGACCCGATGGCACGCCGCGGAAGCTTCTCGACGTATCGAAGCTCTCCGCGCTCGGTTGGCGCGCGAAGACCCGTTGCGCGTCGGCCTCGAGGTCACCTACGCGGACTTCGTCGCCGGCGGCGGACGGATGGGCGGCCGATTGTGAAAAACAGATTTTATGCATTTTCTGAATTCCGCGGGGTCGCCCGGGCGCCCTTCGTTCACGAGATGCGCTGCCAGTATCGGCCAATCGAGGGCCTTATCGAAATGACGATTTCGTCCATACCGGAAACTCCACCGGCCTTCGTGCGCTGACATCGACCGCTTGGGCGGACCTGACCGGCGGCCTTTCCAAGACCGAGCTTTGGGGGCGGTTGGGATGGCTCGACGTCAAGCGCAAGTACCGCCGAACTATGCTGGGCCCGTTCTGGACGTCGATTAGCCTCGCGGTCTATGTCATTTCAGTCGGACTTCTCGGTGCCGGCCTGTGGCATCAGAACATCCACGAATATTTGCCGTTTCTCGTCAGCGGCATGATTGTTTGGATGCTGGTTTCCACGATCATCGGCGAATCCTGCAACTTGCTTATCACTGGTCAGAGCTTGTTTCGCAGCATTCGCTTCGAGTTCTCGATCTTCGCCTACGCGCTGGTCTGGCGAAACTTCATCGTGTTTTTCCACAACCTTATCGTTTACGTTGTAATCGCCGTGCCTTTGAAACCCGATCTCCTGGGTTGGGCGGTATTGTTGGCGATTCCAGGTGTCGTTCTCGTTCTCATCAATGGCGCTTGGCTCGCATTGTTGATTGGGATGATCTGTCTGCGATTCCGCGATGTGCCGCCGCTGGTGACGACCGGCTTGCAAATATCCATGTTGATCACGCCCCTCTTTTGGCCCCCAGAAAGCTTGTCCGGTTCCGGACGGGCGGTCTTCGTGGAGTTCAATCCGATATATCACCTGATCGAGGTGGTTCGGGCGCCGCTGCTCGGAAATGTACCGGCGATGACGAGCTATGCCGCCGCCGTGGCGATCGCGGCTGGCGGATGGTTGTTGACCTACTTTGCGTTCGAACGGTTTCGCAGCCGGATCACCTATTGGAGTTGAACTGGTCATGGCGGCGATGGTTCTCGAGAATGTCAGGGTCGATTTCCCGATCTATGGAGCGCAGCACAATTTGCGCACGGCGCTGTTTCAACGCGCCGCCGGAGGATTGATACAACACGAAGGAAAAAATCACGAGCGCGTAGTCGTCAAAGCACTGGTCGACGTGTCGATGAGGCTGGAGGAGGGGGACCGCTTAGCCCTGATCGGTCACAACGGTTCCGGAAAATCCACGCTTTTAAAAGTCATGGCCGGCATCTACGAGCCGATCGCGGGTCGGGTTCTGGCCGAAGGCCGGGTTACCCCGCTGTTCGATATGATGCCGGGGCTTGATCACGAAGACAATGCTTACGAAAATATCTTCACAGCCGGCCTGTTGATCGGAATGTCCCGCAAGGAGATCGAGCGCAAGATTCCGCAGATCGAGGAATTCTGCGAGCTTGGGGAGTATCTTTCGTTGCCTGTACGGACGTATTCGTCGGGGATGGTGACCCGCCTCGGCTTTGCGCTGAGCACTGCACTCGATCCCGGTATTCTTCTGATGGACGAGGGCATCGGCGCCGGCGATGCGCGATTCGCCGAACGGGCGGCAAAACAAATGAAGGATTTGTTGGGGCGGAGCAGCATTGTAGTCTTGGCTAGCCACGATCAACCTCGTTAAATCGATTTGTAACAAGGCGGCACTGATGGATGCGGGACGAATCATTGCCATCGGTCCGGTGGATGAAGTTTTCGACCGGTATTATGGCGACATCCAGGACGCCGCGGCGTCGACGAGCGCGGATGCGGGGCAGCCGGTCAAGCAAGGCCGGTCGCGAGCCGAGTTCATTCCTGCTGCGCCGTTGGCCAACGAGCTAGCTCAATGCCTCGGCGGCAGTGTTGAGACGCTTGATGGCGTTTTGTGCGAACGTCCCGAGATTTAGTTGCCGTTTCGAATTCGCCTCCGATTTCGGCTTCTAAAGGACAGTCCATACGTGATCGTACCAAATTTTCACTTTCATGATGAGCTTGGCAACGCGCTTATGGTGGCATACCCGGCTCGCTCCGCCCCAACTTCGATGGGGGTGTATGATGTATGCTGCATCGTGGAGCCGTTGTTCTCAACGTCGGTCGTTATTCGGTAGGACTGGCATTAAGTACCTACGAGCCGAGCACGATCGTGCACTTTAACGCGCCATACGCATTACGCTTTGAAGTAATCGAGTGGCCGGGCGTCGATCCAAGACGGCACGGCTGGGAAAATGAGTTACCCGGACTTACTGGCTACGTCTCGATTGGGCGTATTCGCCTGTACCAGAAGCGCCAATGGATACCGCTTCGGTCGATTTCAGCCCGAACGCTCCAACCGGCGACAGCGAGCAGACTCCAGCGATGCACGATGGAATACATCGAAGCTAGCCGCATTTTCAGTCTGCAACGGTCTGGTTCGCGTACTTGGCCGTCTACCCGCTACGTGTACGTGTGAACCGTGCAAATGCTTCGGAATACCAAGCCGGCGCACATGGCGGATAGAGCCGAAGCTGCGGGGGCAGCACCTGCAATTCGGTTTCTCCGATCTCCACGCCGTGCCAAAGCAATGTCCGTGATCCGGCCGCAAACAGTGTCCCGTCAAAACCGTGAAAGAGTAAAGTTTCATAACGGGGATCTTTCACCTGTTCCGGCGCGTAGATGGGAACAGCCTGGGCTTCGCACAGATCCTCGCGCATGAAAAATCCGTTCCAATCCGTGGCGGCGACAAGTGCATAGCCTTTCTGCTGGGCAAGTCGCCACAATGCTCGCAGCGAGGCGCCGCGGTGGACTGCCTCGTCGTTCTCCTGAAATAGGCGACGCGAGCAGGGTGTCGGATTGAACTCAACGATGCACAAGAGAGGCTGATAGGCGGTCAGAGATGCCCAGACATGATAATCCATCCCATCGATGTCGATTGAGACGATCGTGGGCTCCGGCGGGGCGCCCCGAGCTTTGAGAATTGAGGCGAGGGTATGATTGCCCTCGGCGCCTACGAAGGCGTTCACAGTCGCGATGTCCGCCCGTGCCGCGTAGTTCTTACGCAACTCGAGAAGCGCTCCGAATTGCCCTCGATAAAGCAGCCGGCCCAGCCCTGCTCAGCGAGATTTTGCGCAATTCGAAAGGTGACGGCCATCCCATGCTCCGAATTCAACGAAAAAGCCGTCACGAATATTCACAAGAATTCAGCAGATATTCGACAACGCCGTCCTCGCCACACATTGCCAAAAGACATTTCGACGCCGCAAGTGAAATGGTAAATCCTGTTGGAATTCCATGATTTCAGTGATCATGACCCGGACTCCTCCAAATTTCTGAGCGGCTTAGGTGGCGATGAGTGACCGGAGAGCGAAGCGGAAGGGCGTATATATGCAGCTTGGATATCAATCAATCAAGGACTCTTTTGGCTCTCTGTCCCGATCCTTTGTCGCCGAGATATCGATGAATTTCGCGCTGAGCACGTTCATTGAGACTGGAACGTTCAAGGGCGATACGATTGCGTCGCTCTGTCAAGATTTCGACAAGCTGATATCGATAGAGCTGAGCGAAGATCTGCACGAGCAGGCTCGGCGCAGATTTGCCTCCTGCCCCAACGTGACATTGATCAAGGGTAACTGCGCCAGCCAACTGCCGCGGGCGCTCGACAAATGCGATGGCTGCGGTGCCTTCATATGGCTTGACGCACACTATAGTGGTGGCGGGACCGCGAAGGGCGCCCGGAATACACCGATTGTCCAAGAAGTTGAAAGTATACACCGATGCGGAACCGGAAGAGATGTGATTGTCATCGACGACTTACGGCTATTTTGGGAGGTAAGGAGCGGGTTTCTTAAGACATACAGTCCGTCGGTGGCTATCCATCTGCCGATGTCGTGGCCAATCTGTTCAATCAACCAAACGGCGAATATGACTTTTTCGTTCTGCTCGATGCACTGCTGGTCGTTCCAAAGACCTATAGAAATTCATACTCGGTGACGCCGGTCCTGGCAGCCTGCACGGAAAGCCGTATCTGGAATCCAGATGCTGCGCGGACCCGGCAACTTGAGCAAGTGATCGCGTCGGCGCAGGGGTCCGAACAATCCACCATATCCACGATACCGGAGTTCATGTGCGAACAAATGAAATATGGACTGGGCGGGCATTATTTTTATTGGCGCGGCCTAATCAGGGAGCGATCGGGAGAGATCGCTGGGGCTGAGCAGGATTTTGATCTTGCGCGGACCTGCGGCGTGTCTGTTTGGTCACGAATGCCAATGCGTCGTGACCATTTGGCGGATGTCCGAGGGTCTTTTGATGGAACGCCGCCCAGACAAGGAGTTGAGCCGAGATGATGCGCGGCCGGAACTGGCGGGAAAGTATTCGTGGCGCGGTAACGGGCAACGTTCGGCGTTATGCGATCGGGCAATATCGGCGCTGGCGCGAATATTCTGACTTGATGGGCGCACTGCGGGAAGCCCTTTCCGAGCAACGCAGGAGCGTCCAGCAACTCGACGCCGGGAGCTACAAGGTTGGCCTGGGCAACCAATCGACCCGGGACGCTTGGGTTGAAAAAGGTTCTTTCGGAGTTGCCGAAGGGCGCCCGCCTGCTCGATGCTGGCGCCGGGGAATGCCAATACAAAAGATACTGCGGCCACCTTCGATATGTTTCGCAGGACCTTGCGGAGTATACCGGTCAGGAGAGCTCAGTCGGTCTGCAGCGGCCGAATTGGGACACTTCCGCGGTAGATATCGTTTGCGATATCACCGCGATTTCAGAGCCCGACGCCTCGTTCGATGCCATCCTGTGCACCGAGGTTCTGGAGCACTTGCCCGAGCCGGTGCGGGCACTGCGCGAATTGTCGCGGCTTCTGAAGATCGGGGGCACTCTGATCATCACTGCCCGTTCTGCAGTCTCACCCATTTTGCTCCCTATCACTATGCCACTGGGTTCAACCGGTATTTCTATGCCCATCACCTTGGCGCGCTCGGGTTCGATATCATCGATATGGTCGAGAACGGTAATTTCTTCGAATACATTGCGCAGGAGGTCCGCCGGATCGATGACATGGCCGCACGGTACTGCTGCGAAAAGCCGAGCCGGCTTGAGCGGCACGCCATCCAGGTCGTGCTTGGTATGTTGGAACGGTTCTCGCACAGTGATCGCGGCAGTCAGGAGATGCTCCATTTCGACTATCAGGTGCGCGCAGTCAAAGTCAGATTGCCGTGAGAGCCTCGTCATGATCGCCCCGCTTGACCGTCATGAGGCGATCTGCTGGGCGCGGCCGGATCTGTCGTGGATCGGGTTCGGCTTCGAACGGCCGGGCAGCGCGATCGTGTTCAGCGAATTCGACGGCGACGCAGCGCCATGACACGCCGCAGAGCGGATGTTGGCACGAATGGCGGCGATCGAAAGACCCGGGATGCCGGAAGATTGGACCGCGTGCGGGGATTGGCTAAGCGAATGTCCATACTCGGCAAATCGACTTTGAGGTGGCTTGCCGCTTCGATCGTCGGCGAAAAGCGTCTCCGTCTATGGCTGGAGAATAAAAACCAATTCAATGAATGGCTGAAGCACGAGGCTCCGATTCGCATGGGCAATCGCCGCTCATAGGCGAAAGATCGAGGCAGCGCGCGACGAATTCGAGGTCGAATTTCAAAAATTTCGCACGTGCTCGATCGTTCCGGACGGTCGATGCCGATGCGCGGGACGAGGTGCTGCCGTGCCTGGACGACCGGTCGACGGAAACCCCGTTTGATCCCCATTACACCTACCATCCGGCCTGGGCCGCGCGAATTCTGGCCCGGACGCGGCCGGCCAAGCATGTCGATATTTCCTCGATTCTCTGCTTTGGCACGATTGTTTCGGCCTTTGTTCCGGTGGAATTTTACGACTTTCGACCGGCCCCGCTGAGATTGGATAATTTCACTAGCGCGAGCGCCGATCTGACGCGCCTCGGCTTTCCCGACAATTCGGTTGTCTCTCTGTCTTCGATGCATGTGATCGAGCATGTCGGCCTCGGCCGGTATGGCGAGCCGCTCGATCCTGATGGCGATTTGAAGGCGATCCGAGAACTCTGCCGGGTACTTGCTCCGGGCGGCAATCTGATGGTGGCGGTGCCGGTGGGGCGGGCGCGAATACAGTTCAACGCGCATCGCGTCTATGACGACGCCGAATTTCGCAGCTATTTCGCGGGTCTTGAGCTCATCGAGTTCACCTGATCCCTGATGGCGAGGTGCCCGCGGGCCTGATCCAAGACGCACCGCGCGATCTCGTGGATGCACAGGAATACGGCTGCGGTTGTTATTGGTTCAGAAAGCCGAGCGCGGCGGACACATGACTACGCGCGCCGGACTTGACAGGACCGGGGCACAGCTTGCCGGCGTCCGTGAGTGGGGCCGCGCAGGGAATTGAATTCATGAACTCCGGCGACGATTGCGCGGTTGATGTGGTCATTTTGGCTCGAAATAGTGTTCGTTTCAGTCAAAAAAAGCAAAATCGCAAGTGCCCCGGCGAAGGGAAATACCTTGCTGAATTATTGCGGGGTCGGGACCGATTTTATTGCCTTCACGGCTGATCGAAACATCTACAAGCAAGGTCTATTGCTGCCCGGTACCCACATTCCGATCCGGCCGCCGGAAGCGATTTTCTCCGAGAAGCCGGACTATGTGCTCATTCTGCCTTGGAATTTGCGTGATGAGATCGTCGCGCAGCTGGCGGGTATCCGGGAGTGGGGCGGCAAATTCATCGTGCCGATTCCACACCCCATTGTTCTCGACTAGATGGATAGAGCTCAAGATATGACGCCTCTCGTCATTGCCCGGCTGTTGGGCGGTCTCGGCAATCAGATGTTCCAGTACGCGACCGGACGGGCGCTGGCGCTGCGCCGCGGGGCCATCTTGAAGCTCGACATTACCGGATTCGCGGAGGTCGGCTCTCGTACCGAGCGCCGATACGAGCTCGATGCGCTTCAAATCCAGGCGAGCATGGCGGATGAGGTGGATCTCGCTCGGTTCAGGGGCGTCCAGAGGGTCCAATCTTCGCTGCTTGATCGCCTGTTGCGCCGGTTACGCATCGATCGGTCGAACGGCGCCTGGCCGATTTATCGCGAGCCGCATTTCCAGTTCGATTTGGCTTTGTCGGAGCTGCGGGCACCGGTCTATCTCGACGGATATTGGCAGAGCGAGAAGTATTTTTCCGACATCGCAACGCTGCTGCGGCAGGAGTTCGCCGCCAAAGCGCCGTTGGATCCGAGGAACGAGGCGCTTGCCCGGAGCATCGATGCCGTCAATGCGGTCTCCTTGCACGTGCGCCGCGGCGACTATGTAGACAATCCGGCCACCAATCGGTTTCACGGAATTTGCTCGCTTGATTACTATCAACGCGCTCTCGACTACATCTGCCTTCGCGTGGAAGCGCCCCACCTCTTTGTTTTCTCCGACGACCAGCAATGGACCCGGGCCAATCTGCGCCATGCCGCCGCGACGACGTTCGTCGAAGTCAACCCTCCGGACCGCGGGTATCGAGATATGGGACTGATGGCGCGCTGCCGCCACCACATCATCGCCAACAGCTCGTTCAGCTGGTGGGGCGCTTGGCTCAACCCTTCGTGTGAAAAGATTGTTATCGCGCCGGACCGATGGTTCAGCGCTGCTCGCAATGACACTCGCGATCTCATCCCACCGGGTTGGGTGCGGCTTTGATCTCGCCGCGCCCGAGGAACGGGATAGCGCCGATTTCATTTTGCACCCAATCGATAGATGAGCGGGACGATCCGGTTGCCGACCCGGGAAAAATTTGTTAGATCGCAAGAAGGACACTGAAGGAATGAGCGATGCATGGCGATTGGTCAGGTGCATGTTCGCAAGCGCCACTTTAGGCCTGATCGACCCTCATCGACCTGCCCACGCGTAAGTGTTGTTCTTTCCGTACGCAATGGCGCGGTCGATCTGCCGAAGGCCATCGACACCATCTTGACGCAGACGTTTACCGATTTCGAGCTGATCGCCATCAATAACGGCTCGAGCGACGGGACAGCGGCCGTCCTGGACCGCCTGCGCGATCCGCGCCTACGTGTCTTCCACCAGGACGATATGGGGCTTGCTGCTGCGCTCAATCGCGGCATCGGATTGGCCCGAGGCCAATACATCGCCCGCCAGGATCACGACGACTGGGCGAAGCCGACACGACTTGAGAAGCAGGTGGCTTTCCTGGAGGCCAATCCGGACTGTGCACTGGTAGGGACACGCGCCGAAATTTGGGTGGGAGATCGAAAGACCAGTCGGGCGCACGATCATCCGACTGACAATGCCGCGCTGCAATTCGAGCTCTTGTTCGACAACCCGTTCGTCCACAGCTCGATCCTGCTGCGCAAATCGGCGCTGGACGTCGTAGGTTGCTACTCGACTGACCCGGCGCGGCAACCGCCCGAGGACTACGAACTTGTGGTCGCGCATTGCCCGCCGTTACCGGGTGGCCAACCTCCCGGAACGTCTGACAATCTACCGCGAAGTAGTGAACAGCATGTCGCGGAAGCCGTCCGCGTCATTTGTCGACAAGATCGTTGCGATCTCCGCCGAAAATCTCGCTGCGGCCGCTGGTGCGACCCCCCCGGTACTGTTCACTGGGATATTGCGGCGCTCAGTCATCACGCTTTTGGCAGAGCTTCGAGCGCCCCCGATGTTGAGAACATGTGCCGAACGATCCGAGATGTAGCTGATCGTATCCTCGCGAACAATTCTGGTCCGGATACGGCAACTCGGGTGACGCAGCGGATTGATAGCTTGCGCCATGCCTTTGCGCTCTATCGGCAAAAGTATCATCCATCCTGGAGCGTTCGCGTGGCGCTGAATGTTACGATCGCGCAACGCGTCAGGCGAAAAGTGGCGTTTCTGTATGCGCGATATGTCGGCAAACCGCCGGGGTGAGCCGCGGGGCATGAGCCCCTGTTTCGATTGGTCAATCTCAGGGCGAGGAGAGGGTTGGGTATGGTTGAGACAATTGTAGCTGCGCCGAGAAAGAGGCGTCCGCGACGGCGATCGACGGCGTTATCGAAGTCTCGATGCAGGTGCGCTGAGGCGACTATGTTGACGGTCGGATGATCAATCGCTATCACGGAGTTTCCGCGCCCGACTACTATCAGCGCCCGTGGACCATATCGTCGGCAGGACTGGGGCGCCCCACCTCTTCGTGTTTTCTGACGGTCAGCAATGGACCCGCACCAATCTGCGTTTTGCAGTTCTCATGACAATCTACGGCTAGGCGCAAAGGAGCAGATCGTGGGTGGCCCGAACCTGTTCCAGGAAAAGGTCCTGTTGATCTCAGCGGGAAACTTGGCGCATGAGGCGCGCCATATCGGCCCCGGCCAAGCCTATCGTGACATCGCTGCTGTTGCCATCGATCATATTACTTCGTGTCGGCGAGGGGGGATATCGAGCAGTAGTGGGGTATCGTGAGCGGGGCAGGGAATCGGATCGCCGCAGGCGTCTCCAATTCGGACATAAGGGTGCGGATCGAGGCGCGGATTGCACTTCTGCGCGAAAACTGGCAAGAGACGCGAGTGGCTAGATCCGCAAGCTACCTGCCACCGCTGATCTCTCGGCTGCGCGGCATTCGGAGCCTGAGGTGGCTCAAGCGGCAAATGACCCGATTACGACACTAATTTCGCGCAACGGAGATCAATATCCAATGCGATTGCTATTCTGTTGCGAATTTTATCATCCCAGTCGCGGCGGGGTACAGGAAGTTATGCGCCAGATTGCGGAGCGCATGGTGGTTGCGGGACACGATGTGACCGTTGCGACGAGCCATCTTCGAGAACGCCGCGTCACCTCGTACAACGGAGTTGCGATCCGCGATTTCAAGGTGGCGGGAAACGCGGTTTGGGCATGGTTGGCGAAGTGGAGCGATATCGAAAATTTGTGCGTGAGTTCGACGGCGACGCCATCCTGATCAAGGCCGCGCAACAATGGACGTTCGACGCGCTCTGGCCCATGCTCGACCAGATCAAGGCACGCAAGGTCTTCATCCCTTGCGGATTCTCGGGCCTCTACGAGCAGGCGTATCGGCAATACTTTAGTCAAATGCCGGAGATATTGGCGAAATTTGACCATCTGATATTCTACGCGGAGAGCTATCGCGACATCGACTTTGCCCGCGCCTGCGGCCTCAGCCGATTACCGTGCTGCCGAACGGCGCAAGCGAAACCGAATTCGAGATTCCCGCTGATGTCGATTTCAGATCGCAACTGAGAATATCGAACGATGATTTCGTCTTTTTGACTGTCGGTGCGCCGGTCACCATGAAAGGGCATCGTGAGATTGCCGAAGCGTTCGCCCTGCTCGACACGGGTGGTCGGGCGGCAACCCTCATCTTGAACGCAAATTGGGTCCTGAACCCAAATGGGCCGAATACAGGACTGCTTGGAAGAATTGTTTCCCCTTTCAAAAAAGCTTTTCACCGACTTGCAGCGACGGCTGGCAAGGACTTATGTCCGCGATCAGACGAAGGATACGGCGGATGGTGTTGGAGCGAAAGAGCGCGGGAAGGAACGGTTTTAGTAACGAGATGAGGCTTCTGCGGCCGATCGACAAATGGATCAAGAGCGCGAAGTCGCAAGCCGAATAAGCGGGTTTTGCGCACCGATTTCCCGCGGCCGGATTTGGTAAAGGCTTTTATGGCGGCCGATCTTTTCGTGTTTGCCTCGAACGTCGAGTACTCGCCGCTGGTCCTGTTCGAGGCGGCGGCGGCCGGCACGCCATTTCTTTCGGTGCCCGTCGGCAATGCCGAGGAAATCGCTCGCTGGACTGGAGGCGGAATGATATGCCCGGCCACCAGGGACGAGAATGGGTATACCCGCGTCGATCCGTCGGTGCTGGCGCGTGAGATGGGGCTTTGCATGGGCAGCCCTGACATGTTGGCGCGGCTCGGTGCCGCCGGGAAGGAACGATGGCGTCGAATGTTTACGTGGCAAGTCGATTGCGCCGCAGTACGAGGCCGTTCTGTCGGGCCGGACAAGCGGCGCTGGGCCACAAGATTTCTTGAGCGGAAATCCGGGTCGCGGCTGATCGCGAGACGATATAACCGATCATGGGTTATGCAAACCGCTGCTCAGCATCGAGGTGACCGGTATGCCTCGCCCCTGCGGTCGGGCGACCATCGATGCTGCTGGAGTATTGTTAAACACGCGCCACAATGAGCGTTGACAACAACCGCCATGCGGAATTCGAGGCAGCGCTTGGCAAGCAACGCGTCCTGCTGACCGGTCATACCGGCTTTACCGGCGGTTGGCTGGCGCTTTGGCTTCGCGCGATCGGCTGCGAGGTCACCGGCCTCGCCTTGCCGCCCGATACCGAGCCGAACTTGTTCTCGTGCGCTCGCATCGGCGACCAGTTGAATTCCAGATTTGGCGACATTCGTGATTTTGCGACCGTCAAGCAGGCGATGGAGGCTGGCGCGGCCCGGCGTCGTTTTCCACCTCGCCGCGCAGCCGCTGGTGTCGCGCGGGTTCGCCGACCCGCTCGCAACATTCGCCACCAACGTGATCGGCACCGCGCACGTGCTCGAGGCGGCACGACTTCAGCCGGGCGTCAAGGCGGTGGTGTGCGTCACCACCGACAAGGTCTATGCGGATCACCACCGGCAGGCTGGGCATCGCGAAGACGGTCAGCTCGGGGGGCGCGATCCCTACGCGGCCTCCAAGGCGGCGGCCGAGCTGGTCGCTGCGTGCTATCGCGACACCATGGCGGGGCGCGGAAACAATGTCCTGATTGCGACGGCGCGCGGCGGCAACATCATCGGCGGCGGCGATTGGTCGCGCGACCGGATCGTGCCGGATTTCACGCGGGCGGTGGTCGCGGGCGCGCCGCTGACGCTGCGGAACCCGGATGCGGTGCGGCCCTGGCAGCACGTCCTTGCCTTGGTGCACGGCTATCTCGTGCTGGCGAGCCGGCTGATCGAAGGCGATAAAGCCTGCGCGGACGGCCTGGAACTTCGGCCCGCGCGATGGCGACGCCGTGCCGGTTCGAGATTTGGTGGATCAGCTTGGAAAAGCGTGGAAGCGGCCGGAAATCGCCTACACGAAAGGGAGCTTTCCGGAAACAAATTTCCTGCATCTCGACAGCTCAAAGGCGCGCAGTCAACTCGGCTGGAAGTCCGCCTTGGATTTCT
This sequence comes from uncultured Alphaproteobacteria bacterium, assembly GCA_963721005.1. Lineage (GTDB taxonomy): Bacteria > Pseudomonadota > Alphaproteobacteria > Rhizobiales > Xanthobacteraceae > VAZQ01. Next base: position 651,181 of record CAVRHR010000003.1, on the reverse strand, counting down.
CGGCTGCGGTAACGCTGACCGCCGAATGGTACCGCGAGTTCTATGCACGACCTTCATCCGCCGAGCAGCTGACCGCGGCGCAGATCGATCGATATCGACAACGGTTGTGATGGGAGCGCCGAGTCTTGCTCAGAATTGATAGTCGCGCCACTGGATTGCTCCTATGAGCGTGCAGTGTGCACTGGTGACCGGTGCGACCGGATTCATCGGTCGACATCTTGTGGACGCGCTGATCGAGGCGAAGACCCAGGTCGTTGCCCTGGTTCGTCCCGGGAGCCGGCTCCCGGAGCGGTGGCGGGGCCGTGTGACGTGCATCGCGTGCGCCGACTGGGGCGAGGCGGGTCTGCGAGCAGCGCTCGCGTCGCAATCCTTCGATGTCGCGTTTCATCTCGCGGCCTACGGGGTTCACCCGACCGATCGCGACCCTGGCTTGATGCTGCGCATCAACGTGGATCTTCCAGCCCTGCTCGTCCATCTTTGCAAGGAGCGCGGTGCCCGGCTGGTGATGGCCGGCACGTTTTCCGAGTATCAAAGGCCTGCTCGATCGGTCGCGCTTGACGGAACAGTCCCCGTTGGAGGCGACCAAGATCTACGGGGCATCGAAAGCGGCCGGGGGAATCGTCGCGCGCGCGCTGGCCGAGAGCTCCGGCGTAAGGCTACGGCTGCTGCGGTTTTTCAAGGTCTACGGCGCGGGAGAGGCGGCGCACCGGCTGTTGCCGAGCCTGGTGGCGGGGCTCTCGCGGGGTGAGCGGGTCCCACTCTCCGACGGCACGCAGGTCCGCGACTTCATCCACGTGGACGACGTCGTGGAGGCTTGTTTCAATGCCGACGACGACATGCTGCTTCCCTCGCGAGATTTGACTGCGGCGTGGAACGTCTGCACCGGCGTGGGGCACTCGGTTGAGACCTTCGCTGCGTTGGTCGCGCAGGCGATGGGGGTGCGCGTCGAGCTGCTGGGCTTTGGAGAGCTGCCGATGCGTGCGGACGACGAGCCCTATCTTGTCGGCGACGGCGAGCGGATGTTTCGTGAGCTCGGCTGGCGTCCGAAGCGTGATCTCGATGCCGGAATTCGCGCGGCCGTGGCAATTCTGTTGGCGAGCCGGCGGGCGGTGGTGTAGCAAAGAGCGCGCCCCCACCGGCGCCCAACGGAGGAATGTCCTTGAAGGTCGTCATACTCGCCGGCGGATTCGGGACCCGGCTCACCGAAGAAACCGAGCTGCGCCCGAAGCCGTTGATCGAGATCGGGTCGAAGCCGATCCTCTGGCACGTGATGAAAATTTTCGAGGCCGGCGGATACGGCGATTTCGTCATATGCTGCGGCTACAAGGGGCAATTGATCAAGAGCTATTTCGTCAATTACTTTACCGAGAACTACGACATCACGGTCAATCTGGACCGTCACAGCATCGAGTTCCTCGGTCAGCCGAGCGAGAAATGGAAGGTAACGCTGGTCGACACCGGCCTCGATACCCTCACCGGCGGCCGCATCAAGCGGATCGCGCCCTATGTGGCCGACGAGACGTTTTGCCTGACCTACGGCGACGGCGTTGCGCGGCTCGATATCGGTGACGTCGTGCGCTTCCACCGCGCGCATGGGCGCAAGGCGACCGTGACCGCGGTGCCGGCACCCGGGCGCTTTGGGGTGCTCGAGCTTGCGGACAACGGCAATGTGCAAAGCTTCCGGGAAAAACCCGACAACGAAATTGGTTGGATCAACGGCGGCTTTTTCGTGTGCGAGCCGTCGGTATTCGACTATATTGACGGCGACTCGACCAGCTGGGAACGTACGCCATTGGAGCGGTTGGCACGCGAGGGCGAATTGATGGCGTATCGACACACTGGATTCTGGAAGCCGATGGACACGCTGCGCGACAAGCGGGAGCTCGAGGAATTGTGGGCCAATGGAAAAGCGCCCTGGAAGACATGGTGATCCCCCCGCCGACTTCGACCGCTTCGGCTCTCGGCGTCCGACTCTGGCCTATACAATAACGGCGCCCGTCGATGTCCAGCTTGATCGTCCCGCTCATCATGTGCGGCGGAGCCGGAACCCGCTTGTGGCCGGCCTCGCGCGAGGGGCGTCCGAAACAATTCCTGCGATTGTTCGGCCGATACTCGACGTTCCAGGAAACCGTGCATCGGGTCTGCGACCAGACGCTTTTCGGCGCGCCGATCGTCATTACCAACGGACAATATCGGTTTCTGGTGGCCGAGCAGCTCGCGGAGATCGGCGTCGCGGCCGACATCCTGCTCGAGCCGGTACGCCGCGATTCTGCGCCCGCCATCGCGGCCGGCGCCACCTTCGCCAAGCGGCACGGCGACAATCCGGTCATGCTCGCGCTCGCCGCCGACCACGTGGTCGCCGACGTCGAATTCGTTCCGGGCGTCCTGCCGCGACGCCCGCGACGCCGCCCGGCGCAACTACATCGTGACCTTCGGGGTGAAGCCGGACCGTCCGGCCGTCGAATACGGCTATATTGGTCCGGGCGCCGCACTGAGCGAGGGCGTCTTCAAGGCCGACAGGTTCTTCGAGAAGCCGGATGAGGAGACGGCGGCGCGCTATATCAAGGAGGGTTATCTCTGGAACTCCGGCAATTTCATGTTCGCTGCGGAGACGATTCTGGGTGACTATCGCGCCTTCGAGCCGGAAAGCGCCGACGCCGTCGCGGCGGCGGTCGCGAAGGCGGGCTCGGATCTGGGCTTCGTGACGCTCGCATCCGAGCCGTTCGCGCAGGCGCGTGCCGTCTCCATCGATTTCGCCGTCATGGAGCGCACGACGCGCGCTGCCGTCGTTCCGGTGTCGTTCGGATGGTCCGATGTCGGCTCCTGGCAAGCCGTATGGGAGCTGGCGCAAAGGGATTCGCGCGGTAACGCCGCGCGGGGCGAAGCCATGTTCCTCGAGAGCAGCGACTCCTACGTGGCGGCCGACAAGGCGCTGGTGGCGCTGCTCGGTGTCGAGAACCTGGTGGTGATCGCGACCGAAGACGCCATCCTGGTCGCGCGGCGCGACAATCTCGGCGAGATGAAGCAGCTGGTGGAGAAGGTCAAGGCCGCGGCGCCGCAACTCGCGGAGGATCACCTCAGGGTGCACCGGCCGTGGGGCTCCTACCAGAGCCTCGACCAGGGCGATCGTTATCAGGTCAAGCGCATCGTCGTGAAGCCGGCCGGACGTCTGTCGCTGCAATTGCACCACCATCGGGCGGAGCACTGGGTGGTCGTGCGTGGCACCGCCAAAGTGGTGGTCGGGCAGGAGACGAAAGTCATTCACGAGAACGAATCGATCTACATCCCGATCGGCTCGCAGCATCGCTTGGAGAATCCCGGCAAGATCGACCTCGAGCTGATCGAGGTCCAGACCGGCAGCTATCTCGGCGAGGACGATATCGTCCGGATCGAGGACGATTATCGCCGGACTTGACCAGCGGCTCCGGGCGGGCGGCTCGCTGCCGCGGGTCGACCGACGATATTCTTGACGAGTATCAAACCATTCTACATGGTGGAATTTCACGACGAGCTCCCTGACCATCCCCCTTCCGCCTTGGTCGCAAAACGGGCCGCAATTCGAAATTCGCAAGGTGCCTGAATGCTTAAGCTGTCCGATCTCAAGGTGAAGCTGTTCACCGATGGCGCCGACAAGGCGCAAATTCTCGAAATGGCGGCCAAGCCCTGGATCAAGGGCTTCACCACCAACCCTTCATTGCTCAAGAAGGCCGGCGTCAGCGACTATGCGGCTTATGCACGTGACCTGGTCGCGGCTGTGCCCGATCGGCACATCTCCTTCGAGGTGTTTTCCGACGACATCCCGGAAATGGTCGCCCAGGCGCGGGTCATCACCACATGGGGACGGAATGTCCACACCAAGCTGCCGGTGACCACGACCCGCGGCGAGCCGTTGTACGAGGCCGTGCGGGCGCTCTCGCGCGAGGGCGTAAAGGTCAACATGACGGCGATATTCGCCTCCGAGCAGGTCGCCAAGGCGATCGACGCGCTTGCCGGCGGGGCTCCGGCTTGCGTCTCGGTGTTCGCGGGCCGGCTCGCGGATCTCGGCTTCGACTACCGGCCGGTGATGCAGGAGGCGGTGGCGCGGGCGCGGCAGACCCCCAATGTGGAGATCATCTGGGCCTCGACCCGCGAGGTATTCAATGTCGTGGAAGCCGACATGATGTCGTGTCACATCATCACGGCCCCGGCCGACGTTCTCAAGAAGCTGCCGGCGCTCGGCACCGCTACCGCGGTCGAGCTGTCGCTCGGTGCCGTCAAGGCGTTCCGCGAGGATGCCCTGGCGACCGGTTTGACCCTCGCGGTTCCGGGCACGATCCGAGCGGCGGAGTAACGAGGCCGGGCAATCGACGCTGATCGGGTGAGCGCCGGCAATTCCTGGCGCTCTTCGTTCGCAGACCGCGTGCGCTGATCCCTCCGAGGAAGCCCCAACATGCGCGTCACCATGATCGGCAGCGGATATGTCGGACTCGTGTCCGGCGCGTGTTTTGCGGATTTCGGCAACCAGGTCGTCTGTGTCGACAAGGACCCTGCCAAGATCGATCAGCTCGCGCAAGGCAAGTGTCCGATCTTCGAGCCCTTCCTCGATGCGCTCATCGCCCGCAACACGGAAGCCGGCCGCCTGTCGTTCGCGACCGAAACCGGTCCCGCGGTTCATTCCGCCGATGCCGTGTTCATCGCCGTCGGCACGCCATCGCGACGTGGCGACGGCTTCGCGGATCTGAGCTTCGTCTACGACGCGGCGCGCGAGATCGCCCCCGAGCTCGACGGGTTCACCGTGATCGCGACCAAGTCGACCGTTCCGGTCGGCACCGGCGACGAGGTCGACTCCATCGTGCGCCAGCTGCGCCCGGACGCGGAGTTCGCGGTGGTGTCGAACCCGGAATTCCTGCGCGAGGGCGCCGCGATCGAGGATTTCAAGCGTCCTGACCGCGTGGTGGTCGGCACCGAGGACGAGCGCGCGCGCCGCCTCATGGCCGAGCTCTATCGGCCCTTGTACATCAATGAAACGCCGATGGTGTTCACCGGCAGGCGCACCGCGGAGCTGATCAAATATGCTTCGAACGCCTTCCTCGCCACCAAGATCACCTTCATCAACGAGATGGCGGAGCTGTGCGAGAAGGTCGGTGCCAACGTGCAGGAGGTGGCGCGCGGCATGGGCCTCGACGGCCGGATCGGATCGAAATTCCTGCACGCGGGCCCGGGTTTCGGCGGCTCCTGCTTCCCCAAGGACGCATCCGCCCTGGTCGCCATCGGGCAGCGATACGGGGCGCCGACCCGGATTGTGGAGACCGTGATCAGCGTCAACAATGCGCGCAAATCCGGCATGGTGCAAAAGATCGTGGCGGCCTGCGGCGGCAGCGTGCGCGGCAAGCGGCTCGCGGTTCTGGGATTGGCGTTCAAGCCCAATACCGACGACATGCGGGAGGCGCCGAGCCTGTCCATTCTTCCGGTGCTGGTGGCGGAAGGCGCCGACGTGCGCGCCTATGACCCGGCCGCCATGCCCGAAGCCCGCAAGCTCTTGCCGGAGGTGACCACCGAGGCCGATCCTTATGCCTGCATCGACGGCGCGGACGCCCTGGTGATACTCACCGAGTGGGACCAGTTCCGCGCCCTCGACCTCGACCGCGTCAAGGCGATGTTGCGCAAGCCTGTCGTGGTCGATATGCGCAATGTCTACAAGCCGGCCGACATGGCGGCGCGCGGGTTCACCTATGTCAGCATCGGACGGCCGGCTTGACAGCCATCTCGGCATTGCGACTATGACCTCCGCGGCCGAGCCCATACTGGTCACGGGAGCGGCGGGCTTCATCGGATTTTCCCTGGCGCGCCGGCTGCTGGATTCCGGCAGGACCGTCGTGGGCATCGACAGCGTCAACTCCTACTACGATCCGGCCCTGAAGGAGGCGCGGCTCGCACGTCTCGGGGAGCGCCCCGGCTTCACCTTTCATCGCCTCGATCTCGCGGACCGTGCGGGGACCGAGAAGCTGTTCGGCAGCCGCCGGTTTCCCTACGTGGTCCACCTCGCCGCCCAGGCCGGCGTGCGCTATTCGCTGCAGAACCCCCATGCCTATCTCGACGCCAACCTGGCGGGCTTCCTGAACGTCCTGGAAGGTTGTCGCAACGGCGGCACCCGGCATCTGATCTATGCGTCGTCGAGCTCGGTCTATGGCGCCAATACGCGGCTGCCGTTCTCGGTGCACCACAATGTGGATCATCCGATCAGCCTCTACGCCGCGACCAAGAAGGCCAATGAATCGATGGCGCACGCCTACAGCAAGCTCTATGGGCTGCCCGCGACCGGCCTGCGTTTCTTCACCGTCTACGGTCCGTGGGGCCGTCCCGACATGGCGATGTTTATCTTCACCAAGGCGATCCTCGAAGGCCGGCCGATCCCGCTGTTCAATCACGGCCGGATGCGGCGCGACTTCACCTATATCGACGACATCGTGGAGGCGATGGAGCGGTTGCTCGACCGGCCGCCCGCGGGCGATCCGAATTGGTCGTCCGATGCCCCGGATCCCTCGTCGAGCGCGGCGCCCTGGCGGCTCTACAATATCGGCAACAATCGATCGGTCGAGGTCGTCAAGGTGGTCGATCTGCTGGAGATCGAGCTCGGCCGAAGCGCCGTCAGGGAGCTGGTCGACATGCAGCCCGGCGATGTTCCGGAGACTTGCGCCGACATCGACGATCTCGTGCGCGCGGTCGGGTTCGCGCCCGCGACGCCGATCGAGGAAGGCATTGCGCGGTTCGTGTCGTGGTACCGTGACTTCTATCGTTCCCCTGAGGTTCGGTAGTCCTGGCGCCGGTAGGCGGCGGAGGACAATAATCGTGGGGTTCTTGTGACGCGCCTCAAAACGGTGCTTTGCTGTCGCTGGGAATGCGTTGTGGGGCTTAGGGGCAGGTGACAGAGACGGTTCTGGTCACGGGATCATCGGGCTTCGTCGGGCAACGGCTCGTCATGAAGCTTACGGCTGCCGGCTATCGGGTCCGGGCGGCGTCCCGGGATGCGGGCGCCGCGGGCGGTCCGGATGGCGTCCAGGTCGCGCGCCTGCCGAACCTGGCGGAACGGATCGGTTGGGAGCCGTTGCTGGATGGTGTTGCATACGTGGTGCACCTCGCCGGCGTGGCGCACCGGGGGACGGCCGTATCCGAGGAGCTGTACGACCGCATCAATCACCTGGCGGCTGCGGATCTGGCCCGGGCCGCAGCGAAGGCGGGTGTTGCCCGGTTGATCTTCATATCCTCGATCGGGAGCCAAAGCGGCCCGTCCGCGGAGCGCGTGCTGAGCGAGGCCGACGAGCCGCGGCCGACCACGGCCTATGGCCGCTCCAAGCTGGCGGCCGAGATAGCCTTGCAAGCCTCCGGGGTACGGCACACGATTCTGCGGCCGGTGCTGGTGTATGGTCCACATGCGCCGGGGAACATGGGCACGCTGGCGCGGCTGGCCGCATCGCCGTGGCCGCTTCCATTCGGCGCCCTGGCCGGACGACGCTCGCTGCTTGCGGTCGACAACCTGACGAGTGCCATACATTTCGCCATGCGGTCCCCGGCCGCCGAGAATGAGACCTACCTAGCCGCCGATCTGGACGCGCTCACCTTGGCGGAGATCATTGCGGTGCTGCGGGCGGCGATCGACAGCTCGCCACGCCTCTTTTCGCTCCCGCAACGGTGGCTCGCCGGCGTGCTGCGGTTGATTGGACAGGACGACTCCTGGCAGCGTCTCGGCGGTTCGCTCATCGCGAGCCCCGCCAAGCTGATGGCCGCAGGCTGGCGACCGGAGATCGATACCCGGCAGGGACTGACCGCCATGATGCGGCCGGGCGCGCCGTGACGGGGCTTCGATTTCCCGCCGGCGGCCTTTGGAATAATCTGTAATCACAATAGGTTGCCTAGATCTCCGGTAGTCGCGCCGCAGCCCCGCCAAGAACCGGGCGGCGAGTCCCGCCGCCCATGTAACCCTTTGAGTCAAAACGTGTTCAGATGTGTCCACATGTTCACGTCGCCAATTCGCGGATAGGCATGCTAGGGTACCCGCCGGGCGGTTAGGGCAGGGGGAATTCATTCGATCATGGTGCACTCCGCGAAAGCTGGTGCGGGCGGTCCGCTGCGTCTGGGCGTGGTCGGGGTCGGCGTCATGGGCGCCAACCATGCGCGCGTCCTTGCCGATCTGGCTGATGTCAAGCTGGTCGGGATCGCCGATTCGGACCGCAAGCAGCGCGACTTGGTTGCCAACGCGCTCGGCTGCACCGGGCACGCCGACGTGGAGGCTTTGATCGCGAGCGGCGTCGACGCCATCACCATCGCGGCGCCCACCCATCTGCATCGCGACCTCGCGCTCACCTGCATCCGCCATGGCGTGCACATCCTGGTGGAGAAGCCGATCGCCTCCTCGGTGGAGGAAGGCCGCGCCATCATCGCCGCGGCGCAGCGCGCCGGCGTCACCCTCATGGTCGGCCACGTCGAGCGCTTCAATCCCGCGGTCGAGGCGATCAAGACCGCGATCCGCGACGAGGATATCCTCTCGATCGCGATCACGCGCGTCGGCCCGTTTCCGCCGCGCATGTCGAATGTCGGCGTGGTCATCGATCTTGGCGGTGCACGACATCGATCTGATCCGCTGGTTCACCGATTCCGACATCGTGGAGGTCCAGCCGCAACTCTCCAACGCCATCGCGGAGCGCGAGGACATCGCGCTGCTGCAGTTCCGCACCGCTTCGGGCGTGCTCGCGCACATCAACACCAACTGGCTCACGCCCTTCAAGGCGCGCAGCGTCACCGTGGCGACCCGGAAGAAATACATCATGGGCGACCTGCTGACCCGCCAGGTGACCGAGTGTTTCGGCTTCCAGCCCGACGGCAGCTATTCGATGCGTCACCTCTCGGTCGGCCATGCCGAGCCGTTGCGCGCCGAGCTGCAGGCCTTCGTCGGCGCGATCCGGTCACGGCGAGCGCCCGGCGGTGACCGGCGAGGAAGGGGTCGCGAGCCTGGAGATCGCCATCCGCTGCCTCGACGGCGGCGCCATGCCGAGCGCGGCGCCGCGGCGCCAGCGGCCCCGGCGCGTGATCGGTTGATGACGCTCGACCCCGACACCATGAACCAACACGCTCGTCCCGATCCCGCACCGATCCCGTTCATCGACGTGGCCGCGCAGCGGCGCCGGCTCGGCGCGCAAGGTCGACGACGCGATCGCGCGCGTGCTCGGCCATTGCCAGTTCATCATGGGACCGGAGGTCCGCGCGCTCGAGGCCGATCTTGCCGCCTTTTGCGGCGCCCGCCATGCCATCACCTGCTCGAGCGGCACCGATGCTTTGCTGCTCGTCCTCATGGCCAAGGGGGTCGGCCCCGGCGACGCGGTGATCTGCCCGGCCTTCACCTTCACGGCGACCGCCGAGGTGGTGGCGCTGGTCGGCGCGACGCCGGTCTTTGCCGACGTCGACGCGGCGAGCTTCAATCTCGATCCGGAAAGCTGCCGGCGGGCCATCGCCACCGCGCGCAAGTCCGGACTTGGTCCCGAAGGCGGTCATTCCGGTCGACATGTTCGGGCAGCCCGCCGACCACCGTGCCATCGCGGCCATCGCCGAGGCCGAAGGTCTGTTCGTGCTCGACGATGCCGCCCAGAGCTTTGGCGCCACCTACCAGAACCGAAGCATCGGCACGCTCGCGCTGGCGACCGCGACCAGCTTCTTTCCGGCGAAGCCGCTCGGCTGCTACGGCGACGGCGGTGCGGTGTTCACCGACGACGACGAGCTCGCCGCGGTGATGCGCAGCGTGCGCGTGCACGGCGAGGGACGTCACCGCTACGAGAGCGTGCGCATCGGCACCAACGGCCGCTTCGACACTATCCAGGCGGCGGTGCTGATCGAGAAGCTCAAGATCTTTCCCGACGAGATCGCGGCGCGCGACCGGATCGCGCGGCGCTACACCGAGCACTCTGGCCGACGTTGCGATGGTCCCGCATGTGGCCGAAGGCTCGACCTCGGTCTGGGCGCAATACACGATCCGCCTCGCCGCTCGGCCGGCGCGACGGCTTTGCCGCCGCCCTCAAGGCAGCAGGGCATCCCGACCGCGGTCTACTATCCGATCCCGCTCAATCGCCAGGAAGCCTACCGGCATTTTCCCGTCGCCGAAGGCGGTGTGCCGGTCTGCGAACGCCTGGCCGAGGAAGTGATCAGCCTGCCGATGCATGCCTATATCGACGAGCCGACCCAGGACCGGATCATCGCCGCGATGCCGGCAGGCGCTCGCGGGCTGATCGAATTCCAGCTTGGTTCGGCGCAGCTCGCGCCGGCGCCGCACCCCATGCACGGACCCAGCCGATGATCGGCCGTATGTTCACCGTCGGCGGCTTGACCCTGCTGTCGCGGCTGACGGGCTTTGCCCGCGACATCATGCTGGCGGCCGTGCTCGGCGCCGGCCCGGTCGCCGACGCGTTCTTCGTGGCGTTGCGGCTGCCCAATCATTTCCGCGCGATCTTCGCCGAAGGCGCCTTCAATGCCGCCTTCGTGCCCGCCTATGCGCGCATCCGCGCCACCGGCGGCCCGATCTCAGCCAAGCTGTTCGCCGACCGCATCTTCACGCTGCTGTTCGCCAGCCAGGTTGTGCTGCTGGCGGTCGCGCTGCTGTTCACCCCGGCCGTGATCTCGCTGCTGGCGCCGGGATTTGCCCATGACCCGGAGCGCTTCGCGCTGGCGGTCGAGCTCACCCGCATCACCTTTCCGTATCTCCTGCTGGTGACGCTGGTGACGCTCTACGGCGGCATCCTCAATGCGCTGCAGCGCTTTGCGGCGGCGGCCGCGGCGCCGATCCTGCTCAATCTCGCCGATGATGGCGACGCTGGCCTTCGCGGCGTCGTTCACCAGCGCCGGTCATGCGGCGGCTTGGGGCGTGCTGCTCGCCGGCGTCCTCGAGGTGCTGCTGGTCGGCGGCGACGCCTTGCGCAATGGCGTGCATGGCGGTGTTCCGCCGTCCGCACTGGGACGACGGACGTCAAGAGCTTCTTCAAGGCGCTCGGACCCGCGACCATCGGCTCGGCCGGCCTGCAGATCGCGCTGTTCGCCGACACCATCATCGCGAGCTTTCTGTCCGCCGGCGCCCTGTCGGCGCTCTACTACGCGGACCGGCTCAACCAGCTGCCGATCGGGGTCATCGGCATCGCGGCCGGGACCGTGGTGCTGCCGGAGATGGCGCGCCGCATCGCGGTCGGCGACGAGGCGGGCGCCCGGCACGCGCAGAACCGGGCGATCGAGCTCACGCTGCTGCTGTCGATCCCGTGCATCGTCGCCTTTCTGCTCATTCCCGATCTCATCATGCGGGCGCTGTTCATGCGCGGCGCCTTCACGGCGGCCGACGCCGCGGCCGCGGCCGGGCAGACGCTTGCGGCCTATGCGATCGGCCTGTTGCCGTTCGTGCTGGTGCGCAGCGTGATCGCGACCTTTCTGGCCCGCGGCGATACCGCGACGCCGGTCAAGGCGGCGCTGACCGCGGTCGTGGTGAACGTCGCGTTCAAGGCGGTGTTCTTCTACATGACCTCGCTGGCGCAGGTCGGGCTCGCGCTTGCGACCACGATCGGCGCCTGGCTCAATCTCGCTCTGGTGCTCTGGTTCGCGGTCGCGCCACGGACGCATGGAATTCGGCGGCGATCTCAGCCGTTCGGTCGGTCGTCTGGCGGCGGCCGGGATCGCGCTCGCCGTGGTCCTGCTCGTGGTCGACCGGACCGGTTGCGTCGCTGTTCTCCGCGTGGCCGCGGCTGCGCGACGAGGCGACGCTCGCCACGCTCGCCTGCATCGGCGCCTTGGTGTACGGCGGCGTGGTGATCGCGCTGTTCGGTCCGCAATGGCTGGCGGCATTTCGGCGCCGTGCACGTGAAGTGAGTAGTGAGTAGTGAGTAGTGAGTAGGATATTCGCTGCACCCTATGTCATCCACTGCACTCACTCACCACTCACCACTCACGGGACTAATCTAACCCCGCTTCGCGCGCTCCTCCGGCACCAGCGGCAGCAGCTGCCGGCTGCCGCCGCGCAAGATCTCGATCTCGACCGTGCGCCCGATCTTGTCGCCGGCGAGAACGCGGATCAGATCGTCCCCACCCGTGATGGCGATACCGTCGAGACTGAGGATGATGTCCCGGCTCTTGACGCCGGCCCTGGTCGGCCGGGCTGCCGGCCTCCACGCTGGCGGCCAGCACCGCGCTCTCCTGGCTCAGCTCCGCGGCATGGCGCAGCCGGCGCGGGATGGCGATCTGCTGGGCCGCGATGCCGATGAAGGCGCGCCGCACCCGGCCGTGCCGCACCAGCTCGCCCAGCACGAAATTGGCCGTGTTGGCGGCGACCGCGAAGCAAATCCCCTGCGCCCCGAGGATGACGGCGGTGTTGATGCCGACCACCTCGCCCCGCGACGACACCAGCGGGCCGCCCGAATTGCCGGGATTGAGCGCGGCGTCGGTCTGGATCACATCGTCGATCAGCCGTCCCGAGCGCGCCCGCAGCGAGCGGCCGAGCGCGGAGACGACGCCGGTCGTCACCGTCGATTCGAAGCCCAGCGGATTGCCGATGGCGATCACCAGCTGGCCGCGCTTGAGCAGCTTGGAATTGCCGAGCGGCGCCGCCGGCAGCGTCACCGGGGCATCGATGCGCACCAGCGCCAGGTCGGTGTCGGGATCGTCCCCGACCACCCGCGCGGTGAGGCTGCGGCCATCGACGGTGGCGACGGTGACCTGCGGGCGACACCGCCCACCACGTGGCTGTTGGTCAGCACCAGCCCGTCGGGCGCCACGATGACGCCGGAGCCGGTCCGCCGCCGGGGCGCTCCATCCTTCGCCTTCACGTCGATGCGCACCACCGCGGGCCCGACCCGGTCCACCACGTCGATCACGGCGCGCGAATAGGCATCGAGCAGTCGCCTGATCCTCGGTCGGCACCTCGGGCGGGTCGGTGTACGGAACTGTCGGTCTGTCGAGCATGTTTTCGTCCGGGTATGGGCCCTCTGGCCCTGCGAGCAGTGGCCCTGCGAGCATGGCAGGGCTGACCCTCACAATTTGTGAGGCCTGCGGGCTTCGATCGTAGATATGGTGTGGCCGGCATCGGCCCGGAAAGGGGAGGCGCCGTCACGGCGCGCCCTCGTCGGGTGCCGTTCCATGCCCTATATACTCGCGGCCAAGGAATCGCGGCAAACGCAACGGCAGTCTCCGGAGATCATGTCCATCACAATTCGCACGTCCTTCCCTGGCCGCTTGGCTGCTGCTGGCGGCAGCGCTCGCCGGCTGCAGCGGCAGCCAGAACCAGGCGGCCGCGCCGCCGCCGCCGGCGGTCACGGTCGCCAATCCGGTCAAGCGCACCATCGTGGACCAGGACGAATATGTCGGCCGCTTCGTGGCGGTCGATTCGGTCGAGGTTCGCGCCCGCCTGAGCGGCTATCTCAGCCAAATCCACTTTCAGGACGGCCAGATCGTGAAGCAGGGCGACCTGCTCTTCACCATCGACCGCCGCCCGTTCCAGATCGTGCTCGACCAGGCGCGGGCCAATCTGCGAGCTGGCCAAGGCCAACCTGGCCTTCGCCGAATCCGATCTCGCCCGCGGGCAGGAGCTGTTGCGCAACAAGACCATCACCGAGCAGACCTTCGAGCAGCGCACCCAGGCCAAGCGCGTGGCGGAAGCCTCGGTCGCGGCGCAGGACGCCCTGGTCCATTCGGCCGAGCTCGATTTCAACGAATTCACCGAGCTGCGCGCCCCGGTGGCCGGCCGCATCGGCGATCGGCGGGTATCGCTCGGCAACCTGGTGACCGGCGGCACTGGCGGCAACACCACGCTGCTCGCCACCATCGTGTCGATCGATCCGATCCGGTTCGAGTTCACCTTCGACGAGGCCGCGTTCCTGCGCTACGAGCGGCTCGCCAAGGACGGCAAGGATCCGGTGAGCCGGGGCGGCTCCGCACCGGTGAAGATCAAGCTGATCGACGAGCAGGATTTCGCCCACGAAGGCCGCATGGATTTCATCGACAACGTCATCGATCGCGCCACCGGCACCATCCGCGGCCGCGCCCAGTTCGCCAATCCGGACGGCCTGTTCACGCCCGGCATGTTCGGCAACATCCAGGTGCCGGCCTCGGAGCCCTATGAGGCGCTGCTGGTGCCCGACGTCGCGATCGGGTCCGAGCAGGCGCGCAAATATGTGCTGGTGGTCGATGCCGAGAATGTCGCGCGCGTCCGAAATACGTCACGCTCGGCGACGTGTCTGGCGCGCTGCGCGTGGTCAAGGACGGGCTCGCGCCCGGACGACAAGGTGGTGGTCAACGGCATCGCGCGGGTGCGCCCCGGCCAGAAGGTCACGCCGCAGCAGGAGGGCGCGCCGCCTTCCAATCCCGCCAAGCCGCAAGCCAACGCCGGCTGAGCCGCGACCGTGCGCATCTCGCATTTCTTCATCGACCGCCCGATCTTCGCCGCCGTGGTCTCGCTCGTCTTCGTGATCCTCGGCGGCGTCACCTTCGCGCGCCTGCCGGTCGCGCAATATCCCGAGATCGCCCCGCCGGTGATCAACATCACCGGCCAGTTTCCCGGCGCCAGCGCCGAGACGGTGGCCGACACGGTGTCGGCGCCGATCGAGCAGCAGGTCAACGGCGCCGAGGGGATGCTCTACATCTCCTCGAACTCCACCGCCGACGGCCGCTTCACCATCGCGGTCACCTTCGACATCGGCACCAATCTCGATATCGCCCAGGTGCAGGTGCAGAACCGGGTCTCGGCCGCGCTGCCGCGGCTGCCGCAGCAGGTGCAGCAGATCGGCGTCACGGTGGTGAAGAGCTCGCCCGACATCCTGCTGGCGGTGAACCTCTACTCGCCGGACAAGTCGCGCGACGCGCTGTTCATGTCCAACTACGCCAACATCCAGATCAAGGATCTGCTGACCCGCGTCGACGGCGTCGGCTCCATCACCATCTTCGGCGCCCGCGACTATGCGATGCAGGTCTGGCTCGATCCCAACCGGCTGCAGTCGCTGAACCTGACCGCGCTCGACGTCACCAACGCGCTGCAGGGCCAGAACGTCCAGGTCGCCTCGGGCGTGCTCAATGCGCCGCCGGTGCCCGACCAGCTCGCCTTCCAGGTCGCGGTGCGCACGCTCGGCCGCCTGTCCGACCCGGCCGAGTTCGCCAATATCGTGATCAAGCAGACCGCCGACTGCGGTGGTGCGCATCAAGGACGTCGGGCGCGTCGAGCTGACCGGCCAGGACTACGGCTCGACCGGCTATCTCGACCGCGACGTCTCGATCGTGCTGGCGGTGTTCCAGCGGCCCGGCTCCAACGCGCTCACGACCGGCGACAATATCCGCGCCGCCATGGCGGACATCTCCAAGAGCTTTCCGCCCGGGCTGCAATACGCCATCGTCTACGATCCGACCCAGTTCATCCGCCAGTCGGTGCAGGCGGTGGTCGAGACCATCTTCGAGGCCATGATCCTGGTGGTCCTGGTGGTGATCCTGTTCCTGCAGACCTGGCGCGCCGCCATCATTCCGATCGTCGCCATCCCGATCTCGCTGGTCGGCACGTTCTTCGTGATGGGCCTGTTCGGGTTCACGCTCAACAACCTGTCGCTGTTCGGGCTGGTGCTGGCGATCGGCATCGTGGTCGACGACGCCATCGTGGTGGTGGAGAACGTCGAGCGCAACATCGCGGCCGGCCACTCGCCGCGCGAGGCGGCGATCCGCAGCATGGACGAGGTCGGCGGCGCGCTGATCGCGATCGCGCTGGTGCTGTGCGCGGTGTTCATTCCCTCCGCCTTCATCACCGGCATCACCGGCCAGTTCTACCGCCAGTTCGCGCTCACCATCGCGGGCTCGACCGTGATCTCGCTGATCGTGTCGCTGACGCTGTCGCCGGCGATGTGCGCGCTGGTGCTCAAGCCGCACGACCCGAGCGCCGCGCCGAGCCTGCTGGTGCGGCCGATCCACGGCTTCTTCCGCCTGTTCAACCGCGCCTTCGATGCGGTCGGGCGCGGCTACGGCCGGCTGGCGGCGGTGGCGGTGCGCTTCGCCGTGATCATGCTGGTGCTCTATGCCGGCGTGATCGCGTTCGGCCTCAACGAGTTCCGCAAGACCCCGCAAGGCTTCATCCCGCAGCAGGACCGCACCTATCTGATCGTGGTGGCGCAGCTGCCGCCGGGCGCCTCGCTGGCGCGCACCGACGACACTGATCCGCCGCGCCATCGACATCGCGCTCGATACGCCGGGCGTCGGGCATGCGTTCTCGCTGGTGGGATTCTCCGCCGCCACCTTCACCAACGCGCCCAATGCCGGCGCGATCTTCGTGATCCTCGACCCGTTCGAGAAGCGGGCCGGCAATCCCAAGCTCTCGGCGTCGGCCATCCAGGGCGCGCTGTTCGGCAAATTTGCCGCCATCAAGGAAGCCTTCATGGTGGTGGTGGCGCCGCCGCCGGTCGCCGGCATCGGCAATGCCGGCGGCTTTCGCATGATGGTCGAGGATCGCGGCGGCCGCGGATCGCAGGCCCTGCAGGCCGCGGTCTCCGCGATCGCCGGGCGCGCCAACCAGACGCCCGGCCTGTTGCAGGTGTTCTCGCAATTCGAGACCGCGACGCCGCAGCTCTATCTCGACATCGACCGCACCAAGGCGCAGATGCTCGGCATCAACGTGCCCGACATCTTCAACTCGCTGCAGGTCTATCTCGGCCAGTCCTATGTCAACGACTTCAACCTGTTCGGCCGCACCTTCCGGGTCCAGGCCGAGGCCGACAGCCCGTTCCGGCTGCGGCCCAAGGACGTGCTGAACCTGCGGGTGCGCAACTCGACCGGCGACACCGTGCCGCTCGGCTCGTTCACCACCGTGCGCGACATCGCCGGGCCGTATCGGGTGCCGCGCTACAACATCTATCCGGCGGCCGAGCTCGATGGCGCCGCGGCGCCCGGCTACTCGCAGGGGCAGGCGATCGAAGCCATGCAGAGAGTCGCCGCCGAGCTGCTGCCGGACGGCTTCGGCTTCGAATGGACGCAGCTCGCCTATCAGCAGATCAGGGCCGGCAACACCTCGATCTTCGCTTTCGCGCTCGGCGTCGTGTTCGTGTTCCTGGTGCTGGCCGCGCAATACGAGAGCCTGACCTTGCCGCTCGCCGTGATCCTGATCGTGCCGATGTGCCTGGTCGCCTCGATCACCGGCCTGATCCTGCGCGGCCAGGACAACAACATCCTGACCCAGGTCGGCTTCATCGTGCTGATCGGTCTCGCCGCCAAGAACGCCATCCTGATCGTCGAGTTCGCCAAGCAGCTCGAGGATCACGGCCGCGACCGCTTTGCGGCGGCGATCGAGGCGGCGCGGTTGCGGTTGCGCCCGATCCTGATGACCTCGTTCGCCTTCATCTTCGGCGTCACGCCGCTGGTTTGGGCGACCGGCGCCGGCTCCGAGCTGCGGCAGGCGCTCGGCACCACGGTGTTCTCCGGCATGATCGGCGTGACCCTGTTCGGGCTCATCTTCACGCCCGCCTTCTACGTGATCGCCCGCTGGATCGCGCTGCGAACGACGCGGCACCGGCCGGAGCCGGGCCTGACGGCGCCGGCCGAATAGGGCAAGGTACGCGGGCCTGTAGGGGCGCCCCTCGTGGGGGCGCCCGGGGCGCGGCAGGCGGCCACAAGGGCCGCCCCTACGGGAGGGCGCAACCATGCAACCCAGCAAATTCGGCGTCGGGCAGGCGGTAAGGCGGCTGGAGGACGATGCGCTGGTGCGCGGTGCCGGCCGCTATGTGGCCGACTATGCGCCGCCCGGACTGCTCCATGCGGTGGTGGTACGCTCGCCGCACGCGCATGCGCGCTTTCGCATCGCCGATGTGGCGAAGGCCCGCGCCATGCCCGGGGTCGCGCTGGTGCTCACCGGCGCCGATACCGCCCGGCTCGGCCATTTGCCGTGCCTGGGCCTCGTCCCCGGCACCCGGATCACGGTCCCGCCCTATCCGGTGCTGGAGACGGACGAGGTGCGCCATGTGGGCGATGCGGTCGCCTTCGTGGTCGCGGATTCCGATCGAGCACGCCAAGGACGCGGCGGAGGCGATCGCCATCGACTGGGAGCCGCTGCCCCATGTGATCGGGGCGCAGGCCGCGCTCGCCCCCGGCGCTACGCCGGTGTGGCCACAACAGCCCGGCAATCTCGTGTTCGACGCCAGCCTCGGCGATGCCGGCGCGACCGCGCGGGCTTTCGCGCGGGCAACGCACACGGTCTCGCTCGCGCTCGTCAATCAGCGGCTGGTCACCAACTATCTCGACACCCGCGGCGTGATCGCGGAGGTCGATCCGGCCACCGGCCGGCTGACGCTCACGCTCGGCAGCCAGGGCGGCCACGGCATCCGCGACATCCTCTGCAACGACATATTGAAGATCCCGGCCGCGCGGATGCGGGTGGTGACGCCCGATGTCGGCGGCGGCTTCGGCACCAAGGCGTTCTGCTACCGCGAATATGCGCTCGCCGCCCTGGCGGCGCAGCGGCTCGAGCGGCCGGTCAAATGGATCGCGGAGCGCAACGAGCATTTCCTCGGCGACGCGCAGGGCCGCGACAACATCACCGCCGCGCGGCTGGGGCTCGACCGGAACCGGCGCTTCATCGCGCTCGAGATCGATCTCCTCGCCGACATGGGCGCGTATCTCTCGTGCTACGCGCCCTTCATTCCGTATCTCGGGGCCGGCATGTCGCCCGGGCTCTACGACATCGCGGCCTGTCATGTCCGGGTGCGCGGCGCCTACACCAACACGGTGCCGGTCGACGCCTATCGGGGCGCCGGGCGACCGGAAGCGAGCTATCTCATCGAGCGGCTGGTCGATGTGGCGGCGCGCGAGCTCGGCATTGCGCCCGATGAGCTGCGGCGGCGCAACTTCATCAAGCCGGCCGCGATGCCCTACCAGACGCAGACCGGCAAGACCTACGACTTCGGCGATTTCGCCCATCATCTGGCGCGCGCCCAGGAGCTGGGCGATTGGGCGGGCTTCGGGCGCCGCCGCGCGGCAGCGCACGCGCGCGGGCGCCTGCGCGGCATCGGGATCGCCACCTACATCGAGGCCTGCGGCAGCGGCGGCCCCGAGACCGCGATCGCGCGGCTCGATCCCGACGGCGGCATCACCGTGCTGATCGGCACGCAATCGACCGGGCAGGGCCACCACACCGCCTATGCGCAGCTGATCGCCGAGCGTCTGCGGCTCGCGCCCGACCATGTGCGGGTCATCCAGGGCGACACCGATCTGGTGGCGACCGGCACCGGCACCGGCGGCTCGAACTCGATCCCCTGCGGCGGCCCATCGGTCGCGGGCGCCGCCGACCAGCTGGCCGACCGCCTCGCGGCGCTCGCCGGCAATGCGCTCGAAGCAGCCACGGCCGATCTCGAATTCGCCATCGAATCCTCTGGTAGCGGCACCGTCCGCGTTGTCGGCACCGACCGCGCCATCTCGTTCGCGGAGCTGGCGCGGCGCGCGGAGCCCGGCGAGGCGCCGCTTGCCGGCGAGCACGCCTTCGTGTCGGAAGCCGCCACCTATCCCAACGGCACCCATCTGGCCGAGGTCGAGATCGATCCGGAGACCGGCGCCGTGCGAGCTCGTCGATTACGTGGTGGTCGACGATTTCGGCATGACGCTCAACCCGCTGCTGCTGGCCGGCCAGGTGCATGGCGGCGCCGTGCAGGGCATCGGCCAGGCCCTGATGGAGAACATGGTCTACGACACCGCCTCCGGCCAACCCCTGAGCGCGAGCCTGATGGACTACGCGCTGCCGCGCGCGCAGGACATTCCCGACTTCCGGTTCGAGACCGCAACGTGCCGTGCACCACCAACCCGCTCGGCGTGAAGGGGGCAGGCGAGGCGGGCGCGATCGGCTCCTGCCCGGCGGTGATGAACGCGATCAACGACGCGCTCTGGCGCGCCTACCGCATCCGCCACGTGGACATGCCGGCGACGCCGGAGCGGCTGTGGGCCGCGATCGCGGAGGGGCGGCGGGTGCATACCTTGTGAGGACGCGGGGTGATTCGACATGCGGGCGTTGTTTTTGTTGGGGAAAACCGAGATTCGTTCGGCCAAAATGAAGCGGGCGGCCGCGTGGCGGCTGATGCCGCAACTCTGATATTGCCTCGCACGCATCCGCGAGGCACGGCGGGCTCCTTCTCCCCGCGTGCCATCAGGGCGTTTACGCCCGCCTTCGACGGGCTATGGAGAAGGTCGGGATGAGGGGGCGTTTCCGCGAGTCTGAGCTTGTGGAAACGCCCCCTCACCAAACCGAATTTTGGTTTCCTGCCATGCCGTGCCGCCCTCTCCCGGCGCGCGGGGCGAGCCGGCTAGCCACGCGCTTCCACGACTCGTATACTCGCCACACTACTCGCCGCATCCGGTTTCTCGCTCGCTCCCCGAGCGCCGCGGCAGCTCGGCTCCCGCAGATTCCCCTCCAACGCCTACCGATCACCCGGCGGCTGTATGCGTCGAGCACCACAGCGAGGAAAGCAAACTCCTCGGCGAGCCGAACATAGGTGATATCCGCCACCCACAGCTGGTCAACGCCGGTGGCACCAAGCCACGCGCCAGGTTCGGCACCACACGCCATTCATGGCGCGAATTGTCGTCACCGCACGAACGGCCGCTTGCGCAGGCACAGCAGATTATCCCGTCGCATAAGGCGTAAGAACGCGCTTGCGGTTGACGACAAACCCGCGATCGAACAGCTCTCTGCAACCCGTCTATAGCCATAAAACCGGTTCTCCAGAGCTACCTGCTGGATCAGATCGCGCACCGCCGTTTCTTCCTGGCGTGGGCAGACCTTTTCCAATGGCGGTAGTAGCCGGGTCGGCCCACTCCCGCCAACGCACACATCCGCTCGACCGTCAGTTTGCCTTGCGGCCGGGGTGACGTCATCGCCGCGATGACCGCGTAGACGCCCGTGCGCCAGGCCCGTCGCTCGGCTGGCGCCCTCCCTCGACTTGCCGCAAGGCTTTTCGAAAAAAATCAAGTTCATCACTTGTTGCTGGCCGACCTTGCGCTCAAGCTCACCGATGCGCTCGCGCGCCGCCGCCAGATTATTGCGTGGCTTCAAGATCGAGCACCCCGGTCCCCTTGCGTGGTCGCAGTCCAGCCGGTCTCTTCTCCTGTCAACAACAGGAACAATCAACAGGCGCGGGTTCTGCCTGGCGTTTGATTGAGCCGCGCACGGGCCATGCAAGAAATGCATTCCTCCAGGCGCCACGCCATTGAAATTACAATCCGGGAACAATGAGCGACCGCTATGAGCATGCCGGAGCCATGCGGTGGCCGCGGGACCGGCGACGGCTCTCCGGCTGCATCCGTCGGCTCCCGGCGGTGAAAAAGAAAAGCCCGGCGCGGTCTCCCGCCCGGGCGCGATTTACGAGTTTCAATTTCACCAATGCACTGATTTGCACATGCGCGTCAAGCGCGTCGATTTGTGTTGGTCATGTCATCGAATGCATCACTTGCTGGTGCGCAGATAGGCCCGTGACATCGCCTCGTCGCGAAGCGGCGTCACCTTGTCGGGATCGATGCGCACCATCAGATAGCTGATGTGGTCGTCGATCTTGGTGAACCAGTGGCCGGTGCCGGCCGGGATGACGACGACGTCGCCGGGCTTGAGCTGATAGGTCACGCCGTTGCGAACCGAGGCGCCGTTGTTGCCCGGGCCGTTGAACAGGCGGACCGTTTCTGAATCCGAGGGGCGTCGCTTCATGCCGATGATGTCCGGACCCAGCACCAGGGTGCCGGTGCCCTCGATGATGTGATAGACCTCGCTCACCAGGTCGTGCTCGGCGACCGAATCCGGCGCCGGCGCATCGAGCTTGCCGCGATACACCATGCCGATGCCGATATGGGCGCGGCCGATCTCGACGTCGCGCACCTGCTGATCGATCCGGTTCTCGGCGATCGCCTTCTTGGTATAGGCCTGCAGCTCGTCCACCGGAACATAGGTGCCCGGACACATCGAGCAGGTCGGCAACGGATTATAGCCCTGCGCGGCGAGCGGGCTGACGAGGCAACAGACCGCGGCGAGCCCAAGAATCATGCTTCTCATGGTGACCTCCCTTTCGTCGTGATGGTGCGCTTATCGGTTCGGCTTTTTCGATCGGCCGATTATTTTCCCCCCAACTTACTTTCCCCCCAACGCCTTGTAGGCGGCATCGACGTTGGTCGGCATCCGGTCCTGGCTGGCGAAGCTCGCGTATTCGGGCATCCTCAGCTCCTTCTTGATGTCATCCAGAGACTTCCCGTCTCGCATCAGCTTGCCGACCCGGTCCAGAAGCAGCGCGTAGTACCGCTCGCCGTCCTCGAATATCTTGACCGTGCCGGGCGTTCCGTGCCCGGGAACCACCTGCTCCGGGTTCAACGCCTTCATCATTTTCCCCGCGGCCAGGATGTCCGGAATGGTGACGAAAGGCCGAAGAATGTTGATCTGATTGACTACGAAGGCCGAGGCGGAGAACAGCACGCGCTCCTTGGGCAGCCATACGGCGTTGTCCGATTCGCTGTGCACCCCCTTCAGGTACATCAGCTCGAAAGTGCGCCCCCCGAGATTGATGGTCATTCTGTCGTGGTACTCGATGTGGGGCGGGATGAATTTGTAGCCGTCGAGCGCGGCCTTCATCTCGGGAGACGAGGCCGCGAGCCTCTGGACCCGATCAGGGGCGCTGCGATCGGCGCCGCGCATCGATTCACCGCCGCCGGCCGCCGCCACCACGATGGCGGGCGGCGAGAACACATAATGGCCGGTGGTATGATCGGCATGCGGCTCGGTGTCGATGACCAGGCGCACCGGCATCGGGGTGAGCTTCTTGACTGTCGCCATGATGTCGCGCGAACTCGAGCGGATTTTGCCCGGTGTCGATCACCACCACGCCGTCTTGCGTGAGAACGATGCCGCTGTTGGAGTCGTAGCCCTTGCCAACGTGGACATAGATGCCGTCCGCGAGCTTCTTGACCTGCGGGCCGAGATCCTGGGCGTATGCAGCGTCGATCCAAACCAGCGAAGCAAGAATTGCCGCCACTCCGGCTGCTTTGATTTTCACGGTTGAGAGTCTCATGGCCGAAGTTCCTCCCTCGATGATTTGAATGTTGTTTTTCCAGCGCATCTGTTGCTTGAGCTTATCGCTTCCAGACCAGGGGTCAATGCAACCACAACGGCGCGCCTGCGGGCGCATGATCGTCTTGCCCGTTGAAAGACTTGGTCGCGCACAACCTTGCCGACATCACTTACGCATGGCGTCACGAGGTGCTAAAGCTTAAGCCAATCGCCGGTCAGCTTGCAAACGCCCGGCGAAACCGGGAGGCGACGATGAAGAAACTTATTTCCACGCTGTGGCTCATATCGACCCTGACGGCGGGCGGCGCCTGGGCGCAGCCCTACGCGCCCAATGCAGCGGGCGTGACCATGGGACACTGGCATCTCAATTCGCGCAACATCGAGGCCAACAAGAAGATCTTCCTGGCCATGGGCGGCACCGAGGGCGCTCCCGGCCCCCTGCAGCGCGTGATCTTTCCGGGCGTGATGGTGATCCTGAATCTGGGCTCCGGGGCACCGCCGGCAACCGCAGGCACGGCCGGCTCGGTGGTCAACCATGTCGGCTTCGTGGTGAAGAACGTCCAAGAATTGGTCGCCAAATGGAAGGCAGCGGGCGTTCCGGTCGAGCCGGGGGGCAATAACCGGCTGGATCAAGCATGGGTCGTCACGCCCGACGGCCTGCGGGTGGAAATTCTCGAGGACAAGAACCAGTCGATGCCGATCCGGCATGATCACGTTCACTTCTTCATGCCGGAAGCCACGATCCCGCAGAGCCAAGCCTGGTACGGCAAGATTTTCGAAGCCAAGGCGGGAGTGCGCAACAACGCTCCGGTCGCCGACCTACCGGGGACCCAGCTGCGCTTCAACAAGATCGATGCGGCGGCAGCGCCCACCAAAGGCCGGATCCTCGACCATATCGGCTTCGACGTCACCGACTTGAAGGCCTTCATGAAGAGGCTTGAAGCGGCCGGGATCAGGCCCGACCGGCCCTACACCAAGAACGAGGAGACCGGCCTCGCGCTGGCGTTCATCACCGATCCGTTCGGCACCTATATCGAGCTGAACGAGCGGCCAAATCCGGTTTATTTGCACTGATTGGCCGCGCCGGCGGGCAACGGCTTGTAGGATGGGTTGAGCTTTTGCGAAACCCATCGACGGCGGTTGATGGTGGTGGCGTGGGTACCCATCGAGGGCGGTTGATGGGTTTCGCCTAGGCCGCGAACAGCGATGGGTTTCGCAAGAGCTCAACCCATCCTACGGTGCCGCGACTCGATACAATTCCCCGTTCCCCGGCACCCCGGCGCATGCACCCCACCAACGCCCTCAAGGCCATCCTGCTCAAGATCGCCTCGGCGTTGATCTTCGCCGTCATGGCGGCGCTGGTGCGCTATCTGGGCGCCGCTTACCCGGTCGGGCAGGTGGTGTTCTTCCGCTCGGCTTTCGCGATCGTGCCGGTGGTGGTGATCTATGCTTGGCGAGGCGAGCTCGAGGCCGCCATCCGCATGGGCCGGCCGTTCGGCCATGTGGGGCGCGGGCTCAGCGCCATCGGCGGCATGTTCTGCAATTTCTCGGCGCTCGCGCGGCTGCCAATCGTGGATGCGACCGCGATCTCGTTTGCGGCGCCGCTGATCACCGTGGCGATGGCGGCGCTCTTGCTCAAGGAACGGGTGCGCATCTATCGCTGGTCGGCCGTGGTCGTCGGCTTCGTCGGCGTCATGGTGATGCTGGTGCCGCATTTGGGCGGCTCGGCGGCGGCGCTCGCCGGTGACGCCGTCGGCGGCCTCTATGGGCTTGCCGGCGCATTTTTCAGCGCGCTCTCGATCATCCAGACGCGGCATCTCACCAAGAGCGAGACCACCTCGTCGATCGTGTTCTACTTCTCGCTGATCTGCACCGCCGCCGGCCTCGTCACCTGGCCGTTCGGCTGGAACACGCCGAGCGGGAGCGAGCTTGCGGCGCTGATCGGGATCGGGCTGTGCGGCGGGCTCGCCCATATCGTGCTCACCGAGAGCTACCGCTGGGCGCCGGCCTCGCTGGTGGCGCCGTTCGACTACACGTCGATGCTGTGGGCGCTGGTGCTGGGCTATCTGGCGTTCGGCGAGCTCCCGACCGCGCTCGGATTCCTGGGCGCTGCCATCATCGTGGGGGCAGGGCTGTTCGTGATATGGCGCGAGCGGCAGCTGCAGGCGGAGCGGGCGGGGGCTGCGGGGTAGCCTGGCGCTTATGCGCGGGTGGGCCTTGGCCGCGATGGAACGCGCGCCGCTCACAACATAGCGTCGTCGACATTCTGACGCGCGATGCCGCCATCCGGGTCATGGTGGACGAGGCGGCGAGGCTGCCGCGTTCGCCAGCGGCGCCGTGTCGCGCCCGGGTGCCGTCGCGGGCTGATGGTCATGCAAATCGAGGTCGATGAGCACGCGCTGGTGGAAGCAGTGTTGCTCGCCGGCAGGTTAGATGACGTGGACGGCCTGGAGCGGGCACGTGTCGAGCAAGAGCTTGCGCTCCATCCTGGCGGAAGAGGCGGCTTTCAGTGGGCGTCGGGGAGATCCTCGCCGGCGGGGCGTACGTCACCGGCCTTCTCGTGGAGGCGAGCGGCGGTGCTGCGGCTGCGATCGATATGGTGGTGCTTCAATCCCAGACCGCGGCCGATGTCCGGACCGGCCACATAGCCAATGACGCCGCCGGCGACGAGACCAAGCGGTCCAGCCACGAGCGCACCAGAAGCCGCGCCAAGAGCCATTTCGTTCACGCGCTCTCCGGCGCCGGCCGTGGCCGGCGCAAACACGGCCGCCATGACGATGGCCACAGGAAATACCTTTCTCATGATGAAAGCTCCTCTCATTGCGTTGGGTGACCACTTCGACGGCGACAAGGCCGACAACCGGTAAGCTGGCGTGCATCGCCGGTCCGACAAGCTGTTTCTAGGCTCCCCTCGGGGATATCGCCACAACATGGTACCGCCCTCTAACGCAACTCAGCACCACCAACACAGCGAAGAGGCTCGGTTCGAAGTGTTCGGTGCGCCATTGCCGCCGCTAATTGTCGTGTTTGAGCGAGAAGATGATTGTGCTCCATTCAAGAAACCTGACACCTTGCGCCATGTTGTCCAATTCAAGCAAAAGGTAACTTGAGCTGGTTAACAAATTCTGAGAGAGCGGTTTTTCAGAAGGCCTGACTTTTAGGGAATGTCCACCGGCTGCTGCCGCGCAGTTTCGTCGCACAACGTACAAAGGCGGTTAGAGGCCCGTCGTCATTTGGTGGTGCGAATGGCACTTCCGGGTCGGGCCAAAAGCCGACATGGCTATCCTGATTGGGCTGGCTCAAACAGAACCTTTGCCACTAGCGCGGCGCACGTCGTCCTATCAACTGAGCAATGATAATGCCCGGAACATGGTTGATCGCAATTCCGGCGAACGTTGTGTGAACGCTGGCGCGACGGCGACGCCGCCTGCGCATTGCACGATGATGTAGGGGAGCATGTCGCGCCACGTTGTCGCGCCGCGTGCGGCGAAAATAAGTGTCACGGCCGGGTTGAAATGCGCGCCCAACGGGCTCATCCCAACTGAGCTCGCGGCACGCCCCAAGGTGGGGCAAAACCGGAACAGACTCTCCTTGTGAACAAGGGCAAGTTGGTGAGCAGGCCATTGGCAATATCAGCCCCTGCGGATACAAAGCAGCCGCCCCAACTCGGGAACAGGCGGTTAACGTTCCCACGCCGGCGCGCAGTGAACCAGATTGCCAATTCGGACCGCGATGTACGCGAGGTCGTGGCCGCCTGGATCAAGCTGTCATGGCCCGGCGCCTGATGCCGGAATAACCTGTGAACACCCACGTCCGATAGCGACGAACGTCAAGAAAGGCGAGACCTGATGACCGACTATGTGATCTCCCCGCCGCCGCAGCCCGCGCTCGCCATTGCCGGAAGCACAAAAGTGTTTCCGGTGCGGCGCATCTGGTGTGTCGGCCGGAACTATCTCGAGCACATCAAGGAGATGGGGCATGACGAGCGCGAACCGCCGTTTTTTTTCGCCAAGCCTGCCGACGCGATCGTCCCGGATGGCGGCAAGGTGCCGTTTCCGCCGGTCACCAAGGATTTGCATTTCGAGGTCGAGCTGGTGGTCGCGCTCAAGAGCGGCGGCCGCAATATCCCGATGGCCAAGGCGCTGGACCATGTGTGGGGCTATGGCGTCGGCATCGATCTTACACGGCGCGATCTGCAGATCGCCTCGCGCAACATCAAACGGCCGTGGGAGATCGGCAAGTCGTTCGATGCTTCGGCGCCGATGGGAGCGCTCAGGCCGGTCAGCGAGGTCGGCCATCCGAAGAAGGGCCGCATTTACCTCAAGCAGAACGGCATGCTGAAGCAGGATGGCGACCTCGAACAGATGATTTGGGACGTGCCTGGCGTCATCAACCATCTCTCGCAGATGGTCGGGCTCGAAGCCGGCGATGTCATCATGACCGGAACACCAGCCGGCGTCGGGCAGATCGCGGTCGGCGACAAGCTTGAATGCGAGGTCGAAGGCGTCGGCACATTGGCTGTGACGATGGCCCCAATGGAGAAGGAATACGCCAAGTCGGCGTGACGCCCGTCGATGGCGCGACGCCGGGCACCTTAGGACCGCTGGCAACATTTCCGCTTCGGACCCAATAGCCGACAATTGAGCGGACATCGATTTGCTACGAAAAAGGCCAATTGCCGAAAGCCGCCGAAGTCAGGGTCGTCAACGAAGCGGTTAGCACGGTCGTTCATCGCCGCTATATCCCACAGCAGCCCCGCACGGGCAAGCGCTGCGCCCGGAGGCGGCTTCGCAACTTCAATCTGGTGTTAGTGACTAATCCGCATGCTGGCTATACAAGCGCGGAACGGCCCGTATCTATAGTGATCGTTTAACCGCCCGTGCGAGGAGCATGCATGACCAATGTCAAGGGTCCGATCATATCATTTGCGGACCTGCCATCCATCGACGCCTATCTGTCTGCACACGAGGGAAGCCAGAGCGGCTTTTGGCTTAAGCTCGCTAAAGCCGGCGCGCCAGAAGCAACCATCACCAAGGCGCAGGCCATCGAAGCCGCTTTATGCCACGGATGGATCGATGGTCAGCTTGGGAAATTCGATGAGCATTACTTTCTAGTGCGAATGACTCCGCGGCGAGGCGCGAGCCGATGGTCCGCAATCAATCGGGATACGGCGGAGCGTCTTATTCGCGAAGGGCGCATGCAACCTGCCGGATTGAGCGAGGTCCAGAAGGCCAAGGCCGATGGTCGCTGGAGCGCGGCGTATCAATCCCAGGGCAAAGCCGAACCTCCGTCCGACTTCCTGGCCGCGCTGGCTGCTAATGCGGAGGCAGAACGGGCGTTTGCGACGCTCGACCGTGCCAACAGGTACGCCTTCGTCTATCGCGTGAACGACGCCAAGCGCCCCGAAACGCGGAAAAAGCGAATTCGCGAGTTTGTAGAAATGCTCGCCCGGGGCAAAACCATTCATCCAACCAAAAGCAAACGGGCTCCAAGGGCCTGACCGAGCTGCGGAGCAGAGAATAAACGCATTGGAACGGTTGGCGCAGGTCCGCTCGGGGTCAAAACCCGTAATTCTCTGACCGAGAAAATCTTTTCCGCTTTACCACAATAAGCGGACTCTCTTGCGCGCAATCGGCATTTCCGCTTGGGGCCAGAACCTGCCTTCCGCACCGCGGCAAGGAAACCCCCTTTAATCGATCACCTCGTCATAACCCGCTGTGGTCTCGCAAAGAAAGCCCGCGGCGGTTGACGACGGCTAAATCATTCAATGAGGGGCTTGGTTGTCGGCTTGGGTGGGGTGTTTTTCGACAGTCACTACATTGAGGATCAGACCGTCGCGGGCTTAAATCATTTCGCCGCACGTAACGGTGCGCATTTCCGTCCCGCGCTCACGGGCAGTAACTGCGACGGCATCGGACAAGATGCGGTCAGGATCTGGTCCAAAGGCCAGTTCGACTACATCGGTAACGGTGAGCGGCCTCTCCGCCACCATATGCGGCTTACCGTTCACCAGGATTGTCGCGATGTTACTCCGGATTGCCGGATAGTGCCCAAGGTTTGCCTCCGAGCGCCGGCCCGACATCAGTGGACGCAATTCAGCGCTACTGAGATCTTGCAGAGTGATGTCTCGCCAGCGATACTCGAAAGAGGAAGGTTTTGGTCTATCGCGAACTGGAACAAACCTCATTAGCGGCGCAGGTATCCAGGCTGTCGTATTGGCGCGCGGCTCTCGCCGCACCAGAATCTGCAGAATTGGGCGGCTGCTGAACATGCCAATGCGCCACCGCCAGTCACCCGTAGGTCTGGGCACAGAGGCTTCCGTGAACCAGCTGGGCATTGCCTCCTCCTTCACTATGACGCTCCCCCGCGGCGAAGAGGTGGTACTGCCTGCCGACAGACGAGCCGTTCCCGCATCGTTATTCTGACACGATCAGGCGAGGGTCGCAGGTAGCGTAATATTGGCCGGTGTTTTTTCGTCGAATACTTGGGTACCGGCCAAACCCGCAGATATTCCACAGCCTCATGCGAACGCTGATTGGCCTATGTCCGGCTCGCGGTCATGAAGGAAAAAGCCGAGAGCGTGCAAAGTCGTTTCCGGTTCTGCCCCATTCGAACTGCCGACCTAATCACGTAATCCTGATTGGTGTTCAAAAATGCTTGCGAGAGCCCTCCAGTGAAGTCGCCCGATGTCGGGTTCTCCCTGATAGCAAACGCATCGCCGCGCTGCGGAGAACTCGCGCTTAGGGCCAAAATCGGGAAGGCTCAGAGCGAGCATTGTTGTTCCGGTTTACCCCCGAGACCGGACGTAGGCTGCGCTGCTCAACTCGTCCGGGTCGGGCCATCTCCGGACTCATGCAGTGCAGCGAAGTCGGAGAGATGCAACCTACCCAGGCGGTGGCGGGTCGGTCAGACAGTGGATCGCGCTGCCGCTCCATCAGAAATCTGCGAACGGTTTTGCGTTTCTCGGGAGGCCGAGGCGTTGCGGCAGATTAGAACAGCATTTGCTTTCAGGCTGAAGTCTCGCCCGAATCTACGAGCGCCCAGCGCTCCGGAAGCTCTTCGCCGCCTTGCCGGCGGATTCAAAGGTGGCAGTAGCGTCTTTCGCCGTCATAGCCACGGTCGTCTCGATTTCAGACAAACTGCCTCCTGCAGCAGCAGCCAGTACCGCTGAGGCCGCCGTCTTCTCATCGGGAAACTCGCCAATGGTCAGCCAATCATGGTGGCCGAAGGTCAAGTACCACCCAATGAGCTTACCACCTACACTGTTGAAGAGCTTGGCAACCGCCTCCTCACGGTTTTCCGGCTTGGCCAACATGCCTTTAACGGCGTCTGAAGTGAAACGACCACGGGAGATGTAGATCGGCATGGCATCTCTCCTTAAAAGAGCCCGTACTTGATCTTACGGGATGCCAAAGACTATCGCCGCAGCCTATACGGGTTCAAGAGGCTGCAATGCGGCCCGCTCGTCGTGTGCGGCGTGAGATTCAAACATGGGGGGATGGCAGTAAGGGGGCTTGGAACAGGGCCAAAACAGGAGAACCGCGATCGCGATCACCTCTCTGACCCTGCGGATCGGGACCAGCGAACGATCCTCCGGGCCAAAGGCAAGTCGGCGGTTATGGCAAGATGTACGACTGCGGGTTCTGGGATTCGATCGTAGCCTTGCATATTTGGCCGCCGAAATGGCGATGTGGCGACCGGAGCCGCCGCAAGTCTGACCGGCATGCGGTGGCATCACATTGATATAAGTCAAATCTCCGGTCGCCGACTGCGGGGTACTCTCTGCGCGCCCCGGGCATGCGGTCCCGATCGTTTGCTCCTTCCCCCAGCTCCCCCGATAGTGGGGACCGTACTAGGAGGCAGAGAATGCCTAAGATCATTCTTTCCGTTGTGATCATCGTCGCTGTCACTTCGACCGCTTTCGCGCGTGGCCGAACTCTTCCGGCAGGGCCTCAGGACTACGCCGACGACAACGGCTTCTGGCACAGCCTCTACAGCGATTGGCCTAATATCCAGCGCGCCGAGATGTCCAGCCGGCGGCGCCCCTCACACAAGCACGACGATTGAGGTGAACCAAGGCGGCTTTGGCAGCCTGCGCTCTTACGTGATCAGCTACCGCTAGGTGGGGGCGCCGGCCGCCCCGAGCGCTCATCCGGAACTCATGAACGCGCCGTTTTAATAGTATTCTTCAAGGCAACTTGAACTTGCGCTGCAATTCATCGACGAAACCCTCCTGCCTAATCTCCTCGAGCAGGCTACCATCGATATAGTCATCGACTCGCGTGCTGATGCCCGAAAAGGCCGCCAAGGTGTTGGCCGCGGCCTTCGCTGATAGGTCGGCATTCAGCGGTGTCTGGTGCTTATAGTCATTGTAAGCGATCTCGAGTGCCCGCGGATCCCTGACTTTCAGTTCTTTGGCCATAGTCTCCTTGGCGAGCCTCGGGTTGCTAAACGCCAGATAGTTGCCCTCAATCGTGGCCCGTAGGAATTTCTTGAAGTCATCTCGACGCGACGCGATCGCTCCATGCTGGACGGCAATGCCCGTGAACAGCCAGGGAATGTTCTGGGCGTTGAGATCGATCAGCACATGGATACGTTGGGCGCGCGCGAGGCTGGTGAATGGCTCGCTCAACATCACCGCCTTCACCTCGCCGCTCTGCACCGCCGCCATTGCCCGAAGGCTTGGGCTGACTTCCTTGATGGTGACGTCATCGCGTGTGAGGCCAAGCTGCTTGAGCGCGAGCGTGGCGGCACTGTCGCCCTCCGAGCCGAAATTACTTATAGCCACCACACCACCCTTGAGGTCGGCGCTGCTGTTGACACCGGGAGCGGAGAAAAAGACGAAACGCACCTTGTCGCCGAGACAACCGATCAGGCGCAGATCGCCGCCCGACCTGTTGACGTTGACAATGTTTGATAGTCCGCGGTGCATGATGTCAATGCGGCCGGCCTGCAAGTCTTTGAGACCGCGGTTGCCGTCGCCTGGGATGAATTCGACCTTCAGCCCCTGCTCGGCGAAGAAGCCGCCGACATCGGCCATCCACCAAGCAAGGTCGCTGTTCGATGGTTCGGCAATCCCGGCCTTGAGTACCAGCGGATCGGCGCTAGCGAGGGGCGCCTTCGCGCACAGCCCGAGCAAGACCATGGCTAAGGCCGGCAGGCGGGAAAACTTGGACGAAAGCTGGGGCATGACAATCCTAGGCTCCAAGCCTGTAGTATTGAAAGCCGTTCTGCAACGCCATTGTCACCTCGCAGCGCCGAGCAGAGTGATGAATTCGCGCCGCCTCATAGCCAGCGCTTACTGCCGGGAAGCAGGAAGCAGACTACCACATCCTCAATTATCGGTGTGTTGTGCGTCACAGCAAAAGCAGCCCACCCATGTCCGCTCAGGGCCAAACTCGGTAATCCTCAGAACGAGCAAATGTTTTCCGCTCTACTCCGATAACCGGACTCTCTAGACGGATCCCCAGGTCCGGACAGGGCCAGAAGCTGACATCGGCCGCGTCCGTTATGCAATGTTCCGGCAGCAACGACGTTGCGGCACGCGCTTGCATGATGGCACTGTCGCGTACCAAAACGACTTTGCTCCGCGACCGTGGCGGCTAGACGGATGGCGACGATCGGACCATATTAAGTAAGGACCACTTACTTAGGGGAAATGTTCGACGAGCAAGGGAGCCACGAATGTACGCCAATATCCTCTTGAGCACGGACGGATCGGATGTCGCGAGAAAAGGCGTTAAGCATGGGGCTTCTTTGGCAAAGGCTTTGGGCGCCAAAGTGACGGTCATCACCGCAACCGAGCCCCTGCCGGTCGACTATGGGAGCGGACACGCCTCGGGATGGATGCCCTCGCAGCAAGAGTTTGATAGTTTTGAGGCAGCAAGCAAGGAACGCGCGGGCAGAGTGCTCGATGAAGCTCGGGCTATGGCGGAGCAGATCGGGATATCTGTAGAACTCTTGCATGTTCCGAATGCGCACCCAGCCACTGCGATTATCGAAACTGCAAAGTCCAGAGGTTGCGACTTAATCGTCATGGGCTCTCATGGGCGTCGCGGCCTCAGCAAGCTATTCTTGGGGAGTCAAACATCGGAAGTCCTAGCCGACGGAAGCGTGCCGGTGTTGGTAGTGCACTAGCGGGCATAAGTGATAGTGCAAGGCTTGGTGAAACCGGCGCCTGTGGGCGTGGTTTAACGGCGAGCAGGAGTGACAGGATTTCCTGTGTGGGCGGGTGGTTGAACATCCGCCTTGGCTGGACTTCGCCAGCAAACCCGGTGTCCGTTGTGGGTCAAAACCGGTAATTCTCTGACCGAGCAAATCTTTTCCGCTTTACCCCAATAGGCGGACTCTCTTGCGCGCAATCGGCATTTCCGCTTGGCGGCCGATTAGCCGACATTTTGATCAGCGGGCAAAGCTTCCAGGCGGCGCGGTCCGAACCCCTTGCATCACTAGTTTTTCTATCATGCGATTCACGAAACCAGAGGTTTTCGCGTCCTCAATGAACGCGTTGATGTAGGCGAGCCGCCCTTCGCGTCTTTTGGGTACGGCCATCGCGGAGTAGAAGTCGGCGAAGCCATCGCTCAAAACGCGCGAACCCGGGACCGTGGCGGATATCGCAATCAGGCTGGGGCGGTTCAATGCTATCGCGTTGACGCCTCCGGTGCGCAGCAGTTCAGTTGCGGCGGCAATACTGTCCGTCCGGACTAATTCGGCTCGCCTGAGCGCGCGGGTCAGCTGTAGATCCGACGTATCGTTGCGTGCGGCGCCGATACGAATGCCCGATTGATCCGCGTCCGCGACGCTCTGGAGTTTCGACCCTGCGGCCACCAGGTACGTCAGGTCGCTTTGCAGAAATGGGTTAGAAAAATCCACCTGCCGTGCACGCACCGGATCAACAATGAGGGCAGTGACATCCCAGGCGTTGTCACGCAGGCCGTCAATAACAGCGCCGGGTCTCGGATATTCGACGGCTACAAACTGGATGTCGATGCGAGTTTCGTCTGCAGCGCGATTTCCCGCGAGTCGGTTTGGAAAGTCCCTCCTTGTCGGACTCGCGCCGATCTGATCCTTTGCAAGAAATCGGCAATCAGGCGATCGCCATCGCAATTGTCCATGGTTATGGCATGTCGCCAATTGACAAAATTCCCCCTTTCAGGGGGAGGTTGGGCGGCAAACGCGTCGCGGCTCCCGTCCCGCTCAGCGGCCGAAGGCCTTGAAGGTGATGATGGTGCGGGTGTCCTGGATGCCCGGAATGCTCTGCACCTTCTCGTTGACGAAGTGCCCGATGTCGGTGCCGTCCTCGACGTAGAACTTGACCAGGAGGTCGAACTCGCCGGCGGTCGAATAGATTTCCGAGGCGATCTCGGCGTCGGCGAGCTTGTTGGCTACCTCATAGGATTTGCCGAGCCGGCATTTGATCTGGACGAAGAACGGAACCACGGCGCGCCTCCACCCGGCCGTGCGGCCGGTCGATGCAAGGGAGCAAAATCCGCCAAGCGTGGCAAGATGGCGTTGCCGGGCGGTCTTGCGCCGGGCCCGGGAGCCCAATAGATTATCCAGCAATCTCAATGGGGTGTCCGGCAGCGACGATCCGGACTGAGAGGCGCTCGCCGACGCTTCGAACCTGATGCGGGGTCAGGCAGGCGATGGGAGGCGAGATGCGGCAACGACTCTGTTGGCTCCACCTTACGGTCGGCCGTGCGGCGCACCGCTTTGAAGCGCGCCGGGGGAGCGCCCAATGAGCGCCGATCTGCGGCTCTACGCATTGATCGATCCCCAGCACGCCGGGGGCCACGACCTCGCCGAGCTGGCGTTGCTGCTGGCGCAAGGCGGCGCCACGCTGGTGCAGTTGCGCGACAAGGCCGGGTCCACCCGCGCCATGGTGGAGACGGCGCGGGCGATTCGCAGCCGACTCGCGCCGCTCGGCGTGCCGTTCCTGGTCAACGATCGCGCCGACGTGGCGTTCGCGGCCGGCGCCGACGGGGTGCATCTGGGGCAGGACGACATGGCGGTCGCGGATGCGCGGCGGCTGCTCGGGCCGCATGCGGTCATCGGGCTGAGCGTCAAGACCCTCGAGCAGGCGGCGCATGCCCCGATCGAGCATCTCGACTATGTCTGCATCGGCGGCGTGTTCGCGACCGCGTCGAAGGACAATCCGGATCCGCCGATCGGCCTCGCCGGCTTGCGCACGATCTTCGGCCGGATGCGCGCGCGCGATCCCGACCTGCCGATCGGCGCCATCGCGGGCATCGATGCGGGCAATGCCGGCTCGGTGATCGCGGCCGGCGCCGACGGCGTCGCGGTGATCTCCGCGCTGTCGCTCGCACCCGACCCGCAAGCCGCCGCGCGCGATCTGCGCGCCATCGTGGAGGCGGCGCTCGCCAAGCGGCAGGCCGCATGAGGGCCGCATGACGCCGATCGCCGTCACCATCGCGGGTTCCGATTCCGGCGGCGGCGCCGGCCTGCAGGGCGATCTCAAGACCTTCTCGGCGCTGGGGGTCTACGGGGCCAGCGTCGTCACCGCGCTCACCGCCCAGAACACCGCGGGGGTGACCGCGATCCACGACGTGCCGGCCGAATTCATCGCCGCCCAGATGGACGCGGTGTTCTCCGACTTGGGCGTCGGCGCGGTCAAGATCGGCATGCTGTCGCTGCCGGCCACCATTCGTGCCGTTGCGGCCGGGCTCGAGCGCTGGCGGCAGAGCAAGGTGGTGCTCGATCCGGTGATGGTGGCCTCGTCGGGCGACCGGCTGTTGGCAGCGGACGCCATCGCGGTGCTCAAGCGCGAGCTGATCCCGCGGGTCATGGTGCTCACCCCCAACCTGCCGGAAGCGGCGGTGCTGCTCGGCGAGGGCGTGGCGCAGAGCGAGGACGAGATGCGCGACCAGGCGCAGCGGCTGCTGGCGCTCGGCGCGCAGGCGGTCGTGCTCAAGGGCGGGCACGCAGAGGGACGCGACAGCATCGATCTGCTGGTTGATCGCAACGGCGCCGTGGCGCTGCCGCTCGTGCGCATTGCATCGCGCAACACCCACGGCACCGGCTGCGCCTTCTCGGCTGCGATCGCCGCCGGCCTCGCCCAGGGCATGGATCTGCGGGACGCCACGCGCGCCGCCAAAAGCTATGTCCATGCCGCCATCGCCGCCGCCGACACGTTGGAGATCGGATCAGGCGCGGGACCGGTGCATCATTTTCATGCAATGTGGCCGCGGCGTCCTTAACCTCCCAGTGCCGTGACGGCTGTGGCGAGGGAACCAAAAGCCCGATCATCGGGTGTTGCCGGACCAAGATACCGCCGCAAGCTTGCGCAGACGCTACTTGCGTAAAAGGCCATTGGTTTCATAAATCCCGTGAGTACCTCAGGTCCGGCAAAGCATGACTTTGCGCCGTCGCGTTGCGGTCACACGGCGCAGCGGGCCTGCTTGGCCGCTTCCACGACCGCGCGATACTGCTAATCTAGGGACCGCCGGGGCCTTGGGCGGTTCGCGAATGGCGAGCCGGAACAGATTACGTCGCCAAGACACCGGTCTGACATGGAAGCGCAATCCGAAAATCCTACCGAGGAGATCGAGCGGCTGCGGCGCCGCGTCGACGACCTGGGCAGCCGGCTCGCACAGCGGACCGCGGAGCTTGCTGCGGCCGACGAAGCGCTGAAGCAGGAAACTGCCGGCCGTAGGCGGGCCGAGGCAGCGTTAGGTTTGCGCGAGCTCGATTTTCAATTGATCGTCGACAGCATTCCGGTCCCGGTCGCGGTCACGACACCCTCGGGTGAGGTCGAGGGACTCAATCGGCTGACCCTCGAGTATTTCGGCAAGACACTGGAGGAGCTGAAAGGCTGGACGGCCTCGGACGTGGTTCATCCTGATGACCTGCAGCGCACGCTCGACGCGCAGCTGGCGGCGCACCAAAGAGGTGACGCGTATCACGTCGAGAGCCGCCACCGCCGCGCCGACGGCATCTACCGCTGGTTCGACGTCCGCGGATTTCCCCTGCGGGGCGCGCAAGGGCGCATCCTGCGCTGGTTCCATTTGCTGATCGATATCGATGACTGGAAACGGGTGGAACAGGCGCTCCGGCAGAGCGAGGCATTTCTCGCCGAGGGCCAACGCCTCAGCTCGACCGGCAGCTTTTCCTGGCGCGTGGACAGCGACGAGATCGCCTTTTCAGGAGAGCTTCGCCGCATCTTCGGGTTCGATCAGGATGCGCCGGTGACATTCGAGCTGATCGCCTCGCGGGTCCATCCGGAAGACGTCCCGCTGCTGGCCGAGAAGATCGAGCAAGCGCGCGCCGGCGGCAGCGGCCTCGAATACGAGATCCGGCTGCAGATGCCAGAAGGCTCGGTCAGGTATCTTCGCACCATCGCCCACGGTACCCGGCACCCGGATGGTCGGCTGGAGTATGTCGGTGCGATTCAGGACGTGACGCAGCGCCGGCTTGCGGACGAGGCACTGGCCGAGACCCGATCGGAGCTTGCGCACGTGGCCAGGATCACCAGCCTCGGGGTGCTGACGGCGTCGATCGCCCATGAAGTGAAGCAGCCGCTGGCCGCCATCATCACCAACGGCGAGACCTCCCTGCGTTGGCTGGACCGGGCGGAGCCCGATGTCGCGGAGGTCCGCAAGCTCACCGAGCGCGTGATAAACGATGCGCTCCGAGCGTCCGAGATCATCAACCGCATCCGCGACATGGCGACCCGAAGAGCACCCGAGCAGACGCTGGTGTCGCTCGACGACGTCGTCAAGGAGTTGATGGTCTTCCTCCGCGAGGAGCTCCAATCGAGGAAAGTCGCCGTTGCTATCGAGCTGGCGGCGGCGCTCCCCCAGGTCGTCGGCGATCGCACCCAGCTCCAGCAGGTGGTCGTGAACCTCGCGATCAACGCCGCGCAGGCGATGGCCCAGGCCGGGGCGGCGCGCCGGAGCATCTTGATTCGTACCATGCTGGCGGACGCCGAAACGGTGTGCTGCACGGTCGAGGACAGCGGCCCGGGAATCGACCCGCAGAATATCCCCCGCCTGTTCGACGCCTTCTTCACGACCAAAGACAGCATGGGCATGGGCTTGCCGATCTCCCGCTCCATCATCGAGGCGCTCGGCGGCCGCATCTCGGCGGACAACGATTCCGCGCTGGGCGGAGCCCGGTTCAGTGTCGCCTTGCCGGGGCACCTTTCGGCACAGCCGGCGCATCGGTGAAGGGCGCTGTCTTAACCCCCCCTGCAAGGGGGAGGTCGACCCGCGAAGCGGGTCGGGTGGGGTCCCGCAACAAACTCCGAATCCGCGGGAAGGCGGGACCCCCACCCGGCGCCTTTGGCGCCACCCTCCCCCTTGCAGGGGGAGGGAAAAAGAAGAAGAGGGTGAGAAGAATCAGAACGCGCCGGGAAATGCTCCGCCGTCGATCACCAGGTTCTGGCCGGTGATGTAGCCCGCATGGGCGGAGCAGAGGAACGCGCAGGCGGCGCCGAACTCGGCCGGGTCGCCGATGCGCTTGGCCGGCACGCTGGCGATGCGCTCAGCCCTGGCCTGCTCCGGGCTGATGCCCTTGCGCTTGGCGGCGACCGCCAGCGTCGATTGCAGCCGGTCGGTGCCGAACGCGCCCGGCAGCAGATTGTTGATGGTCACGTTCGCCTCGGCGACCTGGCGGGCGACGCCGGCCACGAAGATGCTCAAGCCGCCGCGCGCGCCCGACGACAGGTCGAGGCCGGCTTGCGGCAGCTTCACCGCCGCCGAGGTGATGTTGACGATACGGCCGAAACGGCGCCGCATCATCGGATCGACCGCCTTCTGGATCAGCTCGATCGCCACCGCCATGTTGGCGATCACGCCATCGATGATCTGCTGGCGGGTGAGCTCGCGGAAATCGCGCAGCGGCGGCCCGGCATTGTTGTTGATCAGGATGTCCGGCTCCGGACAGGCTGCAAACAGGGCTGCCTGCCCCTCAGGGGTTGCGACATCGGCGCGGACCGCGATCACCTTGGCGCCGGCATCCCGACGCAGGGCGGCGGCGGCCGCGTTAAGGGATTCTTCATCACGTCCGTTGATGACGACTTCGCAACCGGCGGCCGCAAGCGCCTGCGCGCAAGCGCGGCCGAGCCCGCGGCTGGATGCGCAGACGATCGCGCGGCGTCCCGAGATTCCCAAGTCCATTCGCGTAAGTCCCTGATATCTGGTGGCTTTGGAAGATGTCCCCGGCGATCGCGTCGAATCGGGCCGCGGCGGCCAGAGCGTGGAACCGTCTTATGATGCAATTCCACAGGCGATGGCAACGCTTTCGAATTGTCCCAACTGTTGCCCCACGGGCACAGCCGAAATGGGGAAGTTGGGGTACAGGGGGGCCATCCTGTTACCCCAGAAGAGGTTCAATACATGAAAAAAATGCTCCTGACTGGCACCGCGTTGCTGATGATCGCTTCCGGCTCGGCGATAGCGGCGGATCTATCGAGACCGGCACCGGCACCGGTCTACACCAAGGCGCCGATGATGGCGCCGTTCAGCTGGACCGGCTTCTATGTCGGCGGCGACGCCGGCTACGGCTACGCGACCTCGAGCGGAACCGTTTCGAGCGTCGGGGGCGGCTTTGCCTCGGTTCCGTACAGCTTCAACGTGAATGGTCCGATCGCGGGCGGTTTCGTCGGCGGCAATTACCAGATGGGTCAATACGTGTTTGGCGCGGAGGCTGATTGGCAGTGGGCCAACCTCACCGGCAACAGCGGCGCGGTTCCGGGCTTCGGCGGCGCCGTTACCGCCTCCACTACGGTCAAGTCCTACGGCTCGGCGCGCGGCCGGCTCGGTTTTGCGGTCGATCATTGGCTGTTCTTCGGCACCGCAGGTTGGGCGTGGGGCACCTGGTCGACGTCGTACGGCCCGTCCGGTGGCGCCGTGCTGGCCACCGACAGCGCAAACAGCGCCAAGGGCTGGACCGCTGGTGCCGGCATCGAATATGCGTTCACCAACAACCTGCTGGGCCGCGTGGAATACCGCTACACTGATCTGGGCTCGGCAAGCTTCTCCAGCCCGACGGTCATCGAGCTCGGGAACAAGGTGACGATCAACGATATCCGGGCCGGTCTCGCGTTCAAGTTCGGCGGCATGTACTGATCGTTTTCACGCATCGCATTCATGTGGAACAAGGCCCCGGGCGAAAGCCCGGGGCTTTTTTCTTCGCGCATGGCGGGAGACCGGCGACATCGTGGCGACATGGAGTCCCTGCGGTGTCGCAACTGACGTGGACGCATTTTCGAATGCGCGGGACTGTTGCCCCATGGGCACAGACTGCGGCCGACGATTGCGCTACACGATGCGCATCGAAGTTTCAGAAAAGGGTCGAATAATCATGCAGAAGATACTACTGGCTGGCACCGCTTGTCTCACGCTGATCTCGGGTTCGGCAATGGCGGCCGACATGCGGCCGGCTCCTGGGCGGGCTCCGGTCTACACCAAGGCGCCGATGATGCCGGCCTACAGCTGGACCGGTTGCTATATCGGTGTCGAGGGTGGCGGAGCGTGGGGACGAAGCCATCACGAAGATGCCTCCGGGCTTGCCATCACGGGCGACTACGACGTGACCGGCGGGCTGATCGGCGGCACGCTCGGCTGCAATTACCAGGTGGCCCCTGTTTGGGTGGTGGGCCTGGAAGGGGATCTGTCCTGGGTGACCAAGAAGGGAAGCGCCGGCGACATCGCGCCCTTCAATACCGCTTTCGTCAGCGGGACCAAGGAAAACTGGCTGGGCACCGGCCGGGTGCGCGTCGGCTTTCTGGCGACCCCGCAGTTCCTGCTCTACGGCACCGGCGGATTCGCGGTCGCCGGCGTCGAGGCCGATGTGACTCCTCCGGGTATCGCCACGCTCACCGAGACCCAGAACCGCTGGGGCTGGACCGCGGGAGCCGGCGGCGAATATGCTTTCAGCGGCAACTGGTCGGTCAAGGTCGAGTATCTGTTCGTGCAGCTGCAGAACGCCAGCTACTTCGCCGCGCCGATCGTCACTCCGGCTGGCACGGTCGCCACCCGAGGCAACGTCCCGCTGAACAACAACATCGTGCGCGCCGGCTTGAACTACAAGTTCTGATCAGGTCGCCGGGCGATCGCGAAACCGACGAGACCTTGCGGTCTCATCACGTGCAAACCCCGGGCAAAAGCCCGGGGTTTTTCTATTGGGAGGAATTGACCACCAACGGGCTCAGCCTGAGGAGGCCGGCTCCTGAGCGCTTGTCGAAGGATGCCGGCCATCTCGAAGGCTGCGGCCTCGACCGCGCCGCGCGCGCCGCCATGGTTCGTCCTTCGAGAGCCTCAGGACGCGCGGGCTTTGCCCGCGCTCCTTACCATGAGGCTGAAGGAGTCAATACCTCGGCTGATGTGGCGGCGCCCATGTCATCGTGGCGACATGGATTCCCGGCATATTGATTCGGCAATGAGCA
Source organism: uncultured Alphaproteobacteria bacterium (assembly GCA_963721005.1). Taxonomy (GTDB): domain Bacteria; phylum Pseudomonadota; class Alphaproteobacteria; order Rhizobiales; family Xanthobacteraceae; genus VAZQ01. The sequence goes on along the minus strand of CAVRHR010000003.1, from coordinate 609,728 downwards.
GCACCAGGGCCCGAGCATGTTGATGGCGACCAGCACGCGGCGGTTTCGCGCGCTGTTCATTTCCGACGTGCATCTCGGCGCCAAGGGCTGCCAGGCCGAGCGCCTCCTCGACTTCATGCGCGACCACGACGCCGACGTGATCTATCTGGTCGGCGACATCGTCGATGGCTGGCAGCTCAAGTCGGGCTGGTATTGGCCGCAAGCCCACAACGACGTGGTGCAAAAGCTCTTGCGCCAGGCCCGCAAGGGCGTGCGCATCATCTATCTGCCCGGCAACCACGACGAGTTCCTGCGCGACTATTACGGCACGCATTTCGGCGGCGTCGAGGTGCAGGACAAGGCCATGCACGAGAGCGCCGACGGGCGCCGCTACCTGGTCATCCACGGCGATCATTTCGATCTGGTGGTCACCCAGGCGCGCTGGCTGGCGTTGCTCGGCGACAAGGCCTACGACTTTGCGATCACGGCCAACCGCGTGTTCAACGGGCTGCGCCGGCGGCTGGGATTTCCCTACTGGTCGCTCTCGCAATGGGCCAAGCTGAAGGTCAAGAACGCGGTGAACTTCATCGGCCAGTTCGAGAAGACGCTGGTGGCGGAGGCGCGCCGGCACGCCGCCGACGGGGTGATCTGCGGGCACATCCACCACGCCGTCATCCACGACGATTACGGCATCCGTTACATCAATTGCGGCGACTGGGTCGAGAGCTGCACCGCCGTGGCCGAGCATCACGACGGCCGGTTCGAGATCATCGATTGGTCCAACAACACCAGCGGCAAGCCCGACGAGCTCGAGCAGCGCGCGGCGTAAGGCCGGGCGTAACGTTTCGGGTCACGGCCAGCTCCATCAACTACCGTGCAATTCTGATCGAGATGGCCGGAACAAGTCCGGCCATGACAACGAGGATGCGCTACACCGCGCGACCCGATTCGACCGGGCGCATCTGGTTGCCGCGCCACACGAAAGCGCTGCCGAGCCAGCCGTTGAACCAGATCGCCGGCAGCAGCAGATCGCGCAGCGCAAAGGCGAGCGGGGAGCGGGCGCTCAGGTGCCAGCCCGCCGCCCACGCCAGGAGGGCCTCGCTGCCGTACCAGAGCGCGGCCATCGCCGGAATGCTGGCGAGCGGCAGGTCGGATTGCGCGGCCGCGAATGCGACCGCGAGCAGCGGCCAGGCGCCGCCGGCCAGAATCTCGGGCATGAAATACGACTTGAACGAGGTGCGCCGCAGCCGTGCCCAGCGCACCTGCCGCCGCCACATCTCGGCGGCGCTGCGGTAGCCGAGCGGCTGCCCGAACGGCGCGTCGACCAGCCGCACGCGCAGGCCGGCACGGCGCACCACCTTGGTGGCGGCCGCATCCTCGGCGAGCTCGGAGGCCAAGGCGCGAATGCCGCCGGCCTCATCCAGCATGTCGCGCCGCCACAGCATCGACTTGCCCTGCGCAAAGCCGAGCCTGAGACTGTCGGCGGTGTACTGGAAGCGCGCCTGATAGGTGTTGAGAAAAGCGCATTCGAGCTCGGCCCAGAAGCCGACCGGGCGGCAGCCGACCGGCGGCGAGCAGACGAGCCCGGTGTCGGGGCGCCAGGCCGCGACCAGGCGCTGGATATAGTCGGGCGGCATGCACACATTGCTGTCGGCGAGCACGACCCAGTCGTGCGCGGCGGCGCGCCAGCCCTTGTAGAGGTTGTTGAGCTTGGGATTGTCGCTGATCTTCTCGTTGCCGACCAGGAGCCGCGCCGGCACGCCGGGATGGGCCGCCATCAGGCGCCGGACCGTCGGCACGACCGGATCCTGCGCCGAGGCGACGCAGAACACGATCTCGTAGCGCGGGTAGTCGAGCGTGAAACCGGAAGCCAGCGTCTCCTCGACATGGTTCTCGATGCCGCAGACCGGACGCACCAGGCTCACGGCCGGTGCGTGCGCGGGCGGGCGCAGACGGGTGGCGGGTGATCTGCAGCGAATGACCGCAACCAGCGTGCTGGCGAGGTGAATTGCCGTGGTGGCGATGCAGAATGCCTCGGCGGCCAGAATCGGGATCATCATGCGCGAGCTATCTCACGCAGGCGGTGACACGGCTGTGACAGGGCGCGGTGCGGCCGCGCAGGGCGCGGTGGCCGCGAAAGCCCGCGGCTTGCGCTCTTGCCGGGCAGGGTATCGGAGCGCTACCGTCGCCGGCGATGCCGACATCCGCCGATACGCCACGATTGCCGACCGCCCAGGATATCGATGCGGCGGCGCAGGTCCTGCGCGGCGTCGCGTTGCGCACGCCGCTCATCGCCTCGCCGGCGCTCGATGCGCTGACCGGCGCACGCGTGTTTCTCAAGGCGGAGACCTTGCAGCGCACCGGCTCGTTCAAGTTCCGCGGCGCCTACAACAAGCTCTCCTCGATACCGCGCGAGCGGCGCGCCGGCGGGGTGGTCGCGTTCTCGTCCGGCAATCATGCGCAGGGCGTGGCGGCGGCGGCGCGGCTGCTGGGCATGCCGGCCGTCATCGTGATGCCGGCCGATGCGCCGCAGGGCAAGCGCGCCCGCACCGCGGCGCTGGGGGCGGAGGTCGTGCTGTTCGACCGTGCTACCGACGATCGCGAGGCGATCGCCCGCGGCATCGCGCGCGAGCGCGACGCCGTGCTGGTGCCGCCCTATGACGATCCGCTGGTGATCGCCGGCCAGGGCACGGTCGGTCGCGAGATCGTCGAGGATATGGCGACGCTCGGCCTGGTGCCCGACGCGATCGCCGTGACTGCGTCGGGCGGCGGCCTGACGGCCGGCATTGCGCTGGCCGCGAAGTCACGGCTTCCCGACGTGCGCGTGTATACCGCCGAGCCGGCCGGCTTCGACGACCATGCCCGCTCGTTCCGCAGCGGCAGGCGCGAGAGGAACGTGGCGCTGACCGGCACGATCTGCGACGCCCTGATGGCTCTGATGCCGGGCGAGCTCACCTTCGCCATCAACCGCGCACTGGTCGGCGAAGGCGTCGTGGCCACCGACCAGGAGGTGGCGGCCGCGATGGCGTTTGCGTTTCACGAGCTCAAGCTGGTGGTCGAGCCCGGCGGGGCGGTGGCGCTGGCGGCGCTGATGGCGGGCAAGATCGAGGTCCGGGGCAAGATCGCGGTCGCGGTGCTGTCCGGCGGCAATGTCGACGCCGAGCTGTTCCACCGGCTGGTGGCGTGACTACTTCAGCCTTCAGCTAGCTGAACAGGGCGATCAACTCCTCGGGCGACATCACCTTGAGGGCCGCCAGGGGATCGCAGTGGGGAAGTTGCGGCATTGCTGCGGCCTGCGACGCCGGCGCCGGGGCGACGGGCGCCGGAACGCCGCGCAATTCGCCCGCCTCCGTGGGTTTCGGCATCTCGATTTGCCAAGCCGACATGTCCTCGGCGGCTGCGGGTTGCGGGGCGGCCGGGGAGGGAGGCGGGCGATCCGGTTCGGGCGGGCCGAGGGCGGCCCAGTCCGCTTCGTCGAGATCGAGCACGATCGTGGAGCGCGCCGGCGCGGGCGCCGCCGCTGCAGGCTGGAAGCCGGAGAAGCCCGGCAGCCACGGAATAGCGTAGGTCAAATCCACAACCGGCAAACGCGCTTCCTCGCCAGCCGTAAGGGCGTCCGGATCCATCGCCGGCGCGGATGGGGCTTCGCTCCCGGTGGCTGCCTCCGGCGTGGTGCAAGGCGGCTCCGCCTGCGGAAGATCGTCCGGCGCGGCCTGCGCGCTGGGCGCAGCCTGTGTACCGGGCGGGGGGCTCGACGCAACTGCAGGCTCGCGATCGGCGGACCAGAATGCCGGTTCCGTGCCGCCCGCCACACTCGGCTCGGATGCCGATGTCAGCTCTGCGGCTTGCGCTTCAACTTCTTGAATTCGCGGCGAAACCGATTCCTCAGCCTGGCGCTCGACTGCTTCGGCCGCCAGTGGCTCCGGTCCCGCGTCGGTAGCGGGCAGATCGATCGCCTCCGCGGTGAGCACATCGGCCGGGACCGCTGGAATGGGCTCGGCGGGCTCTGCAGCCGCTTCAAGCTCGCGTGCCGGGGGCGGCTCCTGCGGCCCGATCTCCACCGCCCGGCGTGGCGGCACCTCGGTGTCGCCTTCGAGATCGTCGTGGGCGGCGGACAGCGCGGGGTGAAAATCCGGTGGCGGGGTCTCGACGTCCGCCGCGAGGTCGGCGGCAGCCAGCTCGGGCGGGGTCGTGGGGCCGGGGAGCCCGATGACGGGCTCCGCCGCCGCGGCGGGCGCCGGCAAAGCGGCATGGGAACGAGGCCTAGGCGCGGCTGCCGCAGCCTCGCCATCGCGGCTCCCCACCAGCAGCGTCTCGATGCGATGCTCCAGGTATTGCAGGACCTCGCTCAGCTTGCTGGCCCGGCAGTCGGTAGGGTCGCGCAGCGCGGATGCGGACAATATCGAAGCCGCCAGCTCCTCGAGCTGATCGCAGGTCGAGGGGTCATAGCCGTGCCCGCGCATGGCCCAGGTGACATCCCGGATTCGCTCGGCGGCGGCAAAGACATCCCGGGTTCGCGGCGGTGGCTCAGCCTCGCCATCGAGTCCCGCCGCTTGCGGGCGCAGCGCGGAATCGGAAGGGATCTCGTCCACTTCCGCCCGCGTCCGGATGATGGCTTGCGCCATCTCGAGCAGGTCGGTGCGGAAGCCTTGCTGGGCCTGCCTTTCCCGCTCGCCGCGGTCGGCGCAAACCACGGTCTCGATGCGTTGGATGGCGGCCAGCAGAATCCGGGTATCGGCACTACGGTTGCGCCTGGCGTATTCCTCCAGGAACCAGCGTCCGCGCTCGGTCTGCATCAGGGCGGCGCAAATGGAATCGTAGTCGCTCTGCGCGGCCGGAGCCGGGGGGATTGTCGAAACCGCGAAAAGTTCTTCCGACATGTCAGCTGGGTCGGGGCACCACGCCCGCCGCCAGCATCAACATGATCGGGCGTGAATCGCAACCGGCTTGATGCTACTGGGCTACCGGTTCGAGTCGGGGGCGCGGAGGGCGCTCGAGGCCGTCAGCTCGAAGGCGCTCCGCCAGCCGCTAGTTCCGGGCTTCGCTCTCGCCCCGCTGGCACGCCGGATACATCGAGGCGAGCTCACGGCCGGTCAAATACATCATATGGGGCGACAGGCCGCCGCGCCGGGCGATCCAGTTGCGCACCTGCTGGGGATAGACGGTCATCAGCAGCTGGGTTCCGTCCCGGCTCACCACCGGATGACCGGCTTCGTCCGGCCGCCAGGCGGAATGAAACCCGAGCCGTGCCCGCGGCGTCACGCACAGGTGGTCGCGCGGGATGACGCCGAGCACCATGGTGCAGGCCGACAGGCAGGGACCGTCGATGACCACGTGCTCGCCGGAGCTGCGCAGCGATGCCAGGTTCTCCAGGTAGGGCCCGATCTGGCCGCCTGGATCGCTGGTAATGCGCATGGTCGCGGAGGCGGGTAGAATTGCGAGTGACATTATAATGGCGGCAGCCGTCAAGGCCGTCAGAACCTGCATGCTCTTCCCCTTTGAAGCCACACCCAGCGCCCATCATTCTTAGTGGATCGCCAGGGTAGCGTGGAAGTCCTTTGTAAATTAAATTTTTACGGCTTGGTTTTCCGGGCGGCTCCTTAAGGTTACCCCCAGAGTTCCGCCGTCCCGGGATGAACCAGGCTGGCCTCGTAGCGGAGCCCGTGCGGCCGGTCGCGCGCCAACAGCAAAGGCCCGTCGAGATCGACGACGCGGGCGCGCTGTGCCACCAGCATGGCCGGCGCCATGGCGAGCGAGGTCGCCACCATGCAGCCCACCATGAGGCCCAAGCCGAGGTCCTCGGCCCGCCTCGCCATGGCGAGCGCCTCGGTCAGGCCGCCGCTCTTGTCGAGCTTGATATTGACGGCATCGTATCGGCCGGCGAGCGCCGCGAGCGAGGCGCGCGCATGCACGCTCTCATCGGCGCAGACCGGCAGCGGCCGCGCGATCCGCGCCAGGGCGTCGTCCCGATCGGCGGGCAGCGGCTGCTCCAGCAACGTCACCCCGGCATCCGCGCAGGCGGCGAGATTCGCCAGGAGATTGTCCGGCGTCCAACCCTCGTTGGCGTCCACGATCAGCTCGCAGCGCGGCGCCGCGCGCCGCACCGCGGCGATCCGCGCCGGATCGTCCAGGCCGCCCAGCTTGACCTTGAGCAGCAGGCGGCCGGCGACTTTCTCGGCGGCGGCGGCCATCTCGCGCGGCGCCGCCAGCGAGATCGTGTAGGCGGTCAGGAGCGGCCGCAACGGCGGCAGGCCGGCGAGCTCATGCACCGGCCGCCCGCTCTGCTTGGCGGCGAGGTCCCAGAAGGCGCAGTCGAGCGCATTGCGCGCGGCCCCCGGACCCATCGCTGCCTGCAGGCCCGCGCGGTCGAGGCCGCGGGCGATCGGCGCCGCCATGGCGGCGACTTGCGCCGCGACCCCCTCGACGGTCTCGCCGTAGCGCCCGTAGGGCACGCATTCGCCGCTGCCGCGGTGACGCCCGTCGGACAGCTCGGCGACCACGACGGCTGCCTCGGTCTTGACGCCGCGGCTGATGGCGAACGAGCCGGCGATCGGCCAGCGCTCGACCTGCACCGAAAGCTCGAGAGGCGGCGATGAGGCCATGCGGTCGATCACGCCGGGGAAGGGCGCCGCCGGAAACGGCGCCTGCTTGAAGATGCTCACACGCTACCGGCGGCCGAGCCGCGCGGGCCGCGTCTCGGTTCCGACCATCGCGTCGAAACGCGATGATCGCTGCGCTCGCGGTCGCCTTTAGTCGAAGCGTCCGGCTGCGTGGGCCAACATGGTGTAGACCTTGCCGGTCTCCGAGGTGAGGTAGGTACGCGCAACCACCTGGCCGCGATCGTCGCGCGATACCTCGTCGAGCAGGCGCTCGAACTCGCCGATGTAACGATCGACGGTCTGCATGAACTCGCGGTCGCCGCGATACTTCCGGCGGATCTCGTCGAACGCCCGTTGGCCCTGCATGGTGTAGAGCTTGCGCGTGAACACGTTGCGCTCGCCGCGCTTGTAGCGGTCCCACAATTCGGCGGCGGCATCGTGGTCGATCATGCGGGCGATGTCGACGGCGAGCGAATCCAGCGATTCGATCGTATGACGCGGCGGCCGGTCGTCGCCGCGGGCGACCTCGGGCATGCCCTCGCGCGGATCGGCCTCCTCGCGCGAGGCGCGGGTGAGCAGGTCGGAGAGCCAGCCGGTGCGACCGGGGCCGCCTTGACCCTGGCCCGGGCTCGGCGCGACTGCGGCGGGGCCTTCGGGGCGGCGCGGCGGCACGGCGGCCGGGGGGATCATCCCGGTGATGTCGGCGCGGCCGCGCGGCTGCGGCTCGGGACGGCCGCCGCCGTTGGCGGCCACCGGTTCCTCGCGTGCGGCCCGGCGCTGCGGCGCGGCAGCAACCGCCACCGGCTCGGCGCGACGGACGGTCGGATCGGCGGTGTCGAGGCCGCGTCCATGGCGGGCGACGATCCGGTTGAGCTCGGCCAGCGCCTCGATCTGATCGACGATGACGCGGCGCATCTGGGCGGCGCTCTCGGAGGTCTCCTGCGGCAGCTCGAGGATACCCTTGCGTAGCTCGGCGCGGGTGGAGTTCGAGCTCGCGCTGCATCTCCGCGGTCATGCGCTTGAGCCCGTCGACCACATCGGTGAAGCGTTGTGCCGCCTCGGCGAACATGGTGTGCGAATTGCCGGTGGCGCGATCGTAGATGCCGCGCAACGCCTCGGCGGTCAGCTTGCTCTGCTCCTCGGTGCCTTCGCGGATGACCTCGAAATTCTCCGCGATGGCGCGGGCTCCGCCGGTGGTCGATTCGGCGATGATGCGGGCGATCTCGCGCGCCCGTTCCGCCGCCCCGTCCAGCGACTGGTCGAGCAGGCCGGAGAACCGCGACAGCCGCTGATCCAGGTCGCCGGACTTGCGGTCGAGCATCTCCACCAGGGCCTCCAGTGATTCGCGCCGCTCGCCGATGCTGCCCTCGGCGCGCCGGTTGCTCTGGTCGACCTGCGTCACCGCCTCCGCCAGCGAGCGGCCATGCGCATCGAACTGTCCGGCCAGCTGGGTCAGATCGGTCACGGTCTTGGTGCCCATCTCCCGGAAGCTGGCGATGTGCTGCTCCACCTGGCTGTTGGCCGCGCCGGTGTTCTGGGTGACCTCGTTCATCGCGGCGACGAACTCGGATACCCGCGTCATCAGGGTCTTCTCGATCTCGCCCATGTTCTCGTGGGCGCCGCTGAGAACCTCCTGCAGCAGGATATTGGCCTCGCGCAGCCGCTCGAACAGCGCGGTGGTGTCGGAGCGCAGCATGCCGTGCGTCTCCAGCATCTCGGATACCGCCGCCGCCGCCGTCTGCTTGGAGTGCTCGACCGCCGAATGGGTCTGCTCCTGCAGGTCGCGCAGCGTGCGGGCGACCGTCGCGGAGGCGTTGCGGGACACCTCGAGCGAGTTGGTCTGCAGCTCCTTGATCGACTGGTTGATCGCGCTGGTGGTCGCCTGGCTGGCTTCCGCCGCGGTGGTCTGGACCTGCTTGATCGACTGGCCGATGGCGCCGACCGTGGCCTGGCTCGCCTCCTGCGAGGTCGTCTGCATCTGCTTGATGGACCGGTTGACCGAATTGGTCGCGGCCTCGCTCGCCTCGTTTATGAGGCGCGTGATCTGCTCGCTGTTGTCCATCATGGTCGAGGCGAAGGTGAGGCCCTTGACCTCGATCGCCTTGACCGCGTGCTCGGTCACCCGGCTGAGCTCGCTCGCGAACTCGGTGCTCTTGCCGGCGAGCGCGCTGAGCAGCACGCTCGATTTCTCGTCGAGAATCTCGTTCAGCTCGGCGGCCCGGTGGCTGACGGCGGCGGCGATCTCGTCCACCTTGCCGACGAAATTGCGCGCCACCTCGGCGCTGACGCCGAGCAGCGTGCGCTCGACGTCGTTGGCGTTCTGCTTGAGCGTGTTGCTCACGCCGGTCGAGACCCCGGTCAGGGTGCGCTCGGCGTCCTGCACGCTGGTCCGGATCGCGGTGGTGGTGCTGCCCGCGAGCTGGCTGAGCGCGCGCTCGGCCTCGCCGGAATTGGTCTTGATCGCGGTGTTGAGCTGCTCGAGCCGCGAGTTGATGAGCCCGGTGGTGGAGGTCGCGAGGTTGGTGATGGCGGCCGAGGTCGTGGTCGTCAGTGCCCCGATCGCGCGCTCCGCCTCGCCGGTATTGGCCTTGACCGCGTGGTTCAGCTCCTCGATGCGCGTGCTGATCGCGCCGGTGGTCGAGGCGGCCAGGTCCCCGATCGAGGCTTCCGCCTCGCTGGTCTGGGTCTTGATCGCATGGGTCAGCTCGCCCAGGCGGGCGTTGAGCACGTCGGCGGCGGCGCGGGTGCGGGTCTCGATCTCCTTGGTGACGACCTCGGTGCGTCCCAGCAACAGCTCCTCGAAGCGGTTGATCCGGGTGTCCAGATTGTTGGAGACCTCGATCGAGCGGCTGCCCATCGCCCGGTCCATGTCGTCGATCTTGGCGCTGATCGTATCGGTGAGCTTGCTCGCCATGTCGCCGATGGCGGTGGAGGTGGAGGCGGTCACGGCGCCGATGGCGCGCTCGGCGTCGCTGGTATTGGTGCTCACCACCTGGTTGAGGTGCTCGATCCTCTGGGTGATCGCATCGGTGGTAGAGGCGGTCAGCCCGCCGATCGAGCGCTCCGCCTCGTTGGTGTTGGTGGTGATCGCGTGCGACAATTCCTCCAGGCGCGCGACGAGCGCGTCGCCGGCGGCCTTGCTGCGCGTCTCCAGCTCCCGGGTCACGGTTTCCGCCCGCCCCAGCAGCAGCTCCTCGAAGCGGTGGATCCGGATATCCAGGCTGGTGGCGACCTCGGCCGAGCGGTTGCCCATCGCCCGGTCCATGTCCTCGATCTTGGCGGAGACCGTATCGGTCAGCTTGCTCGCCATGTCGCCGATCGAGCTGGAGGTGGAGGCGGTCACCGCGCTGATGGTGCGCTCGGCATCGCTGGTATTGGCCTTCACCACCTGGTTGAGGTTCTCGATCCGTATCGCGATCGCCTCGGTGGTCGAAGCGGTGAGGTCCGTGATCGAGCGCTCCGCCGCGCTGGTATTGCTGGTGATCGCGTGGGTCATGTCCTTGAGCCGGATATCGAGGACCTCGGAGGCCGCCCGGGTGCGGGTCTCGATCTCCTTGGCGACGACCTCGGCGCGTCCCACCAGCAGCTCCTCGAAGCGACCGATGCGGGTATCCAGGTTGTTGGCGACCTCGATCGCGCGGCTGCCGATGGCCCGGTCGATATCGTCGATCTTGGCGCTGATGGTCTCGCCCAGCTTGGCGCCGCGCACGTTGATGACGTTGGTCACGTCGCTGATGCGCTGGTCGAGCGCGGAGACCACCTCCTTGCCGCCGTCCGCCATGGTCTTGGCGATGTCCATGACGCGCGAGGAGAGGGCCTCGTTCAAGGTCTGGGTGCGGCCGTCGAGCGCATTCTGGAAGCGGGAGAACTGCTGATCGACCGTGGTGGTGACCTCGGAGATCTTGCCGCCGATGTCGGAGACGCGGGCGCTGAGCTGATCGTTGATGAGCTGGGTGCGGCCATCCAGCGCGTCGTGGAAGCGGATAAACTGCTGGTCCAGGCTCGAGGTGATCTCGGTCGCCTTGGTGTTGACGCGGGTGTCGAAACTGTCGAGGTAGTCCCGCATGGCGGTGACGACCTCCTGGGTACGCTCGCCCAGCCGCTCCACCATCTCGCCGCCATAGGTCTTGACTGTGCGATCGAACTCGCCGAGGTGGCGGGTGATCAGGTTGCCCAGCGTGGTGGAGTCGCGCGCGATGCGCTCGGCCAGCTCGGAGCCGCCGTGATTGAACATGTCCTCGAACGACTGCAGGCGGGCGGCCAGCATCTCGCGCACCGCGTCGCCGCGGCCGCCGATGACCTCGGCGATCGATTCGGCGCTCTCGCGGAACGTGTCGCTCACCTTGTTGCCGCGCTCGACGATGGCGTCGGTGATGCGCGAGCCGGTCTGCTCGAGCTTGGACACCACGTCGCCGCCGCGCAGGCTCAGGTCGAGCACCAGCGAATCGCCGGTGTTCTTCAGCGTGGTGTTGACTTCCTCCACGCGGTTGCCGATCGCGTCGGCCAGATTGTTGCCGGTCTCGACCACCAGGTCGGTCAGCTGCTGGGTGCGGCCGGTCATCATGTCGAGGATGGCTACCGACTTCTGCGAGAAGCCCTCGGTCACGCGGTCGAGCCGCACCGACATCATGTGCTGCAGGTTGGCGGCGATCTCGGTGAACTCGTCGCCGATGTGGTCGGTCTTGAAATTGAGCGTCGCGGTCAGGCGGTCGCTGGCGGCGGCGATCGCATCGGTGGTGTTGGCACTGGCGGACTCGAGCCGCTCCAGCAGGTCGCCGCCGCGCTCGCCGAGCGCCTCGATCATGGTGTCGCCGGCGTGCCCGAGCGCGCGCGAGATGTGCTCGCCCTTCTCGGCGAGCGTATGGGTGATGCGCCGCGAGGCCTCGTTGACCTGATCGGCGACCAGCTGGCTGATCTGCGAGATGTCGTGGCTGAGATCGAGATGGACGCTGTTGATGGCGTCGCGGACCTGCTCGGCCTGGCCCACCAGGGTATCGCGCTGGCCGCCCAGATCCTGCAGCAGCGCCCGGATGCGCACCTCGTTGTCGTTGTAGGCGTGCTCGAGCGCCGACACCTCGTTGGCGACCAGCGTCTCGAGCTCGGCGGCGCGCGCGAGCGCGCGCTCGACGCCGTCGCCCATGGCCGCGACTTCGCGTCGGATCGCCTGGCCGACGGTCACGATCGATTCGCGCGCCACGGTCTCGGGCTCGGCCAGCCGCATCGCCACCTCGGCCATGGATTGGGCGATCAGCTGCGATTCCTGCCGCTGCGAGTACATAAAGGCGAAGGAGAACAAGAAGACGATCGCCGACGCACCGATGAAGGCGAGCACGGCCAACACGGGTGCAGCCAATCCGCTGGGGCCCAGGGCCTCCCGGATATCCGCAAGATAGGCAAAGCTCAGGCCAATTCCGACGGCCATCAAGACGACCAACAATACACTGGCCACAACGTAGGACCTCCGCGTCGGTCGGCGCTGCAGGGTGCGCAGAATTTCTCCGATCGACTCGCGGTCGTCGTTGGCCGGACGCCGCAGCCCGTCGGTGTCCTCCGCACGCAGGTCCTCCTCGAAACGGTCGGTCTTGGGCCCTTTGCTGGGACGCAGGCCCGGCCAGGCGCGCTCCGACATGGCTTCGTCCGCCGGCATGGCCTGGATCGGGGCGGCGATCGTGGTCCCGGAGGGCTCGGCATCCCGCACATTGAGCGCATCCTGGATGGCCGACAGCGCCGCTTCTGTCGGGTCCTTCATTTTCGGGGTGTTCGCCATGTCGGTCGTCGCCTCGTCAGTTACGCTGGACCTTAGTCCGCGGCCCCCCGTGAATACGGGCCACGTCGCGAGCGCGTCAGCTGGAGCCCCCTCCGGGTCGTCGTCGGGCGGTGGGCCTAACGCGCCGCAATAACCATTCCTTAACCGCCCGGATATCCTATCGGCTTGGCAGACCGAAGAAAACCGCTTGTTAAGTTCTCTTTAATCATCGTTAACGCTGCGCTGGCGATGATTAAGGCAAGTGGAGCCGGCGCCATGCCCAGAGCTGGGGCCCCCAAGGTCCTTTGTTCCGCCTTATTGCGGCCGCGGTACGGCCGAACGAGGCGTAGCGCCGCAGCCCACCGTTAATTATCGGGCCTGTGGGAAACTGCTTTTTCGACCGGTTCGCCATGGCTGCCGCGGCAGCCGGCGGGGGCACGGGGCTGCGGCCCGGGCTGGCGTCGGCATCAGCGCCTGGATGCTGTCCCCGGCCGGTAGGCCGGTAGGTCGGCGTTAACCCCTCGACCGCATGGCGGGCGCGGACGGCCGGCGGCGGATCCGGTCTTTAACCGGCCGTTGGCCGTTTTGGTGCCAGGGTGCCGCATTCAAGGGGCCAAAGAGCCCTCGGGAGGCGAACATGGGGCTATCGGCAGACGCCGCTGCTCCGACCGACACCTTGCCGCCGACGTCGGTCGAAACCATCGATCTCGAGCATCTGGCGCGCATGACGCTGGGCGAGCGCAGCCTCGAAGCCGAGGTGCTGGTCCTGTTCGACCGCCAGGCCGCCATCCTGCTCGCGCGTATGCGTGACTGCGCGCCGGTGGCGGTCGCCGCCTTTGCGCATACCTTGAAGGGCTCGGCCCGCGGCATCGGGGCCTGGCGGGTCGCCGCGGCGGCCGATGCGGTCGAGATGCAGGCGACCAGCATCGATGCGGGCGGGATCGCGGGCGCGGTGGGCAGGCTGTCCGCCGCCGTCGACGAGGCCAAGGCGGCCATCGCCGAGCGGCTCCAGTCGTACCACGCGTCCTGACCTCGAGGATCGGGCGCCAAACGGCGCGGGCAGCAAACCGCGCGGGCGCCAAATCGCGCAGGCGCCAAACGGCGCTGGCGCCTTCGCGCGCCAGCGGTTATAGGACCCGCCGCAGCGCCCGCCACACCGTCCCCCGGAGCCCATGCCCCAGATCAGCTATATCGGTGCCGATGGCACCAGCCGCACCGTCGAGGCGGAAACCGGATCGACCGTCATGGAGGCGGCGATCAAGCACGGGGTTCCGGGCATCGAGGCGGAATGCGGCGGCGCTTGCGCCTGCGCGACCTGCCACGTCTACGTGGACGAGGCTTGGCGGGCGATCGTGGGCGAGCCCTCGCCCATGGAGGAGGATATGCTCGATTTCGGCTACGACGTGAAACCAAACTCGCGTCTGTCGTGCCAAATCAAGGTGACGGCCGAGATCGACGGGTTGGTGGTCCGCATCCCGGAGCGCCAGGCTTAACCGCGCCAGGCTTAACCATCCGCGGCACGCATCCCTGCTGTTCCCGCCTAGGGGCTTTTCCCCCTATGGCGCCACCGCTACATAGGCGCCGCACCATCGAAAGCATTTTCAGGAAAAGCGCCGACCGGTTTTCCGTCCGAGAATGCGACAACGCAAAAATGCTAGAGCGGTCGTTGTTTCCAGTCTATTGGAGACCGCTCTCGCCGCGGCGACGCCGCGCAGACGCAAGGCGGAAGACTAAATGACCGAACCTATCAAGACCGACGTGCTGATCATCGGCGCCGGCCCGTGCGGGCTCTTTGCCGTATTCGAGCTCGGGCTTTTGAACATGAAGGCGCATCTGGTCGACATCCTCGACAAGATCGGCGGCCAGTGCGCGGAGCTCTATCCGGAAAAGCCGATCTACGACATCCCGGGCGTGCCGGTCACCACCGCGCAGGGGCTGGTCGATTCCCTGATGGCGCAGATCAGGCCGTTCGAGCCGACCTTCCATCTGCAGGAGATGATCGAGACCATCGAGAAGATCGGCGATCCCTTGTTTCGCGTCACCACCGACCAGGGCAAGGTGTTCGAGGCCAAGGCGGTGATGATCGCGGCCGGCGGCGGCTCGTTCCAGCCCAAGCGGCCGCCGATCCCGGGCATCGAGGATTTTGAAGAGAAGTCGGTGTTCTACTCGGTCCGCAAGATGGAGGCGTTCCGCGGCAAGCGCGTCCTGATCGTCGGCGGCGGCGATTCCGCGCTGGACTGGACGCTCAATCTCGCGCCGCTCGCGAGCCACCTCACGCTTCTGCACCGGCGCGACCAGTTCCGCGCCTCCCCGGACAGCGTCAACAAGATGATGGCGCTGGCCGGCGAGGGCAAGATCGATTTCGTGCTCGGCCAGGTCGCGAGCCTCGAGGGCGAGGACGGGCAGGTCGCCAAGGCCATCGTCAAGCGCAACGACGGCTCCGATTTCCACATCGCTTGCGATGCCTTGCTGCCGTTCTTCGGGCTCACCATGAAGCTCGGGCCGGTCGCCAATTGGGGCATCGAGCTCAAGGACGGCGAGCTGATCCCGGTCGATACCGCCGCTTTCGAGAGCAGCGTGCCGGGCATCTTCGCGATCGGCGACATCAACTGGTATCCCGGCAAGGTCAAGCTGATCCTGTCCGGCTTCCACGAGGCTACGCTCGCGGCCCAGAAGGCCTACCACTACGTCTATCCGGGCAAGCGCCTGGTGTTCCAGTACACGACCTCGTCCTCGAGCCTGCAGAAGAAGCTCGGCGTCCGGTAGCGGCTACCGCACCGGGCGCGGCGGCGCGCTGACGTTGACCGGCGGCAGCGGCTCCGAGCGCACCGGCGGCTCCGCGGGCTGCAGCCCGAGCACCGCCCGCATGGTAGGCAAGGTGGCGTCCGCCATGGCGGCATGGCCTTCCGCGGTCGGGTGGATGGCGCCGCCATAGACCGCCGACATGATGCCCCAGGTCGCGTCGTGGATGTTGCTCGGCTGCAGCATCGAGGACTGGCCCTGCGGATAGGTGAGCGCGGTGAAGTAGCTGTCGTTGGCGGTCCTGATCCAGCGCGCGCGCGGCGCATAGGCGCGGTAGTCGCTGGCCGGCCGTCCGCACGCCAGCGGATCGATCGCGGCGTCGCGCTGATTGGTGCGGAAGCTGTCGCCATTGGGCGAGAAGCAGGCGCGGTCGAATTCCGGATCGTCGCTCGCGCGCGCGCAGAGCCCGTGATTGGCGAATGCCGCCTGATGGGCCTCGACGAAGCTCATGCTGTCGGTTCCATCGCGGCAGCCGCCAGCCTCGCACAGCGCCAGCGCCTTGATCTTCGGCAGGAACTGCCCGCCGAGGAAATCCGAGACCTGGTGCAGGCGGGCCGGGTTGGCCGAGAACGCCGGATGCACGTCGAAGCCGTCGCGCCCGCCGGTGCAGATCGTGTTGCCGGAGGTGAGCGCCGGGTTGCCGTAGGTGACGAACACCACGCGCGACAGGTCGCCGCCGACCAGCGGCTTGAGCGCGGCCCGCAGCTTGGCGAAGTTGGCCGGCAGGTCGTTGTCGAGAATCTTCTGCGAATCCTCCACGGTCGCGATGGCGCCGCCGCGGCCGAGCAGGATGCGGTCGGTCGTCGACTCGATGATCACGTTGGCGATCAGGCCCGAGAACAGGATGTCGTTGGCCCCGATGGTGAGCAGGACCATATCGATGTTGCGGTCCGCCTGGCGGCGATGCGCCTTGGCCATCAGCTCCTTGAGCTCGTCGAGCTGCGCCGGCGAGCTGCCCGGGCAGGCCGCATTGGTGCCGGGGCTCGGGCATTCGCTGATGCGCTGGCTGCCGAGGAAGCCGGCGTCGATCCTGGCGCCGGAGCAGCCGAGCGGCAGGAAGGTGACCGCGATATGGCCGTTCTCGACCGCAAGCCCGAGCGCGCTGCGCATCTGATAGCCGTAGAGCGAGCGGTGGCACGGGCCGCTCTCCCAGCGCGCGCTCTGCCGCGCCCAGGGCTGGCTGAAGGATTCGTCGCCGACGCTGGAGCTGCAGGACTTGTTGCCGGTGAAGCCGTCGCGGCCGGGCCGGTAATATTCGCTGCGCACGGTGCCGAGAAAACGCTGGAAGCAGAACCCTTCGTTCGACAGACGGACCGGCCGGTCCGGATTGCCTTCGCCGGCCGCGATCGAGTCGCCCAGGCCGGCGATCAGGACGTCGCGCACCTCGACGTCGGTCACCACGCGCTGTGCAGTGCCGTCCGGCAGCAGGATGTCGACGCTGGCGAGCGAGGCATGGCCATAGGGAACGCGCAGCCGCACCTCTTCCTCGCAGCGCGCCATGGTCTCGCGCGGGGTGCCGCTGCCGTCGTCGAGGCTCCAGGCGCAGCCGGTGTTGGGGGGAATGGTGCCGCCGAGCGCGAGCCCGATGCGATGGTCGCGCGGCACCAGATAATCCTCCTGCGTTCCGTCCCGCTCGCAGGTGTCCAGGAGCTTGCCGGCGCGGTCGACGCACAGCCGCTCCACCGTATCGCGGGCCCAGCCGCGACCGTCGCTTTCGCGCGCGAGGCGATCCTCGGCCGCCAGCAGGCCGTCGCCGCGGTCGGCGGCGACATGGCGCTGGAAGTCGGCTTCGCTGCGAAACAGCCGGAACCGGTTCTTGACCTCCCATTCGATCCGCGGACCGGCGGCGCCGCGCGGCTGCGCGACCGCGGCCGGCGCGAGCCAGGCGGCGAGCAGGAGAGCGGCGAAACCGACAATGAGTAATTTACGCATAGCGGCCCAGGGGCGATGAAGGCACCGATGCATAGCACTTCGCTTGCGGCGGAAATATGGGTCGCGCCGCGGCGGGGGCGGCTCTTGTGGCCGCCCGGTCGCGGGCATAATCGTGGGCGCCCACAAGGGGCGCCCCTACGAAACCGTCATGCCGTGCTGATCACGGCTTCCTCGTAACGGCCCGCGCCCATGCCGCCATCGGCGAAAATGCCGTGGTCGGCGATCCAGCGGAAGGTCTCGTCGTACACTTCCTTGGTGTAGGGCTCGAACACCAGCCGCTCGCCCGGACCCCACCGGCGCGTGTCCATGGCGGCGTGATAGCGCAGCGGGAACTCGTTCTTGTAGTAGTGCGTATAGCGATCGGGCCGCAGGTCGATGTCGCGCTGCGCGCGGCGCAAGGCGCGGAAGAACTTGCGCAGGTCCTCCGGATCGGGATGGCCGGTGATCATGGTGGCGATCATGAAGGTGGTGTCGATGATCTTGCGGAAGCCGAGCTGCTCGGCGAAGTAATAGGGCCCGCTGAACAAGGACGAGGCCGGCGCCTTGTGGTCGATCAGCAGCTCCATCCGCTTGAACAGCATGCCGTCGGCGAACGACAGGTTGATCTGGTCGGGGCGCAGATAGGGCTCGAGCGCCTGGATGGTCGAGTAATGGCTGCCGGACTGGTAGCCGACCGAGATCGGCACGCCGGCCAGATCCTCGGGATTCCTGATCGGCGAGGCGGCGGGCACGAACACGCCCGAGGGCGCGACCGAATAGACGTCGGCATAGAGCCGGCCCTTGCCCTTGGACGCCGCCACCCCGACGGTCCAATGGCAGGCGCAGCTGACGTCGGCCTCTCGGCCGCGCTCGAACGACTGGAAGGCGCCGACCTTGTCGCCCTTGTAATGGTGCGCCCCGTCGGTCGACTGGATCAGCTCGCGGAAAATGTAGTCGAGGCCTTCGTCCTTGAAGTAGCCCTTCTC
Source organism: uncultured Alphaproteobacteria bacterium (assembly GCA_963721005.1). Classification (GTDB taxonomy): domain Bacteria; phylum Pseudomonadota; class Alphaproteobacteria; order Rhizobiales; family Xanthobacteraceae; genus VAZQ01. Next base: position 591,705 of record CAVRHR010000003.1, on the reverse strand, counting down.
TTCCGCCACCCATTCCTGCAGCCGGAAATGCGGCTCGACGATGAATATCGGCTCCGGCATGGCGCGCTCCTCCGGGTTGGTTTCGAGCCGGAGACTAGCCCGGTTTCGCGGTGATTTGTAGACTTTTGCAGAAGGACGCGATTTCGTTTCAATTTGCCAGGGCAGCGCTCTATTCTGTGGTTTCTGACCGTTCAATCCCACTCGGTGTCATGCCCCGCGAAGGCGGGGCACCCAGTAATCCGTGTGCTATCGATCTATCGCGCGCCAAATCGAAACTTCTGTGGTTACTGGGTCGCCCGCCTTCGCGGGCGATGACAGCAGTGGCAAACGGGAAACGAGAAAGCGGCAAACGGGACACGAGAATTCCGCCGCGGTGGATGCGAAACAATGTTCGTCGGCTTCTTCCAGCAACTGCGATCGGCCGGCGTCCCGGTGACGCTGCGCGAATATCTCACCTTGATGGAGGCGATGGAGCAGGATCTGGCCTCCCGCCAAGTCGAGAGCTTCTACTATCTGGCGCGCGCCACCCTGGTGAAGGACGAGCGCAACATCGACAAGTTCGACCGGGTTTTCGGCCAGGTGTTCTCCGGCATCGAGCCGGGCGCGCCGGCGCTGCCTGCCGAAATTCCGGCCGAATGGCTCAAGGGATTGGCGCAGAAATATCTCAGCGATGAGGAAAAGCGGCTGATCGAGTCCATGGGCGGGCTCGACAAGCTCATCGAGACGCTGCGGGCGCGCATCGCCGAGCAGAAGGGGCGCCACCAGGGCGGCAGCAAGTGGATCGGCACGGGAGGAACCTCGCCCTACGGCGCCAATGGCTACAATCCGGAGGGCGTGCGGATCGGCCAGGATCGCAACCGCAACTTCCGCGCCGCCAAGGTGTGGGACCGGCGCGAGTTCCGGGACCTCGACGATGCGGTCGAGCTCGGCACCCGCAACATCAAGATCGCGTTGCGGCGCCTACGCAAGTTCGCCCGCACCGGCGCCGCCGAGGAGCTCGATCTCGACGGCACCATCAAGGGCACGGCGCGCAAGGGCTATCTCGATATCCTGCTGCGGCCCGAGCGGCACAACGCCGTGAAGGTGCTGCTGTTCTTCGACGTCGGCGGCTCCATGGATTGGCACATCCAGGCGACCCAGGAGCTGTTCTCGGCGGCCCGCACCGAGTTCAAGCACATGGAGCATTTCTATTTCCACAACTGCCTTTACGAGAAAGTGTGGAGAGAGAACCGCAGGCGCTTCGACGACACCACGGCGACCCACGAGGTGCTGCGCACCTATCCGCACGACTACAAGGTGATCTTCGTCGGCGACGCCGCCATGAGCCCCTACGAGATCGGCGCGCCCGGCGGCTCGGTCGAGCATTTCAACGACGAGCCGGGCACGGCCTGGATGGGGCGCGTGACCGGCGCCTACCGGTCCGCCGTCTGGCTCAATCCGCTGCCCGAGCCGGACTGGAACCACACCCAATCGATCGGCATGATGCGCCGGCTCATGGGCGGGCGAATGTACCCGCTGACGCTGGAGGGATTGGACCGGGCGATGCGGGAATTGGTGCGGTGACGCTTACTCCGGCTTGATGCCGGCGAACCGCACCACCTTGCCCCACTTCTCGGTTTCCTCCGCGATGAACCTGGCGAGATCGGCGGGCGAGCCCGGCAGCACGGTGCCGCCGAGGTCGATGAGCCGGGCCCGCATGGCTGGATCGGCGAGCGCGGCGTTGATGGCCTGGTTGAGCTTGTCGATGGTCTCGGCCGGCGTGCCCTTGGGCGCGCCGACCCCGTACCAGGCGCTCGCCGCATAGCCGGGCACGAAATCGGCGAGCGGCGGCACGTCCGGCATGAGCTGCGAGCGCGCCACGGTGGTGACCGCCAGCGGCCGCAGCTTGCCGGCCCGCAGATAGCCGATCGATCCCGGCATGTTGTCGAAGATGACCTGTACGCGCCCGCCCAGGAGATGGCCGCCGGCGTGCCCCGATAGGGCACATGCACCATGTCGACGCCGGTCATCATCCGGAACAGCTCGCCGGATATATGGACCGCGGTGCCGTTGCCGGCCGACGCCATGTTGATCTTGCCCGGATTGGTTTTGGCGTAGGCGATGAACTCCGGAACCGTCGTGGCCGGCACCGACAGGTTGACCTCCATCACCAGCGGCACGCTCATGATGCCGGCGACCGGCGCGATGTCGCGGATGAAATCGAACTTGAGATTGTCGTAGAGCGTGGCGTTGACGGCGTTGTTCGGCCCGGTCATGAGCAGCGTGTAGCCGTCGGGCGGCGCGTTCGCGACCGCCTCGACCGCGATATTGCCGCCGGCGCCGGGACGGTTGTCGACGATTACGGGCGCTCCGAACCGCTCCGACAGCCATTGCGCGATGATGCGGGCGACGATGTCCTGCGAGCTGCCGCCCGGAAAGCCGCAGAGGATGCGCACCGGCCGCGCCGGATAGGATTGCGCCCAGGCGATGCGGGGCAGGGCGGTGAGCGCGGCGACCGCGATCGCTTGCAGGAATTGCCGGCGGGCAGGCCTCATGGGGTCCTCGCGCGAGCGTTACCGGGCGGGCTGTTCCGGCTTGATGCCGGCCGCCTCGATGATCGTCCACCGCATGAGGATACCAAAGCGCGTGGCGGCATTCATGCAGTCATAACGGGCGGCGAATCAGCCGTTTGGCGGCTCCGATTGCGCGGGCTCTTTTGGTCTCCAAGGCAGCCGAGCGGGTGCCCGCACGGCACCTGCGACACTGACTGCAATGGATTGATTCAAAGGACTTTTCTGATTTGTCCGTCCGGGCGATTACGGTTTCGTCGCATGCCCTTGCTTTCGTCGGGAGCGTCCTTGGTGTATATGAAGATTTAATACCGAATAAGAGCGGGGAACTGGATTCATGCCGTCCGCCGAATATTACAACCTCCTGCAGAAGGCCGGAGAGTACGCCCTCAAAGCCCGAGAGGAACCCGACCCATCGGCGAAACGCGCCCTGGAGCAGGCGTCGAGCGAATATCTTCGCCGAGCCGCGCTGGCCAACGCCGAAAAGCAGAGAATGTAGGCTCGGGTGGGGTCGCTTCGCGTCAACCCGGCGGGTTAGCCAGCGCGCGCCGCCCCGAACTCCGTGATCCGCATGATCTCGATCGGTTGACCGGAAGCATGCAGGCGCTCGGCCTGTGTGCTCGCGAGACCGGCCTTCACCACATTGAAGATGTTTGCCAAAGCAAAGCCGTGCGCGAGCAAAAGCGCTTCGGTGCACCCTTCCTCGGCCGCCGCGAGCAGCTCCAGCAGTCGCCGCTCGTCAGCAATCATCATCCGGGCACCTGCCTCTCTAAAGGTGAGCCTCGCCCGAGGTTGGCCTCAAAGGCGGGCTGGCAACATGGGGTGCGGGCTGTTGTGGCCCGCCGTGCATCCTGGAGCACAAACGGGCAGGGGCGGAACAGGGCGAAGCGTCGCAGTGCGCACGGGTCGCTGTTCCTTTCGCTCCAAGGTGCCCTTAACGGCATGCTCGCGTGCGCGGGTCGAGGGCCGTCGCCCTGAATTGGCACTCGAGCCTGACGGGCGACAGACAGGACGCGACCTCGCGACACCGGCGTGTCACCCACGTTCTGCGAGCTGCTTCTCGATTTCATCCATGAGCGGGTGCGTAAGCCTGGCCTTGCGCGGCTCGGCAAAGTCTTGAAGTATGACGGTCTCGAGCGAAGATATTGGCCTCAACTGCCCGACGTCCGGTTCTCCTCCGATCGCTGACGCATCGTCGCGCGCGAATTGAAACGATATGTATCTCACTCCCCCTTGATACCTGCCGCCTTGATGATCGGCCACCACTTCTCGATCTCGGCTCGCTGCAGCGCACCGAGCGCCTGCGGGGTCTGCTGGTCGGGCGGCGGGATGTCCTGGCCCAATTGGCCGAGCCGCTCGCGCACGCCGGCGTCCGCTAAGGCCTCCATGGCGGCGGCGCTGAGCTTGGCGACGATCGGCTTGGGGGTGCCTTTGGGGGCCCAGATGCCGGACCAGGTGGCGAGATAGAGCCCGGGCGCGCCGGCTTCGTCCACGGTTGGAATCTCCGGACCCGACGCGAGCCGCGAGCGGCCCATCACCGCATAGGCCCGGATGGTGCCGGCCTGCGCCTGCGGCAGCGCGAGCGTGGCCTGGGGCATCATCATGTCGAGCTGTCCGCCCAGCAGATCCTGCATCCCCTGGGCGGCGCCCCGATAGGGCACCTGCAGCAGGCGGGTGCCGGTGAATTTCTGGAAGAACAGCCCGGCGATGTGGGTGGCGCTGCCGATGCCGACCGTGCCGAGCGAGGCCTTGTCGGGATTCTGCTTCAGCCAGGCGATCAGTTCGGTGAGGTTGCGCGCCGGGAGCGCGTTCTTGGACAGGATCACCTGCGGGGTCGAGGCCAGCAGCGCCACCGGCTCGAGATCGTTGATGAGGTCGTAGGGCAGGGCATAGATGGCGCCGTTGATTACGTTGGTGCTCCAGTTGCCGAACCCGATCGTGCTGCCATCGGGAGCGGCGCGCGCCACCCGGCCGACGCCGACGATGCCGTTGCCGCCGCTCGCCACGTTCTCGATAACGATGCTTTGGCCGAGCGCGGCTTTCATGCGTTCGGCGACAATGCGCGCCACCGGATCGACCGCGCCGCCCGGAGGAAACGGCACGATCATGGTGATCGGGCGCGACGGGAACTCCTGCGCCAGCGCAGTGCCGAGGCCCGCCGAGATCGCCGCTATCGCGACTGCAAGAAGCAACTTTGCCATGCCGTCCCTCCTGGAGGTGACGGATTATCGGCGTCTTGCGCGCCGCGGCCTATTACAATTTTTAGGCGATGCCGCCGCATCCCGAACAGCATTACGCGCGGGTCTTGCGACCCGCGCGCAACGTAAACGATAGGGCTTGGCGAAGCGGGCGGGGCTGCCCGCGCCAGGATCAGTCGCGACGCTCGGCTTCCCAGGTGCCGGCGCACTCGCCGCCGCTCCACTTGCCGCCGCCGACCTTGCCGGAGAGCTTGCCGATGCCGGTCGCGCTCTTGTCGCCGGCGCTCACCAGCACGGTGACCGCGCCGTTGCCGCCGACCTTGCCGGAGACGTTGATGAGGCTGGGGCCGTCGTTCTGCACGGCGCCGTTGGAGATGCGCACCGGATACCGATAGGAGCGGTCGCAGCTGCCCTTCTGGGTCATGATCACCACGCTCCACAGGCCGTCGTAGCCCGGGGTGGCGGCGGCCGGCGCGGCGGCGCCCAGCGCGCCCGCGAACGAGACGGCGATCAGCGCCAGGGCGGCGCGGCTAACGGTGCGATCTTGCAACTTCGTCATGGCCTCATCCTGTATCTGCCGGCTTGATGCCGGAGTTGATCGGGTTGGCGGACGGTGATTGGAAGTGGCGATCCCCGTCCCTGCAACCTTGGTCGCTGTATGATCGAAATAGGTTCAAATACCGTTGATGGTGCCAGGGTGCGGTATCGGGCTCGCCTCCTGGGACAAGTTACGGGCCGTCGGGGCGATCGGACGAGTGCGGCCTAAGATATTGTAAATATGTGAGTTTCAGGATTCTCGGCGTGCCGCCGGGGATGTGACTAGAGCATGTTTCGTTTGCATTGAATTACCCGGCACGTCATGGCCGGGCATAGCCCGTCGAAGACGGGCGTAAACGCCCTTATGTCCCGGCCACCCACGCCTTGCTTTGTGGCGCGAAAGACCTGGGTGCCCGGCACAAGGCCGGGCATGACGACGGAGAGACCTGCGTCAACGCGACCGGAATCCGGTCTAGGCTGCCGGCCGGGTTGGTCGCTCGCCGCGTCCGCGCCGCCAGGCCAAAATCGGCTGGCACGGGCCCATGCGTTGGCCAAAGGAGGCTCAGATGCCGTCGGAGCGGTTCGATTTTCTCAACGCCGGGGGACTGCGCCTGGCCGGGCTCCTCGACAACCCGGCGGGCGAGGCGCGGGCCTATGCGCTGTTCGCCCATTGCTTTACCTGCGGCAAGGATGTCCACGCCGCCAAGCGGATCGCCCAGGCCTTGACCGGCCTCGGCATCGCGGTGCTGCGCTTCGATTTCACCGGGCTCGGCTCGAGCGAAGGCGAGTTCGCCAACACGACCTTCTCGTCCAATGTGGCCGATCTGGTCGCCGCCGCCGACCGGTTGCGCAAGGTCAAGCGGGCGCCCGCCATCCTGATCGGCCACAGCCTCGGCGGCGCGGCGGTCCTGGCGGCCGCGGCGCAGGTGCCGGAGGCGCGGGCGGTGGTCACCATCGGGGCGCCGTCCGATCCCGCCCATGTGGCGGGCCTGTTCAAGGACCAACGGGCGCAGATCGATGCCGGGGCCGAGGCCGAGGTCGCGGTGAGCCTCGCGGGCCGCTCGTTCCGTCTGCGCCGGGCCTTTCTTGACGATGTCGCCGAGCAGGAATTGAGCGGCCGCATCAATGCCTTGCACAAGGCGCTGCTGATCTTCCATTCGCCGACCGACGAGATCGTCGGCATCGACAATGCGAGCCGTATCTTCGCTGCCGCCCGGCACCCGAAAAGCTTCGTCTCGCTCGCCGGTGCCGATCATCTGTTGAGCCGCCGCAGCGATGCCGCCTATGTGGCGAGCGTGATCGCCGCCTGGGCGGGGCGCTATCTCGACATGGCGCCGCAAGAGGCGGGGGTCCCGATATCGTCAGGGGCGCCGCTGGTGGGCGCCCAACCCGAGGAGGCAGCCACAGGGGTCGCCGCTACGGCCGCGAGCATCGAGGAGGATCGCAGCGTGGTGACGGTGCGGGAGACCCGGCGGGGCCGCTTGCAGCAGGAGATCATCGCGGGCGCCCACCGTCTTCTAGCCGACGAGCCGCTCGCGGCCGGCGGCGGCGACAGCGGTCCCAACCCGTACGAGCTCCTGCTGGCGGCGCTCGGCGCCTGCACCGCGATGACGCTGCGGCTTTATGCCGAGCGCAAGGCCTTACGGCTCGATCGGGTCACGGTGCGGCTGCGGCACGCCAAGATCTATGCCGCCGATTGCGCGAGCTGCGAGACCAAGGAGGGCAAGATCGACCGCATCGAGCGCGAGGTCGAGCTTTCCGGGGCGCTCGATGCGGACGAACGGGCGCGCCTCCTCGAGATCGCCGACAAATGCCCGATCCATCGCACCCTGACCTCGGAGATCGACATTGTGACCACGCAGCGGATCAGCCCGATCTGAGCGGGCCCGCCCCGGCCGCGGTCAGGGCGACGCCGCGCTGCGATGCTCGGGCCCGGTCGCCGCCACGGTCTCGAAGGTCTTGCCGTTCTTGGCCTGCTCGACCGCGTAGTCGAACAGCGCCTTCATGTATTCCGGGTCGAAGGCGCCGCGTGCCGGATGCTGGAACTCGGGATCGATCTGGGCAACGCTCAGGCTGATGCCCTGCTTCTGGGCGGCCGCCAGGGTCAGCAACAGCTCGATGCGCAAGCCCGATTGCAGCGCCAGCGAGATCGAGCGGCCGAGCACCGCGGCGGTCTGTGGCGTGGTCATCTCGAATTGCTGCGACAGCTTGGCGTTGGCGATCACGTAGAGCTGCTTGGTCGGCAGATGCACGGTGCCGGTGCCGGCCAGCACCGATGTGGGCGCGACGTAAAAGGGCGCCGTGATGGTGCCGTCGTTATGCAGCTCCTGCACCTCCTTGCCGTGGGACTCGGCCGTGATCAGCACCGGGGGAAAAATTCCCGGAATGCTGGCGGAGGCCAACAGCACGGAGCGAAACAGCTGCAGCGCCTTGTCGTCGCCGCGCGCCGCGATGGCGCCCATGTTCCAGACCATGGGCCGGCCGGCATCGAGATTGGTGGTGACAACCAACAGCCGCCGGCCACGGGCATGCTCGGCCGCGATGTCCTTGAGCAGTTGCGGCGTCACCCGTTTCTCGATCGTGCGCTTGAGCGGCCAGGAATCCATCAGGCTGGCGCCGGTCGGGCGGTCCTCGAAGATGTCGCCGGCCGTGATGGTGGTGAACTGCTGGCGCAACTCGTCGTCATAGCGCGCGCCCAGGAAGGCGTAGGGCGCGATCAGGGCGCCGATGCTGGCGCCGGTGACGACGGCGAATTGCGGCCGGTTGCCGGCCTGGGTCATGCCCGTGAGCAGCCCGGCCGCATAGGCGCCGTCGGAGCCGCCGCCGGACATGGCCAGCCACGGTCCATCGGTCTTCGGCAGCAGGCGCGCGAACTCGTCCTCGGAATCGCCCCAGGCCCGGGCGTCCGGAATGCCCAGAACCAGCGCGTCGGCCTCATCCTCGAGACTGAATGTGGGCCGCTCCGGCTTGGCATTGGTCTGGACCGGCGTACCGGTGCTCGGCGCGCCCTTGGGAGCGGGACCTTTCTTCTTCGGCAATTGCTTGGGGGCTTGCTTGAGGGCGGACGCCGCGGTCTGGGCCGCGGCCTGGCCCGGCCACGGCTCGAACGGCAGCTGCGCCGACAGGAATGCGCAAACCGTCAAGCCTGCGACCGCGATGCTGGCGGCGGTGTTGATGAATGCGCGCATGGTCCGGGCAAATCCTTTTTCACGATTCCGGCGAAGCTAGATGCTCGCCATATTGTGTCACGACGGTGACACGTGGACACAACCTGCTCATACAACCCGCGCACACGACCGACCAGCCCCGGCAGCGCACGCGCACCGCCGATCGGCCGGTCTGATGAGAATGCCCGAGTAAGACGGACTCGACGTCCCTAATCGGGGCGCCGTTCCGCCAGCCAGGTGCCGGAGCATGCGGTGCTCATGCCTTGGCCCTTCCAGACGCCACCGCCGCGGTTGCGGGTCAATTTGCCGGTGCCGTCCGCGTATTGGCCTCCGGACGACACCAGGACCCTGATCGCCCCTTTCGGGGTGACCCGGCCCTGCATGGAGATCAGGCCGCCGCCTTGATAAGTCAACATGCCGTCGCTGATCTCGACGCCGTAGCGGTAGGTCGGGTCGCAAGACCCGTACTTGGTCATGATGAGGACGCTCCAGGCGCCGTCATAAATGGTGCGGGCGGATGCGGCGCCCGCGGTGGCAGCAAGCCCGGTCAGGCCGAGCACGGCGCTCAAGACAGCGCCCAGAACGATCGCGCGGAGCGGGTGGTTGGTCCGCCGATGGCTAGTCGGGAAATGGCTAGTCATTGGTGCCTCTTGTTACGCCTCGAATGCCATCGCCGGACCGGATGGCCATATCCGCTGCCCATCGCGCGCGGCGATTCGACGACGAACGGTGCCGGCTCGACTGGCCCCCGATCAGATGGGCGATGAGCGCGCCCACTTCAAGCCGATTTAATTGTGCTCGATAACCGCTGCCCTGTCGAATACGATCGGGGTTGCGATCAACAGGATTTCGCGCCGGGCCCGACTGCGCCGGGCCTAGGAAATAGGCAGCGCGCGGGCCGATGGAACGCGGTATTGCGTGCGGGTGGACCCATTGATTCAGCGGGAGAGCCGGGAATGAAGCCATCCACGCTCGATGCCGGTGCGTTGCGCGCGATTCTCGGCGCCACCGTGCTCGCCACTATCTGCGCTGCCGGCATCGGCGTTGCGCCGGCACAGGACTTTCCCACCCGGGCGGTCAGAATCATCGTGCCGTTCCCGGCCGGCGGCACCGCCGATATCGTACCGCGGGTGATCGGCGACATTTTGGCGCGCAAATGGGGGCAGCCGGTCATCATCGAGAACCGCACCGGCGCCGGCGGCAATATCGGGGCCGAGGCGGCCTTCAAGGCCGAGCCCGACGGCTATACGCTGCTCTCGGCGCCGCCGCCGCCGCTGGTCATCAACCAGAACCTCTATCCCAAGCTCAATTTCGATCCGACCCAGTTCGTGCCCATTGTGGTGATGGTGCGGGTGCCCAACTCGCTGGTGGTGACGTCGAAGCTTCCGGCCCGCAGCGTGGCCGAGCTGATCGCGCAGGCTCGCGCCAATCCCGGCAAGGTGACCTCGGCCACCCAGGGTAACGGCACGACCTCGCACCTGACCTCGGAAATGTTCCAGATGATGGCCGGCGTGAAGGTCCAGCACGTTCCCTACCGCGGCTCGGCGCCGGCGCTCGCGGATCTGGTGGCCGGCAATGTCGACATCATGTTCGACAATCTCGGCGTCTCGCTGGCGCTGGTGAAGGGCGGCCAATTGCGGTTGCTGGCGGTGGCGACAGCGGCGCGCATGAGCTCGCTGCCCGACACGCCGACCATCGCCGAGACCCTGCCGGGCTTCGAATCCGCGGCCTGGTATGCGGTGGTGGCGCCCCCCAAGACGCCGCCGCAAATCGTCGCCAAGATCAATGCCGACATCAACGAGGCGCTGCGCCGCCCCGAGATGCTCGGCCATCTCGCCGAATGGTCCGGCGAGGCGATCGGCGGAACCCCGCAGGCGACCGCCGCGTATATGCGCGAGGAGGTCGAGCGGTGGAACAAGGTGATCAAGGCTGCCGGGGTGAAGCTCGAGTGACGCGGCTTGCGCCGGCATCCGGCACACGCAAGGCCCGCCGCGGCCCGCTAGGCAAATATTCCTTGCAGCAAAATTGACAAAACGCGGCCTTGGCGTGAGATGGGCCACAGTGCGCTTTGGCCGGTTTTGCAAAGCTCGCCTGCGACGATTTCGAGGTTGTTAACCAGAGGCCAGAGCCCGAGCGCCTGGTGCATCCGTTGCGGGATGCGGCCGCGCGCCCGTCACCCGGAGACACCTGCGCGCCGCGATCAAAGCGGCGGCGCCGGGGTCTCGCAGATGGGAGATTTTCCATGCAGAAGAAGCTCGTTCTGGAAACTACCGCGCCGTTCCAAGGATTGGCGGAGCTGGTCGCTTTTGACGAAGGATTGTTCGCGAAGGAGGGGCTCACCATCGAATGGGCCGATCGCGAGAAGGGCGTCGACAAGACCCCGCAGCTGCACGTGACCAGCCACAAGGATGCGCCGCGCTTCGCCAGCCACGGCAAGCTGCTCGAGGAAGGCAAGGCCGATCTCTACAACGCCTGCGAATGGGGCAACTATTCGCGCGTCGAGGCCACCAAGGTCAAAAGCCGCCAGGTCGGCCGCCGCTCCATCGTCACCTATGCGGCCCTGGTGGTGCGCGGGGATTCGCCGGTGCAGACGCCGCAGCAATTCGCCAACCGGCAGATCGGCGTGCCGTTCTTCTTCGGCACCCATTATCTGACCCTGCAGATGCTGGAAGGTTTCGTGCCGCGCGACCTGATCAAGCTCGGCCGGGTGCCGAACGGCTCGCCCTACCGGTTCAAGCTGCTGATGGACGGCGTGATCGACGCCACCACGCTGACCGAGCCCTATATCTCGCTCGCCGAGAAGATGGGCTGCCGGATGGTGGTGGCGGCCTTCCATCACGGCACCGAGGTGGCGTCCGATCGGGTCGATGCCGAGACCTACAGCGCCTTCAACCGGGCGGTGCGCGAGGCGGTGCGGCGCATCAACGCCAACAAGCGCAGCTACATGCATTACTTCATCGACTACTACAAGAACAAGGATCCGCAGATCGCCCAGCTGACCATCGACGACCTGCGCGAGAGCCGGCTGTTCCTGGTCGATCCGGCGCCGATCCCGGCCGATGAATTGCAGCGTACCTACGAGTGGATGAAGAGCTGGGACTTTTTGGAGTCGGGCTGCGCGGCCGACGAGCTCGTCAACATGAACGTGCAGAAGCACGGCTACCAGAAGGCCCCGCACGAGCCGGCCGCGGCGCACTGATCGCGCAGCGGTTGTCTTAGTCTTGCCGGCGCCTGCCTGGTATTCAGGCAGGCGCCGTTTGCATATTGGGCGCGGGCGCGGCTTTCTTCGTGCGCGACAGCACCCTAAGCTCGTGCGACGAACGGTCACCCTTCGAACAGTTGCCCTGCGACCCGCTCGTGCTCAGGATCGTGGCGAGGCTAAAAGGGGGTTGCGATGCGTGGGTTCGTACCAGGTCTCGCCTTCGGCGCGTTGGTCGCGCTGGCGCAAGCCGGCGCGGCGCAGGCCGCCGATCCGATCGCCGATTTCTATTCCGGCCGCAGCGTTCAGCTGGTGATCGGCTACGCGCCCGGCGGCGGCTACGATATCTATGCGCGCGCGCTCGCCCGCCACATGGCGCGGCACATTCCCGGCAATCCGTCGATCGTGGTGCAGAACATGCCGGGCGCCGGCAGCATCAAGGCGGCGAACTATCTCTACAACATCGCCCCCAAGGACGGCAGCGCGTTCGGCGGTTTCTCGCGCGGCGCTTTCCTCGACCCGCTGCTCGGCCGCGGCGAGGGCGTGCAATACGCGGCGGCGAAGTACGGCTGGCTCGGCAGCATCTCGAACGAGGTCGGCGTCTGCGCGTTCCGCTCCGACAGCGGCATCGCCACCTGGCGCGACATGCAGACCAAGTCCTATGTGATCGGCAGCACCGGGGCGGGCGCCGACAGCGACGTGTTCCCGGCCGTGCTGCGCAAGATGTTCGGCCTGCCGCTCAAGGTCGTCACCGGCTATCACAGCGCCGCCGACGTGGTGCTGGCGATCACCCGCAAGGAGGTCGACGGCCGCTGCGGCTGGTCATGGTCCAGCATGATGGCGTGGAACAAGGACATGTTCCAGTCGAAGGCGATCAACGTGGCGCTCCAGCTTTCGACCGAGAAGCTCGCCGAGCTGCCCGACACGCCCACGATCCTGGAGCTCGCGCGCGAGCCCGACCAGCAATCGGCGCTCAAGCTGATCCTGGCCCGCCAGGTGATGGCGCGGCCCTATGTGGCGCCGCCGGGAATTCCGCCCGAGCGGCTCAAGGCGCTGCGCGCGGCGTTCGACGCGACCATGCGGGATCCCATGTTCCTGGCCGAGGCGCAGCGGCAGGATCTGGAGGTGCGGCCGGTCTCCGGAACCGAGGCCGCCGCGCTCGTCAACGAGATCTACGCGAGCCCGCCGGGCGTGGTGAAGCTGGCGATCGAAGCGATGAAGGAATGAAGAAAGTGAGTAGTGAGTAGTCAGGGTGGCCACGGCTCCCTGCTTCCTACTCACTACTCACCACTCACTCCCTTCACCACTCACTCTCTCTCGTGCCTCACCACCAGCACCGAGCACTTGGCATAGCGCACCACATGCCCGGCGTTGGAGCCGAGGAAATAGGTGCGCACCGCCGGCCGATGCGGCCGATGCGAGGTCATCACGATGAGGTCGGCCTTCATGGCGTTGGCCTCTTCGAGAATCTCCTGGTAGACGCCGCCTTGCCGCACCGCCGCGGATATCCGCCCGGCGTCGAGGCCGGTCTCGCGGGTGACGATCGCCAGCGCCTCCTCGGCCGACTTGCGCTGCTGCGCCTCGAAGTCCGGCGGCACGTATTCGGCCAGCATTACCGGGGTGAGCGGCATGATGTTGATCAGGCGCACCGTGCCGCCGGACTGATCGGCCATCATCACCGCGGTCGCGATCGCGGGCTTGGCGAGCTCCGGGTCGGCGAGATCGACCGGAACCAGAATCTGCTTGTACATGGGGCTCTCCCAGCCGGGCTCGGAACCACATCCGCCACCATGGCACGTTCGGGCGCGGCTGCGAACCCGCCGAACGGCTGATCAGGGGTCAATCTTCTGGATCGCCGAGCAGACGCGGGGTGACGAACTCCGCGAGGCGGCCACTGCGGGGCGAGAGCTTGCGCCAGTCGGACTCGGCAAAATCGATCACCGTGAGGCTCGCGGTCGGCAAGCCGTCATCGAGCGCATGCGCCGCGCCGCCGCGGTGGCCGAGCAGGAGCCGTGCCGTATCGTAGAGGCCGGGATTGTGCCCGATCACCAGGAGCGAGGAGACGGAGCGATCGGTGGCCTTGATCGCGGCCAGGATGGCTTCGGTGCCGCTTTCGTACAGGCGATCTTCGTAGCCGGCGGGCGGAGCTGGCGAGAACGCCGGCGCCATGCGCTCCCAGGTCTCGCGCGTGCGTTGCGCGGACGAGATCAGCGCCCGGTCGGGCAGGAGACCGTGCTGCGCCATGTGGGCGGCGATCCGGGCGGCATCCTTGCGGCCGCGCGCAGTGAGGCGGCGGTCGCGATCGTGCATGCCGGATTTGGCTCTTTCGGTCTTGGCGTGGCGCAGCAGCATCAATCGCATGGGCAGCATCGATTTTCCCGGCCCGACAGTCTAGCATAATGTGGCCGGTGCCAGCGTCGGAACGGGCTGGGGACGAGGGATATAGGGATATAATGTGAGCGCGTCCGATCGAGCGGGCCATTCGCCGAGCTGGTATACCGCAACCGCGCTGTCGGTGCCCGAGCGAGCGCCGCTGACCAACGATCTCGACGTGGATGTCTGCGTGGTGGGGGCGGGTCTCGCCGGCCTCACCACCGCGCGCGAGATCGCCCGCGGCGGCTGGTCGGTGGCCGTGGTGGAGGCCGGTCGCATCGCCGGCCATGCGTCCGGACGCAATTGCGGCTTCGTGCTGCCGGGCTATGCGGGCAGCGTCGACACCATCGCGGAACGGGCGGGGCTGCAGAAGGCGCGGGATTTGTGGGCGCTGGCGGAAGCCGGCCTCGAATATGTTCGCGCCACCATTCGGGAAACCGGCATGCCGGGCGTCGATCCGATCGACGGCTGGCTCAGCGTCTCCAAGCTGGACGATGCCGAGCGCATCGTCGCGACCCTGCAGCTGCTCGGCCGGGACTTCGGCGCCGAGGTCGAGGGTTGGGCGAGCGACCGGGTGCGCGACGTGCTCAAGAGCGACCGCTATTTCAACGCGCTCTATTTCCCGCGTGCCTTTCATCTGCATCCGCTCAACTACGCGCTTGGGCTGGCGGCCGCCGCGCAAGCCGCCGGAGCGCAGATCTTCGAGCGAACCCCGGCGATTGCCATCGATCCGGCCGGGGTGCGCAAGCGCATCGAGACGCCGCAGGGGCGGGTGCGGGCGGCCCATGTGGTGCTGGCCGGCAATGTCCGCATCGGCGAGCTGATGCCACAGGTCGCCGCCACGCTGCTGCCGATCTGGACCTATCTGGCGGTCACCGCGCCGCTCGGCCCGCGGCTCGCCGACGCGATCACATTTCACGGCGCGGTCAGCGATGGCGAGCGCGCCGACAATCATTACCGCATCGTCGACGGCGACCGCATCCTGATCTCGGGGCGGGCGACCGTGTGGGAAGCCGATCCGCGCCGGTTCGCAGGCGAGCTTTCGGCCGACATCGCCGCCCTCTATCCGCAGCTCGGCACGGTCGCAATCGAGCATTGCTGGTCCGGCGTGCTCGGCCGCACCATCCACAACATGCCGCAGATCGGCGAGCTTTCGCCCGGCATCTGGCTGGCCAGCGGGTTCGGCGGCCATGGCTTGAACACGACCGCCACCGCCGGCAACCTGATCGCGCGCGCCATCGTCGACAACGACGATACCTGGCGGCTGTTCCTGCCGTTCGAATTGATCTGGGCGGGCGGGCGCGCCGGTCGCGTGGCCGCGCAAGTCAGCTATTGGTGGCGGCGCAAGCGCGACGAGCTCACGGCGCGAAAAGCCCGCGGCCACCAGGCCGGCGCGCGCCAGGGCGGGCCGGTGCGACCGCCGGCCCCGGCGAAAAGGCGGCCGGCCCGGGCGGCGCTGCCCAATCAGACGCCGGCTGACGCAATGGAGTTGCCCGCGGTTGCGCTTCCGGCCGACCCGCAGCTCGAGCCGCTGCCCGGCGAAGGGCCGCGGCCTTCGCGCCCGGCACGCAATGCCAGCCGCTCGAAGCGCTGAGCCTCCGGGGCATTCCCGATGCGCGCGCCGCGACGCGCGCCGCGACGCGCGCCACGATGCGCGCCACGATGCGCGCCATGGCCTTCGTGCGGCGACTGCACTATCCTTGCGCAAGGTCGCCCTTGCCAAGAGGCTACCGAGATACCGGGAGGACAATATGACACCGTCACGCTTTGCCGCCGCCGCTGCCGGAACGCTGCTCGTCGCCTTGCTCGGAACCCCGTCCGTCGCCGACGTGATCTCCGACTGGGGCACGGCGGTGGTGCCGCCGCCGCCGGAGCTGAAGGAGGTCACGGTCGATCCTTCGACCACCGCGCTGCTGTTTCTCGACATGATGAAAGCCGGCTGCAATGCGCGGCCCCGCTGCGTCGCCGCGGTACCGAGCATGAAACGGCTGCACGACGAGGCGCGCGCGCACAAGATGGTGGTCTGGTACAGCCTGGTCGGCGCCAACGGCAAGGCGACGCCCGACGATATCGTCGACCCGGCGATCAAGCCGCGGGACGGCGAATGGTACCGCCAGCAAGGGACCGACAAGTTCCTGGGCTCGACGCTTGAGCCGATACTCAAGCAGGCCGGCATCAAGACCGTGATCATCTGCGGCAACTCGTTCCAGGGCGCGACCGTGGGCACCGCGCAGGAGGCGGCGCAGCGCGGCTACAAGGTCATCGTTCCGGTCGATTGCTCGGCCGGCGAGGACGAGTATCACGAGCAATACGCAGCCTTCCATCTGGCCAAAGGCACCTGGGTCGGGGTCACCAGCAACCTCACGCTCACGCGCAGCGCGATGATCAAATACTGAGTTGCTGCCCTCGCCAAACCGCGGCCGCGTTCGTCAGCGCATGAGCGCGGCCTTGTGGCCTGGCCGGGGCGAATAGAAACCGTCGCACCATCACGCATCCATGCAAGGGGGAATCGCCATGCCGGGCCGGGACTCCAACCACACCACCACGCTTGCGCTCTCGCGGCGCGGGCTGCTCGCCGCCGGAATGGGCGGCTTGGCATTGGGTGCCGGTGCGCCGGTGCGGGCCGAGGTCACCAAGGCGGATTTCCAGGGCCTGCCGCCCTATGGCAACGGCACGCTTCCCCCTGGGGTCCGCCCGCGCCTCGTCCCCAACGTCAACGGCCTGACGGTGAACATGCTTGAGGCCGGCTACGAGACGCCGGGCCGGCCGCTGGTGCTGCTGCTGCACGGTTTTCCCAACCTCGGCTACAGCTGGCGCAAGGTGATGCCTTCGCTTGCGGCCGCCGGGTATTACGTGATCGCGCCGGACTGCCGCGGGTTCGGCCGCACCACCGGCTGGGACAATTCCTTCGATGCCGATCCGCAGCCGTTTCTCGCGCTCAACATGGTGCGCGACCAGATCGCGCTGGTCTATGCGCTCGGCTATCGCACGACCGCGATGATGGTGGGGCACGACCAGGGCTCGCTGATGGCGGCGCTGGGGGCGCTGATCCGGCCCGACATGTTTCCCCGCCTCACGCTCATCGGCGGGGGCTTCGGCGGCCCGCCGTCGTTCCCGTTCAACACCGCCAATGGGGCGGCGGTGCCGCGGCCTGAGTTCAGCAACGCCGAGCTCGACGCCGAATACGCCAAGCTCGATCCGCCGCGCAAAGGCTATCAGGATTATTGGGCGACCCAGCAAGCCGATGCCGACATGAAGCAGGTGCCGCCGCGGATGACCGAATTCTTCCGCGCCTTCTACTACATGAAGAGCGCCGATTTTCCCGGCAACCAGAATCTGCAGCCGCTGCATCCGGTGCGCGGCGCCAAGGAAGCCGCCGAGCAGAACGCCAGGATGCCAGAGTATTATGTGATGCGCCGGGGCAAGAGCATGCCGGCGACGGTCGCCGCCGAAATGCCGGACGCCGCCTATATCAAGGCCTGCAAGTGGCTGACCGAGCCGGAATGCGAGGTTTATGGGATGGAATACACCCGCAGCGGCTGGACCGGCGCGCTGCAGGAATACCGGCGGCGGCGCAACAACGCCTTCGCGCCGACGGTCGCCGAGCAATTGACCTACGCGGGCCGCACCATCGACGTCCCGGCGCAGGTCATCGCCGGCAAGGAGGACTGGGGCGCCAACCGGACGATTGGCGGTCCGATGAACATCGGCAAGACCGGCTACACGAAGTTCAAGGGCGTCCACATGGTGGGCGGCGCCGGCCACTGGGCGCATGAAGAGCAGCCCGAGCAGGTGAGCGGGCTGTTGACCGCGTTCCTGCGCGAGCCCGGCTGAACGCTAGCTAGCTCCTCAGCGAGCGATAGACCACACGCACGAAGTTGCCGTTCGATCGCTCGTCGAGCCCGTATTTTGCATCGAAGTCCGCATTCGGCTTGGCGGCGACCACCTCATCCTCGGTCTTGCCGGCCGCCTTCAACTTCTGGATGCGATCGCGCGCCACCACCAACATCTCGCGATATTCCCGCATCATCGTCTTGGTGCCGACGGGGCCGTGCCCCGGCACGATGGTGGCGTCCTCCCTGGCAAAGGCGAGCAATCCGTCAACGCCGCGGATCATGCCATCGATGCTGCCGCCGTAAGCGAAATCGATGTTCGGGTAACGGCCGAAGAACACGATGTCGCCGGTGACCAGCACGTTGGCATCCGCAAGGTAGACATAGGTGTCGCCGTCGGTGTGCACGTCCCTGGAATATCTGAGCTCGGCCGAGCGACCCTGCAACCGAACCGTCATGCTGTCCTGATAGGTCTCCTTCGGCAGCGCGATCGCGGGGGAGGCCGGCACCTGGTTGCCGGTGAGGCCGTTGCGGGTTCCGCTCGCCATCCGGGTCTTGACGTTCTCGTGCGCCACGATGATGGCGCCGTCCCGGCCGAACGCCTCGGCGCCGCCGGTGTGGTCGCGATGGAAATGGGTGATGATGAGATAGCGGATCGGCAGCGGCGTCAGCCGAGCGATGGCGGCCTTGATCTTGCCGTAGAGCGGCGCGAACTGGCTGTCCACCATGATGACACCGTCATCCGCGATCGCAACCGTGATGTTGCCGCCTTCGCCTTCCAGCATGTAGGTCCGGTGCCCGAGATCGACCGGCTTGATGGTGACCTTGTCGAAGTCGGGCGCGGGCGCCAATGGTTGGAGCTGCTGGGCCTGCGCCATGGCGCCGAGCACGACGACCGCCGCGGCGGCTGCAATCGATCTCGCATACATCGGATTTCTCCCACGATCGAAGCGGTTGTGCCAATTCCACCGGCCGCAATCTTCACCGCTCGCGACAGGGAGTCAAGAAATCGAGCCGGGCGCCGGCTCAGCGCCCCTCGCGGCGCGCCATGAAGGCCAGCCGCTCGAACAGGTGCACGTCCTGCTCGTTCTTGAGCAGCGCCCCGTGCAGCGGCGGGATGAGCTTCTTGGGGTCGCGCTCGCGCAGGGTCTCGGGTCCGATATCCTCGACCATCAGGAGCTTGAGCCAATCGAGCAACTCCGAGGTCGAGGGTTTCTTCTTCAGCCCCGGCACCTCGCGCACCTCATAAAAAAGCTGCAGCGCCTCGCTCACCAGGCGCTGCTTGATGCCCGGGAAGTGGACGTCCACGATCGAGCGCATGGTATCGGGATCGGGAAAGCGGATGTAATGGAAGAAGCAGCGGCGCAGGAACGCGTCCGGCAGCTCCTTCTCGTTGTTCGAGGTGATGATCACGATCGGCCGCCGGCGCGCCCGCACGGTCTCGCCGGTCTCGTAGACGAAGAACTCCATGCGGTCGAGCTCTTGCAGGAGGTCGTTGGGGAACTCGATATCGGCCTTGTCGATCTCGTCGATCAAGAGCACCGGACGCTCGTCGGCCACGAAGGCGTCCCACAGCTTGCCGCGCTTGATGTAGTTGCGGATGTCCGCCACCCGATCGTCGCCGAGCTGGCTGTCGCGCAGCCGCGACACCGCGTCGTACTCGTAGAGCCCCTGCAGCGCCTTGGTGGTCGATTTGACGTGCCATTCCATCAGCGGCGAGCCGAGGCTCTTGGCGATCTCGAGCGCCAGCACGGTCTTGCCGGTGCCGGGCTCGCCCTTGACCAGGAGCGGACGCTCGAGCGCGATCGCGGCATTGACCGCGACCTTCAGGTCATCGGTGGCCACATAGGCGCTGGTGCCTTGGAAGCGCATGGCTGGTCCTCGTTGCGGGCCCGGCGGCCGGATTGGCAGGAAGGTGCGGGTATAAACCGACAGTGGCAAGGTGCCTGAAACGCAGCAGCTGTTGCGAGATTGCCGCAATTATGTGACGTCAAGCGACGTTTGGCCGGCTTCCGATCCAATCGCGCAACGCGTCATGAAGATGCCCGACGGCGCCTTGCCACTCCCTCGATGCGGCCTGCCTGAACAGGCGCGCGGTAGGATACCAAGGGCTGTCCTCCCGGTCGAGCAGCCATCGCCAATCGGGAATGAAAGGCAAAAGGATCCAGACCGGCCGATGCAGTGCGCCGGCCAAGTGTGCGACACTCGTATCGACCGTGATGACGAGGTCCAGATGCGAGATTAGGGCCGCGGTGTCGGAGAAGCTCCGGAGGTCTCCGCCGAAATGCAGCATATCGTCTCGCTCGTGCAGCAGTTGCGCATCGACGGCGCGGACATCCCGCTGCAGACTGACGAAGGTCGCCGGGACACCCAGGAGCGGCAGCAAGGTGCGCAGACCGATCGATCGGTTGCGATCTTCCTTGTGCCGTGCGTCTCCGGACCAGACCATGCCGATCCGGGGCCGGTTTGTCTCCGCAAGCCTTGCCTCCCAGCTCGCCACCGCACGCGCCGGAGCCCGCAAATACGGTGTCGTCGCCGGGATCGTCTCGAGCCGCGTTCCAAACGCCAACGGCAAGCTGAGCAGCGGGCAATGCAGGTCGAATTCAGGGAGGCTGTCACCTTTGGCAACGCATCGCGACACTCCGGCAAGACCGGTTACGAGTTCCCGAAGCGACTCGTCCACCTCCAGAATCACTTGCGCGCCGCGGGCCGCGACCAGGGGTGCGTATCGGCAGAATTGGATCGTGTCACCCAAGCCCTGCTCGCCATGAAGCAGGATGGTCTTGCCTTGGATCGGGTCTGCGCCCAGCCAAAGTGGCTGCAAAAAGTTGCGATGGCGAAACGCCAACGCCCTGCTTCTCCATCGCCATTCGTATTTCGACCAACCACGCGCAAAATCACCGCTCAGCAGCCTCAGCAGGGACTCGTTCCAATGCGCCTCCGCATGGTCGGGCTGGAGCGCGATAGCCTTGCCGTAGCTCGCCAATGCGTCGTCGGGGCGGTTCAGCTCCTTCAGCACGTTGCCGCGGTTGTAGAAGGTGTCGACGGAGTTCGGGCTGGAGCGCGAGCGCCGCATCATGGCTCTCGAGGGCCTCATCGAGCCGGTTCAGCCGCCTCAGTACGGTACCGCGGTTGTCGACGGCGTCCGCATAGCCGGGCTTGAGTGAAATCGCCAGGTCGCAGCTCGCCAGGGCCTCATCGAGCCGGTCCAGTTCCATCAGCACGACGCCGCGATTGTTGTGGGCCTCCGCGTCATCGGCCTTGAGCGCGATCGCCCGGTCGTAGCTCGCCAGGGACTCATCGAGTTCGGTTTAGTCCCATCAACGCGACGCCGCGGTTGACGAGGGCCTCCGGATAGCTCGGCTTGAGCGCGATTGCCTTGTCGTAGCTTGCCACGGCCTCATCGGGCCGGTTCAGCTCCTGGAGCGTATTACCGCGATGGAACAGAGCGTCCGAATAATCGGGCCTGAGCTCGATCGATCTGTCATGGCTCTTGAGCGCCTCATCGAAACGTTTCAACTGATGCAACGCATTGCCGCGGTTGCTGTGCGCATAGGCGGAGCCCGGGTTTATCTTCAGCGCCAGGTCGATTTTGCGGATCGCCTCCGCATGGTTGCTTTGTTGCAAAGAGACGATCCCGAGGAGATGCAGGCTGTCAAAGTGGTCAGGCTCGACTTCAAGAACCTGCCGGTAAAGCTTCTCCGCCTCCATCAGGTCGCCGGCTCTGTGAAAGGCCAAGGCCTGATTGAAAGTCGATATCGGCTCGAGCGGCTGCCCGGGGCGCGTGCCCGGCGAGCTATTTGGTCGTGACTTTCTGGCGCCAAGGGGCGGAGTTCCAGGCATGAAAGCGGGGCGTTCCCGAACCACGGACTAGCTCGACATGGTACGTGATTCGCGCCCTTCGCTGGAGCGCAAGGGACACGTCACCTCGACCAAGAACGCGGCTTGCCGGCCTGCAGCAGATGTTCCCGCATGGGTGCTTTCCCAATTCGGGCACTTTCGATGCGGCAAGACCTGAGGTGATTGGATGCGTCTGGCCGACGACCGCGGATCCCGGAACGCAGGGCCGCTCCCCGGCAGAATTTGCCGGCGACCGGCGGGTTTTGCCCGGCGGGCCACGGCAGGTGGTGGCGTGTGATGGGCGAAGCGGCTGATCTTGCTAAATAATTTCTTTGGCACGCTGATTGCGACGCAAGCCCCATCGGTGTCGATCCACCGGTGCCGAACCGTGGCGCAGTCCGCGACATCACGCGAGCGCCGCCTGGAACGCAGTTGGAGACCAGCCATGGGCTTATTCGATGCTCTCACGACCGCGGTCGGGGGCCTGCAAGCGCAGTCGTTCGCTCTGCAAAACATTTCCGGAAACATCGCGAACTCGCAAACCACCGGTTTCAAGGAGACCGACACGAGCTTCGACGCGCTGGTGTCGTTGGCGGCCGCCGGTCAGCAAACCTCCGGGAGCGTGCTTGCGGAATCCAGCGCAACCAACAGCGTGCAGGGCTCCATCCAGTCCACCACCACCAGCACCAACATGGCCATCAACGGCGACGGCTGGTTCGTGGTGGCGAAGCCGGCGTCGTTCGCGGACAACCAGCCGGTCTTCGACGGCGTGAGCGACTATACCCGCCGCGGCGATTTTCAGGAGAACCAGGGGGGCTACCTGGTGAACGGCGCGGGATACTATTTGATGGGAATTCCGGTGAGCCCCACGACCGGTAACCCGGTCGGCAGCGTCCCCACCGTCTTGCAGTTCAGCACCAATTTCGTGCCGGCCCAGCCGACTACCCAAATCCATTACCAGGCCAATCTGGCCAGCACCCCGACGACCGCGTCCAGCAGCCCCACCGTACCGGGCTCGAACCTGCTCAACCCGGTCGGATTCACCGCAAATCCGCTGGTGGGGGCGCCTGCGGCGGCGAAGATCACCGGCAACGGAGCGACCCTGCTGCCCGATGCCGCGGCGGTGGGAACCGGAACCGTCGATTTATCGCCGCTTGGCGCCAACACGACGATGGCCTCGCTCGGCATGACGGTCGGCCAGCAGATCACCGTGTCGGACGGCACCAACACCACCACTTACACGATGGCGGCCGGCGACAAGATTTCAAATCTCATCGCCGCCATCGGAGGAGGCGCCGCACAGGTGGGGGCCGCGGTGACCGGCAATCGGTTGGTCCTGACCAGCGCAAGCGCCCTGATTCCGATCACCGTCAGCGGTGCGGGTGCCGGCGCGGTCGGATTCCCTTCCGGCCAAAACAGCTTCCAGCCGACCAATCTCATCACCCAGAACACCGTCGCGGCGGGCCAGACACTTACCATCACGACCGACACGCCCCCTGCCGTCCCGGTAGTCTCGACCGTCAACTTCGGTCCGGGTCAGGTCGAAACTCTTGCGCAGTTGCAAACCGCCCTGCAAGGCTTCGGCAATATTGCCAACGTCACCGTGGGCCCCGGCGGAAACGTCTCCTTCACGGCTGCGAACTCGACCGATCAGATCTCGATCGGCGGGACGGCCGGCGCCTCGCAATTCGGCATGCAGAACCTGCTGGCCGTGCCCGCCAACGGAACGGTGATCGCCGGCGACGTGCAGACCTTCACCAACAAGTCGATCTCCGGCGGCTCGGTGACCGCCTACGATTCCACCGGCAATCCGGTGAATGTCCAGCTGCGCTGGGCCAAGACGGACAGCGTCGCCGTCGGCGGCACCGATACCTGGCAGTTGTTCTATCAGTCCAACTCGAACGCTACCGGCACGCAATCGGCGTGGCAGAACGTCGGCACGACCTTCACGTTCAACTCCAGCGGCCAGATGAATCCGCCGATATCGAGCATCACGCTGCCCAATTTCACGGTCAACGGCGATTCGCTGGGCAACGTTCAGCTCTCTCTCGGCAGCAACGGGCTCACGCAGTTCGCCGACACGAGCGGTGCGGTCGAGGTCAACCAGTTTCAGCAGAACGGGTTTGCCGCCGGCAAGCTGCAATCGATCGCCGTCAACGGCCAGAACCGCGTGGTCGGCACGTTCTCGAACGGGCAGAACATCCCGCTGGCGGAGGTCACCCTGGCGCACTTCAACGGCGAGGACGGCCTGCAGCCGCTGAACGGAGGTGCCTATGCGGAGACCCAGGATTCCGGGCCGGCGCTGTTCTCCGCCACCGGCCAGATCGTGGGCAACTCGGTCGAGGCCTCCAATGTCGATATCGCCACCCAGTTCAGTCATCTGATCGTGGCCCAGCAGGCCTACTCGGCCAGCGCCAAGGTGATGACGACCGCCAACCAGATGATGCAGAGCCTGCTCACCGTGATTCAGTGACGATGACCCGGTTGCGGGTCGCCGGGCAGGCTCGAGCCTCGGCGGATGATGCAGGCGAACGGCAAGCAGCATGAGCCTCACCCAAGCCCTCAACACCGCGCTGGCGGGTCTAAATGCGACCCAAGCCGGACTCTCGATCATTTCCGGCAACGTCGCCAACGCCAACACGCCGGGCTATGTCGAGCAGAGCGTCAACCAGATCGAGGTTTCGGCCGGAGGCAATTCCGGGTCCAGCGTCGACGTCAAAGGCATCAACCGCAGCCTCAACTCCCTGCTGCAAGGTCAGCTGTGGACCGAGACGTCCGGCGGCTCCTACGCCGATACCAAGGCGCAGCTCTATCAGCAGCTTCAGCAGGTTTACGGGACGCCGGGGTCGGTGGGCGCCTTCGACACCGCCTTCAACAATTTCACATCCGCGCTGCAGACGCTGTCGACCAATCCCTCGTCCTATTCGTCGCAAACCGCAGCGATCGGCGCCGCGCAACAATTGACGCAAAGCCTCAATTCCATGACCGGCGGCATCCAGGCTTTGCGCAGCCAGGCCGAGCAGGGCATCTCGGACGGAATCGCCCAGGCCAATCAGGCCATGCAGACGATCGCTCAAATCAATCAGCAGCTGTCGGCCTCTACGCCGCAGGACGCCACCGCGGCCGCGCTCGAGGATCAGCGCGATCAGGCCGTTACCCAACTCGCTCAACTGATGAACATCACCGTCTCCAAGAACAGCAACGATCAGATCTCGGTGTTCACCAGCTCCGGCCTTCAGCTGGTGGGGGCCCAGCCCGCAAAGCTCGAGTTCGACGACCGGGGCTCGCTTTCGGCGAATTCGCTGTGGAACGCAAGTCCCGGCAAGGATGGTGCCGGAACCATCACCCTGGTCTCGTCCGACGGCGCCACCACCACCGACCTGATCGCCAATCGGTCGTTTCAGTCCGGACAGATCGCCGCCTATCTGGAGATGCGCGACCAGATCTTGCCGCAGGCGCAAAGCCAGCTCGACGAGCTGGCGGCCCAGATGTCGCAGTCGGTTTCGGACCAGACCACGAGCGGAACGGTCGCGAGCGCGGGCAGCCAGACGGGGTTCTCGGTCGACACCAGCGGCGTGCTGCCCGGCAATTCCGTGCAAGTGAATTATACGGATGCTCTCAGCAATCCGCACACCGTCACGATCGTTCGGGTTGACGATCCGGCGGCGCTGCCGCTGCCCAGCTCCACCACCGCCAACCCGAACGATCAGGTGATCGGGGTGAATTTTTCCGGCGGGATGGCGTCCGTGGTGGCCCAGCTCAATGCCGCGCTCGGATCAAACCTGCAATTCTCCGGTGCCGGCTCGGTACTGACGGTGCTCAATTCGCCGTCCCTGAGTTCAACCGTCAAGTCCGTCTCCGCCACCACGACCGCGACCGCACTCGCCGCCGGCAATGCCCAGCTGGCGCTGTTCACGGACGGAACCACCCCCATCAGCGGTGCGATCACGGCGGCCGGCTCGCAGGACGTCGGGCTGGCCGGTCGCATCACCGTCAACGCGGCCGTCCAGGCCGCGCCCTCGAGCCTGATCGTCTATCAGAGCTCGCCAGCTACGCCGATCGGAGACTCCACCCGCCCGAGCTTCCTGCTGAACCAGCTGACCAAGGCGCCCTTGACCTTTTCGCCGGCGACCGGGATCGGCACCCAATCGGCGCCGTTCAGCGGGACGCTGGCGGATTTCATCAGCCAGATCACCAGCCAACAGAGCCAGTCCGCGACCGCTGCCGGCAACCTCAAGCAGGGCCAGGACGTCGTGGTGAACGCCCTGCAGCAACGACTCGAACAGCGACTCCGGAGTCAACATCGACACCGAGCTTTCGAACCTGATCACCCTGCAGCACGCCTATGCGGCGAACGCGCGGGTAATGTCCACGGTGCAATCGATGTTCACCACCTTGATGCAGATAGGCGTGTAATGACCATCACCGGTATTGGATCGAGTATTGCCACCAACGCGCTGGCCCAGCAGAACATGCAAAATCAGCTCGACGTTCTCAGCCGTCAGCTGGGTACCGGGCAAAAGGCGGCGGTCTATTCCGATCTCGGATCGCAGGCCGGCCTTACCGTGGGACTTGACGCGCAGCTTTCGGCTCTCGGCGGCTACGACAATACCAATACGACCATCACCACCACGCTCGGCATCGCCGAAGGAGCGCTGTCGCAGATCGGCAACGTCCAGAGCTCGGTGCAAAACGCGGCCCAGCAGCCGGCCGCGTTTACGCTCGGCGCAGGCGGGCAGACGGCATTGCAGGCGAGCGCCGCCGACCAGCTCGACCAGGTTCTGGGTCTGCTCAACACCCAGGTCGGCGACAACTACCTGTTCTCGGGAGCGGCGCCGAACCAGCAGTCGGTCGATACTACCGACCACATCCTCAACGGCAACGGCGCCCTTGCCGGGCTGAAGCAGGTGATTTCCGAACGCAACCAGGCCGACCTCGGAGCGAGCGGACTCGGCCGGCTGGTGATTCCGCCGGTCGTGGGATCGACCGTCACGATCAACGAGGACGTGGCCGGCTCGCCTTTCGGATTCAAGCTCGCCGGGGTGAACTCGACCCTGACCGGTGCCACCGTCACACAGCCATCAGGATCGCCCAAGACCGTAACGGTTGCCCTGGCGGCAAACCCCAACAACGGGGATTCGGTGCAGTTCAGCCTGACGCTGCCAGATGGAACCAGCAAGACCATCTCGCTTCAGGCGACCTCGGCGGCGATTCCCGGCGCCAACCAATTCGTCATCGGGGCGACGCCGGCGGCAACCGCCGCAAATCTGCAGACCGCGCTGACCACCGCGGTAGGCAATCTGGCGCAGACCGAGCTGCCGGCCGCCTCGGCGGTCGCCGCCGCCGATAATTTCTTCGGGCAGCCGCCGCAACGGGTGACCGGTCCCACTTTCAACAACGCGACCGCGCTGCATAACGGCACCTCCGCCGACACCGTATTCTGGTACACGGGCGAGTCGGGTGCAACGCCGGCGCGGCAGACCGCGCTCGCTCAGGTCGGACCATCCACAACCGTTTCCTACGGTATGCGCGCCAACGAGCAGGCCTTCACCACCATCGTGACGAATATCGCGGTACTCGCCGCGACCAGCTATTCGACCGCGAACCCGAACGGGGCCGCAAGCTATTCGGCGCTTACCAACCGGGTGGCCAGCAATCTGAGCACTCAGCAGGGTGCACAAAATATCAGCGACGTCGACGCCGACATCGCCAATGCGCAGGTGACTGCGAAGAACGCGCAGTCCGTCAATGATCAGACCAAGAGCACGCTCACCAACATGTTGCAGCAGGTGGAAGGGGTGTCTGCCGACCAGATCGGTACCGAGATCCTGGCGCTGCAGAACAGCTTGCAGGCCTCGCTGTCGACGACGGCGCGGCTGTCCCAGCTGAGCCTGGTCAACTATCTCGGCGCTACCGGATAGTTCCTCGCGCCACTCGCCCGGGCCGCGAGCCTGATGGCCTGCGCGGCAGCGTGCATCCGACATCGAGAATGGGCGGGCCGACCGCGACCAGCGGTCGTGGTGATCGTTCACGGCCCGGGTTGCAGCCGGGCGGGCGCGGACGGCGGCAGT
Organism: uncultured Alphaproteobacteria bacterium; assembly: GCA_963721005.1. Lineage (GTDB taxonomy): Bacteria > Pseudomonadota > Alphaproteobacteria > Rhizobiales > Xanthobacteraceae > VAZQ01. Next base: position 563,938 of record CAVRHR010000003.1, on the reverse strand, counting down.
TCAGGCGATCAAGCTCGATGTCGAGCGTGCGGTCACTGGGCGGCATTGCCGGGACTGAGGACCTGGGTAATCTGATTGAGCGGATAGCTCTGACCGCCGACCGTGAGGGCCGGCGGGCTCTGGCTGACGTCGACGCCGGTCACCACGCCCTGGACTCCGGTCGTAACCGGAACGTTTTGACTATTGGCGCCCACCGCGCTGACCGAAATCTTGTAGGTGCCGCTCGGCCATGTGATTCCCTGGCTGTCGACGCCGTTCCACGAGAAGGTCTGCGCTCCCGGCTGCACGCTTTGACTGGTGGTATAGACCACCTGGCCGGATGCGTTGGAAATATTGATGGTCGCGGTCGCCGGCTGCGCTACCGAGTAGCTCCAGCTGGCGGCGCCGTTGGCAAGCTGGGTGGTGGCGCCGGAGACCGCCACGGTCGCGCCCAGAAACGTGAGAGCCGAGGCGGCCTGCTGCGTTTGCTGGAGCGAGATCATGGTACTCAGCGACGTATTGGTATTGATCTGCTGCTCGACCGAGGCGAACTGCACCAGCTCCTGGGTGAACTGGTTGGGATCGAGCGGAGATGTCGGATCCTGGTGCTGCAGCTGGGTGGTCAGCAGCTTGAGGAAGTCATTGAAGTTGCCCGCCAGCGCCGGCGTGGCCGCGGTCGCGGCGGCCTGGGCGGACGAAGAATTGGTTGCGGCCGCGGACGCGGGAGCTGCATTTGAAGTAAGCATGGACAATCGTCCTTATCTCGCCTGCCGTCATGGCCGGTCACGAATGCCGTCTACCGATCACGCTCTGCCGCAACGCATTGCTCAGCCGAGCCGAGCGCACGGAAGTGATGAATTCAATCTGGTGAAAAATGGTTAATAAACCATGAATTCGGCGGAAACGCGCCCGCCACGCCTCGCTTTGCGCGCCTTCCTCGCAAATGGCGCGCGACCGGATCGTGAGGTAGGCCGGGGCCAGCCAGGCATGCTTTCTCCGGTGCTAGCCGTTGCCACGCAACCCGGCCGCAATCTCCCGGTTTATCTTGATCAAAGACGCAAGGTTACCCGGCCGCGGGTTCGTCATCAGGGAGAAGGTTTGGTCCATGACGAAGACGCCCAAATTGGCGAGATTCTGGCGAACTGCGACCGGAAGCGGACTGTCGTCCCGCAGTACCGAATCGATGAACACCGTCCAAAGCCGGCGATTGTACAGTACGGCTTCGTCCAGATCGGCGGACTTGTCGTCCCACTTGTCGTGCGCCGCCTGCATTTTTGCAGCCGCCTTGAGCAGTAGCGTCGCTTCCAGTTCACGCGGGGTTGCCGTTTCCCTGGCAATGAGCGCGTATGCTTTGCTGGCGTGTTGCATTTTCAAGGAGTTCCTTTTCGTAGACTATCAACTTTTTGACTTCCCTAAGCGCCTTATACAGCTCGCCCGTTAATATCTTATTATTGATAATTTCTATCAAAGGCCACATACTTGGTGCCGCCTGGGTGATGTCGCGCACCAACTTGAAATACAGCTCATGATACGCCGTCGGGTCTTTCGAGATATACATCAGCTGAACGGCGAAATAGATTCGTTTTGCCGGAGAATCTGCCCGGCTTTCCGTCATGATGTCCTTCTCGCGCAAGATCGGCGCCGAGCCTTCGACCAACAATCGCGTGCGTTGATCGTGGTTGGTAATCACGCATTCGCCGAGCATCACTCGCTCGCCGGGCTTGAGCTCGATCTTCAGACCCACCGGAGCCTCCATCATATCGCCCGAATCGATGCTTCCGGATGAAGCTTAATCAATCGTTAATTGGACGAGGCGGAGCCCGCGCTGGCCCTCTGATCAAGCCCGCGGCGGCGAAATTACGGGAATAGCTTGAGGACCGCCTGCTGCGCCTGATTCGAGATCGATAGGGCCGAGATCGAAAGCTGCTGTCGGGTCTGCAAAGTGAGCAAGTTTGCGCTTTCCTGGTTTTGGTCGGCCAGAACCAGCTGGTCGGAGCCGGTCTGCAGTGTGTTGATGAGATTCTTGGTGAAGTCCTGGCGGGTCTGGATCGTCGACGAGTTCGTGCCAAAGGTAACGGCCTGAGTGCGGACGGCTGATAACGCGGCGTTGATCGCGGTGATGGTATTGGCGATCGTCGTGTCCGATTGAAATCCGGTATTGCCGCTGCCGTTGAGCTGGCTGAGACCGAGGCCGGCGGAGTTGAAGGTCACGCCGGAGATCGTCAGGGAGCTGGTATTGCTCTCGTTGAATATCACCTTCAAATTATTGCCGTAGAGCAGGTTCACCCCATTGTACGACGAGTCGCCGGCGAGCTGGTCGATCTGCGTCAACAGGCTGTTGTAGTTGCCCTGCAGGGTGTTGCGCGACGAATTCGCGGTCGACGTGGCCGTGAAGCTGGTGGACAAGTCCACCGTCAGGCCGACGGCTGCGGTCGTCGCATCGGCGGTGATCGTGAAGGTGCTGGTCGGGTTTGCCACCAGCTGGAGATGGCCGGTGCTGTCGGTCGTGGCGGTGATGGCGCCTGCGGAGCCGAGGCCCGAAATGGCGTTGAAGTTCGAAATGATCGATGCGGCGGTGTCGGTCGCGGCGATCGCGAGCGTATAGCTGGAGCCGCCGCTAACGGCGACGACGAGGTTGCCCGCGGTGCCAGCCGTCGTGGCGCCGGCCAGGCTGCCGGTGTCCAGACCGAGGGCCGGCCCGACCGTCGACTGGGCCTGCTTGGCGGTGGACAGCGCAGACTGCAGCAAGCTGGTCAGTGAGGTGAGGCCTTGATTGGCGGCATTGAGCGTCTGCTGCGCCTGACCGATCTGATCGAGCAGGCTGCTGAGGTCGCTGGCGCGGTTGCTGAGGGACTGCGAGGCGAAGAAGGCAACCGGATTGTCGAACGCGGTGTTCACCTTTTTGCCTGTCGCCAGCCGGTTCTGGGTGACATTCAGCAGATCCGCGGTGTTTTGCAGCGACAGCAGATTCTGCCGGACACCCGGGCTCAAGGTAATGTCGGACATGGCGTACCTCTTTGCTCACAAGCCGCGCCGGCATGCCCTCGCTACCTCGAGAGGGCAGACGGCCTGATCAAGACGATCAGTCTCCAGGAAAATGCCTCATTAACCTTAATGCCCGGTAAATTTCCCGGCGCGGGGGTCGTGGTACGGAGCCGTCGCGGCTTTGAGGGGGCCCATATGGCGGCGCAGACGGTCGTCAAAAAGAAAGCGGCGGGGCTTGCGCCCCGCCGCTGGTGGTCGACCCGATAACTTGGAGTGTTACGGGAACAGCTTGAGCACCGCCTGCTGAGCCTGATTCGAGATCGACAGGGCCGAAATCGACAGTTGCTGGCGGGTCTGCAGGGTGAGCAGGTTCGCGCTTTCCTGGTTCTGGTCGGCCAGGACGAGGCTGTCGGAGCCGGTCTGCAGAGTGTTGATCAGGTTCTTGGTGAAGTCGGATCGGGTCTGGATCGTCGACGAGTTGGTGCCGAAGGTCACAGCCTGGGTCCGCACGGTGGTCAACGCGGAGTTGATCGCGTCGATGGTGCTCTGGATCTTCGTGTCCGACTGGAACCCGGTGGCGCCGGTGCCGCTCAGCGCGCTCAGGCCGAGGCCGCCAGAGTTGAAGGTCACGCCGGAGATCGTCAATGAGCTGGTGGAGGTCTCGTTGAACACCACCTTCAGATTGTTGCCGTCGAGCAGGTTGACGCCGTTATAGGACGAGTCGCCGGCGAGCTGGTCGATCTGCGTCAACAGGCTGTTGAAGTTGCTTTGCAGCGTGGTGCGCGAGGTGTTGACAGCCGACGTGCCCGTGAAGTTGGTGGAAGAGTCGGCCGACAGGCCCACGGCGGCGGTCGTGGCATCCGCGGTGACCGTAAAGGTGCTGGTCGGGTTTGCCGTCAACTGCAGGTGACCCGAGCTGTCGGTTCCGGCGGTGATGGCGCCGGCGGAGCCGAGGCCCGAGACGGCATTGAAGTTCGAGATGATCGATGCGGCCGTGTCGGTCGCGGCGATCGCGAGGGTATAGCTGGAACCGCCGGTGACGGCGACGACGAGATTGCCCGCGCCGGCAGTGCCGACCGTCGTAGCGCCGGCCAAGGTGCCGGTGTCCACACCGAGGGTGGGTTCGGCCGCAGATTGGGCCTGCTTGGCGGTCGACAGCGCCGACTGCAGCAGGCTGGTCAGTGAGGTGAGGCCCTGGTTGGCCGCGTTCAGAGTTTGCTGCGCCTGGCCGATCTGATCGAGCAGGCTGCTGAGGTCGCTGGCGCGGTTGCTGAGGGATTGCGAGGCGAAGAATGCGGTCGGATTGTCGAAGGCGGTGTTGACCTTCTTGCCGGTCGCCAGGCGGTTCTGAGTGGTGGTGAGCAGATCGGCGGTCTGCTGAAGCGACAGCAGGTTCTGCCGCACGCCTGCGGTCAATGTAATGCTGGACATGGTGTACCTTTCTGGTTACGCGCGTACGTGCACTTGCTGTACTAGCAGTACTTGCTGCACCGGCGAGTGCGTCCCGATCGAGAGCGATCGGCTGACAGACGTTTGACGCATACGACTTAAGGTGACGTAAATTGCAGACCGAAAACCCGGGTAAATCCGGCCCTGCGCTTTGAAATTCCCAAAGTCGCGCTTTGCGATGCCCGCGATCGCTTCCTGAAGGTGGGGCAAGGGTTTTTCGGCTTTTCTGCGAAACGGTCCATCGCGCTGTTAAATTCTCGGTAACCGCCTTTTTTCAATCTCCTTGTACCATGAGCTTACACAACCTCGCGGCCTTATGGCTGGCCGGGGTTGCATGCAGCCGATCGCCCTGCCGTGCGACGAGCCAAGGCGGCGGGCCGCCCGTCCGAATGAAAGACGCGCTGGGCTGTCGAAGGGCTGAGCCCGCAGTCCGCGGGACCAGAGAGGATCGGCTGCGAGGCGGCTTCGGTCCGCGGGCGCGGTTCGCCGCCTATGTCGCGGAGTGCGCAGGCCCGGCCGCGATTCGACCGCGGCGTGAAGCCAATTGCCGGCCTGCCGACGTTGACGAGCCTTACGGCAGGCAGCACGCTGAAGTCAGCAGCCTAAACCTGCGATCGCCGCAAGGGCGGCAATTCGGAATCGAGTCAGGCGGTCTTATTGACGACAGTTCCCGACGTCCGCGAGGCACTCGAGGCCGAAGAGGTGGTGACCGAGCTGGCCGCTGCGGCAGTTGCGGCCTTGATCTGTGCCTGAACGCGGGACAAGGCGCGTTGATTGGCGATGCTGGCGAGACCGCTGGACAGGCTCGTCAATGCCGAGCTCATCTTCGAGGTGAGCGCAGTGATGACGTCCAGATCTTGCTGGTTCGCGCTCGAGCGACTCCGCCAAGCCTGGTCCTGCTGCCAAAAGGATGCGCCGCGAACATAAAACATGGATTCATCTTTCCCGTGGGGAGTCTAGCCTGCCACAGGTTAATGAATTGCGTCGGGACGATTGACGGGTCGTTAACCATATTGTCCGACCTTGCGGTAGAACGACCGGAACGCAAAATCACACCCCCAAGTCGGCCCGACCTGGCCCTCCGACAGGAGAGGGCTTCCGGGGGCGGGACGGTCCGATCGGTCGACATTTCCGTGCGGATGGGGAAGAGCTGGGCAGGCGATCATGGTGAAGCCGCAACGAGAATTGCGCCGCCTGCGCGCCGGCGGCTCGATCGAGCAGGCTCTGGACCTGCATCGGGCCGGGCAACTCGGCGAGGCGGAAAAGATCTATGGCGCCATTCTCCGTACCAATCCCGGCCATTTCGATGCGCTGCATCTCTACGGGGTTCTGCAGCATCAGCAGGGGCGCTCGGTCGAGGCGCTGCGCCTGGTCGGGAGGGCGCTGCAAGCCAATTCCTCCTCGGCCGAGGCGTTCTCCAACCATGGCGTAATTCTCGAAGCCTTGCACCGGCACGCGGAGGCACTTGCCAGCTTCGAGTCGGCTCTGCTGATTCGCTCCAACGACATAAGTGCGCTCTACAACCGTGGCAACGCGTTGAAGGCACTCAGGCGCTACGATGAAGCGCTGGCGAGCTATTCCGAGGTGCTGTTCCGACAGCCGAGCCACATCGATGCACAATTCAACCGGGGCAAGACCTTCTCGGCGCTGGGCCGCCAGGAAGAAGCGTTGGCGGGCTTCGACGCCGTGCTGGCACTACGGCCTTCGCACATCGACGCGCTCATCCAACGCGGTAACTCCCTTCGTGCGCTCACGCGGCATGCGGATTCGCTTGCCGCGTATGACCGGGCGCTGGCTCTGACACCCGATCATGCCGAAGCGTTGAACAATCGCAGCGCCGCGCTGATCGAGCTCGAGCGATACGAGGAGGCGCTGCAGAGCAGCGCTGCCGCACTCGAGGCGAGGCCACGCTACGTCGACGCCCTCTATAATCGAAGCAATGCGCAGCAAGCGCTCGGCCGCGTGGAGGAAGCCGTCGCGGGTTATCGTCAGGCACTCACGCTGGAGCCGGGTCGAGTCGATATTCTCAACAATCTCGGCTTGGCGCTGCGCAAGCTCGGAAGCAGCGAGGAAGCGCTGGCGAGCTGGCAAAGAGGGCTTGCACTCGACCCTTGTCACGTCGAGTCGCTCTACAACTGCGGAAATGTGCTCGCTGATCTCAAGCGTCACCGGGATGCCCTCGAGGCCTTCGAGAAGGCGCTCGCATTGGATCCGCGTCGAGCCGAAGTGCTCGACGGCAGCGGGCTGGCTCTTGCGACGATCGGGCGGCATCAGGAGGCTCTCGCGCGTTACGAAGCGGCGCTTGCGGTTGCTCCCGACAATCCCGATACGCTGAACAATTGCGGAAGCTCTCTTATCGAGCTGAAGCAATTCGAGAAGGCGCTCTCGATCTTTGAACGAGCCTTGGCGATCGACCCTGACCATTTCGGCGCACTCAACAATCGCGGCAACGCACTGTTGAAGCTGCGACGTCTCGGGGAGGCCCTCGAGAGCTACGAGCGGGCGCTCGCCATCGATCCGAATCGGGCGCAGGGACTGAGCAATCGCGGAATCGCTCTGGCGGAGCTCGGGCGGTTCGAAGCCGCGCTTGCAAGCTACGACGAGGCGATTGCCTCGGACCCGGCCTTCATGGAAGCCCATGTCAACCGCGGCAATGCCTTTTGTGCCCAGGGATTATGCGACGAGGCGCTCGCGAATTACGAGAATGCGCTCTTGCTTTGTCCCGACAATCATGAGGCCCGATGGAACAAGGGGTTGGCTCAGCTGTCCTTGGGACAATTTCGAGAGGGCTGGGAGAATTACAAATCGCGATGGGTGAAGGAGATGGCGCACTTGAAGCGCGATTTCGTTCAACCGGCGTGGCGAGGCGAAGCGCCGCTTGCGGGTCGCACGATCCTCCTGCACGCCGAGCAGGGTTTGGGCGACACCCTCCAGTTCGTTCGTTATGCCCCGATGGTCGCACGACTTGGCGCCAAGGTGCTGCTGGAGGTGCAGCCGCCGCTCTTGCGCCTGCTGTCGGATATCGAGGGGGTCTCGGCGGTCTTCGCCCAAGGCGAAAAGCTGCCCGCATTCGATCTGCACTGCCCGCTGATGAGCCTGCCGCTCGCCTTCGGCACCGAATTGACCTCCATCCCTGCGGAGATTCCCTATATCGACTCCTCCGCCGATCTGGTCTCGAAGTGGCGCGAGCGCATGGGCGAAAGGCGAGCCCCGCGGATAGGGATTGCTTGGGCGGGCAGCGCCGCGCACAAGAACAACAGCAAACGTTCAATTGCGCTGGAACGGCTCGCGCCACTCTTGAAGACGCGGGGAGTGGAGTTCGTGAGCATCCAGAAGGAGTTGACCCAATCGGATGCGGCCGTGCTCGAACATCATGCGAGCGTGCTGCATGTCGGTGGACAGCTGGGCGACTTTGCCGACACGGCCGCCGTGATCTCGTCGATGGACCTGCTGATATCCGCAGACACATCGGTGGCGCATCTTGCCGGCGCCGTCGGCCGACCGGTATGGATTCTGATTCCGCTTGCGCCTGATTTCCGCTGGCTCCTCGAGCGCGAGGACAGCCCGTGGTATCCGACGGCCCGCCTGTTCCGCCAACCGCGGTTGGGGGATTGGGACAGCGTGCTTGAACGCGTGCGCCGCGAGCTCGTCTCATTTGTGGAAGCCGGATGAGCGTTGCCATGGCAGAGGCGTCGCGGAGTGATCCACCCTCGAGCGCCCCCCTGGATCTCCAGGAGGCGACCGCTCTTCATCGTCAGGGACGATTGAGCGAGGCGGAGCAGCACTATGCCGCGATCCTCAGGCAGGACCAAGGGCACTTCGATGCCCTGCACCTCCTGGGTCTGGCGAGGTACCAACGAGGCCATGCTGTCGAAGCGCTTCAATTGATCGCGGCTGCGTTGAGGGCGGGCCCACATTCGCCCGACGTGCTGTCGAACTACGGCCTCGTGCTCGCCGCCCTGGAACGCCACGAAGAGGCTCTTGCCCATTTCGACAGCGCGCTCGCGCTCGACTGCGGGCATAGCAATGCGCTCAATAATCGCGGATTGACGCTGGAAGCCCTTGGCCGCGCCGGGGAGGCGCTGGCCAGCTGGGGTCGTGCTCTGGAGATCGATCCCAGTCATCTCGAGGCACTGCACAGCCGGGGCAACGCGCTCTACAGGCTCAAGCGTTTCGATGCAGCCCTGGCCGATTATGACTGCGTCCTGCTCTTGCAGCCGGGCAATCTGGACGTCCTCAATAATCGTGGGGGGGCCCTGGCAGGGCTCGGCCGGCTCGACGAGGCGTTGGACAGCTATGACCGCGCGCTCGAGATCGCTCCCAATTTGCCGGTACTTCTGATCAACAAGGGAAATGTACTGGCGGATCAGCATGATTTCGCGTCGGCCCTGTCGAGCTATGCGCAGGCCGCTGCGACCGAAGCCATGCGGCCGGAGGCGATATGGTGCCAGAGTCTCGTCCGGCTGAGACTTGGGCAGCTCGCGCGAGGTTGGCGAGAGTTCGAGTGGCGGTGGCAACAAAGGAGCTGGGCGCCGCAGCGTCGCAATTTTGTCCAGCGGCTGTGGCTTGGACGCGAGCCGCTCGCGGGCCGGACGATCCTTTTGCATGCGGAACAGGGGTTCGGCGATACGCTTCAGTTCGTTCGATACGCGAAACTTGTTGCCGCTCGGGGGGCGATCGTTCTGCTCGAGGTCCAGCCCGCGCTCAAGTCGCTGTTGTCGGGCGTGGATGGAGTTGCGCAGACGTTGGCGCGCGGTGAGCTGTTGCCGGATTTTGAGCTGCATTGTCCGCTCATGAGCCTGCCGCTAGCCCTCGGCACCACGCTTGAGTCCATTCCGGCCGAAATTCCTTATCTCCATGCGCCTGCCGACTGTCTCGCCCGATGGCGTGACCGCCTGGGCGAGAAGCGCTGCCTGCGGGTCGGGATCGCGTGGGCGGGGAGTGCTCTGCACAAGAACGATCATCAACGATCGATCGCCCTGGACCGCTTTGCCGCGTTCATGGCGGTGTCGGACATCGAGTTTGTAGGTCTTCAAAAGGAGATATCTGCGGCGGACGCATCGGTCCTGAGGGGCCGCGCCAACGTAATCCAGATCGCCGACGAGCTCGGCGGCTTTGCCGATGCGGCTGCGGTAATATCGCATCTGGATCTGGTCGTCAGCGCGGACACTTCGGTGGCACATCTTGCCGGAGCGCTCGGCCGGCCGGTCTGGGTGCTGCTGCCGTTCGCTCCCGATTTCCGCTGGTTGCTGAACCGCGAGGACAGCCCCTGGTACCCGACGGCGCGGCTATTTCGGCAGCCCCGCCCGGGGGACTGGGAGAGCGTGATTGCGCGTGTCCGGGATGAGCTCGAACGAATGGCGGCAACATCATCCGTGTTTTCGTCAAGGGACGGGTAATGAGCCGGTGAGGCCCGGCACCATGGCAGGCTCGAGGAGGGATCATGACCACTTTCGACGACACAACTCCGGCAATGGTCGAAGCCGGCGTGCGCGTGCTTCTCGCGGGCCATCAGCAACGTACACCCGCGCAGGTCGTTCGCGATATTTATTCGCAGATGAAAAGCGCGCAGGGCCTGCCTGCGACCGCGTCACCCAATCTCAAATCGACGGCTCTACGACGTTTCGTCGAGACAAAACCCGAGATAACGTCCGAAGACACGCGGCGAATGGAGAGCATTCGACAAACCGTCCCGGGCTATTCTGAGGTGCTTCACTACGCTTTCTTCAAGCACTTGCTCAGTTGCGCCACGGTCAAGAAACTTTTGATCCTGGGCGTCTATCATGGTCGGGACATCGCTTACCTGCTGAGCATTGCGCGCGCGCTGGGTCGGCCGCTCCAGGTGGTTGGGGTGGACAAGTTTTCCGACGATTTTTGCGAGGACTGGCCAAAAGAGCGTCAAACGCTCAATTGGCAGGAGGCCGGCTTCGGCACCTCTCCGAGCCTCGAGGCTGCGCAGGCCCATATGGAGCGTCTCGGTTTTTCCGAGAGCGTCACACTGGTCAAAGAGCGAGACGAGCGCTTTCTCGCCTCATGCTCGGAACGTTTCGACGCGATCTACATCGATACATCACATGACTACGACACAGTGGCGCGACAGGTCCGGCAAACGGTCGGTCTGCTGACGGAGGATGGTCTTCTCTGCGGGGACGACTATTCGGATCAGGGAACTTGGGGCGTCAAACGGGCAATCGGTGAGCTCGCCCCGGGTCATGCGGTGTTCTCGCACTGGGTCTGGATCGCCGGGCGCGACCAGATCAGGGTTCCCCTGGAGGCCAGCGCCGCCTAGCCGTGGCCGAAGGGACCCTCCGATCGGTCGAGCGTACGGGTTTCGGTCTGCGGCGCGGCGCTGCCGCTCGACCCATCTCGGCGGCGGTGCGTGTGCCCGCGAGCCGCTCCAATGGCTGAATTTGCATCGATCGCCGGGGGAGGGGCCGGCGTTAATTCGGCGTTAACCATAGGCGCTCCACAACCAACCATCGGTATTTGTGCTGGGCCGGGAGATTGCCGAACCGTTGGGGGAGAGATCACGTGAGGGTTCTGTTCAGTAACCCGCCTTGGTGGGGCGAGACCAAGGCCTATGCCGACCAGGCAACCGGACGACGCTTTCTCATGTATACCGCAGGTATCCGTGCCGGTTCGCGTTGGCCTTTCACGTTCATGCTTCCAACGCCCCCTGACTTCACCGACTGCCACTTCCAGCCCTATCCGTTCTTCATGGGCTATGCGGCGACCTATGTTGCCAAGCAGACAGGCGCCGACGTCACGTTCAGAGACAGCATCGCGTTGCGCGAAATCCTACGAGCGCTACTATGCCTACCTGCGGCAGACGCGGTTCGACTACATCGTGATCGAGTCCGCTTCTCCGAGTTGGGAGCACGATCGTACGGTCATAATGGAGATCAAGCGGCTGCAACCGGCCGCCCGCATCGTCGTCACCGGGCCGATCACCTCCATGGGCAACGCCTTGCTGGACGCCGCGCCGGTGCATGCCTGCGTGCGCGGCGAATACGAAAAGGGCGTCACCCGGGTGATCGAGGGCGCCGACGGCGTCATCGATTTCGACCTGCTGACGCTTCAGGAAATGAATAACGCGCCGTTCCCCTACTACGACGAGGTCATTGCGCACCGCTATTTCGACTACAATCCGAAGGGCCAGCAGGCGCCTCATGCCCAAGTCTGGAGCAGCCGTGGCTGTCCCTTCAAATGTATCTTCTGCGTTTGGCCGGCGACGATGACCGGAAACGATCCCGATGGCTCCGGAAAACGCTCGGTTCGCCACTATAGCGCCGACTACATGGAAGCGTTTCTGACCGAGCTGGTTCAGAAGTACCGCTATCGATCGATCTACTTCGACGACGACACATTCAATCTGGGAGACAAGCACGTCGAGCGGATGTGCGCCGTCATGCGTAAGATCGGCCTCCCTTGGTCTGCGATGTGCCGAGCCGATACTTCGCGCATGGATCTTTGGCGCGAGATGAAGGAAAGCGGCTGTTTCGGCGTCAAGATCGGATTCGAGAGCGGAAACCAGAGTGTCGTAGACAATATCGTCAACAAGCGCCTCAATCTGGACTATGCCCGCGATGTCGTCGCCGAGCTGAAGCGCATTGGGATGACCGTGCATGGCACGTTCACTTACGGCCTTCCCGGCGAGACCACCGAGCAGATGATGGATACCAAGAGGTACCGGGAATCGCTCGGGCTGGACACCTGCCAGGAATTGGGTTGCGCGGAAATCGAGGGTACACCCCTGCACAGCCTTGCCACTCAAAGCTCGCTCGAAAAATATTCGGGGGCCAAGCTCGACGATAGCTACCTCCGCGAGACGGATGGGCGCGTCAAGTTCGACAAGATTTCGAGCTTCGCTCGGAGCCTGAGGTGCGTTCTTAAGGACGGTATGCCGCAATGACCTTCCGATTGCTGATAACGGGTGGCGCCGGGTTCGTGGGATCGAGTCTCGCCTGCTCGTTCCGTCGCGATCATCCGGACTGGAAGGTGGTTGCCTTCGATAATTTGAAGCGGCGCGGCAGCGAGCTGGCGCTCGAGCGGTTGCGGGCCGAGGGCGTCGAGTTTCACCACGGGGACGTACGCTGTGCCGAGGATCTGGAAGCCGCGGGCGCCGCCGATCTGCTCATCGAATGTGCGGCTGAACCGAGCGTGCATGCGGGCTATCACGATGGCCCGGGCTATCCGATCGCCACCAATCTCGGCGGCACCGTCAACTGCCTCGAGCATCTTCGCCGTCACGGCGGCGACCTGCTGTTCCTCTCGACCAGCCGCGTCTATCCCATCGGTGGATTGCGGGCGCTTCCATTCGAGCGGAGCGGCGATCGCGTGGCGCTGCCTTCCGGATCGAGCGGCGACGGCTGGTCGGCGTCGGCCGGTATAAGCGAAGCCTTTCCGCTCGCCGGAAGCCGTTCGATGTACGGCGCGACCAAGCTCGCCTCCGAGCTGCTGATCGAGGAATATCGTGAAATGTACGGGCTGCGGACCGTGGTCAATCGCTGCGGCGTGCTGGCCGGTCCGTGGCAGATGGGCAAGGTCGATCAGGGCTTCATCGTGCTGTGGATGGCGCGGCATCTCTATGGCGGTGCGTTGGCCTATACAGGCTTCGGTGGCGAAGGCCTGCAAGTCCGGGATATCCTGCATGTGGATGATCTCTATGATCTGCTTGCGTTGCAGTTGCAGCAGCTCGATCGCCATTCCGGAGCGACCTATAACGTCGCCGGCGGCACCGAACGAAGCGTCTCGCTGCGCGAGCTGACGGAATGGTGCCGGCGGCTCACCGGCAAGTTCCTCCAGATCGGGCAGGTGGCGGAGACGCGACCAGCGGACGTTCCCTACTACATCGGCGACAGCCGGTCGGTACGGACGGCAACCGGTTGGGAGCCGCGACGCAAGCTTGAACGATTGCTCGACGACATCCAGCGTTGGCTCGTGGAGCAGCGCGCCCGGCTGGAGCCGATTTTGGGGTCCTGAATGAGCGTCGCCATCATCACCGGCGCCGGCGGCTTGATCGGAGCCGAGGCGGCCCGGTTCTTCGGTCGGAAGGGCATGGTCGTCGTCGGTATCGACAATGACATGCGCTCCGCCTTCTTCGGACCGGCCGCGAGCACGCGTTGGTCCTGGCAGCGTCTCCAGCGCGATGTGCCGTTTTATACCCATGTCGAGGCCGACATCCGCGATGCCGATGCGATCGAGAGGATCTTCGCCCGATATGGCGGAAATATCTCGATCGTCATCCACGCCGCCGCGCAACCTTCGCACGACTGGGCGGCGCGCGAGCCGATGACCGATTTCACCGTCAACGCCAACGGCACCTTGATCCTGCTCGAGGCGGTTCGCAAGCACTGTCCCGACTCGGTGTTCATCCTTTGCAGTACCAACAAGGTTTATGGCGATACGCCGAACAGGTTGCCGTTGATCGAGGGTGACACCCGCTGGGAGCTGGACGGATCGCATCCGTTCGCAGCGCACGGCATCGATGAATCCATGAGTATCGACGCTTCCAAGCACAGCCTGTTTGGAGTTTCGAAATGCGCGGCCGATTTGATGACGCAGGAATACGGCCGCTATTTCGGCATGAAGACCGCCTGCTTTCGGGGCGGTTGCCTGACGGGGCCCGGTCATTCAGGAACGCAGCTGCACGGCTTCCTCTCCTTTCTGGTGAAATGCGCGGTCACCGGCGAGCCCTATACGGTGTTCGGCTATAAGGCCAAGCAGGTTCGCGACAATATCCATTCGCTCGATCTGGTGAACGCGTTCTGGCGCGTCTTTGAAGACCCGCGTTCCGGCGAAGTCTACAACATCGGCGGCAGCCGCTTTGCCAATTGCTCTTTGCTGGAGGCCATCGCCAAGGTCGAAGCGCATACCGGACGGGAGATGAACTGGTCCTATGCCGACGACAATCGCTCGGGCGACCACGTCTGGTGGATCAGCGACGTGCGGCGGTTCTGCAGCCACTATCCCGATTGGAAGCTCACCTACGATATCAACATGACGATCGCCGAAATTCACGATTCTTTCGTGGAACGGGGCCGTCAAGCCACAGGAAGCTCGAGATGACCCCTAAGCGCTTTTTCTACGCCGACCCCGGACTCATCGACAATCTGGGGCATCACGCCAACAATTGCCGCTTCATCGCGCGGGAGGCCCGTGCGCGCGGAATGGACGTGAAGGTTCTGGCTTTTTCGACGATCGAGGCAGGTCTGCGGGCGGAGCTCGATGCGATCCCGCATTTCAGGGCGCTCACCGCCTGGCTGAGCGACGGCGATCCGATCTGCGGCTGGCTGAATGCGTTTCACGTCGTGGCGGAAATTACGCGGGAGGACCTGGCAAGGATCGGCGATGTCGGGCCGGATGATGTCATGTATTTTTCATCCGCGCTGCCGGCCCAGCTGTTTGCGTTGGCGCAATGGATGGGCGCCATGCCGCGGAACAAGCTTCCGCTGGTCGTGGTCGAGTTCGGGATCGATCCGGGGGTGGACATCGTCCATGGCCCCGAGGGCACCGTGTACGGCTTCAGGGACCCGCGTGCCGACGCGCGCGCGATCCTGTATCGCTCCGCTGCCGCGAGAATTCCCGCCGCCGTCGCGCCTTGGCTGCAGATGATCACATTCGACCAGGCGTCGTCGGCTTCGTTCTGCTCGGTGCTGGGCCGGCATGTGGGAGTGCTGCCGACACCCCATTTCGCGACGACGCCGCGACGCTCCCGCCACGGCAAACGGCCTGTGACCGTCGCGGTGCTGGGCAATCAGCGACCGGAGAAAGGCTATCAGTTCATGCCGGAGGTGGCGCGCAGCCTTCTGCAAGCCAATGCCGATATCAGGATTCTCTGTCACAACGCCAATCCGGAAGCGATGCGGCAGACTCAGGAGGATCTGCACGAGATCGCGGCCAAGGATCCGCGCCTGGTCATGGACGCGCGCATGGCCTGCGGCGAGGTTTGGCAACAGCTGCTCGACGCCTCCGATCTCATTGTCCTGCCCTATGCTTCGCCGCGCTTCGCCATCTCCTATTCCGCCATTGCCGTCGAGGCGATCGCCAATGGCATTCCTCTGGTGGTCCCGGCCGGTACGTCAATGGCCCGGCTGGTCCAGGAATTCGGCGGCGCCGGAACGACTTTTGACCAGCCCGATGCGTCATCGATCGGGGATGCCATCCAACGCGCGCTCGAGCGCTTCGATGTCATTGCGGGCACGGCCTATTCCGGGTCGGAATTGTGGGGCCACGTGCACGGTCCGCGCAATCTCCTCGACGCTTTGCTGGCGTTGGCCCCGAAGGTGCTGGACGTGCCGGGAGTCCAGTTCCCGATCACTATTGCTGCTGCTTGACCTGAACGCTGCCGAGTGACGATGCCATCAGAACCGGATCGCAAATGCCCAAGGATGCTCCTTTTGCCTCATGTCTGATCTGCGGTTCCGTCGATCGGCACGACGTGACGACCAACAGGTCGTTTGGAATCAACATCTTTCAATGCGACGCCTGCCACTTTGTGCAGAGCGAGTACGTCTCGGCGCGCGGACTCGAATCCTACTACCGTAATTTCTACCGCGGACGGCTGGATGCACACGGCCTGGCGGCGCACCGCCAGAAGGGCTTGGCGCAAGCGAAGGGGCAAATTGCCTATTTGCTCGAGCAACAGCCCGGCTTGAAGGTGGCGGCGGCGCTGGATTACGGAACCGCCGAGGGTTCGCTCGGGCATGAGCTGTGCGCCATCGCCGACAAGGTCTGGGTCACCGAGATGGATCCACAGTTCGTCGATCTGCTGAAGCAGGATACATCGCTGACGCTCGTCGATCACGGGGAGCTGGCGTCGGAGCGATTCGAGAGCTTTTTCGATGTGGTTTGCATCTCGCACGTGCTCGAGCACCTCGCCGACCCCTATGAGGCAATGGACCTGTTCGCCTCGACTCTCAAGCCCGGCGGGCTGTTGCTCGTCGATATTCCCAACGAAGTGCGCATGCTTCAACGCGGTTTTCAGGCCAAAGGCCATCTCTCGTACTTTACCAGGGACTCCTTTGCGCGCTTCGTCGACGTGCACGGTTGCTTCGACCTGGTCGAGCTGCGGACCTGCAATCGCGAGGTGGATATCTTCATCAACAGCGGGTTCACCGCGCCGGAGGCGTACTCGATCCCGCTGGCGAACGACGGCACGACGATCCGTGCGCTGCTGCGCAATCGAGCGCCGGGGGCGCGCCGACGTCGCAGGACCCATGCCTTCGATGAAGCCGCGCTTCTCGACGAATACAGCGCGCGTATTCTTCACTTCTATATGCTGCTGTCGGCGACCGAGGGAAAAGTCGCGAGGTTGGAGCATGAGCTGCAGCGGGCGAGGCAGGCGGCGCAGGGAGGAAGTTTCGTGGCGCCCAATCTGACCCCGGCCTGAGGTCCGCGCTACGCCGCTTCGCGCGCTTGGTGCTGTGCGGCCCCCAGCGTCGCCTCCTTCATCCGGCGGGCGGTGTCCGCCCAGGTCATTCCCGCTATCATGCGTGCTGCGCGCATTCCGCGCTCCCGCGCGGCGGCGCGATGCGCGAAGATCTGCTCGAGACGTTCGACCACTTCTCCCACCTGGCTCTCCCCCCAGCACGCGACGTCGCCGATGCTGTTCCAGCGATTCTCGACCGCCCGCTGGTCGTCGAGCGGATAGCAATTGTCGTCGTTGATCAGATCGAGATGACCGGTGTTGCGCGAGATGACCACGGGAATTCCGCACGCCATGCATTCCATGGCGACCAGGTTGGTGCCGCCTTCCGACCGGTTGGCGAACACGGCGGCGTCCATCTCCCGCAGAATGGGCGGCATTGACGCGTTGGGCACGTCGCCGAGATCGATGATCTGATCGGGGGCGATGTCGTTGGCGATCGCCCAGGCTGTGACGTCGAGCTGGCCGTTTTGGTCGAAGACGACCGGGGCGGCTATTCCGGTCGGATCCAGGCTGCGGGCCAGCTGCGGCCATGGGCTGTGCCAGGCGGTGACCAGCGTTGCTTCCGGGTGGCGCCTGGCGAAAACCCTGAACGCCGCCAACACGATGTCCTGACCCTTGCGCATTTCCGCCTTGCCGCCGGAGAAGACGAGAAAGCGGTCGGGCATCACCCCGAGCCTTGGGGCCGGGTGAAAGTGCGTCGGATCGATGCCCTGCAGGATGGTCTGTACGTGCTTGATCCCGTAGGCGCGCAAGACCCGCTCGTTCCAAGTCGAGCCGGTGATGATCAACGAGAGTTGCTCCCCGCGCCGGACGGCCTCGGGATCCAGCGCCTCCTCGAAGAAGACTACACCAATCGTCGGCTTGCCCTCGAGCACGACATTGTGGGCCGCCATCGAGCCGCACAGCCCGTTCCCGAGCGCCAGCAGCAACGGAGCATCGGCGGTCACGGTGCCGTTTGAATGGTGCGAGAGTTGCTCCTGGAACCGGAGGGATCGGAGCAGGAATGGCAGGATCGCCCGTTGCCTGAGCGGATCGATGTCGATCCGGCCGGGATCGATGGTGGACACGCAGACGGGTTCGATCGTGGAATCGCCGGCCCAGTGCAGCGCCAGATTGAGGCCATAGACGCCCCAACCGAAGTAGCTCGATGGCGGCCACTGAATCATGACGGGTCGTGTCATCGTCATCTCCACGTCGACGGCGGCTTCACGCCGTTTGGGCCAGCGGCCCGGCGGGTTGGTCCGAAGCGATCTCGGAAGGCGTTGCCTGCGCCGCCGCTGGCAGCGCTTTTCCCATTCGCGCCAGCGTCGCCAGCTCGGCGATCTGCTGCGTCAGCAGCCGGTCGCGAAAATATCCGATGGTCTTCTCGAGGCCGTCCGCCAGCTGCACCCGCGGCAACCAGCCCAGCACTTCTTGGGCCAAGCCGATGTCGGGCTGGCGCTGCCTGGGATCGTCCGTCGGCAGCGGCTTGAAGACGAGCTCGCTGCTCGAGCCGGTCAGCCGCAGCACGCCGGTGGCGAGGTCGCGGATGGTGAACTCGCCGGGATTTCCGATATTGAGCGGTCCGGTGAAGTCGTCGCGGGTCGCCATCAGCCGCATCATCGCCTCGATCAGATCGTCGACGTAGCAGAAGCTCCGAGTCTGCGCGCCGTCGCCGTAGATCGTGATGTCGTTGCCGAGCAGCGCCTGCACGATGAAGTTGGAGACCACCCGTCCGTCGTTCGGGTGCATGCGGGGGCCGTAGGTGTTGAAGATGCGTGCGACCTTGATGCGCATGCCATGCTGGCGCCAATAATCGAAGAACAGCGTTTCGGCGCAGCGCTTGCCCTCGTCGTAGCAGGACCGGATGCCGACCGGATTGACGCGCCCCCAATAGTGCTCGGGCTGCGGATGGATCTCCGGGTCGCCATAGACCTCGGAGGTCGAGGCCTGCAGGATCTTGGCGCCGGTACGCTTGGCGAGGCCGAGCATGTTGATGGCGCCGTGGACGCTGGTCTTGGTGGTCTGCACCGGATCGTATTGATAGTGGATCGGCGATGCCGGGCAGGCGAGGTTGTAGATTTCGTCGATCTCGACATACAGCGGAAAGGTGACGTCGTGCCGCATCAGCTCGAAGCGGGGATGCCCGAGGAGATGGGCGACGTTGTCCTTGCTGCCGGTGAAGAAGTTGTCGACACACAGGACGTCGTCGCCGTTCGCCAGCAGGCGTTCGCAAAGATGCGAACCCAAGAACCCGGCTCCGCCGGTGACCAGGATTTGCTTCATTTGCAGATGCTCCTTCGGGCTGGCGGGGTGGCGGGCTCGCGTGACGCTCGGACGACGCGATGGCTGACGACGAGATGGCTGACAACGCGATGGCTAGCGCACAAAGACGACCACCTCACAAGCTCCGGCTGAATGCGAGGGGTTGCGCCCGCTTCGGATCGGGCGCCGTCGCCCGCCCGGAGGCGCCGTAAATCTGCGGACAGGCCTTGCGGGAGAAGTCGCTCGAGAGCCGGCGCACGATGCCTTCCGAGACCGCGTGGGCGGTGGCCAGCACCACCAGGTTGGTCTTGAGCGCGGCCTGCAGCACCTCGTGCTGGCCTGTGAGCGCGCCGAGATCCTGCGGCATCAGGCATGAGAGGAGCTTCCGGCTCGCCTTCAAGCGCTCCACCGCCTTGAAATAGCGGCCTGAGAGCTCGGACTTCTCGCTGCCGAGAACGGTCGCCTTGCGCAGCTCGCCGGCGCGAACCAGCTTGGTCTCCTGCAGGACGACGGACTCCAGCACCTCCATGACCCGGGTGAGCTCGCTGATGGCGGTGCGGGCATCCGCCGCGGTCTCGATCGGGTGTGGGGTCCCGGATGATGCGGTCGGCGGGTTGCTGTCGTGCATGGCTGGCGTCCTATCGGGGCGGCGCAATCGCGAGCTGGTTGACGCTTGGACTGCGCTTCCCGTCGAATTGCCGCACGTGCCAGCACGAATGGTCGGAAATTCGTGAACCGGGCTGGAATCCGACCGAGACTAAGCGGCTCATGGTTAACAACTCGTTCTCAATCTGACCGGCAGGCCCGGGCTCCGGGGCATCAGTGGGCATGCGCTTCCTGCTGGGCGAGGAGGGTGTGGTAGACCTTGTCGGCAATTCCGATGCCGCCAGCCTTGGCGAACGACTTGGCGTATTGCTCGCTCAGGAACGAGCGCCATACCCCGACCGCCTGGCCGCCGCCGAACGGCCCGTCGCCCTTCACGCCGGCGAGCATCTGGCTGAACATGGAGTTGAGGAACTGGGCCTCGAAATTGACCGCGGCGGTGTGCGCCTTGGTCTTGAAGTCGGCGGCCGGCTTGCCGTCCGGGGCCGCGGCCCGGGCGGACCCAGGGGCTCCTGGAGTGGCGACCCCTTCGTGCGCCAGACTGCGGGAGAGCGAGGCGGCGGCCGGCGGCGCCAGCGTGGGGGCGGCGAGGGTGGAGGAGCCGATGGCGTGGGCGACCGTCATCTCACATCACCTCCAGATCGGCCTCGATGGCGCCGGCGGCCTTGATGGCCTGCAGGATGGCGATGAGATCGC
Organism: uncultured Alphaproteobacteria bacterium; assembly: GCA_963721005.1. Classification (GTDB taxonomy): domain Bacteria; phylum Pseudomonadota; class Alphaproteobacteria; order Rhizobiales; family Xanthobacteraceae; genus VAZQ01. Next base: position 543,552 of record CAVRHR010000003.1, on the reverse strand, counting down.
GGGGCCCGATGCCCAAGGCGTTCAAGCCATCGACGAGTTGCTGAAGCGACACGCCCTCCTTGACCACCGCGAGGTGCCGGCCGTCCTCGGTGACGCCGACGCGGCTGCGCGGCGTCACCACGGTCTGGCCGCGGGCGAATGGCTGCGGCTGGCTGACCTGCGGGGTCTCCGAGATGGTGACGGTGAGATTGCCCTGCGCCACCGCGACCGTCGCCACCCGCACGTCGCGTCCCATGACGATGATGCCGGAGCGCTCGTCCACCACCACCTTCGCGGCGAGGTCGGGATCGACCTGCAGCTGCTCGATCTCGGTCAGCATCGCCACCACGTTGTTGGTGGGTTTCTGCGGCAGCGTGATCTGCACGGTCGAGGGGTCGAGCGGCTCGGCGATCGGGGCGCCGATATAGTCGTTGATGGCGGCGGCGATCCGCTTGGCGGTGGTGAAGTCGGCGTTGCGCAGCGCCAGCCGCACCTGGTTGAGCTTGTTGAGCGCGAACTCGATCTCGCGCTCGATGATGGCGCCGTTGGAGATGCGCCCCACGGTCGGGACGCCGCGCACGATCTTGGCGGCCTCGCCTTCCGCCAGAAAGCCGCTGATGGCGACCGAGCCTTGCGCCACCGCGTAGACGTTGCCGTCGGCGCCGAGCAGCGGGGTAACCAGGAGGGTGCCGCCCTGCAGGCTCTTGGCATCGCCCAGCGCCGAGACCGTCACGTCGATGCGGGTGCCCTGGGTGCCGAACGGCGGCAGGTTGCTGGTGACCATGACGGCCGCCACATTGCCGGTGCGGATGGTGGCGCCTCGGATGTTGACGCCGAGCCGCTCCAGCATGGCTTGCAGCGATTGCTTGGTGAACGGGATATTGTTCAGCGTGTCGCCGGTGCCGTTGAGACCGACGACCAGGCCGTAGCCGATCAGCTGATTCTGCCGGACCCCCTCGATATTGGCGAGGTCCTTGATGCGCGAGGTGGCGCAAGCCGGCGCCGCGGCGCCAACCAAGACCCAAATAGAGACGGAGGCCGCGGCGAGCGCGGTCGCAAACGTCCTCGTCATATTGCTCCCCAATGATGAGCTCGGCTCTGGGCGATCTTTGCGAATCGCGTGCCAGCCGGCCGGCACCGGCAAGTAGTTGAAATCAATAGAGGAAATTTCCGGCGCTGGTTGTGGGCCGATTTCAGGCGGGCCGTTCCTTGCCGGTCCGGCAGATTTTGCCGGGCCGTTTACCGTTCATTAACCATGACGGTCCGATTGATTATGCGACCGGGAACCGCAAACGGCGCGGACGAGGGGCCTCGCACATGCGCATTCTAGCATCCAACGCAACCGCGATGGCGGCCGCTGCGCCGGCGGCGCGGCGCACCACCGCCTCCGGATTCACGGTCAATGAGGAGACCGCGCCGCGCTCCACCGGCGCCGCCGGCGGGCCCTGCATGGTCGGCGGCATCGACGCCCTGATCGCCCTGCAAGGGGTCGAGGACCCGCTGGAGCGCCGCAAGCGCGCGGTCAAGCGCGGCCGCGTCGCCCTCGACGCGCTCGACGAGCTCAAGATCGGCCTGTTGGGGGGCGCCTTCACGACCGCCACCCTGGGCCGCCTGCAGGCGGCCGCCACCCAGCTCAAGCTGGGCTCGGGCAATGCGGAGCTGGACGCCGTGTTGGCGGAGATCGAGCTGCGGGTCGAGGTCGAGATCGCCAAGATGGCCCCGCGTTAGCTGTGAAATAGCGGCGTCAGCAAGCGATACCGCACTGCGGTATAGCCCGGAGCAGATCCGGCAGCGCGCCTCGCATTCCGTGATTGTCCCTAGCCGGGCGGCCCTATATAAGGTCGCCCGCGAGCAGGAGGGCTCGCCCAAGCACGGGGTTCCCATGCGTTCGGAGAAGACCAAGAACGGTGCGGTGGCGCTGTTGGACAAGAACGGTTCCGTGGCGCTGCTGGACAAGAACAAGAACTATCGACCTTCCGACAAAGAGCCGTTCATGAACGAGCGACACCGCGAATATTTTCGCGACAAGCTCCTGATGTGGAAGGACGAGATTCTCAAGGAAGCCAAGGAGACGCTGCAGCATCTCCAGGACGAGAATCAAAATCATCCCGATCTCGCCGATCGCGCTTCCTCGGAAACCGACCGCGCGATCGAGCTGCGCGCCCGCGACCGCCAGCGCAAGCTGATCGCCAAGATCGACGCCGCCTTGCAGCGGCTCGAGGACGGCACCTACGGCTATTGCGAGGAGACCGGCGAGCCGATTTCGCTGCGGCGCCTGGAAGCCCGCCCGATCGCGACCCTCTCCATCGAGGCGCAGGAGCGGCACGAGCGGCGCGAGCGCGTGTATCGCGACGATTGAAGCGGCCGATGGAGCGCCGCTCAAACGTAGAAGTGAGCGGCGCGAGCGCGTGTATCGCGACGATTGAAGCGCCGATGGAGCGCCGCTCAAACTTGGAAGTGAGCGGCGCGAGCGCGTGTCCCGCGACGATTTTCACATTCTTGATTCGCAGTGTTCGGCTGGCCGCGCTCTGCTTGGCCGGGCTCGGCCCGCTTGCCGCTGCCGTCCAGGCTCAGACGCCGTCATGGCCGCAGCGGCCGGTCAGGGTGATCGTTCCGTTCGCGGCTGGCGGCAATATCGATGTGGTGGCGCGCCTGACCTGCCAGCGGATGAGCGAGGCGTTCGGGCAGCAATTCGTGGTCGAGAACCGGGTCGGCGGCAACGGCACCATCGCGGCCGAATCGGTCGCCCGTGCACAACCCGATGGCTACACATTATTCTGGGCCGGGCCGGCGGTGGTGTCGATCTTTCCGGCGATCACCAAGGCCACCTACGACCCGGTCAAGGACTTCAAGCCGATCAGCGTGATCGGGGTCAATCCTCAGGTTCTGGTGGTGAATGCGAAGCTGCCGATCCCGGACGTTGCGGCGTTCATCGGCTACGTGAAGATGCAGCCGCAACGGCTGCCCTATGCGGGCGGCGGCGGCCCCGGCAGCCTGAGCAATCTGCTGATGGCGCTGTTCCTCAAGCGCGCCGGCCTGGAGATGACCAGCGTGAGCTACCGCGGCACCGCTCCGGCCATGACCGATCTGGTGGCCGGGCATATCCCGACCATGTTCGTGCCGTTGTCGGAAGCGCTGCCGCAGGCAGAGGCCGGCAATATCCGCATGCTCGGCGTCTCGAGCGCCAGGCGCGCCACCCAGGCCCCGAACGTGCCGACCATCGCGGAATCCGGATTTCCCGGCTTTCACGCCGAAAGCTGGAACGGCGTCCTGGCGCCGGCCGCCACGCCCGACGCCATCGTGGAGCGGATCGCCGCCGAGTTCGCCCGCGCCGCCATGGATCCGAAATTCCTCGCGCGGCTGGACCAGGAAGGGGTCGATCCGCTCGGCTCGAGCCCGGCCGAGACCGCCAGGTTCATCGCCGCCGACATGGCGCTATGGGCGGATGCGGTGAAGATCGCCGGGGTCTCGCTGCAGTAGGGGCGGGGTGCTGCGGTAGTTGCCGCCTCAACCGGCCCCGCGCGTGGCCTCGAACAGGAACCAGGCGCGCCGCTCGGCCTCGTCGATCCAGGTCTCCAGCAGGCTGGCGCTCGCCACATCGTCGTGCTCGTCGCACAGGCCATGGGCCTCGCGCAGGTGCGCAGCCAATTGCCGGTTGTCGTCGCGCAGCTCGGCCAGCATGTCCGGAGCGGTGACGAAATCGGCGTCGTTGTCGAGCACGCGCTGCAGCCGGCCGACATGGCCGATCGAGCGCAGCGTCAAGCCGCCGATCTTGCGCACGCGCTCGGCCAGCGCATCGGTGGTGGCGAAGATCTGATCGGACTGGTCGTCCAGCATCAGATGATAGTCGCGAAAGTGCGGGCCCGACATGTGCCAGTGGAAGTTCTTGGTCTTCAGGTAGAGCGCAAACATGTCCGCCAGCAATATGTTGAGCGCGCCGGAAACGTCGCGCACCGCATTGGGCTTGAGATCGGAGCGGGTTTGCAGCGGAGCGGTCCGCACTGTCTTGGCGTCTCGAACGTTCATCGGGTTTCTCCTTCCGAAGCGGTTGGCCGAGAATCAAGAACGGCTGAATCGGACTGGCGCGGCTATGCTCGCGCCTCGGTCCGAGGGTGAAACCGGATCACCGCCAGGATGCCGAGGGCGACGAACAGCACCAGCACGGCGACCTGCGCGACCACGAATGGGGGCTGCCCCTGCAGGGGCTGCAGGAAGGGCAGCTTTTGAAACGCCTGCACCACCCCGACGAAGCAATTCAGGTACAGTGCCGCGGTCGCGCAACCGATATAGATCCAGCGCCAGGCTCCGGCGAGCCGGAAGAGGTAGAGCGCCGCGACCGCGAGCGTCAGCAGGACGAGCGAGATCACGCCGACCGCGCGGGCCGGATCGAACCCGAGCGGCTCGAGCGGAAAGCCGGTGACGCTGGTCAGGATCAGGCTGGCGAGAAACAGCGCGGTCCAGCCGGCGTAATTTCGTCCGATCAGCAGGCCGTATATGACTACCAAGCCCACCGGGATTGCGATCAGGCTCAGGGCGACATGGATTTGCAGGAGCAATGCGGTCGGAATTCCCCAGGTCATGACGATCGTCTCCATCGGATGTGATTTGTTTCGGATGCCCGTCCGGCTGGAGCAGTATCACGTTCGACGCACATCGACAGCTCCGGGCATTGGGGCTGCGGCATTTCGCACCGAAGACCTGGCTTCCGCCTCCACCTTGCGTTGCGGGGCGGGCATTTTCCTGAAAATGCTCTATCCGTGCGCGCCCGCCATGGCCGGCGCCGCTTTCCTGACGGGCGCCTGGATGAATGCGAGCAGCTCGGCGTTGACCTGATCCTTGAGAGTCGTGCACATGCCATGCGGCGCACCCTTGTAGACCTTCAGTGTAGCACTCTTGATCAGCTTCGACGAGATCATCGCCGAGGCTGCGATGGGCACGATCTGGTCGTCGTCGCCGTGCAGGACCAGGGTCGGCACGTCGAACTGCTTGAGATCCTCGGTCAGGTCGGTCTCCGAGAACGCCTTGATGCAGAAGTACGAAGCCGGGAAGCCGGCCATCATGCTCTGAAGCCAGAACGACTGGCGCACGCCTTCTGAGATTTTTGCGCCCGGCCGGTTGTAGCCGTAGAACGGCAAGCTCAGATCGATCCAGAACCGCGAGCGGTCGGCTTGCACGCCTGCGCGCAGCTGGTCGAACGCCGCGATCGGCAGGCCGCCCGGATTGGCCGGCGTTTTGAGCATCAGCGGCGGAATGGCCCCGATCAGCACCGCCTTGGCGACGCGCTTGGTGCCGTGGCGGCCGATATAGCGGGCCACCTCGCCGCCGCCGGTGGAGTGGCCGACATGGATGGCGTTCTCGAGATCGAGCTTGCGCACCAGCTCGGCGAGATCGTCGGCGTAGGTGTCGAGGTCGTTGCCGTTCCAGGGCTGGCTCGAGCGGCCGTGGCCGCGGCGGTCATGGGCGATCACCCGGTATCCGCGCGAGGCCAGGAAAAACATCTGGTCCTCGAAGGCGTCGGCGCTGAGCGGCCAGCCGTGGCTGAAGACGACGGGCTGCCCGGTTCCCCAATCGTTGTAATAGATTTCGGTGCCGTCCTTCGTGACGATGGTGCTCATGGTGCGGGCTCCTTCACTGATGGCTGCGCTCCCCTCGACGTCACGGGAGCTTGGGTGCATTTCGCACCCGTCGCCATCCACCCTTCGGAGGGGGCGGGTCATATCAATGTATGAGGGGCTGGCGGTGTGCAGGGAGGGAGCATCCGGACGCAAGCCGCCGCGCCGGAAGGTAATATCTTGTAATATCTTGGGGTGTGCGTGCGCGATGCGTGCGGCTGCGGTTCGAGACGCACGGCCGTTGCCCGCGCCCTCACCACGAGGCTGAGTGACGCATCTCCGCGCGGCGGCGCTACGCCGATTTGAGCGCCGTCTGGTCGGCCGGCAATTTCCGCAACCGCTTGCCGGTCGCCTGGAAGATGGCGTTGACGACGGCGGGCGCGATCGCCGAGGTCGCGGGCTCGCCCAGGCCGCCGGGTGCCTCCGTGCTGTCGATCAGATGGACCTCGATCGCCGGCGCCTCGTCGATCCGCAGCATCTGGTAGTTGTCGAAATTGCTCTGCTCGATGCGGCCCGCCTTGATGGTGATGTCGCCATAGAGCGCAGCGGTGATCCCGAAGATAATGCCGCCCTCCATCTGGGCCTTCGCGGTGTCCGGATTGACGATGCGTCCGCAATCCACGGCGCAGACCACGCGCGTGACCCGCACGCGGCCGTCGTTGCCGACCGCGACCTCGGCTACCTGTGCGAGGTAGCTGCCGAAGCCGAAGATCACCGAAACCCCACGCCCGCTGCCGGCCGGCATGGGCCGCCCCCAGCCGGCCTTCTCGGCCGCCAGATCAAGCGCCGCGCGCGCGCGCGGCGCCTTGGCGAGGAGAGCCCGGCGATACGCCACCGGATCCTTCCCGGCTGCGGCCGCCAGCTCGTCGATGAAGCCTTCCACCATGAAAGCGTTGTGCGTCATCCCGACGCCGCGCCACCAGGTGGTGGTCACGCCGGCCGGCGGCTCCTGGCGGACGTAGTCCACCAGCACATTGGGAAAGCTGTACGGCCCGGCGGCGCCCTCGACGGCGTCGCCGTCGAGGCCGTTCTTGAATCCAGCCGGCAGCCAACGCGCCAGGATCGACGATCCGGTGACCCGGTGACTGAAGGCGACCGGCGCGCCGCCGACGTCCAGGGCCGCGGCCATGCGGTCATAGTAGAACGGCCGGTAGATGTCGTGCTGGATGTCCTCCTCGCGGGTCCAGATCACCTTCACCGGGCCCTCGACCTGGCGGGCGATCTGCACCGCCTGGGTGACGCTGTCGATCTCCAGCCGGCGGCCGAAGCCGCCGCCGAGCAGGTGATTGTGGACCTGGACCTTGTCCAGCGGCAGGCCGGTGACCTCCGCTGCCGTCGCCTGCGCGCGGGTCAGGACCTGCGTGCCCAGCCAGACGTCGCAACCATCCGGGCGCACGTGCACCGTGCAGTTCATCGGTTCCATGGTGGCATGTGCCAACAGCGGGAGCTGGTACACCGCCTCGAATGTGCGGGCGGCGCCCGCCGTGGCCTTGGCGACATCGCCATCCTGCATGGCGACCACGCCGGGCCGCTGCACCGCCTGCGCGTGCAGCGCGGTCAGATCGGCGCTGGAGAATTTCGCGTTGGCGCCCGGGTCCCAGGTGATGTCGAGCGCCGCCAGGCCCTTCTTCGCCGCCCCCATGTGATCGGCGACCACCGCCACCGCATTGTCGAGCCGCACCACCTGGCGCACGCCCTTGACGGCTTTCGCCTTGCTGTCGTCGAGGCCCGCGAGCTTGCCGCCGAGCACCGGGCAGGCCGCCACCGTCGCGACCTTCATCCCGGGAGGCCTGACATCGATGCCGTACTGCGCCTTGCCGTTGACCTTGTCCGGAGTGTCGAGGCGCTTGGCAGGCTTGCCGATCAGCTTGAAAGTGTCCGGATTCTTCAGAGGCACGTTGTCCGGCACCGGCAGCTTCGCGGCGCGCTCGGTGAGCGCCCCATAGGCGAGCCTGCGGCCGGTCGGCGCGTGGATCACCTCGCCCTTGTCGGCGCGGCAGGAACCCGGATCGACCTTCCAGGCCTGCGCGGCGGCCGACACCAGCATGCTGCGGGCGGTCGCGCCGGCACGGCGCAGCGGCTCCCAGAAGGCGCGCACCGAGGTCGAGCCGCCGGTCGCCTGGAAGCCCAGAAGCTGGTTGCCATAGAGCTTGTCGTCGGGCGGCGCGTGCGCGATCTCAATCTGCTGCAGCTCCACCTCCAGCTCCTCGGCGATCAACATCGGCATCGACGTGTAGGTGCCCTGGCCCATCTCCACCTGGGGAATGATCAGCGTCACCCGGCCGGCGCGATCGATGCGGATGAAGGCGCCGGGGGCAAAGCCGTCCGCGTCGGCAGCCACCGCGCTGCCGATCAGCGCCGGCAGGCCGACGCTCAGGATGAGACCGCCGCCGGCGGCGACCCCGGCCCGCAGGAAAGACCGGCGGGAGAAGGCGGCGTCTGTCGGAGGGGGAGATCGGTCGTGCCGCATGTTCAGCCTCCCTTTGTGCCGGCGCCGGCGAGCGCCGCCTGCTTGATGGCGGCACGGATGCGCACATAGGTGCCGCAGCGGCAGATATTGCCGGACATCGCGTTGTCGATATCGGCATCACTCGGATGCGGGTTGCCGGCCAGCAGCGCGGCCGCCGACATGATCTGGCCGGACTGGCAGTAGCCGCACTGGATTACCTCCACGTCGAGCCAGGCCTGCTGGATCCTTCGCCCGGCCGGCGTGTCGCCGATGGCCTCGATGGTGGTGATCGCGGCGGTGCCGACGCTGTCGATACTGGTGATGCAGGAGCGGATCGGATTGCCATCCAAGTGGACCGTGCAGGCCCCGCACAGCGCCATGCCGCAACCGAACTTGGTGCCGGTCATGCCGAGCACGTCGCGCAGCACCCACAGGAGCGGCGTGTCGCCATCCACGTCGGCGGTGTGGTCCACGCCATTGACCTTGATCGTGTAGGGCATCGGCACCTCCTCAAAACCTCACCGCCTCCGAAGCGGGATCGCCTGCCGCGCTGCCACGCGTTCGGCGGCACGCCGGCGTTTCTCGCGCGCGTGCCGAGGCCGCTGCTCCAGCGCCACGATACGGCGTGCACGACCGAGGCCACAATCCGCACCCATGGATGCCGGAGCTAACACCTTGGTGTTAGTGGACGGTCAAGCTTTCAGGGCTCGCTCCAGACATCCGATCAGGGCGCTGGCTTCGAACGGCTTATTGAGCAGGCCGATGGCGCCGCTGGACATCACCCTGCCTTCCAAGCCGGAGTCCGCGCCTGCGGTGATCATGATGACCGGCACCCGGCACTCGCGCGAAGCCAGCAGCTGCTTGAGATCGAGCCCGCTCATGCCGGGCATATGAATGTCGGTGATGATGCAGCCGTACGGACCCGCCACTCCGGCCGCCACGAACTCGTCGGCCGACGCGAAGCCGCGTACCCCGTACCCCAACGAGCAAAGCAGCTCGACGAGCGCTGCTTGGAACGATTCGTCGTCGTCGATGACTGCGATCAAGGGTTCGTTGGACACACCTTCCTCTTCCCGGGCTTGGCCGCGGGCGGGCGGCGGGAGTGTGTATCGCACGGGGGGCCGGTGCCGGTGAACTATACACCAGTGTTATATTTCACAGATCACGGCAGCCCGGGCTTGAGCACCTCGGCCATCCGGACCAGGTCGGCGAGGGTGCGGGCGTCCATCTTGCGCATGGCGGCGCCGCGGTGGATTTTCACCGTGATCTCGCTTATTCCGAGGTCCCCGGCGGCCTGCTTGTTCATCTTGCCGGCCGTTACCAGCAGCATCACCTGCTGCTCGCGCGGAGAGAGGGCCTCGAACCGTTCTCGCGTGCGCGAGACTTCCCCGTCCGCCGCTCGTCTGGCTCGATCGCGCTCGATGGCGGCGATGACGGCGTCGAGCATGTCCTGATCGCGGAACGGCTTGGACAGAAAGTCCACGGCGCCGTGCTTCATGGCGCGCACCGACATGGGAATATCGCCATAGCCGGTAATCATCACCACCGGAAGGTGAACGCCGCTTTGGGTGAGTTGGGCCTGGAACTCGAGCCCGTTCATGTCCGGCAACCGAACGTCGATCACCACGCAGCCCGGAGTGTCGGCGGCGGGCGCGTTGAGGAAATCGCGCGCCGTCCCGTAGGCCCGGGTCTCCAGTCCCACCGATTCGAACAGGCTTTCCATGGCGGCGCGCAGCGATGCGTCGTCATCCACCACATGTACGACCGCGTTTTCGCTGGTCCCGGACGGCATCACAAGGCCCTTCGCCGACGCTGGCGTATCGAAACGTTAGCATAGTGGGAACCGGGACGTGGATCAAACCAAGGTATCCCCGGCCTCGCCCTTGGTGCAGGTCGGCCTGGTTACGGGGCGTTCATTCCTGCCGGCGGCCCGCGGCGGCTCGCCTCATCGCGCGCGAGCGGCGCGCACCGTAAAACGCGAGCCCCGCGCGACGCAGGAGCTGACCTCGATGTCGTGTCCGAGCAGCTCGACGGCGCGGCGAACGACGAATAGCCCGATTCCCAAACCGTCGCAGCGCGTGGAATCGAGCCGCTCGAAGGCCTGGAAAATTCTCGGCAGATGCTCGGGCGCGATGCCGATGCCGGTGTCGCAGACGTCGATGCGCACATCCGGGCCCGAACGGCGGCAGCCGATCAGAACGCGCCCGCGGGGCTGCGTATACTTGATGGCATTGCGCACCAGATTGCGCAGGACGCCGCTGAGCAACAGCGGGTTGCTCATCACGGATGCCCGGGTCGCGCACACCCGCAGGTCGATACCCTTGCGCAGCGCCGCGTCCTCGCTCTCCTTGCACAATCGCCAGAACAACGGCGCCAGCGCCACCGGCGAGATCTCCAGGCTCTTGGCGCATTCGTAGAGGTGGAGAGCGCCCACCAGTTCGTCGAGCTGCTCGGTCAGCCGGCTAATCGCCTGCTCGCCGCGCGCCAGCCACTTCCGATCGGATTTGCTGCTGACATGGGCGCCCAACCTTTCATAGCTGCCTTGGATGACCTGCAAGGGCTGGCGCAGGTCGTGCCCGGCGATGCCGAGAAGCGCGGCCTGGAAATCGCTGACACGCTGCAGGTCCGGCCCCGCGTCGCCGGCCGGAGTCGATGCTGGAGGCGCGAAACTGCCCATGGCGGTTCCCCCGATGCAGCTGATCTCTCGATCTGTTCGGGCGGTTGTATAAGGCGCCGCCTGCGCAAGCCATTGTGCTTTGGGAGCCGCCGGCTATATGAAGGTATGTGCCGCGGGCGCGGTCTTCAGCCCGCCTGGCCGGCCACCTTGCGCATTACCGCGTCGACGTCGCCGGGCGCGCTGTCGCCGGTCCAAGCGACGTATTGGTCCGGGCGCACCAGCACCATCCGCGCCGCATAGTCCTCGCGACCGCCCGCATGGCTGTCGGAAACGATCTTCAGCGGAATATGGTGCGCCTGCGCGGCGGACCGGAACGGTGCCACCTCGGTGTCGTCCACCCCGAAGGCCAGCAGGGCAAACCCGTCGCCCAATTCCTCGAAGACATTGCGGCCGCTCGACAGCACTCTCGGCGCCAGATGGTGGCCGGGGCGGGCGCGGAACATGTAGTCGCCGCGCGCGCGGCTCACGCCGTTCGGCGGCCCGAACAGGACCGGCGAGCCTTCATAGTTCGGCTCATAGTTGACCACGATCGGGCCGCTGCCGGTCTTGAGCTCCACCCAGGTGCGGGCGAAGGCTTCGGGCTCGCGCTCCGGATCATGGCGGTTGATGAGCTCGCCCTCCCAGGCGATCCTCGCCGCGATGAACTCATCGCCGATCTCCTTGAAGACTGGCCGGCGCTCCGCCGCATAGGAGTTCGAGCAGCTCCTCGCCGCCCCAATCTTGCAGACGGGCGGCGAGCTTCCAGCCGAGATTGGCCACGTCCTCGAGCCCGTTGTTGAGCCCGAACCCGCCATAGGGCGGATGCGAGTGGGCGGCATCGCCGGCGATGAAGACGCGGCCGGCCCGGTAGCGCTCCGCCACCGCCACGCGCAGATCCCAGAAGCCGACGTGATCGAATTCGCAGGCGAACTTGAAACCGGCGACCCGGTGGAGGAGGGCGGCGAAGTCGAAATTGTCCCGGGTGGTGTCGGCCGGCACCGGCGCATGGAAGAACCAGCCTTCCTGCGGATCGATGCGTCCGAAGAATTGCCAATAGCCGTTGAGGTCCGGATGCAGGACCCGGTAGGTCGACTGCATCGGAAAGCGCTCGAGCCCTTCGCTCAGCTCGCGGGAGCGAAACACCGCCAGCATCATGACCTGATCGAAGTCCGAGCCCTCGCGCTTGATTCCGGCCTGCTCCCGCACCACCGAATGACCGCCGTCGCAGCCCACCACATAGTCGGCTTCGAGAACGGCTCGCGCCCCGTCGCCGGCCTCGTGGGCGATCGCGACCCGCACGCCCGCGCCGTCCTGCTCGACCGATTGCGCCGCCCATCCGAAATGCGCCTCGACCAGCGGCAGGCTCGCCATTTTCCGGCGCAGGACGCTCTCCAGGAGATATTGCGGTAGGCGGTCGTTTTTCTGGAAATAGAATTCGTTGACGGCTTCGCGGCCCGCGAAGGCATGCCAGTATTCGCTCATGAGGCTCTTGTAGGCCGTTACCCCGCTTACCGGAACCTCCGGCGGCAGGAGCCGCTGGGCGCGTAGCTCGTCGACGCAACCCCAGAAATAGAAGCGCTCCAGCGTGCGTTGCGCCAGGTTCTGTCCCTTGGGGATCCGGTGCATTCCGACCCGGCGCTCCACCAGGGTGCAGGAGATGCCGCGCAGGCCGAGATCGACCGCGAGCCCGACGCCGACCGGACCGCCGCCCACGATGATGACCTGGCTTTTCTTTCTCAAGAGTTCCCCGCAACCGTTCATCGGGGCCTGACGCTTCGCCGGCCCGTATCCAGCCTTCAGCTAGACGGGTTTGCGGCAATGATCAACGCTGACGCGGCGATGCCGTCGCGAAGCAAGTCGGGGGGACGTCGGGGCCATGCACTTGGGGGGTCTTGAGATCGATTGCCACCAGCCGGATGCTGCTTTCACATCCCGCCTTACAACGCGGCTTTGACCGATTCAGGTCCCTTGACCAAGGCGGCCTTCACGCGCTCGGGCGTGAAGGGAACACGCCGCAGCCGCACGCCGGTCGCGTCGAAAATTGCGTTCCCGATCGCGGCCGGGAGCGGGCCGACCGCCATCTCGGCGGCCCCCGATGACGGCATTTCGGGTCGGTCGATCAGGACGACCTCGATCGACTTTGGCACCCCATCCATTTTCACGACCGGATAGCTGAGCCAATCGACGCTGGTCACCATATTCTGATCGAAGCGCACTTCCTCCCACATCGCGCGGCTGGTGCCCCAGACCAGCTGACGGTCGATCACGTGCCGGATGGTCTGCGGATTGACGATCAGGCCGCAATCATGGGCGCAGACCAGGCGGGAAATCTCGACCGCGCCGCTTGCGCGATGCACCTTCACCTCGGCGATCAACGCAATATAGGTGCCTGCCAATTGCCGGTAGGCGAAGCCGCGGCCCACCCCGACATCGGCATCTCTCTGGTCGTTGCGCGGCGACGGGCGCTTGTCCCATCCGTATTGCTTGGCGGCGGCGTTCAGCAGGTCGTGCTCGCGCTCCTGCTTGAGGTAGCGCAGCCGGAACTCGATCGGATCGGTCTTGGTCGCGGCCGCCACCTCGTCGATGAAGGACTCGCTGCCGAACAACAGCGGCAGCCCGAACGGATCGCGGATATGGGTGCTGCGCAGCGGCGAGCTGCGGTCCATGAGCGGCGCGATCACCTCCCAGCCCCAGTGCGCGTTCTCGAACTTGTAACCGTTGCCGGGAGTTCCGAACGCGGGCCGCCAATTGAGCGGTGCGCCGAGCGACATGCCGACGAGCGTATCGGCCGGATGCTGCTCGCGGGTATTGCAGTCTTCCATCGAGAACGCCTTGCTGATGTTCTCGTAGGCGACCACCTTGCCGGAAGCATCGAGCCCGACGCGCGAGCGATTGATGCACGCGGTGCCCTTGGGGTCCCACGCCAGCGCTTCGTGGCGCATATACTGCACGCGCACCGGGCGGCCGAGATGCCTGGAGAGCAATGCCGCGTCCGCGGTCGCGTCGCCCTGGCCGTCGCGCGCGTAGCCGCCGGTGCCGAACATCCAGATGGCCCGCACCTTCTCCGGCGGCAGCTCCAGAAGCTCGGCGATGCCGGCGGCGCAATCGTGCGGCTTCTGCGTGCTGGTCCAAACCGTTGCCTGGCCCTCGCGCACGTCGGCGACCGCGCAGGCCGGTCCCATGCTGGCATGGGACTGGGTCGGGTATTCGTACTCGCCCTCCAGGATGTGCACGGCCTGCTTGAAGCCGTCTTGCAGCGATCCGACCACGCGCTCGGAGGCTGCTCCGGTGTTTCCGGGATCGGAAGATCGCGTGACCACCGGCGCCTGGCGCATGTAGTCGAACAAACCTGCGTGGCCCGGGAAGCTCGGCTTCGACTCCGACCAGGTCACTTTCAGCGCCTGCGCGGCCTTGACGGCGTTCCATTCCTTCTCGGCGACGACCGCCAGGAAGTTCTTGATCCAGACCACCCGGGCGCCCGGAATATCCGCAATCGATTTTTCATCGACCGTCACCGGTACCGCGCCGGCGACGGTGGGGCGGATGGTGCGGGCATGCAGCATATTGGGGAGCCGAAGGTCGCTGCACTGCTGCAGCCCCCCGAATACTTTGCCGGCGATGTCGCGGCGCGGCATCGGCTTGCCGATGACCTTGAACTCGGAAGGCTTCTTCAACGGCGCCTCGACCTTGACGGCGAGCTGTTGCGCCAGGCCCCGCCAGGCGATCGGCGCGTCGAGCTGGTGGCCGCCGATGAGCTCCGCATAGGAGACGCGTTTGCTGGGATCGGTCACGCCATGCACGACGCCCTCGGTCACCGTCAGATCGGCTGGGGCGATATCGAGCTTCTTGCCGGCCATCGCGATCAGCAGCCGGCGCGCCTCGGCGGCGGTCTGCCGCATGATCAAGCCGCCCTGCCGCAGGCCGTTGCCCGCGGTGGCGCCGCCGATATCGACGGTGAGCCCGGTGTCGCCCATGACGACGCGCACGCGCTCCCACGGTACATCGATCTCCTCGGCCACCATCTGGGCAATGGCGGTTTCGAGACCCTGCCCGCCATCGATCTTGCCGTAATAGGCGACAACCGTGCCGTCGGGCTCGATTGAAATGTAGGACGAGAGCTTGTCGGGCCTCACCACCGATCGCCCGAACGGGCTTTTTTCCGCCGCCATCGCGAAGTCGGCAGGCGCCGCGAGCGCAACCACCAGCGCGCCGCCGGCGGTCAGGAAGGCGCGGCGGCTCAGAGCATCCATCTCGTCGCTGATCATGGCCATGCTCCTCACGCCTGTCCGGCCGCGCGCTTGACCGCTTTGACGGCCGCGTTGTGAGTGCCGCACCGACAAATCAGATCGGCGAAAGCTTCCCTGATCTCATGATCGGTCGGATGCGGGTTGCGCGCCAGCAATTCGGCGCCGGTCATGATCCAGCCGTTGATGCAATAGCCGCACTGGTTTACCTGCTCCTCGATCCAGGCGATCTGGATCGGATGCGGCCTTTCCGGCGTGCCGAGACCGGCAAGTGTGGTGATCCGGCGGCCGGTGACCGTGGACACCGCCGTGATGCAGGAGCGCACCGCTTGCCCGTCGATGTGCACCGTGCAGGCGCCGCATTGTCCGAGACCGCAACCGAAGCGCGGATTGTTGAAGCCGAGCTCATCGCGCAACGCATAGAGCAGCGGCATCTCGGGATCGTCGATCGCGATCATGTGGGTCTTGCCGTCGACATCGAGCGTGAAATTCTGCGCCATGAACGTTTGCTCCCGCGCAAATCAGTTGTTGGGTCAGGTTAACGCTGCCGTACCTTAATGCAAGCCGGATGGGCCATCTGGCCGGGGTCGCGGCAGGCGCCGGCTCACCGCACGGAGAGCTCGAGCGTGTCGGCCAGCATGTTGCCGCCGCCGCACCGTCCGGAGCCCGCGATGAAAAACAGCTTGTCGTCCGCCACTGCGGCGGCAAATCCATGCCTCGGAGTCGGCAGCGACGCGAACCTCAGCCAGCGGTTGCCTTTGATGTCGTAGGCTTCGACCTCATCGAAGGTCTTGGCCCCCGTGCCGGTCCGGCATTCCCCGCCCGCAAAGAACAAGAGGCCGTGATAGTCCGCGAAGGCACCGCTCGAGCGCGGCGTGGGCATCGGGGGCGCCGATGTCCATTTGTCGGCCGCCGGATCGTAGATATCGTGCAATCCGACATTGGCGGTAGCTTCGCCGGTTCGCCCGCCGATCACGTGGATTTTGCCGTCGACCACGTAGACGCCAGCGTGATCGCGCGCAGTGGGCAGCAGCGCCGCCGGGCCCCAGGAATTGGTGGCCGGATTGTAGACCTCATGGGTCGCGAGCGTGCCCTCTTCGCCCATGATGCGCCCGCCGATCGCGTGAATCTTTCCTCCGACCGCGGCAAGCGCGATGGAACCGCGCGGCGCCGAGAGCGGCGCCAGCGTGCGCCATTGGTCGGTAGCCGGATCGTAGGAATACACACCGGCCGAGGGGAGCGAGTGATGACCGCCGGCGAACCCGCCCGCCAGATACATCTTTCCGCCCAGCACCGCGATGCCTTGATGCGTCAGCCCCTCGGTCGCGCGCGTTCGCTCGCGCCATCGACCGGCCTTGGGGTCGTACTCGCTCATGAAGCCTTCGGTGTAATGCTCGATCCGCTTGCCGTCCTTGGTTTCCGTCCAGGCGCCGCCGACCAGGTAGATCTTTCCATCGACCGCGGCGGCCTGCACTTCGTCGCGGCCCTGCGGCAGCGCGGCCGCCATGGACCAAGTCCCGACCGGTTGCTGCGCCAATGCGGCCGGCGTGGAGAATGCTGCGATTAGAATCATCGCAGCAGGAAAAATGACGTGACCAAGCGCCGTGCTCCTGGACATGAGCGGCCTCCCGTTCCCTCTGATGCCGTCGCCGACCAACACGCTAGCACAGCTCTGAAAAATCTGCAGTATGGGGGCCGGCGTTCGCGCCCATGATGATTGAATGATCGAGCCTCGTCCGCACGGGAGAAAATCAATGCCGCATTCATGCCGAGCGAGCCCGCGTGGCGCGATGCTGCGGCCGGCCGGCACGCTCGTGGCCGGCATGATCTGCCTGCTGGCTCTGACCGGCATTGGCAGGCCCGGGGAGGCGATTCCGGACCTGGCCGGCCCATGGATGCGCACCGGCAATGCCTTCGATTTTGCGCCACCGCCGCCTGGAATTGGGCCACGCTCGCTGGTGAACGTGTCGGGCAACGATCTGCTGCCGATCGGAAATATCGACAGCCCGATCCTCAAGCCGTGGGCCGCCGCGGAGGTCGAGAAGCACAATGAGCTGGTGCGCGCCGGCAAGCTCGCGCTCGATGCCCCGGCCTCCTGCATGCCCATGGGCGTGCCCTATGTCCTGGAGGTCCGCGAGAATGTCTGGCTGCTGCAGGAGCCCGACACGGTGACGATCATCTATCAGAACGACTATCAGCGGCGGGTCGTGCACCTCGACGCGCGGCATTCGGCGCGTCCGATGCCGTCGTGGTTCGGCGACTCCATCGGTCATTACGAGGGAGACACGCTGGTGGTCGACACGACGGGAATTGCGGTGCACGAATTCTCGGCGATCGACCGGTTCGGGACCCCGCACACCGA
The DNA here is from genome assembly GCA_963721005.1 of uncultured Alphaproteobacteria bacterium. Taxonomy (GTDB): domain Bacteria; phylum Pseudomonadota; class Alphaproteobacteria; order Rhizobiales; family Xanthobacteraceae; genus VAZQ01. Next base: position 526,250 of record CAVRHR010000003.1, on the reverse strand, counting down.
CGCCATGCGGGTCGTCGAGCGCTACCGGGTCGCCGACGACCGCAAGACCTTGCGCGTGGATTTCACCGTCGATGATCCCGGAGCGTTCAACATGCCGTGGCACGCGGCGGTGGTGTACAGCCGGGGAACGCCCTATCCGGGCGAGCGGCCCTGTGCGGAAAACAATCGCGAGGGCGAAGCCGGACTGGTTCCGATGCCGGTCGCGACCAAACCGGATTTCTAGCGCGGGTGGTGGAGGGGACCTCTGTAGGGGCGACCCTTGTGGTCGCCCTTCGGGCCGCGCATGCGGACAAGCGGGCGGGCACAAGACCCGCCCCTACGAACGGAACTCCGGTCAATCCAGCGGCTCGACCTTCAGCAATTCGGCGCTGTGGTTGGCCCCGATCCAGAACGCGTTGCGCGCGTCGTCAAAGAACACGCGCCTGATGTTCACCTCCTGGGGCATCAGGTAATCGACGAATTCTCCGCTCGCCGGATCGAGGCGGGTGACACGGTCGGTATATTCGGAACCGGTCCAGACCTCGCCCTTGGCGTTGCGCACCACATCGTAGGGGTTGCTGTGCTTGATCGGCAGCAGCCATTCCTTGATGCTCTCGGTCTTGGGATCGAACATCGCCACCGCGTTGGCGCCGAATTCCGCGAACCATAGGTTCCCGTCGGCGTCGACCCGCCCGCGGCGCGGGCGCGACGTCGCGAACGGCGTCTTGTAGATCTTGAGCTCCTTCGTCGCGGCGTCGATGCGCCCGATCTCCGAGCCGCGGAATTGCAGCACGTAGAGATTGTTGTGCTGGTCGGGCGGGATTCCGTAGCCGACGATGGTCTGGCCGCCGGCGGTCTTGGGTTGTCCGAGATTTTCGAACCGGCCGGTCTTCACGTCGAGCCGCAGGATTGAATGGTCGTCCTGGTCGTTCGTCCAAACCTTGCCGTCGACGTTCGAGAATTGCGGCGACACCATCGAGGCTTGGGTGCTGTTGGTCTGCAACTCTTCCGGAATGGGATAGACTGTGGTCTTCTTGGTCTTGCCGTCGACCTTGGCGATGAGACCCTGATACATGCCGGCGCCCCAGACGTTGCCGTCCGGATCGGCCTCGATCTCCAAGAAGCCTTTCGGCTCATTCGCCTTGAGGGTCGGGAACGCGTAATCGGTCACTTTGCCGGTCGCCGGGTCGAGCTCGCCGATGAACTGGTGTCCGAAATCCGAGTACCAGGCGTGGCCGTCCGGCGTCACGATGGCGTCGTGCGGCATCGCCTCCGGACGCGGCAGATCGTAGGTGGTGATGATGACGTGCGTGGCGCGGCCTTGCGGGCGCGGCAACGGCTTGAGCGGATAGCCCCAGTCCGGCCCCTTGCTGAGATTGATGCTGGCGAGGTACTCGGCGGTCCTTCGCATTTGCGCCTGATTGCGCGGCGCTTCGTTGGCCTGGCGCGGGCCGGGCACGAGCGGCTGCGGAAACTCCGGCGTGCTGCCGTTGGAATAGGTCGCCATGCGGGGAATGACCTTCATCCATTCGTCGGCGGTGTGGGTCGAATTGACGATGCGCTGCAGGGTATGGCAGTCGGCACAGCCGAAGCCGTTGCCCGGCATGCTGTTCAACCAATCGCCATTGCTGAGCTGGTCGGCCAGCTGGTGGAGGCCGGTCACCTTCTCGAGCGCGATGTCGGCCGGCGCGGCGGCACCGCCGCCAACATCCGCCGCCCGGCTGTCCATCAACCTGTAGCCCACCGCGCGGATGGTGATGTCATAGTGTCCCGGCTGCAGCCGGGAAGCCGGAAAGGCGTAGTGGCCCTTCTCGTCGGTGACCACGGTCGTGGTGATGGTCGAGCCCGCCTTTTTGGCGCTGACCAGCACGCCTTCCATCGCCCCTTCCTGCGCCGAGCTCACCGTTCCCTGCAGGGCGGCCGGTCCCATGCTGGCGGCGGTCTGGGCATGCACGTTCGTCGAGCACACGAGCGCGCAGGCGAATAGCGTCATCGAAAGGTAATGCGGGGTCAAGGAAGCCTCCCTGGCTGCAATCGGGAAAATCGTTGCTCTTTTGCGCGGATGCTTGTTGTCGACCTGGAGCGCAAAAGCCCGCCGCCGCGTCGTTGGCCGCGACGATATCAGACCGGTCGAGACCGGAACAGGGTCGCGGCCACTTCTCAGGTCCGAAAACCAGTCTTATGATCTTCTCAACCAAAGCGGATGGCCGTCCGGCGGACACCAGTCGGATCAACGAGCTCCAGCGCCCCATGCGGTCATCGCGGCTGCGCTGGTGCCACCGCGTTCGCAAGTCAAGACAAGCCTAGGGAGGGCTCCATGAAGAAGCTGCTTTTGGCAGGTTCGCTCGCGGCGTCGACCGCGCTCGCTGTCTGCGGCGCGACCACCGACGCGAGAGCGCAGGGACAGAACACGCTTGTCATCCAGGGCGGCACGCTGGTCGACGGTAACGGCGGTCCTCCGCTGGCGAACGCCGTCATCGTCATTCAAGGCAACCGCATCACCGCAGTCGGCGCCGCCGGCCAGGTGCAAGCGCCGGCGGGCGCGCAAGTCATCAATGCGGCCGGCAAATGGATCACGCCCGGCCTGATCGACGCCAAGGCCAACTGGAACTGGATGTATGGCGAGGCCTTCCTGCACTGGGGCGTCACCTCCGCGATGGTGACGGGTGCGCGCAACGACCAGGGCATCGCCGAGCGTGATGCCGTCAACCACGGAATTTTCCCGGGGCCTCGGCTCTATCAGGGCTTCATCAATCTGCAGGGCGGCGGACCGGACGGCAAACGGCCGAACAACTACAAGCCTGGCGCCGGCGATCGCATCGTTCGCTCGCCAGAGGAAGCGCGTGCGATGGTTCGCTACAACATCGAATCGGGGGCCGACTTCATCGGCACCAACGACGGCAATGGGCCGCCGGAAATCTTCGCGGCCATCGCCGATGAGGCCCACAAGGCCGGCAAAGGCGTGGTGATGCGTTGCGTCGGTCCGCAGACGCGCGGCAAGGAATGCGTTCTGGCCGGCGCCGACGTGATGGTCCACACCGGTGAGATCGGCGACCAGATCTCCGGCGATCCGGAAAAATGGAAGAGCTATGTCGGCCTGCCGCCGGACGCCTATTGCGACATGGATGCCGCGAAGGAACAGGACATGATCGCGTTTCTGCTCGCGCACCATGCCGCGCCGGAGCCGGACTTCATGGCGGCAGACCGGAGTTTTCCCTCGATGTGGAAGCGCGTGCAGCAGGAGACACGGGAATCCTTCCGCGACCCGAATCTGCTTGCTTACTATCCGCAATTCGCCATCGCGGATGTCGAGGACAATCAGCGGTCGCCCGAGCAATACCTGACGCCGGAGCAGATCAAGCTTCGGGCATGCGGCTACAAGAACCACGCCAAGTTCATCGGCGATCTGGTGGCCGCGGGCGGTCAGGTGGTGGCGGCGTCCGACATCACCCAAACGGCGCCCGGGCTCGGCCTGCACCAGGAGATGGACGTGATGCAGGAAGACGCCCACATGCCGCCGATGAAAGTGCTGCAGGCGGCCACCAGCTGGGTCGCCGATCATTTCCGCATCAAGGACATCGGCAGCATCGAGGTCGGCAAGCTCGCCGATATCGACATCGTCGATGCCGATCCCACGATCGACATCATGAACATGCGCAAGCTCGACACCGTGATCAAGGACGGCAAGGTCGTCGACCGCGCCTATCATCCCTGGTTCAAGGGCGACATGTTCTCGAACACGCACCTGTCCTACAATCGCGATGTCGTCGACCTTGCCTGGGAGCAGGGCCTGAAGGCGGCGAGCGGCGGCGGTCGCCGCGGTGGCGGAGAGGCTGCGGCCGAGGGCAACGAGGAGGCGGCGCCGGCCGCCCGCGCAGCGGCAACTCCAGCTCCGGCGACGGGCGGCCGCAACCCGGCTTCCGGGGTTGCCAACAACCGGCGCAGCGGCGGTCTCGGAGCGGTGCCTGATCCGTCGCTGTCGCCGTCACCGGGTGTCGAGACCCTTTTCCCGCACACTGTCATCCAGGGTACGCCCGACACCACCTTCACGCTCACGGGCATCAATTTCGTCAGGCGCTCGCTCGTCTATGCGAACGGCCAGTCGATGCCGACTGCTGTCGCGAGCGCCACCCAGCTCACCTTCGTGATCGATGCGAATACGCTCAACAAGGCCGGAAAGCTGAAGATCGTCGTGAAGAATCCGGAGCCCCTGGCCGCGCCCGAATGGGGCGCCGTCTCCAACGAGGCCTACGTGCTGGTGCCGTTCGCCTTCACCACCGCATGGTCGCACAACAAGGACGTCGGCGACTTTCAGAAGTGACTGAGGCCGCGACCGTCTCTGCCTAACCTCCCCCTGCAAGGGGGAGGTCGACCCGCAAAGCGGGTCGGGTGGGGGTCCCGCCACAAACACCGCGCCTGTTGTTAGGCGGGACCCCCACCCGGCGCCCTTGGCGCCACCCTCCCCCTTGCAGGGGGAGGGACTAAAAATCCGGCTTGGTGGCGGTCGGAATCGGTGGCTGCTCGCCCATCGCGAGCGGTTGGTTGTTCTCGGCGCAGATGAGCTCGCGCAGGGGCCGGTTGTCGCGCCGATAATCGGCCCGGCCCGACCAGGCGGTGGTGAAGAATTTCGGATCGTCGACGGTGAACAGAACCTCCAGGCTCTTCTTGTCGTCCGCAAGCCGATAGCGCTCCACCACGTGGATCTGGTCGGAGTGCGGCGTCCCGAAACGATCCGTGTCGGTCTTGTCGTTCAATCCGATCGTGTCGATTACGAGCGTATCGCCCTCGTAGTGGCCGACCAATTCGCCGTACCAGGTTTTGGGCGGGCTCTCGGAATGCGGAACGTTCAGGTAGACATGGCGAGCCTGGCTGTCGCGCCAGTAGACCATGGTGATCTCGTTTCCGCCCGGCAGAAAAAGCATCTCCATGTCGTCGCGCAAGTTCAGGATCTCGGGCACGCCGGAGGGCATGCACAGCGTTTGATGCTCCACATGAGGATGGCCGGCGCTTTCCTGCTCGGTGATCCGCTTTACCGTCTCGCGCGCTTCGGGCTTCAGTATCGGATTGCTGTAGTCGGCGATCCATGGCGTCGAACTCGAGATCGGGCAGATCGGCGACGCCGGCGCGATGGGCACGGTGCGGATGGGCCGGATCGACCATCACGGGTCCGGGCCCGCTGGGCGGGGCGTCATAGGTGCTGGCCGTCACCCATTTCCGCGTCCATGAGCCCGAGAGGTCGGGCACTGCGGCCTGCGCCGGGGCCAGGCTCGGCCATGCCACCAGCCAGAGACCAAGGACGATCGTCAGCCTGCGGTCCATTGCAACCCCCTTCGGCTATTTCGGCACCATCACGCCTTTGACCATGGAGATGTCGCGGTGCTTCTCGCCGCAAACATAGTCCTCCAGCCGAACCTCGGGATGGAGATCGTAGACGAAGCGCGCGCTCCACGGCTTGCTGAACATCGCCGGGTCCGTGACGGTGATCACGTCCTCCAAGGTCTTGTCGTTCACCTTCTTCACCTGCTCGACCGTCGTCATCGCATCGGAATGGGGCGCGCCGGCCGCGTCGAGGAACGTCTTCTCGTTGAACCCCGCCGTCTCGATCACCAGCGTGTCGCCGTTCCAATGCGCGACCGAGTGGCCGGAGTAATAGGGCCCCACCTCCAGCTCCTCGGCCGACTGTTGCGGCTTGTCCAGCGGAATGGGCCGGATGACGTGGTTGATCTCGTACACGAAGGTCACCCGGCCTGGTGTCTGGATGAGCTGGAACGGATAGGGATTGCCCAGGATGCGCGGCAGACCATCCGGCACGCACAGATGCCTGGCTTCATCCTTCAGTGTGCCGTCCTTGAGGGCCGCCACGTTGCTGGCATATTGACTCTTGCCCTTCTCGTTGTAGGGCAGTTCGCCGCCTCCCACGATTTGAACCTTGGGGCTGTAGCTTTGCGTCCACCACACGCCCGAAATGTTCATGGCCGGGGAGGGTGGTGTGTAGATGGGGCCGCCCGGGGCGGGTGCCGGCGCCTCCTGCTGCGCGCGTCCGCCACCACCCGCGCGCTGTGCATCGGCGCTGGTGACGGCGAAGAGCGCGACGCCCACGATCCATGCAGAACGAATGAGCTGGCGCCGCGCGCTCGCTGGCCGCTTGTTTGGTACCATGGCGATTCTCCATTAATTGCCGGCGGCGCGGACGGCGTCAGAAGTCTGGCTTGGAAGCGGTCGGCGTGTAGACCGAGGTGGTGGGCCTGCCGCCGTCAAATACCAGGCCGATAAAGCGGTTGTTCTCGGCGCAGACCTGCTCCTCGAAAACGGGCGGGCGAGCGCGGAAGCGCACGCGCGCCGACCACGGCATGGTGAAGGCGCCTGGATCGTCGACCGTGAACTGGACCTCGAGGGTGCGATGATCGCTCGCCACGCGATAGCGCTCGACCACGTGCATCCGGTCGGAATGGGGCGTGCCGAACCGGTCGGTCTGGGTCTTGTCGTTGAGCCCGATGGTATCAACCACGAGCGTATTCTCGCCCTCATAGTGACCGACGGATTCGCCGTACCAGGTGTGGCCGGGATTGGCCGAATGCGGCACGTCCAGGTAGATGCGCCGCACCTGCTGGTCCATCGGATGAATGATGGTCACTTGCGTCGGCGTCTGCAGCAGCTCGAAGGCCCCGCGCACGTTCAGGATTCCGGGCACGCCGGAGGGCTGGCAGTGGCCCTCGTCTTTGATGTGCGGAATGCCTTTGATCTCCGCCTCGGCAATCGGCGCGAGCTTGGCCAGGGTCTCGGATTTCAGGATCGGATTGTCGAGCGCCGGCGCCCAGGTGAGATCGGGGCTCCCGTTGACGTGTGGGTGACGCGGATCGACCAGCAAGGGCCCGGCCCCGCCATAGCCCGGGATCGCTTCGTAGGTTTCGACCAGGGTGCCCATGCGGTCCCAACCGCCGGAGAAATCGGGAGGCTTCTGCGCGCCGCCGGTTTCCGGAACGGCTGTCGACGGCCACACGAGCCACGCAAAGAAGACGCAGAAGGGCAGAACTGGCTTCTTGGGCATGGCAGTGCTCAGCGGCCGGCGGCCTCGGCATAGGCGGTATCGATGAAGCGTTCCGGTGGGGGCAGGGGCTGCTTCAAGATGTCATATTCGCCAAGCAGCGCGATCGCGGCCTTGACGCTGTCCATATCGATGGCGGCCCGCTGCGGCAGCACGCGGTTCTTCGGGTCCCAGATGGCGGCCAGCATCTCGCGCGCTCGATTCTCGGGCTCCTTCATGAACGTCATCGTGATCTTGACGACCTCGTCGTGGTTCTCGGTAGCCTGGATGAAACGCACCGCTGCCGTGGTGGCGCGAATATATTTGACGATGGCGTCGCGATTGGCCGCGGCGCGGTCGGGATCGACGATATCGAACTGATAGAGCGGCGGCCCGATCTCGTTGGTCAGCCCGAGCGTATGTGAGCCGGCCTCGATCGCGTCCAGCACCGCGGGTTGTGCGAGCGAAGCTGCGGCACACTCGGTGGATTTGAGGCACGCCAGCCGGCCTTGCGATCCGGCGATGTTCTTCAACGTGACGTCCGCGTCCGCCAGCCCGTGCTGCGCCAATAATTTGCGCGTCCACACCGTGATCCCGTCGCGCGGATTCGTGATCGTGAGGGTCTTGCCCTTCAGATCCGCGAACGACTTGATCTCGGGCCGGGCGACGACAAAATAGAGCGGATTGCCGCTCGCGATCGAGACCGCGACGAACTTGCGGCCTGCCATCACATCGTTGATCAGCAGCGGGAACTGCTCCCGCGACATGTCGATGTCGCCCTTGCCCATGGCTTCGCGCATCGTGATCGGGTTGGCGCCCGGCGGCGCGCGGAACGAAACCGTGAAAGGAACGATCTGAACCTCGACGCCTTCGCGGGCAAAGAACCCTTCGCGCTCCGCGACCACCTGCGGGAGCCGGTTGATGTTCTGCTCGTCGTCGATGCCGTAGCGGATGGTGTCGGCGGCGCAAGCAGCGCCGCTTGATCCGAAAGCTGCGGCCGCCAAGGCCAGAATTCCCAGCGCCGTTGAGCAAAGCGCCTGCGTCTTCATGGCAGTCTCCACCGGCTTGGTCGCACGCGACGGCAATTTGTCGGCGCCGCCACCGCGCGGCCTGTCGTCTATCAGAAATCGGGCTTGTCGGTTTGCGGGATCGGCGCCAGGTCCGACACGTGGCTCGCGCCGTAGTTGCCGGTGTTGAAGTAGTCGTAAGCGGCGCTTTCCGCGCAGAGACTGTCGCCTTTGGCGAACAACGTGCTCGTGTCCCAGCGGGCGAAGCGCTGCACGGCGTCCCACGGCGTGGTGAAGGCGCCCGCATCCTCGACGTGAATGTCCACCACCAGCATCTTGCCGCCGTCGGTCATGCGAAAGCGCTCGATCACATGCAGCTGCTCGGTATGGGGCGTGCGGTAGTTGTCGACGAACGTCTTGGTATTCTGTCCGATGGTGTCGACCACCAGCGTATCGCCTTCGTAGCGACCGACGGATTCGCCGTACCAGGACGGCGACGGATGCTGCGAATGCGGCACGTCCATGTATATGTGCCGTACCTGCATGTCGCCGCGCCAGATGATCAGCACCTCTTTCGGGGTCTGCACGAAGAACAGCATCGGCGGTCCCACCCGGCGATAGATGTCGAACTCCGGGACGCCGCCCGGATAGCAGCGCTCGCGCGCCATGAACGGAACCTTGCCGGCCAGCACCTCGTCGTTGTCGCGCTTCATCTGTTCGACCACCCAGGGCTGCAGAATTGGGTTGGTCAGATCGGCGATCCGGTAGGTCGGGTTCGAACCGGCGAAATCCCGGCCGTTGTTCGGTACGTAGGGATAACCCGGCCTGGACATGATCGGCCCCGGTCCGCTCGCCGGCGGCAGGAAGTTGTCGCCGGCCGGCCGGTCCGGATACCAGGAGGTTTGATCATCGGGCGCGAAGTTCGGGATCCCGGACGCGGTTTGCGCGTGAGCGCCGACGCAAGCAGCAACGGCGCAAACCATGATGGCGCAGATCGACCCGACGGCGTGGGCCGAGCAGCGGTTGAATTTGGCGGAAATTCCGATCATCGCAACCCTCTTTACGGGCTCTTGCTTTTCTACCAAAGTGGCGTGCGACAGTCTACCGGTTCAACCGCGATGCACGCCGGAGAAGCCTGATGGGGGAGTTTCGTTCTGGCGCTCGGGCCTGCTTTCTGCTCATCGCGTTGCTCGCGCTCCAGCCGCTCTCACGGCCGGCTGCGGCTCAGGGAAAGGCGCCGGATATTTCCGGCACCTACTGGGCGACCGCGTACAACGCGAAGATCGTACCGCTTGGAGGCGGCGAGCTGCCGTTCACGGCGGACGGCAAGGCCGCCTACGAGGCGAACGTCACTGGGCTGAAGGACGGGTCGATCCAGGATGTGGCCCGCAAATTCTGCGTGGCGGATGGCCTCCCGCGCCTGCTCGCCTCGCCCTATCCGTTCGAGATTCTGCAGGCGCCCCCTGGCCAGATCACCATGGTGCACGAGCTCAATCATCAGATTCGCGCGATCACGATGGACAAGCCGTTGCCGTCATCCAAGGAGATGGTCACGTTGCCGCTCTACAACGGGCATTCGGTCGGCCATTTCGAAGGGGACGTGCTGGTGATTCAATCCGCCGGCTTCAACGGCGGCACGTTCTTGGACGCGACCGGCGCACCGCATACCGACGAATTGAAGGCCACCGAACGCGTGCGCAAGACCAGTCCGATCGAGCTGGAGGACGTCATCACCATCCACGATCCGGACTATTACGGCAAGGATTGGCAGGCGCGCTTCGTCTACGCGCTACGCAACGATGTGCGTCTCGAAGACTACGTCTGCGGTGAGAAGCACCGCGATCTGTCCTCGGTGAAGGGCGTGCGCCGACCCTAGCCGCGGCGACTGGCCGGATGCGTGCGTGCTTCGGTCTCGCTCGCGTTATGATGAATTGGCTCCAAGCAGGGAGTTGCACGATGAAATTCAGGGCACTCGGTTTCGCGGGCGTCGCGGTCGCGATCGGCGCGGCGCCGGCGATTGCACATCATTCCTTCGCCATGTTCGACGGCGAGGCCAAGGTGACGCTGGAGGGGACCGTCAAGGCGTTCCAGTGGATCTATCCACACAGCTGGATTCTACTGATGGTGCGCAAGAGCGACGGCCAGCTGGAGCAATGGCCGATCGAGATGGGCTCGCCGGGCGGCTTGGCCCGGGAGGGCTGGCAGCCCAAGACGCTGACGCCCGGAATGAGCGTGACCGCGGTGATCCACCCCCTGAAGGACGGGACCCCCGGCGGCCAATATTTGTCGGTCACGCTTGCCGACGGCAGGACGCTGGGCTTGGGCAATGTGAGCAGTGCCGGCGGCGGCGACGCGAACGGGGAAGGCGGCGGCCGCTAGGCGCCGGATACGCGAGAGCATGAAGCAGATGCCGAGCTGCCGCGAATCTTTCCGCCGCTGGTTTCCACGGCTCCGTGAGGCCCTCGTATTCGCTTCGGCACTCTGCGTCTGCGCATCCGCCCCGGCGGCTGCGCAAACCCCGAAGCCGGTGCCGGATCTGTCGGGGCAGTGGGTGCGGGTCGGACGTTATGTGGAATCGTTCGATCCGCCGGCGAGCGGCCCCGGGCCGATGACCATCGATCCGGCCCATCCGCATCGCCGTAGCGCCACGCCCGGCGGCCAGAGCCCCGACGGATGGGTCGCCGATCTCACCAATCCGATCTTGAAGCCCGCGACGCTCGCCAGGATGAAACCGATCGTCGCCGCGGAGATTGCCGGGCATTCGCATCTCAAGCTCATCGATATGTGCTATCCGGCGGGCGTGCCGATGATCCTCAATCAGCGCGATCCCATGCAAATCCTGCAAACCGCCGGCAAGGTGGTGTTGCTGTATGTGCGCAACTCGCTCACCCGGCATGTCTATCTCGACCAGCCGCACGCGCCGGACCTCAAGCCCAGCTGGTTCGGTGAATCGGTCGGCCATTATGAAGGTGACACGTTGGTGGTCGACACGGCCGGGGAGAACGACCGGACCTACACCGACCGCTTTTTCACCCCGCACTCCGACAAGATCCACGTGATCGAGCGCTATAAGGTGTCCGCCGACCGAAAGACCCTTCAGGTTCAGCTGGCGGTCGAGGATCTGGAGACGTTCACCACGCCCTGGTCGGCACAGGTGACCTACAAGGCCGATACGACTCCCTACGAAGAGACGATCTGCGCCGAGAACAACCGCGGCTTCGCGGAGAGCCTGATCACCGAGGTCAACCGTGTCCCCGGCCCTTATCCGACCACCCCCGCGATCGCGGCGAAGCCCGACTTCTGAGCCCCGGTATTGGGTTTCCGCCCGCCGCGCAACCGGCGTCCGCGACGGATTGCCGGGTAACAGCGAAACCGGATCACTGGACGCCGGCCGCCTGTGCGTAGCGCAGATCGACGTAGCGTTCCGGCGACGGCAGCGGAGTCTTCAAGATTCCGTACTGGCCGAACAGTGCGATCGTGGTCTTGACGGCGGCCATGTCGATCTCGCCCTGCTTGGGCAGCACGTCGTTCTTGGCATCCCAGATATAGGACAGCATCTCGCGCGCCCGGTTCTCAGGCTGGCGCGTGATCTCCATGGCGGCCTTCACCACCTCATCCCGGTTGCGTGCGTCCTGGATGAAGCGCATCGCCGCCCCGGTCGCGCGGATATAGCGAACGATGACCTCGCTGTGGGCCTCGGCCCAGGAGCGATCCACGATATCGACCACATAGAGGAGCGGGCCGGTCTCGATATGCATGGCGAGCGTATGGAATCCGGCATCGAATGCCGCAAACACCGACGGCTGCGACAACGAGCCGGCCGCGCAGGCGCCGGATTTCAGGCAATCGACGCGCGGCTGCGAGCCCGGGATGGTCTTGATCGCGACCTCCCCCTCCTTGAGGCCGTGCATCTCCATCAGCTTGCGGGCCGTGAGCGTGATGGGGTCGGTCGGGGCCGGCTCGGTGAGCGTCTTTCCCTTGAGATCCGCGAAGGTCTTGATGTCGGGGCTCGCCACCATGAAATAGGCCGGATTATTCACCACCGCCGCGACCGCGACATAGTTCGTGCCCTTGAATCGTCCCTCCGGCTCCATCAGCACCGACAGCTGCATGCGCGCCATGTCGAAGGAATCGCGCGACGCGACCAACGCGGTCCGGTCGGTCGGCCGATCGCCGGTGGCCACGAAACGAACCGGCTGAAGGTTTATTCCTTCGCGGGAGAAGAATCCCTGCCGCTCCGCAACGGTCTGTGCCAGCGCATTGATGTTGCGCTCGGTATCGACTGCGTAACGCAGGGTGTAGGTCTGCTGCGCCGTGGCCGCGCCGGCGGATGCGACCGCGCCGAGAGCCGCCGCAACGAGATGGAGAATGACCGAACGGCATCGCTGCGTTTCCATATCCGGTCTCCCGTTTGCTGCAGTGCAACCGCCAAGATGAATATCTTGCCTCGATTTCGTGTGACCAGCAAGGCGACGGGCAGCGGACCTTCGATGAAACGCCGATCGCGAAGTTGCAACCTTCCGCGCGAGCGGGCAGATTGAGCGGCGCTTTTCGAAACGCCCAGCGTCTTCGGAGGAAACCATCATGAAGCTCCATGCCGGACTATTCGCAGCGGTCGCCTTCGCAGCCTTGCTCGGTCCTGCCCGGGCCGCCGACGGCGATCAGCTCGTGATCCGCGGCGATGCGACCAAGACCATCCTGGAGCAGGACGAGATCAACGTCGCGACCGCCGAAGCGGTCGGCAAGGCCTGCATCGATGAGGCGCAGAAGCAGGGCGTTAAGGTCAGCGTCGCGGTTTACGATCAGTTCGGCGAGATGGTTTATTTCTACCGCATGGACGGCCAGCCCAAGATCGCGGTCGAGACCGCGATGATGAAGGCGCGCACCGTGCTCAACACGCTGCGGCCGAGCAAGGCGAACATGAACGAGGTGCTGAGCGGGCGCTCCTCGGAGATACGCCAGACCTCGCGCGGGAATTTCCCTCAAGGCGGCGGGTTACCGATTGTGATCGGTGGCAACCAGCTCATCGGCGTCATCGGGGTCGGCGGCTCGGCCGGCAACTTGCCGGTCTGGAGCGATGAAATCTGCGCCTGGCGCGCCTTGACCAAGGTCATCGGCCCGCAGCCGCCGCTCCTGCCCGACATTCAGGGTAATGCAAGGGAGACGGGCGGCGCCAACCGTAGGCCAAATCCGTAGGCGGCAAAGGTTGAGAACGAACGGCCCGCGAACCTGCGGATCACTTGGCCGCGACCGGCTGTCCGAGCAGCGGCCAGCTGCCATCAGCCGGGGCTTGCCGGGCTTTGTGCTGTAGCCATCTCTTCAAGAAAGGCGACCGCGGCCTCCGGCGGGGAGCGCCGGAGGCCGCGTCGTGTCGCCGCTTGCTCGCGCGCTGCAAGCGGCGGGGAGGCGATGCCCCGAGGGCATTGGAAGCGGCATCAGAATGGCAGCAGGATATCGAGCGCCTGTTGGCCGTAGCGGGCCTGCTGCACGTCGGTGATCTGGCCGCGTCCCCCATAGGCGATGCGCGCTTCGGCGATCTTGGTCGAGTTGATGGTGTTGTCGCTCTGGATGTCCTCCGGGCGCACGATGCCGGCGACCACCAGCTCGCGGATCTCGAAATTGACGCGCAGCTCCTGCTTGCCCTCGACCACCAGATTGCCGTTGGGCAACACCTGCGTCACCACCGCGGCGACGTTGGTCTGCACCGCCTCCTGGCGGTTGATCGAGCCCTTGCCGTCGCTCGAAGCAGTCGAATTCTGCGGTGAGGATCTTGCCGGGCAGGACCGCGGTCGCGGGATTCTTGATGGTCTTGGCGCCGATGAAGTCGGAGACGCCGGAATCCTCGCTGTTCGACCGGCTGCGCTGGGTCTCGTTGGCGGTCTTGGCGGTGTCGGTGATGTTCACCGTCACGGTCAGGATGTCGCCGACCTGATGGGCGCGCTGGTCCTTGAAGAATTCGCGCGAGCCCGAGCGCCACAGGGAATTCTCGTTGTAGACCGCAGTGGTCGGCTCCGGCATCGGCATGTGCACCGGCTTGTAGCCGGGCTTGGCGGTCGGGCTCTCGATCGAGGCCAGCGCCGGCTGCTCGCCGAGATTTCTGATGCGGTCGAGCGAGGAGCAGCCGCCGAGGCAGGCGGCGACGAAGAAGAGCGCGCCGGCGGCGGGAGGGCGGGAGAGCTGGACGAGCCTGGACATGTCACTCACTGGCGTTGCGATTTGCTCGTGGACATTCATTGTGCGGTATTGGCCGTGTTGGCGGCGAGGCGCGCGCCCGCCGCATTGACGCTGACCCGGCCGGGGCCGACGACGGTGGCCTGGACGGTGTGCTTGGACTGCACATTGATGACGCTGATGGCGTCGCCGAGCGCACCCGGATCGACCGCCTTGCCGATCATCGTGAGGGTGATGCCGGGCACCTGGAACACGATGGTGACCGCCTCGCCGCGCGCGATCAGCTCCGGTTTCGCCACGTCAGCCTGGCGGATGACCTGGCCGGCCCGCAACGAATGCTTGGCGGAGAGCCCCTGCGCCTGCTCGATCGTGGTCAGGGTGGTGGACGAGGAGCCGGTCTTCGGCCGGCGCTCGATGGCGAGGTCGGCGGCCTTGATGACCTGACCCTGCGCGATCTCGCGCGTCGGCACCACCGCCTCGAAGGTCTCGCTCAGCGAGCCGGTGAAGCGCAGCGGAAAGCGCCGCGCCACCGCGCTACCCGGGAGCGCGAAGGCGATATCGAAGCGGGTGGTGCGCGGCTCGTAGCTGAGCTGGGTCACGGTCAGCTCGCTGGTCGCGCCGGCCTCGACCGTGAGGGTGCGCACCTCGTTGTCGAACGCCACCGCGAGGCTGCCGGATTCCGGCAGGCCGTATTTGCCGGCGAGCGCGAGCAGGATGCGCGCCTCGACGTCCTTGGCGGTGATGGCGCGCGCGGCGCGGGTCACCGCGACCTCGGAGAGGCCGCGGGTATCGAGGCCCAGGATATGGTGTCCGCGCACCGCGTCGAGCACGCCGGCGACCGGCACGCTGCCGGTCTGGCCGAGATCGGGCGCGCGGAAGATCGGCACCTCGGCGACGGCGCCGGCGTTCTCCACCAGATCGCCGATCCGCACGATGTCGCCCATCACGGTGGCGGCGGACTTGAGGAACGGGCCGGTCGGAAGTCTCGGCGTCGCGGCTTTGCGCCGCCGCCGGCGGGACCGGCGCGACGAGCGCCATGAGGGCGACGAGGGCGATGAGCGGGATGCTGCGGATCATGGTGGCGGCCCTTCTCACTGCACGTTCGCGGTGGTCTTGAGCATCTCGTCGGCCGCGGTGATGACCTTGGAGTTCATCTCGTAGGCGCGCTGCGCGGCGATCAGGTTGGAGATTTCCGTCACCGGATCGACATTGGCCTGCTCCAGGCTGCCCTGCTGGATCGTGCCGTAGCCGTCGATGCTCGCCAGCCCGTCCTGCGGCGGCCCCGAGGCCGGCGTCTCGAGGAACAGGTTGTCGCCGACCGGCTGCAGGCCGGCCTCATTGAGAAAGCGCGTCAGGGTGAGCTGGCCGAGGACGGTCGGCGTCGAGCTCCCCGGCACCGTCACCGAGACCTGTCCTTGCGCATTGATGGAGATGCCGGTCGAGTTCTGCGGGATGGTGATCCCGGGCTGCACGACGTTGCCCTCCGGCGTCACCACCCGGCCCTGCGCATCCATCTTGAACGAGCCGTCGCGGGTGTAGGAGAAGCTGCCGTCCGGCATCAGGATCTTGAAGAACCCGTCGCCGATGACCGCCACGTCGAGCGTGTTGCCGGTCTGCGACAGCGAGCCTTGCGTGATCAGGCGCGGCGTGCCGACGGTCTTGACGCCGCCGCCGATGTCGATGCCGACCGGCAGGATGTTGCCCTGCGCCGAGGTCTGGGTGCCGACCCGGCTGACATGCTCGTAGAGCAGATCCTGGAACTCGGCGCGCTGGCGCTTGTAGCCAGTCGTATTCATGTTGGCGATATTGTTCGAGATGACCTGGACGTTGAGGTCCTGGGCCGCCATTCCGGAGGCCGCTATGTCGAGCGCTCGCATGATGATGTCTCCCTATTGGGCCTTAAGCCGGAACCGCGGAGAGCTTGTCGAGCGCGGTGGTGCGCTGGGTGTTCTCTTGCTGCAGGAGGCTGGCGATCGACTCGTAGCTGCGGGTGATCTCGATCATGCGCGACATCTCGGCGACCGGGCTCACGTTCGACTGCTCGATCGCGCCCTGCACGACCCGCACGGTCGCCGGCGCCGGCTGCGAGGCGACGCCGCCGGGCGCCGAGAACAGGCTCGAGCCCTCCTTCTGCAGCGCTCCCGGATTGGCGAATTGGGCGAGCTGCAACTGACCGCGGGTGGAATTGGAGGTGGCGCTCGGACCCTCGCGGACCGTGATGGTGCCGTCCTCGCCGATCGAGATGTCGTGGTCGGTGTTCTGGAACTGGATCGGTCCGCCGACGCCCAGCACCGGATCGCCCACATTGGTCACGAGCGCGCCGGTCGGGCTGATCTGCAGCGCGCCGTTTCGGGTATAGCGCTGCCCGCCCGCGGTCTGCACCACCAGGAAGGCGTTGCCGTCGATGGCGACATCGAGCGGGCCGCCGGTGCGCTGGATCGGGCCCGGGGCGAAATTGTGCCAGGTCTGGCGGTCCCGCACATAGTCGACTTGGCGGCTGCCGTTCGGGAACCCGCCGGAGACCGCCTCCGGCATCAGGAATTGCTCGAAGATCGAGTTGTCGCTCTTGAAGCCCGTGGTGCCGATGTTGGCGATGTTGTTGGCGACCACCTCGAGCTCGCGACCGAGCGCGACCTGGCGCGATAGTCCGACCAGCAGGGTATTATCCATCGTGTCTGCTCCCCTCGCACGTGGCCCGGCTCCGCGCTCGCGGCGATGCCGTCATCGGTAGCGGGGCCGTCGGCTCTCCCAAGCGTTTGGCCCGCCATCCTTCTTGCAGGCCGCGTGCCAACGGAAAAACTGTTGAAAAGACAGATGGTTGACTAAATCTGGCCGGTCCCGCGGCAGGGAAATTCATTCCGCCGAAACCTTCGACTAGGCAGAAAATTCCGGGTTGGAGGCCGCTGGCAATAATCCGTTAACCATTCCGAACCTAACGTTACCGTCGAGAGGCGCGGTTCGCGCGCGGCACACCTTTCCGCCGTCGGCGCCGACCCGAACGGGACAAATCCATGGCATCGAAGCCCAAGAAGGTGGACAAGGCGGAAGCCGAGGAAGCGGAAGCCGACGCGGACGCGGACGGGGAAGCATCCGCCACGGTCAAGCGAAAGCTGCCGCTCAAGCTCATCATCATGGCGGCCGGCGGATTGGTGGTGCTGGCCGGCGGCGGCACCGGCGCCTACCTCATGTTCGCCGGCGGCGGTGAGCACGGCGCCGTCGCGGCCGTCCCGGCGAAGCCCCCCGCCTATGTCGAGGTGCCGGAGGTGCTGGTCAACCTGTCCACGGTCGGCGCCGATCGCACCCAGTATCTCAAGGTCAAGATCGTGCTCGAGATAACCGATGCGGCGCTGAGCCCGCAGATCGAATCGACGATGCCGAGGGTGATGGACGCGTTCCAGACCTATCTGCGCGAATTGCGGCCGACCGATCTCGACGGCTCGGCCGGGCTCTATCGCCTCAAGGAGGAACTCACCCGTCGGGTCAATACCGCCATTGCGCCGAGCCGGATCACCGCGGTCCTGTTCAAGGAGATCGTGGTCCAGTGAGCGACGCGGACGGCCAGATCAATCAGGACTCGCTAGCCGCCGAATGGGGCCTGGCGCTGGAAGCCGATGCCGCCAAGGCGCGCCAGGAAGGCGGCGCCGACGCCAAGGGCGAAGGGCCGGGCGACGATGGCGCCCAGTTCGTCCAGGCCGCCAGGGGCGGCGCCGAGCGCATCCTCAATCAGGAGGAGATCGACGGGCTCTTGGGCTTCAGCCTCTCCGACATCTCCCTCAACGACAATTCCGGCATCCGGGCGATCATCGATTCCGCGATGGTCTCCTACGAGCGGTTGCCGATGCTGGAGATCGTCTTCGACCGGCTGGTCCGGCTGATGACGACGTCGTTGCGCAACTTCACCTCCGACAACGTCGAGGTCTCGCTCGATCGCATCACCTCGGTGCGCTTCGGCGACTATCTCAACTCGATTCCGCTGCCCGCCATCCTGGCGGTGTTCAAGGCCGAGGAGTGGGAGAACTACGGCCTCATCACCGTCAACTCGAACCTGATTTATTCGATCATCGACGTGCTGCTGGGCGGCCGCCGCGGCGGCCACGCCATCCGGGTCGAGGGGCGGCCCTACACCACCATCGAGACCAACCTGGTCAAGCGCATGATCGAGGTGGTGCTCGCCGATGCGGAGCTCGCCTTCAAGCCGTTGTCGCCGGTCAAGTTCAACATCGATCGGCTGGAGACCAACCCACGCTTCGCCGCCATCTCACGGCCGGCCAACGCCGCCATCCTGGTGCGGCTGCGCATCGACATGGAGGACCGTGGCGGCAACGTCGAGCTGCTGCTGCCCTATGCCACCATCGAGCCGATCCGCGAAGTCCTGCTGCAGATGTTCATGGGCGAGAAGTTCGGCCGTGACCCGATCTGGGAGGGGCATCTCGCGACCGAGATCGGCCAAGCCGAAATCTCCGTCAATGCAGTGCTTTACGAGGCGAAGCTGCCGTTGAAGCAGCTGATGAAGCTCAAGCTCGGGGAGACCCTCGATCTGGGGATCAAGGCCGACGCCACCATCAGCGTGCGCTGCGGCGATGTGATCCTGACCGAAGGCCGGATGGGGCGGGTCGGCGATCGCATCGCGGTGCGCGTCGGCAAGCCCCTGCGCAAGCCCAGAATGACCCTGGCGATGTTCGAGAAGGCGGACGGATCGACCACCCGGATGGAGGCACAGTGACCTACGGATTCGGTTTCATAATCGAGAGTCTGGTCGCGGTTTTGCTCCTGCTCACGATCACCTATTGCGTCATCCTCAACAATCGGCTGAAGCGCCTCAAGGCCGACGAGCAATCGCTGAAGGCCACGATCGCGGAGCTGATCACCGCCACCGAGATCGCCGAGCGGGCGGTCGCCGGGCTGAAGACGACCGCGCATGAATGCGACGATACGCTCGGCGAGCGGTTGCGCAACGCCGATCAGACCTGCGCCGAATTGAGCCGGCAGATCAGGGCCGGCGACGTCTTGATCAAGCGGCTCTCGCGCATCGTCGCCGCGGCGCGGCCGAGCGAGGGCGATCCTGCGCCTGCCGGCGATGCGCCTGCGGACGCTACGCCGGTTGGAGTTGTCGCCGCCGCTGCACCGGCTGCCCCCGATCCCATGGCGGTGGCGGCCGCCGCGCAGGCCTTCGCCGAACGAGCCCGCATCCGCGCCGGCTCGCTCGCCGCATGACCGGCTTCCTGATCCGTTCTCTGCGGGGCGTGCGGCTTGTTCCGGTCGTCCTTATTGCGACCATCGCGTTGTTCGCCCTCAAAGCGCTCGGCCTCGTGCTCGACGGCGGCTATCTGTTCGACAATCCCTCGGATATGCGGGACGGGATGGAGATCACCGGCACGATCGGCGCTCCCGCTCCGGCCGGGCTCCAGCCGCCCGGACCGAATTCGACCAATTCTATGGCCTTGAAGCCGGCCGCCCCCAAGCCGCCCCGCAAGCCATCCTGGGCGCAGGAGATGTTCAGCTTTCCCGATGCCACCGGCTCGGTCGGCTCGCGGCCGCTCACCAATCGGACCGACATCACCGGTTCGGCCGAGGAAACCCTGAGCCCGAAGAAGGAAGGGGAGGGCGCCGCGAAGAAGCCGCAAGAGCCGCCGCCCCCGCCCAGCGGCACGCCGGTGCCGCTCGAAAACGACCGTCCGGTGTCGCCGGCGGAGCGCGCGATTCTCGAAAGCCTGCAGAAACGGCGCGCCGAGCTCGATGCCCGCGCCCGCGAGCTCGATGTTCGCGAGGATCTGCTGCGTGCCGCGGAAAAACGCGTCGCCGGCCGCATCGACGAGCTCAAGGACCTCGAGGTCCGCGTCGCCACTACGTTGCAGCAGAAGGATGAGGGCGAGACGGCGCGCTTCAAGAACGTCGTCACCATGTACGAGAACATGAAGGCCAAGGACGCGGCCAAGATCTTCGACGGTCTCGACATCAGGATCCTGCTCGACGTCGCCAAGGAGATCAATCCGCGCCGCATGTCGGACATCCTGGCGCTGATGGCGCCGGAGAATGCGCAGCGATTGACCATCGAGCTGGCGGCGCGCTCGGCCCAGAAAGACTCCACCCAGGCGGCCGAGCTGCCGAAGATCCAGGGCAAGCCGAGCCCGAATTGACGGCCAGGCAGAGCTCGGCCGCGATCAGCCGAGTCGTGATCGCCAGCACATCGCCGCCGGCCGGTATTGCCTAGGTTCCCGACCATCGGGGCGATGTCCGCCCTTGCTCAATCGGGAGATACCGTCATGCGCACGATCATGAAGATGCTTTGTGTTCTCGCCATCGCGGCGGCGACCATCCCGGGCGCCGCCATCGACGCCTCGGCGGCGGCCAAGCCGGCGCGCACTGCGCATCCGATCACGACCGGACAGAACGTCGGTGCCGCACCGACCGGCTGGGGCTATGGCCGAGGCTGGTGCTATTGGCACCCGTATGTCTGTTACTACAGGTAGATCGCATGAGGCTGGCGGCCGCCTCGTAGAGGAGCCGCTGGCCGCGGCCCGGCACGCTCGCCGCGCGGCCGGGCCGCGCGGGCGAAAACGCCAGGAAAAACAGCGCCGCCGGCTGATCCGGAATCCGCCCAACCCCTTGAAAGTCAATGTGATCGGTAACCCGACATTAAATGCAGGCTGCTAGCCTGCACCAGCTTGGTTGCTGTTAGGCCTCAAGGCCGGCGAGGAACGGCGTTATGGCCGGTCGAGTGGCGTTCAAGGATGTGTGCTTCCGGCCGGCGCGACGCGGGTTTGCGCGGCCTTGCGCTCCGGTCTTCGCCGCGCTGCTCCTGCTCCAGACGCTGGTCTGGCTCGGTCTGCCGCTCCCGCGCCCGGCCGCGGCCGCCGATGCGGTCACGGGCTCGGTGAGCGTCGTGGTCGAGAACGGCTTCGCCCGGCTGGTGTTCTCGCTGGGAAGCGATGTCGAATTGCAGGTCAAGATCGCCAACAACGTCTTGGTCATCGGCTTCGATCGCCAAGTCGATATCAATGTCGACCGCATGCGCGAGGGCGCCGCCGATTATATCGGGGCGGCCCGGCGCGACCCGGACGGCAAGGCGGTGCGCATCGCGCTTTCGCGCCGCGTGACGATGAACTCGATGGCCGCCGGCGAGCGACTGTTCGTCGATCTGTTGCCGGAGGGCTGGAGCGGCCTGCCGCCCGGATTGCCGCGCGAGGTGATCGACGATCTCGCCCGCCGCGCCCGCGACGCCGAGAAGAAGCTGCGCCAGGATCGCCCAGCCGAGCGCGACCGCAAGGCCGCGCCGATCCGGGTGCGGGTCGCCAGCCAGCCGACATTCACGCGTTACACCTTTCAATTGCCGGAGCCCACCAGCGTCGCCGCCGACAACCGCAAGGACAAGCTGACGCTCACCTTCAACGGCATGCTCAACTTCGACCTGTCCGATGCCAAGGCGGCCTTGCCGCCGTCGCTGCTATCGATCGACAGCGAGCTCGATCAGGACACCGCGGTGGTTCGCTTCGCCCTGCAGGGCAAGGTCGATGTCCGCACCTTCCGCGAGGACAACAACTACGTGGTCGATATCGGCTCCGCCGAGATCAAGGAAGGCCGGCCGCTGGATGTGAAACCGGTCGACGAGCTGGCCGCGCTCGCCGGGGACCTGGCGGCCAAGAAGGCGCCACCGCTCGCCGACGTGGAGCCTCCACAGACCGTGCCGGCGAAAGCTGCGCCGGTCGCAGCGCCCAAGCGCGCGCCGGCGCCGCCACCGGCGCCCGTGCCTCCGGCGACGCGCGATAGCATCCGCCCCACGCCCGCCGCCGCTGCCGACCCGGCCGAGGAGAAGAGCGTGCCGGCGCCGGTGCCGGAGAAATCCATGGCGGCGGCAACGCCAACGCCGGAGAGGTCTACGCCGGAGAAAACCGTGCCAGCGGCCGCGTCCACACCGATTCCGACGCCGACTCCGGCGGTTGCCGCGGCAACCGCCGAGGCAGGCGAAGCCGTATCGCCGAGTGTCCCCAAGCCGGCCGCCAGCGAGCCGGGCCCGGACCAAGCCGCCTCGCCGCCAAAGGTGCTCGCAGCCGAACCGGCCCCCGCGCCGCCGGCGGCCGCCCCCACCGAGCCGGCCGACCCGAGCTCGACCGCCAAGGCCACGCTCAAGATGCAGGGCGAAAATCTCGCGCTGCGGTTCCCGTTCGCGAGCCCGACGCCGGCTGCCGTGTTTCGCCGCGCCGACACCCTCTGGCTCGTCTTTGATACCGATGCCGAGGTCAAGGTCGAGGAATTGGCCAGCGACCCCAGCCGCAACATCAAGAGCGCGACGGTCAAGCGCCTCGGGGACGCATCGGTCGTTCGCATCAAGCTCGATCGTCCGAAGCTGACCAGCGTCGCCATGGAGGGCGCCGCCTGGGTGATCAATATCGGGTCGCAGATCAGCGTACCGACCCGGGCGCTCTCCATCAGCCGCAACGGGGCCACGCCACTCCAGGCCACCGCCACCATTCTGATGAGCGACCCGCGCCAGCTGCACCGGATCGATGATCCTGAGGTCGGCGACACGCTTCTGGTGGTGACCGCGCTCGCGCCCGCGCGCGGCTTCATCAGCGGCCAGGAATTCGTCGAATTTCGTATGCTGGCGTCCGCCCAAGGCATCGTGGTCCAGCCGCTGGCCGACGATCTCGCGATCGCGCTTTCCCCCGACCGGGTGATCTTGAGCCGGCCGAGCGGGCTCACCCTGTCGAGTCTCGCGCTGCAGGCCGGTCAGGCTTTCGCGGATGATCGACCCAATGCGGTCAATCCGGATCTGTGGAATTTCGATCACAATGAGGAGTTCGGCAAGCGCGAGTCGCAATTGATGTTTTCGGCCGCGAAGGCCTCGGAAGCGCAGCGGCTCGCGGCCCGGGTCGATCTGGCGCGCTTCTATCTGGCATGGGAACGGTCGGCCGAGGCCAAGGGCGTGCTCGACGTGGCGCTCAAGGACAATCCGCCGGGCGCCGGCGACCCGATCCCGCTGGTGCTGCGCGCGGTCGCCAACCTGATGCTCGAGCGGCCGCAGGAGGCGCTCAAGGATCTCGCCAATCCGATCGTCGGGAGCCAGTTCGATGCGCCGCTATGGCGGGCCTGGGCCTATTCGCGCCTGAGCCGATGGGCGGACGCCAACGAAGGCTTCCGCGACATCGATTCGCGCATCGCGCGGCTGCCGATCGAGCTGCAGCGCAAG
The DNA here is from genome assembly GCA_963721005.1 of uncultured Alphaproteobacteria bacterium. Taxonomy (GTDB): domain Bacteria; phylum Pseudomonadota; class Alphaproteobacteria; order Rhizobiales; family Xanthobacteraceae; genus VAZQ01. The sequence continues at coordinate 502,882 of CAVRHR010000003.1, read as the reverse complement.
GTACTGCGAGAGGTCATCCGGGTCGCGATCGAGGTCGGCGACGTCGCCGGCGGCGTCAACGCGATGCACGAATTCGAGGTCTTGGGCGTCCCGCGCGAGCTGGAGGCGACCATGTCGATCTACAACGGCAAGCTCGCAGAACGGCTCGGCCGCATCCAGGACGCGCTCCATTCCTATCAGCTCGCGATCGAATCCAGCGATCGCGGCGCGTCGGCGCAGGGCACGCTGCGCGAGATCAAGCTGGAGAACGCGCTCGGCAAGCTCACGCGCGCCGCCGCGATCGATGGTCTCGAGACGCTCACCACGATCTGGCGCGGCGACGATATCGAGATCGAGGGGCTGAAGCTGCTGGCGCATTTCTATACCCAGGAGGGGCGCTATCGCGACTCGTTCCACATCATGCGGACCGCGCTGACCGCTCATCCGAACTCGGAGCTGACGCGCAGCATCCAGGACGAGGCTTCGGAAACCTTCGAGAGCATTTTCCTGGCCGGCAACGGCGACGCACTGTCCGCGATCGACGCGCTCGCGCTGTTCTACGACTTCCGCGACCTGACGCCGATCGGCCGGCGCGGCGACGAGATGATCCGGCGGCTGGCCGACCGGTTGGTCGCCGTCGACCTGCTCGATCAGGCCGCGGAGCTCTTGCGCTACCAGGTGGACAACCGGTTGCAGGGCGCCGCGCGGGCCCAGGTCGCCATGCGGCTGGCGGTGATCTATCTGATGAACCACAAGGCCGATGACGCGCTGGCGACGCTGCGCACGAGCCGCGTGGAGGATATCAGCAAGGACATGCGCCAGCAGCGGTTGTTGATCCAGTCGCGGGCGCTGTCCGATCTGGGACGCTATGACGTCGCGCTCGAGATCATCGCCAATATCGAGGGGCCCGAGGCGGGCAGGCTGCGTGCCGACATCCTGTGGAGCGCGCATCGCTGGCGCGCGGCGGCCGAGCAGATCGAGCGGATGTACGGCGATCGCTGGAAGGAGTTTGCGCCGCTCAACGACGCCGAGCGCTCCGACATCATGCGGGCCGCCGCCGGGTATGCGTTGGGCGAGGATTTGCTCGGGCTGGCGCGGTTTCGCGAGCGCTATGCCGGCAAGATGAGCGACGGCCCGGATCGGCGCGCGTTCGACGTGGTCACCGAGCCGGTCGACGCCAGCGGCGCGGATTTCCGCGCCATCGCCCACTCGGTCGCGGCGGTCGACACGCTGAGCGGCTTCCTGCGCGACCTGCGCGCGCGCTATCCGGAGACCGGCGTCTTGCCGGCGCGGGGCGCGCCCCCGAAAACCACCCTGCTGCCGCCGGGTACCGTGCCGGCAAAGCCCGATCCGGCCCCGACTGGGAGCATCACCCGATCGCCGCCTCGGCCGAGCCGCGCCGCAGCGCGATGAGCGGCGGCGCAGCGGCGCGGCGCGCTCAAATTCCGTAGCTCTGGATCAGGCTGCCGGCCACCAGGCTCCAGCCGTCCACCAGCACGAAGAAGATCAGCTTGAAAGGCAGCGACACCACCACCGGCGGCAGCATCATCATGCCCATAGACATCAGGACCGAAGCGACCACGAGATCGATGATCAGGAACGGCAGGAACAAGAGGAAGCCGATCTCGAAGGCCCGCTTGAGCTCCGAGATCATGAAGGCCGGAACCAGGATGCGCAGCGACATCTCCGCCGGGGTCGCCGGACGCGGCTCGGCGGAAAGATCGGTGAACAGCTGCAGGTCCTTCTCGCGGACGTTCTTCTGCATGAAAGTTCGCAGCGGACCGGTCGAGCGGTCGAACGCCTGCTGGACGGTGATCTGATTGTTCGCCAACGGCAGAATGCCTTCGTCATAGGAGCGTTGCAGCGCCGGTCCCATCACGAATCCGGTGAGGAACAGCGCGAGCGCGATGATGACGGCATTGGGCGGCGCCGTGGCGGTGCCGAGCGCGGTGCGCAAGAGCGAAAGCACCACCACGATACGGGTGAACGAGGTCATCATCACCAGGATCGAGGGCGCCAGCGACAGCACCGTCAGCAACGCGATCAGCTGGATCACGCGCTCGGTCAGCCCGCCGCCTTGACCCAGATTGATGCTGATGTCCTGTGCGGCGGCCGGAGACGCCGCCACCGCCAGGATCAACGCGACTGCACCCGCCACCGTCGTGAGACGAACGCGGCGGGCGCTTGCCGATGATGTCAAGATTTTCCGCTCGGACGGCCCAGCAAGCTCGCCATCTCTTTCTCCAGGCTGTCGTAGAGTGATTTCGCCGGTTTCGGCTCCGCACGCAGCACTTCGGCCGGCGGCGCGGCGGCAGGTCGCGGCATCGGGGCGGGGTCGGGGTCGGCGGTCATCGGTGCCCGCGGCGCGGGTTCCGCTGGACGCGCCTCGTTGAGCTTGGCCGGGCGGCGAAGCGCCGCCTCCAGCCGCTGCGCCATGTCGGCCAGGTTCTGGTCGGCGCTGGCGTCGAATTCCGGCTCGGCCGGCTCGGCCGGCGCGGGCGGCGGCGGCGGTGGCTCGCGCATCCGGACCGGCTCCCGAGCAGACTCGCGCTCGCGGACGGGCTCGCGAGCGGGCTCCCGTTCCCGTGCCGGCTCGCGTTCACGAGCGGGCTCGCGCACGGGCTCACGCTCCCGCGCCGTCTCTCGCTCCCGGACCGGCTCACGCTCCCGGACCGGCTCGCGTGCGGGCTCGCGCTCCCGGATGACTTCCCGCTCGCGCACCGGCTCGCGCTCGATCGGGACTTCGCGCTCGCGAGCAGGCTCGCGCTCACGGGCAAGCTCGCGCTCGCGGGCGGGCTCGCGCAGGCGTGCCGGCTCGCGCGGCACGAAGCCGCCGGGCCCGCCGAGGTCGGGCAGGGCCGGAATGCGCGGCGGCTCGGGCAAACGCGCTACCTCCGCGGCCAGGCCGGCGATCGGATCGACCGGCCGCGCCGGGCGCCGCGGTAGCGGCGGCGGCAACTCCGGCTCGGCCGGCCATTGTACCGGCTCCTCGATCGCCGGCGCCCGCGGCGTGCGGACGATCGGAGCGGGCTCCGGCTGCAACGGCCACATGCCGGCTTCGCCGAGCGGCATCCCCCGCGGCAGCGTATCGGTCGTGGCCGGCGCCCGCGACGGGGCGGAGGTGTCGCGGGTTGCCGGCGTGGCGCGCACGATATTCGGCTCGATCACCAAGTCGCTGGGCCCCCCGATCATCAGCAAGTGCTCGACATTGTCGCGCCGGATCAGAATCAGGCGGCGACGTCCGTCGACCGCGGCCGCGTCGATGACGGCCAGGCGCGGCTGGCGGCCGCGCGGCTCGGGGCCGCGAACGTCGCCGAAGCGGCGCAGGATCCACACCAAGACGCCGATCAATCCCAGCACGATGACAAAGGCGAAGATGAACCGCACATAAAGCGGCATCTCAGCGCCGAACAGACTCTCGAACATTGCTCCTCCCTGCGCCCCGGGGGACTTGGCGGGTCTATCAGGATTTGCCCGAATGGTTAACGCCAGCGGCAATATTTGCCGCCTTCAATCCTAACAAAGTATTAAGAAAATAGGCCCTCGGGACCACCCCACCCAGCGAACAAAAGGATTGTCTTGGTAAACGGCGGATTAATGGCAAATGGGGCAGATCCGAGGATTTAACCGACTGTTAACCATAAGGTCGGCAAAGTCTGCCGGGCACGGATGCCGTGCCGGGGAGGGAGACCATGCCGATATCCGATATCCCGCTCTTTTCAATGCTGCGCACGAAGCTGCACTGGAGCCAGGAACGCCAGCGCCTCCTGGCCGAGAACGTGGCCAATGCCGATACGCCCCAGTTCAAGCCGAGCGACCTGGCGGCGCCCAAATTCGATGCCCCGGTCCCCGGCGTCGCCCCCCTGACCCTGCTGCGCACCAATCCGGCCCACCTGGTGAGCGCCGAGAGCACGGCGGCCTTCGACCTGCAACGGGGCGGCGAGTTCGAGGTCGTGCCGACCGGCAACGCCGTCAGCCTCGAGGACGAGATGCTCAAGGTCGCCGCCAACCAGATGGATTTCCAGGCCGCGAGCGCCCTCTACGGGCGCGGGCTCGGCCTGATCAAGACCGCGATCGGCAAGTGATGCCGCGACGCGTGCGCATAGACGGAGGCTCCGAAAACCATGGATTTGCTGAAATCGATCGCGATCGCCGCCTCCGGCCTGCGCGCCCAGTCCGGGCGCATGCAGGTCATCTCCGAGAACATCGCCAACGCCGATTCGACGCCCGCCCAATCGGGCGGCGACCCCTACCGGCGCCAGATCGCCACCTTCCAGGCCGAGATGGACCGCACGCTCGGCGCCCGCGTGGTGAAGCTCGGTACCACCGCGAAAGACCCGTCCGATTTCCAGGTCAAGAACCAGCCCGGCCATCCGGCCGCCGATGCCAGCGGCAACGTGAAATACCCCAACGTCAATCCGCTGATCGAGATGACCGACCTGCGCGACGCCCAGCGGTCCTATTCGGCCAATCTCAATGTCATCAACGCGACCCGCGCCATGATCCAGCGCACCCTCGACATCCTGAAGTCCTGAGCGAAGGAACCGCGACATGACCATTCCCTCCATCGCCGCCGGCGCCTACGCCAACGCCGCCCGTCTCGCCGACCCCTCGGCCGCGGTCGGAGGCGCGGCCGGCGGGGCCGGCGGATCGTCGTTCGGCGCGATGCTCAAGGATGCGCTCAATTCAGTCGCCGCAACCGGCCACAAATCCGATGCCCAGACCCAGGCGATGGTGGCCGGCAAGGCCGACATGGTCGATGTGGTCACCGCGGTGTCGGAAACCGAGGTCGCGGTCGAAACCATGGTGGCGGTGCGCAACAAGGTCATCGAGGCCTATCAGAGCATCATGTCGATGCCGATCTGATGGTTCGCGCGAGCATCGAGGGGATATCGAGGGGATGATGGCATGACCGGTCCGGAAGTTCTCGACGTGGCGCGCGATGCCCTGGTGACGCTGGTCCTGGTGGCGAGCCCGCTGATGCTGATCGGCCTGGTGGTCGGCGTCGTGATCTCGCTGTTCCAGGCGCTGACCCAGATCCAGGAGATGACGCTGGTGTTCGTGCCGAAGATTCTCGCGATCTTTGCCGCCATGCTGCTCGCGCTGCCGTTCATGGCCGACTTGCTGCAGGCCCACATGCTCAGGATCGCGGCGCGCATTGCCGCGGAATGACCGCCGGCAGACGGCACGATGCCGGTTCTGCGGCGCACTCGAAAGCCGGCGATGCGGATCGACGTCTCCTTCCTGCCGGCGCTCGCCGCCGCCTACATCCTGGTACTGGCCCGCATCGGCACCATGCTGATGCTGCTGCCGGGGCTGGGCGAGCTCAACCTGCCTGTGCGCATCCGTCTGACCGTGGCGTTGCTGCTGGCCGCGATCCTGCTGCCGCTGCATCAGAGCACCTACCAGCTCGATCTCCAGTCGTTCGGCCCGCTGCTGGCGATGCTCGGGGGCGAGATGTTCATCGGCGCGGTGCTCGGCATGTCGGTGCGGCTGATCATGTCCTCGCTGCAGATCGCCGGCGCCGTCATCGCGCAGCAGGTGGGGCTCGGATTCGTCACCGAGGTCGATCCCACGCTCGGTCAGCAGGGCGTGCTCGTCGGCAATTTTCTGGCCATGCTCGGGGTAACGCTGATCTTCGCCACCGATCTGCATCATCTGGTGATCTCGGCGCTCAATGACAGCTACAAGCTGTTCGCGCCCGGCGAGATACCGCTCCTGGGCGACGTCGCGGCGCTCACCACCCGCACCGTGGCGACCGCGTTCCGCATCGGCATCCAGCTCTCGGCACCGTTCCTGGTATTCGGGCTGCTGTTCAATCTCGGGCTCGGCGTCCTGTCGCGGCTGATGCCGCAGATGCAGGTGTTCTTCGTCGGCCTTCCGCTCTCGATCCTGCTCGGCCTGCTCATCCTGCTGCTGGTGCTGGGCGCGATGATGACGGTGTTTCTCGGCTCGGTCGAAGGCGTCCTCACCCGGCTGGCGCCGACCTGATCCGGAACACGCTGAGGCAAGATGGCCGAAGACGATACCGAAAAGTCGCTTGATCCCAGCCAAAAGCGCCTGCAGGAGGCCCATGACCGCGGCGACGTGGTCAAGAGCCAGGAGGTCAGCACCTGGTTCGTGATGGCGGGCGCCACTCTCATCGTGATGGCGTTCTCGGGCGCGGCGAGCAGCGGCATCATGACCTCGATGCGCGGCCTGATCGCGAATTCCTACGACATAAGGGTCGAGGGGCCGGGCTTCATCGGCGTGGCCGCCCGGCTCGGCCGCGAGGTGATCGCCTCGACCGCGCTGCCGCTGTCGCTGCTCATGCTGGCGGCGCTGGTGGGCAACCTGATCCAGCACCGGCTGGTCTGGTCGGGGGAGGCGCTCAAGCCGAAATTCTCGAAGATTTCGCCGGCCGCGGGGCTCAGCCGGCTGGCCTCCAAGCAGACGCTGGCGAATTTCGCCAAGGGGCTCGCCAAGCTCGGCGTGCTCGGCGCCGTCATCGGGGCGCTGTTGTGGCCGGAACGCTTCCGGCTCGAAGGCATGGTCACGCTCGACGTGGCCGGCATCCTGCCGGTGGCGCATGTGCTGGCGGTCAAGGTGCTCGGCACCGTGGTCGCTATCCTGGCGGTGATCGCGGCGATGGATTATTTCTTCCAATACCGGCAATGGTTCGAGCGCCAGAAGATGTCGGTGGCCGAGCTCAAGGAGGAGTTCAAGCAGACCGACGGCGATCCGGCGGTCAAGGGCAAGATCAGGCAGATCCGCCAGAACCGCATGCGCAAGCGCATGATGGCGGCGGTGCCGACCGCTTCGGTGGTCATCACCAACCCGACCCACTATGCGGTCGCGCTGCGCTACGAGCGCGGCATGAATGCGCCGATCTGCGTCGCCAAGGGCGTCGATCTCATCGCGCGGAAAATCCGCGAGGTGGCGAGCGAGCACGGCATTCCGATCGTCGAGAACCCGCCGCTGGCGCGCGCCGTCCATGCCACGGTCGAGATCGACCAGGAAATCCAGCCCGAGCACTACAAGGCGGTGGCCGAGGTGATCGGCTATCTGATGCGGCTCAACCGGACCTTCGGCGCCAAGCGCTGATCTGCCGTGCATTGCGCCTTACCGCGCCACGATGTCCAGCCTTGGACCCTGCGGGAGCGTCGTACCGATGATCGACACTTGTTTGGTATCCCACTGGAGACGCCACTGCTTCGGCGTGCCGAGCAGCGGCATCTGGTGGCGGGTGGCGAGCTCGGGGAACAGGCCGCGCCGCGCGCGGCATCGGGGCTTGGCCGGGCCGTAGAGCCGGTATGAGATCCGGATGAGCGAGTCCTCGTGGAAGAGGAAGGTGACATAGTCCAAGGTATCGTCCAGGCACGCGGTGGCCAGATTGTAGAAATCGCGAAAATCCGAGGACTGGCTGATTGGAACCCATAGATAACGAACGTCGCCGGTCAAATACTCCCCCGCACGGGGAAGCGTTTTTGGATCAAGCGCAAACGGACGATCGAACAGGCTGTTGACCTCGGCCGTCGACATGCCGAACTTGAAACGGCGAAAGCCCTGCCCGAACTCGCCATCGAGGGCGGACTCCATCGCGGCGATTCGCTCCGCGGGAGCGGTCTGCGCCAGCCCCTTGCTGTAAGCCAGCAATCGCCCATGGCGAATGAGGTCGAGCATGAAGCGCGTGTTGTCTTGGTTCGGGTAGGTCGCAAGCACTTCGGTCGCGAGGGTCTCGGCCTGCTCATAGATTGATGATGTGTCGGCGCTGCCGTTCCTTCGCAGCGCATCGCCGAGGTGTTGAAGGTGTGCCGCCAGCGCCGCGCTCGCTCGCTGGATCGGCCGCGCAGCCTGTCGGGCGCGATCGAGGACCTGCTGGTCGATCGCGACGGCATTCTTGAGCAGGCTTTGCGCCTGCGCAAAATCTTCGCGCTGCATGGCGCCCACCGCCGTCAGATCGTCGAGGGCCGCGCGCTCGCTCTGCGCCTCCTCGCTGGAGTTGAGCAAGGGTCTCGCGGCATCGACTTGCGCGGCAGCGGCAGCGTAATCGTTCTCGACCATTTTCAGGGTCGCGAGCTTGCGGTGAACGCGCGCCAGGGCGACCTCTCCGCCGGCGCCGATCTTGCGGTACAGCTCGTAAAGGTCGAGCGCCTGCAGATAGGACTGCTCGGCCTGCGGGCGCGTTTGCGGGTATATGGCGTCCTTGTCGCCGGCCAGCTCTCGCGATGCGGCGCGCAGCCGGGCGGCCTCCGGACGCGCGGCCCCGATGCTGCTCAATTTCGCCAGTCGCTCATCTGCATCTTTGAGAAAATCATCGACGCGTTGGGTGTCCCATGCGTCGTAGAAATAGCGCCCCATCTCGATCAGCGCGTCGATCTGCTGCAGCGTGAGGAGGTCGGCGTCCTGAACCTTGCCGGAGATGATCGCCTCGGTGGTTTGCCGCATGAGCGCCTCGGTCTCCTCCGGCACGACGCCGCTGAGAACCTGCAGGGTGTCGGCCACGCGGACGACGAAGTTCTTGGTCAGCCGCTCGGAATCGCGCGACTCTTCCGCTCGCGCCGTAGCCTCCCTGGCACTGTTGCGCTCGGACGCGGCAAAGATCGCGAGAACGACCGCGACGATGGCCGCCGCGCCGGCCACTCCGCCCAGCCAGAATGCGATCTTCGCGCGCCGGCGCTGCTCGTTCGCGAGCTGGACCGCCGCCTCCGCTAATTCCTGCTGGCGCCTGATCTCGGCCTGCCGCGCCGCCTCCTTCTCCGCTTCCGCGCGCTGCCTCAGGGCGACGCTCGCCTCGATGTAGTCCCGCTCCTTCTGGCTGAGATCGTCGCGTCGCCCGGCGAGCCACTCCCGGGCCTGGGCCAGCATGCCGCCGCGCAGCAGCGGCCCCTCGTCGTTGGGGTTGGCCGACCACAGCTCGACGCCCGCAGCGATCTGCCGCAGCCAGGACTGGAAGGCGCGGTCCCGGTTGATCCAGTCCACCAGCTTGGGCCAGTGGCGAATCAACGCTTCATGGACCACCTCGGCGGTCTCGCGCGCCGATGAAGAATTGGTCACCACCAGCCGGTTGTCTTCCTCGGCCAGTCGTTGTGCGAGCCCCCAGCCTTCGTCGCCCAGCTCGGCGCGCACGACCACGCGCCGGGTGTCCTCCTGGCCTTCGCCCAGCGTCACCAGCCGGGTGAACAGGCGCTGGAAGGCCTTGTCCATCGCCAGATCGCCGCCGTTCCGGGTCAGCCCGGAGAACACCGTCTCCGCGCGCGTGGCCAATGCGCCCTCGACCCCGCCGATCTCGTCGTAGCTGTTGCGCGTGATCTTCTTGCGCTGCTGACATCCCCACATCTCGCGCAGCGCGAATTGCAGCAGCGGCAACGCGCCGGGCTTGCTCTGGACGGTGTCGAGCAGCGTCTCGACCAGGCCGGGCTCGAACGTCACGCCGCAGCCCTCGGCCGGATGAACGATGGCCGACTGCAATTCCTCGCGGTTCATCGGGCCGAGATTCTCGACGTGGTTTTGCAGCGCATCCGCGAGCGGACGATGGCGCAGCGCCCGGCCGTAGAAATCCGCGCGCATGGTCAGGATCAGGCAGATGTCGGGGACACGGCCGGGCGGCGGATCGGGGAAGCCCGCCAGCAGCACGTCGATGAAGCGCGTCCGGATCGCCTCGTCCTCGACCAGGGTGAACGCCTCCTCGAACTGATCCGCGATCAACAGGATGCGCCGCCCCTTGTTGCGGCTGCGGCAGGCGGCGAACACGTCCGGCAAAGTCAGCTCGCCCTCCGCGAGCTTCGATGCCAGCTTGTTCGTGTTGACGAGCCGCTCGGTGTCGTCCTCGCTCGCGACGTAGAACGGCACCAAGGCTCTGGCCAAGGCCAGGAACGGTTTGCGCTCGCGCTCGGTGCCGATGCGAAAATGGCTGAACAGCCAGCCGCCCGCGCCGTGCAGGCGCGGCGCCAGACCGGCCAGGACCACGGAAGATTTGCCGCTGCCGGACGCGCCGACCAGTGCCGTGAAGCTCTGCCGTCCGACCGCCGCGGTCAGCCTCGCGATGGCGGCGTCGCGCCCGAAGAAGAGTTTCGCGTCGTCCGGCCCGAAATAGGCCAGCCCCGGATAGGGGCAGGCTCCAATGGGCTCGCCGCCGGCCGCTTGGGCAGGCTCCTCGGCGGGGCGGCTGTAGAAGGTGAGGTTCTCGATGACGACCGAGCCCGCGCCGACAATGCCGGAGAGCTGACCGCCGGAGACGTTGACGCCGACAGTGGGGTCCATGATCGCGAGCCATTCCGACTTCGCCGGCTATTTTTTCGGCGCCGTCCCAAAGGTCATCGAGCCTATCTGAACATTCTCGGCGCCGGCGACCCCCTGCACGACACCACCGCTCATGTTGAGCTGGATCCTGGCTACCGCCTCACCGCCGATACCGTTCGTCTTCATCTGCTCGACCAGCCGCTGCAGTGCCTGCGCCACATCGGTATCGTCGGCGGCTTTGACCGCACCGACCTTCTCTTCGAGCACGGCGGCCTGGGCCTTGGACTTCGGGTCTTCCTCGATCGCGGCGATCGCCTTGCTGATCGGGGCCGCTTCGCCCCACTTGCGGCGGATCACGGCCTTCAGCCCCTCGTAGGCATCCTTGACGCCGGACGTGACCACATCGGAAGCGAGTGCCGGCAGAACCGCGAGGATCGCGGAGGTGATCGGGTCCATGAAGCCCCTCCTCGGGTTGAAGCGACATTGGGGTACCCAAGCAAGTCCAGGCTGCCAGTGAACTCCAACTCAAATAAGGCCGCAACTCCGGCCGGCGTACGGAAGGCATCTTGCGGCGCACGCCGCATCGTGCCGTCCGGGCTGGCGATTTGGTCGCCCGACAATGGTGCATCCGGGCGGCGAGGGGCGGGCCAGCCCGCGGTGGCGGGCAAGTTACTTGCGTCGAATCTGCCGCTGGTGTTGTGTCACTGTGCTCAATTCTGTTGGTGGCGTGGACGCGTAGCACAAAGCATTGAACGCGTTGGTATTTTGGCGCGGGTCGTGGGCCGCAGGGCCGCCAGCACAGCAGGTCGCAAGCCCTCATGGCGCAATTGGATCATATTGCCGATACGGCCCGCGTGGCGGTCGACCGCACCCGCAGCGGCCGCCATGGCGGCAGCATCAGCCTGGTGCTGTTCGTGGCGGTGGTGCTCGCGGGCGCCGGCGCCGGCCTGATCCTGGTCGGACGTGCCAATGCCGAACCCTATCTGCTGGCGCTCGTGGCGCTTCTCGCCATGGCGGGCGTGTTCCTGCTGTTGGCGCTCGCGGCCGGCATCCTGCGCATGAGCGGCACCGAGGCCGTGAGCCCGATCATCAAGGCGATCGTCGATGGCGCCCATGACGGCCTGCTGGTGACCGACGCTGGCGGCCGCGTGGTCTATGCCAATGCGGCTTATCTCGAGCTCACCGAGGCTTCCGGCTCCGACGACACGCGTCCGATCGAACGGGTCTTCGTCGGCGATCCGGGCGTGTCGGAGGCGGTCTATCGCCTGCTGCGGGCGGCCCGCGAAGGCCGGCGGCTGCAGGAGGAGGTGCGGGTCGGCGGCCGCAAGGGCGAGCCCGGACGTTGGCTGCGCATGCGGGTGCGCCCGCTCGGCGAGGGTCGGCATGCCGCGGGCCAGACGGTCTGGTCGATCGCCGACGTCACGCGCGAGCTGGAGCGCCAGGAGAACGTCTTTCAGGAGCTGCAGAACGCCATCGATTATCTGGACCATGCGCCGGCCGGGTTCTTCTCGGTCGATGCCAACGGCGAGATCGGCTATCTCAACGCCACGCTGGCGGAATGGCTCGATTACGACTTGGCGCAGTTCGGCTCCGGCGGCCTGAAGCTCGACCAGTTGGTGGCCGGGCAGGGGGCGGCGCTGCTCACCACGCTGAGCGCGCCGCCGGGCGAGGTCCAAACCGAGATCTTCGACATCGACCTCAAGACCCGCGGCGGACGCACGCTGCCGGTACGGCTGTTCCACAAGGTGGCGTTCGGAGCCGACGGGGCGCCCGGCTCCTCGCGCACCCTGGTGCTCAACCGCGCCCGCGACCACGGCTCCGATCCGCAGCGCCTGGCGGAAGTGCGCTTCATGCGCTTTTTCCACAACACCCCGATGGCGATCGCGACCGTCGATCGGCCCGGCAAGATCATCCGCTCGAACGTGCTGTTCGCGCGGCTGTTCCGGCCGGTGCTCAAGACCGATGGCCCGGACGGCGGCTCGATCCTGGCCGTGGTGGCGGAGCGCGATCGCCCGGCGCTCGAGGCCGCGATCCGCCGCGCCGCCGACAAGCAGGGCGAGATCGCGCCGGTCGATGCGGCGCTCGCCGGCCCGGGCGAGCGCTTTGCGCGCTTCTATGTGACCGCGGTGGAGGAGGAGGTGGGCGACCACGAGGCCGCCATCGTCTACGGCATCGAGACCACCGAGCAGCGAACCGGCGAATTGGCGCTGCAGCAGTCCCAGAAGATGGACATGGTCGGCAAGCTCGCCGGCGGCATCGCCCACGACTTCAACAACGTGCTCGGCGCCATCATGATGGCGACCGATTTCCTGGTGAACGCCCACAAGCCGACCGATCCGTCGTTCCAGGACATCATGCAGATCCGCCAGAACGCCAACCGGGCGGCCGGCCTGGTGCGCCATCTGCTGGCATTTTCGCGCAAGCAGACCTTGCGGCCGCAGGTGCTCAGCCTGGGCGAGGCCTTGTCCGACCTCACCATGCTGCTGCGCCGCCTGATCGGCGAGAACGTCTCGCTCAGCGTCCAGCATGGCCGCGACCTGTGGCCGGTCAAGGTCGACATCGCCCAGTTCGAGCAGGTGATCGTCAATCTTGCGGTCAATGCACGCGACGCCATGCCGGACGGTGGCAAGCTGACGCTGCGGACCGCCAACGTGTCGCCCGAGGAGAGCGGGCGCTTCAACTACAAGGGCATGCCGGTCGGCGAATATGTGCTGATCGAGGTGGCGGACAGCGGCACCGGCATCGCGCCGGAGATCATCGGCAAGATCTTCGATCCGTTCTTCACCACCAAGGAGGTCAACAAGGGCACCGGGCTCGGGCTCTCGACCGTCTACGGCATCGTCAAGCAGACCGGCGGCTTCATCTATCTGGATTCCGATGTCGGCAAGGGCACCACCTTCCGCATCTTCCTGCCGCGCTATATTCCGGGCGCCGACGACGTGCAGGCGCCGCAATTGTCCGAGAGCACGGCGCCGGCGCTGGCCGGCACCATGGCGGCGGCCGACGAGGTGCGGCGCACGGCCGCCTCCGACCTGACCGGCCACGGCACCATCCTCCTGGTCGAGGACGAGGAAGGATTGCGGGCGCTCAATGCGCGTGGCCTCAAATCGCGCGGCTACACGGTGATCGAGGCCGGCAACGGGGTCGAGGCAATCGAGGCGCTGGAGCGGCAGGGCGGCCGGGTCGATCTGGTGGTGTCCGACGTGGTGATGCCGGAGATGGACGGACCCACGCTGCTCAAGGAGTTGCGCAAGGACAATCCCGACATCAAGATCATCTTCGTGTCCGGCTATGCGGAGGACGCATTCGAGAAAAGCCTGCCGGAATCCAGCCGGCACGATTTCCTGGCCAAGCCGTTCACCTTGAAGCAGTTGGTCAGCGCCGTGAAGGAAGCCATGGCGAAATGAGCTGTGGGCGTCTAACCGTGTCATTGCCGGGCTTGTCCCGGCAATCTCGCTGAGGAGGGCACAGCGGTGCCAACCTGATCGAGATGGCCGGAACAGGTGCGGCCATGACAAACAAGACCCTCAAAAATCCGGCTTGTCCGCCTGCGGTGTCGGCACCATGTCGAAGTCGAACGGATTGGCGTTGTTCTCGGCGCAAATCGCCTCCTCCATCAGGCCGGCGTGCACGCGCTTGAAACGTTGGACCGCCGACCATGGCATGGTGAATGCGCCCGGGTCGTCGACCGTGATCAAGACCTCGAGCATCTCCCCGCCGCCGGTCAATCTGAAGCGCTCCACGACGTGCAACCGGTCGGTATGGGGCGTGCGGTAGTTGTCGATGAAGGCCTTGGTGGAGAGCCCGATGGTGTCGACCACCAAGGTGTCGTCGCCCTCGTAGTGGCCGACCGATTCGCCGTACCAGCTCGGCGTCACCTGCACCGCATGCGGCACGTCCAGGTAGACGCGGCGCAACTCGGGGCCGCCCGGATTGATGATGGTCACCTGCTTGGCGGTCTGCAGGAAGCGATTGGGGAACACCAGATTGTAGACCAGGAAGCCCGGAACGCCTGCCGGGTAGCAGCTCTCGCGCGGCCGGAACGGAACCTTGCCGGCCAGCACCTCGTCGTTGGCCTTGCGCATCTGCTCGACCGCCCAGGGCTGCAAAATCGGGTTGGCGAGATCGGCGACCCGAAAGGTGGGCTGCGTGTGCGCGCGCCGCGCGGCGCCGTTGTCCACATAGGGGTGACGCTTGTCGAAGGTGACCGGTCCGGGCCCGCTCGGCGGCGGCAGGAACTCGTCGCCGACCGGCAGCCAGCCGGTTTCGCTGTCGACAAAGAGGTTCGGCACCGCGACGCTCGGCTGGGCGGCCGCCGCCTGCGGCCACAGCATGGCGCCAGCGCCCAACAGGCCCGCGAGCGCGGCGCCGGCTATCCACGCCATGCTGCTGGAATGATCGATGGGCGCGAGCTCGGACCTGGCCCGGTTGGGCATGCGGATATCTCCCCTGCAACAAGCTTCACTCGAGCGTTATTCCGGTTTCCTTCACGATCGTCGCCCATTGCCGGGCATCCTCGGCGATGGTGGCGGCAAAATCCTGCGGCGTCCCGATCGTCACCTCCAGGCCCAGCCTCGCGAACGCCTCGCGCAGCTCCGGAGACTGCAGGCATTGGTTGATCGCGGCGTTGAGCTTGGCCACGGTCGCCGCTGGGGTCGCGGCCGGGGCGAGCAACCCGAACCAGATGTCCGAAGGATATCCGGCAAAACCGCTTTCCAGCATGGTAGGGACCTCGCGCAGCTCCGGCCAGCGGGTCATGCTGGTCACCGCGAGCGGCCGCACCTTGCCGGCCTGGATATGGGGAAGCAGCACCGACTTCGCGGCTGCGCCCAGCTGGATTTGCCCGCCCAGCAGATCCGCAATCGCCGGGGCCGCGCCCCTATAGGGAACGAAGATCATGTCGATCTCGGCCCTGACCTTCAAAAGCTCCAGCGCAAAATGCGGAAAGATGCCGAGCGCCGCGCCCGATACCAGCTTGCCGGGATTGGCTTTCGCATACGAGACCAGCTCGGCGATGGTCCTTGCCGGAACCGACGGGACGACCACCAGCGCATTCGAGTCGGTCGCGATCGAGGCGACCGCGACAAAGTCCCGGATCGGGTCGTAGCTGAGATTCTTGTAGAGCGCGGGCGCCATGGCGTTGGAGTTGGTGCCGCCGAGCAGCAGCGTGTAGCCGTCCGGATTGGCGCGCGCCACCGCCTGGGTGCCGGTTCTGCCGCCGGCACCGGCTTCGTTCTCGATGATGACGCTTTGCCCGAGCACCGCCGACAGCCGTTGCGCGACGTGGCGGGCCAGAATGTCGGTCGGGCCGCCGGCCGGGAACGGCACCACGATCCTGATCAGCCGGCTCGGAAAGGTTTGGGCGGCCGATGGGCTCGGCAGAGCGGCGCCGAGCGCGATCGCCAGGAGGACCAGGAGAGCGCGCGTCATCATTCTCCCTCCAATCGGATCCGCCGGCTGCGTGCGATGGCGCCGCCGAAACCCTGCCGCAGTCTAGCGAGATTCTTCGGGGCGGGACATCTCTCCGAGCGGCCGGCTCCGAGCGGCCGGATTGTTCGCAAAGGATTAGTCTGCAATATGGGCGGCGCGGGCAGGTAGCGGCATCGCTGCGGCGAATCGCGGGAGAGTTCACATGCGAAAATATATCATGGGCGTGGCCGGTCTCCTGGCCAGCGTGCTGGCCGCCTTGGGCACCGTGCGGGCCGAGCCGCTGGCGACCGCCGGCGTGGGCCTGGCGAGCTACGAAAAGCTCGCGCGCGATCTCAAGCCGGAGCAGGGCTTCAATCATATGCCCAACGCGCTGGTCTATTACTGGGTCCAGGGCTATATGAGCGCCGCCAATATCGCGACGCTGGAAGGCGACGGCGATTATGTCGATCTTTCCAAATACGACGAGAAGGTGATCCTGTCGAAGCTCCAGGCATTTTGCGCCAAGAATCCGGACAAGAAACCGATCTCGTTGATCGACGACCTGCTCAACGATGCCGACAGGATCAAGGGCAACTGGACCAAAGGCACGGTCAAATGGGCGGCAGATTGAGGGCTTGGAATGTTTCGCGCAGGTGAAGAGATGATCACGCGCCGCAATCTCATTCTCGCAAGCGTGTCGGCGGTCGCCTGCGGAGTAGCCGGCGCTGCGCGCGCCGATGCCGCCGCCAAGGCGTTCCTCGAGAAGATCTATGCCGCCTACAAGGGCAAGAATTCCAAGGGGGTCTCGTTCGACAGCGATGCCGGGGTGCGGCGCTATTTCGAGCCCGGGCTCGCGGCGCTGATCATCAAGGACCGCAACGACGCCAGGAAGCGCGGCGATGTCCCCGAGCTCGATGCCGATCCGTTCGTGGGCGGGCAGGATTGGGAGATCGGCCCGGTCGAGATCGTGGTGCGCGACCTCGCGCCGGATAAAGCCGGCGCCACCGCCAAGTTCCGCAACCTCAAGACTCCCACGACCGTGGCCTATGATCTGGTCAAGCTCGCGGACGGCTGGCGGATCGCCAACATCACCTGGGACGGCAAGGACACGCTGCGCGGCATCTTCGAGAAGAAGTGAGCCGCCGCCGTGTCTGTCGCGGGGCCGGGGATATGAGTCCCGGATTCCGCCCCGATCCGCCGCGTGCTATTTCGCGAACGTGAACACGTCGTGGTAGTTCGCGCTCACCTCGAGCCCGCTGCCGGCCGATTGCACGTCGCCGCTCACCAGGTGCAGCGTATCGCCGGTGATGCCCGCCGCCATGCCGTGGCGCGACACCGGCATGCCGGGCAGCACGGACCAGCTGTTGCTCGCCGGATCGTAGCCCTCGAAGGCGCGGAACGTCGCGCTCTTCTGGGTGTCCTGCATCTCGCCGCCCGCCACATAGATGCGGCCGCCATGTACGCCGCCCGCGATGGCGCTGCGCGCCGTCGGCATGCGGGCCTTGATTCGCCACAGGTCGTCGGCCGGATTGTACTCCTCGACCACGTCGGTATCGCTGGCGAGCCCGATGAAGGCGGCGCCCAGCCGCCCCCCGATGGCATAGAGCTTGCCGTCGACCGCGCCGGCCATGAGATGATTGCGCGCCGTCGGCATCGGCCGGCGCGCCCGCCAGGTGTTGGTGGCGATGTCGTATTCCTCGAGGGTGCCGACGGCCAGATGTGGACGCGTCGGCAGCACCGATGGCTCGTCGGTGCCGGGCGGGGTGGTGGCGCCGCCCACCACGTAGACCTTGCCGTTGATCACCGCGGCAGCCGCCGCACCGCGCCTGGTCGGCATCGGGGCGAGCGCCTTCCAGGTATCGGTCGCCGGATCGTATTCCCAGGAATTGTCGATCGGGACCCAGGCCGGCGGCCCCGAGGTCGGTGGCACGAAGCCGCCGAACGCATAGATCTTGCCCTGGTACTCGGCGAAGGCGACATGGTGCGATGGCAGCGCCATCTTCTTCTTCTCGGTCCATTTGTCGGAGGCCGGGTCGTATTCGTAGGCCAGCGCCTTGGGTTTCCAGATCGGCGCCAGGCCGGCGAAGACATACATCCGGCCGCCGGCCCCGATGCCCAGGACCTCTTCGGAGGCGTCCGGAAACGCCGCCTTGCGTTCCCATTTGCCTTGCGCATTGGCGCTGGTCGCAACCGACAACGATACCAACACGGTACTGAGCGCCACGCGCCACAAGGTCCTCGGCAAGCTCATCTGCTCCTCCCGGGTTCTGGGTTGCCGCAGTCTAGCATGCATCAGGTTTGACCGGTTGGTGCAAATTTATGGTGCGCAGCGCACTCAGCCAGCTTCAATCAAAGCCAGGAGGGTATCGGTTCGCTCGTAGGGGCGACCCTTGTGGTCGCCCGTCGACCCAATCCCGTGGTGAGGAGGGCGGGCACGAGGCCCGCCCCTACGCATTAGCGCCTTCCGGACAATTTCGACGCCGCGGCCGCGTTATGAGAAAATCTCGTGGAATTTCTTCTTCACCGCCGGTGTGGCGCGCTGGATATAGGGAAAGTCCATCGGGATCGCCTTGACGCTGGCAATGGTGGGACTGCCGGCCGGCGGCTCGACATCGGTGCGCGCCGCGTAGATGCCCTCCGGCGGCCACAGCCGCTCCGCCTCCAGGCTCAGCTGGTATTCGGCCAGCAGCCTCGCGGCGTTCGGATGGGCCGCGCCCTTGACCACCGCGGTCACCGCCGGAATCGCGAAGCTGCCGTCGGCCGGGAAGATGTTCTGGATCGGATGGCCGGCTCGGCGCGCCTCGTTGGCATATTGGGCGTCGGCGCCGGCCGCGATCGGCCGCTCGCCGCTCTTGACCAGATTGACCGCCTGCTCATTGCCCGGAACGATCAGCACGTCGTTGCGGTTGAGCGCTTCGTAGTAGTCCCAGCCGCGCAGCTTCGACATCATCGCGACGACTCCCACCTGCAGCGAGGTGAAGGACGGGTCGGTCATCACCAGCTTGCCCTTGTATTTGGGCAGGACGAGATCGTCCCAGGTCCTGGGCACGTCGGTCGCAGCGATCAGGTCGGTGCGCACATAAATCGCGATCAGGCTCACCCGCTGGGCGACGTAGTTTCCGTTCGGATCGTTCAAGGCGGCCGGCACCTGCTCGATGCCGGCCGGCCGGAACGGCACGAACAGGCCCTTGGCGGCGAGATCGATGGCGGCGGCCGGATCGGAGGTCACCAGCACATCGGCGGCGGTGCGGCCGGCGTCGCGCTCCATCATGAAGCGCCGCAGCACCTCGGTGCCGCCAGAGCGGAACAGCTCGACCTTGATGCCGAATTTCTGCTCGAACGCGGTCGCGAACTTCTGGGCGGCGGCGATCGGCGCCGAGGTGTAGAGGGTGACCTTGCCCTCGCGCCTGGCGGCCTCGAGGTCGACCGTGTCGGCTGCAGCGGCCGTGCGCAGACCGCCCGGCACCCCGAGCGCCGCGCCGCCCGCCAGCACCGCCCGGCGCGTCAAACCGCTGGTGGCACCGATCATGATTGGGTCCTGTCCCGTATTGTGTGCCGACAGATGATCGGGATATTGCAGGATCGGCGCAAGCTCGGCGAATTGACGCAGGAGACCGACATGAAATTTTATGATTATGCCCCGGCGCCGAGCCCGCGACGGGTGCGCATCTTCCTGGCCGAGAAGGGCATCACATTGCCGACCGTGCAGGTCGATCTGCGCAACGGCGAGCATTTCGCCGACAGCTTCCGCGCCATCAATCCAGACTGCACCGTGCCCGTCCTGGAGCTCGACGACGGCACCCGCATCGCCGACGCGGTCGGTATCTGCGTCTATTTCGAGGCGGTGCGGCCTGACCCGCCGCTGATGGGCGGCGACCCGCAGGGCAGGGCCATCGTCACCGCGGCGCAACGGCGCGCCGAGCGGGACGGCTTCCATGCTGTGGTGGAGGCGTTCCGCAATTTCACGCCCGGCATGAAGGGGCGTTCGCTCCCCGGCCCGGACGGCTACCCGCAAATCCCGGCGCTCGCCGAGCGTGGCCGCGCCCGGGTCGAGCGCTTCTTCGACGCCATGGAGGCCGAGCTCGCAGGGCGCGACTTTGTTTGCGGTCCCGACTACAGCATCGCCGACATCACCACACTGGTGACGGTGGATTTCGCCAAATGGATCAAGCTCGACATCCCGCAGGGAAGCGTCAATCTGCGCCGCTGGTACGACGCGGTCTCGGCGCGCCCGAGCGCCAAGGCGTGAGGCGCTTGCGCTTTTCTCGGACGCAGCGCAGCGCGTAGCGTTGGCGGAGCGGTGCGCTGCAGATCCGGGATCGTTCCAAAGGCCTGCGTTTGGAACGGTCCCGGTTCGATGCCGGGACAAGTGGGTCCCGGATTTCGCTGGCGCTCCATCCGGGCTACAGAAGAAACGCAAACTCACAGGAGAATCCCATGGAGCTTCGCCCCGCAGGATCGACCCCGTCGCGCCGGATGTCGGCCGACTGGTTCACCGGAACGGTCTGGCAGGACCCGATCATCGAGGCGCCGGAGCCGGCGCGGCTGCGTGCTGCCTTGGTGACCTTCGAGGCCGGGGCCCGCACCGCCTGGCACACCCATCCGCTCGGCCAGACCCTGTACGTGGTTTCCGGAGTCGGCCGGGCGCAGACGCTGGGCGGGCCGGTGCGCGAGATCCGCGCCGGCGACGTCATCTGGTTTCCGCCCGGCGAGAAGCATTGGCACGGCGCCGCGCCCACCACCGCCATGGTGCATGTCGCCATGCAGGAGGCGCGGGACGGCAAGCACGTGGAATGGATGGAGCAGGTGACGCAGGAGCAGTATACCGCGGCGGTGACGCGTTGAGCCGCGCCGCCCCGAAACCGCTCAATACGAATCCGATCACCGGAGCCTGCCAATGAACGCCCCCGCCGCCATCGTCCCGCCCTACCGGCACACACCGTTGTTTCCCCTCGGCCAGGATACCGCGCCCTATCGCAAGCTCGGCACCGCGGGGGTGCGGGTCGAGAAGCTGATGGGGAAGGAGATGCTGGTGGTCGAGCGCGAGGCGCTGCGCGCGCTCGCGGAGGCCGCCTTCGGCGACATCAATCATCTGCTGCGGCCCGGGCATCTGGCCCAGCTGCGCGCGATCCTGTCCGATCCGGAAGCGAGCCCGAACGACAAGTTCGTGGCCTACGACTTCCTCAAGAACGCCAATATCGCGGCCGGCGGCGTGCTGCCCATGTGCCAGGACACCGGCACCGTCATCATCATGGGCAAGAAGGGCCGGCTGGTCTTCACCGACGGCGACGACGAGGCGGCGCTCGCGGAAGGCGCGCGCGATTCCTACCTCAAGCGCAATCTGCGCTATTCGCAGCTGGCGCCGCTCTCCATGTTCGAGGAGAAGAACACGCGCTCCAACATGCCGGCGCAGGTCGAGATCTATGCCGACGGCCAGGGCGGCGAGGACGCCTACAAGCTCCTGTTCGTGGCCAAGGGCGGCGGCTCGGCCAACAAGTCGTTCCTGTTCCAGGCGACGCCCTCGATCCTCACCCATGACCGCATGCTGGCCTTCCTGAAAGAGAAGATTCTCACGTTGGGCACCGCTGCCTGTCCGCCCTATCACCTGGCGATCGTGATCGGCGGCACCTCGGCCGAGCTCACCATGAAGACCGTGAAGCTCGCCTCCTGCCGTTATCTGGATTCGCTGCCGACGCAGGGCTCCGAGGACGGCCACGCCTTCCGCGATCTCGCGATGGAGCAGGAGGTGCACAAGCTCACTCAATCGCTCGGCGTCGGCGCCCAGTTCGGCGGCAAGTATTTCTGCCACGACGTGCGCGTGATCCGGCTGCCGCGCCACGGCGCCTCGCTGCCGATCGGGCTCGGCGTCTCCTGCTCGGCCGACCGCCAGGCGCTCGGCAAGATCACCCGCGACGGCATCTTCCTCGAGCAGCTCGAGCACAATCCGGCGCAATACCTGCCCGACCTCGACGGCAAGACGCTCGGCGGCGACGTGGTCGAGATCGACCTGCGCCAGCCCATGGCGACGATCCTCTCCCAGCTCAGCCGCCATCCGATCAAGACGCGGCTGTCGCTCACCGGCCCGATGGTTGTGGCGCGCGATCTGGCGCATGCCAAGCTGCGCGAGCGGCTGGAAAGCGGTCAGGGGTTGCCGGACTATTTCAAGAACCATCCGGTCTATTACGCGGGCCCGGCCAAGACCCCGGAAGGCTATGCGTCGGGCGCCTTCGGCCCGACCACGGCGGGGCGCATGGACAGCTTCATCGAGCAGTTCCAGGCCGCCGGCGGCTCGCTCGTGTCGCTCGCCAAGGGCAACCGCTCGGCGGCGGTGCGCGAGGCCTGCCACAAGCACGGCGGCTTCTATCTGGCCTCGATCGGCGGCGCGGCGGCGAACCTGGCCGAGCACTGCATCAAGAAGGTCGAGGTGCTGGAATATCCCGAGCTCGGCATGGAGGCGATCTGGCGCATCGAGGTGGAGAATTTCCCCGCCTTCACGGTGATCGACGACAAGGGCAACGACTTCTTCAAGGAGCTGAATTTGGGGTGAGGGGAATCCCTCCCCCTGCAAGGGGGAGGGTGGCGAGCGCAGCGAGCCGGGTGGGGGTCCCGCCTCCCTGCATATTCAGAGCCCTGTCGCGGGACCCCCACCTGACCCGCTTCGCGGGTCGGCCTCCCCCTTTCAGGGGGAGGCAAAGACCGGACGGGCCCCGCCCGTTCTACCCCAGCGCGCTCACGCCAGCCTGCGCCACCTGCTCGTCCTCGTGCGACTGCACCCCCGACACCCCGATGGCGCCGACGCATTCGCCCTTGTGCATGATCGGCAGGCCGCCCTGGATCAGGATGCCGGCGGGGAAATTCGCGAATGCGGGCCGCTCCTTGACGCGGTCTTCGAAGAATTTGCTCGAACGCTTGGTCATGGCAGAGGTGCGCGCCTTGCCGATCGAGACCTCGGCCGAGATCGGCGGCGCGCCGTCCATCCGGTGGAAGCCGAGCAGGAAGCCGCCCTCGTCCAGCACCGCGATCGACACGTTCCATTTGTTCTTGTGCGCTTCCGCAGTGCAGGCGCTCACGGCCTTTTCGACGTCGGCGGCGGTCAGGCACGGCTTGTCACGCATGCGGCTCCTCGCTCGATTTCATCTCACGGCTTCACGGTCTCGATCGTAACCTTGCCGTCGGCCCGGAAAATGACCGTGACGGTGGCCACCCCCTCGTCGATGTCGGCACCCTTGCTGAAGTCCTCCAGGCTCGAGTTGAGAACCTGCTTCTGGGCGTTCCAATAGTTGAAGTTGCCGTTCTCGGAGACCGCGAACTTCATGCCGGCGCCCCAGGTGGTCTTGATGCTCTTGCCGGTTTTGTCTTTGTAGGGGACGCTCTCGCCGCGGTAGTAGAACGTCTTCACCCGCAGCGCCGTGTCGAATTGATAGCATTTGCCGGTGTCGGCCGCGATCCAGCCGCGCGAGATCCAGGAGCCCTCTTCCTGCGGATAGGCCATCGCCATGTAGACCATGTGCGGGAAGTCGTTGCAGATTCGGATGTCCGCCCGGGCGCCCGGTATCGCGAGCAGCACAGCCATTGCGGCGGCACAACCGTATTTTCTCCGCACAACCCGCATCCGTGTCCCCTTCTCGAGCCGCCGACCGAGCCCGACACGGGTCCGCCGGACGGCGAAATGATCTATCATGCGCAAGTCAGGAGCAATCCGTTATTTCGAGCACGCAGCGGAGCCGCCCGGAGCCTGATGAATTGCCGGGCCGGCATGGTAGCCTTCCGTCTCGACCGGAAAGCGTCCGCATACAAAAAGGAGCCGTTACCATGACCGACAGCAGCGTGCTCAGTGCCGGGCTCGAACGCCAGCGCCCCAAGGGGCCGCTGGTGTGGCGCGACATGGACCAGCAGGAGCTCGACGCCGCCTACGACCAGAGCAAATACGCCGCCAACCAGGCCCAGGTGCAGGGGCGCCGGCTGGTGCTGAGCGCGCGGGCGCGCGCGCTGCTGGGCGAGCCGCTGCGCATCGCCTACGGCAAGAGCCCGATCGAGCAGTTCGACGTCTACCGGGCGAGCCGGGCGGACGCGCCCGTCAACGTGTTCGTGCACGGCGGCGCCTGGCGCAACGGCCGCTCCGCCGACTTCGCCTATCTAGCGGAGATCTTCGTGCGTGCCGGCGCCCACAGCGTCATCCTGGATTTCACCAATATCGACGACGCCGGCGGCAACCTGATGACCATGTCGGCCCAGGTCCGCAGCGCGGTCGCCTTCGTGTACCGGAACGCCGCGGGCTTCGGGGGCGATCCCGGCCGGCTCTATGTCAGCGGCCATTCCTCCGGCGGCCATCTCGCCGCCACGGTGGTGACCGCCGATTGGCGCCGGGATTTCGGCCTGCCGGCCGACGTGGTGAAGGGTGGCCTCCTGTGCTCGGGGATGTACGACCTCGAGCCGGTGCGGCTCTCGCACCGCTCGAGCTACGTGAAGTTCACCGACGAGACCGAGGAGGAGCTGAGTGCGCTGCGCCATCTCGACCGCTTGGCTTGTCCGGTGATCGTCGGCTACGGCACCTGCGAGACGCCCGAGTTCCAACGCCAGGCGCGCGATTTTGCCGCCGCCCTGCAGGCGGCCGGCAAGCCGATGCAGCTCCTGGTCGGGGAGGGCTACAATCACTTCGAGATGCTGGAGACGCTCGCCAACCCCTATGGCCTGCTCGGCCGCGCCGTGCTGGCGCAGATGGGGATCGGGTAGTGTTAGTAGGATGGGTTGAGCGCTTGCGAATCCCATCAAACATCGCCGATGGGTTTCGTAAGAACTCAACCCATCCTACAGCGTCGCGACCAGATCAAATATATTGCCCGCGATCTGCGCGCGCGAGAACGCGCCGTCCTGCGGCGCCAGCACGGCCGCCACCTTGCCGCGCGGCCGCAATCCCGGTCGCGCGATGTAGTCGACCCGGCCGGCCGGCGGCAGCTCGATCCGGTAGCGCAGCAGGATCGTCGCCACCGCGACCTTGACCATCGCCATGCCGAGCAGATAGCCCGGGCAATTGCGCGGCCCCGCGCTGAACACCGGATACTCGAACGCCGTGGGATTGATCGAGGCCCAGCGCTCCGGCCAGAAGCTGTCGGGCTGCGGATAGCGCTCGGGCAGCCGGTTGGTGACGAACGAGCTGAGCAGGACGCGGGTTCCGCTGGGCACCGGCGTGCCGGCGATGCTGGTGTCGCGCTGCGCGACCCGCGCCTGCATCGGGGCCGGCGGCAGGATGCGCATGCTTTCCTTGATCACCGCGTCGAGCCAGGGCAGCTCCGCGATGGCCTCCAGGCCGGGCGGCGCCTCGGCGAGGCCGGTCTGCAGCTCGTTCAAGAGCTCGCCGGCGACGCGCGGGTGCTGGGCGAGGAGAAACAGCGTCCAGATCAGCGCGTTCTGGCAGGTCTCGAACACCGCGCCGAACAGCTGCGGCATCAGGCCGACGATAGTGGCGTCGCGCACCGCCGTGCCGTCCTCTTCCGGATTGTTGACCATGATCGAGAGCAGGTCGGAGCCGTCCACCGTGCCGCGCTTGCGGCCGGCCCAATCCAGGATGCAGCGCTCGAGCGTCTCGCCTTCCTTGAGGAATTTCCCGTAAGGCGTGACCGGAAGATCGATCGGGCAGCCCCGCACCGCGGGCGACCATTTGAGCGCGAACATGTCGCTGACCATCTCGGCGACCGGATAGCCGCGTTCCCGGTCGTCTCCGAACAACAACCCGATCGCATAGGTATGCATCAGCCGGCATACCCGATCCCACAGGTCGATGGTCTCGCCGGTGGGCCAGGCGGCGATCTCCTCTTTCGCCAGCCGGACCATCTTGTCGCCCAGCCCCTCGACGCTTTGCTTGCGCAGCGGCGGCAGCATCAGACGGCGATAATGCGCGTGGCGCGCCCCGTTCATGCGCGCGAGCCCGGCCCCCAGCCGGCGCGCCGCCGAGTTGCGCGGGCCGCCCGGGAAGATCGCGACCGGACGCCAGACGGCGGGATCGCCCAGGACCTCGTTGGCAAGCTCGGGGCCGGCCGCCAGCACCAGCGGCAAGCCCAAGGTGGCGAGCTTCACGCCGCGGGCGAGCGGCAACAGGCCGGAGATCACGATCAGCGGGCCGTATTCGGCGTGGTTCTGGCGCATCGCGGTGATCGGATCGCGCAGCAGCCGCCATCCCGCCCGCATCGCCGCTGGGCCGGTCAGATGGATCGGGGCGAGCGTCATGTCGGCTCCTTGGCGAGCGAGCGGCGCGCCACGAAGCAGTGCGTGAACAGCCGCGCCGCGTATTCCTGCAGGTCGAACTGTTCCCGGTCCGGCCATAAGGCGGAAAGCTCCTGCGCGCTGAAGCCCGCCCGTACGCTCACGATCGCATCATGCAGGCTGACCTCGTTGCAGCCGATCGTCCACAACAGCCGGCTGGCGCGCAGCGCGAATTTGTTGCGGCGCGGCTCGCAGGCGACCACGAGCTGCGCCGCCGCCGCCGCCAGCCCGAAAAGCCGCCCCAATGGCTCCGCCTCGAAGTGGTGCAGGAACAAGTTGGTGGTGATGATGTCGACGCCCGGCGGCTTGATCTGCGCCAGATGATCGAGCACGTCCGCCGAGACGCTCTGCGCATTCCAGCCCAGGGCGGCGAACGCGGCGCGGGTCTCGCGGCTGACGATGTTCTGGCGATCGAGCAAGGTGACGGTGACGCCCGGCCAGTGCGGCGCCAGCCGCCGCGCGACGCTCAGCATGAAGGTGCCGTCGCCGCAGCCGAGGTCGAGGATGCTGCGGGGCTGCGCTCCCGTCCATTCCCGCAGCAGGATCGGCGCCATGATGCCGGCTTGCAGGATGACCGCATTGAGCCGCTTGAGATCGCGCCGCGCCCGCACGACAGCCGGGTCGTCCGCCGGCATGTGGTCCAGCAATTCGGGTTCGACGCTTCGCGGCAGGCCCATGTATCCCCTCATCCGATCCCGGCAAGGCGAGCCGGTCCCGGCGTCCCCAATACCGGGTGTTGTTGTCGGCTCCGAGCCCGGCCCACCACCTAGCCGGGCCATTGCGCGATGGCAACGCTTTCCCGGGCATGCCGGCGGTGCGCGCGAAGGTGCCGGCCGGCAGGTCGACGGCATCGCCCGCCTATTGTATCGGTGCCGGCCTATTCGGTCGTGCGCCCGAGATCTCGAAGCGAGCCATGCAGGTCATCCGCGGAAAAAAGGCGTTGGTAACCGGCGCCGCATCCGGCATCGGACGCGCGCTCGCGCTCGTCCTGGCGCGGGAGGGCGCCGCGCTCATCCTCATCGATATCGACGGAGACAGGCTCGCCGGCGTCGCCGGCGAAGCCCGGGCTCTGGGCGCCGCGGTCACGAGCCTGGTCTGCGACTTGACGCGGGCGTCCGAGGTCAGCGCCGCGGCTGCCTCCGTGCTCTCCGGTGGCGGCGGATTGAGCATTCTGGTGAACAATGCCGGCGCCGCCTATTACGGCGCCACCCACGACATGACGGCCGAGCAATGGGATCGGATCATCTCGCTCAACCTCTTGGCCCCCATTCAGCTGGTTCGCGATCTGCTGCCCACTTTGCTGGCGCAGGAGGAGGCGCATGTGGTGAACGTCTGCAGCATTTTCGGCTTGGTGCCGCTGCGCAAGGGTGCCGCCTACCAGGTGAGCAAGTTCGGCCTGGTCGGATTGAGCGCGGCGCTGCGCGCGGAATATGGCCGCGATATCGGGGTGACGGCGCTCTGCCCGGGTTTCGTGCGCACCCCGCTGCTGGAGACGTTCGCGACCGGCGCGCCCGGGCAACGTCAGCATGCCATACCGGACTTTCTGTGCACGAGCCCGGAGCGGGTCGCCGCCGCGGCGCTGCGCGCCATACGACGGAACAAGGGGCTGGTGGTGATCACGCCGGCGGCGCGGCTGTTGTGGTGGACAGCGCGGTTTGCACCCGGGCTGCTCGATTGGCTCACGCGCCAGGGCTGGCGCGGCAAGCGCAAGCGCGGCGGCGCGTGAGCGCCCGGCGCGTGAGCGCGCGGTCATTGCGGGTTGCGTTGTTGCTGCCGGCGCGATGTTGTAGCAATGAAATTGCGGCCGGCAGGGGCCGTCGGAGGGTTTCTTGGCAGCGAATGTCCGGTTGATCGCGCGGCGGCAGGTCTTTTATGTCGAGGGTTACGATCCGCGCGGCGCGGAGGGCTATTACGACATATTCCAGCGCTCGTGGAAGCGCTGTCGCAAGGTCTGGCAGCTCGAAGGCAGGCTCGCCGCGCTCGCGCTCGACTCCGATTTGATCGCGCATTGGGACATCGAGGCCACTGGCGCGAACTGGCGGGTGGCCACGCGCTACGAGTTCCTGCGGCTGGAGGGCGTCATCCGGGCCAACATGGCGGAACCCCTGTGGCGGCAGGTGCTCCGCGCCATCGCCTGGATGGCCGATGATCTCGTCACCGGTACCACGGTGCGGATTTTCCGGGCGGCGTGGCGGTTCGGGCTTCATCTCCTGTATTTTCAGATGCTGCTGCTGCTCTGGGTCGCGCTTCCGGCCGCGGGCGGCTCGCTCGCGGCGCTCGCGGCCGCCCGGCTCGGCGGCTTCTCCGCGCTGGCGGCGACCGCCATCGGGGCCGGTATCGGGATCGGCCTGTTCTTGTTGCTGCGGCCGCTCGCGGAGCGGATGCAGGTGGTGCAGATCAACAGCTGCTGGCCCTATCTGCGCGCGTTCGCGCGTGGCGACGCGTCTGCGTTCGATGCGCCGATCGACGCCTACGCGGCGCGGATCGTCGCGGCGGCGCGCGCGAGCCAATCCGATGAGATCGTGGTGGTCGGGCACAGCGCGGCCGGCGTCACCGCCTGCGCCGTGATGGCGCGGGTCCTCGAGCTCGATCCGGATGTGGGCCGGCGCGGACCGAAAATGGTGCTGCTGACATTGGGCTCGGTGATGCCGGCCGCGGCGCTGCATCCGGATGCGCGCCGGATGCGCGCCGCGATCGCGCGGCTGGCGGCCGAGCCGTCGCTGACCTGGATCGATTGCGTGTCCCGCAAGGACGTGATGAATTTCTGGGCCTTCGACCCGGTCGCCGGGATCGGGGTCGAGACCGGCGCGCGACGCTGCAATCCGCTGACCTGGCAGGTGCGGTTCAAGGAGGTGGTCTCGGCGGAATATTATCGCCGGCTGCGCCTGAGCTTCTTTCGCCTGCATTATCAGTTCATCATGAGCGGCGATCGGCCGGCGCCCTACGACTATGTCATGCTGGTCGCGGGTCCGGTGCCGGTCGCACAATGGGCCCGGCACCCCCACCAGACAGCCGCGGCCTTCGGCCCCGACGGCGCGTTCGCCGGCGAAGCCCGGGTGGACGGTGCCGTGGCCGGTGCGGCTGCGCCCGGCTGAGCGCCTTGGCGTTCGGGCGGTTGCCGGCCCCGCGCAGGGTTGGCGGCGGCTCCGGAGGGGGATTTTCCGGCCGAGACCCCCAGGCGCGGTTTCCGTAATCTCGGCATTGCGGCGGCGCCCCGGACCGGGCACAATGCTGCATGGCACGACATCGCATCGGGGTCGTTGGACCGGCCGTGCTTTCGGGCAGGGCGATCAGGTCCCGGATCCGGTCATGAACGAACCCGCCAATAACGAACCCGCCATGAGCGAACCCGCCAAGAACGAACTCGTCATGAACGACCCCCATCGTCAACGAGCCCTCAACCAAACGAACCCGGCGTGACCGATTCGGGTCATGCGGCTGCCTTTGTCATGAGCTCAGTAGCTTGAAGCCAGTAGAAGACGTCACAGCCTAAAAATGGGAAGAGACCACAGGAGCACGAGATGAAGACCAAGAGTTGATTGTACTTGAGCGTGGCGGCGGTCGCCGTTACGGCCTTTTTGAGCACCCCCTCCGCGCAACTCCACGCCCAGCAGGCCGCCAATCCGGCGATCCATGTGGGCGCCAACGATATCGGCGGCGTGGTCACCGGACCGACCGGGCCCGAGGCCGGCGTGTGGGTGATCGCGGAGACGACCGAGCTCGGGACCAAGATGGCCAAGATGGTGGTCACCGACGATCAGGGCCGCTACGTGATGCCCGATCTGCCGAAGGCCAACTACAACATCTGGGTGCGCGGCTACGGCCTGGTGGATTCGCCCAAGGTGCAGAGCGCGCCGGGCAAGACACTGAACCTCACCGCCGTGAAGGCGCCCGACGAGAAGGCGGCGGCGCAATATTATCCGGCCATCTACTGGTTCGCGATGATGAAGATTCCGGACAAGAGCCAGTTCCCGGGCACCGGACCCAATGGTAACGGCATCAACCCGCAGATGAAGGACCAGGGCGAATTCCTCGACATGGTCCGGACCGACGGCTGCGTGACCTGCCATCAGCTCGGCAACAAGGCGACCCGCGAAATCCCCAAGGAGCTCGGCGAGTTCAAGACCGGCTTCGAGGCCTGGACGCGGCGCGTCCAGTCCGGGCAGGCCGCCACCAACATGATCAACAATCTCGATCGCATGGGCACCAATGGCGCCTTGAAGATGTTCAGCGACTGGACCGACCGGATCGCGAAGGGCGAATTGCCGGCCTCCAAGCCGCAGCGGCCGCAGGGCATCGAGCGCAACGTGGTCGTCACGGTGTGGGATTGGGCGAGCCCGACCGCCTATCTGCATGACTCGATCTCGACCGACCGGCGCAATCCCACGGTCAACGCCAACGGACCGCTGTTCGGCTCGACCGAGAACTCGACCGACAATCTGCCCGAGTTCAATCCGGCGCAGAACACGGTCACCCAAGTCAAGATCCCGGTGCGGGACCCCAAGACCCCGAGCACCAAGGACGATCCGATGCTGGCGCCCTCGCCCTACAACGGCGCCGATCCGATCTGGGACAGCCAGGCGGTCGTCCACAACCCGATGTACGACGAGCAGGGGAAGCTCTGGGTCACCGCCCGCATCCGTCCCGCCGCCAACCCGGACTTCTGCAAGAAGGGTTCGGACCTGGAATCGGCGAAGCTCTTCCCGCTCAATACGTCGGGCCGCCAGCTGGCGATGCTCGACCCCAAGACCGGCAAGTTCACGCTGATCAATACCTGCTTCCCGACTCATCACCTGGAGTTCGGCTACGACAAGAACGACACGCTGTGGACCAGCGCCGGCGGCCCGGCGGCCAACGTGGTCGGCTGGCTCAACACCAAGATGTTCCGCGAGACCGGCGACGAGCAGAAGTCGCAGGGTTGGACGGCGCTCATCATCGACACCGCCGGCCTCGGCAAGCGCGAGGGCGAGTACACCGAGCCCAACCAGCCGGTCGATCCCAAGAAACAGCACCGCATCAATGCGGCGTTCTACGGCGTATCGCCGAGCCCGGCCGACAACTCGGTGTGGGGCTCCACGCTCGGCTATCCGGGCGGGATGGTCCGGCTCGATCCGGGCGCGAACCCGCCGGCCACCGCGCTCGCGGAAATCTACGATGTCCCGGCGCCCGGCTATTCGCCGCGTGTCATGAACATCGACACCAAGGGTGTGGTCTGGACCTCGCTCGCGAGCGGCCATCTGGCGAGCTTCGATCGCACCAAGTGCAAGGTCCTGAACGGCCCGACCGCGACCGGCAAGCATTGCCCCGAAGGCTGGACTTCTATCCGTATCCGGGCCCGAATTTCGAGGGCGTGACCGATCCGGGCAGCGCCGAGGCGAGCTACGGCACCTGGGTCGACCAGCATGACACGCTCGGTCTCGGCAAGGACGTGGTGGTCTCCACCGGCAACGAGAACGACGCCTTGCTGGCGCTGGTGAACGGCAAGTTCGTCACGCTGCGGGTCCCGTATCCGCAGAGCTTCTACGCCAAGGGCATGGACGGCCGCATCGACGATGCGAACGCCGGCTGGAAAGGCCGCGGTATCTGGACCACGGCGGGCAACCGTACGCCCTTCCACGTCGAAGGCGGCAAGGGCAACCTGCCCAAGGTGGTGCACTTCCAGATGCGGCCCGATCCGCTGGCGGATTGATCGCCATCTGATTGCAGCCTGAAGCCAAGAACGCCCGCCCGGCCTCGTGCCGGGCGGGCTTTTTCGTGTCCGCGCTGCGCTTCCCGAAAATGCGATCAAGGCCGGCCGGACCCGTGCCTTAAGGGGATGTTTACCATCTGCAGGGCAATATGCCGGGGCTTAACGTTTTAGAAACCCCTTACGGATGGCGGAGAACCATATGCAGTGGCTCCGGGAACATATGCGCAATCATATTGACGAGCCTGCTGGCGAACCGGCCGACAAAGTGCTGAATTTCCGGCGTGCGCCGGCGGGGACCGCCAAGCATCAGGACAGCGAGGCGGTCGATCTGGTCTATCAGGCGGCCGACGTGGTGCGGGGTGTGCAGGACCGCGCCGCCCAGATCGAGGCGCGCGCGGAGGACCTGGTCAAGCGTGCGATCGAGAAATTGCAGATCGCGGAAGAGCGCATCCGCTCCGCGGAGGTCGGCCAACGTGCCGCCGAGGCGGGGATGAGCGAGGCCAACGCCCGGATCAATGCGGCCGAGAAGGCCCTGCAGCGCGCGCAAGCCCGCATCGCCGCCGTGGAGGCGCAACTGTCCGCAACCGAACTGCGCGGGCGCGCCGCCGAGGCGCGGGCAGCCGAGGCCGAAAAGGCTTTGCGGCGCATCGAGCATGCGATCCGAACCCAGATCCTCGATTCGGGTCGCGCCGCGTCGCGCGCATCGACCGCTGCCTGAGCGCCGAGGCTTTACCGAAATTCCGGCTCGACATTAACGAGTTCGTATCCCGGGTTGCCTACAAGCGCCGCCGGAAGAATCGGGAGGCAAACTCATGCGGGCGTCTTTGGTCCGTTTTTGGCGCGGGAAGTCGGGCGCGACGGCCATCGAATACGCAATGATAGCGGCCGGCATTGCGCTTGCCATCGTGGCGAGCGTGACCAAGCTCGGTGCGACAGTCGAAACCCTGTTCGGCAACGTCCTCACCGCCTTGAAGTAGCTTCAGCCGCCGGCGCAATATTCCGCGGCCCGGAACCTCATGCGGCCTCGACTTTCGTGGTCTTGCGAAAGGTCGTGCGGATGACCTGGGTACCGCAGCGCTCGCACGCGTATGTGGAGTCCTCCAGATCGGAGGGCGGTTTGGTCGGGGTGACGGTTCGAAACACCAGCCGTCCGGTACAAACCGGGCAGGGCATGATCAAGGACGGCAACTGGGAAGATGCAACCCTTTGCTGGCGCATCCAAAGCCCTCCGATGCAACGCGTAACAACGTGTCGATTTTTGGACGGCTCGGGCCGCGAGTCAAGGGATTTTTGTGCGGTGCACACACCGCATTGCGGAATAGGCCGCACCGCCGACTTGGTTCCGGCGAGGAAAGCAGCGCCATTGGCTCGGTTTTTGGGGCGAAAAAAATCCGTCAGAGGGTTTCCGTCTGCCGGGCCAAACCGGGCACGCTGCGGCGCACGATCATGCCGGACCGCTGATTTGCAGGTCCATGGTCTGGATGCGGGCGGGCTTTTCGCCCGCGGAGGCTCAATGGGCCGGGCTTTGGGCGTGCGCTCGATGCCGCCGCGCGGCGGCGCTGGCGTGGCTCGCCGCGCTCATGCCGTCATACAGGCGGGCACAACGCACCCAGCGCTCCGCCATCCGGGTCCACACCACCTTGTTCTCGCGGCTGTGGGTGAACTTCGCCATCAGCTCACATTCGGCGGCAAAGCGCATGAATTGTTCCGATGGATCCATTCGGCTGGTCCTCCGTGCAGGTGTTTCCTGAACAGCAGAACCCCAACCTGTTCAAAATGTTCCGCGCCGAGATTGAATTCGAATGTTGACCCACGGGCAGCGGCACCTCGATACCGCAGATCCCACTTCCAGATGCCCGCGCTACTACAGTTGGCCGTATCTTTTCAGGACATCACGGCAGCTGGTCCCGAGCTGAAAGCTGTGGGCCACCAGCGTCGCGCTGCAGCGGAGCAGGTTGCTCCAGGTCATGCCGCCGCTGCGATCGCAGAATCTCGCGGCTGCCGGCCGGCAAGGCGCCAAGTCATTCATGTCGAGGGCGGGCGCAATCGTGGTGGAGAGACCGAGGAAAAGGAAACTGGCGATGATCTTCTTCATCCGCGGCCGCTCCTTTTTTCCCGACGGTCCAGAATTTTGTTCCGACGATCGAGATTCTGCTTAGGCCGATCCGCGGATAATGACCATGCTGGCGATGCCGATCGGGAAAAACTAATTTGTTCAGGTAACCTAAAAGTCACACTCCGGGGCCGGATTGGGGATAACTGAAGTCCTGGGCGTACCCGGCGCTGCGCCATCGCGCTGCCGGTAGGGACTTTCCCGGCGCCGACGCGCACGATCTTCATCTGCAATTTGCGGCGCGGGAAGACGGGGCGCTCCTGGCGGTTGCTCATCTACTTCGAATAGCGCCATCAAGAGCGTTGGCCTTGATTTAAATCAATCTCCGGCAAGACCGAACGTGCGCCCGGCTCAATAAATGTGGCAGTTGGGTTCCACGCGCCAAACGTGGTCGCGTCCCAGCACGAAACCGTAATAGGCGTGGGCAAGGGCGGGATTGCCGAAGATGTCCGGGTGATAAACCGGATTGACCCCGTCCAGGCTGCAGGGCTTCACGAAGCCGCCGCGATGATAGCGCCCATCGAAAAAGGCAAAGGCCGTGGAGCTGCTGACCAGAGTCCCAACCACGACCGCTAGCGCGACCACGGCTTTCTTTCCACTCGTGCCACTCATGGTGGTCTCCTTGTTTCCCGACGCGTTCCGCACCCTAAGGCGCCATCCCGGCTGAATTGGGACGGACGATGAGGCCCACCGGCCGGCGGCTAGCCGGGGATCTTGGCGCAAGATTTAGCCGGCAACCAAGACGTTCTTGAGCACGATCTTGGACAGCTCGAACGACGAGTTCCCGCAGCCGCCCGCTCTCCTCCCGCAGCGTGGCCGGCTCATTGGGGTGGCGGGGGTGCGTAACGCGAGGGAAATGGCCGACTACCTTGATTACAAAGTGAAGCGCCTGAAATGACGAGGCCGCCAACTGTGACGGCCGCCTATTTCCACATGCCGGCCGCATATGTGGCCACAAGAAATGCCCCGGTGAGAGCGATCGAAATTGCAAGTCCAATCAGGAAAAGCTTGAGCACTTCGATGGCCGACATAGGTATCCCCGGTATCCCCGCTGCCTGCGGGGGAACTACCGGCAATTTGTGCACTGCACAATGCACAGAGTGCGATGACTGCTATGTGCTATAAACAATTCAAATATGGCCACCGTCCGTTCCGAAACCGGTCACTACCCCTCAAACTCGGCCAGCACCCTTTCGCGGATGCCGCCAACTGGGCGGCCAAAACAAGTGAGCCCCGGCGGGGGAGCCGGGGCTCGATGACCTCACGGGGGGTGGAGGGGTCGAGGGGTATGAGGCCATCAACCGATCCAGCATACATGAGATTTATGACACATAGATGCGGCAAGGTGTCATCGGGCGATTTCAAGCGAGCCCGAATAGCGGGAGTATGATGGCTTGGTTAATGCTGGAGCCCCGCCATGAGCCGACGACCGAGGCGGCCCAAAAGAAAAAGGCCCCGGCATGTGGCGACATCGCCGGGGCCTTCAGGAGCAACCGAAGGGGGATGTCGAGGCCCCAACCCGGTTAGGCATAGCGTTATCTGGCATTCATTACCTGGGCGTAAAAATCACATAAAAATGGTGATCCTAGCGAATTTGGACACTCCTGATTTCAACTTAGGACACTGGCCTGGAATTAGGACAGCACCCGCCAGAAGTGGCTTCAAACAGCAGCCAACATTTTTGATCTTGTCTATACGGGAGATTGTGGGAGGTCCACATCCTCCAGCGCGAGCCGAACGGTCACCAAGACCGCGTGAGGACTAAAAATAGAGGCCGCCAACTGAGGCGGCCCGCACAAGTGAGCCCCGGCGGGGGAGCCGGGGCTCGATGACCTCATGGGGGGTGGAGAGAGGCTGGGGGGTATGAGGTCACCAATCCAAAGTATACACGAAATTTATGTCAGATGGATGCGGCAAGCTGTCATCGGGCGATTTCAAAATCCGGCCAACACCGGAATTAGGGTGCTGTCCCAATTAGGACAGCACCGGAATTAGTAAAAGAACATATTGCGAACCCAGAACAAATAGTGTACAGTGCTCTTTCTAGCTAGCCAAGGGCCGCGGCGAGCAATTGTCGGTCCACCGAATCCTGGTCATAAGGAGGGGCAGCGATGGCCCAGTCTCAGCCTGCGCTACGAGTCGTTGAAGGTTCATCATCCATGGACAAGTCGAAAGCCCTTGATGCCGCGCTCTCCCAGATCGAGCGCAATTTCGGCAAGGGCTCGATCATGCGGCTGGGCAAGAGCGACAAGAATCTCGATGTCGACACGGTCTCGACCGGCTCGCTCGGCCTCGATATCGCGCTCGGCATCGGCGGCTTGCCGCGCGGCCGGGTGGTCGAGATCTACGGCCCGGAATCCTCCGGCAAGACCACGCTGGCGCTGCATTGCGTGGCCGAGGCCCAGAAGAAGGGCGGCACCTGCGCCTTCATCGACGCCGAGCACGCGCTCGATCCGATCTATGCCCGCAAGCTCGGCATCAATGTGGACGATCTGCTGATCTCCCAGCCCGATACCGGTGAGCAGGCGTTGGAAATCTGCGACACCCTGGTGCGCTCGGGTGCCGTCGACGTGCTGGTGATCGATTCGGTCGCGGCGCTGGTGCCGCGCGCCGAGCTCGAAGGCGAGATGGGCGACAGCCAGCCCGGCCTGCAGGCGCGGCTGATGAGCCAGGCGCTGCGCAAGCTCACCGCCTCGATCAATCGCTCCAACACCATGGTGATCTTCATCAACCAGATCCGCATGAAGATCGGCGTGATGTATGGCAGCCCCGAGACCACCACCGGCGGCCATGCGCTCAAGTTCTATGCTTCGGTTCGGCTCGACATCCGCCGCATCGGCGCCATCAAGGACCGCGAGGAGGTGGTGG
Source organism: uncultured Alphaproteobacteria bacterium (assembly GCA_963721005.1). GTDB lineage: Bacteria > Pseudomonadota > Alphaproteobacteria > Rhizobiales > Xanthobacteraceae > VAZQ01. Next base: position 466,343 of record CAVRHR010000003.1, on the reverse strand, counting down.
GCAACCAGACTCGCGTCAAGGTGGTCAAGAACAAGCTCGCGCCGCCGTTCAAGCAGGTGGAGTTCGACATCATGTACGGGGCCGGCGTGTCCAAGACCGGCGAGCTGGTCGATCTCGGGGTCAAGGCCGGCGTGGTGGAGAAATCGGGCTCCTGGTTCTCCTATGACAGCCAGCGCATCGGCCAGGGTCGCGAGAACGCCAAGGCCTTTCTCAAGGCCAATCCCGATATCGCCGACCGTATCGAGGCGGCGGTGCGGGCGAATTCCGGCCTCATCGCCGAGAAGATTCTGGCCGGCGAGGAGAGCGAGGACGGCGAAGAGGCGGAAGCCTGATGCCGGGGATTTAAAGGGCGTCTGGCGCGCCGCGCCGCGCCGCAGCGCGGCGCCCGGCGTCCTCGGCATGGTTTCAAGCGCCGGCGCTCAATGCGCCGGCGCTCGCCTTTTTTGGGCTCCGCCCTTGGGTGCCGCCGGCTGCCGGGCGCCCCCCACCGCTTTGCCCTCCGGGCGGTGCCGGGCGCCGCGGTCCACCGCGCTCTCCCATCGAGGCTTCAGGCCAAAGCCAAAGCCAAAGCCAAAGCCCGCCCGTTCAGGGTTGCCCCGCTTGCAGTGCCGACCGGGCGGCTTATCTCCGCTGACGTCGTGTCCTGCGTGGCCCGCCGTTTCCGCGCGACCGGCTTTCTGGACAGGGCGCAGGTCCGCCGGTAAAAGCACGCACGGAGAAAGCGTAATTCGGCCGGGTGGTTAGGGCCGGGGGCTGACCGCGAACCGCCGGAGTGCCAAAACGCCAGACTGTCATGCTCCGTGGCGGCGGCTCGCCACGGCAAGAGGCGCATATGCGGCTGCGCGGCGCCGCATGCTGGGTGGATGAGTTGTCGGAACGATGAGTGGCGTCAACGAGATCAGGTCGAGCTTCCTCGATTACTTTGCCCGCAACGGTCACACCGTGGTGCCGTCGTCGCCGCTCGTGCCGCGCAACGACCCGACCCTGATGTTCACCAATGCCGGCATGGTGCAGTTCAAGAACGTCTTCACCGGGCTGGAGCGGCGACCCTATGCGCGGGCGGTGACGGCGCAGAAATGCGTGCGCGCCGGCGGCAAGCACAACGATCTCGACAATGTCGGCTATACGGCGCGCCACCACACGTTCTTCGAGATGCTCGGCAACTTCTCGTTCGGCGATTATTTCAAGGACCACGCCATCGAGCTCGCCTGGAATCTTATCACCAAGGAATTCGGACTGCCGCCGGAGCGGCTGACCATCACGGTGTTTTCCGAGGACGATCAGGCGTTCGATCTGTGGCGCAAGATCGCCGGCCTGCCCGAGCAGCAAATCATCCGCATCCCGACCGCCGACAATTTCTGGCAGATGGGCGACACTGGCCCGTGCGGCCCATGCTCGGAAATCTTCTACGACCACGGGCCGCATATCCCGGGCGGGCCGCCCGGCTCGCCCGACGCCGACGGCGATCGCTTCATCGAGATCTGGAACCTGGTCTTCATGCAGTTCGAGCAGCTGCCGGGGGGCAAGCGCGAAGCCCTGCCCAAGCCCTCGATCGACACCGGCATGGGGCTCGAGCGCATCGCCGCGGTGCTGCAGGGGACCCATGACAACTACGCCATCGATCTGTTCTCCGCCATCATCGGGGCGATCGCCGACCTCACCGGGATCGATGCCGTGGGACCGCGCCGCGTCTCCCACCGGGTCATTGCCGACCACCTGCGCGCCTCCGCCTTCCTGATCGCCGATGGCGTGCTGCCCTCCAACGAGGGCCGCGGCTATGTGTTGCGCCGGATCATGCGCCGCGCCATGCGCCATGCCGAGCTGCTCGGCGCCAAGGACCCGCTGATGTGGCGGCTGGTGCCGCTCCTGGTGCGAGAGATGGGCCAAGCCTATGCGGAGCTGCAGCGCGCCGAAGCCTTGATCAGCGAAACCCTCAAGCTGGAGGAGACGCGTTTTCGCAAGACGCTCGAGCGCGGTCTTGCCATCCTGGATGAGGAGACCCGATCGCTCAAGCAGGGCGACAGGCTCAAGGGCGAGATCGCTTTCACGCTTTACGACACCTTCGGGTTCCCGCTCGATCTCACCCAGGACGCGCTGCGGCCACGCGGCATCGGCGTCGATCTCGCGGCCTTTAACGCCGCCATGGAGCATCAGCGCGATACCGCGCGTGCCTCCTGGACCGGCTCTGGCGAAGCCGCGACCGAAACGGTCTGGTTCGGGGTGCGCGAAAGAAACGGAGCGACCGAGTTTCTGGGCTACGAGACCGAACGCGCCGAAGGCGTGGTGGCGACCCTCGTACGCGACGGCAAGGAGGTGGCGGCCCTCAAGCCGGGCGAATCCGGCTCGGTCGTTCTCAACCAGTCGCCGTTCTACGGCGAATCCGGCGGCCAGGTCGGCGATACCGGGACGATGACGGCGGACGGGGTGCGCTTTCGCGTCACCGACACCCAGAAGAACGCCGGCGACGTCCTGGTTCATACAGGCGTAGTCGAGGAGGGCACGCTCACGGTGGGCGCCGCCCTGGTGCTTGAGGTCGACCATGCCCGCCGCAGCATCATCCGGCAGAACCACTCGGCCACCCATTTGCTGCATGAGGCGCTGCGCCAGGTGCTCGGCGATCATGTGGCCCAGAAGGGCTCGCTGGTGGCGCCGGACCGGCTGCGGTTCGATTTTTCCCATCACAAGCCGATGACCGCCGCCGAGATCGAGCGGGTCGAGGACATCGCCAACGATGTCGTGCTGGCGAACGCCCCGGTGACCACCCGCCTGATGGCGGTCGACGATGCCATCGCGTCCGGCGCCCGCGCGCTGTTCGGCGAGAAATACGGCGACGAGGTGCGGGTGGTGGCCATGGGGGATTCCGGCGGCAATGCGCTCGGCTGGTCGGTCGAGCTGTGCGGCGGCACCCATGTGCGGCGCACCGGCGACATCGGGCTCATCGCGGTCGTGGGCGAATCGGGCGTGGCCTCCGGGGTACGGCGGCTGGAGGCGCAGACCGGGACAGTGGCGCGCAAGTCCGCCAATCACCTGGGGCAGCTGGCGAAGGCGGCCGCGGGGGAGCTCAAGGTGCCGCTCGATGACCTGCCGGGCCGCTTGACCCAGATGCTGGAGGAGCGCAAGCGCCTCGAGCGCGACCTGTCGGACGCCAAGAAGAAGCTCGCTATGGGGGGCGGGGGCAGGAGCGACGGCGCCGACGGCGTCCGCATGGTCGGCGACGTGAAGCTCTTGGCGCGCGCCGTTTCCGGCATCGACATCAAGGATCTCAAGAGCCTCGCCGACGAGGGCAAGAAGCAGGTCGGCTCCGGCGTCGTGGCGCTGGTTGCCACCAGCGAGGACGGTAAGGCCAGCATCGTAGTGGGTGTGACGCCCGATCTCGTGACGCGCTTCTCGGCGGTCGACTTGGTGCGCACGGCGTCCGCTGTGCTCGGCGGCAAGGGCGGAGGTGGCAAGCCCGACATGGCGCAGGCCGGCGGCCCCGATGGGGCCAAGGCGGACGCCGCGCTCGCCGCCATCGCGGCGGCACTCGGCGGCGGCTGAGCGGCTGCGCTCGACGGAACGGCAGCCTGCGCGGCAGATTGGTAGGGCAGATGGCAAGCGTGCATTTCACCAGCTGGCTGCGCGAATTGGTGCCCGAGGCGCCGCTGTCGGCGGCGGGCGGCACCGTCGGCGAGGCGCTCTGCGCCGTGCTGGTCGAGCGGCCGCAGGTGCGGGCTTATCTCATCGACGAGCAGGGGCGGCTGCGCCGGCACGTCTGCGTCTTCGCCGACGGCAAGCGGTTGGGCCACCAGGTTGCGCTGGCGCATCCGATCGGCGCCGATACGCAGCTCTATGTCATGCAGGCATTGTCCGGAGGTTGACCCATGAGCGATCGTTTGCTGGTCGCGACCCGCAAGGGGCTCCTGATGTTCGAACGCCGCCGCGGCGGCTGGGCGCTGGCACGGACCGCGTTCGCCGGGGCGCCGGTGACGGCGGCCTTGAGCACAGCTGCCGGCACGCTTTACGCCGCCCTCAAGCACGGCCATTTCGGACCCAAGCTGCACCGCTCCGACGACGGCGGCGAAACCTGGCAGGAGCTACCGGCGCCCGCGTTTCCGGCGGACGCGGCCGGCGCACCCGCGCTGTTCCAGATTTGGACGCTCGAAACCGGCGGCCTGCATCATCCCGGCCGGCTGTGGATCGGCGCCATTCCGGCCGGCCTGTTCCGCTCGGACGACGGCGGCGCGAGCTGGCAGCTCAGCCGCGGGCTCTGGGACGTTCCGGAGCGGCCGCGCTGGTTCGGCGGCGGCTATGACGACGCCGGCATCCATTCGGTGTCGCCCGACCCGCGCGACCCCGCGCGGGTATTCGTGGCCATTTCCTGCGGCGGGGTGTGGGACAGCGGCGACGACGGCGCGACCTGGAAGCTGCAGGGCGAGGGCTTGATCGCCACCTATATGCCGCCGGAGCAGGCCGGAAGCCTCGAGATTCAGGACCCGCATCGGGTCGCCCGCTGCGCCGCCGATCCCGATGTGATGTGGATGCAGCATCACAACGGGGTGTTTCGCTCGGTGGACGCCGGGGTTCGTTGGACGCAGCTTGCGCCGCCGGTCACCGGCTTCGGCTTCGCGGTCGCGGCGCATCCGACGGACCCGCTGTCGGCATGGCTGGTGCCCGCCATGGCTGACGAGAAGCGGATCCCGACCGATGGCGCGATGTGCGTGACCCATACGCGAGATGGCGGGGAGAGCTGGGAGACCTTCCGCGAGGGTCTGCCGCAGCGCGACGCCTTCGACCTCGTCTACCGGCACGGGCTCGATGTGGACCAGGAAGGCGTGCGGCTGGCGATGGGCTCGACCACGGGCGCCCTGTGGGTCAGCGAAACCTCAGGGGCGCGCTGGCAGCTCATCAACGCCCATCTGCCGCCGATCTACGGGGTACGGTTCGGGTAAAGCACGCCACCGCGGGGGAGCTGGGCGTTCCTCGCCCCGCTTGCCATCAGGGCGTCTACGCCCGTCTTCGACGGGCTATGGAGAGGGCGACACGGCACGGAGGAAAACCAAAACTCCGCCCGGTGAGGGGGCGTTTCGGCGAATCTGAGCGCCCGGAGGGCCCGAGTGGCGCCGCGGCTCAAGCCATCGCGGCTTTCAGGTTCTGGTCCACCTTGTCGAGGAAGCCGGTGGTGGACAGCCACTTCTGATCGGGGCCGATCAGCAGCGCCAGATCCTTGGTCATGAAGCCGGACTCGACGGTGCCAACCGTGACGGTCTCGAGCGTGGTGGCGAATCTCGCCAGCTCCGGATTGTCGTCGAGCTTGGCGCGGTGGGCGAGCCCGCGCGTCCAGGCATAGATCGAGGCGATGGAGTTGGTCGAGGTCTCCCGGCCCTTCTGGTGCTCGCGGTAGTGACGCGTCACCGTGCCATGGGCGGCCTCGGCCTCGACCACCTTGCCGTCCGGGGTGGTCAGCACCGAGGTCATGAGGCCGAGCGAGCCGTAGCCTTGCGCGACCGTGTCCGACTGCACGTCGCCGTCGTAATTCTTGCAGGCCCACACATAGCCGCCCGACCACTTCAGCGCCGACGCCACCATGTCGTCGATCAGCCGGTGCTCGTAGAAGATCTTCTTCTTCTCGAACTCGGCCTTGAACTCCTTCTCGTAGACCTCGTCGAAAATGTCCTTGAAGCGGCCGTCATAGACCTTGATGATCGTGTTCTTGGTCGAGAGATAGACCGGATAGCCGCGGCTGAGTCCGAAATTCATCGAGGCACGGGCGAAATCGCGGATCGAGTCGTCGAGATTGTACATCGCCATGGCGATGCCGGAGCTGGGGAAGTTGAACGCCTCCCGTTCGATCCTGGTCCCGTCCTCGCCCACGAAAGTGAGCGTCAGCTTGCCCTTGCCCGGCACCTTGAAGTCGGTCGCCCGGTACTGGTCTCCGTAGGCATGACGGCTGATGATGATGGGCTTGGTCCAGCCCGGCACCAGCCGCGGCACGTTCTTGCAAATAATTGGCTCGCGGAAGAGGACGCCGCCCAGGATGTTGCGGATGGTGCCGTTGGGCGAACGGTACATCTCCTTGAGATTGAATTCCTTCACCCGCCCGGCATCCGGCGTGATGGTGGCGCATTTGACGCCGACCCCGATCTTCTTGATCGCCTCGGCGGCGTCGATCGTGATCTGGTCGCGGGTCTCGTCGCGCTTCTCCATGCCGAGGTCGTAATAGAGCAGGTCGATGTCGAGATAGGGGTGGATCAGCTTGTCCTTGATCAGCTTCCAGATGATGCGGGTCATCTCGTCGCCGTCGAGCTCGACGACCGGATTGGTGACCTTGATCTTCGCCATAGGGCTGAGGTTCCGTCAGAGCGCGGCGATCGCGGCGTTCAGCGTGGCGCTCGGCCGCATCGCGGCCGACGTCTTTACCGGATCGGGCAGGTAGTAACCGCCGATGTCGACCGGCTTGCCTTGCGCGCCGATCAGCTCGCCATTGATCTTCGCCTCGTTCTTGCTGAGCGTCTCGGCCAGTGGCTTGAAGCGCCCTTGCAGCTCCGCGTCCTTGGTCTGCGCGGCCAGCGCCTGAGCCCAGTACAGGGCGAGGTAGAAATGGGTACCGCGGTTGTCGAGCTCGCCGACCCTGCGCGCAGGAGAGCGGTTGAACTCGAGAATCTTGCCGATGGCCGTGTCGAGCGTCTCGGCGAGCACCTGCGCCTTGGCGTTCTTGTAGGTCTGCGCCAGATGCTCGAGCGACGCGCCGAGCGCGAGAAACTCGCCGAGCGAATCCCAGCGCAGATAGTCCTCTTGCTCGAACTGCTCCACGTGCTTGGGCGCCGAGCCGCCGGCACCGGTCTCGAACAGACCGCCGCCCGCCAACAGTGGAACAATCGACAGCATCTTGGCCGAGGTGCCGAGCTCCATGATCGGAAACAGGTCGGTCAGATAATCGCGAAGCACGTTGCCGGTGACGGAGATCGTGTCCTGACCCTTGCGGATGCGCTCGAGCGAAAGCTTGACCGCTTCGACCGGCGGCAGAATGCGAATGTCGAGCCCCGCAGTGTCCTGATCCTTCAGGTACCTCTCGACCTTGGCGATGACTTGCGCGTCATGCGCGCGCTTGGCGTCCAGCCAGAACACCGCCGGGGTGTTGGTGAGGCGCGCGCGCCGCACACCGAGCTTGACCCAGTCCCGGATCGGCGCGTCCCTGAGCTCGCACATGCGGAAGATGTCGCCGGTCTCGACCGGACGCTCCAGCAGCACCTTGCCGTCATCGGCGACGACGCGAACCGTACCGCTCGCGGGAGCTTCGAATGTCTTGTCGTGCGAGCCGTATTCCTCGGCTTTCTGCGCCATCAACCCCACGTTGGGAACAGAGCCCATGGTCTTGGGATCGAACGCGCCGTGGGCCTTACAGTCGTCGATGACCGCCTGATACATCCTGGCGTAGGTGCGGTCCGGGATCGCGGCTATGACGTCGTGCGGCTTGCCGTCCGGGCCCCACATGTGGCCGGACTCGCGGATCATCGCCGGTATCGAAGCGTCGATGATGACGTCGCTGGGCACGTGCAGGCCGGTGATCCCCTTGTCGGAATTGACCATGGCGAGGCCCGGTCGTTTCGCGTACTCGGCCTTGATGTCGGCCTTGATCGCATCTTTTTCAGCTGCCGGCAACGTCTCGATCTTCGTCAGCAGATCGCCGAAGCCGTTGTTGAGATTGACGCCGAGACGTTTCAGCGTGGCGGCGTGCTTCTCGATCACATCGGCGAAGTAGACGGAAACGGCATGACCGAACACGATCGGATCGGCGATCTTCATCATGGTCGCCTTCACTTGCAGCGAGAACAGCAAGCCATCCTTCTTGGCCTCGTCGATCTGCTCGACGAAGAAGGCGCGCAGCGCCTTGCGGCCCATCACCGCCGCATCGATGATCTCGCCGGCCTCGATCGGCGTCTTCGCCTTCAGCACCGTGACGGCGCCGCCGGCGCCGACCAGCTCGATACGCGCGTTGGTCGCCGCCGCGACGGTGGTCGAGATTTCCGAGCCGAAGTAATCGCCGCCCGACATATATGCCACATGCGATTTGGAGTCGGCGCTCCAGGCGCCCATCTTGTGCGGATTGTTGCGGGCGTATTGCTTCACGGCGCCGGCGGCGCGGCGGTCGGAATTGCCTTCGCGCAATACCGGATTGACGACGCTGCCGAACACCTTGCCATAGCGAGACTTGATCTCCTTCTCGGCTGCCGTCGCAGGATTGTCCGGATAGTCCGGAACGTCGTAGCCCTTGCCTTGCAGCTCCTTGATCGCGGCCTTGAGCTGCGGGATCGAGGCGGAGATGTTGGGCAGCTTGATGATGTTGGCCTCCGGCCTCGTCGCCAGCTCGCCGAGCTCGGTGAGCTCGTCGTTGATCCGTTGCGCAGGGGTCAGCTTCTCGGGGAAATTGGCGAGGACGCGGCCTGCCAGCGAGATGTCCTTCAGCTTCATGGACACACCCGCCGCGCCCACGAAGGCTTCGACGACCGGCAGCAGGGCATAGGTCGCGAGCGCGGGGGCCTCATCGACCTTCGTCCACGAGATTTCGAGATTTGGCATGCTAGCACCTCTGGTCGCCATGATGTTCGGGCCGACCGGAAACTGACCATTGGCGGGCCCGGGAAATCGCTGCTCCCGCGGGCCCAAATGAATTGTTCTCGGCGCGGGGGTCGCCAACCGGGACTCCGGCTGACGGGAATTCGGCTCGCGCGCCCTATAGCACCCGACCGCGTGGTGAGAAAGCCGACATTGCAAGTTTCCAAAGCCCGCGAGGATTCGTGCCGAAAAAATGGGCGTTGGCCCCTTGGCGGATCGGTTTAGGCCTTTCCGGTACCGTGCTTTTCGTGGTTATGGAGGCCGGGCTCGCTGCCAGCGCGGCCGGCCACCACAGGACCTTACGATGCCGGGCGCCGGAACCGACAAGACCAAGGCCTGGATCGTGCAGCCCGGCCCGATCGTGGTGCTGGTCGAGCCGCAATTGGGCGAGAACATCGGGGCGGCGGCGCGCGTCATGGCCAATTTCGGGCTGGCGCGGTTGCGGCTGGTCAAGCCGCGCGACGGCTGGCCGAGCCTGCAGGCGCGCCGCTCCGCCTCCGGGGCCGACCGGGTCATCGACGAGGCGGCGCTCTACGACGATGTCGCGGCGGCGATCGCCGATTGCAGCTTCGTGCTCGCCACCACGGCGCGCGCCCACGATCAGGCCAAGCCGGTGCTTTCCCCGGAGGCGGCCGCGCGCGAGATCGCAGAGCACATGGCGGGCCATTCCGGGGGCGATGAGCCGGCCGATACGGGGGCCGATGCCGGGGCCAAAGTGGCGATCCTGTTCGGGCGCGAGCGCTATGGCCTGGAGAACGCCGAGGTCGCGCTCGCCGATCGGATCGTGACCTTTCCGATCAACCCGGCCTTCGCCTCGCTCAACCTCGCCCAGGCGGTCGCGCTCATGGCCTATGAATGGTTCAAGCTCGCCTCCGGAGGCGCGCTGCCGTTCGCGATGCCGCGCAGGTCCGAGCCCGCCGTCAAGGAGCAGCTGTTCGCCTTCTTCGCCGGCCTCGAGCGCGAATTGGACAAGGTCGAGTTCTTTCGTCCGCCCGAGAAGCGCGCCACCATGATGATCAATCTGCGCAATATTTTCGCGCGCATGCAGCCCACGCGCCAGGACATCCAGACCCTGCACGGGGTCGTGCTGGCGATCGCGGAGGGGCGCAAGGGGCCGGCGCGCGGCGGCGTGCTCAACGGCGAGGAGGCCGAGATGCTGCGGGCGTTGCTGGCCGGGCGCGGCGAGGGTCTAGGCGCCAGCCCGCATGGGCCGGTGCGGGGCCTCGCGCGACTGTTACGCCGCAATCCGACCGAGGCCGAGCGCGCGCTCTGGAGCGCGCTCACCAACGACCGGCGTTTTGCCGGCCGTGGATTCAAGCGACAGGTTCCGATCGGGCCGCACATCAACGATTTCGTCTCGTTCGCGCTCCGCCTGGTCATCGAGATGGTTCCGGACGACGAAAGCGCGCCGGCCGCGCAAGCGCGCGCGCAACGCGCGGCATGGCTGGACGAGCGCGGCTACCGGATCATCGTGCTCCCGATCCGCCGCATCGAGGCGGACCTCGGCGAGGCGCTGGATTGGATCGCCGCGCAGGCGGACGCGGCCGGCTTGCCTTCCAAAACGTAAACCGGTCACCGCTGGTTCGCCGACATCGCCTAACTGCGATGGAACGAATGCATCCTATCGTAGCGGCGAACGATTTCAGCAAGCTGCTCGGGAGGAGATCATGTTGCGCAAGGTCACCGCGGCCGGGTTTTTCGGCCTCGTCCTGCTGGCGAGCGCGGGCGCCCAGACGATCACGATTCAGCGGCCCCAAGTCCCGGTCGATCCGAATGCCGGGGTGATTCGGGTCCAGATCAGCGTCAACCTCTTCTTGCCCGGGCCCACCAACGAAAGCGAGCAAGCCATCGCCCTGCGGGACCGTGCCAGCCGCACGGTCTACGAGATGGCTGCGCGTCAATGCGAGGTCCTGCGCGAGCGGCTGGCCGACGATTGCCGGCTGGAGAGCGTGAACGTCAACATCAATCGCCAGCAGCAGCAGATCGCCGGTCAGCAGGTCGAGGGCTTCCAGGCCGGGGGCACGCTGGGCTACCGGATCACCCAGAAGGCCGCCGTCAGCCCTTGATGGTCTTGAGCGCGGCCGCCGCGCCGGCGCGCAGGAAGCCGAGGTCGCTCCCGACCGCGAGGAAGCGCACGCCGCGCTTGGCGAGCGCGACCGCGCGCTCGGCGGTGTGGCAATAGGCGCCCATGATCTTGCCGGCCTTGCGCGCCGCCTCTGCGATCCGCTCGAGCTCGCGGTCGACGTCGGTCGACGTCGGATCGACCGTGGCACCCTGCGATAGCGCGATCGAGAGGTCGGCGGGCCCGAGGAACAGGCCGTCGATGCCGGGCGTGGCCGCGATGGCGGCGACAGTGTCGAGCGCCGCCCGGGTCTCGATCATGGCGAACGTGAAGGTGAGCCTGTTGCCCTCGGCGAGATAGACCTTCTGGTCGGCGATCCCGGCCAGCATGGTGGCGCGATGCGGTCCCCAGCTGCGCTCGCCCTGCGGCGGATATTTGGTGGCGGCCACCAAGGCGTGGGCGTCCGCCGCCGTGTTGATCATCGGCGCGATGATGCCCTCGGCGCCGAAATCGAGCGCGCGGCTGGCGGTCGCGAAATCCCCGAGCGGCACCCGCACCACCGGGGCACCGCCGCCTTGCCGGATGGCGGCGATCGCGCCCACCACCTGCGAGATGTCCCACAGGCCGTGCTGCATATCGATGGTGACGGCGGCAAAGCCCTCCCGCGCGATCACCTCGGCGAGCAGCGGCGCGGCAAGCCCGCACCAGCCGGAATGGACGGTCTCGGCGGCCCGCAGCTGTGCCGCAAGGGAGAAGGATGTTGTCATGTTCGCTATAGCCTCCCTGCGTCGCGTTGCGCGGCCGAACCGTGTTGCGTGGCCGAACCGCGTTGTGGCTCAACCGCTCGCCTTGACCTCGCTCGTCGCCCGTGCGGTCAGCTCGTCCATGGTGCGGCGAATCTGGTGATCGGAAAGGCTCACGCCCTTGGCGTCGAAATCCTGGCGGATCTTGCCGAAGGCATCGTGGCTGCCGCTCGATTCGAGATCCGCGACCACGAACGCCGTTGCATAGGCTTCCGCCTCCGCGCCGGCGAGCCCGAGCTTCTCCGCCGCCCACAGGCCGATGAGCTTGTTGCGGCGGGCGGTCGCCTTGAACTTCAGCTCCTCGTCATGGGCGAATTGCTTCTCGAAGCCTTCCTCACGCTTGTCGAAAGTAGTCATGTCAAACCCCGTGATTTTTGCCGCGTGGAATTCAAGAAGGCGGCGTCGGGCGCGCGGGCTCCCATATTCCCGAATTCATTCCGGCATTTCATTCCGGCACTATGGTTTCGATCCTGCTAACGGTCCCGCGCCGTGGTTTTACGCAGCCCGCACCTTTCCGCGGCACTCTCGAGCACCTATCTCAGGCCTGCATGTCCGGGCGCGCGCAAACGCCTCGTTTGTGCCGCCTTGCATAACGGGGTGAGGTGGTCAAGGCAACATCGGCATGGCGATTCCTGCGCGATATCGCAGGAGCCGCCCTGCGCCTTTCGATTGTGCTCGCCACCGCGATCGGCTAGTTTGCGGACGTGGGCGCGTCACCAGATTGCTGTACTGGGCATGCGTCCCCGCCGCGGACAATCGAACCCACACGGAGCCACGGCACCCAGATGGACTTTCACAAACCACGGTACACCCCGATGAGCCGCCGTCGCCGCATCTATGAAGGCAAGGCCAAGGTCCTTTATGAAGGGCCGGAGCCGGGAACACTGATCCAGCACTTCAAGGACGACGCGACCGCCTTCAACTCGAAGAAGCACGAGGTGATCGAAGGCAAAGGCGTCCTGAACAACCGGATCTCCGAATACGTCTTCCAGCACCTCAACGATATCGGCGTTCCGACCCATTTTCTGCGCCGCCTGAACATGCGCGAGCAGCTGATTCGCGAGGTCGAGATCATTCCGCTCGGCGTGGTCGTGCGCAACGTGGCGGCGGGCTCGCTGTCGCAGCGCCTCGGCATCGAGGAGGGCACGCAGCTGCCGCGCTCGATCATCGAGTTCTACTACAAGAACGATGCGCTCAACGACCCGATGGTGTCGGAGGAGCACATCACCGCCTTCGGCTGGGCTACCCCCCAGGAGATCGACGACATCATGGCGCTCGCCATCCGGGTCAACGATTTCCTGTCCGGCCTGTTCCTGGGCGTGGGCATCCGGCTGGTCGACTTCAAGATGGAGACCGGCCGGCTGTGGGAGAACGAGATGATGCGGATCGTGGTGGCGGACGAGATCTCCCCGAATTCGTGCCGGCTGTGGGACATCAAGTCGAACGAGAAGCTCGACAAGGATCGCTTCCGGCGCGATCTCGGCGGGCTGCTCGAAGCCTATACCGAGGTCGCCAAGCGGCTGGGCATCATGAGCGAGAACGAGCGCCCGCAGGGCAGCGGTCCGGTTCTGGTGAAGAGCTGACCGGCGGTCCGCGGGCGCCTTCGCCCGCGGACTCCCACCGGATATCGACCGGCGGACCAAGCTCGCCGGATTCATGCGTAAGCTGCTGGAATCGAGCCCGGGCCGGCGTCGGGTGCAAGGAGCTATGGCGAAATCAACATGAAGGCCCGCGTCACCGTCACGCTAAAGTCCGGCATCCTCGATCCGCAAGGCAAGGCGATCGAGGGCGCGCTGCGCTCGCTGGGCGTCGAGGGTGTGGCCAGCGTGCGCCAGGGCAAGGTGTTCGACATCGAGCTTGCGGGCGGCGACCGCAAGCAGGCCGAAGCGCTGCTCAAGCAGGCCGCCGACAAGCTGCTCGCCAATACGGTGATCGAGAACTATCGGGTCGAGGTGACCGGATGAAGCTGCGCTCCGGCATTCTGATCGGCGCGTTGGTGATCGGGCTCGCCGGGTTGCTGGCCAGTGGTGCGGCGACGCTCGGGTTCGGCTGGCCGGGACGCGCTGTGACCTCCAGCGCTCCGCACGCGGTCTGGCGCGAGGTCCAATGGCCGTTCCGGATCGATCAATGGGGCTTCGGGCGCGCCTATCGCTGCTTGCCGGCCGATTGCGGCACCGAGATCAATCTCTACCTGCGCGCCAAGGTCGGGTTCTGCAATTGCGCGACCGGGGTCTCCGACGATGCCGATCTCGACCGGGTCGGCGATCTCGAGCTGTTCGGCGAGGAGTTCGTCGGGCTGTCCGACGGCCGTCCGGTCAGCGTCGGCCGCCTCAACGGGCGCAGCCGGCTCTATAACGTTGACATTCCCTATGCGCCGGCGCGCGCCATGTGGGAGATCGGCTTCAACGATAAATGCGACGTCGCGGTCGCGACCGTGCTCGCCGATCCCGATCGGCTGAGCGAAGCCGAAGGCCTGGCGCTCGATTTTCTTAAGTCCGATCCGGTGCAGCGCTGGGCCGCGGCGGAGCTCGGCGGAAACGGCATTTGATGCGGTCCGCGGTCCTCGTTTTTCCAGGCATCAATCGCGAGCGGGACATGGCGCGCGCGCTGCGGCTGATCTCGGGCCGCGAGACCGCGATGGTCTGGCATGCCGATACGGCGCTGCCGGCCGGCACCGATCTGGTGGTGGTGCCGGGCGGTTTTAGCTACGGCGACTATCTGCGCTGCGGCGCGATTGCGGCCCGCGCCCCGATCATGGAGGCGGTGCGCGGCTTCGCCGGCGGCGGCGGCTTGGTGCTGGGCGTCTGCAACGGCTTTCAGATTCTCTGCGAGGCCGGGCTGCTGCCGGGCGTGCTGATGCGCAACGCGGCGCGCAAGTTCGTCTGCCGAGACGTCCATCTCAAGGTCGAGCGCTCCGACTCGCCGTTCACCCGCGGCTACAATGCCGGCCAGGTAATCCGCGTGCCGGTCGCCCACGGCGAGGGCAACTACATCGCCGACCAGCAGACCATCGCGCGGCTCGAAGGCGAGGGCAGGGTGCTGTACCGCTATGTGGCACCGGACGGTAGCCTCGATCCGGCCTGGAACGTCAACGGCGCCACCCATGCGATCGCCGGGATCGTGAACGAGGGCGGCAACGTGCTCGGCATGATGCCGCACCCGGAAAATCACGTGGAGGCGGAATTGGGCGTGACCGACGGCCGCGGATTGTTCGCGGGACTTGTGGATCATTTCCAGCGGGCAGCTTGAAGATCACGGCGACGGATGAATTCGATCATGATGCACGTTAAGACCTGTCCGTGAGCCAGAACGAACCCCAGATCACGCCGCAGCTGGCCGCCGAGCACGGCTTGAAGCCGGAGGAGTATCAGCGACTCCTCGATCTCATCGGGCGGGTTCCCACATTCACCGAGCTCGGCATCTTCTCGGCCATGTGGAACGAGCACTGCTCGTACAAGTCCTCGAAAATCCATTTGCGCACGCTGCCGACCACGGCACCCTGGGTGATCCAGGGGCCGGGCGAGAACGCCGGCGTCATCGACATCGGCGATGGCCTCGCGGTCGTGTTCAAGATGGAGAGCCACAACCACCCGAGCTTTATCGAGCCCTATCAGGGCGCCACCACCGGGGTCGGCGGCATCTTGCGCGACGTCTTCACCATGGGGGCGCGGCCGATCGCGTGCCTGGATTTCCTGCGCTTCGGCGATCCGGCGCATCCGCGGACCAAGGAGCTGGTGGCCGGCGTGGTGGCGGGCATCGGTGGCTACGGCAATTCCTTCGGGGTCCCGACGGTGGGCGGCTCGGTCGGCTTTCACCGCCGCTACGACGGCAATTGTCTGGTCAACGCCATGGCGGTCGGTCTCGCCGAGACCGACAAGATTTTCTACGCCAAGGCGACCGGGGTCGGAAAACCGATCGTCTATCTGGGCTCCAAGACCGGCCGCGACGGCATCCATGGCGCCACCATGGCGTCGGCGGAGTTCGGCGCGGATTCGCAGGAGAAGCGCCCGACCGTGCAGGTGGGCGATCCGTTCGCCGAGAAGCTGCTGCTGGAAGCATGCCTCGAGATCATGGCCGCGGACTGCGTCATCGCCATCCAGGACATGGGGGCGGCGGGCCTCACCTGCTCGGCGGTCGAGATGGGGGCCAAGGGCGACCTCGGCGTGACCCTCGATCTCGATCTGGTGCCGTGCCGCGAGGAAGGCATGAGCGCCTACGAGATGATGCTCTCGGAGAGCCAGGAGCGCATGCTCATGGTGCTCAAGCCCGAGAAGGAGGCGCAGGCGGAGGCGATCTTCCGCAAATGGGGGCTCGATTTCGCGGTGGTGGGTCACACTACGCCCGGCATGCGCTTCGTGGTGCGCCATGGCGGTGCCGTCATGGTCGACCTGCCGATCAAGGAGTTGGGCGACGAGGCGCCGGTCTACGATCGGCCCCATGCGGCGACCCCCCGGCAGCCGATCGTGCAGGCGGCCGACGTGACGCCCTCGATGGGGATCGCGGATGCGCTCACGCGGCTCGTCGGCTCGCCCGACCTGTGCAGCAAGCGCTGGGTGTGGGAGCAATACGACCACGTCATCATGGGCAATACCGTGCAACGGCCGGGCGGTGACGCGGCAGTGGTACGGGTGCTGGAAGGGCCGAAAGCGCTGGCGCTCACCACCGACGTCACGCCGCGCTATTGCGAGGCCGATCCGGTCGAAGGCGGCAAGCAGGCGGTCGCGGAGGCCTGGCGCAATCTCACCGCGGTCGGAGCGCGGCCGCTGGCGGCGACCGACAATCTCAATTTCGGCAATCCGGAACGGCCCGAGACCATGGGCCAGCTGGTCGGTTGCATCCGCGGCATCGGGGAGGCCTGCCGGGCGCTCGATTTCCCGATCGTTTCCGGCAATGTCTCGCTCTACAACGAGACCAACGGGCGCGCGATCCTGCCGACGCCCTCGATCGGCGGCGTCGGCCTGATCGACAATTTTCAAAAGTCCGCCACGCTCGCCTTCAAGGCGGCCGGCGAAGCCATTCTGCTGGTCGGGGAGGCCAGCGGCTGGCTCGGGCAATCGCTCTATCTGCGCGACATCTGCGGGCGCGAGGAGGGGGCGCCGCCGCCGGTCGATCTCGCGGCCGAGCGGCGCAACGGCGATCTGGTGCGGGCCTTGATCGGTGAGGGGCTGGTGAGCGCCGTCCATGATGTCTCGGACGGCGGGCTATTGGTGGCGCTGGCCGAGATGGCGATGGCCTCCGGCATCGGGGCCGAGCTCGACTTGGCCCCGTTCGCCGCCCATGCGTTCTGGTTCGGCGAGGAGCAGGCCCGCTACGTGATGACGGCGGCTGCACCGGCCGCGGAGGCGATCATCGGGCGCACCCGCGCGGCCGGCGTCCCGGTGCGGCGCCTCGGCACCACCGGCGGGGACGCATTGACGCCGAAGAGCGATCGCCCCATTTTGGTGGCCGAGCTGCGCAAAGCTTTCGAATCCTGGTTTCCCGCCTATATGGGGGTGGGGCCTTGAGCCGTTTCTGCGGCGCGCGACCCTAAAAGGAGACCGCCGGATGGCGATGGATGCGCACGACATCGAGCGCCTGATCAAGGCGCGCATTCCGGACGCCGAGGTCACGATTCGCGATCTTGCCGGCGATGGCGATCACTATGCGGCCACCGTTGTGGCCGAGTCGTTTCGCGGCAAGTCGCGGGTGCAGCAGCACCAGATCGTGTACGAGGCGCTCAAGGCCGAGATGGGCGGCAAGCTGCATGCCTTGGCATTGCAGACCAGCATCCCGGCGAGCTAAGCTGCGGCAAACTCCGGGCCGCCCGCTTGGGCAACCGCCAGAGCATCGAAACAGACAGGACGGATCATGAGCATCGACAAGTTCATCGACAACGAGGTCAAGGGCAACGACGTGGTGCTGTTCATGAAGGGCACCCCGCAGATGCCCATGTGCGGCTTCTCCGGCCAGGTGGTCCAGATCCTCGACCACCTCGGCGTCAGCTACAAGGGCCTCAACGTGCTCGATTCCGAGGAGCTGCGGAACGGGATCAAGTCCTATTCCAACTGGCCGACCATCCCGCAGCTCTACGTCAAGGGCGAGTTCGTCGGCGGCTGCGATATCGTGCGCGAGATGTTCCAGGACGGCGAGCTCAAGACCCTTCTGAAGGACAAGGGCCTGGTCAAGGAAGGCGCGTCGACCTGAGGCGCTCTTTGTTTCCCTTCCCTTGAAAGGGGGAGGGTGGCGCCGAAGGCGCCGGGTGGGGGTGCCGGCAGAATTGGTGTTTGTGGCGGGACCCCCACCCGACCCGCTTTGCGGGTCGACCTCCCCCTTGCAGGGGGAGGTAAGAGCGCAGGCTCTATCGGGAATAAAACTCCACCACCAGATGCGGCTCCATCTGCACCGGGTAGGGCACCTCGGTGAGGTGCGGGATGCGCACCAGCTTGGCCGTCATCTTGGTGTGGTTGACCTCGATATAGTCGGGCACGTCCCGCTCCGGGAGCCCGGTCGCCTCGAGTACCAGCGCCATCTGCTTCGACTTGTCCTTGACCTCGACCTCGTCGCCGGCATCGAGCCGGTAGCTCGGGATCGTGACCCGCCGGCCGTTCACCTTGACGTGGCCGTGGTTGACGAACTGGCGGGCGGCGAACACGGTCGGCACCAGCTTGGCCCGGTACACGATCGCATCGAGCCGCCGCTCCAGGAGGCCGATCAGATGGGCGCCGGAATCGCCCTTCATCCGAATCGCCTCCTCGTAGATGCCGCGGAACTGGCGCTCGGTGATATTGCCGTAATAGCCGCGCAGCTTCTGCTTGGCGCGAAGCTGCACCCCGTAGTCGGAGAGCTTGCCCTTGCGGCGCTGGCCGTGCTGGCCGGGGCCGTATTCGCGGCGGTTGACGGGGCTCTTGGGGCGGCCCCACACATTCTGGCCCATGCGGCGATCGATCTTGTGCTTCGCCTGGTGGCGCTTGGTCATCGCGTCCTCGGTCTGGTTCTGGTTATGAGGATCGCGCCCTCCTCTGTTCTGGCATGCCTTCGAGGGCTTGCCGGAACCGACAGGTCTTCGCCGAAGCGACGGCTCAGACCACGGGTCGCGAAACGCAAAGCCCGCTTGTGGCGGGCTTGCGTGGCCGGTTTCTAGGCGGAAAGCCGGGGGGTGTCAAACCTTTGCCGCGCCCAGCCCGAAACCGGCCAGTGCCGCCGACAGCGCCGGCGGGGGTGGCTGGCCGCTGGTGAACCGGATGCGGGCCGGCTCGCCCGCCGTGGGGCCGGGCGGCATCCCCATGAGCTCCAGGGTCCGCCGGGCGATCGCGGGGGCGGGGTCGATGAACCGCACCGGCCAGGGTGCCAGCCGGGTGAACGCATCGATCAGCAGCGGGTAGTGCGTGCAGGCCAGCACCACCGTATCGGTCCGCCGGCCGCCCGCATCCACGAAGCAAGGCGCGATCTCGGCCGCGATGGCGGCATCGTCCGCATGCTCGCCGCGCAGGCTCGCTTCGGCGAGCGTGGCGAGCCGCGCGGAACCCACCAGCGTGACATCGGCCCCATTGGCGAAGTCGCGGATCAGTGCCTTGGTGTATTCGCGCGCGACGGTCGCCTGCGTGCCCAGCACCGAAACCCGCTTGCTGACCGAGGCCGCGCAGGCCGGCTTGATCGCCGGCACCGTGCCGATGAACGGGACCTCAAAGCGCGCGCGCAGCTGCGGCAGCACCAAAGTGGAGGCGGTGTTGCAGGCGATGATCACCAGATCGGGCGCCTCGGTTGCGATCAGCTCGCCCATCAGTGCGAGCAGATGGTCGATCAGCGCCGCTTCGGGACGGCCCCCATAGGGAAAGAACGCGTCGTCGGCCACATAGAGATAGCGCGCTTGCGGCAGCGCGGCCACGACCTCGCGATAGACCGTGAGCCCACCCAGCCCGGAGTCGAACACGATGATGTTCTTTGGAGCATGCACGGGCGGCTCGCCAGCCAGCGTCATGCCTTGCCGAACACGCGGGCGAAGATCGTGTCGACATGCTTGAAATGATAGGTGAGGTCGAAGTTGGCCTCGAGCTCGGCTTCGCTCAGATGCTTGCTGACATCTTTGTCAGCCTTGAGCAGCGACCGGAAGTCGCTCTCGCCGCCCCACACCTTCATGGCGTTGCGCTGCACCAGGCGATAGGCGTCCTCGCGCGCGACGCCCTTCTGGGTCAGCGCGATCAGCACGCGCTGGGAATGAACGAGGCCGCCGAGGCGGTCCAGGTTCTTCTGCATGGTGCCCGGATAGACCACCAGCTTCTCGATGATGCCGGCGAGCCGCGCCAATGCGAAGTCGAGGGTGGCGGTGGCATCGGGCCCGATCATGCGCTCGACCGAGGAGTGCGAGATGTCGCGCTCGTGCCAGAGCGCCACGTTCTCCAGCGCCGGCGTCACATAGCCGCGCACCATGCGGGCGAGCCCGGTGACGTTCTCCGACAGCACCGGATTGCGCTTGTGCGGCATGGAGGAGGAGCCTTTCTGGCCCGCCGAGAAGAACTCCTCGGCTTCCAGGACTTCCGTGCGCTGCAGGTGGCGGATCTCGGTCGCCAGCCGCTCGACCGAGGAGGCGATGACGCCCAAGACCGCGAAATACATGGCATGGCGGTCGCGCGGGATGATCTGGGTCGAGACCGGCTCGACCGTAAGGCCCATGGCCTTGGCCACATGGGCCTCGATGCGCGGATCGACCTGGGCAAAGGTGCCGACCGCGCCCGAGATGGCGCAGGTCGAGATCTCGGCGCGGGCCGCGACCATGCGCGCGCGAGCGCGGGCAAATTCCGCATAGGCGACCGCGAGCTTGAGCCCGAAGGTGGTGGGCTCGGCATGGATGCCGTGGGAGCGGCCGATGGTAGGGGTGTGCTTGTGCTCGAAGGCGCGGCGCTCGAGCGCGGCCAGCAGCCGGTCGAGATCGGCGATCAGGAGATCGGCGGCGCGCTGAAGCTGCACGTTGAAGCAGGTGTCGAGCACGTCCGAGGAGGTCATGCCCTGGTGCACGAAGCGTGCTTCGGGCCCGACGATCTCGGCCAGATGGGTCAGGAAGGCGATGACGTCGTGCTTGACCTCGCGCTCGATCGTATCGATGCGCTCGATGTCGAACACGGCGTCGCGGCCGCGGTCGCGGATTTTCTCGGCGGCGGCTTTCGGGATCATGCCGAGCTCGGCCATGGCATCGGCGGCATGGGCCTCGATCTCGAACCAGATGCGGTAGCGCGTCTGCGGCTCCCAGATCGCCGCCATGTCGGGGCGGGTATAGCGCGGGATCATGCGGCCTCTCCGCGCGCTAGCGCCGCCGCCTGGCGGATCGCAGCGATGTTGGTCCGGTAGGCCTCGGGCGTGCCGCCGCGGAACACGGCAGAGCCTGCCACCAGCACATTGGCGCCGGCCTGCGCGACCAGCGGCGCGGTCTCCGCCGTGATGCCGCCGTCGACCTCGAGGTCGATCGGCCGCCCGGCCGCCAGCGCCCGCAGCCGGGCGATCTTCTCGACCGCGCTCTTGATGAAGGCCTGGCCGCCGAAACCGGGATTGACCGACATGACCAGGATCAGGTCGACCAGATCGACGACCGGCTCGATGGCGCTCTCCGGTGTGCCGGGGTTCAGCGTGACGCCGACTTTCTTGCCGAGCGCGCGGATCGCCTGCAGGGAACGGTGCACATGGGGGCCGGCCTCCACATGCACGGTGATGCGATCGGCGCCGGCCGCGGCGAAGGCCTCCAGATAGGGGTCGCAGGGCGCGATCATCAGGTGCACGTCCAGCGGCTTCTTGGTGTGCGCCCGCAGCGCCTTCACCACGTCGGGACCGATGCTGATATTGGGCACGAAATGGCCGTCCATGACGTCGACATGAATCCAGTCGGCGCCGGCCGCATCGACGGCGCGCACCTCCTCGCCGAGCTTGGCGAAATCGGCGGCCAGGATCGAGGGCGCGATGAGAAGCGGGCGGTGCATCGATTCCCCTTGCAATCAGGCGCTCGCCTAACACGATGCCGGCAGCTGAGCAAATGCGCGGCGCGCCCCTTATATAGGGGCGCTCAAAGGGAGACATCATGGCACGTACCGATGCGATCGTGCTGGGCGCCGGCATCGTCGGCACCTCGATCGCGCTGCAGCTCGCCAAACGCGGCCTGGGGGTGGCGCTGGTCGACCGGCGGGGGCCGGGCGAGGAGACCTCCTACGGCAACGCCGGGATCATCGAGGGCAACACCATCTTCCCGCCGGCGTTTCCTTCGAGCCTCAAGGCGCTCACGCGCATCGCGCTCCAGCGTGCCCCGGAGGCGAGCTACCATCTGGGCCATCTGCCGCGGGCGGCGCCCTGGCTCATGGCCTTCTGGGCGGCCTCGCGACCGCACCGGCTGGTCGAGACCGCGCGCATCATACGACCGCTGTTTGCCCGCGCGCTCCCGGAGCATGAGGCGTTGCTGGCCGAGGCCGGCGCGAGCGGCTACCTACGCCGGGAGGGCTGGCTCAAGCTCTATCGCAGCGACGCGGCGTTCGCGGGCCTTAGGCCTGAGCTCGCGCTGGCGGACGAGTTCGGCATTGCCTACCGCCGGCTCGACCCCGACGGGGCGCGCGCGCTCGAGCCGCATCTGGCCCCGGTGTTCCGGCATGCGGTGCATTGGCCGGGCGCCGCCAGCGTGAGCAATCCGCTGGCGGTCACCAAGGCCTATGCGGCGCGCCTCACCCGTCTCGGCGGCGTGATCCTCGCAGGTAATGCGCATTCGTTGCACCGCGCCGATGGCCGCTGGCGGATCGACACCGCGGCGGGTCCCATCGATGCGTCCGAGGTCGTCGTCGCGCTGGGGCCGTTCTCGCCCGAGCTGCTCGCGCCGCTCGGCATCAGGTTGCCGCTCGGCATCAAGCGCGGCTACCATCTGCATTTCCGCGCCGCCGGCAATGCGGCGCCGACGCGTCCGGTGGTGGACGTCGAGAACGGCTATTGTCTCGCCCCCATGGAGCAGGGGATCAGGCTCACCACCGGGGCCGAGTTCGCGGCCCGCACGGCGCCGCCGACGCCGGTCCAATTCAACCGCCTGCTGCCGGATGCGCGTGCGCTGTTTCCCCTCGCCGAGCCGGTGGAAGCTGCGCCCTGGATGGGATGCCGGCCGTGCTTTGCGGATTTAAGACCGGTGATCGGCCGCGCCCCTTCGCATGCCGGCCTCTGGCTCGCCTATGGGCATGGTCATTGGGGGCTCACGCTCGGCCCCGCCACCGGGCGACTCCTGGCCGAGATGATGACCGGCGCAACCCCTTTCTGCGACCCGGCGCCGTACGGCGCGGAACGCTTCCGGCATTGAACGCGGTGGCGCGGGGCCGATGACCGACTTTATTGGATCGTGCGCACCACGTCCGAGGTCGGCTTGTTGGTGACCGTGGGCAGCTTGAGCTCCTTCACGATCATCTCATCGTAGGCGGCGAGCGTCTGCACCGGCGCCTTCGCCTTCATGAACACGACCTTGTAGCCGTTGACCTTGAGCTGCTTGAGCAGCTCGGGCGCGCCATCGGCGGTGCCACGCTGGAAATCGTGCATCAGCACGATGCCCTTGCCGTTCTTCTTCAGCTTCGTCAGCACCGAGGCGATGACCTGCTGGGGCTTGTGGATCTTGAAGTCGAAGGAGTCCATGTCGGTGGAGAAGATCGCGATGTTGCGCTCGCCCAGATACGTGACCATCTCGGGCGGATGCCGCAGCGCCGGGAAGCGGAAGAACGGCGAGGCCGGATGACCCAGGCCCCAGGCTACCGCGCTGATGCCCTTCTCGATCTCGTCCTTGGCGTCCTGCGCCGACAATTTGGAAAGATCCTTGTGCGACCAGGTGTGGCTGCCGATGGTGTGGCCGGCGGCGTCGACCTGCTTGAGGATTTCCGGCGCCCACATGGTGTGCTCGCCGATCGGGAAGAAGACCGCCTTGGTGCAGTTGGCGGCGAGCGCGGCGAGAACCTCCTGGGTGTTGTGCGGCCAGGGGCCATCGTCGAAGGTGAGCACCACCTCGCCGGGCTGCAGGAAGTCGTATTGCTTGAAGTGCTCGAAGCCGAAGCCGGGCCCGCCGGTGGTGTCGATCTCGACGACGCGTGAGATGCCGAGCGCGTCCGGATGGCCCGGACAATTGACCGCAGCAGGTGCGGGTGCGGGCGCTGCGACCGGCGCCGCGATCGGAGTCGGTGCCGTGGCGGGCGCAGACTGGGCCGTGGCCGATGCTTGTGCCATCGCGGATGCGGCCGTCGGCGCGACCGCGGGTGCTGCCGCCGGAGCGGAGGTGGGCGCTACAGCCGGCGCGGCCGTGACCACCGCCTGCATCGAGCCGGGCTTGGCGGCCGCCGGCTTGGTGGCCGGCTCCGTGGCGGCGACGACGGGTGCCGAGGTCACCACCGGTGCGGTCGCCCTTTGCGCCAGCACGGCGCCGAAAACGGCCACACAAACCACAATGGCGAGCGCGCATGCTGCGGCGGCAAAACGCATCTTACCCACCCCATGTTTCCACTGAAATCGCGACTGATTCCACACTTAAGAAAGCAATCGTCGTGCAAGTCAAGAAGCGTCCCGCAACGGCATGGGATTACTTGGTAATTTGGTAAGCGAAGCGATCCTGCCAGCTCGCCGGGGCGGCCCCGAAACGCAATGGCGCAGCGGCGAATACCGCGCGCGCTACCGCCCGCGCCACCGCATTGGCGGCATGGGTGCCGAGCTCGGCCAGGCCGAGCAACGGATCGGCGAGCGGCTTGCGTCCGGTCGCGGCGGCGAACACCACATCGCCGTCGAGCGGCGTGTGCACCGGATAGATCGCTCGCGCGAGGCCGGTCTGCGCCATGACGGCGAGCCGCCGCGCCTGCGCCTTGGTCAAGATCGCATCGGTCGCGACCACCACGAGCGTTGTGCTCTCGCGCTGGCCGCCCTTGGTGCGGTGGCGCAGCGCATCGGGCGGCATCGCGGCGGGCAGGCCGAGGCCGCCGAATTCGGCATCCTGCTCGAACGGCGCCGCCCAGAACCACGGGCCGCCGCCGATCACCACCGAGCCGGCCGCGTTGACGGCGGCGAGCGCGCCGATCGCATGCCCATCCGGCGTGATCGCCGATGCCGAGCCGATGCCGCCCTTGAGGTCGAGGGTGGTGGCGCCGAGGCCGGCGCCGACGCTGCCGAGCGCGAACTCGGCGGTGGCGGCTTCAGCGGCCGCATAGCCGAGGTCGCGGTAGGGCGCGAAGCGGCCCCAGTCCTTGTTCCCGCCGGCGAGCAGGTCGAACAGGATCGCGCCCGGCACGATCGGCACCCTGGCGGTGCGCACCGCAAAGCCGCGGCCGCGCTCGCGCAGCCAGGCCTGGATGCCGGCGCCGGCTTCCAGGCCGAAGGCCGAGCCGCCCGACAAGGCGATGCCGTCGATGCGATCGACCGTGGCGGCCGGCTCCAGCGGATCGGTCTCGCGCGTGCCGGGCCCGCCGCCGCGCACGTCGATGCTGGCGACCGCCGGCTCCTCGAACACCACCGCGGTGACGCCGGAGCCCAGCCCGGCGTCCTGGGCGTGGCCGACCAGGACGCCGGCGACGTCGGTGATGAGATTGCGTGCGGGCACCGGATCGCCTCTGGGGTCGGCTCTGGCCTGGGCTCGAGCCGAAGCCGTAATTGCTCGGAATCGACTCTAACATTTCCGATCACATCGATGCGATGGCGTTGCGGGCGGCTTGCATTGGGAGTGGCCGCCATCGCATGTAGCGGCATGGCTGCCGATGTCACGATTGTCGCCGCGCTTTTGGCCGGGCTGGTGAGCTTCCTGTCGCCCTGCGTATTGCCGCTGGTGCCGCCCTACCTGGTCTATCTGGCAGGCGCCTCGCTCGAGCGGCTGGCGGACGCCGAGCCGGTGCCGCAGGTGCGGCGCGAGACCATCGCCGCCGCGTTGCTGTTCGTGGCCGGGTTTTCCACCGTTTTCGTCTCGCTCGGGGCCGCCGCAAGCTCGGTCGGGACCGGGCTTCGCCATCTGCAGGCGCTGCTCGCCGGCCGGTTCGACGCCCTCAATGCGGCCACCGGCGAGCATCTGCCGGCCAATCTCGATCCCTTCAACATGATCGCGGGCCTGGTCATTCTGGTCATGGGGCTGCACTTTTTGGGCATCACCCCGATCCGCCTCCTGCACCGTGAGGCTCGGCTCGAGATGCAGAAGCCGGTCGGGTTGTGGGGCGCTTATGCGATGGGGTTCGCGTTTGCGCTGGGGTGGACGCCCTGCATCGGCCCGATCCTGGCCTCGATCCTCGCGGTTGCCCTGTCGAATGCCACGGTCGCCAAGGGCGCCGGCCTCTTGGCGGTCTATTCGCTCGGGCTCGGCCTGCCGTTCATCGCCGCCGCCTTCGCGATCGAGCCGTTCGCCGCGTTTCTCGCCCGCCATCGCCACCATCTGGTGCATTTCGAGCGGGTTACCGGCGGCGTCCTGGTGCTCACCGGGATCGTGTTCTTTTTCGGCTTCTTCACGCTGCTCAATAATTGGATGCTGGAAGCGTTCCCGGGGCTCGGGCAGTTGGGGTGAGGGCTGGGCTGCGGTGTTTCGTTGTCATGGCCGGGCTTGTCCCGGCCATCTCGATTAGGGAAGCACTGGACTTTGCCAGACTAAGCGGGATGGCCGGGACAAGCCCGGCCATGACAAGGCCAGCGCGCCAGCAAAAAGCCCGCCCCGAATGCCGGGGCGGGCTCTCGCGTAACGAAACGAGCTGATCGCTTATTTCATCTCGACATAGGTGATCTTGCCGGCGGCGTCCTTCTTCCAGACATAGATCACGTAGTCGAGGCGGGTGACGTCGCCCTTCTTGTCGTAGGAGAGGTCGCCGATCACGGTCTTGAACTTCATGCCGGAATGCATGGTGTCGGAGATCTTCTTGGGATCGAGCGACTTGGCGGCTTCCGCGGCCTGCTTGATGATCTGCACGGCGGCGTAGCTATAGAGCGTGTAGGCCTGCGGCTCGAACTTGTTGGCGCGGAACTTCTCCACCACCGCCTTGGCTTCCGGGCGGTTGCGCGGATCGGGTCCGTAGGTCATCAGCGTGCCTTCCACGCCCGGCCCGCCGACGGTCGCGAACTCGTCGTCGGTGATGCCGTCGCCGCCCATCAGCACCGCCTTGACGCCCTGGTCGCGCATCTGCCGCACGATCAGCCCGCCTTCGGTGAACAGCCCGCCCCAGTAGACCAGCTCGGCGCCCGACGCCTTGATCTTGGAGACCAGCGCGGAGAAATCCTTGTCGCCGATATTGATGCCTTCGTAGAGCACTTCCTTGACGCCCTTGGCGTTCATCGCCTTCTTGGTCTCGTCGGCGAGGCCCTGGCCGTAGGTGGTCTTGTCGTGGACGATGGCGACCTTCTTGCCCTTGTAGTGCTGCACGATGTAGGCGCCGGCGACCGCACCCTGCTGATCGTCGCGGCCGCAGGTGCGGAAGATGTTCCACAATCCGCGCTCGGTGATCTTCGGGTTGGTGGCCGATGGTGTGATCTCCAGGATGCCGTTCTCCTGATAGGCTTCCGAGGCCGGCATGGTGACGCCGGAATTGAAGTGGCCGACCACGAACTTGATGCCGTCGCCGGCGAACTTGTTGGCGACCGAGACGCCTTGCTTGGGATCGGAAACGTCGTCGCCGTAGGAGAGCGTGATCTTCTGGCCGAGGATGCCGCCGGCGGCGTTGATGTCGTTGACGGCCTGCTCGGTCCCGTTCTTGAGCTGGGCCCCGAAGGCGGCGTTCGGCCCGGTGATCGGACCGGCGACGCCCATCTTGATCTGCGCCGCGGCCGAGCCCGCGAACGCAACCGCTAGACCCAGCGCGAGGCTGAGCGTGGTGATCTGTCTCATGGCTTTGTCTCCCCTCAATATCCCGCGGCACCACCGTCGGGCACGGGCTAACCGTAAGATCCAATTCAAGCCGCCTTCGTGACAAAAGTCACCCACAATCCGCGTGGCAGCCGCTGGCTTTCATGGTTCCGGCGGTGGTCGGCGGGCCCAGGAGAAGGCGCCGGTGCGGGCGTTGATCCAGCGGTATTGGGTCGCCATCTGGGCGGCGCGCGCGGCGCGGAAGCCGAGAAAGCCGAGCCCCAGGCAGATCCCGGCGTCGACCAGATAATAGTGCGGCGACAACAAGGTAGCGTCGAACAGGGCGAAGTGGAGGAAGCGCACGGCGAGCCCAAGGATCAGCATATAGAAGGCCACGTGCCACCATGGCCGCCAGGTCGCCGCGATGGCGCGACCGGCGAGCCAGGCCGCGCCGCCGCCGAGCAGGACGGAAACCAGGAGGAAGACCCCGAGGGAGTCCTCTTCGTAGAGCAATTCCGCGAACGAGAGGTCGCTCATGGCCCGGCCTTCGGCGCGGCCGTCGGCTCGATTGCCGGCTCGATTTTTTGGCGTCCGCCTTCCAGATAGGCGGTCTTGATCTCGTCGCGCTCCAGCAATTCGCGGCCGCTGCCGGAGAGCGTGATGCGGCCGTTGACCATCACATAGCCGCGATTCGCGAGCCTGAGGGCGTGAAAGGCGTTCTGCTCGACCAGAAAGACGGTGAGCTTCTCCTCGACATTGAGGGTGCGGATGACATCGAAAATCTGCCGGGCGACCAGCGGGGCGAGCCCGAGCGACGGCTCGTCGAGCAGCAGCAGGCGCGGCCGGCTCATCAAGGCGCGCGCGATCGCCAGCATCTGCTGCTCGCCGCCCGAGAGCGTGCCGCCGCGCTGGTCGATGCGCTCGCGCAGGCGCGGGAACAGCTTGAAGATGCGGGCGAGATCGGTGTCGAAATCGCCGGGGTCGCCGACCGCCGCGCCCATCTGCAGGTTCTCCAGCACGCTCATGCGCACGAAGATGCGACGGCCCTCCGGGGCTTGCGCGATCTTGAGGCGCGCGATCTCGTGGGTGGGAAGCTTGCTGATGTCGCGGCCGTCGAACACGATCGACCCCTCGCGGGCGCGCGGATTGCCGCAGATGGTCATCATCAGGGTCGACTTGCCGGCGCCGTTGGCCCCGATCAGGGTCACGATCTCGCCGTCATGGACGTCGAGATCGACGCCCTTGAGCGCCATCACGCGCCCGTAGAAGGCGGTGACGCCGCGCACCGCGAGCAGCGGCTCGCTCATAGCCCGACCTCCGCCTCGACGCGGGCGACCTCTTCGTCCTCGACCCCCAGATAGGCGGCCACCACTCTCGGATCGTCGCGCACCTGCTGGGGCGCTCCGTCGGCGATCTTGACCCCATAGTCGAGTACCACGATGTGGTCGGAAATCTTCATCACCACCGACATGTCGTGCTCGATCAGCAGGACCGAGATGTCGTAGTCCTGCCGGATGGCGAGCAGCAGCTCGTTGAGCTGGGCGCTCTCGCGCGGATTGAGGCCGGCGGCCGGCTCGTCGAGGCAGAGCAGCACCGGATCGGTGCACATGGCGCGCGCGATCTCGAGCCGGCGTTGGGCGCCATAGGGCAGGTCGCCGGCCGGACCGTCGGCGCGCTCGGTCAGGCCGATGCGGTCGAGCCAGTGCCGCGCCTTCTCGATCGCGGCGCGTTCCGCCGCCGCATAGGAGGGCAGGCCGAGCACGCCGAACAGGGTGAAGCCGGAGGCGAGCATCAAGCGGTTGTGCTGCGCCACCATCAGGTTCTCCAGCACCGTCATGCCGGGAAACAGGCGGATGTTCTGGAAGGTGCGGGCGACGCGGGCCTGCTGGGTCACCAGGTATTCCGGCATGCGCTCGAGCAGGTAGAGGGCGCCGGCGGGCCGCAGCACGCGCCTGGTGCCGCCTTGCGTCAAGGCGCCGAGCTCGTCCCACATCGCAGCGTCGCCGTGCACCAGGGCGATGCGGCCCTCGCTCGGCTTGTAGAAGCTGGTGATGCAGTTGAACACGGTGGTCTTGCCGGCGCCGTTCGGCCCGATCAGCGCGGTGATCTCGCTGCGGGCGGCCGTGAAGGAGAGATCCTCGACCGCCACCAGGCCGCCGAAGCGCATGGTCAGATGCTCGACTTGCAGCACGATGTCCCGCGCGCTCATCCGTGCCCCTCCCGGACCAGGTCGGACGGGATCGGCTTTGCCTCCTCGAGGAACACCGAGGGCTTGCGCGACACGATCAGGCCGCGCGGGCGCCAGACCATGATCAGCACCATGAAGAAGCCGAAGATCAGCATGCGGTATTGGGTCGGATCGAAGGTCTCGCCGAAAATCTGCTTCAAGAAGTCGAGCTCGCGCATGATCTCGGTGCCGCCGATCATCACGATGGCCGCGATGGCGACACCGAGCATGCTGCCCATGCCGCCCAGCACCACGATGGCGACGATGGTGGCGGATTCCAGGAAGGTGAAGGATTCCGGCGAGATGAAGCCTTGCCGCGCCGCGAAGAACGAGCCGGCGAAGCCTGCGAACATGGCGCCCATCGCGAAGGCGGTGAGCTTGGTGTTGGTGGTGTTGATGCCGAGCGACCGGCAGGCGATCTCGTCCTCGCGCAGCGCCTCCCAGGCGCGTCCGACCGGCAGCCGCCGCAGCCGCAGCGTCACGAATGCGGTGAGGAACGCGAGCGCCAGGATGACGTAGTAGAGAAACAAGGTGCGGTACATCGGGGTGAACTCGAGACCGAACACCGCGGCGAAGCCCTCGTCGCCGGCATTGAACGGAATGCCGAAGAAGGTCGGGCGCGGAATGCCGCTGACGCCCGCATAACCGTTGGTCACGCCTACCCAATTGATCAGCACCAGGCGGATGATCTCGCCGAAGGCCAGCGTCACGATGGCCAGATAATCGCCGCGCAGCCGCAACACCGGAAAGCCGAGCAGGATGCCCCAGAACGCCGCCAGGATGCCGGAGAGCGGCAGCAGCGCCCAGAACCCGATGCCGAAGTTCTTGGCGAGCAGCGCATAGGAATAGGCGCCGACCGCATAAAAGGCGGCATAGCCGAGGTCGAGCAGGCCGGCGAGGCCGACCACGATGTTGAGGCCCCAGCCGAGCATCACGTAGATCAGGATCTGGATGCCGAAATTGTCGACCCATTTCACCGCCCCGCCGGTGCCGGTGATCGCCAGGACAATTGCCGGATAGGCGATGACGAAGCCGATCGCGAACGGGGTGAACCATCGCGCCAGCGCGGTGCGCAGCCCGGAGGGGGCGGCGGCCGCGGGCTCGAGGGCAGCGCGCGCCAGGAGCGGCGCGATCAGGAGCGAATAGGCGAGCCGTCCGCCGAACACGATGGCGACGAAGGCCGCGAGCAGGCCGAAGCGGGTGCCGAGCACCAACTGCCGGTCCATGTTCTGCAGGGTCACGAAACCGATCAGCGGCAGGAACAGCCCGAAGGCGAGGAGCGCGGTCCAGCCGGCGTCGCGCAGCGCGCGAACCGCATCGATGCGCGAAACCTGCACCGGCACGCCCATCTCACACCTTCTCGACGTCCGGCCGGCCGAACAGGCCCTGCGGCAGGAAGATCAAGGTGATGACCAGGATGCAGAACGCCCCCACATCCTTGTAGTCGAGGGAGAAATAGGCCGACCACATGGTCTCGATCAGGCCGATGAGCAAGCCGCCGACTACAGCTCCCGGGAGCGACCCGATGCCGCCGAGGACCGCGGCCGTGAACGCCTTCACGCCCGGCACGAAGCCGTCGGAGAAGCTGACCACGCCGTAATAGGTCAGGTACATGGTGCCGGCGACCCCGGCGAGCGCCGCCGCGATCACGAAGGTGATGGAGACCGTCTGGTTGACGTCGACGCCGAGCAGCGCCGCCATCTTCTGGTCCTGCTCGCAGGCGCGCTGCGCGCGGCCGAGCGCGGTCCGGCTCACCATGAACCAGAAGCCGGCGAGCAGCACGGCGGTCACCAGCCAGATGGCGATCTGCCGGTAGGACAGCGTCACGTCATAGCCGTCGCCGGACATCAGCACGATTACGTTGTTGAAGAGGGGCGGGATCGACTTGTTGTTCGGCCCCTGCGCGACCTGCACGAAGTTCGAGAGGAAGATCGACATGCCGATGGCCGAGATCAGCGGCGCCAGGCGGAACGAGCCGCGCAGCGGCCGGTAGGCGACACGCTCGATGGTCCAGTTCACGATCGAGGTGAACACCATGGCGACGATCAGCACGATGAAGAGCGCGAGCGCGATCGAGGTGATGCCGAGCCAGGTGGTCAGGATCAGGAAGGTGATGAGGGAGATGAAGGCCGACACCATGAACACGTCGCCATGGGCGAAGTTCACCATGCCGATGATGCCGTAGACCATGGTGTAGCCGATGGCGATCAGGCCGTAGATCGAGCCGAGCGTCAGGCCATTGATGAGCTGCTGGACGAAAACTTCCATGGATCCCCCGCGCCCCCCGGTGCGGCGTCGCTAACGATCCGGCCCCGGCATCGAAGCCCTAAAGCATTTTGAAAACAAGAGGAATTCGACTTGGGACGGGGGAAAAACGCCGGGGTAGGGCGCTGGGACGACGGGCGCACGGCGTTCCTCGCCCCGCGTGCGGGGAGAGGGCGGCACGGCAGAGCGGAAAATCAGGATTCGGCGCGGTGAGGGGGCGTTGCCACAGGCTCAGACTCGTGGAAGCGCCCCCTCACCCGCCGCGCTTCGCGTGTCGACCCTCGGGTGGGAGCCCGAGGGCAGGCTCTCTCCCCGCACGCGGGGAGAGGTCGGGAGAGGCCCTGCGTCCCTAAATCGTTCACGCCCCGCGTGTCAGGTTGTCGTGCATCTTGCGCAGCACGCGCTTGAGCGTGGCCAAGTCCCGTTTCGACAGGTTCCGGGTCGCCTGCCGCTGCAGGGCGACCGCGATCGGGATGAGCGTTCGCATCGCGGCCTCGGCCTTGCGGGTGAGCGCGACCGTGACCTCGCGGCTGTCTTGCTTCGAGCGGGTCCGCCGCACCAGGCCGTCGCGCCCCAGCCGGGTGATCAGCCGCGACAGGGTCGAGGCGTCGATGCTGGTGAGCTCGGCCAGATCGGTCTGCCGCGAGCCGCCATTGCTCCACAGCGCCGCCAGCACCCGCCAGGACGCGATGCTCAGACGCGCACGTGCGAGCCCATCGGCCGAGAAGCGCGCCACCAGCGCCGAGCCGACGCGGTTGATGAGATAGGGCAGGTGCTCGGAGAGGTCGAGGGGATGACGGGACAAGAAGCGCTCCAGCCGTTCGGGTGTTTGTAGGGGTGGCGCAGGGGAGTGTCAAAGCAAGGCATGTCTGGTGCGGCGCGCGTCGGCCGCCCCCTCAGCCTCATGGTGAGGGCGCGGGCAAATCGCCCGCGTGTCTCGAACCATGGCCGCGCATTCGGCGCCGCCCGGGCCACATCCTTCGAGACGGCCGGCCAGAGCCGGCCTCCTCAGGATGAGGACGTTGGCTGGTGATCTTGGCTCATAGATAATTGCATTTACAACAATTGCATTTGCAACTACTGTCCCGAGAGCCGAAATCTCCGCACCGATACCTGCCGCATTGACACCCGGTGCGGCCCCGCTAGCTTGGCCTCACAGGGCGCAGCACAGGAGCCGGCCGATGAGCCGCACGAAATCCGAGGACGCGATCGGCGCCGAGGCGCGGCCGTTCACCGGCGCGGAATATCTCGAAAGCCTGCGCGACGGGCGCGAGGTCTACATCTACGGCGAGCGGGTGGGCGACGTCACCACCCACCCGGCCTTCCGCAACGCCGCCCGCTCGATCGCGCGGCTCTACGACGCGCTGCACGACCCCAAGAGCAAGGGCGTGCTCACCGCGCCGACCGACACCGGCTCGGGCGGCTATACCCACAAATATTTCCGCGTCGCGCATTCGCGCGACGACGTGATCGGCCAGCGCGACGCCATCGCGGCCTGGGCGCGCATGAGCTACGGCTGGATGGGGCGCTCGCCCGACTACAAGGCCTCGCTGATGAACACGCTCGGGGCCAATCACGCGTTCTACGGAAAGTTCGCCGGCAACGCCAAGTCCTGGTACCGGCGCGCGCAAGAGCACGTGCTGTTCATGAACCACGCCATCGTCAATCCGCCGGTCGACCGCGCCCGCGCGGCCGACCAGGTCAAGGACGTGTTCATCACCATCCAGAAGGAGACCGATGCCGGCATCTACGTGTCGGGCGCCAAGGTGGTGGCGACCTCCTCGGCGCTGACCCACTACAATTTCCTCGGCCAGAACGCCGCCATGCCGATCAACGATTCCGACCTGGCGGTGATGTTCATCGCGCCGATGAACGCGCCCGGCGTCAAGCTGTTCTGCCGCGCCTCCTACGAGATGACGGCGAGCGTCATGGGCACGCCGTTCGATTATCCGCTGTCGTCGCGCTTCGACGAGAACGACGCCATCTTCGTGTTCGACAACGTGCTCATCCCCTGGGAGGACGTGCTGCTGCACCGCGACCTCGAGAAGCTGAAAGTGTTCTATCCGCAATCGGGCTTTTTGCAGGGCTACCAGTTCCAGGGTTGCACCCGGCTTGCGGTCAAGCTCGATTTCATGGTGGGCGTCATCGCCAAGGCGTTGCGGGTCGCGGGCTCGGACGAATTCCGCGGCAACCAGGCGCTGCTCGGCGAGGTGATCGCGTGGCGGAACCTGTTCTGGGCACTGAGCGACGCCATGGCGCACAACCCGACGCCCTGGGTCGGCGACGCGGTGCTGCCGAACGCCCAGTCGGGAACGAGCTACCGGGTGTTCGCCGGCGACGCCTACGGCCGCATGAAGGAGATCGTGGAGAAGATCGTGGCCTCCTCGCTGATCTATCTGCCGTCCTCCACCAAGGATTTCCGCAACCCGGCGATCGATCCGTATCTCGCCAAATATGTCCGCGGCTCGCACGGCATCGGCTACAAGGACCGCATCAAGGTGATGAAGCTCTTGTGGGATGCGATCGGCACCGAGTTCGGCGGCCGCCACGAGCTCTACGAGATGAACTACGCCGGCAATCACGAGGACATCCGCATCCAGGCACTTTGGAACGCCAAGGCCTCGGGCACCTACGACAGCATGATCGCGCTCGCCGACCAGTGCTTGTCCGAGTACGACGAGAACGGCTGGCGCGGGGATACGTGGGTTGATCCGGGGGATGTTGCGTACAAGCCGTGAATCGAGTGTTCGATCACGACCCTGCGCTGGAAGCCCGTCAGCGCGCGAACGGCGTTCTTGCGGCCGGTGACGTCGGTGCGATATCGAGTTGAAGCGAGGATTAGATGATTTCCGGGCCTGAATGCCTGCGCCACGCGGCGCGAGCCGCTGCGCTTGCGATGTTGGGGCTTCCCCTCATCGCCGCTACACCGCAATTCGGCCCGCCGCCGGATCGCGTCACCTTCGCCAGCGCCGACGGCCATACCGCGCTGGTCGGCTATGTGTTCAAGCCGCAGGGAGCGCATCCGGCGCGCGTTCCCGCGGTGGTCATGATGCATGGCCGCGCCGGCCCCTATTCGACGCTCGCCAAAGGCAAATACGACGCCACCACCCTGTCGGAACGGCACCGGCAATGGGGCGCCCTGTGGGCCCAGCAAGGCTACCTGGCGGTGCTGGTCGACGGCTTCGGGCCGCGCGGGTATCCGCAAGGCTTCCCGCGCTTCAGCTACGACCAGCGGCCGGAAACCCTCAATGAGGTCACGGTGCGCCCGCTCGACGCCTACGGGGCGCTCACCTATCTGCGGACGCGCGCCGACGTGCAGGCGGCCCGCGTCGCCCTGCAAGGCTGGTCGAACGGCGGCAGCGCCACGCTCGCCACCATGTCGGCGGCGACGCCGGCGCTCAAGTCGCCGACGCCGGCCACCGGCTTTCGCGGCGCTCTGGCGTTCTATCCGGCCTGCGGGCTGAAGGGCCAATTCGAGGACGGCGTCGTGCCCTACGCGCCGGTGCGCGTGCTCATGGGCAGCGCCGACGAGGAAGTGTCCCCGAAGGTGTGCACCACCCTGGTGGACAAAGGCCGCGCCCATCAAGGCGACATCACCATCAAGCTTTATCCGGGCGCGACCCATGATTTCGACGATCCGGGGACGAACCGGCAAGGGGTGCCGGCCAATGTGGCGGCGCGCCGGGACGGGATGGCGGATGCGGTTGAGTTTTTTGCCGGGGTACTGAAGCAGTAGATGCATCGCCTTCAGGAGCAGGAGTGCGTTCGCAAATTCGTGACGCAATATGCTTTTTTGGTTTGCTGCACGGTGGACGATGCGACCGAGGCGGAAGCTCGGCTCTCCGGCTCAAAAATCCGGCTTGTTCGCGGTCGGGACAAACGCTTCGTTCTTCCCGGCAAAGAAATCAAATGGGTTTTCGGGGCAGACGTATTCGGGCCATGCCATTGCGGGGCGCTCATACGTGATCGTCCCGGACCAGGGCGTCGTAAAGACGCCTTCATCCTCCACCGTAAAGACAACTTGCAGGCGCTTACCCCTGTAAGTGAGATCGGAAGCAGTGTCAGGAACTCGGGAATTTTCCTTGAGATTGCGCGCCACCGCTGCTTGGGCCTCATCGTAATCAACCATCCGATAGCGCTCCACGACGTGCAGCGCCGCGCTGAAGGGGGTGCCGAACATATCGACCATGGCAAACGGCCTATCGGCCTTGATCCCGATGGTATCGATCACCAGTGTGCCACCTTCGTAATGGCCGACTGAATCCCCGTACCAGGACGGCGCAACGTGCGCTGGATGCGGCTCACTCAAGCGCACATGGCGAAATTCATGATCCCGCAAGTACAAGAAAACGACCTGGTGCGGTTGTTGCAGCATCTGCACGCCGGGCTGAAAGAAAATGTAGGGTACCCCCGAGGGCCAGCATCGATTGCTCGGTGTCGGATAGGTCATGCCGGACGACGAGATTTCGCCAAGTCTTTTGACGATTGCTGCCGCTGCGGGTTTCAAGATCGGATTGGTGTAATCGCCGACAAACTGGGAGGTGCTTCCCGATCCGTTCGAGCGGCGTGACCTGTTGAAGACCGGCCCCGGCCCCGATGCCGGCGGCTCGATGCCGGGAAAGTAAGGATGGACCCACATGCCGGAAAAATCAGGGACGGCTGCGGCGCCTTCCGTACCGCCCGCAACAGGCAACAACGCTTGACCAAAGGCAGGCGTTGCCACTGCGACCGACAATGCCAGCATGAAAAGGAAGCCCCGCGACTGCAGGTTCATGATCGCCTCCTGCCGCTATTTTCGCCCGTGCTCTCCACGCTTGTCCGGATTCATAGATGCGCATGGCCGCGTAGGCAAGGAGGTCAGCTACACCCGGTCGCGGAGCCACCGCATCAGGTCAGCGTTGCCACTGCATGATCGGAACGGTGCTGATCGCATTCGCCGGCGACCCATTGACTATCTTGGAACTGATAGCGAGGTAGACGAGCGTGTTCCGAGGTTTGTCCACTAAGCGATAGATACGGGTCGCCTTGAAGAAGATGCTCGTTTTCTGGCTGAACACCTCTTCGTTTTCACCCAGTTTTGACAAGTCGACGTCGATTGGACCGATTTGTCGGCACGAGACCGAAAAATTCGAGGGATCTTCGTTCAAGCCCAGGGGCTGGCCCCACCCGCCTTTTCTAGCCTGCGAAATATGGCACGCTACGCCAGGCACTTGCGGATCGTCAAACACGCTGACGCACACCTTGTCGTTGGGGGAGAGTGCCTTGAACGTGGTGCTGACGCAGCCCAAATCCGTGGCGTGTGCAGAATGGACGGATATGGCGACCGTTACGACCCCTATAAAGAGCCACTTCATTTGTAGATCTCCGCATTAGTTGCGACGACATGCTCAGGCTTTGTCTAGCATGATCTTGGCCCTGGCGTCATTGATGCGAGTGGTTCGTCAAAGCCATCTCGTAGAGTTCCGGCAACTCGCTGCCTCCGTCGAAGTTGCGGCCAACGGCAGCTATGCGCAGATCGCTGCCCGCGGCTAGCGCCCGGCACATCGCGCCGCAGTCTCACTCCGGGCCATGCCCCTCAGTTCCGCCTCCAGCACGACCGGATCGACACCGTCCGCCTTCATCATCGCCATCACGATGGAGTCCGAGAGCATCTCCGTGATGGTGGGCTCAGCGAAATTCCAGCTGATGGGACTTCCGCAGCGTCGAGCGATTGCCAATGAAATCATCCTGCGCACCTCCTGTTATTCGGCGGCGATGCCGAACGGGGCTTCCCATTCGGGTTGATCATGTGCCTCCGGCTGCGCCGTGCTGGCTGGCTCGTCGGCCCTCACCCGGAACCACATGGCGTAGAGCGCCGGCACCACCAGCAGCGTCAGCACGGTCGCCACGAACAGGCCGCCCATGATGGTGATGGCCATCGGGCCCCAGAACAGGCTGCCGGCGAGCGGGATCATGCCGAGGATGGCGGCCAAGGCGGTGAGCGCGACCGGCCGGGCGCGGCGCACGGTGGCGTCGATGACGGCGCGGTAGCGGGTGTGGCCGGCCGCGATGTCGCGGTCGATCTGGTCGACCAGGATCACGGTATTGCGCATGATCATGCCGGCGAGCGCGATGAGGCCGAGCAGCGCCACGAAGCCGAACGGGCGGTTGGAGAGGAGCAGCGCGCCGGTCGCGCCGATCAGCCCGAGCGGGGCGGTGACGAACACCAAAGCGAGGCGCGAGAAGCTCTGCAGCTGGATCATCAGGAGCGCCAGCATGGCGACCCCCATGACCGGGAACACGGCGGCGAGCGCCGCATTGGCCTTGACGCTTTCCTCGATCGAGCCGCCGGTCTCGATGCGGTAGCCGTAGGGCAGCGTGGCCTTGATGGATTGCAGCTGCGGCAGGATCTCGCTGGTGACGTCGGGCGCCTGCACATTGTCGACGATGTCGGCGCGCGCGGTCAGCACGATGTCGCGGTTGCGCCGCCACAGGATCGGCTCCTCGTATTCGTAATGCAGCCGTGCCACCTGCGAGAGCGGCACCGCGATGCCGTTGGTGGTGGTGATGGTGAGGCCGGGCAGGCGGTCGAGCGCCAGCCGCTCGGCCGGCACCGCGCGGGCCACCACGTCGATGCTCTCGATGCCCTCGCGGAGCTGGGTGATGGTGAAGCCGGTGAGCAGCGTCTGCAGGGTCTGCGAGACGTCCTGCGGGGTGAGGCCGAGCGCGCGGGCGCGGTCCTGATCGACCTCGAGCCGGATCGATTTGACCTGCTCGCCCCAGTTCAGGTGCGGATCGATGACCTTGGGATTCCGCGCCATCACGGCGCGGACCTGGTCGGCGATGCCGCGCACCTTCATGGGGTCGGGGCCGACGATGCGGAACTGCACCGGGAAGCCGACCGGCGGGCCGAAATTGAAGCGGTCGACCCGAGTGCGCGCCTCCGGCAGGGCGCCGTCGGCGAGCGCGTGCTCGAGCCTTGCCTTGACGCGCTCGCGCGCCGCCAAATCCTTCGTCACGATCACGACCTGGGCGAAGCTCGGGTTGGGCAGCACCGGGTTGAGGCCGAGCCAGAAGCGCGGCGAGCCCTGGCCCACATAGGTGGTGTAGGTGTCGATGTCGGGATCGCCGGCGAGCATCTGCTCGGCCTTGCGCGCCGCAGCGTCGGTGACCCCGATGGCGGTACCCTCGGGCAGCCGCAGCTCGAAGAACAGCTCGGTGCGGGTCGAGGTCGGGAAGAACTGCTGCTGCACCAGGCCGAAGCTGCCGACCGCGGCCACGAACATCAGGACCGTGACGGCTACGACCGTACCGCGCCAGCGCAGCGCCAGCGCGATTACCCGGCGCAGCGTGCGGTAGATGCGGGTGTCGTAGATGGCGTCGGGATTGGCGTGCGCCCTGCGCTTGAGATCGGGCAGCAGCTTGAGGCCGAGATAGGGCGTGAACAGCACCGCCACGAACCAGGAGGCGATGAGCGCGAGGCCCACGATCCAGAAAATGCCGCCGGCATATTCGCCGGCGCTCGACTTGGCGAAGCCGACCGGCAGGAAGCCGGCGGCGGTCACCAGGGTGCCGGTCAGCATCGGGAAGGCGGTCGAGGTCCAGGCAAAAGTGGCGGCGCGGCCGCGCTCCCATCCCTGCTCCATCTTCACCACCATCATCTCGATGGTGATGATGGCGTCGTCGACCAGGAGCCCGAGCGCGATGATCAGCGCGCCGAGCGTGATGCGGTGCAGGTCGATGCCGGCCGCGTACATGATGGTCAGCACGATGGCGAGCACCAGCGGAACGGAAAGCGCCACCACGATGCCGGCGCGCCAGCCGAGCGAGAGAAAGCTCACCAGCAGCACGATGCCGAGCGCCTCCACGAAGGTCTCCACGAACTCGGAGACCGAATGCTCCACGATGCCGGGCTGGTCGGCGATCTGGGTCACCTCGATGCCGCGCGGCAGCTCGGCCGTGATGGCCGCCATGGCGGATTTGAGGTGCTGGCCGAGCGTGATCAGGTTGGCGCCGTCCTGCATGGAGACGCCCAGGCCCAGCGCCGGCTTGCCGCCCTCGCGGACGATGAAGGTGGGGGGGTCCTGGTAGCCGCGCCGGACGGTGGCGATGTCGCCGAGCCGGAAGATGCGGCCGTCCACCTGCACCGGCACCGCCGCGATGGCGTCGACGCCGGAGAACGCGCCGGTGACCCGCAGATTGATGCGGTCGGCCGCGGTGTCGACCGAGCCGCCCGAGGTGACGGCGTTCTGCTTGGCGACGCCGTCGAAGATCTGCTGGGGGGTGATGCCGAGCATCGCCAGCTTCTCGTGGCTGAGCTCGATGAAGATTTTCTGCGGCTGCTCGCCGATGATGTCGACCTTGTTGACGTCCGGAACGCGCAACAGCCGCTGGCGGATGTCCTCGGCGCGGCCTTTAAGATCGGCGAAGCCGAGGCCGTCGGCGCTCAGCATGTAGATGTTGGAATAGACGTCGCCGTACTCGTCGTTGAAGTTCGGTCCGGTGACGGCGGCGGGGAGGTCGCTCTTGATGTCGCCGACCTTCTTGCGGACCTGGTACCAGAGCTCCTTCACCTTGGCGGGCGGGGTCTGGTCGATCAGGAACACCTGGATGAAGGCGACGCCGGGCTGCGAATAGCTTTCGACGCGGTCGAGATAGGGCAACTCCTGCAGCTTCTTCTCGATCTTGTCGGCGACCTGGGTCTGCATCTCGCTGGCGGTGGCGCCCGGCCAGCCGACATTCACCACCATGGTCTTGATGGTGAAGGAGGGGTCCTCGGCGCGGCCGAGGCTGAAGTAGGAATAGGCACCGGCGGCGGCGAGCACCAGGATCATGAAGAGGACCAGCGCCTGGTGGGTGATGGCCCATTGCGACAGGTTGAAGCGTTTCACGGTGCGCTCTCCTTTGTTGCGGATTGCCGGCCGCGGGCCGATCAACGGGGTTCCACGGCGCGGACCTGCTCGCCCGCGACCAGCTTCTGCACCCCGAGCGTGACGACGCTGTCGCCGTCCTGGATGCCGGCGCTCACCAGCGCGGCGTTCTCGGTGAAGGTGGCGACCGTCACCGGCCGCAGCTCGAGCGCGCCCGAGCCGTCGACCAGATAGACGGCGGGACCGGTGCCGCGGTTGAGGATGGCGGAGAGCGGCAGCCTGGCGACCTGCGCGGACGCGTGCGTGAGCTTCACGGTCGCGGTCATGCCGAGCGCGACCGCGTCGTCGGGATGCTCGATGGTGAAGCGCGCCGCATAGGTGCGGGTGGTGGCGTCGGCCTGGGGCGAGAGCTCGCGCAGACGGGCCGCGAAGCTGCGGCCCGGAGCCGACCACAAGTGCACCGTGGCGTCGGCCTTGCGGGCCTCGCCGAGCCAGGTCTCCGGCAGCGCGATCAACGCCTCCATCTCGCCGTGATGGGCGAGCCGCGCCACCGGCTGGCCCAGCGCCATCACCTGGCCGGGCTCGGCGAGCGTGGCGGTGATCACGCCGTCGACGTCGACCTTAAGCTCTGCATAAGCGCGTTGATTGCCCGCGAGGTCGAGGGCACGCCGTGCCCGCTCGAGCCGTCCCACGGCTTCGTCCTTGGCGGCCTTCTTGTGATCGTAGTCGGCGATCGCGACCGCGCCGCGAGTCTTGAGGTTGGCGTAGCGGGCTTCCTCGGCGGTGGCGTCGGTGAGGTTCGAGGTGGCGGCGGCGAGCTCCGCCTGGGCGCTCTCGACCTGCAGATCGAGGTCCTGCGGATCGAGCTCCGCCACCACGTCGCCGGCATGCACCGCGTCGCCGATATTGATGCGGCGGGCGATCATCTTGCCGGCGACCCGGAAGCCCAGATCGGTCTCATGGCGCGCCCGCACCACACCCACGAACTCGCGGCTCGCATCCGCCGCTTGGAACGCGACCCGCTGCACCTGCACCGGGCGCTCGGCCCGGGGGGTGGCGGAGGTCGCCTGCTCGCTGCAGGCGGCCAGCAGCGTCAGCAGCGCGATGGCGGCGAGCGGGCTCAGCTTGCGGATGGAGGAAATCATGGCGGCGCTCCTTCACTTATTTGTGAGAATTGACGAAAGTCGTATTTCATCACTCTTCGGGCAAGGTTCGGCTTCGGTCCGGCTCGCATGGCGATCAGCGGTTGGGGGTTATGGCGCGCAGCAGAAAGCGGACCGAAGCGCGGGCCTCGGTCTCGAGGTCCTGACCCTCCTCCAGGCACTGGCCGACCAGGAGCGGGTGGGTGAAGACCACGACCGAGCGCATGATCAGCTCGGCCGTCTCGCGCGGATCGACCGGCTCGAACTCGCCGGCCGCGATGCCGTCACGCAGGATCACCTCGGCGACATTGTGCATGACCTGCTTGTGCGCCCGGATGGTATCCCAGCTGGCTTCGATGGCGGCTACCACGAGCTCGTTGACGCGCTGCTCGGTGGCGAAATTCTCCTTATGATAGGCCAGGATCTCGAGGATCATCCGCTCCATGCGCTCGGCCGCCGGCACCCTGGAGCGGGCGACCGTCCAGGCCTTCTCCTCGACCGCCGACAGGCAGAGCTTGCAGATCGCCTCGACGATCGCATTCTTGGAGGCGAAGAAGCGGTAGACGTTCGCCGGCGACATGCCGAGCTCGCCCGCGATGTCGGCGACCGTCGTCTTGGCGAAGCCGAGGCGACGGAACAGCGCTTCCGCGGTCTCGATGATCCGCGCGCGGGTATCGTCGGGCTTGGTTCTGACCTGCGGGTTCATGGGGACGGCTCGCCTGGGCTCCGGTAGGGATGAAGAGTGACGAATCTAGTAATTCGTCACAAGGCTCCTGTCAAGCCGGGGTCCGCCCGTGCCGTCAACCCGAGATCATGCGCAAGAGGATGCCGTCGCGGCGGACGAAATGATGCTGCAGCGCCGCTCCGATATGGGCGGTCAGCAGCCCCGCGATGGCCAAGCCGACGAGGCTGTGCAGGAACAGCACCTGATCGGAGAATGCGCGGTCCTCGTGCCAGATCGGCGGCAGCTCGAACAGGCCGAACACCACGATCCGCGCCGGGTAGGCCGAGGTGCCGATCCAACCCAGGAACGGCTGCACGATCAGGAGCCCATAAAGCGCCCAGTGGGTGGCATTGGCGGCGAATTGCTGGAGCGGCGGAATGTCGTCGGGCAGCGGCGCCGGCGGGTGGCCGAGGCGGTAGAGGAGGCGCATGAGGATGATGGGAATGAGGAGCGCGCCGATCGAGCGGTGCAGGTCGTAGAGCTGGTCCTGCAGCGGACCGCCCCAATCATTGGCGATGACGAGGCCGAGCGGGAGCGTGAACAGCACCAGGCTGGCGGTAAGCCAATGCAGGGTGCGGGCGGTGAGCGTGTAGGCCGGCACCGTCATGGTGTTGGTCATCGGGTCACCTGCCGTGCTCCGGTTTGTTGAACCGCGTGGTCGAGTATTTCAAAATGTGCGAAGCGGCGCAAATGAGCGGTTCAATCGAATAAGTATTCGGGCGGTGCCGCGACTTACCTCCCCCTGAAAGGGGGAGGTCGGCAGCAATTGCTTCGTTTGCGAAGCAATTGCTGCCGGGTGGGGGTCCTTTCCGCATTGCTCGCGGGACCCCCACCCCGACCCTCCCCCTTCCAGGGGGAGGGGGCGCGCTGAGCTTGTCGCTCGGGCGCGGATTCGAACTCTATCAGTCTTGCAACCCCTCGAAGATCGTGCCGCGCGCGAAGCCCATCCTGGCCAGGCGGAAGCCGAGGCTGGTGCGCAGCACGCCCAGTCCGTAGATCACGCTGCGGCGGAAGTTGATGGAGGAGGCTTCCGGAAAATATTTGGTGGGGCAGGAAATCTCGCCGATCCGGTAGCGCCGGTAGATCGCCTGGGCGAGCATCTGATTGTCGAAGATGAAATCGTCGGAATTGCGCGCGAGCGGCAGCGCTTCGATGACGGCGCGGGTGAAGCCGCGGTAGCCGGTGTGATATTCCGAGAGCTT
This sequence comes from uncultured Alphaproteobacteria bacterium, assembly GCA_963721005.1. Classification (GTDB taxonomy): domain Bacteria; phylum Pseudomonadota; class Alphaproteobacteria; order Rhizobiales; family Xanthobacteraceae; genus VAZQ01. The sequence continues at coordinate 422,711 of CAVRHR010000003.1, read as the reverse complement.
GTGCCCGAGCAGCAGGTTCTGGAGGAGCGTGAGCGTGCGGTTGGCGACGTATTTGTAGAGCGGCATGCCGCCGGTCAGGGCCCCGATGCCGAGAATGCGCGAGCCCAGCACCACGTCGAAGAATCCGGAGGACAGCATGTAGGCCATCGGCAGCACCAGCTTCGGGCTGTACTGGTAGTCGGCATGCAGCATGATGACGATGTCGGCGCCGCGCTCCAGCGCGTAGCGGTAGCAGGTCTTCTGGTTGCCGCCATAGCCCTTGTTGCGGTCGTGGGCGACGGCGAAGATGCCGAGCTGCTTCGCCACCGCCAGCGTGTCGTCGGAGCTGGCATCGTCGACCAGGATGATGTCGTCGATCACCTGCGTGGGTATCTCGCGGAAGGTGGCTTCGAGCGTCCGCCCGGCATTGTAGGCGGGCAGCACGACGCAAATTCTCTGGTTGGCGATCATGGGAAACCTTTTTCACCGAACGCTCGGACTGTCCAGCCTCGCCTCGCGCCATGAACCGGCGTCCGATGAGCCGCGTCTGCTTGCCCGCATGGCGAAAATGACACATGCTGGCGCCCACCAGCTTTCGCCTCGATGGGGCAACCGATTGCGGCGCCGTCCTGCATGATCGATCAACCGGCTGCCATCGATAGGTCCGCCATCGATACGTCCGCTACGGGCACGCGCCCGCAAGAACGGTCAGCCGCCGGCCGGCTGCCCGCGGTCTGGCGCTTTCGGCTGCTGCTCGGGCTCGTCTGCGCGGGCGCCGGCATCCTCTCCGTCATGCTGGGGCCCGACAACTACTGGGACCTGCGCTACTACCATCTCTATGCGCCCTGGGCCTATCTGCACGGCCGCTATCTCTACGACATCGGCCCGGCGCAGGAGCAGGGCTTCCTCAACCCGACCGCGGACTTTCTGCTGTACGGCCTGATCTCCTCGCCGCTCAACGATTGGCCGCGGCTGGTCGCGTTCATCATGGGTGCCGTGCACGGCATCAACGCGGCGCTGCTGCTGGTCATCGTGTGCCGGGTGATCCGTCCGCCCGACGCGGTCGAGCGCGCGACGCTGCGGGCGGCGGCCTGGCTGATGGGGGTCTCGGGCGCCGGATTCGTGGGCCTGCTCGGCACCTCGACCAATGATCTCACCAGCGCCTTGTTCGTGCTGGGCGCGCTCGCGGGCCTCATCGCGGTCGGCGAAGGCCCGAGTGGCCGCGCGAGCTGGCGCGGCTTCGCGGCCGCCGGATTATGGGCAGGGCTCGGGCTCGGGCTCAAATATACGGTGGCCTTCGTGGTGCCGGGGCTGGGCGTGGTCGCGGTCCTCTCGGCGCTGCGCAAACGCACGCTGATCGGCCTCATCGTGTTCGGGCTCGCGGCCGGGTTCGGATTCCTGGTGTTCGCCGGGCATCACCTGCTCACGCTGTGGAATGCGTTCCGCAATCCGTTCTTTCCCTATCTCAACCAGATTTTTCGATCGCCCTATTTCGAGCCGACGCAGATCTGGGATCCGCGCTTCATCCCGGACAGCTTCTGGAAGCTGATGACCTTTCCGTTCTATTGGACCAGGATCGGCAGCTATGTGGTGTCGGAACCCGCGTTCCGCGATTGGCGTGCGGCCATCGCTTATGTGGCGATCGTGATCGGCGCGCTGGCGCTGGCGGCGGGTTCATGGCGCGGCCGCCGGGTGCGCGATGCATTGGGAGAGACGCCCGGCCTGCCTCTGGTTCTCGCCTTCGTGATCGTCTCCTATTTCAGCTGGGCGCTCCAGTTCGGCTACTATCGTTACGCCATTCCGCTCGAGATGCTGACCGGCGTCATCGCCATGGCCAGCGTGATCTGGCTGTTCCGGGAGCGCCGCCTACGACTTGGTGCGGCGGTTGCGGTCACGGGCCTTGCCCTCACCACCACGGTCTATCTCGATTGGGGCCGGCGGCCCTATACCGACAAATATGTCGAGGTCAGCGTGCCGGTCTTGCCGCCCGACGGCATCGTGCTGATCGCCACCTGGGACCCGGCCGCCTATTTCATCCCTTACGCCGAGCCCCGGGTGCAATATCTCGGCATCGAGAACAACTATCTGGAGCTGTCCCAGACCAACAAGCTCGCCACCGAGGTCAAGCGCCTGATGCGCACGCCCGGCCGGCCGAAATTCGTGGTCAGCGTCGGCGACTTCGACGCCGGCAAGCTCAACAAGCTACTGGCCAATTTCGATCTCAAGCTGAGCGGCGCGCCGTGCCTGCCAGTGCGCTCGAACCTGGAGGACCAGGCGATCAGCCTTTGCGCGGCCGAGTGAGGGGCGATATTGGGGCAGGGCCGTGCCGCCACTTGCCTCCCCCTGAAAGGGGGAGGCCGATAGCGATTGCTTCGTTTGCGAAGCAATTGCTATCGGGTGGGGGTCACGTCCGCGCTTTGTTGTGCTGCGGGACCCCCACCCCGACCCTCCCCCTTGCAGGGGGAGGGAGCGCGCCGGGCTTGCGGCTGCGCTGGATCAAGCAACACGCCTAATCCAGCGGCTCGAGCTTGATGATGGCGGCGCCGTGGTTGTTGCCGACCCAGAGCACGGGCCGCGGCGAGGCATCCTGCACGAACACGCGCCGGATGTTGGTCGAATGCGGCAGCAGATATTCGACGATCTCGTCGGTCTTCGGAAACAGGCGCTCGACCTGGTCGGAAAGCATCGAGCCGGCCCAGATCTCGTCGCCCGATCGGGTGGGCTCCGCGTCGTAGGGCGCGCTCCATGCCGTCGGCACCTTCCATTCCTTGATCTGCTGGGTGGCGGGGTCGAACATGCCGATGGCGTTGCCGGCGTACTCCCCGAACCACAGATGGCCCTGGTCGTCGAAGCGGCCGCGGCGCGGACGCGAGCGCAGGCTCGGGGTGGCCCAGGCCTGGGCCACGTTGGTCTTGGCGTCCACCTTGCCGATCCGGGTGTTGCCGTACTCGAGCAAATAGACGTTGTTGTCCTTGTCGACCGGCTTGCCGTAGCCTTCGATGGTCTTGCCGCTCGAATCCGTGGCGTGGCCCATGTTCTCCCATTGGCCGCTGTTGACGTCGAGGCGATAGAGCGCCTGCGCCTCGCTGTCGCCGGTCCACACCTTGCCGTCGACATCCATGTGGGTCGCCGACGCCATGTTGGTCTGGGTGGTGAGGCCGGTCCATTCCTTGGGCAGCGGATAGGCGGTGACCACCTTGGTCTTGCGGTCGACCTTGGCGACGCCGGCTTGATACGCCAAGCCGAGCCAGAGATTGCCGTCCGGATCGAGCTCGAGATTGAGCGAGCCTTTCGGCTGATCCTCACGCAGCAACGGCAGCGCATAATCGGTGACCTTGCCGGTCGCGGGATCGAGCTCGCCCACGAACTGGCCGCCGAAGTCCGAGTACCAGGCGTGCCCGTCGGGATCGACCACCACGTCGTGCGGCAGCGCCTCTTTGCGCGCCAGATCGTACTCGGTGATGATCACCCGGGTGGCGCGACCCTTGGGCCGTGGCAGCCGCCTCAAGCTGTATTCCTCGTGGTCCGGATTGCTCAGATTGACGCTGAACAGGAAGTCGGCCGCCGATTGCAGCATGGCGGCGGGCACGCGCGGGCGCTCGCTGCGGGGACCGCCGCTCACGATGACCTGCGGGCGGGCCGGGACGCTCAAGGGCGAATAGCGGCCCATCCGCATGAAGACGTTCTTCCACTCCTCCACGCTGTGCGGCGAGGTGAAGACGCGCTGCAAGGTGTGGCAGTTGACGCAGTCGGGCAGGAACGACTTGATGCGGTCGTCGCCCGGCACGCTCTGCAGCCATTCCGTGTTGGAGAGCTGGGCCGCCACATTGCCGGTCTTGGCGAGCTTGAGGTCCGCGACGGCGGGCGCGCCCGGGGCGACCTCGATCGTCTTCGGACCGACCAGGTTATAGCCGGCGGCCCGGATGGTGATGTTGTAATGGCCGGGCGCGAGCCGGTCGGCCGGGAAGCTGAACCGGCCCTTGTCGTCGCTCACCACCGTGGTGGTGATGGTGCCGCCATCGCGCTTGGCGCTGACGAGCACCCCTTCCATCGCGCCTTCCTCGGCCGAGGCGACCGCGCCGCCGAGCGCCGCCGCGGTTTGCGCGGTCGCCTGCGCCGGCATGAAAGTGAGCCACGCCAGCGCGCTCACCAGGCTCGTCGAGGCAAGCAGGTTCTTGCAGCGCATGATCGTCTCCCCCAGCTGGTTGCTTGCTTTCCGATGTACCGGATGGTCGCATATTCCGGTCAATCCCGACAGCCCCGAACGGCGGGGGCTTCGCGGAAGCTCATCGGAGAACGTGCTGGAGGACGGCGTCGATCACCCGCTCGGCGAGGTGCGTGTAGGCGCCGTGAAACATCAAGGTATCGACGGCCGCGAGGGCGGCCAAAGCGATTGCCGCGGAGCGTAGCATGTGCGCACCGGCACGATTGGCAGCGGGCTACTTGAGCGCCGCTTGCACGCTGGTGAAGGTGGTGTTCAGGATCGTACCGATGCCGTTGACGGCGGCGACGATCACCAGCGCGATCCCGGCCGCAATCAGGCTGTACTCGATCGCGGTCGCGCCCGAACTCGTTGTCCACGAACGACCATACACGACGCATGGTGTGCTCCCGTAAGGGCTTCACGCCCCGAAGTACGCGATTGTGCTTAGCAGGCGTTCGATTTCCGTGAACCAATTTCGCGCACTTTTAGATGCAATTGAATCGAATGGGCCCGATCCGGAAGCCTTGTTGCGCGCCGGGAGCGCGCTCCAGCCGGGGCCACGCCGGGATTCGCCACCGCCGCCCGCGGGTGCGTGACTGCTTTTCCAAGTCGTCGTCCCTGCGAAAGCAGGGACCCAAACACCGTGTGCTATCGATGGACTGCGGCGTATGGGTCCCGGCTCCGCGAGCGCGTTTACGCGCGTCTTCGACGCGCTTTGGGCCGTGACGACAGAGATTTTCTGCATTGATTGGGCCGCTTGCCGGGCGTGTGCCGGCGGCTTAGGCTTGGCGCCAAGCGTGCAACACGCAGCTCCAAGAAAACCAGATCCTCGTTCTTGCCGGGAGGGCCAGCATGTCGCGTGGCAGTCGAGCGTTGTCTCTGCTCATCGCCGGTGCGGTCGCCGCCGCGTTCGTGGTGGTGGCGCACAGCCAGCAAACCCCGCCCCTCAAGCCGACCGGGCTGCCCAATCCGTATCGCCTCGCCGAAGGCTGGCCGATGCTCCCCTCGAGCATGAACGGCGGCCAGTGGGGCGAGGTCATCCGGGTGCACGTCCATCGCGACGGCCACATCTGGGTGTTTCATCGCTGCTTCAATACGGTGCCGCCGGGCCATGCCACCTGCGTGGAACGCGGCGACTCCAATCCGCCGATCCTGGAGTTCGATCCGGCAGGCCGGTTGTTGCGCAGCTTCGGGGCGGGGCTGTTCGCCTATCCGCATGGGTTCACCGTGGACCAGGAGGGCAATCTGTGGACCAGCGACGTCAATGACGAAGCGGTCATTCTAGGCCGCTCGGCCAAGAACCCGGATGGCACCATCAAGGGCCAGGAGGTGCTCAAGCTCAGCCCGGACGGCAAGGTGCTGATGATGCTCGGCAAGATGGGGGTGTCGGGAACCGGGCCCGGCGAGTTCGACCGGCCGACCGGCATCGCGGTCGCGGCCAACGGCGATGTGTTCGTCTCGGATGGTCACCATCCCAACAAGCACGACAGCGCGCGCGTGGTGAAGTTCGCCAAGGACGGCACCTTCATCAAGGCGTGGGGCAGGAAGGGCTCCGCGCCCGGCGAGTTCGACGAGCCCCACGACATATTCATCGGCGGCTCGCTTGAGCGCGTCTATGTCGCGGATCGCCGGAACAAGCGCATCCAGGTTTTCGATCAGGACGGCAACTTCCTCGCCGCGTGGCCGCAATTCGGCACGCCGAGCTCGGTGTTCGTCGGCAAGGACGATACCATCTATGTGGGCAGCTCGTTCCCGGACCCGACCGCCAAGAAAGGCGAGCTGCGCGGCATCGTGATCGGGAACGTCAAGGACGGCTCGCTCAAGGCCTACATTCCAGACCCGGGCGATCTCGACAAGGTGGATGTGGGAACGTCGGCGTCAGGTATCGCGGCCGACGATGCCGGCACCGTCTACGCCGCCGATGTCGGCACCCACGGATTACGCAAGTACCTCAAGGTGCGGTGAGCCGACCGATCGGGTCGCGCCGCGCGCGGGTCGCGCCGCGCGCGGGTCGCGCCGGGCGAGCCTGGCTTACTCGGAGGGAATCGCGCCCATTGCCTCGAGCTCGGCATTGGCGGAGGGCCCTTCGACGAACTCACGGGGGCAACCGGCGGCCGCAAGCTTGAACAGGCGGGTCGCCTCGGCCTTGTCGCCATGCTGCAGGGCCAGCTCCCCGATGTAGAAATTGGCCTCGCAGAGCTGACCCGTCTTGGTGGCGACGTCGCCATCGTCGGCGGCGGCGAGCACGGCTTGCGGGGTGGTCTCGCCCAGGAACATGTGGATCACCGGCGCGGGCCATTTCGTCATGTCGAGATGCGCGGTTGCCTGCGGCAGGCGGCTCGCCGCATTGTTGCGCTTGTCGACGATGTCGATCCACAGCGCGTAGTAGGCGTAGGTGGGATCGATCTTGCTCGCCTGGGCGAGGTCCGCCATGGCCTGCGGCAGCGCGCCGGCGAAGTATTTGGCGACGCCCCGGTGGAAATAGGCATCGTCGTCCTTGGGATCGTGCTTGATGGCCGCGTTGTAGTAGCCGATGACCTGCCCCAGGTCGCTCTTGGACAGCTCCCTGTTGATGCCACGGCTGTTGCGGACGTCGGGACCTTTGGTATCCAGGCGTGCCGTCTGGATGTAGTCCGCGCGCGCCGCGAAGTCGCCATCGCCCTTGGCCGGGGAGACGATGCTGGAGCCATCCGCGTGCCCGGCGGCGAGCGCGGAGCCCCCGGCCAGCAGCATGGTCGCAATTACCGTCGCGGAAAAGCGCATCGTTGCCATCCTGGTAGCTGGAGTGCCGGCATCTCAGAGATTATGGGATTCAAAGATCATGGGGACGTGAAGCCCGGGTTAAAGCCGCGATAACGATCAGATAACGCTTGCTCGCACGATTCGCCCGGCCGCTCACGGTTAGGTGATCGAATAAAGCTGCGTCGACGTCAAGCTTTCGAGCCCGATATTCGTATTCGATCAATCAAATAATCGGCCGCTCCAAACAAAGTTACATCAATGTTCCAACGCGATGAGCGAAGTTTACTGCAATTTTATGGCGCAGCCGCCGGGCGGCAGAACAGCCGCTGGTGGTGCGGCGCGGGGATACGCGCGCTATCGCGACAATTTGTCTTGAATTGTTCACAAATCGACACCGCCGGTACAGCAATCCGCGAAAGATCGTCCTGCATCCTGTTTGGTGCGGCTGACACGCTTCAAGCAAGCACAAGCGATCAGCGAATGTTTCCGAGGCAGCCGAGGAAGCGCGCTGGGCGCAAGCCAGCCGGTTTTTCCGCAAGGGCGCACGCGCAGCGCAGCCGGGCCGCAAACGCGGCTCGCGAGTGCTGCGAAAAGCATGTAAGGTGACGGTGCCGGCTGATGCGACAGCAACGGAGCAGGCCGTGACCCAGGATGGTGATACCGCCACGGGCGGCGATCTCGCGCTCTACGAGCTGCAAAAGCCGCTGGTCGAGCCGCTGCTGCGGATGTTTCGGCTGACCAACACCACGCTCGATATGCTGTTCTATGACGTCGGCGCGTTTACGGCCGAGATGTTCCGGCGCGGCTCGGTGGTGGATGCCCACATCCATGCCGGCACCGGCGCGCACCCGGATGCCGATCGCAATCCCCTGCTCAATCGTCTCGATCTCGGCGCCCTGACCAATCCGGAAGGCTCGATCCTGGTGGTCGACGCGCGTCAGTCGCCCTATGTGCAGCGGTTCGACGACATGACAGAATTCCTGGCCCACGCCAACGGGCCGTCGGCGCAATCGCTGCGCAGCGTCTCGATTACCGGGGTGGGGAGCTCGGCGCTGGGCTCGGCCGCATTCGCCTGGAACGCCTCGAGCGCGCTCGGCGAGCCGGTGGCCGCGGTCATCCCGGGCTATGGTCTCGCCGATGTGGTGCCGCAGGCGCTCGGCGGCTGGTTCGGGCTCGGGCTGCACGACTGGCTGCAGTCGACCACGCAAAGCTTCCTCGCCGCGGCGGCCCCCAGCCTCGCGCAGATCGGCCGCCGGCTGGCGCGCAGCTCGCCGCGCCATGCGCGGGCGCCGAGCGGGGCGCCGGTTTTCGAGCACGGCAGCGCCGCGTCCGACGACCTGCATGGCGTGCTGCAGGACGCGCCGCGGATCACGCGCGTCATCGGCCACAGCAAGGGGGCGCTGGCGATCGCCAACGCGTTGCGTTCGCTGCCGCCGGAGCGGACCCGCGACATTGCGGTCGTGACCTTCGGCTGCGCCATCGCCGAAGAGCTGAAGCACTGCGGCTACACGCAGTTCCTGGGCGTGCTGGACGGTCTCGGCGCGCTCAATTCATGGGGGCATCAGCCCGAGCAGCGACCGCTCGCGCACCACAGCACCAACTCGCTCATTCCCCTGAGCTTGCCGGTGCCGGCGCTGGTCGAGAGATTCGACGGCGTTGCGCGTGACGACTCGAGGGAGCTCCGGCGGGAATCATGAAAACGGCGCTCCTCATCATCGGTGCTCTCGCCATCCTGATCGGCTTGATCTGGGTCGGGCAGGGGACCGGCTATTTTCCATATCCGGCCGAGAGCTTCATGATCAATCAGACGCCGTGGGTCTATTGGGGCGCGCTGTTAGCGGCGCTCGGCCTGGCCGCGGTCGCGGTCTCGCGGCGCCGGTGAATTGGGCCGTCAAGCGGTCTGCCGACGGTCGCGCCCTTTGGGTTTGCGCGCTTCGTGACTATGTGTGGGCTCGAGCCCGATGCCGCGAGCGCGGTTGCGGGGGACGAACCAAACGGAAAGAGCTTAACATCAATGGCAAATGTCCTACATTGGGTCGGCGTCGTCATCGGTTTCTCGGTCATCGCCGGGGGAATACACTTCTTCCTGCGTGGCCTGTCCGGAAAGCCGAGCGATCCCTCGACGCGGGCACCCGGGAAGGGCCGGGGCTGGAAAACCTGATCCTGGGACTTGATCGATGGCGAATGTGCTCCATTGGGTCGGCGTCGGGCTCGGGCTCCTGGTGGTGGCAGTCGGGATACGGGGGTTCCTGCGGGGCCTTACCCTCAAGCCGAGCGATCCGTCGTCGCGGGTGTCCGACAGCTGGCGGACGTGGTGGCGGCCGTAGCCGAACCGCCTCGGCGTGGCTCATCCGCCCTTAGGCCGCGTCGTTGCCGGTGAGCACCGCCTGGGTCTCGCTGTCGGGACCTATGTCGCGCCCGCCCTCGATCGCCAACAGCTCCGCAAGCCGCGTGCGCGCGCGATTGACTCGGCTCTTGATGGTGCCGACCGCGCTGCCGCAGATGTGCGCGGCCTCCTCATAGGAGAAGCCGGAGGCGCCGACCAGAATGAGAGCCTCGCGCTGATCGGGGGGAAGCTGTGCCAGCGCGGTGCGGAACTCCTCGAACTCCATGTGGCTCGGCTGGTCCGGCTGCGACTTGAGGCTGGCGGTGAAGTGCCCGTCGCCGTCCTCCACCTCGCGGCGGCGCTTGCGGTATTCGGAGCGGAACAGGTTGCGCAGGATCGTGAACAGCCAAGCCGACATGTTGGTGCCCGGCTGGAAGGAATTGATATTGCCGAGCGCGCGCAAGAGCGTCTCCTGCACCAGATCGTCGGCACGGTCGATCTTGCCGCACAGCGACATGGCGAAGGCCCGCAAGCCCGGCACCGCGGCGAGCATGGTTTCGCGTACGCTGGGGTCGGCCTTCATTCGGACGGTCCTTTGCCGTCGCCCGGCTGGTCCAGCTGACGCAGGAGATCGACGAACCGGTCCGGCGTCGGCTCGATCAAGCCGGCGTAATAGGCGCGCAACTGCTTGCCGATCTTCGACTGGATGTCGGGACCGAGGCTGGCCGAGGATTTTCCCCGTTTGGTGGTGGGCAGATCTGCCGGCGGCGCCGGATTAGCTGGCTTGCGGTCCCTCATTTTCGTCCTTTACCGCGCACACGGCCGCGCACATCCCCAAGGTACGTCGTGCTCAAACGCCCGGTCGGTCAAATGGTTCCCTGGGGATGGAACTTTTTTGCGGGTGCGGGCGTTTCCGACCCGCGACCCTATATAGGGCACGGGCCGTGGGAGCCATGGAGGGGTCAATGTCGACGTCAGAGGTGGTGTCAGATTACCTCCCGTTCATGCGCCGCTATGCGCGGGCCGTGACCGGACGGCAAAGCTCCGGCGACGCCTATGTGGCGGCGGCCCTGGAGGCGATCCTGGCGGACCGGGCCACCTTCGACGGCGCCCCGCGTCCGCGGGTGGCGCTCTACAAGGTCCTCACCAGGATCTGGAGCTCCATCGATCTCGACGACGGCGGCGATCCGCACGATAGCCAATTGCCGGTCGAGCGGCGGCTTGCCCATATCAACCGGCTGCCACGACAGGCGTTCCTTTTGGTCTCGCTCGAAGGTTTCTCGGAGGACGAGGCGGCGGAAATTCTCGGCACCGACGTGCCGGCGCTGCGCGATCTCGTGAAGGAAGCGGGCCGCGAGCTCGCCGCCGAGATCGCCACCGACGTGCTCATCATCGAGGACGAGGCGCTGATCGCCATGGACCTCGAGCATCTGGTCGAGGAGCTCGGCCATCGGGTGATCGGGGTGGCGCGTACCCACAGCAAGGCGATCTCGATCGCCAAGGCTCATGCGCCCGGCCTCATCCTCGCCGACATCCATCTGGCCGACAACTCGTCCGGCCTCGATGCGGTCAACGAGCTGTTGCGCACGTTCGAGGTGCCGGTCATCTTCATCACCGCCTATCCGGAGCGGTTTCTCACCGGCGAGCGTCCGGAGCCGGCCTTCCTGATCGCCAAGCCGTTCCAGCCCTCGGCGGTCTCCGCGGTCATCAGCCAGGCGCTGTTCTTCGAGCGCAACGCCAGGCGCAGTGCCCGCCGCGCCACGGCTTAGCGGGCGCCGCGCTTTAGCGCGCGGGACCCCCACCCCAACAACCCTTCCCCTTGCAGGGGGAGCGAGTCGAGTTTGCTGCTCGCGACCGGCGTGCAACCAAAACCGGAACTGCGCGTTTGCAAGCGCGGGCAGCCGCAATCCTCCCGGCAGCATCAGTGGACTATCGAGTACGGACTTCTCGAGCGCAGACGGTGGTTTCGCGCCGAGCCTCGAGTCCAGGACGCCCGCGTGGAGAAGTGAATATGGCCAATATCTTCAAGTTCGGGATCGAGGAGGAGTTCTTCCTGGTCGACGCCGACACCAAGTCGGCGGCGCGCGCCATGCCGGCGGCGTTCCTGGAAGCCGCCAAGCAGGCGACCGGCGGACAGGCCGGCGGCGAATTGCTGCAGTCGCAGATCGAGATCGCGACGCTGCCGCATTCCGACATGGCGACCGCGCGCGAGGAGCTGCGCTTCCTGCGCCAGGCGCTGGCCCGCACCGCCGCCGAGCATGGCCTGGCGATCCTCGCCGCCGGCACCCACCCGACCGCGGCATGGCACGACATGCAGCAGAGCGATTCGGTGCGCTACGACACCGTCATGCATGACCTGCAGATGATCGGCCAGCGCAACATGCTGTGCGGCATGCACGTGCATGTCGAGCTGCCCGATCCCGACGAGCGGGTCGACGTGATGACCCGCATGCTGCCCTATCTGCCGCTGTTCGTGGCCTTGGCGACGTCCTCGCCGTTCTGGAACTCGCGCCCGACCGGGCTCAAGGGCTATCGGCTCGCCGCCTATGACGAGCTGCCGCGCACCGGCGTGCCGGAGCTGTTCCGCACCAAGGAGGAGTTCGACACCTATGTGGCGGCCCTGGTGCGCGCCGGCGTGATGGCGGATGCGAGCTATGTGTGGTGGGCGATCCGCCCTTCGCTCGAGCATCCCACGCTCGAGCTGCGGGCGCCCGATTGCTGCACGCTGGTCGAGGACTTCGATCGCCATCGCGGCGCTCTACCGGGTGCTGGCCCGCCATCTCGTCCGCAATCCGCTGCTCAACCAGAACATCGACGCGGTGGCGCGCGCGATCGTGGTCGAGAACAAATGGCGCGCCCAGCGCTACGGGGTGCGCGGCACCTTTGTCAGCGACATCGGCGCGGTGAGCGTCGCCGAGATGCTCGATCAGCTGATCGAGGACGTCGCGCCCGACGCCGAGGCACTGGGCTGCCTGCCGGAGCTGCGGCGCTGCCGCACCATCGTTGGGGCCGGCACCTCGGCCGACACCCAGATGGCGGTGTTCGAGGCGCACGGCCGCGGCGGCAACCCGGCGCACGCGCTGCAGGCGGTGACCGACTGGATCGCGGCTGCCACATTGCGGTAGGGGGCCGCGCGGCCGACGCATCCGCGTGGCACGGCGGTGCCGATTCCCTCCCCCTGCAAGGGGGAGGGTGGCGCCGTAAGGCGCCGGGTGGGGGTCCCGCCTTTCGGCAAATTCGGAGTTTGTGGCGGGACCCCCTCCCGACCCGCTTCGCGGGTCGACCTCCCCCTTGCAGGGGGAGGTTAAGGCGGAAAGCGCGGCGGTTTTCGTGGAATTGGTTCTCTAAGGTGGCGGTGAGAGCGTAGCCGTGAGAACGTGGCCATGAGAGAATGGCCGCCGCATGAGCTGGACCGACCAACGCCCCGACGATGCCATGGACGGCGCCTTCACGGCGGTCGGCCCCGAGAACGTGCGCACCGTCGACCAAACGGCCTTCCGCGAGGCCATGAGCCGGCTCGGCGCCGCCGTGCACGTGATCACGACCGCCGGGCCCGCCGGCAAGGCCGGCACCACCGCAACCGCCGTCTGCTCGGTGACCGATGCGCCGCCGACCTTGCTGGTGTGCCTCAACCGCCGCAGCCAGACCAATCCGGCCGTGCTCCAGAACGGCGTGTTCTGCATCAATACGCTGGGGCACGGCGGCGCCGAGATCGCCGACCTGTTCGCCGGTCGCACCGGGGTCCAGGGCGCCGACCGATTTGGGACCGGCGAATGGTCGGTGCTGGCGACCGGCAGCCCGGTCCTGACCGCGGCGGCGGTGGCGTTCGACTGCCGGATCATGGAGGTGCGCTCGGTCGGCAGCCACAATGTCTTCTTCGGCGCCGTCGAGGCGGTACGGCTGGGACCGGGCGGTCCGGTGCTCGTCTATCACGAGCGGGCCTACAAGCGCGTCTAGTCCGGTGCGTCTTCGAAATTGAAGAGAAGGCGCTGTGCGTAGGGGCGGGCCTTGTGCCCGCCCTCCTCGGCGCGGGAAAGGCCCGACGGGCGACCACAAGGGTCGCCCCTACGAACGAACCGATCCCTTCAACTTTGGTTGAAGCACACGACTAGCGGAAGTTCATCGCCGGCAGAAATGCCCGGAATAATTGCGTATTCCACAAGCCGAATTCTGTGCAATTCGTGTCGAACCCCGGCGAAAGTGCCGCACAAATTGCGCGCCAGAGCCGCGAACTCTTTTCATTTGCAGGCGTTTACCTCACGGGCGGGGCAATACCTCAACCCTCGAGGAGATCAGCATGAACAACCCGAGCAATCCCAACCAGAATCCGGGTCAATCGAGCAATCCCAAGCCCGGCCAGCAGCAGGGCGGCGGGCAGAAGCCCGACCAGCAGCAGCAGGGCGGCCATAAGCCCGATCAGCAGCATCAGGGTGGCCAGAAGCCCGATCAGCAGCATCAGGGTGGCCAGAAGCCCGATCAGCAGCAGCATCAGGGTAGCCAGCCGAAGCCGGGGCAGGGAGGACAAAACCGCTAGCTGAGGCTTTTCCCGGCGCGGCCGGCCAATCCGGTATTCGGGTAGCTGAATTTGAAGGGGGAGCCTGTGTGGCTCCCCCTTTTTGCGTCCCCGCCGCCGCTTAAGGTTAATAAAGCGTTTCGATTGAGATCGCCGCGGGCAGCTGGCTAGCTCTCCCCATCGACGGCCTGCGCGCCGCTTGCGCGCCGATACCGCCAAGTCGGGAGGGTGCGATGCGATCGAATCCCGGGCTCGGGCTGGTCAATTTTGCTCTCGTGTCGGCTTATTTCGTACCCGCCTGGGGGCACGACGCGTTGCGGGTGCTGACCTCTCCCTACAACGGCTTCGAGGACCCGGCCCATGCGGCGGCCGCGGTCTATTTCCGCGACCTGTTCGATCTCGGGCTGGTGGGCCTGATCCGGGTGTCGGAGATGCTCGCGGGCGTCAAGATGGTGATCACGGCCGCTTTCGTGGCCTATCTGATCGAGTTCGTCCGCGCGCTGGCGATGCGGCGGGAGCCCAACCGGGAGACCGTCGATTTGGTGCTGCTGCTCGCGCTCTGCGCCGTCGGCGTCTGGATCATGCCGACCCTGATGACGGGCGACCACGAGCTCATCCGGTTGCAGGCGACCCAGTTTCTGCTGCTGATCGGCGCCGCGATCGTGATCATGATCGAGCGCCAGGTTACGGAGTTCGCCGCAATGCTCGCGCCCGGCGGCGGTCTGGCGGCGCCGGGGGAGTTGCAGCCGGCGCACGAGTTGGCGGCGGACGCGGGCGCGCAAGGCGCCTGAACCGACTTTTCCAACCGGCGCCGGCGCTCATGCCGCGTTGGTAGCGCTCCCGCCGGTCCAGGCGGCTTTGCCCTCCTGGCGGGGCGTGCGTGCCACCACCGCCTCGATCAGGTCGCCCAGCCGCTCGGCCCGCATCAGCTGCGGGTCGAAGCACTCGCCTTCGCAATGGTTCCGGAACAGCTCGGCGTTGTCGTGACCGCGCGGCACGCAGGCCATCCACCAGGCGGCGAACCGCCGGGTCTCGACCGGCTGCATCTTGATCAGCCGCACCTCACAATGGCGCGGGTCGCGCAATATCCGCTCGAAGGTCGCCGAGACCATGGCCTCGGGTCCTTCGAGTGCCTGCGCGAACCACTTGTCGTCGTGGATGAGCGCGCCGGTGATGTCGTCGCGGCGGTTGTTGGCGACCAACTCGATCAGAATGTCGTGGATCCGGTCGTGCAACGGCGCGCCGGCGCGCTCGATGCGATTGCGGCTGTAATAAGTCAGACGAACGATGGTCATCAGCGCCCCCTGTGGTCCCGATGGGCGATGCGACCGATAGACCGTCGCGCACTAACGCTTGCTGAATCGATCATGGACTCCTTGGCGGTATTTTTTCTCGGCGGCATTTTCTTGTGCGGCAAATGTTTGACGGCGCCGGCGCGTCCGGCATTGCCCCGAGCGCGGCCTCGGATGAATGCCGTAGGGATGAGTTGCAATTTGCAGCTTCCGGCTGCGGAATTCACGGATGAGGCGCGAGGAATTCCAGCACCGCGTCGGCATAGCGGTCCGGCTGCTCGACATTGGATATATGTGCGGCGTCGAGCACAGCGAGCGCGGCGCCGGCTATCCGGCTGTGGATGAATTGCGCCGCAGAAAGCGGCGTCGCCTGGTCGTGCCGGCCCGCGATGACCAGTGTCGGCGCGCTGATGCGCGCCAGCAGGTCGCGAAGGTCCATGTCGCGGATCGCCGCGCAACACGCCACATAGCCTTCGTCGGGCGTCCCCAGCAACATCGACTTCATGGCGGCGATCGTCGAAGGCGCGCGGGCGCGGAATTGCGGGCTGAACCAGAGCGCCACGATACGGTCGGCGAGCGCCGCGAGCCTCGCCAGCGCGTCGCGGCCGAGCCGCTCCATGCCGTAGGGGCCTGCCGGCACGCCCGACCTGCCGTGACCGCGCCGGTCGTAGCGTACCAAGCGAAAGGTTTGCGCGAAGCGCGCCGCCTGCGCGTCCCACATGTGCAGATCGGTGCCGAGCGAATTCGACAGCATCAGCACGAGGGCATGTGGCGGGCCTTCGATCTCGACCCACAGCGGGCAGCCTTCGGCATCGATCACCGGCATGATGAGCTCCAAGGAGGTCAGAAGGTTACGGACGTTTCCTACCGCCGGTCTTCATGTTCCCGCGCCCAAGACGCTGCGAGCCGGTACGGTGCGGATTCAAGGGCCATCAGGAATATGGCGTCGAGGCATGGGCGGTACCGGGTATCGACCCGTCACCGTATTCCAATAGGCCCAAGAGCGTTCATCGATAATCCCGGGTGGCGCCCGCTCCAGCGCCTCGCGGAAGTCCTCGAGGCTGAGATAGCGCCGCACCACGGCAACATCACCTTCAGTGCCATACGTCATAAGGTAAGCAAGAAAACGGATCGGATCGGTGAGGGCACGCGTGGGGGGCTCGAACCAATTGACGCGCGGGGCCACCTCGAGCAGATCGCTGTTATGAGGGAGCGGCTTCACGATCTGGCTTCTCGTCGTCTGACGGCCTCTAGCGTCGGCAGCTTGTGCGGATCGGTGGCGTCGACCGCTTTAGCCAAGTCGCGACGGACCCTTTCGGGTAGCTCGGCGAGACCGGGATCGCCGTGATATGCGATGGCCTTGAGCGAAAGCAAGACGCCGAACTCGGCGCCATAGATGATGGCTCCCGCAGCAAGCATGTTTGCCAATGGTATTCCGGCTTCGGTCAACAAAGCGTGGATGTCCAGGTAGTCTCTGAGCTCTGCACGCTGCGTCACCACGGCCACTTTCATGCCTGCCAGGTCGATAAGCGAGGCGACCTTGAGACCGGGTCCCTCCGCAAGCTCTGCGGGGGCGACTTGTCCCAGTCCCAGGCCCCCAAAGAACGACAATTGGACGGGGCCCCCGCGATCCACCGTTGCGGTCAGAGTATCGGGCGACGATTGCCGAGCCACCGCACCCTTCAGGTAAGCGATTTCCTTGAGCAGAGCGCTTGGCTCGAACGACTCCAGGCTGAAGAAGTCGAAGTCGACAAATTCGCGGTGCGCCAGGCGCAGCGCAATGGCAGTGCCTCCGTACAGCGTGAACTGGACGGGTGTTTGGGACAGCTCCGGCCACAAACGCCTCTGGGCGGTGGGCAGGATATCGAGGCGCGGAGCGAACACTTTCGACATGATCCATAGTAGCTTATTCAGGGCCTGATCGGGAGCGATCAATGTCCGAAGCCGGCAAGTGTCCGTCCCGTGGGGTGTTTGGGTCTCACAAGTGATCCAAGTGCCAAGCAAAACACGCTGCCGGCCGGATGTTCGCCCGAACCCTACACCCGCTTCCCGCCACCAGCCTTCACGCTGCCGACCAGCCGGTCGATGAAGGTCTGCGCGGAGCCCAAGTGCGACATCGGCTCGAACAGCCGGGCGAGCACCGGGCCGGGGAGATGTGCGGTCACCCGCGGGTCGTCGGCGAGCACGTTCTGCAGGCTGCGCTTCTCGGCGACCGCTTTCCGGCTTGCCTCCTCCAAGAGCTTGCCGGCTTCCCGCCGGCTCATCTTGGCGGCGAGCGCGAACGTGATCGCCTCCGCCATCACCTGCCCCTGGGTGAGGTCGAGATTGTCGCGCATGCGGTCGGGGTCGAGCTCGATCGATTGCGCCAGGTCGGCGATGGCGCCGAGCGCCCCCGAGGTGACCAGCGCCAGCCCCGGGAAGGTCAGCCATTCGGCCTGCCAGGGCGCGCCAGCGCGCTCGTGCTCCTGCAGGGAGCAGGCGAGAATCGTGGCGACCAGCTGGGGCGCGAGCAAGGCCGCGGTCACCGCCATCTCGGCGGCGGCGCCCGGGCTGAGCCTGGGAGGCGGCGTGGCGGTAGCGTCGCCGATGCAGGCGGTGGGGCGCTCCAGCACCTCCGCGATCTCGGTCTGCATGAGCAGCGCGATGTCGCGGCCGATCTTGCCGCAGGTGCCGGCCAGGATGCCGAAGGCCGACGCGACTTCGGCCAGCCGGTCGCGATGGGTGTGCCAGGGCGCTTCCGCGGCCGGCAGGTCGAGCAGCGCCGTCATCCGCTCAGTGACGTTGAGGCCCTGATCGCCGAGCGCCGCCAGCGTTCCGACCGAGCCGCCGAGCTGCAGCACCAGGGCGTCCTTGCGCAGGCGCCGCAGCCGCTCGCGCGAACGGCCGAGCGCCGCCGCATAGCCCGCGACCTTGAGGCCGAATGGCATCGGCAGCGCGTGCCGCATCGAGGTGCGGGCGACCGAGGCGGTGCGGCGCAGGCGTCCCGCCAGCGTGGTGAAGGCTTCGATCGCCCGGTTGAGATCGACCGTGAGAGCATCGATGCCGGCGCGCAGCTCGAGCACCAGCGCGGTGTCCATCATGTCCTGGCCGGTCGCGCCCCAATGGACGCAGCTGGCGGCGGCCGCGTCGGTCTTGGCGACCTCGGCGGTGAGCGCCTCGATGAGCGGGCCGGCCAGATTGCCGGCGGCAGCGGCTGCTTCGCCCAGCGCCGCGAGGTCATAGAGCTCGGCCCGGCAAGCGCCGGCGATCGGCTCGAGCGCGGAGGCCGGGACCACCCCCACCGCCGCCTCGGCCCGCATGAGCGCAGCTTCGAAATCGAGCATGCGCTGCAGCCGCGCGCGATCGTCCGTGATGGCACGCATGGCCGCGCTCGAAACGAGCGGCGGCAGCAGCAGCGAGGGAGCGAGCGGAATGGTCATGGGGGGCGCCGAAGCCCATACCCTTAGCGGCACTAAAGCCTGCCGCCAACCCCCAAGGGCTGCGGGCCGGGGCCGCGCAGCGGTGCTGCCGAAATCGCTTTCCCGACGACCGGACAAGGCTTTATACCAAGCAATCAAAGCGAGCCGGCAACCCAGTGTCGCAGACACCCAAGTGGCGGAGACAAGCTGATGGCCATGACAATGACGGGCGAGGTGCAGCTGCCCGCCAGTCGCGCGACCGTATGGGCGAAGCTCAATGATCCGGAGGTGCTGAAAAGCTGCATTCCGGGCTGCGAGCAGCTCGATATGACTTCCGATACCGAGTTTCAGGCCACCGCCACCATCAAGGTCGGCCCCGTCAAGGCGCGCTGGAAGGGCAAGGTGAAGCTGTCGGATCTCGATCCGCCCAACAGCTATCGGATCTCCGGGGAGGGAGAGGGCGGGGTCGCCGGCTTTGCCAAAGGGGGCGCCAAGGTCTCGCTGACCGACAGCGCGGGCGGCACGCTCCTGACCTATGACGTGGAGGCGCAGATCGGCGGCAAGCTCGCTCAGCTCGGGCAACGCCTGATCAGTGGCGCCGCCAAGAAGACCGCCGACGATTTCTTCCAGAAATTTGCCGCCGCGGTGGCGGCCGGCGGTCCCTGACGGCTCGATCGATTGCCCAGCCGGGGCGCCGCAATGCCCTTGACCGCGGGGCCGGAGCTTCGATAGCTGGTCGCCCGCAAAGGTTGACCTTGTTCAAAGGCCGGTCGCGGGGCAAAATCCACCCCGATTTGCCCCTTTCTGCCGCCGGTGCCGATTGACGGTGCCATAGGCGGCGCAAAACCGGCCGTTGGGCCTGATCTCGAGGAGGAATGCCATGGCAGCCGTCGCGATGACGGTGAACGGCAAAGCCGTCACCGGCGACATCGATCCACGCACCCTGCTGGTGCAGTTCCTGCGCGAGGAGCTGCGGCTCACCGGCACCCATGTGGGATGCGACACCTCCCAGTGCGGCGCCTGCGTGGTGCTTGTCAACGGCAAGGCGATCAAGTCCTGCACCGTGTTCGCCTGGCAGCTGGACGGTGCGCAGGTCGGCACCATCGAGGGGCTGGCCGCGCCGAACGGCCCGTTGCATCCCATGCAGGAGGCGTTCCGCGAGCATCATGGCCTGCAATGCGGCTATTGCACCCCGGGCATGATCATGACGGCCGTCGACATGGTGAACCGCAAGGGTCCCGAGCTCGACGAGCAGACCATCCGGCACGAACTCGAGGGCAATCTCTGCCGCTGCACCGGCTACCACAATATCGTCAAAGCCATCGCGGCCGGCGCCCGCGCCATGGGCGGTGAGCAAGGCGCCGGGAAACGAGCCGCCGAGTAGGGGCGGCCCGCTTGGCCGCCGGTCTTTGACCGCGAAAGGAGACCGCCATGAGCGCGACCGGGATCGGCGCGGCGGTGCGCCGTAAAGAGGACCTGCGTTTCGTCACCGGCAAAGGTCACTACACCGCCGATATCGAGCGGCCGGGCGAGGCGCATGCCTATTTCGTGCGCTCCCCGCACGCCCATGCCCGCATCCGGAAGATCGACGGCAAAGTCGCCGCCGCGATGCCGGGCGTCCTGGCGGTGCTCACCGGAGCCGAGCTCGCCGCCGACAAGATCGGCAGCCTGATCTGCGGCTGGATGATCCATTCCAAGGACGGCACCCCGATGAAGATGGCGCCGCATCCGGCGCTGGCGACCGGCAAGGCCTGCCATGTGGGCGATGCGGTCGCGGTGGTGGTGGCGGAAACCTTGTCCCAGGCCCGCGATGCGGCCGAGAAGGTCGCTTGCGACTACGAGGTGCTGCCGGCGGTCTCCGATACCGCGATGGCACAGGGCAAGGGCGCGCCGCAAATTCACGAGGTGGCGCCCGCCAACACCATCTATCAGTGGCACCTGGGCGATGCCGGCGCGGTCGATGCCGCCTTCAAGTCGGCCAAGCACGTCACCAGGCTCGACATCGTCAACAACCGGCTGGTGCCCAACGCCATGGAGCCGCGCGCCGCGATCGGCGACTACGATGCGGGCAGCGACAGCTTCACCCTTTGGAACACCAGCCAGAACCCGCATGTGGCGCGCCTGGTCATCGCCGCTTTCGTGGGGCTGGCGCCCGAGCACAAATTGCGCGTGATCGCACCCGACGTGGGCGGCGGCTTCGGCTCCAAGATTTTCATCTATCCGGAGGAGGTGGTGGCGCTGTGGGCCTCCAAGCGGGTGGGGCGGCCGGTGAAATGGGTGTGCGACCGCAGCGAAGCCTTTCTGTGCGACGCCCATGGCCGCGACCACGTCACCCATGCCGAGATGGCCTTCGGCGACGGCGGCAAAATCACGGCGCTGCGCGCCAAGACCATCGCCAATCTGGGCGCCTACATGTCGACCTTCTCGTCGTCGGTGCCGACCTATCTCTATGCCACGCTGCTGTCGGGCCAGTATCAGATCCCGGCGATCTATTGCGAGGTCGACGCGGTCTACACCAACACCGCGCCGGTCGATGCCTATCGGGGCGCCGGCCGGCCGGAGGCCACGTTCGTGGTGGAGCGGCTGATCGAGGTGGGCGCGCGCGAGCTCGGCATGGATCCGGTGGCGTTGCGGTCCAAGAACTTCATCAAGAGCTTCCCGCACCAGACGCCGGTGATCTTGAACTACGACGCCGGCGACTATGCGGCCTCGCTCGCCAAGGCGCTGCAGATCGCCGACATCAAGGGCTTCGAGGCGCGCAAGCGCCAGTCCGCCCACTATGGCAAGCTGCGCGGCCTCGGATTCTCGACCTATATCGAGGCCTGCGGGCTTGCGCCGAGCCAGGCGGTCGGCTCGCTCGGCTGCGGCGTCGGATTATGGGAATCCGCCGAGGTGCGGGTGAACCCGACCGGCTCGGTCGAGGTGCTGACCGGCAGCCATGCCCACGGCCAGGGCCACGAGACCACCTTCGCCCAGGTGGTGGCGGAGCGGCTCGGCGTGCCGATCGAGCAGGTGAGCGTCATTCATGGCGACACCGACAAGGTGCAGTTCGGCATGGGGACCTACGGCTCGCGCTCGGGCGCGGTCGGCCTCTCGGCGCTGGTCAAGGCGCTCGACAAGGTCGAGATCAAGGCCAAGAAAGTCGCGGCCCAGATGCTGGAAGCGGCCGAAGGCGACATCCAGCTCAAGGACGGCAGGTTCACCGTCGCCGGCACCGACAAGTCGCTCGCCTGGGGCGAGGTCACGCTCAACGCCTATGTGGCGCACAAGTTCTCCGGCCAGGATCTGGAGCCCGGGCTGAAGGAGGGCGCGTTCTACGATCCGGTCAATTTCACCTTTCCGGCCGGGTGCCACATCTGCGAGATCGAGGTCGATCCGGAGACCGGCGCAGCCGAGATCGTGGCCTGGACCGCGGTCGACGATTTCGGCACCGTCATCAATCCCATGATCGTCGAGGGCCAGGTGCATGGCGGGGTGGCGCAGGGCATCGGCCAGGCGCTCTTCGAAGGCGCGCTCTACGATAAGGCAGGGCAGCTGGTCACCGGCTCGATGATGGATTACTGCATGCCGCGCGCCGACAACCTGCCGAGCTTCCAGGTGGCCACCACCATGACGGCGAGCCCATCCAATCCGCTCGGCATCAAGGGCTGCGGCGAAGCCGGCGCGATCGCGGCACCAGCCGCGGTCATGAACGCGCTCACCCACGCGATCGGCACCGAGGCGCTGGCGATGCCGGCGACCCCGCAAGCGGTGTGGGCGGCGCTGCAGAAGCTGAGGGTGCAATGCGCGGCGGCGTGAAGCTCGAGACAGGCTTTTTTGGAGGACGAAAATGTACGCATTCACCTTTCACCGGCCGACCACGGTGCGGCAGGCAGCGAGCCTGTTGGCCAAGCATGAGGAGGCGAAGCTCTTGGCCGGCGGCCATACCCTGATCCCGACCATGAAATTGCGCCTGGCCGGGCCGCCGCAGATCGTCGACATGTCGAAGATCGAGGGGCTCAGCGGCATCGAGGTCAAAGGCCGCTCCGTCATCATCGGCGCCATGACGCCGCATGCCGAGGTGGCGAGCTCGCCGCTGGTGCAGCAGGCGATCCCGGCGCTCGCGGCGCTCGCCGGCCGCATCGGCGATCCGGCGGTGCGCCACCGCGGCACCATCGGCGGCTCGGTCGCCAACAACGATCCCAATGCCGACTATCCGGCCGGCTGCCTCGGCCTCGGCGCCACCATCGTGACCAACAAGCGGCGCATCAAGGCGGACGATTTCTTCAAGGGCCTGTTCGAGACCGCGCTCGAGAGCGACGAGATCATCACCAAGGTGATGTTCCCCACCCCGCAGAAGGCGGCCTATGTGAAGTTCCCCAACCCAGCCTCGCGCTATGCGCTGGTCGGGGTGTTCGTGTCCAAGCGCAGCTCGGAAATCCGCGTGGCGGTGACCGGCGCGGGCGGCAACGGCGTGTTCCGCGTCACCGCCTTCGAGGACGCGCTCAAGAAGCGTTTCGGGGCGAAATCGCTCGACGGGCTTACGATCCCGGCCGACGGCATGGGCAGCGACATCCACGGCAGCGCCGAGTACCGCGCACATCTGGTGAGCGTGCTGGCGCGCCGCGCGGTCGCGGCGGCGGTTGCGGGCTGAGGGCGCGGAAGGAATCCCACGATATAGGCGCCGCGAGAGTGCGGGCGTCGCTCGGCCTGAAGTTGGCGGATGCGGTTCAAGCGGCGAGGGCGCTGGCCATCAACGCCGTCGCCCTGGCGACACATGATCGCGATTTCTCTCGGGTCCGGGCGTTGCGTATAATCTTTTGAACGGCCGAAGGGCCGGATCGCAGAGAGTTCTCGAACTCTTCGCCTGTCGTTCCTCCTGCCACCGAGGGCCCCATGTCGTCGATCGGCGCCGCCCTTCTTGATTGCCTCCGCGCGGTCGAGCGGTCCGGCGATTTCTGTGTGGGCGGCGTGCGAGAAATCTTCATGCCTGCGATCGACGTGGACGGCGCGGGTAGGATGGCCTTGCCGCTTTTGCCGATGCAGGTCGAGCGTCTGGCCGCGATCGCCGAGCCGGCACCTTATGGGCGGGGCGAGGAGACTGTGCTGGACCGTGATGTCCGAAGAACCTGGCAGATTGAGCCTGACAGGGTTCGCATCGGCGGGCGGCATTGGGAGAAGACGCTGGCCGATCTCCAGGGACGCGGCCCTTAGCCTCGGCGTCGGGGAGCCCATCGCGGCGGACTTCTACAAGCTTCTCGTCTATGACGCCGGCAGCCATTTCGTCGATCACCGGGACACCGAAAAGGTCGCCGGCATGTTCGCGACCCTGGTGATCGTTCTGCCGTCGAACTACAGCGGCGGCGAATTGGCCGTGCGGCACCTGGGGCGGGAGGTAGTGCTGGATCTGCACCCCGAAGACCCGTCGGAAGTCGGATTCGCCGCCTTTTATGCCGACTGCGTGCATCAGGTGCGCCCCATCATAGCGGGATGTCGCCTGACCCTGGTTTACAATTTGCGATTCCTCGGCAAGAGGCGTCCGCTGGAGGCACCGGACTATCGCGAGGTCGAGGGGCGGGTCGCTGAGTTGCTGGGAAGCTGGGAGAGCGTTGAGGAGGAGCCCGATAAGCTGATCCTGCCTTTGGAGCATGCCTACACGCCCGCAGAGCTGTCGTTCGGCAAGCTCAAGGGAGCTGACGCGGGTGCGGCGTCGGTGCTGATCAAGGCCGCCGCCGAAGCGGATTGCGATCTGCATCTCGCCCTGGTGTCGATCGAGGAGAGCGGCAGCGCGGAATACAGCGGCTATTACGACCGCCGGCGCCGTGACCGGGACGACGAGGACGACGCCGAATTCGAGGTCGTGGAGGTCGTGGCCCGGTCACTGATCCTGTCGGAATGGCGGCGTCCGGATGGTGGAGAAGCCCGGTTTCACCACTTTCCGTTCGACGAGACCGAGCTCTGTCCGCCCGACGCGTTCGAAGAACTGACGCCCGACGAGCAGCATTTCCACGAGGCGACGGGCAACGAAGGCGCATCATTCGAGCGCACCTATCGCCGCGCCGGCTTGGTGCTATGGCCGCGCCGGCGCCGGCTCGCCGTGCTGAACCAAGCCGGTCTGGGGGCTACGCTGCCGCATCTCGAGGACCTGACGCGGCGCTGGGAGGCGGGCGGTCGGGCGATCGAGTCGGCGCTGTGGCGTGAGGCCGACGAGATTTCCGGTTACATGCTGCGCTCATGGCCTCGGCAGACGTGGCGCGGGGAGGACGATACCAACGTCAGTCGGATGCTCGACTTGCTGGGTCGCCTCGGGAATGTGGCGCGCATCGATGCATTTCTCGCCGAGATTTCCGCCGAAGGCCATTACGCGGCGCTGGATAACGCGGCGATCGTAGGTGCCGCCTCGTTTCTTTCTGGATCACGTGCAACGGACTTGCTGGTCAAAATCGTCACTCACAATGCCCCAACCCGCATCGGGGCCTGCGGCGATCTGCTGCTACGCTGCGAGGTGGCGCCGCCCCCTTTCGCGGGCGACCCCGTGCGGATCGGCGCAGCCCTGATCGACATCCTGCCCGGCGATCCCGCGAAGCCTGCAGAGCCCACAAATTGGGCTCGCCCCGAGCGCGTGACTCCGGGATTTGTCATTGCTCTCCTTACGGCGGCGAGCCGGATCCGTGCCGGACTTGCGGTGCGCGCGATCGAGCACCTGCTGGCCTGGCCGAAGAAGTACCAGCCGGATGAGGTCCTGGTACCGGCCGCCCTGGCCTTTGCCAAGCGGCCGGAGAGCGCGTCGTGGCCCGCGGTCCAGTGGCTCCGGGAAGCGTCTCTCGACCATTTGCGGAGGCGGATCGGGCTGCCGCTGCACCCGCCGAAGGATTGGGCGCGGACCAGCCCGCTGAAGTGCACATGCGCCGATTGCCGCGCGCTAAGCGCGTTCCTGATCAATCCCGGTCAATCGGAATGGCGCCTGAAGGCAGTTCAAAGCCGGCGGACTCACGTCGAGAACAGCGTCCTAAACGCCCCATGCGACGTCGACCTCACAACCGAGAGGCGCGGGAGCCCTCATGCGCTGGTCGCCATCAAGAACCAAGCCAGCTACGAGCGACGCGCGAAGCAGCGCCGGCAGGATGTGGAGCATGCGTCGACACTGGGCGGATGACGCTTGGCAAATCGGCATGAGCGCAATGCCCACCATGCACCGAGGTGCCCGGGACACGCCGGCTGGGACCCGCTAGATTGCCACCCATGTCCAAACCCACCGCCAAATCCTTGCCGACCTCCATCGACGAAACCCTCGCGCTCCTCTCCGCGGCCGATTACCTCGCCGATCGCTCGCTCGCGACCGTCCTGTTCCTCGCCCTCAAGATGGGCCGCCCGCTGTTTCTCGAAGGCGAGGCCGGGGTCGGCAAGACCGAGATCGCCAAGGTGCTCTCCGGCACGCTCGGGCGGCGGCTCATTCGCCTGCAATGCTACGAGGGTCTCGATGTCGCGGCCGCGGTCTACGAGTGGAACTATGCGGCGCAGATGATTGCCATCCGGGTCGCGGAGGCGCAGGGCGAGCAGGACCGCGAGCGGCTGGAGCATGACGTTTTCTCGGAGCGGTTTCTGATCAAGCGGCCGCTCCTGCAGGCGCTCGAGCCCGATCCGGCCGGCGCCCCTGTGCTGCTGATCGATGAGCTCGACCGCGCCGACGAGGCGTTCGAGGCGTTCCTATTGGAGGTGCTGGCGGATTTCCAGGTGACGGTGCCGGAGCTCGGTACCGTGAAGGCCACCCATCCGCCGGTCGTGGTGATCACCTCCAACCGCACCCGCGAGATCCATGACGCCATCAAGCGGCGCTGCCTCTATCATTGGGTCGACTATCCCAATGCCGAGCGGGAGCTGGCGATCGTGCGCACCAAGGTGCCGGGCATCGGCGCGGCCCTGTCGCAGCAGGTGGTGGGGTTCGTGCAGGCATTGCGCAAGCAGGATCTGTTCAAGGCGCCGGGCGTCGCCGAGACCCTCGACTGGGCGGCGGCGCTTGCCGAGCTCGACGTGGTGGCGCTCGATCCGGCGACCGTCACCGACACGCTCGGCGTGCTGCTAAAATATCAGGACGACATCGCCCGCATCGAAGGCGCCAAAGCCAAGGAGCTGCTGGAGGAGCTGCGCGCGAGCCTGCGGGCGGCGGAGTGAGCATGCCGGCAGCGGACGGCCGTCTCGCCGAGAACATCCTCTATTTCGCCCGCGCGCTGCGGGCGGCCGGCGTTCCGATCGGGCCGGACGCTGTGCTCGATGCGCTGGCAGCGCTCGAGGCGGCCGGCATCGGATCGCAGGAGGATTTCTACTGGACGCTGCATGCGGTGTTCGTGAAGCGGCACGAGCATTCGCTGTTGTTCGACCAGGCGTTCCGTATCTTCTTTCGCAAGCGCGCTTTTCTCGACAAGCTGATGGCGTCGCTGCTGCCGCAGTCGCCGCCGGCGGCGGCGCAAGCGCCCAAACCCGGTGCCCAGCGCATCGAGGAGGCGCTGTTCTCGGGCCTGCGCGAGTTCGGCCGCGATGAGCGCGATATCGAGCTCGATGCGCGCCTCACGGTCTCCGATCGCGAGGTGCTGCAGAACAAGGATTTCGCCCAGATGTCGGCCGCCGAGATCGCGGCCGCCAAGATGGCGATCGAGCGGCTGGTGCTCTCCCTCGACGAGGTGAAGACGCGTCGGCTCAAGCCCGACCGCCGCGGCCGGCTGATCGACATGCGCCGCACGCTGCGCGCGAGCCTCAAGGCCGGCGGCGCGGTGATAGATCTCAAATATCTGGGGCTGCGCCGCAAGCCGCCGCCGATCGTGGCGTTGATCGACATTTCCGGCTCCATGAGCCAGTACACACGGCTGTTCCTGCATTTCCTCCACGCCGTGACCGATGCGCGAAAGCGCGTGGCGACGTTCCTGTTCGGCACCCGTCTCACTAACGTGACCCGGGCCCTCAAGGCCCGCGACCCCGACGAGGCGCTCGCCGCCTGCGCGGCCAGCGTCGCCGACTGGTCGGGCGGCACCCGCATCGCCAGCTCGCTCCACGGGTTCAACAAGCTGTGGGCGCGCCGCGTGCTCACCCAGGGCGCCATCGTGCTCCTCATCACCGATGGTCTCGAGCGCGACCCCGACGACCGGCTGGCGTTCGAGATCGACCGGTTGCACCGCTCCTGCCGGCGGTTGATCTGGCTCAATCCGCTGCTGCGCTTCTCCGGCTTCGAGGCCAAGGCCAAGGGCATCCGCGCCATGCTGCCCCATGTCGACGAGTTGCGCCCGATCCACAACCTGGACTCCATGGCGGAGCTGGTGCGCGCGCTGTCCGGGCGGGGCAGCGACGGCCGGGCATGGCTGCACAAGGTCGCATGAACGATGGAGGGAGCGAATGTCGGCGCCGATCCACCAGGAAGTCGTCATCACGGCGAGCCCACAGCGCGTCTATGAAGCGTTGACCAGCGCGCAACAGTTCAGCGCGTTGACGGGTGCGCCCGCCGAGATCGATCGCAATGCCGGCGGCGCATTTTCGTGTTTCGGCGGCAGGATCACCGGGCACAATGTCGAGCTGATCCCAAACCGCCGGGTCGTGCAGGCTTGGCGGGCCGGCACTTGGCCGGAGGGCGTCTATTCGATCGTGCGCTTCGAGCTGGAGCCGCATGGCAGCGATACCAAGCTCTCATTCGATCAGTCGGGGTTCCCGAACGGCAATCGGGAGCATCTCGAAAGCGGCTGGCCCAAAATGTATTGGGATCCCCTCAAGGCCTATCTCAGCGCGCAAGGATGACATGTCGGCCGAGTTGACGCGCTATCTGGTCTGGGCGGGAGTCGTCGCCGCCGGAGCGTTGCTTGCGATCGTCGAACGGCGATGGATCGGCTGGCCCCTGTGCGGCGTGCTGCTGGTCGCCGGCATCGGGGCCGGCTTCGTCATCGAGGAGATCAGTCCGTTCAGCTTCGGCGGCGGCAGCCACTACATGGAGGGCGTGCTGGTCTCCGCCGGGTCGGTCCTGGCGCTCATCGGATATGTGCTTGCGGCCGTCTGGCAATTCGTTCGCCGCCGCATCGGCGGCCAAAGACCCTCCTGACCGTGCGGCGCTCGAGCCGCCTGCGGGGCGCGGGCCGACTGCGGGGCATCGCGGAAGTGGTCCGTGCCGCGGCAATTCGCTATCCTGCGATCTGGTCTCGGCTCATGGGGCGGCGGGTGCCGTTCGATCGATTGAAAAGGCGCGAATTCATGTTTTACCGCGAAGCGATCGGCAGCTTCCTGCTCACCGTGGCGATGCTCATGGCGGCGACGTCCGTGACGCGGGCCGAAGAGGCCAAATACCCCGACTGGAAGGGCGCGTGGGTGCGGGTCGACGACGTCTCGGGCGGCTCATTCGATTCAAGCAAGCGGCCGGGCCGGGCGCAGCAGCCGCCATTGACGGCGGAGTACCAAGCCATCTGGGAGGCGAACATCGCGGAGCGGGCGCGGGGCGGGCAGTACTACAACACCCAGGCTCGCTGTCTCCCGAGCGGCATGCCCCGGATGATGATCGCCTACCAGCCGCTGGAGGTCATCGTCACGCCGGAGGTGACCCACGTCCACAGCGGGTTCTTCAACGAGCACCGCCGCATCTACACCGACGGCCGCGGCTGGCCGCAGACGATCACGCCGACATTCTCCGGCTATTCGATCGGCCGCTGGATCGATACGACCGGAGCCGGCCGCTACGACACGCTCGAGGTCGAGACCCGCGGCCTGAAAGGCCCCCGCATTTTCGATCCGAGCGGCATCCCGTTGCACCAGGACAATGAGACGGTGATGAAGGAGCGGATGTTCCTCGACAGGGCCAAGCCGGACATCCTGCGCGACGAGATCACCACTTTCGACCACGCCCTGACGCGCCCGTGGACGGTGACCCGGGGCTATAATCGCGACCCCGACCCGGTCTGGGTCGAGGATCATTGCGGGGAGAACAACCAATATGTCTTCATCCGCGGCGAGAGCTTTCTCAAGAGCGCGGACGGCTCGTTGATGCCCACCCGCAAGGACCAGCCGCCGCCGGATTTGAGATCGTTCGACCAGCCGCGGCGATGACGGCGGCTCGAATCTCGCGACCGATCCTGCTATAGTGATTTCTCGATATTGGCCGGCTGTATCGAAGAGGGAGGATCCGATGTCCAGACAGGCAGGAAACTTCACGGTGAGCATTCTCGCCGGCGCGGTATCGATGGCCATCGGCTCGAGCGGCGCGGCGCTGGCGCAGGGTACCTCGCCACCCGATTTCGCGCCCAATCCGAGCGCCGGATGGTTTGCCTACACCCGCGAGTTCATCCCGCCCCCGAGCGGTCCCGGACCGGTGGTGAACGATCCCGCCCATCCGCACGTCTCCAACGACGAGTTCCGCGCCACCGGAAAGCAGCCGACCACTTCTGTGGCCGACCTCGACAATCCGATCCTCCAGCCCTGGGCGCGGGAAAAGGTCCGCGCGCGCAACGAGACTGTCCTTGCCGGCAAGCAGGTGTTCTCCCAGCATGCGATTTGCTGGCCGATGGGCGTTCCCGCATTCCTGCTCGAGCCGATGACGCGGCCGATGCATTTCGTGCAGGGGCCGAAGGAAGTGGTGCTGGTCACGACCAGCTTCAACGATGTTCGCCACATCTACCTGGCGGACAAGCATTCCGACAACCTCCAGCCATCCTGGTACGGCGAATCCATCGGCCATTACGAGGGCGATACGCTGGTGGTCGACACCATCGGGCTCAATGACCGCACCTTCGTGGATGGATTCGAGACGCCGCACACCGCCCAGCTGCACGTGATCGAGCGCTTCCACCTGATCGACAATGGCGAGATTCTGGAGGTGAACGTTCACGTCGAGGATCCGGGCGCCTTCACCACGCCATGGGACGCCATCCAGCGTTACCGGAAATACGAGCTGGTGGCGTCCAAGAAAGCCGCCGCGAAGAACCTGGTCCAGCTGGCGACCCCGGAAGAGGGGCCGCTGACCGAGGCGGTCTGTGCCGACAATCCGGACACATTCATGGGCATGGCCCACAAGCCCCTGCCAGAGGCGAGCAAGCCTGATTTTTGAGGCTCTCCCGGTTTCCGCCGTCACCCGCGGGCTTGACCCGCGGGACCATCACGTTCGCATAGCGCATTTTGCGAAAAGGATGGATTGCCGGGTCAAGCCCGGCAACGACAGTCAGTGGCCGCCTCACGGCCTCACGGACGGCGGATGCCCGGAACCGAGGAGATGTCGCGGTTCTGCTCGCCGCAGACATAATCCCGCAGCCGCAAGTCGTCGTGCTGCCGGTAGACGAAGCGCGTCTGCCAATCGCGGGTGTAGTATTCCGGATCGTGGATGGTGACCACGTCCTCGACCTCCATCGGGCTGATCCGGCGGATACGCTCGATGGTGTGCATCAGGTCGGTATGCGGCGCCCCGGTGGCATCGAGGAAGGTCCGTTCGTTGAAGCCGGCGGTCTCGATCACCAAGGTGTCGCCCTCGAAGCGGCCGACCGAGTGCCCGTTGAAATACGGGTAGGGGATCAGCTCCTTGTCGCTCGGCAGTGTCTGGTCCATCTGGATCGGGCGGACCATGTGGCTGAGCTCGTAGACGAAGGTGACCTGTCCGCGCGGCGCATTGATGATCTCGAACGGATACGGATT
The DNA here is from genome assembly GCA_963721005.1 of uncultured Alphaproteobacteria bacterium. GTDB lineage: Bacteria > Pseudomonadota > Alphaproteobacteria > Rhizobiales > Xanthobacteraceae > VAZQ01. The sequence goes on along the minus strand of CAVRHR010000003.1, from coordinate 391,630 downwards.
GGCGAGCACCCGCGGCAGGCCGGCGGGCACGCACCACCGGCGCGACGCGTCGGTGATCGAGCCGTCCTTCAGGCCGGCGATGTTCATCTCATAGGCGGCCTTGCCTTCGGGGGTGAGCGGTAGCTCGCCGCCGCCGACGACCTGGATCTTGGCGTCGTAGCGGGTCACCCAGAAGGTGCCGAAAACGTCCGGCGCGGCGTCGGCTGCGCAGGCCGGGGCGCAAACGGCGAGCGTCGTCACCGCCAAGGATGCAAGGGCGAAGCCCGAGCGAACATGAGAATTGCCCATCGATGGAGCTCCCCAGAACATCTGCCGAAATCTTTTATCGTTCTGCGGACGGTAGCATCCCGCCGTGGCGAAAAAAAGCAGGCCCCATCACGCACCGTTGCGGCATCGCAGCAATCCCGGAGCGTTTGTAGGCGTGCCGAAAGGGCGGGCTCTTTCGGGAAATGCTGCGGAATGGGCGTTGCTGATGCCGATTGACATTTTTTCGACTTGCGAATGAGATGGTGTAGAGGCAGTCGGCTCCTGCCCAACATGCTGGCCGCCCTGAAATCATAACCCTGGAGACGCCCATGAAACTCGAAGCTCTCGGCCTCGCGGGCATCGCCGTTGCGGCTTGTGCGATCCCGGCGCTGGCACATCACTCCTTCGCCATGTTCGATGCCGACAAGAAAGTCACCGTGGCGGGTACCGTCAAGGAATTCCAATGGACCAACCCGCACGCCTTCATCCTGATGATGGTGGGCAACGGCGACGGCCAGATGGAGCAGTGGTCGATCGAGATGGGCGGTCCCGGCGGCCTTGCGCGGCAGGGCTGGGTGCCCAAGACGCTGCGGCCGGGCATGAACGTCTCGGTGGTCATGCATCCGCTGCGGGAGGGCCATGGCGGCCAATTCCTGGCGGTGACGCTGCCGGATGGAACGCGGCTGGGCAATCCCGACACCGAGCCCGTCCAGGAGCGTGCGCCGTAAGAGATCCCGGTCGGGCCGGAAATCTTTGACCTTGTGATATTCTCCAGGTGCTGGCGCCGACGGTTGCGCTCCATGCGGCCGCCGGCGCGCCTGTTCTTGGCGGATCGCGACCGAGCCATCATTAGATGCCGCAAAGCGACCGCACCTTCCGCATCTTCGTCAGCTCGACCTTCAACGACTTTCGCGCCGAGCGAAACGCATTGCAGGAGCAGGTGTTCCCTGCGCGGGCTCTTCCGCGTCAACGGGGCGCGGTTCCAGCCGATCGATCTGCGTGGGGGGTGAGCGAGGAAGCCGGCCTCCACCAGCGAACCGTCGAGATCTGCCTGACCGAGATCGCCCGCTCGCAACAAGTCTCGCCGAGGCCGACTGCGGCCCGGGGAGGTTTGCGGCGCGCAAATCGGCTTCTTATGCCTATATAATGCCACAACTGACATGATCGAGAGGCCCCCATGAGCACACTGGCGCGGGACGAGGATATCCTCCAGGCGGCCGAGGACTGGCGCAAGGCGGGGCGGGGGGTGGCGCTCGCCACAGTGGTGGAGACCTGGGGCTCGGCGCCGCGGCCGGTCGGCTCGAACCTGATCATCGACGATCAGGGCAACTTCCTGGGCTCGGTCTCGGGCGGCTGCGTGGAGGGTGCGGTGGTGACGGAAGCCCTCGATGTGATCGAGAACGGCAAGCCGAGGACGATCGAGTTCGGGGTCGCCGACGAGACCGCCTGGAAGGTCGGGCTCTCCTGCGGCGGCACCATCCGGGTCTATCTGGAGAAGGTCGAGTGAACGCAACCAGCTCCTGCGCCGCACAATTCTGTGAGGGTCATTCCGTGAGGCACACGTGAAGCTCGCCATCCTGTCGGCGCTCAATGCCGAACGTGCGGTGCGCCGTGCCGTCATCGTGGTCACCGACGTCGAGAGCGGCGCCCAGCGGCTGGTCAAGCGCAGCGACGTCGCCGGCGATCCGCTCGAGGACCTGCTGGACAAGCACCTGCGCATGGGCAAGAGCGGCATGGCGGAGACCCCGCAAGGCCGCGTGTTCCTGACCGTCAATGTGCCGCCGCCGCGCCTGGTGGTCACCGGGGCGGTGCATATCAGCCAGGCGCTCGCCCCGATGGCGAAGCTCGTCGGCTACGACGTCACCATCGTGGATCCGCGCACCGCCTTTGCCAGCGTCGAGCGTTTCCCGGACGTCAAGCTGATTGCCGATTGGCCCGACGCCGCCTTGCCGCCGCTCGGCATCGACCATTACACCGCCTTCGTGGCGCTGACCCATGATCCCAAGATCGACGATCCGGCGCTCGCCCACGCGCTGGCGCGCGACTGCTTCTATATCGGGGCGCTCGGCTCGCGGAAGACCCATGCGCGGCGGATCGAGCGGCTCAAGGTGCAGGGCATCACCGATCAGCAGCTTGCGCGCATCCATTCGCCCATCGGGCTCGCCATCGGGGCGGTCTCGCCGGCCGAGATCGCAGTCGCCATCATCGGCGAGATCACGGCGCGGCTGCGGTTGCCGGCCGGGGCGGCGTCATGAAATTCGGCGTGGTGCCGGTCGCGCAGGCGCAGGGCGGGATCGCGGTACACTCGATCCGCAAGGGCACCATGGTGCTCAAGAAGGGGACCGCGATCGGTGCTGCCGAGGTGGCGGCGCTGCAGGCCGCAGAGGTGGCCGAGATCGTGGTGGCGCGGCTCGAGCCCGAGGACGTGCCCGAGGACGTGGCGGCAGCCGAGATCGCCGCCGCGGTGGCGGGGGAGGGCACCCGCATCGATCGCGCCTTCACGGGGCGCGCCAATCTGTTCGCCGAGGTCGCGGGCGTGCTGGTGGTCGACAAGGATGCGATCGACCAGCTCAATCTGGTCGATGAATCGATCACCTTCGCGACGCTGTCGGCCTACAAGCCGGTGGTCGCAGGCGAGATGATCGCGACCGTCAAGATCATCCCGTTCGCGGTGGCGCGCAGCGCGCGCGATGGCGCGCTCGCGGTCGCCCGCACGGCGGCGCCGCTGATTCGGGTCGAGCCCTACCGCATCCGCAAGGTCGGGGTGGTCTCGACGGTGCTGCCGGGGCTCGCCGGCAAGGTGGTGGACAAGACTTCTGAAGGTGATGGAAGAGCGTCTGGCGCCGACCGGGGCCGCGATCACGGCCGAGCGCCGGGTGCCGCACGCGCAGGCTCCGCTCGCCAAGGCAATCGATGAGCTGCTCACGAAGGGCGCCGAGCTGGTGATCGTGTTCGGCGCCTCCGCGATCGCCGACCGGCGCGACGTGATCCCGGCGGCGGTGGAGGCCATCGGCGGGCGCATCGAGCATTTCGGCATGCCGGTCGATCCCGGCAATCTGCTCCTGGTCGGCTCGGCGCGTGGGCGCCCGGTGGTCGGCGCGCCGGGCTGCGCGCGCTCGCCCAAGGAGAACGGATTCGATTGGGTACTCATGCGGTTGCTGGCCGGGCTTGAGGTGCCGCGCGAGGCCATCACCGGCATGGGGGTGGGCGGGCTGTTGATGGAGATCGTCACCCGGCCGCAGCCGCGCGACGAGCCGGTTGCGGCCGGCGCGCAAGCGATCGCCGCCATCGTGCTGGCGGCCGGCCGCTCGACCCGCATGGGCGGCTCCAACAAGCTCATCGCCGAGATCGGCGGCAAGCCGCTGGTGCGCATCGCCGTCGAGCAGGCACTGGCGTCGCGCGCCAAGCCGGTCATCGTGGTGACCGGGCACCAGCGCGAGCGCATCGAGACGGCACTCGCTGGCCTGCCGGTGCGGCTGGTGTACAATCCCGACTTCGCCCAGGGTCTCGGCACCTCGGTGCGTACCGGAATCGCGGCGGTACCGGTGGGCCCCAACGGTGCCGTGGTCTGCCTCGGCGACATGCCGCAGGTCGATGCCGCGCTGATCAACCGATTGATCGCCGCGTTTGCGCCCGAGCAGGGCGCGCTGGCGGTGGTGCCGACCATCGAGGGCAAGCGCGGCAACCCGGTGCTGTGGTCGCGCCGGTTCTTTCCCGATCTGATGCGGCTCGAAGGCGACGTCGGGGCGCGCAACCTGATCGCACGCTACGGCGAGGCGGTGACCGAGGTGCCGGTCACCGGCAAGGCCGCGTTCACCGACGTCGATACCCCGGAAGCGTTCGAGGGGATCAAGGCGGAGATCGAGGGGGGGTGAACGATCCTCTCGGCGAAGGGAGCGCCGGCAGAAATTCGCCCCGCCGTTCGGCGCTGGAACCGAGGGAACCAAAAATCCAAGGGCAGCCTCATGAAGATACTTTCACGGGAGGAAACTGCCCTTTGGTGTAGCCAACATGAAATCGCGTTGGACGATTTCGGTCGGCCTGAGCGCTTGGATGCTTACGCGAAGTTCGAGATTCCCGAGGATGCAGGAAAGCGTGTGCGCCTGGTCTCGCAACGCATGCGCGCGTTTGACCAGACACCGATTTTCCTTGTGTGGTTCGGCAACTGGTCGGTTTGGCCCTCCGGTCAAAGAATGCACGTCTTCGACCGGTTTCGGATGTCCTATGGCGAGACCCGGCGGCTGATCGATTCACCGGGGCACCTCTTCGTCGAGGCTGAATTGGAGGATGCGATTTCCTTTGTCACGCTTGCGGTCTTGTTCCTGTGGGATTGCTACGTGGTGACTCCCAAGCAGGGCCGGTTCCTGTTTTTCTCCCACGACGAGTACGGGCTCGCGAAGGATACGATGGATGGCGTGTAGGTGCTTCGTTGAGTCATCGCCTAGCTAGAGCGAGTTTCGTTCGCATTGAATCAAACAACAACCTGTCGTCCCCGCTAATGCGGGACCCAGTACTCCGCAGCATCGCTTGGGTTACTGGTTCCCGCCTTCGCGGGGATGACACTCGAGGATGACGATCGGCCCTGCAAGGCAGTTCCAGTTCACCGGGACCCGTTCTAGCGCGTCGCGCGAACATACGCTTCGAGCCGCTCCAAGGTCTGCGTCCATCCGGCCTGCGCGCCCTCGCGCTCGCGCTTGACCGCGTCCCCCGCGGCGGGCGACGTGGGCTCGAGCACTTGGCGGACCGTGAGCTGAGTCTTGCCGTTGAGATCCGCGAACGTGACCGTGGTCAGGATCACGGTGTCGAGCGGCCAATCCGGAAACATCGGATGCGCGGCGGGCCGGCCGCCGGCGTCGACGAATCCCAAGGCGAACACCAGCCGCTGCGATGCCACGACCTCGCGATAGACGCCCTTGACCCAGACCTCCATGCCGTCGTCGAGACGGTGACAGAAGTGCAGTTTGCCGCCCGGCCGCGGATCGAGCCGGCAGAACGGGATGGCGACCGAGTGCGGTCCGAACCATTGCGCGAGGTGCTCGGGCTCGGTCCAGACGCGAAAGACGAGCTCGCGCGGCGCAGCGACGACGCGGGAGAAATTCAGCTCGCTTTCGTCTGCGGCGTTGCTCGCAGTCTTGGTCGCAGTTTTGGGGCGCTCATTTTTCATGCTTGGCTCCCTTGTGGGACAAGGTTTTTAGATAGGCTTCCATGCGATCGAGGCGTGCTTCCCAGACCACGCGTTGCCGGCCGATCCATTGCTCGATGGTCGCGAACGCGACCGGCTCCAGGTGGCAGGTGCGCACGCGGCCGGCCTTTTCCGAGCGGATCAGCCGGCTTTGCTCCAGCACCTGCAGGTGCTGCAGGACCGTGGGCAGCGCCATCGACAGCGGCTTGGCGAGCTCGCTCACCGAGGCCGGCCCGCGGCAGAGCCGCGCCACGATGGCGCGCCGGGTCGGGTCGGCCAGGGCATGAAATACGTGGTCGAGGGCGGCGCTATTGTTAGTCATATGACTAAGTATATGGGTGCTGCCGCGGCGGTCAAGGATATTTCGTAAAATGCCCAACTGTTGACCGAGAACCGAATCCTGAGGAGACCGGCCCTGGCCGGTCGTCTCAGGACGCGGTCCGGGCGGTGCTGAATGTGCGGCTATGGTTCGTCCTTCGAGAGCCTCAGGATGCACGGGCGATGCCCGCGCGCCCCACCATGAGGGATGAAAATCCATCTCGGCCCCGACGCCGTTCACCAAGTCGCAACGCTTGATCGGTAAGGTCGCCGCGTTCCTCGGGGGAGGGGCTTACATGACCAGCTTTCGGCGGGCCTTGACGCGCGCAATCGTTGCGGCGGGCTTGATCTCCAGTTGCGCGCTCACCAGCAACGGCCTGGCACTGGCCGCCGGCGCGCTCGCGATCGGCAATTGCGGGGCCTATGGGGTGGCCTATGATTTCCCGCAGCTCGAGGCGGCCAATGCGGCCGCGCTCGCGCAGTGCTCGGGCGACTGCAAGGTCGCGGCTCCCATGCGGGGCACCTGCGCGGCGCTTTCGATCGACGTGCACAATGCCTGCGGGGCTTTCGGCTATGCGGCGGCACCGCGGCTCGGGCAGGCCCAGAACACGGCGCTGCGCTACTGCTACCGCAACGGCGGCAAGGACTGCGTGATCCGCGCCTGGGTGTGCGACGCCAAGGGCTGAACGGCCCCCAATCATCAAATGGAAAAAGCTGCGCGCGACCCCTTGCGCCCGAGAGCTTGCGGGCGTAAAAATGACTGACCGATCAGTCATTTTGTGGGGCCACCATGACCCAGGCCACAACCGCTAAGCGCAAGAGCCGGGCGCCGCGTCTGCGCCGCAACGCGGTGGGGCCGCGCGACGGCCGGCGGGCGCAGCGCCGGCAAGCCATACTGGCGGCGGCGCTTCAGGAGTTCTCCGCCCGCGGCTTCGCAGCCGCGCGGCTGGACGACGTGGCGGTCGCGGCCGGCATCGCCAAAGGCACCATCTATCTCTACTTCCGCGACAAGGAAGCGCTGTTCCGGGAGCTGATCCTCTCCGAGATGGGCCCGGTGGTGGCGACGCTGGAGACCGCGCTTGCGGTCGACCTGCCGGTGCGCCTCGTGGCGGAGCGGGCGGTCGAGCTGTTCGTGCGCGAGGTCTATGGCACCAGCCGGCGCGACATCGTCCGGCTCATCCTGAGTGAAGGGCCGCGCTTCCCGCAGCTGGCGGATTTCTACTATCGCGAGGTACTCTCGCGGATCATTGCGGCGGTCCGGGCGCTGCTTCTGCGCGCGCTCGAACGCGGCGAGCTGCGCAGCGACGCCTTGATCCGGTTTCCGCAATTGCTGGCCGCGCCCGGCATCGTTGCCGTCATCTGGAGCGCCCTGTTCGAGCGGCACGATCCGCTCGACGTGCAGGGCTTGATGCGCGCGCATCTCGATCTTCTGTTCGGCGAAGGGAAAGCGACATGACTTACGGCCGCGCCGCCATTGCGCTCGCGCTCGCGCTCCTGCTGACGGGATGCGAGGGCGCCGGCGATGCGACTTTCCAGGGCTGGGTCGAGGCCGATCTCATCTTCGTGAGCCCGGACGAGACCGGCCGGGTGGAGACGCTCTCGGTGCGCGAAGGCGACCAGGCACGAACCGGCGCGCCGCTGTTCACGGTCGATGCCGATCTGCAGAAGGCCGATCTGCAGATGCAGGAAGCGAGCTTGAAAAACACCCAGCAGGCCTATGACCGCGCGCGCGATCTGCTGAAGTCGCAAGCCGGCACGCAGAAGACCCTGGAGGATGCCGAGGCGGCGTTGCGCACCGCCCAGGCGCGGCTCAACTCCTCGCAGACCCGGCTCGACCGCCGCAAGGTCGTGAGCCCGGTGACCGGCAGCGTCGAGCAGATCTATTTCCGCGCCGGCGAGATGGTCCCGGCCGGCAAGCCGGTGGTCGCGCTGCTGCCGCCGGAGAATCTCAAGGTGCGGTTTTTCGTGAGCGAAGCGGTGCTGCCGCGCATCAAGCTCGGCGACACCGTGAAGGTGCAATGCGACGGCTGCGCCGCCGATCTCACCGCCACGGTGAGCTTCATGGCGCGCAGCTCGGAGTTTACCCCGCCGGTGATCTACTCGACCGAGGAGCGCGCCAAGCTGGTGTTCCTGATCGAGGCGCGCCCGGAGCGTCCGGACCTGCTGCGGGTCGGTCAGCCGGTGAGCGTCGCCCTCATGGCGAGCGAGCCGCAGCGGCCGGCGGAGGCGCAACCCCCGGCGGAGCCGCAGCGCCCCGCGGAGCCACCCCGGTGACGGCTGCGCCCGACATCGCCATCGACGTCGAAGGCCTGACCAAATCGTTCGCCGGCCGCACGGTGGTGCGCAATCTGTCGCTGCGGGTGAAGCGCGGCACCATCTACGGGTTCCTCGGTCCCAACGGCTCCGGCAAGACCACCACCATCCGCATGCTGTGCGGGCTGCTCACGCCCGACCAGGGCCGCGGCACGTGCCTCGGCTTCGACATCATCACGCAGTCCGCCCAGATCAAGCATTACGTCGGCTACATGACGCAGCGCTTCAGCCTCTATCAGGATCTTTCGGTACGCGAGAATCTCGAATTCGTCGCCCGCCTCTATGGGCTGCGCAATCCGGTCGCAGCGGCGCGCGCCATGATCGAGCGGATCGGGCTCGGCGGCCGCGAGGAGCAGCTCGCCGGCGAATTGTCCGGCGGCTGGAAGCAGCGCCTGGCGCTCGGCGCCTGCACGCTGCCGAGCCCGCAGCTGTTGCTGCTCGACGAGCCCACGGCCGGCGTCGACCCCAAGGCAAGGCGCGAGTTCTGGAACGAGATTCATGCGCTCGCCGGCGAGGGCCTCACCGTGCTGGTCTCGACCCATTACATGGACGAGGCCGAGCGCTGCCACGAGATCGCCTACATCGCCTATGGCAACCTCCTGGTGCGCGGCACGGTCGAGCAGGTGATCGCGGCCTCGCACCTCACCACCTATGCGGTCAGCACCGCCGATGGCTCGGGCCTTGCAAAATTCGCCGACGAGCTCGCGGCTCGGCCCGGGATCGACATGGTGGCGCCGTTCGGGACCAGCCTGCACGTCTCGGGACGCGATCACGAAGCGCTCGAAGCCGCCATCGCGCCCGATCGCGAGCGCCCCGGGCTCCTCTGGACGCACGCGCAGCCGACGCTCGAGGACGTATTCATCGATCTCATGGCCAAGTCGCAGGACAATTTCCAATGACGCAGGCTCCGGTCGCACCAGCAACGATAGCGCCGGCGCCGATGGTGCCGGGCCGCCCCCCGATCGGCGGCGGCTTCTGGCGGCGCACGGCGGCCATGCTGATCAAGGAATTCATCCAGCTGCGGCGGGACCGGGTCTCGTTCGCCATGATCATCATGATCCCGCTGGTCCAGCTCATGCTGTTCGGCTACGCCATCAACACCAATCCGCGCCATCTGCCGACCGCGGTGCTGCTGCAGGAAGACAGCGACGTCGGCCGCTCGATCCTCAAGGCGCTGGAGAACACCGACTATTTCGAGGTCACGCACCGGGTGCGGGACGAAGCGGAATTCGACCATCTCCTGGCATCCGGCGCCGTGCTGTTCGCCATCGAGATCCCGGCGAATTTCGAGCGTGCGTTGCGCCGCGGCGATCACCCGGCGCTCCTGGTCGCCGCCGATGCCACCGATCCGGTGGCGTCCGGCTCCGCCATGGGGGCGCTCGCCCAGCTGGTGACGACCGCGCTCGCGCACGACCGCGACATCCCGGCCGCCGGCCCGGCTGCGTTCGAGATTCGCACCCATGCCCGCTACAACCCGGCCGGCACCACCGCGCTCAACATCGTGCCCGGGCTGGTCGGCACCATCCTCACCATGACCATGCTGATCTTCACCGCGCTGTCGGTGACGCGCGAGATCGAGCGCGGCACCATGGAGAGCCTGCTCGCCATGCCGATCACGCCGATCGAGATCATGCTGGGCAAGATCGTGCCCTATGTGATCGTCGGATTCGTGCAGGCAGGCCTGATCATCGGGGTCGGCATCGCTCTGTTCGGGGTTCCGGTGGTCGGCAATCTGGCGCTGCTGGCGGCGCTTAGCACGCTGTTCATCACCACCAACCTGGCGATCGGCTACACGTTCTCGACCTTGGCTCAGAACCAGCTGCAGGCCATGCAGATGTCGATGATGTTCTTTTTGCCCAACATTCTCCTGTCCGGCTTCATGTTTCCGTTCGCCGGCATGCCGCAATGGGCGCAGTGGGTCGGCCAGGCGTTGCCGCTCACCCACTATCTGCGGATCGTACGCTCGATCATGCTCAAGGGCGCGACGCTCGCCGACCTCAGGTTCGATACGCTCTTTCTCGCCGGCCTGATGTTGATCGCTATGACGATTGCGGTGACCCGCTTCCGCCGCACGCTGGATTAGCGGCGCCGCACCGGTCAGACCGGTAGGTGGGGAAAATTGCCTGGCACTGAGATCAACGGCCGCGCGGAGTTGCGCAATTTTGCCCACGCGATTGCGACGCGAGGTCGGGCGCGTGGACAACGCGCCGGTACGCCGTGTGGTACGTCGAGATTACGGGATGGGCGCGTTGCCCACCCTACGGGGCAGGGCCGTGCACGTGGCCTTGGTTCGTCCTTCGAGAGCCTCAGGACGCGCGGGCTTGCCCGCTCCCTCGCCATGAGGCCGGTAGATTTGTTGTTGCTGACAATCCCAATCTTCATCTCTAAGGTTCGTCCGGAGCCACATTTCCTCCGGGAGCGGTTGTGTCGCGGATTTTCCTCAGCCATTCGAGCGAGAATAATGCGCAGGCGCTGGCGCTGCGCGACTGGCTCAAGGGCGAGGGCTGGGACGACGTTTTTCTCGATCTCGATCCCGAGCGCGGCATCAAGGCCGGGGAGCGCTGGGAGGAGGCGCTACGCGACGCGGCCGACCGCTGCGAGGCGGTGCTGTTCCTGGTCTCGCGAGCCTGGCTCGGCTCGGAATGGTGCCGGGACGAGTTCCGGCTGGTGCGGCACCTGCGCAAGCGATTGTTCGGCGTCCTGATCGAGGACATGGTGCCGGAAGACCTGCCGGCCGCGATAACGCGGGAATGGCAGCTGGTGAGCATTGCACCCGCGGGGCCGTCCCGGACGTTCCCGGTCATACCGCCGCGATCGAGCCAGGCGGTCGAGGTTGTGTTCAGCGCCGAGGGTCTGCGCCGCTTGAAGTTCGGGCTGCAAAGCGCGCGGCTCGATGCCAGGCATTTCGCCTGGCCGCCCGACAGCGATCCAAACCGGCCGCCCTACCGTGGTCTGCGCCCGCTCGAGGCCGACGATGCCGGCATCTTTTTCGGCCGCGATGCCCCGATCGCCGACACGCTCGATACGCTGCGCGGTTTGCGGGACGGCGCGGCGCCGCGGCTCCTGGTCGTCCTCGGCGCCTCGGGCGCCGGCAAATCGTCGTTCCTGCGGGCCGGCCTGTTTCCGCGGCTCGCGCGCGACGATCAAACCTTCCTGCCGCTGCCGATCATCCGGCCTGAGCGGGCCGCGATCTCGGGCGAGACCGGGCTCCTGCGCGCGCTCGAAGGCGCGTTCGAAGCGGCGCGGATCAAGCTGCCGCGCGCCGATTTGCGCGCCGCCATCCTGGGTGGCGCCGCCAAGCTCGGGCCGCTGCTGCAGTCGCTTGCCGCCAAGGATGCGCCGCTTGCCCCCGACGCCGGCCCGCGGCCGCCGGTGCTGATCCTCTCGATCGATCAGTGCGAGGAGCTGTTCCTGGCGGAGGCACAGGACGAAGCGCAGCCCTTCCTCGCCTTGCTGCGCGATCTGCTCACCGCGGACACGCCCGCGGTCATCGCGGTCTTCACCATCCGGTCGGACAATTACGAGCGCCTGCAGCTTGCCAAGCCGCTCGAAGGCGTGCGCCAGGAAACGCTCAGCCTGCCGCCGGTGCCCAAGGGCGCCTATGCGGAGCTGATCAAAGGGCCGGCGCGGCGGCTCGACGACACCGGCCGCGCGCTCAAGATCGAGGACGCGCTGGTCGAGGCGCTGCTCGCCGACATCGAGGCCGGCGGCGCCACCGATGCGCTGCCGCTGCTGGCTTTCACGCTGGAGCGCCTCTATGGCGAGTACCACGCCGGCGGCCATCTCAAGCTTGCGCATTACAACGAGCTCGGCAGGGTGAAGGGATCGATCGAGGCCGCGGTCGAGCGCGCCTTCAAGGTCGCTGACGCCGATCCGGCGATCCCGCGGGACCGGCTGGCGCGGCTCATCCTACTGCGCCGCGGGCTCATTCCGTGGCTCGCCGGCATCGATCCCGACACCGGCGCGCCGCGCCGCCGCGTCGCCCGGCTCTCGGAGATCCCCGCCGAGGCCCGGCCGCTGATCCAGCATTTCGTCGAGCAGCGGCTGCTGGCGACGGATGTGGCCAAGGACACCGGCGAGAAGACCATCGAACCGGCGCACGAGGCGCTGCTGCGGCAATGGGGCCTGCTGCAAGGTTGGCTGGCCGACGACGCCGGGCTGTTGAGCGTCATGGACGGCGTCAGGCGCGCGAGCCGGGACTGGGCCGCGAATGGCAGGAACGCCGCCTGGCTCACGCATGCGACCGGGCGGCTTGAAGCCGCCGAGCGGCTGAGCGATCGGCCCGACCTCGCCGCCAGCCTGGAGCCGACCGATCGCGACTATCTGGCGGCCTGCCGGCGCAGGGAAGCGGCGGCACGCAGCCTGCGGCGGCGCGTGCAGGCCTTCATCTATGTGCTCCTGGTCGGCATCATCACCGGCCTCGTGGGCTGGATCAACCAGGCCTACATCAAGGAGCAGGTGAACTGGTATGTGGCGATGCGGCCCTACATGCTGGCGAATGTGCGGCCCTATGTGCTAACCGCCGAGGCCGAGCGGGCGCTCAAGCCGCGGGCGAGCTTCCGCGAATGCGCCCAGGACTGTCCCGAGATGGTCGTGCTCAAAGCGGACGATTTCATGATGGGCTCTCCCGCCGATGAAACCGGCCACTTCGACGACGAAGGCCCACAGCACAACGTCAAAATCGCGAGGCCGTTCGCGGTAGCCAAATTCGACGTGACGTTCGCAGACTGGGACGCCTGCGCCTCGGTCGGCGGCTGTTCGCCGGCGGACGACAGCGGCTATGGCCGCGGCATGCGTCCGGTCATCAATGTGACCTGGGACGACGCCAAGCAGTATGTGGCGTGGCTCTCCAAGATGACCGGGAAAACCTACCGCTTGCTCTCCGAAGCTGAATGGGAATATGCGGCGCGCGGCGGCACCACCACGGCCTATCCGTGGGGCAACGAGGTCGGCAGCGGCAACGCCGATTGCAACGGCTGCGGCAGCCAGTGGGACGCCCACGAGACCTCACCGGCCGGCTCGTTCAAGCCAAACGGGTTCGGCCTCTACGACATGGATGGCGACGTGTGGCAATGGGTGGAGGATTGCTACCACCCCGACTATGTGGGCGCGCCGTCGAACGGCGTGCCGTGGATCAGCGGCGATTGCAGCCGCCGGGTCTATCGCGGCGGCTCCTGGTACAGCCTGCCGCGCTATGTTCGCGCCGCCAACCGCAGCATGAATGCCACCGGCTACCGGGTGAACCTGGTCGGCTTCCGGATCGCGCGAACGCTGTCGTTGGACGACGAGCGCTGATTTACTTCGGCACGTAGAACACGCCGAGCGGCGAGCGGCGGTCGATGCGGTAATGGCGATCGATCGCGTACAGGAGCTCGTCGGTGAAGCGCAGAGCCTTCGGCGGATCGTGCAAAATGCTGCAGCCCGGGTTCGCCGGACCATCGCAGATGTCGGCGCGCAGCTGCACGACCGCGATCTCTTGCGCGGCGATCCGCGCGAGGAGCGGGCCCTGATCGAGCCGGCCGGCCAGAATGTATTGGCGCGCGTTGAACGGATCGAGCCAGAACGGCTGGCCGGCCTGTCGGCACAGCAGCAGACTTTCGCAGATCGCCGGCCCATGCCGGTCCGCCACATAGGCCGCATCTTCCAGGAAAGCGCTTTGCGCGTCCCGGTCGGCCGCTAGCACGCGCGCCGGGTGGCTGATCTCGGCGAGCGCCTGCGGCACGCGCACGAGAATCGGCAGGCACATCATCAGCGCCAGCGTGAGCGCGGCTGCGCTGGCGTAGGTGGTGCCGGCGTCTGCCTGGCGGCGCAGTTCCGGCAGCAGGAGACCGGCGGCAATGCCCAGGAACACCGCGGCGTCCTGCAGCAGATTGAAGGAGGCACCCTCGAAGCCGGAAAGCAACGCACCCGAGAGGAAGGCGAGCGCCCCGTAGGCGGCGAGCACAAATCGATCGCCGGCGAACAGCCGCGGCGAAAACCACAACGTCAGCAGGATCGGAGCCGCGAAGATCGACAGGAAGCGGAGCAGATGGAAATCGACGCTCCGCCAGGCGAAGGCGCGCGGCTGCAGGATATGCATGAGAAAGCTGCCGCCGGCGCCGAGCACGGTCAGCGCCCAGAACAGGACGCCGAGGCCGGCGCAGGCAGCGAGCCAGAAGGGCAGGTGGCGCCGGTCGCGGAGCGCGAGATCGAGCGTGATGGCGAGGGGGATCGCGACCAGGTTATGCTTGGTGAAGCCCGCCAGCATCACCAGAGCCGCGGTCGTCGAGAGCCGGCCGCGGCCCGCCGGCCCCGCCAGATAGACCACCAGACCGCCGAGCATGATGGCTTCCGCCAAAGTTTGCGGATCATCGGCCGCTACCCAGCCCGGCGCCGCCAGCCAGCAGAACCCGAGCGCGCAGCCGCCGGCGAGCAGCGCATCGGTCCGGTTGCCGCCGCACCGCGCCACCGCCATGGCGGCGAGCAGGCCCACCGCCGCAAACGACAGCAGGGCCACCAACCGCCCGCTCAGCAGGAGATCGCCGACCAAGCGGTCGAGGCCACCCACCAGCAGAAACGAGACCGGCGGATAGTTGTTCACCCGCCACCAGTCGTCGTCATAGACCGCGCCGGGGGTGAAGAAACGCTGGGTGTTGTAGACGTTCCAGCCTTCGTTGTAGTTCTGCTCGAAAGTGAACGGAACCGCGAGCATGCTCGGCAGCGCGAGCAGGATCGCGCTGGCCAGAAGCGCGACGGCGAGCACCGTCATGGCGGCGGCGAACGAAAATCGCGGCGGCGGCGACGGCGATGAATTCATTTGTACGGGCTCGCTCATCCGCGCCTACGGAACGGGTCGTAGCAGCCGGCCGAGAACGAAGGTGCGGCCGCGCGCCAGCGTGCGATAGGGCGGGAGGCGGGCGGAATCGAACCGTTCCGGGCGGATCAGCAGGACGTAGTCGTAAGCGCCGGCATCCGCGAGTGTCGGGACGGCCGTGCTCAACGCCGCGAATGCTGGCTCATAGCGGAGGAGCTGATGGTCGCTGTCGGCGAACAGCGTGGGGATGAGGGCGCCGCGTTGCGTGACCGCGAACGCCGCCACATGGCCGAGCGGCGGATGATCGTAAAGATTGATTCGGCCCGGCTCTGGATCGAGCGGCAGCAGCTTGGCGCCGGTCGGCAGCAGCTCGAAGGCGGCGCGGTACTGCACGTAGTCGCTCTGCCAGGCCGCCCATTGGCTACCGAGGAATCCCAGGCGCAGGACGATGAGGCTGGCGATAAGGATCGCGGTACGGCGGCGCCAGGGGTCTGTGGCATCCCGCCACCCGGTGCTGCCGATCAGGAACAGGACGAAGCAGAGCGGCAGACGATAGTCCACGAAGGTTCCTTGCCCCAGCCGGTGCGGCAGCAGAAAAAATGCGATCGCCAGGCCGGCGAGCGGCCAGCGCATTCGCGGCGCCACGCCGAGGCGGGACGCGAGCGCGATGCCGCCGACGATCGCGGCGGAGAGATAGAGGCCGTCAAAAACCGGATTGCCGAAGCCCAGCAGCGAGCCCAACGCGGCGAGCTTGGCGGGCCAGAAATCCGCATAGTCGGGGACGAAGGCGGCGGGCTCGTGCGGCATGGCGATCAGATAGAGCGCAGCCGGTACCGCCAGGTGCAGCAGCTCGCAAGCCGAGGCCAGCAGCGCGCGCGCGCGGCGCTCGCCGCGCCGCCGTTCCTGGAACGCAGCCCCGGCCCAGCAGCTCACCACCACCAAGGCATAGACACAGAAGGCGAGCAGGTGAGCCAGCAAGGCGACGACGGCCAGCAAGCCCAGGACGGGAATCGAGACCTTGCGTCCGCGCCAGCGCAGCCAGAGCGCAAACAGCCATAGCACCCAGCCCAGGCCGAAGCAGAAATTAACGAAGCCGAACAGCAAGGGGCCCGTATAGGCGAACAACGCTGCGGCCAGTGGCAGGCCACTGTCGCGGCCGAGCAAGGCGTGCCGAAGCGCCAGCGTGCCGAGAAAGAGCTGCGCCACCGTCAGCGCCAGAAAAATTCGGATGCTGAGATCGACGGAGACGACGCTGTGCAGGAGCGCGACCGTTCCCTCCATGGCGAGGTTCGGAATGAGCCGCCAATGCGCCAGGTAGTAGCCGTCGTTGCCGGGCGTGGCGGGCCCGAACAACAGATATTGCCGCGCGATGTGATTGGGCAGGTCGTAGAGCGGGATGGTGTCGAAGATGAAGAATGGCGCGACCAGCATGAGGACGACGGCGCCGCACACCGCCGCATCGACCCGCAGCGCGGCGGGACTTGCCAAGCCGGCCGATGCTTGCTCCAGGTTGTTGCGGGTCTTGGAGCCGGACATTTCTTACGGGCTCGCCGCGTCGCGGCGGTGGATGACCGCGATATCGTCGCCGTAGATCCGCTGCCATCCGCGCAAGCGGTCGAGCAGCGCCACGCGCGGGTCGTGCCGCTCCAGCAGTGTCCAGGCGATACGGTACTGGTCGAGCAAATCCGGCAGGGCCGCCAGATCGGCATAGCGTGCCAGGAACGCGTCGCCGTACATGTCGGCGCGGCCGTCGATGAAGGGAGCGATGCCGGAGAATATCAGGTAGCCGCCGAATTCATAATCGTTGAGCACGGGGCCGGCGACATGCTGTTGCTGCACGAACGCGATGGCTGCGGTCGGCGCAAAGCGATTGTTCTTATTGTTGATGCCGCGGTGCACGAAGGCTGCGCCGATGATTGCCACGACGAGGCCCAGCAGCGCGACGCCGGCCGGACTCGCGGGTTTCGGAAACGATCCGCTGACGGCTTGCAGGCGCGCATCGCCGGCCGGGCGCAGCTGCGTCGCGATGGCGGGTGCAAGCACGAGCGGCGCTATTAGACCCAGCACCCCGGCGAAGCGTTGATAGGCGAGCGCCATGTGCAGCAATACGAACAGGATGACGATGCGGGTGGCCGGCAACCGCGGCCCGAACGAGAATATTCCAAGCAGCCCGAGCAACATCCAAATCTCGAGCGGCTGCGGCGTCTGGAAATTAGGGCTTTTCCATTCGCCGATCATCGAGACCGCGACATGCGATTGCAGAAAGCCGAGCGGAAGGGTGATGCCGGCAACGCCGTTGGGGGTCACCAGCGCGGCCAGCACCGCCACCAGCAGGAAACCGCCCCATCCGGCGGAGAGCGTCATGGCCCGCCGCCAATCCGAGGCATCGAAAGCGGCTTCGCAGGCCAGCAGCGCCGCCAGCGCCAAGCCGACCATGTAGCCGCCATGCAGATTGGCCCAAAGCACGATGATCGATGCGAGGAGCAGGGAGGGGACACGCGCCTCCAGGCGACGGCGATCCAGCAGGGCGAACCAGACGACCAGCAAGGGCAGGCCGAAGACATGCGGGCGCGGATGCAGATGGGCGAGGCACAGGCCCCAAGCGCCCAGCACCAGCGCCATCGCTTGGATCGGCGGGAGGAACCGCAGCAGGAAGTCGCAAAGCAGCGCCAGCGCGGCCGCGAACACCAACCCGGTCATGACCACCAGGCCGGCCCAGCCGAGATGGTCGTAGACCAGCGCGATCGCCACCTCGGACAGCCATTCGTGCGCCACCCAGGGGGTGCCCGGCATGGAATGCGAAAAGACATCCTGGCGGGGAACGGCGCGATGATCGATGATCCAGTTTCCGGCCACGATGTGCCAGAACGGATCCTGGTCGGTCAGAATGGGGTGGGCGAGGAGGAGCGTGCTGAGGAAGGCGGCGAGATACACCCAAAGCGCGAGCGACCAGCGCAAGCCGCCTTGATTGGCGCCGGCGTTCACATTGCATCTCCCGGGGCGACGGGTTGGTGGCCAAAGTCCCAGCAATCATTGACAAATTCCACAGATTGATCCAGAGTAAATTTGCTTGAAACTGCGGGTGCCGGGGGGCATGGCGCGTGATGAAAAACAAGTATGTTGTTTCCTTGTCTCTGCTGGCGATCGGCTTGGCGGTTGCGTTTGTTGTGACCGCTGCTGCGGTTGCCGGCAACGCACCGAACTGACGCGCCTATGAAGAGCAAAAATGTCGTTTCGCTCTATCTGCTGGTGGTTGGCTTGGCGGTCGCGTTCGTGGTGACCGCCGCCACCGTCTCCGGTTTTGCGCAGAACTGACACCCCATGAAGGACTGACGCACCATGAAAAACAAGTATGCGGTCTCGCTCTTTCTGCTCGCGATGGGCCTGGGGATCGCCTTCGTGGTGACGGCGGCTTCGGTTGCCAGCTCAGCGGTGAATTGACGCCATCCTGGCGGGTTCGCGATGACGGCGCCTGGGTGCGGGCGTATTTTTGCCGTGGGTGATGCCGTGAGCTGGAGCTCGCCCGAACCTATTCTTGTGGAGGTGCTGCGCGGCGAGATGGTGGAGAGCCGCCACTGCGGCGCCTATGCGGTGGTCGATGCGGCCGGCGGGGTGGTGCTGGCACAGGGCGACATCGAGCATCCGGTCTACCCCCGCTCCGCCATCAAGCCGCTGCAGGCGCTGCCGCTCATCGAGACCGGAGCAGCCGACCGCTTCGGCCTGGGCGTCAAAGAAATCGCGCTGGCCTGCGCGTCGCACAATGGCACGGCACCGGTGGTGGCGGGCGTGGAGGCTTGGCTTACTCGGATCGGGCTTAAGCCGGGCGATCTCGAATGCGGCGTCGATCCGCCGATCGATCAGGCGGCGGCGCAGGCGCTCATCCGCGCCGGCCAGCCGTTCTCGGCGCTCCACAACAACTGCTCGGGCAAGCATGCCGGCTTCCTGACGGCGGCGCGCCATTGCGGCGAGCCGACGCGCGGCTACATCGCGCCCGAGCATCCGGTGCAGCGCCGGGTGCAGGCCGTGCTGTCGTCCATGACCGGCCTCGATCTCGCGCATGCGCCCCACGGCACCGACGGCTGCGGCATTCCGGTGATCGGCATTCCGCTCAAAGCCATGGCGCGCGCCATGGCGCGCCTCGCCGACCCGGCGGGGCTGCCGGCCGAGCGCGTGGCGGCGGCCGGACGCGTGCTCGACGCGATGGCGGGCGAGTACTTGATCGTCGCCGGCGCGAGCCGGTTCACCCGCGAGGTCATGCGGGTCGCCGCCGCTACCGTGCGGCTCAAGCCGGGCGCCGAGGGGGTGGCATGCGCGGCGCTGCCGCAACATGGGCTCGGGGTCGCGCTCAAGATGAGCGACGGCGCCGGCCGTGCCGCCGACGTCGCCATGGGGGCGCTGTTGGCGCGGCTCGGCGTGCTCGATGGCGCGCAGGCGGCCGCGATCGAGGCGGTGTTGCGCCCGCCGCTCAAGAACGTCGCCGGGCTCGCGGTGGGCGAGCTGCGGGCGGTGCCGGCGGGGTTTTTATAACGCGTGTTTCCTTGAGCTCGAATTGACAACCGGCGGTGCGGCCATGCCGCTCTTCACCTCACCCTGAAAGGGGGAGGTCGATAGCAATTGCTTCGTTTGCGAAGCAATTGCTATCGTGTGGGGCGGGACCCCCACCCCAGCCCTCCCCCTTGCAGGGGGAGGGAGCGCGCCGAGCTTGCCGCGCGCTCTATTGCAGGACCGCGTAGAACCGAGTGGGGCGCGGGCGAAATCGAACATGACCGGGGCTGATCGGCGGCGTCGGGATCGCGACCGGCGGCCCGAGCTTGACCGCGGCGAGAACGAAATCCGGCGGATCGACGATGCCGGCGAATTTTTCCTCGTGCAGCGCATCGATGATCGATCGCATGAAGTCTTCGGGAATCGCGCTCTGCTTCACGCGCAACAGGTCGGCGACCGAGAAATCGAGCCCGCTCGACGGCTTGCCGGCCAACCGGGCGAAATACCGGTCGTCCATCACCAGCACGTCGCCGTCGACGCCGCGGAGAAACGCCTGCAGCTGATCGCCGGCCTGCCGATCGCCGGCATCCGGGATGGCGCCGCGCGGGTCGTAGGCCACGAGGGCGAGCTGCAGCAGCGCAACCACATGGATGGCAAGCGGCAGCATGCGCCGTGCCGGCCGGTGCGGCTCGCTTTGCTGCAGCAACCGCTGCAGACCGAGCGGCATCATGACCGCCAGCACCGCGAACAGCGGCAGCAAGGCATTGGCGGTGCCGCCGACATGCATCAGTCCGAGCCAGCCGCAGAGCAGCGCGCCGAACAGGAGGCCGGTATGGAACAGGGCGCCGGCGCGATCGCAGCGCCATTCCACGATGACCAATCCGAACGCGCTTAACAGCGCGGGCCAGAGCGGCAGCAGGTCGGTCGACCAGAACGAGAGGATGACACCCGGATCGAGCTCGCCATGGCGCGGCACCTCGACCAGGAAGAACGTCGACCATCCCTGGGTCGCGACATGAAGCACGACCATGCCGATCGCCACCGGCGCCGCGAACGCCAGGGCGGCGAGCGCCGCGCGCCGCGGGGCCGTAACGGCGAGCCCCAGCAGGAGCGGTATCGCCACCAGCAGCACCGTTTGTTTGGTGAAATAGGCTGCCGCCAGCAGCAGGCCGGCGCCAATCGCGCCCACGGCTCCGCGCCAGAAGCGCAACGCATAAATCGCTGCCATCAACAGGAGGAGAAACAGCGTGTCGAGCCGCGCGATGTCATACCATTGGCGCGAGATGTTGTAGGTGGCGAGAAAGAGCGCCACCCCGAGCAGCGCCCAGATGCCGGAGCCGCCCTCGCGGCGAATGTAGCCCCAGAGGATGCCGCTAATTCCGGCGGTCGCCAGCACCGAGACCAGCCGCCCGGTCAGCAGGTCCGGACCGAAGAGGGGCGAGAGCGCCGCCACCACGAAATAGTAGAGCGGTGTCTTCATCGAGGCGACGAACTCGTAGCTCGGCGCCGCATAGATCGGCGATCCGCGCAAGATGCGGGCGACGGTGTCGGGCGTGGCCGGCTCCAGCCATTCCAGCGGGTAGGGGTAGCCGATCCGCCCCGCCATCGCGTACATGAAACAGCCGATGAGCCCGAGCGCGAGCGGCAGCCAAAGCAGGTGCAACAACGGCACCGCGAGAGCGAACGCGCTGCCATCCGGGGCGGCAGTCTCGCGGTCAGCCATCGTCAACGGGCGGGCCTCTTCGGCAGGGAGAGTGGGCGTGGAGCTTAGGCGCGCGGGAGGGCGGTGTCATCCGGGCGTTGCGCGCTTGGGCTGCGCGCTTGGCGGCTGGACGCCGAACGGGCTATATGCGGCGATCGGCGCGGGCGACACTGCCCAGAACCGACCCGAAAGTGCAGCATGCCGCCATCCACAACCCTATCCGACGCGGCGCTCGATGCCGGACGCCGAACCTCGATCGGCTTCCTCAATTGGGCGCATGCGCTCGACCACTTCGTGATGCTGATCTTTCCGACCGTGGTGATCTCGCTCGCCGTGGTCGAGGGGCGCAGCTATGCGGAGCTGATCGCGCTCGGCACCGGCTCGTTCGTGGCGTTCGGGGTGTTCTCGCTGCCGGCCGGCTGGCTCGCCGACCGCTGGAGCCGGCGCAACATGATGGTGCTGTTCCATGTCGGCTGCGCGCTCTCGCTCGCCGCGGCGGGGCTTGCGCCCAATCTCACGGTGCTGGCGGTCGCGCTCACTAGCCTCGGCATGTTCGCCGCGATCTATCATCCGGTCGGGATGCCGATGCTGGTCGCCGCCGCTACCAGCCGCGGCCGCACGCTCGCCTTCAACGGCGTGTGCGGCAATCTCGGCGCTGCGCTTGCGGCCGGCATCACGGCGAGCCTGATCGAGCTCCTGGGCTGGCGCGGCGCCTTCCTGGTGCCGGCGGCGCTGCTGATCGCGACCGGCGCCGTCTACCCTTGGCTGGTTCCCGACGACCGTTCGCGCGTGGCCGGGCGCAACGCCGCGCCCGATGTGCCGCTGACGGCGGCGCGCGCCGCGGTGCTGTTCGGCCTGTTCGTGGTGGTGGCGCTGACCGCCGGCCTGGTGCTCCAGACCGTGTCGGTGGCGCTGCCCAAGATCGTGGACGAGCGGCTCGGGCTCGACGTTCCGCTGTTCTGGGTCGGCAGCCTTGCCACCGCGGTGTTCATGTGCGGGGCGCTCGCGCAGCTCGCGGTCGGGCGGCTGGTCGAGCGTTTCCCGATGCATGTGCTGTTCGCGGCGGTGGCGCTTCTACAGTTCGGCGGCGTGATCTGGGCAGCCTCTGCCAGCGGCCGCTGCTCGCTGCGCTGGCGCTGACCATGGCGGCAAGCTACGCGCAGGTGACGGTCAACGATCTGGTCATCGCCCGCTACACTGCGGATGCGTGGCGCGGCCGAGTTTATGCGGTACGCTATTTCCTCACCTTCGCGGTGTCGGGCGTGGCGGTATGGGCGATCTCGTTCCTGTATGGCCGTGGCGGCTTCGACCTGGTGCTGTGGTCGACCGCCTGCATCGCGTTCGGCTTGGTCGCCGCGTGCCTGGTGATCGCCTTCCTGGTCAACGACGCCGAGCGCGCCCGCGTCGCCGTGCCGGCGGAGTAGGTCCGCGGCGGAACCAAGCCATCTGAGCTGGGATCGGCCCATGCAAATCCGGCCCGCGCAGCCGCGCGACCATGACGCGATCTGGGGGATCATCGGCCCGACCATCCGGGCCGGCGAGACCTATGTGCTGCCGCGCGACATGAGCCGGGAAGCCGCGCTGGCCTATTGGGGCGCGCCCGCGCACGAGGTCTTCGTCGCCGAGGCGGACGGGCAGGTGCTCGGCACCTATTACCTGCGACCCAACCAGCAGGGCGGCGGCGCCCACGTGGCCAATTGCGGCTACATGACCAAGGTGGAGGCCAGCGGGCGGGGAGTGGCGCGGGCCATGTGCACCCATTCGCTGGCGCAGGCTCGCGCGCGCGGGTTCCGCGCCATGCAGTTCAACTTCGTGGTCGCCAGCAACGAGCGCGCGATCGCGCTGTGGCGCGGCTTCGGATTCGAGATCGTGGGCCGCCTGCCACAGGCGTTCGAGCATCCGCGGCTCGGGTCGGTCGACGCACTGGTGATGTACCGGATGCTGTGACGGCGCGCCGCGGCCGGCGCCGTCACGGAACTTTCATCTGAATCAGGCACTGTCGGCCGGAGCGATGAAGCCATCGGCCTCATCGTGTAACGGCCACGATCTTGAGCAGGCGACGCCGGATGTACGCGCGCCTCCTCATTCGTGGTCGTTGGTGTTTCGGGGGCGGTATATCTCCAACCGGTATTGCCGCAATTCTCTGCCCCCGGGTTGAGGTGAAGACCTTTTGCTGCTCAATGAATTGGCCCGAGGATCACTTCGATTGCCCCCTCAAAGCCGGTGTCGCACACTGCCACCGGGACACCTCTGAAGGATCCAGCGGCGCGGCGGTCTTCAATTCCCAGCCTGTCGGCCATTGCCTGGCTCATGCGGATTCGATCAGCTTTCGTCCGTGGTCCGCGGCCTTTTCAAGAAAAGTGTCGAGCACATTTTGAGTATACTCCTTGTCACAGTCGGCCAGGTCCAATCTGAAAGTGTCATCCATTGTCAGAACTCGTCGTCAGAGCCGTTCCCGTGCACAGGACGATAAGGGGATTTTTTACCTGAAAGGGGGCACGCTGTCCTCCGTGGCGGCTGGGTTCCGAACCGGTTACGTGCTTAATAGCGAGCACAAGAAGAACGCCCACGATCCTCGGAGGCAATTATGAAAAAGGACCGGCGCGGAAACGGCGGGCTTGACGTCGGGAAAAAGGCGGCGCGAATCGCGCCAAGCCGCGGCAGCGTCGCAAAGACCCAAAAGGTCGCTGGCCCAAAATGCCCCCATTCCCACCGAAAGACGACAGACAAATCTCTATTGGTACCCAAGCCTACGGAGCGCACGGTGTACCGGAAAGCGTTCGATCTAGCGAGGGCGGGTCAGCTCACCGATCGCACCGCCGCACTGCTCCTGGAGAGTCACAAACAGGGCGATGCGAGAGCAACCTACGCCCTCGCCACTTGGTTTATTCACGGGGTACACTTCGAAATTGACGCAAGCAAGGCGTTCCAACTCCTTAAGAAGGCCAGCAAGAATGGTATTAGAGAGGCAACTTATGATTTAGCCTACGCTTATGAAATCGGTTTTGGTGTCGCAAAATCGCCGACCAAAGCCTTCAAGTCATATTTGGACGCGGCAAGGAAGGGCGACCCTGACGCTATGGAAGAAGTTGTGCGCTGCGTGTACTACGGGGTTGGGTTTTGCAAGTGCAAGGCGCTTGCCTTCTTTCTTCAAGATTTAGCGGAGGAATCTGGTCTTAGGGTTGGGCGATAGCGATACGCTGCTTAATCGCATCGCGAGCGATTCATTACAATTGCGGTCCTGGTTCTGGGCTTGCAGCGCTTGATTGGGCCTGAAATCGGTGGCGACGTATGGCTTCCAGGCGGCACCTGTGGGGGACGGGTTTGGCGTGGCTGGTGAAATACATGGGCTCGGTGACAAAAATGATCCTCGACGACATGGCAGTCCTCTTTGTGGGATTTCTTCTGCTGCCGTTACGTTATATCTACGATTACGAGATTGAGGGTGACAGGATCGCTGTGAAATTGTTTTCAGCGATTCCTGTCATGCGAATACGAATCAACGACATTCTCGAGATAAGGGGGTGTTCGTTTAGGGAGCTGCTGATGCCAAGCTTCGCCCTGAGGCTTGGAAATCGGGTGTGGGGCAAAGGTGTCGTAATTCGAAAGAAGCGAGGGCTATTTCGAACAGTTATAATGACGCCGGACAATCCCGCTGGGTTTATCGAAGAGATCCGACGCATACAGCTAAAATGAGATCGATTTTGTCGTGGCCGGACCTAGTCTCGCCAGGCGCGAAACCTCGATTCCAAGTTCGGATAGTCGCTGACCTGCTCCTCGGCCTGTTCGCGCTCTTGACGGCGAGCTACCCAAAGAGATTGGAGCGGCGGTTGGACAGGTTGGAAAACAAGTAATTCATTAGGTGGCCTCCGTCACCAGAGCCATGGACCGAATTTGAATTGCCCGTCAGGAACGAGCAAGGTGCCACCGAAATTCGCAACTGCAAGGCAATGTGCGGAGGCGGCTCGTGCTGATATCGCTAGGGTTACTCTGTCTCGCAATCGCCGGTTTTGTGATCGCTGGAATGCGGGTGAGTTTTCAAAAGTTGATGAAAAGAATTGCGATCACCTTTCTGGCTGCGATAATTGTGCTGGCCTTCGTGCTGCTCGCGTTGCGCTACACAGGGTCGGCCCCATCGACGGAGAGCGTAGCGGAGCGGTTCAATGAGAAGAAGGCGGACTATGAGCAACTGCGGGACATGCTGGTAGAGGACAAGAATCTTAGGCTGATCGCGCCTTGGGGAGTTCGTACAGAGAACGTGCCTATATCGCAGTCGCCGCCAATTGCTGATCTGTCTTTGGATAGATATAAGGAATATTTGGCGCTTCTCTCGGGCATTGGTGCGGGCGGCATTGCAAGGTCTGATGGGGCTGATCCGGACATTTGCATTGTGGTGTGGGCTTCTGGCTGGGCGGGCGATACCGTTCACGTTTCGGTATGTTGGCTCCCGCACGGTGCTCCAGCGCCAACATCAGGCACGTCGGAGAGATTCTGTTATTCTTTGTTGGGCGGTCAATGGTACGTGCAGAGAGATACGTAGAGCATTCACCGATCGTTGCTGGGATGCGGCGCAACTGGCGGCCGAGCCGCAGCCGGCAGGGCGGATGCCCGGCGTCCGGGCCGGTATATTGCCGAGGTCGGTAAAAACACGGTGTTCCGTGCAAAGGAATGTTCACGGTTGCAAACGAAGGTCTCGCCACCTGGGCAAGCGAGGTCATCCCTATGGATCGTTTGGCATTTCTGCTTCCATGCGTTGTCGTGGTGGTGCTTGCCGGGCCGTTGAGTGCGCGGGCCGAGGAGCCGGAGGTGGCGGACCTGCAGCGGCAGGTGTTCTCGCTGCTCGATGGACAGCAATTCGGCGAGCTCGACAGGATGGCAGCCGAGTTTCGGAACCTCGACATTCGGGTCCGCGGCGGAAACCCCGAGCTGTATGAATTCTATCGCGCCTTGGTGCCCGCCGACGGCTCGAGCTGTTCATGCCAAATCGATCCCGAGGCCGCAATGCAGCCACGGCCGGTGCTGGAGAAGCAGCTGCGGCGGCTCGATGCCTGGCTGCAAGAGCGGCCGGACTCGCTGGCCGCGCGGTTGGCGCTGGCCGATAATTGGATCAAATACGCGTGGGTGGCGCGCGGGACGAGCTATGCTGTCCAAGTGACCCCGGCCCAGTGGGAGCTGGTCCGGCAACGCCTCGACCGGGCACAGAGTCAGCTCACGATCATCGACCCGAAAAGCGATCCGCATGCCTACGAGGTGTTGACCAAATCGGCGCAGTTCGCTCCCAAACCGAGGATTGGGATCGATGCGCTTTACAACACCGCCGTCGAGCTGTTTCCGACCTATTTTCCGCTGTATGCACAGCATGCCGAATTGATGCAGCAGAAATGGTTCGGCAGGCCGGGCGAACCTGCAGCCTATATCAATTCCCTTCAGGCCGCGCCGGGGGGCGAGGACGGCAAGATCGCCTATTCCTACGTTGCCTACCGGTTGATGCAGGAATATGCGACCGGCGACTTCTTCCCTCAGACCGGCCTTACTTGGCCGCAAATCAGGGCGGCTTACGCGGCGCGGGACAAGCGCTACGGCTTGCGCGATCAGGACTGGAATGCGCTGGCGAGGATTGCGATTTGGGTCCCTGACCGGGAGGCCGCGAGAGAGGCGCTCGCGCACGTCGATGGCCGGTGGGATCGGGCTGTCTGGCGGACCAAGGAGTATTTCGACAAGGCTGCGGCCTGGATCCAGGCGAGGTAGCGCGGCCGCGGCGGGGAACGCGGACGCGAGACCTTCGCAAATGCAAGGCCGTTCGCGAGTTGGGCTCAATATGAAGCTGCCGTATTCCGAAGGCTCTGTGTTTCTGGTCCCTCTGCGCACGGGTGGCCATGCGCGCGGCGTGGTGGCCCGAGCCGCGCCGAGGGGGCGGGCGCTGTTCGGTTGCTTTTTTGGGCCACGTCTTGAGTTGGTTGATCCAATTCGGCTGGATGATCTGGAGCCGGCGAAGGCGATCCTTCGCGTCCGGTTTGGCGATCTCGGATTGATCAACGGCGAGTGGTGGGTCCTCGGAGCACCTCCTGATTGGGACCGATCGAAGTGGCGCATGCCTGACTTTGCACGACGGCAATTGCTCGGAAGGCGAAAGCCGGTGCTCGTGCGTTACTGCGATACCGACCCGGGCCGCATCGAGGCGGAGTACCGTATCGACGACGACACAGGCATGCCGATCGATTCAGCGTGGGGATATGGTGCGGTGGAGATCAGGTTGACCAATATCCTCGACCCGGCGCAAACGCCATGACGAGCCGGGGCCGGATCGAGCTTTGCCAAGACCTGGACGGCGCGCTCTATGCCGAATTCATCCGGTATTCTTTCGCGACGTCCGATGAAGCGTATTTCGTGGTGCGGGAAGAGGTTCAGAAAGGACCCAACATTGCGGCGGTGGTGAAACGTCTTGCGCCCCACCTGCTCGCTGAGCAAGACGTCGGCGAGTGGCCCGGGACAAACTCCACGGCGGGCTTGTTGCCAGATTATTCAAGTTTTCAACCGCAGATCCCGTCATGGAGCTGTTTTTGGATGTGACGGATCATCTCTACGGCTGGCAGCATCCTGATTTGCCCGAGGACATCGGGTTTCGCGACCGGAATGGACGGGTCGTGATCGAGTCCACAATTCATGAGCACTATCTTTCGATGATCGTGGACGGTGCGCGCAGGACAATTCTCAAGGAGCGCTTTCACAGCTTGGCGCTGGTTCTGTCGAACCGCGGCTCTGGCGGCAATCTCGATTGAATGGACGAGGGCTCTTAAGTCCGAGGCGCAGCCGGGGAGCCTGATTGTCCTGGGACGTTTGAGGAAGAGAATATGTCAAATTCGGAGCTGGACGGGCTGATTGCGCGCATAAAGACGCGGTATGCGAAGATCGTGAAAGGGACCGCACAAGAGGAGTCATTCCTGGCTCATGTTCGAGCGCTCGGCGATTGGGAGCGGAATCCGATAGATGACTACCCAGATACAGTCGGAGAATTTCCCGAGACGCTGCCGATAGCCTACGCGGTGTGTCATCCTGATTGTGGCACCGAACAGTTCATTGTCGAGGGCAGCACGCAAGAGTGCCAGCGATGTGGCCAACTCATGTTTCGGAATGCCACTAAGGAGTACGTTCGCAAGAGCAGTGACACTGAATGAAAGATGTATTCCATGCGTTGATGCGCCAGCAGCGTCGTGCCTTGGCGATATCCGAGGACGATATCGCAGCCATCCTGAGCATGAGCGATTCCGAGCTTTACGACTTGGAGGCGTACCCCGACGAGTGGCGCACGGTGGTGCCGCTCTTCAAGATCAAGGTTCTGGCGGGATTGCTGAAAATCGATATGCGGCAAATCGTGTCAGCGGCGGCGAATACCCTCGAACTGCAGTCGCTCGATGCGTTCATCAGAGTGCGGCGCACCGAGCTTGGATTATCGCCTGCCGAATTCGCAGACAAGGCGGGGTTTTACCCGGTGTTCTGCGATATCGTCGAGGGCCATGCGCTCGGGTTGGAGCTCTGGCCTGCGCAGGTTGCGGTGCTGGTGGCGGATGCCCTTCAAATATCCTCGGAGGAGTTCGTCGCGTGGAGTCTGGGGCATTGACTGGTGGGCGTGGATGCTTGTGGCGGCAGCGCAAGCGCCCGTGCGGGACAACGTGACATGACGGCTGATCTCTCCCGATTTTGCTTTAGTGTCGGCGCGCTCAATCTTGATTCTGCGGAGGATTTTATTGTCAGGATTCCGGCCGGCCTGGATAGTCGGGAAGCGCTATTCGAGGCTCTCCGCCGGGAATTGCAGCTGCCGGACTATTTTGGCGGCAATTGGGATGCGCTGTCCGAGTGCGTCCGGGACTTCCATTGGGTCGCACGCCGTCGAATCGCGTTGTGCATGAGGACCTGCCGTTATTGGACGCGGCGGCGGTTGCGATCTACATCGACATCCTTTTCGCTTCCGTAAAGTTCTGGAGGGCCGACGGAGGTCACGAGTTCATCGTCACGTTTCCGGTTCGGCTCGCGCCGCCGCGTCGATCCCGCCCGTGCATCCAAAGCAAAATGGCCCGGGCTTGGGCCCGGGCCATCGCGTCTGTGTCGCTTGAAAGCAGCGATCAGAAGTCCATGCCGCCGCCACCCGGCATCGGGGGCGCGGGCGGGGTCTTCTTCGGCAGCTCGGCCACCATGGCCTCGGTGGTGATGAGGAGGCCGGCCACGGAGGCTGCGCCCTGCAGCGCGGCGCGTACCACCTTGGTCGGGTCGATGATGCCCTTCGACATCATGTTCACGTACTCGCCCGATTGGGCGTCGAAGCCGTAGTTGTACTGGTCCTTCTCCAGGATCTTGCCGACCACGACCGAGCCGTCCTCGCCCGCATTGAGGGCGATCTGGCGGGCCGGGGAGGAGATGGCCTTGCGCACGATCTCGACGCCGGTCTTCTGGTCGTCGTTGTGGGTGCGCACCTTCTTGAGCACCTCGCTGGCGCGCAGCAGCGCAATGCCGCCGCCCGGCAGGATGCCTTCCTCGACCGCGGCGCGGGTCGCATGCATGGCGTCGTCGACGCGATCCTTGCGCTCCTTGACCTCGATCTCGCTCGCGCCGCCGACCCGGATCACCGCGACGCCGCCGGCGAGCTTGGCGAGGCGCTCCTGCAGCTTCTCGCGGTCGTAGTCCGAGGTGGTCTCCTCGATCTGCGCCTTGATCTGGCTGATGCGGCCCTCGATGTCGGCCTTCTTGCCGGCGCCGTTGACGATGGTGGTGTTCTCCTTCTCGATCATCAGCTTCTTGGCGCGCCCCAGCATGGCGAGCGTGACGTTCTCGAGCTTGATGCCGA
Source organism: uncultured Alphaproteobacteria bacterium (assembly GCA_963721005.1). Taxonomy (GTDB): domain Bacteria; phylum Pseudomonadota; class Alphaproteobacteria; order Rhizobiales; family Xanthobacteraceae; genus VAZQ01. Next base: position 361,752 of record CAVRHR010000003.1, on the reverse strand, counting down.
GGTCCTCGCTGATCGCCTGGCCGCCGGTCAGGATGGCGATATCCTGCAGCATGGCCTTGCGGCGATCGCCGAAACCGGGCGCCTTGACGGCCGCGACCTTGAGACCGCCGCGCAGCTTGTTGACCACCAGGGTGGCGAGCGCTTCGCCTTCGACTTCCTCGGCGATGATGACGAGGGGCTTCGAGGTCTGCACCACGGCTTCCAAGAGCGGGAGCAGCTCCTGCAGGCCGGAGAGCTTCTTCTCGTAGATGAGGATGTAGGGGTCTTCCATCTCGACCCGCATCTTTTCGGCATTGGTGACGAAGTAGGGCGAGATGTAGCCGCGATCGAACTGCATGCCTTCGACCACCTCGAGCTCGGTCTCCAGGGACTTCGCCTCCTCGACCGTGATGACGCCCTCGTTGCCGACCTTCTTCATGGCCTCGGCCAGGAAGCGGCCGATCTCGGCATCGCCGTTGGCGGAGATCGTTCCGACCTGGGCGATCTCCTCGTTGGAGGTGACCTTCTTGGAGTTCTTCTGCAGGTCGGCGACCACGGCCTCGACCGCGAGATCGACGCCGCGCTTCAAGTCCATCGGGTTCATGCCGGCCGCAACCGCCTTGCAGCCTTCCTTGACGATCGCCGCCGCGAGCACGGTCGCGGTGGTGGTGCCGTCACCGGCCGAGTCGGAGGTCTTGGAGGCGACCTCGCGCACCATCTGGGCGCCCATGTTCTCGAACTTATCCTCGAGCTCGATCTCCTTGGCGACGGTGACGCCGTCCTTGGTGATGCGCGGCGCGCCGAACGACTTGTCCAGCACCACATTGCGGCCCTTGGGGCCGAGCGTCACCTTCACGGCATTGCTGAGAATATCGACGCCGCGCAGCATCCTGTCGCGGGCATCGACGGCGAATTTCACGTCCTTGGCTGACATATTGATCTACTCCGATTTGATCCAAGTCCCGGGCGCTGACGGCGTCTCGTGGACCGGATCGGGGATTGGATGGATTTCCGCGAGACGCCGCGCCGCAGGTCACTGCGGAAGGCTGCCCGGGGACGCAGCGGAATGCGCGATCAGGCGGCCTTCTTCTTGGCCGTGGTGCCCTCGAGCACGCCCATGATGTCGCTTTCCTTCATGATCAGGTAATCGACGCCGTCGATCTTGACCTCGGTGCCGGACCACTTGCCGAACAGCACGCGGTCGCCGGCGCGCACGTCGATCGGGATGAGCTTGCCGCTCTCGTCACGGCCGCCGGGGCCGACGGCCACGATCTCGCCCTGCGACGGCTTCTCCTTGGCGGTATCCGGAATGATGATGCCGCCGGCGGTGCGCTCCTCGGCATCAATGCGCTTGACGACGACACGATCGTGAAGCGGACGAAATTTCATGAGCTTCTCCTCGAGATCTGGGCTGTGGTGACTGGAATGGGGCGGCCGCCGGAAGTCTCCCCCAGGAGACCGCTTGGCCGCCAAATAGGGCGAACGATTTTTGACCGCAAGGGCCCCGGGAAAAATTTTTAGCACTCGGATTTATGGAGTGCTAGCAGGCCTCATAAGCCGCTGGATTGTTTGGTTAATTCGGCTGGCTCACCAACCGGCGGGACGGCCGGCAGGGCCTGTCAGCAGTCCTTCGCAAACGCTGCTAATGCATTGATATTGAACATATAATTCATCCTTTTGGCTTGCAATTGGAACTCAACTCCCGCGACATTGATTGTCGGCCGGAAGGAGAAACGAGCCATGATTTCGGAAGACTTCAAGCGACAGCTGCAAGGGTACGGCCTGACCACGGCCCATATTCTCTACCGGATGCCGGATCATCCGTCCTTTCTGCAAACCTATGTCTGGCAGGAGTACGACCTCTGCCCGAAATTTCCGCTGCTCAACCGGTTTCTGGCCTTTTGGCTGGAGAAGCTGGAAGGGCCGCTGCATTCGGTGACGGTGGCCCATGCCCGGCTGATCAAGCCGGCCGAAATCCGGGCGCTCGACGGCGAGTTTCGGTTGAATTAGGGGCCTGATAATTCGAGACGCGCGGGCGTTCGTGGAGTGAGCACAGCGTTTCACTCCCTCTCCCCTCATGGGGAGAGGGAGTGAAACGTTGTGCGTCCCTGAAGATGCATCGGGTATGAGGGCAGGGCGCTCCAAGCGCCGCCGCTACGCGCAGCACTACCTCTTGTTGAAGTATCTCAAATCCGGCGGGCCCTGGTCCTTCTTGGCGGGCATCAGCATTCCGTCGGCGCTCAGCATGTAGTCCTCCTTGCCGATGGCGACGTGGTTGTTGTCCGCGCAATATTCATCGGTCCAGTCGGGATGCTGTTGCGGGCTGCGGCGGTAGTTCTTGGTGACGGTCCAGGGACGCGTCAACGCATGGTCGTAGACCGTGACCTCGTCATGGGCGACGTTGCGGTCGGCCTTGTCGAGGAAGATGCGTTCCTTGACCACGGTCTCGTTGTCTTGGTGCAGCGGAATTCCGCTGGCATCGAAAGAGCGCGGGCCGCGGAAGCCGCGGGTCTCGACCTCCAGGACATCGAAGTGCCCGCTGCCGGCGGTGTCGACCCAGTGGCCGACCGAGTAGCCCAAGAGCGTCGGCTCGAGCTCGAGGGGCCAATTGCGTCCGTCGGTGAAGATGCGGCGATCGTCCTGGATGTGGTCGACCAGGATGTAGGTGGTGTCCGGCGTGACGATGAACTCCATCTCGCCATAGCCGTTGGTGACGCGCGGCATGCCGGGCGAAATGCATTTGTAGGTCGGGGTGGTGCCCTGTCCGCCGGCGGCCTGGTCGACGAGATTGGCCTCGAAGATGGCCTGGTATTCCGGGGTCAGCGGCGCCTGCTGGCCGCGGCCGCCGGGCTTGCTGATGTCGAACCGCCCGGGGCCGCCGATCGAACGCCACTGGCCGGTGAGGTCGGGATATTTCGCATCGTCCCAGGCTCGGGCCGGCGCCGCGGCGGCGCCGAGCGCCGCCATCAACGCGAAGGCTCCGAGCCAGCTTGGCGCAGGCATGGTTCGTCTCCCTGTGTCGCCACCGCATTTTCCGGCCGTTGCGAGCGGGACGTCGGCGTGCCGCTGGCAGCTCCGGATCAACGCGTCCGTCGTCACACCATACATGGTCGGGCAAGTCGTCGGAAGGGCCGCGCTAGTCGTGTGCTTCGAGCTAAGTTGAAGGGTTCGGTTCGCCCGTTCGGCCAATCCCGTGGCGAGGAGGGCGGGCACAAGGCCCGCCCCTACGCACAGCGCTTTCCCTTCAATTTCGAGGACACATGGGACTAATTCAGCACCCCGACGATCGCGCCGATGAGGCAGGTCGCGAGCGTGCCCGAGACGATCGACTTGAAGCCGAGCGAGATCACGTCGGCGCGCCGCTCCGGCGCCATGGTGGTGAGCCCGGCGATCATGATGCCAAGGCTGCCGAAATTGGCAAAGCCGCACATGGCATAGAGCATGATCAGGCGGGAGCGCGGCTCGAGCGCGTCCGGCGGCAGCTTGGAGAGCTCGATATAGGCGATGAACTCGTTGAGGATGGTCTTGATCCCCATGAGCCCGCCGGCCGTCACGGCGTCCTTCCAGGGAATGCCCATCAGCCAGCAGACCGGCGCCATCAGGTAGCCCAGCGCCCGCTGCAGCGAGACCGGGGCGCCGCCGATATCGGGCAAGAGGCCCAGGATGGCATTGGTGAGGTGCACCAGCGCCACCAGCACGATCAGCATCACGCAGATGTTGAGCAGCAGCTCGAGGCCGGCGGCCGCGCCCTGCACGATCGCGTCCATGGTGCTCGAGGCGGTGCTGCCGACCTTGGGCAGGCTGGCGCCGGTGCGCTCGCCGCTCAGGTCCGGCACCATGATCAGGCTGATCAGGATGGCGGCAGGGGCATCCAGGATCGAGGCCACCACCAGATGGGCGGGCGCATCGGGGATCACCGGCCCGAGGAGGCCGGCATAGATCACCAGCACAGTGCCGGCGATGCAGGCCATGCCGGCGGTCATCACGATGAACAGCTCGGCTCGGGTGAGGTTGACCAGATAGGGGCGGATGAACAGCGGCGCCTCGATCATGCCGAGAAATATGTTGGCGGCGGTCGACAGCCCGACCGCGCCGCCGACCCCGAGCGTGCGCTCCAGCACCCAGGAGAGGCCGCGCACCACCGGGGGCAGGATGCGCCAGTAGAACAGGAGCGAGGTGAGCACGCTCATCACCAGCACTACCGGCAGTGCCTGGAACGCGAGGCTAAACTCGGCGCCCGGAACTTTCAGCTCGAACGGCAGCGGGCCGCCCCCGACATAGCCGAACACGAAGGCGGTGCCGGCCTTGGTGGCATCCGCGATGGCATCGATCGCGTGATTGACTGCGGAAAATCCGGCCGTCACCTCCGGCACCTTGAGGAACAGCGTGGCGGTCGCGAAAGTGACCGCGAGCCCGATCCCGGCCTGCCGCAGCGAGACCGCGCGCCGGCTCTCGCTGATGCCCCAGGCGATCGCCAGCAGGGCGAGCATGCCAAATGCCGATTGCAATTGCTGCATGCCCCATGCCCCTATCCGGGCCCGCCCCCCGGGCCGCCAGCCGGCATCATGCCGGGCCGGCATGATAATGTGGAAACGAGGGTCGCTGCCATGCGCATCCGCTTTGATTTCGGCACGCTCACGCTCGACGCGCAGCTTCTGGACACGCCGACCGCCCGGCAGGTCGCGGCGGCGCTGCCGGCCACCGCCGCGGCGCAGACTTGGGGCGAGGAGGTCTATTTCGAGGTGGCGGTTATGGCCGCGCGCGAGCCGGAAGCCCGGGCGGTGGTGGTCCCGGGCGAGATCGCCTATTGGCCGGAGGGCCGCTGCATCGCCATCGGCTTCGGCCGCACTCCCATCAGCCAAGGCGACGAGACCAGGCTGGCCAGCCCCTGCAACATCTTCGCCCAGGCGCTCACCGACGTGAAGGCGCTCGCCCGGGTGAAGGCCGGTGCTCGCATCAAGGTGACGCTGGTGGCGGACTAGCGGGCCCCGCCACTACCTCTGCGCAAAGACTTTGATCTCTTCACCCTCATGGTGAGGGCGCGGGCGAAGCCCGCGCGTCTCGAACCATGGCCACGTGCGCGGTGCCACCCGGCTGCATCCTTCGAGACGCCGTGCTGCGCACGGCTCCTCAGGATGAGGGAGTCAGAATTACCCGCGGCCCACGAACGGCATCAGGTTGGCCATCACGGTCATGAACAGAACATTGGTGTCGAGCGACAGGCCGGCCATGTAGACCACCGCCTTGCCGACATCGTCTGCGTTCATGCGCTGTTCCGGCCGCTTGCTGCCGTCGGGCTGCAGCACGCCGGCGACCATGCGTTCGGTCAATGGCGTGCCGGCATTGCCGATGTCGATCTGGCCACAGGCGATATCGTGGCCCCGGCAATCGAGCGCGGTCTGCTTGGTCAGGCCGGTGACGCCGTGCTTGGTCACCGTATAGGCGACGGCGTGCGGGCGCGGCGTATGGGCGGAGATCGAGCCGTTGTTGATGATGCGCCCGCCGCGCGGCTCCTGCGCTTTCATGATCCGGATGGCTTCCTGGGTGCACAGGAACATGCCGGTGAGATTGATGTCGACGACCTTTCTCCAGGTCTCGAGCGGCAGCTCCTCGAGCGGCATGGCGGGTGCCCCGATCCCGGCATTGTTGAACAGGACATCGAGGCGCCCGAAGGTCGCCTTGGTTTTGGCGAACAGTGCCTTGACGGAATGAGGGTCGCTCACGTCGGTCGCCACCGAAAGGCTGTGGGCCCCGATGGCGTTGCCGGCGGCCGCGGTCTCGTCGAGCTTGTCCTGCCGCCGACCGGCCAACACGACCGCATAGCCCTCCCGCATCAGGGCCAAGGCGACGGCTTTTCCGATTCCGGTGCCGGCACCGGTGACGAGGGCGATCTTGGACATGGGATTGCTTCCTGCAACGATTGGCGTGACGCAGGCGCCATCCTGACGGACCGGCGCCGCGGCCGCAATCCTCAGGCGGCGGGACACCTCGGGCGGCGAGACGCTGTCCGCGTGGATCGGCCGGCCCGGCTCAGCCCGCCATCGCCAGATCGGCCGGCGTGTCGATGATCGTGAAGGAGGCCGGAACCGACAGCCGCATGTTGATGTCGGCGGCGGTGCCGGGGCGGCCGAAGCGGTAGCCCTGCATCAAGTGGACGCCGGCGGCGCGCAGGAACAGCTGCTGCTCGGCGGTCTCCACGCCTTCCGCCGTCACCTTCATGCCGAGACCGCGGCCGAGGCTGACGACTGCGTGCACGATCGCGGCGGCGTCCGCGGCCCGCTCGATGCTGTGCACGAAGCTGCGATCGATCTTGAGCTTGTCGAACGGAAAACGGCGCAGGTAGAGCAGGCTCGAATAGCCGGTGCCGAAGTCGTCGAGCGCCAGCCGCACGCCCAGCGCCTTGAGGCGGAACATGGCGAGTTCGGCGGTGTCGACATTGCCCAGGAGCGTGCTCTCGGTCACCTCGAGCTCGAGCCGGGTCGCGTCGAAGCCGGTCTCGTGCAGGATGCGCTCCACCACGTCGACGAAATCGGCGCGCCGGAACTGCAGCGGCGAGACGTTGACCGAGACCGTGATGTCCGGCCACGCCTTGCCGTCGAGGCAGGCCTGCCGCAGCATCCATTCACCGAGCGAGATGATGAGGCCGCTGTGCTCGGCGATCGGGATGAACTCGGCCGGCGGGATCTCGCCGCGCTCGGGATGGGTCCAGCGGCAGAGCGCCTCGACCCCGACCACGTTCTCGCCGCTGTTGTTGACGATCGGCTGATAGGCGACCCGCAGCTCGCCCTTCTCGATGGTGGCCCGCAGGTCGTTCTCCACCAGCTTGCGCTTGAGGATATTGTCGTCCATCGCGGTGTCGTAGATGCAGGCGCGGTTGCGGCCCTCGTTCTTGGCGCGATAGAGCGCCATGTCGGCATGCCGCATGACGTCCGACACGGCGCCGACGTGCTGGTTGATGACCGCGACCCCGATGCTGGCGCCGATGACGACGGTCTGGTCGGCGATCGAGTAGGGCGCGCAGAGCGAGGCGATGATGCGGGTGCCGATCGCCTCGAGCGTAGCCTGGTCGTGGCCGGCCGAGGTGATGACGGCGAATTCGTCGCCGCCGAGCCGCGCCACCAGATCATCGCCGCGCAGGGTCTGGGTGAGGCGCTGGGTCACGCTGCGGATCAGCTCGTCGCCGATCGGGTGCCCGAGCGTGTCGTTGACATCCTTGAAGTGGTCGAGATCGATGTAGAATATGGCGGCCGGCGGCGCGCCATCCTTCACGCTCTCGATGATCGCCTCCAGCCGCTCGCTGAAGAAGATGCGGTTCGGCAGGCCGCACAGCGGATCGTGCAGCGCCAGATGGCGCAGCCTCGTCTCGCCGGCCGCGATGGTGGCCGCGGTCTTGCGCATGTGACGCAGCACCAGGCCGGCCAGCAGCACGAAGCCGCCGAGCGCGATGCTGATGAAAGGGGTGATGCTGTTGAGGATCTCGGCGCCCGGCTGGCTCGGCGTCCAGGCGAAGCGGGCGATCGATCCGCCCTGCTTGTCGGAGAGCTCGAAGACGTAGTCGCCGGGACCAGCATCCCGTTCGGCGACATTGTGCAGGTTGTTCAAGCCCAGCTGCGAGGCGATCTGTCCCAGCACGTCGCCATCGATGTATTTGACGCTCACCACCGCGGGAGCGCCGGCGTCCACGTCGGCGACAGCTTCATCGCTGTTGGCGACCGCCACGGCGGCGACGATGGCGAAGCGACCGAGAAACGACTGCAGGCGGGCGGCGCGGTGATTTCCGAGACCGGTCACATCGATGGTGAGGCCCTCGCCGGGATCGCCGCCGCCGTGCATGACGTCGAGCACCGGCTGCAGCTCCGACTGAACCGAGTTGAACCAGTTGGGATCGACGCTGCGGCGACCGAGGGAGGCATAGAGAAGATGATCGGCGGGGTCGGTGACGAACACGAAATCGTGGTCGAAGAACGATTGCAATCGCAGGCCGACGGAAATCTGGACCCAATCGGAATCGAAGCTGACGCGAATCCGGCGATAGGCCGCTTCCGAGGTCGCCACCGCCGCGATGTCGCGCAGCACGCGCTCGCCTTGATTGGTCAAGGCGCGCGTGAACAGCTGCCGCTCGTTCTCGAGCGCGACGTCGTCCGCGCGCTGGGCGGAGCTGAGCGCCACCACCACCACGCACACGATTGCGACCGCCACGATGACGCCGATCGGAACCACCACGCTCGGGCGAATGTGGCTCCAACCAAGGTATCTGCGGGTGCCGCCGATGTTGGACCGATTTCCGGTCAAGTGTCCCACCGTCCTGGGGTTTTTCGTTTCCGCAGGCTAGATGAGAATGTTTTCTTTTGGCTTGCGGCCGGGCATTTGACGCAATTTGTGCCCACCAGAGGCGGCCTTTTGCGCCGCGCCGTTAATCATTGGTAAACAACGGCGGCGAATCGTGCGGTGTGTGCGACCCTGCCGAGCTTCACCTTTTCGGGTATGACGTAAAGATGCGATCTTTCGCGGCGGCGGCGCGCGAGCAATCAGCGATTGCTCTTGTACGGCGGCCGCGGGATGCCGGCGTGGGCGGCACGTAGCGCCGCCGACCAGCGCTCGCGCAGATCGTGGAAGTAGGGCTCGCCCGGCTCGATGCGGTAGTTGAGTTCGGCGTCACAGGCGTCGCGCCGCGCCACCACGATATCGAGCGGCAGGCCGACGCTGAGGTTCGAGCGCATGGTCGAGTCGACCGAGACCAGGCCGATCTTGAGCGCGTCGTAGAGATCGGAATCGAAGGTGATGGCGCGGTCGAGCACCGGCTTGCCGTATTTGTGCTCGCCGATCTGGAGATAGGGCGTGTCCTGGGTGCACTCGATGAAGTTGCCGGCCGAGTAGAGCATGAACAGCCGCGGCCGCTCGCCTTTGATCTGCCCGCCCAGGAGGAACGAGACGTCGAATTTGACGTCGGAGGCTTCGAGCGTCTTGCCTTCCTCGTTGAATATCTCGCGGATGGTGCGCCCGACGCGTTGCGCCGCCTGGAACAGGGTGGGGGCATTCATCAGGGTCTCGGTCTCGCCCGTATTGGGATTCTCGAATCCCTCCCGCAGCATGCTCACCACCGATTGGCTGATCGACAGGTTGCCGGCGGTGGCGATCGCCAGGATGCGCTCGCCGGGCTGGGTGAAGACGTGCAGCTTGCGGAACGTCGAGATGTTGTCGACGCCCGCATTGGTGCGCGTGTCCGCGAACATGACCAGGCCATCGCGCACGAGAATTCCGCAGCAATAGGTCATGGTCGTGCAGGCGCCCCGACTGGTTCCGCTGGTTCCACCTTGTCCTTATAACGAGGCCCGAGGCGGGAGCAATGCCGGCTCAGCTCTGCGTCTGGCGCGAGGCCTGGTCGACATGGATGTCGATCGCCAAGGTCTCGGTGCCGGCGCCGTAGCGCATGCCCCGGCCGGGCGCGGCGCCCAGATGGTCGAGGCCGACCGCGACGCGCGCATGCGCATCGGTGGCGCAAATGCCGTTGGCGGGGTCAAACGCGACCCAGCCGAGATCGGGCACGAAGGCCTCCGCCCAGGCGTGGCCGGCCTCCTGGGCGGTGACGCCGTCCTCGCGGCAGAAATAGCCGCCCACGTAGCGCGCCGGAATGCCGAGGCTGCGGGAGGCGGTAATGAAGACGTGGGCGAAGTCCTGGCAGATGCCGCGCTTGGCCTCGAAGGCCTCGGCCGCCTTGGTCGCCACATAGGTCGGATCGGGATCGAGCGCCATGTCGTCGTGCAGACGCTCGAGCAGGGCATGCAGCACCTTGAGGGTGTCGGCGCCCGCTGCCTGCCGGCCCGCCGCCGCGAAGGCGGCGATGGCCGGGTCGCAGGCGGTCAGCTCGGTCTCGCGCAGAAACAGGCTGGGCGGAAACCGCTCGACCGCATCGCGCACCAGCCCATGGGCATCCCGGGTCTCGACCTCGCCCTCGACCAGCAGCGAAAGCTCGGGCAGCGGGCCCTCGGCCGCGAAGGCGTGGGTGATATTGCCGAAGGCGTCCTCGTGCTGGTCGAGCCGGCAATCGGTCGAGACGTCGATGCGCCAGTCGACCACATACTGGCCGTCGTGATTGCGCGGCGTGAGCCGCAGCACCTGGATCACCCGGGTGGCGGGCGGCACGTAGCGGTAGGTGGTCTTGTGCGAGATGCGAAGACGCATGCATCACCTGGCAGACGTTTGACGCTTTTGAGCCGAAGGCCGCGATTGATTGTCGCGCAAAATGAGCCCCGCCGCGAGCGGTGTGTTGGGGCCGCTGGCGGGACGGTCCGGCGCCCGGTTTCCGCCCGCTGGGCGCCTCACATCAGATATTGCTCGCTGATGACGGCGCCGAGCTCGTTGTTGTCGTTGATGAACCCGTCGATGAACTCGTGCAGCCCCTCCTTGAAAATCTCCTCCATGCGGCTGTTCTCGATGCGCGCCCGGACGGCGCGGGCCTTGCGCTGGGCCGCGCCCTGGCGGCCGTAGGCGCGGGCGATGTTGTCGAGATTCTGCACCATGGCGCTGTAGCAGCTGGCGAGCGAGCGCGGCATCTCGTCCTTGAGGATCAGGAGATCGGCGATCAGCCAGGGCTTGACGCTCTCGCGGTAGACCCAATGGTAGGCGGTGAGCGCGGAGACCGAGCGCAGGATGGCGGCCCACTGGAAATAATCGAGCGGGCCGCCGACGCGCTCGTTGGCCGGCAGCAGCAGGTGATATTTGACGTCGAGGATGCGGGCGGTGTTGTCGGCGCGCTCGATATAGACGCCCAGGCGCGAGAACCAATAGGCGTCGTTGCGCAGCATGGTGCGGTAGGCCGAGCCGTCGAAGCGCAGCGAGCTCTCCTGCACCCAGCGCAGGAACCGCATGAACTCCTCGCGCGAGGTCGGGCCGTTGCCGAAGCGCTTGAGCTCGAGCCAAGTGCCGTTGATGGCGTCCCACATCTCCACCGTGAGCGCGGTGCGCACCGCGCGGGCATTGGAGCGCGCCATCTCGAAGCAGCTGCGGATCGAGGACGGATTGGTGGAGGAGAAGCACAGGAAGTCGATCACCGTCTCCTCGTTGGCCTCCGGATAATTGCTGGCGAAGGCGGCGGCGCAACCGGCGGTCTCGATCGCCGACTCCCATTCGTTGGTCGAGCCCACATAGGCGAGCGGCAGCGTGGTGACGCGCTGCGTCACCTCCAGGATGCGGGCGAGGCATTCGGCGCGCTCGACGTAGCGGGCGAGCCAGAACAGATTGTCGGCGGTGCGCGAGAGCATGTTTCAGGTATCCAGCACCCAGGTATCCTTGGTGCCGCCCCCCTGGCTCGAGTTGACCACCAGCGACCCCTTTTTCAGGGCGACCCGGGTGAGGCCGCCCGGCACGATGCGGATGCGGTCGCGGCCGGTCAGCACGAATGGGCGCAAATCGACATGGCGCGGCGCGACGCCTTCCTCCACGCAGGTCGGGCAGGTGGAGAGCGCAAGCGTCGGCTGCGCGATGAAATTCTTCGGGCTGGCCTTGAGCTTGGCGCGAAACGCCGCGATCGTGGCCTTGTCGGATTTCGGCCCGATCATCATGCCGTAGCCGCCCGAGCCGTGCACCTCCTTGACCACCAGCTCCTCCAGGTGCTCCAGCACATAGGCCAAATGGTCGCTCTCGCGGCAGCGCCAGGTCGGGACGTTCTTGAGGATCGGCTCCTCGCCCAGGTAGAACTTCACGATCTTGGGCATGTAGCTGTAGACCGCCTTGTCGTCGGCGATGCCGGTGCCGACCGCGTTGGCGAGCGTGACGTTGCCGGCATGGTAGCTCGACATCAGGCCGGGCACGCCGAGGGCGCTGTCGGGGCGGAAGGCGAGCGGATCGAGGAAGTCGTCGTCGATGCGTCGATAAATGACGTCGACCCGCTTGGGTCCCTGGGTGGTGCGCATGAACACGAGCTCGTCCTTGACGAACAGGTCGCGTCCCTCGACCAGCTCGACCCCGAGCTTGTCGGCCAGGAAGGAATGCTCGTAATAGGCCGAGTTGTAGACGCCGGGCGTGAGCAGCACCACGGTCGGATCGGAGTTGGTCACGGTCGGCGCGACCGATTTCAAGGTCGCCAGCAGCTCGTCCGGATAGTTCTCGACCGGCGCCACCCGGTGGCGGGCGAACAGCTCCGGAAACAGCCGCAGCATGATCTCCCGGTTCTCCAGCATGTAGGAGACGCCTGAGGGAGTGCGGGCGTTGTCCTCCAGCACGTAGAAGGTCTCGGCATCGACGCGGATGATGTCGATGCCGCCCACATGGACATAGATGTCGTGGGGCACCTTCTGGCCGTTCATCTCCGGCCGGAACACCGGATTCTGGAACACCAGGTCCTCCGGGATGTGGCCGGCCTTGAGGATCTCGCGGCGCCCGTAGACGTCCTTGATGTAGAGGTTGATGGCCTTGACGCGCTGCTCGAGTCCCTTGCGCAAGAGGTCCCATTCGGCGGCCGACAGAATGCGCGGCAGGACGTCGAAGGGGATCAGGCGCTCTTGCGCATCGGCTTCGCCGTAGACCGAGAAGGTGATCCCGATACGGCGAAACAGCAGCTCCGCCTCGCGCCGCCGATAGTCGAGAACGTCGGAGGGGGTCTCGCCGAGCCAGCGCGACAGCTCGCCATAGGGCGGGCGCGAGGCACCGTCCACCCCCGTCATCTCGTCGAACGCGACCGTCATGGGGGTTCCCTGCTCGCGCGCTGGCGTTCCCGGCGCGCGCCGCCTTGCCCAGCGCAAAGACTGCGCGCGTTCAAAACCTTAGCTGCAAACTCCGCGCCAGTCCGGCGATCGGGCGGGCAGGGATACGCTCATTTAGGGACGCAGGGCCTTTCACTCCTTCTCCCATCCAAAGTCGGATCTATCCGACTTTGGACATGAACGGTGGCGAAGTCGGATAAATCCGACTTCGCACGGGGAGAAGGTGGGATGAGGGGCTCCGGCGGTGCGATAAGAAATCATCGTAACCCCCTCACCCCACCCTATCCCCCTTCGGGGCGAGGGAGTGAAGCGCCATACCGACCCTAACAAAAAAATGCGTTCAAGCGCCGAAATGGGAGAATTGCCTAGGATTTAGGCAAGTCGATGGTCAATGCCAGGGCGGGGCCGTTTCGGCATGTTCCCCGCCTTACGGCATAGGAACCTCTTGGACCTTCTTGGGCACCTGGTAGCCCTTCTGGACCGCGGGGCGGCCCGCGATCGCCCGATACCAGCGCAGCACGTTGGCATATTGGTGCAGGTCCACAGTCTGCCATTCATAGCGCGACACCCACGGCCAGATGGCGATGTCGGCGATCGAATAGGCGTCGGCGACGAACGCGTGGTCGGCCAGCCGGCGATCCAGCACCCCGTAAAGCCGGTGCGCCTCCTTGAGGTAGCGCTCCTCCGCATAGGGCGCCTTGCCGGGGTTGTATTTCGTGAAATGGTGGACCTGCCCGAACATCGGGCCGGGACCGCCCATCTGCCACATCAGCCATTCGACCACGCGGTAGCGCGGCTCGAGGTCCTTGGGCAGAAGCTTGCCGGCCTTCTCGGCCAAGTAGAGCATGATCGCCCCCAACTCCATCAGGGAGAACCCGGTGTCGCGGTCGACGATCGCGGGAATCCGGTTGTTGGGGCTGATCTCGAGGAATTCGGGCTTGAACTGCTCGTCCTTGCCGATGTCGATGGGATGCACCGTATAGGGCATTCCCAGCTCCTCCAGCAGGATGGAAATCTTGCGGCCGTTGGGCGTGGTCCAGGTATAGAGGTCGATCACGGTGGGGCTTCCTTTGCGGGCGGGCCAAATCGGATCGGGGCGAGCCCGGATCGGACGGTGATTTGGAGGGCGCTGAGCGGTTGCGGAACGATTTGAGGACGGCTTGAAGCGTGCTAGCGCACAATGGCAGGTTAGGGGCAGGCGGGCCGCAGGATGGGCCAGGAAGCGCGCCAGGATCAAGGATCATCATGACGGAATCTCCCGAGCCTCGAGGCATCGTCACCGCGGCCGTCCTGGTCATCGGCGACGAGATCCTGTCCGGGCGCACCAAGGACAAGAACATCGGCTATATCGCCGAGTATCTGACCGCGCTCGGCATCGAGCTCAAGGAGGTCCGGGTGGTAGGCGATGAGGAGGCGGAGATCGTCGCCGCCGTCAATGCGCTGCGCGAGCGCTACGCCTACGTGTTCACCACCGGCGGCATTGGGCCGACCCATGACGACATCACCGCGCAATCGATCGCCAAGGCGTTCGGGGTGCCGATCGACCATGATCCGCGCGCCGTGAAAATCCTGCAGGACCGCCTGGCCCAGACCGGGGCGGAGCTCAACGAGGCCCGCATGCGCATGACCCGGATCCCGGCCGGCGCCGACCTGGTCTTGAACAAGGTCTCGGCCGCGCCCGGCTTCTGGCTCGGCAACGTAATCGTGCTGGCGGGTGTGCCCAGCATCATGCAGGCGATGCTCGACGGCGTGGCCGGCAAGCTCAAGACCGGCGTGCGTATCCTCTCGGAAACCGTGCGCGCCGACGCCCGCGAGGGCGACATCGGCACCCCCTTGGGCGATATCGCCAAGGCCCATCCCGAGGTCGCGATCGGCAGCTATCCGTTCTTCGACGAGGCGCGCGGCCCCAACACCAATGTGGTGCTGCGGGCGCGCGATCCGCACAAGCTCGCCGCCGCCAAGGCCGCCGTGTCCGCCATGCTGGCGCGCGTGAAGCTCGAGCTTTGACGAGACGACTAATGGCGCAAGAGCCGGCGCAGCCGACCCCGCAACGACCGTTTCCGGTGTCGTGGGATCAATTCCACCGCGATGCCCGCGCGCTTGCCTGGCGGCTGGCCGAAGCCGGGCCGTTCGCGGCGCTGGTGTGCGTGACCCGCGGCGGGCTGGTGCCGGCCGCGATCGTGGCGCGCGAGCTCGGCATCCGGGTGATCGAGACGGTCTGCGTGGCGAGCTACGACCATGTGAGCCAGGGCGAGCTCAAGGTGCTCAAGACCGTGGCGGCCGATGTCGCGGCGCTCGGCGGCGGCCGCGGCAAGGGCGTGCTGGTGGTCGACGACCTGGTGGATACCGGGCAGACCGCCAAGATGGTGCGCGAGCTTCTTCCCGACGCGCATTTCGCCGCCGTCTATGCCAAGCCGATGGGACGCCCGCTGGTCGACACTTTCGTGACCGAGGTCTCGCAGGACACCTGGATATTCTTTCCCTGGGACACCGGGCTCGCGTTCCAGCCGCCGATCCGCGAGGGTGCGGCATGATGATTTCATGGTGCGCAATGGAGATCGAGGCCCATGTCGGATTCCGATGATCTGCCCGGCGATGATCCGGAGGCGGAAAAGTTCGCCGAGGATTTCGAGCGGCACCGCGACGCCATCTACGACTGCATCCTCGATTACATGGACGAGGAGGATCTCGGCGAGGCCTACGTGGCGCAATTGCTGATCGACGCCATGGTCAGGATGCGCATGACCGCCTATGGGCTGGGGGTCGAAAACCCCTCGGTCGGCGGCATCAAGATGGACCTCGACCGGCTCAAGGAGGAGGTCAACGGCTTCCTGCGTGAGGCGAAGAAGGGGGCGGAGGAGTACATCGCTCACGTCAAGGAGCTGCGCGAGCGCGTCGACCTGGAAGATGAGGAGGAGGCCGAGGACGAGGACGAGGAGGATGCCGAGGACGAGGGGGACGAAAAGAAGCCGAAGTGATCTCGGCGATGGTGTGTCGTCGCCGAGGCGGTCGGGTATATCCTCGAGATTCAATTAATTTGTTGAGCGTCGGAGACCACAAACGCGGACGTGGCGAAACGGTAGACGCAAGGGACTTAAAATCCCTTGGGAGCAATCCCGTGTGGGTTCAAGTCCCACCGTCCGCACCATTAACCGTTTCTGCCCTTATCTATCAATAAGTTGCTGAGATTATTTGTTTTTTCCGAGGACCGTGCTACGAACGACGCTACGAAACCGTTTCGTAGGGCGGCCTTATGCCTCGATCAGCAAACACACTTACCCCGACCCACGAGGGCGGCTTTGTGGCCCCCAAAACAATTCCCGCCGATGTGGTTGAGGAGTACTCGAAGCTCTATGGAAAGCGCACCGAAGAGCGCCTAAACACCGGTCCGATGAAGGCCCGGTTGGCGTGGGCGAAGTACCGCGAATGGCTATCTGATATCGAGGCGCGAATTCACAACGTCCGCGCCGCTCGCAAAGGGGAGGGGAGCACACTCACGCCCTTGCAGGCGCGCGCGCTGGCGGGCGAGTGGTACGGATGGTTTGTCGCACTGGCGGGCATGAATAACTGGCCGGCGCACGTTTGGGAGGACTACGAAGCCCATGTGCGCGATCAGCTACACGGGCCGGCAATGGGTGCAATCAATCACACGCTCCCCTTCGATAGGTCGGCGGATATCACGTCGGGCACCGATCGCGTGTTCTCAGGCGACCCACTCGACTTCTGGGAGCGGGATGCCGGCATGCGAGAGCGCGTGCGTCCTTTGATCGCCGATGAGGCAAAGCCGCATCAATTCCTCGCCGCTAAGGGCAAGCTCTTGGACGAGGCCTCCAAGGCCATGTTCTTGGACTATGTGACGCGCGATTTCTTTGCCGCAGTGAGCCTCCTAGCCCGGCGTGCCCGCGGTGACCACGGACCGGACGAATGGGCGAAGCAATTTCCGCAGATATCCAAAGGGGCGCCCGATACTGCCCTCACGGCATGGGTGCTATTCGAGCGATGGATCGCAAGCGCCAAGCCGGCCAATTCGACGGTCGACCGATGGCGAACCGTATTCCGGCGACTGCAAGCCGACTTTCCGGATATTCCCGCCGCCGCGTTATTGCCTGAACAAATGCAAGCATGGGCTAACGGGCTCATCAAAGCCGGCAAGCCCGTGCGCAAGGCCGACCGAAGGGACGCCGGCACGGTCGCGAACATCTACGTTCGGGCGGCCCGGACTGTGTTTAATTGGGCGGTCGAGGAAAATCTGATCTCGCGCAATCCGTTCACCGGTTGGCGCGTGAAGGTGCCAAAGAAGATCAGGACGCGAGAAACGAAGCGGTTCACCACCGAAGAGATCAGCGTGATTCTGAATGCCGCCCTCGCGATCAAAGTGGGCAGCAAGGGCGATGGGGCCAAGCGCTGGTGCCCGTGGCTTGCCGCGTATAGTGGCGCGCGAATGGGCGAGCTTACGCAATTGCGTGCCATCGATATCATCAAAGAGGATGCCATCCACGCCATGAAAATCTCACCGGAGGCAGGCACGACCAAGACTGGAAGCGCGCGCACGGTGCCGATTCATGAACACCTGATCGAGCAGGGCTTCCTCGAATTCGTGAAGGCCAACGGCAAGGGACCAATGTTCTACAATGTGTCCAAGGATGCTGCGCTGCCCAATCCGGCGCCTGATCCTACCAACCCGCGGAAGCCGCGCTCTGTCAAGGCGCGCGAGCACCTCGCCGCATGGGTCCGGAAGCTTGGCGTCAGCGATCCCGAATTGTCGCCCAATCACGCGTGGCGCCACACGTTCAAGGGCATGGCCGATCGGTGCGGGATCTCCGAAAAGATGACCGACGCGATTGTCGGGCACGCGCCGGCAACAGTTGGGCGCGGCTATGGGGAGGCACTTCTTACTGAGAAGGCGGAAGCCCTTCGCAAGTTTCCGAGATATAAGGTGGGCAAGTACGGGAACGGCCCGACGAATGGCGCAAAGACTAACTTACCTGAGACCGTCGTTGAGACCGCCACGAAAGGAGCTGAACGCATCCCAAGCGCGCGTAGCTCAGCTGGATAGAGCACCAGACTACAAATCTGGGGGTCGGGAGTTCGAAATCTCTCCGGGCGCGCCAGCAAGTAATTGATATAACTTAATTTAATTTGGTCGCATGCATTTGGCGTTTTTCCAACTCCGTCGATATCGCCACCATATCGCCACCAAAAATCCGAGCGCTTCTGATCAATGTTCTTCGCCGACAACGACCTCGCGTCGCATCGAGGACCGCCCGCGAAAAGAGCCTCTCGTCCACTGGGTAAGACCGATCATGCCGCGACCAAATTCAGCGAAATGAAATCTTGTGACGACCCGAGTGGATGCACTCAAGCTCGCGGCGCGCAGCGCACATAAACCCCGGTGCCGAAGCGGCCGGCGACCTCGAATCGAACGCGGATATTGTCGGAATTCCAAGGGTCTCTTCGCCTCGCCAAGGTTGTCCGAACGCAGTTCGGGTTCGGCCGGCTTCAATCAAGGCGGCGGAGTGGCTGCATGACCGAGTGCCTCGGGCGGCGATATTCTTGCACTCGGTGTTCGGCAAAGCTTAGCCAAGAAGCGACACAGCCCCTCTACAACCTCGCAGTCCTGGCGTAGGGTTGTAGCAGAGTTGCCTGGCCGGACGGGCACGATCTTGGTAGGCGTGGCAGTCATGGCGCGTGGCGAATCGGATGCCGCTGATACCTGGTTGGTGGACCTGCCGCCCACAACGCGGCAAACTTGGTCCGCGGTTGCCGTCGCCACAATTGCGCTCATCGCATTTGGATCTGTGGTTCCGTTCGCCGGCGAGCCACTGGCGGAACTCAACGCGTTCTTTCCGTCGCTGGATGCAATTGTTTGCGTCACCGATTTGATCACCGCCGTTCTGCTATTTGCGCAGTTTTCGATTTCTCGCTCACGCTCGCTTTTGACACTGGCGTGCGGATATCTTTTCACGGCACTAATGGCCATACCGCATGCCCTTACCTTCTCGGGCGCGTTTTCGCCAACCGGTCTTCTCGGTGCCGGATTACAAACTGGGTCATGGCTTTTTATCTTCTGGCATGCCGGCTTCGCCGCGGCCTTGCTGGTGTACGCGGTGCTTAGGAAAGGAACACTCACAAAACCCGTTTCAGATGCGGCGACGATGTCTGCGATCGGCTGGAGCGCGGCGGGCGCATTTGGTCTGGTGTGCCCTCACATCGCAGCGTAACGCGTGCGGGTTGAAAATCTGGTCGAACATATCGGCCGCACCCACATTCCGGCGGGTGCGACCCGTCCGCGTCTCATCTGCAACGAAGCAACGGAACCAACATTGCCTCCCGGAACGCGATCGATTCCTAAACTTCAGGACATGACATTGGCCACGCCAACCCTTCGAGAAAAGTGGAGGTCGGCAGCGCCAACCGGAGAAATAACTCATGAGCCCCATATCATTGTCTTTAATCACCTTTGCATGCATCTTCGGAGGCGCATTTCTCGGTATATTCCTTCGCAAAAGGCTGCCGGGACATCACCTGGCCGGCGACACGAAGGACGTCATAAGGCTAGGAACGGGCCTTATTGGGACGATCGCCGCTCTGGTTCTCGGCTTGCTCATCGGCTCGGCCAACAGCACTTATGAAACCCAAACCGGTCAAGTCAAGCAGTTGACAGCCAATATCGTTTTGCTGGATCGCACGCTTGCGCAGTACGGAGCCGAGGGAAATTCCATCGGCAATCTTCTGCGGCACGCCGTCACCATTTTGGCTGACAGGATTTGGCGCGAGAACGGCGCCGATACCGGGGAGACGGAAGTATTCGAGGCGAGCTCCTCCGCCCTATTGCTCTACGATGAGATCCTGAAACTGTCCCCGCAGAACGAAGCCCAACGTTCTCTTCAGGCCAGGGCCATAGATACCAGCATGGATCTGGCAAAAACGCGCCTGCTGCTATTCGCCAAGGCAGGCGGATCAGATCCCCATGCCCTTTCTTGTGGTGCTGATTTCTTGGCTCACCATCATCTTTGCCAGCTTCAGCCTGTTCGCCGACAATAACGCGACGACCATAGCCGCCCTCGGCATTTTCGCAATTTCGGCGTCTGCTGCGCTCTTTTTGATCCTCGAACTGAGCCAGCCCTTCACGGGCCTCATGATGATTTCCAGCGAGCCATTGCGCAACGCTCTTGCGCCTTTGGGCACTTAAGCAGAATTCAGTCTCTGGCACATGAAACGCCCTAAATTCCTTCAGCTGCACCTGCGATCGATGGGCCTCCTCATCGCCGGCATCCGCCGGCGCGTTGCGGATCAGATGCTTCCGGGCACGCCTCCCCTCCAATCGTTATATTCGGTTTCGGGGAAAAAAAGTTTCAATTCCTGAAAGATTGCGTCGTGCTATTATCTGATCCTGGTACGGAGCGTGGCTTCTGTTATGCGTGAGACGTCCGACGAACAACAATTTCTTCTGGCAGGCCTGCCGCCGTCACGGGGGCAGATCCGATTGGCGCTCGGGGTTGTCGCGGCCCTCTTTAGCGCATTCGTCGTCACGGCACCGTTCACCTACGTTCAGCTACCGCGCGTTGACGCTTTCATTCCAGTTCTCGAGACCGCAACCATAATCAATGATCTCATTACCTCGGTTCTGCTTTTTGCTCAATTCTATATTGTGCGTCGGTGGGCGTTGTTGGTACTCGGAAGCGGTTATTTGTTTACGGCCCTGATCGTCATTCCGCACGCGCTTACCTTTCCAGGGGCGTTTACTTCGACGGGCCTGCTCGGCGCCGGATTACAGAGCACCGTATGGCTCTATATTTTTTGGCACGCGGGCTCACCGCTGGCGGTGATTGTCTATGTGTGGCTCAAAGACAAGGACGTGGAAAGCGGAACAAGCATGCCCGAGCGATCGCCGATAGCAGTCATCGGCTGGAGCGTCGCGGTGGTGACCGCGACGGTGTGCGGGCTGACATGGGTTGCCATCGCGGGAGATTGGCTTCTGCCAAAAATCTTTCTTGACAACCTTCGGATGAATCAGAATCTCTCTTGGCTATTTGGCGGATTGATCATTTCCTTGGACGCTATCGCGCTCGCACTGCTGTGGCTTCGGCGACGCTCGGTGCTAGACCTATGGCTCATGGTCATGTGCTGCACGTGGCTGCTGGAGGGGGCAGTTGCGGCGATCCTCATCAATGCGCGATTCAGTCTTGGCTGGTACGCCGGCCGAATCTATTCGCTCATCGCCGCAATTGTGGTCTTGGTCGTGCTACTTTCCGAAACGACGACACTCTATGCGTACCTCGCCCGATCGGTGATGAAGAAGCGAGGAGAACGCGAGGCGCGGCAGATCGCAATGGACGCAATGGCGGCTTCGATAGCTCACGAGGTCAATCAACCGTTAAGTGCGATTGCTCTGAACAGCCAGGCTGCCCTGCTCTTCCTTGCAAGAACACCACCCAATATCGATGAAGTACGCGCTGCCCTCGAGTGCATCGCCAGCGACAGTGCTCGTGGGAGTACGGTGATTACAAGTCTCCGGGCGATGTTCAAGAAGGATGTCCATGGCAGGGCATGGCTCAGCGTGAACGACCTCTTGCGAGAGGTCCTCGCCATGGTCGACGTCGAACTGCGAACTCAACGGGTATCGGTCTTGACTGATTTGCACGACGGAATCCCGCGACTGCTTGCGGACCGGGGCCAGTTGCAGCAGGTGTTTTCGAATTTGATCTTGAACGCAATCGAAGCCATGCGCTCCATCACCGATCGTGCACGACTGTTGCGCGTCACGTCCCAAATCCAGGAGCCATCCGGCGTTCTGATCGCCATCGAGGACTCTGGCACGGGAATAGACGGCAAAGACAAGAATCGTATCTTCGAGCCGTTCTTTACGACAAAGCCTACCGGAACCGGAATAGGACTTACCATATGCCGGTCGATCATCGAGTCGCATGCCGGGACCCTTCAGGCAACTGCCAACAATCCTTACGGGACGATCTTTCATGTCGCTTTGCCGGTAAGCGACCCATAAGAAAAGTGGCCGCGTTGCGGTGTCCGCAAGGCAGGCGAAAGCGAGCGCGGAGAATTTCCTTCAATACGCGCCGCCGGTGCCCACTGATGCGCGGCGGTCGGTCATCGGCAGGACCACCACCTTGGTGCCGACATTGACGCGGCCGTAGAGGTCGCTGACATCATCGTTGGTCAAGCGGATACAGCCCGAAGAGACGCGGTGCCCGATCGTCGAGGGATCGTTGGTGCCGTGAATGCGGTAGACGGAACCTCCGAGATACATGGCACGGGCGCCCAGCGGGTTGCCGGGGCCACCGGCCATGAAACGGGGAAGGTAGGGTTGGCGCTCGATCATTTCTGGCGGCGGCGTCCAGTCCGGCCACTCGGCCTTCCTGGTGACGTTCTGGGTACCGGCCCAGGTGAAGCCCTCGCGGCCGACGCCGATGCCGTAGCGCATCGCCCGGCCATTGCCGAGAACGAGGTAGAGATAGGTGTTGGGGGTGTCGATGACGATCGTGCCGGGCGCCTCGCCGGTGCGGTACTCCACCATCTGGCGCTTGAAGCGGGCCGGAAGGTCCGCCGAATCCTCGCCCTGATCGACAGGCGCCTGCATCGTCATCGTCGGCGCGCCCTGGATCGTCTGGCCGAAGGGCAAGAACGGGCTGGCGGAAGCGGTACCGGCAAAGGGGGTCGCGGCAGCAATCACGAGGGCGGCGGCCGCGGAGCGGAAATGGTTTATTTTGTGCATGACGATCCCCCCATCTGTTGCCTATTGGACGGCTCAACCCGCGAAATGGTTCACTGAAAGTGAAGACAATTGCGGATATCCGGCATGCTTTGGGTGGGATGCGGATTTGGGTTTTGGAGAGCCGCGGAGGTAATCGAGCCGTCGACTCACCGAATCGAGGTGGTTTCCTCGGTTGTTGCCGTGAGGGGCTTGCCGACCGTGATAACAGCGGCCTCCATGCCGGCCTTGGGCGGGCTGACCTGCGATACCGACGCCGGCAACGACCGTTGCGCAGACAAGGGCCAGGACCACGATCTTCAGATGAGTGCGGCGGTCCGCGGTGAGCATCGAGGAATTGTTCAAAGCGTCATCCTGTATTGGGAACTTAGACGTTTCCAACCGAAAAATTGTTCATCGGTTGTTACCAAACCCCACCCTTGCAATCCCCGGAATCCGTAGGCTTCAAATTCAGGGCACTGTACCAAAGGACAATATCCCTTCTGCCCGCCCGGGTTACTCTAAGGAGGTGTGCTGCCTTGACCCACCGCGCCGAAGCCGCTTCAACCGGCTTCGTCCGATGAACTACGGCTGACTAGCTGCGTCTCTCTCGATAGGTCCCATCGTGAGCGTCCTTGCCTCGCGACCCGAGCCCTCAACGGCCGGAGTCGTGACAACAGATGAGTAGATCTTTCGTGCAAGATTCAATCTTGAAATAGCCACAGGAGCACGGGTTCCATGTTCACAAACTCAAAACTCATCTTATCGGCGGCCATTGTCCTGGCTGCGGCTTCGACGGCTCCTGCGAAGGACGGCGGCCTTCCAAATCTGGACATCGAGCAGGCGTGCCACGCTTCAGAGAAGGCGGTTGCGGCAATATTCAGCCTGACCTTCGACATTTTCACCTCCTGCATGAGCGACGAGAACGACGCACGTGAGCGGCTCAAGAATGATTGGGCGTCTTTCCCCGCCTCCAATAAGGCAAAGTGCATTCAGCCAAAAGAATATCTGCCGAGCTATGTCGAATGGTTTACGTGCCTTGAGATGACCAGGGACGTGAAAGCGATGCGCAAAGGACAGCCGGAAATTGGAACCACGGCCGACAAGTGTCCCGTCGTGCGTTTTCGCGAAGATGGCACGATCGTAAGTGTCAACGCCTGCTAGACGGGCCCCGCGATCCTGACACCCCGCTCATTGTCTGTGAAGACAAGCATAGGACTCGCAGTGCCTGATAGTGGCAGCAAAATGCTGATTGGCTGCAGCCCGCTTTCTCGTGAAAGCCGAGGCCACAGCGGTATGACCACCCGGATTCAACCTGTCGATCATTGCCGCAGCCGCCAGCCGCGCTTTGCCGCCACAAGCCGCATGCCTCTCTCGGTGTGGCTATCAAGAAATCACCGTCTGATCACACTGCACCAAAGGACAATGCCGGCCCGAAAGGTTCGGGTGTAATCTTCGAATGAACGTCAGGCGACGCGAAGGACTGCCTATCTGAATTAGCCGCAAGTGCGCCCCGGCAAGAATTGCCGGACTCGCAACGCCGAGGTACTTGCGGCAGGGCACCGGCTGCCGGCCCCCTTCGGGCAGCTGACAGAGAGCAGAACCATGAACTTGGTGAGACGCTTCTGGATCGGTCCGTTGGCATCGTTGGTCGCCATGATGGCGGTGAGCATGCCAGCAACCGCGCAGCAACCGAAGCCCAACATCGTCGTCATCATGGGCGACGATATCGGTATGTGGAATATCGGCGCCTATCACCGCGGCCTGATGGCGGGAAAGACGCCCAATTTGGACAAGATCGCCAAGGAGGGCATGTTGTTCACAGACTATTATGCCGAAGCCAGTTGTACGGCCGGTCGCGCGAACTTCATCACCGGGGAACTGCCGATCCGAACCGGCATGACCACGGTCGGCCAGGCGGGCGCGGCGGTCGGTCTCCCGGCTGAGGCGGTGACAATTGCGACGGTGCTGAAATCGATGGGCTACGCCACCGGCCAATTCGGCAAAAACCATCTTGGCGACAAGAACGAGTTTCTGCCGACCGTCCACGGCTTCGACGAATTCTTCGGCTATCTGTATCACCTCGACGCGATGGAAGACCCGGCGCATCCCAACTATCCGCAGAACCTGTTGAATGTCGTCGGTCCGCGCAACATGGTCCACAGCTATGCCACGGACACCGACGATTCCACGGAAATGCCGCGCTGGGGCAAGATCGGTAAGCAGAGGATCGAGGATGCCGGCACGCTCTATCCAAAGCGCATGGAAACCGTGGATGACGAGATCCGTGACTTTGCGCTCAAGTTCATCGACAAGGCCAAGGCCGACAACAAGCCGTTCTTCGTCTGGCTCAATCCGACACGCATGCACATCGTCACGCATCTCTCCCCGAAGTATGAAGCATTGCGCAATTCGGAGAATGGCTGGTCCGAAGAGGAAGCCGGCATGGCCCAGATCGATGACGACGTCGGTTTGGTGATGAAGAAGCTCAAGGACATCGGAGTTGACGACAACACCATTGTGGTCTTCACCACCGACAATGGCACCGAGGTCTTTACCTGGCCTGATGGCGGTCAGACGCCATTCGCGCAGTCCAAGGGAACCGTCCTCGAAGGCGGCTTCCGCGTGCCCGGCCATGATCCGCTGGCCTGGCCATGTGCCGGCGGATTCGGTGCAGAACGGTATCTTCTCCGGCTTGGACTGGTTGCCGACATTCGTCGCCGCGGCCGGGAACCCGAACATCACCGAAGAACTGCTGAAGGGCAAGCGATCGGCGACCAGACCTACAAAAACCATCTGGACGGCTACAACCAGATGGCCGCCATTACCGGCAAAGGGCCGTCTGCCCGTCACGAAATCTTCTATCTCGGCGAAAGCACGGTCGGTGCGGTGCGCATCGACGACTATAAGTTCCGATTCATCGACCAGCCCGCCGGCTGGCTGGGCGAAAAGACCCACCCGGACGTGCCTTACATCACCAACCTGCGCCTGGATCCGTTCGAGCGCACGGGCTGGCCAAGCAACGGGACGAAAGACGGCGCCCAGCAATACTTCGATTGGTTCAAGTTCCAATTCTGGCGCTTCGTATTTGTCCAGGAGGTGGTCGGCAAGGAGCTCCAGACCTTCCTCGATTTCCCGCCGATGCAGCGAGGCGCAAGCTTCAATCTTGACGCTGTCAAAGCGGAGATGGCGAAAAGGATGGCCGAGGCGGAGTCGGCGAGCAAAGGCCCCAGCCAGTAATCGAAATGACCCCAATAGTGGGCGGCCCTCAAGGGGCCGCCCGACACTCTGGAGGCGCATTTTCGCGTTCGAATAACGCCTACATGAAAGCTATATCACAAAGAGCCTAAAAGAGGATCATGGCGCTTGGGCTCGCTCACCGGAGGATCGACAATGATTCGTATGATTAGTTTGTCACCTGCAGGGGCGGCTCTGGCGGCCCTCGTGGCGCTGGCAGGGGTTTCCACGGGTGCGGGGCCTGCACATGCCGTAATCTATTGCAAAACCGTTGGCGTGCCACAAGGTTGCGTCGTACGGCCGGTGGTCCGGCCCCCCGTCGTCTACTGCAAGACCCGGGGCGTGCAAAGGGCTGCATAATGCGGTAATCGTCAGCACCGCGCGTCTTGTTTCCGAAGGACGATGACGTTGACAGGCAAACGAGGCAAGACTGTTGCGAAGGGTGACGTGCGGAGGGCCCCTGCCAATGCATCGCCGGCCGCACCGCGGCAAGCCACCCCTGGCGCGGTGCGTTGCCTCGAAGCGCAAGCTCTGGCTCGCGTTAGCGGCGGCGGCGTGCGTCATCATGATCGGCCTCGGATTCGAGCTGCTGGAGGTCAATGAGCCCGCTGGCAAGGCACCCGACACTGCGGTCTGCAACTTTCGTCGGCAGCGACACCTGCGCCGGATGCCATCAGGCGCAGGCGAAGCTGTGGCGCGGGTCGCACCACAAAGCAGCGATGGACCACGCGACCGAAGCCTCGGTGCTCGGCGATTTCAACGATGCGAGCTTCGAGCATTACGGCGTGCATCGCGCTTCTTCCGCAAGGACGGAAAGTTCCTGGTCGAGACCGACGGCGCCGACGGCAAGCTTGCCACTTTCGAGGTGAAATACACCTTCGGGGTCTATCCGCTGCAGCAATACCTCATCGAGTTTCCGGACGGACGCGTTCAGGCGCTGTCGATCGCATGGGACAGCCGCCCGAAGGAGCAAGGAGGCCAGCACTGGTTTCATCTCTACCCGAACGAGGAGATCAAGCACGACGACATCCTGCACTGGACCAAGCTGAACCAGAACTGGAACTACATGTGCGCGGAGTGCCACTCGACCGGCGTGCGCAAGAATTATGACGCGGCAAACGACCGCTACGCGACCACCTTTGCGGAGATCGACGTGGGCTGCGAGGCCTGCCACGGCGCCGGATCCCGCCATGTCGGCTGGGCGCAAGAACGGCAACGCTGGTCCCTGTTCGGCAAGCCCGATGACCCGAGCATGGGGCTGGTGGAGCGCTTCTCCGAGCGGCGCGACGCCACCTGGACACGCGATGCCGCGACCGGCAATGCAAACCGCAGCAGTCGCGCCGCGCACTTTGCGCGCCGAGGTCGAGACCTGCGGCCTGTGCCACGCGCGCCGCGGCGAGTTTTCCGAAGATTGGGTCCCCGGCCAATGGCTGTCCGACACGCACTCCGTCTCGCCGCTCAGCCCCGGGCTTTATCACGCCGACGGGCAGATGCTGGACGAGGTCTACAATTACGGCTCGTTCAAGCAGAGCAAGATGTTCGCGGCGGGCGTCACCTGCAGCGATTGCCATGAGCCGCATAGCGCAAAGCTGCGCGTGCCCGGCGACGGCGTCTGCCTGCAATGCCATTCGTCCGACAAGTACGCGGCCGTCGCACACCACCGGCACGCGGAGGTGAGCCCGCCGCCTACCTGCGCCTCGTGTCATATGCCGACCCGGACCTACATGGTGGTCGACCCGCGGCACGATCACAGCTTCCGGATTCCGCGGCCGGACCTGTCGGCGAAGCTCGGCACGCCCAATGCCTGCAACGATTGCCACGCCGACAAATCGGCCGAATGGGCCGCCTCCGCGATCGAACGCTGGCATGGGCCGGACCGAAAGGGCTTTCAGAAATACGCCGAAGCCTTCGATGCGGCATGGACCGACAAGACGGATGCCGCAGCGCTGCTTGCGGCGGTGGCCGCGGATCGTGACACGCCCGGCCATTGCGCGCGCGAGCGCGCTGACCGAGCTTGGCATCCCACGTCTCGCCCGCGAATGTCGGCCTGGCGCGGCAGGTCCCTTTCCGACCCCGATCCGATGGTGCGGATCGGCGCCCTCGACATGCTCGAGAATGTGCCGGCGGCGCAGATTTGGCCGGTCGTCTCGCCGCTGCTTTCCGACCCGAGCCGCGGCGTGCGCATCAGGGCCGTCTCACTGCTCGCTGCCGTTCCGCCCGCGAGCCAGCCCCCCGCCGACCGCGAGCGCTTCGAGCGTGCAGCGGCGGAGTTCATCGCCGCGCAGCGCCTCAACGCGGATCGGCCGGAAGCACGCTCGACGCTCGGAAGCTTCTACGCGCGACGCGGCCTCGCCGCCGATGCGGAGGTCGAATACAAGGCTGCGCTGCGGCTGAGCCCGCAATTTGCGCCCGCGGCGATCAACCTCGCCGATCTTTATCGGCAACTTGGCCGGGACGGCGAAGGCGAGAGCGTGCTGCGCGCGGCGGTCGCCGCATCACCGCGGGATGCCGGGCTGCATCATGCGCTCGGCCTCACGCTCACCCGGCTGAAGCGGCCCGACGAGGCGCTTGCGGAATTGCGCCGCGCCGCCGAGCTCGAGCCCGATCGTGCGAGATACGCCTATGTATATGCGGTTGGGCTGCATTCCGCCGGACGCACCGCCGATGCCACGGCGGTTCTCAAGGAGAGCCTGGCGCGGCATCCCGCCGATCCCGAGACCTTGATGGCGCTCGTCACATTCAGTCGCGATGCGGGAGATATCAGCTCCGCGCTCGACTATGCCGAGCGGCTGGCCCGGATCGAGCCGACCAACCGGGAGCTGGCCGACCTCATCCGGAACCTTCGGGGTCGAATGAACAAGCCCGACGTGCAATGAGCTCGCTGCCCGGCGCCTTTGGCGCGAGAGATAACTGGGGGTGGAGCCTGCCGTCAGAGGCGGGGCCATCCGCCTTTTCAAAGCGCATGCGACGCTTGAGTTGCCACCGCCACCCCCGCAGGCCAATCATCGCCCCGATGCAGCCCAATTCATCGAAGTATGTAAATTATCTCAATATTTCATATACTTGGTCGAACCATCAGATACCGGACAATGTCTCGCTTCTGACAAGGAAGCGCCGTATTATGCTCGTCGGCAACTTCGATCACGGATTGAAATCCGCCGTCGTTTTAGAGCCACCTATGCCGGAGTTCTCGATCTAGCGGTAACGCGTCATCCTCATGTTTCATTGCATGGCTCGACTGCGCGCGATGCACTGGCTGGTGATTGTTGCAATGACGGCTGCTTTGGCGCCTGCAATTTGTGCGGCCGCCGAGCCGCCGCCCGCGCGCGGTGCTCATTATCGATGAGACTGATCCCGGCAAGAGTGCGCCAACAACGTTCTCCGCTACATTGCGGGCAACTCTGGACGCAGTCACGCCACACGTCGCTGTTTACGGCGACAATCTGGATCTCAGCCAGTTTGCAGGACCCAGGCAGGAAGAAATCCTGCGCCGATATCTCCAGGAGAAATATCGCGATATTCATTTCGGTGTGATCGCAGCCGTGGGTGCGATCAGCGTTCAGGCTTGTGCAAAGCTGGCGTTCCGAATTGTGGCCGGGCGTTCCGGTGGTCTTCGCCGCAATCGACGAGCACAGCGCTGCCCAGTTCAGCCCGGATCGCAATATCACCGGTCTCATTATGCGCCGAACCATCAATTCGATGGTTGCCACCGCGCGTGTTCTGGTTCCCGATCTCAAGGGTGTAGCGGTGTTGGGCGGCTCGCTCGAACGTGACGCCTACCGGCATCAATACGTCGAACAGCTCCCGATCTTGGCCACCGAGCTCGCCGTAACCAACCTGACAGGCCTGTCCTTGGCCGACCAGGCCGCCGCGTGTCGCGGCGTTGCCGGGCCGGACCGCGATCCTTTACACACCCCTCTTTATTGACGACGCGGGTATCCAGTATTCGCCGGCGGATGCGCTCGCCACGATCGCAAAGGCAGCGATCCGGCCCATTGCAATCGATGTGGATGTCTTGCTGGGTAATGGCGCTGCCGGCGGGTATGTTCTCAACAACGTGGCTTACGGTCAGGCCGTCGCTCGCCTCGCGTTGCGCATCCTCGATGGCGCCGACGTTGCAGCGATCCCGGTTTCGGTCGGCGACTTTACCAAGCCAGTTTTCGACTGGAGGCAGCTCACGCGCTGGAAGGTCAGCGAAGCCTCATTGCCGCAAGGCAGTGAGATCCGCTTCAGGGAGAGGAGCGTATTGGACCAGTACCGCACACCGCTTCTGGTCACCCTTGCCGCTGTTTTGCTTCAATCGGCGATTATTTCCGGACTTTTGATCGAGCGTCGCCGGCGGCATGCGGCCGAGCTGGAAGTCGCGCGGCCGTCTGGCGCAAGTCATGCACATGAACCGCGGCGCCGGGCTCAGCGCGATTTCGTCCTCCATCGCCCATGAGCTGAATCAGCCATTGGGAGCGATCCTCAGCAACGCCCAAGCTGCGGAAATTCTGCTTAGGCAAAATCCTCCGGACCTGGAGCTGATTGGCACAATTCTCGCCGATATCTGCAAGTCCGATCAACGCGCCGGAGAAGTCATCACGCACCTGCGCGATCTATTGAGGAAGAACGACCGCGAGCCGGAGGTGGTCGACCTCAACGACGTGATCATGCAGGCTGTCGAGATCCTCGCTCCCGAGGCGAAAGCCCGGAGTGTGACACTGAGCGGCGAATCTCGATCCGCATCCATTGTCCGTGCGTGTCAATCCCATTCACCTTCAGCAAGTTCTCTTGAACTTGGCGCTCAACGGGATGGATGCCACGGCGAGCCGCCCGCCGGCTGATCGCCGAGTGACCATCCGGACTGCCGTGATCAATGATCTCACAGCCAAAGTTTCGATCGCGGATTCGGGTTGCGGCATTTCGCCCGACAAGCTGCAGCAGATATTCGAGCCGTTTTTCACCACCAAGGAGGAGGGGACGGGCCTCGGATTGGCTATCGCCCGCACCATCATTGAACGGTTCGGAGGCGAAATCTCGGCGGAGAACCGTCCCAATGGCGGCGCCGTGTTTCGATTCTCCCTGCCGCTGGTCAAGGAGCTTGTCGCATGACAACGGCGCCGCCCATCGTCCATGTCGTCGATGACGACGCGTCGTTCCGCACGGCGATTGCGCGTCTGCTCCGCGCCAGCGGCTATCAGGTCGCGCTCTATAGCTCTGCCTCGGAGCTGCTTGAGAAGCTCCCAGGCGGCGAACCCGGTTGCATATTGCTGGATGTGAAAATGTCCGGCCTGAACGGTCCCCAGCTGCAGGATCGACTACGGAGAGCTCGGATGCAGGCTGCCGATTGTTTTTTTGACCGGCTATGGCGATGTTCCCACGAGCGTGCGGGCCATCAAAGCCGGAGCGGAGGATTTCCTGACCAAGCCTGTACCCAAGAAGGATCTGCTCGCCGCAATCGAGCGCGCGCTCGACCGATATCGAGGAAGAACGCGACCAGGATAGCCGGATCGCCGCCCTGCAATCGCTTGTTTCAAAGCTCACCCCGCGCGAAAAGGAGGTTTTCGCCCTTGTGGTTCGCGGCAAGCTCAACAAGCAGATTGCTCATGAATTGGATATAGCCGAGCGAACCATCAAAGCGCATCGACAGCAGATCATGGAGAAGTGCGAAGTTCAAACGCTTGCCGAGCTTGTGTTGATCGCCGAGCGCCTCGGCGTACTGTCGGTACCGCACAATCACCATAAGTCAACCTTGAGCGTAGATTTAACAACGTTTAGCGAAATAGTTGGTCGGCACTTGCAGCCGAAGAGCCCATTTGCCGGCCGAATCCATTGATTCTCGCCGGACCGGCCGACCTCAAGGATTCCCTGCGAGTGCGGGAGTATACTATTGTACTCAAGTACAGGTGATCTCGAGCACAGAATTCGTGGGATAAGGGCTGTTTGGCGCTGGCCTCGCCGCCGATCCGCAACGCCGTGATCCGCAAGGCCCGGGAAACTCATGACGACACAGCCAGAAGATAATCGCGGTTGTAGATGACGACGCGAGCATGCTCAAGAGCATCGAGCGCCTACTGGGCGCATATGGATTTACCACTAAGGCCTTTCCTTCCGCCGAGGCGTTCCTCAATTTCAATGCCGCGGCAGACGCGGATTGCCTGCTTATCGATATTCATCTTGGTGGCATGTCCGGAATCGAGTTGCGGCAACATCTGACGGCATCCGGCTGCAAGCTTCCGGTCATTTTCATGACCGCCTTTGATGACGAAGCCACTCGAACCCAGGCTCAGAACGCAGGTTGCGTCGCCTTTCTGCACAAGCCTTTTGTCGCCAATCTGCTGATCGGCGCGATCGAGAAGTCCACGCCGTAAGGCGGGTCGTTGCCGATAGCCTCGGGCAACATCTCCTCGGTTGGCGTCGCCTCGTCCGACGCAGACTGATTGCCTCGCGTATTGTCCCTAAGGTCAATATCGCCATGCCGTACGGACGAGACAATAGCGCGTTGAGGCTGCGTTTTTCAGCCCCCTGTCGGGGGCCTGCAAGGCTTGAGCTCGAGAGGTTTGTCCTCTTGCGGGCGGAGGGTTGGATGATTTGTCGTTCGAAGAGGCCGCGCCCAAATGAACCGGAGTAACCTGCAGGGCACCAGGGCAAATTCGAGGCTTCCCCGGAGTTGCCACACGTTGGTGCGGTCGACGGGCCCGCTAGGGCGCGTCAGCCCGAAGAGATCTTGACGACCGCCATGCTGAATAATCCCCACATTTTCGCTCCAGGCTGCCGAAGCGGTGGCCCAAGATGAATAGAACGTCCCAATCGAATTCATCCGGCTCGCCGGAAACCGAGCGCGTAGCCGCTTTGTCTATATGCCCGACTGACACCCAACCGCCCGAGCTTCGGTTGATCTACGACACTGCCCCGATCGGCCTCGCGTTCCTCACCCTGGATTGTCGTTATGCGCACATCAACCGGCGCTTGACGGAAATTTGTGGGATCTCCGTCGCCGACCATATCGGACGTACGGTGCGCGAGACCGTCCCGCAAGTCGCGGACCAGGTCGAGAAAATTGTCGAGCTTATTTTGCGCACGGGTGAGCCGATCACGGGCATTGAAGTCAACGGGCAAAGACCTGACGGGGCCAATGCGGAGCGCTTCTGGCTCACGAGCTGGCATCCACTGAGAAATCCCGATGGCACCCTTGTCGGCATCAATGTGGTCGCTGAGGAAATCACCGAACGTAAACGCGCCGAAGCCGCGCTTGCCGCAAGCGAGGCGCGGTTTCGCGAGCTTGCCGACCACATAAGTCAATGTGCGTGGACGAGCGATCCCTCTGGATCAAGAAACTGGCTCAATAAGCGATGGTATGATTACACCGGCACGACCCTGGACGAGATGCGAGGCTGGGGTTGGAAGAAGGTTCAACATCCCGACCATGTGGAGCGTGTCGTCAAAGGGATGCTGCAGAGCTTCGAGCGAGGCATCCCATGGCAGGATACTTATCCGCTGCGCGGCCGGGACGGCGGCTACCGCTGGTTCCTCTCTCACGCCTTGCCGATCCGCAACGATGCCGGAGAGGTCGTCCGTTGGTTCGGCACCAATACGGCTGTGTCGGAGCAGATCGAGGCGGAAAAGGCACTGCGTGATCTCAATGAGACCTTAAGCCGCCGCCAAGGACCCAGAGATCAAACAGACACTTAAGGAAACCGCCGTCGAAGCCGAGCGCGAGATGATCACGCCGCTGTTCCAATGGCGCTACAACGGCCGTTCCGCCGGCAACGCCTGGAACTCACCGGTGAACAACGCGGAATGGGGCACTGACTATCTCAATCGCACGGGCAGGGCCAAGACCAACATGTTCGACAACCGGCCGGAAGAAACCAAATACATCTACACGGAAGACGATAGCCAGGGCCAACAGCTCAACGGCCAGAACACTTACGTGGTTACCTTCGCCAAGGGCCAGGTGCCGCCGGTCAAAGGCTTTTGGTCACTCACCTTGTACAACCAGGGGCACTTCTTCCACCCGAACCCGCTGAATTGTTACTCGTTGGGCACCAAGAACAAGAACCTCAAGTACAACGTGGATGGTTCGCTGACCATTTATGCCGGCGCCAAATCGCCAGGCGCAGACAAGGAAAGCAATTGGCTCCCCGCGCCCGAAGGCCACTTCTCGCTTTATATCCGCGCCTACTGGCCCGAGCAGTCCATTTTGGACGGCCAATGGATGCCTCCCGCCGTGCGCTTAGTTCCATGAGCAGTAAGCAGGCGACGATGAAATCGCTAAATCGCAGCCTTGCACTCCTGCTTGCATTTGGGCGACACCGTTCTCACGGAGTACGGGAAGCGGTGAACGGCGAACAGGATTTTCATCGTCCGCCCGATGCCTCGTGCATCGATGCGGGCCTGCATGCTGTCGATTGCAGGCGAGCATGGGCCAGCATCGGCCCTTAACACCGATGCGGCGATTGCCCCCGCACTCTATACGATCAATCGGGTGATGGCCATAGTTCGTCTCCCGGATGAGCAACCGCTTGCGCTCGACCTGAAGAAGAGAAATTGATCTAGATCAAGTATCCAGCCGTTGGCATGCTCTAGTTTCTCGGGCGAGAGCGCGTGGCGAAGGTTCGATCTCTCCTTCGCTTACATCTTGGAAGCCTCGCTAACCGACCGCCCCCTGCATTGCGGGCGTAGACGGCTGCCCATCTCGGAAACATCAGATAAGAGCTTTCGACCTGCTTGGCATTTATGCGTAAACGCTGTCCCACGTCCGGCCGCGGGATAAGCGACCGTTTGTTGGGCGCCGGCTGTCGGCCCATTTCAGGCAGCCAAGATTGGAGAAAGCGAGCATGAGTATGACTGGTAACGTCAAAGTGCTGGCTCTGCTCGCCGCCATATCGGCGGCGAGTTTGCCGGCCGCTGCGCAGGCGCAGAAGAAGCCCAATATCGTCATGTTGATGACCGATGACACCGGCTGGCAGGATTTCGGTGCCTACACGGGCGGCGGCGCGGCGCTCGGTCATCCGACCCCGAATGTCGATCAGATAGCGAAGGAGGGCATTGTTTTTACGAGTTGGTACGGCCAGGCAAGCTGCACGGCCGGCCGCGCATCGTTCATGACCGGGCGCATTCCGATCCGGTCAGCGCTATCGATCGTGGTCGCCCCCGGTGATGAGAACTATCTGCACAAGGAGACGCCGACGATCGCCGAGTTCTTCCAGAAGAACGGCTACTCGACGTATTTCTCTGGCAAATGGCACCTCGGCGACAAGCCCGCAGCCTATCCGACCGAGCATGGTTTCGACGAGATGAAGAACTTCGCCGCCTACTATGCCGGCGTCTATGCCTACGACGATACCTCACCACACTTTCATCCTTGGTTCCCGTCATTCAACCCGCAATTCAACGAGATGTATGACAGCGTCGTGAACCTCGGTGAGTGGGAAGGCGTCGCCGGTCAGGCCGCCCGAAAGGTCGGCACCATCACGTACGATTCGCTCGCCACGTTCGACATTCGTCAAACCGACAATGCGGTCGCATACATCCGGCAGCACGCGCAAGATAGCAAGCCGTTCTTCATGGACGTCAACTTCATCAAGATGCATAACCCGACCAATCCTGCTCCGGAATTCCGCGGCAAAACTCATCTTGGCAACTACTCCGATTTGCTCATGGAGCTCGACACCGACATTGGCCGGATCATGGAAGCGATCCGGGCGCAGTCGCCCAATACGATTGTCATCATTACGGCCGACAACGGGGCCTGGGTCGATGCCTATCCGGATGCCGGCACGTCCCCGTTCCGTGGCGAGAAGGGCACACCTTTCGAAGGCGGTTGGCGCGTCCCCGGAATTATGTGGTGGCCCGGTCATATTCCCGCCGGCGGCACCCGCAACGAGATGATGTCGCACATCGACAGCTGGGCGACGCTCGCCGCGATGGTTGGCCTGACGCCTCCGCCCCATGATTGGGTCGGCAACGACGGCAAGCCGATCTACTTCGACAGCATCGACAACAGCGCCTACATCCTGGGCAGCGAACAACACTCGGCGCGGACATCCTGGGTCTATATCGATGGCGAGAATTTCTACGGCGTACGTACCGACATCGGCGGCGATCCCAAGGAGCCTTGGTTGCACATGGCCTGGAAATACCTCTACACCGCCAAGGACTCCTGGTTGGGGGTGACTGCAAACCTCGGTGCGATTGGCGCAATCTACAACCTAACCATGGATCCGTACGAAAAGTACGACATGACGTTCAATGGCGCGGCATCGAACCGCGTGCTGTCGTCATCGCCGGGAAAATGGTCGGGTGAGGACAACGGCTGGGCATTGTCGCTGCTCGAGCCGGTCATCATCAACTTCGACAAGTCGATCATGAAATACCCGAGCATCAAACGCTCTCCCGGCGGAGCATCAAACGACTTGATTCCGAATCTCCAGAATCCGGCGGACCCGCTACCCTTGATGAAGGACGCCATCGATACCGTGAAGATTCGCGGCGGCGGCGGTTAAGAACTCCGTCTTCTGGCAACCAAGTGCGATGGTGAGCCACCAATATGACGGCGGGCGCGATCCGAACACGGTCGTGCCCGCTCGTTCATCAGGTCGGGGTCGGTCTCCCGGCGCCGTGATCACTCCTTTCCGCGATGGCGGAGGTCCTTCAGGGCTCTAGCTGAGAAAGCAGACGAAACAAGACGGAGGGAATACATGAATCGGATTTTGACAAGTGCCGCGCTGGTCGCGGCGCTGTTCAGCGGCTCCCTCGCCCACGGCGGGCAAACGCCACCGGTCGATCCGCGATCGGCCGACAGTGTGAAAAGCTTCGCGCTGGACTGGTTCAAGCGGCTGCAAGACGGTCAAATCGACCGAACGCAAATGACAAGTGCTCTCAGCGAAAACTTGACCGACGACTCGGTGGAAGAGATGTTGCGGCACCTCAAGTCATATGGGCCAGCGACTGGCGACGAAATCGCTCAAAACCGAAGGATACAAGATCAAACCTTTTACGTTGTAAAGCTCTTCCTGCAGCGGGGCGATGCATTGAGCCTGCTCATCGGCTTTGACGACAACGGCAAGATTACCGGCGTCACGTTCCCCAGCATGGGGCAGGAATAGCATCCGCAAGTGCAGGCCCGGATCATTCGGCGCGGGTGAAATCCCTCAGCGCTTCGACGGGCAACGAAATGACGTTAGGGCTTCCCCAGCCCGTAGGGATTCGTATCGCTTGTGACATGAAATAAATGGTCGATACGAAAAGCTTGCTGACAACCGCGACCGCGCGGCCCGCGCAATCAAGCACTGGCGCTCCGGAAGAGCCGTGATCGAGCGCGAGGCGGTCGTTTCCGTCGTACATTTCGAGCAGCGCCATACCTGCGAACTTGTCGCCGTCGCCGTACTGCACGAATTGACCAGTTGCAACACGCAAGTGCTCCTCGGGATAAGCGAGGCTTACGACGGGTTCTTCAGGAACAAGAGGCTCCGCTCGCGGCTGCAACCCTTGCGCATCCGGAAATGCTGTCTGCAATTCTAGCACGGCGATTCTTTCGGTATGCGAACCCACCAGGCCGCGAACTCGCACGGCGATCGACTGTTTGTTCTCCCCTGTCCAAATCTCGACCTGCCTCCAGCTATGGCCTGAAAGATTTATGGAGGCGGCAACGTGCTCGACGGTCACCATCGACGTCGGAGAAAGAAACCAGCCAGAGCCGCTCATACCAAGCACGCCGGGCCGCGCCTCCTTGTCGTTTTCATCGAAGTATCGCGTAATGCTCCCCGTAGACCGAACAAACTTGGCAGGATCGATGCATCCCGCCTCGCTCCGGCAGAGCGCGGACATCAGAATTAGAATAGAGAGCAGCCCCCGCCGCATCCGACCCCAGTCCCCCGTTGCTCAATAGCATACTCGTGCGCAGTCGCCGTGCAAGTCCACGCGGACCGGCCTTTAGGATGGTAAGCGCTGGTTGTGATCGAAGTGGCTCTAGGCGAGGTCATGGCATCGCCGCCGCTGCTCGGCACCGCCGACGAGGTTATCGAGTGATGAAGCTTTTGCTGCGGTGCATGAATTTGCAGTTGGCCCGACCCGGAAGTGCCGGCCGACTTCGACAGAGTCCGGTTACTGGGGTAGAGCGGAAAACATATTCTCACTTTGAGACTTTCGGGTTTTGACCCGGAGCGGACATCAATCACTTCCTCGATCACGCATCGATCCGTGGGCTCGTGTGGTCTGGCTACTGTCGAAACCAAGGAATTGTCAGGTAAGCGCACGCGATCATCGTTAAGACCGGGGTCACCCACAAAACCCCAGGCCAGAACCAGCGCGTCCATAGGTCGGGTAGCAGCGCGGCAATAAATGCAAACAAAAGCGCCCCTGTCGCCGCCGTGGCGGTCCAGCCGTACCAGTACATTTCGGGAGCGAGAAACTCGAGTGCTGGGTCAGCGACATCGCGGGACCGATGCAAGCCCACGAGAACGACACCGAGCGTCGGATAGAAGGTGAACAACGCCAGACCTTTCGCCCGCACAAGGGCGTAAAGGACTGCGAAGGCGGTTGCGAATGCGAACGCGAACCTGCGGAACGCTATGTGAGACCTCATGAGCCAAAGCCCCTGATGTTGTTCATGACGTGACCAACCAGAAAACCCCACCAGACAATGAACGCAAGGACAGCGGTTAAGGCGGCTCGTGTCCGCGAGGGTTCATCGACAAGGGGTCGTCGCCAGCAGACCCAATAGGCCGGTAGCATCCCCGCGCCGATGGCAACGAAATCTTCCTTTAGATCGAAGAAGCCGATAGCTTGCCAGTGATGATCGCGTTCGAGGTCCGGCCCGATGTCGATCTTGAAGTAGAGATACAAGACAGCGCCGAGCAGCGCCGACAGCTCGTACAGAACGACAATGGCGTTGACGAACGCAGCCGGTTTGGCAGCGCGGAAGCGGGCGAAGAAAGTGGCGGGCTGGTCGCCGACTGGTGCCCATGTCGCCAACGTCTGATGTGTAATCGCGCCGAGCAACGCGACTGCGACTAGACCATGAATAATCACAAGCGCCGTCGCCATGAGTGCCGATCTACTGGACCTGTGTGGCAGATTTACGCGAATAACTCCACGGTGGCGAACGGCTCGGCTGACCACGGACGGAAACGATTAAGTGTAAATCTAGTTTTCCCGCCGGGTACAACATCCACAAGGACGTAGTTGTAATCCTCTTTGGGGGCCTGGCCTTTCCAGTAGAGGTCGGGCGGATAGTCCGCAGGCACTTTGATGCTGGTACGGCCCGGAAGGATGGGGTCCTGCTCTGCCCCGCCACCGCCGAGCACCAAGTATTTGACGCCATCGACGTTGTACATCTCAGTGGTGTGGACATGCCCGTTGAATACGACCACCTCCATGTCCTTGGCATAGGCCGCGATCACCTTGTGTGGGTTGTCGGGCTCCGGAACAGGCCCCATACCGGCGCGGCAAAACACCGGATAGTGGAATGTGATGAAGGTTTTGATTATGCCCTGAGCCTTCGCTTCGTCCATCCATTGCTGCAGCTGCTTCATCTGTTCCGCGTACTTCGGCCGATCAGCATCCCACATCGACGGGGACCGATAGTCGTACTTTCCGCTCCACAAGAAGATGAAGCGGGCGCCCTTGAAGTCGAATTTGTATATGAGCCGTTCCGGCGTCACGCCGAGTTTCGTCAGATAGGGCACCGTTGACAGCGTGCCCTGGATTTTAGGATCACCCCACACCTCGTGATTGCCGACCCCAATGAACCAACGTCCGTCGAGCCCTGCCGCGCGCATCTCATCATCGGGTGGGGGCAGTTGTTTGAGCATGGTGTCGTTCACGCGCTTCCAATAGGGACTGTCCTCGGGCGTCAGGCCCTGATTTCCCCACCAGACAACGTCACCGCTGTTGACTACGAATTTGGCGCGACCGGACTGAACATCCTTGACGATTTCGCGCGCCACCCACTCGCCGCCCTGCAGCCGGAACATTGTTCGACGTACTCCGGGAAGCAGTTTTACATCTTCCACCGAGGCTTCTGTCACCCAGCCCTTATCCACCGATGACGTCATGACCTCGGTCTTGGTTATGAACGGCATGACGATCTCGACAAGTTCCTTGGTGGCTGGATCGAAGATCATCCTTACATCCCGTTTGACCACTTCCTCCGCGACTTTCTCGGGCATAGCCAGACCGAACATTTCGACGAACAACTTAACGAGGTCCGGTTGACCGGAATTTTGGGGCAGATACATCATCGGCCGTGTGTCACCGCAGGCCGCAAATGAAAACCCAGAATTATTGGGGCTCGAAATCTGTTGCGCGACTGCCGGCGCAGAGATGGGAAGAAGCGCACTGGACAGGAGCAGGGCACGACGACTGACGTTGGAGAAAGAATGATTTGCAGACATGCTCGGCTCCGTCTGGAAAATCGCAAGGTTATGCGCGCGCCGGTTGCGGGAAGTCCAGCATCCAACCCGTTTATCAGCGCGCCATGGGAGGAATTTGATGCAGATCAATTGCCGCACAGATAAATCGCGCCAGGGTAAAGCGACGCGCTATGCAAATGCGGAAAATTGATTCAACGATCAGAGCGATACGTCCGCCGGTCAGTAGTCTGCTTGTGGCTCATCTGCGACATTCGATGAACCCCATTGGAATGTCCGCTGATGGGGGCCAACCCGACGTGACGGCGACGTTCTGCAACGTCGAAGCAAGCCCTAGAACTGGCAAAAACACGAGGAGGCAAGTTACCTGCCCGGCTGGTGTGGCCCCGTCTTGGAGGATTGAAGGCATGCGCATCCTGCGCGAGAATCAGCAAGCGCGCCGAGGACCCGACGAGCCGTGCTGGCCTGGTGCGAGAGGGCTAACGGGACAGCGGCATCGACTAGCAGAAAGAGCAGCTCATGGCACATGCTGAGGCCGACGGAACACTGAGCCATCTGAATCACGAGTTCGTCGCGTCCCTGAACGACTTCCACGATCCGAGCCAAGAGTGGCGCCGCCTCTTCTCGGAGCTGCTCGGAACGTTCTTCCTCGTCCTCGTCGCCGCCGGTGGCGGCATGATGGGGCAGGCCTTTCCCGGCACGATCAGCCGTGCGGCTGCGGTCGTCGCACCCGGTCTGATGGTGATGGCGATCATCCTCTTCATGGGCAAGGTGTCTGGCGCTCACCTCAATCCCGCGGTCAGTATCGCGTTCACGCTGCGTGGCGACTTCCCATGGCGTCGCGTGCCAGGATACATCGTCGTGCAGTTGATCGGCGCGACGCTCGCGGCACTGTTCCTGCACGCGGTGATCAACGTGTCGGCCAGCTACGGGTCGAATTATCCCGCGTCCGGATACTCCGCGTCGGATGCGTTCCTGATGGAGGCCGTGCTGACCCTCGGTCTCGTCAGTGTCATTCTCGGCACCGCGTCCGGCGCCCAGAACATCGGGATCTTCGGCGCGATCGGCGTCGGCGCGTACATTGCGCTCGCTGGGCTGTGGGGGAGCCCTATCTCGGGAGCGTCGATGAACCCCGCGCGCACGTTCGGCCCGAATTTAGTGGCAACCGACTTCACGAGCTACTGGGTGTATGTCGCAGGCCCACTCGTGGGTGCAGTTCTCGCAGTGGGTGCAGCATGGGTGCTCCGCGGTGCCGGCGGCGGCCGCGCAGGCTCAGGTGCGGCACAGGGAAGCCTTTTCACCGAAGTCGAGCACCCGGAGAAGGAGTGAGGGCAGGCTAAGAGCCGGTCGCTTGTGGCAATTGTGTATAAGGGATCTCACACTTGGATCGGCAAGGCCTGTGGCGCAACGCTATTGAATGCTCACACGGATGGAACAGCACCTTCAAGCGATTGTAACGGTTCTTTCACTGGTAAATCCTTTGATCTGCGGGGTCATGTTCGCGCAGATCGAGGCCGGTCAGACGCGCGCCGTCCGAATAATTGATGCCACCAAGGCGGCGCTGGCCGTGCTAGTCATTCTGCTCGTAGCAGCACTTGCGGGAGCGAGATTGCTGCAAATCTTCGGCGTCTCGCTCGACGCCTTTTCGACTGCCGGCGGAGGTGTGCTGACCTGGATCGGATTCTCCATGTTGCGCGGCAATTCTCCGCAGGCCAGAGACCCCTCGAAGGATGGCGCTGCCGAGAAACGGTCGCTGACGCCGGTGATCTTGTTCGCGGCAAGCCCAGGCACGATTACCGGAGTCATCACGCTCGCTGTTGCGCATGCGAAGCTGGCGCTGCCAGTCACTGCACTCGTAGCAGTCGCGGTAGCCGTGGCCGTAATGTGGGTTGCTATGGGGCTTGTTGCTCGCGGCGGCCCTCGCACAAGTGGCGCAGGCACCCTGCTGCACGACATGGTGACGCGGCTTATGGGATTGATCGTTCTCGCTATGGGCGTGCAGTTCGCGTTGACAGGCGTCCGCGATTTTTTCAGCTAAAGACATAATTCAAATTGTCCGCTATTGGCGTGCGCCGTGCAAAGGCGGCGCTTTCCAGTGGGTGCAAATCCCACCCGGCAACCGCTCCAGCCGGAAGCAACCGTAGCAGTCATGGAGGTAACGAAGTGGCTGAAGCCTTCGGTTAGCGTGTCACGATATACGGTGACAGCGCGAGTGTGCAGGCCGTAATGCGAGTGAACGCCGAGCAAGCCTCGAAAAGGACAATGCACAGGCCGACCTGACTGCCATATCGGGGAAGGCTGACACGACTGGGGAAGGTGGGCGAAGCAGTGCTCCCAGTCGCTGTGCCGGGGTAGTGGCGACAGCATGTACACAAGGAAAGCGTGCGCAACACGGGAGACCCCAAGGCGTGGTCAGGATGACCAACCGAATGCCCGCGAGGGACAGGACGGGCGCCCTGGGGAGTCGGAGAGGTTCATTGTACCGATGAAGCCGGGTAATGCCGGCGGAGGGACGGGACCTCAGTTCAAGACGAACGCACTACGTAGTGAGGGACATGGAGATTGGGTAACCTATCAACTCCGAAAAGTGTTCAGAAACTGCAGATGGCGTTGCACGCGAAAGCGAAGGCAGAAGTCGGCTATCGTTTCTACGCCCTATACGACAAGATCAGCCGTGAGGACATCCTGGCCCATGGGTATGCCCAGTGCCGCTCCAACAAGGGCGCACCGGGTGTGGACGGTCAGGACTTCGCGGACATCGAGGCGTATGGGGTGGAGCGGTGGCTTGGCGAACTGGCGCTTGCGCTCAGGCAGGAGACTTACCGACCGGACCCTATCAGAAGAGTGTATATACCGAAGGCCAACGGCAAGCTCAGGCCGCTGGGCATCTCGACCTTGCGGGATCGGGTCTGCATGACGGCAGCGATGCTGGTGCTGGAACCGATCTTTGAAGCCGATCTTCCACCAGAGCAATACGCCTACCGTCCTGGACGCAATGCGCAACAGGCAGTGGTCGAGGTGGGAGCGCTGCTCGACCATGGCCACCCGGAAGTCGTTGACGCCGACCTCGCGGACTACTTCGGGAGCATTCCGCATGCCGACCTTCTAAAGTCGGTGGCGCGCCGGATTGTTGATCGGCGCGTGCTGCATCTGATCAAGATGTGGCTGGACTGCCCCGTGGAAGAAACCGACGATCGAGGACGGAAGACACGCACGACCGAGGCCCGGGACAACCGGCGCGGCATTCCGCAAGGCTCACCCATCTCGCCACTGCTGGCGAATCTGTACATGCGCCGGTTCGTGCTGGGATGGAAGATGCTCGGGCTAGAGCGAAGCCTCGGCTCTCGCATCGTGACCTACGCCGACGACCTCGTGATCCTGTGCCGGAAGGGCAAAGCCGAAGAGGCATTGCAGCGACTGCGCGAGATCATGGGTAAGCTGAAGCTCACGGTCAACGAGGAGAAGACACGAATCTGCAAGGTGCCGGACGGAGAGTTCGACTTCCTCGGGTACACGTTCGGGCGGATGTATTCAGCGAGAACCGGAAAGGCGTACCTGGGATACCGGCCATCGCGGAAGAGCATCAAGCGCCTGGTCCAGAACGCCCACGCGCTGACG
This sequence comes from uncultured Alphaproteobacteria bacterium, assembly GCA_963721005.1. Lineage (GTDB taxonomy): Bacteria > Pseudomonadota > Alphaproteobacteria > Rhizobiales > Xanthobacteraceae > VAZQ01. Next base: position 318,151 of record CAVRHR010000003.1, on the reverse strand, counting down.
GTCCGATCGGGGACTTGGCAAGAGACCACACAGATGGTGAAGAAGTTGAACCGCACGCTGCGCGGATGGGCGAACTACTTCGAAGTAGGCACCGCCAACAAGGCGTACCGGGCGATCGACAACTACACCGCTGGGCGGTTGCGCCGGTGGTTGCGCCTCAAGCACAAGGTCAGGCGACGCAAGGGCGGGACGTATCCACTCTCGCACCTTTACGGGCACTTCGGGCTCGTACGCCTGTGCCGGCTTGGGCGCGACGTGCCGTGGGTGAAGGCGTGATTGTCTTGTCCGAGAGCCGGATGCGGGAGATCTGCATGTCCGGTTCGATGAGCGGGATGTGGAAACGGAGTCATGGGTGAGCCACTAAGGCACCGCCAGACGAAAGAGGCGGCAACAGATATGTTCAGCCTACAGCCACCGCGCCACATCTCAACTCTACCCTATCCGGAAGTGCCAGTCGACAGCAGAAGAGTCCGGTGGTTATTGGGGCAGAGCGGAAAACATTTGCTCGTTTTGAGGATTTCCGAGTCTGACCCAAAGCGGTCATCGGCGACGGCGCAATCATCCTCGGCATATGCCGTTCTGCTGGACAAAACCGTAGGATGCGGCGCCGGCGCGGATCGCCACAAATTCTGAGGATGGTCTGCAGGTTAACTCCCGCTCAAGCTGCAACGTCCTCACGCCCCCGAAGTTTTGGGGGAGCCCTATCTCGGGAGCGTCGATGAACCCCGCGCGCACGTTCGGCCCGAATTTAGTGGCAACCGACTTCACGAGCTACTGGGTGTATGTCGCAGGCCCACTCGTGGGTGCAGTTCTCGCAGTGGGTGCAGCATGGGTGCTCCGCGGTGCCGGCGGCGGCCGCGCAGGCTCAGGTGCGGCACAGGGAAGCCTTTTCAACGAAGTCGAGCACCCGGAGAAGGAGTGAGGGCAGGCCAAGAGCCGGTCGCTTGTGGCAATTTTGTATGAGGGATCTTACACTTGGATCGGCAAGGCCTGTGGTACTACGCTATTGAATGCTCACACGGATGGAACAGCACCTTCAAGCGATTGTGATGGTTCTTTCGCTGGTGAATCCTTTGATCTGCGGGGTCATGTTCGCGCAGATCGAGGCCGGTCAGACGCGCGCCGTCCGAATAATTGATGCCACCAAGGCGGCGCTGGCCGTGCTAGTCATTCTGCTCGTAGCAGCACTTGCGGGAGCGAGATTGCTGCAAATCTTCGGCGTCTCGCTCGACGCCTTTTCGACTGCCGGCGGAGGTGTGCTGACCTGGATCGGGTTCTCCATGTTGCGCGGCATTTCTCCGCAGGCCAGAGACCCCTCGAAGGATGGCGCTGCCGAGAAACGGTCGCTGACGCCGGTGATCTTGTTCGCGGCGAGCCCAGGCACGATTACCGGAGTCATCACGCTCGCTGTTGCGCATGCGAAGCTGGCGCTGCCGGTCACTGCACTCGCAGCGGTCGCGGTAACCGTGGCCGGCGGGACAACGCGACACGGTCTGGGCGCTCGCTTGCAAACGATGACAGGATCCGCGGCTTCGTCCGTGGCCATGGCGCGCTTTGTCTTATTTTCAGCTTGTTTTATGATTTCCCCGGAAGACGCCGTCCCGCCCTTGATGACCGGCGTCCCGATAGCGCCCTCCGCCCGCTCATCAAACCGAACGCGCCGGTTTTCCGACATTCGGCGCCAAGCAGAAATTCATGGGATTACGCCTTTTCATCTGGCTATTCCCCCCAGAGGCGTCATCGATTACACTTCGGCCGATATTTATGGGCCCACATGGCGGCATCATCAATCCATACGGTTGGTCAGGAAGGCCATTTGGTTGGTGATTTGGCGAATAGCGCAGGCTCGCACGAACCGGCGGCCAGCGTACCCATCTGGCTCAGTATAGGTTGGAAGACCATTTTTTTCGTGGCCATTAGGCGGCTCAAGAAAGCGAGGTATTAAATGCTGAAAGCTCTCGCCATAGCAGTTAGCTTATTCCTGTTTGCATCGGCCGCTGTTTGGGCAGAGGACTGCGCCCCACACTGCGATTATTGGCACAACTACGGACCATACGATTTCAGTTATATTCACCCGGGCTTGCTCGGATATCCGATCTGTGATCGCCAAGGAAACTGCTCTCCACACCTCGCTTACATATATCCCGGACAAGGACACGGTCGGATCACTATTCGACCTGTATCAAAGAACACCCGAAATGTTCCGCGGCAGTGACCATGTGCAGTTGCTGGCCAAGCATGGCATTTCCGCCGACCGAATTGATTATGTCACATTTCCTGTTAACGAATCAGAATTCGATTCCCTCGGATGACTGTAACAATAGCTACCCGCCCTCGATGAGCTGACGGCTACCGGATCAAGATGCGATTTCCCTTGATGATTGCAATGGGCCTTGTCTTGTCTCGCCAATAACCACCAAGGCACAGGGTTGGACAGCCGAAGTCGCGATATGGGTAGAATTTGTGATTAAACCCGTCAACAAAAATCAAACCGGAGAAATAGCCATAGTTGAATACGGGGCCGTACGTATATCCATAAGTTGGTACGTTATGGCCATAACCGTAGTACGCCTGCGCGGATACCGGCATGAGCGTGGCGGCAAACAATAACAACAGAACGAGATACACAGTTCTTAAACTGCTCGTGACCAATTGCCTCCCAGGGCTCGCGCTTTCCGCATCCGGCGCGCCGGGGGTCGATTTCCGCCGCGCGCTCATCTTACCCGAAGCCCGCCTGGAGGATGCCACCGCGTCACCTTTCGCGACCAAGAGAGTTTCACGATGCCATGAGGTCGTTGGCCTAGGGACCGATCAGGCGTTGCGCTTCCGCAAGCGCCTGTTCGCAGGCCTTCGTGTCGCCGGCGTTGTCCGCCGCGAGTGCACGCTCCATCGCCTGTTTGACCTCTGCCGCCTTCTCGGTTGATACGTCGTGGAGTCTTCTTCCGCACCGGCAATTGAGCCGGGCGTCGGTTGACGATGCGCAAGGGCGTCGGTGCTTTCCTTGCCGCCCGGCCCGGCGGCGGCATCGGCATCAAGCCGGGCATCGATGTGCGCCTGCATGTTGTCGATTGCAGGCGAGCATGGGCCAGCATGCGCACCTGACATCGACGCCACGAGTGTCAGCGCGCTCAGCATGATCAATCGGGTGTTCACCATGGATCGTCTCCGGGAGAGGCCGGCGTTCAACCTAACTCGTGCCGGCAACGGGATCGCACTCCGATATCAGATCGACCCGCAGGGGATCGAAAAACCGGAGAACCCTCGCGACATCCTCTGCGTCATCGTGAGCGAGTCCGCGCACCAAGAGGACCATCTCTCCATTGCGGATGTAACTGACGTAGGGCTGCAGCAAATTCCCTAAAATCGCGAAGAACGGATTTAGGCATTCAGTTTCAAGTTCCTCACGTATCGCGGTCCGCGCCAGCGCAGTCTCCTCCTTCAGCATAATCCGGCCTTCGGAAAACCCCTCGGTCTTCAGACGATTGCGCGCGTCATCCGCGCTACCGCTGGTTCTGAACAGGCCAATTACAGTTTTGTCTGGGCTCATGGATTCCTCCGCGTGTCGGTGGAGTGTTTTCACCATTTGCGCGGATCTGCGCCTCACAACCTCCTGTTCCGGCTTCCGCTCCCCGCTTGGAGCTTTTTGCCCGAGGATGCGGACGATACGCGCCGTCAATCGCCTTTCCTGTCACTGTCTTCTTCTGGATGGAGATGATCAAGAGTTCATCTGCCCGCTGCGCGCGCCAGGATAGCGGCCATCAATTGGGCCGCGGTCCGCTGGGAGACCGCAGCCTGGGCCTCGAGTTCCCGGTAGACACCGGGAGGAAGCGGCACGTGAGCGATTATCAGCCTTCCGGCCGGTGTCCTGTCGGCCGCAATTTCCCGCTCCAGGACACCCGTGAACTGGCGCATGCGGCCCCATTTTTCGGATGTGTTAAGCCGTGCGTCACGGGCCACTACGCGACAGTAGGCAGCAATCAGGACATCCTGAACGTTGGCCTGCGAGATATCGGGATTGCCAATTTCCAACCTGCCGATCGCATCATTGATCTCGTTGGCGAGGTCAATAACATTTTCAGAAGTGAACAGACCGCCTCCTGTCGCATCGCCGATAAGGTTCGGTATTCGGTCCGGACCAATTTCCGGGCAATCCAGATTTTCGGTGGCGTAACCTTGCGCCGCGGTGCAGCAGAGAAGCACGCAAGGCACGATTGCAGAGCCGAGGCGTTGGCCGATGCTTCGGTTCCTGATCATACCCATGATGACTTCCCTTGCAGCTCGCGGCTCGGGTCCGCCATGAACCTTCGCTCGACGAGCTGCCGGCGAATTTGATCTAAATCAATTCTCCTTTTCCGAGCTCGGCTATGCAGAACTCGACTATGCCATCCTCGCGCCGGAGGTTGTCTCTATCTCCCAAAGGGCAATGGCGTCCGGCTTGGATTGTGGCCAGCGTTCCCGGGTCCCGTGAAGCGTGAGTCGCGCGTCAGCCCTGCGCGAAGGCACGACGAAGGACGGCAACGGGCCTTATCCAACCACGGAGAGCACGATGACCGCCGTCGAACGATCCAAAGGCAGATGCATGTTGATGCCATTCATCCTGATCGTCGCGGCGACGGCTGCGGCTTCCGCCGAGGTCAAAAAACCCGTAGCACAATGGAAATGTGCTGATTTCCTTTCGATCGACGATCAGTTTAAGCCGAAGGTCGTGTACTCGGCTACGGCGTTCGCGAAAAGCGGAAAACTGGCAGCGAGTGTGGTTGATATCGAGGGGACCGAGAAGGTGATCCCGCGTCTGATTGACGACTGCGCCAAGGATCCGAAGGCGTCGTTCTGGCAGAGGCTGAAGAATGAGTGGGACAAGGTCGGGGATGAAGCGAAGAAGGTCGAGAAGAAGCTCTAGCGACTGTCTGCATTTCCCCTCCTCACGGCCAGGCTCCGCAATGATCGGGGCGGGACCCCGATGATTGATGGTGCAGCATGCCGGCGCTAGTTTCGTCCTCGGCTCCAGTCGCCGGCGCGATCACCGCGGTGGGTGTTCGCCTGTGAGCATCGCACGGCCGATCGCATTCTGGATCGCGACGTTCGCAGCCCTCGCGGTTGTCGTCGTATCTCTGCGCGAAGTGTTGCTGCCCTTCGTCGCTGGGATGGTCCTCGCTTATCTGTTCGATCCGCTCGCGGACCGAATCGAAAGATTGGGGATGAACCGCCTGGCTGCCACCCTCGCCATTGTCGCCTTCGTGGTTGTTTTCCTAGCCGCCTCGATGGCTCTGACGGTCCCTATCGTCGTCCGCGAGATTTCGCAATTCATCGACGACCTCCCGCTCTATGCCGGGCGGCTTCATATGCTGGCAGCCGATCCAAGCCGGCCGTGGCTCAGTAAGATCGTCGGCGAGGGGTTGGCCGAGACCGAGCGCTCCATCGCCGACTTGACGGGTCTTGCGAGCAGCTGGTCCGACACCATCCTGCGGTCGGCGTGGTCTGGGGGGCGGGCACTGATTTCGATTGTTTCGCTTGGAATCGTGACTCCGATCGTGGCGCTCTATCTGCTCTACGACTGGAACAAGATGATAGCGACGATCGACAACTGGATTCCGCCCGGCCAGCGGCAGACCGTGCGATCTTTAGCGCGTGAGGTCGATGACACGATCGGTGGCTTCGTGCGCGGACAGAGCACACTGTGCCTGATCCTCGCCGTCTTCTATGCGCTGACACTATGGCTGATCGGCCTGGAGCACGGCGTTCTGATCGGGATTGCGGCCGGCCTGGTTGGCTTTATCCCATATTTCGGCTCGTTGTCGGGTCTGGTGATTTCAACCGCCGTCGCTGTCGCACAGTTCTGGCCGAACTGGACGTTGATCTCGCTCGTGCCGCTCGTCTTCATCATCGGACAGTCGCTGTCGGATTACGTGCTGGCGCCGTTCCTGGTGGGCCGCCGTGTGCATCTGAACCCTGTGTGGGTGATGTTTGCGCTGTTTGCCTTCGGCTATCTGTTCGGATTTGTCGGCCTGCTGATCGCCGTACCGCTCGCGTCTGCGATCGGGGTGCTGATGCGTTTCGCATTCCGGGGGTATTTCGCGAGCCAGTTCTATGCGCCGGCCTCCGTCGAGCCGTCCGCCTGATGGGAGTGCGAGTGCGTCTCGATCGTCATCCGATAGCGCGGGCACAGGCGCCGATCGCTCCGATCGCGGCGGTCGCAACGTTCGCGGCGTGTCGTTGCCGCCTCGGTCTTGCGAGTCACCAGCCGCAACCTCGTCGATCGAAATCCACCCGCCGCGCGGCGCTCTCGGTGAGGTCGTCAGCGTCGGGACCGCCTCAGTTGGTGGTGCCCGGGCCGATCAACCGCCACTCTTGCCCACATCGGTTCGTCAAAGCTACGGTCGAAGCCCGCAGAAGCGACCAGCGGAAAGTCGTATTGGAAGGAGAACTCCGGTCCGTAGGCATAGCCAAAATGCGCCACGTTCGATTCGTTGCAGCAGTTCAGATTAGGGCGCTACATGGGCCAGGCAATATTCTGCGCTCGGCCGGCCTATTATCCGAATGATGCTCTGCTTCGGGCGTGATCAACACCGGTGCGGATCGCGATCCCACGCGCGCTCTCTCGTCGACCTGGATGACAGTTCCTTTACGCGGCAGGAATTCTGAATACGGATAGTCGGTGCCGAGCATTAGCAGCAGGTCGCAATGCATCACGGCGTTGTAGACGGCTTTGGTACCGATCATACCGATGCCGCCCATCCACCTAGGATCGTCGTACGGCATGATGTCCTTGCCTTTGACCGAATGGATCAGCGGCGCTTTCAGCCGGTCCGAGAGCGTGCGCAGCTCGTCCGCGGCGCCGCGGCACCCGGCCCCACCGCGTCTGGTTCGCCACCGGCGGCGAGATCATCGAGGCTTACCAGCAGGCCGCTTGAAGCTTCGAGCAGCCGGGACGCCATATGCCGGGTCGGGGGCATCCTTCGCCAGGGCCTCCGAGGTGTCGTTGCTGTGGCTCGTCAGGAGGTACGTCGTCTCCGGTGTGATCTATGGAACCGTACCAGTTCATCATGGCCGGCATGCCCCAATTCGGCGATGTGGGAAATGCCGTCCGGCTGGGGCTGCATCAACTTGACGGGCGACGTCGTGGTCTCCACCGGCGGCAACGCAGTACGCAGGGGCGGAGTTGGTTCGGATGTTCTCGGGGGGCGCCGCAACCGAAGGGAAAACATCGTCATCAGAGACCCGTTCGACGTCGAGATGAGGGAGATGAGTGCCGGTATGCTCATGAGAAGCTCGTTCGCGCCGCGCGCCTGCGAACGCCGGCAGCGGTCATTCGCCAATATGAAACCAGTCCTGCTCTCGCAACCCCCGAAGAAAACGGTCGACCATATCGAGCGCGCCACGCTGCGCGGCCCATTCAATATGCTCTGCCAACCGAAGCATTTTGAGCATCGCTGGGGTGTCATGCCAAGCGGCAAGAATTATTGGCGGTGATGGTAGCGAGCCAGTACCAACCTTCTTGGACAGCAACTCCCAAAGTTCGTCCCACGGCGGTGGCAAACCACAAACACGGCTGCTCTCGCGACAATATGCGACAACGCTGTTGACGGTATCAGTTATGCTGCGCGTCAACTCCCATAAGGTGCAGTGCTTCCTGAGCAAACTTCTTGGAGGTCACCTGGGGCATCTGCGCGCCCTTTGATCCTTTTCCCCTGTGCGTCCCACTGGTCGACCTGCGTTTTCTGATTTCGGTAGGTTCGGAACCGATCCCAGATGAAGGCGAGCAGGTCCACCCATATCAACTGGGTCACATGGGGATAGCGCGCCGAGAGGTCATCACTGCGGTCGCGCCCCATCGCAACGAGACGGATGCGCACCGTTGGCTCGCTTGCGTAAAAACCGGTCCGGTAGATTGCTGCAGCGACCTTATTGATGCGGTTGCGCGATGCGTTGATAATCTCTGTGCGATTGGTAACACTCGCAGGTGACTGCTTTAATCCTTCTATATCCACGATCTGGATTGGCCGCGCCTGTATTTGATTAGCCCATCGGCCTGCAAAGAGGCAGCGGCTGCCGTCACGCCGGTTAGCGTGGTGGGGGCGCCCGGCCTACGCCAAGATAAATAATAAAGCATAGATATCTGTTATATAACTATGTTATTGAAATGATTCCGGCCAGAACGCATCGCTGAACGAGTTATGACGTATAAAACAGATATATGACCGACATCTGCGGATTTCCCGGGTTTTAGCTTTTGCGTTGTTTGTGTGGTCTTTATGTCACGCGCCAATCAAATCCGCATATTTATACAACGCTGACTATTCCTTTATTGCTGGCTCTACACATACTCGCCGCTTCTGAGTTCTCAACGGGGGATAACCATGACGTCGACGAGGAAAATGTTGCTGGGTACCGCGGCGGCGACAATCGCCGTGACGGGAGGGGTAAGCACCGGGGCAATGGCGGCCGACGCCATGCTCAAGAAGGCTCCGCCGATTTAATACGTCAGAATCTGCGATCGCTACGGCTACGGCTTCTTCCAGATTCCGGGCAGCAGCATTTGCTTGCAGCTGCGCGGGCAGATGCAGTCGGATAACGACTATGTGCCGACGCACGACATCGTGTTCCTGGGGTCGAGCAAGTCGGGCGGCGCCTATACGCCGACCGCCCAGTTCGCGAACCAGCAGGACCACTGGGGCTATGAAGTGACCGCGAAGCCGCGGTTTGATGCCCGTACCGAGACCTCGATGGGCACCCTGCGTGCCTATGTCGAGCTGAAGTTCCAGCTCGATGCCGGCGCCTTCAACGCCATCGTCGGCCCGGGCCAGGGCGAGACCGGCGCGGGCAACAAGTCGGAACTCTACCGTGGTTACCTGCAGTGGGCAGGATGGACCATCGGCGAGGCCGATTCGATCTGGTCCGGGGGGGCCTTCAAGAACGGCGACATCGCCGACGTGCAGCAGACCGACAAGTCGGGCGGCTGGACGGTGTACTACACCTGGACTCCGACGGGCCCTGGCGTGCCGCCCGTGAAGGGCTCGGCGCCGGTGCCGGATGGATGGTCGTTCTCGCTCGGCCTCGACTCGCCGCTCAAACACATCTCCAAGCCTCAGTTCTCCAGCGGCTACCAGTATCTGTTCATCACTGGTGTGGGCTCGCCGGGGGTTGGACCAGGCGGCGTGGCCGCGACGACCGGCCCGATCAGCATTCCGGACTTCGTAGCCCGATTGCACTATGAGGCGGATCCTCCGGGCATGGATGATCAGCACAACAGTGAGTTCGGCATCGGCTACTTCCATGCCGCCGCTGCCTGGCATCAGATCACGACGATCGGTACCGGCGGCACCGGTATAGTCCCGGCCGCCTGTCTCGGGGTAACCTGTGCCTTCGGTCCGGCGGTGCATGATACCGGATGGGCAGTCGGTAGCTCGATGAAGTTCTGGGTTCCGATGTGGGCTGGCACCAAGCTCGGTTCCAATCGCTCGTCCAACGCTGACAACATCCAGTTCGAGGTTCTGTATGCCAATGGCGCGCTCGAATACGGCGGCATCGGCGGCACCCAAGGCAGCCTGGGAGCAGGCGATGCCTACTGGACCGGCGGACTTGCCCGCGACGACACCGATGCCAGGCTCGTCAACAATGGCGCGGGCGGCTACTTCTACGACAAAGAGAAGGACTTTGTCTTCAACGCCCAGTATCATTCGATCCTGACGGACTGTACTGATCCGGTGAAGTGCTTGGCATTGACCCTGGCGGCCGACTGGGTCTGGGTCACGCCTGGCAACATCACCAAGGCGACCGACTGGACCCAAGGTGGACTTGGCAACGCCAAGAAGACGGCATTGACCGCCGAACTGTCCTGGGGCACCAGCCGCAACGGCACGACCAGGCCGGTGTTCTGGCGGGTGGACTGGGAAGTCCAGTACCTGAAGGTCTGGCAGGATCTGCCGTGTAACAACAACGGCAATCTCGCTATCGCGGTCTGCGGTGCGCCCACAATCCTCGCGGGTGCAGGCGGAACGGCGGCCAATCCTCTGGGCAGCATCGCCCAGAACCCGGACTCTTGGGTGTTCCGCACCACCATCACCTACGATTGGTAGACTGCGGAACGGCCTGATCTCTTCCACCTCGCGGCGCGAGGTGGGCTACGGTTGATCCCAAAAGCGGCGTCTTCGCGCAGAAGATGCCGCCCCGCGCGGGGCCCATTCGATCAGTCTTGCGCATCGCTCCCCCGCGATGCTTGCCCCGCGCTTCTCGCCGGCGTGCATCTCACTGGATCCACGCCCCGGCACCTCGATTTAGCATTCAGCCTTCGGGAAGTTGACGGTACCGTGCAGCTTGGCACTGGTGATCTTTCCGACATGCGCACCCCACCGTCGAGCGCATTCTTGCGCTCGGATAAGAAGTCATGTCGTTGGTACACCTGTATCTGCAGTTTGGTTCGAATGGCCCAGACGTGCTTTGGCCGCAGGGGTGGATTCGCCCCCAACTGGCTTGCCTTTGTTCCAAGCGGTGCGCTCAGGCGTGATGGAGACAAGATTCCGGAAGTCTCGCATGGTGGTGATCCTCAGTTACTGGGGGCGACCATGATGCGCGGCTTTTGGGCCGTTTCCCGTTTCTGGCGCCGGATTTGAAACATACGCTAAAGATTAGCGCGGCTGGCCGAGTAGGTGCGGCGCTGTTGAGTCCGTTCGGACTTCCGGTTCCCCACTGACAGCAGACGCATCGCTGCACTGCGGGGAACCGCCGGTTTGGGCCAGGAACGGACACCGCCGCCTTCCAAACGCACCCGTAAGAGGTGTAGCCTTGTAAGAGAGCTTATGGCGGAACGCGATGAAGGAAGGGAGGAAAGCAATGCATTCGCAATGGCGGAATTTCCCTTTGGTATTCACACTCGCGGCAGCTGTTTTGACGCCCGCCTTCGGCCAAGCGGTGGCGCCCACGGTTGGGCCAGCTCGTGCCGGCGATATCCAAAGTGGCGCATCCATTCCGGATTTCTCCGGCATATGGGCCCATCTAACCTGGCCCGACGTCGAGCCGCCGCCGGCGGGCCCCGGCCCAGTGACAAACCGGTCGCGCCGGAACGGCGTTAGTGACGTCCATCAATTGATCGGCGATTACTCCAATCCGATCTTGAAGCCACAGGCCGCCGAAGTCGTGAAGAAGAACGGCGAAATTTCGCTGGCCGCGGTGAGCTATCCGACCCCGAGCAACCAGTGCTGGCCCGCCGGGGTACCCTTCGTTTTTTCGTCCAATATCGGGATGGAGATGCTCCAGCAGCCGGACAAGATCACGATTCTCTATTCCAACGATCACGAAGTTCGCCACGTGCGGATGAACCAGCCTCATCCGGCGCGCTTGACGCCGTCCTGGTATGGGGATTCCGTCGGCCACTACGAAGGCGACACGCTGGTGATCGACACCGTGGGGGTCAAAATCGGGCCGTTTGCCATGGTTGACATGTACGGAACGCCGTACAGCCAGGCGCTGCACGTGGTGGAACGTTATCGGCTGCTCGACTACGAAGCTGCCAAGCAAGTGGAGGAACGCGGCCAGAGGGAGCTCACCCGCTTCGGGGCAGATCCTGGCTTTAGACGCAACCCCGACTATAAGGGCAACGGGCTGCAGCTCGAATTCACCGTCGAGGATGACGGAGTCTCCACCAAGCCCTGGTCGGCGGCCGTAAGTTATCGGCGCCCGTTGGGCGAGTGGTCGGAAATGGTCTGCGTCGAAAACACGAATGGATATTTCCCCGGAAAGCACGCCGCCGTGCCGACCGCGGACAAGCCGGATTTCTGAAACTATGAATGATGCGCATCCTCGTTATTTTCCACTTGGCGAAGGCAAATCCTATCAACTCGGCAGGATTACTCTTAGGTTCAAGACGAGCTCGACTGACACCGGTAATGCCTACACGTTGTGCGAAGCGATAGAGCCGCCCGAGTCCGGTGCCGGCCTCCATCGTCATGTGAGCTATGATGAAACGCACATCATCTGCGAAGGCCATTACGAGGCCCGGCTCGGCGACGAGGTCTTGCGGTTGTCCCCTGGCGATATGTTTTTCGCTCCGCGCGGCACACCGCATAGCATCAAGTGCCTTGGTCCCGAGACCGGTCGAGAGCTGATGGTCTCGTCGCCCGGCGGAGTATTCGATGCGTTTATTGAAGAGGTGGTCACTTCGATGACGGCGAGCGGCAGCCCCTCCGGTGCGGCGGCCGTCAACTTCCGCGCAATCGCAGCCAAATACGGGATCGAATTTCTCACTTGAGTTACTCAGCTAGCCCCCCTCAAGTGCGTCGAGCCATGGCTGATCAGCTCGCCGATTTGCGCGATTCACCGACCAATATGGCTGCCGCGGGTTCACAAGCGGCGGTTCGAGCCTTCGCCCGCCGACCGCCCGGTTTACCCTCCTTTGCCGACATCTCGTCGCGCTGCCGCGAACGGCCGGTCGGGGCCAATAGCGGACATGCACGTCTAAGCTTTGCGTAGAACGACGACGAGACTCATTATTGGCGAGCCGTTTTTGTGTTCGTGGACGGCGTCCTCGATCGTTTCGACCCTGAATCCGTTGGCCGTTGCCCTGTCGGCGATATGGCTACGACCATGGACAAAGCACCCTCCTTGCCCGAAACCATCAAGCCCGGCGACCGAGACGTTTGCGTCTTGCTCATTCGGAAATACTGTGAAGATCAGCGCGCCGCCTGAGCGCAGGGCTAATCCAGCCGCCGCGAATGCCGGGCCGAGATCGCCGAAATGGATGAGCGTCGCCGCACAGGTCACGACATCGCAGCTCTGCGGACGTGAACGCATGAATGCCAGCAAATCGCCCTTGTGAAGCTCGTCGTAAACATTCTTGCGTTTGGCTAGTTCGAGCATCGAAGCTGACAGGTCGATGCCGACCAAACGACTGGACCGATTTCTCAAAAGGGCGCCTACCAAGCCGGTCCCGCAACCGGCATCAAGCACGTCGAGCCGATCTCCGATGACTTTATCGGCGACCAGCTCGGCTCCGCGGTAAGGATAGGGGCCAGCCCCATTGTCCCAACGATCCGGGAAGATAGCATAGAGCCGATCGATGAACGCGTCGGAAGCACGCTCCGGCACCGGCTCCTCGTTTAGTGCCGCCAGCGCCAAGCGAGCGCCGTATCGATCAAGCGGATCGCCAGCGACGCATTGGCGCAAACGTGTGATCGCGGATTCATGAATGCCGCACCTCGCGAGGGCAATCCCCAGCGCGAATAGGACCGCCGATCGCGGCGGTATATCTAGTGCATCTGCAATGAGCGCGTGCTGGCGCGCTTCCTCGACCGCGCCGAGATCGGCCAGCGTATCGGCTAGGTGGACTTGAGCTTCGACGTAATTTGGTTTTAGCGCGATAGCCTGTTTCCACAGCTCGATTGCCTCACTGGCATTTCCTGCCCGCCTGGTCGCGACGGCCGAATTGTTGAGCGCGTCGACGAACCTCGGGTTGACTGCCAGCGCCTTGCGGTAGCAGGCAATGGCCGCCAAGTGCTGTCCGCGTTCGGACAGCATCATACCGAGATTATTGTTGGCTTCCACATGATCCTGCTTGATCGCCAGGGCGCGGCGATAAAAGACCTCCGCCTCCTCTATATTACCGATCTCGCGAAGTGCGTTCCCAAGATTCGTCAGAGCGCCCGGATCGGTCGCTTTGAGGTCAACTGCCTTGCGATATTCGGCCATTGCTGCGGCGTTGTTGCCACGCTGGTGCAGCAGGAAGCCAAGATTATTGTGCGCCTCGGCTAGCCCGCATCCATTAGAGATTATGGCGCGGTACAGCCGCTCGGCCTCGGACAGACGGCCGGCTTGATGATGCTCGACCGCAGCGAAAAACTGCCGCTTCGTCTCCAGATCCTTCTGCCGCACGCCCTGCGTCCTGGTTCATCGCAGTCGCCTCCCCAAAATCGGTTATACTCCCGCGGGAAGTTCCGGTGAAGCCCCTCACTGCCGGTGCTACGCTGCTGGGAGGCGATCCGGAGCACAGAAAGGATAGCGTCCTGTCAGGGTCAAACCCGGAAATCCTCATGACGAGCAAATGTCTTCCGCTCCGCCCCAATAAGCGGACATTCCATCTCCTCAATTTTTTCATTGTCCTGCAGTGCCGCGGTTCTCCATCGCCCAGGACATCCAGGGCCGCTGGGTGCTGACGGCCTTGACGCCAGTGACGCCGCTCGGCTGGCTGGTCTTCGCCAGGCCTACCAGAAAATGCCGATGCATCAGGTCGCATCTTTTCTGTTGTGGCGGTGGCCGGAGATGGAGCAATTGTTCGGCCTGGTGAGTGGCCCGCTTTCTATGAACTCCCAATGAACAGGACGAGCAAGATCAGGCAATTGCCGCTCTAGCGACTACGAGATTTCAGAAGAAGGACCCCACGCCGGGGGTATTGGATCTGGAAGTCGCGGCGCTCATCTATGGTCGCGGCGTAGGCGGCGGAGGGCAACAGGATCGCAACATGATGTATCCCGAAGTAGGTCCTCCTGATGGATTTCGAGAGATGCTGGAGAGGTTTCTCCCGCGGGTCGCGATACACGTGCCGGATGAGCTTTTGGAGATTTGGTTTCCACCAGGGGCCGTTGGCGGCGTAATCGACATGGCGGCGTTGGAAGCTGCGCGCGCGTATGCGGGCGAATGCAAATGTACGTTTTCTTACCTTTCGGCTCAAAAGGAGGGCGTCTTTCACAAGGACCCGCCCAAGGAATTAGGACAGCAGGCTTGAAATGGGAGGGGTTGGCCACCAACCCGCCGCCGCACGGTCACCTCCGCTGCGCGCCGGTCAGGCTCTCGCGGTGCGGTCGGTTGCTCCAATCCGGACGGACCTCCCCGCCGACGATCCCGCACTGGGTGCAGATCAACCTCCGATCGATCGTTGAGCTGTGGTGGCAGTGCCCGGTGGTGCAATAGACCAGCAGTGTCCGCACCCCGTGCGATCGGATATGGCCCATCGTGACTGGTGGGCCTCGGTAGCGCTCGCGTCTCGGTCTTCGCGGTGGGTCGTCGTGGGGGTCGCGGTGGCGCATCAGGATAATAATCTCGCGGGGAAGGGAACCGCCAAAGAAGACCCCTATCTTTTGCGATCAATGGCTAGATTAATGATGGTGGCCCTTTGACATGGGCTCCCGCCCACTCCTGGCCACAGAACAAAGGTCTGGGGTCTTTTTCTTTTGGGCCGCCTCAGTTGGCGCCCTCGTCATTTGCAAAATTCGCGCGGCATCATTCCGCGCTAAGGTCGCGTGCCCCAGCCCTTACCCGGCTGGGGCTTTTCTTTAGCCCCGCTTTTTGGTGGCGCCCGTCATTAGCTCACGTTCTTTCGCAACCAGCTCGTGCTGCTCCTCGACACTCCTGATCCGATATTCTGACTCGCCGTCTTCTCGCCGCGGAAGCAAGTTGATTATTCTGTAAGCACCGCGCAGAGTATTTTGGCGAGGATTACTGGGCCGATAGTGCACGATCTGGCCGATCTTGAGGCTATGGAACGCCATTCATCATCCCTGGCTGAAAGCCGGTCCTGACCATTTTCCCCACGCAGGCGGCTCGCGGGGGCCACGCGACAAGCCACTCCAGCAGCGACACGTAGGACGTTTCCTACTCCATGAAGGAATGCGCGGCCTTTGGACTCGCGCTGCTGCGCCTGCGTCATCACGTTACCGAGGCCCGCCGACGACCCTTCGCGACATCCGCGAACATGGGATCCGGCGGTTGCTGGTCTATTGCACCAACGGCTCACACTGCCACCACACCGCGATCATCGACGCGGATCGCTGGCCAGATGAAACCGTGCTTCTCGACCTGGATCGAAGGTTGGTCCGCACCAAGTGCGGCATCATCGGCGGCCAAGTCCGGCCGAATTGGGGTGACAGAGTGCCCGGGGAGAGCTTGACCGGCGCGCAGCGGCGCGCGGGCGGGCGAATTAGCTAAAGTTTGGACCAGTTTGGTAGCGAAAAACAAAGGTGCGACATATTCGTATTTCGCGTGGATCAATTTTGGAGACCCCAATGTCCAAGTTGGTGCGTTTTGCCAAAGACGAGTTGGGCGCGACTGCCATCGAATACGGCCTCATCGCCGCCGGCATGCCCATGAAGCGTATCCCTCCGAACGAACGATACTCTGAGCTCGTCGGTGCATCAAATGACTGAAAGTTCATCCTGGCAGCCTCTTATTCGTTTTCTCGACATCGGAGAGATTGCTATTGGACCATGGTCCAATTGTTCGTAGCCGAGATTCAGGATTGCTCAGCGTGAGGGCGCACGTCCTAGATTTGCGCCGACGAACAGAAACTCGCGCCTAGAATCAAGTCCTCTGGGCGGCGTGATACTTAGGAGCCATTGGAAGCTGTGAGGATGCGCAGGTGCGTGGAGTTCATCTCCACGATCCCCCAGATTCTGCTCGATCTCTGCAGGGAATCGAAAGTTAATTTGACACCGAAACCTCTCGGTGAGAGATTTGGTTACGTCGACTAGGGTTGTGGGGGCTCCAGCAGAGGAGTTCCAACATGTGCGACTATAGCCTTCAGAATGTTTTGTCGCGTCCGGCAAAAGTCGGCGACAAGCTCACCACGCGTGATTTTGGGACGGGCACGCGCGGCTTCGCTGCGCCAGAAAATTCTACGGTCGCGGTTTGCGTACTTCCAGGAACCGAGCTCGCTTTTAGCGACGAGGTGGCAATTCCTGCATTTGGTTTCCTTTGGCCAAAGAGAAAAACGACAGGCCACACAACTGCGATCTTTCGGCAGATCAACAAGAACCAGGCGCAGATGCACCACGATGCGCTCGAGTTTACGGATGGGAAGATTGTTGCCTTGACTTATCTTTGCGAGGGTCAGGAGGCGACCGTCCTACAGCTTCCAGCCCAGCCAACGACAGAAATCGAAGTCGAAGCGCAGAGGCGTACGGAATACATTGGTTGAATTGGGCGAACGTGACCGCTCGCCAATCGAGCGGCCTTGTCTCTTTATGAAATTGACGATGCGGCGATCTTCGCCGATGCCTGCAAACATGGCTGCGAGGGCAATGTCTCGAAGCACCGCGAGCATTCCGCATCGATCGGGGCCGAGTGGCGGCCCCACGGAAAAACCCCGCCATCGAGGTAGCGGGGCTTCCAGACGGGAAAGCGGGGGCTGGGGGGCTTGGGGCATTCCCCGTCCGAGTTGTGAACAGCCCACGCCGTTATTGGTTCCCTCTCTGGGGGCTTCGGCAGACTTATTTTGTCGGAACAAATCCATACGCGTTGCCCGCCTCAGCGCGCGCCTTGCTTACATGAGCGCGCAGTGACCGGTGGTAAGCCGGATTAACCCCATTCGTGACAACACCACCGGGGCCCAATTCCCTGTACCCACCGGTTTCATTCCCGCCATCATTTTCGTTAGACGCCAGCGCGACGCCAAAAGTGGCAACCGACAGGGCTGCCGCGAGCGCAATTTTCATCAACATTTTTGGTTCTCCAAGCTGCGTTGATTCGCAGCCTATAAATGGTGCTCTTTGACAGCTTGGATAAGGGTTCAACGCCGTAATGATTTGGACCCAAGCTATAGCCTTCTCATAACTGCAACTTTACAGAATTGTATAGTGGCTAGCCGCAAGGCGGTGATCGACCAAACGTAAACTCGACGTCTAGGCCCATGCATCTCGTAGAAAGCGCGCCTGATGCGCCACCGCGATCCCCACGTTAAAGGACGGTTCGATTCCGGGCCCCGGCCACCAATGTCCGTGGAAGCCGCCTGCGAGGCCATTATCAAAAGCCGATAGGCTGACAGTGATCAGTCAAAGTGCCTTGAGGCGGCATGTAGCTCTCCAGAGCACGGGCGGTCGGGGCGTCCTTGCGCTCTTGACCCTCCGTTGAGACCAGTGCTGATCATCGGCGCGCAGGAGCCCGTCGGGCTGCGGCGTGACAACCGGCGGACCTTCTGCAATGGGCCAACAAGAGACCTCGGCGCAAGCCCAGCCAAATTGCAAAGAAGTTGCGTGTTTATTGCCCCTCTGTGTGTTGCTCTTACTGCTTCACCTGTGCGCGTACTCGGTGAAAACGTAATCGCGGCTCTTCGCCAGTGTGTGGCACGCGAACCCGCACTTCGCGTCGTGGCCCTGCGGCGGAGTGGCCGCCTCGGTGGCGGGGCTGAACGTATCGGACACTGCGTCGTAGTCGAATGAGCCCCATCCCCATCCACCGCTGTCCGCGAACCTCTTGCTGTCCTTCACCATGAAATCGGCGTTAAACTGAGTACCCAGCACCCTCGGCGGACCGGGGTACGTCTCTTGTGTTTTCGGGATCCAATGGATTTTCGCCATCTTGGCGCCGTCCGGGAAAGGCTTGCCGTTGCCGGGAACGCCTGTCCGAAGGGCGTCCATCATGACCGGATTCCCCAAAATCGTGGCGAACTTGCCGTTGTTGTCGCTGATCGAGATGACCGGCCAGTCCTCGTAGCCTCTGAACTCGGAGAACGCGAGCCCACCCGGAACTGTCAGGGTGTTCCTGTCCTGCTGCGCAAAGGCCAAGCTGCCCAAGACAGCGAGCGCTACCGCGATGGCCGCACCTGCTGCGGCGGACGGCGCCAGAACCCTGCGCAGGATCGGGAACGAATGCGTTTTGAACATGATCATTCTCCTCGGCTGGGGTGCACTAAAGTACTCATCGCCGAACCAGTATGACTTACGCGCGCCGTCGCGGCCATTGCCCCGTGCGGGTGCGCGCGCTGACAAAACCAAGACGGACTGGTTTGGGTCAAGAGCGGCGGTAGCGGCCTTGGTCACCCAATGTCGGGTTCTCCCGCGTGAGCGGACGTGCCGGCGGCTCCGTCGAATGTCGCAGATGGCCAGAAGCGGTCATCCGCCAAGCTTATTCGGTCACTTCGTCCGCGGTGGCGAGCAGGGTCGGCCGGACGGTGAGGTTGATGGCGCTCGCGGGGCCACCCGCGAGCCCGGGTGCCACGCCGGCCAAGCCGACTGGAGACTCGCGCCCCTGTAATGCGATAGTCAAGGCATGATGTCATCACTCGATCGCAGTAACGTCGTCGATGTCGATCTCGGCAGCGCCGAGTTCAAAGCGAGCGCGCACCGCAACATGGCCGAATGGGCGCGGCGGCGGCCGTTCTATGTCCTCGGCAAGGGCCCGCCGCAGGTGGTGGTCGGCCGCTACGCCGACGTGCAATGCGTGTTCTCCGACACCGAGACCTTCAGGTCCGAAATGCCGCGCGGCCGCGGCTGGGAACAGTTCAACAAGATCATGGACGCGCAGTTCGTCACGCAGATGGACGGCGGGCAGCATGCCCGTGTCCGCCGCCTGCTGATGCCCGCCTTCTCGTCGCGGCGGATCGAGCAGCTGCAGGAGCGCATCACCCGGATCATGGACGGCATGCTCGAC
Organism: uncultured Alphaproteobacteria bacterium; assembly: GCA_963721005.1. Classification (GTDB taxonomy): domain Bacteria; phylum Pseudomonadota; class Alphaproteobacteria; order Rhizobiales; family Xanthobacteraceae; genus VAZQ01. The sequence continues at coordinate 298,801 of CAVRHR010000003.1, read as the reverse complement.
CGTATCGAGGCGAACGGCCCCGAGTTCGACGGCATGGAGGACTACGGCGCGCATCTCGTCGTCGATGCCTTGCTGGATGCCATGGTAAACATGGACCAGCGCCGAAAAGCGATCTTCGTCGCATTCCACGAGCTGATTCCGGGCACAACCTACGTCAAGCCGTGCGAGCCGTGGCCGCTGGAGCTGCGGCACGCCTTCGACCGCGCCATGGAGGAGGTCAGGGCCATCATCGAAGAGCGCCGCGTGAGCCCGCGTTCCGACTTCATCAGCGATCTCGTCAGCGCCCGCGAACAAGGCGACAAGCTCAGTGACCGCGAGCTGTTCGACCAGATTTTTGGCATGTGCGGCGCCTCGCTGTCGGCAACGAGCCGCGCAGCGGGCGGCGCCCTCTACCTGCTCTACACGCATCCGGACCAGTTGCAGCAATTGATCCGCGACCCGGCGCTCATTCCCGACGCGCTCGAGGAATGCCTTCGTCTCGCCAGCAACGGCTATTTCACTTTCCCGCGCATTGCCATGCGAAACACCGAGGTCGGCGGCACCAGCATCCTGAAGGGCACGGTGGTGCGGCCGTCGCCGCTCGCCGCGAATTACGATGCCGAAGTGTTTCCCGACCCGACACTCTTTGACATTCATCGCAAGCCGAAGCGGATTCTATCTTTCGGTGCGGGCCCGCATCACTGCATCGGAAACATTCTTGGTCGCACCACCATCGCCATTGCGGTCCGCCGCCTGCTGGCGCGGTTTCCCAAGGCGCATCTCATCGACCCGAGCTTTGTGCCGGTTTATGGCGGCGCGGTCGGCGAATTACGGCTGCAAAGCCTGCCGATGAAAATTTATTGAAGCAGCATCCTGGTTGGTGACGCGGGCGTGGTTGATACTGCTCAGCCTCGGTCGGCGCCCCTGTGCCGCCGAAGCCAGACAGAGCCGAGTGTCGTTAAGAGTCCGAGATGGACCACAGCGGACGTCGATTTAAAGTCCTAGTTATCCCTGCTTGATACCGCTCGCCATATTGCCCTCCGCGGATCAGGTCCCGGTCATAAGCACGCACTCGACGATGTACTGGCCCCGCGCACAACCACCGACATTCAAGTGATTAGCCTCCTCGTTTGGAGGTTTGATCGTCTGGACCCCGCTGAAATCGCTGCCCCGCGCTTGGCCTCCACCGGAATGCCAAGACGACCATGAGGCCAAAGGAAAACACTACGCTTGCCTCCAGGGGGTGATTGATTACAATTTGAGAACATCATAGTCGATTCTTCTTCTCTAATTGGGAGTGGGTTTTGCGTTCGCCTCGGCGCATGTGTTTGGCGGGGGTAACAAGCGTCTGGGCAAGACGGCCCGGGGCGAAAAGACGCGCTTCTATGCGTCGAGTCCAATCTTTAGTCTTTTCTTTCAAGGCCAAAATGTGTGAGCATGGACCAACGTTCATTGTAAGTCCTTACGCACCGCCGGAGCAGATAACCATCCGGATGTCTAACCCAGCCCGAATTAGCGAGTCATCTTGCAACCGGCCGAGACCGCTGGAGTCCGGTCCGGGTCAAACTCGGAAATCCTCAAAACGAGCAAATGTTTTCCGCCCCACTCCAATTACCGGACCCATCCGCCGTCGACTGGCACTTCCGCGTCGGGCCAGGAGCTGCCGTTAACGCCCCTTCGCGTGTGCGGTAAGGTAGTATAGCTTTCCTTCGTGTGAGTGGACCTGCACTTCACAAGGGGGCTGCGTGAAACGCCGAGCTTTTCTGAGCCTTGCCGCGAGCGCGATCGCGGCTCCTGTCGCATCGCAAACTGCATGGTCGCAGGCCTGGCGGAGCGAGGTCTGCAGGCGCGAAGCGAGTAATTCGCGCCGGCGAAGGGTGAGCCCAGCGGGCGCAGGATCTCGGTCAGGTTTGCGCGTCCATAGAGCTTGCCATTCCGACAGTCCCAGGGGAATCGGAATGCCGTTCCTATAATTGTTCGCGCCAGGCTGGAGCTTCGCCCGCCACGCAAGCGTGACGCTTCTGGGCTCACAGTTCCATGGGTGCCGTGAAAGGGACGTGCCCCAGCCGAGCCGGGCGTCATGCTCGTTGCGCTCGCCCGCGCTGACCATCAGCGCCTTAACGAGATCGGGCGTCGGCTCGCGAAGGTATGTGCGGCGAGAGAGGATATCAGCGCCATCGGATAACTGCTCGCCGCGCCCCACGACGCCGCCAATCATGCGAAGTTCGGAAACCCACGCCACATCCGGCTTGAGCATTCCGTCGGGGCCAACGGCTACTTCACCACCCATATCGACGGGGTTCCGGAAGAAGAGGGCCGCGCGATCTCGAACTATCCGTTCGAGCACTGCACGCGGGAGGAATTTCCAGGTACGGTTCCGCCGGCAACCTCGGTCGCCTTTTGTGACAACCGCAGCGTCCAGCATCTCGCGATTTGGGATTCCGCAGGTCCGTTCGGGCCGCCGAGTCACGATCAAGGGCGACCGGCCGCAGGAACCTGTTTTGGCTGAGCGATGGGCAATCGGAGCGGATCGAGCCATATCTACCAATGGATGTGCGAGGCGTCGAGCGGGTCGACGACCGGTGCGTCATCAGCGGCGTCGTGCATGTGTTGAAGAGCGGCTGTCGCTGGTGCGATTGCCCACTCGAATATGGTCCTCCGACCACGATCTATAGCTGGTTTGTTCGCTGGATGCGGCGCGGCATCTGGGAAAATCTATTGCGAAAGCGTCCTGGCAGCGAAACCGAGCCTCGCTTGGCAAGGGGGGTGACGCGCACCTGGACCGTTGACGAGAGTTCTTTGTGCTAGAGTCGAGGACGGGCGCGCGACCACCCGCGTGGACCTCCGATGTTTCGGAGGGCCAATCGCTTTCGCCCTTGTGGCTAGCTTCGAATGAACGCGATAGTCACAAGGCTTGTGGAAATACAGAATCTAAGGTCGAGAACGCGACCGCCACGTACTGTAGCCTTTCGAGCGTCGAAATCGATTTCAACGTCGTGATGCTCCAGAAAAACATTGTCCAAAGGGTGAACGGCTTTGTAAACAGCCTCTTTCGCAGTGAAGAGCAATCGTCCAATATAGCGATAGGAGCTGATCTTCAGACACTCTCTTGGTGTTGCAATCAGATCTAGTTCAAAGGGCAAGCTCTCGGCGGGCTCGATATCTATACCCAATGCGGCAACGTCCTGACGCCTCCCGACGGCCGCGATTGCGAACCGAGAATCGTGTGCCAAGGAGCCTACGATACCTTCCGGCCAGATGGGTCCTCCGGAATTCGATTTCGGCAAAGCGGTCATATTTGAGCAGCCCAGCTGCCCCAAGAGCTTGCGCGCGACGATACGCGCAGCGCCACCGGCCTGCCGCCTTTTGATTACACTACCTGCGAAGGCGTCAGCTTCCTCTGGCAACAGGGCGCCCTCATCCCCGTCGGAGATCATGCGCTTGCCGACGACAATGCCTGGCGCCGCAATATCGTCGATGGGGTATCCGCAATCCATCATAATCGGGCGCACCACCTTACGCCGCGTCGGCTGCCCCAGTTCCACAACCACGGGCGCGGGATCGCCTCTAGTGACATATTAGGCATTTATCCTCAATTAAAAACGGCGCATGCGTCGAGGAAGTGCCGTAAACGGGGGGCCCCAGGCATCGCCGATTTCCGCGGGAGGGGGGCGCCCCGCGCCCAAGGCCGTCTGGATAGGGGAATATGGCCCTCGGCAGAGATAGGCAGTCCGCCGGGCACCCGATAACATCGATTTTGAACGAATCGGCGCGATGGCGGGGAAACGGGGCGATGGCGAATTCCATCATCACGGTCGCAACCATGAAAGGGGGTAGCGGCAAGAGCACGGTCGCAAGTTGCCTCGCGGTCCATTGGCACCTCAACGGCCGCCGCCCGACCATTATAGATGCGGATCCGCAGCGCTCGATCGTGCGGCTGGCCACGCGCGAGCGGGCGCTGGGCGGCGTGCCGGTGGTCGAGGACACGACCGAGTACGCTTGGAAGACAGCGCGCCACCTCGCGGACGCAGGCACCCAAGTTATCATCGATACGCCGGGCTTTCGCTCTCTGACGACCCTCGCATGCATCGCCACAACCGATTTTCTCCTTGTGCCCGTCAAGCCGTCCCCATTCGACGTCGACCGTATGCTGGATACGCTCGATTTCCTCATCGACAGCGCAAAAGGTCGGCGGCCGATCTTCCGCTGCGTGCTCACCCAGACGACGCGCGATTCCGTGATCGCCAAGCACATCCGGTCTGAACTCGAAGAGGCGGGCCTTCCCCTGCTACAGAGCGAGATGACGAACCGCGTTGTCTACCCGGAAGCCGCGTTATGGGGCGCAACGCCGAGCCTTACCGAAAGTTCGGGACCCGCCGCGCGAGACATCGCCGCGATCGCAGACGAGGTTGATGGCATCCTCGGCATCAAGCGGGCCGCGTGAGCATGAGTAAGAAAATGCTTCCCAAGGCCATCATGCGCGAGGCGGTCGGCGTGGGCCAAGTGGTTTCGGGGTCTGACGCCGATGAGCATCAGGAGCGTCAGGTGGCACTGGCGCGCGCGACGGATTCGAAGTCTGGTGGTGGATATGTCGTGGTAGGGGCGGCAGCCGCGCCGCATTTCTCTGCGCCGCCGGTTGAGCCTGTTCTCGCCCTTCGGGCACAGGAACCCGCTGAATTCGGCGCGCGGCGGCGGTTATCGCAGGCCCATGCAATCGTCGAGCGTCATGCTACCTATTCGGCAGCCGGTGGGATAATTCCGCTGCCGATCGCGAATGCCGCAAGCGTCATGGCCATTATCGTGCGCATGGTGAGGATGCTGAGCAATCTCTACGGTGTGCCGTTCGAGCGTGACCGTGCTCGCGCCATCGTGGTCGGAATGGCAGGGGGCGCAACGCCCACCGGCCTCGCCGCGATCACAAGTTCAACGCTCTATTATCTCGTACCGGCCAGCGCTATCATTGGCCTCGCAGTCTCGTCGGTTGCAGCGGTTGCTTGCACCCGCAGCATTGGCCGGACTTTCGTCGAGCACTTCGAGAGCGGGGCAACGTTGAATGATTATTCCGCGATCGAGCGGGAGTTATATTAACCTACAAGAGGGTCCGCCGGCTCTGCCGGGGTGGCAGCAGGGGTTTGACAATTACGGCGGTGGTCCATCGATAAAGAGGCTCCCAACTCGTAAGCCACCGCGAGCACAAAGGGGAGTTGCGCGATGGACAGAAGCGAAAACTAGGACGCCGCAGCAATAGCCGCAATATCGCACGAAGCGCCGCGAAAAAGGTCGCGTTTCTGGAATGGGATATTCTGTTCTGTTCGAGGCAGTCGAGAGAATGGCGCCTGAGGAAGGGAAGGCGCTTGAAGTAGCCGCTTTGAGCGACTCACTTCCCAGACCAAAGCACCCGGCTCTGCCGGAGGATATTTACTGTTTGATCTTGGCATCAGAACTCGAGCTGCTGCCCTGCGGCTCAGCCGCGTTGTGGGATAGATTTCTTTGTGTTTGGTTCATGCGTTGGACAAGGCTGTTTGGCCGCATATCAGTCCAATGTTGGTTTATGAACTCGAGGCATGCGGCACGGCTGTCCGAACCATGAATTATAGCCCAGCCTTTGGGTGCCTCTTTGAAGCTCGGCCAAAGAGAATGCTGTCCTTCGTCATTGGTCAGCACATGGTAAATGGCGTTCTCGTCCTCGAATGGATTCGTCACGTTATTCTCCCTTGAGTTCGCGTAGTCGTTCGCTGCTTGTCGAGCTCAGTTGCGAGCCTGCTGCCAATTTTGGCGGCCGGTAAAGGATCCATCATTGCCTCGTGCGTGCAGTCGATCCAATGAATTTTGATTCGGCCGCTGACAAAGGGACCCCAGATTTCATGCGGTGGCTTAGGCTCGCCTTCCGTAGCCACGAAAAGCAAGATGTCGCCGTTAAATCGCTGCGGTAAGAACTTCGTCATGAGACGGATATTGTTCTTGTATATATCCCTGATGGCCTCATAGTGATGCTCGTTGAGCATCGAGAGTGCTTCTCCTTCGCGACGCAGGATGTCCAGCATACTCCGGATTGAGTTATCCGCCGCTCCGGCGCAAAGAATCTCCTTGTCACGCTCCTCATGGTCATGGCGGAGTAGTGCGTGCTCGCGAGCGGCTGGATAGCTATCGAGGACGGCAAGGAATTCGACCTCCTGACCCATGAACTGCAATTGCGTTGCAATTGCGTGAGCCACGAGGCCGCCAAAGGACCAGCCGAGCAGGTTATAGGGTCCGGCAGGCTGAATCTGGCGGATAAGTTGCAGATAGTCTTTAGCCACCTCTTCGAGCGACTCGGGGAGCGCGGCTCGTTGCCGCAGATTGCGCGCCTGAAGCCCATAGATTGGATAGTCGGATGGAATGTGGGGGATGAGCCTCGAATAGGGCCAACTGAATCCTCCGGCATGGTGGATGCAGAACAGAGGATGCTTGCTGCCGTAGGGTCTAATCGGCAGTAGGGCTTCAAGATCAGAATCGGGTGAACGGCCGCTGGCGATGCGCTTGGCCAGCCCCTCCACGGTCGGGGCTTCGAACAGGCTGCGGATCGCAATCTCGACATCCAGGCTCGAGCGGATGCGGCTGATCAGCCGCGTCGCCAGCAGCGAGTGGCCCCCGAGCGCGAAGAAGTTGTCGTCGATGCCGACCCGCTCCACCCCCAGCACCTCGGCAAACAGCCCGCACAGGATGTCCTCCTGCGGCGTGCGCGGCCCGCGCCGAACGCCCGCCGTGAGCTCCGGCGCCGGCAGCGCCTGGCGGTCGAGCTTGCCGTTGGGGGTCAGCGGAAGCCGCTCCAGAACCACGAACCCCGACGGCACCATGTAGTCGGGGAGGCTGCGACCCAGATGCACGCGCAGCGCCGAGGGGTCCGCAGTCTGATCGGCCGCCGCAACCACATAGGCCACCAGCCGCTTGTTGCCCGGCACGTCCTCGCGCGCAATCACCGCCGCCTGCGCCACGCTCCCATGCCGCACCAGCGCCGCCTCGATCTCGCCAGGCTCAATGCGGAACCCGCGCAGCTTCACCTGGCTGTCGGCACGCCCCAGAAAGTCCAGCACCCCGTCGGAACGCCAGCGCGCCAGGTCCCCGGTCCGGTACATCCGGCTCCCCGCAGGCCCAAACGGATCCGCCACAAACCGCTCCGCCGTCAGGCCCGCACGACCCAGATAGCCGCGCGCCAGTCCCGCCCCCGCAATGTAAAGCTCCCCCGCAACCCCCGCCGGCACAGGCTCCAATCCACCGTCCAAAACATAAATCTGGTAATTCGACAGCGGACGGCCGATCGGGACGTACGGGCCAACCGGGACGCCCGCCACCGCAAAGCCAACGGCATCGATCGTGGCCTCGGTTGGGCCGTAAAGATTGGCGATGTGGCCAACCTCGAGCCGGCGCAAAATCTCATCGTGCAGATCCACCGTGAAGCTCTCGCCACCGCAGCGCAAGATGATCCAGAACTGCATTCTCCGGTGCATGTCCGATGAGCGAACTGCAGATAGGACGGTACGCAACTGATAAAAGTCACGCTCCTGCGCGGATCACTTGCTGCCAAAATTGTGACGGAGAGTCCCGTATTGCATCGCTGATGACGACTGTTGCCCCACCACCTATAAGAGGCAGCATCGTCTGTTCAACCGAAGCGTCAAACGCGCAAGAAATGAGAAGCGCTGACCGGAAGCCACGCTCCACCTTGAAGGTTTGTCCTAGTGTTAGGATCTTGTTGCTCAGGCTCCCGTGGGTGACGGTGACGCCTTTTGGGGTTCCTGTGGATCCCGAGGTGTAGATGACGTAGGCGGGGTTGAGCGGGTCGAGCGTGAGGGCGGGCGCGGTGAGGGGCTGGCGGGCGATCTGCGCCGCGTCGGCATCAAGGCAGAGCAGGCGGGCGCCGTGGGCGGGGAGCCGGTCGATGAGCCCCACCTGGGTGACCAGGACGGGGGCGCCGGCATCTTCCAGCATGAAGGCGAGGCGCTCGGCCGGGTAGTCGGGATCGAGCGGCAGATAGGCGCCGCCGGCCTTGAGAATGCCGAGCAGCCCAACCAGCATCGCCAACGAGCGCTCCACGCACAGCCCCACCACGGTCTCGGGGCCGACCCCGAGCCCGCGCAGATAATGCGCCAGCTGGTTGGCGCGGGCATCGAGCTGCGCATAGGTGAGGCTATCCTCCTCGAACACCACCGCAACGGCGTCGGGGGTGCGGGCCACCTGGGCGGCGAACAGCTCCGGCAAGGTCGCGGGCGCGACCGGATGCGCGGTGTCGTTCCACACCCGCAGGATCGTGTCGCGCTCGTCGGGGCTGAGAATGTCCAGGCTGCCGATCGGCAGGTCGGGCGTCGCAACCGCAGCCTCCAGCAGACGAACCAGCCGGCTCCCAAGGGCTTCGATACTGTGGCGCTTGAACAGGTCGCCTCGATAGTCGAGCCGCAGCCGCAGCCGCTCTCCCGGTACGGCCATCAGGCCTAAGGGGTAATGCGCGGCATCGTGCCCGTCGACGTAGCTGAGACGCAGCCCGCCGGCCTCTGCGGCCATGCCGGTGCGGTCGACCGGATAGTTCTCGAACACCACCAGGGTGTCGAACAGCTCGCCCAATCTGGTGAGCCCCTGGATCTCGGCCAGGCCCAGATGCTGGTGCGCAATCAGCCTGGACTGGCTGTCCTGCGTTTCCTGGAGGAGGGCTCGCAGCGGCTTGGCGGGCGTCAGCTTGATGCGCAGCGGAAGCGTGTTGATGAACAGCCCCACCATGGTCTCGATGCCGGCAATCTCCGGCGGCCGGCCCGCGACCGTGACGCCGAACACCACATCGTTGCGGCCGGTCAGGCGGCCAAGCAGAATCGCCCAGGCGGTCTGGATGAAGGTGTTCAGGGTCAGACCCTGCTGGCGCGCCTGCTGCGTCAGCGCGGCGGTGAGCGTCTCGCTCAACGCCAGTGTGATCTGCTCGGGTGCCGCCAGGGCCCGCCCTGGATCATGCGGTGCCAGGCGGGTGGCCTCCTCCAGTCCGGCCAAAGCCTCCTGCCAGGTCGAGATCGCAGCGACGCGATCCTGGGCCGCAATCCAGGCGAGATAATCGCGGTAGGGGGTGACCCGGGGCAAGCCGCTGTCATCACCCTTGTGCGCATAGAGGGTGAGCAGCTCCTGCACCAGGATCGGCGTCGACCAGCCATCCATCAGGATGTGATGACTGGTGAGCACCAGCCGGTGCTGATGGGCCGCGAGCCGGATCAGCGTGCAGCGCAGGAGCGGCGGGGAGGTAAGATCAAAGCGCTCGGCACGATCCTGCGTCAGGATGCCGGCCAGGCGCTCCTCGCAGGCCGCTTCATCCAGCAATGACAGATCGATGCTGTGCCAGGGCGGCTCAGCCTTCGGCACGATGATCTGCACTGGCCGGCTGAGGTTGGCATGCTGGAAGCCGGCGCGCAGGCTCGCATGGCGTACCAGCAGAGCCCGCACCGCCGTTTTGAGAACCGCCTCGTCGAGTATCCCGTCGAGCCCGAGCACCAGTTGCGTGGTGTAGATGTCCGGCGCCTGCGCATCATAAAGCGCATGGAACAGCAGCCCCTCCTGCAACGGCGACAGCGGCAGGATGTCCTCGATCTGCGGATGGGCACTCTCCAGCCGCTCGACCTCGACCTGCGAGAGCGCCACCAACGGCAGATCGGATGGCGTGCGGCCGCCGGCGCCGGGCGCCGCCGCATGGCGCACCAGCGCCTCCAGGGCCCCAAACCAATGCTCCGCCAGATCGCGAACCGCCTCCGCGGAGAAGAGCGCGGGTGTCCATGACCAACGGGCCGTGAGGGTTGCGCCATCGGCCGCATCGAGCGTGAACGCATTGACCTCCAGGCCATGGGCAAGCGGCATCGCGGGATCGCCGCCACCGCCCAACGTTGCGGCCTCGGGAGCCGCGGCCCAATCTGCCGCCGCCGCCATGCGACCCAGATAGTTGAAGCCGATCTGCGGGGCCGCAAAACCGCCGAGTTGCGCGGCGGTCTGCGGATTCAAATAGCGCAGTAGCCCATAGCCGAGCCCGTTGTCTGGCACCGCCCTCAGCTGCTCCTTGATGGCTTTGAGCGCGCGCCCGAGCACAGGGCCGCCCGCCAAGGCTTCGTCGAGATCGAGCACGCCGGGATCAAGCCGCAGCGGGAACAGGCTGGTGAACCAGCCGATCGTGCGCGAGAGGTCGGTGTCGGCAAAAATCTCCTCGCGGCCGTGCCCCTCCAGATCAAGCAGAACCGCCGTGCCGGCGCCTCGGTCACGCCGCCGGCACCAGTCCGCAACGCCCAATACCAGTCCGGTCAGCAGCACATCGTTGATGCCGCCGTGGAAGGCCGCCGGAACGCGGGTCAGCAAAGCCCCCGTGACTGCGGCCGGCAGCGTGAGCGTGAGATGGCCCGCCATGCCGGCGATGTCCCGATCGGGATCGAGCGCGCCGTCAACCAGCGAAAGAGCCGGCTCACTCAGCATCCCGCTCCAGAACGCAAGTTCTCCCACCACGCCCGGATCCTGCGCGTGCGCCACCAGACGCTGGGCCCAACGACGGAACGAGGTTCCGGGCGGCACCAGCGCCGGCGCCCGCCCGTTCGCAATCGCCTCCCAGGCCGCCGCAAGGTCCGGCACCAGGATGCGCCACGATACCCCGTCCACCGCAAGATGATGAATGGTGAGCAGCAGCCAGTCGGTGCGTTGCGCTCCGGCACGCTGCGCTCCGGCACAGAACCACACCGCCTGCATCATCACCCCGGCCGCCGGCGCAAGCCGCGCTTCCGCCGCCAGCGCCTGCTCGGCCAGGCAGGCCCGAAGCCCGGCAGCATCAAGCCCCCCAACCTCGATGCGACGCAGGCAGTCACCCGCCGCCACCGCGCCAGGCGGCGCAACCTCCAGAACTCCATTCCCCATCAGGCGCAGGCGCATCTCGCGCAGGCGCGCCCACGCACAGCCGCAACGCATCGTGATGATCGAGCAGGGTCTGTAAGGCCGCGATGAGATGATCTTCTTGCAGACCAGCCGGAACCTGCAGCAGCATCGCCTGGCTGAAGCGCTCGATCGGCCCACCACGCTCCTTGAGCCAGTGCATGATCGGTGTCGCCGGCAATGCCCCTATGGCAATGTCGGGCAGAGTGGATGCCGTCTCCTCGATCAGGGTGGCAACGCCAGCCAAAGTCGCAACGCTCTGATGCTGGAACACCGCGCGCGGCGTGATGACGAGCCCCCCCTTGCGGGCCCGGCTCACCAGCTGGATCGACATGATGCTGTCGCCCCCGAGCGCGAAGAAGTTGTCGTCGATGCCGACCCGCTCCACCCCCAGCACCTCGGCAAACAGCCCGCACAGGATGTCCTCCTGCGGCGTGCGCGGCCCGCGCCGAACGCCCGCCGTGAGCTCCGGCGCCGGCAGCGCCTGGCGGTCGAGCTTGCCGTTGGGGGTCAGCGGAAGCCGCTCCAGAACCACGAACCCCGACGGCACCATGTAGTCGGGGAGGCTGCGACCCAGATGCACGCGCAGCGCCGAGGGGTCCGCAGTCTGATCGGCCGCCGCAACCACATAGGCCACCAGCCGCTTGTTGCCCGGCACGTCCTCGCGCGCAATCACCGCCGCCTGCGCCACGCTCCCATGCCGCACCAGCGCCGCCTCGATCTCGCCAGGCTCAATGCGGAACCCGCGCAGCTTCACCTGGCTGTCGGCACGCCCCAGAAAGTCCAGCACCCCGTCGGAACGCCAGCGCGCCAGGTCCCCGGTCCGGTACATCCGGCTCCCCGCAGGCCCAAACGGATCCGCCACAAACCGCTCCGCCGTCAGGCCCGCACGACCCAGATAGCCGCGCGCCAGTCCCGCCCCCGCAATGTAAAGCTCCCCCGCAACCCCCGCCGGCACAGGCTCCAAACCACCGTCCAAAACATAAACCCGCGTGTTCCAGATCGGACGGCCTATCGGAACCGTTCCACTGTCGAGATCCGCTCCAACTTCATAGATCGTGCAGCCGACGACCGTCTCGGTTGGCCCATACTCGTTGATGAGCCGGACTTGTGGGGCATGTCGATGCCACGGAGCGACCGTTGCGGCGTTGAGGATCTCACCCCCGATCACGACGCAGTGGGCCAGCTCCTGCAGGCGTTCGATCGGCGCCAGCTGGTTCAGTAAATCGACGTGAGCGGGGGTAAGCTTGAGCAGGCTGCACGCGACAGCGGGGCGGTCCGCTAAAATCTCGAGCTGCCGGTCTTCCGGCAGCAGCAGGACAAGCTTGCCAGACAAGAGCGGCAGCAGAAGGCTGGTGACCGTGGCATCGAACGCCAGCGGGGTGAGGAGAGGTGCGCCGGAGCCGAGGCCAAGTTGATATTCCTGCACCGCCCAGGTGGTGTAGTTGAAGAGACCCCCGTGCGTGACGGTGACGCCTTTCGGGGTACCGGTGGAGCCCGAGGTGTAGATCACGTAGGCGGGGTTGAGCGGGTCGAGCCGCAGGGCCGGGGCGGTGAGGGGCCGGCGGGCGATCTGCGGCGCGTCGGCATCGAGGCAGACCAAGCGGGCGCCGTGGGTGGGGAGCCGGTCGATCAGCCTCGAATGGGTGACCAGGATGGGCGCCCCGGCATCTGCCAGCATGAAGGCGAGGCGCTCGGCCGGATAGTCGGGATCGAGCGGCAGATAGGCGCCGCCGGCCTTGAGAATGCCGAGCAGCCCGGCCACCATCTCGAACGAGCGCTCGACGCACAGCCCGACCACGGTCTCGGGGCCGACCCCGAGGCCGCGCAGATGATGCGCCAGCTGGTTGGCGCGGGCCTCGAGCTGCGCATAGGTGAGGCTCTGCTCCTCGAATACCACCGCAACGGCGTCGGGGGTGCGGGTCACCTGGGCGGCGAACAGCTCCGGCAAGGTCGCGGGCGCGACCGGATGCGCGGTGTCGTTCCACCCCCGCAGAATCGTGTCGCGTTCGTCGGGGCCCAGAATGTCCAGGCGGCCGATCGGCAGGTCGGGGGTCTCAACCGCAGCCTCCAGCAGACGAACCAGCCGGCTCCCGAGGGCTTCGATACTGTGGCGCTCGAACAGGTCGGTGGCGTATTCGACCAACCCCTCGATTCCGGCCGGTGTGCCGTCCGCCGCACGCCGTTCGCCGAGATTGAAAGAGAGGTCGAACTTGGTGGCGGCGGTCTCCACCGGTTCAAACGTGGCGGTGAGCCCCGGCAAATCGAGATTGGTATCGGCGTTGTTCTGGAACGCCAGCATGATCTGGAACAGCGGATGCCGGGCCAACGAGCGCGCCGGGTTGAGCGCCTCCACCAGGCGTTCAAACGGGAGGTCCTGGTGGCTGTAGGCGGCGAGATTGATTGTCCGTACCCGGGCGATCAGGTCGCGAAAGCTCGGGTTGCCGGCCGTGTCGGTGCGCAGAACCAAGGTATTGACGAAGAAGCCGACCAGATCGTCGAGCGCGCTGTCGGTGCGCCCCGCAATTGGGCTGCCAATGGGAATGTCGGTGCCGGCTCCCAGCCGTGTGAGCAGGGCAGCGAGCGCCGCCTGTAGAACCATGAACAGGCTGGCCCCGCCCTCGCGCGCCAGCGTCAGCAGAGCGTGGTGCAGCTCCGCCCCAACCGTGAGCCGCACAAAGTCCCCGCGATAGCTCGACACCGCTGGCCGCGGCCGGTCACTCGGCAGATCGATCTGGTCGGGAAGGTCTTTGAGGGTTTGGGTCCAGTACGCCAGCTGGCGCGCCAGCGCGCTCTCCCCATCGCTCTCCGCGCCAAGAACCGCGTGCTGCCACAGCGTGTAGTCGGCATATTGCACCGGGAGCGGCGCAAGATCAGCCGAACTGCCGTCGCGGCGTGCCGCATAGAAGTGCGCAAGATCGCGCCCCAGCACCGCCAAGGACCAGCCGTCCCCGGCAATGTGATGCTGCAGCAGCAACAGCACGTGCGTGTTCGGCGACAGCGTAAATACGTGCGCCCGCAACGGGAGCTCGCTGCCAAGATCGAACCCGCGCCGCGCCGCCGTGGCGAGAGCCTCCGCAAGCCCCGCCTCGGTAACCGGCACCACCGCAATCCGCGGCCGGGCCGCCGCAGCCTCCAGGATCAGCTGCCGCGGAACCCCGAGCGTGTCGGGGAAGATCGTGCGCAGGCTTTCGTGGCGCTCCACCAAGTCGCTAAGCGCAGCCTCCAGCGCCTCCACATCGAGCCCCCCGATCAGGCGCACCGCAACCGGAATCGTGTAGGTCGCCCCCGGCCCCTCCAGACGATCCAGGAACCACAGCCGCCGCTGCGCAAACGACAGCGGAATCTCGGCCGGCCGCGGCAGCCGAACCAGCGCAGGCCGCGCCGCCGCAGCCTCACCCAGCCGCTTGGCCAGCCCCTCCACGGTCGGGGCTTCGAACAGGCTGCGGATCGCAATCTCGACATCCAGGCTCGAGCGGATGCGGCTGATCAGCCGCGTCGCCAGCAGCGAGTGGCCCCCGAGCGCGAAGAAGTTGTCGTCGATGCCGACCCGCTCCACCCCCAGCACCTCGGCAAACAGCCCGCACAGGATGTCCTCCTGCGGCGTGCGCGGCCCGCGCCGAACGCCCGCCGTGAGCTCCGGCGCCGGCAGCGCCTGGCGGTCGAGCTTGCCGTTGGGGGTCAGCGGAAGCCGCTCCAGAACCACGAACCCCGACGGCACCATGTAGTCGGGGAGGCTGCGACCCAGATGCACGCGCAGCGCCGAGGGGTCCGCAGTCTGATCGGCCGCCGCAACCACATAGGCCACCAGCCGCTTGTTGCCCGGCACGTCCTCGCGCGCAATCACCGCCGCCTGCGCCACGCTCCCATGCCGCACCAGCGCCGCCTCGATCTCGCCAGGCTCAATGCGGAACCCGCGCAGCTTCACCTGGCTGTCGGCACGCCCCAGAAAGTCCAGCACCCCGTCGGAACGCCAGCGCGCCAGGTCCCCGGTCCGGTACATCCGGCTCCCCGCAGGCCCAAACGGATCCGCCACAAACCGCTCCGCCGTCAGGCCCGCACGACCCAGATAGCCGCGCGCCAGTCCCGCCCCCGCAATGTAAAGCTCCCCCGCAACCCCCGCCGGCACAGGCTCCAATCCACCGTCCAAAACATAAACCCGCGTGTTCCAGATCGGACGGCCTATCGGAACACCTGCCGGAGCCTCATCGGCCTGACTGCAGCGATAGGCAGTAGACCAGACGCTGCATTCCGTTGGCCCGTACTCATTGATGAGCGGGACTCCGGCGAAGAACCGGTTATGTTTGATCGCAAGGTCCGAAGGGCACGCCTCACCGGCGAGAACAACCGTCTGCAACTCTATTCGGGCAGAATCCCGAAGATGATCGATAAGAACGCCGTACAGCGAGGGCACAGCGAGAAAGCAGCTCACGCGATGGCAAAGGATCGACGAAATCGCCGCGTCGACTGATAGCTCGACGGGCAGCACCAGGGTGCCGCCATTCAGCAGGCACCAAAATATTCCCGCAATCGAGCTATCGAAGGCGATCGACGAGAGCAGCAGGAATCGCGGCTGCGGCAAGTCGGCATAGAATAACAGCCGCGCAGCATTCGACGCCACGATATGACGATGCTCAACCACGACGCCTTTCGGCCTTCCTGTGGATCCCGAGGTGTAGATGACGTAGGCGGGGTTGAGCGGGTCGAGCGCGAGGGCGGGCGCGGTGAGGGGCTGGCGGGCGATCTGCGCCGCGTCGGCATCAAGGCAGAGCAGGCGGGCGCCGTGGGCGGGGAGCCGGTCGATGAGCCCCACCTGGGTGACCAGGACGGGGGCGCCGGCATCTTCCAGCATGAAGGCGAGGCGCTCGGCCGGGTAGTCGGGATCGAGCGGCAGATAGGCGCCGCCGGCCTTGAGAATGCCGAGCAGCCCAACCAGCATCGCCAACGAGCGCTCCACGCACAGCCCCACCACGGTCTCGGGGCCGACCCCGAGCCCGCGCAGATAATGCGCCAGCTGGTTGGCGCCGGCATCGAGCTGCGCATAGGTCAGGCTCTGCGCCTCGAACACCACCGCAACGGCGTCGGGGGTGCGGGCCACCTGGGCGGCGAACAGCTCCGGCAGGGTCGCGGACGCGACCGGATGCGCGGTGTCGTTCCACACCCGCAGGATCGTGTCGCGCTCGTCGGGGCTGAGAATGTCCAGGCTGCCGATCGGCAGATCGGGCGTCGCAACCGCAGCCTCCAGCAGCCTCAAGAATCGATCCTGATGGTCCGCGACATCCGCCGCGCTGTAGAGGGCGGGATTGGCATCGAAATCAATTCGAAGCGCACTATCATTTGCGTAGTCGTAGACCGCGATCTCTAGATCATCGACTGGCCCTCGGGAAAGATTATGATTGGTGCTTCGAGCGCCGGCAAAGCTCAAATCATAGTCAAACCGCATGACATTGACCGCGGGTCCCCAGATCGCGCGCTTGTCGACGGCCCGGTCGGCATCTCGCCGCAGATCCGCCATTTGAAACCGCTGATGGCTCAATACATCGCGAATCTCACGGACGGTCTGATTGATGACCTGTGTCACCGTCATGCCGGGATGAACGGTCAATCGCAGCGGCAGCAAGTTTGCCGCCGTCCCGGGAATGCGACGGGCGAGGGGGCTGCGGCCCAGGACCGGCAGGCACAGGACCAAATCCTCAGCGCTGGTCACGCGATGCAGGTAAATTGCTGCAACGGCGGTGATGATTCGTGCCAGGTTTGTATTCATCATCCGCGCGAGCGCGTTGAGGCGGGTCACGCTCGATCGCTGCAGATAGGCGCTTTGACGAAGGAATCCCCCGGGCTTGCCCGATTTTACGGAAAGTCCTCGGCTGAGGCTGACCGGTTCACGGGCGTCCGCCAGGTAATCCAGCCAGAATTGCCGATCCTGGCTGAACTGGTCAGACGCGTGGTAAGCGACGTCCTCCTCCACCAAATACGCGATGCCGCCAAACGAGCCCTCGCCGAGCTCCCGTCCAACAACAAGATCAGTATAAACTTCCGCCAGCCGCTGCGCGACCAGGGAGCAGCCGAAACCGTCGATCACGACATGATGGTAGCGGGCATAGAAATAGAATCGATCGACGGAAGCTCTGAGCAGGGCGTATCCGAACAGCGGTCCGCGCGCCAGATCAAATGGCCGCGCGAGGTCAGCCTTCATCCAGGTCTCGGCGGCGGCGCGCGCATCAGCCTCGCCGCTGACATCGATGATCGGCATGGACCATGCCGGAAGATCACCGATGATCTGACGTGGCCCCTCCGCCTGCTCGACGAACCGGACCCGTAGCGCATCGGCCTCGCTGACGACTTGTCGGAGCGCCCGCTCGAAAATAACGGGGTCGATAGCTGCGAATATCTCGATGAATTCGCCAACGTTGTAGGCAGGGCTCGCTGGCGCGATTTGCTGAGCAAACCAAATCCCGAGCTGGGGGCTCGACAGCGGCAGGACATTGTTGCGCTGAACGGCGGTCGGATCGGGCTGCGGTACGTCGGTAGAAACGGGAGTGACAGCAAACGCCGAACCGACAAGCTTGTTCACGGCCACACGCCCCTGTGCGCAGAATTTTAGTCGCGCTTCATCGGAAATAGCTAAGATTCGGCGACACGGCTCCAATCAGGCTACGCCACTCGCATGCGGGTCGCAAGGCTTCCGCGCGACACCCCCGGGACGCGCGTAGCTCCCAAAATGACCTGGAACTGGCTGCGCCCCCATGCTAGCGTAATACCCCGACCTGCCCGGGACTGGGCGAGGTATGTTTGATTTAAGTCAATTGGTCGCGGCGTCCGACGTGCGGGGATGAAAGGATCATACATGGTACAGGAAACCACTGAGGTAACGAACGACACGGCCGACTCTGTCGAGTTAACGGACGAGCGTCGCGATGAACTTGCGTCGGAGGTGGTTAATCGGTTCTCCTTGTGGTCCGGGGCTGCCGGACTGATCCCGGTGCCGATTGCCGACATGGCGGCAGTCGGCGGCGTCCAACTGTTGATGCTGCGCCGTATCTCGGAAATCTACGGCGTTCCGTTTATTGAGAATCGCGGCAAGTCGATCATCGCCAGCCTGGCCGGATCGGTCCTCCCGGCGAGCACCGCGACCAGCGGAGCGATGACGATCGGCAGCCTCGTGAAGGCCGTGCCGGGGATCGGTTGGGCGGTGGGCGCGCTCAGCATGCCGGTATTGTCCGCCGGCGCCACCTACGTCATCGGCAAGGTATTCATCCAGCATTTCGCCTCCGGTGGGACGTTGCTCGATTTCAATCCTCCGGATTATCGCGAGTTCATCAAGGCACAGAAGCAGAAGTTCAGCGCACGATCGTCGGCTCCGCCCTCTGCTGCGCAACCGGGCCCGGCGGCGGCGCGGACTGCAGCGAGCAAGGGGGCAGCGGCCACGGGCGCTTGATGGGCATGCGTTTCAATTACTCCGTTTCCGCCTGCAGGGCGGCGGTCAGGGCGCATACGGTAGCCGTGGAGAGGGAAGCATGAAGCAATGATCCATTTGCTCGCTTTGATCTTGTATATCATGTTCTCCCTTCTCGTCGGACTTTGCGGCAGCCAACGCCGCATGGGATTTTTCGGCACATTTCTCCTGTCGCTTCTTTTCACGCCCGTAATCGTGCTCATCGTGCTGCTATTGACCGGACCATCACAGCGCGTCATCGTGTGGCATCGCCGTCCGCAGAGTGATTAGGTGCTGTGTCGAGCGCGGGGGCCACGCTCCGCCTCCGCCGAAGTTCGCGCCCAGCGAGAGACTTATGCGGACGACATAGCGCAATGTCTTTCCTCACCCTCGTTCGCCGAGAAATGCATGGCTCCCTGAATCGGCTGGCCGTCGTGTCCGGCCTCGGGGGTGTCAGCACGGCCTCGATCCTGGCCGCGGTCAATTCGGGAGCACAAGCCGCGGACGCCGGCAAGGTCAGTCTCTGGTCGACGGCGCTTTTCGTCGTCGCGCTGTTTCTTTTTGTCAAGGTGCAGCATTACATCTTGATTACGACGACGGCCGAGATCGAAGCCATCATCCATAGGGTGCGGCTACGCCTGATGGAGCACGTGCGGCGCTCGGAATTGCTTCCGCTGGAATCGATCGGCCGGGCCGAGATCGTCGGCGCCATAACGAAGGAGACGGCGACGCTCACGCAGGCGAGCAACACGCTGGCGTTTGTGGCCCAGGGTTCGGTCCTGGTCTCGTTTGTCGCGATCTACGTGGCATATTTGTCGCTTCTCGCATTTGTGATGAGCGTGGGCATCGTTGGCTTGGCGGCCCTGGTGCTGCAGGCGAGGAGCCGGCAACTCGCGGCCGAGACCCGCGAGGCGCACATGTGGGAAAACCGGCTGTTCGATCGTTTGCTGGATCTCCTGGACGGCTTCAAGGAGGTAAGGCTCAACAGCTCGCGCAGCGACGACCTGTTCGACGACATCGTCGAGGTATCGAGAACCGCCGCCAACATCAAGATACGCGCCCAAAGCGAGACCTACAAACGAATGGTATTCCTGCAGAGCTCGCTGTACTCGTTGCTCGGTGCCGTCGTGTTCGTGGTTCCGGCCCTGAGCGACACGCTGACCGGGGCCTCGATCACCAAGATCGTAACCGCCCTGGTGTTCATTGTCGGCACGTGCTTCGGTCT
Source organism: uncultured Alphaproteobacteria bacterium (assembly GCA_963721005.1). Lineage (GTDB taxonomy): Bacteria > Pseudomonadota > Alphaproteobacteria > Rhizobiales > Xanthobacteraceae > VAZQ01. The sequence goes on along the minus strand of CAVRHR010000003.1, from coordinate 279,248 downwards.
CGTGCAGTCGATGCCGACCATCACGGCCGCGAATGTTGCCGCCGACAATATCGAGCGACTCGAGAATCGGCTGCTGGCGACGGTCGCTGCGGACGCCGTCGTTGCGACCGAGCCGGCGCGGCGGTTCGACCAGATCGAGATGCACGACGTCCGGTTCAGCTACCTCGACAAATTGTCCGAGACGCTTTTCCGGGTCGGCCCCATCGATTTTACGTTACGCTCCGGCGAGCTGGTCTTTATCACGGGCGGCAATGGCTCAGGGAAATCCACTTTCTTGAAGCTGCTCGCCGGTCTGTATAAGCCCGAGTTCCGGCGAGATCGTCGTCGACGGGGTGCCGGTCGACGACAGCACGCGCCAGAGCTATCGCGGGTTGATAGCCGCGATCTTTCCCGACTTTCATCTCTTTCAAAGGCTCTATGGGATTCCGGATCCCGACCCCGCCGAGGTTGATCGGTTGCTGACGCAGTTCCAGCTGATCGACAAGACGGGCGTCACCAACGGCGACTTCAGCACGGTCGAGCTGTCGGGCGGCCAGCGCAAGCGCCTCGCGCTTATTGTGAGCCTGCTGGAGAAGCGTCCGGTCCTTCTGCTCGACGAATGGGCCGCCGACCAAGACCCGGAATTTCGGCGCAAATTCTACTATGATCTGCTGCCGGCCCTGATCGGGACCGGCGCCACGATCGTAGCTATAACGCACGACGACCGCTATCTCGACGAGTTGCACCTGCCGGCCCGCAGGCTGCGCATGGACGAGGGCCGTTTCGTCGGGTAGCCGCCACGGAGAACCGGTGATGAAAGCTTATTCCTGGTCATTGGATGAGAGACCGCCCCCGGCGACACCGCGAGACAAATGGTTGCGGTTCGTCGAGCGCCGATTGCCGGGTGTGGTGATATTCCTGATGGTGGCAACGCTGGTCGTGGTGGTGCTGGCGCCGCACATGGTGGTGACGGTTCCCAGCGGCCAGGTGGGAGTCCTGTGGAAGCGATTTGGGCACGGAACGGTCCGCAATCCGCGCCAGCTGAGAGGCGAGGGTCTCCATCTGCTTTTGCCGTGGGACAAGCTGTTCCTGTACGATCTCAGGATACAATCCATTACCGACACATATAACGCCATTTCCAAGGACGGCGTGACTCTGAACGCGACACTCAATATCCGCTTTCGATTGCAGCGCAACTCGGTCCCGATTCTTCACCAGGCGATCGGGCCGGACTATACCAAGCTGCTCGGCCCCCAGATCGCCAGCGAGATGCGTGGGGTCATCGCGGGGTACACCGCCGAGCAGGTCTATTCGTCCGCGCGCCAGGAAATTCAGGACAAGATTCGCGAGCGAGCGGTGGAGAAATTGAGCCATAAGATGATGGATGCCGAGGTGGCCGGCGAGCCCGATGATGCCAACATTGCGTCGATGCAGGATACGGTCATTCTGTACGATACGCTGTTGTACGGCATTGACCTTCCGCCTTCCGTGGTGCAGGCGATCAACCGCAAGACCGAGCAATACTACATTGCCGAGGAATATGAATTCCGCATCGATCGCGAGAAAAAAGAAACCGAACGCAAGGCGATCGAGGCGGCCGGCATCGCCGAGTTCCAGCGGATCGTCAGCCAGGGAATTTCGGAGTCTTACCTGCGATGGCGCGGTGTCGAGGCGACGCTTCAGCTCGCGCAATCCAACAATTCCAAGATTGTGATTATCGGCGGCGGCAAGGACGGTTTGCCGATCATCCTCGGCAATGTCGATACGCCGGCGCCGGGGCCGGCGCGAGCCGCGTCGCCTGAGGAGAGGCGCACGGCTGCGCCTCCGGCGATGCCGTTGGAGAGAATGCCGGCTGCCGACTTGGCACTTCCGGCGGAGAAGATGCCGGCCGACTCGGCGAAGACACAGTCCGCGACTCCAGACACGCCGGCCGCTGCTCTGCCGCAAGAGCCCGGCGCCTTCTTCCCGCGAAGCTTGTCCGAGATCGAATCTTTCGTCTCACGGGCTCTGCGCGGCAACGAGGCGACGACCGGGCCCCCCGCCAAACCGCCGTCCGACCGGCCGGCTGATGCGCAGCCGCAATAGCGGCCGCGCGACGCGAGACCGATGCCGCTTGGCGCGCCGGGGATGCCGCCGGATGATCGGGTGGCCCGGCAATAGCCAGGGCGACGGGCGAGTCCCCGATCAGATGCGGGCCGACAAGCTCAGTCCTTGGCGAAGCTTGTGGCGTTGAACCTTGCCGGTGTCGGTGCGCGGCAGCTCGGCGATGACCTCGAACTGGCGAGGACGCTTGTGGTCGGGCAAGACCCGAGCCAGCTGCCGGCGCGCGTCCTCGAGCGCCGCCCGTCCCTCGGCGTTTGCCGCGGGCACGACAAAGAGCACGATCTCCTCGAGTCCGGCCGCGCTCTCGCCGCGCACCGCGGCAGCCTCGGCGATGGAAGGAATGCCGGCAAGCGCGTCCTCGATTTCCGACGGCGATACCCACATGCTCGATGCCCTCAGCATGTCGCCGCTGCGGCCGCGATGATGGAAAAATCCGTCCGCGTCGCGCATGTATTCGTCGCCGGTGGCGAACCAACCGCCGGGCTTGAAACGATTCGCCGGCCGCTGGGGCGGATCGTTGTGCTTGGCACCGGCGATGCGGTACCCGGCACATACCGATGGCATGCGGACCTCGAGCCGCCCCGTCCGCAAAGGTTCCGTGATCACCGTGCCGTCCTCCCCGACGAGGCGGACCTCGGCACCCGGCAGTGGACGGCCGGAAGAGCCGGGACACCGCGACTGAGGGGAGTTGCCGAGAACCATATAAACGAGCTCGGAACAGCCCATGCCGTCGAGGATCGGACGGCCGCACGCCGCCTCCCAATCCATCCCCAGCTTCGGCGGCAGGCGCTCTCCGGCGGAGACATAGTGGCGCACGGCGCGAAAGGCCGGCGCGCGCGCGAACCCGGCATCGCTTAGCTTATGGTAGAGCGCCGGGACGCTCAGAACGACGGTCGGGGCGTGGCGCTCGAGGCAGACGGCGACGCTTTCCGCGGTTGCCCAGCGCTCCAGCAGGATGTTGGATGCCCCGATTCGCAGCGCCGCGAACGTCGTTCCCAGCGCGTAGGTGAAGTGAAACCGGGAGGTGGCAAGCAGGCGGTCCGCGGGCTTGACACCGAGCACCTGCTCGAAATATTGCGCGCAGATGCCGACATTGGCGTGCTGGTGCTCGACTGCCTTGGGCTGGCCGGTGGTACCGGAGGTCATCACCCAATATGCCGGGTCGCTCGGCTCTCGCGGGCAGGGGGCGATCTCGCTTTCCGGCCGCGCTTTCCAGGCCGATAGCTCGCGCTCGCGCAGCATGAGCTTGGTCGTCGCGGCGCCGATGCTGCCGGCGGCAACTGCGGCAAACTCTCCATCCACCACCATTATGGCCGGCTCGATGATCGCCAGGGTCCGCTCCAGCTCATCGGCGCCGGCGCGTGTGGAGATCGGCACGGACACGCCGCCGCCCGCCAGCACGGCCAGATGCAGCGCGACGAGGTCCGGTGTATCGAGCATCTGCATGGCGACGCGATCGCGCGGACCCATGCCCTCGGCGCGCAATGCAGCCGCGAACCTGCCGACGCGCGCCGTCAGCGCGCCGTAGGTGAGGGATTCGCCGGCGCTCACGACCGCCGGCGCCCCGGGCCCGGCGACCGCAAGGCCGTGCAACCAAGTGTACTCAACGGCGTTCATCTGATCTCTCCGGTTGGCAAACGGCCCTCAAGAAGCGCGCCGCGCCGTCGCCGCGGCGGCTTCGATGACCGTCATCGCCGGATGCTGTGTCGGCAGCGTGCGCGCCAGGCGAAGTGCGCGCCAAGCGAAGGCCCGCGTCGGCAAGAAAGCCGTGCATGCTCCGTGAGCGGGCGCTCGCGGCCGAGAAGCGGGTGCCAGCCATCCCCGCCAATCCGCCCTGCTAGATCCTCGCTGCCTTGTCGCGGTCATACCACCAAGTCTCGGGAATACCTCGGCCAAAGCGAGGTTTGGTTGCGGGATGACCGAAAACGTCCCAATAAGCGATCCGGTGCCCAAAGGTGTGCCAGTGCGAAATCCAGTAGCGGCCGGCGCGGAAGACCCGGTCGAGCGCCCTGCAGGCCGTGACCAGCTCGGGCCGCGTCGAAGCCGCGACGATCCGCTCGACCAGCGCGTCGATGACCGGATCAGCGATGCCGGCGAAATTCTGCGCGCCTTTGGTCAGAGCCGACTGCGAGGTAAAGTAGCTGCGCAGGTTCTCGCCCGGAGCGGACGAGACCTGGAAGCTGTCTATCACGATGTCGTAATCGAAAGCGTCAACCCGGGTGGCATACTGCACCGGATCGACAATGCGCAAGGTCGCGTCTATTCCAATGGTGGCAAGGTTCTTGATGAAGGGCAGATGATGCGGCCGGGCGTCCGGCTCGTCGATCAGGAATTCGATGGTGATGCGCTCGCCTTTCGGGGTCACGCGCTTGCCGTCCTGCAGGGTGATGCCGGCCGCCTCCAGCAGGCTCGAGGCCCTGCGCAGCAGGGCGCGGTCCTGCCCTGAGCCATCGGACACCGGCGGCACGAACGGCTCGCCGAACACCTCGTCGGGCACTTGACCGCGAAACGGCTCGAGCACCGCCACTTCCGCCGGGCTCGGTCGGCCTTGCGCCATCATGTCCGACTTCTGGAACACGGAGACGGTGCGCTCGTAGGCGCCGTACATGATGTTCTTGTTGATCCATTCGAAATCGAAGGCGCAGTTCAAGGCCTCCCGCAGCCTGGGATCGCCGAACTTCGCGCGTCGAGTGTTGATGAACCAGCCCTGCGCACCCACCGGGGTATCGTCGGGCAGCATTTCCTTCTTTACGCGCCCGTCAATGATAGCCGGGAAATTGTAGCGCGTCGCCCAAATGCGCGCGGTGATTTCCTCGCGAAACAGATAATTCTTGGCGGTGAAGCCTTCGAAGGCCACGTCCCCGCCGCGATAGTATTCGAACTTCAGGATGTCGAAATTGTTCGTACCGCGGGCAACCGGAAGATCGGCCCCCCACCAGTCCTTGACCCGCTCGAATTCGATGAAGCGGCCGGCTTCGAAGCGCACGACCTTGTAGGCGCCCGAGCCGAGCGGGACGTCGAGCGTCGAGACGTCGAATGGCCGGGTGGCGTAGTAGGCGCGCGAGAAGATCGGGAGCGACGCAACGAACATCGGCACGCCGCGCCCGCGCTTGGGAGCGAAGCGCACCACCACGGTCGCGTCATCGGGCGCCTCCACGCCGACTACGTCGTGCATGAACTGCTGGATGATCGGGTGGCCCTTCTCCTTCAGGATGTCGAGCGAGAACGCCACGTCCTGGGCGGTGAGGCGGCTGCCGTCGTGGAACTTCGTCTCCGGCCGGAGCAGGAAACGATAGGTCAGGCCGTCAGCCGTAACGACCACCGCGCGTGCCGCGAGCCCGTACATGCTGTCGGGCTCGTCACCCGCGGCGGCCATCAGGGTTGCGAAGCTGAGTTTCAGGCCCTGGGCCGCGTCGCCCTTGAGAATGTAGCCGTTGAGGGAATTGAAGGTGAGGAAGTTCTGGTTGAACTGGCGATCCAGCCCGATCTGCGAAAATATCCCGCCTTTGGGGGCGTCCACATTGACGTAATCGAAATGCTTGAAATCGGGTGGATATTTGAGATCGCCGAAGGCGGAGATGCCGTGTCGCTCGACCTCCTCCGCGCGCACAGGCGGCATCATGGCGGCGGTGAACGCTCCCGCGGCGAGCCCCAGCGCCTCGCGGCGCGTTGAAGCATAATCGGGAGGCGTCGGCTCTCGGGTTGCTCTTGATCTCATGGACGGCCACCTGTCGCTCGCGCTTTTCGTCCCGTCCTGCCACCAGACCCCAGGAAAGGATGCCCGCAGGATTTCCGCATGTAGCCAGCCAGCCTATCATCCCCTGGGCAACAGATACATCAAATGTTCGGCTGGCGGAAACAGAGATGTTCGGTGAATTGCGCAACGCTTTACAGTTTCACATGGCCTATGCAGTTTCACATGGCCGAACTCGAAGTCGTGGTGCAAGGACGGTGCTCGTCTTGACCTTGCGGACGCGGTAACGGCCGCTGTTGCCGGGCTCGGCGGCAAGCAGAAGACGAGCTTCAACCAGCTCGAACTCGAGCCACAGAAGCTCTCGCCGCGCAGATCAGGTGCATCCTATCAGTTTGATTTCGGTTTCCACTCGTGAGCGAGCTTTTGCGCTGCGGCGAGCTCCTCGGGCGTCATCTTCTTCGCCACCAGATCGCGATTCCTGACTGCGGCGCCTCGACCCTCGGTATCGGAGGCCGGGAAGTGCGCGGCGGCGAGATTGAGCCACATATGCGCATTGATATTGTTTTCCTCGCCGGCCACGCCCTTGGCGTAGAAGAGCCCGAGATTGTACTGGGCTGGCGCGTCGCCAAGGTCGGCGGCGCGGCGAAACCAATTCGCCGCCTCGGCGTAGTCCTGCGGCACGCCGTCACCTTTGGAAAACATGACGCCGAGGTGGAACTGGGCGACGGCATCGTTCTGGTCGGCGGCGCGGCGAAACCAGGTCAACGCCGCATCGGGGTCCTGTGGCACGCCGTTGCCATGGTAGTAAAGGAGCCCGAGAACCGTCTGGGCATGGGGATCGCCTTTGGCGGCGGGCGGGCGAGCCAAGCGCAACGCGGTCGCGTAGTAGCCTTCCTCATAGGCGGCGAAGGCGGCACCGCCGCTTTCCTTTGCGAGGCCCAAGCTTTGACCAAGGCCGACGAACGCTTCTTGAAGCGGGTCGTGATAAACGCCGATCATGAAGCCGAGCAGCAGCATGAGGATGGCGATCACCCCTGTGACCTCAAGCCTGAATTCGCTCCAACGCTTGGCCTGTTGCGAGCACTGGTTCAGGGCCGCCTGCAGGCGCGACATGCGCCGCTCCAGCTCTTGGGTCTCCCGGCTTCGGCGAAATCCTAACATGGTGACAGTCCCGGATGCATGAACCCCTGCTTCGTCAGCGGAGCCTATCACTCGACCACCGCATCGGCGAGGCCACACAGCCCGGGCGGCACTCGTCTTCGCCGCGACCATCTCCCCGCAAGGTGGCCGAATTTGAGTTGAAGGGGCAGGCCGCGTCAGGCTTCAGCTTCGGTTTTGATACCAGGGCAGCCGTCGGGCCGACGATCGCGCAAGAGAACGCCAGCCCCCAAATGGTTCTCACGTTCGCCTGCCAAAATCGGTGTTGCCACTTCCTCTGCGCAGGCGGCGGCATGGGCGAAAGAGACTGCTGCCCGGCAAACTGCTCTAATCTCTTTGGATAACGGTATCATCGGCAGCGGCTTTGTGCCAGGCGTCGGTGGCTGAGTGTGCGGAATTACTAAGCCCGCGTAAGCGGTGTTATTCCGCGCCGTGACAGTCGACCACCGCCCCGAGGCCCTGCCCGGGCCGGCCGGGCGCCTATTGACGGGCTGCCATCTCTTCGATGAGAGCGCCGATGGACCGCCTGACACGTTCGCTGCTTATCTTGTCCAGCGCAACCAAGGTCCCGGTAGGACTAATAAAATTAGGACGCCCGTGAAATGTGACGGGCCAGCGGTTTGCACGTGCTCCTTGCTTTAAGCTACCGACACGGGGGGAGAATACGGGTGCTCACAGACATGACCGGGTAGGGGTCGCTGCCGCTCCCCGGTATTGGTTTTAGCGAGCGCAAATAATCAAACCCCGCTTGCGCGGGGTTTAGGGTCTGCTGGCGGGAACCGGGCTGGAGGCCAAGATTCCCGCTACATTCCAATGGGAAATAGGTACTACTCCCTATCCATAAAAGGGCTCGGATTGCGTGTGTCGCCGACATTAGGCGGCTGGGATCGCAGCGCTTCCCGTGTGGACTGACTGGATGGAAACGTACAAACGAGGCAGCCATACGGTTTGGGACTGCAAATACCACTTGGTGTGGATCACGAATATGCCTACGCTCATTCAGATTTCATCCGGGGAAACGGATCAATAGTGAAGAAAACCGGAAACTGACGCTGGGGACTGATCAGCAAACCGAAGGGATGATTGTCATGAATTGAACAACGCTTGCTGCACTGCTCCTCACGGTCGCGACTGCGATGCCTACATTCGCGGCCGAGTACAAGGTTGTCGACCGGATCAAGCTGCCGGACGGCGGCTATGACTACATCGTGTCCGATCCCGAGCACGGCCGCATCATTCGCACCCGCACCGACGGCGCCGACCTCATCGACGCCAAGACCGGCAAGGTCTCGACGCTCAAGAACGTCGGCAACGGCCATATGATCGTGCCGGTGCCCGGCACCGCGCTCGGCGTGATTCCGCTGCGGATGCCGGAAAAGATGATCCGCATCATGGACACCATGATGGACAAGATCGTGGCCGACGTGCCGGGCGGCGAGGGGCCGGACGGCGCCGTCTATGACCCATTTTCCAAGCACGTTTTCGTCGCCAATCATAACGGCGGCACCGTGACCGAGGTCGATCCGGTCGGCGGCAAGAGCCTCGCGCAGATCGAGGTCGGCAAGGAGGGCAAGCTCGAATTTCCCGCTTCCGACGGCGCCGGACGCGTTTTCGTCAATATCGAGGAGCCGGGCATCATTGGAGTGATCGACGTGAAGGCACAAAAGCTGACCGCAAAATGGAAGCTGGCAGGCTGCGAGGATGCTTCCGGCCTGGCTTATACGGGCGCCAAGACCAAGCTGCTCATTGCCTCCTGCGGCAATCAGGTCGCCAAGGTGGTATCCGCCGTCGACGGCAAGGAAGTGGCGTCGATCCCGATCGGCAAGGGGCCGGACGCCGTGCTCTATGACGAGCAACGGCAGCTTGCGTTCATTCCCTGCGGGCGTGACGGCGTTCTGGAGGTCATCTCGGTTGCCGATCCGGCGAACGTCGCGCTCGTACAACATGTCCAGACCCAAACGCTTGCCCGTACCGGCGCGCTCGATCCGCAGACCGGCCGCATCTATCTCATGACCGCTACGATCGATACCGCCGCCGGGTTGGGCCCCGCCGGCCGGCCGGTTCCCAAGTCGGGCTCGTTCGAGATGCTTGTCGTCGCGCCGCAATAGCGCGATCGCGGCCTTCAACTTGAGATGCGCCGGCTCTTGCCCGCGCGTCTCGAAGGATGACGGCCCATTGGGGGTCATGCGGGCCGCTCGGGTGTCCAAAATGGTCATGATCTAGGAGAGCCCGTCTCGGAAATGGTCCGGGCGGCTGGTTTGAGACGGTTCACGAACTCGCGCACGTTTCTCGGCCGAGAATGCCCGTTGACGTTCGAGAGCACGGGGTTTTAGCCCTAGGAAACCTGCGCACGGGACACTTCCAGGCGCCACCGGAACTCAATGAACCTAAGTCACTGATTGTAAGGGGCGCCAGTAAGAATAAAACTGCGAACACCTATGTCATTGAAATCGCCACTTAAATTTCTGCCGTGGTGATCGCTAGCACCTTAAGGCCCCGGTTGGCCACCCTTTGGCAGTGGGTTGGACGTTGCCTCCCCGACTGAGGTGGCCCCGGTTGTCTGAACAGTTTTTCCGCGTCGATAAGTGGAGCGTCTGCCGAGGTTAGGCTGCCGCGCGGAAGGGCAGCGGGGTGGAGTAGGCGTGATCGGGGGTCGTGCCGTCAAGGCTCGAATGCGGCCGGCGCCGATTGTAGAAGTCGAGGTAGCGCCCGATCGACGCGCGGGCCTCGGACGCGGTGTCGTAGGCTCTGAGATACACCTCCTCGTATTTGACGCTGCGCCATAGCCGCTCGACGAAGACGTTGTCGCGCCAGGCGCCCTTGCCGTCCATGCTGACGGCAATCCCGTTTTTGATCAGCACGCCGGTGAATGCCGCACCGGTGAACTGGCTGCCTTGATCCGTGTTGAAGATCTCCGGCTTGCCGTGGCGAGAGAGTGCATTCTCCAGCGTCTCGACGCAGAATGCCGCCTCCATCGTAATCGACACGCTCCACGACAGCACGCGACGGCTGAACCAATCGAGCACGACGGCCAGATAGACGAAGCCGCGCTCCATCGGGATGTAGGTGATGTCCATCGCCCACACCTGGTTCGGCCGCGTGACCTGGACGCCCCGCAGCAGGTACGGGTAGATCTTGTGCCCCGGCTCGGGCTTGGTCGTGCGCGGACGGCGATAGAGCGCTTCTATCCCCATCCGCCGCATCAGCGTCTTCACGTGACGGCGGCCGATCTTGCTCCCCTCGGCGGCTAGCAGGCCTTTCAGCATCCGCGAGCCGGCGAAAGGGAACTCCAGGTGTAGCCGGTCGAGCCGCCGCATGATCGCGAGGTCGGCTTCCGGCACCGGCCGCGGCAAGTAGTAGACGCTGCCACGGCTGATGTTCAGAGCTTTCGCTTGCTGGGTGATCGGCAGATCGTGTGCACGGTCGATCATCGCTTTGCGCTCAGCAGCCCGGCTTTGGTGAGCGCTCCTTCTAAAAAATCATTTTCGAGCGTCAGCTCGCCGATCTTTGCGTGCAGCGACTTCACATCGACGGCAGGCTGCACTGCTCCATTGCCGCCGCCGGCACCGAAAACATCGGCCGCCCCTTCCTGAAGTTGGCTCTTCCACTGCGTGATCTGGTTCGGATGGACGTCGAAATGCTCAGCCAGCTGCGCCAACGTCATCTCGCCCTTGACGGCGGCGAGCGCCACCTTCGCCTTGAATGCCGGTGTGTGGTTCCGGCGAGGTCGTCTGCTCATGGTCTCTCCTGATTCGTGGGCACAGCGTGCCCCTTGTCAGGCAGAAACTCCACCTATCGTCCTGTGCAGATTTCCGGAGCCGGCTCTGACTGTGATCGTTTCCCGGTTGGTGGGGTAGGTCGGCGGTAGCGAAGCCGCTCGCGAGCGCGCCCGGCTTCCGGCCGCGTCATTTGGTCCGATTTCTCGAAGAAATTAACTGGCTGGCGCAGAGCCCGATCCGTAGCCGGACGAAACCACGGTCGGGGACGGGGGCCGCGCGCCAACACTGTCGGCACATCCGAATCAGATGATTTACTCCTCCGGTGGGCACCCGATGCTGTGCGAAACCTGTCGATGAGCGGACGACCGGGATTCGTACGGGCCGCCCAAACATTTCAGCGAGGCGATCACTGCGAACTCATCCCTGTGCGGTGGGGAAGGGATCGCTCATTGCTGAAACAGTATCTGTGAGCAGCCGAATGTCGAACCGCTGAACGAGCCAATATGGCGGCCGCATCTTGCCAAGAACGAAGTCGTCTGGGGATCGTAGGGCATGGGCGCGGTAAGCGGTCACCGTAGCGTGCCGTAGATCGGAGATAACCCACGAAAAGAGGTGGTATAGTACGGCAACAAGCCGATTTCAGCCACATTGAAATTAGAGATATTTAGGCCGCTACCACAATCAACGGACAAAAGATTATGTCGCTCTTTCGGTGCCGCGAATGCGGTTGCGCCGAGGACACGGCGCTTTGTCACTATTGGTCAGCCCGCCTTCGGGAAACCGTGCCACTATGCTCCGCGTGTGATCACACAGTCAGCAAATGGCATGGTGAGTTCCCGCGTGAGCCTTTCGAGGTTAGCCACCAACGCAAAATTGAGCGTTGGCTAGAGCTGTCATGGGTACAACATCATTCTGTAGGCGATGCGCAAGTCTGACGTTTGCGATGAGGGCTTTGGCGCAAGTTTTTAAGAAACCGGGATCAAAGTAGCTGGCCGGGAGGCTGACGCCGCCCGCGGCTAGTTCATTGCCGAATTAATTCGGTACCTTATGTCTGCTTCGGTACCTTATGTCTGCTAATGGATGGGGGGTATCCATGCAGTCCGAGGTCTGGCTTGTGATCGGAATCCTCGCCCTGATTGTGGCCTATCGGGTGCTTCGAACAGCATACCGCATCATTCGCGGCACCGTATCCGATACATTGTTTCTCGCCCTGTTGGCCGGTACGGCGCTCGCGGCGGGGTTCCTGTTCAGCTAAGCTTTGTAAGAATTAGGAAAGCGAAACGGTACTGCTCGGGCTCAAGGCAATCGCAATTTTAACCAAACCTTAAGGTTACCCAGGCGGCGCGAAGAAAATTATGATATGGGTTTGTTGCGGCGGACATGCGAATGATCGAGGCCCATTCCCAGCTCGCCAGTTATCCAGTTGCTGCCACGAGCGCCCGGAGCGGTCTCAGCCGGGCGCTCGCCAATTCACATACCCCTGAATTTTTCAACCACCGCCCTGTTTTCATGAGGGCGGTCGCCGCACTGTGGGGCTTCGTCTTCATCTTTGTGACGCGCCTCGAGCTCGCTGAGTGTAATTCATTAACCACGCGAGGTTAGTATTCCGTTTACCTGTCGTTTTTCACCGCCACCTCGAGGCGCGAGTGGGTAGACCGGTATGCGAGTATTGCTGATCGAAGATGACAGCGCTGCCGCTCGATCCATTGAGCTCATGCTTAAATCCGAGACATTCAACGTCTGCTCGACGGATTTAGGTGAAGAGGGTATCGATCTCGGCAAGCTGTATGATTACGACATCATCCTCCTGGATCTGAACCTTCCCGATATGTCAGGTTTCGAGGTTGTCCGCGCTTTGCGCGTCCTCAAAGTAAGGACGCCGATCTTGATCCTTTCCGGTCTCGTTGGAATTGAGGACAAGTGTAAAGGTCTTGGTGTCGGGGCGGATGACTACGTGACCAAGCCCTTTCACAAGGACGAATTGATCGCACGCATCCAAGCGATTGTGCGCCGATCTCAGGGGCATGCTCAATCCGTGATTCAGATCGGCGACCTTGTCCTCAACCTCGACAGCAAGACGGTCGAGGTCAATGGTGCGCGCTTGCACTTGACGGTCAAAGAGTACCAGATGCTGGAGCTCCTATGTATGCACAAGGACCGACCGGTCACGAAGGAAATGTTCCTAGACCACATCTATGGCGGTATGGACGAGCCGGAGGCCAAGATCATCGACGTGTTTATCTGCAAGCTGCGCAAGAAGCTCGCTAACGCATCGATGGGCCAGAACTATATTGAGACAATTTGGGGGCGCGGCTACGTGCTGCGCGAGCCCACCGAAAATGTGGCCAAAATCTCAGCCTGACGGTCTCGGATCGGAATCGCCGAGCCACCCAACGGGACAGGGCCCACAGGGCGCCGGATGGAGCCTCGTGCCGCGGCGCGCCCATATAGCGGCATTCCCCATTCCTATCGAGTGCCACAACTTCACCGGCAAGCATAGAACAGTAGGCGGACATTCGCGAACACTACAGTAAGTGGACCGCCGGGCAAAGTTGCTTCAGGAGACGCATACCGAACCGAATATCGAACGCTGCTAATGGGCCGGCCGCGGTCGAGGCAATGGAATCGGACGCTGGGGTATTTGCCTAGCGGCTAGGACGGGAGCTGGAATCAGCTCGGGGGCTGGTGTTGGCCGAATTGCTTCCGTCTTTACGAAGATGGTTTTCGGTGGGTCAGGTATTGGCGATGCTAAGATAGGCGACGCCGGCGCGGCCGGTATGTTGAGCCTCCTGGTTTCAACGACGATGACTATCAAGACGGCAAGCAAGGCTGAGACTGCATGCGCAGTATAGCTCGTTTCCGCTTCTCCGTGACTATACAAGAAATGGCAATTTCCTACCGAGTAAAGGAAATTTCAGGCTGATCTCGCTGCAATTATCTAGGATGGCGGCTTCGCGCTCGATCAGGCCCCGGAGAGCCAACGCCCGCGATGGGCAGGTCAGGAAATCGGAGTGCGTCAGAACGTTGGCGCGTCGTGATTTTTTGGGGGGCACGCGGTCGCACTATCTGCTAGTGCCGCGAGCGGGAAACCGGTGGGCCACACAAGAATCTTCATATTCATCTGCTGAAAGCGCAACATAAGTTGCAAGTTCAACCCATTTCATCGATGCGGAAGGTGTGCCCGATAAGCCGGCGATAAACAGAAATTCTAGAATACACGGTATCCCTCCGGTGACGGCCGCCTTGCGGGCGTGAGGGCGAGCGGGAAGTCATAGGACTAATCCTAGGGATAGTCCTATGACCAAGACGCAGGTTGAGGTGATCACGTCGGTACAGCGGCGCCGGCGGTGGTCGAGGGCGGAGAAGGAGCGGATCGTTGCGGCGGCAATCGAGCCGGGCGCGGTCGCTTCCGAGGTGGCGCGAGCGGCGGGGATTCACGCGAGCCAGTTGTTCCGATGGCGGCAGCAGCTTTGCAGTGACACCCAAAGCGGGCTTAGCGCCCAACGCTCTGCTCCGATTTGCGATAGCCTGCATTTGAAACGGCTACGGCCGCTCTGCCCAATACCCATAGCCTAGTCGTGGCCTCGTGACCTCGGTTGAAGGCCAGTCACGCCTTTCGGGTGGGGTTGCTCCAGCGTGCCTCATTATTAGTGGGTGGGGCCTGTTCGGAACCGTCAGATGCCAGCCCCTCTGGAATGGCGCTGACCTCGAAGTACAGCTTCTTCCCAATCTTGATCTTTGGGGGCACTTTGCCTGCTGCGATCCGCCGGGAAAGTGTCTTGCGGGAAATGCCCCACATCGAGGCGAGACGCTCGGCACTGACAAATCTCTGCCCGTCAATTGCAATCTCGTCCTCAAAGTGAGACACGCTCAGAGGAGCAAGGATCTCGGACTCCATGGTCAGCGCTGGTGAGTCGGCAGGCAAGGGGCCTCCTTCGAGGACCGAGGAAGAAGCGGCATCGTCGGCATCCTTGTGGTCCTTCAGTATGTCCGATGGGATGTAAGAGCTTGGCCCGGCTGCCGCGGCCTCGGCCGAGATCTCAGCACAGCGCGGGGAAGCCGTCTCTCGCAAAACATCCTCAACCCGTTTCCAAACTCCCGGGTTATTCTTCAACCATTGTGACCGGTGCCGAACCAAAGAGCCGATGAAGCGGCATCGATAGAGGGGGGTGGCGAACAGAAGTCCGTCAAATACGAGGTTGCGATCGAAGGGGTCTTTCGGTTTCATTTTAGATATCCTTCTAGGGTGAGAACTCATTAATTTTGCTGCAGGGGCAAAGCAATCCTGATTCCATGTGTGCCTGATTTGTTTTGGGGGATCGGGACCATGCGGAAGAACCTGTTTTGGCTGAGCGATGAGCAATGGGATCGGATTGAGCCTCGTCTGCCGACGGATGTGCGAGGCGTCGAGCGCGCAGACGATCGGCGCGTTATCAGTGGCATCGTGCATGTGTTGAAGAGCGGGTGCCGCTGGTGCGATTGCCCGCCCGAATATGGTCCCCCGACCACGATCTATAACCGGTTTGTTCGCTGGGCTCGGCGCGGCATCTGGGAAAAGCTGTTCCGCGAGCTTGCTGGGAATGGGCGATCCACAGATACGCAGATGATCGACTCCACACATGTGAAAGCGCACCGCTCGGCAGCCGGCGGAAAAGGGGGAGAAAAAGCAGGCTGTGGGCCGTTCGCGCGGAGGGCGCAACACGAAGATCCATGCACTCGCAGATGCTAAGGGGCGGTTGATCGCCATCCTGCTGACCGGAGGAGAAGCGCACGATTGTCCCGTGGCTGAGCGCTTGTTCCGTAGAGTGCAGCGACCCAAACGCATGCTTGGCGACAAGGCGTATGACAGCGCCGAGTTGCGCGAGGAACTTGATGAGCATGGAACCAAGTCGGTCATTCCAAATCGCTCCAACAGGAAGCAACCGTTCAGCTTCAGCAAGCGCCTCTACACACTGCGCTGGCGCATCGAGGCCGCTTTCAACAGGTTGAAGGACTTCAGGCGCGTCGCAACACGCTACGATAGGCTGGCGCGCAACTATCTCGCCTCTGTGTGCCTCGCTGCGGCCCTGGTATGGTGGATTTAATGAGTCTGGACCCTAGTAAGCAGCACGTCCCAGGCGAAGAGGCGAAGTTGCCGCCGGTTCACCACGGGACTGCCGGATCGGAGCCGACTGTCTGGGGACTTTCAAGCGCAAGCTACGGCGGACTTGGCCCTGAGGGCAACCGGGGTTTCGATTCGTTCGACACTCGATCGCAGCCAAGGCGAAGCCTCTTAATTATTGTTCGTTTGATTGCTTCCAGCGGCCCAAACTCAACCCGCCCGGACCCTGTAATCCGGCTCCCTCGCGCACCCGTGTGCGCTCCCAAGCGCCGTAGGCGTGGCTACGAAACGTTCTACGAAACGCTGACTGCGCTCGGCACAACCTATTGGGATCATTTACGAATTTTAGCGGAGGTTGGTTTCCCACCGTCCGCACCAAGGCCTTGGCTGGCTGCACAGGTTGCCGCAGTGGGGTGCGCTCCTTGTTTTCATTCGCGAATTCGAATTCGTTCTGGCCAAAATGGAGGTATCCGGCTACTCGCCAGTAGAGTGCCCCTCGCAGGTGCCCGTAACCAGTCCCAGCTTCCATGTTTTATCGGAGGGGGCGCTCAAGATTATGGACCGTTCGGAGCTATGCAGCCGGCGGATGGCTCGCAATGTAAACAACAATAAATTACAGCAAACAACAAACAACCGCGGTTATAATCGCGATCTGAAAATGCCGCGCCGGCATGATACGTACCATCGGGCGCAATTCGTCAGTTTCAATTTCACGAATAAGCTGATTTGCCGAGGGTGGTCAAGGATGACGTGCTCGGCGGCGCTCAGCGGGCCGTTCGCGGCCACCTTGCTTGCTTGTCGGCGCTCTATGGATTGAGCACCTACATTTGGTCCCGCCCGTCTGGGTCGTATCCGGATTTTCGGCAAGGTTGGGCTAGCAAATCGCGGTAGAGCGCGTAATCGGAGGTTTCAAAGAATATCTTCTGGCGACCATGGTCGGCGCTCAATATATTGATGCAATAGGTAAGGTGTCCCCGTAATTACTTCAGGGTCTCCAACCGTCGGTCAGCGTCCGGGCGGCATGTCGTGATTTGATCGTGTTCGGACTGCCGCGCACAGGCGACAGGCCGCCGGGCACCAGCGCCCGAGCATCCACACCCCCGCCCGTATGCTACTGGAAAGCCGACGACTAGACTCTAATTTGCGTCCACGGGGTCAACGAGCATGGCTCGAGGCCTATTCCGATTATGGCTTGTACTCTCCGTACTGGATCGTGCGGTCGGCACAATCACATGGCCATGGGGAAGCAGTGGCCCCCCAATTCTTGGGAAGAGATTCGAGTTGTCCAGGCCGGAAAAAATCTAGCACCGTCGCGCACTCGCCCGCTTCGCGGCGTCCTCTAGTTCTGCCGCCTCCTTGGCCAATCGAAGAGCCCTCAGCCGCTCAGTTTTAGCGGCAATGGCTTGGGTCGCCGTTTCATAAGCAGCCACGTCCAGTTTTGCATCCTTGAAACGTTCTTCTTTCTTGAAAGTAGCATCTGCTGGCATCGCCAGGGCTTCCTTTGAGCGTTTATCCGAGTTCAATACCGCTCTCCGACAAAACGCTTGAGTATCAACTGCTGCACCTTTCGGAATAAAAGGAACATTCACGATAGGGGCCAGCACCGCCGTACTCAGCGAGTGAGGGCACCGGCGCAAATCCCTACAGTTCAGGATCGCTGAACTTAGCCGGTCCATTCTTGAGAAATAGCGGCATGGGCAACACCTCCTGGTCGACCGTTTCGCCCTCAGCTTTGCGCTCATTAACCTCTAATGTCCGTTGTAGATTGCAAATCCCATCGAACACTGACGTCGCTTTTTCGCAAAAGTGTGTAACGTGCTCATTAGCGATCTTGCTATGCTCTCGAATGGCATTCGCCAGTTCTTGCAGCTTCTCCACAATCTCGGCTGCGCCGCGCGTGATTTCATTGGCGGTTCTCTCGATCTCCTCCGAAGTTGTTTCGCCAATCCGATCCACAGCTTGAATAGTTGCACTTGCGAGACGTATGGGATCCGCCTTGGTTGGTGCATAGGCTGATGGCTGCTTTTGAATGTTCATTTGACTCCCTCCTGTTGTCGGCATCGCGCCGAACAAGAACGCGGGCTAGTGTGTTGTTGAATTGTGACGCTTCCTACAACAATGCCAAAGCCAACGGCTCGATTGTGTTCTTTTTGTGGGGCGAGTTAGGCGCCTTGTGGTCCATTCGCTCTGACCGTGAATACTTCCGCCCCGAACCTCGTAACAAAATCCCTATGAAGTAAGTGATTACTCGCCTGACGCGCTGTCTTTCGAGACGACGGTGCCATTGGCCTCTGTCGGCGCGGAAGTTTGGTGAAGTATGTCGCGTATTGATGTTCCGTCTGATCAAAGCGCTTTAAAAGGACTTTCCAGTTCGTGGGTTGCATAGATGCTACGAAATGGCCGTGGAGCGAGCGAGCCGCAGTGCGAACGGACCTGTTTGGGTTAGCCTTGCGATGGTGGACCCGCGCAGCCTGCGACCTTTTACAAACGACTTCGCGGCTGATGCGAAAAGATTAATTGAAATCCAGAGCCGCAATAATGCAGGGGAAGTTCTGAACGAGGAGGACTGCCCGGAGG
The DNA here is from genome assembly GCA_963721005.1 of uncultured Alphaproteobacteria bacterium. GTDB lineage: Bacteria > Pseudomonadota > Alphaproteobacteria > Rhizobiales > Xanthobacteraceae > VAZQ01. Next base: position 260,917 of record CAVRHR010000003.1, on the reverse strand, counting down.
CGATATGGGGCGCCAGAGAACGCGGAGCCAAAGCGTTCAAAACCTTGCCGGATTTGTTTTATTGCTACGCCTTTTGGGTCGTGTCGGCGCGCTGCGCCGACGTTATGAACGGTTTCGATTTAGGGTCAGGCAGCTTGCATCCTGTGAAAGTGTTTGAAAAGAATAAGATTACTCCAATAGGCGATTACGGATGGTTTTGCTGGAACTTCGGGAACAAGAAAAACGTCTTTTTGCCCGAAAAATCGATAAACATAGCTTCCTTCCCCGGAGATTGTTGGCGTCCACAGCCGTCCTTGGCGACAATGACATCGCGGTTTCTCCGCAAGCGCTTATTGGCCCGGAAATTTGGATCGACCCGCAATTTCATAACGGGCTCTTCTTGAGCGCCCCTCTTGTTGGGGCGTTAAAACGCGCCAAATGCACGTTCGGATTCGTATTGAAGAAGTGTCAGGTCATGGACTGAGCTAACTTTTGGGGGCAACGGTGAAGTTGCAATGAGTAAGACAAACATGATCAGGCTTGTCCTTCTATGGGGTGCTTCGCTGGTCGCACTTCCGCCGGGGTCATCGGCGGCTGCCGATTGTGTGCCTTTCTCGGAAGGCTGGAACGATTTCACCGCGTGCACACGCGTCGACTCCTCGGGGCAGCGGCGGGTCAAAGCGGCGGACCTGCACGCGCTGGCGTTCGATCGGCACGGAATTGCGGCCGTCTGGATGGGGGGTTTGAAAGGCTTCTATTATGTCGGGCGGGACGGCCATATGGTGCCGGTTGTCGCCTACGACAACGGGCCGGACGCTTTCGTCGAGGGGCGGGCAAGAACGCAGGTCGATGGCAAGATCGGCTATGTCGACCGCAACCTGCGGGTGGTGATACCGCCGCGCTATGACTGGGGATTTCCCTTCGAGCGTGGCAAGGCGGTGGTGTGCAGCGGCTGGGCGCCGAAATCCGATGGCGAGCACCGGTTGGTGGAAGGCGGCATGTGGGGAGCTGTCGATCGGAACGGTCGGGAGATCGTGCCGCTGCAATATCGTTCCAGGGAAGAGGTGCCGAAGTGATTCGCGGCGCCGGGCGCGTCTGAAGCTCAACCGGTTTCTGTCTGTTTGAGGTGCGACCTGCAAATCCCACAAAGCTTTTCCAGCATGGCATTTCTCTCTCTAGATTTTGTCATCCGAACGACCGCGACCGCAAGGCGGCGAACCACAATTTGCCGGAGCCTGCATCGATTCGAATCTATCCAATGGCTGCACGGGGAATTCTATTGCGACCTAGCACCCGAGATGTTTCGAAATCGGCGGTGAGGGCCGTGAATTGGTCATGGAGCCTGGCGCGTGGCGCTCGCGAGCGGATCATTCAACCGAGACGGCTTCCCGCTCCCGAATTTCCACGACTTAAGGTAGCGGATCATGGTATTCTGAAGAAATCTCATCCTGCGCGCTCCATGGGAGTTACAGTATGGCGCTGGCCTTGAAGATCGTCGATCAGACCTTGGGGGTGCATCCGCATGTCACGCGGGTGCTTCACTTGGTGAGTGAGCGCATCACGCTGCGGGAGTTGCTCAAACGGCGCATCGAGGAGGAGGTCACCCAGATCAATGCGGGCCTCGACGAGGTCCGGCCGCTGGTCACACCCACCCCGCAGGAAGCGCAGCTCAACGGCAGCCGCGCGGTCCAGCGGGTGATCGACCCCGAGAAGCAACTCGACGCCGCCATCACGGCCTTCGAGCGCACCCGCATCGTCGTGATCGTCAACGGCCGGCAGGCGCTCGACCTTGACCAGCAGATCGCCGTCACGCCGCAGACCGAGGTGCGGTTCGTCAGGCTGGTGCCGCTGGTCGGCGGCTGAAGACGCGGGCGGACGCTCATGGATCTGCTGTCGAAGCTCAAGACCGTGTTCTTCGCGGCGCGGCAGGAGGCTGGCGAATTTTGGGCGGACGCGCTCGTCCGTGCCTTCGAGGAGGAGGCGATGCTCGCCCCGCCGCGCTTTCGATCGGCTCGCGGGTCGCCGGACAGGTTCGCTGCCGGCCGCCTCATTCTGGCCCGGGACGGGACCGCGTGGGTCGAACTGGTCCCGGCGGTATATCGGCGCCTGAAGAATATCCGAGAGCAAGATCACCGCGATTGGTGGGACCGATCCGAACCGCTTAAGGGGCTACTGAGCGTGCTGCTCCGTCCGCGACTGCCGTTCTCGCAAGATCAGCTGGCCGCGGTCATCGAGTTTTGCGCCGCGAACGCATCCCATGTGTCGGGCACTTCCTTCCAGTCGTTGCTTCGCCAGGCGAAGCAGTTCGAGGGCGCCCTTGGAGAGGCATTGGCGGCGTCCATGGTGCGCCTATCGGCCGCGGCGCAACCGTGGGGCGCCCGTGGCCGGGACTTGGCCGAAGTCACTCAGCGCGTCATTGCCACTGCTAAAGCGGGGCGCCCGGTTTTTCTCGACAGCCCTTGGGTCCGCCGCCTGAACGATGCGATCGCCCGCCTTCCCGAACAGTCGCTGGTGGTGGCGCAATGTGCGCTCGATGCGGCGCGCCGAAGTGGCAAGGCATGCAAACCATCCCGTGCGCTGCTCAACGCTGCGCGGACCGCCGTTGCAGCCGAGTCTGAACTCGCGGCGTGGTTCCTCGACCAGGTCGAGGCCTACGACCCGTGCAACCGTGACCCGAACGAGGACGCCATCCGGGCGCTGATCTGGATGGCCTCCGTCGGGGATGAGGCAATGGTCGCGCCGCGCATCGGCGCGTATTGCGAATTGTGCTTCAAAAAAATTCCCGATATCGGCGCGCCGTCCATCAAGCTCGGCAACGCCGCGATCCAGGCACTGGCCTTGCTTGGCGGCGACCATGCGATCGCTGCGCTCGCGCGGCTCAAGTCGAGGATCCGCTATCCGCGCGTTGTTCGTCGGATCGACGGCACCCTCGGCGAGATCGCGTTGCGGCTCGGGGTGAGCCCGGAAGAGCTCGAGGAAAGCTCGCTTCCCACCTACGATCTCTCGGTCGAAGGGGAACGCCGACTGCCGGTCGGCGACACGACTGCGATCATCCGGGTTGTGGGCACGCGTGAGGTGCAATTGCGATGGGTCCGAGCGGACAGGCGGGAGACCGCGGCCTTGCCAAAGGACCTGAAGGAAACCGCGCCCGACGCAGTCGCGGCCACCCGCAGGTTGAGGAAGGAGATCGAGGCGACGCTGGCGGGCCAATTGTCGCGGTTCGAAGCGCTTTATCTCAAGAGCCGCGACCTGCCATTCGCGCAGTGGCGGGATCGATATCTTCGACACCCGTTGTTGGCGGGGCTGGCGCGTCGGCTGATCTGGCGGTTCGAGACGGACGCGGGCCGGATCGCCGGGCTGCCACGCAGCGGCGCGATCGAAGGCGTGGACGGTCGCCCCATAGATGAATCCCGCTGCACGTCGGCGACGCTGTGGCACCCGCTGCATTCGACCGCAGATCATGTCCTCGCCTGGCGCCAACGCCTTGCCGCGCTCGCCATCACGCAGCCGTTCAAGCAGGCGCATCGCGAAATTTATGTGGTCACCGATGCGGAGCTGCAGTCAGACATCTACTCGAACCGCTTTGCGGGGCACATTCTGCGGCAGCATCAGTTCAAAGCGCTCTGCGGCCAGCGCGGCTGGCAATACCACCTCATGGGTGAGTGGGATTTTCACAATACGCCGACCCGCGTGTTGCCCGGCCACAGGCTTTCCATCGAGTTCTGGGTTCAGCAGATCGAAGGCGAACTCAGTCGGACGGGCGTCGCTACGCTGATGTCGACAGACCAGGTTCGCTTCGTTGGCGTCGACGGAGGGCCGGTCAGGCTGGCGACGGTTCCGCCGCTCGTATTCTCGGAATTGATGCGGGACGTCGATCTGTTCGTCGGAGTCGCGAGCGTTGGCAACGATCCACATTGGTTCGACCGCGGTCCCGAGCCGCGCTTCGGCGCGTATTGGCAAAGTTATGCATTCGGCGATCTTGGGCAGTCAGCCAAGACACGCGGGGAGGTCTTGGCGACGCTGCTATCGTCGCTGACCATCGCGGATCGCTGTGAACTGCAGGAGCGTTTTTTGATCGTGCGCGGGAAGAAGCGCACATACAAGATCTACCTCGGCAGCGCCAACATTCAGATGGCGCCGAACGATCAGTACCTCTGCATCGTCCCGGGGCATGGACTTCTCGGAGCGAGGTGCGATGGTCCCAGCCTTCACACTTCCGTTCGAAGGAGACATGACCCTCTCTGTCATCCTGTCCAAGGCGTTCCTCCTTGCGGCCGACGACAAGATAACCGACCCGGCGATTCTGAGTCAGATGAATTGTTGGTAGGTTGCGGCGCAGATAAGGCCTTGAGCCTCAGGCCGCTCGCTTGTGTCGCGACGAGTTGTGATCCGAGTATTTCGTTCAGTTTAGGGGGTCTTGACCCTAAGCAGCCGTCCGGGACGGCCCGGCCACATGGTGCGGTCGTTGCGTAGGACAACGGGCCGGACGCTTTCGTCGAGGAGCGGGCCAGGACGCAAGTCGACGGCAAAATCGGCCATATCGACAGCAAGCTGCGAACAGCGGTACCGCCGCGCTGCACCGTCTCGATCATTGGTCGCCGGCCGCAACGTTCGACGGGGCAATTTGCCCCGAAACCGAGAGAATCGCCCGCTCAGACGGACTCCGATCGCCCAAAAAATCAAGACATTGAAATTATCCGGCTCAGCGGCAATCCTGTCCGCACCGTCGAGGAGATGATTCTCATGGCGACGTTCGACAGCCGGGCCGATGCGCCCCAAGCGTGGGTGATGCGCGCCGAGCGGGCGCGCCGGATTGCCAGCATGCTTTCCAGGCGGGATGCCGAGGCGATCGAGGCCTACGCCAAGGAATGCGATGCGCGGGCCAAGCAGACGATCGAACGACAGGTGGTGCCGCCGATGGCGGCTTGACCGGCCTCCTGCCGCGGCGCGGCCGACACGCAGCTATTTTGGCGGCCGCAGGAGCGTGCCCCCGGAGGTCGCGAGCGGGGCATTATAGATCGCACATGGAGATGCGTCGTCCGCGATTCTGCCGCGCGTTTTTATGATGATGCCGTAGGCGGCGAGCTTGCTCAGTCTAGAGCTGATGTTGCCCGCAGTCGCCCCCAGCCGGATGGCGACCTCCTTGGCGGTGAGCCCACAGGGACAACCGTGCAAGATCTCGACAATCCGGTCCGTGAGCTTCGTGGCCATTGGCTTCCTAGGCAAGAGCGCTACTCGATAGGCTCACCAATCCGCGTCCTGCGCAACGGTGGTGCTCGGTTCCTCCACAAGGTCTTGGATTGAGAGTCGCGCCCCGGACGATCAAATCGCGGCGCCGGAAAGCCGTCCCATAGTCACTTAAAGCTCAGCAATGCGGCACCGTGACCGCAAATTGCGCTCTCTTCCCCGCCGCGCGCCCCTGGCAGTGATATTTCGGCCACATGCGGGCGCAAATATTTTCAAACCGGTACGCGCTTACACCGGTGTCATCCAAGTGCAATGCAACATTAATAGCGTTCTCGTGGATGCCCGAGAGCTTCGGCGATCAGGCATTTGCATCAGAACGGGCGATGCTTCGGCACCGCTCGACGGCGTCAGAAAAGTGAAAAAGTGAAAACGACTCGAACTTAAGACAGCTCAACTACTCAAACGGCTCATCGGTTGGAGAAAATTCTTGCTGGCGTGCACTTGCACGCCAAACGGCAGCGCTTTGCCGGCCGGCTCCGCGTGGGCGCGTCAACGCGAATGAAGGGGATACGGGGATCATGATATTCAAGAGTCACCTGGCGCTTTCCGGCGCCGTCAGTCTTGCGGCGATGCTCGCGGCAGGATCGGCCCAAGCGCAATCGGCCCAAGCGCAATCGGGCCAAGCGCAATCGGCTTCGCCCAGCGCGGAGCAAGTCGATAGATTGCAGGCGCAGATCAAGACGCTCGAGCGCGAGCTGCAAGGACTGAAAGGCAAGGTCGACAAGGCCGATGCCGACAGGGCGGCTGGCGACAAGGCCTATGCGGCCGCAACTCCGCTCGCCAAGGCGCCGGCGCCGCCCGCCGCGGTCGCCAAGATGTCGGCCGGCAACCGGCCGTCGATCTGCACCGCCGACGGTCTCAATTGCATCGCCTTGACCAGCCGCGTGCATTTCGACGTCGGCGGATACTCGTACCATCCCAATACGCCGGCCGCCGCCGGCTTCAACCCGGCGACCGGGGCCGCGATCGTCTCAGGCGGCGCGCCGGCCAATCTCGACAACGGCTTCAATGCGCGGCGCGCCCGCATCGGCGTGCTCGGCACCTTCATGGGCGATTGGAACTACGCCGTGGTCTACGATTTCGGCGGCTCATCCGACGGCTTTCCGCCGGTCGCGGGCTCGCCCGCCTCGGGCATCGAGAATGCCTATCTGAGCTATGTCGGATTCAAGCCGTTCGCCATCGAGGGCGGCTATATGGACATGCTCTATACGCTGGACGAGGCCACCAGCTCCAACGACATCATGTTCATGGAACGCGCGTCGGCAGGCGTCATCGCCACCAGCATCGCGGCCGGCGACGGCCGCTCGGGCTTCGGCGTGCGCGGCAACGACGACCGTTTCTGGGGCGGCGCCTATGTGACCGGGCCGGCCGCCGGCACCACCCACGACTTCACGCCGTCCGCCAACAATTCGGGCGCGGTGCAGCCGGCGCTCGGCACGCCGGGCTTCTCGGAGCAGATCGGCGGCTTCGGCCGCGTCACCTACCAGCTGCTGCAGGACAAGAACTACTCCCTGCACATCGGCGCCGATGCCGAGTTCCTGATCATGCCGACCGGGCTGAAGACGCTGACGCTGTCCGATCGTCCCGAGCTGCGCATCGACCCGACCTCCATCCTCACGACCGGCGGCATCGCCAATGTCGCCGATGCCCAGGTGTACAGCGGCGAGGCGGCGGCCGGCTACGGCCCGCTGTTCGTCCAGGGCGAGTACTTCTGGTACAATGTCGACCGCAATCTCGGGCTGCCCTCGGTGCATTTCACCGGCTGGTATGCGCAGGCGAGCTGGACGATCACCGGCGAAAGCCGCAAGTACAATCCGGCTGCCGGCGCCTATGCGGGCATCGTTCCGGATCGACCGTTCTCGTTGAGCAAGGGCGACCCCGGCGCCTGGGAGATCGCCGCCCGCTACAGCCAAGTCGGCCTCAACGATCTGTTCACGCCCGGCATTCCGGCCGCCACCACCAATGGCGTCGCCGGCGGTGCGCAGAACATCTGGACCGTCGGGCTGAACTGGTACGTCAATCGCAATGTGCGGTTCATGGTGAATTACCTGCACGGCACCGTGGACAAGAACAGCGCCGCCGCGACGGCCGCGGTGGCAGGGCTCAATCCCGCCTTCCCGGCCGGCACCGACATCGGTGCCAAGTTCGACGCGCTGGCCATGCGCACCCAGATCGCGTTCTAAAGGGAGAGCGCCATGTATCAACAATTCCAGCGACCGAGTGGAGAAATCTCGATGATGAGGCTGATGCTTGCGAGCACCGCGATCGCGGCCCTCTTGGCCGGCGGTCCCGCCCTGGCGGCCGACCAGAAGGTCAAGGCGCCGGTCTACACCAAGGCGCCGGTCATCCCGGCGTTCAGCTGGACCGGCTTTTATCTCGGCGCCAATGCCGGCGGCCATTGGGGCAGGGACAACATCACGACCACGACCTCCAACAACTTCAACCTGGCCAGCCGGACCGTCATCGATCTCGCCTCGCCGGTCATGCTCAAGCCGGAAGGTTGGCTGGCGGGCGTGCAGGTCGGCTACAACATGGAGGTCAATCACGTGGTGCTCGGCCTCGAGGGCGACGCCGATTGGCTCAACGGCACCGGCTCGCGCTCGCTGGTGTTCGCCGGACCCAATCCGGTACCGGGCGACACCTTGAGCAACTCGACCCAGGGCACCTTTCTGGCGACACTGCGTCCGCGCCTCGGCGCCGCCTATGACCGCGGCCTCATCTACGTCACCGGCGGTCTGGCGGTCGGCACGGTCAAGACCAGCGACTCGATGGCGGTGACCGGCGGCGCGGTGCTCGAATCGACCAGCGACACCAAGACTCGCGTCGGCTGGGCGGCGGGCGGCGGGTTCGAATATGCCTTCACCGACAACTGGTCGGCGAAGGTCGAGGTCCTGCATGTGGACCTGGGCGGCACCTACGACACCGGCATTCCCTGCGTCGTGGTCTGCGGCGCCGCCACCACCGACATCGTGGTGCACCACAAATACACCGACGAGATCGCGCGCTTCGGCATCAACTATCGCCTCGGCGCCGGCGCTCCCGTGGTCGCCAAGTACTGAGCTGAGCGGAAGGTCGAGCCGGCGATCGAGCGGGGCGGGAACCCCGCTCTTTCATTTGCGCCTCCGTCAAATCAGGCGACGAGGCGCCGGCGATCAAGCCGAGGGCGTCGACTTGGGTTGACGGCCGGCTTTCTTGGGTTCGGCCGCCTTGGGCTCCGCCGCGCTATCGGCCGCCTCCTTGGCCAATCGAAGCGCCTTCAGGCGTGCGGTTTTTTCATGCACGGCGCGGTTCTCGGCTTCGTAGTCCCGCATGGCCTTTGCACCCTCCCGGACCCGCTCTTCCTTCTTGAAGCTTGCTTCGGCACGGTCCATGACGTCTTTGGAGTTCTTCGCCAATATGGTCTCCTCTTCCGGCCAGTCTATGCCGTGATACCCTCAAGATTGCAGACACTTACGGGCAACGCCTGAACGCGGGGGTGAGCGCGGGATTCGGCCCGCCCCCATATATGCACGGGAACCCGTGAAAAGAACCCTTTTTTGTCGCCCGAGCCCGTTACCGACCCGGGATTGCTGTGGGCAGGCCGCGGGCGCTATCCTTCGATCCAGCTGTCGATTGGGTCTGGATGCCGTCTTGCGGCTGTCGGCTCATGCACACAGGAGAACTCCCATGCGCGAAATTCGGATTCCGCTGGCGCTGTGCATCGCGGTGTTGTTGACGGCCACTCCGCTGTCGGCAAAGACGCTGGTATTCTGCTCCGAGGGCAGCCCGGAGAACTTCTACCCGGCCATCAACACCACCGGCACCTCGTTCGACGCCAACAGCCAGATCTACAGCCGCATCGTCGACTTCGAGCGCGGCGGCACCACCGTGGTGCCCGGTCTGGCGGAGCGCTGGGACATCTCGGGGGACGGAACCGTCTACACCTTCCATCTGCGCAAAGGCGTGAAGTGGCAATCGAACCGGCTGTTCAAGCCGACCCGCGATTTCGACGCCGACGACGTCATCTTCTCGATCGAGCGCCAGTGGAAGGAGAGCCATCCTTATTTCAACGTCACCAGCTCGAACCATTCCTATTTCAACGACATGGGCCTGACCACGCTGCTCAAGTCGGTAGCTAAGGTCGACGACGCCACGGTGCGCATCACGCTCAACCGCTCAGAGGCGCCGTTCCTCTCGGATCTGGCGATGGAATATGCCGGCATCCAGTCGAAGGAATACGCCGACGCGATGCTCAAGGCCGGAACCCCGGAGAAGATCGATCAGGAGCCGATCGGGACCGGCCCTTACTACCTGGTCCAGTACCAGAAGGATGCGATCATCCGCTACCGCGCCTTCGCCGAGTTCTGGGGCGGCAAGGCCAAGATCGATGATCTGATCTTCGCGATCACGCCGGATGCCGCGGTGCGCTGGGCCAAGCTGCAAAAGGGCGAATGCCAGGTCATGCCCTATCCGAACCCGGCCGACCTCGACGCCATGCGCCGGAATCCCAACATTCAGGTCCTGGAGCAGCCCGGCCTCAACGTCGGCTACCTTGCCTACAACACCACCAAGAAGCCGTTCGACGATGTGCGGGTGCGCAAGGCGCTCAACATGGCCATCAACAAGAAGGCGATCATCGACGCGGTCTATCTATCGACCGGCGTCGCGGCCAAGAATCCCGATCCCGCCCTCGATGTGGTCGTACAACGACGACATCAAGGATGACCCCTTCGACCCGGCGGCGGCCAAGAAGCTGCTGGCCGAGGCCGGCTATCCGAACGGGTTCGCGACCGACCTATGGGCCATGCCGGTGCAGCGGCCCTACAATCCGAACGCCCGCCGTATCGCCGAGCTGATGCAAGCCGACCTCCTCAAGATCGGGGTCAAGGCCGAGATCAAGAGCTTCGAATGGGGCGAATACCGCAAACGGGCCCAGGAGGGGGAGCACCAGATGGCGCAGCTCGGCTGGACCGGCGACAACGGCGATCCGGACAATTTCCTGCATACGCTTTTGGGCTGCGATTCCGCCAAGAACAACGGCGGGAATATTGCAAAATTCTGCTATGCGCCGTTCGATGATCTGGTGGTGAAGGCCAAGACGGTGACCGATCAGGCCGAGCGCACCGAGCTCTACCGGAAGGCGCAGGCGGTCTTCAAGGAGCAGGCGCCCTGGTTCACGATCGCCCATGCGGTGCAATTGCTGCCGGTGCGCAAGGAAGTGATCGACTTCAAGCTGAGCCCGTTCGCGCGGCACACGTTCTACGGCGTCGACATCAAGCAGTGAGCCGGCCGCCGGGATCGTAAACGCCGCGGTCGCGCATGGCCCGTTTCGCGCTCACCCGCATCGGCATGCTGATCCCGACTTTCGTCGGGATCACGTTGCTGGCCTTCTTTCTCATCCGCCTCGTCCCTGGCGATCCGATCGAGGCGATGGCGGGCGAGCGCGGCGTCGATCCGGCCCGGCACGAGCAATTGCGCCACCAGCTGGGTCTCGACCAGCCGCTGCTGGTCCAATATGGCATCTATGTGGGACGCGTCCTGCACGGCGACCTCGGCCGCTCCATGGTCACGCGCGAAGCGGTGCTGTCGGAATTCGCCGCGCTGTTTCCCGCAACCGTCGAGCTCGCGCTCTGCGCCATGCTGCTCGCGCTCGTGCTCGGGCTGCCGGCCGGCATCCTGGCGGCGGTGCGCCGCAATACCGTCCTCGATCACGGCGTCATGGGGGTGGCGCTCACCGGCTACTCGATGCCGATCTTCTGGTGGGGGCTGCTGCTGATCCTGCTGTTCTCGGTCCAGCTCGACCTCACTCCGGTCTCCGGCCGTATCGCGGCCGAGTATTTCATCGAGCCGGTCACCGGGTTCCTCCTGATCGACAGCCTCCTGTCGGGCGAACGCGGCGCTTTTGCTTCCGCGCTCTCGCACATCGTCCTGCCCGCCATCGTGCTCGGCACCGTGCCGCTCGCCGTGATCGCCCGCATGACGCGGTCGGCCATGCTCGAGGTGCTGGGCGAGGACTATATCCGCACCGCCCGCGCCAAGGGGCTGCCGGCGCACCGCGTGGTCCTGGTCCACGCCTTGCGCAACGCGCTCATTCCGGTCGTCACGGTGATCGGGCTGCAGGTCGGCGTGCTGTTCACCGGCGCCATCCTCACCGAGACCCTGTTCTCCTGGCCGGGCGTCGGCAAATGGCTGATCGAGGCGATCAACCGGCGCGACTATCCGGTGCTCCAGGGCGGCATTCTGCTGATCGGCATGGTGGTGATGGGTGTCAATCTGCTGGTCGATCTGACCTATGGCCTGATCAATCCGCGCATCAGGCACGCCCGATGAGCGGCGGAAACCTCCAGGTCTCCGCCGGGGCGGCGCCAGCCGGCATGCCGCCCGGCCGGTTGCGGGAATTCTGGTCCGGCTTCGGCGCCAATCGCGGCGCGGTCGCCGGATTTGCCGTGATCGCGGCGCTGTTGCTGCTGGCGGCATTCGCCGACCTCATTGCGCCGCATCCTCCCGGATCGACCAACGATGCCGCGTTCCTGCTGCCGCCGTTCTGGCAGGCGGGCGGCTCGGCGAGCTATCCGCTCGGCACCGACGCCATCGGCCGCGACATGCTTTCGCGCCTGATTTATGGCGCCCGGTTGTCGCTCCTGATCGGCATCGTGGTGGTGACGATCGCGGTGGTCGTCGGAACGGCGCTCGGGCTCGCCGCCGGCTTCTTCCGCGGGATCGTGGAGATGGCGATCCTGCGGCTCATGGACATCCTGCTGACGCTGCCGAGCCTGCTGCTGGCCGTCGTGATCGTCGCCATCCTGGGGCCCGGCATGGTGAATGCGATGCTGGCGGTGGCGGTGGTGGTGCTGCCGCATTACGTGCGCATCGCCCGCGCTGCGGTGATCAGCGAGACCGCCAAGGATTACGTCACCGCCGCCCGGGTCGGCGGCGCCGGGACGTTGCGCCTCATGCTGAGCGAGGTGCTGCCCAATTGCATGGCGCCGCTGATCGTGCAGGCGACGCTCGGCCTCTCGACCGCGATCCTGGACGCGGCAGCGCTCGGGTATCTGGGCCTGGGAGCGCAGCCGCCGCTGCCGGAATGGGGCACCATGCTGGCGGATGCGCGCGAATTCGTGCTTCGGGCGTGGTGGGTGGTCACGTTCCCGGGCCTCATGATCCTGGTCGCGGTCCTGGCCTTCAACCTGGTCGGCGACGGCTTGCGCGACGCGCTCGACCCCAAGCTCAAGCGTTGATGCCATGACGCTGCTCGAGATCGAGAATCTGTCGGTCGAATTCCCCACCGCAAGCGGGATGGTCCGCGCGGTCGACGGGGTCAGCCTCACCTTGTCCGAAGGCGAGGTGCTTGGTGTCGTGGGCGAGTCCGGTGCCGGCAAGAGCCTCGCCATGCTGGCCGTGATGGGCCTCGTGCCTTATCCGGGGCGGGTGAGCGCCGACCGGCTGAGGTTCCAAGGCCGCGATCTCCTGATGCTGTCAGCCGGCGAGCGACGCCGGCTCACCGGCAAGAGCGTGGCGATGATCTTCCAGGAGCCCGCCACCAGCCTCAATCCCTGCTTTACGATCGGATTTCAGCTGGTCGAGGGCCTTCGCGTCCATGAACGCATGGGACGCCAGGCGGCGCGCAGGCGCGCCATCGAGCTGCTGGAGCAGGTGGGCATCCCGGCGGCCGAGGAGCGCATGCGGGCCTATCCGCATCAGCTTTCCGGGGGCATGAACCAGCGGGTGATGATCGCCATGGCGATCGCCTGCGACCCGCAGCTTCTGATCGCCGACGAGCCCACCACCGCGCTCGACGTGACCATCCAGGCGCAGATCCTCCAGCTGCTGCTCTCGCTCCAACGCGACCGCGGCATGGGCCTCGTTCTGGTCACCCACAATATGGGGGTGGTCGCCGACACGGCCCGGCGGGTCCTGGTGATGTATGCCGGGCAGATCGTCGAGGACCGCAGCACTGGGGCGCTGTTTCAAGCGCCCCAGCATCCGTACACCGCGGCCCTGCTGGCGGCGCGGCCCGGGCACGCGGACGGCGGACGCCTGCCCACCATCCCGGGAGCGCCGCCCAGCCTGCAAGATCGTCCGGCCGGCTGCCTGTTCGGTCCGCGTTGCGCCTATGCGACCGAGCGCGCGCGCGCCGAGCAACCACAGCTGCGCGACTGGATGGAGGGCAGGGTGCGTTGCCACCATCCGCTCGGCGAGGCGGAGCGCGCGGCGCACCTGGCGGCCGACGGGCTGCTCGCCGCCAAGGCGACGCCGTGAGCGCCCTGGTGGCCGCCCGCGGTCTGGAGCGCACCTACGAGGTGGGCAGGGGCCTGCTGGCGGCGCCGGGGCGGCTGCGGGCGGTGGGCGGGGTCTCGTTCGAGATCATGCCGGGCCGGACCCTGGCGGTGGTCGGCGAATCGGGTTGCGGAAAATCCACCCTGGCGCGGCTGGTGACCCTGATCGAGAAGCCCTCGGCCGGCACGCTCCTGCTCGACGGGCAAGATGCCATCGCGCCGCCGTCGGGCGAGCGCGCGCGGCTGCGCCGCAGCGTGCAGATGGTATTTCAGAACCCCCACGGCTCGCTCAATCCGCGTCGCAAGATCGGCGCCATCCTGGAGGAGCCGCTCGCCATCAATACGGCTTTGCCGAAACCGGAGCGGGCCCGGCAAGCCCTCGCCATGATGGCGAAGGTGGGCCTCGCCGCCGAGCACTACGGGCGCTATCCGCACATGCTCTCCGGCGGCCAGCGGCAGCGGGTCGCCATCGCCCGTGCCCTGATGCTGCGCCCGCAGCTGGTGGTCGCCGACGAGCCGGTCTCGGCGCTCGACGTCTCGGTGCAGGCGCAGGTGCTGAACCTGTTCATGGATCTTCAAGAGGAGATGGGTCTCGCCTATCTGTTCATCTCGCACGATCTGGCGGTGGTCGCCCACATCGCCCATGACGTGATGGTGATGTATCTCGGCCTGGCGATGGAGCAGGGGCCCAAGCAGCTGATTTTCGCGCGGCCGCTGCACCCCTACACGCGGGCGCTGCTCGCCGCGACGCCTGGCTTGGCGCCGGAGCAGCGCGCCCAAGCCTTGCCGCAAGGCGAGCTGCCCTCGCCGCTCGATCCGCCCAAGGGCTGCGTGTTCTCGACCCGCTGCCCGCATGTCGCGCAGCGCTGTCGCGATGAGCGGCCCGCGGCGCGCCCCCTCGATGGGCGGCAGGTGGCGTGCCATTTCGCGGAAGTGGTTGAAGTGAGTGGTGAGTAGTGAGTTAGTGAGTAGTGAGTAGATGAGGCCAATCCTACTCCCTACTTCCTATTCCCCACTCCCCACTCCCCACTCCCCAATTTCCCTCACTCCGCCGGCGTCGTCTGCGGTACTTCCGCGGTCGGGGCGGGCGTCGTCGTCACCCGGTGATCGCGCCGCACCGTGAACGAGATCAGGACCGGCATGGCGAGCAGGACGGTGGGGAATTGCAGCATCAGTCCGGCGATGATCGACAATGCCAGCGGCTGCTGGATGCCGGCGCCCGGGCCGAGCGCGAGCGCCAGCGGCAGCAGGGTGAAGATCGCCGCCAGGGTGGTCATGGTGATCGGCCGCAAGCGGTTCTTGCTGGCTTCGCGCAAGGCTTCGTGCGCCGGCATGTGGTGCGCCAGCTCGGTGTATTCCGAGACATAGAAGATCGCCATCTCGGTCGAGATGCCGATGATCATGGTCATGCCCATCAGGGCCGTGATGTTGAGCTCGACGCCGGTCGCCCACAGGATCATGAACACCGCCGTGGTGGACAGCAGCGAGGTGCCCACGATGATGATCGGCAGCCAGAACCGCTCGTAGAGGAACGCCAGCAGGATCAGCTCGGCGATGAGCGCCCCGGCGAACACCTTGGCGAGGCCCGCGAACGCGATCTGCTGCTGCTTGTAGAGGCCGCCGAGCTCGTAATAGACCCCCTCGGGGATCATGCCCGGCTGTGCCAGCGTCTTCTGCACGTCGGCGATGGTCGAGACCAGATCCCGCTTCTCGATGCGGGCGGTCACCGCCAGCATCTGCTGCAGATTGGAACGATAGACTTCGGGCTGGCCGACTTCCGGCGTGATCTGGGCGACCCGCTCGAGCGGGAAGATGTGGCCGTCCGAGGCGCGGATCGGCAACCGCGAAATATCCTGATCCCGCCGCCGCAGGGAGGGGTGCAGGGAGACACGCACACCGATCGTCTTGAGCGGCTGCGTCAGCTGGGTAGCGACATTGCCTTCCAGATAATCATTGACCTGCGTGGTGATCTCCTGGGTGGTCATCCCCTCCAGCGAGGCCTTGACCGGATCGATGGCGACATTGAGCGCGTCGCCGGCGAGCACCACGCCGTTCTCCATCTCGGTCACCCCCGGGATGGTCTCGATCGCGCTGCCGACCCGCTTGGCGACCGGAATGAGCTTGGCCGGATCGTCGGCGAATATCTTGATCTCGATCGGCTGCGGAACCGCGGTCAGGTCGCCGATCAGATCCTCCATCAGCTGGGCCAGGTCGGCATCGACGCCCGGAACGTTGGTCTGAATCTTCAGCAGCACCTCGGGCATGATCTCGTCGATTGGGCGCCGCGGGTACGGCTTGAGCCGGACGAAGAAGTCGCCGTGGTTCGGCTCGTCGAGGTCGGTGCCGCCGAGCCCCAGCCCGGTGCGCCGCGAGAAGGTCTGTACCTCCGGCGTCGCCTTCAGGATATCCTCGACCTGCTTGATCTCGCGGTCGGTCTCGGCCAGCGAGGTTCCGGGCAAGGTCTTGTAGTCGATGATGAAGCCGCTTTCGTCCGCCTTGGGCATGAAGCCGGTCGGAACGTTCTGATACGCGAGATAGCCGAGCACCATGATGGGTCCGAAAATGAACAGGAGGAGCCATCGGCGCCGGAAGATTCCGTTCAGCAGCTTGCCGTGGGTGTTGACGTACCAGCCGCTCTTGTCGGCGGCCGGATCGTGCCAAGTCTTGAAGTTGATGAGGGAACGCGACAGCACCGGAACCACGAAGGCGACCATGAGCATGGAGATGAGCAGCGCCGCCGCCATGGTGATCGCCAGCGTCTTGGAGAATGCGCCCGTTATGCCGGTGAGGAACGCCAACGGCACGAACACGATCATGGTCGCCAGGCTCGATCCGATCAGCGGCGGCAGGAATTCCTGCCCGGCCGGCAGCACGGCGTCGCGTCCGAGCGGAATGTCGTCATAAGGCCGCGCCAGCGCGCCGGCGCGGCGCGCGATGTGCTCCACCATGACGATCACGTCGTCGATGATGAGGCCGACGGCGGCCGCAATGCCGCCCAGCGTCATGATGTTGAAGCTCTGCCCGGTGACCTGGAGCAGGAGCACGGTGATCAACAGGGTGGCCGGAACGACTATCACGGCCACCAGAATGACGCTCCAGCTGCGCAGGAACAGGAACAGCACGATACCCGACAGGACCAGCCCGATCAGCACCGCGTCGCGCACGCTGGTGGCCGATTCCTTCACCAGGGTGCTCTGGTCGTACCAATTCGCGACGTTGACGCCTTCCGGCCATTTGTAGGCATCGAGCTTGTCGCGCACCAAGCCGGCGATCTGCACCGCATTGCCGTCCGGCTGCTCGTAAACCTGGAACAGCACGGCGTTCTTGCCGTCCTCCACGACCCGCACCCATTGCGGCACCGTTCCGTCCTTCACCTCGGCGACATCGCGAATGCGCACGACTGAATGCGCGTCGGAGCGCAGCACCACGTCCTTCACCTGCTCGGTCTCGACCAGGTCCGACTTGGAGATCACGATATAGAGCTTGTTGTGATCCTCCAGGCGGCCGATCGCCTGCAGCACATTGGCGGCAGTGAGGCCGGCGACCACGTCCGAGAGCGAAAGGCCGAAGGCATCCAGCTTGTGCGGATCAACCTGCACCTGCACCTCGGCGTCGGCGCCGCCCACCATGTCGACCTTGGCGAGGCCCGGAACCGTCGTCAGCAGCGGAATGATCTGGAACTTGACCAGGTCGCGCAGCTCCGTGACCGTGAACTTGTCGGAGGTCAACCCATAGGCGATGATCGGGAAGACCGTCGGCTCCATTCGGCGGGTGACCGACTTGGTGCCGGCCGGCAGCGTCGACATGATGTGGGAGAGGGCGGTATCGACCTGCAGGGTCGCCGCCGTCATGTCGCGGCCCCAGCCGAAGTCGATGGAGATTTGCGCCGAGCCGCGGCTCGAGCCGGATCGAACGTCCTGCACACCCGGAATGACGCGCAGCGCCTCTTCCACCGGACGGGTAACCACCTGCGCCATCTGGTCGGCGGGCCGGTCGCCGGAATCGAGCGACACCTGTACGCGCGGGAAGGCGACCTGCGGGAACAGCCCGACCGGCAGCGAAGTCGACGCGAAGGCGCCCGCCAACGCCAATGCCATCGCGACGAAGATGATGGATCTGGTGTGGTACTCAACCCATTGGACAAAGGTCATCAGTCGTCCTCGTCGTCTTCTTCTTCTGCGGGGGCCTCCTCCGGCCGAACGGCCGCGCCATCCTCCAGCTGATAGTTGCCCTTAAGAACGATCTCTTTCTGCGAGTTGATGTCGCCTTCGATAATGCTGTTCTTGCCGACCGATCCGAGCACGTTCACGTAGACGCGCTTGGCGTGCTCGTCGTCGACCTGATAAATGTAGGCGCCCTTGGCGTTGTAGCCGACGGTATCGCGCGGCACGATCCAGCCCTGGAACTTGCCGACCACGATCCCGGCCTTGAAGTTCTCGCCCGCCAGCGCGCCGCCGGCCGGGACCTCGATGACGGTGGGCACCAGCCTGGTCTTCATGTCGATGGCGGCGCCGACCCGCTTCACCTTGCCCTCTTGCGGCTTGCGGCCCGCCATTTGCGATTCGAGATTGACGGGCAGATCAGGCTTCACCTTGGCGAGCGCGGAGGGCTCGATGCCCACGCTCAGGATCACCTGATCGGTGCGCGACAAGGTCATCAGCGGGGCCCCGGCCGAGATGCGATCGCCCTTGGACACCGAGATCGCCGACACCACGCCGTCGAACGGCGCGGTGAGAAGCTCACTCGGCTTGATGGAGCCGATCTTCTCGAACATGTCGAGGGTCAGTTGCGCGTCCGAGACCGCCTTTTCGGCGTTCTCGACCGAATCGCGGGTGGTCAGCTGCTGCTTGAGCAGTTGCTGCTGGCGGGCGAGCGATCGCTCAGCGAGCGTCTTGGTGGTCTTGGCCTGCTCGTAGGCGACGACGGCGGCCGGCGAGGCGCCGAAATCCAGAAGTTGGTCTCCCATCTTGAACTGATCGCCGACCTCGACGAAGATATCCGCGACTTGGCCGTCGCGCTGGAAGCTCGCCGTCACGGTGGCCGAGGATGTCGGCGTCGCCGTGCCATAGCCGTAGACCATGTCGGGGATCGAGCCGCGCTTGGGGTCCTGGACCTTGACCAGAGCGTATCCCTTGACTTCTTCGGCCTTGGCCGAGCCGTTCAGGAAGATCAGCGCCGCGATTGCGGCGCTCAGCAAGAAGCGGATCATTGACCTAGTCCCTCGTAAGCAGCTTCCGTGGGCATGGATGCGCGCGGCATGCCGGCCCCGATCAGCGTGGCGACCGCAACCTGCTGCTCCAGCAGCTGTTGCTCGAGCGTAAGGACCGCCTGCTGTTTGGAGTAGTTGGCAGATACCAGGTCAACATAGGCCCGTTCGTCGATATTGCCAGCGTTCATGGCGCTGTCCGCCTGCTTCGCGAAGCCCTCCAAAACGGGCGCCTCCGCGCGTTCCTCCTCGAGCTGCTTTGTCAGCAGGCGTTGGGTGGCCAGCGAGGCCAGGACCTCGCTGTGGGCGGCCGACAGCCGGGCCGTAAATTCGGCGCGCAGCTGCTCGCGCGTGGTCTTCTCGATCGCGACATTACCCTGATTGCGATCGAATATCGGCAGGTCCATCGTCAGCTGCGGACCGAACGAGCGCACGTCGGAAGTGTCGCGCGAGTAGCTCGGCCCGAAGGTCAGAGCCGGAAACTGCCCCACGATGGCGCCGCGGAACTTCTCGTCCTGGGACCGGTAGCCGAGCTGCAATGCGATCAGATCCGGGCGTCGATCGGCCAGGTCGTCCAGCGCGCGCATGATGGACTTCGCATCCACCGGCAGAACCTGCAATTGGGCCTTCAGCGGCACCATAACTTCCGGCGCCAGGCCCAGCATGGCATTGAGGTCGTGACGATGCGTATCGAGATCGCGCTCGAGATCGAAAAGAGCCTTTCGGGTTTCGCTGAGCGCCACCAGATCCGGTGCCACCGTCGCCAAGGTCAGGTTGCCCTGGCCAAGCGCGCCCCGGCTGCGCTCGAACCGGTCCTGCAGCGTGTTGCGATAGGCCAGCAGGACCTTTCGCAGCTTCTCTCCCTGAACGATGTCGAACACCGCCAGCCGCGCCTTGCCGATCAGCTGCCACTCTTCCCACAGCACGGTGGCATCGACCTGGAGGGCGGCCGCCTGGGCGGTCCGCAGGCGCGACTTCATCGTGATCGTCTTCTGAATATCCTGCGTTACCGTCGCGGTGACGGCATCAAAAATGACGCCCGCGGCGCTGCTCGGGTTGAGCAAGTACAGGTAGCTGGCGCTGACCGAGGGATTCGGCAGCAGGCCGGCCTCCAGCACCTGCGCCCGCGCCACGCCGCGCTGCGTTCGTGTCGCCCGCAAATCGGCGTTGTTCTCGACCGCCAGCACCGCGACGTCGTAGACGCTCAGCGGGTGATCAATTCGCACGCCCGAATGTACGAGCTCCGACAAGCTGTGCTTAAGGTGGACGTGAGTATCCAACGAAAGCGATTGGTAGGTCGCGCAGGCGCTGAGAGCGAAGCTCGCTGCGCCGCCGACGCAACACCAACGCAAGACCCGCCCGATTGCAGCCGCCCCGATCAGCCCCATGACCCACTGCTCCGCAACGATAGGTTCCCGGCCTTCCGCGCGTTGAAAGGCAAAACGGTACCGTACCGGTCTGGCATCGTGAGTCCAGGCTATGCGCACGTGCGCTCTACGTTTTGGCCGGAGGTGTAGTCAAAATGTCACGTCGAGCTGTTAGTTACATTCGAGCGCGATTACGACGCCGAAATGGATCGCTCGACCGCGACCGACACCAGCCAAAAAGCCCCCCCACGGAGCAGATTACCGTGCAACAGCTCGCCGGTCGGACGCGGACACGTTCCCGAGCGGCTTGCGGCTGTAGCAGCGGTACCGATTCGGCACCCCAAAACAAGGCCCGCTCGCCAAGGCGAGCGGGCCCTGGTCGTCTTAGTCCAGTTGTGCGCGCTCGATAACGAGGATCGAGAACGTGTCCGAGATGTACTTCGCGGGCGGTGCCTTGCCACCTGCCGCCGGCGGCGCCGGCAACGTGGATTCGGGCGCCACCAGGAAGACGGTGCCGGTCTTCGGATCGACCGTGCCGGTGCGGGCATTGATTCGCGTCGAGACCGTCTCGATCAGGTGGTAGGCATCCGGGCTGTCCTGCTTGACGACCGAAAGCGTTCCAGAAGCGCCGTTCGGGGACATGACCAGCTTCTCCACCGGATTCCAGAGCACCGCGTCGGTGTTGGTGCCGATCGGGATGGTGGTAACCGTCTTTCCGGTGTTGGGATCGACCACCGCCATCACCGGCTTGGCGCCCCGGCAGGAGATGAACAGCCGGTCGCTCTTGTCCTCGTAAACCATTCCGGTCGGCGCCTGGCAATCGACCGGCCAGGTGGCGGTCAGCTTCTTGGTCTTGAAGTCGACCACCGCGATCTGGTTCTTGTCCTGCAGGTTGACGAAGACGCGGCCCTTGCCGTCGGTGCCGAAGAACTCCGGCTTCTTGGTGTTGGCCAGAGCAATCGTCTCGCCGACCTTGCCGGTCGCCGGATCGAACAGGGTGATCGAGCCTTCGTCGCCGTTGTTCACATAGGCGGTCTTGGTCGAGGGCTCCCAGCCGACGCCGTCCGTATCTTTCGGCACCTTGATGTTCGACTTCACCGCCAACGTCTTGAGATCGAAAATCGTGACGCTGTCGAAAGTGCCGTTGTCGCTCATGCCGATCCCGAGCTCGGGAGCAATCGCGGCGCCGTTGGTGCCCTTGGTATTTTCGACCTGGCTGACTTTGCCGGAATCGATATTGTAGACCCAGACGCCGTCATCGCGCCGACCGATGAACACGTTGCGGTTCGCGGGGTCGACCGAAACGTGGTCCCAGCGCGGGTTCTTGCCCGGAAGGGTGATCACCTTCGAGACTTTGTATCCGGTGTAGGCGTCGGCCGCATAAGTTGCGGAGCCGATGAGTGCGGTGCTGGCAAGCAGGGCGCCGGCCAGGGCGATGGTCTTCGTACGCGAGCTGAATTCGGTAGCAAGTCTCATGACTGCCCCTCCCGTTACATTGCACGCTCCTGCTCGAGAGCGCGATGGTTGGTGTTTGAATATGCCGTGGTTCCGAGTGTTTAGGCCATTTATCGTTGAGGACCACTGTTTGGCCCAAGAGATTATAAAGAAATGCATTTCCGATGCAAGTCGGCAAGGGCGCGCGGCGATTTGCCCACACGTTATCCTTGACGCTCGCCGCCCCCCGAGCGGTCGCCGCCGGACGGGGCGCGCCGGGCGCCATGCGATCGCGTTTGTCCAAATCAGAACGTTCGATGAGATGGTCTATGCCGCCATCTTCCGGTGATTCGGTGCTGCCGCGATCGTCTCCAAATCGAGCCGCGGTCGCTGCGACCGCCGAGCGGGTTGAGGCGGGCACCGCACGCCGAAGCGAAATACCGCGTTCTTAATTACTTACGATAAGTCTTTCCGAGCTTACTTGAACTATCGAGAGCCGCTCCCGGCGGCGTCCCGTCGGCGCGCTCGAGAGTTGTGTCGCGAAAGCGGGCAATCGAGAGGGCCGGAATGTTGTCAATCTGGCTCGAGCACGTCGAGACCGGGCGGGTCCGCCGGCGGCCATCGGGGCAAAGCGGCTCATTGCGTTTGACGATGCCAGGGACCGGTTAATCATGCGACTTTGCTACAATACAATTTTGTAAGATTCGCGCACGGCATTTCGTCGCCTCAGAGACAGGTTTGCAAATGCGCCAGCGTGCGGATGAAGCAGCGCCCGGCGTAGAACGGCAGCCCCAACGTATAGTGCCCGCAACCATAGCGAATCCAGGTCGGGTTCAGGCCAAGGGCGCGCAGCCGCTCCACATAGGTGCAGCTGAGCGCGGGCAGGAACACGGTGTCGAGCGCTCCCGACACGATCAGGAGCCGGGTCCGTCGTGCGCTCAACCGCGCCGCATGCTGCGCCGGGCTGATGATCGACCAGGCCGCGCGGACATCCGCGCGGGTGAAGGCGCGCTCGAGGCTCTGGCGCACGTGGCGGGTCGCGCTGCCGGTCCAGACCACGTCGGCGAAGTCGTCGGCCATCAGCAGCAGGGCGGCGGCGCGCACGCGCGCATCGATTGCGGCGACGATCGAGGCGATGGAGGCGCCGATGCTCACGCCCACGATGCCGATCCGCTGATAGCCTTCCTGCTCGAGCCAGGTCAGGCAGGCGCGTGCATCGAGCACCGCCTGCCGGTTGGAGCGGATGGTCAGGCCGAGATTCTCGCAGGCGAGCTCGCGCGCGAATCCGACGCCGACGGTGCGGCGTTCATCGTGATAGGGCAGGCTGAACTGCACGCAGGTCACGCCGCAGCGGGCGAGCCAGGCGGCGAACGGCCGGCAGGCCTCGCGCGGCGCGTTCCAGTAAGGCAGCAGCACGACGGCGCGCCGGCGGCGCCCGGAATCGTGGACTTGCGCGCGCGCAATGCTGTTGGGTCCATCCCCGGCGGAGGGGCTGTCGAAAGTCAGCATCGCTCCCTGCCGACGGAAGCTCGGCCGTTCGCCGCCGGCGAAGAAGGCATCGGCATCGCCCAGCGCCACGCTCACGCGGGCGAGCAACCCCGGCAAGTCGTCCGCCGCGCAGCCGGGATCGAGATCGTCGAGGCCCGCCGATGCAGCGCCGGCGAATTTAAGCGGGGCGCCTGCGGCCGCGAGCCGCCGCTCGCGCCCCCGCACATAGCTCTGCCAGCCTAGCACGTCGGCGGATTCCGGTCGGGGCCGTGGTCATGCCGGGTGCGCCGCATGCGCGTATTGCACAGCGATCGCGGCGGCATTGCAAGGCGAAACCGGGCCCGGGGGCCGCCCTCAGGCCTGGCTCATGGCGCCGGTAAGCATGCTGGTCACGTCGGCCTTCGGCCGCTCACGCAGCAGCGACTGGCCGTTCACCATGTAATAGACCGTCTCCGCGATATTGGTCGCGTGATCGCCCATGCGCTCGAGGTTCTTGGTGCAGAACAGCAGATGAATCCCGAAGGTCACGGTGATCGGATTTTCCATCATGTGAACCAGCAGCTCACGGAACAGGGACGTATACAGCCGGTCCACGTCCTGATCCCGGGTCCAGACGTCGACCGCCTTGGCGGCGTCGCGGCGCGCGAAGCTGTCGAGCACGTCCCGCAGCTGCGCCAGCATGAGATTGGCCATGTGGCTCACGCCGCGCAGCGAGCGACGCGGCATGTCCTCGCCGTTGATGGCGATGATGCGCTTGCTGATGTTCTTGGCGAGGTCGCCGATGCGCTCGAGCTCGTTGGCGATGCGCAGGATGCCGACCACCTGCCGCAGATCGATGGCGACCGGCTGGCGGCGCGCGATGGTCTCGATCGCCCGTTCCTCGATCGCGCGCTGCATGTTGTCGATGGTGGCGTCGGCGTTGATCACCCGCCAGGCGCGCTCGCTGTCCCGGGTGGTCAACGCCTCGATCGCCTCGGCGATCTGCCGCTCGGCAAGCCCGCCCATCTCCGCCATCGCGCGGGCGAGATCCTGCAGATCCAAGTCGAAGGCTTTCGTCGTATGTTCAGACCAAGCCATGGGGTTGGGCGGTCCAAGCTGGCGGCGCCGTGCCGCGCGATAAGATTCTTTTGTTTATATTCGACACATGACTCTGCGATGACGGTCGGCGATATTTTGCGCGGCCGCGCGTCGCGAGCCGGCCCGCCGTGCGCCCGCAAGACGTGAGTTATCCACCGTCCGGAAAATTCCGCTGGAACTCCTGCACCGCTTCGGCAGCGAATCATCCATGAACCGCAATTGGAGTTCTGCCGCCGTTCGGCGTCGTCGAGAATCCTGCCGTCGAGAGTAGGGGGCGACGAACGCTGGTGCGATTTGCGTGCGTGCCATCCGATTGGCGTGCCCGGCACGCGACCGGCGCGTGTCACCGATCATCGAGGGAGCTCGGCCTTGGCTGATATTCTGGTTCAGTGCCCGCGCACGGGCGCTCCGGTTCCGACCGGCCTCAAGACCGAATGGGTTCTGCTCAAGAGCCTGCCGAGCGTCGCAGTGCCGCTGCGCTGCCCGGCTTGTGGCCAGATGCATAGGTGGAAACCCGGTGACGCCTGGATCGGCGCGGCCCGGCAATCGGGCGATGGCGATTTCGTGCGGGCATCGCGCGCGTCGCTCATGATGGGTTCGGGCAGCGAGCGTGCCAAGCTGCCGGATTGCGACTGAGCGCTCGGGCGACGGCTCGGATCTAGGCCGGTTTCGGCAAGGGGGCCGGCGCGAGCGGGATCGCTGACGCTGCTCCATGAGCCCCTTCGTCCTGTGGCTTGGCGGAGCGCCCGGGCGGTTCGCCAACGGTCGGCCGTCGCAGAACGTCGCCGATGGCCGCCAGCCAGAGCGAGAAAATGACGAGAAAGATCAACGTCACGGTCGCATCCGACATCGGAAGGGTCGCGCTGTCGTTGAGCCAGACCAAAAGCCCGTGAGGGACGCAGAACATGGCCGCCAATGCTGCCCAGGTCGGGAACCGCCGGAAGGCCGGATCGAACGCCGCCAGCACCAGCAGGCTGACAGGCGCGTATAGGACCGCACCCCACCAGTCGAGGGCGATCCTCTGCGGGACGTCATACGCCACCAGGACCCCGATCAGGGCCACCCCGGTGGCCACCTCGGCTGCCCAGATCGCCAGACCGGCCTGAGCGGCTCGCGCAAGCCCGAAACCGCGATAGCGCCACAGACCAGCCGCACCGGTGACCCCGATACTCGCCGCCACGACACCGACGGTGAAGGGCCACGTTCGCGACGGCGGAGTTGCGCCGGCAATAAAATACAGCGCGCTGCTCGTCCAAACGGTGAGCGTGGCCATTGTCGACAATCCCAGTATCGGCGGCGCCCACCGGGCCGACTTTCGGCTCCCTCGCACTTCGTTCTCGATCGAGGCGCCGCCGCGCCGCAGCTGATAGCCGAGCCCGACATACCAGAGGATCGCGATCAAATAGGCGAACCAGAGCCGGGCATTGTCGGACACCGCAGGCGAAAAAAATACGAAGCCGAGCGGTGGGGACGCGATCGCGATCAGCGGAACCCACACGAACACGCTGCGAAATTCCCGGTCGAAGATCGCGAGCACGATCAGGGTCAGGGGAGTGGACACCAGCGCCCCCCACCAACGCGCCGCGGCTATCGCCGCAAGGCCATGCGACATCAAGAAGGCGACGGAGGGTATGCCCAGGGCGAGATTCAACAGAAAGATGGAGGCACCGGCCGCCAGCGCCCGCCGCTGCCCGATGTCGGAATAGCGCCAGAGTCCGAAAGCGCAGGTGGTTGTCGTCACCAGCGTATAGATCGTCATCTCCGGGATCCATGCCCAGGGCGGCAGCGTGCTGCCGTAGAGGTAGGTCAGGGTCCCGGCGTAGAAGACCAAGCCGACGAAGAGGGCGGTGAAGGCGAACAGGGGCATCACCGCGGGCGCAAATTTTCGGCGTATCCGCTCGCTGGTCTCGATGAAGCGAATGATGGCCGGAAAGTCGCCGCCGTAGCGGCGGGCCCAGGCGAAGTTCGGCTTCTCCTCCTGGCGCCATGCCGCCATGTTGGCGAGCTCGGTGCCTTGCATCGGCTGACCGTCCTCGAAGCGGTCCCGCAAGCGGCGCCACTGCCGGACCGATCGCGCTTCCATCTCCAGCCATTCCGACAGTTTCCGCCATTGCCGGATGAGGCTCTCGTGGCTGATGTCGACGACGGTCGCCGCATCGAGCGGCTTGGGATTGCCCGGATCGAGCTCGGGCGTGAGAAAATTGCAGCCCGGCGCCCGATAGGCGTCGGCAACGGCGCGTACGGCGGCTTCGTCGGCGCCGCTGATCGCCACCAGGTCGCGCAACCGGGTCGGCCGGCGCACCGCGTCGTAGATCGTCGTGCCCTCGGTCAGCGCTCGGAACACCGCCTCGGCGACCGGCAGCCGGTCGGGTCCGAGCGCGCCGAGTATCTCGTCGGCATGGGCATTGAGCGCGCCGGCCAGCCCGCCGATGCGCTCGTAGTCGGCGAGCCTCAGCGTGACCGCGCCGCCGCGCGCCCCGCCGTCCTGGGCGCGAACCCACATGCGGTTGAGACAGTATTGCAGCAGCGGCAGCTGGTCGGCGCGGCGGATGAGGCGATCGAGCTGGTCGTGGCGGCCGCGGTCGTCCCAGGGCGCGAAGGCGGCGAGATCGTTGAGCAGGCGATTGACCAGCGCCTCCTCGATCGCCACCCCGCAGACCTGCGCCGGACCCGCGATGGCGGCGCGGCATTCCTCCCGCGTCATGCGCGGGGTCAGAAACATGCCGCCGCTGATCGCCTCGGCCAGGCCATCGACCAGCGCGCAGGCGCCGAGATACTCGGACCGCATGGTGAGCGCGACATAGATCGGGAACTGCCGGCTGCGCGCGCTCTCCAACAGGAGTGCCGCGAAGGCCTCGGCTTCCTCGCGGCCGGCATAGTCCTGGTAGCGGAACAGCTCCTCGAACTGATCGACCAGCAGCAGGAGATTGGTGTGCTCTCCCAGATGGCCGTCGCCGCACCATTCGACCACCGAGCGGGGCCCGCGCACCAGGAAAGCGCGCAGCAGATCGACCTCGGCGTCGGGGACGATCCTCCCCGAGCCGGGTTTCTTGGTCTCCAGCAGCCGGCGGGCCAGATTCGCCAGCGGCGTGCTCCCGGGGCGGAAGTCGACCACCCGCCAGGCCGAGCCGGCCTGCGCCATCACGCCGAGATCGAGCGCGTCGAGCAGGCCGGTCTTGACGACGGAGGACTTGCCGGTGCCCGACGAGCCGAGCACCGCCAGGAAGCGGCTCGCGGCCAGGCGGTCGACCATCGTATTGATGCAGTCCTCGCGGCCGAAGAACAGATCGCTTTCCTCGCGCCGGAAGGAGCGCAGCCCGGGATACGGCATGCGCGCGGCAGCGGCGATGGTCACAGGCGCGATCCGTCCAGGATACCCCGTATGCGCTCATCGATGCCGCCGTCCTGGCAGTCGATCGTCTGGAAGCTGCCGGACCATGCAATGTCCGCTTTGGGGGCCGGCGGCCCGAGCAAGATGGTCTTGAGGCGCAGCGGCTCGTCGCGCTGCTTTTCCAGCTTGCTGTAGCGCAAGAGCTGGGCCCGCACCCAGGACGGCGGCGCATTGCCGTAGAGCAGCAACAGCGCCCCGCAATTCACCAGATTGGCTTCGAGATCGTCCACGACCTCCTTGGCGTTGCCCTCGAACAAGGGCCGGGCCGCCGTCCAGCTCTTCCTGCCGTCGAACAGCTTGAGCAACCGGTCGGCCAGCTCCTTGTCGCTGCGATCGGCATTGATGAAAAAATGACAATCGCCGAGCTGTTGCGGCTCGGATTTCGGCGGCTTGGCGCAGCGCCGCAGGATCTCGGCCTTGAATTCCTCCAGGCCGACCGCCAGCACGTCGGGGCCTTCCAGCAACGGCTTGTCACGGTGCGTGACCGTGGCGAGGTCGAGATCGGGTCGCCGCCACTGCAGTATGTTGAGGCCGCGCGCCTTGGCGGCCTCGTATTGATACTGCGAATAGGTCAGCGTCAGATCGGGAGGCTTGCGCGACGCGAAGCTGCCGAGCAGCTGGACGAAGACGCCGACGCGCGCGAGCTCGGCCTCGAAGGCGGTGGCGAAATCGCCGCCGCCTTGTGGAAAGTCGCGCTCGGGCAGGACCTTGACGCCGAATTGCTCGAGATGGGCGCGCACCCGCTCGCACTCGTCGTAAAGATCATCGGTGGTCTGCGCCAGCAACACGGTCTTGCGGTCGGTCGGGGCGGCGGCACCGGGCGCCGGTTTCGGAGCGACCGCCGCCGCAGCAGTGCGCGGGCCCTCGCGCATCTCCGCCAGCAGCTTCTTGAGCTGATGCGCGAGGATTTGCAGCCGCTCATTGTACATTTCCGGATTGAACCGGGGGGTCAGCCGCAGCGGAATGTCCTGCTCGGCGCGGTCCTTCCACCAGAACGGCGTCCGCTTGCGCCCCCGCAGCAGCGGGTGATTCCGCTCCTCCTCGACCGGCAGCAACTCGACCGTCACCACCCGATTGGCGTCGGGCGCGGCTTTGCAGAAGGCCTCGAGCTCGCCGATGGTGAAATCCCGCGCGAGGTAGCTCGGCGAGAATACGGCGAGGAAGATCGCCGACCGCCTTGCATTCTCGAGCAGGACATCGACGTGCTCGTGCGCCTCGAAATTGCGCGTGTCGTAGAAGATCTCCGGATCCTCGCCGAGACGCTGGCGCAGCGCATTCTTGAGGTCGGCCTGAAACCGGCTCACCCAGCGGACGTCCTGGGAATCTTCCTCGTTGTCGAAGTGCGCGTAGCTGACGAAAACGTCGTGCTCGTACCCCGGAACGTAGGTCATGGTGCGCAAAGCCTTATGCGGAAAGCATCGATCTGCCGCCCCGGCGACGCAAGCGCACTCAATTAAGAAAGAAAATGCCGAAATATCAAGGAAATTCAGTCCTATCCGGTTTGGCCGGTGAGCCACCGGCCGCTTGCTCGGTCGTCTGATGATCGCGGAGCATCCGATCGCTGGATGCTCCGCCGCGCGCGTAGCGCAAGCCTCATTCGGCGGCGGCCGGCACGCCGACCGGCAGCCCGTGCGGCTCGACGACCGATTGATCGGGATCGAGCCAGAAAGCCCACACCCCGGCGCCGGCCACGAGCAGGACGGCTGCCATGATGAACGGCGCCTGCCAGTTCCCGTACTGGAAGAACACTCCGAAGATGAAGGGCGACATGGCGCCGCCGATATTGCCGGCCATGTTCATCATGCCGGAGACCGTCCCGGAATACTTGCCGCCGCAATCCATGGGCACCGACCAGGACGGGCCGATGGTGCATTCCAGAAAAAATCCGGCCCCGGTCAAGCAATAGACGGCCGTGTAGGCATCATCCGTCAGCGCCGCCGGAACGATGAATATCGCGCAGCCGAGCAGGCCGACGATCGCGACCGAACGCCGGGCGATCTTGGCGCTTCCAGTCTTCTTCAAAAGCCAGTCGGTCGCCAAGCCGCCGACCGTGTCGCCGATGACCATCGCGAATAGCGGCAACGAGGCCAGGAAGCCGACCTTGAGCAACGTAAAATGCCTGTACTCGACCAGATAGGACGGCAACCAAGTCAAGAAGATATAGAGCGAATACACATAGGTGAAATAGGCGCACATGATCGCCCACATATTGGGCGACCGTACCAACGTCGCCCACGGCACGTTGGCGGCCTCTTTTTCGACCGAAGCCTGGTTGATTTGGCCGGTTTCGCCGAAGCCGCGGATGTGCTCCAATTCGGCGCGGTTCACCAAGCCGTGCTCTTCCGGCAGGTTGCGGTAGCTCACGTACCACCACAGCGACCAGACGAAGCCGGCGGCCCCGCAGATGTAGAACACCGATCGCCAGCCGAGCGTGGTTATGATGAGCACCACCAGCGGCGGTGCGATGGCTGCGCCGAATCGGCTCGCGCTGTGGGTGATGCCTTGCACGAAGCCTCGCTCCGAGCGCGGGTACCAAAGCTGCATCGCGCGGGTGGCGCCCGGGAACGCGCCGGCTTCGCCGGCGCCGAAAAGGAAGCGAACCGCGACGAACGACAGCCAGCCGGTCGCAGCGGCAGTCGCCGCGGTCATGACGGACCAGTAAGCCACCACGATCGCCAGAACCGGCCGGGCGCCGAACCGGTCGCTGAGCCAGCCGCCCGGAACCTGGAAAGCCGCATAAGCCCAACCAAAAGCGCTGAAGATGGCACCCATGGTGATCTTGTCGAAGCCGAATTCCTTGCTGATCTCCGGCGCCGCGGTCGCGATGTTGACCCGGTCCAGATAGGTGATGAGGTACATGAGGCAGATTAGCCCCAGGATGTACCAGCGGCCGAAGCTGGGCCGCCCTTGCTCGGCTTGCTGCATGACGCATTCCTCCCCGGAGGCATTTTCTTGGTCTTTGATCGCCACCATTGTGCGGGTTTATGCCTGGGTTGCAAGTCGAATTGCCGTGCGATGAGCGGATGAGGGCAAGTGCGCGATTTTCCCGCGCCGCAGCATGGGCGTCGACCGAAGCGGCCGTCGCCCACGCGCCAGCCGGTGCCACCTCTATTCACATGTTGGTAATGGGAATCGCGCATAGGCGAGATTCGCGATCGGTCATGACGGCGATGACCGGCGCATCCGGCTTTCAAGGGCGCGAAAATCAAGCGCTCAAACAGGGGCGCCCGTGAATCTCGTCGCTCTCCGCAAGATCAATCCCACCATCGCGCACAAGGCGCTCCTGCTGATCTCCGCGCTCGGTCTCATGTCCGGGCTCGCCAACTGGTATTGCCTGCGCACCATCGACCGGATCGACGCGGCCAACAGCGTCGTCACCGAGCATATCGCGCCGGCGCGGCTGGCGCTCTCGGAGGCCAAGGGAGCGCTGACCGAGTTCGGCCTCGGGGTCTACAAGATGAGTGCTTATAGCGACCGCTCGCAGATCGCCGAGGAGGCGAGCGCCATGGTCGGCGAGTTCAATGCGATCGGCAACGCGCTCGGCAACGTGCGCGGCTACGAACCGGAGCGGTCCGACGACATCGCGCAGCTGGTCGGCAAGCTCGACGCGCTGCATGCGCTCGCCGATGATATCCGGCGTCTGATCCTCGACGGCGAGCGCGAGGAGGTTCGCTTCCTGCTCGAGCTCAAGTTCAGCGCCGCGCTCGACGACGCGGTGTCGCAGGTCAACCGCCTCATCAACATTCTCGGGGCCGGCTCGGCCAGCGCCATACAGGAGGCCGAGGCCGCGCGCAGCTGGACGATCGAGGTGACCCGCGCGAGCGTGGTGGCCGGCACGCTGGCGACGCTGGCGGCGGCGCTGGCGCTCAGCCAATATTCGCTGGCGCGACCGCTGCGCCGCCTGGCGCAGGTCATGAAGAGCATAGCCAGGGGCGAGCTCGCGATCGAGATCGACGGGCTCGCCCGCACCGACGAGGTCGGGATCATGGCACGATCGGTCGCGGTGTTCCGCGAGAACGGATTGGCGCTCAAGCGCCTCGAGCAGCAGCGCACCGCCGACAAGGCGCGCGCCGAAGCCGAACGGCGCGCCGCCTTCGCCCAGCTGGTCGACAGCTTCGAGCGCGACGTGCTCAGCGTCGTGGGCATCGTCTCCCATGCGGCGGTCGAGCTGGAGAAGTTCGCTACCGCCATGAAGGCGATCGCCGAGCAATCGGAGAGCCGTTCTCTCATCGCCGCGAAGGCGGCTGAGGAGACCATGCGCGATGCCGGCACGGCCGCCTCGGCGGTCGAGGAGCTGTCGGCCTCGATCGGCGACATCAGCGGCCAGGCCGTCAACGCCACCGGCGTGGTGGCGGAAGCCAAGCGTTGCGCCCAGATCGCCGTGACCAATGCGAAAGGATTGACCAGCACGGTCGAGCAGATCGACCGGGTGACCGCGCTGGTGAACTCGATTGCCGGCCAGACCAATCTGCTGGCGCTCAACGCTACCATCGAGGCGGCGCGCGCCGGCTCGGCCGGGCGCGGCTTTGCGGTGGTGGCTCAGGAGGTGAAGCATCTCGCCGCCCAGACCACGCAGGCGCTCACCGATATCAGCCGGGAAACCGCTTCCGTGCATCAGGCCACCGCGGCCGTGGTGGCGGCAATTTCGGCGATCTCCGGCGTGATCGGCTCGATCGACGATATCTCGCTCGCCATCACCGACGCCGTCGGCCAGCAGGACGTCGTCTCGCGCAGCATTGCGCAAAACGTCGATGATGCGGCGGCACGCACCCGGCAGGTATCGTCGATCATCTCGGCGGCAAATGAATTCGCGGTCCAGACCGGCGAGCTGGCCGGCCAGATTCTGCATGCCGCGCGGGATCTCAGCCAGCAGGCTGTGGTGCTGCAGGCCGACGCCGCCGGATTCATCGGCCAGGTGAAGGCGGCCTAGATCCGTCATATTTGTGTCGCGCGCGACGCGCACAAGCGATCGTCGGCTCTGATCGGTTTCCGCCGGGAGGTGCACCGGCCTCAATCATCCCGGCCGTGCAGCGAAGCATGGGAAATTAACAAATAAAGAGCATATTTCGCCGTCGGCGGAGCGGAATCCGCCTTGGGGCCGCTCACGTTCCCACGAGGTCTCCATGCAAGCGCTCGCTCTTCCGTTCTCCGCACGCTTCATCGTTCTGACGTTGTGCCTTGCGGCAACCGCCCTCTGCCTAGGCGTCGCGATGGCGCAGACCGCGTGGCTCGGGGCTTTGTCGGTCCCGATCCTGCTGTTCGGCGGGCTTTCGCTGCTGGGCATCCACGATGTCGTGCAGACGCGGCATGCGGTGCTGCGCAACTACCCGATCGCGGCTCACCTGCGCTTCCTCCTGGAGGAGATCAGGCCGGAGATGCGGCAGTACTTCTTCGAGGACGAGAAGGACGGCATGCCGTTCAGCCGCGACAAGCGCGCGGTGGTCTATCAGCGTGCCAAGATGGCGCTCGACAAGCGTCCGTTCGGGACTCAATACGACGTTTATTCCGACGGCTACGAATGGTTGCGCCATTCGATCGCTCCCAAGCCGGTCGCGACCGAGCCGTTCCGGATCGCGATCGGCGGGCCGGATTGCGCCATGCCCTACTCGGCCTCGGTCTTCAACATTTCGGCCATGAGCTTCGGTGCGCTCAGCCCCAACGCGGTGCGCGCCCTCAACGGCGGAGCCAAGAAGGGCGGCTTCGCCCACGATACCGGCGAGGGCGGGTTCAGCCCGTATCACCGCGAGCACGGCGGCGACATCATCTGGGAGATTGGATCGGGCTATTTCGGCTGCCGCAATCCGGACGGCTCCTTCTGCGCCGAGAAATTCGCCGCCGTGGCCGCCGAGGCGCAGATCAAGATGGTCGAGATCAAGCTCAGCCAGGGCGCCAAGCCGGGTCACGGCGGGGTGCTGCCGGCCGCGAAGGTGACGGCCGAGATCGCCGCCATCCGAGGCGTGCCGGCCGGGCAGGACTGCATCTCGCCCTCCCGCCATACCGCCTTCTCGACCCCGATCGGGCTCCTGCAATTGATCGAGCAGATGCGGCGGGCGTGCGGCGGCAAGCCGGTCGGATTCAAGCTCTGCGTCGGCCATCCATGGGAGTTCCTGGCGATCTGCAAGGCGATGCTGGAGACCGGCATCTGTCCCGACTTCGTCGTGGTGGATGGCACCGAGGGCGGTACCGGGGCGGCGCCGCTTGAGTTCATGGACCATCTCGGCATGCCGATGCGCGAGGGCTTGAGCTTCGTGCACAACGCGCTGGTGGGCATCGGGGTGCGCGAGCGCATCCGCATCGGTGCCGCCGGCAAGATCGCCACCGCCTTCGACATTGCGCGCGCGCTCGCGCTCGGCGCCGACTGGTGCAACGCGGCGCGCGCTTTCATGTTCTCGATCGGCTGCATCCAGTCGCTGAGCTGCCACACCGATCGGTGCCCGACCGGCGTGTCCACCCAGGATCCGACCCGCAGCCGCGCCCTGGTGGTGCCCGACAAGCTCGAGCGCGTCTACAATTTTCACCGCTCCACCCTGCATGCGCTGGCCGAGCTCACCGCCGCTGCCGGGCTCGATCACCCCAAGGCCTTCCAGCCGGTTCACTTCTGCCGCCGGGTTTCGCCGCGCGAGGTCCTGACCTTTGCGGATCTCTATCCGGCCTTGCGGCCGGGCGAGCTCCTCGGCGGCACCGTCGATTCCCGATTCCAGGATGCCTGGAGCATGGCGCGCGCGGATTCATTTCATGCTACCATGTAACGGCCGGCCGCCCGCCCGGGCGCATGGCTAGCCGTCTTCAATCGTCAGAGCCCGGATCGGCACCACCTTGCCGGCGCATTATCGGCGCATTTGGCGGGCAAGAGCGGCCACGACTGCACCGAATATTTAAGGCTTGCCTGCGAGGGTGCCGCATCGGGGTCGCCTATTCATGCCGAACAGGTTCGCGGAAGCTCGCCGGGGGCCGAGGGGGAGGCCGATCGCGGCATGTCGCGTGCCGCTTGCCGCAGCGCTGGCGGGCATCGTGCTGGCGGGACCGTTGCTGGCGGCCTGCTCGTCTGGCGGCGAAACCAGCTTCTCGCTTTTTGCCGACCCCGGAAAGTATCAATATTACACCTGCGTGCAGATCGCTACCGAGACCAAGGGTGCGACCAAGCGCGAGGAGGATTTGAAGGCGTTGATGGACCGCGCCGCGCAGAGCACCGGCGGCGCCGCCGTCGGCTTTATCGCCTACAAGGCCGACTATGTCGCCGCCAGCGAAGAGCTGGAATTGCTGCATGCCGCCGCCCGCAGCAAGAATTGCGATCAGGATCCGACCTGGCGCAGCAGCACCGTCATCCGCTGAGCGGGTTTCAGCTGGGCCGCCAGCCGTACAGCCAGTCGTAACGCGAGAGCAGCCGCTCGCCCCCCACCGCCGCGACCGCCAGCGTGCGCATGAAGCCCGCGAGCGCGCCCATGTGGTAGATGGCGCCGTTGCGCCGCGCTGCGCGCTGCGTGCGTGCGGTGCGGGCGAGCCGGCGCTGCTCGTAGCGCCGCATCGCGCCGGCCGGATCGCCGCCGCCAAGCCCCAGGCATTGGCCGAGCTCGGCCGCATCCTCGATCGCCATCGCGGCCCCCTGCGCCAGATAGGGCAGAATGGGATGTGCCGCATCCCCGAGCAGTGTCGCCGGTCCGCGGCCCCAGTGCGCTAGCGGCGCGGCGTCGAACAGGGCCCATTTGAGCCAGCGGTCGGCGGCGGCGACGATCTCGAGCGGCGGGCCGCGCCAAGCCGGGGCGCGAAACCGCGCGAGAAGCTCGGCGCGCTCCCCGGGGGCGCTCCAGCCCGGCTCCCGCCAGTCGTCGCGCATGATGGCGACCACGTTGATCAGGCGTCCGCCCTTGACCGGATAGTAGACCACGTGGCCATCGCGGCCGAACCAGAGGTTGACGGTGGGCGCGCTCAATTCGCACACCACCGCTTCCGTCGGCACCAGCGCGCGCCAGGCGGTGTGACCGGCAAAGCGCGGCGCCTCGCCGTGGCCGAGACGGCCGCGCAGCCGCGACCAGGTGCCGTCGGCGCCGACCAGCGCCAGGCCGCGCTCCTCGATGGTCTCGCGCCGCGAATGGGCCGCCACCGTGACGCCGTTGCCGTGGATGGCGAAATCGTCGACCCGGCTCCCCAGGCGCAGCACGATGTCGGGATTGGCAGCCGCCGCCTCGAGCAGGGTGGACTGCAGGTCGCCGCGATGGATGATCCAGTAGGGCGCGCCATAGCGTTGCTCGGCGGCATCGCCGAGCGGCGCCCGCGCCAGCACGCGCCCGGTGCGCGCATTCGCGACCGTGAGCTCCTGAGGGGCCGCGATATGGGGGGCGAGCCGCTCACGCAGGCCGAGCTCGATCAAGACCCGCGAAGCGTTGGGCGAGAGCTGAATGCCGGCGCCGGTCTCCTCCAGCCGCTCGGCCTGCTCCAGCACGACTACCCGGTAGCCGTGGCGCGCGATCGTAAGCGCCGCCGTCAGGCCGCCGATGCCGGCGCCCGCAATGACCACCGTGCGCGAGGAAGCCAAGTCCTTCTCCCTGGCCGCGCCGGGATCACGCCGTCAGCGGTTCCATCAGGGCGCACTCGGCCGGCCGGGCCGCGTGCGGATCGAGGCTCGGGTCATGGCGGAACAGCGTCGAGCAATAGGGGCAGATGGCTTCGCGGGCATCGCCCATATCGATGAAGATGTGGGGGTGGTCGAACGGCGGCTTCTCGCCCACGCACATGAACTCGCTGGCGCCGATCTCGATCACCGGCACGCCTGGAGTGTTGTGGAAATGGGGAATTACATGCTCCGCCATGCGGACACCCACGCCTTTGCGTCATCCTGCTGTTGGGCCGCACCATAGCGAGCCGGGCCGCTGAATTCCTAGGCCGCGGTTGGGAAACCGGACGGTCTGCCGATCGGCAGATTTCGCATGCGATGGGTCTTTCGCCGCGGCCGGGCGATCTCCATTTGGGCAGGGCGCGGCCGGGAGGCTTGGCCTTAACTGCCTTTGCTGAATATGAGCCGTTGTGGCGCTGGCGGGCTTATTGTCGCCAATCTTATCGAGGCAATCGCCTGGCTCATGAGCAAGCTCCCGACCGACGGCAGGCGGCCTGAGGCGAACCGGTCGCGGATCGGGACGCCGCTCGGCTTGGCGCTCCTGTGCGCCCTGGTGGCGCTGTTGACCGTGCCGGCGGGTTTCGAGGCGCAAACCCTGGTGAGCCTGCAGGACGATCCGCCCGCCCTGGCGGACCACATGCTCGATCTTTCCTTCGACGCCCCGGTGGCCAAGCGCGAGATCGAGGCCGCGCTCGGCGCCGGCGATACCGACCTGGCGGTAAGCTTCCTCGATCTGGCGCGCGACCGGAACGTGGTGGTCGATCCCGGCCTCGCGGATCAGGTTGAGGCCGCCAAGGTGACGGCGGCGAGCGCCGGGCATGCGATCGGAAGCTTCGCGCAGGGTCTGGTCATGGGCGAACCCGCCGACATGGCGGGGCTCGCCGGCACTGCGCTCGGCGACCTGTTCGTGTTCGGCGATATCCGCGACGCCGTGCGGGAAGGGACCCGGCTGGCGACCGGCCAGCCGGCCGACGAATTGATCCTGGGCCTGGCCGGCGTGGGTATCGCCATCACGGCCGGCACCTATGCCACGGCTGGGGTGGGTGCGCCGGTTCGGCTCGGCCTCTCGCTCGCCAAGGCGGCGCGCGCCACCGGGCGAATGAGCGCCCATATGGCCGAATGGGTGGGCCGCTCGCTGCGCGAGGTCCTCGACTGGGGGGCGCTGGGGCGCGCGATCGGCGGCGCGAGCGTCACCGGGCCGGTGGTGGCGGTGCGGGCGGCGCGCGAGGCCGTCAAGGTCGAGAAGACCACGGAGCTGTTCCGGCTCGCCGGCGATGTCGGCCGCGTCCAGGCCAAGGCCGGCACCCAGGCGGCGCTCGATGGTCTCAAGCTCGCCGAGGGCCCCAAGGACATGTCGCGCATCGCCAAGCTCGCCGACAAATACGGCGCCAAGACCCGCGCCGTGCTGAAGCTCGGCGGCCGTGCCGCCATCCTGCTGACCGCCAGCGTGTTCAATCTGTTCTCCTGGATGCTGGCCGCGGTCATGACCCTGTTCGGCTTCTGCTCCTCGTGCAAGCGCGCCGCCGAGCGCGCGACCGAGCGCTGGATTGCCCGCCGTAAGGCGCGCGCCGCGCGCCGGCAATTGGCGTTCGCCGCCGCGGCAGCCGCCGCCGCGGCGGCCACAGCCTGAGCGCTCGCAGGCCCAGGCTTTTCAGGAATTGACGGTGCCAAGCTTCCGACACGACGATTTGGAGATCGCTTTCCTGGACGAGGGTGATGGCGAGCCGATCGTGCTGGTGCACGGCTTTGCCTCCAATGCCGCGGTGAATTGGGTCCAGCCGGGCTGGGTCGCATTCCTCAAGGCCGCCGGCCGCCGCGTCATCGCACCAGACAATCGCGGCCACGGCGCCTCCACCAAGCTGTACGATCCGGCCGCCTATCAGAGCGCCCTGATGGCCGGCGACGTGGCGGCGCTCCTCGATCATCTCGACCTCGGCCGCGCCGACGTGATGGGCTATTCCATGGGGGCGCGGATCGCCGCCTTTCTCACGTTGCGGCATGCGCAGCGGTTGCGCAGCGCCGTTTTCGGCGGGCTCGGCATCCATCTCATCGACGGGATCGGGGTTCCGGACGACGTGGCGGAGGCGCTGGAAGCCCCCTCGCTCGAGGCGGTGAGCGACCCGGCGGCGCGCATGTTCCGGGTCTTTGCGGAGCAGACCAAGTCCGACCTGCGGGCGCTCGCGGCCTGCATCCGCGGCTCGCGCCAGACGCTCAGCCGCGCCCAGATTGCCGAGATCCGGGCGCCGGTGCTGGTCGCGGTCGGCAGCAAGGATGCGATCGGCGGCTCCGCGCAGGCATTGGCGGACCTGCTGCCGGCCGGCCAGGCGCTCGAGATCACCGGCCGCGACCACATGACGGCGGTCGGCGACAAGGTGTTCAAGCAGGGTGTTCTGGGCTTCCTGGCGGCCCGGCCTTGAACCGGGCCAGGGGGCCAGGCGCGCCCGAAACCCATTGGTGGGACGCGCTTTTAGCCCCTATATGGACGCCAAGCCGCCGCCCCTGTACTAAGGCTTAGGACGGGCAGCCGGATTGACGGCGGATAGACTGACGGTCGACCAGAGTAACCAGTTCGCGGAGAGGGCCATGGCCCAGCATCAGGTCCGGCAGCAGGACAACGCCAGGAGCGCGCTCGACCAGGTGGACCCGGTCTGGGCGCGCATCCGTCGCGAAGCCGAGGAATTGGTGCGGCGCGAGCCCGAGCTCGCGACCTTCATCTTCTCGACCATCCTGCACCATGACCGGCTGGAGGCCGCGGTGATCCACCGCGTCGCCCAGCGGCTCGATCATCCCGACGTCTTGGCGGAATTGATCCGGCAAGCCTATGAGGATGCGCTCGAGGCAGATCCCTCGATCGGCGCCGCGTTCCGGGTCGACATCGTGGCCACCGTCGACCGCGACCCGGCCGCCGACCGCTGCCTCGAGCCGTTGCTCTATTTCAAGGGTTTCCATGCCATCCAGACCCACCGGCTGGCGCACTGGCTGTGGCACAAGGACCGCAAGGATTTCGCCTATTACCTGCAGAGCCGCTCCTCCTCGGTGTTCCAGACCGACATCCATCCGGCGGCGCCGATCGGGCGGGGCATCTTCCTCGACCACGCCACCGGGTTGGTGGTGGGAGAGACCGCGGTGATCGAGGACGACGTATCGATCCTGCACGGTGTGACCCTCGGCGGCACCGGCAAGGACCACGGCGACCGGCATCCCAAGATCCGGCGCGGCGTGATGCTCGGCGCCGGCGCCAAGATCATCGGCAATATCGAAATCGGTCATTGCGCGCGCGTGGCGGCGGGCTCGGTGGTGCTCAAGTCGGTGCCGCACAACACCACGGTCGCCGGCGTGCCGGCGAAAGTGATCGGAGAAGCCGGCTGTCCCGAGCCGGCGCGCTCCATGGACCAGATTTTCAACGGCAGCGATATTTGAGCGGAAAGGAACCGATCCGGTGGACGTTCAGGAAGTCAGGAAGGTCGAGGCGTATCTCAAGCGCCTGTTCGGCAATGCGCGCATCCGCGTGGTGCCACGGCCGAAAAAAGACGATTCCGCCGAGGTCTATATCGGCGAGGAGTTCGTCGGCGTGCTGTTCGTCGACGACGAGGACAACGAGCGCTCCTACAATTTCCAGATGGCGATCCTCGCCACAGATCTGGGCTGAGACTGAAGCGGCGGTGATGACTCTCGGGTGTTCGGGTAGGGTGGGCAACGCGCCCTCGCCGAAGCATCGAATGGTCGCGCGGCGTGCGGGCGCGCTGCCCACGCGGCCGGACCTCGCGCTGTGAGCGCGTGGGCAAAATTGCGCGATTCAGCGCATTCATCACCGCGGTGCCGGGCAATTTTACCCACCCTACGAGCGGGCGCGGATTTTGACTTACGGGCTGCCGGCCGCAGCCGGCCGTAGCCCGCCGATCAACCGTTCGATGCTCTCGGCGACCGACTGCCAGTCCTCCAGCCAGTCGCGCGGGAAGCGCGCCACGATATCGGCCGCCTCATCGACCCGCCGCTCGTAGAGACAGGTGCCAGGAGTTGCGCCGGCGCCGTTGCGGCTGCAGCGGACCAGGAAGCTCTCCGGCGTCGCTGCATCGTAGATCAGATCCTCGCCCTGATAGGGCGTGCCTTCCCGGAACGCGAGCACCGCGAGGCCGGTCGGGCCGGAAACCGGCTCGGCGGCGGCATAGCGCGGATAGATCGTGCGCACCCGCTCGGCCGGCGCCATGGCGTCGCCGGCGCGCGCGATGGTGATGAAGATGCGGTCGAGCGTCAGCGTGGCGCCGGCGGCCGCGTGGGTCTCGGGCATGCCCGGCTTGGACGCCATGTCGGCCGGCTTGAGGGAGGGCCACATGAAGGCGAGATCGATACGCTCCTGCGCGCCCGGCCGCCGCTGGACCGGCATGCGGATGGCGGCCGGCGGTACGTTGAAGGTGACGCCTTGGATGGTGATGGGGAGCTCCGGCGCGTCGAGCGCGACCGGCGCGCCCGGCCAGCGCGGCCACAGCACGTAGACGATATAGGCCACCGCCGCGAGCATCAGCGCGATCAAGATGAGAATCGGGGGCAGCAGCAGACTGCCGCCCGCCGGCCGCGAGCCGCCCAGCGGCAAAGCTGCGGGTTCGCGTCGCCAACGGCTGAGGGTGATCACGTGTCCGCCTCCCGAATCATCGACGAGTATGGCACGCGCTGCGGGCGATCTGCTTTTTCCAACGCGGCGCCGCGTTAACGATTAATTAAGGATGTGGTGGCGGCGCT
This sequence comes from uncultured Alphaproteobacteria bacterium, assembly GCA_963721005.1. Classification (GTDB taxonomy): domain Bacteria; phylum Pseudomonadota; class Alphaproteobacteria; order Rhizobiales; family Xanthobacteraceae; genus VAZQ01. The sequence goes on along the minus strand of CAVRHR010000003.1, from coordinate 220,125 downwards.
CCCCGGCCTCTGCAACCATCGCGCTCCTCGTCACAGCGTGCAGGCCGCGATGTCGCCCGAATCCATCCAATCGTTTTTTGCCCTGGCGATCGGGTTCGCGTTGGCGGGCCTGCTCGCCAGCGGCTACCAGGCGGCGACCAGCCGGCCGGCGAGCTTCCGGCTGTTGCAGCGTGGCCCCCATGCGGCCGCCTTCGCGGCGGTGCCGTTTCTGGTGTTTGCCGCTCCCTTCATCATCATGCGCAACACCCTGCGCTTGCGCGAGATCGAAGGCTGGCGGTTCTGGGTGGTGATGTCGGCGACCATGATCGCCGGCTTCTGGAGCCTGATGTCGGGCACTGTCGCGATCGCGCTGCTCACCGGGCTCGGGTTGCTCGGGACCTGAGGCGCCTCGCCAAAGCCTGATCGCCATGGCAAGGTCGCGGCGCCAAGAACGGAGCGCCCCGATGGCGATCTACCAGCTCGACGACGATTGTCCAGACCTGCCGGCCGACCAGCGCTACTGGGTGGCGGAATCCGCTTCCGTCATCGGCCAAGTGCGCCTCAAGACCGACGCCAGCGTCTGGTTCGGCTGCGTGCTCCGCGGCGACAACGCCTGGATCGAGATCGGCGAGCGCTCGCAGATCCAGGACAACTCCACGCTCCACACCGATCCGGGCTTTCCCATCACCATCGGGGCCGACTGCGTCATCGGGCACAGCGTCGTGCTGCACGGTTGCAGCGTCGCGGACAACAGCCTGATCGGAATGGGGGCGATCGTCCTCAACGGCGCCAAGATCGGGCGCAACTGCCTGGTCGGCGCCGGCGCGCTCATCACCGAGGGCAAGGAGTTCCCGGATCACTCCCTGATCGTGGGCGCGCCCGCCCGCGTGATCCGCACGCTGGGCGAGCCGGAGGCGCAGAAGATCGCCCGCGCGGCCGACGGTTACGTCAAGCGCTGGCACCGCTACGCCGCCGGCCTCAAGCGGATCGGGTAGGCGCGCGCACGGGCGGCGCATGGAACGAACCGGGTCGCCGGGATTTGTCTTCGCGAGCGCGCGCCGCAAAGGACCCGAACCCATGAAGACGATCGCCGCAATATACGCCGTGATGCTCACCGCCGCGCTGATGAGCGCGCCGGCACAGGCCAAGGGCTGCCTCAAGGGAGCCATCGCGGGCGGCGCGGTCGGCCATTACACGGTCCATCACGGGCTGCTGGGCGCCGCCGCCGGTTGCCTGATCGGTCGCCATGAAGCCGCCCAACGCGAGCGCGAGCAGGAGAAAGCCCGCCAACGGGGCACATCCGACTACCAGGCCGGTCGGCCGGACTATCGCTAGGAACACGCGGCCGGCGGCTTGACCGCGGGCCGGCACGGCGCTTCAGTCGGGCATCCCCGAGCAAGGAGCACGTGATCATGGCGGCCATTCCGGAAAAGTATCTCGATCTGCTGGCCCTGCAGAAGAAGGCTTTCGCCAGTCTCGCCACCACCATGCCGGACGGCTCGCCCCAGGTGACGCCGGTCTGGTTCGACTACCAGGATGGCCGCATCCGGGTGAATACCGCCAAGGGGCGGGTCAAGGCGCGCAACATGAAGACCGGGGTTCCGGTGGCGCTCTCCATCATGGATCCCGACAATCCGTACCGGTATCTGCAGGTGCGCGGCCATGTCGGCCGCGTCACCGAGGCCGGTGCCGATGCGCACATCGATGCGCTCGCCAAGAAATATCTCGGCAAGGACAAATATCCGTTCGGCCAGCCCGGCGAGATGCGCGTGACCTACGAGATCGAGCCGACCTCCGCCTCCGGCATGGGTTGAGCTCAACTTTTCCTCACCAAGAGTTGCAAGCAATCGCGTACGCACGCCCGGGCGCCGCCGTGTTGGCACCCGGGCCGGATCGCGGCGAGCACTTGCCGCGCAATATGCTGTTGACAACCCGGCGTGTCTGTTCGCTTTGCGTGAGACGCCCACGGATCGTCCGATCCTGACGCATTGCGCTAGGATGCGCGCCGCGACGTTTCTCCCCGGGGCAGTCTGATGCAGACGCACCTTCTGGTTATTTTCGTTCTCGCCACCATTGCGGTCGCCGCCATCGCGGCCGACCGGTCGAAGCTTCCGCCCGCGATCGTCATGGTGCTGGTCGGCTTGGTGCTCGCGCTGACGCCGGGGCTGCCGCGGGTCGAGCTCGCGCCGGAGCTGGTGCTGCTGCTGGTCTTGCCGCCGCTGGTCTACTCGGCCGGCGTCGCCATGAGCTGGCGCGAGTTCCGCTACAACATCCGCTCCATCAGCCTGCTCGCGGTCGGCGGCGTGACCTTCACCACCGTGGCGGTCGCCGCCGTGGTCCATTTTCTGCTCGGCTGGGATTGGGCGGCCGGCTTTGTGCTTGGCGCCATCATCTCGCCGCCCGACGAGGTCGCCCCGATGGCGATCGCGCGCCGGCTCGGGCTGCCGCGCCGCACCATGGTGGTGCTGGAAGGCGAGGGCCTCGCCAACGACGCCACCGCGCTCATTCTCTACAAGTTCGCGGTGGCGGCGGTCGCCACCGGCACGTTCTCGCTCGGCTCGGCATTTCTGGTGTTCCTGGCCATTGCCGGCGGTGAGATCGCGTTCGGAGTGGCGGTCGGCTATGCGAGCCTGCGGCTGCGGAAATGGGCGGCCGACCCCCGCATCGAGATCCTGCTGTCACTGCTCACCCCGTTCGCCGTCTATTGGCCGCCCGCCAGGCGCGCTGTTCCTGCTGACCGGCCTCGAGGCGCGTCCGCTGCTGGAGCGTATCGTCCAGGTATCGGGCGCCGAGCTCGCGGTGGCGGCGCTGGTCACGCTGGTCGCCGTGATCGCGGCGCGCTTCCTGTGGATCTATCCGGCCATCTACCTGCCGCGCCTGCTGCTGCCGTCGTTGCGCCGCCGGGATCCTTCCCCGATCTGGCAGCGGCCCTTCATCCTGTCGTTCACCGGGGTGCGCGGGATCGTGTCGCTGGCGGCTGCGCTCGCCTTGCCGCTGATGACCGCGGCCGGCGAGCCGTTCCCGCACCGCGATCTCATCCTGCTGCTGACGTTCTGGGTCATCCTGGCGACGCTGGTCGGCCAGGGATTGCTGCTGCCGGCGGTGATCGGCTGGCTCGGCCTGCCCAAGATCGCCGAGACCGAGCAGATCGAGGAGCGCAAGGCCGAGCTCGCCGCCCGCCGCGCCGCCATCGATACGGTGGTGCAGACTCTCGATCGGCTGGCGCAGGAGCGCAGCCTGCCGGACGCGGTGGTGGAGGGCATTCGGGCGCGCTATGCCGAGCGGCTCAACCGGGCGCAATGGGCCGACGGCAAGGAGGATTCGCGCGCGCTGATCGCTCTCTATGACGAGATCGAGGCGCTGCTCATCGATACCGAGCGCAGATTCATCTTCGGGCAATTGGAGCGTGGCGAGCTGATCGACGAGGGCCGTCGGCATATCGAGCGTGAGCTCGATCTTCGCGAGACCCACCTGCGGCGCAATGGTCCCGGGGCGTCGGAGCCTGAGGAGTAGGGTCGCGGTCAGCGCGGCAGAAATTTGTCCAGCGCGGCTTGCAGAATATCCCGCGTCTCCGCCACCAGTGCCTTGGAAAGGAAGATATCGATCACCTCGCCTTCGTTGGTCGCCATTTGCAGCAGGATGCCGGCCGGCTCGGCGCCGTAGACGTGCGTCACTTTCAGGATCGTCTTCATCGAGATCCGGTTGTCCGAATCGTTGCTCATGATTACGGCACTCCTGGATTGCGGTTCTCCCGGGGGTCTGGTCGGGGTGAAGGTCTTAACCAGCTCGACGCCGAGCGCAACGAGTATCGTGGCGGAACAGCCCGCGGGCCCGGAGGTCGTATGGCGCAGCCGTTCGTGGAGCCGTGCAGTCGGGGTATCATCGAGGCGCAGCCGTGTCCGCGCGCGCACGGGCGGGAGCTATCCCCGCAGCGCCGCCGCCGGGTGCTGGCCGGCTGCATCCTGGCATCGTCGCTGGCTTTCATCGATTCATCGGCACTGACGGTCGCGCTGCCCCGGTTGCGCGCCGCCGTCGATGCCGATCTCGCTTCCGTTCAGTGGGTTCTCAACGGCTACATCCTGGCGCTCGCGTCGCTGACATTGATCGGCGGGGCGCTCGCCGACACCTACGGCAAAGCCCGCATGCTCGCGATCGGGTGTCTCTTGTTCGGTGCGGCCTCGGTCGGCTGCGCGGCGGCGCCCTCGGTCGCCTGGCTCATCGCGGCGCGGGTCATGCAGGGGATTGCGGCGGCCATGGTGACGCCGGCGAGCCTCGCTCTGATCGGTGCCATTTATCCCAAGGAGGAGCGCAACCGGGCGATCGGGGTGTGGGCGGCGGCATCGGCGCTGACGACCGCCGCCGGCCCCGTGCTGGGCGGCTGGCTGACCGAGACATTCGGCTGGCAGGCGGTGTTCTGGATCAACCCGCCGCTGGCGCTCGCCGCGGTCGGTCTCCTCTGGGCATACGCGCCGATGGATCTGCTCGCGCCGCGCCGGTTCGATGCGGTCGGTGCGGCGATTGTTGCGGCGGCGCTCGCCGCGCTGGCTTGGGGGCTGAGCCAGATCGGCCGCGGCGAGGCGGGCGCTGCGGCCTCAACCTGGTTGGGGCCGAAAATCGTCCTCGCGGCTGGGCTCGGCCTCGCCGGCCTTGTCCTCTACGCGCTTTGGGAGCGCTCGAGCGACCATCCGATGACGCCGCCGCGGCTGGCGCAGAACCGCGCTTTCCTGGGGCTCAATGTCGCGACCCTGCTGCTCTATGCGGGGCTTGCAATCATGTTCTTCCTGCTGCCGTTCGACCTGGTCGACCGGCGCGGATTGTCGCCGGCCAGTGCCGGGCTCGTATTCCTGCCCTTCACGCTCGGCCTGGGTCTTTTGTCGCGGCCGTTCGGCAGTCTCGCGGACACGGTCGGGGCGACGGCGATGCTCATTGCCGGATCGTTCGGCGCCGCGCTCGCCTATGCCTGGCTGGCGTTGGGACAGGGCGCGTCGCTGCTGCCCGGCGTGATCGCCCCCTTGGCGTTCGCGGGCATCTCGTTTGCCGTGCTGGTTGCGCCCTTGACCGCCTCGGTCATGTCGAGCGTCACGTCGGCCGACGAGGGCCTTGCGTCCGGCATCAACAACGCGGCGAGCCGCGTTGCCCAGCTTGCCGGCGTGGCGGTGGCCGCTGGCGTCGGGTCCCTTCCGTCCGGCTACCGGCTCGGCCTGTTGGCCGCCGCTGCCGTCTCGGTCGCCGGCGCCCTGGCGATCGTGGCCATGGTGCCACCGGCGCCGCCGCGCGCTTGCGCGTCGCAATAGCCTCGGCGCTCGCCGGCAGAGTGGCCGATCGCGCGCGTCAGGCCGGAAACACGTCGCGGAAGAAGCCCTGCATCGACGCCCATGAGAGCTTCTCGGCGCGCGCATTGTAGGCGCTGCCTTTCGACGGGTCGTTGCCGTTCTTGGTCTCGGTGAAGCCGTGCACCACGCCGCCATAGAGCTCCAGCTCGAAATCCACCTTGGCGTCGCGCATCTCCTTGATGAAGGCCTGCACCTCCGCCTGATTGGCGACCGGATCGTCGGCGCCATGCATCGCCAGCACGCGGCCCTTGATGTTGCGGGCGTCGCCCGGGTTGGGGGTGTCGAGGGAGCCGTGGAACACGGCGGTGCCGGACAGCGGCGCCCCCATGCGGGCGAGCTCCAGCGCCACCAGGCCACCCAGGCAATAGCCGACGACGCCGATCCGGCTGGTGTCGACCAACGGGTGCTGCTGCAGCCAGCCGAGCGCCGCCTGCGCGCGCGAGCGCGCCAGCACGCGGTCCTGGCGGTACCTGACCGACTCCACCTGGGCGTCCTTGTCGGCCTCCGGCCGGACGCCCTTGCCGAAATAGTCGGCCGCGAAAGCCACATAGCCCATCGCGGCCAGCAGCTGCGTGCGCTCCTTGATGAACGCGCCGAGCCCGCGCCGCGTATGCATCACCAGGATGCCCGGCCGCTTGCCCTTTACGGTGTCGTCGACCGCGAGATAGCCCTCGAGCGCGGCTGAGCCGTCCTGGTAGTCGATGTCCCGGCCGGCGACCGCCGCACGTGCGGGCCGCAGCGGCAGAAGACCGGCCGACGTCAGCGCGGCCCCGACCGCCAGCAGATTGCGACGCGAATATGACATCTGGTCTCCTCCCTCGTCTGCGAACGCTGTCGAACGCTTTTCTGCGGCGCGCTACGGCATGCTTGCCTGTATGCGCCGGCCGCTCCGGAGCAAGGCGCATCCTGGCGCGGCCGGCCGCGCATGGCTACCGATAAGTGTGGGCTTGCATTTGACGGCGCCGTAAAGGCGCCACTCGGTAGCAAACCAGGGGATCAGCCCCATGGGTCGATCCCGGCGATGTGGACGTGTTCAAAGGTTCCGGCACCGGCTCATCTGTGTTGCCGGGGAAGGCTCGTCACCGGCGACTTGGACCGCCTTGCCCTGATCAGTCTTGCGGCGCCCGCCAGGGCGGCTAGGCAGGCCACGATGCCGACGACGTAACGGTCGATCGGAACCCAGCCGGAAACCATCGCCACGGCGAGAATAAGCGCAATGATGACGGCGCCGCCCGTGATCAGATCCTCCGGAGCAGTGGTTTTGAGATCGCTTGGCCGCTTCTGTCCGTTCGCCTGGCGAGGTTTCGGTCGCGACTGGAAATTCAGCACAATGTGCTCGTCGTCGTTGTCGTCCGGCATTTTCCGACCCTCGCCAGGCAAACGCGAAGCGTGCTGGCTCATAGCTGGATGATCTCTCTGCAAGTATATCCAATTCGCGGTAATTCGGTAGCGCTGGGACGACGATCGGCCAAGACCGCGCGTGCGACAGGAGCCCGGTCAGCGCCGGTATCCCAATCCGGCTTCCGGCAAACTTTAGCGTGCATCAACTCTCTGCTGAGCTGATGCTCGATAACCGTCCCTTTTGCGGAGATTTTTGCATAGCTGTTACGCTGAAAACCTGATGGCTCGCCTCCATGCGAGCACATTTTGATCCCAACCTTTAAGGACTGCGAAGGGGTCGTTGGGTTCGGGTGGGGATCGCTGCAATCTTCGCAAGACGAAGGGTGGGTGGTAACGGCGCGAGGGCGGGCTCTGTAGCCATGCGAATAGCATGGTTGCCGGAGAATCACGCGTCGTTATTTTTCCGGGCCCTTCGATCGAGTTCCCCCCCCCCCCGATCTTGCTCGACGTGGATTGAAAACGCGGAGGGGGTAATGAAGTCACCTGTCGTCAAACGTTCGATCGTCATTGCTGGCCACAAGACCAGCGTCAGCCTGGAGGATGCTTTCTGGAAAGGGCTCAAGGAGATCGCGATGGGTCGCGACCTGACCTTGTCGCAAATGGTGGCCGCCATCGATTCCGAGCGCGCCCAGGGCAACCTGTCGTCGGCGCTTCGGCTATTCGTGCTCGATCACTTTCGTGCCCAGATCGGCGCGGCGGGTGGGCGGGTGCCCCTTTCGGGCATCGAGCCGACCACAGCCGCCTCCGCGCCGGGGGACGCCGGTGAGCCGCTCAGATTTGCCCGGGCCTGAAGGCGCAAACCCAGCTAGTTCATAGCGTTCCTGTACAGGGACATCAGCTCGGCATGGATCTGGGCGATCTTCGGGACGTGGCCGGCTTGCCGGGACCCGTCGAGGATCGCGTCCTCGTTGCCGAGCGTAATCCACAGGCTCTGCAGGCTGATCAGGACCGAGCGCCGCTCGGGGTCGGCGACGAGCCTGATCGCGCGTTCGCATTCGGCAGCTTTAACCCAGGGGTCGATCTGGAGCATTGTGGGTGTCCCGGCGAAGATGTGGCCACATAGTGGCCGCAATGTCGGCCGATTTCCATGGGTCCGAGGCAATTTGCGCAAGGTGAGACAAACTTGCCACAGGCCGGGGCCGCGCGGACGCGGCTGCCGCTGGAGCAGGCCCGATTGGTCCCGACCGCCAAGCGCTTTGAGGGGCGAAGACGCGGTTATCCCATAGGGTTAAGAAAGGTCCGCCACGAGACTAAGCATGGCGGACCTTGCTCGATTCCGGAGACCTCGTTCCGTGGCGCGCCGGTCGTCGGGATGGGATCTGAATTGCTCAAGCCCGCGGCGACTGAGGTTTTACAAAAGTGGCCGGGGTCGAGGTGGGTGAACGGCTCACGGGCAAGCGATCGGGAGAAGACAGCTCCGCGATGGGACTTGTTACTTTTGTCGATTTGCCTTCGCATTTGCAGTCTTGAAATGATTGCGCGTGCTGTTGGGCCGGCGCCCAGCGATGTCGAAATCGATCGGCCTCTGATGCTCGCTCGGTCTATTCGATTTTCCCGGCATGTGGTGGTGTGAACTACCGGCGAAGCGGCCAGGCACTGCCAAGCGATTGCGGCAGGCGAAGCGTTCGCTGCGTTCAAGCGGCGTTTTGCCTTGCGATACACGCCCCGAATCACGCTATCGTCAGATCGACTGTCGGATCGTCGCCTGAGAACGCCGGCGGGCTCGGGATCGTCATGGGAATAATCCCGCTTTGGCTGTTTCCACGCCGGAAAATGCCGCCCCGTTGCGCGATCATCGGCGGCGACGGCAAATTCAGATTTTATATTGCAAGTGACTCCAAGCAGCGGGGCGAGCTTGAGCGCTTGTTTGGCAGCCGCTCCAACGACGTCGAGCATCGCTGTCCTGCATTGCTGATCCCTCGGCCCGGCCATCCTCGGGGCCCCGATACGGTCGCTGTGCAAATTGAGGACACCACAATCGGCTATCTCCACCCGACGGGGGCACGTGTGTTTCTGACTGCTCTCGAGCTGGCCGGAGCTGATCGCGCGGCGTGCGCCGCGACGATCGAGGCCAGATGGGATCCGGCGCTCGGCGACCAAGCCTATTTTCGAGTCCGTCTCGACGCCACCATGCCGTTCAAAATCCTGGACCTTCCAGTCAGGACGGCGGTTCGTAAGCGGGCATGAAGCAAAGCCGCGGGATCAGCTGAGGCCGGTCTCCTCGAATGGGTCTCAGGCCATTTGCGCCGTATCCGACTGAGGCGGCGGGACGGAAGAACCCCGCCATTTGATTGAACGGGGAAATGCCGGGGCCTGCGGCCGCCTCGGTCGCGTCGGACTTCCGACCGAGCCGTCAAGGCGCCCGTTGTGCTATACTCGAGCCGGCTAGAGTGGTCCCTCGATGTTGGTGGTGGGCCAAATGAGGTGCCTTCCCGGCGGAAGAGATGGATGAAGACATGGCTGCCGAAGTGCCCGACGAGCAAACGCTCCTGGAGGCGTATTCGATCATCGAAGACACGCCGGATCTGGAAGCGACGATCACCAAGCTCAGGGATCTCCTGAATATCGATCACCTCGTCTACCATTCGTCAAAACTGGGAGCGAGTCCGTCAGTCGATCCTTACATTCGTTTGACCTATCCCGCCTCTTGGATCAAGCGCTACCTGCAGATGGGATATGTCGACGTCGATCCGGTCGTTCGAGAGGGATTTTTGCGCACTCTCCCATTTGATTGGAGCGAGCTCAAAATCCAAAGCGCAGCCGAGGTTTCATTTCTAACGGACGCTCTCGCGCACGGTGTCGGTCCCCGCGGTTTCTCGATCCCGGTCCGAAGCAAAAATGGGCATCGCGCCCTCTTTTCAATTTCGTCCTCACGCTCGGAAAATGAGTGGGTGAGCTATCTGAGGAGCGCTCAGCCTACGCTTATTCAGATTGCGAGCCGGGTTCATCGGCGTGTTATTGACGAAGTGTTGGGCGATGATCGGCCGCACTTGACGACGAGAGAGCTCGAGTGTCTCCGGTGGGTCGCTCGCGGCAAAGACACGAGCGAGATAGCAATAATATTGAATATCTCTCCGCATACGGCGCGTGACTATCTGAAATCGGCTCGTTACAAGCTGGATTCCGTTACATCGGCGCAAGCTGTCACCAAGGCTGTCAAGCTCGGGATATTGATTGAGTAAGACGTGTATAAATTACGTAATGTTTCTTCAATCGATCGCTAACGCTGGGTATTCAACCCGGCTTGCCTCGGCCCGTTGCGCGCACCACAGTGCGATACGTACAAGAACATAGTGCCGTGGACTTGGCCGATCCGATTGGGCGCGGATGATTTGCGCTCCCTCGGAAGCGCAGGGCGCAGAGGTTGTTCTCGACATCAAGACGGGGGCGATATGATCGTCGTAATACAGCAATACAACGCTCATGAGCATTCCGAATTGCTGGATGAGATGTTTCGATTGAGGGCTCGCGTCTTTCGCGATCGGCTGCGATGGGATGTTCAAGTGGCGGACGGGAAGGAGCGCGACAAGTACGACGATGAAGCGCCGGTCTACCTGGTTTACGCCGACGACGAGTTGCGGAAGGTCAAAGGCAGCTTGCGCCTCTTGCCGACCACGGGTCCAACTGTTCTCGCCGATTTCTTTCGCGACACGCTGCCCGATGCCGCGCATCTCAGCTCGCCGACGACCTGGGAGTGTACGAGGTTTTGTCTCGAAGACCATGACTTGACCTTCGGGCATCGGGAGGAGTTGCTTGTCGCGTCGGCAATTTTGATCGCAGCTCTAGGGGAGGTCGCCGTCGCTGCCGGCATCGAATTGATCGTCGGTAACTTCGATTCCACAATGCTCCGACTTTATCGACGCATTGGATGCGAAGTCGAGGTGCTGGGCTCCACGCAGCGGTATGGCCGAACCGTGTATCTGGGATTGTTCCCCGTTTCCGAGACCATTGTTCGCATCGTAAAGGCGAGGTTGAAGAAGGCGCAATCGACGATGTCGAGGTCAACGGACGGGCGTCCCCTGGTCGCCATCGGCTGAATTCGGCATTTGCGCCCCGAGATGCCCATCGGGGCCGGATGCCGCCCCACCGGTGCCCCCCCCCAAATAGGGGGGATGACGATACCGCTGCCGAGCGTCTAGGTATTGGCGAAGACCCGCGGCATTAGGGCGGCAAAACGCAGGATTTTCGATCGACAAAGCAGGGCCGGTCGCACGCTCCGAGAGGTGACGGCACTGATTAGCTCTCGGTGATGGTGGCCTGGATGCGATCAACCATTGTCAAGCGCTCCGTCAAGATCAATGGCCACACGACCAGCGTGAGCCTGGAGGACGCATTTTGGATCGCACTCAAGGAGATTGCGGGCCGCCGCAAAATGACCTTGTCTGAACTCGCTACCTCGATCAATGCGAAGCGTGAGCACGCCAATTTATCATCGGCCATTCGATTGTTCATCCTCGACTATTTCCGCATCCAGATCAACCCAGCAGCCGGCGCCGGAAATGCGCTACCAAATGTTGAAACGACCCAGAAGGCCCAGCCTGCTTAGGACGACGGACAGGCGAAACCACGGCGAGAGGCCGCGGTCACGGCGGCCGAGGCGCATACCATCCTGCGGATAGGCCGATGGTTGCAGCTTGCAGGCGACTGGGAACTTTGGATTGGGAGGCACAGTGAGCGGTGGTTGCTGCCTTTCAAGATGTGGTCGACGATGATGACTGTTTTGTTGGTTGGTATTTTGGTGGGAGCTGCCTCGAGTTTGCGCTGCAATTTATTCGCTCTTGTTCCAGTGACGTTTGTGGCGATGACGATTGCAGTGGTCAATGGATTTTCAAGGGGTGACGGCTTCTGGTACATCGTGGGTACCGCGGCCCTTGCCGTCACCGCTTTGCAGCTTGGTCATCTGGGGGGAAGCGCATTTCTGTTCATTTCAGGGCGCGGTTTTAATCGCAGTGATGTTGGAGCCGCCGACCATCATCTGTTGCGTCGGTGAGTGCGGTCAAAAAAAGACCCCGGCAAGCTGATTCGAGCCGGGGCCGCGAAGTGAGGTATGAGGCAACTCGCCGATCCTGCCGCGGAACGGTTAAGTGTTTCCTACCGCTCCGACACTGCGGCGCGCAGCTTGGACCCGTATGTCCGAGGACACCAGCTCGGCCGCAATCCCTACAGCCCGCCCTACACCGCGCAGTTAAGTTCCAGCGTCCGCTTTGACCGTAAGCGGTGTTTTGCCCGCATCTTGCCGATGGCAGCATAGTTTTTAAGATTTCGAGCCCTCATGACGGGATGGGTTCGCATATATGGTCGACCATATAGTTGACGCTTCGGGCCCTCGAGGGCGCGTCGAGATTCGCAATGGCGTTGGCCGGCGGCGGCGGTGGAGCGGCGAGGAGAAGGGCCGCATTGTGGCGGAGTCTTTTGCGCCGGGCGCGGTCGTGTCGGAGGTGGCGCGCCGGCATGAGATGAGCCCCCAGCATCTCTTTGCCTGGCGCAAGACGGCGCGAAACGGCCAGTTGGCGCTGCCGGCCGATGGGGCGGCCATGTTCGTGCCGGTCATGATGACGGCGCAGAAGGCGATTGCCGCGAGGCCGTCAGCTCCGTCGATCACGATCGAGACGGCTGGGGTGGTGGTTCGAGCCGAATGCGGGGTGGATGCGGGGTGGTTGGCGGATGTGCTGCGCGCGGTGAAGGGTCTGTCATGATCATCCCGTCAGGCGCAGTGCGCGTCCTGATGGCGACGCGGCCGGTGGACTTTCGCAAGGGCATGGACGGTCTTGCCGCATTGGCGCGCGAGAGCCTGGGTAGCGACCCCTACAGCGGGGTGATCTATGTATTCCGGGCCAAGCGTGGCGACCGTGTGAAGCTGTTGCTGTGGGACGGCACCGGGCTGGTGCTCGTCGCCAAGCGGCTGGAGAAGAGCTCGTTTCGTTGGCCGCGGATCAGCGACGGCGTCATGCGATTGACGTCCTCGCAGCTCTCGGCGCTGCTCGACGGTCTGGACTGGACGCGGGTACGTGCGGTGCGTGTACCTGCGCCGCAGGCGACGCTTTAGGCGACGCGACACGATGACTCAGGTGCGACGCGTGGTGCGACACGGGCGTAGTGATGTGCTTTTCTCGCGTTGCGATGAGCCCTGGTGATTCCCTTCCGACCGATCCCGATGCACTGCGCACTCTGCTCCTGGCCGAGCGGGAACGCCACGCCGAGGAGCTCGAGCGGTTGGTGGCCATCATCAAGGATCTGCAGCGGCACCGTTTCGGCCGCCGCGCCGAGCGGCTCGATCCCGAGCAACTGGCGCTGGCCCTGGAAGATGTAGAGCAGACGCTCGCGGCGGCAGACGCCGCGGCGGAGAACGACACCACCGCCCAGAAGCAAGCCATGCCGCGTAGGCGGCGGATCAATCGGGGCGCACTGCCGCCGCATCTGCCGCGTGAAGAGATCGTCATCGATGTGGCCGACAAGACCTGTGCATGCTGCGGCGGCCTCAAGCACCGGATCGGCGAGGACGCCTCGGAACGGCTCGACATCATCCCGGCGCAGTTTAAGGTAATCGTGACGCGCCGCCCCAAATATGCCTGCCAAGCCTGCGCCGGCGAAGTGGTGCAAGCGCCGGCGCCGGAGCGGCTGATCGAGAGCGGCATTCCCACCGAGGCATTGGTCGCGCATGTACTGGTCGCCAAATATGCCGACCACACGCCGCTCTATCGCCAGGCGCAAATCTATGCGCGCCAAGGCGTCACGCTCGACCGTTCCACCTTGGCCGATTGGGTGGGCCGTGCCGCTTTCGCGCTGCGCCCGGTGCACGCGCGGCTCCTGGAGCAACTGAAGCAGTCGACCAAGCTGTTCGCCGACGAGACGACGGCACCGGTACTCGATCCCGGACGCGGGCGCGTCAAGAAGGGCCAGTTGTGGGCCTATGCGCGCGACGAGCGGCCCTGGGCCGGCCGCGCTCCGCCAGGTGTTGCCTATGTCTATGCCCCAGACCGCAAACATGCGCGGCCGGCCGAGCATCTCGCAGGCTTCAGCGGCATCCTGCAGGTCGACGGCTATGGCGCCTACGAGGACCTTGCCGAATGCGGCGACGTCGCGCTGGCTTTCTGCTGGAGCCATGTGCGGCGGCAATTCTACGATATCCAGGTGAAGACGCCGGCGCCGATTGCCACCGAGGCCCTTGTCCGCATCGCCGCGTTCTATGCCATCGAAGCCGACATTCGTGGTCGTTCCGTCGATGAACGCCGCCAAGCGCGGCAGCGGCGCACAAAACCTCTCGTCGACGACTTGCATCTCTGGCTCGAAGCCCGGCTTGCCGCCGTCTCGGGCAAGTCGACCATCGCCGGCGCCATCCGTTACGCCTTCTCGCGCTGGGGCGGTCTGGTTCGATTCCTCGACGACGGCCGCATCGAGATCGACTCCAATGTGGTCGAGCGCGCCATCCGCCCGATTGCACTCGGGCGAAAAAACCATCTCTTCGCCGGCTCCGACGGCGGCGGCGAGCACTGGGCGGTCATTGCCTCGCTCATCGAAACTTGCAAGATGAACGCCGTCGATCCGCAAGCCTATCTGCGCGATGTGCTGGCCAAAATCGTCTCCCGCCACCCCATGAGCCGCATCGACGAGTTGCTGCCGTTCGCCTACGTGCCTCCGGCCGAGAGCGTGGCGGCCTGACAACACCGCTTACCTTTGACCGGTAAGCGGTCATTCAGTGCGGGCAGCGCCATGTCCGAGATGGGCCCAGGCCGTGTAAAAACGCGGATTGTTGGCAGCCTGCTTGCGTGCCCGCTGATGCGGGCGAGATTTGACGGATCGGCGCGGCGGAATTTCTGGAATCGAGCCCCGCGAGCCCTGGTGACGTCCTAGGTCATCTGCACGGGCTGATTTAGGCACGCCAAGGCGCGCCTCAGGCGCGCATGGCGACCATCAATCCGTCAACGCCCAGAATCTGAATGATCCGCTTCATATTGTAGGCCAACACGTGCAGCGCCATTTCGCTCGCCACTTTGGCCAACGTTCTCATCTGGAAGTGCGTGGCACCCATCCACGCCTTGATGGTCCCGAACGGATGCTCCACGGTCTGGCGGCGCACACGCATCTTGTCCGGGTTGCGGTCGAGCCGGTCCTGCACAGTCTCAAGAACGGCCTCGTGCTCCCACCGCGATATCCGTCGCTCCTTGCCGGGCGTGCACTGAGCCTTCAGGGCGCACGTCTCACAAGCTGTTGTCCAGTAGCGGCGGAGCATCTTGCCAGCTTCCTCGGTCGTGAACCGATAGGTCAGCCGCTCGCCGGCCGGACAGCGATAGACATCGTCCTCCGCAACGTAGACGAAGTCCTGCTTGCCGAAACGGCCTGCCGCCTTGGCGGTCGAATTTATCGGCTTCGGTAGTGTGACCGTGATGCCGGCGGTCTCGCAGGCCAGGATGTCCTTGCCGGCGTAATACCCACGATCAGCTACGACATCGAGGGTCTCGGCGCCCATCTCTGTCCGTGCCTGCTCGGCAATATTCGAGAGCTGGCTGCGATCCGTCCCGACGTTGGTCACCTCGTGGGCAACGATGAGATGATGCGTCGTATCCACGGCGCTTTGCACATTGTAGCCGACCATCCCGCTGCCTTTGCCGCTGGTCGCCATCGAGCGCGCATCGGGGTCCGTTAGCGAGATTTGCTTGTCCTGGCTCGCGATCATCCTGGCGTTCAGCGTGTTGAGGCGCTCTATCTCCTCGCGCAGCTTCGCGATCTTCTCCTTGAGCCGCGTGGTCTTGGCCTCCGGCACCGTCGGTCCCTGGCGATCGGCCGTATCGAGCTGCGACAGATAGCGGGCGATGCTCTCGTCGATCTGTTCCAGACGCCGCTTCATCTTGGCTTCGGTGAAGTTCTTGCCGCGGTTGTTCACCGCCTTGAACTTGCTGCCGTCGATGGCCACGCTCGCGTCACCAAGGAGGTCGAGGCGTCGGCATAGCAGAACGAACGCGCGGCAGACTTTGCCGATCGGCTCACCGTAGTCCTTGCGGAAATCCGCAATGGTTTTGAAGTCCGGCATCAGGTGGCCGGTCAACCATACCAACTCGACATTGCGCTGGCACTCCCGCTCAAGCCGTCGGCTCGACTGGACGCGATTGAAATATCCGTAAATGTAAATCTTCAGCAGCGGTCCCGGATGATACGCCGGCCGCCCCGTTGCGAGGGGGGCAACGCCGTCGAAGCCGAGCTTGAGCAGATCCAGCCCATCGACGAAGGCATCGATCGCCCGAACCGGATTGTCCTCGCCCACATAGTCATCCAGCACCGCGGGAAAAAGCGTACTCTGCTGGCGATCCGTACCCTCGACAAAGCGCTTCATCCGATCCCCCGAAAATCGCAAGGAATCATAGACCGCGAATCAATCCAGACAGAGCCTTTTCACACGGCCTGGGCCAGGACCGGACATCATTGCATCGCAGCAATTTCCCGGCTGCCGCTATGGGAACCTTGTCGTCCAGGTGACCCGCTTGCTTGCAGGTCGTGGCGTTCACCCTATGCGGGCCCGAGAAGCTGAATTTCCCAATGGCGATGGGCCGCCGGAGCCTGTCATGTTCGCCCCCGCAGCCAACGCCCTAAGACTTCATTTGCGATGGTTGCAAATAATCAAGCCTCCGCCTGCGTCCTGACCCGCCCCTTAACTGGCACCCGCTACAGGAGCCACTGTTTCACGCGGAGAAGAAAAGCATGCGCTTTTCGCGCGTTTCGAGCGGCAGCCTCGCAGTGCTCAGCCGCCGTGCTGGCAATACGTTCGATGCCCTCGGCCCGCTCGGTCAGTTGCCGTTCCGTCCGATCGGGAAGGCGGCGTTCCAAGCAAAAGGCCATGCAAGAACACCGGCAAGGGCTTCGGTTGTCACCTCGCAACCGATTATTGACATAGGTCAGTGTGCCCAGTTGGGTTAGGTGACCAGTAGGATCCACGGAGTTCCGATTATCAGAAACACGGCAAGGAAGAAGAGTGTCACGAACAGACCAAGCCGATAGAGTTCCGGCTGTGTAAGGTAACCGCTGCTCACGAAGATGACGTTCTGGCTGCCGCCCTGGGGGGTAATGACTGAGAAATAACTGCTCGCAAATAGCAGAGCAAACGCCATCAGCTGTGCGGGCACGCCTCCGCGGACACCGACGTCAAGAAAAACGCCGAGCAAAGCCAGCACCTGTGAAGTTTGGCTGACAAACATGTAGTGAATTAGCACGTACAGTACGATCAGTATGACGTAGGTCATTGGCCATGAAAGGCCAACTATGTAGGACGCCAGCCGCTGGCCGACGTAACCCATGAACCCGAGCTCATTGAGCTGCCCGCTCAAGGCAAACAGTACGGCAAGCCACAGAAACGTCTCGAGGGCTTCTCCGTGTTCTGCGATGTCTGTCAGTGCTAGGACCTTTGACATGAGCAACATTCCGAGGCCAGCGAAAGCGACGCTGGTCGCATTCAGCTGCAACAGATCGCCAAACACCCAACCCAGGACCATGAATGCAAAGATGACGGCCGTGATCCATTCATCGCGCTTGAGCGGACCGAGCGCCGCAAGTTCCTTCCGCGCCGCAACAGGTGCCTCCGGTGTTCGGCCAATCCCCGGTGGGAAAATGCGCGCCACAAGCCAGGGAAGCAGCAAAAGCGCAATCAGTGCAGGCACCGCGGCCACGACCAACCACTTGCCGAAGCCAATTGTCACCCCGAACTCCCTGACCACCTGGACCCCGAGTGGGTTGGCCGAGGTGGCGGTCATCCAAAGCGCCGACGAAACCGCCAGGCTCGCCATCCCGCAGAACATGAGATAGCCGCCCAGTTTACGACCCTCGGGCTCCTCCGGTCGCGAACCGGACCCCCTCGCGACCGACAGTACGATCGGGAACAGAACACCACCCCGCGCCGTGTTGCTGGGAAAGCCCGGAGCAATGAGCGCGTCCGTTATGACGATACTGTAGGCAAGCCCAAGAGACGATTGGCCGAACAGACTGACCATGAACAGGCTGATGCGCCGCCCCAAGCCCGATTTCACCACAGCGATCGCGACCAGGAAGGCAATCACGACCAGCAGCACACTGGCATTGGCAAAGCCTGCAAAAGCCTTCACCGGCGAGATCGTGCCCGTCAGGACCACCGCCGCGACGGCGAGCAGCGCGGATGTGAGCAGCGGAAAAGAGCCGATCAGCACCGACGCGATCGCCGAAGCAAACACGGCGAACAGGTGCCAGGCGGATGGGGTCAATCCAGCGGGAACGGGTGTCAGCCAGATGCCGACCGCCAGCACGAACGGCAACGCCCGCTTCAGGACTGTGAAGGGGCGTGTCATGGCTCAGACGTGCCTGCACCGGGCCCGCTCTGCGTTGGCACAAATCGGACTTTGCCGCTGAGCCCCATCGACTGGCCCTGCACGATCCCATCTTCGGTCTCGAGAAGGAAGCGCCAGGAGAACTCGTAGGTGCCCGTCGCACCTTTGTACCGACCGCTGCCGCCCACAAAGGTCCCGACGATGCGGTTACCTGCCGGGGTGGTTTCGCCGCGAAGCTCACTATAGACGTGGCTGTCTGTGTCGTCCGTCCAGACGGCCCGTCCTATCAGGCCCGTAGCGCTGTCGTTGAGCACGACGGCCTCGGCGCGGAAGCCCAGTGCAGGACGTGAGGTCCCGTAGAGCATCAGTGATCCGCTGTAATCCGCGACCGAGGCCCGGCGATCGCCACCGAGACCAATGACCTGTCGGCTGCCAGCCGCAGTCCACGTTCCACTGAACTCGTGCCACTCGGAATCCTCGGGAGCAGAATCAGATTGTGCCGACGATGCAGCGCCAACTCCGGTAACCATCAGCACGACGAGGAGAAGAGTTGATCTCCGCCAGCCATCTTTCCTGAGGCGGCGCGCTGCGCCCCGGAGGCTACGGTCGCTAACCATCCGATCCAGACACCCGCACAAAAGTGCTGCGAAAAGAGACATCTATCGCCTCCCCGTGAGGAAGTCGCGCCGTCTCATCGCCAGCCCTCCTGACAGGGCGCAGCCTACCACATCGCGGGCGTGTTGTGCATCACAGCAAAAAGTAGGCCGCCAAGGTCCGCTTGGGGTCAACCCTCAATTGCCGACATCCTGTTGCATTGCCGCGAACAGCCGCAGCGGGCCATTTTCGGAAGGCTGGCGTGGCGGCACGTTATTCGAAAACGGCCGCAATCTGATCGGTGTCGATACCTTCCTTCGCAACCCGTAGGTCGAGATAGGTGACCACGACCAGAATCCCGAAGAAGGCGTCCCAGATCGCTCCCCAAACTAGATCGACGATCCGGGTGACGACGACGCCGGGAACCACGACCACGCCCAAAACCACCTGGACGACGGCGGCGCCGAAACCTACGATCACGCTAACAATCGCAGGTACGATTACGGTGATAATGAGCAGAAGCAGCATCCCGAAAATCTTCCACCGATGGCCCTTGGTCAGCTCACGACTGCGTTCCATGCTGTCCACTACACCGAGTTGCTCCAGCACACAGACCGGTGTCGGCACAAACCACGCGGTGAACAACATCAGGCCCGGAAACACGAGGAGCAGGGTCGCGAAACCGGCGAGTGCTGGCACGACGATCGCGATCCCCACGATGGGAAAGAAGCGCCGCAGCCCAATCCGCGCAGACGCGGCAAGGTCAATCGGATGACCGCGTATCGCCTGAAAGGCGGCGTGAAGCAGGGCCGCCTGGACGAATGCCCAGAGCACGAGAACCAGCAGAAAAACGATCACGGTGACGCCCAGGTTAGGAGAGGGATTGTCGGGCGTCAGGCGCGGCATCAATAGGCTGGGCAGGCTCGCCGGGGCACTGACCAGCACAAAAGTCGGGAAATTCCGCGAGAGAACCGACCAGGTTCGACTGAAGACCTGGCCTACCCGAAAATCGCCGGGCGTGAAGCGGCCTGCAGGCCCCGATGGGACGGACATGACTGTTCCTCACTCGGCTATCGCGCTGCGGTTATTATCACCTCGTCGGCGCAGCCGAGCAGTGAATTCGGGACGTTGAGACCAAGTCGCGGTTCTCAACGCCGCACAGCCTACCAAATCGTCACCTGAGCGGGCGTGCTTTGCATCACGGGAAAATGGCGGCACCGACGGCAGTTCTGGGTCAAAACCGGCGGTTCGAGCGTCGCCCGCCGACCGTCCGGTTTGCCCTGCATTGCAGACATTCTGCGGCGCTAAGGTGAACCGCCGCTTTGGGCCAAAACCCGACACCGCGTCATCTGAGCCGACGTTGAAGATTGGCGGTTCTTCGGCCTTTTGGCTCAAATTCGCTCGATGTTTGCGGCGGCTACCACCTTTGTCCATGTATCGATGTCGGCAGCGAGACGAGCCTTGAACTCGCCGGGGGTCGAAGGGCTAGGGTCGTTGCCGAGCCTCCTGAGCGGTTCGACGACAGCGGGATCGGCGAGGATGTCGATGAGTTCCCAATGCAGCCGATCCAGCATCGGGGCCGGCAGGTTCGCGGGTGCAACAAGTCCCTGCCATCCCGTAACGGCGTATCCTGGAAAACCAGTTTCGGAAATTGTTGGAGTGTCAGGCAAGCCGAAAAATCGCTTCCCGCTCGTCACAGCCAGTGCGCGAAAACGGCCTTCTCTAACAAAATCGATTAACGCTGTAGGCTGGTCGACAACAAAATCGATCCGCTTTCCAAGCAGCTCGGTGAGGGCCGGCGCGCCACCGCTATACGGTATGTGCTGGAGCTTGACATTCGCCATGCTTGCGAAAAGCTCGATCGAGAGATGCTGGAGCGACCCAGCACCGGATGTCCCATAGGTCAGACGATCATTTTGCGACTGTGCCGCGCTGACGAGGTCGGCCATCGTGCGGAACGGATGGCCGGAGTAAGTTACTAGGACATAGGGAAACTCTGTGGTTGTGCCGATCATCGAGAAGTCTTCAACAGGGCGATACGAAAGCTTGCGAAACAGGGCGGCAGTCGCCGCATACGTTGCAGGGATCGAGAGAAGCGTATAGCCGTCGGGTTGGGCGTGAGCGACCTGCGCCGCGGCTATCGTGCCGCTTGCTCCGGGCTTGCCGTCAACTACGACTTGCTGGCCAAGACGTCTCGACAGAGCCTGAGCGATAATTCGAGAAACAACGTCGAGCGGACCGCCTGCCGGAAAGCCGATCACCAGCCTGATCGGCCGAGCTGGCCAGTGGGCTTCGGCAAAGGTCGGCGTAGCTATCAATGCTGACAGCCCGCCGAGCACGGCGCGGCGCGTAACCTCTGTCATGACAGCGCTCCGGGTCTCGTAACCGGACTCGAGTCAATCAACTTGATCCGACCATCAAGACGGTGTTTGTCCGACATTTACCTCGGGACGATAGGTGGCTGCCTGGTGTTGTGTCCAATTCATTTATGGTCTTAAAATCGATGAAATTTGAGCATGTATCCGGATGAAGCTCATCCAGCTGCGAACTTTTGTCGCTGTCGCTGATAACGGCGGTGTCGCGCGCGCCGCCGCGCGACTGAACTTGACCCAGTCCGCGGCCTCCCGGCAGATCAGCGCATTGGAGATTGAGTTGGGGGTGCCCCTTTTTGACCGCGTCGGTCGGCGCGTCCAGTTGACCTCGGAGGGCGAAGACCTGCTGCGGCGCAGCCGCCGCCTTTTGGGAGATGCCGAGGCGCTCGGCGACCGGGCCCGCGCCCTCAAGACTGGACGAACGGGCTTCCTTCGAGTGGGCGCGACACCGCAAGTGATCGAGAATCTGCTCGCGGATTTCCTGGCAAGCTACCGGCGTCGTTATCCCGACATCGAGGTGAGCCTGGTCGAGGACGGCGGAGCGCAATTGCCTGGCCGTCTTGAACGAGGCGATGTTCACCTTGCGATCATGCCGGCAAGCGACCAGGGCTTTCACGGCCGACTGCTCTATCCAATGCATCTCTTGGCCGTTTTGCCGAAGGGACGCTCTCTGCGTGGACGCGCTCTATTGGAGATCAAAGAACTGGCGGACGAACCCCTGCTATTGCTGCGGAGCGGTTTTGCGACGCTTGCGTGGTTTGAGGCCGCGTGTCACGTCGCTCATATCAAGCCGCGCGTGCTCCTACACAGCGCTGCTCCACACACTCTTATCGCGCTTGCCAGGTCCGGCTATGGCATCGCGGTCGTTCCCTCTCAAATGATGCGGAATTCGCGCGAAGGCGTTCGCACCGTCCCGCTGGTTCACCGGGGAGAGTCGGTCGGGAGATGGGCGATCATCGCCTGGGATCCACAACGATTTCTGGCCCCCTACGCAAAGCAGTTCGTCGAAGACCTGGTGGTCTCCGTAAAGCGTGCCTATCCGGGCCGCGATCTCACGCGGCGCGCACCACCGCTGCCCCGACCGAAAGAGCAGGTCAATTGATCGTGCTGCGAAGGTCTGCTTCGGGTCAGAGCCGGAAAACCTCGAACTGAGCAAATGTCTACCGGTTTGCTCCCTTAGCGGACATCGGAGCTGTAGGCGATCGAGGGAAGGCCTAAGCACCAGCCGGCGGGTCGAAAGTGTGGCCGGTCTCGCTCGGCTTCTTGGTGAACTGGTAGCTCGACATCCGCAGCTCATCGATCAGCTTGGCCACGATCACGTCCTCCTCGATGTCGCTGATCTGCTTGCGCATGCCCGTCACCATCTTCAGGGCATTGCGCAGCGCCAACTTGAGCACGAAGTGGAGCGCGGGATTTCTGTCCGTCATGCCTTATGGAAGCACGGAACATCCCGAGAACATATTGCACGGATTTGCACGTCGCCGACGGTCGGTTTGCGGTCTGTTCGGTCGTCGTGGGGAGTGAGTGACTACGCGAAGGTCCAATAAATACGAGCTTTCCTCGCGAACAAAGAAGTGCGGCCGGCTCCGGAGGGAGAGCGTGGTGACTTGAAATAAATCAATGCGATGGCCGTCGCGTGCGGCTCATTCCACGGATTTTCCACGCCCAGCCGCCACCGCTTTCTTTGTGCCGACATCCGGCAGCAACTCAACCCGATTCCACTCATCCCGCGCTACCGCATGGGCATAGCGCGCCGCACTGCGGGCATCCCTCCAGTTGCCTGTGGCGACCAAGCCCTGCACATCGGCGCCGCTCTTGCGCATCCATGTGGCCCAGGTGTGCCGGAAGGAGTGAAAGTTCGCCCAGGCGAGCCGGTAGGGCGGCGCGCGCCAGCCTTTCGGACGGCGATCGGGACAGGGCAGGCCTAGCGCGGCGAGCTTGGCGCGAACGAGCAGATGCTTGAGCCATCCGCCCTGGTGGAAGCGGAAGACGCCCCGACGGGTCGCTGCGGCCGACTGGTGAGCCGCCAGGCGGTCGCGGAGATCCGCGCGCAGCCGCACGTCCGATGTCGGGCCAGACTTCGAGCGCCGAATCCAGGCGGCGGATTCCTCAAGCCGCACGTCATCCCATTGCAGGCGCAACGCCTCGCCGAGCCGCACGCCGGTGTAGAGCAGGAACGTGAGCAGGAGAGCGAGTTCCGGATCGAAGGCATCGGCGGCGGCGATGATGGCGCCGGCATCCTCAGGCGTAAGCCAGTCGGTGACCACGCGACCCTTGGCGCCCTTGGGCCGGCGAAGCTTCAATTGAACGCCCGCATGATGGAGGATCGCTGACACCGGTGTATAGACCGCCGCGTTGCGCGCGCCAGGCCCGGCATCCGGATGAAGTGCGGCAGCGGCGGCGTCGATCGCGGCCTGGTCGATCTGATCAAGCGGTGTCTCGCCGAAATGCTTTATGAGCCGCGCTACGTAGCGTCGACGCCGGCCGGCTTCGAGGTAGGCGACCGCCGCGCTCAAGAACGTGGGTTGCTGACCACTAGGTGCGGCTTCTCGAGGCGGGTATTCGCCGGCCTCGATGGCTCGCTCGAGCTTGTCGCGGATTTGGCGAGCGACGGGTCGTCGAGGAGTTCCGCTGCTCTTGTCCACGTAGATCTTGAGATGGGTCCCCCTGATCGTCCAGTTTGGGCTTTTTTCCGGGCGGGGCGGGACGAGCTTAAGCGGCATCGGGTTTCCTCTCGGAGCGCCGCGCGAAGGCGGGCGATATCGGCATCGTAAAACACGCGGGCGCGACCGTGAAAACTGTAATAGGGCTCGCCTGCCGGGTCGATAGGGTGGCGCGCCAGCCAATCGCGTAGCGTCCGTGGCGCCATGCTCAGGGCTGTCGCAGCATCAGGGAGACTGACCGGTGCGCTCATTCGACCGTTTCCCAGTAGACATGGTGAGGGGCCATCGCCGCAGTTTGGCACGGCGCTCGGCCTGGACAGAATGGCCGAAAAACGCGCGGCGCTGCGCTACAACCCGCTGCCCACGTGCTCCACGTCGCTAGCCGCGAGGTGCACTTTGTTTCATTTTTCCAGTCGCTTGTGCGAAGTGACGAGGTGCAGTGCCGGAACGCACCTCGTGCGAAGTGATTGATCTGTTTCAGCTCTTCGACCGTCCGACCGGGCCGCACCTCGCGGCTTTTATCCTGCCTTAAGGCGGTCGGTCGGCTCCACTCCTCCGTCGGATGCGCGCTTTCCGTCAGGCCCCTGCAATCAACTCGCACGCCGACAGCGCGCCAAGGCGCCGTCGCTGCACGATCGAACGGTTGTGATTTCGAGAAGACAATGTGCCTCGAGTCAACTTCCGATGCCTCTGGCGTCGTAGGATCCGTGCCGGAGGTGCGTTCGATGGCGGCCAGCGGAATGCCGCGCAAAGCTTCCAACAGGTGGCTTGTCACCGCCCCGTCCGCGAACCCTCCGGGCGACACCCCAGGCAGGCAGGGCAGCATGTCGTGCCGGTCGCATGACGAGAGATCGGCGGCGCACCGAGGCATCATGACCCACGCCCCGCTCGGTTGGACGCTCGCGACCATATCGAGCGAGCTGGTGCACTCGACGCGACCTGGGAGGCAAGCAGACCCCCTCTTGGGCGCCACCACTTTGGCACGCCGGCTTGCAAGGGCTTCGGCGGCCAACGGCCCTGTCGCCGGCAAGCTCGGAGGAGGCGTGGAAGGCGCGAGATCATCAGGGCCAAGCCCAGCGTCGGTGGATGCCGGCGATACCACCGCCATCACCGCCGTGGTCACGTCGCTGCAATGCACATTGGGCACGGCGCGGCTCATCAGCGCCAGCCCTCTATGCCCCGCGACGGCTCCGGAACGGCGATGTCACCACCATGACCACCACCGTCGCGGTATGCCGCGCCTACCAGCGGGGCACTTGGCCTCGCACGAGGGTGAAATGCAATGAGTAGACCTGCCACGCCCGCAGTATGGGTGCCGGTCAACCGGGCAACATGCGATGCGAGGTGTTGCTTCCGATGCTCGGCAAGATGGACCACCACGACCGCGCTGGTGTGTGAGCCGGTATCTAGGGCAGGGTCGTAGAGGGGTTCTTCACCCGCCCGACCACCCTGAAATATAGAAAGTGGTGATGGATTCCGCACCATGGCTGTAGTGACGGTTTCCGGCACCGGAACATTGATGCTTTCAGTGACGGATTCCACCACCGAAACTTGGCGTTTTTCGTCACTGGAATTACGCTTTCGCGTTGCTCGCACGCCTATTCCTCTGGCGTGCTGGCCGATGTCCTCCGCTTCTTCGATTGTCCGGATCCTGCGCCACTCGTCGGTCGGAGCGTGATCGGTGGGCCTATAAGTGAGGCGGAACTTGTTGGGCGCCCGGAATTCGGCGTTTCCCGCACGACCGCGCTCCGTAATTTCGACAAAGCCTAGCGACTCCGCCTCGCGGATCGCAGGCGCAATAGCATGCCGGTGAATACCGTATTTGTGAAAGTCGTCGAATGTCACGGGAAGGCGGCCGTTGTCATTCCCACTATGACGGGCAAGCTCAACCTCAGTTCGATCCAACACCCGTCGCGCGGATAAGCTAAGAACGCGAAACGCCGGAGACTCCAGCATCTCTATCAAGCGCCAAGCAAACTGCCCGTCGATCTTATTGCGCCGCCGATATGGTCGCGAAGTCGTTTTGTTCGTGGCGGCCCCGATATCCCCGCTACGTCTTCTGGCCCGCCCGGTCTTGTCATGCGTCGGAGGCATCAGCGTTCCTGCTCGCGCGCTGATCGGCCTCGTCCGCCGGCACCGTGGCGTCGTCGGACTGGAGCCCGATTGGAGGACTTGGCGCACCATTGACAGACGAATGAAAAGCAGGCCGGTGGCTTCCTCTCCCGGTTCACGAGGAACAGTTGCTTCCGCCATTTTTGGCAGTCCGGGCAACAAAAGCAGCAGTAGAGGCTGCCGTCACGGGACGTAAAATTCGCGATGCCGATTAATTGGCTTTGTCGAGCCCGCCCGTTCTCTGTTGACCAAGTGACCTGCAAGCTTGTCGACGGCAATGGACCGACCCGGGGTCAACGGCACACCTTCCGCGCCGACTGGTTCGCTTTCAGTCGACAGTTCGGTGATACGGAAAAACACATAGGAGCGGTTGCTGGCGCGTACTTCTTGAGCTTCGTCCGGATGCGCGGTCATCCAATCTCGAATGCGCTGCATCGACATCTCCACGGGCGGAATGAGATTGCGCTCGATGAGCACCCGGCCAATCGAGCTGCGTGGATAGCCGTTATACGAGTCGTAGTTGATACTTAGCGGCGTGCCGTCCTCAAGAATCACGCGTGCGGAGCCCTCAATTTGGATTGCAAGCACGTCGAGCGGGTCTTTCAGCCAGCAAATCTCAAGTTTCTGGCCATCGAGCGCGCCGGCCTCGATTGCGCCGCGGTCGTAATACGGCACGAACTGGTTCGCTCCGTTTAGGCGGCCGATCCGTGCACCTTTGTTTGGAAATGCTTCGGAGCCAAGCTTGTAGCCAAGCGCTATCAGGTCGGGGGGGCGACGATAGAGCGGCGCGTGAAATTCGGGATTGGGGGAGCGCGAGCCATGAACGATCGGCTCGTAGTAGGCGGTCAGAAAGCCCGGTGTTTCTCCTAGGCGCGTGATGCGAACGGGACGAAAATTCTGCTCGAAAAAGGTACGCGCGGCCGCCGAATCCCTCAGCCACAGGCCTGCGGCTTTGCGGCAGACATTCCACAGGGCGCCACGGACCGGTCTGTGGTCATCGGGCCGCGGCATTTTGCGCAAGACTTGGCAGCTTTTCTGATAGGCGACGAATGCCGCCAGGTGATCATCGGCCGTCCACCCCGCGAGGTCGGTCCATTCGACGGGCTCGAGCTGGGTGTTTGCGAGTTTCAGCGGCTCTTCGGCCCATCCCGCGTCGGCCGTCAGGCATAAAATCGCGCCAACGACACTTGCAACTAAACTCCGCAGATGGATCTGCGCAAACGCACGGTCGGACTTCATGCAAAGCACTTGCGTTGTGGCTCGCATTCTTGATGGTACCAAGCCATCGCTTCTACCAAGACGGGGACATTGACGGTATTTTGATCAGGTTTCGTAACGCAGACTGATCGCTTAACAAGCAATCGTTCTGAATTGTTCCACCTGGCTGACAAAGTTGCTCGTCAATTACAACGATTTATTTTATCAAAGTATTTCGTTCGTCTGCAGTGCTTTGGTTTTAGCGGCGGCGGTCCTGAACTGGGCGTACCAAGAACTGTGCCTGGGTTGATTTGGCGGCCCTTCCCGTCGTTAGTGACCGACGCGACTATATATGACGGTCAAATCGTTTTCGGTCCGCGCGATATGGGGCCACAGCGTGACTCGCGCGCCGCAGCAGGAGATTATTTATGACCTCATCGACATGGAGGGATGGACTCCACGTAGTCACGTGCGCACGGGGGAAATCCCCAGATTAGTTGATATATATCAAGGCGGCTATGGCATCCAAGTCTAAGAAAGCTCCAAAAAGGAGAATTGTGTGATGAAGACAGCTTTATGAGCAAGAATACAGGCCCTTGCGGGCCCGGTCGATGCAATAAATAAACGCGAACGCACCTTCTCGAAAGTGGCTCTTCGCGGAGTGGGGAGCCTTGTGCGCCGTATGAGCAGAACATTCCGAATCTCTCGACCTGGTAGGCAGCCACAACTCTTTCGTCGTGAGCCACCACATTGCCAAGTATCGAGGGCGGCAGCAGGTAGAGCGAAGAGTTCGAGCGGCGGCCCTTACTGACCGGTCGAGCGCGGTTAAACGAAGAACCTTATACGAGCAAGTTTATGAGTTTAGATAACTCGGGGTTGCGCGTTGAAGATTTAGAGTCCCCGATAGGGGATCAGGAAACCCCACGCCTTTAGGCGGCTGGGATCGCGACGCTTCCAAAGGTAGAATAGCTGGATGGAAGCGTAGAAGCGGACAGCCTGGGGCCAGCAATTGCGGGGCAGGGCCTACTGGGTTGCCAGCAGCAGAACGCAACTGACGAGGCATGGGTCGGGTACATCAAGAACCAGAAGCCACCGGAACCGGATGACAACTTCACAGTGACCTGAGCTGAGTTCCGCCGAAGGCGGACCGAATTCCGGCTTTAAGCCGTAACTCGAAGCCACCGCCTTTAGGCGGTGGAGTATTCACGGCGATGGCGCATGCCCGCGATTTTCCTCGGCGCGAGGGAGATTATCGCGGCAGCTTACTTGGCGTTGGCCCTGATTGCGCCCGCCCAGGCTCAATTCTGGTCTCCGTTTGCCCCAGCGAGCCGGCCCCCGGCTACGATCCAACAGCAGCCTTGGCAATCCTACGATCCTTTCGGCGGTTTCTTCGTCCCACGGATCCCAAGGGAACCTCGCCAACACAGCAGCCGTGGAAGTAACGAATTAGAAGCGGCGCCGGATAATTCCCATGCCCCGCCTCCACAACAGCGCAAAGCTGACGTGCCGCCAACCACATTAGCCGTGGTAATGGGCGATGCGATGGCCGATTGGCTCGCCTATGGGCTCGAAGACGCTTTCATGGAACGGCCAGAAATAGGTGTTGCCCGCAAGCACCGCGCCGGCTCCGGTCTGATCCGCTACAGTGCCCGTCGTGATGTGGACTGGGCGCAAACCGCACGTGAGATCATCGCGGCCGAAAAGCCGAAGTTCGTGCTGATCATGATCGGGGTAAACGACCACCAGGCGATTCGCGAGCGTGCTCCCGCGCCGCGCCGCGCCGCGCCAGTGAGCAAGCCGGGGGCCGCGCCCGGACCACAATCCACGCCGGGGCAGACCGCCCAAAGTGTACCAGCGCTAGACGAGGCGATCTCGGATCCAGAGAATCCGAACCAACCTCCACTCGGCGGAGCGGACGCAGGGCGCAACAGCAACGCCGCCGGTCCGTTCGAATTCCATACCGACCAGTGGGAGGCCGCCTATATTAAGCGGATCGATGCAACAATTGCCGCTTTGAAGAGCGGTGGCGTGCCGGTGTTCTGGGTCGGCCTACCGGCGCAACGCGGTCCCAAGGCGAGTTCCGACGCGTCCTATCTCAACGAGCTCTATCGGGGGCGCGCCGAGAAGGCGGGCATCGTCTTCGTCGACATCTGGGACGGCTTTGTCGACGAGCAGGGCCGATACTCGCCGCAAGGGCCGGATTTCGAGGGTCAGATCCGCCGCTTGCGCAGCGCTGACGGCATCTATTTCACCAAGGCCGGCGCCCTCAAGCTCGCCCACTATGTGGAGCGCGAGATCGATCGCGGCGAAGCCAACCCCGCCCTTCCGGTGGCGCTGCCCACATCCATCGAGCAGGCTCCGGCCGGGGCCAAGGCGGGCGGGCCGTCGGCGCGCCCCCTGGTCGGCCCGCTCATCCCGCTGACCGCCTCGACGACTGTGGGCCCCGCCGGGAACAGCGCCTCGGAGGAGCTTCTGGGCGCCGCTCGCCCAGCGGCGTGGTCGCTTACTGCCGATCCGTTGGCGACCAGCGTACTCATCAAAGGAGAGCCGAGCGCGGCTCCAGCCGGCCGTGCCGATGATTTCAACTGGCCGCGCGAAAGCGCCGCCTCGGTCAGTACCGAGCCGTTACAGCCGGCGGTGGCGTCTGTCGCCCCCCGGCTCGGCCATCGAGGAAGCGCATCAAACGCATACGCCCTTCAACCCGCCCATCGAGGAAGCGCACCCAGGGCATGGCCGAGAAGGTCCGCGCCCTGACAACAGTCCCCGCAGTAACCTGTTGCACGGCTACATGGGAAGGGAGCGTTAGCTACTAACAAGTCAAATTAGCCCCGGTCAGCCAGCAACTCGCTGGCAGTGCTCGATACGAAGGTAGGTGTCACCCTTGAAACAGGCGCACTCGGCCGTCTCGCTTGCGCACGATCAGGCGGTAGCCGTCATGCTTGATCTCGTGAATCCACTGCGGCCCGACCAGGGGCATGGAAACACGGGTCGGAATGCACGGTTCGATAATGCCGGCCGCTTTGCCGGCTGGCCGGTACGCCACTCCATGCCCGGAAAATGGCAAGGCGCGGCACCCGGGCAAGAGCATGTACCGAGTTGCACATGCACCTGATGCCATAGCAGTGCGGGAGACTCGCCCATGCGCGCGATGAGCAGCGCTTTTCGAGCGATTTCGTTGCGGCGCCTAAGCAGCGCGAAGAAGCGCAGCATGAAGTCATCGAGGCACACGGGCATCGCACGAGGCGCGTCTGACCATTTGTTCTGCTTTACCTGTTGCTCGCTCTGATGGCCAGCGTGCCGGGCGTTGCAATGGCGCTATTGGCTCAAGGAGCGCCGTAGGAGCGGGAAGCCCTCGGGCCTTCGATCCGCCTGACATTATCGCCAAAGCACGGGCGGCACCACTACCACGGCTTGCCCGCGCTCGTGCTTCCCCCCAACTACCTGACCCTCCTTGCGTGACCATGAGCGCCGCCAATCGGGGAAGACTTGGTGGCCCTCTGAGGGGCTGCGCGAGATTGCCCGACAACTCCGATTCGCGGGATGGGCACGATCTCGCTGAGAAGGCGCGCGCGGGGCGCGGTAGTTGCGCGACGGCTTCGATTAGTAACTTTGCCGAGCCGGTGGAATTACTGTTTTGGCCCGGTATTTATGCCGGTAGTTGTACTTGTACCTGTGCCGGTACTCGCACCTGTGCGCCGCTCCGTGCGCGCTGTGCGCCGCTCCTCACGTCGCTCGTGCCGCTCTGAACGCCGCTCCTCACGTCGCTCGTGCCGCTCTGAACGCCGCTCTTGACGCCGCTCCATGCCGACGGTGTCGGCCTCAGCATCGGAAACCGTCAGTGCGGTAGTGAATGCTGCGACGGCGGAAGCAGCAACTGTTCCGAAAAGAGAAAGAGCCCTTCGACGGGAGATCGCTTCCGATTTGGTGATTTCGCTCATGGTCAAGACTCCACTGATGCTGGTGAATGCCTATGTAAATGCCAATTTCTAAGTGCCCGTTTTGATTTAGATCAAAGAGTGAAGGCCTTGACACTGGTCTAAGCCGGAAGGGGCGGGGGCCGACATGGACATAACCTTTTGCGCAAGCAGCGCGTGGGTTTGGTCGCGGTCGCCGCCGGACGACGAGCGCAGCCGCCAAAGACGACGGGAGGCACCATGGACCAGCGCGATGACAGTAACATTTCCGCGCGATTCTGGAGGCTCCCTGGGCAGTTGCTGCTAGCGTTGATCAATGCGACCGCTATACTGGTGATCGTCGCTGCGATTGTTGCGCTCGTCGCGATTTGGCGCGTCGACCATTTTGCCGAAAACATCGTTGCAACGATGACTGAGGCGGTGCTGTCGAAAGTCGGTCTGCCGCAGAAAGACGTGCTGGCGAATATCCGAAACCTGACGACGGAAGTTGGCACGCTCGGCAACACCCTTCGGGAGATCAAGACAGGAGAGCACCCGGCCCTTCAACGCGAGTTGGCGCAACTCAAGGAGGCATTGACGGTCCTGAATGTCAGCGTTAGCCGGCTCGGAAGTGCGAGATCGATCCTCATCGACGAAGCGATTGAGCAATTGGGCCGGACGGTCGCCGACGCGCTGACGAAGCTGAGGGTTTGCCCTTCCACTGCTCGCCAAATGGCGCCTAACAGCATCTTTAGAAACAAGACGGTCGAAGCCCGCGAGCTTTAGGCTGACGCATCAAGCAATCATCAATACGATCTCAAACTCGACAGCGTTCGTGCAACCGCCGCTGGTGGCCATAGCAAGGATTGTTCCTCACTCTGTCGTCGCATCGAGGTCGATGTGATAAACGTGATTGTCCGTCTGGACGATAATGCATAAATCCGGAAGCTGTTCCAGTAATGCTCGAGAGAAGCGTGTTCGCTCCAGGTTGGCGACGAGGGCATCGAAGCCGCGGAGTGCTGTTGGCTCCCCGAATGAGTCAGTAAAACGTTGTGCTTCGGCCCGGTCAAGCAATCGGCGGACGCTAAGCGTTCCTTCATAGGCATGTTGAATGTCGTCCAGAATTTCCACGCGCAAAAGCTCACCCCCGAGATTACCAACGATTGATCAGCAGCATACAAAGCAGCGCGACGGTTGGCTGCGGCCGAAAGGAGTAGAAAATAGGCGGACATGTCGGTCACCTCAGCGGCGCGTGCCAGCAGCGCCGGCTTGACATAGGTTGAGACGAAGCTGCAATCCAGGAGCACATCGAAAACCAAGGATAAGCGCCTTGGTCAACTCAACCTGTGGTGCTGATCGCCGACTTTAGCTGCGAGGCGTCGATGGTGCCAAGCGCGAGGCGCCGGGTCCGCAGATAGGCTTCGAATTCCCTGGCCGGTAGCGGCTTGGCGTACAGGAAACCCTGCGCCTCCTCGCACCTCTCCTCGCGTAGGAAGTTGGCTTGCTCCGCCGTCTCGACGCCTTCCGCGATCACGCCAAGTTCGAGATTGTGCGCCATGACAATGAGCGAGCGCACGATCGCGGCATCTCGCGCGTCCTGGGTGATCTTGCCGACAAAGCTGCGGTCGATCTTGATGCGCGAAACCGGGAAGCGGCTCAGGGAGCTCAACGAAGCGTAGCCGGTGCCGAAGTCGTCGAAGGCAAGTTTTACGCCCTGGTCGTGCAGCGACTGCAGGACGCTCGAATCCTCGCGGTTTAGCGCGACGTTTTCGGTGATCTCGAGCTCGAGCGCATCCGCCGGCAGACCGAAATCCCGCAGCGCCCCGGCGATGTCCTTTGGCAGCATCTCGTCGTAGACCTGCGCCGGGAACAGGTTGACGCCCACGCGCGCGAGCGGCAGCCCCATCGCGCGCCAGGCTGACAGCCTTTCGCAAGCGGTCCGGATGATCCAGCGGCCGACATCGGGCGCGATCGAGCTCTCCGCCAGAGCACCGATAAAGGCACCGGGGGAGAGCACGCTGTGCTGCGGATGCCGCCAGCGCAGCAGCACTTCCGCCCCGACCACCGCATCGTCGGAGAGCCGGACCTGTGGCTGGAAATAGATCACCAGTTCGTCTTGCGCAAAGGCGCGCCGGAGCTCGATGCCAAGGCTGCGCCGTGCCTGCGCGTGGGCTCGCAGGACCGGCGTGAAGAAGCGCAGCCCCTTGCCGCCCTCCGACTTGGTCTGGTAGAGCGCCAAATCCGCATTCGCGATTAGCTCATCGACATTCGAACCGTCGTTCGGCGCGATCGCCACGCCGGCGCTGGCGCCGAGATGCACCTGCTGGCCGTTGATGATGAAGGGCTCGCTCAGCCGTCTCAGCATCAGATTGACAACCTCGCTGATGATCCGCGGATCGCCGCAGCCCGAGATCACCACCACGAACTCGTCGCCGCCGAGTTGGCTCGTCAGGCCCACGAGCGATCGCTCATCCGCCACCCGGAGCAGGCGCCGCCCGACTTCGATGAGCAGCTGGTCGCCGCTCGAATGGCCGAGCGTGTCGTTGACGTCTTTGAACTCGTCGAGATCGAAGAGGACGACCGAGGTGGGCCTGCCTTCCGCGAGCAGCCGCTTCAGCTCCTTCTGCAGCAGGGTTCGGTTGGGCAGGCCGGTGAGCGGGTCATAGTGGGCGAGCCGGCGCAGTTGTTCGTAGACGAG
The DNA here is from genome assembly GCA_963721005.1 of uncultured Alphaproteobacteria bacterium. Classification (GTDB taxonomy): domain Bacteria; phylum Pseudomonadota; class Alphaproteobacteria; order Rhizobiales; family Xanthobacteraceae; genus VAZQ01. Next base: position 186,598 of record CAVRHR010000003.1, on the reverse strand, counting down.
AAAATTCTCGCGCCGCTTCCCCATTGCCGCAAGCTCATCGAGCGTCACCAAGGTGAAGGTGCCGGTATTAGAGGCGCCGGTTCGCGTATTTCTCGATGATCGTGAGGCGGTTAGAATTTGCCATTGGCTCACACCTGGAACCCGATGGCATTGCCGAGGGGCTTGGAAGCAATTTATCGTACTAAAGGTAAGCGTTCAACGCGATTTCAAAGCCCCCGATGTGTCCGGCGCAAGTCCGTTTCGGGTCCAAACTGCGACATCACTGAATGTCGCCGTCACGTCACGTCGGCTTAGCCCCCATCAGCGGACATTCCAACGGCTCCATCGAATGTCGCAGATGGGCCACCAGCGGAAATCCCAGCTCACCTATCAAGATGCATTCTTCCGGGCTTCCTGACAGGCCGGATGAATGGCGCAGTCGAACAACCGCTTGGCCGATCATAACAAGACACGAGGTGCGGGATCGACTAGTCCGCCATGCACAATTCGACAGAACACCCATAGCCAGTTAAATCCCTTTGTCGGGGATAACTTGCGTCGGGAGGAGACATAGGACTCATGCGATTATCTGCGGCTCTGCTCGGCACCGCGCTCGTGGCGGCCTTCGCTTCGCCTTCGTGGGCAGGCGTGCGCATCAACGGTGATTTTGGCGGCGTAATCGGAGCGTATCTGCAAAGGTTTGAGTTGCTGCGCCGCTCTGGCCAGGACGTGATCATCGATGGCCTCTGCTTGTCCGCCTGCACCTTGGTGCTCGGCACGATTCCATGGGATCGCCTCTGCGTCACCTCCCGAGCGCGGATCGGATTCCATGCTGCGTGGCGATTCAACGAGTCCGGCCGCCCGGTTGTAAGCCCGGACGGAACAGAGCTGTTGATGAGCAACTACCCACCTCAGATTCGCGATTGGATTTACCAGCGCGGCGGCCTCTCCCCGCACCTGATGTACCTGACGGGCCGTGAGCTTGCGTCGATGTATCCGACCTGCCGGGAGGAAGACCACAGCGTTGTCGCGCGGCAGGACGCCGGTCCGCCGCGTGCCCTCTCGATGCCGCTCGGTTCCCGCTTCGCTTCAAGCCGTAAGACGAGGAGAAAACCCCTTCAGCCTTGATGAGCGCAAAATCGAAGCCAGGGCGGTGCTGTTTGCTGAACCGCCGCAGCGGCCATACGCAAGCTTCCGTTCTCCGAGAACAGAAGAATTGCTGATGACAAAAATGTAAACGGGTCACGAACCTGGCTTGCCGTCTGCCGCACCAAGGTCGTGACCCGCAAACATGTGCTTTACCGCCGCACCCCAACGCGATTGACGCCGCCATTTAAATTGCCACCGGCGTTATGACGGACCGCAGCGCGCGCCACCGGACGAGCCCTGAGCACGACGCCGGCCCTCGCCACGCAACCGCTCGGATACTCAACGTACTGGCAGTAAACTACGGCCCTAGCCGGTGCTGGACTGAGAGTGACACCTGCAAACGCCAACATGAGGCTGGCCGCAATTCCCGCAAATGTCACTGACTTAGTCGAGAGACTCTTCGTCCGATGCATGGTGATCCTCCTTATCGCACGCAACCCGAAAGGTGATGGAACCGCTTCAGGCGCGGCCAAACATATTGTGAGTGGCAAAGGATAGGCGATGTTGACATAGATCAATTCTGGGTGCGACGTCGGGCTAGGTTTGCCCAAGTGCCAAGCCATGCACCAGACGTCGGTTTTGGGTCAAAAGCACCGGTTCGGGTCTCGTCCGCCGACCGCCTGGTTTACCCTGCATTGCAGACATCCAGCTGCGCTGCGGTGAACCGACGTCGAAGCTGGTCATACGGATTGTTCCATTTGTCGGCCGTTGGGGTCAGGATCGCGTGCCCTGATATGCCCGTGCGGCCCTATCTCGGGTAAGCTGGCATGGCCGCTCGATGGCAGTACGTCTGATCTCCAACGTACAAGTCGGTTTCGCATGCCCCGCGCGGCCGCAACTTGGCCGGGGCGGAGCGCGTTGTTTTGATTTTGATCAAAATCTGCAACCGGCCCCATGCCATAGAGGGTATTCATCTAACAAAGTCAGTGTCCGAGGCGCGACAGCATCAAGTCTTGGATCAGCGTCGCAAATGGGAGAAGCGTTATGGCCGCGCCGCTACACCCACTTGCGTCAGAACACATGCCGTCGTTCATCACCGCTCCCGGTGAGACCGACGTACTCATGATCATAACGGCCGTCATCCTGGCGGTCTCGATTCTTGCGTTTGGCATCCTGTTCTTTCGCTTGCACCATTTACCCGGGCACATGGCGCACGGCGCCGGCAAACTGCAGCTCGAGATTGTTGCGGTGTTGTGCCTTATTGGTCTGCTCACCCACAATCATGCGTTCTGGATTGCGGCACTGCTGTTGGCGATAATCGATATTCCCAACTTCGGTGGCTGGTTCGGTAGGATAACGGGGGCGGTCGAGAGAATTGCCGGGCTGAAGCCCGGCGAGGGTGCGGCAGCTGAGGCGATGCCGCAAATGACAACTGCCGATAAAAGGCAGACTGGACCCGAGGCTGCACCGCAAGAGGAGACCAGAAGTCGCCTAAAGGAGCTCGGGCTCAAGGCGGAGTGAACCGATCCTGTTGCGCAAAATCCGAGAGGTTGCGCCTCAGCACCGTGCAACCCAACACCCTACCGAACAGCCGCTGTGGGTCAAAAGCGCGGCTCGGGCCTCGCCCGCCGACCGTCCGGTTTGCCCTCCGTTGCAGACATCCTGCTGCGCCGCCGCGAACCGCCGCTCCGGGCCAGCACCGGTCCTTCAACCAACAAACGTAAGCGCGACTATGATAGGTCCGAGCACCGTCAAAACAACGTTGGCGATCGCGTACGGCACCGCTACGCCGAGAACTGGGGTTTTGCTCTCTGCAACTTCACAACATCCGCTGACCGCAGCGTCCACTGTCATCGCGCCAGCAAGCGCGCCACAAAGGATCACGGGGTTCATGTGCAGAACACGGTAACCAAACAAGGTACCAACAATTAGAGGAATCAGAGTGACAGCGACCCCCACCAACAGCAGCGTTAAGCCATTGGCCTGAATCGCAGTCCATGCCGCGGGCCCGTTGACAAGACCGATGGCGGCTATAAATCCGCCGAGGCCGAAATCCATGAGAGTTTGCTGCGCCGCAGGCGGTATCGCGCCCACGGACGGCCGCCGTGAGTGCAACCAACCACAAAATAGCCCAGCGACTATTGCGCCGCCACCGCCTCCAAGTGTGAATGGAATTGGACCGACGTGGTATTTCAATAATCCGACAAGTAGCCCTACCGCCAGTCCGGCAGCGACAAACGTTATGTCAATACGGTCGCGGGCGCTCGACACTTGCCCTAACTTTGCCGCTACCCGTTTGACGTCGCGGTTTATGCCGATAAGCGTCATCACATCGCCAACATAAATTATGGTATTAGGTGTAACCGGAACTTCTTGTCCGTGTCGCGTCAACTCGCGCAGAAATACACCGCGTGCCGCGTCGCCAATGCGGTCGGCAATGTCAGCTAATGTCCTCCCGTGAATTTCGCGAGAACTTACAACTACATCGGTCACCTCTCCGGTAACTGCTTCCATAACGCTCTCGCCGTGAATTTCAGGCCCGATGATATTTCCGGCAGCGACCATCGCCGCGGTCGGGCCGGCAACCAGGATTTCATCACCAGTTTGAAGTGGCGTGTTGGGACGCAGCTCAACATCCTGACCGCCACGAAGGATGCGTTCAACCGACGCGCGGTGTCCAACCTCACTCTCAGTTTCGTTGACGGTTTGCCCCGCAGCACTAGCAACCTGGTATGCACGCGCCTGAAACCTTCGATAGATGAGATTATTGGCTTTGGGTGCAGCGCCACCCAAAAGAGCGGTCTCAAGTTTTGAAGCCTCACTCTTAAGGTTGATCCCCATCAACCGCGGTGCGGCGAACGGCACAAAGAGCAGAACCAAGATGTACCCGCAAATATAAGTAACCGCGTACCCAGCGGCTAGATTTGCCTGTTCTTGCGCCAGCCGATCTTCGGATAATCCGAGCTGCGCTAAGGCACCCGACGCTGTGCCCAACATTGATGACTGAGTAAGACTGCCAGAAGCAAGACCGGAGGCAGTGCCAGGACCAAAGTGCAATGTATAGGCAAAAGCCAGAACCACAGCCAGTCCAGTCGCCCCGATGACAAGCGCTAGCACAACTTGCGCTAACGTCCGAAAGTTCAACGAGGCAAAGAACTCCGGGCCCGCTCGATAGCCAATAGTGAAAACAAAGAGGCCGAACAACAGCGACCTAAGCAACGCGGGAATAACGAACCCGCCTAACTGGCCGATGAGAACGGACACCAAGAGGACGCAGGCCGTAGAGCCGACGGCAAATCCGCGAATTCGCACCCGGCCTAGCAGAGTGCCTATTGCGATAGCCAATAGGAGAAATGCTTCAGGCGCGTCTGCGACTGCTACACGAATGAGCGACATCTGGTCTCCCTATAACGTTTCACGCCGGGCGCTGCTGGTGGTTGCGACCGTAGTTCCACGATCAGCCGCCAAAATCTTTTGGAACATTTGCCGAGGGATGGCGACCTCTGCCATCATCGGCGGGTTCATCTGGTCGGCTGTGCTTTTGACACGTGTCGAGTTGACCATTTGCATAGCCGCACCGATAAAGATCATCGATCTCGGAATTGCTAATTCGAGCAGGTCGGATGCCGGGTACTGTTCAGAATCACCAATCAATGTACGGCTTTGTAATTACCAATCAGCTTATGGCTTTGACATAGATCAATTTGTAACGTGGAAGTTCATGTGGTCTGAGAAAATATAGGATTCGTAGGAAGACCGGCCGCCCGGCTGGCGGCCCGTGCTCATCGGGATCACCATCATGTTGGTCGGCGTGCCGAAGGAAATCAAGGACAGCGAATTCCGGGTCGGCCTGGTGCCTTCTACCGTGCGGGAGCTGACCGCGAACGGCCATCGCGTCATCGTCGAGCAGAGTGCAGGTCTGGGCGCGGGCCTCACCGATGCGGACTATCAGGCGGCAGGTGGAGAGATCGTGGTCGACGCGGATCAGGTCTTTGCGCGCGCCGAGCTGATCGTGAAGGTCAAAGAGCCACTGGCGGTCGAGCGCAAGAAGCTCAGGTCGGGGCAGGTGCTGTTCACCTATCTGCATCTCGGCGCCGATTCGGTGCAGGCGGCGGAGCTCATGGCCTCCGGCGTCATCGCCATCGCGTACGAGACGGTGACGAGCCCGGAGGGCGGGCTGCCGCTGCTGACCCCCATGTCGGAGGTCGCCGGACGCATGGCGCCGCATGTGGGCGCGCGCTGCCTCGAGAAGGAGAATGGCGGTCGCGGCGTTCTGCTGGCCGGGGTGCCGGGCGTGCCGCCTGCCGACGTGCTGATCATCGGGGGCGGCGTAGCCGGCAGCCACGCCGCGCTCATCAGCGTCGGCATGGGGGCGACCGTCACGGTGGTAGACCGCAACCCGGAAGCGCTGCGGCGGATCGCGCGCGAGCTTGGCGCGCGCGTGCGCACCGTGTTCTCGACCCGCGATGCGATCGAGACATTGTGTCGCCGTGCCGACCTCGTCATTGCCTCGGTACTAATCCCGGGCGCCGCGGCCCCCAAGCTCATCACCGCGGAGACCGTCAAGGCGATGAAGCCCGGCGCGGTCATCGTCGATATCGCCATCGATCAGGGGGGATGCTCGGAAACATCGCGGCCGACCACCCACTCGGCGCCGACCTATCTGGTGGACGAGGTCGTGCATTATTGCGTGACCAACATGCCGGGCGCGGTCTCGCGCAGCTCGACCTTCGCGCTCAACAACGTGACCTTGCCGTTCGTGCTGGCGCTCGCCGACCAGGGCTACCGCCGCGCGCTCGGCCAGGATGCCCATCTGCGGCACGGACTCAATGTGCACGAGGGCAAGATCACCCACCGCGTGGTCGCCGATGCGCTCAAGCTCGAGTTCACCCCGCCGGAAGCCGCGCTGAGGTTGTGAGCCGCTACGTCGTCACCGCGAAAGCAGGGACCCATACGGTCCCTGCCGCGCAGGCAACACTATGCGCCACCAGTTCCACAAGTTGCTTTCCACGGCTTCCACAGCTTCCGTCAGGATCACATTGCTACTAAAGTAGAATATTGAGCGAGGTTGGTCTGCATTAGCGAGATTGGTCTGCATTAGGAAGTGCATCGCGGCATCCTAGTTCGGTGTTTGTCCGAAAAAAGAAACTCCTGCCAAGGCAAAAGACCCACTACCCACCCCAACAAGCCCCGTTCTCGCCCGGAGACCGGGCGGAGACCATGCCGGCGCTTAGTTTGTAGATCATGAACGTTGCGAAATCCGCCACCGGAAAATCTCATCGGCTCCATGGATCGGGACGCGGCGCATACACCGAACGTCCGCTTCCATCGCGGGCATCATCCCACAATGCCGCGAACCGCCGCTGCGGGCCATACCCGACTCATATGCCACCTTTAAGCCCGCCCCTAGAGTACCACGGCATGACGGTAACGTAGCAGGCGGTCTCTTCGGTTGTGCGTGAAATGGATCACCGTCCGGCAACGCAGCATTTACCGGTGCGTCCAGAGCCCGGGAGGTCCGCTCAGGGTCACAATGCGAAATCCTCAGACCGAGCAAATGTCTTCCGCTCTACCCCGATAACCGGACTCTTTTGCCGTCGACTGGCACTTCCGAGTCGGGCCAGGACCGGACATTCGGCGAGAGCGCTTTTCCAGCGGCTTGCGTCCGAGCAAGGCCCAGGGGGCTCGGCGTCAGTTGCAGCGCGGATACAGTGAAGCGAGTTTCTGCCCGCGCAGAACTATGATCTTCGAGGTCAGGCCCCCGTGCCGCTGACCCGACGACTGCGTAGTCAGCCGTGCCGTCGGGCCGAGTGGCGTCTCGATCGACTAAGCAGCTCACGTCCTGCCCTATCAGGGGCATGGATGGCGAATGCCGTCATAGCCCAGATAGGTTCCCGAGGCCGGATCGTACGACTTGAAGCGTTGTGCACAGTAGTCAGCATATCCGGAGCCCGAGCCGTAGTAGCCGTTGTCGTAGCCGTAGTTGTCGTAACCGTAACCACCGTAGTAACTGCCGGCAGCGATTGCACCGCCTACGGCTCCGGCCGCGAGGCCGTAACCCGGCCGCCAATAGCCACCGTTCCAGCGGCCGGGACCGCCAACCCCCGCGACGCCTCCAACACCCCCGATGCCACCAGGACGTCCGACGCCGCCGATGCCGCCAGGACGTCCGACGCCGCCGACGCCGCCGATGCCGCCAGGACGTCCGACGCCGCCGACGCCGCCGATGCCGCCAGGACGTCCGACGCCGCCGACGCCACCGATGCCGCCCGGACGGCCGACACCGCCGACGCGGCCGCCGCCACCGCCAACGCGGCCGCCGCCTCCACCGCCGAAGCGCACGGTCTCAGCAGCCGGAGTAACGGCATCCTTGAGGCCAAGCCCCATCCCCATTGGCACGGCGTGTACGGGGCCCGCGAGCCAGAATGAAGTTGCAGCAAACAGGGATGCAGCCAAGAGTTTTGGAGCAAGGTTCATATTGACTTCTCCTTTGTTGGCTGGCGCGTTGCGTCCAGCCGGCATGTTCAGAAGCGGAGCAACTCGGCCGACACGGATGCCGACACATGGATCATGTCCGATCCGTGCTTCGGCAAGCGCTCTACTTCGCGAAGGAGTTGACGTGAAGTTCGTCTTCATCGCGAGGCACCGGGGGATCTGGCCGGCGGAATTGGTTGTGCGGGGCGCTCGGTGTCTCGCGAGGTGGGTTCTATGCCTGGCTGACACGACCGCGCAGTCAGCGCAGCCGTAGTGACGAAGAACTAGGCGCGAAGGTTCGCACCAGCTTTCTCGCGAGCGACCGAACCTACGGCGCCAGGCGGGTGTGGCATGACATGCTTGCGGAGGGTGTGTCGTGCGGACTGCATCGGATCGAGCGATTGATGCGGCTACAGGCTCTGCGAGCGCGTCCGCGACGGCGTCGACTGCCGCCCGATCTGGGTGAGCGGCAGGTCGCCGCCGTCGCTCCCAACGTGCTCAACCGCACCTTCGAAGCGCCCGCTGCCAACCGCAAATGGATCGCTGACTTCACGTATGTCTGGACAGCGGAAGGCTGGCTTTACGTGGCGGCCGTCGTCGATCTCTTTTCCCGGCGCGTGGTGGGCTGGTCGATGAGCGCCGGGATGACGGCCCAGCTCGTCACCGACGCGCTGATGATGGCGATCTGGCGCAGGGGCAAACCCGACGCGCTGCTGCATCACTCCGATCGCGGCAGCCAATACACTAGCGAGCAGTTCCAGCGATTGATGGCCGATCACGGGGTCGTCTGCTCGATGAGCCGTTCGGGCAACGTCTGGGATAATGCGGCGATGGAGAGCTTCTTCTCCTCGCTGAAAACGGAGCGCACCGCGCGCAAAACGTATCGGACGCGCGACGGGGCCAAGGCTGATGTGTTCGACTACATCGAACGCTTCTACAATGTTAAACGCAGGCACTCCACAATCGGCTATATGAGCCCCGTGGAGTTCGAGACGAAGGCTGGATTAGCTTAAGCGGGTGTCAACCGAACCGGCAGCAGGCCAAGCTGATGTACTTCATGCAGGAGGTCGGGGAGCCGTTGCGTCTGCAATACGCTAAGGCTCCGTATGGCCCCTATGCCGAGAACCTTCGGCATGTGCTCCACGCAGTTGAAGGGCATCTTGTCTCTGGCTACGCAGATGGTGGCGATGCGCCCGACAAGGAAATCGAGCTTGTTCCAGGTGCAGTGAAGGACGCCGAGGCTTTCCTGCGTGACAGGCCTGCAACGGTTAATTAGTCGCTTCGATCGTGTCGGCAGGTTGGTCGAAGGCTTCGAGACGCCGTTCGGACTCGAACTGCTTGCGACCGTCCACTGGGTCGCAACTCGCGAAGATGCGATCACCGCCGAGACCGCGGTGGAAAAGGTCTACGCTTGGAATGATCGCAAGAGGCGTTTCTCACCGAGCCAGATCGGTCTCGCCTTCGAGACTCTGCGAGAGAAGGGATGGCTTGTGGGCGGATGAAAATCCATCTTTGGGAGCGACGGTGCTACTGACGCGCGAACGACTCGGCAAAGCCGGCGTGTCTGGCCATGACGGAAACGAAATAGACGCCCTTGAGTGATCTTTCTGAATTTCTCCATAAGGCCGATCCGGTCATCCTTTCGGCGGTGATCGCCGTCTCGGGAGTTATTCTGAGTGCCCTGATATCTGCGTTCATTTCCGGCCGGACGAACTACTTGAATGTCGTCACCGCAGAGCGTTCTAAGTGGATTGAAAAACTTCGAGGCAACCTGTCGCGGTATTCCGCCGGCGCGCGCGCGGTCTTCTACAAGGCTAAAACCGAAGACTGGGAGAAGGGAATTGGCCAACCGCGCCGACGGCGCCTTGGCGTCATCGGTCACTGTGCCGAGACTTGTTTCGTCGTTGCTTGTTGCAACCTTGGCCGCAATTACTGCCGGTTCATTCGCCAACACCACGTTGCGGCGGCCGATAGGCAGGGACACCATCTGGCGGGAGGCGCCGCGTCTCGGGCGCCGCGCGGGGTCTACCGGACCGACACTGACGACTGAGGAACGTCCCCAGCAAGTCCTGGCATGGGGCCGGCGTGGCGTGCGGCGTCAATATCAAGGCCGAGGCCTCATCGCCCGCAACGGGCGGCGTGGCTGGCGTCGCCGTTTCCGAGCGGTCGCCCTCACTGTTTTCGCGATGCTCCAGAGCAAGAACCGAAATTGCCGCCACCATCATCCCGATCGAAGCCAGAATGGCGATCGTGCGAATCTTGAGACGCATACGCCGTGTCGGACACAGATAGCCGAATTCCGGATGAAATCTTTCGAGCGACAGAAATTGCGGAGAAATGTCACTTGGCGGAAGCATCTGATTGACATCGCCCTCCGTGATCGACCTTTCGCAAAATGCCGCGCGTGACAGCAATCGATCGCATTGCTGCCGCGCGGCTGCGGTCGAGCGACACCGACCGTTATATTGCGCGAGCGGGACGCCCGATTGCGCGGCAAACTCCGGGCGCCCGACTTCGGACAGTTGAATCAGCGGGTCACGCCCGCTCCACAGCGCCGCGCGGTCCTGCGCGTGACGCCGGCGACATTCACGGGCGACAGGAGCCAACCGACCACGGCCTCTGCCGTAGAAATTGTCACAGATCAACCTGCGCCTTTTGATATAAATCAATGCCCGTGCCGGCTGTAATATTCGTAGCGGCGACTAAACATGTCGTGTTTCTGAGGCATTGGGCGGTGCATGACACTGAACTCAGCGGGAAGCGATCACCCTCGCCACCGTACCACTCCGCTATATCACTTCAGCCTTTTCGCATTCGAACCTGCGGTCCAGGTGCCTACGACCTGCTGATGCCGGATTGAGAACATCGCCCTGTGGCCGGAGGGATTTCCCTTCGGCGTGATAAGCAGAATTGGCTTTGATCGTCGCCTAAGGGCTCTCGCTCTCCCCGATCCAGGCCACCAGCAGCTCCCAGATCACTGTCAAGACGATGGGACCCAGAAACAAGCCGGTAATCCCGTAGGAAATGGTGCCTCCGATAACTCCGGTCAAAATGATCAGCATCGGCGTTTCCAGTCCGCGCGCCATGACGAGCGGTCGAAGAATATTATCGAGAAGGCTGATCGGCAGCATGTAGGCTGTGAACAGCAAAGCGGACGTCGCTTCCATTGCGGTCCAGCTCCAAATAATAAGCGGAATGAGAACGATCGACGGGCCAATCTGAATAATTCCGAGGATGAGGACCGCGGAGGTGATCAGGCTGGCAGCGGGAATTCCGGCGGCCAGCAGGCCCAGCCCCGCGAGGAGCGCTTGCAGCGCCGAGACGCCGATGACGCCGCGCGATACGGCGCGGATGGTGGCCCCGGCGATCCGGACGGATTGCTCGCCCCGTCCCGAGGCGAGCCTGCGTGAAAACCTCGTGATTGCATCGACCAGCAAAGGTGCCGGGGGAAATAGAAAACCCGCGACAACAACCGCGACGATGAACTTGATGGCGCCGGTACCGGCGCCCGCGGCGATCTGGAGCATGGCGCGGCCGAGCGACTTCAGTTGCGGAGCGACCTTGGCAAACGCGGCCTGGAAATTGGTCGAAGCGAGATCCCAATACTGATATATCGAATTGCCGACGATCGGCCAGCTTTTCACCGCATCGGGCGGCGACGGCAGCCTCAGGTGAGTGAGATCGAGGTTCTCCGACACGGTCCGAAGACTATCGATCAGGCCCAGAGCCAGCCACGTCGCCGGTCGGATCACGATCAAAAGGTTGAGGAGGGTAAGCAGGGCGGCCGCCAAGCGACGGCGTCCGCCGAGGTGGCCGACTATCCAGCCATACATCGGATAGAGCGCGACCGTCAGCACTACGCTCCAGATCGCGATACTGATGAATGGAAGAACGAGGGTAAAGGACAAATAAAGTATAAGACCAAGAACACCCAGCCGGATCGTCAGCTCGACCCAAGCAGCCATCAATTGATCCCGGAAGACGGATCATCAGTGCTTGGCATTGCTCCTGCTCCCCGGCCGGCGCGCCCGGCCGTGCCGCAAAATGAGATTGCAACGCTTCGTTGGTCAATTTCATAAGCAAGGTGGCCGAATTTGCTGCGGCCGCCAAGTAAGGCATAGACAGAAATTGAACCTCGCCTCAGACTTGTCAACCATGAATCCCGGACACAAACCGGCATCATCGAATATCAAGACCGCGCGGGAGCGGTAACATTGCACAGGAACGGGATGAATTTGGGAGCCTTAACGTGGTCCGTCAAATTGTCGTAGGAGCCGGCGTCAGCGTTTGCACGATTGTCATCCACGCGCTCGTGATGACGGTTGTGGTCTGGGCGGCGCAGAGGGCCGGTGCGGCAAAGGCAGCGCATCCGAGGTTGCTTTTGGTCCTCGTCATGATTGCTATTGTTTCAGTGCTGATGACCGCACATACCATTGAGGTGACGGTCTGGTCGCTGGCCTACGCGATTTTTGGTGCTGCGCCGGCCGGCGCCGATCCCTATTATTTTGCATTCGTGAACTACACCACACTCGGATATGGCGACGTCATCCCGGTGGAGCGCTGGCGGCTGCTCGGCCCAATGACGGCAATGAACGGCGTGCTGTTGTTTGGCTGGTCGACCGCCGTCATTTTTGAGGTGTTGCGGAGAACCATGGAAAAGGGCGACTCAAGCTCGACGCCCGGTTAGGCTTTACGAAGCGAGCCGTGCGAGTCGCTCGTTGCGCCTTGCAGCCGCCGCGCTCACCACCTCATAGTAACGCCGGCGCGGCCGCTCGGTGTGCAGTGCCGGCCCGGTGGTGCTGTGCGCGTCGGAATCGTACCAGGTGCCCTGCGTCACGGCGTCGACATACCAGCCGCTCGGACCGAAATGAGTCCAGTAGCCGCCCAACGAGACGGCCTCCATCGCGATCGAGCCGGCGGTCGGGCCGAGCTCGAGGAACACCCGCTGCACGTCGGCGTCGATCGCGCCGAAGACGCCGTAGACGCCGGCATGATCGCGCGCTTCGTCGCGGCCCTCGCGGCGCTACAGGTCGAACCCGCTCTGCAGCCCGCTAAAGTGCCACGTGTAGTCAGGGCCGGCCGAGAAGAAACTGTCGTTGTCGCGCTTGCCCAGCTCGCCCAGCAGGCGGCCCCAGATTGCCGGCGGACCGGTCGCAAACGCCGCCGCCCACGTGCCTGCCGCACTCGCGCTCTATCCGCCACCACCGCTCTATTCTTCGCCAGCGCCAGAGGTGGCCGCTGACGCGGAGTTGCAGGCGGCATCGAGCCCGAACGTAGCCGACGCGGTACAACGCGAGCCCGCAGGCAAAACCCGGCGCGCAAGAGAATCAAACGGACCGCATCCGGCCTCCGCGATCGGCCCGCCCAATATGTGATGACCCGCAGCCAGTTCCAAAGCTACGGCTATGTCGGACCTGGTGAACGCGGCTGAAGGTCCCAGGGCTACTGGGTCGGACGGACTCGCCGAAAGAGCCGCCGGCGCGGTGGGCTACTTCCGTAAGCAGACCCGCCGACCGCCGGCCGGTGCTTCTGGATTAGGCCGGCAGCCGCAGTTCGCGGCAACGTAACAGTGCGGAAGGCGGACATTGAGGCGCCCGAGCCGACACCGTCGCCTTTAGACGCGAAGCTGTCGACAGCGGTGTAATTCGCCTATGAGCCTCTGACGCCCAAAGGCGATTAGCGGCGACCAGCGCGGTCAACCGGACCGCCGCGATTAGCGGGCGTGCCCGGGCGTACGCCGACGCCTGGCGCACCAACGCCGACGGTTGCCGCACGCACAGCCGGACGTGCCACCAGCCGGACTCCCGGCCTTGCCACGCACTGTGCGGGATAGTCGATGTATTCACAGTACACCACAGCGTGCGCTGGCCCACCGGTAATCACCACCATTCCACTTATGCCACCAATCAGCATGGCGAATAATCCTAAAGCGGCTTTCATCACATACTCCTCCTTATTTTGGAGTGTGTTTTTTGAGCCGGACGACAATAGCCGTCTTGATCTATATCAATTAATCCGGGCATGCCTCAATCTGTCAAATGGGACACTCTCATTACGGCGAATTACGAGAATACGTGATCGACCGCAATGCATAGTATCGGCGTGAGCGCTGATCAAAAATGTCTAACGATTTTATCGTTCCGGATTATCGAAACTAAAGCGCTTTGTTTCCATCAACCTAGTTACACTACAAGACATCAACTGTGAGGGGGACCGGTAGCTTGAGCGGACGCTAACGAGCCGGCGCTCACGGGAACCGCGCCGGCGGAACCAACAAACGACAGCACAATCGTGTCGGTCAAAATTGCCGCTGTGGCTCTGGCAAGAGGGCTCATGGGCATCTCCTCTGCGATTTCCCGCAACGGCGAATCCAATGTCCCACGTGGTGAGGGCCCACGCCACATTCGTCACGTTTAGACCCGAACGTGATATTCGCCGGAGCTCGGTGGCGTTTCGGTCACCTCTGCTCCGGCGTCGCTCGCGTTTTGATGTGCTTCGGGATAACCATCGCCGGCTTCACACGCGCACGAGGCAGCATCATCCCTAATATTTGGTAACCACAGGCTCAACAGCGTTCCCGCCGAACCTGTAGTTGATGCCGACTTTCAACATCGAGATGTTTCGGCTGGCGGTAAACGTCTCGCCGGGGAACAGCACCGAGTTCCAGCTTAAGCTATTGAGGCTGAGATAGTCGAACTCAAGCTTGGTTGACCAATTGGTTGCAAACGCCCATTCCACCCCACCGCCAAACAACCAGCCATTGTTGTTATTGGAGGCGCTGACCGATGCGCCGGTGGTCAGGTTGGTGATGGTCGCGGTATTCTTAACCCAGCCGCCCCCTCCCTTGACGTAAAACAGCATTCGGTCAGCCGCAATACCGATCCGGCCGGCCAATGAGCTTACCCAATCTGTACTTGCAGAAGCCTGGAGCGTTCCTATCTGTGTAGGAATCCCGTTCCCGGTAGCGCTAAGCGAAGTCCAGTCGAAGTCACCTTCGACGCCGAATACGATGTTGTTACTGGTTTGATAATTGAATCCAACCACCCCTCCACCGATGAAGCCGTTATGGCTCGTGCTTGCATTGAGGCCGAAGAGACTGTCGGTCACGGTGCCGTTTGCCCAAGCGCCTCCGAGCTCGCCGCCGATATAGAAGCCGTTCCAGCTGAATTGCGGCGGTGGCGGTGGGGCCGGGGGAGCTTTCACCCTCATATCGGCAGCTTCAGCAGCCACCGGAATCATCAACGCTGTCAACATAACGAGCCCAACATGATTTTTCATGACATCCCTCCAATGCCGTTCCCGGGTTGAGTTCGAACGAGTTGAGTCGATGACGAGTAGCGAACCTCAGGAGTATACTTCTAAGATTGGCTAAAACGTTAGCAACGTGCGAATCGAGCATGAATAGCGTTTCCATGTTGCAATCCCGCAACTACATCCGCACCGTTGCGGTAACGCGTAACCGCTTCGGCGATCAACTCGGCCTTCGAAGTGACAAAGCCGAGCTCCGGACTGCCCTCCCAATTCGCCATATGAATTGAAATGTGCGCGGAATTGAACAGACACGGACTGTGTGATTCGAATTGACAATTCCTACAATCATCATCGGCGCCGCCATTGGCATCATCACATTTTATTGGATGCAGAAGCGGCGCTACGCATTTTTACCGAGTCTGCGAGTTGAAACTGAGTGATCGTGCCGTCTTCCGGAAATCTCACGCCTGAGCACTCATGGATGTCAGAACCCGTGGGGGCAGCTGCCCTTCCGCATTGTCCTCACGTCTCGTCATCTCGAGGTTCGTGAGCCACTCCACATAGCTCGGCGAATGCTCCTTGGGTGAATACATCGGGCCTTGTCCGAAGCCGGGACCCCAGCGACTGATCGCCGGGACGCTCAACGCATTCCACCCCTTCATACAGCCAACGAATGTCCGCTATCGGTGCCCAAGCGGAAAACATGTGCTCGGTCTGAGCTTTACCGGTTTTGATGTGGTGGACGGGTGCGCCGGGAGACCGGCAAAAGGTAGACGGTGGAAGTCCGTCACGGTGAAGGAGTAGCGAACCGCACCGGCCCCGAGTGATGCACGGGATGCTCGCGAGGGCAGCCGTGAAGCGTTCACAGGGGAGGGCGTAGGCGAGGCGTGATCGAGGCGGAGGAGGGAACGCCACAGGGCGCGGTCATCAGCCCGCTCCTGGCGAACATTTACCTCCATCATGTCTATGATCAATGGGTCCACCAGTGGCGGCAGCGATGCGCCACCGGCGACGTTATTGTCGTGCGCTACGCGGACGACACCGTCGTTGGCTTCGAGCACCGGCACGAAGCAGAGCAATTCCTTGCCGATCTCAAGGCGAGGCTCGCTCGCTTTGGACTGAACCTTCATCCCGATAAGACGCCGCTCATCGAGTTTGGTCGGAACGCGATTGCGAACCGCCGCGCTCGAGGCCTCGGTAAGCCGGAGACGTTCGACTTCCTAGGGTTCAAGCATTATTGCGCGACCCGGCGGGATGGCGGCGGCTTCGTGCTCGGGAGGAAGCCGATGGCCAAACGCATGCGAACCAAACTTCGGGAGATCAAGGAGCAGCTCATGGCCACCGTCACGACGGGATCGAAGAGCAAGGCAAGTGGCTTGCTCAGGTCCTGCGGGGTTGGATGGCCTATTATGCTGTGCCGATGAGCGGCTCAGCGATCTCGGCATTCCGGCATCACCTGATCGAACGCTGGCACAACGCGCTCATGCGCTGCAGCCAACGGCACCGATTGACGTGGACCCGAATGAAGACGATCGCCGACCGGTTCCTGCCATTCCCACGCATCCTGCATCCGTGGCCCGAGAAGCGGTTCCTCGTCACCATCCAAGGTGGGAGCCCGGTGCGTTAGCAGCGCCCGCCGGGATCTGTGCGGGGGGCGGAGAGTAATCTCCGTCCCTACCGCGACCTCCTCCCGGCACGAGAGTGCCAAGATTTGGGCGCCGGTTGAGGCTCCCACGATTTGGAGGAGCTACTCATGCAGACGATTGCAACGATTGGTCTCGACATCGCGAAGTCGGTTTTCCAGGTTCATGGAGTTGATTCGGCCGGGCAAGTGGTTGTGCGCCGTCAGCTGAAGCGTAGGCAGGTCCTGGCTTTTTTCGGAAAGCTTCCACCTTGCCTCATTGGTATCGAAGCTTGCGCCTCATCGCATTACTGGGCGCGGGAGCTTCAGGCGCTTGGGCACACCGTGCGCCTGATACCGCCGGCCTACGTGAAGCCTTATGTCAAGCGACAGAAGAATGACGCGGCCGACGCGGAGGCGATATGCGAAGCGGTCACGAGGCCGAATATGCGGTTCGTTCCGATCAAGACGCCCGAGCAGCAGGGCTGCCTGGTGCTTCATCGCACGCGCCATCTCCTGGTCCGCCAGCAGACCGCCACCATCAATTCGATCCGCGCCCATCTTGCCGAGTTCGGGATCGTCGCGCCGGTTGCCCTGCTCGACCGGGGTCCACCAAAGGCGGGCAACTTTGCTGACCGCAATTGGCCCTACCGGACGTGGGGATCGCCGTCTAGAGAGTCCGGTTATTGGGGCAAAGCGGAAGATATTTGCTCGGTTTGAGGATTACCGGGTTTGACCCAATTCGGACCTTGCGCGCGATTGTGACTGGGACCGCGATTCGGGGAGAAGCGGACCTTGGACCAGGGCATGGGAGCAGGGCGGGTGCGGCGCCGCTCACGCGCGAAGCACGGAACGGGACCGGCTACCGCATCTGCCCCGGCGGCCGGTTGTTCTACGCGATGGCCCGCAAAACGGACCCGTCGGGGCTATTCGACGGGGGATTACTGTAGCGGACCGTGGATGTGCCGGATCACTTTACCCTGAGGTTTTCGGCCGACGTTTTGCCTTTGTTGGCGACCTCTTGATACTCGACAACCTGCCCTTCATTCAGACCGCTGAGGCCGGCACGCTCGACTGCGGAGATGTGGACGAACACGTCCTTGCCGCCGCCACCCTGCGGCTGAATAAATCCGTACCCCTTTTGCGAATTGAACCACTTCACGGTACCCGTCGCCATCGTTGTCTCCAAAAGATTGCGCACAAACGCTCCTGCCGCCGGCGCGACTATCGCGCGGGTCGCAGATTTCGAATTCGAATGGACTCAAATCTAATCGCTCGTCTTGGTGTCTTTGAGGGAAAAAACAAGGAGCGGTGGATAGTCTGTGAATATCCCCATCATCGTACCGGCTCACATTTACGATCCGCCACTCCGTTACCGATGCTGGTGCTATCGTGCTAATGCGCAGCGGCC
This sequence comes from uncultured Alphaproteobacteria bacterium, assembly GCA_963721005.1. GTDB lineage: Bacteria > Pseudomonadota > Alphaproteobacteria > Rhizobiales > Xanthobacteraceae > VAZQ01. The sequence continues at coordinate 168,773 of CAVRHR010000003.1, read as the reverse complement.
TTTATAGAGTGCTTTCGGGCGCACGCGAGTTGTCGGAGCGTACCCTACAAGGCCCTGCTGGCCCCCCAGCAGGGCCTCTATTTTGCGGCACGCCTGACCGACCGACGATTTCACCCGAGGAGCCGTTATCCCGGCGGCACGGGCCGCAGGCAGGGTTCGTCTACGCGGGCGAATACGGTCGGGTCAAATCCAGCGTCGCCGGTGAACGAGCCACGATGTCACCTTCGTCAATAACGGTGGATACTATACCAAAGCGTACTACAATCTCTGCGAGTGAGCCGTACCCTCCAGTCCTCTTCAGAGAAAGCAGAGGGGGTCAGCATGAAATCGCTTGTCTTCAAACGGTCGATCATCATCGCGGGCCATAAGACCAGCGTCAGCCTCGAAGATGCGTTTTGGAATGAACTCAAGCAGATTGCATCTAGGTGCGATCGTACCTTGTCGGAAATGGCCGCCACGATCGATACAGAACGGGCCCACCGCAATCTGTCATCCGCCATTCGCCTTTTCGTGCTTGATCACTATCGCAATACGAGAAGGCGGCGGAATCCGGCAGACGACCATGGAGGCAATGACCGCATTGATCACGCTCGAAATCAAGGCGTTGTCGGTGAGACTGCGCGACTCACGAAGCGGATCACGCGCTCATCAAAATGAAAGACCGAGGCAGAGGAATTGATCCCGGTGATATCGACCGTATCTTTGACGCCTTCTCACGACCAAGCCCAAACGGATAGGGATTCGGCTGCGGTTTCGCATGGCTCCATCTTTCACGTGGTCCCGCCGATAGCCGAAGGGGTGGCCGACCGATGAACGGACAGCCCGAGCCGCAGTCGGTGGTGTTCGTTGTTGACGATGACCCATCCACCGGCAATGTGTTGCAGCTTCTGTTCCGATCGGTGGGATTGCGGGCCGAGGTCTACGCTTCAGTCGTCGAGTTTCTGCAGAGAAAGCCGGCGGATATTCCCTGCTGTCTCGTGCTCGATGTCAGGTTGCCGGGCTTGAGCGGCCTCGATTTGCAGACTGAATTGGCCAAAGCCGATAATCAGATTCCAATCGTCTTCGTGTCCGGTTATGGCGATATTGCCATGACCGTGAAGGCCATGAAGGCCGGAGCCATCGAGTTCCTGTCCAAGCCATTTCGCAATCAGGATATGCTTGATGCCGTCCGCCTCGGGCTTGAACGGGATCGCATCCGCCGTGAACGCGAAAAGATATTTTTCGGTGTGCGGGGCAAGTTCGCGGGCCTGAGCCTGCGGGAGCAGGAGGTGATGGGATTCGTCACTGCCGGACTGATGAACAAGCAGATTGCGAACCAAATGCGATTGGCCGAGATCACCGTCAAGGTTTCCCGCGCGAGGGTCATGCGGAAGATGGGGGCCAAATCATTGGCCGAGCTCGTGCGAATGGTGGATTTCTTAGGGATACATAAGAAGCTTGGCCCTCTATCTGAAGCGGCAGCCGCTCCAGACAAAAGGGCGACGCGGCCATGAAACCCCTACATAAAACCGGCCTGCCGCAGTTCGATCAAGAGAGCTTTGATAAGGGCTTGTTGGACGGCTCCCGTGGCGGCGTATGGTGGCCCGGACCAGGGACCGAGCCCTTGTCTTACACGGTGGGCTATCAGGAATCTGGGGCACACAATCCAAGAACCGAGCCAACGGTTCGGCGGCCAGCTACGGCGCTACCGAGGTGATCGAATAGGTTATCGTGCTGCACCGCGAGAGTCGGGGTTTTGGCGTGCGCCGTGCAAAGGCGGCGCTTTCCAGTGGGTGCAAATCCCACCCGGCAACCGCTCCAGCCGGAAGCAACCGTAGCAGTCATGGAGGTAACGAAGTGGCTGAAGCCTTCGGTTAGCGTGTCACGATATACGGTGACAGCGCGAGTGTGCAGGCCGTAATGCGAGTGAACGCCGAGCAAGCCTCGAAAAGGACAATGCACAGGCCGACCTGACTGCCATATCGGGGAAGGCTGACACGACTGGGGAAGGTGGGCGAAGCAGTGCTCCCAGTCGCTGTGCCGGGGTAGTGGCGACAGCATGTACACAAGGAAAGCGTGCGCAACACGGGAGACCCCAAGGCGTGGTCAGGATGACCAACCGAATGCCCGCGAGGGACAGGACGGGCGCCCTGGGGAGTTGGAGAGGTTCATTGTACCGATGAAGCCGGGTAATGCCGGCGGAGGGACGGGACCTCAGTTCAAGACGAACGCACTACGTAGTGAGGGACATGGAGATTGGGTAACCTATCAACTCCGAAAAGTGTTCAGAAACTGCAGATGGCGTTGCACGCGAAAGCGAAGGCAGAAGTCGGCTATCGTTTCTACGCCCTATACGACAAGATCAGCCGTGAGGACATCCTGGCCCATGGGTATGCCCAGTGCCGCTCCAACAAGGGCGCACCGGGTGTGGACGGTCAGGACTTCGCGGACATCGAGGCGTATGGGGTGGAGCGGTGGCTTGGCGAACTGGCGCTTGCGCTCAGGCAGGAGACTTACCGACCGGACCCTATCAGAAGAGTGTATATACCGAAGGCCAACGGCAAGCTCAGGCCGCTGGGCATCTCGACCTTGCGGGATCGGGTCTGCATGACGGCAGCGATGCTGGTGCTGGAACCGATCTTTGAAGCCGATCTTCCACCAGAGCAATACGCCTACCGTCCTGGACGCAATGCGCAACAGGCAGTGGTCGAGGTGGGAGCGCTGCTCGACCATGGCCACCCGGAAGTCGTTGACGCCGACCTCGCGGACTACTTCGGGAGCATTCCGCATGCCGACCTTCTAAAGTCGGTGGCGCGCCGGATTGTTGATCGGCGCGTGCTGCATCTGATCAAGATGTGGCTGGACTGCCCCGTGGAAGAAACCGACGATCGAGGACGGAAGACACGCACGACCGAGGCCCGGGACAACCGGCGCGGCATTCCGCAAGGCTCACCCATCTCGCCACTGCTGGCGAATCTGTACATGCGCCGGTTCGTGCTGGGATGGAAGATGCTCGGGCTAGAGCGAAGCCTCGGCTCTCGCATCGTGACCTACGCCGACGACCTCGTGATCCTGTGCCGGAAGGGCAAAGCCGAAGAGGCATTGCAGCGACTGCGCGAGATCATGGGTAAGCTGAAGCTCACGGTCAACGAGGAGAAGACACGAATCTGCAAGGTGCCGGACGGAGAGTTCGACTTCCTCGGGTACACGTTCGGGCGGATGTATTCAGCGAGAACCGGAAAGGCGTACCTGGGATACCGGCCATCGCGGAAGAGCATCAAGCGCCTGGTCCAGAACGCCCACGCGCTGACGGTCCGATCGGGGACTTGGCAAGAGACCACACAGATGGTGAAGAAGTTGAACCGCACGCTGCGCGGATGGGCGAACTACTTCGAAGTAGGCACCGCCAACAAGGCGTACCGGGCGATCGACAACTACACCGCTGGGCGGTTGCGCCGGTGGTTGCGCCTCAAGCACAAGGTCAGGCGACGCAAGGGCGGGACGTATCCACTCTCGCACCTTTACGGGCACTTCGGGCTCGTACGCCTGTGCCGGCTTGGGCGCGACGTGCCGTGGGTGAAGGCGTGATTGTCTTGTCCGAGAGCCGGATGCGGGAGATCTGCATGTCCGGTTCGATGAGCGGGATGTGGAAACGGAGTCATGGGTGAGCCACTAAGGCACCGCCAGACGAAAGAGGCGGCAACAGATATGTTCAGCCTACAGCCACCGCGCCACATCTCGACTCTACCCAACTCGGACCCTCGGCAATGTCCGCGATCCGGTCGCTATCGGGTGAAAAGCGGATCCTCGCCCCAAGTCGCGCTGCGGGACAGCCGCAAGCGCCTGCCTCACACCGTTTGGCAACATTTCGCCCCTTTTCCCCGCGGGGCTTCCTGGGAATGCGACCGCGAGCCTGCTAGAAAGAGGCGGGTTCGACCCCTGATCAAAACCCACGAGACGAACATGGACGGCCAATGCGGGATGTATGGGCTCGCGCCTGCTTTCGTCATCAATAGCGGCAATACCGGCGCTAAAGTGGTGATGATGCCGAGCTCCTCATATGACAGTCCGCCCATAGATGGCAAAATTCTCCCCGGCGATTAACGGCCCGCTGCACGTAGCTTGCGGGTGGCGGGCCGCCTTCCTTTTGGGTTGCTTTTCGGCGCGCCAACAGCGCGGATGTCGGACAGCACCTCCAAGTGGGCCGTGGTGGTGACGGCTAATGGCGAAGTGACGGGTCACCCTTCCTGCGCCAGCGCCCGCCGGCCCGCGTCGGTGATCCTGACCCGCGTGACATCGACTACCCCTTCGCCGACGAGTTCGAGTTCGGTCTGAGACGTCGCGAGCCCAGCGAGGACGGCGCCGAGTTGCGGCATCACCTGACGGTGTCCGGGATGCGACGCTGGTCGCTATGCCGCTCTCAGCCTCGACGGCGTCAACGGCAGCGGCTTGATCAGATAATTCTGAATGCCATCGTATCGCTGATATGTGTCGACGACGCGATATGAACTCGCGGGCGCACCAATCCTGAAAGGCAGGCGCCTTGGAATCCCAGACCTCGATGAAGATCGTCGGCCCCCAGCGCCTGATGGTCTCGTGCAGCCCTGACAGAATGTCAATCTCCATCCCTTCGACATCGATCTTCATGAACCCAATCGGCTGGTCCAGCAGGAGAGCATCGCCGTCGACCGCCTGAACGTCACCCAACTCGTCTTCAAGATAGCAGGTACCCCCAAGGTTGTTCATATCGGGCGTTTCCTGTCTCAAGCGGCCCTTTTGCGCGCCCAGTGCCACGCCCAGAAAAGCGGTGTTGATATTGCTACACGGGTTCAGTGCCAGGTTCTTCCTCAGAATGGAGATCGCCGCCGGATTAGGCTCGAAGACGACGATACTGGGTGCCTTTGTGAATTGCGAAACGTAGATTGCGTGATTTCCGATATTGGCTCCGATGTCGACGAACGTCCGGTCCCCAGTGTAATGCCGTTTGATCAGATCAAGCTCCTCGGTCTCGTAGAAGGCGCCCTGGTAGTGGAATTTCATGATCGAATCGTCGCAGTTGGTCACGAAAAATCTGATTCTCTTCCCGTCGATTGTCGTCTGGACGACGGTTCCGTCCGGCTGATCTTTGCGCACCGGAAGATTTGATGCCTCTGATGCGCCCGCCGAAATGCCCGATGGCAGTCTCTCCACATCCTCCAGCGCGTTTCTCACCTCGGCAGCATCGACCGCTGCGATCCAGCTTTCGCTGTCGCCCACGCCGTAGGACATGAGAAGACGCCTGCCGTCGGGATGCCAGGCCAGGCCGGCGGCGAACTCGATGCCCTTCCTATGAAAGAAGAACGGGCGACTGACCCGCCCAAGTTTTCCCGCCCCGTCAAACCAGACAAACCGATGCTGATACGATCGCCGCCCTCCGGCCGGCTTCCAGCGCACTTCATGGATCAAGGCGAGCCATCCGCCGCCGAACTGAATCAATTGCGAACCGCCGCTGAATCGCTGTGCCGAGATGACCGGCGTATCCTCCATGACCGTTCGACCGCGGTCGTCCACCACCCTGGTCGGGTCGCAGAGATAGAGGAACTGCAGCTTTCCGCCATCGACCTGTGGCATCCAGTTCTTCTGGTGGGCCCTCGGACCTTCGGGACGAAGCACGCGCCAATCGGTCAGGCGGCAGGTTCCGGATCCGTCGTCGGCAATGCGCGCCAGGACCTGTTCGCACCATCCTTCCGGCGTCAGCTCGCGCACGCATGCGCTGCACCAGAGCGCGCCGCCCCACTGGAACAGGCGCATATCTTCAAAGCCGCGTACGAGCCCGAAGGCAGGTTCCGGCATATCGGCCGGCGCCAGGATCTCGGCGGCCGACTGCACGTCGAGCTCTTCGCTCAGGTGCAGCAGGAAATTCCGTGTCTCGATGGGGGCGCCGTCCTGGGTGCGGTACTGGAGGCCATCCTGCGTCACGGTGTAATTGGCGGCCCGCTGGATCATCACGAGCTGCTCGCCCCGGCGCGTGATCGAGGGATTCAGCGGCCGGTAGCCATCGGGCGGGGTGAATCTGACCGGATGCGCGACGAAAGAGGGCAGCATCGCGCTGGCGGGCTCCAGGTAGAAGAACAGGTTCGACCGCGCGAGCTCACGCGTCCCATCCGGAACGGATCGATTCATCGCCAGCCAATTGCAGGCCGCGAAGCCGCGGTCCTTTCGTGCGGGGTCGCGGGCGTAATTCGCGGCAATCGAATACTCTTCGGCAAGACCCGCCGTATAGACGAATTCCTCCAGAAACAGGATGTCCTGCTCGGGTCGCCTGATGGCAAGCCCCGCTTCCGAGAACAACGCGCTGGCGTCGTTCATCCCCTTTTCGCGGTAGTATCGTGACAGGTCGTAGAGCGGCTCGGCGCGTTGCGGGCGCTGGTTGAAGGCCGCCAATGCAGTCCGCAGAAATCCGGCGTCGTCGCCAAGCCTTTGGAGGCAGCGCGCCTCCTGCAGGCGCGCGTTCCAGGCCTCTTCGTCCCAGCCGCCCATCTCCGCCCGTTTCGCGTAGGCTTGCGCCGCCTCGGCTGTGCGCCCGGCGTCGCGATAGGATTGCGCCAGATAGAACCAGTGGCGATGGTTGTCCGGCTCCTGCTCGAGCGCTTCGGTGAGGAGCCGGATGTCTCGTTCGAACTTGTCAGCGCGATTCGAGCCGTCGGCGTGGTCCTTGTACCAGGCCCCGTGCAGCTCCTTCACGCCTGCCGCGACATCAAGGTATTCGTGCGTCACGCCGCGGTAGCGCGCGCCGGCCCCCCTCTGCAGCAGGCGCGTATTCCAATAGGCGAGGCCGGACCCCGCCCGTTGCAGAAAACTGTAGCCCGGAGCATCGAGACGGTCCCGGAAGCCGCGATCCTCCACCACCAGCTCCATGTCGGCGTCGGCGAACAGCAGATAGTCGAAGTCGAGCGGTGAGGCTCGGGCGCGATCGAGCGCGGCGTTGCGCGCCTGTTCGAAGTTCCCAAACGGGAAGCTGTGCAGCTCGCCCGGCTTCTTGCGCGCGGCGAAAAACGATGTGATGAAATCCTGGGTGCCGTCGGTCGAGCCGGTGTCACAGATGACCCAGCAATCGATGTGATCGACCAGCGCGTCGAGACAGCGGGCAAGATTCGCCATCTCGTTTCGCACAATCATGTTGAGGCAGAGCGTCTGGGTCATATGTCGTTGTTTGGTGGAAAGAATTACAAACCGTGAAAATATCAGGGCGTCGATGATCGCCCTTTGACAAAAATCAATGTCGTGCGACGCCGGAGCCGCTCGGCTCTTCCAACCGGCAGGAAATAACCTCGTTTTTATATCAAACACGAAGCAATGGTGACGTATTGATGCAGATCAATACTCCGGTCGCTCGGAGGGCAATGATCGATCGCACATCGCGTGCATCTTGAATGCAAGCTCGTCCGCGAGGCGCAGGCACTCCCGAGGCCGTCCGCTCTCGGCTGACGCGTGGTGAAAAGATGACCCCCGGCCGCAGCCGGCATGGAGAGAGCCATGGATGGGTGGCTGATCAGAATCAGCGGATGGGAAGCTCCCGAGCCGATCCGGTTCTTTGCCGCGGCCGAGAGCAATCCGCGAGCCGCGCTGGTGGCTGTTCAGAGGGCGACCGGCGCCGCACCGAAGTTGCGCGTCGAGACCATAGGCCAGCTTCCAGCGCAGGCCTTTCTCGATCTTAAGCTTGAGCGCGGCCAAGTTCGCGAACTGTCATCGTGTGACGAGTGGGATGAGAAGCCGTTCGGAGTTTTTGGTGGATCAAACCTGAAACTGCAACAGTAGAGTACCCAAGTAGTGGCCACCTTCGGCGAAGTGACCATCACAGGCAGTGTGTCCTCCGGCAACGGGGAGGTGTGGTTTGCGCTGGTGACGATCACTGGCGGCGTCCCGACCAGTTTGACGTTGCTCGGCTCCACGGATGCGGTGCAACAGGTGGGCGGGAACGCTGATCCCTTTGCATTTCAGGTCTTTGTTCCAACGCCCCCACCCGGGACGGTCTACGCATTCGAAGTATTTAAAAACGTTAATATGAGCAGTAGCGAGGTCGCGACGCTACGTCTCACGACCTCAGATGGCTCGGCTTATTCATTTGTACCCGCGCCCACCACTGGCTTTACCAGCACAACGGGCGCTGTCACCAGCAGCTTCGTAACTATTCCCGCTGACACTGGTGTGACGGGCCCCACAGGGGCGACTGGCGCTACCGGAGCGACCGGTGCAACTGGAGCCACAGGCGCGACGGGAGCAACAGGCGCGAGGGGAGCAACAGGCGCGACCGGATCAACGGGATCGACAGGTTCGACGGGCAACACCGGCGCAACGGGCGCGACGGGCAACATCGGGGCCACCGGTGCGACTGGTAATACCGGCGCGACCGGATCAACGGGATCGACAGGTGCGACGGGCAACACCGGCGCAACGGGTGCGACGGGCAACACCGGAGCCACCGGTGCGACTGGTAATACCGGCGCGACCGGATCAACGGGATCGACAGGTTCGACAGGCAACACCGGCGCAACGGGTGCGACGGGCAACACCGGCGCAACGGGTGCGACGGGCAACACCGGCGCAACGGGTGCGACGGGCAACACCGGAGCAACGGGCGCGACGGGCAACACCGGCGCAACGGGCGCGACGGGCAACACCGGAGCCACCGGTGCGACTGGTAATACCGGCGCGACCGGATCAACGGGATCGACAGGTTCGACAGGCAACACCGGCGCAACGGGTGCGACGGGCAACACCGGCGCAACGGGCGCGACCGGAGCCACCGGTGCGACTGGTAATTCCGGTGCGACCGGATCAACGGGATCGACAGGTGCGACGGGCAACACCGGCGCAACGGGCGCGACCGGAGCCACCGGTGCGACCGGCGCGACCGGCGCGACCGGATCAACGGGATCGACAGGTGCGACGGGCAACACCGGCGCAACGGGCGCGACGGGCAACACCGGAGCCACCGGTGCGACTGGTAATACCGGTGCGACCGGATCAACGGGATCGACAGGTTCGACAGGCAACACCGGCGCAACGGGTGCGACGGGCAACACCGGCGCAACGGGCGCGACCGGAGCCACCGGTGCGACTGGTAATTCCGGTGCGACCGGATCAACGGGATCGACAGGTGCGACGGGCAACACCGGAGCCACCGGTGCGACTGGCAATACCGGCGCGACCGGCGCGACCGGATCAACGGGTTCGACGGGCAACACCGGAGCCACCGGTGCGACTGGTAATACCGGCGCGACCGGATCAACGGGATCGACAGGTTCGACGGGCAACACCGGCGCAACGGGCGCGACGGGCAACACCGGCGCAACGGGTGCGACTGGCCAGACAGGTGGCACCGGTGCGACCGGAGCAACGGGGCCGACCGGCCAGACAGGTGACACCGGTGCGACCGGAGCAACCGGTCCAACGGGAGCAACAGGTTCGACGGGCGCAACGGGACCGACCGGCCAGACAGGTGGCACCGGTGCGACCGGAGCAACCGGTCCAACGGGAGCAACAGGTACGACGGGCGCAACGGGGCCGACAGGCCAGACAGGTGACACCGGTGCGACCGGAGCAACCGGTCCAACGGGAGCAACAGGTTCGACCGGCGCAACGGGACCGACCGGCCAGACAGGTGGCACCGGTGCGACCGGAGCAACAGGTTCAACGGGAGCAACAGGTACGACGGGCGCAATGGGGCCGACAGGCCAGACAGGTGACACCGGTGCGACCGGAGCAACCGGTCCAACGGGAGCAACAGGTTCGACCGGCGCAACGGGGCCGACCGGCCAGACAGGTGACACCGGTGCGACCGGAGCAACCGGTCCAACGGGAGCAACAGGTTCGACCGGCGCAACGGGTACGACAGGCCCGACAGGTGGTACCGGCGCGACCGGAGCAACCGGTTCAACGGGAGCAACAGGTACGACGGGCGCAACGGGGCCAACAGGCCCGACAGGTGGTACCGGCGCGACCGGAGCAACCGGTTCAACGGGAGCAACAGGTACGACGGGCGCAACGGGGCCGACAGGCCAGACAGGTGACACCGGTGCGACCGGCGCAACCGGTCCAACGGGAGCAACAGGTTCGACCGGCGCAACGGGTGCGACTGGCCAGACAGGTGGCACCGGTGCGACCGGAGCAACAGGTTCGACGGGAGCGCCTGGCCCCACCGGATCGAACGATCTCCTATTCCGTCACGGGCCGCTCACCTCGTCGGGCTTGGTTGGCGCCAGCGATCCGCTGACGGCACCGATCCAGGCGACCTCGGTGCTCGGCCAGTTCAGCGCTTCGGCGGGTTTCCTCGGCGCGTCAGGGGCGCCCTCGATCCCCATGTCCAACCAGCCCGTCGCCGGCGGACAGTTGACGAGCGACCTGACGTCCGTCGGCGCGCTTGCCGGAGCGCAGAGCACCGGTTCCAGCGCCCCGCTATCAGGCATCGGCGCTCAGACGACGCAAATTGCGGGTGCAGGCGTGGTTCCCGGCCAGACGAATGACCGCACAAGTCCGCTTGCGAACCCGTCGGAGCAGATGGGGCGGCACGGGCCGGGCGTGTAACGGACGAGAACTTGCGACGGCGACGGTTCGGAGATGGTCCGTTGCTTCGGATTCCGGTCGGGGCATCTTGTCAAAGGAGCGACTGTGGGCGGCGTGGACGAAACGGTGAGACAAGTTCGCGGGACACGCGACCCCTGTGGTCCGACTGCGGGGGCCACTGATGCTCCCGAGAAGAATACCGCGGCTGAAACCCGCCTGCCCGCGGGCCTGCGGGCCATGATCCAGGCCGCGCGCTATCACGGGATCGAGCTCGATGCGAACGAATTCAACCCGCTGCCGGGCGAGGCGACGGCGTCGCCGGCGGCGCTGTCGCTGTGGGCGCAAAACTGCGGACTGTGGGCGCGCGGGGTGCGACTTCGCTGGCGACAGCTGTTTCAGTTCAACGACACTGGCCCGGTGGTGCTGCTGTTCAAGGACGGCGGCGCCGGCCTTTTGACCGGCGCCGATGCCGGTCGGTCGGTCGTGTTCGTCGCGAGCCTCGAGGCGCCGTCCGGCACGGCGCCGATTGCGGTCGATGAACTGCGGCTCTCTCAGGTTTGGGCGGGCGAGGCGGTTCTCCTGCGTGCTAACCGCGGCCAGGTAGCGGCCGACGCGCCGTTCAGCCTGTACTGGCTGGTCGAGCTGGTGCTGCAGGAACGCCGATCGCTCCGGTCCATCGGGGTCGCTTCGGTGACGATGAGCATACTGACGGTCTTTCCGCCGCTCCTGGTCATGGCAATGGTGAACAAGGTGCTGCAGTTCCACAGCGTCTCAACGCTGGTGCTGCTGTCGGTCATGATGGGGGTCATATTCGCCTATGAGGCATTCCTCGGATATGCGCGGCGGCTGATCGTCGCGGTGGTTGGCGCCAAGCTCGATGCCAGGCTCAATCTGCATGTATTCGCGCGTCTGCTTCGGCTGCCTCTCGACTATTTCGAGCGCCATCCGGCCGGGGAGACGATGTTTCTCGTATCCCAGGTCTACCGGATCCGCGAGTTCCTGACCGGGCGGCTGTTCAGCACGTTTCTCGATCTCATCACTCTCTGCGTGCTGCTGCCGTTCCTGTTCTACCTCAACGCCACCCTGGCATGGATCGTGCTGGCCTGTGCGGCTGCGATCACGTTGATCATTCTCGCATACCTGAGGCCGCTGAGGCACCTGTACGGTCGGCTGTCGGCCGCCGAGACCTGGAAGTCGGCGGCGCTGGGCGAGACGATCGTCGGCATCAAGACGGTGAAGTCTCTCGCCTTGGAAGTGCAGCGCCGGGCGCTGTGGGACGAGCGTATCGCCGAAGCCGGCAAGTCGCGGCTCGCCTTTGCGAGGCTGGCGAACTGGCCGCAGACGCTGGCCAATCCGATCGAGCGCCTGATGACGCTCGGCACGCTGATGATCGGCGCCTACATGGCGTTGAACGATCCGACCGGCTATCTGGTCGGTGGCCTGTTCGCATTCATGATGTTGAGCCAACGGGTGGCACAGCCGCTCGTCGGTCTGGCAAGATTGGTTGAGGACTACGAGGAGGTGGGGGCCGCGATCGGGCAGGTCGGGTCGGTGCTCAACCGTCCGCCGGAGACCGCGGAAAGAGCCGCGGGCCTGCGGCCGAAATTCGTTGGAGCGATCGATTTTCAGGACGTGACGTTCACATATTCCGGGTGCCGGGTTCCGGCGCTCGATCGGGTCAGCTTCTCGGTTCCGGCGGGCGGCATGCTGGGAATCGTCGGTCGCAGCGGCTCCGGGAAATCGACCGTCACGCGCTTGCTGCAGGGAATCAATCGCGATTACACCGGGTATCTGAAGATCGACGGATCGGACCTGCGTGAGATGGATTTGCAGCATCTGCGCCAGAGCCTCGGCGTCGTTCTGCAGGACAATTTCCTTTTCCGCGGCTCGATCCGGGACAACTTGATTGCCGGGCGGCCGGGGCTGACAATCGCAGACGCCGTCCAGGCCGCTCGTCTCGCGGGCGCCGAGGAATTCATCGAACAGATGCCGAACGGCTATGACACATATATCGAAGAGGGATCGCCCAACCTGTCCGGCGGACAGCGTCAACGGCTTGCGATCGCGCGGGCGCTGATCCGCGATCCGCGGATCCTGATACTGGATGAAGCCACCAGCGCGCTCGATCCCGAGAGCGAAGCGGTCGTGACCTCCAATCTGCGGCGGATCGCGAATGGGCGGACGATGGTCATCGTCTCCCACCGGCTGTCATCTTTGATTGATTGCGAAACGATCATGGTGCTGGAGCGGGGCAAGGTTGCGGACATTGCTCCCCACAAGGTTCTGGTCGAACGCTGCGCGATCTACCGGCAGCTTTGGGGCCAGCAGCATCGCCATCTCGAGCAACAAGGTGTACGCCCGGCCGTAGCTCCGCGGCTGGTTGCGGGCAGGAGCGCAGATCCATGAGCAAGACGGCGTCGAAGGCGGTCGCGCTCGTCCAGGACCGGGCCGATCGGAACGATCCGGCACTGCCGGCGCTGCTCGAGTTTCAATGGCCGTCGAGCGCCATCACCAATGCGACCGTGCCTCGCTCGGCGCGCGGTGTCGTCTGGGTCGTGACCAGCATGGTCTTCGTGATCATCGCGGCGATGGCGCTGATTCCGGTCGACCAGGTCGTGACCGCGCGCGGAATCGTGGTGTCGGAGTCGCCGACGATCCTCATGCAGCCTCTGGAAACCGCCATCGTGCGCACGATCGACGTGCGCGAGGGACAGGAGGTGCAGGCAGGTCAGGTGTTGGCGCGGCTCGATCCGACCTTCGCGGCCGCGGATCTCGCCGCGCTGGAGCTGCAGGTCCGCAGCCTCGATGCCGAGGTCGCGCGCCTGCGGGCGGAGGCCGAGGACAAGCCCTTCGCCTACACGGGGTCGGATCCCGTTTGGCTGCTGCAGGCCGCCATCTACGGCCACCGCAAGGCGGAGCTCGACGCGAAGGTCGAAAACTACGACCGCCGTGTCGAGGAGCTTTCGGCCGCGATAGAGCGATCCCGCTCCGATGCCGCAGCCTATGCTCAACGGCTCGGCATTGCGCGCAACATCGAGGACATGCGCAAGAAGCTCGAGGCGATGGTGGTGGGCAGCAGGCTCAACACGCTGCTGGCCCAGGACTCGCGCATGGAGATGGAGCGCGCTTTCGCCAGCGCGCAGCAGACGATGGAAGGAGCCGAACGCGATCAGGACGCCCTCGTTTCGGATCGCGCCGCCTATATACGCGGCCGCCAGGCGGAAGTATCGCAGAAACTGTCCGAAGAGAGCAGCAAGGCGTCGGAGGCGCGCGAGCAACTGCACAAGGCGCAGCTGCGGCGACAGCTGGTCGAGCTGCGCAGTGAAACAGGCGGAATCGTGCAATCGGTGGCGAAGGTGTCGGTCGGCTCCGTCATGCAGTCGGGCCAGCCCTTTATCACGCTGGTTCCGGCCGACACGCTGCTCGAGGTCGAGGCCAACATTTCCGGCCACGACAGCGGGTTCGTGCACGTCAAGGATCCGGTGGCGATCAAGTTCGATACGTTCCCGTATTCCCAGTACGGCATGGCCGACGGCACGGTGCGGATCGTCAGCCCGGACAGCTTCAGCGCGCAGACCGAGGCGCGCAATCCGACCGGCACCGTTCCGGTCGCCACCGCTGATCCCTTCTACAGAAGCCGGATTTCGATCGAAACGGTGGGGCTGCACGGCGTGGACGGGTTGCGGGTCGAGCCCGGCATGCCAGTGACCGCGGACATCATGGTCGGGAAGCGAACGGTGCTGCAGTATCTCCTCGGATTGGTGCTGCCGGTCGTGCACGAGGCGCTGCGCGAGCCCTAGCGCATGATCCCGAAGGTGCCCGCCCTCGCACCGGCGGTGATCCGACCCGAAAGGCAACGGCTCATGTTTGTCGATCGACTGATAGGTCTTGCCTCGCCAGCGGCAGCTCTGCGACAGGCCATCAAACTCGGCGAACAGCAAAAGTTCACCGATGCCTTCCGGTTGCTCACGCGCGCCGCCCGGTCCGGCCTGCCCGAGGCAGAATACCACATCGCCCGATCCTATCTCGAGGGCGCGGGCGTGCCGCCGTGCCAGGCGGAGGCTGAGCGGTGGCTGGAGCGCGCCGCGTTGCACGGGTGGGTGGAGGCGCAGACGGAGCTGGCCGCGCTGTGCCTGCGCGGGTTGAGCGGAGCGCAAGCCGGTGCGGACGCCGATCGGCTCTTTGCCGCCAACGGCCGCTCCGATCCCGATTTCGAGTCCGCGCTGAAATGGGCGCGGCAGGCGGCCGAGGCCGGTTCGCCGGAAGGCCAGGCGCTGCTCGGCTACATCCTTGCATTTGGCCCGGAAAGTTTGAGGGATCCGGATTCCGCCCGGCAATGGTATGCGCGCTCAGCCGCGGCCGGATGCCCGCAGGGGCATCTTGGCCACGCGTTGTCGCTGCGGCCGCACGCCAAGGACGACAAGAGTCGCCAACGGGTCGCCGAAGAGGTGCGGTGTGCGGCGGCGGCCGGTTTGCCAACCGCGATCTATCTCCTGGGAGTCCTGGCCGAAGGCGGCGAGGGCGTACCGCAGGACGCCGACACGGCCGTCGAGCATTACCGCAAGGCCGCGGAAAAGGGCCATCGCGCCGCTCAGACCAAATGGGGCCTCGCACTGATCGAGGGACGCCACGTCCAGCAGGATCGGATCGCCGGCGAATCGTGGCTGCGGCGTGCGGCGCTTGCCGGAGATGCCGAGGCGGCATCCCTGGTGGCAGCTCTTTATATTAGCGGCCCACTGCCGCCCAACCATGCCGAAGCGGCGAACTGGTACCGGCGGGCGGCCGAAGCCGGCGACGAGACCGCCGCCCGCGCTCTCGGGTCCCTCTACCTGACGGGCGCGGGCGTGGTGCGCGACGAGATGGAGGCGGCGCGATGGTCGCGCGTCTCCGGCGAGGCCGGCGATCGAGCTGCGCAGTCGCGTCTTGCCGATCTGGTGCTGGAAGGCTCCGGTACGCCCGACGATCCCGGCCGCGTGGCCGGATGGTTAGAGCAGGCCGCCTTGTCCGGCGACCTCGTCGCGGCGTTCAATCTCGGCGTATGCTTGGTCAAGGGCGTTGGCGTCCAGCCAAACGAGCAACGCGCGGCGGAATGGCTGCGCCGTGCCGCCGAAGGCGTGCCGGAGGCGCAGCTCATGTATGGACGAATGCTTGCCGAGGGGCGTGGGGTGATGCCGGACCTACCGGAGGCGCGAACCTGGTTTGCAAGGGCAGCCGACGCCGGCATTGCCGACGCTGAGGCTGCGCTGGCGGAAATGGTGCTGAACGGCCGCGGCGGCCGCCCCTCTCCCGGCCAGGCGCTTGCGCTGTTTGAAAACGCGGCTGCCAAGGGCCACGCCGGCGCGATGTTTGCTCTCGGCGCGCTCTACGGCGGAGGGCACGGTTTCCCAGCGGATCGAATTACCGCCCAGAGATGGTTCCGCGCCGCGGCCGAATCGGGTCATGGCCATGCACAGTTGATGCTCGGGCGATATCTCGCCGCTGGTATCGCCGGAGAACCTGACGATGTGGAAGCCCGCAAGTGGTTCGAGCGCGCCGTCGCGCAGGGCATCTCCGAGGCCGAAACCGAGCTCGTCGGGGCGACGTCGGAGCACGCGCCTTGAAAAACCTTTTGCCGTAGGCAGGCTGGCCGGCGCACGCAATCCAAGACGGCTCCGACAGGCCGCGGCCTTCTTGACCCGCTCAGAACCGCCAGTTGATTCTCTCGATCACCTCGACAGTGTTCAGCTGGACTGACTGCGTCACTGCCGGGAAGACGAATGGACCAAAGCCCAATGCCACGGTACCGCCGTTGAAGTCGTGGCTGCCGTACCAAGTGTAGCGGCCTTCGACTCCAAGGCTCACATTGTTCCAGAGCGCGTATTCGAGGCCTCCGCCGATCGTCCCGCCGGTGAGGACCGCGCTGTCGCTGCCGAAGGTTCCGGGAGCGCCTGCAAACGGAACAAAGTTCGCCCCGACCGTAACGCTGGTCCAGGCCACACCGCCCGTTGCGTAGAGCAGATACCGATCCCACGCATAGCCCAACCGGCCGCGCAGCGAGGCCTGCCAGGGACTGTCGGTCGTAAAGAAATCGCCCGGAACGAATACGGTGCCGACGGCAAAGCCGGTGAGGACTTTCGTCGTGGCCCAGTGGTGCAGATCGATGTCGCCCTCGATGCCGAACACAACGGGTCCGGACTGCCAATTGTAGCCGACCTGGCCGCCGCCCATGAACGTGTTCCCGGTCGCCGAGCCGAGCGAGAGCACCCCGCCCGTAGGCAGTCCCGCGCCAAAGGCCGTCGCCGGCGCGACGGCGATGGACGTCGATGGGTATCCCCATTTCCCACCCAGGTTGCCGCCGACGTAGAAGCCGGCCCAGGAGAACGCCACCGGCGGCGGCGCCTTGACGTATTCCGGACGTTTGACCGACAGATCGGCTGCAACAGCGCTTGTTGCCGCGAACGCGGTTATCGCGGCTCCGATCAAGAACCTTCTCATGAGCCCTCCCCCGGGGACAGGCGCCGTTAAAACACCGCGGATCGTCGCGGAAAAAAATCGCCAGCCACCTCATTTTGAAGGTTAGCATGACGGAACGCGCCGGTACAGTTGAACACGGGAAGCGCCTCGCGTTATCCCTTTTTCTTAAGCGGTTTCCGGATACCTACTGCAATTCCTCGCTCCCCGTTGTTTGCGCCAGGAGAGGCCGCCTCAGTTGGCGGCCTCGTCATTTGAGCCAACCAGAACTGATTAGTCGCGCCGCTGAGCCGTGACGACGAACCAGTCGAAAGGTTGTAAATAGGTTGCGCTGGGTTGAGCTACCAATACTATGTTACCGCGGTGTAGTGTGGTCAAATGAGGCCGGATCGTCCCGATGCCCAAACCTTGGACCTCGAAATCGCCGAGCCCCACTGACGTACACGTCGGGAAGCGCGTGTGCATGCGCCGCGAGATGCTGTCGATGAGCCAAACCGACCGGGGCACTGCGGTCGGCGTGACCTTCCAGCAGGTCCAGAAATACGAGAAGGGCACCAACCGTATCGGCGCTAGCCGATTGCGGCAGATTGCCAACACATTACGGGTGCCGGTCTCTTTCTTCTTCGAAGACCCGATGAAGCCGAAAGAAGGCGGCGCCGGGCGGCAGGCCCGCTCGCCGGACTACGTATCCGACTTTCTCACCACCACCCACGGCCTCGCCTAACCAAGGCATTCATGCGCATCAAGGACGCCAGACTCCGTCGCAGCATCGTCAGGCTGGTCGAGGACCTCGTCGGCGAGAACGATTGAGCGAGGCGACGTCCGCAGCTGGGTGAACTGGCGGAAGACATTTGCTCGGTCAGAGGATTTCCTGGCTCCAAAGCGATCGCGCATGTTCAGAAGATCCCGATCCCACACCAGATCCCGATCCCACACCATGCTACCTCGGGTTGCGAGATTGCAACACATAACCTTTTTTCGCGCTTTATCCACAATCGCTAAAGTTTAATTAGCTAGCGAGCGTATTGTTTGATTCCAGAAAAATCTTTGGAGGGGCTCATGAGGACGTATGCGGGCTTAGCTGTTTTGACAGCGTTGATGATCCCGGTGGTAGCCGAGGCTGCTGACATGAGGGTGAAGGCTCCCCCCGCTCCGCCGCCACCCCCACCATTTAGTTGGAGTGGATTCTACATCGGCGGTGAAATCGGTGGTGCGTGGGCAAACGGCAGCGTGACCGACAATCTCTTGGGCCTTAGCGTAAGCACAAGCCATTCTGGATTCCTCGGTGGAGGCGTTGTCGGATTCAATTATCAAACCAGCAACGTTGTGTTCGGCGTCGAAGGGGACTTCGACTGGACTTCGCTGAATGCTACCGGGAACGGAGCGCCCACAGCGTTCGGAACGCTTCAAGCCTCCGCCAACACTGATTGGATCGCGTCATTGGCCGGCCGGATTGGCATCGCGTCAGACCGCGCGCTATTTTACGTCAAGGGTGGCGCCGGCTGGGTTCAAAATACCGCGAGCATCACCAACCTAACCACCGGCGTATCAGTCAGCGCATCGAATAACAACAGTGGTTGGTTGTTGGGCGGGGGGCTGGAATATGCGTTTGCCTCCAATTGGTCCGCCAAGGTTGAGTTTGATTATCTGGGTCTTCGAGCCTTTAGCTGGAACCCGGTGTTTATCGCGGGCGATAGCTTTACCGCCAGCCGAAACATCGCGATGCTGAAAGCCGGCATCAACTTCAAATTCGGCGGGTACGAACAACCTGTAACGACGAGGTACTAGCGATGCGGGTACCCCGCGCGCAGTTGGCGCGCGGCCCCGGCGGACCGGTCATAAAGGTTTCATGACAACCAACCTGAGCCCCGGGGGCGACCCCGGGGCTAATTTTATACTTGTGCCGACGGGTCCGCGCCAGATACTGGCACGTCTTGTGGTCGGCGCCCACGCGAGGCTTTCGTGCGCATCAAGACGCCAGGCTCCATCGTGGTACTGTAAGGCTGGTCGAGGACATCGCCGCCGAGAAGGATTGACCCAGCCCATTGGGATCCGGTCGTCGGAGCGACCACCCTCCGCACCAAGCACCCGCCCGTGCAATCTCTTGGGGCAACCTTGATGCTATAAGTTGGGGATGTCGGCTATTGGAGGAAGACCGGAAAACATATCCTCGTACTGAGGATTTTTCGTTTTGACCCGAACCGGACTCTCCCTGGCGAAAATGCGCTCGGTAGTCCTGGCAGACCTCAGTCTTTGGAAGAGGTATGAGCCGTCCTCACTTGTCTGAATTGTTGCTAGTGGTAGTCTGCGATGATGGCGACTTCGCTCCATAGACATCGTCTGCCTTCGGCTTTGACCATTGAAAACTGGCCCACTTTTACGTCGGAGCAGCCCCTGCGAATTGTTGTCAGCGGCTGCTTAGCGGGCCTTAAAGTCGGCGCAGACGGGACCAGCTACGGGGAGCACCCCACCATTGCTGAGTTGTTGGCCTTTCCTTCCGTCAAGGCGACCCCGTTCTGTCCTGAGAATTTCTCTTTCGGAACCCCTCGAGCCTGCCCCGACATTCACGGCGGGGACGGTCATGACGTTTTAGCCGGACGCGCGAGAGTGCTGATCCCGAGCGGCGAGGATTGGACAGTCGGTATGATTGCGGGTGCGCGCGAAATGTTGGGTGTTGCTCGCACTGAAGATGTCAGGTTGGCTGTTCTTATGGACATCTCTGCGTCATGCGGTTCGCAGGTCATCTATGCAGGAAAGCGTCGTGCAGCCCCCTATCGTATTGGACCGGGTGTTGCAGCTGCGCTGTTGGCTGATGCGGGGGTCGGATTTGGTGTTACGCTGTTCGGGGGCAACGGTTCTGCGTAAGCGTTTGGGTGTTGGGGATAGGACCTGTGTCTGTCGATAAAGAGGCTAGCAGGCGGGCGGACCGTTTGGCCGATCTGCTTGAATTGTCCTACGAGCCGATGCTCGTGTGGCGTCTCGACGGGCCGATCGAGGTCTGGAATGCCGGGGCCGAGCGGCTCTACGGGTTTGCAGCCGACGGGGCCATCGGGCACAGCAGCCATGCACTGCTGCAGACCAAATTCCCGATCGAATTGATCGAGCTGCGGTCGCGGCTTCGAAACGAAGGTCACTGGTCGGGCGAACTGCTCCACGTCTGCCAGGACGGCCGCGAGGTGGTCGTCGACAGCCGGATGCAGGTGTTTGTCAATCGGCGCCCAAATTTGACCCTCGATCGGCGTCCAATTTTGACCCCCTCTGGCGACGGGTTTTTGCGGTAGCGCTCGCGCCGTCGGAGCTGGCCGGGGTTGCGGAGACGGCGCGAGCGCGGGTTGGCGGTTGATCGTCAGCCCGGCTTTTGAAGCGCCAGCTGTCATTGCCGGTCTCGATGATATCGCAATGGTGGGTGAGACGATCGAGCAGCGCGGTGGTCATCTTGGGATCACTGAAGACGCTCGGCCACTCCCCGAAGGCGAGGTTCGTGGTGACGATGATCGAGGTGCGCTCGTAGAGCCGGCTGACGAGGTGGAACAGGAGTTGCCCGCCTGATTGAGCGAAGGGCAGATAGCCAAGCTCATCGAGGATGATGAAGTCCATCCTGGTGAGGTGGTCGGCGATCCGGCCTTGTCGGCCGTTTCGGGTCTCGGTCTCGAGCCGGTTGACCAGATCGACTACGTTGTAGAACCGCCCGCGGACACCGGACCGGATGCAGCTTCTGGCGATGGCGATGGCCAGATGGGTTTTGCCGGTGCCGGTGCCGCCGACCAGCACAGCATTGCGCTGCTGGGCGATAAAGTCCCCGCCGGCAAGGTCGTTGACGAGCGTCTGGTTGATGGGCGTGCCGTCGTACTGGAAGTCGTCGAGGTCCTTGGCGAGCGGCAGCTTGGCGATGGTCAGCTGGTACTTGATCGAGCGCGCCTGCTTCTCGTTGATCTCGGCGTTGAGCAGATCACCGACGATGCGCTGAGGTTCGTGCTGGCGTTTGACCGCCGTAGCCATGATCTCGTCGAAGGCGGCCTTCATGCCGTAGAGCTTGAGCTCGCCCATGAGGTCGAAGAGTTGAGTTCGTTCCATCAGATGGTTCTCCTGAGGTTGTCGTAACGGGCAGCGTGGTCGTGCCATGGCGTTTGTAGTCGTGGGTCATCGTTCCGGCGCGGCCCGGCTTCATCGGCAGACCGGGCTGGGTGCGATCGAGCGCCTGTATTTGGCTCTTCTCATCGACCGAGAGAACGACCGCATGGGCGGGCGGATCGACATAGAGGCCGACGATGTCGCGCAGCTTGTCGACAAATTGCGGGTCGGTGGAGAGCTTGAACTGTTTCACTCGATGCGGTTGCAGTCCATGCGCCCGCCAGATCCGTTGGACGGAACTCGCGCTGATATCGACGACCTTCGCCATCAGCGCGGAGGTCCAGTGGGTCGCCTCTGCTGGCGGGTCGCTCTGAGTGAGCTTCACGACGCGCTCGGTGACGCTGGACCCCAGCGGCCGGATGCGCGAAGGCCGGGTCTTATCGCGCAGGAGACCGTCGTATCCTTCCTGCATGAAGCGCTCCTGCCAACGCCAGACACAGGTCTTCGATTTCCCAGTCCGGCGCATGATCTCGTTGGTGCCGACACCGTCGGCGCTCAACAGCACGATCTCAGCCCGCCAGACATGCTTGTGTGGCGCGTTGCGGTCCCGCACGAGCCCCTTCAGACGACGGCGATCAGCGGGCTTAAGATTGACGAAAATTCCAGTACGCATGCGCCAAACTCGCATACGTCGGGTCCAATGGGAATCCCCTCCGGGATTCAAATGTCAGACGCAATCCACTAGAAGCGGGCACGCAGAGGCCAATCGCGCAAGCTTTCGCTGGCCGCCGTTCTGAAACGCCGCCCAACCTATTGATGCAATTGGAGTCGGATTTCGCGGTTTCTTCAGAATGCTCGTTGATGCTAAGGCCGAACTGCTCGGATTTACAGTCCGCGTACCGCAGCAGTTCGGAGCAAGCGATATGGCAGTGATTGGTGCCGATGTTTTTCAGCGGCCTGCCAAAGTGCCCGGAACATCCGCCGAACAAATTCCACGGATTTTCCACGGGTCCGACCCGGTGTTTCGCGTTCCGTTCCCGTCATGAGACGTCGCGAGACGCGTCCTGGGATCGCAGAAAGCCCAATAAGCATGGGCTTTTCTCGAAAAGGAAAAAGTGCGGCCGGCTCCGGGGGGAGAGCCGGCCGCGCGCGAACCCGGTCGGGGGACGGGGAGGGGGGACGTGACCGGGGACGCGTAGCTCCTATCTGTTTGCGCTCAGCGCGAGGTTGCGGTGGCGATCGCCGGACGCTGCTCGCCGAGCCCGATCCAGGCGTTGGGATCGGTCTGCGATTGGCGCTTGACGAAGTGGTAGCCGGTCTCCGACCAGAGCACGATTTCCGGGTTCTGGTTGTCGAGAATGAACTCGCCCTTGTCGGTCTTGACGGTGAGCACCGCGTGCCCGTCGCCGTTGCGGTCGCGCACGACCGTGATCAGCAGCGCCTGGCGCGGCCATGCCGCCTGCAGCAGCATCTTGCGCTTGAGCAATACGTAGTCTTCGCAGTCGCCGTAGCCGTCGTCCGGATAGTTCCAGCGCTCGACCACGCCCCAGTGATCCATGTCGGTGATCGGCCAGACCAAATCGTTGACCCACTTGTTGATGCGCGACAGATCTTTCCAGGCCTTGGGGGTGAGCACGACGTCGCGCGCCTCGAGCGGCTTGGTCTCGCATTCCGGCGCGTATTCGACACAAAAATCCGTCCAGCCGATCGGCGCCCGCGTCGGCGCGCCCAACGTGATGAAGAGCTGCTGATCGCTCGCCGCGCTCGCCGTCGGTGTCGCCAGCCCCGCCACCAAGAGCGTCGCGGAGGCGAAGGCGGACGCCAATACTCTCGTGCAATTGACTTGCATCCCGTGGCCCCTTCCCTGCTAACGGAGCCACGTTTCGCACAAAGCCTTTGTTTCGCGCCTAAACTCGCGAAGTCATTTTGAATAGAACCAAAGTAAAGCTTGCGTCGAATACTGTTATTGTTTAAATCGAGATCGAGTAAAATTGTAGACGACTGCAATTGATTAAAATTGTCGGCATTAACCCGGCGCGCCCGCGCCGGCCGGCTGTTTTCGGGATGTCGCGCACGCTTGCGTTAACCGAGTCCGGGGCGGTCTTGGCTGCGGCGCGGAGCCGCGAGCCCGGGGGAGCGGGCCCGAAATGGATCGCGGCGGGCAATTCGCCCGCCGGCGCGGTTTACCCGCCAGTAATATTCTCTTCCAGGAAGTCCGGGTGCTGCAGCCGGATGAACTCTACCGCGAAGCCTTCCTCGATATGGCGGACCACGCGGCTCGGCGTCTTGCCGATGGTAATGAGGGCGCCGAGCTCGGGCCGCTGATCGCTCCTCACCGCCGCGCCGGACTGCGAGATGTCGATAACCCGGCAGGAGAGGTTGACGCCGTTGGCCAGGATGAGCCGCGCCATCGGGTTGCGCGGGATGATGCGACCGTGCCGGCGGTCTTCCGGCAGCCCGAGGATGCCGCGGTTGGCGAGCCAGGTGAGCTGGGCGGCGAGCTTGTCGCGCTTGCGCGGGGTCGCCGCGATGGTCATGGCGAAGCCGTTGTCGAAATGCCGTGCGATCACCCCTTCCAGCCGGCCGACGTGGTCCACATAGGCGATGACGCGCTCGCCCGGCTTGCCGGCGACCGGCGCGACCAGGGCCATGCCGCCGGGCGACATGTTGACGACCTGGCAGGGAAACTCGCGCCGATCCGCCAGCATGTAGCGCCCCAGCAGATCGACCTGCACGCGCTGGAACCGCCGGCGTTCCTCGCTCAGCGGCAAGATCATGTGCTTCTTTTGAGGTAACGACATGCCGCCCCTGCGCCTGCAGCCGGGTTGGTTCGGATACTACGCAGGCTATGCACGCTTTGTTAACGATGCGTTAGTGCTACGCCGTCTAAAGACGCATTCCGGAGGGATCGGAACGCGTTCCGGGCAATGTCCGCGGTCGGCTTTCCAGCGGGCGGCGCATCGTCCGCGCCGAGCCGGTGCGCGTCCGGGTCGAGGCGCCGCCACGGCGGACCGGTTCAGTCTTCCTGCTTCTTTGAATTCCCATCCGCTTGCGACACCCGGGGAACCTCCTCGGTTCGCAGCGCGTCGCCGTCCGCGATCTGGTAGTTGCCCGATAAGACCATCTTCCGCTGCGGGTCGATGCCGCCTTCGATGACGCTGGCGTCGCCGTCCGAGCCGACGACGTTGACGTTGACCCGTTTGGCGTGTGCGTCGTCGACCTGGAAGACATACGCGCCCTTCTTGTCGAACCCGACGCTGTCGTGCGGCAGCAGCCAGCCTTCGAATTTGCCGGCGAGGATCCGCGCCTTCAAATGCTCCCCGGGGAGCGCGCTGCCGCCCTTGAGCTCGATGGTGACCGGCAGGAGCTTCGTCTTCGGATCGATGGCGGCCCCGATACCTTTCACCTTGGTCTCGATCGGGGCTCTGCCGGTCGAGACCGGCTCGAGCGTCACCGGGAGGCCCGGTTTCACCTTGCCCATCAGGGTCGGCTCGATGCCGACGCTCAGGCGCACGCGCGCGGTTTCCGCCAGCGTCATCAGCGGTGCGCCGGCCGCGACCCGGTCTCCCTTGGAGACGGAGATCGCCATGACCACGCCGTCGAATGGCGCTTGCAGAATCTCGCTGGAGGTCGAGCCGAGCTTCTCGAACATCTCCTTGGTGGATTGAGCATCGGAGGCGGCCTTCTCGGCGGTTTCGAGCTGATCGCGCGTGATCAATTTCAAGTCCAGCATGTGCTGGGCGCGCGTCAGCGATGCCTGCGCGAGCCGCAAGGCGGTCTTTGCCTGCTCATAGGCGACGACCGCGGCCGGCGACGCGCCGAAGTCGAGGAGCGGATCGCCTTTCTTGAACTGGTCGCCGACCTCGACCATGATGTCGGAGACCTGTCCGTCACGCTGGAAGCTCCGCGTGAGGGTATTCTCCGATTCGACGATGCCGTAGGCGGTGACGATATCGGGTAGCGATCCGCGCGCCGGATCCTGCACCTGCACCAAGGCGTAGCCCTTCACCTCGGCCGAGACGGGAACGGACCAAACAATCGGGAGGACGAGCGCAGCGAACACCAGGACGCGTATCATCGGAGCTCCATTTGCAGGCGCCGATGTATGGGTCCGGATGACCAAAGGGCAAGCAATCAGCGGCGCCCTTACAAAAATGTATCCCGCTGGAAATAATCAGGCGCCGCGTGTGTCGCGCCTCGACGCCGGCGTGCGCAGCCGGCATCGGGCGCTTCAGGCCTGGCCGCCGTCGTAGACCACGAGCCCATGGCGCAACCGCGTATTGGGCGGTACCGCGGGCAGGCGGCGCGGCACCGAATAGGGGCCGGTCATCGGTCCCAGATAGCGGGTGATCCCGAGGTTGAGCGGCCCGAGCGCATCGGCACCGAGCCAATAGGGGAGCTCGGTGGGGACCAGCCCGCCCAATAGGCGCGTGCTGGCGCCGCCCCGGTGGGCGAGCGGGAGCAACAGCAGCTCGAGCTCGAGCGCTCCGCCGCCGCAACCGTGCCCCGATACGCCCGCGACCACGCCGACCGTCTCGGTTGCCACGGTCGTCAGCAGCTCGCGGATGGGGTCCTGGCTCGCGCGCGCCCAGACATCGGTGAACCCCACGCCCTTGAGCTCGCGGCCGAAGGCGGCACACACCCGCGTGCCCGCAATCCGGAACGGATGCCCGGCGCGGGGATCGAAGGTGAGCATGAATGTGTCGGCCAGCACGCGGCGAATGGCGCCGGGCTCGATCTCGCTGCGCTCCGGCGCCGGCCGGGTACCGCGGCGCAGGTTCCAATAATCGAACAATTCGCGAGTCGATGAGTGTTTCATGACGCCTCTGTCCCGCCCCGGTGCGTGTCCGTTCCCGCGGTGACCCGGTTCGGGACAGCGGTGGCGGATCTTTTGGGCGATCAGGTCAGGGGAGCACGGCGCGTGCCGGTGGCGGCCGCGGCGGCGGTCCGGCTTCGTTCAACCAAGCGTTAATGTTAAGAAAGGATTGCGATAGTCGGGTCAAGGCCGATCCTTTAGGTTCGACGGCGGTCCACATCTGCCGCCGGTTCTCACCCTCCAGGGGGCCGGCGATGAGCTTCACGAAGACGGGAAGGGGACGTGACTGGCGCGCAACGCGCCGCCCCGACCGGTGCCGCCGCTGTCTGGCGCCGGGAACTGGAGTAACCACGCAGGTCCCGGGCAACCGGGATCGGCCACTTCGCAAGGGAGGGCTTTGGCCCTCCCTTTTTTCATTCTCGATGCGCCGGCTTGCCGCAAAGCCTGCGGCAGCCTATCTGGCTGGCGCAGCCGCGCCGGCGCCGAGTGGACCCAGGTGGAAAAGACCCGCGAGCCGATCTTCAATGTTCCCGCGGTCGTGCTGGCGCTGGTGGCGTGGCTCTGCGTCGTGCACGCGATGGTGGCCTTCGTGCTGCCGGTCGCGGCGAGCGAGACGCTGCTCGAATGGTTCGCCTTCGAGCCGTTGCGCTACGGCTCGGCCGTCGGGCCAGAGGGGCCGCTGCCGGGCGGGTGGCCCGCCGCCATCTGGACGTTCGTTACCTATGCGTTCCTGCACGTCAATTTAACTCACCTGGCGTTCAACCTGATTTGGCTCGTCGCCTTTGGGGCACCGGTGGCGCGCCGTTTCGGCACTTGGCGTTTCCTGGCGTTCTTCGCCTTCACGGCGGCGACCGGCGCGCTCGCCCACCTCATCAGCCATCTCGGCGAGGATGTGCCGACCATCGGCGCCTCGGCGGCGGTGCTCGGGATGATGGCGGCGGCGATGCGCTTTGTGTTCCAGCCCGGCGGGCCGCTCGGATTCCTGCGCCTGAGCGAAGCGGAGACCTACCGGGTGCCGGCCAAGCCGCTCGCCGCGCTGGTGCGCGACCCGCGCCTGCTGATGTTCGGGCTCGCGTGGTTCGGTCTCAATGCGCTCCTGGGGCTGCCGTTGTTTGCCATGCCCGGAATGGAGGAGGCGAGCGTGGCCTGGCAGGCGCATATCGGCGGATTTGTCGGCGGCCTGCTCGCCTTTGCGGCGTTCGATCCGGTCCCGGGAACGCCGATGATCGATGGACCCGACGCGAATATCCGGCCGGGCGATGACGGGAGCGCAAGTCCGTAAGGTTAGATGAAAGTTTGTTTCGAACTTGTCGCAATTTGCCGCAAGAAAATGTTGCATTGCACTGCGAAGAGAAATTTAGGGGATTGCCTGCTCTTGCGCGCGCCACAATTTGGATCAATCATCCGAACGTGCCCGCGGCGCTCTGATTTATTGTGCGCCGAGGTTTTGATAATCCATTTTGAAAAGTTATCAAATCAGCAACGCGACTGAAATCGCGACCGAGACTCGAATTGCCTCCGGTACTGCGTTCCCGAGGAGACCGGTCGCGCCGGGCGGCCGGCTCAACTCTGGTCTAGGGAGACGATGCAATGAACGTCAAGACGATACTGTCCCTCAAGGGCAGCCATGTCACCACCATCGAGCCGCATGCGAGCCTCGAGGCCGCCATCGCCCTGCTGGCGAAGCACCGAATCGGTGCCCTGGTCGTGCTGGGCGCCGATCAACGCGTGATCGGCATCCTGTCGGAACGCGACATCGTGCGCGCGCTGGCGGAGCTGGGCGCGGGCGCGCTCGGCACGCCGCTGTCGCAGGTCATGACCCGCAAGGTCGTCACCTGCAGCGAGGTCGAGACCGTCGGCGGCATCATGGAGCGCATGACCACCGGAAAATTCCGCCATGTGCCGGTGCTCGAGCAGGAGCGGCTGGTGGGCATCGTGTCGATCGGCGACGTCGTCAAGCAGCGGCTGTCGGAGATCGAGCATGAGAGCGCGGCGTTGCGCGACTATATACAGACCGCGTGACGCCCAGCCGGGATAACACGGCCGGGATCCGGAAGGCTGGAACGATCTTCCGGCCCGTGGCTGCCTTGTGATTATTCCGCGGCCTCGGGTTTCGGCGACCGGCGCGGCAGCCGCGGCCGCACCATGGGGAATACCCGCTCCACGACCGCGTAGTCGTTGTAGCCGCAGCGTGCGATCGGCTGCATGGCCGCGGTATCTAGCCGGCCGTCCTTGATGAAGCGGTCGTCGATATGGACCCCGACCACCTGGCCGAACACCACATAGCGTTGCGAGCTGTGCCCCCCGAGATCGCGCAGATCGACGATCTGCAGAAGCCTGCATTCGAGCGCGCAAGGCGCGGCGGCGACGCGTGGCGGGCGCACCAGGCGCGCCGGCGCGGGCGCGAGACCCGCCTCGACCATTTCGTTGACCCCGCGCGGAAACTCCGCTCCGGTCTGCGACACCGCCTCGCGCAAGTCGAAGCTCGCAAAATTGCAGACGAACTCTTTGGTCTCCTCGATGAAGGAGATCGAATCCTTGCGGCCGCCGCTCGAGAACATCACCATCGGCGGGTCCTCGGATACGGCGTTGAAGAACGAATAGGGCGCCAGGTTGATCTCGCCCTTGTGGCTGACCGAGGTGATCCAGCCGATCGGCCGCGGCACCACGATCGCCTTGAAGGGATCGCGCGGCAATCCGTGGTCGTTCTTGGCGGTCTCGTAGAACATGGTGGATCGATTTCAGGCGGTGAAGCGGGTCGCGATCGCGTCGAGCGATGGCCGCGGCCGGTCCTCGGGCGTGCCCGGTGGCCGGCCGATATGGATGAAGCCGGCGATGCGCTCGTGCGCGGCGAGGCCGAGCGCATCGAGCACGCCGCGGTCGTAGGCGTACCATTCCGTGATCCAGCTGGTCCCGAAGCCCAGCGCATTGGCGGCGAGCACGAGGCTCATGGCGGCGGCGCCGGCGGAGAGCACCTGCTCCCATTCAGGAATTCTTCACATGCGGGCCGGCGCGGCTGACCACGGCCACCACCAGCGGCGCGCGCGCCAGGCGCTCGCGCTCGGCCTCCACATGCTCGGGCTTGGCATCGGGATATTTGACGCGGAAGGCGGCCGCGATGGCGGCGCCGGCAGCGCGTCGCGCCTCGCCCTCGAATACGATAAAGCGCCAGGGCGTGAGCTTGCCGTGGTCGGGCACCCGCGACGCGACCGTCAGGAGCGTATCGATCTCGGCGGCGCTCGGGGCCGGGCCGGTGAGCTCGACCGCCTTGAAAGAGCGCCGGGTGGTGAGGAGTTCGAGAGCGTCGGGCATGGTCAGGGTTCGCCTAGCACGGCGCCTGCCTGGTGACAAACCGTCTATCGGCTTGAATTCGCCGTGATTCCGGGCAAAAACGCGGACCATGAGGTTGGCGGGGACCAGCTTGGGCCGCAGGGGCCTTTTCGTCTTTGCGATCGGGTTGTGGCTGTTTGTGCCCCCCGGTCCTGCAACTGCACAGTTTTTCGATGGTCCGGCCGTGCTCCGCCCGCCCGGGGATGTGCCGATTCCGCCGCCTGCGACCAGCTTGGCGCCGCCGAGCCCCGGCACCACTCGCGGCGACCGGATCGCGCCTCCGAGCGGACCCACGTTGCAGTCGCTGCCCCCGGCCGCTCCCGCCCCGGCACCGGCGCAGATCGTGCCCGTGATCCCGGCCGGACAGGCGGCGCTGGCGCTCAGCGCCCGCTTCGGGCGCGACATGCCGGTGGTCACCGGCGGGCTGGTCTGGCGGGTCTATGGCAACAAGCCCGACCAGACCGGCGCCTTCCGGCTCCTCAAGGAGGATCGGGGGGCGACGCCGGTCCTGACCCTGGCACCCGGAGGCTACGTGATCCATGTCGGCTTCGGGCTGGCCAGCGCCACCCGGGCGGTACAGCTGCGCGGCGGCGAGACCGTGCGGGAGGTCTTCGAGCTCTCGGCCGGCGGGTTGCGGATCGAGGGGCGGGTGGGCGATGCCCGCATCCCGCCCGGACAGATTTCCTTCGATGTCTACAAGGGCAGCCAGTTCGAGCCGAGCGACAAGCGCCCGATCGCGCAGTCGGTCATGACCGGCGACCTGGTCCTGATGCCCGAGGGCATCTATCACATCGTATCGAACTACGGCGATGCCAACTCGGTGGTGCGCTCCGATATCCGGGTGCAGGCCGCCAAGCTCACCGACGCGACCGTGACCCATCGCGCCGCCATCATCACCCTCAAGCTGGTCAACGAGCGCGGCGGCGAGGCGATCGCCGATACCCAATGGTCGGTGCTCACCCCCGGCGGCGACGTGATCAAGGAATTGATCGGTGCGTTCCCGCGCGTGATCCTGGCGGAAGGCGATTATCGGGTGGTCGCCCGGAACGAGAACAAATCCTACGAACGGGAGTTCAAGGTGATTACCGGGGTCGACGGCGAGGTCGAGGTTCTCACGCATTAGAGCGCTATCCGATCAGCTGAATCGGATAGCGCTCTAATCTTTTTGACGTTGCGCATAATCTTATCCGAAAAGTCTGCAACTTTTCGGATTCATGCTCCGACCGCGGGGTGCGGGCCAGATCGGGTGCCGGCCGCGGCGGCAAGGCGAGAAGCGCATGACCAGCTTGCCCCCGATCGTCGGCTTTCTGCTTGCTGCGGGCATCTGCGCCGCGGCCGCCGCTCCGGTCATTCCATCGAGCGAAATGCCCGGTCGGGAGCGCGACCGCTTCACCAATTCCCCGGTCGAGCGGTTCATGCGGCCGGGACCCTACCAGACGCCGCCGGTGCTCGAGCCTGTCGCGCCGCAATGCGATGTCCACAAATCGAAGCCGGCGAAGCCGCGGTCCGCGCGGCGCAGGGGTTGCTGAAGGCGGCCGCTGTATCGGCTCGATCAAATCGACGTTCAGGCGTGCCCGTGTCGGTGGTGCTGGTCGGGCGTGTGCGGGTGCGAATGCGTCAACGGCGCATGGTCGTGAAGGTGGTCATGCGGCTCGCCGGCCTGGTCGGACGGCTGGTGCGCGTGCTGGTGATGCAGATCGTGGAAGTGCCGGTGCGCGTGCGGCAACCCACCGTGGCTGTGATCGGGCGCATGGCGCTCGGTGAGATGCAGCCAGACCCCCAGTCCCATCAGGACGCCGGCGCCGAGGAGCTGCACGGTCACCGGGTCGCCCAATACGAATACCGACGCGAGCGCGCCCATGAACGGCGCCGTGGCGAAATAGGCGCCGGTGCGCGCGGCTCCGAGCCCGCGCAGCGCCAGCACGAACAGGACCAGGCTCACCCCATAGCTGACGAAGCCGACGGCGGCGCCGAGCAACGACATGGCAAGCGTGGGGAACGCGCCACCGACCCAGAACCCCAGGGCCAGATTGACCGGACCCGCCACCAGCCCCCTGATCTCGACGATCTGCATCGGATCGGCGGACGATATCTTGCGGGTCAGGTTGTTATCGATGGCCCAGGCGAAGCAGGCTCCGACGATGGCCAGCGGCCCGGTCATGGCTTCCAGGGTCGGTACCCCGGACCATGCCAGGGTGGCGGCACCGGCAACCAGGAACGCCATCCCGAGGGTCAGCCGCGGACCATAGCTTTCCCCGAACACCAGCCGGGCGATCAGGGCGGTGGCCGCACCTTCGAACGCGAGGAGGAGCGATGCGGTGGCGGCTTGCGTTTGCGCGAGGCCGATGAGGAGAAGGAGCGGCCCCACGATCCCGCCGACGCAGATGGCGGCGACCAGCCACGGAATGTCGCGCCGCACCAGCGCGACGTCGGGTGTGCCGATATTCTTCTTGCGCAGCAGACGCAGCGCCCCGACCCCCAGGCCGGCGCCGCAATAGAGCAGGCCCGCGAGCATCGCCGGATGCACCGAGCCGAGCAGAATCTTTGCGGCCGGCGTGGAAAGCCCGAACAAGGCCGCCGAGCCCAGTGCAAAAAGGATCGCCATTTGACCCATGTCGAAGCTCGTCCCCGCTCAGCGCGTGCGTACGCTGCGTCAGTCATTGACATAGAACAACAGCACTTCCGAGCCGCCTTGGGGCAGCATGTTGGGGGAGGACATGTACAAGCTGTCCTGGGTGCGGGTCTTGAGGTGAAAGCTGGTGCTGCCGGCTCCCGCTCCGACCGGGACGCGCGCGATGACGGTGGGGCGGTCCGGGTCCGCGACCTGGAACACGTCGATGAAGCCGGCACCGGGCGCGTAGAGGCGCTGGCGGACCGGGTCGAGCCACAGATCGTCGACGCCGAGCCCGCAGGGCAGGGTGGCGACCACGCCGCCGGACTGCGTGTCCACCACCGTCAACCGTCCGGGCTGCAGCGAGGCGGTGAACAGGCGATGACCGGCTTCGTCGAGGGCGAGCGCGTGGGTGTTGCCGTTGCCTGGGACTTTCCACTTCGTCACCGCGCCGCTCTTGCGGTCGATGATCCCGATCGATTCCTGGTCCGGCAGGTTGACGAAAATCCGCGTTCCATCCTGCTCGAGCGCAAACGCCTCGGGATGGCTGCCGAGCTTGAATTCCGGGCCCCGCTCCATGGTGGCCGGATCCACCATGGCGAGCGCACCACCCTGGCGCTCCCCATAGGCCACATAGAGGAGCTTGCCGGCCGGGTCGTAGCGCATGTTGTCGGCATTCGCGCCGGCGCCGAAATCTAGGGTCTTGATGAGGGCGTAGCCGGCGGCGTCATAGAAGCGCAATTTGCCCGACTGGCTCGACACCGCGACGCGGTCGACGCCCGGCAGATAGACCGAGGCCTGCGGATGCTCCAAGCCGGCGATGGTGTGCACCTGCTTCCAGGAATCCACGATCTCGACCGTATTATTGCCCAATGCCGATACCAGGAGGATGCCGCGTTTGCTGTCCCAGCCGTAATGGTCCATGCGCCCATAGACGCCGGGCAGCGCGATGCGGCTGCGCAAGGTCATCGGCGCCAGCTTGTCCGCCTCCGGCATCGCCGGCTGCTGCGCGAAGGCTTGGCCGAGCAGCAGCAGCGCAAAGCCGGCGACGAGCGTGCTCGCGCGATTCATGGCGTGCGTTCTCCTTGGGCACTGCGCGCCCGGGTGCGCATCATACGACGCGGGCCCATTCTGTCTATTTGAAGTCCTCGCACTCCCCTTTGCCGTCGAAGTAGGACAGGCATTCCGCCCGCGTGACCTTGCCATGGCCGACGATGCGCGCCTGCAGGTAGGCCACCAAGGTGTTGATCTCGTCGAGGCTCAGGGCGCGCGGGGTCGGCTGCAGATTGTCCGGCGCCGCGCCCAAGGGACGTCCATAGCATGCATGCGCGGTGTATGCGCCGGCGTCGAAGGATGGCATTCCGGTGCCAGGGCGGCCGCACATGACGGTCACCGTGATCCCGGCGGCATCGAGGCGCGTGGTTCGCAGATTGGCTCCCATCGGATAGTCGTCGTCGTCGCGCTCGCCGTCCGCGAACGGCCCGTGGCAATCCGCGCATCCGGAGCCGCGCCTGAGCTCCAACCCGGCCCTGACCTTGGCGTCGTCCTGCGCGCGCGCCGCCGTCGCGTGCATGAGCAAGACGGTGGCCGCAGCGGCCGACCACGGCAAGCAAATTGATCTCCGCAACATCTGCGCAACACTCGCTTGTCGAGGAGATTGCGCATGGATGAAACCCAAAAACCATTCAATTCGTTCGCTCGATCGGCATGCGGTGCTCGCGCTCGGCATCCGCACCATTCGCCGTCGGCTGATGGCCACACTCTCTTCAATAAAACTATCGCCAAGCGGCTCCGTGAAGACCCCGCGGACCGCGGAGCCGATCGGACCGAGATCATCTGGCAAGGGGCTTAGGGCTAACCGGGCCACCGGCCCAAAAAAGGAGAACCTACTCATGCGTACCATCAATATGATCGCGATCTTGGCCACGGCAGCCTTCGCCAGCGCCGCGCAGGCGCAGGAGATCGATTGGAAGAAAGTCGACGAGGCGCTCGGCAAGACCGCCGCGGTCTCGGGCGAGGTCCATCGCTACGGGCTGCCGCGTACCGATCTCAACGTGACGCTGGATGGCGTCACCATCAAGCCGGCCTTCGCGCTCGGCGGCTGGGCGGCGTTCGCGCCGATGCATGGCGAGGCCATGGTGATGGGCGACATCGTGCTGCTGGAAACCGAGATCAATCCGGTCATGGCGAAGCTGCTCGAGAGCGGGCTCGATATCACCGCCGTGCATAATCATCTGCTGCGGGCGAGCCCGGCGACCTTCTACATGCATATCGGTGGGCACGGCGATCCGGTGAAGCTCGCGGCCGCCATCCGCGCCGCGCTGGCGCTGAGCAAGACGCCGTTCGATCCGCCGCCCGCCAATCCGGCGCCGGCCCCCGCGATCGATCTCGACACCGCCCAGCTCGACAGCATCATCGGGGTCAAGGGACAAGCCAACGGCGGGATCTATCAATTCGCCGTGCCGCGGCGCGAGCCGGCGACCGAGGGCGGCATGACGGTCACCACCCCGCTCGGCGGGGCCAATGCCATCAACTTCCAGCCGACCGGTGGCGGCAAGGCCGCGATCACCGGCGATTTCCTGGTGACCGGGACGGAGGTCAATCCGCTGATCCGCACCTTGCGGCAGAACGGCATCGAGGTGACGGCCATCCACAGCCACATGCTCACCGAGCAGCCGCGGATGATCTTCATTCATTTCTGGGCCAACGACGACGCCGTCAAGCTCGCCAAGGGGTTGCGCGCGGCGCTCGAGAAGACCGCCATCGCCAGGAGTTGAACGCATTGCGCCCGCGGATTGGGCCTGGTCGGCCCGATCCGCACGCCATCCATGACCGTGCGCGCACTGCGTTCTTCTCAACTAAGATCGACTGCTTCATGCTAGCGGTGCGGCCATTCTGGTTCCGCCAGGTGCCGTGAGACCCATGCCGAATGCGCAAACCCATGCTGTTCCCGTGACCCAGGCCGAGCAAGCGCTGCCGAGCAGCCGTTCCGACGTCAATCTGCTTTACGCCGCGCGCGGGCTGCGCGGCTTTGGCGATGGGTTCGCCGTCATCCTGCTGCCGGCCTATCTGTCGGCGATCGGCTACGACACCATCGGCATCGGCATCGTGGCGGCCGCTTCGCTGCTCGGTTCCGCCGTCCTGACGCTCGCGGTCGGGCTGTTTGCGCCGCGACACGACTTGCGCAAGCTGTTGTTGCTCGCCGCAGGCCTGATGGCGGCGACCGGTCTTGCATTCCCGGCCTTCGAGCACATCGTGTTCATCGCCGTGGTGGCCTTCATCGGCACCATCAATCCCTCGGCCGGCGACATCGGCGTGTTCGTGCCGCTCGAGCACGCCATGCTGGCGCGCGGCGTTCCGGATCGCGAGCGCACGGCGGTGTTCGCGCGCTACAGCCTGATCGGCGCATTGTCGGCGGCGGCCGGCGCGCTCGGGGCGGCGCTGCCCGATCTGCTCGGTCCGGTCGGCATCGGCCGGATTGCGGCTTTCCGGCTCATGTTCCTGGCTTATGCGGTGCTCGGGCTCATCGCCTCGATTCTGTACCGGCGCCTGCCGCGCAGCCAGATCGGGGAAACCCGCCACAGCGCGCCGCTGGGTCCTTCCCGGGCGCTGGTCTACCGGCTCGCCGCCCTGTTCAGCCTCGACGCCTTTGCGGGCGGGTTCATCGTCCAATCGCTGCTTGCGCTGTGGCTGTTCCAGCGCTTCGAGCTTTCTCTGTCCGCGGCCGCAAGCTTCTTCTTCTGGTCGAGCGTCCTGAGCGCATTCTCCTACCCGGTGGCTGCCCGGCTCGCCAAGCGGGTCGGTCTCGTCAACACCATGGTGTATACGCACATTCCCTCCAGCATTTGCCTCATCCTGGCGGCATTTGCGCCCAACCTCGGCGTGGTCATGGGGCTGCTTCTGGTGCGCTCGGCGCTGTCGCAGATGGACGTGCCGACCCGCACATCCTACGTCATGGCGGTGGTGACGCCGGCCGAGCGGACGGCGGCAGCGAGCGTGACCGCGGTGCCGCGCAGCCTCGCCGCGTCGCTCAGCCCGGCCCTGACCGGCATCTTGCTGTCGACGCCGTTCTCCGGCCTGCCGCTCGTCCTCTGTGGGGCCTTGAAGATCATCTATGATCTCTCGCTGCTGTGGTCCTTCCGGCACCTCAAGCCGCCGGAGGAGCAGCGCTAGGAATTCAAAGCCGCACGTGCCGCAGCCGTAGCGCATTGCCGACCACGCTCACGGAGGACAGCGCCATGGCGGCGGCGGCGATGATCGGCGACAGCAGGATGCCGAAAGTGGGGTAGAGCGCGCCCGCCGCGATCGGCACGCCGGCCGCGTTGTAGATGAAGGCGAAGAGCAGGTTCTGCCGGATATTGCCCATGGTGG
Organism: uncultured Alphaproteobacteria bacterium; assembly: GCA_963721005.1. Lineage (GTDB taxonomy): Bacteria > Pseudomonadota > Alphaproteobacteria > Rhizobiales > Xanthobacteraceae > VAZQ01. The sequence goes on along the minus strand of CAVRHR010000003.1, from coordinate 132,600 downwards.
CCGCCGACAGCCGCCGTGCCCGCACGATCCCGGTCAGGTCGCCCTTGAGCAGCGTCACGCCCGCGCTCTCGATCGCCACGTCGGTGCCGGTCCCCATGGCGATGCCGACCTCGGCCGCCGCCAGTGCCGGCGCGTCGTTGACGCCGTCGCCCGCCATGGCCACCACGCGGCCTTCGCGCCGCAGCCGCTCGACCACGGCGCTCTTCTGGTCGGGCAGCACCTCGGCTTCGACCTCGCTGATGCCGAGACGGCGCGCGACCGCCTGCGCGGTGGTCTTGTTGTCACCGGTCAGCATCACGATCCGCACGCCCTCGGCGGTGAGTGCCTTGATGGCGTCCGGGGTAGTGGCCTTCACCGGGTCCGCGATGGCGATGATGCCGCATGCCTTGCCATCTCGGGCCAGGAACACCGCGGTCGCCCCGTCCTGGCGCAAGCGTTCCGCCTGCGCTTCCAGCGGCGCCACCAAAATCCCGATCTCACCGAGAAACCTTGCATTGCCGACCACGATCTTGCGGCCGTCCACGGTCCCGACCGCGCCCTTGCCGATCGGGGCATCGAAATCCGTCACCTCGGCGAGCCCAATGTGGCGTTCTGCGGCCGCCTCCAAGATGGCCCGGGCCAGGGGATGCTCGCTCGCCTTCTCGACGCTGGCGGCGAGACGCAGCAGCTCGGTCTCGTTCATGCCATCGACCGGAGCCACCGCCACGACCCGCGGCTTGCCTTCGGTGAGCGTCCCGGTCTTGTCGACCACCAGGGTGTCGACCCGCTCCATGCGCTCCAGCGCCTCCGCGTTCTTGATCAGGACGCCGGCGAGCGCGCCGCGGCCGACGCCGACCATGATCGACATCGGGGTCGCGAGCCCGAGCGCGCATGGGCAGGCGATGATCAGCACGGTCACGGCGGCGACCAGCCCATAGGCGAGCCGCGGCTGCGGCCCGAAGATCGCCCAGGCCGCGAAGGCTGCGAGCGCGACCAGGATCACGGTCGGCACGAACCAGCCGGCGACCTGATCGGCGAGCCGCTGGATCGGGGCACGCGAGCGTTGGGCGCTCGCCACCATCTGCACGATCCGGGCGAGCACCGTGTCGTGGCCGACCTGCTCGGCCTGCATGATGAAGGCGCCGGTCTGATTGAGCGTGCCGCCGATGATCTTGGTGCCGGCTTCCTTGGTGACGGGCATCGATTCGCCGGTCACCATCGACTCGTCGAGCGACGAGCGGCCCTCGAGCAGGGTACCGTCGACGGGGACCTTCTCGCCCGGCCGCACCCGCAGCCGGTCGCCGGCCGCGACGATGTCGAGCGGGACTTCCGCCTCGGTGCCGTCAACCTGCAGGCGCCGCGCCGTCTTGGGGGCGAGGTCGAGCAGCGCCCGGATGGCTCCGGAGGTCTGCTCGCGGGCCCGCAGCTCCAGGACCTGGCCCAGCAGCACCAGCACCGTGATGACGGCCGCCGCCTCGAAATACACCGCGACCGCGCCATCCTGGCCGCGAAACGCCGCCGGGAACGCGCCGGGAGCGAGCGTAGCGACCACGCTGTAGACCCACGCCACGCCAGTCCCCATGGCGATCAGCGTGAACATATTGAGATTGCGGGTCACCACCGACTTCCAGCCGCGCACGAAGAACGGCCAGCCGACCCACAAGACCACCGGGGTGGCGAGCAGCAGCTGAATCCAGCTCGACAGCGCCGGGCTAAGCAGCATGTGCAGGCGAGTCATGTGGCCGCCCATCTCGAGCGCCACCACCGGAGCCGCCAGGAGAAGCCCGATCCAGAGCCGCCGGCTCATGTCGATAAGCTCGGGATTTGGACCCGCCGCGGCGGTCGCCAGCACCGGCTCGAGCGCCATGCCGCAGATCGGGCAGCTGCCCGGACCGGACTGAAGGATTTGCGGGTGCATCGGACAGGTGTAGATGGTGCCGGGCGGAACCGGCATGGGCGACGGCTTGCCGGCCCCCGGCTCCAGATATTTCGCCGGGTCGGCGGCAAACTTGGCTCGGCATCCGGCCGAGCAGAAATAATAGGTATTTCCGGCGTGCACCTGCCGGTGTGCGGTCTGCTGTGGATCGACCGTCATGCCGCAGACCGGATCGCGGACACCGCCGCCGGCATGGCCTTGATGACCGTGATGGTCGGCCTGCGCGGGACCCCGGACGCCCTGCGCCGCGGCAGGGGAGCCGTGCAGGTCGGCGGCCGGTAACGGCTCTGGCATGGGGAAGCGACCTTTCGCGGGCTTGAACTCTATACCGGTAGTGGGTATTTAAGCGTCATGCGCAAGGACATCAAGGCATCCTGCCTCAAGCGGCTGCGCCGTATCGAAGGGCAGGTCGGCGGGCTCTCCCGGATGGTGGAGGAGGACCGCTACTGCATCGACATCGTCACCCAGATTTCGGCGGTGCGCGCCGCGCTACGCCGCGCCGAGGAGGAGATCCTGCGCGATCATGTCGCCCACTGCGTCGAGGACGCGATCGCTTCCGGCGACAAGGCGGCGCAGCGCCGCAAGATCGCCGAGCTGATGGACGTGGTAGGTCGCGCCGACCGGCAGTGAGTATTGCTTGCCGGATGGAGCCGGCGCCTTGATCAAGATCAACCGCAGCTTCGCGGATCGCTCCTCGGGGGCTGTGGTGCGAAGCGGCTACTTATCGACCTGCTTTGAATTGGCCAGGATCCATTCCAGGGCCTCCGTCTCGGTGGCGAAGCCATCGACGCGACGTTCGTGGCCCTGGTGATATCTGATGATCACGTGCCATCCGGTCCCCTCCTTGTCCTGGAAGGGCAGCATTACCGGTTCTTCTTCAGATTCCGTCATGGGAATGCTCCACGGGCGTTCGGTTTCCAGCTCGGTCTCTTCCTGGCCGAGAGTAGCGGGGGATCGGCGGCGTTCTCACGCGGCCGATTTCAGCCTGCGCAGGTCGGGCGGCACCGCCTCGTCGGCGAGCGCGGCAAGCGCGGCATCGAGCCCAAGCACCTGCTGGTCCTCCTTGCCGAACCGGCGGATCGAGACCGTGCGTTCGGCCGCCTCCTTCTTGCCGACCACCAGCAGCGCCGGCACCTTGGCGAGCGAGTGCTCGCGCACCTTGTAATTGATCTTCTCGTTGCGCAGGTCGCCCTCGACGCGCAGGCCCGCGCGCCGCGCCGCCTCGATCGCGGCGCGCGCGTAGCCGTCGGCATCCGACGTGATGGTGGCGACCACCGCCTGCAAGGGGCTGAGCCAGAGCGGCAGGTGGCCCGCATAGTGCTCGATCAGGATGCCGGTGAAGCGCTCGAGCGAGCCGAACATGGCGCGGTGGAGCATGACCGGCGTCACCTTGTTGGAGTGCTCGTCGATATAGAAGGCGCCGAGCCGGCCCGGCATGTTGAGGTCGACCTGGACGGTGCCGCACTGCCAGTCGCGGCCGATGCCGTCGCGCAGCACATATTCGAGCTTGGGCCCGTAAAACGCGCCTTCGCCCTTGTTGAGGGTCCAGGGCCGCTTGGCGGCCTCCAGGGCCTGCATCAGGGCGGCTTCCGCCTTGTCCCAGATGGCATCGTCGCCGATCCGCTTGTCGGGACGATCGGAGAACTTGATGTGCACGTCCGCAAACCCGAAATCCTCGTAGATCGAAAGGATCAGGTCGTTCATCTTGAGGGCTTCCTCGGCGATCTGGCTCTCGGTGATGAACGCGTGGGCGTCGTCCTGGGTGAAGGCGCGCACCCGCATCAAGCCGTGCAGCGAGCCGGAGGGCTCGAAGCGGTGCACCTTGCCGAATTCCGCAAGCTTGAGAGGCAGATCGCGGTAGGACTTGAGCCCATTCTTGAAGATCTGGACATGGCCGGGACAATTCATCGGCTTGATCGCATAGACGCGCTCGTCGTCCTCGCGCTTCTGGGTGAGGAACATCAGGTCGCCGTAGGCCTGCATGTGACCTGTGGCGACCCAAAGCTGCGAATCCATGAGCTGGGGCGAGTTGACCTCGACATAGCCGGCCTGCGCCTGGCGGCGGCGGATATATTGCTCGAGCGCCTGGAACAGGGTCCAGCCCTTCGGATGCCAGAACACCGAGCCCGGCGCCTCTTCTTGGAAATGGAACAGATCCATCTCGCGGCCGACCCGGCGGTGGTCGCGCTTCTCGGCTTCCTCGATCTGCTTGAGATAAGCGTCGAGCTCCTCCTGCTTGGCGAAGGCGGTGCCGTAGATGCGCGAGAGCATCTCGCGGTTGGAGTCGCCGCGCCAATAGGCGCCGGCGACCTTCATCAGCTTGAAGGCCGATCCGATCTTGCCGGTCGAGGTCATGTGCGGGCCGCGGCAGAGGTCGAACCAATCGCCTTGGCTGTAGATCTTGAGCTGCTCGCCCGCCGGAATGGTGTCGACCAGCTCCACCTTGAACATCTCGTTCTTGTCGCGGAAGACGCGCTTGGCCTCCTCGCGCGACATGGTGCTCTTGGTGAACGGCTTATCGCGCCCGATGATCTCGCGCATCTTCTGCTCGATCGCGACAAAATCCTCGGGCGTGAACGGCTCGTTGCGGAAGAAATCGTAATAGAATCCGTTCTCGATCACCGGCCCGATGGTGACTTGCGTTCCGGGCCACAGCGTCTGCACGGCCTCCGCCAGCACATGGGCGCAATCGTGCCGGATCAGCTCCAGGCTGCGCCTATCCTCGCGGGTGAGAAACTCGATTCTGGCGTCGCGCTCGATCGGGTCCGCCAGATCGGTGACCACGCCTTCGAGCGCCATCGCCACCGTGCGCTTGGCGAGCGAAGGCGAGATGCCCTTGGCGATATCGAGACCGGTGATGCCGTTGGGATACTGCCGACTGGCGCCGTCGGGGAAAGTCAGGGTGACCATGGTGACCTCGTGCTCACTCGCTGCCTACGAATGCAGGTAAGCGTGGCCGGGCAGATTCGGCGAAAGCCCGAATGTGCCGAGCGGGACGGGCATATAGCACGGAAAATGACAGGTCAAAACTGCGTGGATCGAGGGGAGTCGAGGCTTGGCGGTGCGGAATTGGTGCCGCGCCAGCGGGCGTAGCGCCAGGGTAGGTACCAGTGCGAATCGGGTCGCAGGCGCTCGGGTACGAGATCGAGGCCGGAGGTGCCCCAGGGATGACAGCGTAAGAGGCGCCCCAGGGTCATCCAGCCGCCCGCCCACAGCCCGAAGCGCTCCAGCGCCTGGTCCGCATAGGCCGAGCAGGTCGGCAGATGCCGGCAATGAAAGCCGACGAGCGGCGAGAACGTGTAGCGATAGACCATGACCAGACCGCGCGCCGCGCGCCGTGGGACGCCGGCGAGGATGAATTTGGCTCGGCTGAGAACAGAAGCCATTAGGGTCCGCGTGCGCCCTCAAAAGGTGCGCTTGCAGCGGTTCTGGATGAAGCGCGCCGCATAGTCGATGCGGATTTTCTCCCAGTCGGAGGCGGTCGGGACATAGCTCGAAGCCGGGCAGTGCGCCACGTGGGCCTTGAGCCGGCCCGCGAACGCGATGTTGGTCTCGAGCGTGATGCAGGTGATTGGCCGGTCGGCCGGCGAGGCCACCTCGAGCCGCGGCAGCTCGGCTTCGTCCTTCATCAGGGCGGCCTCCTCGCTCTTGCAGTCCGCCGCCGCGGCAGCGCTGCCGGCGAAACCGACGCTCCAGGCCAATACGATCAGTAGCTTTGATCCGGCACGCGCACGCAACGTCACCCCCCACGCGTCGACTGTCGCATCGGTTACTCTGCTGCCACGCCGGCCCGGCGCCTGGCCTCGATCTGGTCGATGGCATCGACCACCGCATCGAAGGTCAGGAGGGTGGAGGCATGGCGGGCCTTGTAGTCGCGCACCGGCTCGAGCACCGCCACATCGGCCCATTTGCCGTCCGGGGCGGCGCCATTCTCCTTGAGCATGCGGCGCACCGTCTCGCGCAGCTCGCGCAGCTCCTGTGCCCTGGCGCCCACCACATTGCGGGCCATGATCGATGACGAAGCCTGCCCGAGCGCGCAGGCCTTCACGTCATGGGCAAAATCGGTGACCCGGTCGCCGTCCATCTTGAGGTCGACCGTGACGGTCGAGCCGCATAGCTTGGAATGGGCGGTAGCGCTGGCGTCGGCGTCCGGGAGCCGCCCCAACCGGGGGATATTCCCGGCAAGCTCCAGGATTCGGCGGTTGTAGACCTCGTTCAGCATGGCTCTAAGGTCGCGGTTCTCGGCGCAGCTGCCTCATTGCCACCTGCGTCCGAACGAATATATAGGGACTGGCTGGCGCTTGCGAGCAGGCAGCCGGGCTCCGCCCACGTGGAGCTATGCAAAAAAGTTGGCGCTCCGCGGTGGCGGGGCCATGTGAAATGGGAATGCGGCGTCCGGACGATGCGCTTGGGCAGGGCCCAGCGTGCTCGGCCGATGCGGCCGCCCCGGTGACACCCCCGGCCCCCGAAGGACCGGTCGAACGGAGAGACCGTCATGGACGCTGTCGTCAAGCCTTGGCCCAAGCCGGCCCTTTCGGATCATGTGCGGGCGGCGCCGCAGCCCCCTGCGTCGCGCCCCTCGCGCGAGGACGCGGAGGCGGCGGTGCGCACCTTGATCGCCTTCGCGGGCGATCGGCCGGAGCGCGAAGGCCTGCTCGACACCCCCCGGCGGGTGGCCGACGCCTATCAGGAGCTCTATCGCGGCTATAAAGAATGCCCGGCCGAGCTGCTCGATCGTACCTTCACGGAGATCGGCAAGTACGACGACTTCGTGCTGGTGCGCGACATCTCGTTCAATTCCCATTGCGAGCACCACATGATGCCGTTCCTGGGCAAGGCGCACATCGCCTACAAGCCGGTCGAGCGGGTGGTGGGGCTCTCCAAGCTGGCGCGGCTGGTCGACGTCTATGCGCGGCGGCTGCAGACCCAGGAGCACCTGACCTCGCAGATCGCGACCGCGATCGAGGAGATTCTGATGCCCCGTGGCGTCGCCGTCATGCTCGAGGCCGAGCATATGTGCATGTCGCTGCGCGGCGTCGAGAAGCCCGGATCCTCGACCATCACGACCCAGTTCGCCGGGTCGTTCCGTGACAATCCCGATCAGCAGGTTCGCTTCATCACCATGGTGCGCGGAGCCGAGCGCTGATCTGCAGTGGGGCGCGTGGGTCTTGGCTGATCAACCGGTGTTCGCGCTGCGCGGCTCGGCCCATGAGGTCGAGGAAGGCCGCGCGTTCGCGCCCAAGTTCGATGCCGACGGGCTGTTGACCTGCGTCGCCACCGATGTGCGCTCGGGCGAGATCCTGATGGTGGCGCACATGAATGCCGAAGCGCTCGCCAAGACGATCGCGACCGGCGAGGCTTGGTACTTCAGCCGCTCGCGCAAGTCTCTCTGGCGCAAGGGCGAGACCTCCGGCCATGTGCAGCGCGTCGTGGAGATGCGCACCGACTGCGACCAGGATGCGGTCTGGATCAAGGTGGAGCAGACCGGCCCCGGCGCCTGCCATACCGGCCGGCCCTCTTGCTTCTATCGCGCGGTGCCGCTCGGCCCAAAAGCCGAGTCGCTCGGCCCAAAAGCCGGGTCGCTCGGCCCAAAGGCCGAGTTGCTCGGCAAGGCTGCTGCCGTGACGCTCGAATTTCGCGACGCCGAGCAGGCGTTCGATCCGAACCAGGTTTATGGCGGCGAGACTCCCAAGGGCGAGTCGTGAACTCGCGTCCTGGTGGCTGTTAGGAGTTTGCTAACGAAACCTCAACAGCGCTTCGTAAGGTAAATTTTGATCTTTGCTTGAGCGTTCTCCTTGCCCTCGCTAGCGTCAAAACCAGGATCGGCGCATGCGCGCCGAGGCTCGTCTCGAGCGAATGGGGTTGGAACACAATGTCACGCTTGGTCTCTTCGGCGCTGTTTGTTGCATTGGCCGCATCGATGGCCGGTTCGGTCGTGGTGCTGCCGACGGCGGCGCAAGCCGGCTGCGGGGGATGCGGCGCCCCGCTGGTCTCGCCGTGCGGCTCGTGCGCGGCGCCGGTCGTCAATCCGTGCAATCCCTGCTACCGCCCCGCCATGGTGCCGGCCCAGTACCGCACTGTCTATGACACCGTTGTGGTCGCGCCCGCCCGCGTGGTGGCGCATCGGGTTCCGGCCCGCTACGGCGTGGTGAACGAGACCGTGATGGTGAGCCCGCCGAGCCAGGCTTGGCAGAGCACCTGCGCCTGCGGCCGCGAGAGCGTCCAGGCGGTGGAGATCCCGGCCCAATACGGGACCGTTGCCCGCACCGTCATGGTCGAGCCGGCGCACACGGTGCGCGAGGTCGTGCCCGCACAGTACGGCACCGTCGCCCGCACCGAGATGGTGTCGGGGCCGCACGCCGTCTGGGTGCCGGCGGATCAGTTCTGACCGGTTGAATTAGAGTGCCATGCCCCGCGAATGCGGGGTTCATGCATCGGCCGACAAGGCCTTCGCGCGCGCGATCAATTGTTGCGCGCGCGCCAGATGCGGGCGGTCGTACATCACGCCTTCGATGGCGATGACGCCGGCGCCCGGGCTGGCCGCGAAGGCGGCGACGATGGCTTGTGCCGCGGCGACTGCGGCGGTCGACGGCGTGAACACCTCGTTGATGATCGGGACCTGTGCCGGATGGATCGCCAGCCGGCCGGTGAAGCCGTCGCGCCGCGCCGCCTCGCTGTCCCGGCGCAGCCCCTGCGGGTCGCGGTAGTCCATATAGATGGTCTCGATCGCCGCCACCTGCGCGGTCGCGGCCACCATCAGGCACAGAGCGCGCGCGTAGACATAAGGTGAGGTGTAGCGGCCCTCGGGGTCGCGGTTGGTCTCCGCCCCGAGCTCGGCTGCGAGGTCCTCGGCGCCCCACGATAGGCCGATCAGCCGCGCGCTTTGGTGCCCCGCGCCTTGGCGCCCGGCACCTTGGCGCCCGATGGTGCTGGACAGAAACAGCCCCGCCGCGCTCTCGATCGCCATGGCGATGATCTTGATATGTCCCTCCGGAAGCCCGGCGATCGCCTCTTGGGCCGCGAGCTTGGCATCGGCGTGCACGATCGAGGCGCCGCCTTCGGCCTTCGGCAGCAAGATGGCGTCGGGCCGCGCCGCCACGATCGCCCCGAGATCGGCGTCGATGTGGCCGCTGCCGAGCCCATTGACGCGCACGCAGATGAAGGGACGCCGGGCTAGGCGCGCCGCCTCGGCCACGAAGGCGGCCGCGCTCGCACGCGCCGGCGCCTTGCGGTCCGGCGCAATCGAATCCTCTAGATCCACGATCACGGCGTCGGCGCCGCAGCCGAGCGCCTTGTCGAGCTTCCTGCCGCCGTCGGCGGGAACGAACAGGAGCGAGCGCATCAGCGTGGCCGCATCCGCATCAGGGCCTGCCGCCGGCACTGCGCCACCAGCCGGTCGTCCTGATTGAAGGCACGGTGGTCGAACTCGACGATGCCCATGCCGGGGCGCGACTTCGACTCGCGCTTGGCCAGCACCGTCGTGCTGCAATGCACGGTGTCGCCCTCGAACAACGGATGGGGAAACGTCACCTCGGTCATGCCGAGATTGGCGACCGTGGTACCGACCGTGAGGTCGTTGACCGAGATGCCGATCATGAGGCCGAGCGTGAACAGCGAGTTCATCAGCGGCTGGCCCCATTCGGTCTCGCGTTCGCAGAAGTGCCGGTCGATATGCAGCGGCTGCGGGTTGAGCGTCATGTTGGAGAACAGCATGTTGTCCATCTGGGTCACCGTGCGGGTGAGCCGATGCTCGTAGAGCCGCCCGACCACGAAATCCTCGAAATAGATGCCGCCGCGCTTGTGCCGCAGCTGCGGATCCTCGGTCTTCGCCTCTTCGCTCACGGTTTTTTTGCTCATGGATTCCCGGCCGGCTTTTCTCGCGTTAAGGACTTGTTTACCATAATTGTGGAGACTCCACAGGATTCGCGGGATCCGCATTGCGCGGGCGCAAGGCATTTTTCCATGGCTGTCGAAGCCAGCACGCCCATCGGTCCCGGCCGGGCCGCGACCGCCGTCACCAACGCTATTCGAAACGCCGCGAGCCAGACCGGCACCAGCTTCAACTATCTCCTGGCCACCGCCAAGATCGAATCCGATCTCGATCCGAACCTGACGATGAAATCGTCGTCGGCCGCGGGCCTGTTCCAGTTTATCGATCAGACCTGGCTCGGCACCCTCAAGCAGGCCGGGCCGGCCTTCGGCTACGGCGACTATGCGAATGCGATCTCGCGCAACTCGGCCGGCCACTACTCCGTGGACGATCCGGAGATGCGCAGGCAGATCATGAAGTTGCGCAACGATCCGAGCGCCAACGCGGTGATGGCGGGGGTGCTGACGCAGCAGAATGCCGCCGCTCTCGCCCGCCGCATCGGGCGCCCGCCGACGGAGAGCGAGCTCTACATCGCGCATTTCTTCGGAGCCGGCGGTGCCGGCAAGCTCATTCAGCTCGCCGACAGCAGCCCCCAGGCCAGTGCCGCCGAGGCCTTTCCGGCGGCGGCGCACGCCAACCGCTCGATCTTCTACGATCGGCAGGGCAGTGCCCGCAGCACGCAGGGCGTCTATTCCGAGCTCGTCCGCCGCTTCAAGGTCGCGAGCGATGGTCCGGCTGCGGCACTGGCGAGCGCCGCGGTGACGCCGATGCCGGCGCAGCAGGCCGCGGTTGCGGCGCGGCCGGCCGGTCGGGCGAGCCCGTCGGTCACTGACGTCGCCGGGGTCACCAAGGTTTTTGCGGTCGCGGGGGCGCGCGCGGCGGCTTCCCCGCCCACGGCCGCAGCGCCGGTCGCGGGCTCGCCGCCGGCAGGAGCGCCGGTCTTCAATTCGTTGTTCAGCGATCAGGGCCGGCGCACCGCCGTCGATCCGATGGTGGTGTCGCTGTGGAGCGTCCCGGCGGGCCAGCCCGAGGGCGCCCAGGCTGCGCCGCTGCCGGCCGTCAATTCCCAGGTCCAGAGCAGCGGCAACAACGGCACCGCCGCAGCGTCGTTCGATCTGTTCCAGGACGCGCGCCCGAATGCGCGCCCGTTGTTCGGCGGCAGCTCGTAGTCGAACGCGCGATCGGGGCAGACTAGGCGGCGCGGCTGCGCTCCGGCACCGCCATGCGGCGGCGCGTTAACAATCCATCAATCAATCATAAGATTTATGGTGAACGGTTTGTTAACGCTCGCGCTTTAGCCTATGTCTCGTCCGGCGCCCGTGCCGGTGCTTCGCCAAGTCTGGCAATCGTAGCGTCGGCCGAGACATGATCGTTCGTCAATTCCTGCAATGGCAACGTACCGCCTCCGCGGCCGAGCGCGCCGACGCGACCAGCGCGCTGGCGCGGACCTATCTCTACTCCGATCTTTCGTCCGACGACCGTGCCGCCGCCGAAGGCGCCTTGCTGATGCTGCTCGACGATCCGTCGCCGCTGGTGCGCGCCGCGCTCGCGCAGGAGCTGGCGGCGAGCGAGCACGCGCCGCCGACCGTCATCCTCGCGCTCGCCGGCGATCAGCCGGCGATCGCCGCCCGGGTGCTCGCGCATTCGCCGCTCCTTCTCGATGCCGACTTGGTCGATGCGGTCGCGACCTTCGGGGCGCCGGCGCAGCTCGCCATCGCGAGCCGCGACCTGTTGCCGCCGGCCGTGGCCGCCGCCATCGCCGAGGTCGGCTCGCCCGAGGCGTGCCTGGTTCTCATCGAGAACCCGCGCGCCGGGATCGCGCCGTTCTCGCTCGACCGGATCGTGGAGCGCTTCGGCCATCTCGGCGCCGTTCGCGAAGCCATGCTGGCGCGCGCCGACCTGCCGGTGCCGACGCGCCAGGGCCTGGTCGCCAAGCTCGCGCAGACGCTCGCCGGCTTCGTCACCGCGCGCGCATGGCTGCAGGAGGATCGCGCGCAACGCATGGCCAAGGAGGCCTGCGAGAAGGCGACCGTCATCCTGGCTGCGGTCTCGCCCGGTCATGAGATCGCGCCGCTGGTGCGCCATCTGCGCGAAAGCGGCCAGCTCAACGCCGGTCTGGTGCTGCGGGCGCTGCTGTCCGGCAATATCGAGTTGTTCGTGCAGGCCTTGGCGGAGCTCTCCGACATGCCGCATATGCGCGTGAGCGCGCTGGTGCACGATCAGCGCGGCACCGGCTTTCGGGCGCTCTACCGCAAGGCCGGCCTGCCGGAGTCGACCTATCCGGCGTTCTGCGAGGCGATCGAGGCCATGCGCGAAGGCGGCTTCGTGGGCAGCCCGCGCGGCGCCACCAGCCTCAAGCGCCGCATGGTCGAGCGGGTGCTCACCCGCTGCGCCGAGCAATCGCTCGGCGACATCGAGCCGCTGCTCACGCTGCTGCGGCGGTTCGCCGCCGAGGCGGCGCGCGAGGAAGCCAGAATGTTCTGCGACGATCTCCTCGCCAGCGACGCCATCACGCCGCCCTATGAGCCGGACCGGGCGGCCGCGTAATAATTCGATACAACGCGCGCGCTGCCATGGTTCGTCCTTCGAGAGCCTCAGGACGCGCGGGCATCGCCCGCACTCCTCACCATGAGGCTGAAGGAGTTGAAATCAGAACGAGGGCTCGCCCGGCGCCACCGGCGGGGAGAGGATGTCGGCGAGCTCGTCCAGCCGGTCGCGATTTTCATGCGCCAGAAACTCGTCGGTCACGTCGCGCAGCCGGCGCGTCAGGACCGCGACCGTCTGCTCGGCATCGGGCCGGGTGCCCTCACGAATGATGGCGCGCACCGCGTCGACGTGCTGGTCGACGAGCGAAAGCGGGATCCGGTTCATGTCGCGGGTGTGCTCGATCAACCGGCACAGGCTCTCGGCCGGGATCGTGAGCCCAGGATAGCCCAGGGTCTCCGCGTCGCCCCTGATGTCGTGGGCGGCGAAGAACAGTGCCTCCCGGGTCGCCGCGGTGAAGCCGGCAGCCTTGACGGAGTTGCGCGCCTGGTCCAACCGCTCGCCCTCTTCCTCCATCCAGGTCGCGAACTCGCCGGCGAGGAGCGCCAGTGCCTGCTCGGCGCGCGCCACCGGCTCGTCGGCCTGGGACACCTCTACATTCGACAGTGCCCGGCGCAGCCGGTGGGGCGGCGAGATGATCTCATGATCGGAATAGGTCGCAACCGAAGGCTGGTCCGCGCGGGGTCGGGACATGGCCGCTCTCCTGCTCAAATCTGGACCGGAGAACGGCGCAGCCGGTCGAGGTCCAGCTTTGCTCCCTTGCGCCGTTCCGGTCCGGTGTAGGTTGGTGAGCTGCTGCGCCGGCGGTCGGGGCCGAAATAGGTCTTGGTCCTGATGAACCGTCGCGGGCTGGCGATGACGCTGAGTATCCGCCGATACAGGGAGTTGGCGGAGATCGGCTTGACCATGAACTCGGTCACGCCCGCATCCCGGGCCGCCATCACGCGCTTACGCTCGGAATGCCCGGTCAACATGATGATCGGGGTGAATGGGCTCGCATTCGAATCCGGCTGCCGGATCATCTGGACGAAATCCAATCCGTCGAGCATCGGCATCTCCCAGTCGATGATCACGATGTCGGGCGTGAATTTGCCGAAGGCCTCGAGCCCGCCCATGCCGTCCGCCGCCTCATGGATTTCGCGCGATCCGAAGCCCTGCAGCAGCGCCTTCAGGATCCGGCGCATATGCGGGTTGTCCTCGATCACCAGGAAGCGAAGCCTGTCGAACTCGATTCTCATCATGACGCGATCAGGGGGCGGGCGCAGGCTCCGGGCCTGCAACGATCGAGACTATCGGGGCGCTGTTAACGAAGGATTAAGCATACGGGAGCCGACCGCGCGATCGCGCTTTGCATTTTCGGATCGTGCCCGGCTTAAGAAAAATTCACCCGTCGTCCCTATTCGTAGTCATTCGGGGCCGCGGCCGCTCGGGGATCGGCTCCGGAGCCCGCGGTTTCGCGGCGATCCGCGGTTTCGCGGCGATGCGGCGCGAAAAGGAGCCTTCACGATGAGCCCGACAGTTTCAGCGGCAGCATCCGGTCGCGATCCGACGGATCGCCGATCGCCCGGCGCGCTGGTGATCGGCGGGGCGCACGGAGCCTTGGCGCTCGCCCGCAGCCTGGGGCGGCACGGTATCCCGGTGTGCTACGTGACGGACGACCATCCGATCGCGCGGTATTCGCGCTATACCGAGCGTGGCTTCATCTGGGGCGGCCCGGATGACGACGGCGCGATCGAATTTCTCAAGAATCTCGCCCGCGACCATCAGCTGGAAGGGTGGGTGCTGATCGCCGCCGGCGACGCCGAGTTGCGGGTGCTGTCGCAAAATCAAGTTGAGCTCGCGAGCGTCTTTCGGGTCACCTTTCCGCCCTGGGATACGGTGCGCTGGACCCACGACAAGCGGCTCACCTATGAGCGGGCGGCTTCGCTCGGCATCGATTTCCCCCGCTGCTATGACCCGTGCGACCTGCAGGAGCTGGCGGCGCTCGATTGCCGGTTTCCGGTCGTCCTCAAGCCGACGGTCCGCGAGCAGAGAAACCCCTTCACCCGCGCCAAGGCCTGGCGGGTCGACGACCGTGCCGCCCTGCTGGCGCGCTACCGGGAGGCGGCCGCGATGGTGGGCGAGCGCGCCATCGTGCTGCAGGAACTGATCCCGGGCGGCGGCTCATCGCAATTTTCCTACGCCGCGGTCTGGCATCGCGGATCGCCGGTCGCCTCCCTGGTGGCGCGGCGCTCGCGCCAGTATCCGATCGATTTCGGCTATACCAGCACCTTCGTCGAGACCATCGAGCAGGCGGAGGTCGAGGCGGCGGCCTGCAGCTTCCTGCGATCGCTCGACTACAGCGGCCTGGTCGAGGTCGAGTTCAAGCGCGATCATCGCGACGGCAGCTTCAAGCTGCTCGACGTCAATGCCCGGGCCTGGACCTGGAACGCGCTGGGCTCGATTGCCGGCGTCGATTTCGGGCACGTGCTGTGGCGGCTGGCGATCGGCGACACGGTCGCGCCCGTCCGCTGCCACGCCAGCGTGGCCTGGATGCACGGCTCGCGCGATCTGCTGGCGGCTGCGCTCGAGATGATGGCCGGGCAGCTCTCGCCGGCCGACTATCTGCGGTCGTGGCGCAAGCCCCTGGTGTTCGCCGCCTTCGCCAAGGACGACCTGATCCCAGGCCTTGTCGACCTGCCGCTGGCGGTGGCGCGGGTGCTGGGCCGCTACCTGCCGGCTCCGGCGCGGCACGCTCACGGCGCCGACGGCTCGCGCCTGCGACCCAGCCATTAGCGGCGAGCGTTTGGAGACAATGACTTTGCGGCTTGCGTAGGCGAGCTCCCTCTCCCCGACGGGGCGAGGGAGTGAAATGCCCTGCTCAACTGACCAACAAACTGGCATTTCGCGCGGCGATCAAACATAACGTTGTCACAGCGTCATTTCACCGCGAAGGAGCCCCCGCGTGCTGATCGATTGGCACACCCATATCCACAGTCCGGCGAGCCAGGCCAAGCCGTATTGGCAGGGACGCTGTCCGATGACGCTCGAGAACGTGCTGGCGGCCCATGCGCTGGTCGGCCTCGACCGGTCCGTCATCAGCAATACCGGGCACTTCCTGCGGTTCTGCACGACCGTGGCGGAGACCGTCGCGGGGCTCGAGGACTGCAACCGCTATCTCGCCAGATGCCGGGACCAGCATCCCGACAAGCTGGTCGCCATGGCGACCTGCGTTCCGGGCGGCGGCGAGGCGTGCCTGCGCGAGCTCGAGCGCGCCGTGAAGGAGGACGATTGCCGTGGCGTCATCATCGGCTCGAGCCACCAAGGCCAGTATCCGGACGCCGACGCCGCCAGACCGTTCTTCGAGCTGGTGACGGACCTCGACATCCCGGTGTTCGTGCATCCGGCCGACGCCACCACGCCGGCGACCGCCGACTACCGGCTGGCCTCGAGCATCAGCCGGCCGGCCGACAATTGCCTGGCGCTCGCGCGCCTGATCGTGCGCGGCATCTTCGAGCAGTTCCCGTCGCTCAAGCTGGTGGGCAGCCATCTGGGCGGCGGCATCTGCGAGGTCATTGGGCGCATGGACTATGCTTACAACCTGCCGGAGTTCGCGTTCTTTCTCGGTCCCTACGAGCCGATGCTGATCAAGCACCCGCCCAGCCACTATCTCAAGATGATGTATCTGGAGTCGACGAGCTATACCCCGCTCGCCGCGGCCATGTGCCTGCGCACGGTGGGCGCCGGCCATTTCGTGTTCGGGACAAATTCGCCCCCGATGATTCCACTCAAGCGGGAAGGGCTCGAGATGATGGACCAGATCGGGATGACGCCGCCGGAGCGCGAGATGGTCATGGGCGGCAATGCGGCGCGGCTGCTGAAGCTCGCAACTTGAGCGAGCTCGATGGCCGGCGATCACGAATATGTCGCGAACCGCTGCTAGACGCCGCAGCGGTGCCGATGGCTTGAAAGCCCATCACGATAAAAAGTAGAATTGCGCAACAAGACCACGGAGGACCCCCCATGAGATACCCCTTGTCGCTCGCCGCATTGCTGCTGGCCACGAGCCCGCTGCAGCCTGCCTTCGCCCAGACCTCTCCCGGCGACCTGGTCAAGCAGGCGGTCGCGGCCGAAGGCGGCGCCGATGCGCTGCGCGGATTGAAGAGCCTCGCCGTCAAAGGCGACGCCAAGTTTTGGGAGCCCGGACAGTCGTTTGCTGCCGGCGGCGAGGCGCGCTTCCTGGGCGATGCCACCTTCGCGATCACCTGGGACCTGGGCGGGGGCCGGGCCCGCACCGATTGGGACCGCGACCAGAAATATCCGGACCCGCCGATCAAGCTGAAATACAGCGAGATCGTGCTGCCCACGCTCGGCGCCGTTGCCGACCCCAAGGGCAGCCAGCCGATGTCGCGCAATCGCCTGGCCGCGCTGCTGCGCGAGCTCAAGCGCTCCTCCCCGCGGCTCTTGCTCGATGCGATGGATGATCCGAGCAACGTCCGCGCTGCGGAGCCGCAGCGGCTCGGCCAGCAGTCGCTGCCGGCGGTCGCGTTTGCCGATCAGGGCACCAATTTCACCATCCTGTTCGATCGCGAGACCCATCTGCCCGCCGCCATCCGTACCCGCGACGACGACAACATCCACGGCGATTCCAATTACGATCTCGTGCTCGCCGACTGGAAGGCGGTCGGCGGCGCCAAGCTCGCGCAGTCGCTGTCGTATCAGATCAACGGGGTCGAGGTGGCCAAGCTCAGCTACCGGGATGTCGCCGCCAATACGGCGATCGCCGCCGATGCATTCGCGGTTCCGGACGCCGTAAAGGCGGTCGCCGGCCCGCCGGCCACCGGCAACGTGCCCTATCAGTGGGTGCTGCGCCGGCTGTTCCTGACGCGGTATCTGGAGAGCGACGACGTCATCTTTCCGACCGGCGGCGGCCTCAAGCTGGTCGAGCTCGCGCCCAACGTTCAGCATGTGGAGGGCGGCACCGCCAACAACCTGATCGTGGCCATGAAGGATTATCTGGTCATCTTCGACGCCCCCTATGGCGAGCTGCAATCGCGCTGGACCATCAATGCGGCGAAGGCCAAATATCCGGGCAAGCCGATCAAGTATCTGGTCCTCACCCATCACCACATGGACCATACCGGCGGCATGCGGACCTTCGTGGCGGAGGGTGCCACCATCATCGTGCCGGCTCCGGACAAGGCCTATTTCGAGCAGGACGTCGCCGCCGCCCGCACCCTGGTGCCGGACGAGCTGCAGAAGAAGCCGACGGCTGCGAATATCGTCGAGGTCAAGGACCAGATGTCGATCAAGGACGACACCGACGAGATCCGCATCTACAACATCACCAATCCGCACGTCCAGGGCATGTTCATCGGCCACGTGGTCAAGGGCAACGTCTTGTATGTCACCGACCTGATCTCGCCGCGCGGCACCATCGACCGTTCGGAGGCGACGGTGGCGGTCGGCGAGGCGGTGCGGAAATTCGGCATCACCGGGGCTGTCGTCGCCGGCGGCCACGGCACCACCGCCAAGCAGGCCGACATCGGGGCGGCGCTGGCGGCGAACTGAGTGGCGGCAAGCCGCGATATGTTCTTCATTTCGTCATGGCCGGGCATAGCCCGCGCGCCGGCTAAGGCGCCGGAAGACGGGCGTAAACGCCCTGATGTGCCGGCCATCTACGACTTTGGGCGTTGCAGGGCTGTAAAGACGTGGATGCCCGCGACGAGCGCGGGCATGACGAGGGGGGCGGTGCCGCGGCTTAATTCAAAGCAGCCCGCGGATTGTCAAAACCCGAATTGCTCCCGCACGATGCGCTCGTCGAGGCTGTGGCCGGGATCGAACAGCATGTGCATGCCGATGCTCTGATCCATCTCGATGTCGACCGCGAGCACGTCGCGCACCTCGTCGTGGTCGGCGACCGCGGCCACCGGGCGCTTTTCCGCCTCCAGCACCTCGACCCGCACCTGCGCGCTGTCGGGCAAGAGCGCGCCGCGCCAGCGCCGCGGCCGGAACGGGCTGATCGGGGTGAGGGCCATCAGCTTGGCATTGATCGGAATGATCGGGCCCTGGGCGGAAAGGTTGTAGGCGGTCGAGCCCGCCGGGGTCGCCAGCAGCACGCCGTCGGCGACCAGCTCAGCCAGGCGCTCCTTGCCGTCGATCAGGATGCGCAGCCGTGCCGCCTGGTAGGCTTGGCGGAACAGCGACACCTCGTTGAAGGCATGGAAATCGCGGATGCTGCCGCCGCGGGTGCGCGCCCGCATGAGCAGCGGGTGGATCACCGTGGTTTGGGCGGCGGCGAGGCGCTCGCGCAGGTTTTCCTCGTGATACTCGTTCATCAAGAAGCCGACGGTGCCGCGGTGCATGCCGTAGATCGACTTGCCGGCGCTCATGAAGCCGTGCAGGGTCTGCAGCATGAAGCCGTCGCCGCCGAGCGCCACGATGACGTCGGCCGCCTCGGGCGCTACATTGCCGTAGCGGCCGGCGAGCCGCGCCAGCGCGTCCTCGGCCTCGGCGATCGGGCTGGCCACGAAGGCGATGCGCTCGAAGCTCGCGGGGCCGGCTCTGCTGACTTGGGACACGGTCTTCCTTTGCTGCGAAACGGTCACGCCCCCCATGGAACGCGCGCTCCTCGTCTATACGACCTATCCCTCGATTGTCGAGGCAGAGCGGGCAGGGCGCGCCATCGTGGAGCAGCGCCTGGCCGCCTGCGTCAACATCCTGCCCGGCATGGTGTCGCACTATTGGTGGCAGGGTGTGGTCGAGCGGGGCGAGGAGGTGGTGATGATCATCAAGACCCGCGCCTCGCTCGCCGAGCGGGTCTGCGCGGCCGTGAAGGCCAGCCATTCCTACGTCACCCCCGCCGTCATGGTGCTGCCGGTGGAGCAGGTGGATCAGGCCTATCTGGATTGGTTAATGGCGGAGACACAGGCTGCGCCCGCGCCCGACAGCCTCCGCAGCTGAGCGCACCGGCGCGCGTCAATATGAACGCCGGCTAACAGACCCCTGCAACGCGCATTCATCCGCATGAACGGCCGGTGTCGTCGCGCTTCAGAACCGGTTCAGAGCGCATGCCGCATATTGGCGGCAGGATCGGCATGGGGCCGATCATCGAAATCCCGGTCCGCGTTTCGACGAACGGACCCTGCCAAGGACAATTCTCATGATCCGTAAATTCGCAGTCGCCTTGATCGCGACCACCATGCTCGTGGCGCCGGCGCTCGCCGCCGATGCCGTGAAATCGGCGCCCGCGGCCCCGGTCGCGGCGGCCAGCACTGCGGCCGTGACACCGGCCGTCAAGGTTACGACCAAGACCTCGATCAAGACCCCGACCAAGCATCTGACCAAGACCGCGATCAAGACCGACAAGCACCTCAAGACCTTCAAGGTCGCTCACCGCCATCCGCCGCATCACATGACCTTCGCCAAGAACGGCAAGCATCCGGGCCATGTGAAGACCGCAAAGCTGTCGAAGCCGGTCAAGACCGTGACGGCGGCGGCTCCGGCGCCCATGACCTGGTTCCCGTGGACGCAACCCGGCACCGTCAACAAGCCGGTCAAGACCTTCAAGGTCGCGCATCACCATGCGCACCACCTGATGGTCGCCCAGCACGCGACCCATGTGAAGACCGCGAAGGTGTCGAAGCCGGTCAAGGCCGTGACGGCGGCACCCGCGACCACCACGCCGGTCGCCTCGACCCCGGTGGCCCCGGCGGCCAAGGTCATCAAGGCGAAGGTCGTCAAGAAGCTCAAGGTCGCTCATCACAGCGTGCGTCACCTGAGCGTCGCCAAGAACGGCCAGCATGCGACGCACATCAAGACCGTGAAGGTTTCGAAGCCGGTCAAGCACGCCAGCGTCGGCAAGACCCACAAGCCGATCACCCACGTGGTGGCGAAGAGCAGCAAGGTCATCGCCAACTGATGCGCTCGGTCACCATGAACTCTGCGCCCAGGCTGTCTCGTTAGTCTGCGTACGGGTCTGGGCTGCTGCGCCGGCCCGCGGTCGAATAAACCGCGGGCCGGTCGCGTTCGATTCATGAATATAATCTATATAATTCAAAGATATATCAAGAAACACAGAATGGCCCGCGTGGTCCTAATCGGCCAAGGGTAACGCTACGGGTAACGCCCTGCCAATCGCCCTACGGAGCCCACCGGCACGTTATTCTGGGCGGGGGGCTATCTCGCTGGGGATGGCCCGGGCCGGCCCCCTTACCGCCCGCCCGCCCGCCGTGGTACCTAGAGACCTAGACTACGTGCTCCCTGGAGTTCGCAATGGACGATCTGACCGCCCGCCTTGAAGCCTTATTGCGTCTCTACGCGGCAGCCGCAGATCACGGCCCAGGTAGCGCCCGATTGACGGAGCAGTTCCAGAAGGACCTACAGCTGTTGGTTACAAAATTCGGCCCCGGGGTCGTTGACGCGGCTCTAGATAAGCTGCCGGACGAAGCTTGGCCGTCGGTCAGCCTACATTGACCCTGTGATACCTCTTTCAACCAAATCATGTCTGCGCTCGATCGCGTGAGCTGGGACAAAGGTTTTTCTGCTGGCTTCCGGAGCCACACTATGGTGGCCCGGACCGGGAATTGAACCTTTGTCCCATACTTCGGGGCTACACCGCGCAAATTCCCCCCTCGTTCCAGTTGCCACGATTAGGGCCTTGGCCTTGAGAACGCACATATGCCGGTCTCGCCCAAATTCGGGCGCGAAAAAGCCTTTTGCGCACTGTGAATTAATGTTGCGGGGACTCTGGGGGAGTACGCGGCGGCCCCGACCGCCAGGGTGTCGGGGGGACGGGGTGGCGATCGGGACCGCTTGCCTTCGGGGGGAAGGCGGTCTCGATCGTACACCATCAGCGCGGGCTATAAGGTATCACACATTCTTGATGGTTAATCTGGCTTTGAGCAACACGGGCGCGGTGCCTGCAGGCGGCTCGCTCCTGCAACCGGCTGCACGCCGACTTTTCCTCTGACGCGGTGGTATAATCCTGCGAATCGGGAGACCAGTGCGATGAACGGCAAGAAGCTCGTTGCCGGTGCGGTCGCGTGCAGCTTTGCCGCGCCCTTTCTGACATCAGCGATAGCGCACCCGGATCGAGCGCCACCGCAAGCGCCGAACAAGGTGGTGCTATTCGCCCTGCAAAACTGGGCGGTGTCAGCTTCTACCGGCGCCGATCCCGGCGCTGTGTTCGCCCTCGACACGATGCTTGGTCGAGAGATCGGCATTTTGCCGCCTGTCGATAGGCAACCGCGGCCGGCCTTCATTGCGCCGAAGCTCACAACGTGAGTTCCGCTCTTGTGGATGGCTGGATATTCAGACTGATGGTCCATTTCGCGCCGATATGGGAACGGAAGGTTGATCAAAATCTTGGGCGCGGATGTTTGTCGCTGGAGGGATTTAGTCGGTGCGCTATCAGGCCGCCTCAAAATGCTTGATGATCGGGAGTTTTGCCGTTCTCCCCGGCATGATTTGTGCCGAAACCATGGTTCCTCGCAATGTTCAATATGAGATTGAGATCAAGGAGGACCACGTTGCAAAGAGTTGCAACGTGGTCCTTCTCCTTTTGAATCTTCCATCGCCAGAGGCGCTCAATTTTCGACTGGTCGTCGCACAGCAAAAGAGCGATGGAAGAACCTTTGTTGGATTTAGCCTGGACGTTACCGACCTGAGATTTATGAATGGCGTGCCCGCTGGGGCAAACAAGGTAGTTCTTTCCTCGGCCGCGTTCATCTCGCCCACCTTTAGCTCTGTCGGCCGTCTCAACGGTGGGCCAATATCAGATGGGGGGGTCTTTCAGACATCTGACGACCACAACGTCTACACCCCATACGTCGCGGCGTTCTTAGCAGGAGGGTTTCAAATTCACTTCGAACGAAGGGGCATCCCCGGAACTCGCACCTACGATGTTCAAGAAAAGCCCTCGCCGAAGGTTGTTGCCCAGTTAGATTCCTGCATATCGACCTTAAAACAATGAGGATCGAAATATTTACTTGCTCGGACTGCATCGCTCATTCGGAAGCACGTTCCTTGGCTATGTCGAGGCGCCAGACAGGGAGGCGGCCGGAGCCGCCGCCGTGGTCGGGTTCAATCTATCTGAGGAACAGCGCGGGCGGCTCGTGATCCAGGAGCGGGCTTGACTTCCATGTTCGTATTTTGTTCTCATTCGGGAATGGGAGACAATCGCCAATTTCCGGGGCCTTGGACCGTACGCCGCACGGCCGGTGGCATGTGCGTTGACGACGCCAACAGACGCACGGTGGCATTCGTTTATTTCGTTGAGAGCTTCCGAAGCGCAATGGAGTACGGGAAACTCACTGAAGATGAGGCCCACCAGATCGCGACTGCTATCGCACGCGTGCCGGACCATGGGTTGATCTAGCGCGACCGCACGACGACGTTGGCAGCCCAATGTCGGGTTCTCCCTGGAAGCGGACGCGTCGCTGCGCTGCGGCGAACCGCCGGGTCGGGCCTAAACCGGTCATCCATTGGTCCTGTTCAGCGCGAATTTCCGCTTTGCCCGCTGACTTCGATTGGCAGAGTGAATTGGAACAACGCCCCGCTCTTGCCGTCCGATGATGCAGTAAGTTGACCGCCTTGACGCTCTACAATCATTTGGCAAATCGCCAGTCCCAATCCCGTTCCATGCATCTTTGTCGTAAAGAACGCACCAAAGATGCCAGCCAATGTTTTCGGATCAATTCCCGGTCCAGTGTCTTGTATTGTAACGGCAATTGTGTCGCGATCACGAAGTTCTGTTCTCAAGCTCAACACTCGCCTTCGATTGGTCGTGGAACCCATCGCTTCTAGCGCGTTGTTCATTAGGTTAGAGATAACCTCGCGCAATTGCGCGCTGTGACCTACGATAGGTGGTAGGTCGACCGCCAGTTCGCGGTGGACCGCCACTCCATAGTCGTTCAACTGTCCTTCCAGTGACTGGATAACGCTCAGAATAGTGCCGTTCACATCGACCGGCTGTCGCTCCTGATCGACCTTTCCGAACAAAGCGCGAAGGCCATCGAACACTTCGCTGACACGCTGACCTTCATTTTTTATCTCATCAAGAGCCTCGCGTGCTTCCTCTCGACCGGGTGGAGTCCGTTCAAGCCACCGCAGTGCCGCATCGGCGTTCATCGTGATGGCTCCGATAGGCTGTCGTACTTCGTGCGCAATCGCGGCGATAACCGCCTGCACATTCATCAGCTTGTTCTCTCGTTCGCGCTCCAGCAGCATGTTTGAGCGAGCGAGGCGTTCCTCGCTCTCCCTTCGCTCGGCAAATAGTGCGGCGAGAACGGCCGTGCCGAATGCCACAACCAGAATGACCGCCTGGGTCTGCAGGACTCTGGCGTTGATCGAGAGCCCCGAGTCGCCAAAATGACCAAGCCCGTAAATCGCGGTCAAAGCAACCGACATGGAAACGATAAAGGCACCCGCCGCGCTGAAGACCGGCTGCAATCGGGCGGCAAGCCACAATAAAATTGGAAATACCAGCGCGGCCGGGACCACGGTCTCCCAGAGACCCAGCGGCAGAGAAACAATAACTCCGCTCATCGCCCCTAGCACCGCGAGTGCCGCCAGGCTTTCGATGGCTTCTCGCCACGCCGGAGGTCGCCGCAGCGCGGCGGCGATCCCAATCACCAGCGGTGCCACCGAAACGATGCCGGCAAAGTCAGATACTATCCAGTGCAACCAGGTGGCCGTCGGTTCGTTCAGGCTGGCGAATAGCCAGTAGTATACAAACGTCCACCATGTGGACGCGACGGCAGCCCCGGCGACTGCCGCCGCAAACAACCCAAGGACGCAATAAAGCCGATCGATTTTGAAATGCGCTCCGAAGTAATGCTGCATCAGTAGAGCTATGATGAGCGGTTCAGCGGTGTTGCCTAGGACCCAGGCGGCAGTGGCCGCGACGCCAAAATGCCGCAAAAGATTGGCCGCGGCGGTGGCAACCATCACGCCGACCAGGACAGGCCATCGCGCAATGGACCAGAGCGCGATCAGGAGGCCTGAGGAAATACCCGCGGCGGGCCAGAGGATGACCGTCTCGGGCGTGATCAGAAAACTGTTGCTTAGCTGTGCCGCCAGGAAATAGGTTCCGCCGACCGCGGCAGCGATCCCGATGCTGCGGATCCAGGCCGCTAGCCCATCGCGGCTTAATCGCAGGTGCTGGTCTTTTTCGAACATGCTCGCGCGCATGGGCCCCGACTTACTAATGCCACCTTCAAGCCTACCCCTAGAGTACCACGGCATGATGGCAACGTGGCAGGCGGTCTCTCGGTTGTGCGTGAAATGGATCACCGTCCGGCAGCGCAGCATTTACCGGTGTGTCCAGAGCCCGGGAGGTCCGCTCAGGGGTCAAAATGCGAAATCCTCAAAGTGAGGATAAGCTTTCCGCAGTATCACCGAAAGCGGACTCAGGCGAGCGGCCCCTGGCGCCTGGATTAATTCCCCGCGAGGCCGGCCTAGGAGGCCCCCAGGTAAAGGGGCGCCAGGTGCATCGAAAGGACACCGAAAGCGAAATCCCCAGCAGCGCCCAGAAAGGGGAAGCGCTGCTGGGGTTACAGGAGTGTTACACCATGAACCTGCGAAACCGGCGGGGCGCGCAGAGCTCATCACCATGAGAGGATTTGATTCAACGCGCCCTGCCGATCTTTTGCTTTCCACCTTCCCTTGGCCTTTCGGCCAAAGCTCGTCAAATCCTACATACTCATTCGATCGCTAGCTGAGCGTCCGCGTCTTGCCGTAGGGTTTCGATCCATTCCCGCACCTTCGCGGCGACGGGCGAAGGCGGCAAGTTCTGTTCCCAATTATCACTGCTCCAAAAACGCAACTCTGCTAGTCCGCTCGCCGCCCACGCTGTTGCATTTTCTACGGCCGGCAGCGCGAACGCGAGCGCTCGCATCGCCTCGCGGGCGTTGTGGTAATTAAGCTGGGCTTCGCCGAACTGCCTGGCGAGCCGGCGGGTCGCTTCGTCGTTACGCACGACAGCGCCGGTCCGCGCGTTCACCTCGTGCACCGCCGCGTCAGCGCGGCTGACGAGGTTCCGAGCTTCGTCGTCAAGCAGGGAGGTAGCGGCCCGGCCCGCTGCGACGGTGTCGTCCTGATCCTGTAGCTGTGCGCGTGCTGCCTTTACCGCCCCGCCCGGCTCGCCGTGCGCCAACGCGTGGGCGTCTGCGATCCTAGCTTCCTCCAAGCTCTCCAGCGCCTTTTCGGCCGCGCGGACGGCGTCGAGCTTTGCGTCCTCGGCGCGACGGCGCGCGGCAACGTTGGCCTCTATCGCGGCGCGAAGCTTAGCGTGACTTTCAATAGCGGAGAGCAAGGCCCCGCGCTCCTCGCTACGCGGCGAGTTATCAACAATTTTCCTGACGTTGTTTGTCTTTCCCATTTTGCGGACTCCTACACTCTGCGGATGCGAGCAACATCGGGCCAGCGCGCCGCAAACGAAGCCGTCGCTTTCGACGAGGTATCGGAGGCGAGAACGCGGCGGGGCGTAACGGCAGCAGGCGAGCCGAAGGATTGAACGCCAAACGAATTATCAATCGCAATTCGGCGGACAGCGGCCATTGCTTGATCGCGAGCGCCCGTATTGCGGACTATTGGATCCATTCCGCCGCCGGGTCGAGGTCTGCCGCTAAAGGGCGGGGGCTCATCCTCCGCCGCCGTTTTACCGAAGCGATCTTTCGCGGCGAGCTTGACCGCCGCCTCGATGTCGGCATCATCCAGCCGGCCGGCGAGGAATTCGCGCAGCGCAACGTCCGGATCATCTTCATCGCAGGCCTGGTCTTTGTCGGAACCGAGAGCAACACACGCCTGCTCGATCTGGCCCTTACTCAGGCCGAAGGCTTCCAGCTTTTCCACGAGACTTGGATAGTTGCCGGATTGGGCGAACTGCGACGCGAGCGCCGGTTCATCGTCGTTGTATGTGGCATCTTGCGCGCCTCGATTGTAAGCAATCCTCACGATGTCGCGGAGCACCGTATCGGCGCCTTTTGACCGCTGGCGCGGCAGGGCGGTGTCGAACGCGCCTGCGCTGTTGATGTAAAGAACTCTGCCCGATCTGGGCGAAGGTAGCCTATTGGACGGAGTGGATGCGAGCCAGGCGCGGAAATCGCGGACGGTCTTTTCAGGTACCATCTTGAATGCGGACATTTCATATTCTCCTGTTTATTTGATCGACTGCATCTCGTGAATGAACGTTTCAGGCATTGAGATACTCATCCACTTCTATCTCGCTCATGCCGGAATTCAGAAGTTGCTCGCGCTGTCCGGGAAACAGGCTGGTCGGCGCTCTAGGCGGAGGATCGGGACTTCGATACTCGCCCGGCGCTCTAGTGCTCGGCATTGGACCCCCGGTGCGTCGGCTAGCCCATTCGAGCACCGCCTGCGGGATATCCATGGGCGCGCGAGCGGTGACGGCGCGGATGAGGGAGCCGGCAGCGGCATTACAAAGGTCGTCGTGACCGCCGCGACCGTGATCGACCTTGTCGCGACTTAGGCTTCCGGCGGTGCGTTCCAGGGAAGCGAATTGATGAATTAGGCGAGGGTTGTCGAGCAGCTTCACCCGTCCTGAGGTGAAGAGCGGCAATGTGTCTAAATAGATTTGGCTGCGGTCGCGTTCGGAGTGCTCGTAAGTTATCCCGCACTGCTTGAACGCGTCCACCACCCAATTTGCCGCGTACTTGTCCCCAACCGTTTTGTTACAATTAAAGGACTTGAGGGTTGCCGCGACCTGCTCGGTTGCCGCGATGGAATTGAATGGAGGCTTAATCTCAATCAGACAGTCAAGCACCGCAGCATCGTTTTCCTTGTGCGCTATTGCGGCAGTGAAGCTATCCGCTTGTCCGCCGCTAGGATCGCAAAATGAGGTGTAGCGAATGTCGGGGCGCGGCGGCCTTACGGTGACGCTTGGGTCAACGGCGGCCTCGATCAATTCGCGGGTAAGCCACCCCGAGATATCATCGCGGAATTCCGCACAATATTCTGCTCTCGCGAGTGCGGGGTCTTCCTCGATTGCGGCATCGATAATTGATTGATCGAGGGTCGAGTTCATCGTGGAGGAAGGGGCACGGATAACGAGCACAGTTGGATCGTCGCGGCCGTAGTGTTTAGCGAACTTGTCGTACAACAATCCGGACTTGCGGTGAGGCGTACTTATGCCGATCAGGATGGAATTGGGGACGCGAGCGAGGCCAGGAGCGAGAGCGTTGTATAATTCAGTATCCGGATTTGCGCTGCGGTCATCCCGGTAAAAAGCAACTTCATCGAGGACGGCGCAAAGAATGCTACGTCCGCGTACTGCTCGGAATGAATTGGTAGAAACCGCGACATCAACCCGGTTTCGTAGTTGAAATCCTTGAGCAGTTTCGCGGGTTACCATATGCTTGAAGGGCAGGATATTCTCAAAAAACGGCTTGACGTAGTTGAGGACGATGCCCGCCTGATCGCGATCACAGGCGAGGCAGGCCACTAACGCTCTTTCTCCAGGCCTCAGGCATTTTGGGCTAAACAAGGCAGCGGTGTAAGCGGCAACCACGGACGCTACGCTGTCCTTTCCGCCACCTCGACCAACAATGGCCCACAATTCGCGCACCGGCTTGGACGGAGGATCACGCTCGGCGACGGTACGGAAGAATGCTTGTTCGCTGGCGTTCATCGGTAGGGCGAAGGCGCCTTTGAGTACGGTACGCCAATTGTCCCACGACGGACCCGCGAACCACGGTTGGAACATAGCGGGATGGTTCATCGCCCGGACGATATCGATCGTCGGGGGAGGTTTTGACTTGGGCCGAATGTGTTTCATCGCTCGGCTCGCCATCGAGCGGCGTAGACTGAGTAAATTCCAGCCTCGCCGCCTTGTACGGAAGGCCACCGGTGCGGGTTGCGAGCGGTCGCGGCTAATCCTAAAAGTTTACCGATCGCTGCTAAGGCGCCTAGCAGGCGCAGGGACTGGACAAGTCCTCCGGAGGGTATCGGGTTAGCCTTGAGCCTCGAACGCTTGCCGGTGAGGCTGCTGGGGCGTGCAAGGAGGGTCATTCTGTGTCCTCGGGTTCGGGCTCGGATTGAAGCGAAGCGAGGTAGGCATCCAGCCTCGGCGGCGAAATGTCCTTAGCGCGGCGCTCGATCCCAAGCCGCGACGCGAGACGCACCAAGGTCGAAGACAGCAGCGCGTGATCGTTCAGATCAATCTGTTGACCCATCGCGAGCCGGGCTTCCATGGCCTCGGCTTGTACCGCCAGCGCTGCGAACCGGCGGCAAAGTTGAGCGCGAGCCTCGCTCATGTGCTCAATGCCCCCCATATCCGATGCTAGCGCGGCAAGGATGTCTCTGTAGCGCCTCGCCGTGATTCGGCGGCCATCAATACCGGGCAACAGGTCGCTACCGTTCGTCACCCTGCTGCGAGCGGTGGCCTTAACGCGGGCTAAGATCGCGCTATCACCGGACAAGTTTTCGTTACCCTAATGTTACCCAGATCGCATACACAAACGAGATTACGCACAACTTGATACGATAAACACTGCCTTCTTATAGCCTAGACCTACGGTTAAGTAAACCGTAGTGTTGTAGTCTGCGGCTCGATTTCGCGCTGGAACTTTTTCTGATGCGAAGGGCGACGAGCTTGCGGTGCCGAATGGATAGAAGCGGCGCGGTGGGGACGACCAGCCGACGAGAACAATCGGGATCGAACGGCAGGAACGATCGGGTGCTTTACTCCCAGGGGTTAGCCCGGCGACCTATTTGTTATTAGATGTTGCCCGATCCGACGTTTCCTCTGGGGTCTCGACGCGCCCCGCTTTCCATTGCAGCCGCCCCTTCCTTCTTGTTGCGTAAGCAATCGCGGCCTCATGGCCGCGTACTTTCGAGTACAAGTAATTCTGTCTACTACCTAGTGACTATGATAAGGAAACCTGAAAACGCACGGTTCGCCTAGGGCCGCAGCGACTTCTCACGTTTCCACGGGCGCGAAAAAGCGCCGCCCCTTGAACCTAGGGCGCGAAAAAGCGCCGCCCATCGTCGGTTAGGGCGCGAAAAAGCGCCGCCCCTTAATCCCGACCATGAGGTACGACCGAGAAGGCATCAGGACCAACCAGCCACCTAGGGCGTGTACCCGTTAACGCGTAGCAACGGCCTAGATGTCGGCTAGAGTTCACCCTTGCGCCCAGCGTACGCCAGCATGTTCGATTAAACGATATAATTGAGGTACGTATACCGTATACTGCGCAACAGCGCTGGAGGGAAGATCATGCCTGTAGAACGGAAGTACGAACGCGATGTGGACCTGCTGCTTGCCGAGGAGTTCGCGGTCAATCCAACGTTCGCGGAGCGCTTCAAGTCTTTTACCAAATTTGCGAGCGAGCCGGCGATCGTAGCCGATTTTTGGGTCTCAAAGAGCAACCGCTTGGGCGAATCCGACCTGATCGTCGTATACCAGACCGACCACGGGAGACGGTTCGCATTGCTGATTGAGGATAAGGTGGATGCGAATTTACAGCCCGATCAAGCACAAAGGTACCGGATGCGAGCGGAGCGTGATTGCTCAGACGGGATCTATGCGGACTTTGAACTAGTCCTTTGCGCGCCTCATCACTACATCGAGAATCGCACCGATCTCGGCGGATTCAATCGCCATATATCGCTCGAGCAGATTGCTGAGATTCTCAGCGCGGACAACAACGGAAGAGGTGCCTATAGGGCCAATTTCCTAAAGACGGCCGGCACGAAAAAAATAAATGCGTGGGTGCGCGAAGATGATGAAGCCACCAACAAGTTTTGGGATTCAGCCTATGAACTAGCCAGTCAAGAATTCCCCATTTTGGAAATGAAGCCTCTCAAGCTGACGAAGAATTCGGCGTGGATAACAATCCGACCACGCGATATGCCTACCATGCCCAAGTACGTCTACGTGGCATTGAAGGGAGACAAGGGCCACATCGACCTTACGTTTACCGGCACTATTGCTCACGTTTTCCAACCGTTGATCAGGCATCTGCTAGAGCCAGACATGACCGTTCACCAGACTGGAGCAGCCGCCGCAATCAGGATCAAATCGCTCGGCTTCAGGATCACCGATGGCTTCGGTACGGCGCATCCTAAAGTGAAAACAGCGTTCGAAGCCTCTGCTCGCCTTATCCAGTTTTACCGCCAACTTCGTAGCGAATTGGATAGGCAGGCAGAGGCGGCGACACCCACCTAATCAGACGGATGACTTCCACAGGCCCGTTCGTCCGCACCTGGCCCTCCTCAGACCTCCGACAACGTCCGCTGTTCAGTAGCGATTCGGGGCAAGACCGGACGTTCCGCGACTGGAACTTAGCGAGCCGAGCGCACGCCCCAGCACCCGATTTCTAGGCCACTTCCGGGTTGCCTGTCCTGCAAGTGACTGACTGGCGGAGATGCGTTTTATTATTATCCACGACCAGACGCGGCTTTCCCTGCGCCGGTCGCGATCCCGGCGCAAAGTGGAATGGGATTGACCCGTTCATTTCTACATAGAGCGTCGTTAGCTCCGGTGCAGCTGCAAACCTGCGCCGAAATCTTCTCCGCCTCCTCCTCCAAATGCTTTATGCGACTTTGCTGCCGGCAAACATTTTTGATCGTGGGCGCAAGCCATGCCCGATATTTCTTCGGTCCTAGTTTAACCGGTCTAACACGTTCCATCACATCGCCCTCCTCATAGACGCATCGGCGATATCATCAACATCCGGCGATTGTGCCGCATTCTCTTGGTGCTGAGCCGAAATATGGACACGCTTCCCGTCTCGGCTTAACACAAGGGCGAACGCGCTTGGCTTCGTCTTATCAAACATACCTTGCCTACCCAGCCAAGCTAGGTGTTCGTTGACGCTCTTCAACGCGCGACACAGCGACTGCCACCCGTGTCGCTTTGGAATTCCCACTCGCTTATATAAAGTTTCGAGTGAGATGCTGGTATTGCTTCTTTGATCCGTCCCGAAGCAGAACAGATATAGACGGAGCACGATCGGCGCTGCGGGCGGCGGCCAAGGGACTGGATCGTGGCCGCCCCTCGGAACCCATTGCGGATTCACCTCCAGTCGCAGGTAGCCGTCCTCCGCCTCGCCGTGGGTCAGCAACATCGGGGGCAAATATTGCTTGGTCGGCAGCGTAAGGCGATCCAGGGCTGCGCGAAGGCGATGTAGATTAGCCGCATTGCGGGATAAGCCGGCGATCCTGAATAATTCTCGCTGCGAAAGCTCGATCTCGACCGGTATCGTAGGCCATCGAAAAGATTTGAACGCCTTTCTGTAAGCTTCGCGGCCGATGCGTTGGAACAGTGCTCGATTTGTGACGTCCGGTTTCATCTTATAATTGCGCGCACCATCAATCGCCTGCTTCGCCTTCTTCGAGGCATAGAGGTGTCGGCGCCTAGCGATCTTGACCCGCGCCAGCAGGCACGCCGTCCCGCCGAGCACAAATTCAAATGGCTCCAGCCCGGCCTCGGGCGGGTCGCCCCGGCGGCGGACTGGAGGCTGCTTTAATAGTAGCGGAACGAGATATGCCTGATGCCACTTTGGCCTAGGTGCTGGCCTCGACCTCGCCACGGGTCTGCTCTGTGGCTCTAGCGGGGCTTTGGGCAGCGGGGGGAGTGCGGCCTTGGGGATGACGCGCTCCATATTAATAATTCCCCACAATCCTGAGGCGCGGCTTTCGGCGTTGCCGCGCGTTGGACGGCCGCCTCGGCAAGGACCTCACCACCGTGATTTTCGCGGGGGCCCCAGTCTCCAGGAACTCGTCGGCGGGATCGGGCTCTCCAACCCTGGATCGCTGAGCGGCGCCCATCGCGTCGACCAGACGATCGAAATCATCCACCGGGGGATCAATTTCCCATACGAGCAAAAGCCACGCGTCCGCATGCTTGCCCTGACTAACCAAGCGGTGAAAATCTTCGATTAGTTCTTCGGTTGATCGCAACATCGGTAGGTCTCCTCTGCGCCGGGCCGACCAAGCCCAAGCGCAAATGGGGGATTGCTTTTCAGCAACACACCCGGCGCAGAGGAAGCTGCGAGAGAAGTGTTGCGCTAGTCGCGATGGTCGCCGCGATCTCTCTAGACATACCGGCGGGATTCAGCAGACCGTGAAATAGAACTGCGCCGGTCATGGGCGTGATGACCGGCGCGGTGGTGGCGGCGGATCAGGCTGCCGCCCTGGGGGGTCCTTTCGGAAGATTGGCGCGAAGACGGTTCGCCGTATCGCCCCAGTCCGCCATGCCAAAGAAAAGCCCCGTCCCACCAGTCAGCGCATGTCGCAATTCGCGGGTATCCTTTCCAATCCGATACCCGGTCTTCTGCGCTTTCCACTTACACAGGACCGTTTCAACTTCCTGATAGCCGCAACGGCGATCGTTAGCCGGCGGAGCTGGAAACTGTCCAAAATGCCGCGTCAGTCGCGCTAGCTCCTGACTAGGATCAACCTTGTTGAGAAGGTCCAACGCTGCGCGCGGCTCCTTGTAGAGTAGGCAGATATCGGAGGAGAACTTGATGCGAAAGCCAGCGCAGCGCTCCAACATATCAGCCGCCTTGAACCCGATCCAAGGCCCGAACTGAGGCCATTTCGACACCGCGTCGATAACCTCCTTCGCGGAACGCAAACGGGCAAGATCGCCCAGCCGGTCTTCAGCGCTCTTCGCCGCAAGCCCGTCAATCGCGTCGACACATTTCTGCCCCCTAAAATGCCGCCGCTCTGCTCCGCGCGGCCAGCGACCGCCCACGGGCGACTCGGTTTGATTCACCGCCGCAATCCGGCACGCGCGCCAGAAGTCATCTTGCTCGCTGAGCCACGCCGCCGCTCCGAGGTGGTAAAAACAGAAATATGCCATCAGTAAACGATCAAGCTGAGCTTTCGGGAGCTTCGCCCCGTAAATAGCACAGTAGACCGGATCAAGGTCCGCGGTCTCGATCAGCGCCTTACCGAATGATTCGATATCCATCGTTCTGCGCTGCGGCGTAGGGCCGCCTGACGCCATCGTATTCACAGCCACCTTCGGCTTGTGGTAACGTTTCAACATGTTGCACCTATTTGCGTTGTGCGGGCTCGAACCGGCGCCGCACGTAGCCGGGGTCATTCCGGGTTTGCCGGAATTGGAATCAGAATTGGAATCCCGCGAAGTTCCCGGTCGCCGGTGCCCGGTAAGGAAATGGCCGGGCGGCGCCGCGCGCAACTTTGGAGCCCGCACGGCGCCGCCGGCCAAGAATGTGAATTCGACGATGTCAAAAAACTCGAAGCCCGGGGCCTCGCCCGAAGCCGGCCGGATTGCCAGTTTCGGTAAATTCAGAATGTGCGTGGCCGGTCGCGTTCCATGATGGTGGCGCGTTAAATAGGTCGCCGGTGGAATTACAGTTGCGCTGTTAGTCTTTGCTGGCCGCGATGTGCTCGATCACGCCTCCGATTCGACGCGTGCGATCGCAGAGCGGATCATGCGCGTCTTGAACTCTTCGAGCGCGAGCCGACTTCGAAATTTGCGACGGCGGATGCGGATGGGGGGCGGAAAGCCGAGGTCCGGATCGTGGTCCCAACGCCACAAGCTCATGGACGAGATACCGAATTCCTTGAGGACCAGCGTGTCCGGGACGAGGGTGTCCTTCTCCGCGGTGTCGGGCATGTCAGAGCGGCTCCTCGTTACTAACGAGGGCTACTTAAATCCGGACACAGCGACACGCCAAGCAAATAGGGGGGGCGAATTATGGGGGGGTTATATTTCGCCCTCAAATTCTTTCAGATTTCGCGCCCGAAGGTACTGGAGGTCTCGTTGGGTCAATCGCCCATGCCGTTTTAGGGATGCGCAAAATGCTCCCATCTCCCGAACCGTTTGGTCGCCGCCGTAGATCAGACGGTAAAGATCGGTCTGTGCCTTCTTGGTCGGGCTCCTATGCCTGGCCCGGCGATGCTGCGCTTCCTGCTCTTTGAGCCAAGCCCTCACTTTGGATTGTTGGGCGTCCGCGGCCTCATCCCGGGGAATGGGCTCAGAAGCGAAAAGACCGTACAGCCCTAGTGGTTGACGACGGCTCGGCCGGCCGGCCTCCGGGGGGGCGGCGGCGGGGACTTCCAAGGCGGCGGCAATGGTCTCCCGCCCGTATTTGCCTATAAGGCGGCCCAGTGCTTCAGTGTCCTCCTCGGACATGCCGAACGGGCGCATGGTATCCGGCAAATTTTTGAGCGTCGCCATCGGCCGCTATGCCCTGCCCCGGAGCGCCAGGACCTTCGCCTTGCGACCGGCGACGAGGCCCGCGACATGTTCCGCCCACCGCTCTAACGCTGCCTTCTTTTCCGGTGCATATGCGGCGCGATTGTAGGTTCCGGCGACGCCCGCCTTCGCGCCGCTGATGTGATTCAGGCAGGCCTCGACGATGTGCGGCGCGATCCCTAGTTCGGCCATGCCGGTGGCGGCCGTTCGGCGCAGATCGTGGACGCGCCAATGTGGGATACTCATATGCGCGTCCATCCGGGCCTTGATTTTCGACCAGCCGCTGACCGGTGAGCGTCCATCGGTCGTAAAGACCAGGTCCGCCTCCCCGCCCACGGCGGTAATCAATTCTCGCGCCAGCGGCGGGAGCGGCACTTGATGAGGTTTTTTGTTCTTCGTTCGAGCCCCTGGAATGCTCCAGGTTGCGCCGTCCTCGGATAGCTCTTCGCGCCGCATCCCCGCCACTTCGTTAAGCCGGCAACCGGTCAGCAACAGCAGCTTATGGATCGCGCCGAACTCTTCGCGCTCGGCATCGGTCGCGTGCCAGAACTTTACGATCTCGGAATCGCTCAAAACGCGGTCGCGTGACTTTGGAGTGTCCGGACGCGGAACGCCGACACACGGATTTTTCTCGACCCTGCGGTGCTTCGCCAGCCATTGGAACATTTTCGACAGGCAAGAAAACATCGCCCGGGCTCGTCCTTCCGTCGGCCCGTCAGCCCTTCGCTTCAGGCCTGGGGCGCCGCGTTCGCGCGTCTCGACGATCAGCGTGAAGATATCGTGATCGTCGATCTCGGCGATCGGCCGCTCGCTCCAGCGGTCGGCAAGCCCCTTGGGGATGGGCGTCAAATCCTCGGGGCGCAGACCCAACAGCCGGGCCTGTTCCTTCCAGCGTCGCACCTTGACTTTCGCGTGTTGCTCTACGAAGTCGCAGGCGGCGGCGCCGAACGTCTTCGCCGCGCGCTCGATGGCGACGGTCTTGCGTCGCGCCTTCTCGCGGATGTGGGTGGCTGCCGGATCGCTACCTTGGGCGATCTCGTGTTGTAGCGCGCCTACCAACCGACGGGCGCCAGCTAAGGTCAGATGCCCGCCAATCGCCGGTACGGTTTCGGGCTCCTTGTCGGCCTTCACAAAGACGGTGCCTAAAAAGAGTTTCGCCGGCAAGCGCTCGCCATCAGGACGACGGAACCGCAGCGCCCAACTCTTCGAGCCGGACGGTTGAACAACCAAATACAAGCCGGGACAGCCGGCATCCGGTACTTCGCGACGGACTTCGAGGGGCTTCAGCTTGGCTACTGAGGGGACCGTCAGTGCTACCTTCTTCTGCTTCTTCGCCATCGGGTCTCTCCCTCCGCTCGGGTAACTGTCGGGTAACGCCAGCAGGGGGTTATAGCTCGTTACCCCGATTAGCTAACTTACCCTAACGAAGGATTCAATAGCTAGGAAAAGAAGGTGTTTTAGCGGGCTAGACCTACGGTCACCGTTAGGCTTAGTTAGGCCTCGTTAGGCCGAGCCTACCGTCGAATAAACCGCGGGCCGGTCGCGTTTCGAGGCGCCAGCGCGCCAAATTTACATCCTCGACCCGCCCGGGTAGGCTTGCGGCGAACGGAGGATCGCTGCGTGGCGGCCGATTTGAACCAGT
This sequence comes from uncultured Alphaproteobacteria bacterium, assembly GCA_963721005.1. GTDB lineage: Bacteria > Pseudomonadota > Alphaproteobacteria > Rhizobiales > Xanthobacteraceae > VAZQ01. The sequence goes on along the minus strand of CAVRHR010000003.1, from coordinate 96,458 downwards.
TTTGCGCGACACAACCGGCGCGCCGGGTCGGCACCTGGATCCGCGGATGAAGCCCGCGCCCTACGGCCCATTCCCGTATTCCCCGATCATCCGGCGGCCGGTGCTGACTTGGCCCCATGGGGCGCGGGTCGCGCTCTGGATCGTTCCCAACATCGAGTTCTTTTCGCTCGCCGAGAAGGTGCCGGCGGCGGCGGGCGGCAGCGGCGCGCCGGTGCCGGACGTTCCGGCCTGGTCGGTGCGCGATTACGGCAACCGGGTCGGGGTGTTCCGGCTGATGGAGGTGCTCGACCGCCACGGCATCCGCGCCACCGTGGCGCTCAATAGCGAGCTGTGCGCCCGGCATCCGGCCATCATCGAGGAGGGCAACCGGCGAAATTGGGAATGGATGGGCCACAACGAGAGCAATACCCGCAGGCTCAACGAGGCGCCGCCAGGCGAGGAGGCCGGCATCATCGCGCGCGCCCTCGGCACCATCGAGGCCGCCACCGGGACGCGGCCGGTCGGCTGGCTCGGCGCCGGCCTGCAGGAGACCTGGGATACGCTCGACGTCTTGGCGGAGCAGGGCTGCGAATATGTCGGCGACTGGGTCAATGACGATCAGCCCTATATGATGACGCTTGAGCGCGGGCGGCGGCTCGTGGCCATGCCGTATACGCAAGAGATCAACGACAAGCCGGTGTTCGAGCGCCAGCACCGCACCGCCGACGAGTTTCGCAACATGATCTGCCAGCAGTTCGATGTGCTCTACCGCGAAGGCGCGCAGTCCGGCCGGGTGATGGCGATCGCCATTCATCCCTACCTGACCGGCGTGCCCCACCGCATCGATGCGTTCGACGCCGCGCTCGCTCATATCTGCGACCACGAGGGCGTGTGGAAGGCGACCGGCGCCGAGATCGCGCGGCACTTTGCGGCGCAGGCGCAGCCAGAGGGAGCAACGTCATGACCAGATGGCTCATGGGTGCGCTCATGGCACCGCTGCTGGCGGCCGCGGCCGCACCGGCGCTGCCGGCGCGCGCCGAGACCATCACCATCGGGCTGGTGGGCGCGGTCTCGGCTACCCATTGGCCGATCTATGTGGGCCTCAAGCAGGGCTACTACGCGGCGCAGGACCTCCAGCTCGCCACCGTGTTCACGCTTTCCAGCAACGCCCTGGTGCAGCAGCTCGCCGCCGGCTCGCTCGATGCCGCCTTGTCCACCGGCATCGTCGATCCGGTCTACGCCATCGACAAAGGCGCCCCGATCGCGATCCTCCGCCTGGAGATGGTGTCGCCGCCTTATGCGTTGCTGGCGAAACCCGGCATCGCCAGCATCAAGGAGCTCAAGGGCAAGACCATCATGGTGGATGGCCCCAAGGGCATCACGCGGCTCTATGTGGAGCGCATGCTGGCGGCCAACGGCATCGGGCCTGGGGAAAACCAGACCCTGTTCGCGGGCGCGACCTCGGCGCGCTTCTCGGCGCTCGTGGCGGGCGCGATCGACGCCACCATCCTGCTGCCGCCGTTCAATTTCTTTGCCGAGTTGGCCGGGTTCCGGAACCTCGGCCTGTCGGTCGATTATACGCCCGAGCTGCCGTTCACCGGCGCTGTGGTCAACCGCGGCTGGGCCATGACCCACCGCGCTACCCTCGACCGGTTGCTCGCGGTCCACAATCAGAGCATGGCGTGGTTCCTGGATACGCGGAACCGGGAGCCGGCCATCGCCCTGATGGTGGAGGCCACGCACCAGAAGCCGGAGGATGTCGCCAAGGCCTACGACTTCCTGCTGGGCAGGAATTTCTTCGATGCCGGCGGCAAGGTGTCGCGGGCGAAAATGAATGCCATGCTGGCGGCGTTGCGGGAGCTCGGCGACATCTCGCCCGGGCTCGATGTCGATCGCCTGGTCTTGCCGGGCGTGACCCAGGTGACAGAATGAGCGGAACTGCCGGGAGCAGAGCATGGACGATCCAACAGACCGAGAGCAGATGACCGGCCGCTTCACGCGGCGGGCGTTTTCGCAAGGGATGTTCGCGGCGGCCTCGGCCGGCGCGGTGCCGTCGCGGGCGTGGGCGCAGGCCGCCTATCCGACCCGTCCGGTGCGGGTGATCCTGCCGTTCGCGGCCGGTGGGCAGGCCGACATCACCTCCCGCTTGGTGGCGGAGCGGCTGAGCGAAAAGCTCGGCCAGCGCTTCGTGATCGAGAACCAGCCGGGCCCCGGCGGCATCGTGGCGGCGCGCTCGGTGCTGTCGGCGGCGCCCGACGGCTATACGCTCGGGCTCGCCACCAACGGCACCTCGATCAGTGTCGCCATCTACAACGCGCTGCCGTTCGATCCGGTCAAGGATTTCGTCACCATCTCGACGCTCGGTTATTTCGATCTGGTGTTCGCCACCAATTCGGAATTGCAATTCCGCACGCTCCCGGACTTCATCAAGGCGGCGCGCGAGCAGCCCGGCAAGCTCAACATCGGCACCATAGCGATCGGCAGCACCCAGGAGCTTGGCGCCGAGCTGTTCAAGGCCACCGCCAAGCTCGATGCCCAGATCGTGCCGTATCGCACCACCCCCGATGTCATTGTCGGGCTGTTCCGCAACGACATTCAGCTGATGGTCGACTTCTACGCCCCGATGGAATTGGCGCTGGAGCAGAACCGCATCCGCGCCGTCGCGACCTCCGGGATGGCGCGCACCGAATATCTGTCGGCCGTGCCGGTGGTGAGCGAAGCCGGCGTTCCGGGCTACGAGGTGACGGCCTGGAACGGGCTGTTCGGCCCGAGGGGAACTCCGCCCGCGGTCGTCGATCTCATTAATCGGACGGTGCGGGAGATCCTGGCCGTGCCCGACATCAAGAACCGTTTCGCCACGCTCGGCATCACCGCCAAGGCCAGCACGCCGGAGGAGCTGAAATCCCGCATGCAGGGCGACATCGGCAAATGGGCGGCGGTGATCGAGCGCGCCGGCATTCCCAAGCAGTAGATGCCTATGCCTGCGATCATGCGGCTCTACGAGGACGTGCTCCCCAATGACGGCGCGCTCCGCCTGATCCTGCCGGCGCTGCCGCGCATGATCTTCGTGGTGCATGGCGTCGCCACCATCGCGGACCGCGTCCTCGCCGACGGCGAAGCCTGGCACGGGGAAGAAGCGGTGACGCTCGCGCCCGGCAGCGCCGGCGTCACCTGCTGGCGGTTCGAGCTCACGCCCGCGGACGCCCCCGACGGCGGCTTGCAGGGCAGGGCAATCGTCTCGCGGCAAAAGCTCATGGTATCGGCGGCGACGCTGCCGGCCGGCGATCTCTTGCTGCGCGGCGACAGCGTGGCGTTTCCGCCCGGCGGCTGCGCTTTCCTGCACCGGCATCAGGGCCCGGGCATCCGCTGCCTCATCGAGGGCGGCATCCGCATCGATACCCATGGCGCCTCGACCAGCTACGGCCCGGGCGGCGCCTGGTACGAGAGCGGGCCGGAGCCGGTGTTCGCGCAAGGCGCGCGCGACCGTGCCACCCGCTTCATCCGGATGATGATCCTGCCGCGCGCGCTGATCGGCAAAAGCTCGATCGAGTACCTCAATGCCGACGACAAGGAGCGGCCCAAGTCGCAATCCTACAAAGGCTTCGCAGACGCGCCGATCAGCTTTCCGGCGCTTCGGACCTGATCTTCGCTCGACCAAACAACAAGCAATCGCAGGGGAGGCAACCCAATGATCAAGCCCGCCACCATATCGAGACGTGCGCTGCTCGCCGGCACCGGTGCCGCGCTGGCGGCCGCCCCGGCCACCACCGCGCTCGCCGACTGGGAGCCGAGCCAGCGCTATCCGGATCCCGCCATCGAGGTGCTCGACCCCAAGTTCGAGCGGCTGCACATCTTCAGCACCGCGGTCGAGCGGCTCGCCACCGGCATGCGCTGGTGCGAGGGGCCGGTCTGGTTCGGCGACGGGCGCTATCTGTTGTGGAGCGATATTCCCAACAACCGGATCATGAAGTTCGAGGAGGCGACGGGCCAGGTGAGCGTGTTCCGTCAGCCCTCCAACTACAGCAACGGCAACTGCCGCGACCGCGCCGGCCGGCTGATCAGCTGCGAGCACGGCACGCGGCGCGTCAGCCGCACCGAATATGACGGCACCATCACCACGGTCGCCGACCGCTACGACGGCAAGCGGCTCAACTCGCCCAACGACGTGACCACCCATTCCGACGGCTCGGTCTGGTTCACCGATCCGCCCTACGGCATCGCCGGCAACTATATCGGCGACCAACAGGAGCCGGAGCTGCCCTCGAACGTCTACCGGGTCGACCCGAGCGGGAAGGTGATCGTGGTGGCCGACGATTTCATGCGGCCGAACGGCATCTGCTTCTCGCCCGACGAAAAGCGCCTCTACATCGTGGAGTTGCGCGGCAATCCCAACCGCTTGATCAAGGTCTATGACGTGATCGACAACGGCACCAGGCTCGCCAACGGCCGCGTGTTCGTGGACGGCGGCGCCGGCACGCCCGACGGATTCCGCTGCGACGTCGCCGGTAATCTCTGGTGCGGCTGGGGCACCGGCCGCGAGGAGCTCGACGGCGTGATGGTGTTCTCGCCGCAAGGCAACCCGATACTGCGCATCCGCTTGCCCGAGGTCTGCGCCAACCTCTGCTTCGGCGGCGTCAAGCGCAACCGCCTCTTCATGGCGGCTGGCCGCTCGCTCTATTCGCTCTACGTGCAGACGCAGAGCGCGCGGGTTTGGTGACACGCAAGGGGCATGCAGCCGGACTTTGACTCCTTTGACCTCATGGTGAGGAGCGCGGGCAATGCCCGCGCGTCTCGAACCATGGTTACGCGCGCGGCGCTGGCCGGGCTGTATCCTTCGAGACGGCCGGCAAGAGCCGGCCTCCTCAGGATGAGGGAGTCAGTGCGCGACCAGTCAAAACCATTGTGCCGAGGTACTGGAGAATGAACCAAAGCGGCGCATCGCCCGACGAATGGGGACATGGAGGATTCCCATGAAGCGCGCCTTCGTTATTGCGGGTCTGCTGGTCTGCTCGTTGTCCCAGGCCTATGCCACCACGCACGCCGAGATGGTCTACCGCGATATCATCCGGCCGCACGGGCATAAACGCAGCGATGCGGTCGGCAACTCCAGCCTTGATCTCTGCTACCGCCAGACCGGCGAATCCCGCAACGAGGCCGATACCGAGGCCTTCAAGAGCTGCATGCTCACGCGCGGCTATCGGTGGGTCTCGACCAAGTGGGCGAAGGATCCGCCGTCACCGCCGCGCGCGAAAGTCGACACATTCATCGATCCGGACACCGGGATGAGCTGCCAAAATGTCGGGGGCGCCTCGATCTGCAGCCCGCCGGAAGGCACCGTCAGATATCAAAATCGGCATGGGCTCAATTGTACGCGCACCGGCATCGTTTCGGTTTGCTCCAACTTGTGATTTCCGGCTACCCATGCGGGCTACGACTTGCTGCCATTCGCGACATTATCCCGCAGGGCTTCTCCGGCAGTGCTATGGTGAAGTCGAAGGGGTGGCGCAGCGTCCTCGCGCCGGGCCCTTTCGGCGCACGGGCCGGGCGAGCGGGCGGAGGGTCGTTGCAAGGAGTTGGGGTCATGCGTTGTTGGATGGCGGCGGTCCTGGTCGTGGCCCTCGTCGGAGACTTTGCGTCGGCGCAGCCGATCGGCGGCCGGCTCAAGATCATTCAAGAGACTGCCACGCTGAAGATCGCCTACCGGACCGACTCGCGACCGTTCGCGTTTCTCGACCCGCAAGGCCGGCCGACCGGCTACACCATCGAGCTCTGCGAGCAAATCGCCAAATCGCTGGAACGCGAGCTGCAGGTGCCGGCGCTCACCATCGCCTGGGTGCCGGTCGACACCCGCACCCGGTTCCAGGCGATCGTCGACGGCTCAGCCGACATGGAATGCGGCTCGACCACGGTCTCGCTGTCGCGCATGAAGCTCGTCGACTTCTCCAGCCTGGTGTATGTCGAAAGCACCGGCGTGCTGGTCAAGGCCGGGGAGGGAATGTTCAGCTTCAGCGACATGGCGGGCCGGAAGATCGGCATCGTTCCCGGCTCGACCAATGCCCAGGCGATCCGCGACCAGCTCGAGCGGCGCAAGCTCGATGCGACCTTGGTCGAGTTCCGCGACCGGGAGGAGGGCGTGGCGGCGCTCGCACGCGGTATCCTCGACGGCTTCGCCACCGACAAGCTGGTGCTGCTTTCGCTCGCACAGGCCGCGAACCTGCGTAACGTCAACATGCTGCCTGAGGACCTGTCGTTCGAGCCGTTCGCCATCATGCTGCCGCGCGGGGATTGGGAGTTCCGGCTCGCCGTCAACACCGGCCTGGCGCGGATTTTCCGCAGCGGCGCGGTGATCGAGCTCTACAGCAAATACTTCGGCGCCTTCGGCCGGCAACCCTCGACCTGGGTCGGCGCCGTGCTGACTTTCGGCGGCCTGCCGGAGTAGCAGCAAATAACCGTGGTCATAAAAAGCGCCTGAGCCATGCAGCCGGCGCGCGCCGGAGCATCGCTCACCGCGGCTGCGAGCCTTCCTTCTGCCAGCGTACCCGGCTCTGTGTCAGCCCCAGCGTGACCAGCATGGCCGCCATCCGGATCGGCGCGCCGATGCCTTCCACCACCGGAACACCGAGCTCGGCTGCGAGCCATTGCGGCTTCATCTGCACCGGGCATTGGGTGATGCCTTGCGCGATGATGACGTCGGCGCCGTCCTCCTCGATCAGGGCACGCGCCGCTTGGAGGAACGATGCCACCATCTGGTCGCGGTTGTCGGCGATGTGCTGCAGATAGAAGCCGCTGGCGCGCCGGCCGGCGATGAAGGATTCCATCCCGTAGGCGCGGGTCTGCGCCCGGTGGCGCGGGATCGCGGAAGGGTGGTAGCAGACCACGCCGAACCGCTCGCCCACTTGCGCCGCCACATGCAGCGCCGCCTGCAGCGGCGCCACCACCGGGATATCGACCGCCGAGCGGCCGCCGTCGACGCCGAGATCGAGCATGCCGAGCGGCACCACCGCATCGTAGCCTTCGCGCTCGGCGCGGCGGAATGCATCGTGGAACAGCGGCGCCGCGGCCTGGATCTCCGCCGGCCCGAGCCCGTCGAACGGCCGCGCCGCAACCGACACGATGCCGACTTCGACCTCGGCCGAGGCAAAGCTCCTGGCCGCATCCTCGCGCAGCCGGCGCTGTTCGGGTGGGTAGTCGCCGATGACGAATGCGATCCGGATCATGAAATGGTCTCCCACGCTACGCGTGCCGGCGCCTGCTCGGATGCAAGGAAACGGTCGAGGGACCGGGGCCGGGTGATTGCGGCCGAGCTTAGCAACAATCGGCTTGGCTGTGATGACCATCACGCATTGGGCGAATGCCGCGGCGGCAGCTGCCAAGTCTTGAACCACAGGTGGGAGGGATCGCACAAAACCGGCGTGGCAACCCAACAGGAGACATCTCCATGTCAAGTCGCACCATCGTGCTCGCGTTCGCTACGATCGTCGTTCTGGTGCCCGCGGCCGCCTTTGCGCAAGCGACCGGCGGCTCGCCCGAGCATGCCCGCAAACATCATGCATCAATGTTTGTTCGCGTGGTGCACCCGTTGAACCCGCAACCGCTCCCGCCGCGCCGGACGCCATTGAGCAGGACGGCGCAATAGGGACTGACGGCAGCGGAGCCGGTGCGTTTCCCGGCCCTAACGCGCGTGAGGTCGCCTGGGCGTTGCCGGCCGGTCGCCCACGACCGAGGCCGGGCGGTCAAAGAATCGGTCGAGGGGTCTCTCGCAGGGAGCCTGCGTTACTTCGACCCGAGCTTCCAGTTCCGGCCCGCCCGGATAAGTTGTAGAGCACCGTGAAAGGCGGAAGCGGCGGGACCGGTTGGGCCAAGATTGAATGCACTGCCGCCGCGCGGGCACGACCCGGCGACAAAAATGCGTCCACTCAGAAAAGATTCTCGGGTGCGCGCTGACAGACGCCTTTGAAAATGCTGAACCCCGGTGCCGTGGCGAAGCCGAAGGAGGCTACCCCGGTTATTCGATTGATCGAGCCCATGGTCACGCCGACCTCGCGGTGCGCCGTTGTCACCATATCCTCGTTCGGTCGATTGACCATGGGAACCGTCCATTCGCCGGCCCGGCTGCCGACGGTGACGCTTCCAAGGGCGAAGTCGAGGGTGACCGACACGGTTTCCTCGGTGGGGGAAAACGTGCCCTTTTCGTAAGCGTTGGTTTGGCCCTTGCACTCGAGATGGATCGGCGCGGCCAGCGCGGGGCTGACGCTCAGCGCCGCAGACGCGATTACGACCCATCTCATGTGGCCCCCTCCGTAATTGCTCGCCGGCGCCATCTTATCGGAGCGGCCATCGCGCGAACAGTCGGGCGCGATGATCCAACTCGCCTGCCGGAGCTGCTTTGACAAGATACTGGACCGGCTTCGGCCGCCGCAGTGCCATCTTGGGCGCGGTTAGGTGAGCGTTGCGATTGCTCGGCGCTGCTCGGCGATTGAGGAACCTGACGGCAACGCGATCATCGATATTCGCCGCCGGTCGAGTATCAGCCTGCCCATGAGCCGCGATGGCGGGGCTTTGTCGAGGATCGCCATCAGGCATTCCCCGCTGGCGTGCCGACGTCGTAGGAAAGCGCCACGTATTCATCGTCGCTGGTTTGCCCAAAGAAGATGCGATGCGCTTCCCCGCGCGATCCGCTCCGCGAAGCCCTTGATGAGCATCTCGTGCGCCATCCGCTGCGCAACCCGGTGCGGCGCGGCGGTCTGTACGACGTCAATTTTGACGGATTTCATGCCGCGCTCCCGCGAGAACGGTTCGGGAACGCGCTGTGCCGCCTTTTGTGGCGACGAAAGACCACTGCGGACGCGCTATCTGCTGAAACTGCGGATGCCGAAAAGGCCGCAGATAAGAAGGTTTTTTTGCTGGTTTGTTGGTGCCGGGTGAGAGGATTGAACTCCCGACCAACGGTTTACAAAACCGCTGCTCTACCGCTGAGCTAACCCGGCATTGTTGGGTTTCTTGCATGCCGATGCGGAAATTGCCACCGGATTGCCACCGGGAACGTCGCAAATCCGTTCCTAGTCTGTGCGCGGCCGGCCGAAGGTGGCCTCCATGATCTCGGTGGCCCGGGCATCCGTATTCCGGAAAAGTTGGCCATGGACCCGGAGGGTGATAGCGGCCGATGCATGCCCGATCCGCCGGCTGATAGTCAAGACGCCCATGCCGGCCGCGATCAGCTGCGAGACGTGAGTGTGGCGCAGCCCGTGCAGGCTGCAGTCGATACCCAGCGTGTCCATCGCCAGCGGGAATTTCTGGGTGAGCCAGTGCGGGGCTCGGGTCGACCCGTCCCACCTGGTGAAGACGAGCGAATCGTCCGGCGCCCGGCCCATGCCGAGGGACGACCGGCGTTCGGCGGTTCTTTCGTAGGAACGGGTGGCCGCACGCCATTTTCAGGCGGCGGGGGCGCCAGCGGGGCGGCCGGACTGAACGCTGCGCCAAATGGAAGTGCGGGCTCCGGCGAATACGTCGAGCTCACCATCGCCGCGCCGGCGTCGACCTATACCTACACGGTCGGTGCCGGCGGCAGCGGGGTCATCATTGTTGATGAATTTTACAATTAGGGGAACGGCCCGATCGGTGCTGGCACGCAAACGATAATCTTGAAGGCGATCGTGGGCGCGCTGCCGGCGAACGGAGATCAGCCGGTCAGCATGGTGGGATTGCGGGGCGCACGCGCTGAAGAGCGATAGGACGCTACTTAACCCTAAATCAAAAGCTTAATTGGAACGAATCCACCATGCGGCGGTTGAAATCGCGGTACTGTGTTATGGAGAAGGTCGCCTTCTCGAAGTCGCTACCAGGCCGTGGCAATGACCACCCTCAAGGACAAGCTGAAGCACTTGGTTGCCACGTGGCCCGCGGCGCTGCTGGTGCTCGGCGTTCTTCTCTCTGCAATTTGGGCCGGAGGGCTTGTCTGGATTGCCTATTATCTGTTCTTGAAAGCGTTCCGACTTTAGCCGGTCCGAGGGCCGCTGGGATCGAACAAGTCCGAACGCCAAGCAAGCCAGATCAACCCAAGCAAGGATGGCGCCAGAACAACAATCAAGACGGCCAGGAATGTTGGCATGTTAAACGCCCCCGCCTATTAAATTCAACGGAAGTATTTGAGGTGTCAATTGACATAATTACGGGCACACAGAAACCTTTGCCCCTCAGGCGTGCGCTGGCTTTCAAAGTTCGCGTTGCAACAACAACATTTTTGCAGCATTTGATAAATTTGCTGGCGCCCGGCCTCACGGCGCCGTCGCCATAGCGCGCGCTGATGGCCCATTTGAATTTGGGATGGGCGGGCTCTCAGGCGAGCTTCTGAGGGGGGGGCGCCATGATGCTCCGCTGCGCTTACGCGCGCCACTGGGCGCGCTCAGCGGCTGCTCGGCAGTTAGTCAGCGGCTCCTTGTACTATCAGCTGTTTCCAATTGAAACGGGGTGATTAGGTTTGGCGCGGAGTCATCCGGGTCCGGCGATAAAGCAGGTCGCCGGGCATCGGTCTGGCGCGCCCCTTGTTTGTCCCGTCCTCAGCGGACTAAACCGAGCTTCACAAGTAGCCGGACGCGAGTCCAGGCGGAACGGCGCGTGGCGCTCACCAGGAATACTTGACCTGCGCGGTGCCCGCATAGGTGTCGGCACCACGCGCGAATTCGCCGTCGAACTTGGCCATCACCGACCAGCCGCCGCGCCCGCGCCATTCGGCGCCCGCGGTGGCGAGGGCGAGGTCTGCGGGCGGCGCGGCGCCGTTGACGACGAAGCTCGCCACCGGCACAGCAATGAAGGCTGCGCTGAGGCCGGGGTTGCTGCGCCAGTCGTGCGCCCACGCGGCGCGGCCGAACAGGTCGACGCTGTTGCCGTCGGCCTGCGCGAACGCACGGTCGAACCGGCTGCCCAGCTCGGAGCGCACCAGGGTGGCGGTCTGCGCCGCATAGGACAGCGCGAAGGCATCGGGCGCGCCGAGCGAGCCGCTCTCGCCATAGCCCGGCGAGCGGAAGCTCTGTGCTTGCACGGCCGCGTAGGGGTGAGGGTGAACGGCGCCCACATCTCGACTTGATAGCCGCCCTCCAGCCGCCCGCCGAAGCTCTGTGCGTTGAACGATGCGCTCAGCGTATCCGGGCCCGCTACGGTGACGGCGCGGCTGGTCGACACCCAGTGCGAGGCATAGCTCAGCGCCCCGGAGAGGTAGGCCGGCCCCCATTGCCGGGAGCCATAAAGACCCGCCAGGAACGCATCGCTGCGGCCGCAGCCCAGGCCCGCCGACAGCGACTACGAGGTGCCGCCGCCGGCCAGCGCCAAGCCGACGTTGGCGTCGGGCGCCACATGATAGTCGATGCCGGCCGCAAACGCGCCGGTGCGCGCCGTCAGGTCGTGGCTGCCCATGTCGGCGGGATCGCCGCTGGTGCGGTTGCTGCCGCCCAAAGCCGCGCCCCAGGAGGTCCAGCGCGGCGCATCCAGCCGTGGCGGCGCCTTGAGCATCGCCCCGCAGGCGAGCGCCACGTCGGATGGAAAGCCTTCAGCGCGGCAGCGAACGGCTTCGCATCTCTCCATCGCCTTCCACTCGGTTGCCGACATCGAGCATTTGGTAAATTCGCTCGCGGCGATCTGGTCCGAGCTCGGCCTCGCGCAGGCCGCCTGAGAGGAGCTTTTGCAGTCGGATCCCGGGGTCACGTTTTGACGTCGATCGAACGCAGCAGAAATAAGAAATTAAAAGTATATATCAATGACTTAATGTCAATCTGCCGGGGTTCAAATTGGACGCCGATGCGCATTCCGGCCGACCAGTTTCTGCGCACGGCAAGGGAACCAAATCATACCCCGTGCGTATTGCTATCGTAATACGCCGTGCCGCTCGGCCAGGACATCCATGAAAAGCCCGGTCACTTTCCGGATCGATCACGACTTGCTGGAACGGGCCAGAAGGTCGGCCAAGGCCGAAAACCGAACGCTGACCAATTTCGTCGAGACTGTGCTAAAGGCGGCGGTTGAACGGCAAGCCGAGAAAGCCATCACATCCACGGGGCAAATTGAGCCACCACGGCCAGTTGATTTTGGGGGCATCGTCGAGTGAGCGCATCGTCCAAGGCGGCATCCGCCAATGCCATATCGAAGACTTCCAACGGGAATTGTGGGGCTCGACACGATCACGCAAGGCGGCCTGCCCGCCGGGCGGCCGACCTTGCTGTGCGGCTCGGCCGGCTGCGGGAAAACCCTTTTCGGAATGACGTTCCTCGTCAACGGCGCGCTTCGATATGGCGAGAACGGCGTGTTCATGAGTTTCGAGGAGCGGTCCACCGACCTGGCAGCCAACGTCGCCTCGCTCGGATACGACGTCAACGCCCTGATTGCGGCCGGAAAATTGGAGATTGATCACGTTCGTATCGAATCCGCAGAGATCGAGGAAAGCGGCGAATGGGACCTTGAAGCCTTGTTCGTGAGGCTGAACTACGCCATCGACAAAATCGGTGCGAAGCGCGTCGTGCTCGATACCATCGAAGCCCTGTTTTCCGGACTGGCAAACCAATCCATTCTTCGCTCCGAGCTTCGCCGCCTGTTCGGCTGGCTAAAGGAAAAGGGCGTGACGGCCATCATCACGGGCGAGCGTGGCGAGGGCCAGCTCACGCGCCATGGAATCGAAGAGTACGTTTCCGATTGCGTCATTCTTCTGGACAATCGCGTTCTCGAGCAGATCACGACCCGCCGTTTGCGCGTGGTCAAATACCGGGGATCGTCTCATGGATCCAACGAATATCCGTTCCTGATCGACGAACGCGGCATCAGCGTTCTCCCGATCACCGCCGCCGGCCTCCAGCACAAGATATCCTCCGATATCGTCCCGACCGGCATCCCCGACCTCGACGCCATGTTTGGCATAGGCGGCTTTTACCGCGGCTCCAGCGTTCTGCTCTCGGGTCTCGCCGGTACCGGAAAATCCACCTTCGGTGCCCGCTTCGCCGACGCGATGTGCGCGCGGAACGAAAAGTGCATCTATTTTGCGTTCGAGGAGTCTCCCGACCAGATCGTCCGTAACATGCGCTCGGCTGGTATCGACCTGCAAAAGCACCTCGACAGCGGATTATTGCGCTTCGAGGCGGCGCGGCCGAGTCTCTATGGGCTGGAGATGCATCTGGCGCGGATGAACCGCGACATCGAGGAATTCGAGCCTTCCGCCGTGGTCGTAGACCCGATTTCGGCATTCCGCGGCGTTCAATCGGAAATTCATGCGACGCTGCTTCGATTGGCGGACATCTGCAAGTCCAGAGGCGACACGTCGATCTTCACCAGTCTTTCGTTGGCGGAGGACCACACGAACGAAGCCGATCGCGGCGTATCCTCCCTGATGGACACTTGGATTTCACTTACCGATCTCGAATCGAGCGGCGAGCGGAACCGCGTGATGTACGTTTTGAAGTCGCGCGGCATGAGCCACTCCAACCAGTTGCGCGAGTATCTGCTCACCGACAACGGCATCAAGCTGATCGAGCCTTACATTGGATCTCGCGGCGTTTTGACCGGATCCGCTCGCCTGGTTCAGGAAGCCCAGGAGCGCGACGAGCATGCCGCTCGCAGGCAGGTAACCGAGCGGCGGCGCCGGGAGCTGGGTCGCAAACGCGCCGCCCTCGAGCGACAAATTACCGAGATGCGCGCTGCTCTGGAGGCCGAGGAAAGCGAGGTTGCCACGCTGTTGTCCCAGGAAGGGGATCGTGAAACCATCTATGGCTCGGACCGGCGCAATATGGCCGCCAAGCGCGGAGTGCGCGAATGAGCAAAAGAACCGAGATCGTCGAGGAACCCGCGAAAGCGGGATCCTACAATCTTCGCCTCTATGTGGCCGGGCAGACGCCGAAATCGCTCGCCGCCATTGCGAACCTGAAACTAATTTGTGAGGAGCATCTCGCGGGCCGCTACACCATCGAGGTCGTCAACCTGCTGATCAACCCGCAGCTCGCGGCAGGCGATCAAATTCTCGCCGTCCCGACCCTGGTCCGCCGGCTGCCGACCCCGATCAAGCGCGTGATCGGCACTCTATCCGATACCGAGCGAGTTCTCGTAGGGCTGGACATTCGTCCGGCGTTGGATGTGCTGCCATGAGCGACGCTCCCGATGAGGGTAATGAAAAATTCATTCTCCGTCTCTTCGTGACGGGCACCACCGTTCGCTCGCAACACGCGATCGCGAATATGCGACGCATCTGCGAGGATTATCTTTCCGGTCGGTACGATCTCGAAGTCATCGACGTCTATCAGGAGCCGGAAAAGACACGTGACATGCAAATCATTGCCGCTCCGACTTTGGTGAAGGTGCTTCCAGAGCCTTTGCGGAAGTTCATCGGCGATCTGGCGGATCACGACAAAATCCTTGCAGGCCTCAATCTCACGCCCGTTCGCGGAGGCAAAGGTTCCAAATCGTGAACGGACAGCTTCCCTCAAGCGCCGAAGGCACGGCTGCGCGTTTGGCGGAGCTTGAAGAGCAGCTGCGCGAGGCCAACGAAACGCTGGACGCCATACGAAACGGCGAGGTGGACGCCGTTGTCATCGGCGGCGCGGGCGGCCAGATTGTCTACACCCTCGAGAATGCCGACCGCCCATACCGCGTTCTGGTCGAGCAGATGAAAGAGGGTGCGGTCACGCTGACCGGCGACGGTATCGTTCTTTATTGCAACCAGAGCTTTGCAGCGCTTCTAGGTCGGCCCATAGGCCAAATCACCGGCGATCGGTTTCTCGACTTCATCCTCGAGCGACCGCGCGCCGAAGCCATGCTTTCCGGTCGAGGCGGCGGCGACACGGCGGAATTGACGTTGCTGACTGGGCACGGCGGAAATCCGGTCAACATTTCCATTGTTGAGCTTACCGTCGAAGATGGCGCTACCAGAATGCTGTGCGGCATCATTACCGATCTCAAGCAGAACTATCTCCGCGCGCGCGAGGTCGCGGCGGCGAACGCGCGCCTGGAGGCCGAGATCGCTGAACGGACCAAGGCGGAGGAGAGCCTTGCTATCGCCCTCGAAGCCGCAGACATGGGACGGTGGGAGCTTTCCCTGTCGGATGATCAAGCGTTGCGGTCGGCCCGGCATGACGCCATCTTCGGTTATGAGCAGATGCTGCCGCGTTGGGGCCTTGCGAAGGCTCTGGAGCATTTCGTGCCCGAAGACCGCGCCGCCGTTCGGTCTGCGTTCGATTCCGCAAAGGTGACCGGGCGCGTTGAGTTCGAACGTCGTATCGTTCGGGCTGGCGATGGCGCGGTACGCTGGCTCCACGTCAAGGGTCGGAATTTCTCCGATAAGGGCATTCCCGACCGTATCGCCGGCGTCGTTTTTGACGTTACCGACCGCCGCCTGATCGACGAGCAGCTCCGCCAGGCGCAAAAGATGGAAGCGGTGGGCCAGTTGACTGGCGGCATCGCCCACGACTTCAACAACCTGCTCATGATTATCGGTGGAAGCCTCGAAGCATTTTCCCGTCGGACAACTTTGGACCCGCGGTCGCAGAAGCTTCTCGCCGCCGCGCAACAGGGAGTAGCCCGCGGCGCCAAGCTCAATGCACAGCTTTTATCGTTTGCGCGGCGGCAGGATATGCAGGTTGGCCCGGTCTGCCTCAACGATCTTCTTCCGAACTTCGAAACCTTGCTGGACCGGGCTGTTGGCGAGACAATTACGGTCAAGATCACGCGCGAGCCCGAGCTGTGGTATTGCGCGACGGACCCGCACCAGCTTGAAACGGCGATATTGAATCTCGCCATCAACGCCCGCGATGCCATGGAGCCTGGTGGGCTTCTGACGCTATCGATGGCTAACGAGGTCGTGCGGGCTGTCAAGGCAAAGTCCTTTGATGCGGTAGCCGGCGAGTACGTGGTCGTTGCAATCAGCGATACCGGATCGGGCATGTCGCCCGAAATTCTCGCCCGGGTCTTTGAGCCGTTCTATAAAACGAAGGAGATCGGCAAGGGAACCGGCTTGGGCCTTAGCCAAGTTTACGGGTTCGCGAAGCAGTCGGGCGGCTTTGTCTCGATCGAAAGCCGGATCGGCGAAGGAACCACCGTATCGATCTATCTTGCAAGAACTGAAGCACCCGACGCCGTACAGAAGCCTTCCGTCAACTCTGTGGTGGCGCAATCCTGCGGTGTTGTGCTGCTTGTCGAGGACGATGCCGACGTGCGCGCCGCCTCGTCAGCGATGCTGGAGGAGCTCGGATATTCGGTGAGACAAACCGCTTCTGCAAACGATGCACTGGAGGCGCTGCGTGAGGACAGCGACGTCGATGTCCTGTTCACAGATGTGATCATGTCGTCAGGAATGTCGGGGGTAGATCTGGCGCATGCGGTAAAGAAAGAGTGGCCCCATCTTCCGGTTCTATTGACCTCCGGCTACACGGCGCAACGCGTGATACCCACCGCGATGAACGGAGAGATGCACCTGCTCCACAAGCCGTACACTATTTATGAATTGGCTCAGGTCATGCGGCAAACAATTGAGGGCATCGAAGGTTGACGTTCATCGCTGGCTAGGCAGTTGGGACGGGCGCGCATTGAATACCAGATCGGGGGCCGCGGAGTTATCCGGGGTCCGGCGACAAAGCAGGTCGCCGGGCACCGGCCTGGCGCCGTTGCTTGCCCTACCCGACGCGCCCGCGCCATTCGGCGCCCGCGGCGACGAGGGCGATGCCGGTAGGCGGGCGGCGCCGTTGACCACGAAGCTCGCAGCCGGCACTTCAGTGAAGGTTGCTCTGGGCCGAGGTTGCTGCGGCAGTCGTGTGCCGACAGACGCAAACGTGTGGGTGCAGTAACCGTTGGGAATCAACGGGCCGGGCGGGCGCCACACGTTTTCGTGAGGCCGGTGGCGGTCCGCGCCGGGCGTCATATATCCAGTCGGCCGGAATGGTCCGCTGCGTCAGTTGCGTGGCCTACCGGGACAGAAGCCCCGGCCTTTCCCGTCCCCCCCGACGCCCCTTGGCCGGGGCTTCTTATTCTTCCGCGCGGATTGCGCCCGCTGTCCTCATGCCGCTGCTTTCATTTTGCCTGGGCGGGCGGAACTCGCCGCAGCCGCCAGATGACGCTGTCGAGGTTCGGCGCCTTGCTGCAGGGCGCAAACACCTGCAACGAGCCGCCGCCATTCGGCGCGGGTGCACCGGACGCCGGCCCGGTCCACGTGAGGCAGCCGTCCTGCGGCTCCCACAAGATGTTCATGTCATCATCCAGCCGCGCGATGCTGGCCGCAGGCGGCAGTCCGTCGATGATCTGCTTGAGGCCCAAAAGCTGATTCCTCAGCATCTGGATGTCCGCCTTCAGGCCCGCGATCTCCCGGCCGGACTGCGCCTTCAGCGCGTCGAGGTCCTGGTTCAGGCACGACAGCCGCTCCGGAACAATTCCGGATGTGCAATCCGCGAGCGCCGCCGATGACCAGGCCACGCCCCCTATGACGATGATTGCCGCCGCTGCCCTGCCGACCATGCACGCCTCCCGGGTTGGATCCGATCGCGGAGCCTAGCGCCGGTGCGAGACCCGGATCAACGCCGCAGATGGAGGATCGGAACCGGATCGAAGCCGTACCGGGTGCGGCACCGGGAATCGTTCACTCGGCGGTAATGCCGGTGGCCTGGATCATGCGCGCCCAGTTCGCGATCGAGGTCTTGAGCAAGGTCGCGGTGTCGGCGAGCGGAACGGCGCTCGGCTCGTATCCGAGCTCGCGCAGCTTCTTGTCGACCGAGGGCTTAGCCACGACCGCGTTCACCGCGGCGTTTAGCTTGGCGCAGATCTCGGGCGGGGTCTTGGCCGGCGCCAGCAATCCGACCCAGCCGTTGATCTCGATCCCGGGAAAGCCGACCTCGCTCAGGGTCGGAACATCGGGAAATGCCCGCGCGCGCCGCGCGCCGGTTACCGCCAGCGCCCGCATGGCGCCCTGCTGGACCTGGGGGTAGATCTCGGCGACCGGGCCCGCGATGATGTCGACGTGGTTGCCCAGGAGCGCATTCATGGCCGGCACGCCGCTCTGGAACGGGACCCCGACGGCTGACGTCTTGGCGAGCACCTTGAAGACGAACTCGGCTGCGATCCGCGCCGACGATCCGCCGTAGCCGAAGGTGAAGGCTTGCTCGTGCGAGGCGTCGAGAAACTGCGCGAGCGTGCGGAACGGACGGCTGGCGTTGACCGCGAGCCCATGGCTGTCGATCGCGGCGATCGCCACCGCGCGCAGCTCGTCGATCGAATAGGTGGGATTCTTGTAGAGCGTCTGGTTGATTGCCAGGCTGTTTCCGGTGAACAGGAACGTGTAGCCGTCCGGCGGCGCGCTCGCGACCGCCTTGGCGGCGATGTTGGAGGCTGCTCCGGGCCGGTTCTCGATCACGATCTGATAGCCGAACTGCTCGGCGAGCTCCTGCGCCACGATGCGCGCCATGGTGTCGACGCCGCCGCCCGGCGCAAAGCCGACGATGAAGGTCACCTTGCGGGCCGGATAGTCGGCACTCGCGCCCGGGGTGCCGACTTGGGCGTCGGCTGGGCCTGGCAGCAGGCCGAGCAGGAGGGTCGCGATGCAGGCGATCGCGAGCAGGACACTGCGCGCGCGGGGTGCCGCCCCGCGCGCCCCTGCGAAATCCCCCGCAAAGCACAATGGGCAAATGTGCATGTCGGCCCCCGCACCGCATGGCCGGCTTTTGCCCGACCCGCAGACGGCAGAATGCGTGTTTTGGACCCTCCGGACAAGCCGGCTCGGTCGCCAGCTCCGGCTTGCAGCGGCGCCGGCGTCCCGAACCGCGGCGGCAGCCCCCGGGCAGGCGCCATGTGTGGAGCATTCCGTTAAGGGTAAACAAACTATTGTCGTCCAGCATCGGTCTCCGCCAGCCGGGTTGTGCCGTCATGCAGGAAGCCGAATTTCGCAAGGGATTTGAAGCCCGTATCGAGCATTTCGGCCTCGATGAGCGGGCCCGGGAGATCATGCGGGAGACTTGGCCGGTCATTGCGCCGGACCTCGACAATGTGATCGAGGAGGTTCTGACGGCAACCGGTAAGCTGCCGCACATCGCGGACATCGTCGCCGGCAAGCGCGCGCTGCTCAAACAGCTGGAAGCCTCGCATTTCGAAGCGCTCCTGAGCGGCGGGCTCGACAGCCGTTATGCCAAGTCGTGCCGCCGCACGGTGGAGCAGGAAGCCGCCATCGGGCTCGACGGCCGCATGCGCAGCACGGCCGGCAACCATGTGCTGCGGGCGGCGCTGCGGGCGCTCGCGCGCAAGCATTGGTTTTCCTCCGCCAAGCTGATCGAGCGGGTCACGGTGGTCTCCCAGCTCATCGCGCTCGACGTCACCAACGCGATGGCGCTGCACAAGGAGTTCGCGGAGCGGGCGGCCGCGTCGCGGCGCAAGGTCATCGACGAAGCGATCGCGGATTTCGCCGCCGCCATCGGCGACGTGGTGGGCGCCATCAAGGACGCGTCCGCTTCGCTGTCAAGCACGTGCGCGATCATGAAGCAGGTCGCCGACGACGCCTTCGGCCGCATGGCCTCCGCCTCGTCGGCCGCAGCCGACACCTCGCAACGGGTGGACGCCGCCGGCGCGGAGGAGCTATCCCAATCGATCGAGCATATCGGGCAGCAGGCGACGCGCGGGCTGCAGATGGCGCGCACCGCGGTCGGCGATACCAAACGCACCCATCAAGCCATTCGGTCACTGGAGGAGGCGGCCGAGCGCATCGGCTCGGTGGTCGGCCTCATCTCCACGATCGCGTCGCAGACCAACCTGCTGGCGCTCAATGCCACGATCGAGGCCTCGCGCGCCGGCGATGCCGGCAAGGGCTTCGCGGTGGTCGCCTCCGAGGTCAAGGTGCTGGCCAACCAGACCTCGCGCGCCACCGAGGATATCTCCAAGCAGGTGACCGCCATCCAGGAAGCCACCAAGAATTCGGTCAACGAGATCGCCTCGATCGCGCGCGCCATCGAGGAGCTGACGGCGGTCGCCAGCACCATCGCGGCGGCGGTCGAGGAGCAGGGCGCCACCACCCGCGACATCGCCGGCAGCATGCAGACCGCGGCCGGCGGCACCGCGCGCGCCTCCGACGAGATCCATTCGATCGAGCAGGCCGCCAGCCGCAGCGCCGCCGCGGTCAGCGACATCGCCGGCTGGACCGAGCGCCTGTCCTCGCGCGCGAGCGAGCTGGAGACCAAGGTGAAGGGCTTCTTCGCCCAGGTTCGCGCCGCCTGAGATCGGGCCAAGAGGCGCAGAGGAGGGGCGCGTGCGCCGCCCCGCTCGTCACGTCAGGTGCGGGTGATGTCCACGTCCTTCGTCTCCGGCAGGAAGATGAGACCGATGACGAAGCTCACGCTCGCAATCACGATTGGATACCAGAGGCCGGAGTAGATATCGCCGGTCGCGGCCACGATCGCGAAGGCGGTCGCCGGCAGAAAGCCGCCGAACCAGCCGTTACCGATATGATAGGGCAACGACAGGCCGCTATACCGGATCCGCGTCGGAAACAACTCGACCAGCCAGGCCGCGATCGGCGCGTAGACCAGGGTCACGTAAATGACCAGCACCATAAGCAGGAGCACCGTCGGTACGTAGCTGATCTGGTTGGGGTCGGCCGAAGCCGGGTAGCCATGCTGGACGATGGCCTGCTGGAGGACGGCGGGGAAGTTCGGCGTGTTGGCTGCGATCGTCTGCTCGCCGATCTTCACCTGCGCGACCGAACCGGGCGGCGCCGCCTGATTATCATAGTTCACCGAGCGGGTGACGAGCGCCGACTTGGCGATGTCGCAGGAGGTCGTGTATTGCTCGATGCCGGTCAATTTCAGCTGGAACGAGCATTCGTTCGGATCGGCGATCACGGTGACGGGCGAGGAGCTCAGTGCCATTTCCAATGCCGGATTGGCGAAGTGGGTGATGGCCTTAAAGATCGGGAAGTAGGTCAGTGCCGCCAGCAAGAAGCCGACCAGGATGATGGGCTTGCGGCCGATCCTGTCGGATAGCCACCCGAACAGGACGAAAAACGGCGTTCCGAGCAGCAGCCCGAGCGCGATCATGATCTGCGCCGACACCGCCGGCACCTTCAGGGTCTGGGTGAGGAAGAACAGCGCATAGAACTGTCCGCCATACCAGACCACGGCTTCACCCGCGGTGGCTCCGAGCAAGGCGAGGATCGCGATCTTGAGGTTCGACCATTGCCCGAAGGCCTCCGTCAGCGGCCGCTTGGAGTTCCGGCCCTCCGCCTTCATGCGCAGGAAAACCGGCAACTCGGCCAGCTTCAGCCGGATCCAGACTGATACCGCGAGCAGGATCGCCGAGAGCAGGAACGGAATTCTCCAGCCGTCGGACAGCGAGCCGTTACCGGCAAAAGCGGGCTCGCCCATGCTGGTGCGAATCCCCAACACGATCAGCAGCGCCATGAACAGGCCGACAGTCGCGGTGGTCTGAATCCAGGACGTGTAGAAGCCGCGCTGATTCTTGGGCGCGTGCTCGGCGACATAGATCACGGCGCCGCCATATTCACCGCCGAGCGCGAGCCCTTGAAACAGGCGCAGACCGATCAGCGTGATCGGCGCCGCGATTCCCCAGGTCGCGTAGTTCGGCAGCAGGCCGATGGAGAACGTACCCAGGCCCATCAAAGTCATGGTGATGAGGAAGGTGTACTTGCGGCCGATGAGGTCGCCGAGACGTCCGAAGAACAGCGCGCCGAAAGGACGCACCGCAAATCCGGCCGCGAAGGCGAGCAAGGTGAAGATGAAGGCGGCCGAGGGATTGACCCCGGCGAAAAATTGTACTGCCAGGATGGGAGCAAGCGTGCCGTAGATATAGAAGTCGTACCATTCGAACACTGTGCCGAGCGAAGAGGCGAAAATGACGAGCCGCTCCTCGGCCGTCATGGTCCCTCGCGCCCGCTCCATGGAAGCGGTCATAGCGGTCATGGGCGTTGTCCCTGTCCTGGTCGTTGTTTAGGTGCGCCGACGGGCCCCTTGCGGGATTCCGCTGACCGCACCGTTTGGCCGCTCGGCCCCCGCGGACGAACGGCATTAACCTTTAGAGCGAGCATCAATCAGAACGCCTCATTTTACGCGTTTGCGGGGCAAGCGCAAACTGAAAGCGCGAGTTATTCAAAGGGCTTGGGCGGGCGAAGGATGGCCGCGTGGGGACCGTCACCACCCGCCGCGGCAATTAAGATTACCGGTAGATTTACGGATGGCGCTCATCTTCGATTTCCTCATTTCCTCTAAAACCCGGCTCCGTGTCGCTTATTGCTCGATTTTGCTCAATCGCAGGCGGGTGTTTCATGCGTCGAGCGGGCTTGGTGGTTCTCGCGTTGAGCGGCGCTCTTTGCGGCGGTGCAGCAGCGCTTGCTGCCGACAGCGGCCCGGTCATCGTGCTTCCCGGCCGGCACGGCTTGCCGGTGATCATCAACGGGGTCGACGTAACCGGCGCGGTGATTGAAGGCGATTGGGGCCTCTACAGTCCCCACATGGTGGGACCCACCGTCGTCATTCCGGACCCCTGGCGCAGCTATGGAGGCGACCCCTATTGGGGTGGATACGTCCAGGGCGGCTACTATCCGGCCTTCGGTCGCGAGCCCGGCTACGGCCGCCATGAGATCGAGCCGCCGCCCGACCGGCGCCTGCCGCCGCCGGCGCAGCGCTTCCATCGGTCCTGGTCGAGCCATTCCGATCCTTTGCCGGCGAGCAGCGAGCCGCCGGTTCAGCTGAACGTGTCGCCTGAGATCTATCCTGGGGTGCGCCGCGGAAGGCCGTGAAACCAGGCTGCAGCAAATTTCGTCGACCAAACCGGCCTCCGCAGCGGAGGCCATCACCCGGGGAGTAAACATGACACGCTCGTTCTCTCTGCTCGCCGCGACGGCTTTTGTCGCGGCTGCCGCCGCCACGCCGGCCGTGGCCGGCTCGTGCTGCGGCTGCGCTTACACCTGCGCACCGCCGGCGCTGGTCGCGCCGACGAAGGTCCAAATCTGGGGGCTATCGCCGCAATTCGTGGTGAACCAGGGTCCGGTCTTTTCCGGGCCCGGCTATTACACGGCCCCGACCTTTGAAGGGGAGTCTTTGACGGTAGACTACCCCTATGTCGGCTACGGTGGATATGATCCGTTCCGGCATCGCCTCCATCACAACTATTGGGAAGGCGCGCTGCCGGGGCCGCAACATTTCGCGGTGCTCTCCCGCCATGAAGCCGGCGTGGTGTATCGCCGAGGATTCGGCCCGCGGGTCATCGCGATGCCGGCCGGCGAGCGCTTGGTCGCGCGCGGCCACCGGGACCTGGGCGAACCGCGCCTGCGTTGAAACGGATCAGGCCGCGGGGATGCGCTTGCTCGCGAGATAAAGCGCAAGCGCGGCCGCGTTCGAGACATTGAGGCTCTTGATCTTGCCCGGCACGTCCAGCCGGGCGACCTGATCGCAGGTCGCGAGCGTGAGCTGCCGCAGGCCTTTGCCCTCCGCGCCGAGCACCAGGGCGAGCGGGGCGCGCAGCGCCGCGGCGGCGAAATCCGCCGCGCCCGAGCTGTCGAGCCCGACCACCAGATAACCGCGCTCCTTCAACGCCGCCAACGCGCGCGCGAGATTGGTGACCGTCACCAGCGGCACGTATTCGAGCGCGCCGGAGGCGGACTTGGCGAGAACGCCGGTCGCCTCCGGGCTATGGCGCGCTGTGGTTACGATCGCCGATACCGCGAAGGCCGCGGCTGAGCGCGCGATGGCGCCCACGTTGTGCGGATCGGTGATCTGGTCGAGCACCAGCACGATGCCGGCAGGCGCGAGGTCCTCGAGCTCGGGCGAGGGCAGGGGATCGGCCTCTACCATGAGACCCTGATGCAGGGCGTCGGGCGAAAGCCGCTGGGCGATGGCCGGCGGGCGCACCAGCTCGGGCTCGACCCGCAGCGGCACCTGCTCCTCGCGAAGGCGGCGCAGCGCGTTCTCGGTGGCGAGCAGGCGGCGGATGTGGCGCGCCGGGTTCTCGAGCGCCGCCTTGACCGGGTGCCAGCCGTAAAGAACCACCGGCCCGTCAGGCTCGCTCGCGTGCCGACCCGCATGCTGCTCGCCCCGCGGGCCTGAGGGCCGCGGCGGCCGTGCGCCGCCTCCCTTGCCGGAGACTCGCCGCTTCCAATCGGGTGTCCATTCGCGCTTGGCCATACCGGCTCTTGTCACGCACGGCGGCGCTTGGCAATCGCCGGCGCGGCACGGCTTTGACGGGACGCATCGGCGAGCGCGGTCCCGCAAAACGAGAAAGACCGCCTCCCGGCGGTCTTTCGCACTCCGGTATTTACGGTGCCTACCGTTGCATGTGTCGGATATTACCAGAAGTTGGGCATCACGCGGAAGTTCAGCCCCGCCTTCACCACGTTGATCTGCAGATTATTCTGGATGCCGGCGGAGAAGGGGGCGCCGATGATCGTGCCGTTGATGGCCGCGGTACGGCTGCCGAAATTCATGTAGTCGTATTCGGCCTTGAACGACAGGTTCTGCGCGAACGCATATTCGATGCCGACGCCGGTCGTCCAGCCCTGGCGCGTCTCGCTGCCGGTGCCGGAGAAGAAGGGCCCGCCCGGGTTCGCGGTCCAGTTGTCGGTGTAGTTGGTATGGGCGATGGCGGTGCCGGCCTTGCCGTAGAACAGCGCGTGGTCATGCGCGATGCCGATGCGGGTCGTCAAGGTCGCAGTCCAATCGGTGTTGGCGGCCAGCGCTCGCGAGAACGATCCGCCGCCACCGAGAGGAACAAATGTCGAGGTGCTGGTGCCGTTGATCCGCGACCATGAGGCGTCGCCTTCCCAGCCGACCACAAGCTTGCCGATCTGGTAATTCGATCCGATCTGGCCGCCGCCCAGGAAGCCGCTGCTGTTGGTCGTTTGAATGACCGGAACGTTGAGGAGGAGGCCTCCAATAATGCCCAAGCCGGGATCGGAGATGTCGCTGGTGGCCCAGCCGCCGCCGACATGGCCGCCGACGTAGATGCCGCTCCAGTCGAAGGCGGCCGGCATCGGCGCCGCCTTGACCGGCATGTCCGCAGCAACAGCCGGCGCTGTCATTCCGGCGGCGATAAGAAGGGTGGTTGCGAGCACGAATCGCTTCATGGGGGAACTCCTGCGGCTGATTTTTTATGACTCCATCTAGCCGGATAGCGCGACAAAATGCTGTCACCCATCCGCAACAGGCGGTGCAAATCCGGACGCCGGGACCCGCCATGGGTGCAACCCTACACCCTAAAACCACAACCGCGCGTTAGCCGCTCGAACCGCCCTTGGTGCGGTTTTCCCCTCGGTTGCGCCATCCAGGGCCAAGAGCGGCGGCCGTCGTGGACGCCACACTTGCCGGCGGACAACAACTTGGGGGAGCGGACCTATCATCCGAGGATGGGGCCGGCGAAGGCATTTCTTGCCACGAGGTTGGACACCGAGGCGGCATCGAGCGCGTCGCCACGCCGCGAATTCGTCCGGCAGCGGCGCTGTTGTCACAAGCTGGATCTTTGGGCATCATCCGGGCGACGCGATGGCCCCAGATATCAAACGCTTGTCCTTCATCGATGCGCTACGCGGTTGTGCCATTTCGGGCGTGATCGTCGTGCATGTCGGGCAATACGTGCCGAAGCTCGAATACCCGATCAATGTCGTGGCGATCGAGGGAGCTCGCGGGGTTCAGCTCTTCTTCGTCGCCAGCGCGCTCACATTGATGCTGTCCTGGCACTCCCGCAACGACGGCATCGTGGCATTCTATATCCGGCGAATTTTCCGGGTCGCGCCGATGTTCTGGCTGGCGATCCCATTGTTCTTGCGCCTGGATGGACTGGTCGTCGTTTGGCCGCACATCCTCGCAACCGCTCTGTTCATTCATGGCTTTCATCCGGAGACCATCGCCAGCATCGTTCCAGGCGGGTCGACGATCGGCGTCGAGATGACGTTTTACGCGGTGTTCCCGCTGCTGGCTTGGTCGATTCGTTCGTGGCGGGTCGCGGCTCTCGCTTTCGCCGTTTCGATCATCGTGGCCGCGCTGCTATACCCGATCACGATCGGGATCTTCGAGGCACTTGCGCCAAATCAGACTTACGAGCAGCTGAAGGCCTTCAGCTTCGCCTGGTTCCCCACCCAGCTGCCCGCCTTCCTGATGGGCATTTTGATCTTTCACGTCTTGCGCGAGACGTCCCGGCCGCTGCCTCGCGCCATTCTGGATGCCGGGGCAGCTCTCGCCATTCTGGCTGCTGTCGCGCTGCCGTTGGCGACGAGCTCGATGAAAGTCATGTTCGTGGCCTATCTGCTGGATTTCGGGCTGTTGACCTTCTGTCTCGGCCAGGGAGGCGGGTCGTTCCTGGTGACCGCGCCGATCAGGTATCTCGGAACGATCAGCTACAGCGCATATTTTTGGCACTTCGCCGTGTTGCGCATCATTGGTCGGCTGAACCTCAGCCCGTATGATCACTCTTATGACGCGCCCGGTTGGCTGCAGTTTCTGGTGCTGCTGACGGCCGTGACCGTGCTGACCATCATATTGGCCACCATCACCTATCGTTGGATCGAGATGCCGATGATCCGTCTCGGGCGGCGCTTGGCGGCGAGGGCGGCTGCGCAGCCGGCGGCGGTGCCGGCCCGATCCTGACATCTGCACGAGCGCGAGGAGCCCGGTTCGGCTCATGGAGCGGCGGCATCGACCTTGGGCGCCGCCGAGGGTCGGGGTTGCTGCCCCCGACGGCAGACAGGCGGCCACCCGCAAGCCCACGCCCAACGACTGGCGAACGAAGGGGGCACAAATTTCGGGATGAGGCCCGGTAGGCATTTCAGAATGATGGGACGGACGACCACACTGCTATTGCCTAACCCATTGCCAATGTTTACTTACGCGCGCGGCGGGGGAGTGTCCCGAGTGGCAAAGGGGGCGGACTGTAAATCCGCTGGCTTACGCCTTCGTAGGTTCGAGTCCTACCTCCCCCACCATATTGATTTTGCAGGAACAAGTTCGTTCTCAGAGAGCGCGATCATGAGGGGTTTCATGTAGGCGGTGGCGCGATGACGCCGAGGAATTTCGCTCAAGTCCGCGCTGGCTACATCTTTGCCCAGGCCCGATCGACCCCTGCCTCCGCGAGCAGCTCGGCCATCCGGTTTCGTGCATAGTGCATGCGCGTCTTGATGGTGCTGATCGGCGCGCCGGTAAATTGGGCGACTTCCTCGATTGTCTTTTCCTGGTAGTAGATCAGATCGATCACATTGCGATAACTCGGCGACAGCTTAACCAAGCATTTTTGAAGGATGGCGTTTCGCTCGTGCTTTTCCATGGAGATCGAGGGAGTGTCGGAGCGATCCTCGATGTCTGCCGCGGTCCAGTCGTCCAGTTGGTCCTCGGAGCGGCGCCTGTATTCCGAGATGGCTTTGAAGCGGGCAATCGCCAGCAGCCAGGTCGCGACCTGCGAGTCCCCTTTGAATTCCTGCGCGTGCCGCCAAGCCTGGAGGAAGACGTCGTTGACGACTTCCTCCGCCGTCGACTTGTTGCCGACAAAGCGGATGACGAAGCGGAAGACGCGCATATGATGACGCAAGTAAAGCAATTTGAACGCGCGCTTGTCGCCATCGGCCATCGACTGGATCAGGATGTTGTCTGAAACATTTGACGAAGACAGAGCGCCGAGGTTGATCGAAGGGCCGGATCGTGTGTTTGCAAGCTGCATATTCGTCCCCTGGCGTGGCTCACCAATTGGTAGGCTAATTCGACCGAGCCGGCTCGCTCTACCAAACATAGGTAAGGCCAACACGTCAGAAGGGATGAAGCCTTATACAGAGGTTTAGGGGCGCCGCACCGTGGCTATTGCCCGAGATTCTAAATTGACATGGTCCCGAGGCTCGTGGGAAAGACCGCATGAGGCGGCGCGAGTTCACCACCTTTCTCGGCGGTGCTGCGACGTGGTCGCGGGCGCTGCAGCGGGCGATCGGATGTCTCAGCGGCACTGTCCCTCGCCCGCTTGGGCGCCGGGCGGCGGGATGATGCGCGAACCGCAGTTCAATACTGGTGTTTTATCTTGAAGGAGATTCGCTGATATGAGCAAGAAACAATCGTGGATGTGGCTCGTCGCGACTTTGGTGGCTGCAAGCTACCCGAACCATGCGTCTGCCCAGTTGAGCTTGTTTCGTACCGAGATGCAGGCGCAACAGCACTGCCCGAACGATACGGTCGTCTGGCTCGATCTTCACAAGCGCATTTATTACATGAAGGACCAGCAGCTTTATGCTCAAGGCAGGACTGGCACGTTTGTGTGTCAAGAGGAGGCCCGCACAAGCAGATACCGTCGCTCGCTGTTGGGCCGGCGCTAAGGCGGCTTCCGCCCGATTTGAAGCGGTGGGGTGCCCAAAAGCTGATCGATGAGCGCGTCGTTGTGCGTTGATGCTGCTTTGCAGGGGCGGGCGATGGGGAAGGCGCACAGCTGCGGTGGGACCGCCAAGACAGCGCGCCGCAGGAGGTGGTGACCACGAGATTCGCGGCTCGGCGCCGCGGGCTCGTCCGACACCTCCCACGCAGCACGAAGAGCTGTCCACCGCGGATGAAAAATAGTTGATCCATATCAAAAGGCCGTGGGAAGCCGAGGGTTATTCATTATACGCGCCAATGTGTGGGGGCATACCTATACCCGTCCGGATATTACGGATGGTTCTGTATGGCTAAGACCGATATGACAGATGCTCGGGAAAGATTCACCAAGATTATTGCGCTCGCGATGCACCCCGAAACCAGGGCTACGGAGGCTCTTGCAGCATTCCATCGTGCACGCGAGCTTGCAAAGGCAAACCCATCGCTCGCCCACTGCCCTTCGGAGTCTGCCCCCGCGTTACGCCAGCCTCGTCAAGGGGGTGTCTATCGCGCGCAAATCACCTCTGTTCGTCAGGATCGGGTCTTGATACTTCTCGCGCTTCTCTCCAAGCGTGCGTATGAGCTGGAGTTGAAATATCAGATCAGCTTTGACCATGGCGGTTCACTGACGGCGATCGACCTCCTCTGGAGCGGACCAGACAAGGATTGCAAGGGGCTGCAGTGGACCATCGAGTCCGCTATCAACTGTATAAACGTCAAGCTGGATAGAATTACATGATCTGACGGCCGATATCGATCGTATGGCCGCTCTCGTCAAAGTCGGCTTTCCGCCAAGTGAACGCACCGCTGCGTTGCCGCGAATTGCCGCCGCCGGCCTGATCCGGAAGCACTGGCCGGCGGTCGGCGCCGGCGACTTTCTCGCCGAGTCGGCCCAACCCGATAGCCCCCGGGACTGTCAGCCCCGGCCTCTCAACGATTCCGGACATGGCGCTCGCGCTTCAGTGGCGCTCACCGGGTCCGACATAGCCGTAGCTGTGGAACTGGGTGGGGGTCATTACATATTGGGCGGGCGGATCGCGGAGGCGGGAGGCGGCCTGCTTGCTCTTCTTGCGCGTCGGGCCTTTGCCTGCGGGCTCGCGTTGTACCGCTTCGGCAACGGCCGGACTCGATGCCGGCTGCAACTCGGCGTCGGCGGCCACTTCCGGCACTGGCGAAGAATAGAGCCGTGGTGGCGGATAGAGCGCGAGCGCGGCAGGCACCTGATAAGCCGCCACGCCGGGATTCGACAGCGTGGTTGGTTGAAAGGAGGTGCGGACAAACGACGCGAAGCCGACGAGAAGCGCCGCCAAGATCCCAAGATAGACATAGGCTATGATGGCTGAAACGCTGCTCGTCTTGGCGAACCCGCGAGACATGGCGTTTGTGACCACCCTGACGCATTACCGATGCTGGAATTATTATCAGCCGGATCGCGTGCCTCATTTTTGATCTAGCGCAAGCCGAGATGTACCTCATGTACCAGTGTCGGCCAGCGGCAACGCCGGACGGCGGAAGAAAAGATTCGTCAAATGCCGAACACCGGCGCGAGTGACCGTGACGGTCCACTCAGGTGGCCCGAAACGGGCCGTGCGACCGGCGGGCGTTCCTCCATGCGAATTGGCAGGCGCCGACAAATCATTGGCATACAAGAGCAAGACATATTCCGGGTCTGACTTGCACGATCAGGTACTTACGCCATTCCGTCCCGCGGCCTTCGGTACGTTCTGGCGGTGCAGGCGGGACCTTGCGTGCTTGACATCAAAGCAGCATTGAGTCTCGACGAGGGCAAATCAAGGTATCACAAGCCGATGTTGGAAAAAGGCATCCCGCACAAGTCGCGTAAAGGGAGGGATCCTCAATGTACAAGGTGCGAAGCTAAAATGAGGCTAAGCCACGTGGTGGCGCACAGCCGCGTCGGTATTTCTTTCGAACGGCGAACATTCCTATGCCTGGCGTGCGGCCGTGCGCAGACTTACACGATGGGTAATAATTCACGATCAATTTCCGCCGAAGTGTAGGTAACCGCCACGCCATCAGCGGGGTCGCG
Source organism: uncultured Alphaproteobacteria bacterium (assembly GCA_963721005.1). Lineage (GTDB taxonomy): Bacteria > Pseudomonadota > Alphaproteobacteria > Rhizobiales > Xanthobacteraceae > VAZQ01. The sequence continues at coordinate 66,110 of CAVRHR010000003.1, read as the reverse complement.
CATTGCTCTTGCCTGGCTCCATTTTTCCGGTTCGCGGCGATGCAACAATGGCGGCGTCCGGCATTCCGGTCATCTTCGAGGTAGGGGAAGCGTCCGGCGGTCGCGCCGGTGAGGCGCGGGCAGCCGAGCGAAAGCGTGCGTAGCGCCGGGTCCCCAGACGAAGCATCTGGGTACTGCCTATCAAAGAACAAGTATTCGCCGTCGCATTGCTATCGCGACCGCGTGGATTCGGTTCGCCGCTTCCAGCTTTCGCCTAATTGCAGTGGCGTGAACCTCGACGGTGCGGTGGGATATGCAAAGCGTTGCACCAATCGCCCTTGAAGTTCTGCCTTGAGCCAATAATTGCAAAACCTGCAATTCGCGGGAGGAAAGGGTCGGGATGGAAGCTTTGCGCTCGTTCGGTTCCATGCGTAATTTTTGGAACAAAAGTCGCGGGTAATTTTGATCTAAATCAACCGCGGGCAGGAATTTAATGAGCGATCTGGCAATTGCGTACGCAACTATCGAAAATTGTAGGTGATGTGGGCCGCCGATATTCAGCAATTAGGTGCTGGTCCCGACGCCACGCGATCGGCCGGCCGCGCTCGTCGACGACACCTGATATTCTTGGATCGCGCGTTCGATCGCGGCCTTTTCGTTGAGCGCGTGACGATGTCGACAGGTTTCGCGCGGGTGCCCCTGACGTTGGTAGACGGCCCGGAATTGCTTTTCTCTGCTGGTCGGCCGCTTTGACATCCCCTTAGACTGACACGAAGCAGCCGGCTGCGCCGTGGCGTTGCGTCGGGTGGTCCAAAAATAAGGGAAGCCCCACCGGGACTGCCGCCCACTCGGCGAGGCTTCCGGACGGGAAGCGCTGGGGGGGAGGAGGTGCTTCGCCGTCCATCGACAAATTACCATCTTTTGGCGCGGTCAAATATTGATAAATGTCAAGTTTCGTGAAGCACAGCAATACGCGGCCAATCCGGCCCCTTAGGAAGATCGAGCCGTTATTCCGTCCTGATTGCGGCGGCACGGGCAACAGACCCGGGGAATTCAATCCGGTGCCCATTGCTTTTAAGGGGAACTTTCCACAATGGGAAAGGCGAGACGGTCTCGCCGTGGCGTTTTAGAGGTTGCCAGATATCCGTTGCACTATCGACGGGTTCTCGCCCACCTGCTCGGCGATCCTTCGTACGCTCGGCCTCCCAGGTACCATCGACGTGCTCCCGCCGGTGGAAAAATTCGATTTTAACGTTTGATCTAAATCAACCAATAGAGCCCTCCCGACTAGGAAACTCCAAGCCGCCGAATGTAGCCTTGGAGCAGGCGTCATGATTTTTCAAAAATGTGTGGCCGGCATAGCAACTGTGGTCAGTCTCGGCATCGGCATGACGGTCCTGCCCGTCGAGACGTCCGCGAGATCGGGGGGATTCGTGGCTGCCCCATTGCCGTCGGCTCGCGGCCCCATCCGTTCGTCTTTCGCGCCGCTTCATTCTGCTTTTGCGCACATGCGAGAGTTCCGGACGGCGCGGCCGGGAGACCGTCACGGTGATACGAGCTTTCCGCTGGGGTGGGCCAACGTCCCGAGCTATGCGTTCCAGTATGCCGATCCTTCCGGGGAGATCCCGTATTCCTACCCGCCGACTGAGAATTTCTCCGAGCGCTCGAGGCCGGTCGTGACCTATCAGCCAGGATGCCGAACCGACACCCAACAGGTCCCGTCGGAAAGCGGCGGCGAACGTACGATCAGGATCACGCGCTGCAATTAGGCTTGGAAATGCCGGCGCAAAGCTTGACCAGACCAAGCAAGTCAGTGGATTCTGGAAACCGAAACTGGCGAGCTGTACCTCGATCCTTGCTATGAACTCGTCGTGCGACAGGCCACGTCGGCTGCAAGAGCTGAATTAATGGGGTCGGGGTCGGGGGCGATGCCGGAGCCAGGTTCCATGTCGCCACCAGAGGTAATTCAAGCACCGGGGTCTCGACACGGCCCGATCGATTGGGTGGATCATGGTCTGGATTTCATCCTGATCGCAGAAGGCAAGCCGCCATCCCGCATCGCGCTGGCGCGCGAGCGGATGCTCGTCTGCCGTTTGTATGTCGGACTCCTGCAGACCATAACGGACGATTACGGCGCGGACTTTGCCGCCTCCAGCGACAGTGTGGCTTATCGAACCATCGGCATTTACGTATTTCTGCGCACGGCGATGTGCTCGCCGGCTCGCGCAAGCCAGATTGCGCATGCGCTCCGGCTGCCGCGGATGACGGTTCTGAGGCGGCTGCAGGACCTGGTGAAGGACGGCTTTGTGGAGCGCGTCGGCAACGCATATCGCGTCACCGACAAGGTGAACATTCCGGATCTGCAGGGTAAGTTGCGGCGGCGTATCCACATGATCACGGAGACCGCGCAGAAGCTCTCCAGAGCGGAGGCGGACGTTTGACATTGGCCTTGTTGCGAGCGTCCTGCGTAATGCCGCGAAAGGCGGGTCAGTGCCATGTGACGCAAATTGTTCTGTTCAATTAACATTTGGCGGAAGCAAGTAGAGCGTCATTGCAAAAATCAGATACGCATTCAGGAGGAGTACTCCGATAAACCAGGCTGAGCGCCCGCCATTGGTGACCAAAGACGCCGTCATGGTGGCAATCAGCATCATCACCACGGTGCCTGGCCAGAATTGCAGGTCCATCGGCGCTGGACCAAGAAAATAACTGAGAAGCACGAGGACCGGCGCGACAAAGAGCGCGATCTGGGAGGCGCTGCCCAGCGCTATACCAACACTCAGGTCCAAGCGGTCCTTGCGGGCGGCGGAAAAGGCCGATGCCATTTCGGCCGCACCGCCAACCAGCGGAACAACGATAAAGCCGACGAATGCAGGCGTCATTCCAAAGTCCTCCGCGGCTTGTTGCACCGACTCAACGAAAATCTCGCTCACCAGCGCAACCAGCACAGTCACGACGGCCAGGGTGCCCAAAGCGAGGGTCGTTGGCCACGTGGCTTCGTCATGTTCCTCGTGCTTTGCGTCGCTGAAGAGCTCCCGATGTGTCTTGAGTGAAAACAGCATGCCAAGTGCGTACGAGGCGATGAGCACCAGGGATAGACCCAAGCTCAAGGTCCGGCTAAAGCCGGCTGCCGCCCGCGTCGGATCCCTTTCAGCCAGCATCGACGGGATCAACAGGGCAATCGTGGCAAGAAACAGCAGGCCTGCCTGAAGCCGGGCACCGTTTCGATTGTATTCCTGCACATGATGCTTGAGCCCGCCCAGCAGGAAACTTGCGCCCAGCATGAACAACGTGTTCGTTACGATCGCGCCGGCAATCGACGCCTTCACCAGAACGTATTGCCCGGCGCGCAAGGCGGTCAGCGCGATGATCAGTTCCGTCAGATTTCCAAGGGTCGCGTTGAGCAGACCACCGACCGTATCCCCGGTTTTTGCGGCCACTGATTCCGTGGCGCGACTCAGAAGCGCGGCCAGCGGCACGACGGCCAGGACGGATAGGACAAACAACAGAGCGTGTGCGTCGGACTTGCCGGCCTGGACGGCAAACAGGACTGGCACGCCGACGAGCAGCCAAAGCAGCCGATTCTGCCGGATTTCCTCGAGCAAAGGGCCCATGGCCCACCTTCCCGATATCCGCCCTCCGAGATGTCGGACGGAATGCCCTTAGTCACGGAAGGCGGGAACCAACCGATGTCCAAACCGGGCTCAGGCCGTGTGATAACGTTTCATACGGCCGGGGTCACAAGGAGACATTCGACCGCAGCATTAAATGTGCCGGGCCGGTACGCCACTTGGCTCGATCAGGACGTCGGCAGGGCGCCATCTGGGCTGGCCTGATCGACGACGCCCGGAAGATGCTCGGACAACAGCCTGAGCACGGCGTCGGGTGAAACCCCGAGAGGTTGGGCGAGCTGCGCGACTTTGTCGCTGCCGAGCGCGGACCGAAGCTGGTCGGGCGACACCGGTAGATTGGCACCATTGCCGAGCCACGACCGGACTTGGTCCCCGAGACCCCCTCGTTGCAGCTGGGTGGCGAGGCCTTGCAAGTCACCGAGATTTGTCTTCGCCAGCACCGTCGAGATGAGGGCGGGCATCGCAGCAGCCTCAACCTGATCCAAGCTACCGCCGCTACCGCCGAGCGTGGCCGTCAGACTATTCAAGAGTCCCATGGTCTACTCCTATTTCTCCACCGTTGAAGCGCTATGCCATCAGGCAGCGCCGACAATTCGACGTCCCGTCAGGGATGCTTCTCGTTCTTGGCGGCACGCACCCCTTCCGCCGTCGCGTCCTTCTCGCACATGTAAGCGCCTTCTTTGGTCGCTCCGTAATCCTTACTGCCGCTGAAGTGATAGATTTTCGATTTGAGATTGGCCCAGACAACCGTGTCGGCCGGGCAGCGAGCCTTGGCTTGCGCCATGGCCGCGAACCCGTTCGTTCCCGTCGGAGCGGTCGCCGATGTGGGAGCCGGCTTGGCAGCTGGCGCCCCGTTGGATTTCGCCGCCGGCTTGGCGGGCGCGGCAGCCGGGGTGGAGGCCGGCTCGGCTGGCGCGGGCTTGGCCGCGGCCGGAGTGGCGGCCGGCGTCGCAGCGGCGCTGCCCGTGCGGCACTGAGCCACATAGGCCTTTTCGGTGATTCCCGTCGCCTGATTGGCCGCTTTGTCGGCCCGCCATTCGGCTTGGCAAGCCTTTTCCGTCTTTTGCTGAGCGAGCGCCGGAGCCGCAACCCACGATCCGACCAGCGCGGAACACACGATCGCAATAAATGTGATTCTCATTGTCGCCTCCTCGATTTCGGTACGGATTGCAGTCGGCGTGACTTTCAATCCTCATTGCCGGGGCGTTTAGAGTCCCCGATAGGGGATCAGGAAACCCCACGCCTTTAGGCGGCTGGGATCGCGACGCTTCCAAAGGTAGAATAGCTGGATGGAAGCGTAGAAGCGGACAGCCTGGGGCCAGCAATTGCGGGGCAGGGCCTACTGGGTTGCCAGCAGCAGAACGCAACTGACGAGGCATGGGTCGGGTACATCAAGAACCAGAAGCCACCGGAACCGGATGACAACTTCACAGTGACCTGAGCTGAGTCCGCCGAAGGCGGACCGAATCCGGCTTTAAGCCGTAACTCGAAGCCACCGCCTTTAGGCGGTGGAGTATTCACAGCCCTGCGTTACGGCGGAGCGACGAGGCAAGTCATCGTCAGACGCGCACAAGCAGGCTTTCGGTCGACAGGGTCACAATAAGAATACGCCGTGAGATCTCTGATCTTGATCTAGATCAATTCCCGAAAAAATTTAGTTCACCAATCGCGGCACCTCGTGCCGAGAGCTCGATGGGGCCTAGGGGGCTGCAGGGATCAAATTAGGAAAATCATCGGACACCCGCGCATCTTTGGTCCACCAGCTGTGCAGCCGACCGCAGTGCGGACACGCCGCCTTGGCGACGGTATCGGGAAGTCTGTTGAAGGTCTCCTCGTCGGCATAAATGCCCGTGGAAAAGTCCCGGCCAGTTATCTGGCACTTCAACATCAGCACGCCCATCAACGCCTCCCGTGCCCTGTCCCTGAGAAAGGTTGAAGCATCTAGCCGGACTGCGAAAAGTGGAACTATACCTATGTATCTCGCCATAGTCTGATTGTCGCGCCGTGGTAACAGAGCGGGCGACGTGTATACCAACGGATATGACCAAGTTTGATCGGCGGCTTTCGAATAGGCTCAGCTCGGCGCCTCGCCGGCGAGCATCAGGCGCTGCCTCGTCCCTGGGAGCACCCGGCCGATCGCCGTCGCCGGTTCGCTCACGGCGCTGCCAAATCGCGCAGATCCGTTCGATTCGGCTACGAGGAATGACCAATCGCTTTGACGATCGCCTCGATCAACACATCCGTTCCAAACGGCTTGCGCAGATAAGCGACGCAACCCAGCTGCTCCGCTTGCCTGGAGATCACCTCGTCATCGAGCGCGGTCATGAATATGATCGGAAACGTGAATTTGGCCTCCGCCAGCTGACGCCCCAGCTCCACCCCGGAAATATCTCCGAGCTGAACGTCGACGACGAGGCACTTCGCCTTGCTCGTCGCAGCTACATTGAGGAATGCCTCGGCCGAATTGAAGGTATATGTGATATATCCGAAAGCGGACAAGAGCGTAGCCATCGCCTTTCGTACGCCAGGATCATCTTCGATGATCGCTACAATGTCTTTACGAATGGACGTCAAGATTGTCTCAAATACGCATGGCGACGCTCGAGGCTGAGGTCGCGGCAATTGTCTTGATTTCGCTGGCTGGTGAAATTCGCGGACGGTGGCGTGATGCCGTTTGTGCCGGGACACTCAGCCGATGTCTTGCTATAATCCGCCAAACTGTTGTCCATGCAAGTCAAGTGTAGCCCCGATGCATGATGGCGCGAGAGGGTCTTCGGTGAGGGACCGTGGCGATGCGCATGCAGGCGCGCATCCAGCGGCCAGCGGTGCCTTGACCCGGCTCGCCTACGCACATGCAAAGGCGGCCGGGGTCGATGTCGTTCCGATTCTGAAGAAGGCGCACATGACCCTTCTTCAGATCGAGGATCCGGGCGCCCGCCTCAAGGTTCGTGATCAGATCAACTTTCTAAACCTCGTCGCCAGTAATCTGCAGGACGAGCTTCTCGGGTTCCGTCTTGCCCTCAAGGCCGACCTTCGGGAGACCGGATGGCTTTATTATGTCGCGGCGTCGTCGGAAATGATGAGCGAAGCCTTGCAAAGGGCGGTGCGATACAGCTCGATCGTCAACGAAGGAATTTCGTTGCGCTACGCCGACAAGGGAGATGTCGCCATAACGGTTCGCTATGTCGGCGTCGGTCGACACTTCGACCGGCATCAGATCGAGTTTATCATGGCGGTGCTGGTCCGCATGTGCCGGCAGCTGACCGGCCTTCGGCTGCTGCTACCCACCCGCGTACAGTTCATCCATCGTCGGGAACACCCTGCTCCCGAATTCGCCGAGCTCTTCGGCCGCGACGTCGAGTTTGGCGCGGCCGTTGACCGCGCCTCGTTCGCGGCCGCGATCAGGGATATGCCGACCGTCAGCGCGGACCCTTATCTCAACAAGCTCCTGATCGCCTATTGCGAGGAGGCGCTTTCGCGCAAGCCCGCATACAAAAAGTCATTCCGTGCAAGAGCCGAGAACGCAATGGTCCCGTTGTTGCCCCATGGGAAGGCGCGGGCCGGGGAAGTCGCGCGCTGCTTCGGGATGAGCCAGCGTACGCTCGCCAGGCGACTTTCGCTGGAAGGAGTGACCTATTCCGACGTGCTGGAAGACCTGCGATCCGAGCTTGCCAAACGCTATTTGGCGGATAAGGATTTGTCGATCTCCGAGATCGCTTGGCTGCTCGGCTATCGGGAAGTCAGTGCCTTTACCCATGCGTGCCGGCGTTGGACCGGCCAGACGCCTCGGGACATTCGATCGCAAATCGCTTGATGCCGGAGCCGGGTCTTTGCTTCAGCTCCGCGGCCTCATTCCGGAATTGATCAAACCTGCCGTCGTCACATCAGCCCTCGCCAGCTTTGGTCGGCAATTCAAACTGGAAAATGGAGCCTCTGCTCGCCCCAGCCGACACCCAAATCCGGCCACCGTGGTTCTCGATGATCGAACGGCAGATCGACAGACCCATTCCCATGCCACCCGTCTTGGTCGTAAACAGCGGGTTGAAGATCCGATCGACGTGGGATGGATCAATTCCCGTTCCGGTGTCCTCGATCGACACATGCACGAAGCCAGGCGTACTGCGCTCCGACCGTATAGTGAGCACACGGGGCTGCAGTGAGTGCATCGAATCCATGGCATTCATGACGAGGTTCAGGACAACTTGCTGCACCTGCACCCGGTCGCAGTCCACAATCGGAAGCTGTTCGTCGAGTTGAGTTCGAAGCTCAATGCCGTGTTTCCTCAGATCGATCCGTACAATGGCCAGAACGGTGGTGATGAGATGGTTGATATCGACCAGACCCCTTTCGTTCGTCTCCTTCTTGAACATCGCCCGGGTGCTTGTGACGATTTCGCCGGCGCGATGGCCCGCGGCAGCTATGTCGGATAACAACTCGCGCACCTTGGCGATATCCGGCCGGTCCGCGGCAAGCCAGCGCAGGGCTGCTCTTGCCCGCAAAATGATTCCAGTCAGCGGCTGATTGATCTCGTGCGCAATAGATGCGGACAGCTCGCCGGCGGTCGCCAGCCGATTCATCTGGGTCAGCTCGGACATGGTGTCGCGCGCCGTTCGCTCCGCGCGGCGGCGGTATTGACGCTCATGAAGCAACCAGCTGATGAGCGCAGCTTGAATGAAAATCGCAGCACCGATCGCGAGAATCTGCCTATTGTATTCCTCCCATGGGGTCGGAGCGCGAAAATAGATGACGCTTTCCGGCGGCAGATTGCCTTCGCTGATGCCCCAGCGCTGCATTTCCCGCCAGTCGAATTTCGGCGTTCCCGCGCGCGGTCCGGACAGCGTGAGCCCTCCGAGGGCTTCCTCGCGAAGAATACGGAGGGCAACGTCGGCATAGTCGCGGCTCAGGTCTTGCGTCGAGGGCCACGAGCCGCCGACGATTCCCAGGCCGAAATCGGTGTCGTCGAAGGAAAAAATGGGCGCTGTGGCGACATCGTGGAGCGTGGTCACGACCTCATGGTCGGAGTACGCTATTCCGATTGCATCGCGGAGCAAATTGTTGAACAAGATGACGGATTGGGGCGGAAGCGTCGCGGCGTGCTTCAATATCTCTTCAAAGGACAGATCATTCAGCCATCTGAACGACACGCGGCCTGCAAATGGCTGGAATGCGATGCGCGCTCTCTCGAGCCAATATTGTTCGACAGGAGAGCTGCCGATCACAACCGATATATTGTTCGTTTCAGGAAGCACCCGCAGGATGGTCTCGACAGCTCCAACCAGGTCGATCGAGCCGGTGACGAAGGTTTCATTTGCGCGCAGATCGGGCGGGACCCGGTGTTCCTCCACGATTGCGAGCATTGGAGCCGTGGGAAAGTGCGGCCGGCCGTTCCGCCGAAAGAAATTCATTGCCGGGCTGCCGATGGCCACGACCAAGTCCAGTCTTTGGTCGGAGAAGAGGGCAGCAAGATAATCCGCGTACCGGACTGTTACGCTTTCATCTTCCTCCCGGGCGGCGGGAAAAGGGGTAAAATAGGTTTCGAGGTATCCCGGCGCGCGTCGCTCAAGCTCAGCGCGGACGTTCCTGGCGATCAATTCGGCATATCCTACGGAATTATAGATCAGCAACACCCGCTTTGGCTCGACCGCCAAGGTAACCCGACATGCAAAACACAGCAGCCCGAAACTCAGCGCAACAACCGAGAAAATGCGTTGACGGCGGGACATGGTTCCAGCCACTAGGATTTAACCGCTACCCTTCAGCATTGTGACATGCATCATTTTGAGTGTAATACTAAATTCCATCTCGAGAGCCGGTAGCGTAGTGCGGCAAGTGTTATTGTAGTAAATTAATCAACGTTGAATAGCTCTATTAACTCCATTCCTCGCGCCAGTCGGTCATATTGCCTGTCGACCCAAAACACGGTCTCCGCTGCAATTAAAAATAGATGCGGGATCACAGCATATCGTCGGGATCGCGTAGCGGGCTTCGAGCATCGAGGGCAAACGAGGTGACCGCAACACGGCGAGCTCGGCCAAAGCGCGACAGGGCGACTTATGCTGGATTTCAAGCCGCCACGGCGCAATCCGTGCCGGTTGCGGGGCGATGCGGATCATCGGTCCAGCGGTCTGCTTGGACCAGATGTCCCCGCACCGAGCTGCAGACAGGATCAGTGTCCGCTGAACACGAGGGTCTGGAAGGGAAGTACCAGAGCCTGAAGCCGTAAGATAATCGCATGCACGAGGGCGAGGGCATCGACTGCGTGCAGCGCAAAGCCTCGGATCGCGCCGCTTGTGGCAATCTCGTCGTGGTTGCTGGAATATGCGTTGGCAATGCAGCTGCTACCGGGAGTCACGCCGTCGAGGCCCCCTTTGTAGAGGGGTTCGAGAAAGGTTGCGAGCGTGCCGGGTCGGGTCACCTGCTGCGGATCGATCAGCTGCTCGCCGCCTCGGAACTGACCGGCGGCGATATAATCCTGAACATCGGTGACCACCATCGGGATGATGGTGAAGGGCTTCGATACGCAGGTCACTTCGGCTATCATTCCAACCTTCATGATCTGCCCCTCGATCTGCCCGAAACCGGCCACAAGCAACCGGCCGGCATTATCCGGGATCAGGACCCCGGCCGGGCGCATCAGGGGGTTGACGATGTCGCCGACCCGAAGCGTAAACTGCTCAACTTGACCGCTCACTCCGGCGCGCACGACGGTCTTGCTCAACTCCACTTCGGCCTCGGTCAGCGCGGCTTCGGCGCTGGCCTTGTCGGCAGGGAGCTGGCTGGTGACCCGGGCTTGCACCGCTTCCTTCGCAGCGGTGGCGGCCGCAACGGTCGCCTCGCGGCCTTTGACAAGGAGCTGGAGTTTCTCGATTTCGCGGGTCGGGGCGTGACCGCGGACTGCCAAATATTGTTTGGTCTGCAGCTCGTCGATAGCCTGCTGGAGCGAGGTTTTGGCCTCCTCGATCTGGGATTCGCTTTTCGCGACATCGAGCTTTGCCACGACCAGGTCGGAATCGACTTCGGCGATCTTGCGTTTAGCGGTCTCCAGGGCCGCCACCTGCTTCGAGCTGTCGAGCTTGAAGATCGGCGCTCCCTTCTCGACGTGGCCGCTGTAGTCAATATAGACCTCGGCAACGCGTCCGTTGGTCTCAGGCAGAATTGAAACGGTCCTGAAGAACAACGTGACGCTGCTCGTGGATGGATGATTGTAAAATATGGTTGTTATGAGAAGAATTGTAAGAACCAGACAGGAAGTGATGCCCCACCTCAGCTCGAACCATACGGAATAGATCGTGATTTCCTTACCGAGCCGTTTGCCCTGCGCATACCGGCGGAAAAGATAATCCGGGAGGACCGTCAGCATCGAGCAGAACATGAGCTCAAGCATGGGTCGGCTCCCATTGCTTTAGGGGACGACTTCTGGGCTCCGGTGGCGGTGCGGTCGCGGGCACGGTCGGCTTTGTGTCGAGGATGGTCGGCTGCGACATCGCCGCCTCGGTTGCTGTTGCCTCGCCGGGCCTCGAGCCTGCAATCCTTTCCACCGCGCCGGCGATCCGGGCGAGCCAGCCGGGAAAGTCGGGGAGATCGATCAATGCCAGCAGCAGCGCTGCGACCCAGAAAGCGTGGGTATGGGTGAGCAGGGCAAGAAGGCACAACACTGCAACGATCTCGAGTTGGAACTTGTGGGCCCCGTGGGCCATGCGTTCGGGTAGCGAGTGCAAGCGAAGGAACACGATCCCGAACATGAGCACCGAGCCAGCCAGGATAAAGGCCGTGACGACCATGAGAACGTCCGTCTCACCCGGAGGCGTGATGAACGACGGTAGATGTTGTGAAGCGACCGGGTGAAGCGGCGCATCCATAACGCTCCTCCTATTCAGGACTCGAATATCACCCGCGGCGTCTCGCTCCCCGCCTCTTCGTCCCATCACGGAATCCGGTGTCAGGGCCTCCAGACCATAATCGACAAAACCGTTCGCTATTTGATGTAAATCAAAGACTCTCAGCCCCCGAACCTGGCCCCGCGGGGCTTGGCCCAATGGCTCCAAAAAATCGGATCAACAGGGTCATGATGGCTTGATATGGCCATCCGGTGATCGGACACAATGACGGTCGCGGCGCCTCCCGAACCCACTCCAGCTCAACTGCGACGGTCGACTGCCGAATGGCATATCGTTCGGCGCGACGATCTATCCTCGGCTAAAGGAATCCGCCATAATCCGCGTGCCGACCCGTTAATTTCTCGGGCGGACAATTCGGCGTCTGCTTACCGTTAACGCATTGGCGGAGTGTTGAGAGAAATCAAATGTTGCGGCAATTGTTAGTAGGAGGCGCCGCGAGTGCGTTCAATATTGCCATCCACGCGCTGGTCATGATGATCGTAGTACGCGTGGCTCAGGCCAGGGGCGCCAAAAGCAAAAGCAATTCGCACTCTTCCCCGCTTTTGATGGCTGTCATGATTCCGACTGTTTCGGTCCTGATGGTTACGCATGTGATTGAGGTGATGGTCTGGTCTCTCGTGTATTTGATATTCGAAGCTGCGCCTGCGGATGCTGATCTCGTATATTTCTCCTTCGTGAACTACACGACGCTCGGCTATGGCGACGTCCTTCCGCTGGAACGTTGGCGCCTGCTGGGCCCGATAACGGCAATGAACGGCATCCTGCTGTTTGGGTGGTCGACCGCTGTCATTTTCGAGGTGCTGCGAAGAACGTTGGCGCGCATTCCCGAGGTATCGCCGAGAGATTGAAGTCAATGGGACAATCCGGCACGCCGACCCTTCAGGACAAGTCTCCACGGGAGCAGGCGGCTCCGCCCCGTTCAGTTCGGCCCGAAATGACTGCTACCCGCTTTGAGCGCGGCATTTATGGATTCCACCAGCGATTGTTCCTCGAAGGGTTTGCTCAGGAAGGCGACCGCTCCGGCATCCAGTGCACGAGTCCGGTACATTTCCTCTGGAAAAGCCGATACGAAAATGATCGGCGTGTGGAATCCGTCGTTCCGCAAACGAGTTTGCAGGTCCAAACCGCTCATGCCCGGCATTTGCAGGTCCGTGATCAGACATGCGGTCTCTTTGATTCGGCCGGATTCCAGGAATTGCTCGGCCGACGGGAAGACAGCGGTCCGGTACCCCAGCGATCGAACGAGTTCGCCTATCGCGTCCCCGGCGAATCTATCGTCGTCAACGATCGAGATCACAAGAGCCTCCAGCAATTCCACCCCCCCTCAAGCCGCTGGTCCCCGCGCCATATGCGGTTGCGGCCGTTGGAATTGCAATGCTTTTGTGACAAAAAGGTTTGGAAAACGTACCTTGGTTTAGAGTTTTCCTGAGCCGGATTGTTGATGGGGAATGCCGAGGGCATCGGAGATTCGCACCAGATGGGCGAGCGACTTCGCCCCGAGCTTTTTCATGATGTTGTGACGGTGGACCTTCACGGTGACCTCGCTCAAACCGAGTTCCGCGGCAACCTGCTTGTTCATGAGGCCGACCGTAACCAATCCCATGATCTCATGCTCGCGCGCGCTGAGCGCCTCGAGCTTGACGCGCAGCTCGCGCGTTCTTAGTTCGTTCTGCCATCTGGCGCGATCCTTATCGAGCGCGATTCGCACCGCATCGAGGAGATCCTGTTCGCGAAACGGTTTGGTCAGGAATTCGACTGCTCCAGCCTTCATGGCTCTTACGGTCATCGGAATGTCGCCATGGCCAGTGATGAATATGATGGGAATGCCCATATTCGCCGCCGTGAGCTGAGCCTGCAAATCGAGCCCCCCAAGGCCCGGAAGTCGCACGTCCAAGATCAGGCAACTGACTTCAGCTGGAGGTCCGCGCCGCAGAAACTGAGCTGTCGAGGCGAAGGTCATGCTCCGAAGACCGATGGACGCGAGGAGGGCTTGCAGTCCCTCGCGGACGTCCACATCGTCATCCACCACGAAAACGATCGGGTTGTCTTCGGATCGATCTTTGGTCTCTGACATTTACGCCTGCCCGCGGTTACTCCAATTTCAAGGCAGTCCGACTTGAACGGACGAATTGCTGACCACATCAGCCAAGCAGTAACCCCCTGGGGTGAGCGCCAAGTCCTGTCCGTAGGTTAGCAGATAACAGGGACGTACAGTAGCGGGATGTCGATTTGACGCGGGTTCCAGCGGCCGGGGCCCGGAATGCATTTGGGAGGAAGTTCCGAAGGTTGCTCAATGAGATAAGCGGAAAGGCGAACGCTATGCGGAGTATACGCCCTTGCTTGTTCATCTATTGGAAACTCTGATTAGACCAAAGTTGCAAATCGAGCAGGGATCAACTGGGCGCTCGGCCGCTTGGAGACGAGGCTGGCTGGACCGGTCGGGGCCGACTGACGCTGGGGTGACTTCGCCGCATCGCGTTGCAGCACAGGCCGTTTTTGCCCGACCGAGGTTATCCGAAGTATCGAATAGGAGTTGCCTCCACAGGGGGACACATCCATGGGTCTCGAAGCCACATCGGGAGCTGCATTTCGCGCTCCAATCATGCGCTCAGCCGAACCAGGGCACAGCGGTTCCGCAACAGAACGCGTCGCGTGGACAAGAGCTCGATCGCCCGCAGGCTCTCCAGATAGCTCAGGGTGCGGGAAACCGTTTCGATCGTGAGCCCCAAGTGGTCGGCAATGTCCTGCCGCGACATCGCCAGCTCGATCGAATTGCCGGTGGAGGAGCGCTCGGCCAAGGCCAGCAGAAAGGCTGCGACGCGCTCCGGTGCATTCTTGATGAGCAGCAGCACATGGTCCTGCAGCCGCCGCAACTCCCCGCCGGTCAGCATCCAAAGCTGAAACGCCACTTCATGATCGGTTTTCGCCCGGGCGATCAGGGTGCTGTGCTTGGCCACCAGTACTCTGCAGTCGGTGATTGCCTCGGCCGAGTAGGCGTGCTCCGCGCCGGTTTCGAGGCCGAAAGTGTCGCCCCGGAGGTAGAAGCCGCCCACCTGACGGCGCCCGTCGGCCAGGACCTTGCAGGTCCGCACCACTCCGGTCATGACCTTGTAGAGGTATTCGGCCGGCTCACTCTCCCCATAGATCTCTGCGTGCCGCCTGAACAGCATCGGGGCACCAATGCATTCCATGGCCCCGCCGGGCTCACTGGGTCCCATCAGGGGGCGACTCTGCAAGGGGAGCGATCCGCTAAGATGCGATCGGCCCTGTGTGCTTAGCTGCGTCATCGGCCTCCTCCTTCAGTTCCGGTTTTGATCCGGTGATCGCGATGCCCATTTTGCGGCGACGAAGACGCTAGAGCGCCGTCCACGGGCGATCGATGCGTGCTGAGGCGAACAGGTTGGCCATGTGAGCTCTGGCGTAACGCCGGCGCGCCTTGGCGGTCGCGCCCTGCACCCCTGTGGTTTGAGCCACGCCAGCGAGACTCCGTTTCCCTGGCAAAAGATTAGGCCGATCAGCTCCCGGTGAATCCGCGTCAGCGTCGTCATGCATTTCTTCAGCATGTCGCGGCTGCGGCGCTCTCCATCCAAGAAGACAGCGGCGCCCGAGGCATCGTCGATCAGATGCCGAGCATTCCGGTCCTGCGGCCCTTCCGGGCGGCGCTGACACCGCAGCAGGGCCTTGAAGCGGGCCATCCCCAGGAGCCAAGTCGCAACCTGTGACTCCCACTTGAATTGTTTTGCGTGGCGCCAGACTTCCAGAAACACGTCGTTCACGGTTTCTTCCGCTGCGGATTTCGAGCCGGTGAGGCGCGCCGCGAACCGATATATCCGTTCACTGTGGCGCAAATACAACAACTCGAGGGCGGCCTTGTCTCGGTCGGCAATGCGCTGAACGAGCGCCCCGTCGGAAATCTGGGAGGCGGGCGCTGCGATGGCTGCGGCCGATTCGGTTGCCCCCTGCACATTCGCCTCCCTGCGGCGGTTCGCCGTTGTTGTTGGAGGCTAGTGCGGTGGAGTACGGCCGCTCAAGCAAACTTAGGTTGGGTTGGACGATGAGTAGAGATACGTAGCTATACTTTGGTATAGGACGACAAAGTTGGACGGTTACAGAGGAGAAGTGTTGAACCTTATCCAAAGCATTTGCAGATTGGTAACGAAGACGGGCAGGCTGGCGACGAGGGGAGGCCGCAAGAAAGCGTTTTGCTCGATGTAGGCTTGATTTAAGTCAATGATACCTTGCGGCGCTGCGGCAAAAATTGCTTATGGCTGGGACAAAAAGCACCCACGATCGTCTCTCTTCGGCCCAACGTCGTGTTGCCGAAGCCCGTAGCATCGTTGAGCGGCAGAAGACTGTCATCGATATGCTCCGGGCCACCGGCAACGATACGGAAGACGCCGAACGGACCCTGTGCGCATTGGTTCAAGCTCTGACCACTCTCGAGGGCCATCTGCGGTCGCTTTCCAAGCCGGTTCAGTAGCAAGCCGGCTTGCGCCGCAATGATGCCGAACCTCGGGATTATGTGTCCCTTGCATGGCGCTCTCGGCGGTCAACCGTGTGCCGAGATGCGCCAAAAGGGGATTTGCGCCCATGGTTCAGAATGTGACGATTGGCTTCTGTTCGAGCAGGTTCTTGTAATACGAAATATGTGCCGCTCGGAGGTGCGTCTCAGTGTCGACGATGCGGCCGAGGCGGAGGGTGAATGGTGGCGCCCGCCGACGAGGCCCGGGGTCGCTGGTTCTATCCTTGCGGCGGTTAGGGGTTCTGTTGCCGAAGCCAGGTCGTATTCAGGACCGTTCGGGCCAATTGTCGATCGACGTGAGGGCTTATTTCAGCGTGCCAAGCGCGGTCGAACGTCTGATACTCATATTCACAATTGCCGGCGCGCCTCTTCGGAAGAAATCCATTCTCCACCACATCCGCGAACACTTTGGGGTTGGCGCCATAGGCCAAGCACACAAAATTGTAGAAACGTTGTTCCGGCAAGCCATGGACGCTGGAGTATTTCTCCAATCGCTTCTCCACGGCGGGGTTCTGCTTGTAGTTCTTCATGAATTCAGCGGCGGTATGGGCGGCGCCTCCGACCAGCCGGCGCGCCTGATCCTCACCGAACTGCAGCATGATGTATCCGGCAAATTGATCGGCCGCGTCTTCCTCGCGGCCAAATAGCGGCACCTGGTACATTTCGAATACGGCATGCCCGAATTCGTGCAAGGTCCAAAAAAGAAACTGTCCGACTACCGCGTCACGCGGCGTGATTTCGGCTTGGGTGGTTTCCTTCGGCGCGCTCTGCAATATGTCCTGCAGAAGCTCGTAACACATGTGCAGCGTCGGAATTGAATTGTCGGTATTATACCAGGAGTTCACCATGCCGTCGCATCCCATCGTCTTTATGGTCAGCTCGGCCGGCAGGCGAAACGGGCTGAGTATTTGCTGCGAGGTCTCGAGAACGCGTCGCTCCTTTATCGTCTCAAAGAGCATCTGATGCTCGGGATTCTTGGGCGGATCGTACGCGATACGAATGCGATTGGATCGTTCCTTGTCGGCATTGAGATACACGTCCTGACCACCGGGACGTCCATTCGGCAGAAGAAGCGGAGCATCGACGATGTAAAGCTTTTCGCCCGAGCGAAAAATAACGGCGCCCGGCCCAAGGTCTCGAGCACCGAGTGTCTTGCTCTGGACCGGGGCGTCGGCCTTTCCCCGTCCGGACGTAACCTTGAAGGTCTTTCCGTCGATGAAGATGCTGTCGTGGTCGGCGATGATGCCCGGCGCGTCCTGCGCTCGAGCCGCGGCCAAGGTCGAAACGCCCGATGCCAGCCCAACCATGGCTGCCAAGAATGCTCGTAACGCGCCTCCGGAATCCATCGCTTCCTCCCTGTTTTGGCTCGTTCGACGGTCAGGACGGATGCCGTCGCGTCGGACCCGAAAAGCGGTACCCACCTCTTGCGGGAGCGAACGAAGCCCCGGTTCGCTCTCGCCTGGTGACTGCTGGTGGTGCGTAAGGCACACGCACGCCCTTACTTCGAATCGCTTGACGTCCAGTTGTCCTCGAAAAGCTTTTTCAGCTTGTACTGGGCGTATTCAGGATCATTGATGTAGGCGCGCTGCTGATTTGGGTCGCTGGCGTAGCTGTCGGTGCCGTAGCGGTCACTGCCATACCGATCGCTGCCGTAGCGGTCACTGCCGTACCGATCGCTGCAGTAGCGGTCACTGCCGTAGCGGTCACTGCCATACCGATCACTACCGTAGCGGTCGCTGCCGTTGCGACGGGTCTGGCGCTGATAATCTTGCCAATCTCGCTCGGCCTGCGCGGCACTTACGCTGGTATCTCGATCGCTGCCGTACCGATCGCTCCCGTACCGATCGCTGCCGTACCGATCGCTGCCGTAGCGGTCACTGCCATACCGATCGCTCCCGTAGCGGTCGCTGCCGCTGCGGGTCTGGCGCTGATATTCTTGCCAATCTCGCTCGGCCTGCGCGGCACTTACGCTGGTATCTCGATCGCTGCCGTAGCGGTCGCTGCCGTACCGATCACTACCGTAGCGGTCGCTGCCGTAGCGGTCGCTGCCGTAGCGGTCGCTGCCGTAGCGGTCGCTGCCGTAGCGGTCACTGCCGTAGCGGTCACTGCCGTAGCGGTCACTGCCGTACCGATCGCTGCCATAGCGGTCACTGAGCCGGGCCTGAATGACAGGCGTGGCGTCCGCGATGTAAAGCTCGTCGCCGGAACGGAACACAATCGCGCCCGGACCCAGTTTTCGAGCCTGCAGTTTTTCGATCAGGGCAGAGGTATCACCCTTTTTCTTTCCGGGTACGATTGTGAATGATTTTGCATCAATATAGACGCTATCATTGTCGGCGATGGCCAACGGGTCATGCGTTTGGGCCACGGATGATCTCGAAAGGCTCGAAATGCATACGATGGCGGCAGCAACAACAATTAGATGGCCATACGGTCTCATGGGGCGCTCCATTTCGAGATCACACGATCGTATCCAATCTGGCAGACCTCGACAAAAAGATATTGATCTATGTCAAATTCGGAGATGTTCTTGGTTGAGGGCGATCGGGTGAAGCAAGCAATGGATTCTAATCAGAAACGAAGGAGCGGGCACTTGGCGCCGGGCCGCGGCAAGCGATCTGGTCGATATTCAAGAGATAGGGGGTCAAATTCACCCCGATCTGCATGAGCGACCCGAGGTGTTTGCCGAACGGTTAAAGCTCTTTCCGGAAGGCTGCTTTGCGCTGGTGCGAAACCAACGGGTGGCCGGCTATGGCCTCTCCCATCCATGGCGCCTCAACAGCATTCCGCCGCTCAATCAGCTCCTGGGGAGCATCCCTCCATCCCCGGAGTGCCTGCTGATCCATGACGTGGCCGTGCTGCCGCATGCGCGAGGCCACGGCGCTGCAGGTATTCTGGTCCGGCTCACGGCGAAGCTTGCGCGAGAGCGTGGCATTCCATGCCTTGCGCTGGTTTCGGTCTATGATACCCGGCGATTTTGGACGCGTCTCGGGTTTGAGACGAGTAATGACGGTTCTCTGACTGATAAGCTCAAATCATATGGCAAAACCGCGCGATATATGATTCGCAGATCGGATTGAGCATGGATTTGCGCGCCGCGCTGCTCGATTGGCTGGTCTATTACGACTATTGGTGGCCCCCGAAATCGAGCAGCTCGATCGGCTTCAGCCAGAACATCGTAAGCGGTGTTGTCAGGCCGCCACGCTCTCGGCCGGAGGCACGTAGGCGAACGGCAGCAACTCGTCGATGCGGCTCATGGGGTGGCGGGAGACGATTTTGGCCAGCACATCGCGCAGATAGGCTTGCGGATCGACGGCGTTCATCTTGCAAGTTTCGATGAGCGAGGCAATGACCGCCCAGTGCTCGCCGCCGCCGTCGGAGCCGGCGAAGAGATGGTTTTTTCGCCCGAGTGCAATCGGGCGGATGGCGCGCTCGACCACATTGGAGTTGATCTCGATGCGGCCGTCGTCGAGGAATTGAACCAGACCGCCCCAGCGCGAGAAGGCGTAACGGATGGCGCCGGCGATGGTCGACTTGCCCGAGACGGCGGCAAGCCGGGCTTCGAGCCAGAGATGCAAGTCGTCGACGAGAGGTTTTGTGCGCCGCTGCCGCGCTTGGCGGCGTTCATCGACGGAACGACCACGAATGTCGGCTTCGATGGCATAGAACGCGGCGATGCGGACAAGGGCCTCGGTGGCAATCGGCGCCGGCGTCTTCACCTGGATATCGTAGAATTGCCGCCGCACATGGCTCCAGCAGAAAGCCAGCGCGACGTCGCCGCATTCGGCAAGGTCCTCGTAGGCGCCATAGCCGTCGACCTGCAGGATGCCGCTGAAGCCTGCGAGATGCTCGGCCGGCCGCGCATGTTTGCGGTCTGGGGCATAGACATAGGCAACACCTGGCGGAGCGCGGCCGGCCCAGGGCCGCTCGTCGCGCGCATAGGCCCACAACTGGCCCTTCTTGACGCGCCCGCGTCCGGGATCGAGTACCGGTGCCGTCGTCTCGTCGGCGAACAGCTTGGTCGACTGCTTCAGTTGCTCCAGGAGCCGCGCGTGCACCGGGCGCAGCGCGAAAGCGGCACGGCCCACCCAATCGGCCAAGGTGGAACGGTCGAGCGTGACGCCTTGGCGCGCATAGATTTGCGCCTGGCGATAGAGCGGCGTGTGGTCGGCATATTTGGCGACCAGTACATGCGCGACCAATGCCTCGGTGGGAATGCCGCTCTCGATCAGCCGCTCCGGCGCCGGCGCTTGCACCACTTCGCCGGCGCAGGCTTGGCAGGCATATTTGGGGCGGCGCGTCACGATTACCTTAAACTGCGCCCCGACGCACAGGCTGCCGAGGACGATGATTGCCGGCACGCTGAGGCGCTTCTTTCCGCTCGCAGCCATATCCCTTCCTCTGTTGGCGGAAGGCGAGCGACCGGGTTTGTCGCCCGCCTCCCGAGGCCGTCAGCGTTCGGTGCCGCCGGGCGCCGGGACATGCGCGCCGGTTGCGATCCAGTGGTCGTAGGTCTGGAAGGTCAAGCCGAGCTTGTCGTAATAGACCTCGAGATAGCCGTCCCGGCCGCGGGCGACCGCCTCCGGCATGACGGCCTGAACCTCTTGCGCCATTACGCCAACATACGCCTTGTGGCTGCCGTTGTAGGCGAAGCGGTAGAAGCCGATGCCGTTGTCGAGGCGGCCCAGCAGGACGATGTCGTGCTTGAGCCTGATATCGGAGCGCCGGCCGCCGCCGCGCCCGCCACCGCCGCGAGCGCCGCCGCCGCCACGGGCGGCGCCCATGGAACGTGCTCCGCCTCCACCCATTCCGACGGTCCTTCCGCCCCCCGGTCTGGCGCCCGCGCTTCGGTTCACATTGGATCTCGCAGCCTGCGTATGCCTAGGAGCACCTTGGGTGGAGCGGGCCTGCTTGGTGCCGCCGCCTGCCTTCCGGTTCGCGGCTGTCTTGCCTGCGCCGGCGCCCTTCCTGTTCGCGGCCGTCTTGCCGGCGTCGCCGCCCTTCCTGTTCGCGGCCGTTTTGCCTGCGCCGCCGCCGTTCCTGTTCGCGCCGGCTTTGTCGGCGGCCGCCGTCCTGGCCGCGCCGGCCTTTCCGGCCGCCCCCGTCTGCCCAAGCCTTCCGGCCGCGACGCCAGCCGCGCCGGCCGCACCCAGCTTCCCAAGCTCGCCCAGGCCCGTGTTGGCTTTGCCGCGAAAAGCTTCGCGCGCCGCCGACTGGCCCTGCTGGCCGAATTGCTGCGCAACGCCCGCGTCGCGATACGGCACCGCGCCCCGGTGGGCTGGATTATGGACCCAGTTTCCGTTGCCGATATTGGCAATATTGGTGCGATTGAAGTTGTTGTAGCGCAGCGGGTTGATCTGGACAAAGTTGTTACGCCAATTGATGTTTCCCCAGATCGCCGAACCCACGAGGACGCCGGTGGCGAACGAGAACACATTGCCGGACGGGTACCAGGAGTAGGGCGGATGGTCAGTGTATGGCCACGTGCCGTACACCGCACCGGGATCATAGCTCGGAACGTAGTACTCATCGGGATTTGTCGAGTTCGATCGCATATATGTTGGCTGGAGCGGCCTCTACGACACGCGCGGTCGATGATTGTTGCGCTGTCGGACGCGTCGTCGTCGTCACCTTTTGCTCCGGGGTCGACTTGAGCTGGCCGTTGGCGTCAGCGCGCGCCCGAAGCTGCTGAACGGCATTGAGCACATCACTCTGCTGCGCCAAAAAAGCATCGCCGAGCTGTTGAGTCCATTCAAGCTTGTCGCTCATCATCTGCAACGTCTGTGGCAGCGCGGTCAGCGCCTTCACGCTCGGATCCCAGGGTTGCTGCTGCATCGCACTCTGGAGCGCATCGCCGGTCACGTTCGGATTGGCCTTCGACCAGCGCGCCGCCGCGACGACCTCGAGCGGATAAGTCGAGGCCATGAGAATCTGCGACAGGAGGGCATCGGGATGGAGCGCGATCGGAGCAACCAGCTGCTCGAGTTGCGGCCGCGTGAGCTGTGTGGTGGTCGGGGTATTCTGAGCGTATGCCGGGCCGATGCTGCCGATGCTCGAGATCGCAAGGATGAGAAACCCGACGCCCGCTACGCGGCGAATTCCCTGAAGTATCCACGCTTGCATTGCCATGGGGTTCGTCTCCCTTTTGCCGCTTCGCACCCAGGTATTTTTCAGCACAGTGGACATGGAATTTCTTGACATAGGTCAAGAAAGGATTGACGCTCGCAAGCGCTTCGGCGCCCGCGGTACTGCCTTGGTTGGGCTGCGCGCCTGCATGGAGGAAGGAGCAGGACTGAGCGAATGGACTTGTGCAGAGCTGTCGGGCAGCCCAAACAGGCGCGATCAGGCGCGGGGTGATCGACGGCTTCCGCCAAAGCGCTTTTCATTCAGCGCGTTCGCCCGTGGAGAACCTGGTGGCCGCCGTCAGTAGAGAACGTCTGGATTTCCGTCGCGATCGTGGATCACTGAACGCTCTGGGCGATGACACCATCGGTTCATTCACGCGCGATTGAAAAATCTATCGCCGTGGCCGGTTTTGACAAAAGTCAAATCGCCACCCGTTCATCTGGGCACAGTGCACGTCGGCGAAGCAAAATGGAGGCTTCCATGACCGGGATCCAAGCTTGCGTTTCGTCGCTCGCGGTTGTCCTGATCGTATTCAGCGCGGTGTCCGAATCTCTCGGCGGATCAGAGAGGTGGCCCCGCGGCGGATTTGTGAAGGCGTGCAGCCTCGACGGGGTCAACCCGGTTTATCACCCTGGAATTTTCGGCAATCCGGCCATCGCCAGATCATATGGCTTTGTCCGATGGCGGGATGGGACTTGGCGCGTTGTGAGCGACTGTCACATTTACTGAGGCGGCTCGAGACCGACGCGGCCGGTCGGGACATTCCAAGGCAGTCACAGGAGGTAGGTTCCATGACCAATAGGCTGAAAATTGTCATCTCGGTCGTCGCCGTTGTTACCGCGGCTTCGACGGCAGTCGCAAGGGACGGCGGGGTTCCGAAGCTTGACATCGAATATGCGTGTCACGCCTCCGAGCGGGCGGTCTCGGCGGTCGTCAGCGTGACAACCGACATCTACAAGTCGTGTCTGGACGACGAGACCGACGCGCGCAATCAACTCGACAAGACTTGGGCAAATGTCCCGGCTTCCGACAAAGGTCAGTGTATTCATCCAAATGAATTCCTGCCGAGCTATACGGAGTGGCTCACGTGCCTTGAAATGACGAGGGACGTGAAGCAGATGCGGAAAGGGAAGCCGGCCCCTACCAGCTCCAATAGCCGTGAGTGCCCGATTGTGCACTATCTCGACGATGGCACGATCACTGGTGTCGAGACCAGATGCTAGCAGCGCCGTATGCTGGTGGCGACGACCTAACAAGCGATTGTCCATTGGGGGCATTCCGGCGTGTGAGCGTTTTGTTCGGCCGGCTTCCAAAATCAGCTATCGCGCCGATGGATGCGGTGCCCGGCTCGGAGCCGCCGAGCCAACGACGCTGATCAGATTGCGAGATCGAGCCCGGTGCATGGGCGCGAATTGGCCCGAAAGGTCGCGGAGCGATTTTACATGGGTGGCAACGCGCCAGCATTTTCGCCGGCGCACGAGCAACTGTTATTCAGCAGCCAGGTAGTGTCGGCCGTTCACCGGTACCGGTGCCCAAGGAAAATGCTCCGGTAGCCGGGCCAATAGCCCCCATAGAACCGCGGCGCGTACCGATAGCCCCGATAATATGGGCCGTAGCTGTAGTCGCCGTAATAGGCCGGAGCGTATTCGTCGTAATAGGCCGGAGCGTATTCGTCGTAGTAGGCTGGAGAATAGTAGCCGTAGTACGATGGGGCGTAGTAGCCGTAATTATAGCCGTAGTAGGGGCCGCCTGCGAGCGCGCCACCAATGAACGCGCCGGCGGCGACGCCAACACCCCGGCCCCCCCAACCACCATGCCAGCCGCCCCAGCCGCCATGCCACCCCCCTCCACGCCACTGGACTGTCTGCAATGTCGGAGTGATTGCGTCCCGCAGGGCTAGAGGAGCACTCAAGGGCGCTGCGCCGGCACAGCCGGCAAAGCATGAGACGGTTGTGGCGATCAAGGCAGCGGTTGCCGTCCTGGTGCGAGGATTCATCTTCAATCTCCCTACAACACTCGCTTTCAGGTGAGGAGAAACGAGCAGATTATGGCTTCTCGGCCGGGTTGATACGATCTCCGACCGAGTTTTGATTTAGGTCAATCTCGGAGACTTGCGACCATATGCTTCCGAGACGCCGCAGCTTTGCCGTATTGCACGAGCGATCAGACAGATTTGGTCCTCACGGACACGGATGACGCTGCCCGTCATAGCCCAAATAGGTCCCCGAGCCGGCATCGTACGATTTGAATCGTTGCGCGCAGTAGGCGGCGTCCTGGTCTCCCGACGTGGAGTAGCTCGCAGCGTAGCCCGGATTAGATCCGTAGTAGCTGTTGTCGTACCCGTAACCGCCGTACCCGTAACCGCCGTACCCGTAATTGCCGTACCCGTAATTGCCGTACTGCGACGCTGCTATGGCTCCGCCCACAACCGCGCCCGCCGCAAGCCCGACGCCTGGGCGATAATAGCCGCCCCGATAGGCCCCGCCGCCATATCCGGCGCCGCGATACGCGATGCCGCCGCCAACTCCGACGGCAGCACGATTGGCAATGGCGCCGCCGCGAACTCCGACGGCACCACGATTCGCTACGGCGCCGCCACGCGCACCGCCGCGCGCCGCGAAGGCGTCGGCCGAAACGCTCACGATACCGAGCGCTGCGACCGCAACGAGGGAAATCAGTTGACGATGGGTCATGACGATTCTCCGTTCAGTGGTGAAAAGCCCTCCACCAGGATTGGCGGAGATGGATCGTGTACTCCCAGGCTGAAGAAGCTCGACGCTTTGGTCAGCGCTGGGAGACCGGTCGGGAGGGGCGGAAGTGAAATGCGGCCGCAGCTCAATCATTGTCTTCGTCATCGGATGCCATGCGACGCCGCTCGGCGCGTGCCATCATGTCGCGAGCGACCGAGATCGCGAGGAAACCCATCCGCTTCTTCTGGTCGGGCGTGAAAGTCTGATAAAGAGGCTGCCAGGCATCAGCGAGCTTGTTCAGGTCGGCGGATCGTTGGGCCGTGGCAGCGGCGCGGCGGTGCATGAACTCGACCGGATTACGGTCGCGTATCGAGTTGAGGGCACCGGCGTCGCTCCGTTCTCCTACAGTTTGCGCCACGCCCGCGAGGCGGGCTTCCCGGTCCTTGGCCCGCTGGCGAATGGCATTTTCGACGGCCGGCCAGAGTTTTTCCTGGTCAGGCGTAAGCTGCAGCGCCGCCTTGATGATGTTGATCCGTAAATCTGTCAGACTCCTTAAATCGGCGGCGCTTGAGCGCTCCGCCGCCCCGCGGGGAGGGGTCTGCGCATGAGCAAGGGGCGTGACGCTCAAAATGATGGATGCCACACCGGCGGCTGCGATCTTCAGCATAGGAATCTCCTAGATTGTTGCCACCCGGGAAACCTCACGCTTCTCCCGTACCCTTCTTGCCGGTGGCGAACTTGATATAGGTCAATTCGGTCGCTACTCGAGTACCGTCGGATTTGCCAAGCGCAGGAGTCCCAGGCGGTCCTGGAGGTCGAAAGCCGCAGAGTCCGTGACAAAAACGCGACGTTGGCTCCTGTCATAAGGGGCCTTCCATGAACCAGTTGGTCGAAGCCGCAAGGGGGAGACGTCGATGCGATCGGGCGCCGATGCTCGCGCGTTGAGACGCGCGCATGCCCAGACAAATGGACGTGATCTCCGAACCCATCGCCAAGACTCGGGACGAGCCCGAGCACGGAAGGGCGATCAGGCCGCCAGCTCCTTCCGAATTGATAAATGTCAAGAAACCGGTGCCATCACGAGCTATTTGCATCAATGAGAGCTTAGGGAGGCTTTTGTCGGAGGCATTTATCGTCGTCGCCGCGCGAGGCGCCGGCATCGGAGTGGAGGAGGCAACCTGCATGTCGCTCGCGGAACAAATGCCTTCCCGGACCTCGTCGGCATCACTGGCCGGCTCCTTCGCTCCCGCCGTGGAATATCTCATCGATGCCGCCCAGCGCAGCGTGCTGTTCTGGGATGTGCTGCGCGAGCGCGGCAACCAAAACCGCAAGCAAATGGCGGAGAGCGTGCCTCATGTGCTCAGCTATGAGCCGCAGCTGATCCTCGATGGCCGCAAGCTCGATCGACCGGTAAATTATTTGCTTGTGCGCATTGTTCCGCCGGCCGGCATCGAGATCGACCCGCGCAAACGTCCGTTCGTCATCGTTGATCCGCGCGCGGGGCATGGTCCCGGCATCGGCGGGTTCAAGGCCGACAGCGAGATCGGCGTCGCGTTCAAGGCCGGTCATCCCTGCTATTTCGTCGGGTTCCTGCCCGAGCCGATGCCGGGCCAGACCATCGAGGATATCGCGCGGGCGGAGGCGGTTTTCCTCGAAAAGATCATCGAATTGCATCCGAAGGCTGACGGCAAGCCCTGCGTGATCGGCAACTGCCAGGCCGGCTGGGCCGTGATGATGCTCGCCGCACTTCGCCCGGAATTGTTCGGTCCGGTCATCGTCGCGGGATCGCCGCTTTCCTATTGGGCCGGCGTCCGGGGTGCCAACCCCATGCGCTACAGCGGCGGTCTTCTGGGCGGAAGCTGGCTGGCAGGGTTCGCGAGCGATCTCGGGAACGGAAAATTCGACGGCGGCTGGCTGGTGCAGAATTTCGAGAATCTCAATCCGGCGAACACACTCTGGACCAAGCAATATAATCTCTATTCCAAGATCGATACCGAACCGCCGCGCTATCTCGAGTTCGAGCGCTGGTGGGGCGGCCATGTCAATCTGAACGCCAAAGAAATCCAGTTCATTGTCGACGAATTGTTCGTCGGCAACAAGCTGGCTTCCGGAAGAATTCATGCTTCCGACGGCACCCCGGTCGACCTGCGGAACATCCGCTCGCCGATCGTGGTGTTCTGCTCGAAGGGCGACAACATCACGCCGCCGCAGCAGGCGCTTGGTTGGATACTGGACCTTTACGAAAGCGTCGACGAAATTCGCAACTTCGGGCAGACCATTGTTTATACGATCCACGAGACCGTCGGGCATCTTGGAATCTTCGTCTCGGCCGGAGTCGCCCGCAAGGAGCACGGTGAGCTTTCGAGCAATATCGATCTGATCGATACGCTGCCGCCCGGCCTCTACGAAGCCGTGCTCGTGGACAAGACCGCGGATACAGCCAACCCGGATCTCGCCAGCGGCAATTGGGTGATGCGCTGCGAGGCCAGGACGCTCGACGATATTCGGGCGCTCGGGGGCAACGATGCTGCGGACGATCGCTGCTTCGAGGCTGCGGCCCGCATATCGGAAAGCAATCTCGCCCTTTATCGCGCATTTGCGCAGCCGTTCTTGCGGGCCTTCGCCACCGCGCCGGTCGCGGATCGGCTGCGGCAAAGCCATCCGCTGCGGCTGCAATATGAATGGTTCACCGATGCCAATCCTTTGATCGCGCCCGTGAGCCGGATGGCGAAATGGGTGAGCGAGAACAGGAGCCCAGTTGCGCCTGACAATCCGTTCCTCGTCATGCAGAAGGGCATGTCCGATGGAATCATCGCGGCGCTCGATTCCTGGCGTGATATGCGGGATGCCTGGTCCGAGAAGATGTTTTTCGCGATCTATGGATCGCCGGCACTGCAGGCCGCGCTCGGCATCGAGTCCGCAGCCGGCCGGTCAAGGCAGCGGGCTCCCAAGAGCGCTCTGCACACGGAGCTCGTCCGTTCCCGCATCGCCGAGCTGAGGTCGCGCATCGCAGTCGGGGGCATACGGGAAGCCGTGATTCGCGCGCTCCTTTATGCCGGCATGAACCGGCAAGCGGTCGATGAGCGCGGCTTCGAGAGCATCCGGCGCATCCGCCGCGCCCAGGAGGACATGCCGGCCCTTGGGCTGTCGGAATTCAAGGCGCTGGTCCGCGAGCAGTTCTATATGCTTCTGATTGACGAAAATGCTTCCCTGGCGGCCATTTCATCGATGCTCCCGCCTGACGCTGCCGTCCGCAGCAAAGCCCTTGGTCTCATCAAGGAGATTTTGAGCGCGCGCGGCGCGCTCACCGCGGCGGATACCGAGCGCCTGGAGCGAGTGGCGAGGGTCTTCGACGTCGGCACCAAAAGCGATCCTGTTCGCAACTTCGCCGCGCTCCCTTCGGCCCGCGACGAGGTGTTCGTCAAGGCGTCCTGAGTAAGCACATTCTGCCGGAAACATCCTGAAAGCCGAGGAGAGCAGCCATGTCGATTCAGGCAGATATGGACATCCGATCGATCGCGGCAATTGGTCCATTCGGTGCCCCGCCGTCCAGCAAATACGAGCGGCTCATCGCCAGGGCCAAGGAGGTGCCGGCCGCCACCACCCTGGTGGTCCATCCATGCGACGAGACCACGCTGCGCGGCCCGACCGAAGCAGCCGAAGCCGGCATCATCGTGCCGATCCTGGTCGGGCCTGCGGCAAAGATCAACGCGGTCGCGCGTGAGCATCATCTCGATATTTCGCGCTTCAAGCTGGTCGATGCGGCCCACAGCGAGGAAGCCGCCGCAAAGGCAGTCGCGTTGATACGCGAAGGCAAGGGCGAGCTCTTGATGAAGGGAAGCCTGCACACCGACGAGCTCATGCGCGCCGTTACATCAGGAGCGACCGGGCTGCGCACCGCGCGTCGGATCAGCCACGTCTTTATCATGGACGTGCCGACTTATCCTGAAACCCTGCTTATTACCGACGCGGCCATCAACATCGCGCCCGATCTCGATGTCAAGCGCGACATCGTGCAGAACGCGATCGATCTCTATACGCAAGTCGGTCTCGGCGCGCCGCGGGTTGCGCTGCTTTCGGCGGTCGAAACCGTCACCTCAAAAATCCCCTCGACCATCGATGCCGCCGCCTTGTGCAAGATGGCGGACCGCGGCCAGATCACAGGTGGCGTGCTTGATGGCCCCCTGGCCTTCGACATTGCGATCGACCCGGAAGCGGTGCGGATCAAGGGCATCAGATCGGAGGTCGCGGGTCGGGCCCAAATCCTGGTCGTGCCCGACCTCGAGGCCGGGAACATGCTGGCCAAGAATCTCGATCTTTCTTGCCAAAGCGGACGGCGCCGGGATCGTGCTTGGCGCGCGGGTTCCGATCGTTCTCAACTCGCGCGCCGAATCGGTGCGCAGCCGGATGGCGTCGTGCGCGGTCGCCGTGCTTTATGCCCACGCGCGGCGCCGCGTGATGGCCTCGGCAGTGTCGGCGGCCTGAGGCCTGCGACAATGGATACGATCCTGGTCGTCAATGCCGGCTCTTCGAGCGTCAAGTTCCAGGTCTTCGGGATCGAAGCGGGCGATCTCAAGCGTCAGATCAAAGGCCAGGTGGACGGCATCGGAACGAGGCCGCGGCTGCGGGCCAGCGATGCGAACGGACACGTCATCATGGATCGCGCCTACACTCAGGCGGAGGCGCCGAACGTGCCCGCCGCCTTGCAGCTCGCGGCGGCCTGGCTGCGGCAGGCGCATGCCATTCAGCCGGCCGCCATCGGGCACCGGGTCGTGCACGGCGGGTTGGATTACAACCGACCGACCCTGATCGATCGCGACGTGCTCGACCGTCTCGATCGCTACATCTCGCTGGCGCCGCTCCATCAGCCGAACAATCTCGCTCCGATCCGGGCGCTGCTCGAACGCCTCCCGCAATTGCCGCAGGTCGCCTGCTTCGACACCGCCTTTCATCGTGGGCACAGCGCGGTTGCGGATCACTATGCGATTCCGGAGCGCTTCCATGCCGAGGGAGTGCGCCGGTACGGGTTCCATGGACTCTCCTATGAATATATCGCGGGGCGACTGCCGGAACTTGCACCCGAGATTGCACCGGGCCGCGTGATCGTCGCGCATCTCGGCAGCGGCGCCTCCATGTGCGCGCTTTCAGGCGGACGCAGTGTGGAGAGCACCCTGGGTTTTACCGCTCTCGATGGCCTGCCCATGGGAACACGGCCGGGCCAGCTCGATCCGGGTGTCGTGCTCTATCTGTTTCAGGAAAAGGGAATGACGGCCAATGAAGTGCAGGACCTCTTCTATCAGGAATGCGGGTTGAAGGGTCTGTCGGGGATCAGCAGCGATGTACGCGAGCTCCTGGCCAGCGCAGAGCCGCGCGCGGCCTTTGCGATCGAATATCTCGTGCACCGCGTCGCCCTTTCCGCCGGAATGCTGGCGGCAGCGCTGGGTGGCCTTGATGCGTTCGTCTTCACGGCCGGAATCGGCGAGAACTCGCCCGCTGTCCGAGAGCGTATCGCGCAGAAGCTGGAATGGCTGGGCGCCAGGCTCGATCCAAATGCAAACGCCTCGGGCAAGCTGCTGATTTCGCATAAGGACAGCGCAGTCAAGCTCTACGTGGTGCCGACCGACGAGGAGCTCATGATCGCACGCCATACATTGGCGCTGATGCCGGCATCGCGCGTATCCCGGGGCGCCGAGGCGTTGGCATGAAAGGCATTTGTGGTCTGACCGGTAGGATTTGATCTATGTCAAAAGGCCTCGGCCGACGCAGGCGAGGCTGGCGGGGAAGAGGAGCTCGTCATGGCCAGCGACTTTGAGAATCTCGGTATGGGCAAACTGACGCCGGTGGATCTCCTCAAACTCGGCAAAGAGCGAACCGACGCGATGATGACGCTGCAGAGGGACTTGCTCGATGCCTATGAGCAAGCCAGCGATGCCTGGCTGGCGCGCGTGAAGTCGGAGGCCGACCTTTGGTCCGGGCTGGCCGCCAAGCTTACAAAGGCAAGCTCGGCTCCAGATGCGGTAGCGGCTTATCAGGAAGGCCTGGCGGAGCGCATGCGGATGGCGGCGGAGGACGGAAGGAAACTGGCTGAGGATACCCGGAAAATCATGAAAAGAGCCGCGGATTTGCTGCCTGATGGATGGAGCACGAAGATGTGAGCATTGGACCTGAAGCAAGCCGGGAGGAGATCATGAAATTCACCAACCAGAGCGAGGCCTCCGTCGAGGATGAGCGAGTGCCGCGCGATTGGGCAAAGCTCATTTGTAAGTTGCGATGGATAGGCTTGGAAGAAGAGGCATGGCGCCTGCAACTGGCCGTGTGGACGCTGACCCCTGAAGCGCGAGGCAGCATCTCGGCTGGACCGTTCAGCACCGACTGAGTTGAAAGAGCTTTCGTGTCGAGAGCCACGATCGTCAAGAGACGGTCGCGATAGACTTTTGAGACTGTCGAACAGATGCGCACCCTTTCTCTTGAAGAATTGGTTGCCATGATCCCCGACGGCGCAAGCCTGATGATCGGAGGGTTCATGTCGGTCGGCACGCCGAAGGCGGTGGTCGACGAGATCGTGCGGCAAGGCAAGCGCGACCTCACGGTCATTGCCAACGACACGGCCATGCCCGGCAAAGGGATCGGCAAGCTCATCACCGCCAAACTCCTGCGAAAAGTGATCGCCAGCCATATCGGCCTCAACCCGGAAACGCAGCGGCAAATGATGGCGGACGAGCTTGAAGTGGAGCTCGTGCCGCAGGGTACCCTC
The DNA here is from genome assembly GCA_963721005.1 of uncultured Alphaproteobacteria bacterium. Lineage (GTDB taxonomy): Bacteria > Pseudomonadota > Alphaproteobacteria > Rhizobiales > Xanthobacteraceae > VAZQ01. The sequence continues at coordinate 34,509 of CAVRHR010000003.1, read as the reverse complement.
GTCGAGCGCATCCGTGCCGGCGGTTATGGGTTGGGCGGCATCCTGACCCCGACCGGTCTTGGCACCGCCGCCGAGGCTGGCAAGCAGCGCGTCCAGGTCAATGGCACCGATTATCTCGTCGAGATTGCGCTCCGCGCCGACTTCGCCTTGGTGCAGGCGTTCCTAGCCGATTATCTCGGCAACCTGAGCTACGCACTCACCGCTCGCAATTTCAATCCCGTCATCGCAATGGCGGCCGACACGGTGATCGCCTGTGCCGACCACGTCGTTCCTGTCGGCGTCATTGCGCCCGATCATGTCGTGACGCCGGCCCCGGTGGTCGATTATTTTGTCGCCAATTCGTGAGCCAAGAATGGAACCGCAAGAGATCATCGCGCGCCGGATCGCCAGGGAGCTTGCGCCGGGCATGCTGGTCAATCTCGGTATTGGGATTCCCACCATGGTTGCGAACTATCTTCCATCAGGCATGCAGGTCTTCTTCCAATCCGAAAATGGATTGATCGGCACCGGCTCGCCGCCGGAAGAAGGCATGGCGCAGCCGATGCTTACCGACGCCGGCGGCCGTCCCGTGACGGCCCTGCCCGGTGCCAGCATATTCGACAGCGCCATGTCGTTTGGCCTCATTCGCGGAGGTCATCTCGATCTGACGGTACTAGGTGGCCTGCAGGTCGACCAGCGCGGCCGCCTGGCCAACTGGATGATCCCCAAGAAGATGGTGCCCGGGATGGGGGGCGCAATGGACCTCGTCTCTGGTGCCAAGCGAGTGATCGTGGCGATGCAGCATTCCGCCAAAGGCGCATCGAAGATTGTCAAGGAATGCACGCTTCCGCTCACCTCGACCCGCCCGGTGCACTTGGTTGTTACGGAACTCGCCGTGATCGCATTTTCCGACGGCCGCGCAACTCTCATGGAGACCGGGCCCGGGATATCCATCGGTCAGGTCGCCGCCGCAACACAAGCCGAGCTGGTCATCCCAAACCAGGTTCCGGAAATGCCGATCTAAGCCTCCGGAATAGAAGTGCTTTACAGAGGGAAGCTTCCCATGATTCCCGTTGCAAAGGTCAAGCTCCTCGAGGGCAAGCGAGGCCTCGTTGTCGGCATCGCCAACGAGCAGTCGATCGCCTGGGGCTGCGCCAAGTCCTTTCGAGCGCTCGGCGCCGAGTTGGCGGTCACCTATCTCAACGACAAGGCCAAGAAATTTGTCGAGCCGCTCGCGCGCGAGCTCGAGGCCCCGATCTTCATGCCACTCGATGTGCGCACGGCCGGACAGATGGAAGCGGTCTTCGAACGCATCGCCCTGACTTGGGGCGAGCTTGACTTCGTCGTTCACTCGATCGCCTTTTCGCCCAAGGACACGCTGCAGGGGAGGGTGGTCGATGTTCCGTGCGAGGGCTTCCTGACCACCATGGAAGTCTCTTGCTGGTCGTTCATGCGCATGGCGCATCTGGCCGAGCCTTTGATGGCCAAGGGCGGGACACTGTTCACGATGAGCTACTATGGCAGCCAGATGGTCGTGCAAAACTACAACGTGATGGGTGTCGCCAAGGCAGCGCTGGAAAGCGCGGTCCGCTACATGGCGGCCGAGCTCGGCCCGAAGGGCATCCGGGTGCATGCGATCTCGCCCGGACCGCTCTCGACCAGGGCTGCCTCCGGTATTCCGGAATTCGACGACTTGCTCGAAAGGGCGAGGGCGAAGGCGCCTGCGCGCAGCCTGGTGAGCATCGAGGATGTCGGTATCGCGACCGCCTTTCTGGCCCATGACGCGGCTCGCCTCATCACCGGCGAGACCCTTTACGTTGACGGCGGCTACCACATTATCGATTAGTCGCCGGCGGAACAGTCGCCGGCGGGAGCGACAGTTGCGACGCCCGCGAGCGGAGTGCCACGTCGCCTGGCGCGGTCGGTACGAAGTGGGCGGGCATCAGAGAATGCGAATGACGGATTCGGCGCGACACCGGATTGGTTTGGCCGCGTTCGCGTGGTTTCCGCCAGCCCGTTGGTTGGGTGGATACCGGGCCAATTGGCTCCCGGGCGACATCGTTGCCGGCCTGACACTGGCTGCCTACGCGATTCCGGTTTCTCTGGCATACGCTGGTCTCGCAGGTCTGCCCCCGCAAGTCGGCGTTTACGGATACCTGCTCGGAGGACTGGGCTATGCCCTGCTCGGGTCCTCGCGTCAGCTCGCAATCGGGCCCACATCTGCCATTTCGCTGATGATTGCCGGAACAGTCGGGGCAATGGCGGAAGGGGACGCCCAACGTTACGCACAAATCGCAAGTCTCGCAGCCTTCGCGGTGGCTGCGCTTTGTCTATTTGCCTGGCTATTCCGACTGAGCGTGCTGGTTAAATTGATCAGCAACAGTATTCTGGTTGGCTTCAAGATCGGTGCAGGCTTGACCATTGCGATGACCCAATTGCCGAGCCTCTTCGGCGTCGCGGGTGGCGGTCACAATTTCTTCGAAAGGACATACCTTTTGATCGGCCAGCTCGGCCATATGCATCATCTCGTGCTTGCGGTTGGTGCCGTCGCGATCATGCTGCTTTTGCTCGGCGAGCGTTGGCTCCCAGGCAAACCGGTGGCCCTCGCGGTCGTCGTCCTGTCGATCGCTGCGGCGACCGCGTTTGCACTTCCCGCGCTTGGTGTGCCGACGACAGGGGAAATTCCGGCGGGCTTACCCAGCTTGGCGGGCCCGGTCCTTAGACTGCGGGACGTCGAGGGAATCGTCCCATTGGCAGCTGGTTGTGTGCTGCTCGCCTATATCGAGGGCGTATCTGCCGCCCGCACCTTTGCGGCGAAGCACGGATATCCACTGGACACGCGGCAGGAGTTCCTCGGTATCGGGGCCGCCAATCTCGCGGCTGCGATCGGACATGGCTATCCGGTGGCGGGCGGCCTGTCGCAATCGGCGGTCAACGACAAAGCCGGCGCACACACCCCACTGGCCCTCGTCTTCGCCTCCACTACGCTCGCATTCTGCCTGCTCTTCCTGACCGACCTCTTGGAGAATCTGCCAAAGGCCGTCCTGGCAGCGGTGGTTCTGACCGCGATCATGGGATTGTTCGATTTCCCGGCGGTGTTCCGCATGTGGCGCGTGAGCCGGCTGGATTTCTACGCCGCGACGACGGCCATCGCGGGGGTGCTGCTTCTCGGAATACTTCAAGGCATCCTCCTCGCCGCATTGGTCTCCGTCTTGTTGCTGCTGGCGAGGTCGTCGCGCGTGCATGTGGCCTTTCTGGGCCGTGTCCCTGGTGTCGACAATTATTCAGACTTGGCGCGACATCCGGAAAACGAAGTGCTGCGTGGCGTGATCGCATTTCGTCCTGAAGCCTCACTGATTTACGTCAACGCCGACGCCGTCCTGGAATCAGCCCTGACCCGGGTTCGATCAGCCGGTGCCCGGAATGTCCACATGGTTGTCTGCGATCTCTCGGCCGCGCCGTATGTCGACCTCGCAGGGGCTCGCATGCTGCATGAGCTGCACGGCGAGCTCGCCAGCCGGGAGATCGCGCTACGCATCGTCGGCGCCCACGGATCGGTGCGCGACCTGCTGCGGGCCGACGGCATCGAGGCGAAAGTCGGCCGAATCGATCGTGCCGTGACACTCGGCAGCCTGCTGGCTGGAGATACCGCGTAAGAAATGCGTCCCGATTGAGCCGCTCGAGTCCAGATGGTTGCACTTCCGTTTTGATGTATATCAACAATTTGGCGCCGAGCGCCCGTAGGCTTATCGATGGCATTGCGAGCCGCCGGAGGTGTCAATGGAGCGGTTTCGATTACTGAACAGAACGCGCCAGGTGACGGAATACTCCTGCGGCGCGTCAGCCCTCCAATCGGTGCTGGGCTACTGGGGCAAGGACGTGGATGAGGCCGAGCTGATGAGGCTCCTGCACACCACGCCCGAGGCCGGCACGTATCCGGAGGACATCGTGTCCGGTGCCCGTTCCCTCGGCTTCGAAGCGCAAGCCAAGGAAAATCTCACGCTGGACGAGGTCGAGCAATTCACCAGCGACGGCAATCCGATGATTGGCCTCGCCCAGGTGTGGAGAAGCCAAAGCGGTTCCGCTCCGTCGGTGGAGGAAGACTGGGATAACGGTCACTACATCGTAGTCTTGGGCGTCGATTCGGACTACGTCTACTTCCAAGACCCGTATGTGCGGATGAGCAAGGCGTTCGTACCGCGGAAAATGTTCGAGGCGCATTGGCATCAGGTCATGGGCGGCGACCTTAAGAACAATCCGAAATTGATACATCTGGGGATCTTCATTCGCGGTGATAGGCCCGCCGAACGCAAGGCGGTCGGGGGGGTGGATGTCTCATCCCTCGACTTTCGGAAAATGGGCTCGCTGAACCTGATAATCACCGAGTTCCGCGGCTTTCTTCTGCCCTATGATTTTCTTCACGAGCTGCGAGACCTCTGGAAGGATGCGGGCGTCAGGCCGAATGCCTTCATCTTTCTACGCAAGGACAAGGACGGCAATGTCTCGGGGATGGAAGGCAGCGGCCTGCAGGAGGATGAAGACGCGATCGTCATCAATGCACTGGTTGCCGCCGTCACCAGCGGGAGCATCGGCGGCGCGGGATCGCGCATGTCCCGGATCGAATCCGCCGTCCAGGCGGCGGCCGAAGGCGATTTCGGTCTGTCTGCCGGTGACATCCAAAAATTGGCGCGGCAACTTCCCCCCGACCATTCGGCGATCGTCTGCCTGTTCGAGAATGTCTGGGAGCGCAAGTTCAAAGAGGTCGCCGGGAAGCATGCGGGAAAGCTGGTCGATCAGAGGTTCATCTCGCCGAAAGCGCTGGCCAAGGCGGCGAGCGACCTCCTTGCCGAACGGGCGGCGCCGGTCTGAGATCGGGGCGGCCATTGGATTTCAGCGCAATGGGAGCGCATATCATGATCATCGAACGAGACGCTGAAATTTCCAGCGTGATCCGAATCACGGAGAATGCGCGCGGGCCGCGCGTCGTCCTGTTCGGCGGCGTGCATGGCGACGAGCTGAGCGGGGTCCATGCCATCGAGAAGCTGTTCTTCGACCTGTTCGCGGGGACGAGAACGCTGCGGCAGGGCTCGCTCACCTTGGTGCGCGGCAACGAGCGGGCGCTTGCGGCCGAGCGCAGGTACCTCAAGCACAACCTGAATCGTCTGTTCCGAGAGGACTACGGCTCCGAAATCGACCGGACATCCTACGAATTCAACCGTGCGCAGGAGCTCAAGAGCGTTCTTCACGATTGCGACTACTTCCTCGATCTCCATTCGGCGCCGATCGCGCAGGAGCCCTTCGTGGTTGCTGAGCAGGGCGCGGTCGGCTTTTATTCGAAACTCGGCATACCGCGGATCATGACCGGCTGGAGCAAATTTTCGAGCGGAGCGATTGGAGGCGATGCCGAGAACTATGCCAACACCCACGGGGCCAAGTCGGCGACGCTCGAGTCCGGCAGTCATTTTGACAAGCGCTCGAACGATGTCGCATACCAGTCGATAGTTTCGCTGCTATCGCTGCTGGGGATGATTGCGGGAACCGAGCAGCCGGCGGCACGGCCGCTCCACATCGTCGACGTTTATTCGGTGGTGACCAAGGAAGCCGATGATTTCCGGTATGCCGGAAAGGTCGATAATTTCCAGTTCATCGAGAAAGGCCAGTCGTTCGGATTTCAATCCGGCCGCGCGATGACCGTCAGCGAGGACAGCTATCTCTTGATTCCGATGAAACCGGAGGACACGCGAATTCACGAGGAAGTCTGTTACCTGGGCCGCAAAGTCGATGCGGCGTGACGACCTGGATCGAACGGAGGCTCTCGGTGCCGTTCTCGGTTGCGCAATTCATCACCTGGCTCATCGTCGGCCTGCTCGGCGGCAGTGCCGCCGGGATGGTCGTCAAGCGTCAACGGCGGGGATTTGGTATTGCGGTCAACCTGGCCCTCGGCACATTGGGGGCGATTATCGGGGGTGTGGTATTCCATGTGTTTTCGCTGTTCGCGCGACTGGACGCGATTTCGATCTCCTTGCGCGACCTGCTGGCGGCGTTCTTGGGCTCGCTCCTCGTTCTGGCGGTGTTCTGGGCTTGGCGGCGTTACGGCCGGCGCGGTTAACGTTCGGACGGCTTGACCGCGGGGTCAGCTCAGACCTTGGCTCCGATGCCGGCCGGCCGGCTGATGTTATCGACCAGGATGTAGGTGCTGGTGACAAAGACCCACAGCGGAAAGACCACGAAGCTCCAGGCGATTTGATAGCTGCCGAACAACACCAATATAGCCAATGTGTAGCCGAGAATGGTCAGCCAACGCGGAGCGAAACCGGTATAGACCGCCATTGTCGACGTGGTGATCATGAACACGCCTGCCATCTTGGTCATGTAGATATTCACGATGTTGTAGACGGCGGCGCGCGCGAAGTAGTATGTCGCGGAGTCGATCAATTGCCCCGGTTCGGTCGCGAAAGCCATCAGCAGGCCACCCACCAAGGCGGCGGACGTGAACAACATGCTTAGGAACAAGATGCCGCTACCAAAGAACACGGTCGCAAAGAAGCGATCTTCGCGCGGGCCGAGCCGATCGCGCAACACGCCGATGAACCACAGGAACGCGATGCCGGCGAACGGCACGAGATTCATTGCCAGCGCGAGCGAGCTCGAGCTGCCGCTGAGCCAAGCGCCCGGCTCCTTGGGATCCGTCGGTACGGCGATCCGCAACAACGCGAATACGGCGAGCAACAGGATGGAAAACAGCATTCCCGCAATCGCGGCTGCCTTGGGGGTCTTCAGGTTATGGCGAGTTAGGGCGTCGTGAGCCGCCTGATTGGGCGCTTCATTGGCCATGGTCACACTCGCTGGACCGCCCCGGGGAGGGCGGTCAACTCCAGCTCAGGGTCATCCCGACGTCTCCCGGCATCCCGCCCGGAAAATCGATGATCTGAACCCGCAGCTTGTACCCACGGTCGCGGAAATGCCTGATCCATAGGTCGTAAATCTCTTTCGGCACGCCGGTGAGGGTTCTTTCCCAGCCCGCCTCCTGCTGATTGATCGCGCGTCCGCGATCGGTGCAGAGCAGATTGGGAAAGCGGAAGACCTGAATTTCGGTCAGGCCATTGCTCGCCGCGCGCTCGATAACCGTTATGGCGCGCCGAATTCCCTCCTCGTCGGAGACCCCCGACGGCTTGGATAGCTGCTCGATCAAGGCCGTCTTCTCGGCTTCCGCGGCGGAGCGGTTGCGCATGTCTTCGGAGGCCTTCTCGGCCTGGGTCAAGGCGATCTTCCGCATTAGGTCTTTTGCGGCGGGCAGGAGATCGGCGGTTTTGGTCGTCATGATGGGCTCTTCTCCTTCGATTGTCCGGCAGCAATCTATTCAATTCGGGTTGGCGCGAATTTGATTTATCGCAATATTGCGGGCCGGTAGAGGCGCAAAATCGCCAGCGTATTCATGAGGCTCCATCATGCTCAGAGATAAGAATTCGACCGGTGCTACTTTGGTGGCCGGGAACCGGCGGCCGGTCGGCAAGATGAAGCGCAGAGCCTACGAAAAGGAATTGCGCAAGCTTCAGGTTGAGCTCTGCCGGCTACAGGACTGGGCAAAGGAGACCGGGGAGCGGGTCATCCTCCTGTTCGAGGGCCGCGATGCGGCCGGCAAGGGCGGAACCATCAAGGCGATTACGGAGCGCGTGAGCCCGCGCGTTTTTCGTGTGGTGGCGCTTCCGGCGCCTTCGGATCGCGAAAAAACCCAGATGTTTGTGCAGCGCTACATCGAACGGTTCCCGGCCGCGGGCGAGATCGTCATCTTCGACCGCAGCTGGTACAATCGCGCGGGCGTCGAATACGTCATGGGCTTCTGCAGCGAGGAACAGCATCAGCGCTTCCTCGACCTTTGCCCCGAAATCGAGAAATACATCGTTGAGGGCGGGATTCGGCTGATCAAGATATGGTTGGAGGTGGGGCCGGCCGAGCAGGAAAGGCGCTTCGCCGCCCGCATCGAGGATCCGCTCCGCCAATGGAAATTGAGCCCTATGGACGTCGAATCATACAAGCGTTGGCATGAATTTTCCAAGGCGCGTGACATGATGTTGAAGACGACCGACAGCAAGCACGCTCGCTGGCATATCGTGTTTTCGGACGACAAGCGGCGGGCGCGGCTCAATTGTATTTCGCATATTCTGAGCCTGATCCCCTACCGAAAGATTGCGCGGAAGAGGGTCAAGCTGCCCAAGCGATCCGGCAAGGGGGCATACGATGATCGGGCCTTCCTGAAGGGGAGGAAGCTGGTGCCAGAAAAGTACTGACGCGACATCCGTCCAAGCGTGATGGACAACCTTCACCCCGGATTACGTCGGCAGAGTATGGAAGGCGAAATGGGCCGCACCATAACGGCAATGCCGCCGTGGCTGATTCCGATCATCTATGCGGCTGGAAGTGTCGGTTGCAGCCTTGTACTGCCCCGCTTGGAGAATGCGTATCTTCCAAGCAACGAATTCGGGGTCTCGGTGAGCTCGGCCCAGGCGTTCCTTTCCGCCGCGGCTTCCGGCATGTTGGCGCTCACCGGCATCGTCTTTGCCATCGCCTTCGTCATGGTGCAGTTCAGCGCCATTGCATATTCGCCGCGGCTGGCGCTTTGGTTTGCCCGCGACCAGATACTGTTTCATTCGCTCGGAATCTTCGTGGCCACCTTCATCTATTCTCTGGCAACGCTCGCCTGGGTCGATCGAAACGGGTCCGGTACCGTGCCGATGTTATCCGTGCTGATGGTAGCGGCTCTGCTTATCGCAAGCATGCTGCTTTTCTCCTGCCTGGTACAGCGCCTGCGCGATCTGCAGATCGTGAGTGTCCTGCAGCAGATCGGCGACAAGGGCCGCATTGTCATTCAGGAGATGTTTCTCCGTTTCGATGAGAGACCGGAGCCGGGGCGGAAAGGCGGAAGCGGCGCTCTTGAGGAGGTCGGGCTGGCTCCGGTCACTCAAACGGTCAAGTACTCCGGCGAGCCGCGCCCGATCGCCAAGTTCCATATCGAGGCCTTGGTCCGGCAGGCCCGACAGGCGCAGGCGATCATCGTGATGACCTGCGCGGTCGGCGATACTTTGGTCGACGACACCTTGATGCTACGGGTGCATGGGGCCAAGAGTTCCGTTGTCCGAGAAGGAATTGATGGGTGCGATCGAGCTGGCGCGGGAGCGTACCTTCGAGCAGGACCCGAAATACCCGATCCGCCTGCTGGTCGATATCGCCATCAAGGCCCTCTCTCCCGCCATCAACGATCCGACCACGGCGGTGCAGGCCATGGATCAGATCGAGGATCTGCTGCGCCGCCTGGGGCGGCGCGACCTGGATGCCGGCCACGCGCAGGATTCGGACGGAATCCTTCGATTAATCTTTCCCATGCCTACGTGGGAAGATTACCTGGCTCTCGCCTTCGACGAGATCCGGCAATATGGGGCGACGTCGGTTCAGGTGATGCGGCGGCTGAGAGCCGCGCTGGCGGGGCTCATGGAATCGACGACAATTCCTGCGCGATCCGAGGCGGCGCAGCGCTACATCAAGCATCTGGACCTGGCGATCGATCATTCGACGCTCGATGCCCAGGATCAGACCATGGCGCGCCATGAGGACCGCCAAGGGCTCGGTCTGTCGCGCAAACGGGCGCAGATTTGACGGCGTTATTCAAGCCGATGGCCGCAACATCCGCGACCGGCAAAATGTTCGGCAGCCCAGAAAAGTCCCCGGTGATCGAGGCGCTGCGGCGTCGGGCGCGGCCGGTGCTGTTCCTCGTTCGAGGTTCGCCCACGCAGCAGCGGAGCTGATTACTGCTGCTTGCCCGCCATGCAGCCCTCGACGAATTTTCTGACGGCGGAGCTTGGATCACCGATCACTCTGTCGGCGGAGGTGTAGCCGCGCTGCTTCGCCAGCGCCACGCAGGCATCGAACGATTGCGGGTTATCGGCTTTTTCTCGAGCAAACGCATCCGGTTTCTGCGATTTGGCTGCGAAGCTCGGAGTGATTATGCTGATTGCAAGCGCAGCCGCAGCAGTGAAGGCAAGGAATCTCATGGCGTTCTCCCATATTGCGAAGGGGCGTAGCGAGGTCTTTCCTATCTGGTAGCGAATTATTCGACACGGGCCCGGAGTTATAAAATTGACATAAATCAACTTCTTTGCCGGGTGTCGGTTAAACGAGTGTGGGGCGCGTCGGGCTTGCCGATACGCGTTCTGCTCTGCATCGCCGTCGACCGTGCGGACCACCGCGTAGCAGGCTCTGGACTAGTTCGAGGGTCGAGCGGTGATTCCATTGCGCGCCATGAGGACCGCCGAGAGGTCGATTTGTCGTGCAAACGGACGCCGAGCTGTGGGCGCCAGTCAAGCTGCGCCGGCGACATGTGCGGCCGACGAAGGATCCGTAGCTAGGAATTCGGGCCTTCAATGGCCTCCTTGCCCCTCAGCCTCCGTGCCCTTCCATGAATATGAAGTTCTCCCAACTTCGCATGCGGAGCAGGATTTTGCGCAATAGTGAAAGCTCATGCCAGTGTTCCGTGTACACCGCGACCTGCGCCGCGGCGCCAACCGGGATTTGGTAGCCCGACAGGTCTTCATTGACGTCGATGACGGCCAAGACCCGGCCGTTCGCTTCCGTACCATAATCCGCAAGCGTTCCAGTTGCCTGCATCTGACCGGACGCAATCGCGTCCAGGATGAGACGCACCTGAGCTTTGAATACCCGGCCGGGAACCGCGTCAAAGGCGACCTCGGCCTCGTCGCCGCGGTTGACCCGCTGAAGGGCGTTCTGCTGGAATGCCGCGCCGAGTACCCGGTCCCGCTCGTCGGTATTGACGAAGACCATCACCGGCCGCAGCGGTGCCGGGACCACGTACATTCCCGGACGCAACGCGACCTGGGTGACGAATCCCGCCGAGGCGGCCCGCGTTACGGTCTGATCGAGGTCATATTCGGCATCGCCCACCTCGGCGCGCAGACGGGCGACTTCGGTGTTGACGCCACCGATATTCGATGAGTTGGCCAGCCGCGCGCGCTCCTCCTCGGCCCGTGCCCCCGCCAACGCCTGCGTGGCCATCTCCAGATTGCGTGTGAAGGTATCCAGCGTGACCTGCGCGATGACCTTTTTCGAGAAGAGCTCGGCTTGCCGATCGTAGTTCTGCTGAGCCAACACGCGTTGCGCTTCGGCCTGCTCGGCACCCGCAGTCGCCTGGTCGAGGGAGGCCTTGAGCTTCATGACATTTTGCTCGGCGTCCGCGAGCTGGGCCTTCTTCTGGTCGACAATATATTGGTACGGTTTGGGATCGATTCGAAACAGCTCGTCACCTTCTTTCAGCGGCGTATTCGTTGCCACCGGCACTTCAATCACGCGTCCACGGACCGCCGGCAACACGGGCGTCACCGCGAAATAAATCCGGGCATTGGCGGTGAAGGGATGATTGTAGTTCATGAACAGAACGAGGAGCGCTATGCCGATGATCCCGCCCAACGCCGCGGTAGACAGCGACCATTGGTTCACCGGTATCCGGAAAAGCTTGAAGATCAGGTAACAGAGCGCGACGTAGATGCCGATCAGCAGGAGTTCCATCTTTCAGGGTCCCGATTTCAGAGTGCTTTCCAGCTGCGCGACCCGGCGACGCAAATCTTCGAGCTCATCTGACTTCGTCTGAGGCCCTCCGGCCGCCGGCCCGTGCTGCGTAAATCCCCAACCGCGCTCGGGACGGTACGCCATCGCCCAAATCCAGAGGAACGGCCACAGCACATGCAGCGTGAACAGGCTCACCCAGCCGGCGGCGTGAATCGCGTCCTGGTGAGGGTGGTCGCGTGATTCCGCAATCTTGTAGGGGATATCGTGGATCGCGATGATCCCATAGAAGAGAACCACGACCACAAAAATCAGAAGCCCGAGCGCGAAGTAGTTCAGGAATGGGTCACCGAGCATGGTCGTCTTCCGGGTTAATGATGCACTTATCGCTCAGACGAAGTCGGCGTGGCTTGACAAATATCAATGTACGGTCCTCAGAGGTGTAGGCCCCACCGCAAGTGCCTGAAATGTAACGGCCCGCAAAAGGTTGATTTAGATCAAAGGTGTTCGAGGCTGATAAGCTAGTGCCTAAATTGGCGTCCCGTTCAAACCAAGCGTTCAGGAGTGGGGCAGTCGCTTGTGATCGCCAAGCCGAGGTGGGAGGTTTGCATCAATCGACTTGAGGCCGCCAAGCGCCAGCTTGATTGCGTCCAAAGATGGCGCGTCAGCGACTCGTGCCGATACCTTACTTGGTAGTATCGGAATTTGGCGGCGCGCTTCCGCTCGGGGAATTGAGCGGTGGTCTTTTGAAGCAAAAGTGGCTGCTGCAATCCCATTCAGGCCCAAAGCCTCGGTACCTATCAAACGCACGCGGGAATTTTTCGGCGGCGAATATATAAAGCGCACCCAAAACGACGACGATGACAATGGCCTTAACATCACCCCGTCTCAACGTCATCATCGTACTCCATCGCGATGTGGAGACATCGCCGCCTTACGGCCGGTTATGGTAGTTCCCTTTTTGGCTCCCGGCCCGTCAATGCCGGATGCCCCGATGGGTCGGGCAGGGATCCAATTTAGCACCGCCCGGGGTTGACCGGCCGGGCCATCCGTCCGAAGAGTAACGCAGTGGTTAAGCAGGCTTGTCGTGGCCATTGGTCCCGAAATGTCCACGACAAGATGGCGGAGAAACCCCTTAGAAGTATCCATTTCCACCGTGTTTCGCGGGTGTAGCTCAATGGTAGAGCAACAGCCTTCCAAGCTGATGACGAGGGTTCGATTCCCTTCACCCGCTCCAATGTCTTCAATCACTGATCAAGCCGTCAGCCTTCCGGCAATCGCCAGCTGACGCCCGGTCCAGGCCTGTTGGCTGATCTACCGGCACATAGACCACGCCGCGGCCGCTTCTCATCGCCACTGCGCGCCGGTCAGGCTCTCCGCCCAGGGCCGCTGTGTCCAATCCGGCCGCACGTTGGCGCCGATCATGCCGCACCTGGTGCACACCGCTTTTCGGCAATGGTCGCGGACCGCGGTGTCGTCCGGCCGGCGATCGGCGTGGACCGTCGCGCTGTGGTGGCAGTGCCCAGTGGTGCAATAGACCAGCAACCGTTGGACGCCTTGCGCCGGCATGTGGCCGAAAGTGACCGCCTGGCCCCTGTAGGGCTTGGGCGGCGATTCGCCGGCGGGGGTCGCGCATCAGGTGAATACCTTGCGTTCAAAAGCCGCACCGGCTGAGCCTTGGCGGTCAGATGTCCAGTGTGCATGCTACGTGCGGGGAGGCTGCCACACAGCTTCACCATCTCTGGTACCCAAAAGCCCCGCCATGGGCCAACCTCGGCGGGGCTTTTTTGACCAGGGTTGGCCCTAACCGCGGCGGAGCAACTGCTAAAGCCACACAGAAAATCCGTAAAATGTTGAGTTTTCAGCCCTTGTGGTCTCGAATGACATTCGGCATTCTGTGGTACGCGGGTGGGTCACCGTGAAGCGAAGGTTCCAGGCTGGAGGTAAGGAATAATGACATCAAGAATGGTATTGGTGGCCGCAACCGTTGTTCTCGCTGCGCAGGTGCTGGGATCATCCGCGCGGGCATCTACATATAGCTTGACGCTGGCGGACACCTTGTTCGGCCCCGAAAGTGGAACCGGGACCCTCACAGTAAATGGGCCGATCGCCGGCGGCCTGGAAACGTTTACCTCGGCTAGCGGCGGTCTCAGCTCCCTGAGCTTTTTGATCGACGGAAGTGATTTCACGCTGGGCAATGCTCTGGGCACCTCAAGTGCCACCTTCTTCAATGGCGACCTGATAAACCTCGCGTATGCTGGCGCTTTGGGTGGAGCGACATTGTCGCTCAACACTGCGGGTCTCTTTTATTCCTACATGAACTTGGGAGATATGGGCTCTGCTTCCGCGGGCACTATCTCATCGTCAGCGACTCCGCTGCCTGCAACCTGGACGATGATGCTGATCGGCCTCGCCGGTTTGGGCTTCTTCCTTCACCGCAGGAAAGGTTCAGACACGTTCACGGGCATGAATGCAGCCTAACTGGTCCGTTTGGACATTTTTAGGGTTGATTTAGCTCGGGCGCAGGCGCGCGTTCGCTCATCATGTGTTGCACCGATGCCGCGGCCCGGCCGTTTCGGGCTAGACTGCGCAATGTCGAAGCGACCAACCACCAGGGCGGCGGCCGTACCTCACTTGAGCTGCATGAAGCTTTCCAGCCGGCCGATCTTCTTGGCGCCATAGATGGCGGCGAACACCATGATGGTCTGCAGCACCGAGAAGGCGGCGAGCGCCGGGTAGGCGCCGGTCTCATACAATTCGTAGATGACGACCGGCATGACGACGCTGTCGTTGGAATAGAGCAGGATCGAGAGGCTGAGCGAGCGCACGATCTCGATGAATACCAGGATCCAGCCGACGGTGAGGGCGGGCTTGAGCAGCGGGATGACGATCCGCCGTAACGTGCCGAGCCAGGAGGCGCCGTGGATGCGCGCGCTTTCCTCCAGCTCCGGGCCGATCTGCGCGAGACCGGCCGAGGCGGCACGCACGCCGAACGGGATATAGTGCGACACATAGGCGATCAGCAGCATCCACATCGTCCCGTAGATCGGCAGGGGAAGAAATACGTACGACCACAGCAATGCGACCGCGAACACCACGGCCGGGACTGCGACCGGCAAGGTGGCCAGAAACTCCAGAAGACGGCGACCCGGAACCCGTGTCCGGGTCACGATGGTGCCGATGACCAGCGCGAGCGCGATCGTCAGGGTCGCGCCGCCGCCGGCCAGCATCAGGCTGTTTGCGATCGCGCGCGCGGTCAGCGGATTGTTGAAGAGGTCGCCATATTGCTTCAAGGTCCATTGCGCGGGCTCGAAACCGAACGACAGGTACGGCTGGATCGAGGTGAAGACGAGCGCGCAGTACGGCAGCACGATGCTGAGCATGAGGTAGAGCACGCAAACCGCCAGGGAGACACGACGCATGCGGCCGAGCCTGGCCCTGCCGGGGCGGAAGCCGCGACCGCTGACGGTAACGAAGCTCCGGCGCGCGAGATAGCGCTGCTGCAGAAAGACGATGACGGCGGAGAATCCCAACAGCACCACCGCAAAGGCCGCCGCTTCGCCGTATCTCGGCGGGAAATAGCCGAGGCCGATCCAGATCCGCGTGGTGATGACGTCGAAATGCATCGGTATGCCGATAACGGCCGGAATGCCGAATTGCCCGGCCGCGTTGAGGAACACCAGCAGCGCCGAGGAACCGATCGCCGGCGCCATCAGCGGCAGCGTCACGCGCAGCGCCGTGCCGAGCGCGCCCGCGCCGTGGATGCGGGACGCCTCCTCGAGCGCCGGGTCCATTGAGCGGAGCGCGCCGGCGACGAACAGGAAGACGATCGGCGCATAATACAATGCCATCACGAGCACCAGCCCGCCGAAGCTGTAGATGTCGAACGGCGCGTCGTCGAAGCCGAGCACGTCGGTGAAGAAGTTGTTGATGAAGCCGATGCGCGGATTGGCCAGCAGCGTCCAGGCGATCGCGCCGATGAACGGCGACAGGTAATACGGCATCACGAAGGCGTTCTCGAAGAACGAGGCCCCCGGCGTGTCGGTGCGGCTGGTGATCCAGGCAAGCATTATGCCGATGAGCACCGCCGCCAAGGTGGCGAGGCCGGAACTCGTCACCGTGTTGAGAATGGCCTGCAGGTTGTCGGGCTCGGTGAGCAGGGCGACGAAGTTCGCCGGCGTGAACCGGCCCGGGCGCATCGGCAGGTCGGTTCGCAGGCTGCCGAGGAGGAGCACCGAGAGCGGGTAAAGCACCAGCCAGGCGAGCAGCGCGGTCGCGACGACGCAGGTCACCGATTGCAGCGTGAGCTTGCCGGCCAGGTTGCGCATCCGGCCGGCCGGCGGGCGGCGATCCGCCCCGCTCAATTCGGAAGCGACTTGCCCAGGCCCCACAATTGCTTCCACTTGGCGACGTATTCGTCGCGGACCTCGAGGGACTCTTCGGGCGACAAGCTCGATTTCAGGATCTTGACCGTGGAGGGCATCTCCTTGTAGCCGGGCGGCGCGACGTCGGCGCGCGCCGAGCTCCAGCCCATGGTCTGGACATAGAGCGTCTGTCCCTCCCGCGACAGCAGGAAATCGAGGAACAGCCGCGCGGCGTTCGGGTGCGGAGCGCGCTTGAGAATCCCCGTCGTCCAGGGCTCGCTCGGCACGCCTTCCTTCGGCCAGACGCCGCGCACCGGAACCGTGGCGGCGGCGTTGCGGATGTTCTGCAGGTGGAAGTCCGACATTTCAGCCGCGCCGGAATATTCGCCGGCGGCGACTTTCTGCGCCATGCCGGCATGGCCGCGCTCGAGCCCGGGCCGGTTCCGGCCGAGCGCCTCGATGAACCTCCAGCCGATGCTCTCGGTGTTGACGAGAGCGACCAGCCAGTTGTAGCCGGTGCCGGAGACCTCGAGATTGTCGATCGTGAGCTTGTTCCTCCAATAAGGCTTGGCTAGGTCCCACCAGCTTTGCGGGACATTGGCTTCGTCCACCTTGCGGGTATTGAGCAGGATGATGACGTTGCTCAGCCCGCTCGCAGCCCAGTATCCGGGCGCCGAATATTCCGGCGGATAGTTGGCGTATTCCGGCGAATCGTATTGCAGCAGTTCGCCGCGCCGCTGCAGCCCGCCGGTCAGGTAGAGCAGCGAGAACTCGATCACGTCGCCCTGCACGCGGTTGGCCTCGATCTCGGCGTCGAGCCTCGTCGCGAGCTTGGAGGAGGAGGCCCGCACCGTCTCGGCGGCGATGAAGGGATACTTCTTCTCGAACGCATTGATCACGACCTGCGCGGCGGCCTGCTCCACCCCGGTGTAGATGACCAGCTTGGCTTCCTTCTTCGCCGCCGCGATCACGGCCGCTTGGTCGGCGCGCGCCGGCGGGGCGCAGACGACACCCAGGGCGAAGAAGGCGGACACGGCCCAGGCACCGCGGCCGATCCTGCCCCTCGATCCGGGCTCGCCCGGCATGTTATTTCGCAATCCGGATGGCGCGGCTGACCGGGCGGAAGCTGAACGCCGTTGGCACGAACAGCGAGTGAATGCCGGCGCCGCCGGCCACCACGACATTCACGTCCTCCGCCTTGTCGGCGACGCCGATGTGATCGGGATCGCCCGCTTGCGCGAACCAGCGCGACCGGCGATGACGCAGACCCGCGACCGAGCGCTTGCCGAAGCGGTCGATCGCGATGCGCGCCCGCGCGAAGACAGCCTCGCGGATCTCCGCCTTGCCGATCCCGTCACGCGCCAGCGTGGCGGCGTGCTCTGGGCTGATGATGAGCAGAGGGCCGGTCGGAAAAATGATGTTGTTGTGGCCGAGCCCGGTCATGGCGCCGACGAGCTGGTCGAGAATCTCCGGCCCGGTCTCGCATCCATAGGTGAAGACATTGTGCGGCGCCGAGGCGCCGATCACCGTGACGGTACTCTCGCCGGCGGCAAAGCCGGCGTCGACATGGAACGGCGTCCAAGGGCTGTCCGCCTCGGCCTCGGCGATGCAGGAGGTGAACTTCCCGGCCTGGCCATGGGTCGCCATGTCGGTCTCGCCGGCGACGTCGCCGCCGATGTTGCGAAACACCAGCTGCACCGCGCGCCCGATGGTGGCGTTGGCGCGCGCGCCCTGGCCGAAGACGTTGCCGCGCGCATTGAGGCCGAGCGCGCCCACGATCGGACCGTTGACGATGATCAGCGGCGCCGTCGTGTTGGTCGCGGTCTGGATACCGTAGAGCTGGGCGTCGTGGTCGAGGAGCGCCTCGATCGCCGCCAGCACGACCGGAAAATACTCGCTCCGGCAACCGGCGAGCACCGCGTTGATGGCGATCTTCTCGATCGTCGCCATGCGCCAGCGCGGCGGAATTGGGCCCACGGTCTCGCCCGGGTCGCGCCCCGCGGCCGCGATCATCCGCGCCACCTTTTGCGCGGTCGGAATGCTCACCGGCAGGCCGTCGGTCCAGCCGCGGTCGAAGAACAGCTCCTGATCGTCCTCCGGCGCCGCCGGCGGCAAGCTGCCGGGGCGCTCGGCCGCTTCCACGCCCTCGGATGCGGGCCTGGTCAGCCGCTCGACCAGGGCATCGATCACCGTGTCGGCGCGCTCTCTCACCAGCGCGCGCGAGGCGGTGTGCATGGGATGCGGAATCCGCACCAGCCGCAGGTCGGGCATGCCGCGGCCGGCCGCTTGGATGCGCGCCGCCTTGGCGAACGCGGTGCTGAACACCGTTACGGTCGGAACGCCCCGCCGCTCGATCTCGACCGCATCGGCCACGCTCATGGAGGTCGAGGTTCCGCAATCGCCGAAACATTGAACGACCGCCTGGCAGGCGGCGATCTCGCTGAAGTCCCGGTCGACGAGGCGGTCCTTGGGGGCGGCCTTGCGGATCACCGGTCCGGCCACGATCCCAAAGCGATCGACCAGAATTCTGCGAGACGCGGGCGAGAAACAAATCCGCGTTGACCTTGCTGTTGTCGACGAACGCGATGCGCTTGCCGGCGAGCGCGGTCAGCGGAAGCGCGGACGCGATCGCGGGATGCTCGGTCGTCACGACAGGCTCGAGAATGTGGTCTGTCATCGGCTCCGACATTCGGTTTGATTTATACCAGTCGCAACGTAATCCGACGGTTTGGTGAAGGCAACCTGGGCGCGGCCGGAGCCGACCCGCGCCGCTTTCATGGCCTTGCCGGTTCCAAGCTCAGCGGTTGCGCGGCAGTGGTTCCGGGACACATCCGTATAGCCTCGGCGAACGCGCCCTCCGATCCATGTCGGCTCCGCCGCACGACCATGCTGAAAAATCGACTTTTGCCGGACCGTCGACCGGTCTATGATCGCCGTGGCGCGAAAATCGTTCCTGCCGTCATCGTGGACCGGCGCTCGCGCAAATCAATTCCGTGCCCTCTTCGCGAGTCGGCCGCAGTCTGGACACGAGATCGCTCGCGACGATCGCAGGAACAAAAGGTCGGAAGTAGATGGGGTTCAAGGATCCGGGTTACCTCGAGCGCAAGAGCGCGGCCACGGACGCGAGGAAGGCGGCACTGGAGAGGTTTCGCGCCAAATCCCCGGCCAACGATCCGGCCGCCGCCGAGCGGCAGGCAGCCCGGCAGGCCGCCAGTCTCGCGCGCGAGGCCCGCGCGGCCGAGCGCCAAGCCGCCAAGGCGGCCCGCGACCGCGAGGCCATCCAAGAGGCGGCACGCGCCAAGGAGGCCGCCGCGACGGCCGAGCGCGAAGCCGCCGCACGGGCGATACGCGAGGCGGCCGAGAAGGCGGACCGGGAGCATGCCGAGGAGACCGAGCGCAAGGCTGCCCGGGATGCCCGCTACGCCGCCCGCAAGGCGCGAAAGAGATAGTCGGGCGGATTTCCGGCCGCTTTGTCTGCACCGAGGCGAGTGCCGACCGCGAGAGGCGTCATGAGCGCGGACCCGAAAAATCTTTTCGAGCTGCCGGCCGACCTGCCGGCGCCGGTCGACGACGGTGGCGCGCGCCATCTGGTGGGTACGTCATGGCCCGATTTGGCGCTGCCGGCCACCGATGGCGCGTCGGTCAACCTCGCGCCGGCCCGCGGCCGGTCGATCGTCTACGCCTATCCCCGGACCGGCCGCCCCGGCCAGGCCCTGCCGACGGGTTGGGACGCGATCCCGGGCGCGCGCGGCTGCACGCCGCAGAGTTGCGGCTTCCGCGATCATTTCGCCGAACTCGCAAGCCTCGGCGTCAAGCACCTTTATGGCCTCTCGACCCAGGACGGCGACTACCAGCGCGAGGTCGCGCAACGTCTGCACCTGCCGTTCGCTCTGTTGTCCGATGCGCGGCTCGAGCTTCAGCGGGCGCTCGATCTGCCGACCTTCCAGGTGGACGGAATGACGCTGCTGAAGCGCCTTTCCCTGGTGGTCGACGACGGCGTCATCACCAAGGTGTTCTATCCGGTGTTTCCGCCGGACCGCAGCGCCGCGGATGTCATCGCCTGGCTGCGGGCGCCTACCTGAGCGAACGCGCCGCGCGACCTTGAGCAAGGCCGGCTGGAGGGAAGTCATGCAATTCGGCAAATCCGCGATCATGGCGCTGCTATTGGCCGCAGCCGGGCCGTCGGTCGGGTCGGCGCAGGACACCGCGTTCTATCGCGGCAAGACCATCCGCATCGTCATCAGCACCGGGGTCGCCGGCGGCTATGCCGAATACGCCCGCTTGCTGGCGGATCACATGGGGGCCCATATCGCGGGCCGGCCCAATTTCATCGTCCAGAGCATGCCGGGCGCCGGCGGCCTGCTCGCCGCCAACTATCTTTATGCGCAGGCGCCGCAGGACGGCACCACCTTCGGCATCGTCCATTCGAGCGTTCCGCTCACGCCGTTGTGGGGCAACAAGGGAGTGCGCTTCGACACCCTCCGGTTCAACTGGCTGGGCAGCCTGGATCGGACCGACGGTATGTGCATCGCCTGGCACACCTCGCGGATCAAGACCTGGGCCGACATGCTGGCGCATGAATTTACCGTCGGCAGCTCGGGCGCGGGGTCGCAGATGGACACCTATCCGGCCATCCTCAATCGGCTGTTCGGGACCAAGCTCAGGGTGATTGCCGGCTACAAGGACGGCACCGATGTTTACCTGGCCATGGAGCGGGGCGAGATCGACGGCCGCTGCGGCGGGCAGATCACGGTGATTAAGTCGACCCGCCCGCAATGGCTGAGCGAGCACAAGATCTCGGTGCCGATCCTGATCGCCGAGAAGCGCAGCGCCGAGTTCCCTGACACCCCGACCATCATGGAGTTCGTCAAGGACGAGCCCACCCGCCAGCAGCTCGAGCTCCTGATGGTGGCTCAGAACCTGGACCGGCCGGTGATGCTGCCGCCGGGGGTGCCGGCCGCCCGGGTCGAAGAGCTGCGGCAAGCTTTCGACGCCACCATGGTGGACGAGGCCTTCCGGGCGGACGTCGACAAGAAGAATCTCCATGTCGATCCGGTGCGTGGCGAGGACATGGCGGGCGCTCTCGCGCGGGCCTTTGCGCTGTCCACCGACGTCATCGCGGGCGCGCGCGAGATGATGGGAAGCCGTTGAGGCCGCTCCGGTCGCGCCGACCGCCCCCGGTGCCGCAGCGGTTTCCGCCGGGCCGGGGCACGGCCGCGGGCACCGGCCCGACCGGCTTGATCGAGGTTTCGCTCCGGCGGGCTTGCATTGCGAGCGTCGATCATGCATTTACAAGCCTGCGGCGGACCCGAGGGTTTGATCCTGGGAGCCGCCGCAATCACTTCCGGAGGAGTGTAGCTCAATTGGTAGAGCACCGGTCTCCAAAACCGGGGGTTGGGGGTTCGAGTCCCTCCACTCCTGCCAGACTTGAGGCGGGCTGCATTGGTCCGGAAACATAATATATAGAGGCCGCGGCCCACGCCGCTCAAGGCAGCGGCAGGAATCATGGCGAAAATCAACCCGTTCAAGTTCATGCAAGAGGTGCGCGCGGAAGCCCAGAAGGTCACTTGGCCGACGCGGCGCGAGACTGCCATTACCACCGCCATGGTCTTCGTCATGGTCGCCATCACTTCGGTGTTCTTCCTCATCGCGGATCAGATCATGCGTCTTGTCGTCACTTTCCTTCTCGGTATCGGCAGCTGAGAGACGGAACGGATTTCGCGGCCATGACCAATCGCTGGTATATCGTGCAGGCCTACTCCAATTTCGAACGGAAGGTGGCCGAATCGATTCGGGAGCAGTCGAAGCAACGGCACCTGGACCACCTGTTCGAAGAGATCATGGTGCCGACCGAGAAGGTGGTCGAGGTGCGCCGCGGCCAGAAGGTCGACGCCGAGCGCAAGTTCTTCCCGGGCTACGTCCTGGTGAAGATGGACCTCACCGACGAGGCCTATCATCTGATCAAGAACACCCCCAAGGTCACCGGCTTCCTGGGGGCCGACAACAAGCCGATGCCGATCTCGGACGCGGAAGCCGCGCGGATCCTGCACCAGGTGCAGGAGGGCATCGAGCGGCCCAAGCCCTCGATCTCCTTCGAGGTCGGCGAGCAGGTGCGGGTGTCGGACGGCCCGTTCGCCTCCTTCAACGGTACGGTCGAGGAGGTGGACGACGGCCGCTCGCGGCTCAAGGTCGCGGTCTCGATCTTCGGCCGCGCCACCCCGGTCGAGCTCGAGTTCGGCCAGGTGGAGAAGCTATGAACCCCGAGATCGATTTCGAGGTGGGCGAGCTGGTGCGGGTCTCCAATGGCCCGTTTGCCTCCTTCCGCGGCACGGTCCAGGAGGTGGATGACGATGGCTCGCGGCTCAAGGTCGCGGTCTCGATCTTCGGCCGCGCCACCCCGGTCGAGCTCGAGTTCGGCCAGGTGGAGAAGCTGTAGGAGTTGTCATTGCCGGCTTGATCCGGCATGACGGAGCGGGGAGGCGGTCAGCCGCTTCCCAAACCGACGTGGAAGGTGACGGCGGCAGCCAACCGCCTAGAACCGCACCACGAACCCTGAACCCGGCCGGCTGGGCGCAATCCCGCCGGCCAACAGGAGAAAGCTAAATGGCGAAGAAAGTCACTGGCTATCTCAAGCTGCAAGTGCCGGCGGGGTCGGCCAATCCGTCGCCCCCGATCGGTCCCGCGCTCGGCCAGCG
This sequence comes from uncultured Alphaproteobacteria bacterium, assembly GCA_963721005.1. GTDB lineage: Bacteria > Pseudomonadota > Alphaproteobacteria > Rhizobiales > Xanthobacteraceae > VAZQ01. The sequence goes on along the minus strand of CAVRHR010000003.1, from coordinate 11,900 downwards.
CGGCCTCAACATCATGGAATTCTGCAAGGCGTTCAATGCCCAGACCCAGAATCTGGAAAAGGGCATGCCGATTCCCGTGGTGATCACAGCGTATCAGGACCGCTCCTTCACGTTCGAGATGAAGACCCCGCCGGTGTCTTATTTCATCAAGAAGGCGGCCAAGCTCGAGAGCGGGTCGAAGACGCCCGGCCGGGAAAAGGTCGGGGCGGTGACCAAGTCGCAGGTCCAGGAGATCGCGGAAAAGAAGATGAAGGATTTGAACTGCGACACGATCGAGGCCGCCATGCGCATGATCGAAGGTTCCGCCCGTTCGATGGGCATCGAGGTCAAGGAGTAAAGCCCATGACCCAGCACGGAAAAAGGACGCAGAAGACCCGCGAGGGCGTCGATCGCATGAAGCTTTATTCGATCGACGAGGCGATCAAGATGGTCAAGGAGCGCGCCAACGCCAAATTCGACGAGACCATCGAGGTGGCGATGAATCTGGGCGTCGATCCACGCCACTCCGATCAGATGGTGCGCGGCGTCGTCACCCTGCCGAACGGCTCCGGCCGCTCGGTGCGGGTCGGGGTGTTTGCGCGCGGTCCCAAGGCCGACGAAGCGAGGGCTGCGGGCGCGGATGTGGTCGGGGCGGAGGATCTGGTCGAGAAGGTGCAAGGCGGCACCATCGACTTCGACCGCTGCATCGCCACTCCCGACCTCATGCCGCTGGTCGGCCGTCTCGGCAAGGTGCTGGGCCCTCGCGGCATGATGCCCAATCCGAAGGTCGGCACCGTCACCATGGATGTCGCGAGCGCGGTGCGGGGCGCCAAGGGCGGCTCGGTCGAGTTCAGGGTAGAGAAGGCCGGCATCGTGCAGGCCGGAATCGGCAAGGCCTCGTTCTCGGCCGACAAGCTCGTGCAAAACATCAAGGCTTTTGCCGATGCGGTGCAAAAATCGAAGCCTTCCGGCGCCAAGGGCACCTACATCAACCGGGTGGCGGTGTCCTCGACCATGGGCCCCGGCGTGAAGGTCGAGCCGTCGTCCCTGTTTACCGCAAGCCAAGGTTGAGAAGAGCAAGGCCCGGTTGCGGATGCGGCGATCGGCGCTTGGGCAAGGTGCCGAACCGTGGGGGATTTCCCCCGCGGGCGCTGCAATAAGGGCTTGGCAAGGCTGGCTTGATCCACTAAATAGTCCCCTGTGGGCGTGCCGGCCCAGTCCGTCGGCGCGCTTTCATGCGTCCTTCAAAATGTGGTGAGCCCTGACCTCTTAGAGCACGTCCTGCGGGATTATTCTAAGAGCCAGAAAGGTTTGTCGCGTGAATTGAAGGCGCGCCGCCGCTTCCGAGTGGGATCGGCGGTCCTGTCCGAGACTGCAGGTGCCGGGCCCGCTTCGGGTTCGGCTTAATGTCCTGCATAGACGGGTCGAGACCGTAAAGGGCCGTCGGTTTGGCGTGCCGCGACCGGTTCGAACCTTGGAACTCCGTGTGGCTTCGGCCGCGCCGGAGGGGCAGGAAATGAGCGCCGTCCGGGTCCGCGAGGGCAGGGCGGCTGGTCGCAACCGGTGGTGCCAGAGCATGGGCTCGGACCGCCAAACCGGAAAGAGCTTGCAGTGGAACGAGCGGCTAAGAAGGAGCTGGTCGCGGAACTCAATGGTGTCTTCAAGGACACCAATGTCGTGGTCGTTGCTCACTATTCGGGCCTCACCGTCGCCCAGATGCAGAACCTGCGCAGGCAGATGAAGCTGGCGGGAGCGTCGGTCAGGGTCGCGAAAAACCGCCTCGCCAAGATTGCGCTTGCAGGTACCGGCGCAGCCGTGATCGTGCCCCTGCTGAAGGGGCCGACCGTGATCGCCTATTCGCGTGATCCGGTGGCTGCGCCCAAGGTCGCCAACGACTTCGCCAAGGCCCACGAGAAGTTCGTGATCCTGGGCGGGGCCATGGGGTCGACCGCGCTCAACCCGGACGGCATCAAGGTGCTCGCCTCGCTGCCGTCGCTGGATGAGCTCCGGGCCAAGATCGTCGGCCTCGTCCAGGCGCCGGCGACCAAGATCGCCCGGGTGGTCAGCGCCCCGGCGGGCAAGCTCGCCCGCGTGGTGCAAGCGTATGCCAAGAAGGGCGAAGCGGCGTAAGGCCCTTTGCAAGCTCAAAAAACCGGTTCGAACCGATAGGATAGTGAAATGGCTGATCTGCAGAAAATCGTCGACGATCTCTCTGGCCTGACCGTTCTGGAGGCCGCCGACTTGGCCAAGATGCTCGAGGAGAAGTGGGGCGTCTCGGCTGCGGCCGCGGTGGCAGTGGCGGGCCCGGCTGCGGCTGCCGCCGTGGTCGAGGAGAAGACCGAGTTCACGGTCGTGCTGGCTGCGGTCGGCGACAAGAAGATCGAGGTGATTAAGGAAGTGCGGGCCTTGACCGGTCTCGGCCTCAAGGAGGCCAAGGACCTGGTCGAGGGCGCGCCCAAGCCGGTCAAGGAAGGCGTGAACAAGGAAGAAGCCGAGAAGATCAAGGCGACCTTGGAGAAGGTCGGTGCCAAGGTCGAGCTGAAATAATCACAGCTTATTTCAGCGAAATCCCCGGGGGAGCCCAGGCGCCACCCGGGGGGATCGCGCGGCCAGCGGGGCTCCGCCCCACCGGCCGTACCCGAAGCCGGGTCGTTGGTTGTGGATCCGTGGTTGCGTGCATCCGTCGGATTGCGTGCAAAGGCCGCAAGGCGCCGGGCGTGGCTCCGGGGCCGGCCTACACAAAACGGTGATTTCGGGTCGCCCCGGAATCGCTCCATAGACCGCTGGGCGGCGGTTGCGATTAATCGGATTCGGTGTCGGGCCGAATCATACATACATGAACGGCGCGGGCTCGACGCCTGTCCTGATGGTCGCGATGGATTGCGGCCTTCCGGAGAGTCGTCCCGGTCCCGGCGGTTCGACGAGGTGAGAGACAAAGCATGGCGCAGACGTTCACAGGTCGCAAGCGCGTTCGCAAGTTTTTCGGGAAAATCCAGGAAGTCGCAGAGATGCCGAACCTCATCGAGGTTCAGAAGGCGTCCTATGACCAATTCCTGTTGGTGAAGGAACCGGTCGGCGGCCGGCCCGACGAGGGCCTGCAGACCGTGTTCAAATCCGTGTTCCCGATCTCGGATTTCTCCAACACGTCGATGCTGGAATTCGTCAAGTATGAGTTCGAGCCGCCGAAATACGACGTCGACGAGTGCCGGCAGCGCGGCATGACCTATGCGGCTCCGCTCAAGGTGACGCTGCGCCTCATCGTGTTCGATATCGACCAGGAGACCGGCGCCAAGTCGGTCAAGGACATCAAGGAGCAGGATGTCTACATGGGCGACATTCCGCTCATGACCATGAACGGCACCTTCGTGGTCAACGGCACCGAGCGGGTGATCGTGTCGCAGATGCACCGCTCGCCGGGCGTGTTCTTCGACCACGACAAGGGCAAGACCCACTCCTCGGGCAAGCTGCTGTTCGCCGCCCGCATCATTCCCTATCGCGGCTCGTGGCTCGACATCGAGTTCGACGCCAAGGACATCGTGCATGCGCGCATCGACCGGCGCCGGAAGATTCCGGTGACGTCGCTGTTGCACGCGCTCGGCATGGACGGCGAGGAGATCCTCGACACGTTCTACCGGCAGGTGCACTACAAGCGTCACAAGGACGGCTGGCGGGTGCCGTTCGACGCCAACCGCTTCCGCGGCTACAAGGCGATCAATGATCTGGTCGACGCCGACAGCGGCAAGGTCGTGCTCGAGGCCGGCAAGAAGCTGACGGTGCGCTCGGCGCGCCAGCTCGCCGAGAAGGGCCTTAAGGCCCTGCGCATGACCGACCTGGAGCTGGTCGGTCATTATCTCGCCGAGGACCAGGTCAACGTGAAGACCGGCGAGATTTATGCCGAGGCCGGCGAGGAGATCACCGAGAAGAATCTCAAGGTGCTGGTCGAGGCCGGCTACAAGGAATTGCCGCTGCTCGACATCGACCACATCAATATCGGCGCCTATATCCGCAACACCCTGATGATCGACAAGAACCTCACGCGCGAGGATTCGCTGTTCGACATCTACCGGGTGATGCGCCCGGGCGAGCCGCCCACGCTCGATACCGCGCAGGCGATGTTCCAGTCGCTGTTCTTCGATCCGGAGCGCTACGACCTCTCGGCCGTCGGCCGGGTCAAGATGAACATGCGGCTCGATCTCGATGCGCCCGACACCATGCGGGTGCTGCGCAAGGAGGACATCGTCGCGGTGATCCGCACCCTGGTCGACCTGCGCGACGGCAAGGGCGAGATCGACGACATCGACCATCTCGGCAACCGCCGGGTGCGCTCGGTCGGCGAGCTGATGGAGAACCAGTACCGGGTCGGGCTCCTGCGCATGGAGCGCGCCATCAAGGAGCGTATGTCCTCGGTCGACATCGATACCGTGATGCCGCAGGACCTGATCAACGCCAAGCCGGCGGCCGCGGCGGTGCGCGAGTTCTTCGGCTCCTCGCAGCTGTCCCAGTTCATGGACCAGACCAATCCGCTGTCCGAGATCACCCACAAGCGGCGGCTTTCGGCGCTCGGGCCGGGCGGCCTGACCCGCGAGCGTGCCGGCTTCGAGGTGCGTGACGTGCATCCGACCCACTACGGCCGGATCTGCCCGATCGAGACCCCGGAGGGGCCCAATATCGGTCTCATCAACTCGCTCGCCACCTTCGCGCGGGTGAACAAGTACGGCTTCGTCGAGACGCCCTATCGCAAGGTGAAGGACGGCCGCGTCACCGACGAGGTCATCTATCTCTCCGCCATGGAGGAGTCGCGCTACACGGTGGCGCAGGCCAACGCCACCATCGACCCGAAGGGACGCTTCACCGAGGATCTGATCGTGTGCCGGCATGCCGGCGACGTGCTGATGGTGCCGGCCGGCAAGGTCGACTTTATGGATGTGTCGCCCAAGCAGCTGGTCTCGGTGGCGGCGGCGCTGATCCCGTTCCTGGAGAACGACGACGCCAACCGGGCCCTGATGGGGTCGAACATGCAGCGCCAGGCGGTGCCGCTGGTACGCGCCGAGGCGCCGTTCGTCGGCACCGGCATGGAAGGCGTGGTGGCCCGCGATTCGGCGCCTCGATCGCGGCGCGCCGCACCGGCGTGGTCGACCAGGTCGACGCCACCCGCATCGTGGTGCGGGCGACCGGGGAGACCGATCCGTCGAAATCCGGCGTCGACATCTATCGGCTGCAGAAGTTCCAGCGCTCCAACCAGAACACCTGCATCAACCAGCGTCCGCTGGTGAAGGTCGGCGACCAGGTCAAGAAGGGCGACATCATCGCCGACGGTCCCTCGACCGATCTGGGCGAGCTCGCGCTCGGCCGCAATGTGCTGGTCGCGTTCATGCCCTGGAACGGCTATAACTTCGAGGAACTCGATCCTCTTGTCCGAGCGCATCGTCAAGGACGACGTCTTCACCTCGATCCACATCGAGGAATTCGAGGTGATGGCGCGCGACACCAAGCTGGGGCCCGAGGAGATCACCCGGGACATCCCCAACGTGTCGGAGGAGGCGCTCAAGAACCTCGACGAGGCCGGCATCGTCTATATCGGCGCGGAAGTGCGTGCCGGCGACATCCTGGTCGGCAAGATCACGCCCAAGGGCGAAAGCCCGATGACGCCGGAGGAGAAGCTGCTGCGCGCCATCTTCGGCGAGAAGGCCTCCGACGTGCGCGACACCTCGTTGCGGGTGCCGCCCGGCGTGCAGGGCACCGTGGTCGAGGTGCGGGTGTTCAACCGGCACGGGGTCGAGAAGGACGAGCGCGCGCTCGCGATCGAGCGCGAGGAGATCGAGCGGCTCGCCAAGGACCGCGACGACGAGCAGGCGATCCTCGACCGCAACGTCTATGGCCGTCTGGCCGAGATGCTGGAGGGCCGCCAGGGCATCGCCGGGCCGAAGGGCTTCAAGAAGGATTCCAAGATCACCCGCGCGGTGCTCGAGGAGTATCCGCGCTCGCAATGGTGGCAGTTCGCCTCGCCCAACGACAAGCTGATGGCGGAGATCGAGGCCATCCGCAAGCAATACGACGAGTCCAAGAAGCGGCTGGAGCAGCGCTTCCTCGACAAGGTCGAGAAGCTGCAGCGCGGCGACGAGCTGCCGCCCGGCGTGATGAAGATGGTCAAGGTCTTCGTCGCGGTAAAGCGCAAGATCCAGCCCGGCGACAAGATGGCGGGCCGTCACGGCAACAAGGGCGTGGTGTCCAAGATCGTGCCGATCGAGGACATGCCGTTCCTCGACGACGGCACCCAGGTCGACATCGTGCTCAATCCGCTCGGCGTGCCGAGCCGCATGAATGTCGGCCAGATCCTGGAGACCCATCTGGGCTGGGCCTGCGCCGGCCTCGGCTTGCGGATCGGGCAGGCGGTCGACCTCTACAACGCCAAGCACGACACCAAGCCGCTCAAGGAGCTGCTGAAGAAGATCTACGGCGAGGAAGAGACCATCAAGTCGCTGGGCGAGAAGGATCTGGTCGAGCTCGGCAGCAACCTGCGGCATGGCGTGCCGATCGCTACCCCGGTGTTCGACGGCGCCAAGGAGGCCGATATCGAGCACATGCTCGATCTGGCCGGGCTCGATCACTCCGGGCAGGTGACGCTGTTCGACGGGCGTACCGGCGACACCTTCGATCGCAAGGTGACGGTCGGCTACATCTACATGCTCAAGCTGCATCACCTGGTCGACGACAAGATCCATGCCCGCTCGATCGGCCCCTACAGCCTGGTCACCCAGCAGCCGCTCGGCGGCAAGGCGCAGTTCGGCGGCCAGCGTTTCGGCGAGATGGAGGTGTGGGCGCTCGAAGCCTATGGCGCGGCCTACACGCTGCAGGAGATGCTGACGGTGAAGTCCGACGACGTCGCCGGCCGCACCAAGGTCTACGAGGCGATCGTGCGTGGCGACGACACCTTCGAGGCCGGCATTCCGGAATCCTTCAACGTGCTGGTCAAGGAAATGCGCTCGCTCGGCCTCAACGTCGATCTGCACAATTCGAAGCAGCAGAGAACCGGCCCGGGCGAAGGCACCGAGGCCGCCGAGTAGCAAGAGGACACAGAACGCGACCGGCGACGGATGCCGCGACCCGAGGCTTCCGCCGCCGCCGTCGCTTCAAATGTGGTCCGCTAGGAGACGATGATGAATCAAGAGATCATGAATCTTTTCAGCCCGCAGGTGCCGGCTCAGGTCTTCGACCAGATCCGGATCTCCATCGCGAGCCCGGAGAAGATTCTTTCCTGGTCCTACGGCGAGATCAAGAAGCCGGAGACCATCAACTACCGCACCTTCAAGCCGGAGCGCGACGGCCTGTTCTGCGCGCGCATCTTCGGCCCGATCAAGGACTACGAGTGCTTGTGCGGCAAGTACAAGCGCATGAAGTACAAGGGCATCATCTGCGAGAAGTGCTCGGTCGAGGTGACGCTGTCGCGCGTGCGGCGCGAGCGCATGGGCCATATCGAGCTGGCGGCGCCGGTCGCGCATATCTGGTTCCTGAAGTCGCTGCCCTCGCGCATCGGGCTTCTGCTCGACATGACGCTCAAGTCGCTCGAGCGCATCCTCTACTTCGAGAGCTATGTGGTGATCGAGCCGGGCCTGACTGCGCTCGAGGACCGTCAGCTGCTCTCGGAGGACGAGTATCTCAAGGCGCAGGAGCTCTACGGGGCCGACAGCTTCACCGCGCTCATCGGCGCCGAGGCGATCCGCGAGATGCTCAAGGTGCTCGACCTGGAGAAGATCGCCAGCGACCTGCGCGTCGAGATCGCCGAATCGACCTCCGAGCTCAAGCCCAAGAAGCTCGCCAAGCGGCTCAAGCTGATCGAGGCCTTCATTCAGTCCGGCAACAAGCCGGAATGGATGATCCTCAAGGTCGTTCCGGTCATCCCGCCCGACCTGCGGCCGCTGGTGCCGCTCGACGGCGGCCGCTTCGCCACCTCCGACCTCAACGACCTCTACCGCCGGGTCATCAACCGCAACAACCGCCTGAAGCGGCTGATCGAGCTGCGCGCGCCCGACATCATCATCCGCAACGAGAAGCGGATGCTGCAGGAGGCGGTCGACGCGCTGTTCGACAACGGCCGCCGCGGCCGCGTCATCACCGGCGCCAACAAGCGGCCGCTGAAGTCGCTGGCCGACATGCTCAAGGGCAAGCAGGGCCGGTTCCGGCAGAACCTGCTCGGCAAGCGCGTCGACTATTCCGGCCGCTCGGTGATCGTGGTCGGTCCGGAGCTGCGAGCTGCACCAGTGCGGGCTGCCGAAGAAGATGGCGCTCGAGCTGTTCAAGCCGTTCATCTATTCGCGGCTCGACGCCAAGGGCCTCTCCACCACGGTGAAGCAGGCCAAGAAGCTGGTCGAGAAGGAGAAGCCCGAGGTCTGGGACATCCTCGACGAGGTCATCCGCGAGCATCCGGTGCTGCTCAACCGCGCGCCGACCCTGCATCGCCTCGGCATCCAGGCGTTCGAGCCGGTGCTGATCGAGGGCAAGGCGATCCAGCTGCATCCGCTGGTCTGCGCCGCGTTCAACGCCGACTTCGACGGCGACCAGATGGCGGTGCACGTGCCGCTGTCGCTGGAAGCCCAGCTCGAGGCGCGCGTGCTGATGATGTCGACCAACAACATCCTGCATCCGGCCAACGGCTCGCCGATCATCGTGCCGTCGCAGGACATCGTGCTCGGCCTCTACTATCTCTCGATCATGCGCGAGGACGGCTCCGAGAATCCGCCCGATCTTCGGCAACATGGCCGAGATCGAGCACGCGCTGAATGCCAAGGCGATCGATCTGCACACCAAGATCAAGTACCGCTGGGACGGTCTCGACGAGAAGGGCAAGCCCATCCGCCGGTGGTTCGACACCACGCCGGGCCGCGTCATGCTCGGCAACGTCCTGCCGAAGAGCCCGAAGATCCCCTTCGACGTCGTGAACAAGCTCATGACCAAGCGGGAGATCTCCAACATGATCGATCAGGTCTACCGCCACTGCGGGCAGAAGGAGACGGTGATCTTCTGCGACCGGATCATGTCGCTCGGCTTCCACAACGCGTTCAAGGCCGGCATCTCGTTCGGCAAGGACGACATGGTCGTCCCGGGCTCGAAGTGGAAGATCATCGAGCAGACCCGCGAGCTCGCCAAGGAGTTCGAGCAGCAGTACAACGACGGCCTGATCACCCAGGGCGAGAAGTACAACAAGGTGGTCGACGCCTGGTCGAAGTACGACCGACCAGATCGCCGACGAGATGATGCGCGAGATCTCGGCGGTCAAGAAGGGCCCCGACGGCCGCGACCTGCAGATCAACTCGATCTACATGATGGCCCATTCCGGCGCGCGCGGCTCGCCGGCGCAGATGCGCCAGCTCGCCGGCATGCGCGGCCTGATGGCCAAGCCCTCCGGCGAGATCATCGAGAGCCCGATCATCTCGAACTTCAAGGAAGGGCTGTCGGTGCTCGAGTACTTCAACTCGACGCACGGCGCCCGCAAGGGTCTCGCCGATACCGCGCTCAAGACCGCCAACTCGGGCTATCTGACCCGCCGGCTGGTCGACGTGGCGCAGGACTGCATCATCACGATCGAGGATTGCGGCACCGCGGCCGGCATCAATGTGCGCGCCGTGATCGACGCCGGCAGGTCGTGGCCTCGCTCGGCGTGCGCATCCTCGGCCGCACCACCGCCGAGGACGTGCGCGATCCGTCCTCGCACAAGGTCATCGTCAAGAAGGGCACGCTGCTCGAGGAGCCGCAGGTCGAGGCGATCGTCACCGCCGGCGTGCAGGAGCTGCGCATCCGCTCGGTGCTGACCTGCGAGACCACGACCGGCGTCTGCGGCAAGTGCTACGGGCGCGATCTCGCCCGCGGCACGCCGGTCAATATCGGCGAGGCGGTCGGCGTCATCGCGGCGCAGTCGATCGGCGAGCCCGGCACCCAGCTCACCATGCGGACGTTCCATATCGGCGGCGCGGCGCAGATTTCCGAGCAGTCGTTCATCGAGTCGAACTTCGACGGCACGATCAAGATCAAGAACAAGAACATCATGAAGAACTCCGATGGCGAGATCATCGCCATGGCGCGCAACATGGTGGTCGCCGTGCTCGATCCGGACGGCACCGAGCGCGCGGTGCATCGCATCCAGTACGGCGCCCGCATGCGAGTCGAGGACGGCGACAAGGTCAAGCGCGGCCAGCGCATCTCCGAGTGGGATCCCTACACCCGTCCGATCCTGACCGAGGTCGAGGGCAGCGTGGGCTTCGAGGATCTGGTCGAAGGCCAGTCGATGTCGGAGACGCTCGACGAATCGACCGGCATCGCCAAGCGCGTGGTCATCGACTGGCGGACCGGGTCCGGCCGCGGGCAGCAGGACCTGCGTCCGTCGATGGTCATCAAGGACAAGAACGGCAAGATCCACAAGCTCAGCCGCGGCGGCGATGCGCGCTATCAGCTCGCGGTCGACGCCATCATCTCGGTCGATCCGGGCACGCATCGTGAAGGCGGGCGACGTGATCGCGCGTATCCCGACCGAGAGCGCCAAGACCCGCGACATCACCGGCGGCCTGCCGCGGGTGGCGGAGCTGTTCGAGGCGCGCCGTCCGAAGGAGTCCGCGATCATCGCGGAGACCTCCGGCACCATCCGGTTCGGCAAGGACTACAAGAACAAGCGGCGCATCATCATCGAGCCGAACGTCAAGGGCGAGGAGCCGAAGGAGTACCTGATCCCGAAGGGCAAGCACATCCATCTGCAGGAAGGCGACCTGATCGAGAAGGGCGACTACATCGTCGAAGGCAACCCGGCACCGCACGACATCCTGGCGATCAAGGGCGTCGAGGATCTCGCCGCCTATCTGGTCAACGAGATCCAGGAGGTCTACCGGCTGCAGGGCGTCGCCATCAACGACAAGCACATCGAGGTGATCGTCCGCCAGATGCTGCAGAAGGTCGAGATCAGCGAGCAGGGCGAGACCGAGCTGATCAACGGCGAGCAGATCGACAAGATCGAGCTCGACGAGATCAACGCGCGGGCGCGGCCGAAGGCAAGAAGGAGGCCGTCGGCCATCCGGTTCTGCTCGGCATCACCAAGGCCTCGCTGCAGACCCGCTCGTTCATCTCGGCGGCGTCGTTCCAGGAGACCACGCGCGTGCTCACCGAAGCCGCGGTCAACGGCAAGGTCGACACGCTCGAAGGCCTCAAGGAGAACGTCATCGTCGGCCGCCTGATCCCGGCCGGGACCGGCGCCATGATGAACAGCCTGCGCGAGGTCGCCGGCAAGCGCGACGCGCTCATCCTCGAGGAGCGCGAGAAGGAGGCGGCCGCCAAGGCGGCGGCCGCGGCGGTCGAGCAGCCGGCGCAGCTTCCGGCGGCGGAGTGACGCCGGCGCAGCCCGGCGGTTTGCGTGGGCCTCCCGTTCGATCCCGGGCTTGTCGGGATCGGCGGGCGGCCGTTTTTGGCCTGATCCCGCAGGCTCGGACGACGGCCCGCTTACCGGACCCGCCAGGTTGCGGGACGTCTTTACCTGGATGACATTTATTTGAGCTAGGACGGTGACTCCCTGGAACCGAAATCCAGAAAAAGCCGTTTTATAAGGTTGAACTCGTCCCACACGCTCACCGGCCGGTCCAGCGCCCCCAATGGACGCCCTCATCGTCAAGATTTTCGCCACCGCGCTCACGCTGAGCCAGGTGACCACCGCGCCGGACCAGATCAAAACCCAGTTCGACCGGGTCCAGGATCAAGTGCAGGTGGTGCAGCTGCTGCAGGCAGGCTGCGCGCATATGCGCAAGGCCTTCGATATCGAGGACCTGAACCTCGATGACCTGATCGCGACCGCGATGGAGGATCCGCAGGGCATGGCCGGCGGTAGCGCGGCCTTCCGCGGCATCAATTTCAGCGACCTGTTCACGGCTTACAAGCAGTTCTGCAAG
>CAVRHR010000002.1:0-141202 GCA_963721005.1 uncultured Alphaproteobacteria bacterium | reverse complement strand
CTTGAATGTCCGTGACCACCATCGGGATGATCGTGAAGGGCTTGGATACGCAAGTGACTTCGGCGCCATTCCGGCCTTCATGACCTGCGCTTCGATCTGTCCGAAGCCGGCCGTTAGGGTCCGTCCGGCATCATCGGGGATGAGGATTCCGGCCGGCCGCATAATGGGGTTGACGATATCGCCGACCCGGAGCACGAACTGCTCGAGTTGCCCGCTCACCCCGGCGTGCACGACTGTTTTGCCCAACTCCACCTCGGCCTCGGCCAGCGCGGCTTCGGCGCTGGCCCTGTCGGCCGGGAGTTGGCTGGTGACCCGTGCTTGCGCCCCTTCCTTCGCGGCCGTGGCGGCGGCAACGGTCGACTCGCGGCCCTGGGCCTGGAACCTGCAGGCGCTCGATCTCGCGGAACGGCACGTTGCCGGGATTGCGCCTTTGCAGCTCCTGCTTGGTTTCCAGCTCGTCCCGCGTCTGCTGGAGCGCGCTCTGGGCCTCCTCGATCTGAAATTCGCTTTTCTGGACATCCAGCTTCGCCACCATGATGTCGGTCTCGACTTCCGCAATCTTGCGGCGAGCCGTCTCCACCGCCGCCTCCTGCTTCGAGCTGTCGAGCTTGAAGATCGGCGCTCCCTTCTCGACATGGCCGGTATAACCGACGATAGATTTCCGCAACGCGTCCGTTGGTCTCCGGAAGAACCGGAACGGTCCTGAAGAACAGCGTAACGCTGCTGGTCGAGGGATGATTGTAGAATATCGTCGTGACGAGAAGACGTGAGGATGATGCACGCCGTGATGCCCCACCTGAGCTCGAACCACACGGAATAGATCGTGATCTCCTTGCCCAGCCGTTTTCCCTGCACGTACCGGCGGAAGAGATAATCCGGGACGATCGTCAGCAGCGAGCAGAACATCAGCTCAAGCATGGATCGGCTCCTTTGGCTTGACGGAGCGGCTTCTCGCCTCCCCCGCCGCTGCGGCTGTGCCCTCGAGCGGTTTTGCGTCCGAAGGCTGGCACCCGCGCTCGCCTCCGGCGTCGGCCGCGACCTCGGCGGGTTTCAGCCCGGCCATCCTCTCGACTGCCCCGGCTATCCGGCCAAGCCCGCCGCCGAAATCCGGAATGTCGATTATCGCCAACAGCAGTGCCGCGATCCAGAAGGCGTGGATGTGGGTGAGCAGGCCGATGAGGCACAGCACCGAGACGATCTCGAGCTGGACTTTCTTGGACCCGTGCGCCATCTGCTCAGGCAGGTGTGCAGGCGAAAGAACAGGATGCCAAACATCACGATCGAAACCGCCAGGATCACGGCCGTTACGACCATGAGGACGTCCGTCTCGCCGGGAGCGGTGATGAACGAGGGCAGATGGTGCGACGCCGCCGGGTGAAGCGGAGCCGCCATGGCGCTCCTCCTTGAAGCACGGGTTCCGGGATGTGGAGCCCTGACCCCCACACGGTATGCGATGTTCCCCTCGCGGATAGACCAATCGACTGTCGGACATTTGATCAGGTCAACGACCAGGCTCGGACCTGATGGAACCCCTGCAAGTCAAAACGTGAGGAGGTCGAAATGTTGACCGTGCAGGTCCTTCGCCGAGCGGCATCCTTGTCGCGGCCTGCCTGCTTTCGACGCCGTCTTGGCTTAGCCGCGCAGCGGCCCCCGGTGTTGATCGCCGCCACTAAAGCACGATTTGGATCGTGGGCGAGCGTGACCGCGCTCTTACTCCCGGCCGCCGGATTGGGAGGAGGGCCGCCACGGAAGGAGACCGCCATGGTCTCGCTCATAGGACAGATCCTGGTCGCGAATCGGCGAAGTGCTGATCCTGGTCGGCAGCCACCGCGATTGATCTCGGTGGTTGCGCCAAGGCGCCGCTGCGGCCGTGTATGTGGTCGCCAGGCGGGGGGCGGCCGGCGCCATCCCGTTGCATGGGTGCGTGCGGCTGGGGCTCTTCCATCACGGCGACAATCGAGGCCGACCGGTGCGCCGGCGGCTTTGACCGGGATTGGATTTTTGTTGAACATGTCATCCTGTAATGATTTTGGGATGTTTCGACTTGGGATCAAAGTCTAAGCCGCTTGCGCAGGCGCTGCGCAGGCACCCTCATTCGCTTTTCGGAGCGAAGCCCTTACGTCTCCCGCATCGTCCTGCAGTAGTGGCGGAAAAAGGCCGTCACCTTAGGGCTTCTGTGTTTTCGAGGTCGGTGGCCGCGCAGGTGACGACGGTTTTCTTCCATAGTTTGTTATAAGGTAATCGGAAATAATCTTGGCGTCGGCCTTCTCAATCGGAGCGCCGTACACGCTAATCATCTTCGTGACTTCGGCCTCCCATGCTGTTGCGTCCAAGAAAGGGAGTTCATCGGCACATAGTCCAGGCTATGGCAGCCACCGCAATTCGCTTCAACTTTATCGAGACCCTTGCCAAGTCGGAGATGGACAATCTTCTCTACGGCCAGGGAAGGGGTTGCCAGGGTGACCGCGGTTACCGCAGCCAAGATTGGTCGCACAATCTCACTCGCTCGATAGGAGTACGTCGTTGGACCAGCACAAAGTGATGCGGTTGCAGCACCCGGAAGGCTCCCCGCCCAACCGCTCAGTCGGCGAGGATTCCAGACGGGAAGCTGGGTGCCAAGGTGGCTTACCACCTCCCGGCACGGTCAAATCTTGATAAATGTCAATTATGCGCCACCGCGATCCCCACAACGACCCTCCGGCGAAGCGACCACCCGAACCCTATCGAGGCCCATCGGTCGCGCTCGAGCACATGTGCGCGCACCGATGCCCGCGGCTGGTGATTTATTGCTCCACCGGTCATTGCCACCACACCGCGACGTCCGACTCGCTCGCACGGGGCGGCATCAACGGGTGTTTCAGGTTCGAGCCGGTCGCCTATCCTAAGAGAACGTAAACAGCGAGAAACACGAAGCCGCTCACGGCAAGTGTCGCGTGGGTACCAATCAGCAATCCTACGAACCTTTGCTTCTTGAACAAGTGCATTGCAAGAGTCCAGAGCCAAACAACGTCGCCACCTCGATCAGGGTGGCGGCAATTATGCCAAACGAGTTTACGCCCCGCTCGACGCGCCGCAACGGACCGCCCAGCGCGACAACGAGGCAAATTAAGCCTGCGATGCCGAGAAGCCCATGCAGCGCCGCGAGCGTCCAGGGCGCTCCGCCGTTGTTCCGGAGATGCAGCACCGCAAGGGCACAGCCCAGTAATACGGCAGCGGTGAGTGTTGTAAGACCGGCGATCAGCATATCAGGGCTCTGGGGATCATCTCTGGGTTCCATGGGGTGCGGGTTGCGACAAAGCGACCGAACCAGGTCGCGGCTGTCACAGTGCCTGTATCTTATTTCCGGTACGCTTTTCCTTTTTTGGAATACGGCATGTCCGGCGACAGGATACCGACCGGCGTTCGATCCGTCATGGAAGGCGCCCGCGCCGCTCAGGCGGGCAGACGCGAGTTTAGGCGTAACATTTTGGCATCCCTCTGACGTAAGTTGTAACGCCTATCCAATAATTTGGCCCAAAGGGAAATACGGTAAGCAGATTTATCTTGCCCGGACCCGAAGTTTTCGCGATGCGATAGTAGAAATCGTAGTGCTGGCCCGGGGTAACGGGCTTTCCTGCCATGCTTTCCAACTGTCCTGCGCACTCTACCGCACCGCTGGCATCGTAGATCGTAAAGGGTACGAAAGTGTGCGTTGTCGGTCCCATCATTGCCAAATTCGGCTCCGTCGCCAGGGTCGTTGGCGGAACGTATCGAGTAACCGAACACACCGGCTGGAAGGGGAAGCCAGAGGGGCATGTTGGATACGGAAACGGGGCCGACGTTGCCATGGCTACTTCCGCACCGATCGACGTCAGCCCTGCCGCGATAGCAAGCACCGCATTCTTCCGCGCAAAACTCCCGATTGTTTGCATGGCCGAACCTCACTCTGTGAAGTGTACGGGCGTTACGTTGCGGTACGCCCCTTATAGGGCGGGGCGTACCATAACGTAACATAAACGCCGACCCGGAACGTAACCGTACGTAACGAACCGTAACGCTGCGATAGAAAAACAAGGGAAGGTAAAGCAGACATGCGGTTTTACACCGCAAATGTCCGCTGGCCCCACCCAGAAATGCGGGTCGTCATTTTGACCCAAACCGGACTCACGGTCATTCTGCCTTGATGCCGGCCGCTTTGATGATCGGCCACCACTTTTCGATCTCTGCCCGCTGGTAGACCCTGAGGGTTTCAGGTGTTTGCTGATCACGCGGAGGAGGTTCCACTCCGAGTTCAGCCATGCGTGTTCTTATGTGTGCGTCGGCTAGCGCGCCGACAACGGCGCGGTTTAGCTTCGCAATCACATCCATCGGCGTCGCTTTGGGCGCCCAAACCGCGTGCCATACCGAGATATCAAATCCGGTTACCCCGACCTCGTTGAGGGAAGGAATATCCGGAAGGGATCAAATCGGCTCTTAGAAGTCACCGCATAGGCTTTGGTGTTCCCTGCCCGCGGTTGCGGTAGCGCAGTGGCTGGTTGATCAAAGTACAAATCGATGGTTCCGGCGATCACATCCTGGATCGCAGCTGCCCCTCCACGGTACGGAACGACCTGCAACTTGGTGCCCGTCAAGTTCTGGAAATGGGCGACGATGACACGCTGGGTCGTTGACGCTACCCGACCGTGCTTCCGTTCTGTTTCGATTTTATCCAAGCAATAAGTTCCCTCACATCCTGTGGGAGCAGGTCTTTCTTCGTGACAAGAAGGTATGGGTTGCTTGTCAGCAAGGAGATTGGCGCAAAATCCGTGAGACAATCATAGTCGAGAGGGTAAACTGCGCCATTGAGAACGTGCGTGCCCGACTGACCGAAGCTGAGCGTGTAGCCATCAGGGGCGGCGCGCGCTGCTCGGCGTACTCCGATTGTGCCATCCGCGCCGGGGACATCCTCCACGATGACAGGCTGATCCAGAGTACCCCGCATGCCCTCAGCAACGATGCGTGCAACCGTGTCTGTCGGGCCGCCCGCCAAGAACAGCACGATCATCATGATGGGCCGCGCTGGATATGTTTGCGCTGTCAGAGGCCCTGAGGCGCCGATCGAGGGTCAAAGTTGGAAGCCGATTGACAGGCAAAAGCGCCTTCGCGGCCTCCATCCGCCAACGTGCCTCTGCTTTCTGGTCCCGCATCACGGAAAGCAAGAACTCCGTAGGCGAGAGATCGGCATTGGCGGCAGCAGCGTCCAGGGCGGCTTTCGTGAGCAGGGTCTTCACTCCAGGTCCACGTTCGCCATGCCTCTTTTTGGTCTTCTCCGCCGGCACAGGGGCCACATCGGTCCCCGGGCCGTTTTTCGGACAGCTTTTATTTTCGGTCAGGCCAATCGGGCTCTCACATGCCCTCGCAGGTGCCTTCCCTGATGCCTGCTTACCCGCTGGGAGCGACCACCACCATTGACCGCCTTCCTGGTAGGGCTCGACACCCAACCTTCTCCTG
This sequence comes from uncultured Alphaproteobacteria bacterium, assembly GCA_963721005.1. GTDB lineage: Bacteria > Pseudomonadota > Alphaproteobacteria > Rhizobiales > Xanthobacteraceae > VAZQ01. The sequence goes on along the minus strand of CAVRHR010000002.1, from coordinate 135,733 downwards.
GCATTTCTGAACGGCTTGGACTGGCTGATGGGCTTTTCACCCAGCAGCCCGGCGTCCTGCGCCGTCGCCTCGATCTCGACCACCTTGGCGGGGCCGGCGGCCAGCATCTTGCGGAGGAACTCGCCGATGTCGTTCGACCGGTGCTTGGTCGCGGCCGTGTACTCGGCGTTGAGGGTCTTGGTGTCGTTCATCGACGTGTCCCTGGGTCGAGGTCATCGAGGCTGTCGCCCGTCGGTCCGAGCGCGGGCGAATTGGGGGCCGAAGGGGTGGTCCCGCTAAGGACGCTAAGATCGCTAAGATTGCTAAGATCGGGGCCATCCTCTTGTGATTTCAAGGGACTTAGGTCTGATCTTAGTTTCTTAGCATCCTTAGCATCCACCTCATCTTTTGGGACGATTGTGAGCGTTGGTCGGGATCGTTGGCCGACCTTCGCCTGGGCGACGATCTTCTCCTTGGTCCCGGGGAGGCCGTAAAGGCCGCGCTTGATGCGCTCGACATCGCCGGCCTTCGCCATATTGAAGAGCAGATTGTCGGCCGCGTTGCGGTTGAGCAGCTGAGCGCCTACCACGATCTCACCGGAAGAGAGACCCTCGGGCGCAGTCGCTAGAGCGGCTAACACCCGCGTCCGTTCGTCTGAGCGGTATGCCTCCTGTTGCGCCTCTACGGTTCCTGTGACCGACCAGCGGCAATCTGCCTTGTTGAACCGCATCGCCAGCGACACTTCTTCCTCAATATCGCGGCCGCGTACGTGGAGGGTGACGGCTCCCGCCTTCTTGGTCAGGACCAGGATCGTGTCGACAGCCCCAGTCAAGCCGAGCGTACCCGACACGGTGTCGAACACGTCGTCGGCATCCATCTTCCGGTCGTGATGATTTACGACGACCGCGATACCAAGCGCTTCGGCGAGCTTTTGCAGGCCTGCCAAAGCATCATGGTCATTCTGATACGGTGAAGACTTTGAACTCGTGGGTGCCCGCACTTTCGCCAGCGTGTCGACCACGACCATGATCGGATTGCCGCCGCGATCCTTGACCGACCGGTACCAAGCCCTGATGTCATCAAGACCGCCTTGGTCGAGACGCCGCCATTCGGTCTTGAGGTGTAATTCCTCGGGCCAGTTCTCCGGCAACGCGCCAATGAGCTTGGTCATGCGGCGCTGCAGCCGTCGCCTTCCATCTTCCAAACCAAGGTACAAAACTGTCCCTTTGAGCGGTTTTGCGATGCCATAATCCAGCCCGAGCGCTGAGACGCCATTCGACAACACGATGCCGAGCAACAGGACAAGCCAGCTTTTGCCGATCTTGGGACGCCCGGCCAGGATGGTCAGGCCCTCGGGAATCATCTTAGGGACGATGTACTTGAGGGGAGCGAACTTCATCGAGCAAAGCGCGCGCGCGGTAATCATGCCATCGGACCACATCGGTGCCTGTTTGGCCGGCATTTCGTGGCTGTTGGAGCGCTCGGGCGTTGAGGAAGGCTTGGGCTTCACCTTGTCGCCGCCCGCGGCCAGAGCTTCACCGACCGCAAGAACCATTCCCCCCTTGAGCAAGCCCGTCGCTTCGAGCTTGGCAATCCGTTCGTTGATTTGAGCCTTGGCTGCTGCATCGCAGCGCGATAGACGCTCGACACATTTTGGCTCGCCTAATGCGGCCGGGCCGCGCGCACAGACAGAGGTCAAGACCGCCTCGATCACGCTCTGCGGTGTCGGCCGTGCCTTCTTCGGGCCGTCGGGCGGCACAGGACCTTGCCGTCCGCTGATGGCGCGGAGTTCAGCCTCGGCCTTGAAGAAGACGTTCCCGGTCAGCGTGGAGGCAGCCTTTGGCGCGATCTCGGCCTGGACCGAATCAACCACGACTGTCCCTTTGGCAGGGAACTCGGTCGCCTCGGGGATGCCGGTCTCGTTCTTGATAGTGGTGTCGTCAGTGACGTCCTCGTCTGTCTCTTTTCTCAGCACCGGCTGCTCGAACTCGGAGGTGATGCCGTCCGCCGTCCTGAGGGTCTCGGTCCGCTCAGGCGCGGTACGTGAAGCCGCGAGCGTGGCGGGCTCTTGCAACTCGTCGGGGGTGGTATCGTTTTCGGTAGTCAGCGGGCGCGCGCGAGGGGTGAGGTCGGATAGCGGCGCCTCGGACGCTAGGACCTGCTCGGTGGCCCCCGGGGCAACGAGGACAGCGCCGACGGGGGGACTTGCTTCGGCAGCGAAGGCGGCAATGGCTTCGGGGCGTGCCCCAGCGTCGGCGTCGGGCTGGGTGGTCTCGACATTGACGCTCTCAGTCGGGTCGCGGACGGCGGCGTTCGTCGCGACCGCCAGTCGGTTGGCCTCGGCAGCCTTTTCGGCCCGGATGTAACGAAGCTCAGCCCGAACGCGGCCCGGAGGCCATCGGGCGACGCTTGCCCGCTTGAAACCGTATTCCACAAGTTCTGCTTTGTCTTCGGCGGTGACGATGCTCATGGCTGGCCTCGCGTTAGACCGCGCCCTTCTGAGCCGAAACGTTTATGGTCGGTACCTTCGCCACCTTAGAGCGCTTCCCGAGGCGGTTCAGAAGGGCTGCCTCGTCGACGCCATGCTCAATGAGGTGGTGGATTTTCGCGGCGTGCCAGGCCGTCGTCTTCGGTCCCAGCTTGACGGGCGCGGGGTAAATGCCGCTGCGAACCCCTTCCCACCACTGGCTCGGAGCGATCGGGAGTGCCTTGCCACGGCCGACGAACTGGCTCAGGCGAAGCAATCCTGTGCGTGGGAGCTCAGCGACCTGCGTTGACTGGTTTATCCGGCGCATCAGTGTCCTCCGAGATCGTCGGTCATCACACGATGCAGTCTGAACCTTATTTTCTTGGTTACAATGGCCGTAAGGCATTGAAATCATTGTAATACGGGCAAGTATTACCCAAAAATACCCCGTCAGCGGTAAGCCATTGAACAGACTGTTTTTTACCAGAGTGTCTCTGAAAGAGAGTAGGTTGTGCCGCCAAAGTCGCCTTGGCCCCCGACTGGTATTTGGAGGGGAAAACGTGGTGGGTGAGGCGCGAGTTGAACGAACATTTGGAAATAAAATCATACGTTTATGGCAGAGCCATCTCTTAGTCAGCTCGCCACGACATCTTTGAAAAATGCTGATTTCGCGCGTCCCTCACATTTTTGGGCGTAGTTGGAGGAGTATGTAGGAAAAGGGTGGATATAAGAAATGGACGCAATATCAGTGGGATGTGTTACATTCTCGGCGGACTCCCTCTCCGCCAACGGCCGCTTCATCGTCATGCGCCGGCCCGCCCTTGCGGTCAGGCCGGACATGCCTCGAGGCGCGGCTGCGGGTTTGTCGCCACGGGCGCGGTTCTCATGACCCGTACCAGCTTGCTGGGCACGTCCTCGGCACCCGCGGAATCCGTAACCGCGCCGCGCGACGGCGCGGCTCCCGCGGCCATGCGGCGGTTTCCGATCCTGATCGGGATCTCCGGAAAACGCATCTTCGACCCGGACGTGACCGCCGATCGCGCCCTGGAGGCGGCGCTGGCGGCGCGCTTTCGCGCCTTGTTCGCGGCGCTCGATGCGGCGCTCCCCGACACCCCGAAGGTCCTCCTCAGCGGTGCCGCCTTCGGGGCTGATCTCGTCGCCGCGGAGGCTGCCCTGCAGGCCGGAGACGATTGGGCGGTGGCGGCCGTGCTGCCGTTTGGGCGCGCCCTGTTCGCGGAGGATTTCGATCCCGCGCTGGACAAGAAGCGCGCACAGGGGTGGCCCGAACGGTTCCTGGAGTATGCCGGTCGTTTCGATCGTCTGCTGGATTCCGCGCAGGCGCCGGATCCCCGGGTGCTGGTGCGCGAGCTGCCGATCCTGGCGGCGGACCGCCAGGGAGTGGCGACCGCGGAGCGGCTGTCCCGGGCGAGCGCGCGTTACAACACGGCCTATCGCCGCAATCACTATGAGCAGGTCGGCCAGTACATCGCCGAGACCGCCACCATCATGATCGCAGTCATGAGCGAGGACGAGCGGCCGGAAAGGTCCGAGGCCAATGGCGGCACGGCCCGGGTGGTGGCCTATCGTCGCGCCGGCCGTCCGGACGCCGCCGGCGCCGCGGTCGCACGCCGCAGCACGGTGCTGCGGCGTGAATGGCCGGACGTGATTCCGCCGCCGGCCGGGCATGTCTGGCTCATGGATCCGCATCGGGACGACCGCACCGCGGGTTATCCGGTCAAGGTGCTGGCACCCCTGGCCGACCGACCGGTGGAGGAGGTTTATGCCGGACTTCCGGGCCGCGACGCAGCGCCGGAACGCGAATCCTATCTGGGTCCGTTGCGAACCATAGGCAACTCCTGGCGGGCCGCCCTGGCGGGCCCGGCCGTAGCCGCCGAGGCGGTGGCCAGGAGCGCCGAGGCGCAGCGGTTGCGGGCGAGCCTGCCGGTCGCCCGGGGCATCGATCGCTACAACAAGACGAAATGGCATGACAAAGCAGGCGGTCGCGCGGCGGTCGCGGCGGATCTGTCGGAGGTCGCGAACGTGCCGGATGCGCTCAATGCGGAACGCGTGCAGATCAGCGCGCTGCAGCGCACCGTCAACGAGCATGCGAAGCTGAGCTTCCGCGGGCTCGCCGGCCTGTTCGTCGCGGCACTCTTCATCTATGAGATTTTCGCCAAGTTCTTCCATGACAGCCCGTACGTGCTCGCCGCCTATCTCACGGTGCTCGCCGCGATCGGGTATCTGGTATTCCGCGAGAGCTCGAACCTGTCGCAAGCGGTCGCGGAAGACTACCGGGCGGTGGCGGAAATCCTGCGGGTGCAATGCGCCTGGTGCTCGGCCGGATTGGAAGCGCGCGTCGACCGCGAGCACCTGCAGGGCGTCGACCAGGATCTGGCGCCGATCCGCGACTGCGCCAAGACGATCACCGCCTGGATACTCTTGCGGCGCGGCTGGAGCAGCCGCGCGCCTGAGCGCGACTGGGCCGACGTGCGCGGCACCTCGCCGCGATTTCAGAGAGTTGCGGGGCGCGCCGAAGCCGCCCGCCGACTGGATCGGCGGCCAGCTCTGGTACTTCATCAAGAACGGCGAGGATCGCGAGGCCCGGGCTGCCCGGATCGATGCGGTGAGCTGGTGCCTGTTCATCACCTCGGGCGTGCTCGGCGCCGTGCTGCTGACGTGGCTCATGCCTTGGAACGCGCGGAGCTTCTTCAAGCATGCCGCCCACATTCCCCTGCTGGACTGGACGCCGGCGCTCGGGTTCGACGCCAGCTTCTTGCTGTGGGGGGCGCTGGCGGTGCTGGTGATCTGGTTCCGTGGTGCGAACCATGATTTCCGGCAAGGGCTGTGGGCGACGGTCTTGACCGGCGCGTTCGGTACGATCGCCGCCGTCCTGCTGGCACTCGCCTTCAGCAACGCCGAGCCGCTGATCATCGTCCTGATCGATCGGCTGGCGCCCGTGCTCGGCGCCGGGAGCGAGCCGCCCGACCATGGCCATGCGCTCGTCAACGCCGTCATCTCGGCGCTGGTGGTGCTCTACGCCGTCGCGGGCGCCCAGCGCTATCTGATGGAGCGGCTCAATATCGAGGCCGAGGCGCTCGAATACCGCGACGCGCGGGCGCGCTTCGAGCTCGCCGAACGGCGTCTGGCGCCCGGCTCCGATCCGGTCAGCGGCGCGCCGGCCGACGAGGAGGCGGCGCAGCGCCTGGTTCACGAGCTCGGACGGCTGGCGCTGGCCGAGAACGAGGCCTGGCTGAAATCGCGGCGCGAGCGACCGCTCACCCCGATTGTGGGCTAGGGTGCTGCGGTCGGCGAAGATCGCGCGGGGCGTTTCGAGCCGCATGACCGCAGCAACATGACCACGGCTCGGCCGGCGTTCGACGTCATCATCCTGGGAGGCGGGGCGGCCGGATTGATGTGCGCGCTCACGGCCGGCCAGCGCGGCGCCAAGGTGCTGCTGCTCGAGCATGCCGAACGGGTCGGCGCCAAGATCCTGATCTCGGGCGGCGGCCGCTGCAACTTCACCAATCTGGCGAGCGCGCCCGACCGCTTCCTGTCGGGCAACCCGCATTTTTGCCGCTCGGCGCTTCGCCGTTACACCCAGGCCGATTTCATCGGTTTGGTGGAGCGCCATCGCATTCCCTATCACGAGAAGACGCTCGGCCAGCTGTTCTGCGACGGCTCGGCGCGCGCCATCGTGGCCATGCTGCTGGCCGAATGCGCGCGGGGCGGCGTCGATGTCCGGGTCGGCCAGCACGTCACCGAGGTTTCCCATCCCGACGATTTCCGGGTGCAGACCAGCCATGGCGGCTTCACGTCGCCGGCGCTGGTGCTGGCGACCGGCGGCCTGTCGATCCCGAAGATGGGGGCGACCGGCTTTGCCCACGAGGTCGCGCGCCGCTTCGGGTTGGGGTTGGTCGAGCCGCTGCCCGCCCTGGTGCCGCTGCGTGCCGGCCCGGAGGCGCTCGGCTTCGCGCCGGTGCTGGCCGGCGTCTCGCTCGAGGCGGTCGTTTCCTACGGTGCGCGGAGCTTTCGCGAGAGCATCCTGTTCACCCATCATGGCCTCTCGGGTCCGGCCATTTTGCAGATCTCGTCCTACTGGCGGCCAGGCGATACGCTCCGGCTCGATCTGTTGCCGGACGTGGCGGCCGCGAGCGGCCTGCTCATCGAGCGCAAGCAGGTGCGGCCGCGGGCCGAAGCCAAGACCGTGCTGGCCGAGATGCTGCCGGGGCGTTTGGCGCAGGCGCTGGCGGAAGCCTGCTTGCCGGCGGGACCGATGGCCAATATTCCGGACCGCACCCTCGCGGCGTTTGCGGCGCGCCTCAAGAGCTGGGAGGTCCGCCCGACCGGCTCGGAGGGCTGGGCGAAGGCCGAGGTGACGCTCGGGGGAATCGATACCAGGGACCTGTCGTCGAAAACCATGGAGGCGAATCGGGTCCCGGGTCTCTATGCGATCGGCGAGGCGGTCGACGTCACCGGCTGGCTCGGCGGCTACAATTTCCAGTGGGCCTGGTCGAGCGGCTGGTGCGCCGGGCAGGCGGTATCCGGGCGCGGTCTTTCGTCAGAAAGTGCCATACTGAAGAACAGCGGAGACGATTTATGAGTACGGCATTCTCGATTCGCACCGCCGCATTGGCGGTGGCGTTGTGCGCGGCCGGCGTGGGCGCGCCGGCGGCCGGCGAGCTGACCCATCCGGACTGGAAAGGCCAATGGATCAGGAGCGGCTCGGGCAATTTCGATCCCAGCAAGCCGGCCGGCCGCGGCCAAGAGGCGCCGCTTACCGCCGAGTACCGGGCGATCATGGAGGCGAGCCTGGCGGCGCAGGCAGCCGGCGGCCAGGGCAACGACCCGATGGCGCGCTGCATCCCACCCGGCATGCCGCGGATGATGATCGGCTACGGGCTCGGCATGGAAATCCTCGTCACGGCGGACACGACCCACATTCTGTTCGGCGAGCCGATGCGCCAATTGCGCCGCATCTACACCGACGGCCGCGCCTGGCCGCAGACCATCGTGCCGAGCTTCTCGGGCTATTCCATCGGTAAGTGGGAGGACGACGACGGCCACGGCCATTACGCCATGCTCGCGGTCGAGACCCACGCCATAAAATCCCCGCGCAGCCTCGACAGCAGCGGCCTTCCGGTACACGCGGACGGCCAGACCATCGTCAAGGAGCGCATCTATCTCGACCAGGCCAAGCCCGGCATCCTCTACGACGAGGAGACCGTGCTCGACCACGCATTGACGCGCCCCTGGACGGTCAAGCGCACCTACCGGCAGGTGCACGATCCGGTCTGGCTGGAGACGATCTGCGACGAGGCCGACCCGCAGATCAGGATCGGCGCGGAGGACTACTTCCTGACCTCGGATCGCATCCTGATGCCGACCCGTAAGGATCAGCCGCCGCCCGATTTGCGCAACTTCAAGTGAGAGGCGCAGTGGAGGCATGGCCTCTCGCTCCTTCTCCCCGCGCGCCGTCAGGGCGTTTACGCCCGTCTTCGACGGGCTATGGAGAAGGTCGGGATGAGGGGGCGTTTCCGCTAGTCTGAGCCCGTCGAAACGCCCCCTCACCGGGCCGAGTCCTGGTTTTCGTTCTTGCCGCGTCGCCCTCTCCCCGCACGCGGGGCGAGGAGCGCCGCGCATGTCGCCGCGGCGGCGTCTATTTGGTGGCGGCCGCGATCCGCTCCAGCACCGGCTGCCAGGTCTGTTGCTCCTTCTGCACGAAGGCGAGCGCCTCGGCGGCCGACATGGCGCGCGAATAGCTGCCGATCTTGGCCAGCCGCGCCTGGAGATCCGGATCGGTGACCGCGCGGCGCAAGTCGGCCTCCACCTTGGCGATGATCGGCGCCGGGGTGCCGAGCGGCGCCACCAGCACCTGCCAGCCGGTGGCCGCAAAGCCCGGGACCGTCTCGGCCACCGTCGGCAGATCGGGAAACTCCGGCAGCCGCTGCGGCGAAGCGACCGCGATCAGCTTGACCGATCCGGCGTTGACCGCGCCGACGATGCCCGAATAACCCTCGATGATCATGGAGACGCGGCCGGTCGACACATCGCCGAGCGCGGGTGCCGGGCCGGCCGTGTAGGGCACCGACAGCAGCTTGATGTCGGCGCGCGATTGCAAGAGCTCGCCGGTCAGGTGGGTGAGCCGGCCGATGCCGGTCACCGCGATGGAGATTTTCCCCGGGTCCTTCTTGGCCAGCGCGATCAGCTGCGCCAGCGTGGTGACGCCGAGCGCCGGGCTCACCGCCACGAACATCGGGTTCTCGGCGGTGAACCCGATCGGCAGGAAATCGCGCGGCAGCTTCAAGGGCAGATTGGGCGCCGCCGACAACAGCGCCACGAAGGTCGAGAGCGCCGGCATGAACAGCGTGTAGCCGTCGGGCGCGACATCGACGGCGGAGCGCACCGCGATGCTGCCATTGGCGCCCGGATGATTGATCACCACGACCTGCTGCTTCCAGAGCTTGCCGAGCCCCTCGGCGATGAAGCGGGCATCGACGTCCGGGGTGGAGCCGGCGGCGGCATCGGAGATGATGGTGACCGGCCGCTCCGGATAGCTGCCGGTCTGGGCACGCGCCGCGGAGGCCGGCATGGCCAGGAGCGACAGCGCCAGGAGCCATGGCGCCAGGAGCCATGGAGCTAAAAGCCTTGGAGCCAAAAGCCTTGGAACCAGGAGCGATGGAGCTGTCACGCGGAACCCGTCTTGCCGTCGCTTCATGTCGCCCTCCCGGTGATCGCAGCTGCCGCGGCCGCGCCGCATGGTCACAAGGAGAAATTGCGCGGCGCGCGCTCGAGCCCAACCGGGATGAATATTGGCGCTTCCCTCATCCGCCGGCAAGCGCGCGCCCGAAGCGTGGCTCAGCCAGCCAGCTTGAACCGCGAGGACCGGTACTCGAAGCGCGAGCGGAAGATGGCGGCGTCCAGCGGATCGGCGAAGCAATAGCGCACGAACACCGCGTATTCGTCCTCCACATACATGTCGAACCGGCCCACATAGGCGGTCAGGAACTTCATGATCTCGTCATCGCTGCCGGATTGTCCGCGCGGCAGCACGACCTGATAGGGACATTCCTCGTCCAGCTGCCGCAGCCACTCGCCGCGCTTGTCGGCGGCTCGTTCCATCCGCTTCTCCGCCCGCGCGTTCGCTTCCTTCTCCGCCCGCTTTTCCGCCAGCTTCTCCGACCGATCGTCCGCCTGCATGACTGCCTCCCTCTCGACTCGAGGCGACATATGTTCTCTTTCTGTTCTACAATGTCAAGGGGGATTTCCGCTCGGCGCAACCACGCCGGCTCCGCAGCTGTCCGTCGAGCGTCCTGAATGTCGACGGGGTTAAATTTTCGGAAATCTCCGGTGTGATATTGGGGATTCGTCCTTCCGGGAATTGCATGAACGAGCATCGTATCAGCCCGCGTCGGCGTGTTCTCAAGACCGGACACATTGCGTTCGGCGAGAAAGCGCCGAAGCTCGAATGCACCGTGCGAAATCTCTCGGATACCGGCGCCTGCCTGCAGATTTCGACCACCACCGGCATGCCGGCGAGCTTCGATCTCATCGTCGAGGGCGCGCGCCATACCTGCCGAATCGTCTGGCGGACCGACACCCGATTGGGAGTGACGTTCGTATAGCGGACCTTGTGGGCGGAATCGCCGGCACGCAAGCGCCGCAAGCCGGGCCGATCGAGCCCGGCCTGCGGGAAATGGCGAGGTCAGTAGCCGCCCTTGTCCTCCTTGGCAGGCTGCTTGGTGGCGGCGGTCGGCGCAGGCTGTCCACGGCACTCCGCCACGTAGGCCTTCTCGGTCTTGCCGGCCGCCTGCATGGCCGCCTTGTCGGCGCGCCATTCCGCCTGGCAGGCCTTGACGGTCTTGGCGGCGGCGGGCGCTGCCGAGAGCGCCAGCCCGGCGACCAAAGCGGCGGCCGTTGCGGTGAAAGTTGCGGTGAACAATCCCAGCTTGGTTGTCCTCACTTTCAATCTCCCTCTCCAACGAATCACGATTGCACGCGCGGGCCCGGGTAACACAAACCAGCGATTGCGTGAAGCCGTACAACAACAAGAAGGTGTCGCCGGCAGCAAATCGGCGCCGCCGGCGGCGCCTGCGTCTTTAGTTCTTGACGTATTTCTTGAGCATCATTTTGGTGGTGAAGCCCGCGAAGATGTTGCCCTGGTCGTCGGCCGCGACCTCCTCGGCGGAGCCGAGCGCCGGGTCCACCAGCGGAATGAAGGCCGTGACCTTGCCGTCCTTGACGCTGCCGACCCGGATGCCCTGCTTGACGCCCGGATTTGTCTTCTCGTCGGATTGCGAATCCGCCACGTAGATCACGTCGTTCTTGTCGATGAAGACGCAGCTCGGCCGGCCGAACTGCTTCCACTCGGTGAGCAGCCGGCCGTCCAGGTCGAACACCTGGATGCGGCTGTTGACCCGGTCGGCGACGAACAGCCGGCCTGCGGAATCGATCGCCAGCTTGTGCGGGGTGTCGAGCTCGCCCGCGGCCGGGCCGTGCTTGCTCCAGGCCTTGATGAATTTTCCGTCCTTGCTGAACTTGGCGATGCGGTCGTTGGTGACCGCCTTGTTGATCACGCCGTGGCCGTCGGCCACAAAGATGTCGCCGTTGGGTCCGGTGAACACGTCGGAGGGAGTGTTGAACGTGTCGTCGGCATTGCCGGCGACGCCGGGCTTGCCGAGCGTCATGATAACCTTGCCGTCGGGAGAGAACTTGATGGCGGTGTGGCCCTTGCCGTTGCCGCCGCGGCCATCGGTCTCCCACACATTGCCGTCGCGATCGGCGGAAAAGCCGTGCGGCCAATTGATCATGCCGCCGCCGAAATTCGCCACCATCTTGCCGGAAGCATCGAATTTCATGATCGGATCGAGGTTGGAGCCCTCGCAGGTGTCGCCGCCGCAGCGCTCGAACACCCAGACGCTCTTGCCGTCCTTGTCGATGGCGACGCCGATCGGCGCCCCCAGCTTGCGGCCCGCCGGCAGCTGCGGCGCCCAGCTGTCCAGGTGATAGGGATTGGGCGCGCCGTTGACGTCTTGCGCACGGACGGGTGCGGCGGTGGTGGCGATGGCGGCTAAAGCCAGCATGGCGCCGTGGCGAGCTGGATTACGCATGGACTTCCTCCCTTGCATGTTGAGCTTTGATCGCGTGGTTCGGTTGACTTGCTGCAAGTGACATAGAATTGCGCCGTTTCGGGCAGCGCGGCAAGGGCGGCGCGGGTACATTGTGCTGCCGCTGCCGAACGCGTGCAAAGCGCGTCAGGCACGCCGCCGTCGCAAATTGGACAAATACAAATACGATGCTGTTGCGGTGCCAGCGTGCGGCGTTGCGGGGTGGGCGCAGGCCAGGAGCGGCCTGTGCGGCGCGGCCGGCGAAGCCTAAGAGGCCTAAGATGAGCCACCTGAGCTGAACAAACCGGCTTGATCTGGCGCCGCCTTGATCTGGCGCCACAGTGCCAGCCGGCAACCGAGATGGAGATACCGACATGTGGATATCAATTCGTAGGCTGGCGCCGATCGCGGTCGTGGCGGCCGGCATCGTGTCGCTTGCCGGGGCCGCATCCGCCCTGCCGGCGGCGGGCGGCCTCGCTCTCGAGAATGCGGTGCCGTCGAACGTCGAATCCGTGCGCTGGGGTGGCCGCGGCTTCGGACGCGGCGCCTTCGTGGCCGGCGCCATACTGGGCGGCGCTCTGCTGGCGCCGCGCTTCTACGGCCCCCGGTACTACGGCCCCGGGCCTTATTACGTGCCGGGCCCCTATTACGTCGATCCGGGTTACGTGGATCCGGGCCCCTATAGCGCCGATCCGACCGGCGGCGACCCGGTGGCCTACTGCCTGCAGCGCTTCAAGTCGTACGATCCCAGAAGCGGCACCTATCTGGGCTACGACGGCTACCGGCATCCCTGTCCGTGAACGGATTCCGGCGGATATGAGACGAACGGGGCCGCTTTCGAGCGGCCCTTTTTTCAAGCGCAAGCGTGTAGGGCGGGTAAAATCGCCGGCGCAGACGATCATGTCGAGCAAGGCGCGGCGTGGCGATTTTGCCCACGCGCCAATGGAGAGCTCTTCCGCGTGGGCAATGCGCGCTCGCCGCTGGTATTGTTGATAGGCTGAACGGGCGCAATGCCCACCCTACGGCTCGGAACGTGACCTGAACTGCCATGGAACGCTCCTTCAAGACCGAGGTCGAAGCGCTGTCGCTCGGCGACGGCGACACCTTCCGGGGCGAAGGCATTCTGGCGGTCACCAAGGCGTTGCTGCAGTCCGGCGTCAGCTATGTGGGCGGCTATCAGGGAGCGCCGGTCTCGCACCTGATCGACGTGATGGTGGAGGCGCAGGACCTGCTCGCCGAACTCGGCGTGCATGTGGAGACCTGCACCAACGAGGCCGCCGCCGCCGCCATGCTGGGCGCCTCGATCAACTATCCGCTGCGCGGCGCGGTGACCTGGAAGTCCATCGTCGGCACCAATGTGGCGGCCGACGCGCTCTCCAACCTGGCTTCGCCCGGCGTGCTCGGCGGCGCGCTCATCATCCTGGGCGAGGACTATGGCGAAGGCGCCAGCGTCATCCAGGAGCGCTCCTATGCGTATGCGATGAAATCCTCGATCTGGCTCATCGACCCGCGGCCGGATCTTGCCTCCATCGTGCGGATGGTGGAGGCGGGCTTCGAGCTCTCGGAGGCGAGCCACGCCCCGGTGATGCTGGAATTGCGCATCCGCGCCTGTCACGTCACCGGCGCGTTCGCCGCCAAGGACAATCGCCGCGCCGTCCATTCGGGCCGCCATCGCCTGAGCGGGCCGCCGGCCTTCGACTATGGCCGGCTCGCGCATCCGCCCCTCACCTTCGTGCAGGAGCGCCGCAAGGTCGAGGACCGGTTGCCGGCCGCGCTCGCCTTCATCGCCGAGCAAAAGCTCAACGAGCTGTTGCCCGGCGATCTGGACGACGTGGGCATCATGGTGATGGGCGGGCTCGCCAACGGGGTGCTGCGGGCGCTGGCGCGGCTCGATCTCGCCGACCTGTTCGGGCAAAGCCGTATCCCGATCCTGATCCTCAACGTGGTCTATCCGCTGGTGCCGCAGGAGGTGCAGGCGTTCTGCGCCGGCAAGCGCGCCGTGCTGGTGGTGGAGGAGGGTTACCCGGACTACATCGAGCAGGCCGTCCATGTGGAGCTGCGCCGCGCCGGCCTGCCGACCCGCGTGCACGGCAAGGACGTGCTGGCCAAGACCGGCGAATATCAGTCCGATGTGCTGCTTGCCGGCCTCGCCGGCTTCTGCGCGGCAGCGCGGCCGGCCGGGATTGATCCGGATGCGATCGCCGAGCGCGTGCGTGCGCTTCTCGCCCACAAGGAGGCCGGCGCCGCCGCGGCCGGGACGTTGCCGCCGCGGCCCCCCACCTTCTGCACCGGCTGCCCGGAGCGGCCGGTGTTCGCCGCCATCAAGCTGATGCAGCGCGAGCTCGGGGCCACCCATATCAGCGCCGACATCGGCTGCCATTCGTTCGCGACCTTCGCGCCGTTCAGCCTGGGCAACTCGATCCTGGGCTACGGCATGTCGCTGGCGAGCTCGGCTGCGGTCGGGCCCAACCTGGCGCGCCGGCCGATCGCCGTCATGGGCGATGGCGGCTTCTGGCACAACGGCCTCATCACCGGGGTCGCCAGCACGCTGTTCAACCAAGGCGACGGCGTGCTGATCGTGATGCAGAACGGCTACACCTCGGCGACCGGGCTGCAATACATGCCGTCGAGCACGGCGAGCCGGCACGCCGCGGTGCCCGGCATGGACATCGAGCGCACGCTCCGGTCGCTGGGCGTCAAATGGCTGCGCAAGGTGCGCAGCTACGGGGTCGCCGCCATGGTGAAGACCCTCAAGGAGGCAATGCGCACCGCCGAGCGCGGCCTCAAGGTGATCATCGCGGACGGCGAATGCCAGCTGGCGCGGCAGCGGAGGGTGCGCGCCGACGACGCCGGCAAGCTCGCGCGCGGCGAGCGGGTGGTGCGGCCGCGCTACGGCATCGACGACGCGCTGTGCACCGGCGATCATTCCTGCATCCGGCTGTCGGGCTGTCCGTCGCTCACCGTCAAGCCCAATCCGGATCCGCTGCGCCGCGATCCGATCGCCACCGTGATCGACAGCTGCGTGGGCTGCGGCCTGTGCGGCGAGGTCGCGCACGCGGCGGTGCTGTGCCCCTCGTTCTATCGCGCCGAGCTGGTGCGCAATGCTGGGCGGTGGGAGCGGATGCTGTTTGGGGCGCGGCGTGGCGTGATTGGTTGGTTCATGCCGCGCCGAGGGGAGGGTGGTGATCTACTGATTGGCCGGAACCCCCTCACCCCAACCCTCTCCCCCAGCCGAAGTCGGATTTATCCGACTTCGGCCATGTCTAGTGGCGAAGTCGGGCAAGCCGGACTTCGCGCGGGGCGAGGGAGCTCGCTTGCGCCAGTCGCGAGTCAGAGCTTTGCATCGGAACGGAAATTTGCATTACGGCCGCTCACCATTCTGGTGGCGGCGCTCGGCGGCGAGGGCGGGGGAGTGCTCACCGGCTGGCTGGTGCGCGCGGCCGAGAGTCTCGGGTTGCCGGTGCAGAGCACGTCGATACCGGGCGTCGCCCAGCGCACCGGCGCCACCACCTATTACGTCGAGATCTGGCCGCAGCCGCGCGGGGCCGAGGAGCCGCGCCCCGTGCTGGCGCTGGCGCCCGGCATCGCCGACATCGACGTGATGGTGGCGAGCGAGCTGATGGAGGCCGCCCGCACGGTGGCGGCCGGCTTCACCACGCCCGACCGCACGCTGGCGATCGCGTCGCGCGCCCGCTCCCTGGTGATGGACGAGAAGATCGCCATGGCGGACGGCCGCCATGATTCCGCACAGCTCGCGCAGGCGATCGCGCAACGTTCGCACCAGCACATCCTGTTGGACATGGACAAGATCGCCGCTGGCGTCGGCGCGATGGTCAACGCCGTCATGCTGGGTGCGCTCGCCGGCTGTAGACGCTTGCCGATTCCGGAGGAGGCGTTCGAGGCCGCGATCCGCCTGGACGGCAAGGCGGTGGAGAGCAACCTGCGCGGCTTCCGGGCTGGGCTCGCAGCCGCGCGCGATCCGGCCGCAAATGCGGTGACGACGAATGTGCGGCCGGCCGACGCCGCCGCAGCGCTGCCGGATTTCGAGCCTGAGATCCTGGCGCTGCCGGCAGCGGCCCGCGATGTGGCGATCGAGGGCACGCGGCGGCTCGTGCGCTATCAAAATGCCGCCTATGCGCGGCTCTATCTCGACCGGCTGGCACCGATTGGGGCGGCCGACGCGCAGTCCGGCGCCGGTGGCCGCCTTTTGGCCGAGACCGCGCGGCAGCTGGCGCTACGCATGTCCTACGAGGACGTGGTCAAGGTGGCGCAGGCCAAGATCGATCCGACTCGCTTCGAGCGGATCGCGGCCGAGCTCGGGGCGCGACCGGGCGAGCCGGTCACGGTGACGGATTTCCTCAAGCCCGGCATCGAGGAATTCTGCTCGATCCTGCCGGGCCGGCTCGCGCGGGCGATCCTTGCGCTCGCGGCGCGGCGCAACTGGCTCGACCGATTCCATTGGGGCATGGAGATCAAGAGCACCGCGGTGTCGGGTTTCCTGCGTTTCTGGCTGCTCGCCCGGCTCCAAGGCCTGCGGCCGCGCAGCCATCGTTTCGCGCAGGAGCAGCAAGCCATTGCGGCTTGGCTCGACCTCGTCGCGCCCGCCGCCGCGCGCTCGGCCGATCTGGCGCTCGAGATCGTGGCATGCGCCGGCCTGATCAAGGGCTACGGCGACACCCACCGGCGCGGCAGCCTCAACTATGAGCGCATCGTGCAGGCCGTGATCGCGCCGGCACTCGCCGGCCGCCTCCCGGTCGCGCGCGCCATCGATGCCATCGCCAGCGCCCGCGCGGCTGCGCTCGCCGACCCGGACGGCGCCAGCCTGGATCGCTGCCTGGCGGCGATCGCGGGACGACCGGAGAGCCTGGTGGCGGCGGAGTAGGAAGGATTGGCCGCATGTCCTGGCGTCGTCCCGGTCAAGGCCGCATGCGGCCGCAGAGCCGGGACCCATACTCCGCAGTTGATCGATAGTGCAAGGAGTATGGGTCTCTGCCTGCGCAGGGACGACCTCCGGAGAGGCGTCGCGTTTCGCGGGGACGAACGGGGATGGCGCTAGCCGCCGGCCTACCAAACAACTAGCCTCGCACCTATGTCGCAGATCAGCATCGCGGGGGTGAAGCATGTCTACCGGCCGCCGCGCGGGCGGGCGGTTCCGGCGCTCGATGATGTGTCGCTCGAGATCGGCGCGCGGGAGCTTGTCGCGCTGCTCGGTCCGTCGGGCTGCGGGAAGTCGACGCTGCTCTATTTGATCGGCGGCTTTCTGCCGTGCGAGGGCGGCACCATCTGCGTCGACGGCAAGCCGGTCAGTGCGCCCGGGCCGGACCGCGGCATCGTATTTCAGCATTTCGCGCTGTTTCCCTGGAAGAGCGTGCGCGGCAACATTCTCTACGGCCTGGAGCGGCAGGGGCTGCCGCGCCCGGAGCGCGAGGCCCGCGCCCAGGCCTTCATCGACCTGGTCGGGCTCAAGGGCTTCGAGGACAGCTATCCCTCGCAGCTCTCCGGCGGCATGAAGCAGCGCACCGCCATCGCCCGCACGCTCGCCTTCAATCCCGGCATTCTGTTGATGGACGAGCCGTTCGGCGCGCTCGACGCCCAGACCCGCAGCCTGATGCAGAGCGAGCTCCTCGGCATCCTGCGTCGCGATCCCAAGACCGTGGTCTTCGTCACCCATGACGTGCAGGAAGCCGTCTATCTGGCCGACCGGGTGGCGGTGATGTCGGCGCGGCCCGGCCGCATCAAGGCCGTGTTGGACACGAAATTCGACAAGCAGGCACCGGACGTGTTCAAGCGCCCGGCTTTCGTCGACAAGGTCGACCAGCTGTGGAACCTGGTGCGCATCGAGGCGATCCGGGCGCAGGAGGCGGGAAGGTGATGATTTGTTGTTTGGTTGCCGCGATCACCCAGCTCTCCTCGCCCCGCGTGCGGGGAGAGGGCAGCGCGGCACGGAGAAAAACCCGATTTCGGCCTAGTGAGGGGGCGTTTCCACAAGCTCAGACTCGCGGCGGCGCCCCCTCATCCCGGCCTTCTCCCCGCACGCGGGGAGAAGGAGCGGAGAGGCCGTCACACGATGAATCAACAACATGAAATCCGCTGTCATCCGCTATCTGCCGCTGCTCATGCTGGCAATCGCCTGGGAGGCGGTGGCGCGGCTGGGGCTGGTGTCGTCGCTCGCGTTGCCGCCGCTGAGCCGGGTGGTGGCGGCCTGGCTCGATCTCGTGGCCGACGGCGAGCTCGCGCGAAACGCGCTGTTCTCGCTCTATCGGGCGGGCCTGGGCCTTGCGCTCGCGGTCGCGATCGGAGCCGCGCTCGGCATCGCTATGGCGTGGTGGCGGACGGTCGATGCGCTGGTGGGGCCGCTGGTCGAGGTGCTCTACCCGATGCCGAAATCGGCGCTCATTCCGGTGACGGTGCTGTGGCTCGGTTTCGGCGACGGCTCGAAAATCCTGCTGATCTTTCTCGGCTGCATGCTGCCGGTGACGCTCGGCGCCTTCAACGGGGCGCGCGGCGCCGACCGCGTGCTGGTGTGGTCGGCGCGCAGCATGGGAGCGGGCCGGCTGCGGGTATTGCGCGACGTGGTGCTGCCGAGCGCGCTGCCGGAGCTGCTCAACGGCATCCGCACCGCGCTCGCGCTCGCCTTCATCCTCCTGGTCGCCTCCGAGCTGATCGTGGCGCAGCAGGGGCTCGGCTATCTGATCGGCTTTCTCGGCTCGAGCGGCGCCTATGAGGGCATGTTTGCGGTGGTGCTGACGGTGGCGTTGCTCGGCTTTGCGGCCGACCGCGCCTACGGGTTGCTGATGCGAAGGGCGCTGCAATGGCGCGAGCAATGACGGCGCGACCAATGATGGCGCGGGCCGCGATGCTGCGGCTGATCCCGATCGTGCTGCTGGGCGTAGCCTGGGAGGCGGTGGCGCAAAGCGGGGCGGTGACGCCGTTCATGCTGCCGACGCTTTCCGCCGTGCTGGCGCGCATCTGGGCCGACGCCGCGACCGGCGATCTCGCGCTCAATACCGGCCTCACGCTCTACCGCGCGCTCGCCGGCTTTGCGATCGCGGCCGGCGGCGGCGTCGCGCTCGGCTGCGCCATGGCGCGCAGCGCGCGGGTGCACTGGTTCTTCGATCCGATCATCTCGGTCGGCTTCCCGATGCCCAAGATCGCGTTCCTGCCGATCGTGATCCTGTGGCTCGGCTTTTTCGATACCACCAAGATCGCCATGGTGGCGCTCGACGCGATCTTTCCGGTGGTCACCGCCACCCTGGCGGGTCTGCAGGCGGTCGAGCGCGAGCTCATCTGGTCGGCCCGCAACATGGGGGCGGGCGAGCGCGCTTTGGTGTGGCAGATCATGCTGCCGGCGGCGCTGCCGCAAATCCTCACCGGGCTGCAGGTCGCGCTGCCGCTGTCGCTGATCGTGGCGGTGGTGGCCGAGATGGCGATGGGCGGCTATGGGCTGGGCGGTGCCATGATGACGGCGTCGCGCTTCGCCGATTCGCGCGGCGTGTTCGCCGGCATCGTGGAGATCGGCGCACTCGGCTTCTGCCTGGTCAAGGCCATGGGGCTGCTGCGCCGGCGGCTCTTGGCGTGGCATCAGGAGGCAGCGGCCGCGGGCGGCGATTGATCGCAGGCGGCCGGCCGGGAGTCAGGCCTGGCCGCGACACGCGCTCCAGGGCGTCAATGCCGGCCGATCGTCCATGATCAACCCGTCCGACAATTTCCACTCATGCGACCGCTCGCAGCGCGGGCAGAACAGGTGCACCGTCACGGGCTGAACCCGCCGCAGCCTGGCGTAATCGATCTCGATGCCGGTCTCGATGAGACGGCCGGTGGTCGGGCACTGGAACATAAGGGCGCTCATCTCGGGGGTCCTCCGCTCCGTTTGCGTCCAAATATGACTACGGACAAACCGAGACATTTGTTCCACGGATTGGGCCGGTCGCAAACGGGTGCGCGGACGGTTTGGTTGCCGACTTCCTAAGACCATAGGTGCAACTGCGTATCGGGCTGCGCCGTTCGGCGACGCAACCCGCTCCGGAGCCCGGAAATCCCAACTGCCAAGTATGAACTTTCCCCGGAACCACGGGCCGTTCTTCTCGTTGTCACGCAGTCGCACCACCCGGTGCCGCGGCCCCCAACGGTATCCGGCTCCCCATGGACATGCTTCTGGTCAAGATATTCGCCACCGCGCTCACGCTGAGCCAGGTGACCACGACGCCCGACGCGCTCAAGACCGAATTCGACCGCACCGCCGATCGGGGCAAGGTGGTCTCGCTCTTGCGCGACGGCTGCACCCACATGCGCAAGGTGTTCGAGATCGAGGACATCAATCTCGACGATCTGCTGGCGACCGCCATGGAGGATCCGGATCTCACCGCGGGCGGCACCGCCGCTTTCCGCGGCATCAAGTTCGCCGACCTGCAAAGCGCCTACCGTCAATTCTGCACCAATGAGCCGGTTCCGGACTGGGGCTTCGATGGCAGCGCCGTGATCGACTTCTACAACAAGACGCTGGCCGACCTGCCCGACCCGGCACGGCTCAAGGGCCTCAAGCTGCCGGGGGCGACCGTCATGCTGGACGGCAAGGGCGGCCGCTTCCGGGAGGTGTTCGACGCCGACCAGCGCCGCATCTCGGTGCCGCTCAGCGAAATTCCAGTGGCGGTGCAGAAGGCGTTCGTGGCCGCCGAGGACAAGCGCTTCTACGAGCACGCCGGCATCGACGAGCGCGGCCTGATCCGAGCCGCGGTCGCCAATATGGGCCAGCCGGGGCGGCCGCAGGGCGCCTCCACCATCACCCAGCAGGTGGTCAAGAACCTCCTGGTCGGCGACGACGTCAGCTATGAGCGCAAGATGCGCGAGATCGTGCTGACCGCCCGGGTCGAGCGCACGTTGAGCAAGGACGAGATCCTCGAGCTTTATCTCAACACGATCTATCTGGGGCGCAGCTCCTGGGGGGTCGAGATGGCGGCGCGCAGCTATTTCGGAAAATCCGCCAAGGATATCGACGCTTTCGGAGGCCGCCATGCTGGCGGGGTTGCCGAAGGGGCCGAGCTATTTCAGTCCCGACCGCTATCCGGAGCGCATGCGCGAGCGCCGCGCCTATGTGCTCGGCCGCATGCAGGAGGACGGCGCCATTACGGCCGAAGCGGCGGCCGCGGCGCGCGCCACGATGCCGGCGCTGATCCCGTTCGAGAAGCCGCAGCGCGATTTCGGCTTCCATTTCGCCGACCAGGCCACGCGCGAAGCCCGCACGATCGCGGCCACCAACGGGGTGACGTCGAAGTCGTATACGATTCGCACCACCATCGACGTGCCGTTGCAGCGCAGCGTGGAGGAGGCATTGCAGGAGGGCCTGTCGCGCTATGAGCGCGACAGCGGCCGGGTACGGTTCCAGGGTCCGGAGGCCAATCTCGACGCCGCCATCGCGCGCATCGAGGGCGCGCCCAAAACCGCAGACGGCAAGGCGGCAGACCGCAAAGCCGCGGACGGCAAAGCCGCGGAGGCCAAGGCGGCCGACAAGCGGCCGGCGTGGCAGCGCGCGCTCGCGAATGCGCGGCTGCCGCTCTACGACGTGCATTGGGTGCCGGCCGTGGTGCTCGAGACCCGGAGCGGCAAGCGCGACGCGCTCCAGGTAGGCCTCGCCGACGGCCGCATCATGCCGCTTACGGGCGCGAGCGGCGCGATCGCGCGCGCCATCAAATTGCACGATGTGGTTCTGGTCCGCCTCAGCGAGAGCAAGGGCAAATCCGGCGGTCGGGCGGAGCTGCGGGTGCGGCCTGAAGTGCAGGGCACCGCGGTGGTGCTCGACAACAAGACCGGCCGCATCCTGGCGATGACGGGCGGCTTTTCCTATCCGCTGAGCCAGCTCAACCGCGCCACCCAGGCGCAGCGCCAGCCGGGCTCGGCCATCAAGCCGCTGAGCTATCTGGCGGCGCTGGAGAACGGGCTGCAGCCCAACACCCTGATCCGCGACGAGCCGATCACCTTGCCGCCGGTCGGCGGCGGCCACGCCGAGGGCTGGTCGCCGAAGAATTACGAGGGCGGCGGCAGCGGCATCGTCACGCTGCGCCAGGCGCTGGAGAAATCCCGCAATCTGGCCACCGTACATCTGCTCGACGGCGGCATCGCGGCCAAGCCGGAGCAGAGTCTCGACCGGCTGTGCGCGCTGGCGCAGGAGATGGGCATCTACCGCGATTGCGTGCGCTTCTATCCGTTCGTGCTCGGCGCCCAGCCGGTGCGGCCGATCGACTTGGCGGCGTTCTATGCCGCCATCGCCAACGAGGGCGTACGGCCGGTCCCGCACGCGGTCGAAGCGATCGAGCAGGACGGCGTGACCTACGGGCGCGCCGCGCCCGCCGCCGCGCACCCGGAGCGCCGACGATCGGGCCGCCTTCTACCAGCTCAAGACCATGATGCAGGGCGTCCTGCAACGCGGCACTGCCCGGGCCCTCGCACCGCTCGCGCCTTATGCGGCGGGCAAGACCGGCACCACCGAGGACGAGAACGACACCTGGTTCGTGGGCTTCACCAACCAGATCACGGTCGCGGTCTGGGTCGGCTACGACAATGCGGGCGACACCCACCGCACGCTCGGCGACGGCGCGACCGGCGCCCGCGTCGCGGCGCCGATCTTCCAATCGATCGTCGAGGCGGCCTGGAGCCACGGCATGAGCAAGACCGCGCTGGCGCAGCCGTCGGCGGAAGCCAAGAGCGAGCTCGCCTGCAACTCGGATCCGGACTCCGGCCGATCGCGCCGGCACGGCGGCAGCGGCGGCGACTGCCTGCGGCTCGACCCGAAGGGCCGTGCCATGGATGCGCGCTACCGCCTGGTGTCGCGCGACAGCGCCAGCCGCGATTATGCGCGGCGCGCCCCGGCCGACGACGGTTCCGGCTGGGGCCAATGGCGCGAGCCCGGCGGCTATGCGGGTGGCGGATATGCTCCAGGCGGCTACGGGGCCAACGGCAGCTCCGGCCGTTCCGGCGGTGGGTCGCGCGATTGGGCCGGAGGCGGGCGCCCGGCTGAGCAATCAGGCTGGCCGCAGCCGCAGCGCGGCGGTTTCTGGAGCTGGTAGTTTCGCCGCCATTGCCGTCCACCTTCCAGCCTCTGGCTCTTGCTGTCGGAGTGGCAGATGATGCGCCTCGCCGGACGGCTGGACGCAACCATTCGCCCCACTCTCGGCCGCCATCCGGCCGCCGACGATCACCGCTCTCGGGCGTGGATCGCAAATCACAAATCTTGGGAGGATGTCATCATGCGCAGCAAACAAAGCACATGCACGGCGAACGCCGCTCTGCTCGCCGCCGGTCTGATCGCTGGCTTCGGCGCCCCGGCGGTTGCCGGATCGCTCGGCGGTCCGCTGGAGCTGCAGGACGAGGGCGTGTTCTACGTCAATGCCCAGACCACCCGGACCGAGTTTCCCGACACCCCGGCGACCGGCGCCGCGACGCCGGGCGAGATCACCATCGACCAGATGTACGTGCAGTACCGCATCCCGAAGACCATCTCGGGACCGCCCATCATCATGGTGCACGGTTCCGGCCACACCGGAGTAACCTACGAGACCACGCCGGACGGGCGCGAAGGCTGGGCCACCTATTTCGCCCGCCACGGCTTCCCGGTCTATGTGGTGGATCATGTGGGCCGCGGCCGCTCCGGCTTCGATCCGACCGCGATCAACCGCGCCAAGGCGCAATCCAATCCGGCCCTCCTGCCATCGGTGCCGCTCACCACGCGCGAGCGCGCCTATCCGAACTTCCTGATCGGCGCCAAGTATCCCACCCCCTATCCGGGCCAGCAGTTCCCGGTGGAGGCGCAGGACCAGTATTTCGCGCAGCTGGTGCCCAATACCGAGACCCTGCTCGCCGGCGGCGGCAGCAACACCGTCAAGGCGCTGGCCGCGTTGGTCGACAAGATCGGGCCGGCCGTGGTGATGGTGCATTCGCAATCGGGCGGCTACGGCCTCGATCTGATCCGCCAGCGTCCCGACAAGGTGCGCGCCTTCGTCGACATCGAGGGTAGCTGCGGACCGCTCAGCGCCGACGACGTCGGCAGTTCCTTCCGCAAGGTGCCGACCCTGATGGTGTTCGGCGATTACACCGAAGGCTCGACCGGCCCCAACGGCGACGAGCGCCGCAACGTCTGCAACCAATCGGTGGGCGCCATCAACGCGGCCGGCGGCTCCGCCAAGTTCCTCTACCTGCCGGCGCTCGGCATCAAGGGCAACAGCCACATGCTGATGATGGACAAGAACAACACCCAGATCGCCGACCTGATCATCGGCTGGCTCGGCCCGGCGAGCGAGGCGACCGCGAAGAAGTGAGCGGACGTGACTGCGCGAGCTTGACGCAATAAGGAGGATACCATGGCGCTTTCGGCACGACGTGAAATCTTCAGCAAGCTCGCGCTGCTCGGCGGCTTGGCCGCGATCGGCACCGCCGCACCGGCGGCGGCCCAAGCCCCGAGCAAGCGTTTCATAAAGCGCGACGCTTCGGAACGCTCGGGCTATTCGCAGGCGGTGGTCACCCAAGGCGGCCGAACCGTGTGGCTCGCCGGGCATACCGGGGCGGTCGATGCGGCGGGCAAGGCGCTCGCCGGCGATATCGACGCGCAGGTTCGCGCCGTGTTCGCAGCGCTCGCCGCCACCTTGGCGGAAGCAGGCGGAAAGCTCTCCGACATGGTGACCATGACGGTGTTCCTCACCGATCCGCGCAACCATCGCCGCTTCACGGAACTGCGCAGAGAAATTCTCGGAGAGAATTTTCCCGCCAGCGCATCCATCGCCATATCGCATTTGGCCAACCCGAATGCCTTGCTCGAAATCCAAGCCGTTGCGGTGATCGGCTAGGGGGCTCGGCCACCTGCTCGATGACCAAGTTGGGCAAACTTTGCTGAGCCAAGCCCGATTTGGCGCACCTGGAAGCCGGCGCCTCGATCAGGCGCCGGCTTGCAAACACGGCGGCTTTCACCGCACAATGCGCACAAACAGCGCACGTTCGGCGTGACGCCGGCCGCAGCGCTCGACCTCCGGAGGACGCCATGCGCTTATTGAAGTTCGCCGCGCTCGGATTGTGCGCGATTGTCATCGGTGCCAATGCGGCGCGTGCCCAGGAGCCGGTGAAAATCCGTGCCTCATGGGTGGCGCCGCTGGCCAACTGGGCCTCGATCCTGCTGGAGAAGAAGGATCTGGCCCGCCATGCCGGCAAGTCCTACGTCATGGAGCAGGTGCGCTATGCGGGCACGCCGCTGATCATCACGGCGCTGGCCAACCGCGAGCTCGAGATCGGCAGCCTCGCCTATTCGACCCTGGCGCTGGCGGTGCAGAACGCCGGCATGGACGATCTGCGCATTGTCGCCGACGAGTTCCAGGACGGCGTCGAGGGCTACTACTCGCAGGAGTTCATGGTGCTCAAGGACGGGTCGATCCGCAAGGTCGAGGACCTCAGGGGCAAGGTCGTGGCCACCAATGCGGTGGGCAGCGCGGTGGACGTCGCCATGCGGGCGATGCTGCGCAAGCACGGCCTGGAGGACAAGCGCGACTATACGGTGGTCGAGGCCGCGTTCCCGACCATGCGAGCCATGCTGGCGGAGAAGAAGGTCGACATCATCCCGGCGGTGCTGCCATTCTCGCTCGATCCGGAGCTGCGCAAGATCGCGCAGCCGCTGTTCGTGCAACGCGAGGCGATCGGGATCACCGACATGATCGTGTGGACGGTGCGCAAGCCGTTCCTCGACAAGAACCGTGCCGCCATGGTGGATTTCATGGAGGACACGCTGCGCATCGTGCATTGGTACCTGGACCCGGCCAATCACCAGGAGGTGACCGAGATCGCCGCCCGGGTGACCAAGCAGCCGGCCCCGCAATTCGACTGGCTGTTCACCAAGCGGGACACCTATCACGACCCCGACATGCGGCCCAACCTGACGGCCCTGCAGGGCAATGTGGATCTCACGCGCGATCTCGGGCTGGTGCGCTCCACCATCGACGTGAAAAAGTTCGCGGATCTGAGCTTTGTGGAAGAGGCTGCCAAACGGCTGAAGTGAGCCGCACGGCCATCCCGACGCGTCACGGATTGTTCAGCTTCTGCAGCCGCTCGATGATGCGCGGCGGGCTCCGGTAGGCGCGCGCGATCACGTCCTGGAGCTGCGCGCCGGTGCGCGGCGCATTGACGCCGAGCCCCATGCGCTCGCCCTCGGCCAGGAACTCCGGATCCGCGAACGTCTCGGCCAGCGCGCTGCGCATGGCGGCGACCCGCTCGGGCGGCACGTCGGGCGGCATCACCAGCGGCCGGCCGAGCGCCAGCGGGGCGAACCCGACCTGCATCAACAGCTTGTCGTCCTCGTTGCCGAGCAGGTCGGGCGCGAACGGAACGTTGCCGAGCTCCGTCAGCCGCTCGGGCCCGTATTGCACGATGGCCTTGGCGAGCTTGTCGGCGAGCCAGGTCGGACGGGTCGAGGTCAGCGCGCTCTGGAACACGCTCGGATAGCCGTCGAGCTCGCCGCGCTCCATGGCGAGCAAGGCATCGTTCTGGCCCGGATAGCCGTTGACCAGCTTCATCCTGGTGCCGAGCGTCGCGTTGAGCAGCCGCGCGTAGAAGGCGGGCGTCGAGTTGGCGCCGGACGCGCCCATCTGGGTCTCCCGGCTCTTGAGCTCCGCGACCGAGTTCACCGGCACCGTGTGCCACAGCAGCACCATGGCGACCTCGAAGCTCGGGGTGCCGAGCCAATTGAGCCTTGGTGGCGTCGTAGCGCGCCTGCTTGGTGCCGAACAGCGGCTCGAGCGGCGTGTTGTTCTGCACCAGCGCCAGCACGGTGCCGTCGCGCTCGGCCGCGTTGTAGATGTAGTTCATGGCGGTGATGCCGCCGGCACCCGGCATGTTGCGCACCACCACGGTCGGATTGCCCGGTATGTGCCGGCCGATGAAGCGCGCGACGGCGCGCGTCATGGTGTCGTAGCCGCCGCCGGTCGAGGAGCCCACCACCAGCGAGACGGTCTTGCCCTTGTAGAAGTCGGCGATCCCGTCGGCCCGCGCGGGCGGCATGGCCGAGCCGCAAAGGCCCGCGAGCAGCAGCGCGGCCAGCGCGGCGCGGCTTGTTGTCGTCGGCGACATGGTTGCGCTCCCGCCGCCAAATCTACTCCAGGCGGACGTTCTTGGAGAAGTCGTAGTCGTGACCGCTTTCGCAGGCGAAACTCCAGCGCACCGTCCTGGTGGCATAGCCGCCGGCGAACACGTCGGTCAGGAAGCGTTGCTGCGCTGCCCAGCCGGCTTGCGCTTCGGCCTTGCGGTAGCGGCCCGGCATGGTGTCGTTGAGCCAGCCATGGGGGGCGCCCTCGTAGACGTGGATGTCGTAGCTCTTGCGGTGCGCTCTCCAGGCTGTTGCGCAAGCGCTGCACGTCGGCGAGCGAGATGATGTGATCGGCCTCGCCGAACGCGCCGAACACCGGGCAATTGATGGCGGCGATCAGCTCGTCCAGCGGCTTCGGCTGGCATGTCGTTCACCTCCCATTCGCGCTTGGAGGCGGCCCCGTACCACACCACCGCGGCGCTGATCGGCACCTCCGCGGCCAGCACCAGCGGATGCCGTCCGGTCTGGCAATAGCCAGCGACCGCGAGCCGCTTGACGTCGGCGGCGCGGCATTTCTTCAAGGTCGCGATCGCGGCCTTGAGATAAGCGACCGATTGCGGGTCGGTGAGGTCGTAGCGCGAATCGCCGGCGTTGAGCTTGCGCTGATCCGGATGCTCGAAGAAGAAATTGGGCGCCAGCACCGCGAAGCCGTCGCGGGCGCAGCGGATCGCCTGGTCCATGGTGTGCTTCACCAGGCCGTAGCGCTCGTGCATCAGGATGATGGCCGGCAGCTGGGCGGCGCCGGCCGGATAGGCCAGGAATGCCGGCATGCCGTTGGGGCAGGTGACGTTCTCGGTGGAGATGCCGACCTGATCGGCGGTGATCTGCCATGATCCGCTCCGCTGCCTCGTCGCTGCCGGTCTGCTCGCCCCCGAGGCGCCGAGGTGACGCGCTACCGATAACCCGGAATTGGGGTCGAGGTCGATCAAGACCGGATCAACAAGGCGAAGCCGAGACGCCCTGTCGCAGGGCACGAGACGCCCTGTCGCAGGGTGTCGGGGAGGGCCAAGCCCTGGGCATGCAAAGCCCGGGCCTGTATGGTCGGCTGGCCCGAACATCAACCGGAGGAAGGGCCGATGCCGTCGATCCGCGCGCGAGCCGCCGGTGCCGCGCTGTCGGCGCTCGCCGCGATCGCGGCCGTGGCGCCGGGCGCCGCGGCGCGACGACCCGCTCTACTACAAGGGCAAGCGGCTTACGGTGCTGGTCAATTTCGCGGCCGGCGGACCGACCGATATCGAGGGGCGGCTGTTCGCCAAGCATATCGCCAAGCATATCGACGGCCAGCCCGCCACCATCGTGCAGAACATGGACGGAGCCGGCGGGCTGGTGGGCAACAGCTA
Organism: uncultured Alphaproteobacteria bacterium; assembly: GCA_963721005.1. Taxonomy (GTDB): domain Bacteria; phylum Pseudomonadota; class Alphaproteobacteria; order Rhizobiales; family Xanthobacteraceae; genus VAZQ01. Next base: position 107,731 of record CAVRHR010000002.1, on the reverse strand, counting down.
TCTGGGCGAGATCGCCCCCAAGGACGGCACCATGGTGGGCTATTTCACCGGCGCTGCCTGGCTCTATGCCACCGAGCCCAACAAGCACCGCGTCGATTTCCGCACCTACGAGTTCGTCGCCTATCAGCCCGGCACCACGGTCTACTACGTGCGCACCGACGTGGCGCCCGGCATGAAGGAAGCGACCGACATCGTCAAGGCGCAGGGCCTGGTCACCGGCGGGCTGTCGGCGGACAGCTCCAAGGATCTGCTGATCCGCCTCACCCTCGATATGCTAGGCGTCCCGTTCAAATACGTCACCGGCTATCGCAGCAACCAGAATGCGCGACTGGCGCTGCAGCAGAACGAGATCAATTTCTTCGCCGAATCGCCGCCCGGCTATCGCAGCGTGGTCGAGCCCAGCCTGGTCAAGAACGGGCAGGTGATCCCGCTCTATTACGATCCGGGCTGGAACGGCGAGAGCATCAGCGTGCCCAAGCAGATCGAGGGACTCGTCGATCCTGCCGTTCCAGGAGCTCTACCGGAAGATCAAGGGCAGCGAGCCGTCCGGGAAATTGTGGGACGTCTATCTCTCGAGCCTCGCCATCAACGCCGCCATGCAGCGCCTGGTGGTGCTGCCGCCCGGATCGCCGCAGGCGGCGGTCGAGGCGCTGCGGGCCGCGGTGCTGCGGCTCAACGACGACCCGGCGTTCGCGCAGGAGGCCATGACGGCGCTCGGCTATGTGCCCAATTACGAGGCCGGGCCGCAAACCAACCGGCAGGTGCGCACCGCGCTCGCGGTCTCGCCGGAGATCCGCAGCTTCGTCCTCGACTCCATCAAGAACGCCAAGAAATGATCGGGGCAGCCGCCATGCCGGCATACCGTCTGCGCAACTTGTTGGTCGTCCTCGTGGCGCTGTGCGGGCCAGCCTCGCCGGCCGCGGCCGACAATCCCTATTACAAGGGCAAGCGGCTGACGGTGCTCATCAACTTCACGGCCGGCGGGCCGACCGATATCGAGGGGCGGCTGTTCGCCAAGCATCTGGCCGATCACATCGAGAGCCGACCGTCCGTGATCGTGCAGAACATGGACGGCGCCGGCGGCATGATCGGGGCTGGCTACCTGGGCGAGGTGGCGCCCAAGGACGGCACCATAGTGGGCTATTTCACCGGCACCGCCTGGCGCTATGCCAACGACCCGGAGCGCTTCCGCACCGATTTCAAGACCTACGACTTTCTGGCCTATCAGCCCGGCAGCACCGTCTACTATGCGCGTGCCGATGTGGCGCCCGGGCTCAAGGATGCGACCGACATCGCCAAGGCGCGCGAGCTGGTGGCGGGCGGGCTGGGTGCCGAGAACGCCAAGGATTTGCTGATCCGGCTCGCGCTCGACATGCTGGGCGTGCCGTACCGCTACGTGACGCCGTTCCCGGGCAGCCAGGCGGCTCGGCTCGCGCTGCTGCGCAACGAGATCAGCTTCTTCTCCGAATCGCCGCCGAGCTATCGGGCCGTGATCGCGGGCCTGGTCCGGGACGGCACCGTCATCCCGATCTTCTTCGACCCGGAATGGAACGGCGAGAGCCTTAGGTCTCCAAGCAGGTGGAAGGCCTGCCGATGCTGCCGTTCCAGGAGCTCTATCGCAAGATCAAGGGCAGCCTGCCGTCCGGCCAGCTGTGGGACGCCTATCTCACCATCCTGAGCATCAACAGCGCGATGCAGCGCACCATCGTGCTGCCGCCCAACTCGCCGCCGGCCGCCATCGCGGCGCTGCGCGACGCCATCGAGGAGCTCAACAACGACAAGAGCTATGCGGAGGAGGCGAACAAGACGCTCGGCTTCGCGCCCGAATGGGTGGCCGGCCCCAATACCAACGCCCAGGTGCGCCGCGCTTTGTCGATCACGCCGCAGATGCGGGCGTTCATCGCCGGTTACGTCAAGAACGGGAAGAAATGAGCGAGGCTGCCGATGAAACGCGGTTGTGCTCTGCTCCTTGCGCTTGCGGCGGCGTGCCTCCCGGCGGCCGCGCCGGCCCAGACGCAGAGCTGGCCGACCCGGCCGGTGCGCATCGTCAACACGTTCGCGGCGGGCGGTGCCGCCGATCTGCTCGCCCGCACGGTCGCGGACGGGCTCTCGGCGCGCCTTCGGCCAGCCCTTCATCGTGGAGACGCGCGCCGGCGCCGGCGGCGCCATCGGGGTGCAGTCGGTCGCCGACGACGCCGCCGGACGGCTACAATTTCGTCATCACCAATGTGTCGATCCTGGTGCTGGCACCGATCAGCAATCCGCGGCTCGGCTATGCGCCGCTGCGCGATCTCACCAACATCGCCTATATCGCGGGCTCGCCGATCGTGCTGTCGGTCAATCCGGCCAGCGGCATCAAGACGCTCGACGCAATTCATCGCGTCGGCCCGGAAGGGCGGCAAGCCGCTGCCCTATTCGTCCTCGGGCGTCGGCAGCATGGGACAGCTGTTCGCCGAATCCTTTGCCCAGCAGGCCGGCATCGCGATCGAGCATGTGCCCTACAAGGGCGCCTCGCAGGGGCTCCTGGATCTGGTCGGCGGCCACATCGCGTTCGCGTCCCAGACCCTGACCTCGACGTTCGGGCAGACTCCAGGCCGGCACCTTGACCGCGGTCGCGCAGACCGCCGACCGGCGGCTGCCGGATTTTCCCGACCTGCCGACCTTCAAGGAGCAAGGTTTTCCGGAGCTGGTGAGCACCACCTGGTTCTCGCTCTCCGGCCCGGCCGGGCTGCCGGACGACATCGTGCAAAAGGTCAACCGCGAGATCGTCAAGACCATGGGTCGGCCCGAGATCGAGCAGCGCATGCGCCAGGAAGGCATGGTGACGCAAGCGCTGACGCCGAAGGAATTCCTGCAGCTGATCGAGACCGAGACGGTGCGTTGGAGGCCGGTGATCGAGCGGGCCGGGTTGGTGGAGAAGTGAGGAGGACGGCCGCGCGGGGGGCTTCGAGTCGGCACGTCACTGCGAGTCATGCCCGCGCTTGTCGCGGGCACCCACGTCTTGCTGGCGGCGAAACCAAGGAAGGCGTGGGTGGCCGGAACAAGTCCGGCCATGACGCCGAGGGTTGCGGCGCGCTTCGAGCGATCAAGTCGCGTTGCAGCCTACCGCTTGCGAATCCGGAACTGATCACCTGGTCGGCGCGTGACGTCTCCGTCAGCTCGTCGCCGGTCTGATTGATCAGGTTGGGGATGTCGATCTCGGTGAGCGGATCGGTGCATTCGGCGACCAGGAATCGCCTGACTCAAGGCCGGTCAGCGCCTTGCGCACCCGCAGGGTCGGCAGCGGGCATTTGAGGCCACGCAGGTTGAGGATTTTTTCGGTCATTTGCCCTTGTCGAAAGAGCGCCGTGCATACATGACATTGCGGATATTGGCCAGCATCACACGATGGACGCGCAGATGCGAAAGCCACCGCAGCGGATCGCCCGGCTGACGCCGCTCGACGACGTTCTCGCCCGCATCGATGCGCTGGTGGGACCGGTCGCGCCGCGCGAGGTCGCGCTCGCGGAGGCGGTCGGCCGCGTGCTGGCGGGCGACGTGGTGGTCGCGGCGCGGCCCCGCGATTGCTGTAGCGCTGCGTGATGGCTGGGCGGTGAATTCCCGCCTCACCCAGGACGCCAGTCCCTATGCGCCGGCCCCGCTGCCGGCTGCAACCCGCATCGATGCCGGGGCGGCGCTGCCGGAGGGAACCGATGCGGTCGCCGAGATCGACACCCTCGTGGTCCGCGACGGCCGTGCCGAGGCGGTCGCGGCCGTCACGGCAGGCGAGGGCGTGCTGCCGGCGGGCGCCGATGCGGATGGCGCAACGGCGCTCGGGCGTGGGGGCCAGAGCCTGAACGTGGTCGACGGCTGGCGCGCTTGCCGCGGCGCAAGTTGCGCGCATCCGGATTCGCGAGCCGCGTCTGCTGCGTGGTGCGGACCCGGTCCGGCGATCCGATCATCGATGCGGCGGCGGTCTTATTGGTACGCGCCATCGTGGCCGCGGGCGGCATCGCGCTCGACCATCCGGGCGGCGATGACGGGCAGCTACTCGCGAATGCGCTGCAGGCCGAGGACGCCGACGCGGTCATCGCGATCGGCGGCACCGGCTGCGGCCTGCACGATGCCAGCGTCGCCACGCTGGCCCGCCTGGGCCGGGTGGAGGCGCACGGGATCGCGCTCTCGCCAGGTACCACGGCGGCGTTTGGCAGGTGGGCGCACGGCCGGTCCTGCTGCTGCCAGGCCGCATCGATGGCGCGCTCTCGGTCTGGTTGCTGCTCGGTGAGCACATGCTGGCGTGCCTTGCGGGCCGCCGCGAGTCGCCGCCCGCGCTGACGGTCCGGCTCAGCCGCAAGGTCGCCTCGAATCTGGGGCTCGCCGAGCTCATCCCGGTGCGCTTGCGCGACGGGCAAGCCGATCCCCTTGGCTCAGGCTACCTGCCGCTGCAGACGATCGCCCAGGCTGATGGCTGGATCCTGGTGGCGGCCGATCGTGAAGGTCATCCGGCCGGAACCCCGGTCATGGTAAGACCCTGGCCATGATCGATCGCCCGACAAGCCTCCTTCCTCTGCTTCCCCCGCGAGCGGGGAAAGGTTGGGGTGGGGGCAGGCCCGCATCTGCTCGCCGCCATCCGCCGTGCCGCCCGGCAGGAGCAATTCCTCGAGGTAGTCTCGGCCGAGGAGGCCGCCGCGCGTTTCGCGCGCCATGTCGAGCTCGCGCCGCTGCCGGCCGAGACGGTCATGCTCGCGGCGGCGCTCGCCCGCGTGCTCGCCCATGACGTGGCGGCGCCGATCGACGTGCCGCCGTTCGACCGCTCCAATGTGGACGGCTTTGCGTTGCGGGCCGCCGACACCGCGGGCGCCAGCGACGCGGTGCCGGTACGCCTGCGTCTCAATGCCGAGGTGATCGTCTGCGGCCACGCCCCCGCGTTGGAGGTGACGCCGGGTTCTGCCACCACCATCGCGACCGGCGGGGTCATGCCGCGCGGCGCCGATGCGGTGGCGATGGTGGAGCACACTGATCTGGTCGGCGATGGCGATCTGGCGGGCGATGCCGACCTGGCTGATGCCACAGCGCCGGCGATCGACCTGCGCCGCGCCGCGGCGCCCGGACAGTTCGTCTCCTATGCGGGCTCCGACATCGCCCGCGGCGAGGTCGTGCTGCGGCGGGGCACGCGCATGGGCTCGCGCGAGATCGGCATGCTGGCGGCCTGCGGCATCGCGGCGGTCGAGGTGGTGCGCAAGCCGAATGTCGCGGTGCTCTCGACCGGCGACGAGCTGGTGGCGCCGGGCGATCCGCTCAGGCCGGCGGAGGTCTACGACAGCAACGGCGCCATCATCGCGGCGGCCGTCCTGAAGCCGGCGGCGAGCCGATCAGGCTCGGCGCGGTCGCGGACGACGAGGCCGCGCTCGAGCGCGCCATCAGGAATGCGCTGGCGTGCTGCGATCTGGTGCTGCTGTCGGGCGGCACCTCGAAGGGCGCCGGCGATCTCTCCCACCGGGTGGTGTCGCGGCTGGGCGCGCCCGGCATCCTGGTGCACGGGGTGGCGCTCAAGCCCGGCAAGCCGTTGTGCCTCGCGGTGGCGGACGGCAAGCCGCTGGTGGTGCTGCCGGGCTTTCCGACCTCGGCGATCTTCACCTTCCACACTTTCGTGGCCCCGGTCATCCGGGCGCTGGCCGGGCTGCCGGCGGAAGCGGCCCGCACCGTCGAGGCGCAGGTGCCGGTGCGCATCGCCTCCGAGCTCGGCCGCAAGGAGTTCGTGCTGGTGGCGCTGGTCGCGGGCGAGCGCGGCCCGATTGCATTTCCTATCCCTAAGGGCTCGGGCGCGGTCACCAGCTTCTCGCAGGCCGACGGATTTCTCGAGATCGATGCGCTCGCCTCCGCGCTCGATGCCGGTAGCAATGCCCGCGTGACGCTCATCGGCCAGGCGGCCGAGATGCCCGACCTGGTCATCATGGGCAGCCATTGCGTGGCGCTCGACGTGGTGCTGGGCGCGCTCGCCGAGCAGGGGATCGGCGCTCGCACGCTGGCGGTCGGCAGCATGGGGGGCGTGGCGGCGGCGCAGCGCGGCGAATGCGATCTGGCGCCGGTGCATCTGCTCGATTCGACCGGCACCGCCTACAATACCCATCTGCTGCGGCCCGGTCTCGTCTTGGTCAAGGGCTGGCAGCGCATGCAGGGTTTCGTGTATCGCCACGGCGACGCGCGCTTCGAAGGCCGCACGCCGACGCAGGCCATCCAGGCGGCGCTCGCCGATCCGGCTTGCCTCATGGTCAACCGCAATGCCGGTGCCGGCACCCGCATCCTGATCGACCAGTTGCTGCAGGACGCGCATCCGCCCGGCTACAGCAACCAGCCGCGCTCCCACAATGCGGTCGCGGCCGCGGTGGCGCAGCAGCGCGCCGATTGGGGCGTCGCGATCGAGACGGTGGCGGCGCTCTATGGGCTCGATTTTCTGCCGCTCATGCCGGAGGACTATGATTTCCTCATGGTCGAGCGGCGTGCCGATCGCCCGGCCCTTCGCGCCTTTCTGGCGGCGCTGCGCGACCCCGGGGTGCGGGCGCGCATCGCGGCGCTGGGCATGCGGCCTGCGGAGCGCCCGTAACAACCGGTGTCATCGTCCGCGAATGCGGACGACCCAATAAACCCCGGATTCTCGATCGAACTCGGGGCCTGCGTCTACTGGGTGCCCGCCTGCGCGGGCACGACAGGCCATGGTGCTGCTATAATACCCCATGCGCATCATCGGACTGGCCGGCTGGCAAGGCTCCGGCAAGACTACGCTGCTTGCCAAAGTGATTCCCCGCCTGGTGGCGCGGGGACGCACGGTCTCGACCGTCAAGCACGCCCATGACGGGTTCGACATCGACCAGCCCGGCAAGGATTCCCACACCCACCGGATGGCGGGTGCGACCGAGGTGCTGATCGGCTCGGCCAAACGGTTTGCGCTGATGCACGAATTGCGCGGCGCTCCCGAGCCTTCGCTCAAGGATTTGCTGGCCCGGCTGGCGCCGGTCGATCTGGTGATCGTCGAGGGCTACAAGCGGGAGCCGCATCCCAAGCTCGAGGTGCATCGCGCCAGCGTGGGCAAGCCGCTCCTCCATCCGAACGATCCCTGGATCGTCGCGATCGCCTCCGACCTGCCGCTCCCCGACACCGGGCTGCCGGTCATCGGGCTCGACGATATCGAGACCATTGCGGACGTGCTGCTGGTGGAATCGGCGCCGCTCGAGCGCGTACTGGAAGCGCGCGGAGACGCCTGATGGCGCAGCTCACCGACGACTGCTTCGCGTTCTCGGGGCCGCTGCTGCCGATCGACGAGGTCGAGCGCATTTTGCAAGAGCGGGTGATGCCGGTTGCCGAGACCGAGACTGCGCGGCTCGCCGCTGCCTGTGGGCGCGTGATGGCGAGCGATGTCCTGGCGCCGATCAGCCTGCCGCCGTTCGACAATTCGGCGGTCGACGGCTACGCGGTGCGGGCCGCCGATCTCGGACGCGACGCCGAGACCAGGCTTGCGGTCACCGAGCGCGTGACGGCCGGCCGCGCGGCCGCGCAGGCGCTCGCGCCCGGTGCCGCGATCCGCATCTTCACCGGCGCCCCGATGCCGGCCGGCGCCGACACGGTGTTCATGCAGGAGGACGTGCGGCGCGAGGGCGAGGCCGTGCTGGTGCCGCCGGGATTGGAGGCCGGTGCCAACCGGCGGCTGGCTGGGCGAGGATGTGCGGGCCGGCGCGGTGCTGCTGCCGGCAGGCCGACGGCTTTCCGCCCGGCACGTGGCGCTGGCGGCGGCGGTTGGGCTCACCCAATTGCCGGTACGCCGCCGCATCCGGGTGGCGGTGCTCTCGACCGGCGACGAGATCGTCGAGCCCGGCGCGCCGCGTCCGGGCGCCGGCGCTGTTCGATGCCAATCGCTATCTGCTGCTCGGGCTGATCGCCGGCCTGGGAGCGCAATCGACCGATCTGGGCATCGTGCCGGACGATCCGCAGCGGCTCGAAGCGGCGATTGCAGCCGCGGCGACAGCGCACGACCTCGTGCTCACATCGGGCGGCGTGTCGACCGGCGAGGCCGACCATGTGCGCAGCGCCGTCGAGGCGATCGGCCGCCTGGTGTTCTGGCGGGTCGCCGTCAAGCCCGGCCGCCCGGTCGCCATGGGAGTGATCCCGGGCTCCCGGCCCGGCAACGGAGCCGCCTTCGTGGGGCTGCCGGGCAATCCGGTCGCCGCATTCGTGACCTTCGCGCGGGTGGTGCGTCCGCTTGATGGCGCGTCTGGCCGGCGCCGAGGCCACCGCACTGATCGCGCTGCCGGTGCGCGCCACCTTTGGGCACAAAAAGAAGAAGGGACGGCGCGAATATGTCCGGGTGGCGTTACGGCGCGGAAGCGACGGCATGATCGAGGCCGTCAAGCACACCCAGGAGGGCGCCGGCGTCCTCACCTCGCTCACCGAGACCGACGGCCTGGTCGAACTGCTCGAAGCCACCACAGAGATCGCGCCGGGTGCGAGCGTCGGGTTTTTGTCCTATGCGGCGCTGGTGGGGTGAACTGGGGGCATTGATACTTTTCCCGGACCCGGTGCAACGCGAAGCGATGCACCGGTTGATCCGGGATCGTTACAGACGCCGGAGTTTGGAACGGTCCCGGGTCAAGAGCCCGGGACGAGTGCTCAGCGATCAAGCTTCCAGCGCCGCCATCTGTTCCGCCGCGACCGCATCCTCCGGCGTGTTGACGTTGAAGAACGGATCGACCGGCAGAACCGGCCAGTCCGCCACCGCGATGCCGTGCCGGCCGGTCCAGATCTCGATCTTGTGCAGATCTTCCACCACCAGGGCGTGGCGCAGGTCTTCGCGCAACGCCACTGGCCACAGGCCGACCACCGGATGGCGCCAATCGCCCGAGCGGGCGCAGGCAAGCGGCTTGCCGGCGGCGGCGCGCGCCGCGCCAAGGCGCGCCACCAGATCGTGCGGCAGGAACGGGCAATCGCCCGGCACGCTTGCCACATCCACGATCTCCGGCCGGTTCGTCGCCGCCCAATCGAGCCCGGCCAGGATACCGGCCAACGGTCCGGCGAAGTCCGGCACCGAATCCGGCACCACGGTGAGGCCGCTGTCGGCGAAGCGCGCCGGATCCCCGTTGGCGTTGAGGATCATCTCGGCGCATTGCGGTTTCATCCGCGCCAGCACCCGCTCCAGGATGGTGGCGCCGCCGATGCGGATGCGCGCCTTGTCGCCGCCCCCCATGCGGCGCGCCAAGCCGCCGGCGAGCACCAGGCCGAGAGGTTTGGTCATCGGCAGCACGCTCGGTGTCGTCCGGGCCAAGGCTGCCGAAAGCGCGTTGAATCGAGACCCATACACCGCAGCCTATCGAGAGCACACGGCATATGGGTCGCTGCTTTCGCAGGGACGACAGCAATGGAATTGCACCAACAATTAATCATCCTGCACCGCCGCCTTGCGCCGGTGCTTGGCGCTTTCCTCCTCCACATGGGCGAGGTCCTGGTCGAACACGATGCGCTCTACGCCCGCGAGCGCCACGAAGCGCTTGCCGCGGGCGCGGCCGATCAAGGTGAGGTTGGCCTTGCGGGCGAGCTCCACCCCCCAGGCGGTGAAGCCCGAGCGCGAGATCAGGATCGGGATGCCCATGCGCACGGTCTTGATCACCATCTCGGAGGTGAGGCGTCCGGTGGTGTAGAAAATCTTGTCGTGGGCGCTCACCTTGTTCTCGAACATCCAGCCCGCGATCTTGTCGACCGCGTTGTGGCGCCCGACGTCCTCCATATAGACCAGCGGCTGGTCGGCGATCGCCAGCACGCAGCCGTGAATGGCGCCGGCCTCCAGGTAGAGCGAGGGCGTGGTGTTGATCTGGTGGGTGAGCCGGTAGAGCCACGAGGTACGCAGCTCGGCTGCCGGCAGCGTCACGTTCTCCAGCGCCTCCATCAGGTCGCCGAATGCGGTGCCCTGGGCGCAGCCGGAGGTCTGCACCTTCTTCTTCAGCTTCTTCTCGTAATTGGTCTTGCGCTTGGTGCGCACCACCACGACCGCGAGCTCCGCGTCGTAGTCGATGCCGGTGACCACGTCGTCCGGCTTGAGCATGTGCTGGTTGAGCAGATAGCCGAGCGCCAGATAGTGCGGATAGTCGTTGATGGTCATGGCGGTCACGATCTCCTGGGAATTGAGGAAGATCGTGAGCGCGCGCTCGACCGTCACCGCGGTCTCGATGGCGGCGCCGGTCTGGTCGATGCCGTTGACGCGCTCGGTCAGCCGCGGATCGAGCGGGTCGGGCTTGATGAGGTAGGAGTTGTTGGCCATGACCTTATGTGGGGAGGAAGCGGCGACTTCGCAAAAGGCCAAGCACGGTGAGCGATGTTGTTGATGTCATGGGCACCGCGTTTCACTCCCTCGCACCGCAGGGGAGAGGGTGGGGTGAGGGGGCTCGGCGCAGGAGTTTGGCAATGCATCCGTTCGAATCCGAGCGCCGCTCGGCACCGCGAGAAACACCACAGAGATCGTAACCCCCTCATCCCGACCTCTCCCCCGCGGGGCGAGGGAGCCCGCCTGCACCAGCGGCGAGCTCGCCTCTTGTCAATGAGCCGCGGCTCAAAGACCGGCTTCCTTGAAGTGATCGCGCGCCGCCGGGCGGGTCATGTAGGCGATCAGCGCGCGGGCCGGCTCGGCCTCCTTGCTCGCGCTGGAGACGGCCGCCACGTAGGAAACGGTGAGCCCGATCGATTGCGGCATCGGTCCGATCACCTTGACCCCCTTGTTGGGCAGGAGCTCGCTGGTGAACGTGATGCCGATCTCGGCGGCGCCGTTGGCGACCGCGGCCGCCGTGGCGCTGCCGCTGGTCTGCAGCAGAGACTTTTTCTTGACCTCCTCGGTGAGGCCCAGGCGCTCGAGCAGGCCGGTCAGGTAGACCCCGGCGGTGCCGCCGGCGGCCGGATTGGTGTAGGCGACACGTGCGCGCCGACTGCAGCATCTTCTTGACGGCTTCGGGGGTCGAGATGTCGGGTTGCGGGGCGCCCGACTTCACCGCCACCCCGACCGTGGCACGGCCGAGCTCGGCGCGGCTGCCGGCGACCAGGGAGCCGGCCTTCTCCAGCTCATCCATGGCGGCGGCCGAGAGCACGATGACATCGGCCTTCTCGCCGCCCTTGAGCTTGGCCTGCATGCCCCCAACCGGGCCGAATATCTCGTGCATCTTGTGACCGTTCGCCTTGCTGAACTCGGCGGCGAGCGCCTCGAATGGCTCCTCGATCGCGCCGGCGCCGACGACATAGATTTCGGCGGCGCCCGCATGGCCGGCCGCCAGCGCGAGCGGAATGGCAGTCAGGATCGAAAGCGCGAAGCGGCGGTACATGACATATCCTCCTGGATTGGCTTTGCTTGGATTGCCCGGATGGTCGTCCAATGCGCAGATCGAGGCAAGGCCTCAATTCGACTATCAGCGCGCGGCATTCAGCCCGGCAGGAATGCGGTCTTGCCGGCTGCGTCGGTCAGCATCTCGACCGGCGCACCGTAGAGACTTTCCAGCCGCGCACGCGTGAGCACGTCGCGCACGCCGCCGTCCGCGACGCATTGCCCGTCGCGGATCAGGAAGGCGCGATCGGCGGCGCGCAGCGCATGATTGGGGTCGTGGGTGGTGAACAGGACGCCGTGGCCGGCGGCGGCGAGCGCGCGCAGCTCGTGCATGACCTTGCCCTGGTTGCCGAAATCGAGGCTGGCGGTGGGCTCGTCGAGCACGATGAATTGCGGTTCCTGGGCGAGCGCGCGCGCCAGCAGCACGAGCTGGCGCTCGCCGCCCGAGATCATCGTATAGGGCCGCTCCTTGAGGGCCGTGATGCCGAAGCGCGCGAGCGCGCGCGCCGCCACCAGCCGGTCGGCGGCGGAGGGAGCGCTCAACAGCTTGCCGTGGGCGATGCGGCCCATCAGCACCACGGTCTCGACCGTGAAGCCGAAGGTCGGCACGTGGGATTGCGGTACATAGGCGATGTGGCGCGCACGCTGGGCGGCCGAGAAGCGCGCGATCGGCCGGCCGTCGATCAGGATGGCGCCGGCCAAGGGCGGCAGAATGCCGAGCAGCGTCTTGAGCAGCGTGGACTTGCCGCTGCCGTTGGGGCCGAGCAGCGCCAGCACCTCGCCCGGCGCGAGACTGACGTCGAGCCCGTGCCCGACCACGCGGTCGCGGTAGCCGATGCTGAGCGCGCGGCCGGCGAGGGTCACGACCAGGTCCGCTGCATGCCGGCGAGCAGCCAGATGAAGAACGGCGTGCCGATGACGGCGGTGAGAATGCCGAGCGGAATCTCGACCGGCGCCGCCACCCGCGCCAGGGTGTCGATGAACAGCAAATAGCCGCCGCCGAGCAGCGCCGCCGTCGGCAGCAGCCGCGGAAAATCGGGCCCGACCAGCGCCCGCGCCAGATGCGGTACCACCAGGCCGACCCAACCGATGATGCCGCAGGCCGCCACGCTCGCCGCGGTCACCAGCGTGGCCGCCACCACGATGGCGATGCGCAACGGGCCGGTGGCGAGCCCGAGCGCGCGGGCCTCCTCCTCGGGCAGCGACATCACGTTCATGCGCCAGCGCAGCGCCACCAGCACGGCGGTGCCGAGCACGACCGGGCACGGCGAGCGGCAGGAGGTCGGCGACCGTGGTGCTGGCGAGGCTGCCGAGCAGCCAGAACGTCATGGCGGGGAGCTGGTTGTAGGGGTCGGCGAGATATTTCACCAACCCGACGCCGGCGCCGAGCAGCGCGCCGATCACCACGCCGGTCAGCACCAGGACCAGGATCGGGTCGCTGGCGCGCAACAGCGAGCCGATCAGATAGACGGCCGCGACCGCCAGGAGCCCGCCCAGGAAGGCGAGGCTTTCGATGCCGAAGACGCCGAGCCGAGAAGAAGATGCCGAGCACCGCGCCGAGCGCCGCTCCCGAGGACGCGCCCAGGATATCCGGCGACACCAGCGGATTGCGGAACAGGCCCTGGAACGCGGTGCCGGCGACCGCGAGCGCGGCGCCGATCAGGACGGCGGCCAGCACGCGCGGCCCGCGCACCAGGAGAATGACGTTCTCGACTGCCGGCGCGACCGACGATGGCCGGCCCGTCAGGTGGGCCGCCAGCACGTCGGTCAATTCGGCAAGGCTGACCGGATAGCGTCCGACCGTGAAGGCGGTGATCAGTCCGGCCGCCAGGATCGCAAGCGCGATGCCGAGGCCCGGAAGCGCGGAGCGGGTCATGAGCAGAGCGCCCGGGAAACCGGCCCTTTTCGCTGACGTCCCGGCGCAAGGCAGAGACCTGCGGCCAGGACTGCGGCCAGGAGAGTGCGGCGGCTGATCGACATCATGGCGATCATGTACCGCGGTGCCGGCGGAAATCAAACCGCGCGGCGACCGACGAGCATGCTCCGGGTCGCGCATGCGCACTGCCGGAAGGCGAGCGCCTGGAAAGCGTGTATACGCAGGCGGCACCGAGCCCAATTCTGCGCAGGCGAGGCCCTATTGGTCATGCATGAACGCCCCGATCCCGGCGCGCTCGACAAGCTCAAGACCCGCATCCAGGCGCTGCGGGCCAAGACCATCGGCAATGGCTGTACCGAGGACGAGGCGCTGTCCGCCGCCGCCAAGGTCGCCGAGCTGCTCGACCGTTACGACCTGTCGCTGACCGACGTCGAGATGCGCGCGGCGCCGTGCGAGCGGCGCGAGTTCGAGACCCACCGCAAGAAGCGCATTCCGCTCGACGACTGCATCGGGGCGGTCGCGCATTTCTGCGACTGCCGGGTCTGGCGCGAGAAGAACCCGGCCGGCGAGTTGCGTTACGTATTCTTCGGCCTGCGCCAGGACATCGAGGTGGCGCACTACCTGACCGAGCTGATCGACAGCGCGGTCCGCGCCGAGGTCGGCCGCTACAAGACCACGCCCGGATATCTGCGGTTCCGTCATCAGGAGCGGCACCTGGCGAACGCCTCGTTTGCGCTCGGGATGGTGGCGTCCATCGCCGACAAGCTGACCGCCATGAAGGCCGGGCGCGACCAGGTGAACGCAGGCTCGGGCCGCGCCCTGGTGGTCCTCAAGGCGGCGATCGTCGAGGAGGAACTCGCCAAGCTCGATTTGAAGCTCCGGGTACGGCGTGGCGCCAGCCGGACGGTCTCGATGGCGGCCTACGAGGCCGGCGGCGTCGCCGGGGCCTCGCTGGCCATCAACCCCGGAATTGGGGAGGCGTCGGCGCCCCGGACCGGTCCGGAAAAACTGAATATTACAATTGATGCAGGTTGGTGGCTGTCTGCTCAAATTTGGGTTCGTTTTGCCAACTTGCTCCTTTTAATATATAATATTGCTGATACTTGTTCCGATGATTGTACCTACCAGCCGCGGGCGCCGAAATCAGGAATTTGCTCTCGATTGGATTTATTGGATTTTTTGGGTTCGTTCTGCGCGGCGACAGCTTGAGGTAAATCTGCGACGAACACACAACCAATTTGGGCCTCTGCAGTGTAAGCCTGACTAAGCTCGGCTGAAAAAAGCCCGCATTGCACGCCGACGGCGCCAGGTGGTCCGTAGCTCGTAGCGTGGTGCGCCTAAGGCGTCCGCATAGCCCTTCGGTGAGCTTGAGCGCGAGTTCTGGTCGTTCGTGGATGGTTGCCTCTGAATCAAAGGCAACATCGAGCCACAAATCTCAGCCGTCGGGAATCCCCTCCCACAGCACAATCAATTTGTCCCAACCAGGAAATGCTCTAGACGGGACGAGATATCCTAGCCGAGATTTCTTCCCTACTGCGATTGGAAACGCGCCTCGAACCCATGACAGCTAGGAAAGCGCTTCCACCCAGATATCCAAGTTGCAAGGCCGTGACGACCACGGCCATCGTACTTGCGATGTACCAGAAACTATCGCCCCTTGCCGCTCCGCCGACGGCTACAATCATCAGCGCCGCGCACGTTACTGGAATAAGAACCACAACATTGAGCCGCAGACTCAGGGCCGCCCCGATCAGAATACCGCCCACCAAAAACATCAGCATAGCCCGCCCCCCTTTTGTGAAAGGCACCACTGTTTAATGTGCCTTCCAACCTAAAGTTTCCGACCTCACATAAGTGTGACCTTTCATAGTATTTGAAATGAAGTTGACGATCCGATTCTGTCACAAACAAGTTTTTGCATTGCGGTACGATGCTAAAAATCTCCCTTAGCAGCCAAATCGTCGGCTCCAATCACGGGAAAAGTACATCGTCGGCCGCATGGCAGATATGAATTGATTCCGAGGCCCGATTCTATTGGCTATTCATATCTTTTATAAAACCCAACTTTGGCAGCATGATACCAAACGGTCAAAGCTGGTTGGCAGTCTTACGCTGGTATATTTACAACTCGAACGGCTCGCGACATAAGTAGTGCATTATCGGGGCGCCCACCTCCAGTTGTTAGCGGGTTGTGTTCCATGCGGAAAGTCAGCAACAAATCGGATTTAGCTAGCAGGCATTTCGCCGCGGCGGTCGGGCCTCAGTTAAGCGCATCTACTTCTCCTGATGCCACGGCTAGGACGCTTCGGTTTGGAGCAACCATCAAACGAGTATTTGACATTATCGTTGCGGCGGTCGGTCTCAGTTTATTTTCGCCGATTTTAGTGCTCACAGCGCTGGCTATCATTCTCGACTCCAAATGGCCGTATGTCTGCCGCCAAGTCCGTTACGGCTACAATAATCAAACATTTCGTATTTTCACATTTCGATGCACGACACAGGAAAACATTGGCGGTGCCGTCCGCCTGCATCGGAAGAGCACATACGTAACAAGAATTGGTGGAATCCTTCGGTCCTCAGGTATCGATAGACTTCCGCAGCTTATAAATGTGTTTCGCGGAGAGATGTCGATTGTTGGACCACGCCCGTACGAGGCGGCTCCCGGAATGATTTTCGATGCGCAGCTCTCGCGGTTTTCAGGACACTCAGGACACTGCAAAGTTAAGCCCGGACTGACCGGCTGGGCCCAAGTCAACGGTTGCGGGGATGTCAATTCGGTTGAGGCGATGCGCCGACAGATAGAATACGATCTATTTTATGTTGAAAACTGGACTTTCCTTTTCGATCTAAAAATCATCCTGATGACCCTAGGTTCGAAGAACACTTACGCGCGCGTCGACTGGACCGCCGAGTAAATAAAGGCGTCAGGCGGTGGCGGTCAGCTTCTCCTTTGTCCAAGTGCCTTCTGCGAAGTGCATTGGCACAGGTGCCCGGCCTGCAGCCTTTTGACTTAGATCAAACGTCCGCCATTGACGGCACATACCGTGTGCGCGCCTTAGGCGGGCACCGGATCAACCTAGCTCTTTTGACGTTAAGCCGGCGCATGAGCGCAAATATAGTCCAGCTGAGAATGGTTCGGGGGCGCCTCGTCGCGACCGAAAGGGCGGAGGACCTATGCCGGCGTGACGAAGTGAATTGGGCCGCGGACGTCATGCTGGTCAGGCTGGTCTATTGCTTGGCCGCCTGGGACGAGGGTGAGGGTGGTGCGACGTGCGGGCGCTCGCCTACTGGCTGCGGGCGAGGTCAGAAAGCCTGACCGGCGCGCGGTGGCGCTAATTCTATCCGTGGCAAACGAAGAACCCCAGCGCACCCCGCTAGCGCCCCCGGACCGCTCGGGGGTGGAGGGGTAGGGGGTTATGGGGTCGCCCGACCCAAGATGCATACCAGAAATCAGAAATCTATATCTTCATCACATTTGGCAAACTGTCCGCCGACTTAGGACCATTGCGGAGTGGTTCCCTAGAGAACGGCGGTTGGGAGCGCATGGAAGCTGCCGATTCTTGCCCGCGTGGTCTGAGGCGGTCACAAAACGGCGGCAAATATATAGGAACTTGCTAGGTAGACCCTTAGTTGAGGTGTCCAACATGCCAACGATAGCCGAGACCGAAGCAGGCGCCCGGGCCCACCCCGGCCTGGCATTGCTGTTTTGCCACTGTGGAAAATGGGCCTTCCGCGTCGATTCGCATTTTCCGCTATTCGACCCAGGGCCGGCCGCCAAGCGGCTGTCTGTTGGTTGCCCGATTGATTGGCATGTCGTTCCCACAGCTGATCCTCCTCCTTCGCTGCCCGCTTCGAAGGCTGAAAACTCTGTCAACGACGTACCGACGAGGATGGACCCGGATTTGATCCGGACGATTTACGGCGAAGAGCTGTTGGCGCGTGAGCGGTGGCTCGAGTTACCGGAAACTGTCACAGCGAACGATCTGGTGTTTTTAGAGGGAACCTTCAAATGAGTTCTCTGAAATCTGACGACGCCTCAAGCTTGAAGTCGGCGGACCCGATTTTCAAAAAATGGAAGCTGGAGTGCGAGGCCGTTCACGAAGAAATGGATTCTCTTCTCAAAGCGGGATGGGCGGAAACAGCAGCGGACCGCCAAGTTCGCAGAATGCAGTTTATGGCATTAATTGAGCGGCGGAACGCAGCAGCGCGCAATCTTCTCCGCATGGACACCGATGGGCTTTCTTCGGCGGGCCTTAGAGGGGCGCTTGGGCAGGCCCGAGTTGCGAGATCAGATGCAGCCGAGGATTATGCCCGCCAGGTACCACCCAATTCCGATCCTAGCCCCCAGTCTCCGGCGCTTCCTAGTTCCGAGCGGGCTCCATCGGCTTCGCCCGGTTCCGAATTCGATGTCGGACGTAAAATGTTTGAGCGTCCTAATGTCCATGGAGCCATAGCGGGCCATTCGGTCGCCTTCACAGCGTTCACATGGATTACTGATTTGCGGCAGACCTACTTTTTGCATGGAGCCTCCTGGCATCAACCTCCGTCTCAAGACAGGAAAGCAAATCGGTATAAGTTCCACCTCCGCCAGCGCTCGAATAGCGAATACAGTGTGCGCGGTCATTGCTCGGAAACTCCGCCCATCTACGAGCGAGCTGATCGCGTGCGGTATTTTCTAATGCAAGACAGTGATTTACGTTCTGATCGACGGCAAGGTTGTCGGCCAGGTGGCAGCTCGCTTCGGAATTGAGAGTGGGGATGCTTTCCACGACGATTTCGTTGGCGCTGGAAAGCTTCGGCGGAGGTAACGGTCCAGGCGCTTTGAAACCGGGCGGATTTGTGTGCGGCTCGCGCGTTTGCGCGCTCGCCTTTGGCTGCGCCACCGGATTTGCGATGGAGCACTTCGCCTGCGTAAGGTGATCTCTTCCTTGGAAAGTTAGCGATTGACCTGCGCAGCTCTGCTTAACGGCGCCAAAATCGCTACGTATTTGCGTGGCAATGTCAGTAAGAGTAGGAGGTTGAGCGGCACACGCGCCTAACGACAAAGCCGTGACCATGGCACCAAAAATTCGCATTGACGCTCAGCCGTGCGATGGCTCTGACGGTTCGGAAATCTCCCCCAACCACGCGGGTAGAGCGACCGCCCATCCCGCCACGATGGGTACGATCAAACAAATGAAGGCGATCGTGCTCACGTGGATTTCGTATTCCCTTATGGTTAACGAACTATTAATGGCTTCAGGAGGGGTGGCCGCGGCAGTCCACGTGTGTCGGGTACTCAATGTCCTGTGCTCGGCCCGCCCGGTGAACTATAAGTCCTCGGAGCTCGGGCAGCTTTGGTCGCTAACGGTAGTTAACAGAGCGCTAGACGGCGCGCCGAATTGTGGGATGCGTCACAGCGAACCCCACGACGATCCGCCTGCGAGAATGAGCCCCATGCTCTACACCGGTCACGCTCGGCCACATTTGGGCGCACGGACGCCACCGCCCCTGATCCATTGCTCTGCCGGCTGCTGCAATCACAGCGCGGCGGCGATCGAGGCCAATCGTTGGGCGGACAAGATTGCCATCCGCGACTTTTACCGAAAAGCGGTCTGCACCCGTGATTGGTGCGGACATGCGACCGGACTGCTAGGCCTTCTTGCCGAGATTAGTGGGTCCCTTTGGGCTGCACCCTAGATTGAGGGGCACACCACATTTTCTGGTCAGCGAGATGAGCCGGCTCGCGCTTTGTATGTCGGCCTTTAAGCAGATTTGGACGGCTTCAACTCTGCCGCGTCCGTCATCGCATTTCGGGTGCCCGCCACATCGGTAAGCCGATTGCGATAGAAGCCCAAGACAAACAGGCGTAGGCACGACGACAAGCTTCCCTGTCCGCGACCCACATCAATTGACGTAATGAGATTTGACAAGGTCGTGCCACGAACGATCGCAATCTCCTTGAGGGCATTCCAAAATGCATCCTCCAGACTGACGCTCGTCTTGTGAGCGGCTATGATGATAGAGCGCTTGACCACAGGTGATTTTTGTTTCATCGCAAGTCTTTCGGTGAAGTAGCACGTTAATTCGTCTCGCATCGAAGGGCGAAACAATGACGGTTGAGATCCACGTCGTTGCGCAATAGGTAGTGGAAAATACTTACCTAAATAATGCGATTGTATTAATCAGCGTTGGAAAAGTGCCGGTATCATTTTGCAGGTTTGGCTTGCAGTCATCGATCAATCGGATCGATCGCGGTTCGCCCTGGAAAGACTGAACTTGGGACGATAGAGTGTGGCTTGACCACTCGGCAACGCAGTGTCGCTCGCTGAGTCCCGGGAACCCCTTTAGAAGCGCTCAGATCGTAGGTAATCGCGCCTCCTGACGAACGGCGCACAAACCACCTCGGACTTGATGAGCGCGATCAAGCCTGGAAAAGCGTGACGGTAATTGGGCACCTGGCCGACGTGGGCGATTTGGGGCGGAGCGATAAACATTGGCCCCACGGTGCCGGTCTCAGAATACCTGAAACATTGGCTGTGGCTGTGATTCTGCGCCGCTTCCGGCAGTACTTATGACCCAATACGACAGGCTGATTGATCCTACGCGATGCCGCCAGCAAGATGTGGGGCGTGGACGGAGTGACCCAGCCCCATCCATCCCCTGCTCCGTTCCACGAATGCCCCGGTTTCATCCTGAGACCGGGGCATTTAGCTTGTTTGTTCCATCCGAGATTTTTAAATTGCTAGCGTGTCGCGACTCTGGCCAACGCGGTGGCGCAAAGCCCGCTTCCCGGGATTTCGGCGAAGCGTTGGCATTCATTTTGCTCGATTGCAATCAAGACCCGAGATGGAATGGATTATGACGGGTTCCAGCGCGCTATTAGGCGTGCTCCGAGATATGATTGGACGGATCCTTGGTAATCGAGATTTGAAGCGCGGTTTTCTGTTCAGTCTTGGATCCTTCCTAATACTTGGCATCCTCATACTGCTGTTGGTCCAGCCGAGCGAACTCTCTCCATTTCAGATAGTTCTGGTATCTGTCTTAGTATCTGTGACCACAATTGGCATGCTCCTTGTGAACCTCTTCGACTAGATCATTGGGACCCGGTGCCGGAAATCTGCGGAAGACGATAAGTGTAGTTTTTGTCTGAGACCGAGACTGGTCATGGCGCGGATCAGTACCAACGCCGCCTGCTCTCGGCCTGAGCGAGGGCTCGGCCCTTCGGCCGCTATTGACCTACTTGCGTGCGTTGAAATTGACCAAAAGGGGAATATCGGGCCCTAAAGAGAACGCCGTCCCCCGCCGCTCAGGGGTTGACCGGTCTGGCGAACAGGCGCCGCTGCCGGGGTTGGATGGTTTGCGCTTGGTTGAAGCGCTTTAGCAAGGTAGCGCCACCGCGCGCTGGTCAGACTTTCCGGCTTCGGCGGTCGCCCAAGAGGGGCGACGATCGGAGCGCATAGCTCAGCGCTTGAATTCGAAAAGTCTCGACGCCGTGCGCCGGTTTCAAACAATCGACTATCAGGGCATCGAGTTTTCCGACCTCCGGATCGAAGTGCTCGTTTTGCTCGCCGACAAAGCGCCACCACGGCACGAGCGTCTCGCCGGGCGCCAATTTTGCGGGGGCGGTGAATTTGCCGTTGAGCGTCAGAAGGCACTGATCAAACGCGGCCTCGCTACTAATGGAAAGCGCGGTTGGTTGGCCCTGGATCGTCACGCCGCCGAGCTTCGTTTTGCTTGGTGGCGTGGATGAAATTAGCTCAAAGAGCGCAGCGCCGGCGAGCAGCGACCCGACCGCGGCGGCGGCAAGCCCTTTGCCGACCATGGTCTACGCCCTCCGCCTTAGGGCTCGGGTCGCCCTTAGGTCGACGGATCGTCGTGGCGCATCAGGTGAACACCTTGCGTTCAAAAGTCGCACCGAGTGGGGCTTTCCGGCCATCTTTCCAGTGTGCCACATTGCGCCCTGCGGGGCTGCCACACAGCGTCGCTTTCTGGGTGTACCCAATGCCCCGCCATGGGCCAACCTCGGCGGGGCATTTTTTGCGCTCGAATTGGAATCCCGCCACCGCTCCTATGCGCCGCGCCGATGTTGCCGCATATTGCGCTTGAGTAATTCGGGAGTTCCGGTGCTCGGCCTAAACGTCGTCGACGCGGCTCTAGAAAAACTGCCAGACGAAGCTTGGCCCTCGGTCAGCCTGCATTGACGTGAATCCCCTTTCAACCAATTCAGGTCTGCCAAGGCTCGATTGCGCGAGCTGGGATAAAGGCCTCTCTCTCTGATGGATTCCGGAGCCAGGCGTGGTGGCCCGGACCGGGAATCGAACCTTTGTCCTACGCTTCGGGCTACATCGAGGCCCAATCCGCACGGCGCCAGAACTGAGCCCCAGCGCCGTGGTCGCCGCCCGACCGCTGAGCACGCTAGATTTCCCTATTGGCGAGGACATAACTCTAGAAGCGGCCGCATAACTTCAGATCGTTCGGGCCATGGTCGGCACCCACTATCGTACCACACAGCAAAACCGCATCTCGTATTTCCGCCATATACCAATTGTTAATCTATGTGTCCGGGGTTGGCGGAACACGGAGACTTGTTATGGGTGTGCAGAGTAGGCAAGGCTGCTGGAACCTGCCTCTAGATACTCCAATCGAAATCGAACATGGCGATCATTGGCTGGCGACATTGGGCGAAGTCGGCGAATACATTCTCTCATTGCCTGAAACGATGCAACGTCAGGAGTTGTGGGAAGTAGCTGCAGAGACCGTGCTCGAGGCGGCAGAGTCCGGTGATACAGCGCGTGTTACGCTTGTGTTTCATATGGCGGCGATGATGTCTGGTCAGAACGCCCGCTCGGTCCGAGAGTGACCCCAATCTCCCGATAACCTACTTTCGAACCGAAAGACTTTTGAAGCAACCTTCTACGGAGGACGACGTGACCAGCCATTATGTCAGGGTCACGGGCATCACAATTGCGGTTTCATCCGGCACGACGACGGCGACCACGTCAGTACCGGCAACGATCTCTAATTCTGACAAAGAACCTATGAACGCGGAGGGCAATAACGGCGGCGTCGGATGGTGTAGACCGTTAGATAAGCCGGTCGAGCTCCCCGACGGAATGACGCTCGCTACTCTCGCCGAAGCTGGGGCATACATTCTTGGCCTGCCAGAGAAAATCAAGCAACGGGCCTCATGGCAGCGTGCGACCGATCTCTTGCTGAAGGCGGCGGATGGCGAGGCAAGCGTTGAAGACGCAAGTACTCAGATTGAGCACGCGCTGTTCATGGACCTGACGCTCTTGCCTTCGGACCAGAGCGCGCCTGACCCTTCCCCGAGTTCTCGAAACCAGACTTGAGCTTAGTTGGTTGGTCGACGGTAGGAGCGGCCATTCTAGCGTGGCTGAGATGGAAATCCCCGCACACCAGTTCACCGTAAGCGGTGTTGTCAGGCCGCCACGCTCTCGGCCGGAGGCACGTAGGCGAACGGCAGCAACTCGTCGATGCGGCTCATGGGGTGGCGGGAGACGATTTTGGCCAGCACATCGCGCAGATAGGCTTGCGGATCGACGGCGTTCATCTTGCAAGTTTCGATGAGCGAGGCAATGACCGCCCAGTGCTCGCCGCCGCCGTCGGAGCCGGCGAAGAGATGGTTTTTTCGCCCGAGTGCAATCGGGCGGATGGCGCGCTCGACCACATTGGAGTCGATCTCGATGCGGCCGTCGTCGAGGAATCGAACCAGACCGCCCCAGCGCGAGAAGGCGTAACGGATGGCGCCGGCGATGGTCGACTTGCCCGAGACGGCGGCAAGCCGGGCTTCGAGCCAGAGATGCAAGTCGTCGACGAGAGGTTTTGTGCGCCGCTGCCGCGCTTGGCGGCGTTCATCGACGGAACGACCACGAATGTCGGCTTCGATGGCATAGAACGCGGCGATGCGGACAAGGGCCTCGGTGGCGATCGGCGCCGGCGTCTTCACCTGGATATCGTAGAATTGCCGCCGCACATGGCTCCAGCAGAAAGCCAGCGCGACGTCGCCGCATTCGGCAAGGTCCTCGTAGGCGCCATAGCCGTCGACCTGCAGGATGCCGCTGAAGCCTGCGAGATGCTCGGCCGGCCGCGCATGTTTGCGGTCTGGGGCATAGACATAGGCAACACCTGGCGGAGCGCGGCCGGCCCAGGGCCGCTCGTCGCGCGCATAGGCCCACAACTGGCCCTTCTTGACGCGCCCGCGTCCGGGATCGAGTACCGGTGCCGTCGTCTCGTCGGCGAACAGCTTGGTCGACTGCTTCAGTTGCTCCAGGAGCCGCGCGTGCACCGGGCGCAGCGCGAAAGCGGCACGGCCCACCCAATCGGCCAAGGTGGAACGGTCGAGCGTGACGCCTTGGCGCGCATAGATTTGCGCCTGGCGATAGAGCGGCGTGTGGTCGGCATATTTGGCGACCAGTACATGCGCGACCAATGCCTCGGTGGGAATGCCGCTCTCGATCAGCCGCTCCGGCGCCGGCGCTTGCACCACTTCGCCGGCGCAGGCTTGGCAGGCATATTTGGGGCGGCGCGTCACGATTACCTTAAACTGCGCCGGGATGATGTCGAGCCGTTCCGAGGCGTCCTCGCCGATCCGGTGCTTGAGGCCGCCGCAGCATGCACAGGTCTTGTCGGCCACATCGATGACGATCTCTTCACGCGGCAGATGCGGCGGCAGTGCGCCCCGATTGATCCGCCGCCTACGCGGCATGGCTTGCTTCTGGGCGGTGGTGTCGTTCTCCGCCGCGGCGTCTGCCGCCGCGAGCGTCTGCTCTACATCTTCCAGGGCCAGCGCCAGTTGCTCGGGATCGAGCCGCTCGGCGCGGCGGCCGAAACGGTGCCGCTGCAGATCCTTGATGATGGCCACCAACCGCTCGAGCTCCTCGGCGTGGCGTTCCCGCTCGGCCAGGAGCAGAGTGCGCAGTGCATCGGGATCGGTCGGAAGGGAATCACCAGGGCTCATCGCAACGCGAGAAAAGCACATCACTACGCCCGTGTCGCACCACGCGTCGCACCTGAGTCATCGTGTCGCGTCGCCTAAAGCGTCGCCTGCGGCGCAGGTACACGCACCGCACGTACCCGCGTCCAGTCCAGACCGTCGAGCAGCGCCGAGAGCTGCGAGGACGTCAATCGCATGACGCCGTCGCTGATCCGCGGCCAACGAAACGAGCTCTTCTCCAGCCGCTTGGCGACGAGCACCAGCCCGGTGCCGTCCCACAGCAACAGCTTCACACGGTCGCCACGCTTGGCCCGGAATACATAGATCACCCCGCTGTAGGGGTCGCTACCCAGGCTCTCGCGCGCCAATGCGGCAAGACCGTCCATGCCCTTGCGAAAGTCCACCGGCCGCGTCGCCATCAGGACGCGCACTGCGCCTGACGGGATGATCATGACAGACCCTTCACCGCGCGCAGCACATCCGCCAACCACCCCGCATCCACCCCGCATTCGGCTCGAACCACCACCCCAGCCGTCTCGATCGTGATCGACGGAGCTGACGGCCTCGCGGCAATCGCCTTCTGCGCCGTCATCATGACCGGCACGAACATGGCCGCCCCATCGGCCGGCAGCGCCAACTGGCCGTTTCGCGCCGTCTTGCGCCAGGCAAAGAGATGCTGGGGGCTCATCTCATGCCGGCGCGCCACCTCCGACACGACCGCGCCCGGCGCAAAAGACTCCGCCACAATGCGGCCCTTCTCCTCGCCGCTCCACCGCCGCCGCCGGCCAACGCCATTGCGAATCTCGACGCGCCCTCGAGGGCCCGAAGCGTCAACTATATGGTCGACCATATATGCGAACCCATCCCGTCATGAGGGCTCGAATCTTAAAAACTATGCTGCCATCGGCAAGATGCGGGCAAAACACCGCTTACAGTTCACCGGGGGACTGGAGAAATACTACGCCGACACCCGCGAAGTAATGGTGGGAATATCCCTAGCTCATTGGGCGCACTCAGTATGCCCCGCCTTCAACTTGTAGCTCATGGCTCCGGGCATACCAAAGTGTAAGCCAGGCCAAGCCACCACGGCCAGAAAACCAAAGTAGTATCCGTCGGCTGTCGCCGGCGCCTGAATTGCCCTGTGGCTAACAGCCCGCAATTCAAGCGGTCTCTGAAGCGCGCGTCATGCAGACACCCGTTTCCCGCGGAGGATCGAAATTCTTGACCTGCAGACATCTTGCTCGGCCTGGACGAACAATTCTCTGATTAGACGGTAGGCGTAGGCCCGCCACCCGTAAGCCAGCGATCGACGCGGAGAATATGCGCCGACACCGCGGCGCCTCTTACGCAACCCGCTGCCCGCTACCGCCGAAACCCATGTCGTATCATGCGGGCGGCAATTGCCACCCAGATTCGAGGACTGCAATTACGGCCTCGGTCCGGTTGGTGACTTTTAATACCCTGAGTATGGCGGTGATATGATTCTTCACCGTCGGTTCAGCCACGTCGAGCACTCGAGAAATCCCCTTGTTGCTCTTTCCCTGCATCATAAGGGCAAGCACTTCGAGTTGTCGCTCCGTCAGTCCCAGATCGCGGGGCGGATCCAGAGATAAAGCCTTGGCGGCCGGCAGCGTTTCAGATTGTGACAACCCCGGCTCCTGGCGGGAGAGGATTTCGGGCGGGATGTAGATGCCACCGGCGAACACCAGTTCCAGAGCAGCAAGCATCACTTCAGTTTTGGCGGATTTTGGAATGAAACCGAGCGCGCCAAGATCGAGGGCTTTGACGACGCTGACTCGGTCCTGCCGACCCGACAGAACGACGACCGATGTCGCCGGATACCGCTCACTCAGTTCGGCAAGCATGGAGAATCCATCCCGGTCAGGCAAGTTCAAATCAAGCAAAATGAGGCCGATGTCGGCGTGCTCCGAAAGGAATTGCATCGCCTGGCGACTATCCGAGCCCTCCAGCACAACCGCATCTGACCTCAACCTCTTGAGGACGCCGCGCAACGCCTCGCGAATCAAGACGTGATCATCAACTACAAGGATCTTCATAAATGCGGACCTTCTGCTGAAGTACCCGAATAATACCTCATTCCCGGGAGCAAAGCACTGGTCTTTCGAGATGATGGGAGAGTTGCAAAAGCCCATTGCCAATGCGCCTTTCCAGTCGATGCCAGACCTTCCAGCAATCGATTTTCCCAAATCATCAGGCTGATTTACCCCACGCATTCATACCAACAAGATACGGACGCACACCAGCAGGGTGTGAGGAGAAAATCACAGGAGACCAACGATGATCATCAACGCGAAGATTGCTCTCGCGGCAGCCCTCGTTCTCGCTGCCGGTTCGATCGCCAGGGCCAACGACATTGAGACCAACCCGAGCACAGCCCAGAGCGTGCGCGAATGGAATGAGTATCTGGGTCATGGCCACAAGCACATGGACAGATCCGGCACCAGCTACGATTACTTGGGCTCGCAGCAGGATGATCTTTTTCAACCCGGCAAGAAAAACCGTAACCGCTAGGTCATCCGCTCGAATGTCAACGGATAACTGGTTGGTGTGTCAAAGTATTCTCCGGCAAGGTGGTTCTCGTCTCGCCGGAGAATGCGATCCATTCCCTCCTCCTAAATGTGAGGACGAGTGGGTGGACGTCCCGCGCAAGCTTCTTCGAACGCGGCTGCTCTTATTGGAGACACAAACGATGTGGCCGTTTTTACGTCCAGAGCCGTGTGCAGGATGATGGAAATGTCAAGCCGTGGCGCCATCGACAGGAGATAAACACGCACAAGAACCCACTACTTACGCACGCTGTTCGCCGGAGTTCTGGTCTCGATCTGTCTGTCCACAGTAATCGATACATCGACAGCCGACTTGTTTACGCGGGGATGTGCCGCGCGTGATCTGCAGATCCTCATGGTGATTGAGGAGCGCGAAAGTGCCAACGCGAGTTCCGTGGAGGGATTGAGCGATGCGATGCTCTCGATGCTGGAGGCGCGGATCGTCTGTTACCGAGGACGCGTCACGGATGCGATGGCTCCTTACGACAGTATTACCCAGACCATAGCACCTGACGCGTGTCTATCTGCTCGAGGGAACTGAACGATTGGCTAAGTTGCCGCGTATGTGCGCGAGGACAGGCGTTCGTACTCAATCAGTGGTGACCTCAATCAGCCATTCGCTGTACCGGAGGGATGCCGGCATCAAACTCTTATACTTTCTGTTCCTGCTACGCTGCTTCCCGGCTCAGGCCCAGGAAATTGAATACAGCAAGGTGTCATCTGCGACATGCGTCAGCAGGCCGAGCGGCTTGGTAGCCGCGGGTGCCGCTTCCCCGCGAATTCGTTGAAGGTGCCGCCGCCTCCGCCGAGCGCAAAACGCTTGGAGTGAGTTGGTGCCCGCCTAGTGCCCAACGCGAGTAGATTTGCCCTTTTTCAACATCCTATTAAGCATGGCTCGCAGCGTCATCGGATCCACCGGCTTATGCAGCAAGTGGTAACCCCCTGATTGAGCCGCATGCAAGGGCTCGGTGCTGATATCTCCGCTAAGGAGGAAAGCCGAGATCGGGGTACGAAAGGCGACACGCAGCAGCTCGATTGCTTCAATGCCGGTCTTCCCATCTGAGAGTTGGTAGTCAGAGACGATCAAGTCCGGCGGGCAGTCATGCCCGGCGAGGCTGGTCAGCGCCGCGTCACCGGAGCAACCCATTATGACCCGGCAGCCCCAGCTTCGGAGCAGGCCGCCCATCCCATTAAGTGCCAAGGGGTCGTCGTCGATGACGACGATGAGCTTGCCACTCGCAACATCAAGCGCAGCGGCAGCTGTGATTACTGTTTTGACGATTGCGGCCGGTGTGGCGACCAGGGGCGCCACGACTGTAAAGCGCGAGCCGTGCCCCAATTTTGAAGTCAGCTCTACCGGATGATCGAGAAGCCGAGATAGGCGGTCGACGATTGCAAGTCCAAGACCGAACCCAGGCTGATGGTCGCGCTCCGCATTACCAAGTCGATAGAACTCGTCGAATATTTTCTGGCGTTGATCCAAAGGGATTCCTGGTCCCGTGTCCCACACCTCAATCCGCAATTGATCACTACGTTTTCTGCAGCCGACGACCACGCCGCCGTGAGATGTGTAGCGGACAGCATTGGATACTAGATTGAAAAGTATGCGCTCGAGCAGAACGAAATCGCTGCGAAGCCAAGCGTTGGTCGACAGGACGCGAAATGATAATCCCTTTTCCCGAACTGTTGCGGCGAAAGTGCTCTCGATTTGCATTAGCAGCCGGGTCACGGGAAATTCGGTGATATGTGGCTTTAGTGCACCGGCATCAATCTGCGATATGTCCAGTAATTGCTTGAATAGCTCGTTCATGGCCGTAGTGGCTGTGTTGATGCGTTCGACCAGCCATGCGCGCTCAGTCGCGCTCGATGTGGTGGTAAGCTGCCCCACGAACAGCCCTAATGCGTGCAAGGGCTGTCGTAGGTCGTGACTTGCGACAGCCAGAAACCGAGACTTTGCGAGGTTCGCGAGCTGAAGCTGATGAGTTCCGCTCCTCGACCTTGCGTTCGAGCGATAAATA
Organism: uncultured Alphaproteobacteria bacterium; assembly: GCA_963721005.1. GTDB lineage: Bacteria > Pseudomonadota > Alphaproteobacteria > Rhizobiales > Xanthobacteraceae > VAZQ01. The sequence continues at coordinate 79,005 of CAVRHR010000002.1, read as the reverse complement.
AGAATCCTGGAGCTGCATAGCCATTCGGTTGAATTGATCGCCCAGCGCCTCCAATTCGTCGTTTGTTTCAATACTGAGTTGCTGGTCGAGATCACCGCCGCCGATGCGTGCAGCACCATCGTGCAATGCACGAATTGGTAGGATCATCCGACGTGCGAGATAGAGCCCGGCGAATGCTGCCAATACAAGAGCCGCTATGAGCAGTGCCGCGGAGCGTCGAATTGAGCTATAAAGCGGTGCATAGGCCTCATCCAAAGGCAGCTCCACAAAGACCAACCATCCCAGCAGCTCGACTGGGGCATGCACGCTCAACACCTTCCGGCCTTCGATGTCGTCGACCACCAATGGCTGCTCGGGCGCCGCCGCGATGCCCTCCGAGCGAGCCGCCTGGACTTGGCCGAGCCGCGATAGGTCCGTTCTACGAAGCACCATGCTGATATCCGGATGAGCGATCAGCCGGCCCGAAGGGTCGATGACATAGGCGTGCCCGCTAACTCCCACCTGTACGTGAGACACGACATCCAAGATGAACTTGAGATTCACTTCAGCAACGATCAGGCCATAGTCGTGGCGAACTCCGGCCATCGCGAGCGTCATGTAGGGCTCGGATTCACGAAGAAAGTGAACCGGCCCATAATAGACCTTGTTCGCCATGGCCTCGACAAAAAAGGGGTCTTGCGAATAGTCCTTTTGACTGCCGACGACGTCAGGGGTTAGTCGGGAAACACGGATTTGCTCGCGACCTGCGGCGTCCAGTTGAGCGACCTCGGTTACCGCCGGTACCTGGCGCATCAGGCGCACGGCGTCAAAACGCCATTGCTCTAGCGTATCGGAACTCCAGGGGAGTTGCGTGGCCCACGCCAGCTGACCCTGAATTTCCTTGATGAACTGATTGATGTTGGCCGCCGTCGTTTTTGCCTGTTCGCGCTGGATTCGAATCAGCAGACGGTTCTGTTCCTGGAATGAAAACCAGATATCCAACAGGCCGTTGGTGACCAGCGCCACGCACACCACAGCAACGAAGAGGACGACATATTTCCGGAACAGCCGCCCGCGAGGCATCGGGGCAGCGGTTGATAGCAATGCAGTGCGCGGTCTAGCCCGCCGCATTATTGTTCAGCCAAGTCTTGCGTTTCGGGCAAGTGTCGATAGCTCAGGTGTCGGTGTTTTGGCACACCAAGACAATTTCCTCTTGGCAGACGATAGCGTGAGAAGATCGGGTACGCTCCCGTCTTTGAGAATGCGGTCGACATGTGCGGGTCGCATTCAATCACCTCATTTACGTCGAGTCCAAAGCGTCCGGCAGTCGGGACGCGCCAAAGCTAGATCTCGGCAACCTTTACCCGGTTCCCTTTCACATCCAAGGCCGTGAGGTCTTAGGTCGCGATCTCACCTTACATGCCGCGGCGTTGTCGGAAAATGGGCCAAATGTCTCGACTTGCGGCCCCTACGAAATAAATCTTAAGTATTGTCAACATCTTAAGCGTTGCGCGTCAGGATGCCTGTCCAGGACCAAGGTCCTGTTCCCGAGGCAAGCGGTGATTTTCGAGCCCTGCGACGAAGGAGACCTGGGTCAGTAGGATGCAAGCCCTCGGCATGAACGAACACCCACACGGCCTTCGGATGGGTCTTGATCCCCCGCTCGGCCAGCTCCGCCGCCAGACCCCGCAGCGTAAATGGCCCCGAGCCGATCCGAGCCCGCAGCCACTCCGCGCAGTCGCCCGACAACGTCCGTGGCTTGTAGCCGCCGACCTGAGCCGGGGCCAACGAGCCGGTCTCCTGCTTGCGCTTCGTCCATTTGGACACGCACGAAGGACTGATGCTCAACGCCGCGGCAATCTCGCGGTTCGTCTCGCCTCTCGCCTTGCGCGCCAGCGCCCGTTCCCGAAGGTCAATCGAATAGGGAGCCGTCATCCATACTGGCCTCCTCCTCCAGCATGGACTCTGAATCACATCATCCCTGATTTGGGAATCCCGATTCCGTCAAATCACGCTATGATCTAGAATAATCGAAACGAACAAGTCGCCCCGCGCCCGATCTTGGAGCCAGCGGCCGCGATCAGATTATTCAGTAATGATCTTCGGAAGGGTCATGAAACGCGCGCAATCTAAAAAGACTTACTCCGCTTTGATATTCGCGGCTCGGAGTACTTTGCCCCACTTATCAGTATCCTCGGCGATAAGCCTACCCAAGTCCGCGGGGGAGCCTCCAATTGGCAGGCCGCCGAGCTCAATCAGTCGTGTCCTCAAGGTTGGATCGACGAGGCCGGCATTTATCTCCTTATTGAGTCGCGCAATGATTTCAGGAGGAGTACTCACGGGTGCGCCAATACCGTACCAAGTGCTTGCCTCATAGCCCGGCACAAAATCGGCCAAGATCGGAAGATCCGGGAGCGCCGGCGCGCGCGCCGCAGTCGTCACCGCTAACCCGCGTAGTTGGCCCGCCTTCAAATACTGAATTGACGCGGGCATGCTGCCGAACACCACCTGAACATGCCCACCAATCAAGTCGGTCAACGCCAATGCCTCGCCTCGATAGGGCACGTGCTGCATCTTCAGCCCGGCCATGATATTGAACAACGTTCCGATCATGTGGACGGGGCCGCCAGTGCCGCCCGACCCCATGCTTGTCTTGTTGGGATTGGCCTTCGCGTAGTCGATGAACTCGGAAACCGTGCTCGCTGGGACGGCTGGGTTGACCAACATAACGTTGGGTACCCGCACGACACCACTAATCGGCGCGATGTCACGTATGAAATCATAATCAAGCTTGTCGTATAGCGTCGTGCTGGCTGCATTTGCCAGAGATACCAGCAGGAGAGTATAGCCGTCCGGAGGCGCGTGCACGGCAGCTTCAGTAGCAGCGTTGCCGCCCGCCCCCGCACGATTCTCTATGACAAAGGGTTGGCCGAGCCGGTCCGACAGCCATTGTGCGATCAGACGCGCGGCGATGTCATTTCCGCCCCCAGGCGCAAAGCCCACGATAAGGCGCACGGGCCGTATCGGATAGCTCTGTGCCATAACCAAACGCGCGAATGTTGGCAGTGCGGCGGCGCCCAATGCCAAATGCAGAAATCCGCGGCGGGCAGGTTTCATCCTGTTACCCCATCTTGATGGCAGTACCGCGTAAGTAACCGTCGAAACGCCGCTTGCCTTGGTCGGGGCGGCCTCTTTCTGGGGCTTCCATATTGGCGTAACATTGACAGCGGGGCGAGCAACATGTCGAAGCTCATCAGGCAATCACCACAAGGGTCGGCAGGCAAGAAGGCTAGAGGTCGAGCCTTTTTGTGCCTTCAAGATCTGCTTGCCTACTATGGGCAAATCGCCCCCGACCGCAATGCCATCCTGGCGCCCGGCTGCCCCCCCATAACCTATGGTGAGCTCTGGGCCCGGACAAACGATACGGTGCGCGGGTTGCGGAGCCTTGGTGTGGGTCCAAGCGACCGGGTAGCGGTGGTATTGCCGAACGGACCAGAGGCGGCGGTGGCGATGATCGGGGTCGCAGCCGGTGCAGTCTGCGTGCCGCTCAATCCGGGATTCACCGCTGACGGAATGCCAGCGATATTTCGGCGATTTGCGCTTGTCGGCGCTGATGACGCGAGCGGACATGGATTCCGCGAGCCGAGGCGTCGCCCAAAGCCTCGGCTTACCATTGATCGATCCGGCTCCCCGGCCGAACGCGGGGCCCTTCGCCCTTCTTGCTCCGGCAGCCGGGAAATTCGTCGTTGGCGACATGCCGCCTGGCGCCGGCGATGACCTTTGTTTTGTTGACCTCGGGACCATCGTCACGGCCGAAAATGGTCCCATTGACCCAGGCCGCCGTCTGTCTGTCGGCCTACAATGTGGGCGCGACTTTGGCACTCGGACCGCGGGACCGATTGCTGAATGTGCTGCCACTGTTTCATGTGCATGGCTTGGTCTCAGGAGTGCTGGCCGCATTGGCCGCCGGATCGAGTGTGGTCTGCACGGCCGGCTTCGACGCTTCGGCCTTTTTCGGCAGGCTGAAGGAGTTTCGACCAACCTGGTATACGGCGGTTCCGGCAATCCATCGGGCGGTGATATCGGCGGGGTCGTCGGAAAGCGCATCGCCCGGCAGTCCTCCTTGCGGCTCATCCGCTCGGCCTCCTCGTCCCTCCCGCCCGAAATGCTCGCCGCTCTGGAAGCCCTGTTTGGCGTCCCGGTGATCGACACTTACGGCATGACGGAAGCCGCCTCCCAGATTGCCGCAAACCCTACGGAACGACGCAAGCCCGGTTCCGTAGGTCAGCCCGCCGGTGCCGAGATCGCGATCATGGACCGAGACGGTCGACGGCTACCAGCCGGCAAACGTGGGGAGATCGTCCTGCGGGGTCCCACTATCACGAGGGGTACGACAATGATGCGGCGGCGACCGAGACCGCGTTTCGGGACGGCTGGTTCCGAACCGGTGACCTTGGATATTTGGATCGGGATGGATATCTCTTCATTGTTGGCCGCATCAAGGACATTATCAATCGAGGAGGGCAAAAAGTCGCGCCCGCCGAGGTCGAACAAGCACTCTTGGAGCACCGGGACGTGGTCGAAGCCGCCGCTTTCTCGATCTTCCATAGGAGGCTTGGCGAGGATGTCGCCGCCGCCGTCGTATTGCGTCAGGACGCCGAAGTCAGCGCTGACATCCTCCGAGACTTCGCCCGCGAACGCTTAGCGCGGTTCAAGGTTCCTTCTCTGATCCGGCTTTGTATCGGAGATTCCGAAAGGGCCTGCCGGAAAGATCAAGCGCGACGAACTCATCGCCGCGTTTTCAACAGCTCCCCTCGAAATCGGCAAGTTGGATGCACCTCGCTCTGATTTGGAACGGCAACTGGCCGATGCCTGGATGGAAATTCTGGAAGTAGATCAAATTGGAATCGGGAAGATGTCCTAGCGCTCGGCGCGGATTCACTTGCGGTAACTGAGATGCTTTTGTATCTGCGGTTAGATTTCGGTGTCGAGTTCTCGATCAAGGATATTTTCGATGCGCCGACCGTTGAGGCCCTCGCCGCCCGCCTCGAGTCCTCGCAAACCGACCGTGCTGCCGTACCTCAGGCCTTTTGCGATCGGTCGACGAACATGGCGCGTGGGGCAGGAGATGGTCCGACGACGGTGTCGATCGTGCAGGAGCACATGCTGCGGATCGAACGGGAACTCCCTGGACTGCTATCCCAGTTCAATCTGTCTTTCGCCTATCGGCTGCGGGGGCCTCTGAAGGACCAGGCGCTAGCGCACAGCCTGGCGGAAGTAATGCGCCGGCATGATTCTCTGCGCACGAGATTCGCCTGGCGGGTCGACCTGCCGGTCGCCATCATCGCGCCCGCCGTCAAGCACAACTTATTCATCGCCGAGGATTTGGGAGCCCGGACGTCCACCGGTAGCGACCGTGCTAAGGCGCTCCTGCTGAAACGTGCGAAGCTGGAAGCCGAAAGGAGCCTTCACCTCCTTCGACATGAGCCGTGCGCCTTTGTTCCGCGCCCGCCTCTTGAGGCTTGCCGCCGACGATCACGTTTTACTTCTCACCACGCACGAAATGATCATTGACGGCTGGTCGATGGGAATTTTAATTGAGGAGGTCTCGGCCCTCTATGCCGCCTTTGCGTCCGGCCGGCCGGCGCAGTTGACCGGCCCACGGCTCCAGTTTTCGGATTTTGCTCGCTGGCAACGTCGCTGGTCCACTAGCGATGCGGCAACCCACCAGTTGGCCTACTGGAGAGCGCGCCTGCGAGATGTTCGTGCCGGTATTTCCTAGCGAACGGATGACGTTGAAGAACTGCTAGCCACACGCATTGCCCAGGAACCAGTTCGACCTATCAATTGATCTGGTCGCCCGCCTAAGTGCCTTGAGCCGCACGCTAGGTGCAACGCTCTTCATGACATTGCTGGCGGGGTTCAAGGCGCTGTTGCTGGCCCGGAGCGGACGCAATGACATTTGCGTCGCGACCGCAACCGCCAACCGCTCTCAACCGAGCGACGGAGCGCGTGATCGGGCCTATCGCGAACACCACGCTCATCCGCACTCAGCTTGATGCTGATCTGTCGTTTCAGGAGGCGCTCAGTCGAGTCCGCAACTCGGTCTTGGAGGCCTATGCCAGACAGGAGCTGCCGTTCGATATTCTTGCCGCCCGACTGGCGGAAGAGGTCGGTCTCGATCCAGCATCGCTCATTCAAGTGTATTTTGTCCTCCAGAACCCGCTACGCCGTTCGCTCAAGCTGGTCGATGTGGCGGTCCAACCGTTCTCTTGCCCGGAACGGCAGCCGGTCACGTCGATCGATCGCACTTGGCTCAGGACGACGCTGCGGAAGACTCCGTCGGGCATTAGGGGGACGTGCAACTACAGGGACGAACTCTTCGAGCCCGGTGCCCTCCGGCACTGGATTGCGGATTACAAGACGATCTTGACCAAAGCAGCCTCAAGTCCCGAGAGGTCGCTCGGCCGATTGTCCGATCTTGAATGACCCGCAACCAAGTGATGCGCTGCGGGACACTGTCCTGCTTAAATTCGGAAACGATCCAAAAACCTCCTGGCTAACCGGTCCCAAAAATCGCGAATATTTGGCTTGATTATTTCCGTGTTTTGAAGGAAATTGATTAAGTTTATTGACATTCCACATCATCAGTGGCGTGCCCCGGATTGATTTCACTCGGAACGGCCATCCTTGAATAGGAGGGAACGTAATGTGTTTCACTACTACCGTAGATCTCATCGACTTCAACAAGTTGTCGGACGGGCAAAGGAAGCAGCTTGATGCCCTAAAGCTGAAGCTGCAGGCGCGCAAGGCCGCTCTTCAACAAAGGGTAGACGAGATCGACGAGGGGCTTAAAAAGCTCGATAAAAAGCCGGCCGGCTAGAGAACTGTTGGCGACGTCTGAGGGCCCCCGATCAGCCTTTGCGACAAGCCAGTGCGAGAACTCTAATGGCGCGCGTCTGAGCGTACGGGCCGAGACGCGGGTTTTTTTCTTGCCTGCGCAGCGACCGATTCAGGCCAGCATCTCGATGAACTCGTGCGTGGCCAGATATCTGATTAAATTTTCACAGTCGCCGAAAGCATCGAGCGTGCTTGGATGAACCCAGTCCGCGAGCAGCGTTAGCGCGTCGACAATGAGTGGAGCCACCTCGACAATCCGCACATCGCTTTTGCCTGCGGGCAAGGCGACGACGAGTGATGTGTTGCGTTTGGGTGGAACAATCTCTCCCGAATCTATACCGAAAATCGATCGAATATCGTGGGCGCAGCGCAGCGGTACGACGCTGCGGCGGTGACGGATACCTACCTTCCGGGCGTCACTCTCGCTTGTTTTCGCTGGTTTCTCGTGCTCTTCAATCACATTTCGGACCTCGGCCATTGCGAGTTCGCATTCGACGACATCGGGCAGATAGGCCGGCTTGGATGGCTCAAAGCGCCAACGAGCCGACAGGAAATCACGGAACTCGCGAGCGTTCGCGACGGTGCTCTTGTTCGTCGCCCGGTTGACCTCGACGAATTCCCGCAAAATCAATCTTTGATCGGCACCAGAGAATCTCAAAGGTATGGGGGAAAACAGCGATTATCCTTTCGATGCGCTTGTTGCACGCGAAGCGGGCCTGGAGGCGCAGGACCCCTGGGTTGATACCTTGCAGAGTTGGGTCGACAGGCGCATCGGTTTGATCGCCAAAAATGGCCGTAGTGCTGCTCAGATATTCCAGCAAGCTAGTCTGCCGATCCAAAGGTCGACTAGCCATGAGGGTATACAACTGGCTTCGCCAGACGCGCTCGGACGCGCGCGATATCGTCAAGGAGTTCGGAAAGGGCGTCTAATCGGCCGTCACGCTCGATTATGATGTTCGCGGGTGCGTGGCGCGCGAGTGCATATTCGAGAAGGTCGAGCGCCCCGTCGGAGACGGGATGGGAATGGGTGTCGACCAAGTAAGATCGATCGAGAAAATGGTCGTCTGCGGTGCTGCTACCCGCCAAGTGCACCTCCTTCACCACGCCCGGCTGAAGGGCGTCGAGAAACTCGTAAGGATCAAATTCATGGTTGCGCGAGTTCAGAAACAAATTCTCGATATCGAGCAGAAGGCCGGCGTGCGTTTCGCCGCAGATCAAGTTGAGAAAATCCGCCTCTGACAATTTCGAGTCCGGCCAGTCGAACAAGTACGCGATATTCTCGAGCAGAAACGGAACCGAAATGCGTGACTGAATATATCGCACTTTGGCGATGATGGAGGCGGCAACGGCCTCGGTCTTTTGCACAGGCAGGAAGGTGGCGAGATCTTGGCCGGCCACAGCGGTGAACGAAACGTGTTCGCTATAAACCGGAGCCTTGAGCCGCTCGACGATTTCGGCGACCCGATCCACATATCGCTCATCCAAGGGGGCGTCCGTACCGATCGAAAGTCCAACTCCGTGGGCTGTCAGCGGTATACGGCCGACCAGATCATAAATGGAATCTCGAACCGTGCGCCCTTTATCAAAACAGTGATCGACGGTGATCTCCAGGAGCTCGAAATCAGCGAGGTGATCACGCGTCCATTGGTCAATCGCCGCGTGATACGCGATGCCAACCGCCGGACGCGGTCTGCTTGTTGCCAACCCCCTCTGCATCTTCGCGCGGGTCCTGTTAGGGGACGCCTATGGGATGATCCCAAGTAAGCGATAGTCGAAAACCCGTAATTGCAGCAGGATATCTTTTTTTGCGACCACCCACAACGCTGAACTCCTCTCCCGGACGAACTTCCTCTGGCCGGAATTTCAAGACGTGGACTTGCCATCGTTAAACGGCATATCGAGTTTCGGATCGATCCTGTAGATCATACCGCCGATAATGGCACCGTTCGCGGTGGCGGTTACGACAATGTCGCGCTCAGCCGCTGCCTCGGCATCAGCCTTGCTGAATGTCTCCCCGGCGTCGATCTCAAAGATGACGAGGCGCTGCTCGCGGGCTGCCAGAGGCATGCCCTCCGAGGGCAGGTCGCGCAACCCAATCCGCCAGCCGCGCTGTGCCAGGAAGGGAGGGACAACCACCGCAGCTGCGATGTTCGCCGTGCTTCGGCCGGGATTACCTATCCAAAATCCCTTGCCGTCCAGTGCGGCCATGAGGCCTTCCAGCCCGCCGCCGCCAGGCGCGAGGACGACGTTTCGCTGCGCGATATTGTTGTCATTCGGGACTAGGCGCCAATCTTCGATCACCTTGCCTTTAGTAAATTTGTCGACGTTGCTTGGATCGCCGGCCGCCGAAACCACCATCAACATGCAATCGTGCCCCCAGGCGTTCACCACGGGCGTCCACTCGAAGGGCCCGACTGTCCTTTCCTCTGAATTGTTGGGCTGAAGCGTGCCGGCCGGCAGCTGCGGCGTGGTGAACGGCTGCAAATCGTCCGGCCAAAGCAAGCCCGCCGACGGCTTACAGTGGTAGCCCCTCACGATGACCGTGTTCGCGACCGAAGTGCCCCAATTCCTGATCTTTACGTAGGCGTGGTTGATTTGGCCGAGCTCCGGCGCTTGGTGCCCGCTCAAGCCGTCCGGTTTGCGGCGATTCCAGATGGTGGTGGAGGCCCAATAGACCGGGACGTACTGGTATTCGCCGGCTCGGCCATCGTCGATGTACACATCGACGCTCGGCGGTACTCCATTATTAAGGTTTTGCTTCTCGAAGGCCCAGTCGAGCACTTTTCTATAGGCGCCGCCGATTACCCCTTCCGAGGTCCAGTCGGTGGCATCGGCGTCTCGCAGCGCATGCAGGAAATCGTCCGGTGAGCTTGGATTGTTGGTCGAGTTACGCAGCCCGATCGCTTGCAGCATCAGAAAGGTCATGTAGCGCGCCGCAAACGCGCGCCGATTGACGTTGGCCGCATCCCCGCCGATGGATCGGTAAGCGCGAAACATGGTAGTCGAGAGGATCTGTTCGCTAAGGTACCCGCTGCCAAGCTTTCCATCCGTACCTTGGTCCATGCCGCCGCCCCAGCCCCATGTCCCGATCTCCGCTGTCGCGCTGGCACCGGTGCCGCCCCCACCCGTGATGACCACCGAAGGCGCACACGTATATCCAGTCCCCTGCTCTCCAACAGTCACTTTGGTCACGGCGCCGCCAACGATATCCTCAGGCTTCACAGACGCTGTCGCTTCACGCACTCCACCTCCCGTGAAGCTCACAGTTGGGGCAGTTGTGTAGCCGCTTCCGCCGTGGTCCACGGTCACTCCAGTCACCGAACCCGACGTCCCAATCTGTACCGTCGCGGTGATACCTGTACCGCCCCCACCGATAAAGCTCGCCGAAGGCGCAGTGGAGTAACCCGCCCCTGGGTCCGTCACAGTCACTTGGGTCACAGCCCCGCCGGCGATATCCGCAGGCTTTACCACCGCCGCCGCTACACCACCGCCTGATAACTTCACCGACAGAGGTTTGTAGCCGCTTCCGCCACCGGTCACGGTAATTCCGGTCACCGAGCCCGCTCCGATCTGCGCTGTCGCGGTGGCACCGGTCCCACCGCCGCCACCAAATACCACTGACGGCGCGGTCGTGTAACCCGTACCTGGCTCTATCACGGTCACTTTGGTGACAGTGCCGCCGATGATATGCTGATTTAATACGCCGGCCTTCGCTCCATTGCCTCCACCGCCCACGAAACTCACCGTCAGATATCCGCTTCCGGAGTTGGTGATGTTCACTTTGGCTACAGACTGCTCCGCCACTCCGCGATCAGAGCGCCGCTGGACAACTGCCGGCAGAAATGGAACCAGCTGGAAGCGGTCAGGTACCTTACCATTATTGTGCCATTCCGAGAGATAGTCGTTAAGTATCATCGCGAAGCTATCTCCCGCGCTATGCGCGAATTTGAATTGGCTTTCGCCAACATGGGAGAAAAGAGTGCCGTGTCCACCCAGTTCGTGGAGGCTCACGCGCCAGTCGGTCGCTATGCCGATTGGATCCGAGACGTCGATCTCCGCCACCGCAAAGGCACCGGTCCCACCGCTGCCCTTGAATTCCACCAAAGGCCCCGTCAAGTAGCCCGCCCCTTGCTGTTGGACGGTCACTTTGGTGACAGCGCCGTCAACGATATCCTCAGGCTTTACGCTCGCTGTTGCTCCGCTGCCTCTAACGGCTGTGAAACTTACCGTCGGAGGACTTGTATAACCGCTTCCACCATTGGTTACGATCACTCTGGTCACGAACCCACCACTGAAGTCCGCCAGCGCGTAGTAAACAGAGTTGATGCCATCGGCATGACCAACAAGGCTCGCGTTGACGACGTTGCCATCCGGCCAGGGGGCTCTAAACGCGCGATGGTCCACCGCGACCGGAAACTGGGTGCCCCCGAAATAGCCATGAGGCCCGACAATTTGGAATCCGAGATCCTCGACAAGTCGGAAGAACCGGTCCACGTGGTAGTACGCATTCACCGCGGCAAACTCGTTGCTGCGGACATCCCAGATGTCAAAGTTACAGCCCGCGGGGCGGGTCGGCGGCTGGAAGTCCGGAGAGGTTATGTTGGTCACTACTGCCCACCTTCCCTCGAGGGATTGGGTGAGCGGCATTCCACTAGGCGGGTTCAAATTGTGGAGCGCATCATCTTCGCGATGAGGATTGAGGACATCGTTACCCTTGTCCGCCGTGTTGGCCGCGATGCCGGTACTGGTGACCGGATCATAGGGGAAAACATTCCCCTTGATGAGGCCAGAACTCAATGCACGAAGATAGAGAATTGTGTTGGTCTCCACCTCGACCAATATGCGCCAGTTCATTGGGGCGCCGTCGTGCGGCAGACGGAACACGAGTTCAGCGACCAGATACCACCTTCCGTCTTGGATAGAGTTGGGCACAGCTGGCAACGGAAGAGTTGGCCAGTCGTCCTTGATGCGCTCCCTCGCTTCGTAGCGATAGATGAAGAACCGCCCACGAATGAGCCCTGTCGCGGATCGCGCGGCATCAAGTCCCGCTCCAGCTTTGACGGCGTGGCCGAGAATGTTGTTCAATAGATCGGACTTGGCGATCTCGGGTTGCGCAGCCCGCCCGGCAGATGATGAGCCACCAGCCTCTTCGCCCGATGCGAATAACTGACGGTAACGCTGTAGGGCCTCCGAAGACGGCAGTTCGGCGTTGATGCCTTGCTCGCTGGTGTCGGTTGCTCCGACAATACGAGTTGGATCTTGCTTGAGTGTAACCGTGACTCCCGCGCTCCAAACGGGCGTGTTGAGATAGGTCTGAGAGTAGATGTAGGTGGCCAAATCGAACGAGACTTTTTCCTGGCTAAATCGGTATTCGATTTCTTGTTCTCGGGGGTCGAGGTACGACAAGGGCTGATTGAGGTTGCGCAGCGCCTCAGATGCGAGGTTGAGATTTCTCGCGATGTCGCGGACATACGCGGCCGCCGCCCCGCTCCCCTGCAGGTTCTCCATCTCACGGTATTCGTCGAGATGCTGAATTCCGCGAGTTCCGACCCTTGTCATCGAGCGTGACCGCAGCCTTGAGGGTTGGGTCGTAATGCGTTCGCATGAGTTGCCTCCCTATGTACGATCACGGCTCCTCGGCGTGACCGCGCTGGTATAGTGACACCTGCCGGACGCCAGTGGAGGGCTTTTTGAGGATCGAGCAGTAGGAAAAAAATGCGCGACCCAAGGTATCGTCATGGCCTAGCATGCGTGAATTAGAGGAAGAGAGAGTAGATGCAAGACACGCTTCGTCCTCGCCTAGATTGTTGATCACATCTTCCGTGCATTTGTTGCCCCTAAATTGGAGCGGGAGATTCCAAGTGGCTTTGATCGGCCTGGTGTCGAGACAATTACGACGCGAAAGCATTTTCGGCGTGATCCGGAAGTATGCCGATGAACCGCGTTGCCTGGTATATTACATCTTTATCTCCTGAGACTCCACGCTCACGTTGTGCTATTGATAAACCTCGCCATGGAGCGCGAAATGCCGATTTATTTTCGACGGCGAGAATTCATTGCCGCAGCAGGTAGCGCAGCGGCGTGGCCTTTTGCCGCCCGCGCACAGCAGACGAAAAAACCGATTATTGGACTTCTCGGGGGCGCTTCTGCTTCGGCCCAAGCTCTATGGACCGCCGCTTTTGTCGACCGACTGCGCGAACTCGATTGGGTTGAGGGTAAGACGGTCGCGATCCAGTATCGCTGGGTGGAGGGGCGATTTGAGCGCTCCCCCGCGATCATCGCCGAGTTCGTCCAGCTCAAGGTCGATGTCATTGTCACGCATGCGACCCCCAACGTCGTGGCCGCCAAGCAAATCACGTCTGTGATTCCGATCGTGTTTCCCTCGGTGGGCGATCCGGTTGGCAATGGGATTGTCAGCAGCCTCGCACGCCCGGGCGGCAATATCACCGGTCTTTCGGTCCGGTCGGTCGATCTGGCTCAGAAGCTAGTCGAGCTGCTACACGAGTTTCTCCCGAATCTCGGCCGCTTGGCGGTTTTTTTGCATGTCGGCAATCCCGTCAGCTTGTTGCAGGTTAAGGAGGTTCAGGCAGCGGCCCGTGGTTTCGGCCTCGATGTCGCGATAACCGAAATCCGCAAGGCGGAGGATATCGCGCCCGCTATCGAAGTGCTTAAGGGTCGCACCGACGCACTGATTGTCCCGAGTGAACCCCTGTATAATACACATCGAATTGAGCTTAACTCCTCGGCACTGAAGGCAGGACTGCCGACGATCTACTTCGACCGGGCGTATGTCGAAACGGGAGGCTTGATGTCGTATGGGCCACACTGGGCGAGCCTGTGGCGGCGCTCTGCGGAGCTCGTCGACCGGATTCTGCGTGGAGCAAAGCCCGCCAATATTCCGGTTGAGCAGCCGACGACGTTTGAGCTGGTCATTAACCTCAAGACCGCAAAGGCGCTCGACCTCAACCTGCCTCGGATATTTCTCGCGCGCGCTGACGAGCTGATCGAATAGAGCAACTATGGCGGTCCAAGGATATTCTGTGTTTTTCGTTCGTTCGCCAGCAAATCTGTTCAGCGCCGAGGATGCTTTGGTCACGACAACCGGTATAGAGCGCGGATGTCGCGGCAGCAGGGTGTTAAACTGCTGCTCAATGAAGCATGTCCTCGGCCACGAGGGGCGCTAGATGCGGCGGCGCGAGCTGATCATACTCCTCGGGGGCACGATGGCGGCGTGGCCCGTCAAGTCGCGCGCGCAGCCGGAACGCATGCGGAAAATCGGCGTGCTCATGGGCCTTAGTCAGTCTGACCCCGAAGGTCCACCCCGAATCGCAGTGTTCAAGCAGGAATTGCAGAATCTGGGATGGAGCGAAGGTAAAGATCTTCAAATTGAATACCGGTGGGCTGCCGGCGACGCCGATCGTATTACAGCGTATGCAAAGGAACTCGCGGGGGCGATGCCAGATGTATTGATAGCCCACCTTACCGCTGCTACCGAAGCCCTGCTGCTGCAAACACGCACGATCCCAATTATATTTGTTGTAGCTGCCGATCCGATTGGGAGTGGCTTCGTGGATAGCCTTTCACGACCGGGCGGCAACGTGACCGGCTTCACGAATTTTGTGCCGTCGTTGGGTGGTAAATGGATAGAGATGCTCAAAGAGATTTCACCCGGGATTAAGCGCGTTGCTCTCCTGTTTAATCCAGAGGTAGCTGCCGGAGGCGGGTCATTTTACGCACGACCGGTACAAGCCGCCGCATTGGCCCTTGCTGTTGAGCCGACAGTGGCGCTCGCGCGCAACGCTATCGAGATCGAAAAGGCACTCGACGAAGTGTCACACGACGCGGAAAGCGGCCTCATAGTTATGCCAGATTTATTTACGACCACTCACCGCGAGCTCATCGTCAGACTCGCGGCCCAGCATCGAATTCCAGCAATATATCCATACCGTTATTTTGCGACGGATGGCGGGCTGATGTCCTATGGGATCGAAATTGTAGACCTTTTTCGGCGTACAGCGGCTTACGTTGATAAGATCCTCCGTGGGGCAAGGCCGAGTGAACTACCCATTCAGCAACCGGAGAAGTTTGAGTTCGTAATCAACCTCAAGACCGCCCGAGCGCTGGACCTCACTGTCCCGCGTATTCTGCTAGCCCGCGCCGACATGCTGATCGATTGAGCAGGAGAAATCGACGCGACGTTTTGGACTGACCTGCCTTCTTCCCAAGGCCGCGGGTCGACGAGCCGTTCGGGCGACTAAGGAGGAGGGCCACGGACACGTAATCGCGCCGTCTGGGCAGTTGCCTTCCTTGGTGCTCGCGCCCTGGGTGGCAACTTCGATGAAGAAGGCGTAGGATGTTATTCTTGTTGTAGCCCTAGGATTGGTGCTGGCTTTTATTGCTACCAACGGCGTCCTGGTCGCAGAGGGCATCTGGCGGATCGTTTGGTTAAGGGTCATCGTCGTAACATTTGTTCAGCTGGGCTATCTCGGCTGCAACGCATTGTGGTCGGCATCTTGGGGGGGCGCGTGCTGCGGATTACGTAGAGCTTTAATGCCCACGTCAACCGGGGTTCCATTCGGGCCAGTTGCATAAGCATGGAGTGACGGTCGGTTCGACACGGGCAAACAATTGTGCCAAAGCGTGATGCCAAGGTTGGTTGGCGCCTAGCTTCGCCGGCTTTGAATGCGCCGCACGCCGGAGAAACTAGTCGAGACAGACACGGCCCGCGTTTATAATGGCCCGGCAGGAGCGGGTGCCCCGCCAAGCCACGCAAACCGCTTTCCGTCAAGCGCAATGAGTTGGCCAGAGCCTGCGAGAGCAGGACGGAGGAGTGACAACCGACGGAAGCTGAACCAATTATTGGCTTGCGGCCCGCTTTCTTGTCTCGACCGTACTCTGCATGCCCCCGACTGCCGGGCTACTAAACGCACCGTCACGATGCGTGCTTCGCCAGAGCGCGAACGCAATCGGCACAGGATCGATCTTGAGACCCGTCCACCACGCCGCCTCGTCTCCCTGTCGGTGCAACTCGCGATGATGAAGGCGGCAAACCGGCACCGTGAATTCATCGCTGACTTTGCGTCCCAACGCACGCGGCTGCGCAAACCGAATATGGTGCGCGTCGGAGGGCTCGCGGCCGCATACGACACAGGCTTGCTTGGACACGAATTTCAGGTGGTCCTTGTCGCGCAAGCGAATGGTCTTGCCCGCGGGGTGGACGTCGCCGCCGCTGGTTGCCTCTGCGCTCGCCGCTGACCGCGCCTCGGATTCGGGGTTAGGGATGTCGGCCGGCACCCCCGGCAGCCTCTGGAGGGCTGTGTGCGGCCCTTTGGCGGGCTCCCTACCGCTGAATGTCGCGAGCAGCGTTCGGAAGCCCGCTTCAACAAGTTCGGCATCGGCGGCCGTCAGTGTGTTCTTGGCGGGCAAGCTCCGATGGGCCCAGCTGGCTGCCTCGTCGGCGGATTGCAGTCCGGCGAGTTCGGCCACCAGCCGATCCCGCAACGCTGCCGACTGATCGGGGGCCAGAACCGGCCTCGCAGGATGGGCTGGCGGTGCTTTGCGCCGGGGACCCGCCGGAGCGGGGCCGGCGCCGGGAAGGGCATGCCCGTTCAACTTTTGCCCTTTGGGGAGGGCGGGCTGATCGGGGCCGGCCTTCGGGACAGCCCCGAGATCCGGAGCATCGAGGTCGTCCTCGCCGGCGATTCCCACCAGGGTGAACAGCGCATAGCGCCGTGCATAGGTCAGGGCCGCGCCCATCCGATGGGGGGCCGAGGTCTCGCTGACCGGGCACACCGGCCAGTCGGAGGAGACCCATTCGCCCGACGAATGGGCGAGCACCGTGGTCAGCCGAATAAGCCCGGCCTCGTCGATCGCCGTGGTCTGCACGGTCGCGATCTCGTGCTTGCCCAGGGTCTTGCGGACGATATCGAGCCCGCTCGATAGCGAGGCATAGCGGAACGTCCGGTCGGTCTCCCGTGGGAACGGTGACCGGATGGTGGCCGTGAGCGACTTCTCCGGGTTGGAGAGCTCGGCCTGCGCCTTGGCCAGCGCCCCCGCGATGGTGCCAATTGATTCACTGGAGCGGTGCATGGACTGCCTCCTGGCTCAGCATATCGAAGCTGACAGCCCCGGATTTCGACCGCTTTGCCCGAATGCCATGACCCATGGCCTCCTTGGCGTCCTCCGGCATCAGCCCCTTGAGTTCCGCCTTGGCGCTCTCGTGCTCCAGAAAGGCCGACCGGGTCCGGCAAAACACCCCGGCAAGATCGGCCCAGGCATTGGACGAACTCATATCCACGCTGCGAATGGCCGCGATGCGGGGCCGGGGCGGCTCGACGCCGAAGAGGCGAGGAGGATCACCGTTCTCGACGCAACGCCAGAACTTCTTCTCGGCGGTCAACAGCAGGTGCTGGTAGAGCGGGTCTGCCGTGATAGTCAGCTCAACCCATTTGCCGCCCCCGGTGATGATCGACAGCGCCGCCGTCGCGGCATTGGTCACCCACATATTGTGCTGGAGCTGGGCCATGTGCTTCTCGGCGGCCCCCTCCTCGGAAAACGACCAGGGCAACATGAACTTGGCCTCGAACACCGCCCCGCTGCCGGCGATAAGGCCGTCCAGGGTGGCCCCCATCCACTTCAGCACTGGGTGCCGAACCCGATGCTGGACGCATTCAATAGTCCGCCCCGTGTTGCGCTCGTACCAGAGCCGATTGAGGTTCTCGGTCACCAGGCCGAGCTGGACGATCAGGTTGTCGGAGAGGTCCTCCGGCTCGGCTAGCCCACGCTTCTCACCCCAAAGACGCTCGAGGGCTTTTTCATCGCTACCCATGATGACCCGGGCATCGGAGCCCCCGATGAAGGAGCGACGCTCCGACCGAGTGGCGACGTTCGATAACGAGATTTCAGACATGACGACCCTCCACGGTTTGTTCGATGGCTCAAGCGATCACATAGCGGCAGTAGCCTGGCTTGATGAGTTAATATAACCTGATATCAAGTTTAAATAACTCACAACGGCGACGTTGTCAAGCGGGATCGAATTGAGAAAAGTGAAATCGATGCGACATTCGTCTCAAATCCGGGCGGCCCGGGCGCTCCTCGGCTGGAGCCAAGCCAACCTTGCCCAGTTCGCGGGCATCAGCCTGGCGACGCTTCAGCGGATTGAGCAAACTAAGGGGGTGGTGAAGGGGAACTTCTCCACCATCCTCAAGCTTCAAACGGCCCTTGAGGAGGCCGGCATTCGCTTCACCGAGGATGACGCCGGCGAAATCGGCGTCCGTATGCAAACGGGGAAACGTTGATCCCGCGGGCGTCTCACCCGCGCTGATTGTCGAATACCCAAATTATGCTTGCCCTCTTGAGGGTTTTCCCATAAATATGGGTTTATGGTTTTATGCCAACATGAGAGCGCGCTATGAAAACCACAGTCGAAGTCCCAGACGACCTCTACCGGCGCGCCAAGTCCGAGGCCGCCCTGCGCGGCCGCAAGCTCAAGGACTTGGTCGAAGAGGGATTACGGCTCGTGCTCGAGGCTTCGCGCGAAACATCTCGTCCTCACAGCCTAGCCGAGTTGATGGAGGGCGCCCGCGGAGCGGTCGATACCGGCATTCCGGACCTTGCTTCGAATCCCGAGCACCTCACGGGTTTCGGCCGTGATGCGCAACGCCATCCTTGATACGGGACCGTTGGTCGCGTTTCTCGACCGGGCGGAGCGGCACCACCACTGGGTAGCCGAGCAGGTCGCGGACCTGCGTCCACCGTTGCTCGTGTGTGAGCCGGTGTTGGCCGAGGCCATGCATCTGCTCGCACGCTTTTCCAGGGCGCAGGATGCACTATTCGGGCTTCTCGAAAATGGTGCGCTCAAGATCGCGTTCCGCATCGACGAGCATGTTCCTGCGCTGCTTACGCTCCATCAAAAGTATCGGGACAGGCCAATGTCGCTCGCCGATGCGTGCATCGTGCGGATGGCCGAAATCTATGAGCGGCACGCGGTGCTGACGCTCGATTCCGATTTCGCGGTCTATCGTAAAGATGGCCGAACCCCGCTCACGCTTATTCGCCCGGCGCAGAGCTAGTCTGAGCCTCTCTCCGTGCCGGCCGCGGCGAGCGCTTACGGGGATGCCTCGTCGTCGCCTTCCCCCCTGCTGTCTTCCATAAAACCCTGCAAATCCCGGAAAACTCACGTCAGGCCGGAGCGATCTGGCAGCCCTGGCCGAATTGGGCGCCGCCTATATGGTCGATCAGGGCAAAAGATCCGCGGATGAGCGAGCAAAGTCGTCCCCGAAGTCCTTAGCCACGACTTGCCGTGCGACCGGACGCAGCCCAAAGGCTGCGCGCCCGGACATGAGGTTCACCGTCGCGGGCGTGGCCGGCGGGTTGCGCGGTTCATCGCCAGGCTGATCCACTCTCCGATCCGCCAGGGCAGGGTCGGGTCGACGTACAGTTCGTCCAGGCTGGGCGGCGGGATTGCGAACAATTCCTTGAATTCATCCGCGGGCTGTTTCCCCGCCCGGTCATTCTGCCTTTCCCGGCCATTTGACCGGCACGTCGAGCCCGACTTTTTTGGACCCCTCTAGCCCTCAGGCCAACGCCCCCCAAAGTAATGTTCCCTACAGATCCCGCGCTGCTGGCCGCGAGACGACAGATCCAAGGCCGGGCCTGCCCGCCGCCTTGGTGCTGAGCGGGGCCTCCCCGGCAAGTCCGGCAATTCGGCCCTGCAAACCGATAAGGTTGATCGAACAGCCTGCGCGGACCCAGTGTCCGGGAACTGACACAGGAACCAAGGAGCCGGAAATACGTTGGTAGGACGTATCCGGCTGAAAATGGCAGTGGGGCCAAATAGCGGTGGAGCGACATGGACGCGCGCGTCACGGAACTCGAACGGGCCTTCCAGCTTGCACAATCCGGTGAATGCCGCTCCGTCGACGAGATCAGGAAAAAGCTGACCGCGGAAGGCTATTACGCCACGCAGGTCACCGGCAAAGGACTCCTGAGGCAGTTGCAAAACATCATCGCGGCCGAGTTCGAAGCCAGAACCGCGGCGCTCAAACGTCCGGGACGAGAGCCCACCACGATGAAGTCACGGAAGCCCGACGGTAAGCGCTCCGCGAACGCCGGAATCTCCATCGATCAACTCAATGCATCCAACGACGGATGACGCCGTTTATTGCATGACCCCCAGCGTGCCGACCCAAGAGCGACCGGTCAGTGGGAACGTCGACGTTTTTTTTCAGTTTACCGCGCTGATCGAGCGGGAAATGAAGCGGCCCGTCATTTTCTCAAGGAGGCCGCCGTACGCCGCAAGATCAGTTCCGCCGAGAAGCCGGATGCACCGGAGGAGTCATTTCCCGCTAAACGCCTTGCCGTTCTTCCACCCCATGACGCTCTCGGCGCCGCTCTTAGGTTCGCGGACGACGATCTGAGCGATGGGGTGGCGTGGCGAGGGTCGTTCGACCATCGACCTTGAGCCGATGTCGGGAAATCGCCAAGGACTACCTGGCAAAAGCGGTCATGACCGCCGTTTGCCGCTCGTACCTAAGCCCACCGACTTGAAAGCCATCCTTGAGACCGCGCGCCTCCCGGGCGTCTCAAGCATCCTGCCCCGAAGTCATCGGCGCTGGCAGAGGCTCCAGCGCCCGGATTGACACGCCGTCGCGTCCCAAATTTCGCGACCCTAACGCCACATCTGGCTTCGCGCGCTCGCACATGATGCGCCCCCGATGCTGCACCGTTGCGGATTTCCGCTGCTGAAGCAGGCAATGAGGACAGGGCCGACAGATGGCTCAGCGCGCGACGAAGGACTTTGCGCCCTCATACGTACGCTGGCTTCCGGGTCTTGCTGTGGGAGCTTCGGCTTTGCCTATGCTGTTAATCATGCCCGCCGCACCCACGCCTGCTTGGGGCAGAGAATCCGCTTTAGCCAGTTCTCTCTTCTGCTGTTACCCTCATCAAACTTGGCCCGGCCAATTCGCGCAGCGCACACTCGGGGCCGAGGTTCCCTCGTCAATCGCAAGGGCGATCGGATAGTCCTGCCACTGGATTCGATAGATTTCAATGTCCGATAGAGATGAAGCATCCGAGATATCTGTGCGTGATGCAATTAGAACGCTTCTTGATTCTGGAGCGTGGGCCTGCAGTCTCAATGTGCCTTTTGCCGCCGAGAAGATCTTAGTTGCCAGGAGTGGCGGAACTCTCAACTATGCCGAAGCAAACGAAAGGATAGCGCGGGCGACTATCGGAATGGTGAAGCGACGTGAATTGGAGGCGCCTCTAGAGGAAAGTGCGAATTGGAGGGTGCTGAGGTAGCGTCGGCAGGTGCGACGGTTCCTAAGCCGAAGCGCCAAAAGAAGGAACGCCGGGCACGTGTCCCAAAGACCTAAGGATCTATCCAGATGTTGGCCCCGCTGAGGCCTTATTGTACCTCTGGCCGCGCTCCTTCGTGTGTCATCATCTGTCTCCGGATGGATTCGTTCTGCGCGTCAGTGCGCCGATCCCATGACCGAGGAGCGGAGAAGAACAATGGCAAAGATTGCTATTGATTGGGCCGCATACGATCTAAAGGAAATGGCTTTTGAACAAGCGCTCGGAGAGGGTACGGTCACCTTGCTCGATCACCCGTTGCCGAATGGGAGCGTTCTTTCAAGGGCGAGCGATGAGCAAATCGCGCTGGCAGCAAAGCAGTTCGAGCAAAGAGGGCAAGACCTCCTATCTCTTGCGGACTGGCTACTCGCCAAGACGCCGACGCCAACACATCTTACCCGCTCTCCAAACCTCAGCCTGCTTCTTAACGTTCTCCAACGGGTGACCCATCGGGCATGATCACCGGCCACCAATAATGTCGGCAGGCTGCCAACTGAGACGATCGGAAGAAGGAGGGTCCTTAGCCCAGGACTCGCTTTGTTTGCTAGCGCGACAACCATCAAATTGGTGTTGGGAGCCAACCGAGAGAGGAACCCATGCGCATTCGCAGACTTGCGCTCGGCGGCCTGCTGGCTTTGGCCTGTATAGGTTCTGGTGGTTTGCAGCGTCCGTATTCCACGCGGTAATGTAGATTCGAGGTGGCCCATATCAACTAAAGTGCCAAGCTGCGGCAACTATCACAGATGCTTAATTCAAAAAGCGGCCCCGACCAACGTCGAGGCCGCCTATCCTTGGTAGACTATTTCTGCTGCTGGCTCTTGTTATTTGCCTGCGTAGAATGCTCGTGAGCTGCCTTCGGCTTTTCCGCCGCTTGAGCCTATTGCTTCTTTGCACTCACATGATCGTTACTGCCGTGCTGCTCCGCTGCGGTCCGATGAGCCTTCGCGGTCTGCTCAGGATGTTCGGCGGCTTTTTGGTGCATATCCTTAGGCATTGGTGTCTCCTTGCAAAGTGTGGAGGAAATTCAAAGCGGGAAAAAAAGCCCCGGCCGTGGCCGTCGGGGGGGCGGGTCTGGCCAGGGCTTCGATCTCGGGACGACAACCCACTACTGCATGCCGTCCCGTCTACTGGGCGGATATGGTGGTTCGCATTCAGAGCGCCATCCCAGTCACTCTAAAGTGCGGAGTGCCGCATTTCCGATTTCATGCCGCTTTGGGTCTCTTCGATTTGGCTTGTTTCTCGGCCCACCGCGCCGCGCCCTCGTAATTCGCCATGTCATATGTTCGCCGTTGCCTTTGACCGGAAATAGCGAGTTTATCGCAAATAGCGAAGTTCGATGCCATAAATCTGTTACCTCTACGCGGTATGCCAAGCCAAACAGGGAGATTACATTGCCGACCGCGATACCCACTCGGCGCTTCAGTTTCGGCGTAAACTGCGTGCGCTGCAGCAATGAACTGATTGCGCCCGAAAGGTCCGAGTATCGCAATGAGCGGCAAGTTCGTCATGCCTGGCGCTGTTGCGAATGCGACTGCTGTTTCGAAACCATTGCCGACACCGAAACGATGCTACTGGTCGCATAGGGGAGTTCACAGGAACCGCGATGCATGTGTCGTGTGTTGCAGTCCAGGTTGTTTCCGGGTGATTGGAAGCGCCAAGTAGCGAGCAGAGCGACATGGATACCCGTCCCACGGAACTTGAACGGGCCTTCCAACTGGCAAAGTCAGGCGAGTGCCAATCCGTCGACGAGATCAGAAAAAAGCTGTGCTTGGAGGGTTATTATGCCACGCAGGTCACCGGCAAAGGACTCCTGAAACAGCTGCAAGGGATCATCGCGGCCGAGCTCGAAGCCAGGGGCGCAGCGCGTGAGCGTCCGGGCCGCACGGCGAATTTTGCGGAAGCCCGACGGCAAGCGCTCCGCGAACGCCGGAATTCCCATCGATCAACTTAATGCTTCCAACGATGGGTAACGCCGCATAAAACCAGTGCGAAGGCTCCTCAGTGTTTTTTCGGCGGCTGCGGGCTGTTGGCCGGATCGGTATCGTACTTGAACATCTGCGCCACGATCGGTCCCCCGACCAGCGGCTTGAGCTCGGTCTCGAGCGCCTCCGCCTTATCCTTCTCGTAGACCTCCCGACCGCCGACATATAGCGAAAAAGACTTAATGTATTTTTCCTTCTTGACCGGGTCGTCCACGGTCACTTTGGTCCATTCATAGAGCGGATATTTGTCGATGCCGTTGGCCTCGGCCTCGCTGACGTAGCCCGCAAAGGCATCGAACTGGCATTTCAGCGCCGCGTCATGACGGTTCAGAATGCTGGTTAGGGGGGTGATCGAAGCATCGCCCGGGTTGTCTCGCGCGGTTTGCGCGAACCCGTCCTTCAAGGTCAGCCGCAATTGGTATTTCAGATCTTCGCTCACGACGTTCCACCTGTGTTTCGGCGGGGGGACGAATTGCGCCGGACCCGCTGCATGCAACCCACCCACAATATGGAAAGGCGGGGCGAGCCGTTCAAGCTGCGCCGGCGTCAGGCGCGCGGCAGGCCGGATCTCTCCGCCGCGGCGGCGTTCCAGCCCTCGAGGCTCTCCCTCGCCCGCATGTCGGAAATCTTCTCCAGGTCGCTCGGCAGCAACCGCGCGGCGATCAGGAGAAATCGCGCCCACAATACCGCCGACAGCGCAGACAGCGTCCACCACGGGTAGGTCGCTTGGAAATGCTTCTTGAAATAATAGCAGCAACTGCGCGTCTTGTGCCATTCCACGATCAGGCGCGGCACGTCGCTGGTGCTGCGATAGTGGGTGATCGGCACGTTGCCGGCGTACCAGACCTCGCCGCGGTGCTGATGCACGCGCAGGCACAGATCCAGGTCGTCGCAATGCAGGAAGAAGTTCTCGTCCATTCCGCCGATGCGATCGAAGTAGTCCTTTTGCATCATCATGAAGGCGCCGCTGACGACGGGCACGACCGTGGGCTCCAACATCAGCGACTTGGCCAGCATGTTGAGCCGCCGGAAGTGCGGATGATGTGGGAAGAACAGGTCGAGTTCGCGTCACCTCGACGAACGCGTGCCAAGGCGTCAGGAACTCACGCCGGCCGCCTCTTTGCTCGCGGCCATCCGGGTGCTGCAGCCTTCCGCCGACGAGCCGGGCGTTCGGTTGCCGCGCGAACACATCCAGGACCGGGGCGAAGGTGTTGGGCGCCAACGTGCAGTCGGGATTGACGAAGGCGACGTAATCGTATTTTGCGGCCGCGGCCCCGAGATTGCATCCAGGGGCGAAGCCCGAATTGTGGCCGGGATCGATCAGCCGGATTCGATTGTCGGCGTTGGCGCGCGCCGCGAGCTGGGACCGGGTCTCGCGGTCGGCCCCATTGATGACGATGATCAATTCGCCGAGCTCGGGCTGCGCCAGCAGACCATCGATGCAGGCCGAAAGGACCGGTCCCGTATAATAGGTGACCGTGACAGCGGACACCTTCGGACAAGCCGCCGGCCCATCCCGGCGGTGGGATTCAGTAAAACGGTCGCCGTTCGCCGTGCATGTCCGCTTGACGAACTCCACGCCCCAGTCCCCCTTCGCGAATCTCCCACCAGAAATCGTTACCAATTCGCTCCCTGGCAGGCAATTGGATCCCTTGGCTGCCCGGGAGCCGAAGGGCGTTTTCCTGGGCAGTGTGGCAGTCATGCCGCACCAGAAGATTCCAGACCATATCCCCGGCTTTATGGGGCTCGCCGCAGATAGGTCAGGGGATTCCACGTCAATGCGGCTGCGATCCGGCCCCACCCTGCGCGTCGAGCCCGCTGCAAGCTGCGTCGGGAGGACCATATCGAGGGCAGGCCGGCAACCCCCTCGACGATCCCGGTCCCGACCGGAAACGCCTTCCCGGTTGCGATCGCCTTCAGCATGAGGAAGGCCAATGCCAGGACATGCAGCGGCAGCAGCGGCCAGAACAGCGCCGGCGGCATGCATTTGACGAAACACCACATCAGGTTGCGGGTTCCGTACCGGCGGGCGAAGGTCGGAGCCTTTACCGCCGCTCGATGCACCGCCGACGTGGCTGACGACCGCCGAGCGCACCTGGATGCAATGGTGGCCCTGCAGGCGCAGGCGAAACGCCAGATCGACATCCTCCACGTAGCAGAAGAACCGTTCGTCGAACCCGTTGGCATCGCGAAATACGTCGGCACGGATCAGACAGGCGGCCGCGCAGGGGGCGAATACCTCGCCTTCCGGGGGAAGCGCCGCCAGCGGCCAACCGTACCCCCCACGCCAGGGCAGCCCGATGGCGAGATAGTGATCGCCGGCGCCGTCGAGGCGAAGCGGATCGGCGGCATCGAGCTGAGTTGAGCCGAACATGGCGGCGGCCGGATGCCGCCGCGTCGCCTCCATCAGCCGCTCGAGCCAGTCCGGAGCCGGGACCGCATCGGGATTGAGCAGCGCGAGCCAGGGGCCGCGGGCGGCGGCCGCCAGGAGGTTGTTGCCGGCGGCGAAGCCGACGTTCTCGCCGAGGCGCTTGAACGAGAACCGTAAATCATCGACAATCAGAGATTGTGCCAGGGCGGCCGAATCGTCGCCCGAGGCATTGTCGAGCACCAGGGCCTCGAAGTCGCGGAATGTCTGGGCCGCAAGTCCCTGCAGGGTTCTGCCGAGATTGTGGCCGGCATTGTAGTTTACGACCAGGACGCTGACGCCAGGGGCGACTTTCCGGCTCTCCATCCCCGTCCTCGATCCTGCGTCCCGAAGCTGCCGACACTGCGCGCATGTGGGCCACCGAATTGGTAGCCAATCCTGTTGCGACGGGAAACCGCCGCTGCGGTTGCCCGCGGCCACAAAGGCTCCTAGTTTGCGCTGCCCTTGCGCTATTGGGGCAGCGTCCGGGGGCGGGCGAACGAGGGTGGGATGTCGCAATCAACGCCGCGGGGAGCCGGCCGTACGTCGCTGGGCGACGAGCGAACCACCCATCACTGGGTGGCGGGGGCGCGCGAGACGCTCGGCCACGACCTCTACGTGGGCCTGCGGGCTTGGCCCATGTGGTCGACGCTCGGCTGGCAGGATATTCGGCAGCGCTACCGCCGCTCCGTCCTCGGCCCGATCTGGATCACGCTGAGCATGGCCATCCTGGTCGGCACGCTGGGGGTGATCTACGGCCGCGTGTTCCATACCGAGCTCAAGGAGTACCTGCCGTTCCTTTGCGTCGGTTTCATCGTTTGGGGCTTCATCTCCTCGAGCGCCAACGAATGCTGCACGGCGTTCACCGCCAGTGCCGGAATCATCAAGCAGTCGAAGGGGGCATTCTCGATCCATGTCCTGCGGGTCGTCTGGCGCAATTTCATCGTGTTTGCGCACACATTCGTGATTTTCGTGCCGGTCGCCATCATCTTCGGGGTGGAAGCCGCATCCGGCGATGCTGCTGGTGCTGCCCGGGCTGGTGCTGCTCTTTCTCAACAGCATCTGGCTGGGGATCGTGATCGCCATCTTGAGCACGCGCTTCTACGATGTCCCGCAAATCGTCGCCAACCTGCTGCAGGTCGTGTTTTTCAGCACCCCGATCATCTGGCAGGCGAAAGCGCTGGGCGATGCGCCGCTGATCGCCGAGATCAACCCGATCTACCATCTGGTCGAGGTCGTGCGGGCGCCGCTGTTGGGCCGGCAGCCCGAGACTGCTGTCCTGGATCGTCGCGGTGGCCACCGTCGCCGTCGGCTTCATCGCCGCGATGGCGTTGTTCCGCCGGGTGTCGCTGCGGATCGTCTATTGGATATAGCGCAGCGATCGGCATGACAAGCATAAGCGTCGCCAATTTGTCGATCGACATACCGGTCTATGACGTGGCCGGCTCCTCGATTCGCAAGCTGCTGCTCGCCAGCACCGTCGGCGGCCAGTTCGCCCGCAGCGGCCATAATCTCGTGGTCCATGCGCTCAACGATGTGAGCTTCGAGGCGCGCGAGGGCGACCGCATCGGCCTCGTCGGCGTCAACGGGTCGGGCAAGACGACGCTGCTGCGCGTGCTTGTCGGGCGCCTATCCGCCCTCGGCCGGCTCGGTCCGGGTGGAGGGCCACATCTCGCCGCTGTTCGACCTGACGCTGGGCATGAATCCGGACGCCACCGGCTACGAGAACATCCGGATCTGCGGCCTGTTCTGGGGCCTGGCCCGCGACGAGCTGCAAAGCCGCGGGCAGGAGATCGCGGCGTTCACCGAGCTCGGCAGCTACCTGGACATGCCGATCCGGACCTATTCGGCCGGGATGCTGCTGCGGCTCGCCTTCGCGATCGCCACCGCGCGCGACCCCGATATCCTTCTGATCGACGAGGCGATCGGCGCCGGCGACGCCATCTTTTTTCAGAAGGCCTTCGCCCGCCTGGAAAACCTCGCGCAGCAGTCCCGCATCCTGGTCGTCGCCACCCATGCGGAGGCGATCATCCGCAGATTGTGCAACAAGGCGATCTGGCTGCATCAAGGACGCCTGGTCGAGTTTGGCGAGGTCGGCGCGGTGCTGGAGGCCTACCAGAAGATGCGCGGCGCGTCGTCCCTGACGGAGGGTGCGGCGCCCGACCGCTTTGGTTGCGGTGCCGCACTAGCCGCGGCTAGGCGGAACCCCGATGCTCGGCTTTCACGGCCGACTTTGCGTTACTGACACCGCGTGGCCCTTCGCGCTCGGCGCAAACCATCCGCGCCACGATCTCGGCAAAATCGACCTTAGGCCGCCAGCCGAGCAATCGCGCCGCCTTCGACGGATTTCCGAGCGAACGATCGATATCGGCGGGGCGCGCGAGCGAGAGGTCGCGGTCGACATGATCGCGCCAGTCGAGCCCTGCGTCATCCGAACGCCGCCGTCACGAATTCCTGCAGCGAGTGCGACACCCCGGAGGCGACCACGAAATCCTCCGGCCGATCCTGCTGGAGCATGCGCCACATGGCGTCGACATAGTCGGGCGCCCAGCCCCAGTCCCGGCAGATCGACAGGTCGCCGAGCGTGAGGCGCTCGCCGCTCCCCTGGGCGATCCGGCTCGCCGCCCGGGTGATCTTGCGGGTCACGAATCGGTCGGGCCGCAGCGGCGACTCATGGTTGAAGAGCAGGCCCGAGCAGGCGAACAGACCATAGGATTCCCGGTAGTTCGCCACCAGGGAAACCGCCGCCGCCTTGGCGACCCCGTAAGGACTTTTCGGCCGGAACGCGGTCGTCTCGTCGGCCGGCTGGCCGTTGGTGTTGCCGAAGCATTCCGAGGAGCCGGCATTGTAGAAGCGCGCCTTCGGGCAGACGAGCCGCATCGCCTCGAGCAGCGTGAGCGTGCCCTTGATGATGCTGTCGATGGTCTCGCCCGGCTGGGTGAACGACAGCGCGACCGAAGACTGTGCGGCCAGATTGTAGATCTCGTCCGGCCCGGCGCGCTCGATCGCCTGGGCGACCGAATGGAAATCCACCGGCGAGGTCGACGACAGCCGCACCGCATCGCGGATGCCGAGCGCCGCGAGCCCGTCGAAGCGGGCGACCTGGGCGTCGCGCGAGGTGCCGTGGACCTCGTAGCCGCGGCCCAGCAGCAAGCGCGCCAGATAGGCTCCATCCTGTCCCGAGATGCCGAGGATGAGGGCGCGACGCGGCATGCTGCTCAGCTTGGGTTTTGGGAAATTTCCGCCGCGGGAGCATGCCGGACGAGGTCATGCGCAGAATGAATGATGGCCGGGAAGCCGTTGACGATAGCACGCGCCGGACGATTACGGAAGCGCCGGCTCGGCAGGATGGCGGTCGATCGGGCCTCGGCGGCGCTCCGCGGGATAAAGCAGCATTGGCCCGGCTGCCGCCACGCCGTCGAGGGCCACGCGGGCGACCAGCTTCTCGAGCCAATCGGCGGTCCTGACCTCGGTGTCGTCATTGAGCAGGCACAGGACCTCGCCGGTGGCCTTCTCGGCTCCCCGATTGTTGACCCAGGAATAGTTGAACGCACGATCCGGATAGTCGAGCACGCGAACGCGCGGGTCGCCGGGCAAGACGATCGAGCAGCGCCGCCCGCTCGGGAATCCGGCGGTGGGCTGCGTTGATCAGGATCAGCACCTCGAAGTTCTCGTAAGCGGGTGCGCCGCAAGAGCGATTGACAGGCAAGGCTTCGAGCAATGACGGCTCGCCGGTCGTCGGCACCAGGATGCTCACGCGCGGTGGCCGCGGCGGCGGGGCGTAGTCGACCTGGTAGCCGACCGCGCCTTGCGCGTCACCGTGGCGCGGATGCCCGCCCCTGATCAAATACGCCTCCACGGCGCGCCGGCCGGCCTCGCTGGCCACAGGCGGCATTACGCATCAAATCCGGCGCCGGAGCCAGCGAACCGGGACTCGCATCAGATCCGACGGCGATCCGGCGAACTTTGGAGCTTTCCTTGCGAGCCGTCACAGGATAGGTAATTTCTGATGCCAACCCCTGGCAGTCGCGCGGTCAAACCATGCTCCGAAAACGCATACTCGTCACCGGCGGCGCCGGCTTCCTCGGCTCGCATCTGTGCGAACGGCTGCTGAAGCAGAAGTGCGAGGTCCTGTGCGTCGACAACTTCTACACCGGCCGGCGCGAGAATATCGCGCATCTGATCGGCGATCCCTATTTCGAGGTCATGCGCCACGACGTTACCTTTCCGTTGTACGTCGAGGTCGACGAGATCTACAATCTGGCTTGCCCGGCATCGCCGATCCACTACCAGCGCGATCCGGTCCAAACCACGAAAACGTCCGTGCACGGCGCGATCAACATGCTGGGCTTGGCCAAGCGCCTGAAGGCCAAGATCCTGCAGGCCTCCACCTCGGAAGTCTATGGCGATCCCGCAATTCATCCGCAGCCGGAATCCTACACCGGCAATGTCAATCCGGTGGGCATCCGGGCCTGCTACGACGAGGCCAAGCGCTGTGCCGAGACGCTGTTCTTCGACTACTACCGCCAGCACGGCCTTAACATCCGGGTGGCGCGCATCTTCAACACCTACGGCCCCCGGATGCTGCCCAACGACGGGCGGGTGGTGTCGAACTTCATCGTCCAGGCGCTGGGCGGCGAAGCCCTGACGATCTATGGCGACGGCGCCCAGACCCGCTCCTTCTGCTTCGTCGAGGATATGATCGAAGGCCTGGTGCGCCTGATGGATGCGCCGAACGACCTGGTCGGTCCGGTCAATCTCGGCAATCCGCACGAAATCTCCATCAAGGAGCTGGCCGAGCGGGTGATCGCGCTGGTGGGATCGCGCTCGCAAATCGTCTCCAAGCCGCTGCCGAGCGACGATCCCAAGCAAAGATGCCCGGACATCGGGCTGGCGAGGAAGCGGCTGAATTGGGAGCCGACGGTCGCGCTGGGTGAGGGGCTTGCGGCCACGGTGGCGTATTTTCGCGGGCTGTTGGGGGATGGGGCTTGAGGGGTTACCGCAGCGAGGACATCAATTTTGCCCAAAGCCGCACCTGCAGGCGCATCGGCAGCAGACGGCCGGCGAGCTGCATCGCGCGTCCGCTGGATCCGATGGTCACCTCCGGCTTGCCCGCATAGGCGGCGGCGACGATGCGTTTGGCCACCTCCTGCGGCGTCATCAGCTTCTCCCCGGACCCGGTTTTTACGCCGGCGGCCTGCTGGAAGCCGGTGGCGGTCCCGGACGGATTGGCGAGCATGACATGGATGCCGGGCTGGTCGCGCGTCTCGCCGCTCAGGGCTCGGGTGAAGCTCTGCGCGAACGCCTTGCTGGCCGCATAGGCCGCCATATAGGGCAGCGGCTGAAATCCCGCCGACGAGCCGATATTGATCAACGTGCCGCGGCCGGTCGCGCGAAATCGGCGCAGCGCGAGCCGCGACATCCGGACCAGCGCCAGGGCGTTGAGCTCGACGGTCAGATCCTCGCGTCCGCCGTCCACCTCGGTGACGGCGCCGCGCGCGCCGACGCCGGCACAATTGATCACCCAATCGGGTTGCAGCGCGTGCTCGGCGAGAAAGCGGTCGATGACGCCGATCGAATCCGCCTTGGTGAGATCGAGCACCAGATGCGCCGCATCGAGACGGGCCGCAACGTCGGACAAGGCGGCATTGCTGTCGATCAGCAGCAGGCGGTGGCCTTCCGCATCCAGGATTTCGGCCAGCGCCAGCCCGATTCCGGACGCCGCACCGGTAACGATCGATATCAGGGATTGATTGGAGGGTGGAATGAGCCTCAGATCCGTTGCGAGGTTCGCCAGTCCCGGTCGCTGCTTCACCTTCGGCCTGAAACCGAGCTTGACGATCTTGGCGTTGCTTACCCAGAGCACGTTGCTGTTGAGGTTCTGGAGCTGCAACGGCAGGAAGCGGCGGACGGCGCGCGCCGCCGCGGAGACCGGCCCGGGAATGCCGATGAAGGCGGCGCGGCGGCCGATGACCGAACCGGCGCGGCGCAACAGGGAGCCGAGCGAGAGCGCCTGTCCGTCGGAAACGTAGTAAAGCTGATTGGTCGCCTCCTCGCGCTCCGCAATGAGGATCAGGGCATCGATGAGATCATCGACGCCGACGATGCTGACCTTGCCGGGAAAATCGACGAACGCGAAGGGCTTCCGGTCGGCGACGCCCTGGACCAGGAAGCGGACATGGGTGTCGGGAGTCATTCCGGCCCCATAGGACCAGCACACCCGCAGGATCGAATAGGGGAGCCGTGAGGCGGCGACCGCCTCCTCGGCGCGCAATTTGGTGCGGCCATATTCGGACAGCGGATGCGGCGCGATCAATTCATCGAGCGGCGCCGTGCACGGGTCGGTCGGTGCGCGGTCGACCGCTCCCATCGTCGAGGCGTGCACGAACCGGCGCAACGGCCGCCCCGCGAGCGCCGCGAGCAGGCTGACGGTCCCGGCATAGTTGTTGCGCCACAGGTCGGTCCCATGGGTCAGCTTCACCTCGGCGGCGAGATGGAACACGTAGTCGACGCCTTCGAAAATCCTCCCGAGCCGCGGCAGGTCGTCGAGGTCGCCCGGCACCGCGACCGCGCCGGCCGCCCGCAAGTCCGCGGGGAGCCGTTGCGGGTCTCGCGTCAGTGCCAGCAGGCGAACCTTCTTGCCGGCGATGCCGTGCGCCAGCAGCCGGCGCGCCAGATGACCGCCGATGAAGCCGGTTGCCCCGGTGATGAAGACGGTCGCCCCGGAGGCATCGAATTTTCGGTTTTCGGCAACCGTCTGTGCAATGAATGCGGTCTCGTCGAACAGCTCGCCATCGGTCGGGCGGGCTGCGAGAAACAGCGTGCGCGAAGCCGGCCAGGGGTGCCGAACCTTCTCGACCACCACGTCGCGCACCCCGAGCCGGGCCCAGAGGCTGAGCCAGTCCTCGCGGGTGCGGAAGCAGAGCTCGTCATCCGGATAGAGCCGGCTGTCGAAAAATGTCGGTCATGCCACGGTCGGCTTGGTCGTTGCGATCGACCTCCTTGAGCACGATCGCTCCGCCCGGCCGCAGCAGCCGCAACGCCTTCGCCAGCAAGACCGGCTGCCGCCCGAACGCCTGATGATGAACGACGTCGTTCATGATGACGCCATCGATGCGCGTATCCTCCGGCAAGTCGAAGATGTCGCGCACCTCGAACGACGCATTGGGGGCGGCGTTCTTGACCGCGAGCGCGATGCGGGCGCCGTCGCGATCGAAGCCCACCACCTGGCAGCCCGGCTTGGCGCGCGCGACCAGGTTGGTGAGGATGCCCTCGCCGCAACCGAGGTCCCAGATGACGCCCGAATCGGGCAGATGGGCCGCGATCCGGGCGAGCGGCACCAGGCTGTGCTTGAGGTAGGACTGCGCGAACGACACGCCGCCATTGCGCACATAGCCTCGCGCACAGGCGAGCACCGGGACGTTTGCGGCATTGTTCATGCGATCGACCCGCTGGCGGCTAGCTGGGGACGGTGGCGTTGTCGCGGGACGCCTGTTCGCCGCCGCCTGGTCGCGCGCCTGCTTCCGCCTGTCCCTCGAATATCGAACGGATGATATAGGGTGGCCGGCCCTGGACGTTGATAAAGCTGCGCCCGAGATATTCGCCGATGACGCCCAGGCAGATGAAATTGATGCCGAACATGAACAACATCACGATGAACATTCCGGCGAAGCCGGGCGAGAAGGCGCTCGGCGTCATCAGCCGCACGCCGAGGAGATAGAGTCCGCTCAGGAAGGCCAGCATGGTGGTCAGCAGGCCGAGCACGACCATCCAACGCAACGGCTTTACCGAGAACGACAAGATGCCGTCGAGCGACAGCAGAACCATTTTCTTGATCGAGTACTTGGTCTCGCCGGCATGGCGCGGGTCGCGGTCGTAGACGAACGCCTCCTGCGAGAAACCCACCCAGGCGAACATGCCGCGCAGAAAGCGGTGCCGCTCCGGCATCGAGTTGATGACGTCGACCACCCGCCGGTCGGCGATGCGAAAATCTCCGCTGTCCTCGGGGATCTCCACATTGGCGAGGCGCGAGAGCAACCGGTAATAGACCATGGCGGCGACGCGCTTGAAGCGGGTTTCGCCCTTGCGGCTGCGCCGTCGGCCGTAGACGATATCGACGCCATCGGCCCAGCGCTGCAGCATCGGCACCAGAACCTCCGGCGGGTCCTGCAGGTCGGCATCGAGGATCGCCACGACGTCGCCGCGAACCACGCTCAGCCCGGCGGAGACCGCCAGCTGGTGGCCGAAATTGCGCGACAGGTCGACGATGCGGAAGCGCGCGTCGGCCAACGAGAATCCGACCATGAGCGGCAGCGAAGGATCGCGGGAGCCGTCGTTGACCAGGACGAACTCGACCGAGACCGGCAGGGTCGCGGCGAGCGAGGTCAGGCGGGTGAAGAGATGCGGCAGGCTTTCGGACTCGTTGTAGACCGGAATGAGAATCGACAGCAGAACCTGCCGGTCGAGCGTCCTCGGCTTGGACCTTTCCGTCGTCGCACTGGAGGTCACGCCGTTCTCCTCAAGGGTGCCCGCCATGGCGTTGCAAGGGGGCACGCAGCAGCTCCGCGCACATGGAAACTCCATAACCTGCGAACGCCATGAAGGATACCGCCCGGCTCGCCGTCGACCCCGCCACCATCAGGGCCAGGCAAGTCGATCCTATCACGGCGAATCCGAGCCACGGCAACAGCAGGACCTGCTGGCCGAAAATCCATCCGAAGGCGAAGCAGAAAGCGAACATGCCGACGATGGCCCACGCCAACGCAGGCTCCGCGGCGACCGCCGCGGGCGTCTGCTCCGGCAGGAGGGTCGCCAGCACGGCGGCGATCGCCCCGACTGCGGCGGCCGCGCCCGCGCCGGCGAGGGCGGGAGCAAGCGCCAGCCGGTTCGGCACCAGCACATGGATGAGCAGCACGAAAACGATCAACTCGGCTACAGGAATCCAGCCGACCGGTCCCAACACCAGGACGAGGGCACCCGCCACGGCGCCCGGGACCAACCAGTCGACGGTCGTCGCCCCGGCACCGGCGAGCTCCGCTCTGGCGAGCAGCGCCAAGGCGAGCGCGAGCAGTCCGGGCGCAACCGGCACCACCCCCAAAACGGCAGGCGCGAGCGCGCCGACCGCAATCACGCCGGCGTCCAGCCAGTGGACCGGCCGCTGCAGGAAGCTATGACGGCGAAGCTCATTGAGATAGCAGAGCGCGACCGCGACGATCGCGGTCCAGATCGCCATCGCGGTTCCGGCAACCACGAAGGCGACGATGCCGGCGAGGAGACCGGGAATGAGCACCCGCGCCGGCGGTACGGGGTCTTCGAGGGCTTCCATGGTCGAGGCGCTGAGCGTGCCCGGCCGGCGGTCCTGCGGCAGCTCGGTGCCGGAAATTTGCGCGATGCGGCGCAGCGCGGCCTCGGCCTGCCGCCAGTTCTCGGCGCGCACGTCGCGTCGCGCCGGCTCCCGGCCGGTGTCGCCGCGAACGTAGAAATGGAATGTGTCGCCCGGAATGCCGAGGTCGTAGCCTTTCCCCTGCCAGCGCCATTTGACCAGGAACCAATCGCCATTTTGCTCGATCTGCAGCGTCTGCTGGAGGTCGCGCGCCAATGACGGCGCGCCGGCCGGGTCGCCGCGGTCGAGCTGCCGAAGGCGCGCCATCATCAAATGGAACAGCGAGCGGTCCTTCATTTTCGCTCAAATGAGACCATTCTTGAGTGCGATATCGCGCGCGGCTTGCGTCATCTGATCGACCGAAAGCCGGCGCAGGCGGCGGTGGTCTCCGTTGGCGAGGAACAGCTTCGCGCGCGCCAGCATCGGGACGAAGAAACGGCTGGATATCGTGATCTCCGGAAAGCTGCCGTACATGCAGCCGGTGCAGCGCTCGGCGATGTGCCGCGCCTGCCGGCGCAAGGTGCGGTCGCGGTACCGCTCGGGAAAGTCGTCGGCGTAGACCGGGTAGGATTGCGGCAGGCGATAGTCGCAGCAGACCGCCATGTCGCCGTTGGGCTGGATGGCGAAATAGAGATTGGGGGCGTCGCAGACGCCGCCGTTGCGCCGGCGCCATTGCACCGGCTCGCCGCAGATGAACCGGTAGATGTCGTCCAGGTATTCGTCGGAATCATAAAGATTGTATCCGGCGTTGCGCAGCCGCTTGGCCTCTTCGAGCACTTCTTTGACCCGCCCGCGCTGCCCGGCGGGAAAGCGCAGCGACGGATCGAAGGTGCTGAAGCTGCGCGGCTCGGCGGCCTCGGTCGCATGCGCCGGGACCAGCGAGACCCACCAGCCGATGGCGGTGGCGAACTCGATGACGCTGGCGATGTGCTCGAGATTGCGCGGCGCGAGCACGCAGCCGAGCGCCGCAAACGAGGTTTCCGGAAAAGTCTCGTTGATCGTGGCCATCGCCTTGACGGCGCGCAGCCAGGAATTGTCGAAGCCGCCGTTGATCGTGTCCTGCAGCCCGGGAACCGGGGAATCCAGCGAGATGGAGATGTCGTGCGCCCCGATCGCCGTCATCGCCTCGAGCTGCTTGCGGGTGGCGAGGCCGTTGGTCTGCAGCCGCGGATGCACGCCGTTGTCGATCATCGCCTTGGCGATCTCGACGATGTCCTTGCGAACGAACGGCTCGCCGCCCGTCAGCAGCACCACCGAGGTGCCGATCCGGGCCAGGTTCTCGGCGATCTTGCGGCATTGGTCGGTGCTCGCCTCCTCCTGGTCGGCATTGGCGTAGATGATGTTGCATTGCTCGCAAGTGAGATTGCAGCGCGCCGTCACATAGAACTGGACATAGGCCGGGCTGTCCTTGGTGACGACCGATGCCGCCAGCCTGGTGATGCCGCCCTCGAAGAATTTCGAATAAGGTGCCTGTCCCATCCGCTCGTCTCTGCTGTTTCCCGAAGAGCCGCCGGGCTCCGGCCGGCGCTAGCGTTCGGCTCCTTGCGCACGACGATCGCGATATTCCAGCACCACCAGCCCAGGATCGGGACGACGGCGAGCAGGCAGCGATCGACGGCCGCCAGCGGCAGGTACCATTTCCGCAGCTCCGGCTCGCGCGTGATGATCCGCTTCCAGTAGCGGTCCTCGTTGGGATGGACGCGGTCGATGAGATAGAACTTGGCGAAGATCAACGAGGTGGTGAGCCAGAAGAACCGCCTCGCCACGATCGTGAACCGATCGGTGAAGTAGCGCATCTCGCTGCGGCGGATCGGATGCTCGTCGGGCGTGCGCACCTTGGAAGCCATCCGCCGATAGATGTTGATCACCGGGTTGTGGGCAACCGGGTCCCAGAATGCCCCGAGCCCTCCCGGCTTGAGCACGCGCTTGACCTCGTCGAGGCAGCGTTCGATGTCGACATGATGCAGCGTGTTGGCGCCGTAGACGATGTCGAAGGA
This sequence comes from uncultured Alphaproteobacteria bacterium, assembly GCA_963721005.1. Lineage (GTDB taxonomy): Bacteria > Pseudomonadota > Alphaproteobacteria > Rhizobiales > Xanthobacteraceae > VAZQ01. The sequence continues at coordinate 42,000 of CAVRHR010000002.1, read as the reverse complement.
ATCGGAGGCGAACGCCGACAGGTCCTCCGCCGAGGACACCATCGTCTTCACCGCCACGCCGTGCAGGCCCGCGACCTTGCCGACGACCTCGAGCATGCCGGGCGAGAGATCGGTGGCGGTCACGTCGGCGCCCGCGAGCGCGAAATAGACCGCCGCCTCCCCGGCGCCGCAGCCGAGCTCGAGGATGCGCTTGCCCTTCAGGTCGCCGAGCTGGCGCGCGAGCCAAGTCGGCTCCGGCGACGTGCAGGCCGAGAAGGTCTCCCGGACCTTGACGTCGCGAGGGTCGATCGCATGCGCCCAGTCGTCGTGGAAGTCCCGCTCTTTCTCGAGAACCGTCGGGCTCGGAGCCATATGGCGTACCTGACGCTGCAGAGTGACGTTTCAGGCGTCTACTTGGGCTGCTTTCGATTGTTCCGTCAAGGCCGACATGGTGCGCGTTGCCGGCCACATCCGCGCTCACTCGCGTTCAGATCAGGGAACGGCCTCTCGGCAAACAGGCAGCCGTCGGCTTCTCTATAGTCATAGCCCCGGATCAGCTCGGCGGTCCTTGCATAGCCCACAAATTGGCGGGAGCCGCCGGAGCGGGCCATCGCTATCATGGGCTCGCGCTCGCAAAAATCGTCTCTAGCCGCTGCCGAGCGACGATCCCAAGCAAAGATGCCCGGATATCGGGCTGGCGAGGAGGCGGCTGAATTGGGAGCCGACGATCGCCCTGGAGCGAGGGCTTTGTTAACACAGTGGCTATTTCCATGCGTTGCTCACGCCTGGATCGGGATGGATCATCGCAGCGACGATACGGACAACCGTCCGCGCCCACGGAACCCGGGCCAGGAATGCCGACGAGGTGATTACGACCGCGCTGGCAAAGATGACCGGAGTTCCCCGTCGCCAGGCAATGCCGGGCTGGACCACCGACGGACGATCATCCGATACAGATTGAATTCTGCGAGACCAAAGGCCGCCCCAATCAGGATCGCGGCCGCGATCGATACCAGCGCGATGCCGAAGCCCTGCGCGCCCGACCTCGCAAAAATGATCGTTATGATTGGAACGTGCAAAAGATAAATTCCATAGGACCCGTCCCCGAGTATCACTAGCGCGGACCGCCTTGAAAAAATGGTGCTCAGCCGCCTCGTAGCTGTGCCCACGACCAGAAGTGCAGCGCCCAAAGGAGGCGCGAAATTCCGCGTGACCCCATGATGGTCGACGTGGGCAAGCACGATCAGAGCGATGCCGGCGATGAGCAGCGGAATTGCATATCGATCAACGATGTCGCGCAGCCACCAACCGGCCATTCCTGCAATAAAGGCGAGGTTTAAATAGGAGAACGCGATCTGTCCTGGGCTGGGCAGCATCGCGGTGACGGATCGATCGAGTAATTCATTCACGACGATAATCGTGAACGCCCATCCACAAATGAAAACTTTACGCATTGCAACCGTCGGCAAAATGCACAAAACGGTTACCACCAAGTAGAAAAATACCTCATAGATAAGGGTCCACTCTACGCCGAGGGGATATTGCATCTGCCTCCCAGGTGGGATGAGAGTAAGGACAACCGCCGCGTCAAACGGGGGGAACGATCCCCAAATTATAAGCTTCGCGACGACAGTCATCGCGACCGCCGCAAAGAACGGTGGGTAAATTCTTAGGAGTTTGTGCGACAAGAAACGGATCGGTCCCGACACCGCCGACATCTTGGCCATCAAGAACCCGGAGAGGGCAAAGAAAACGGTCACACCAGACGATAAGATTGCCGGCGCTTCGCCGATCTGCTCGCGCGGCAAAACATGCAGTGCTACGGCGTAGTAGATGGTGTGGAACAGCACGACCGACGTTGCAGCAAAGAAGCGCAGCGTCTGAAGGCTTAAAAACATACTTTATCCCCGCCATTGCCGCGCCGTTGCAATCTAAAGTCAAGTCCCCCAAGCCGGGCAGGAGCTGGCGTCGCTAGACAACCCGGACACAGGGACTGGAGATGGCAACCTCTACGCGATTATGAAACCTGAGGCTATCCCAAGCTTGCGTCTTGTGGCGAGCTGGCGCGGAAGACCATAGTCGCCGTCATGCGCTTGACTCTCCGCCGTATCCGCTGCGTTACTCGAATTGTCGGCGTCGGCGGCCCATCCCGCCTGGGGCATCGAGACCTGGGAGTACGGCGAGACGGTCCTCGGAATTCAGGTTGGTCTCGGCGGCGATGTCAGGGTGAAGTCGAAAATCGTCGAAGTCGCAGCATCCGCATTACTCGGCTCTAAGGCCAAAATCGGGAGTGTGCGGCGGTCGATCGTGTCCGTGCTCGCCACCGCGAATTTAGTCCGCAAGCGCTGACCTGGTCTGTGAGATGTCGGGTGGGGAACGAGATCAATCAGGCAGTCTACGACCACCTGTTCGTCATCAACATGAAGCAGATGGCGCCCCCGCCGCCGCGCGCGCCGGTGAACATGATCTTCGACCAGCCGCTATTTCAGTGTCAAGGCAGGTTGATGGCTCGCGTGCTGACCGAGAGCTACAAGCCGCCGCCGAGTGGCGTGGTGAATGATAATCCATACGGGTGCCTCAATACGGAAATTCACGCCACTGTCGGGTTCGGCGAGGAGGCAGCTACTTCGTATCGGTGATTTCAATTATTTCTGTCCGTCACAGAATTGGGGCGCAAAGTCCTGCGAGCTGGCATACCACGATGGCTGCCACTTTTGGCTGCGATCGTCGAAGAGCGCTGTGACGATCAGAAAAATTATCGGAACTTATTGGTCTCGCACGTCCACCTGAAACGCGGTATCTTGAGACCTCGTCTCGTCCTCCACATTAGCGTGTCCCGATCCTCCGCTGTGAATCTCTGACCAAAAGGGAACCGCCCAAGCGCGCCTGTTCGACCGTCGGTGTCCCTTGCGCGGGTCCTGGACAAATGCAACTCACTGCTGAAAATGTCGGTGACAAATATCGTCTTCAGGACTAACAATGACTGATCTCTCCACTCCGGTTCCAAATGAGGATTTGGTTTACTTGGTCAGCGGCCACCGCGACGTCGAGAAGTTTGCATGGTCCCGCCGGCAGGCCGTTGAGCATGTAATAATACCTCATTTGAGAAAATCCGGGATCGATTTCGAGCGATTTCGCTCCATACTTGATTTTGGCTGCGGATGCGGGCGCATTCTCGCCGGGTGGGAAGGGCTTTTGCCGGACGGCGCCTGTTTAGCCGGCGTTGACATCAATTCGGACGCAGTCTCATTCTGCCGGAGCAACATATCGTTCGCGGAAGTCTCGCAATGTGGGTATTTTCCGCCTCTTCATTTCCCCAATGACAAATTCGACTTCATCTACGCAGCGTCGGTGTTCACTCACTTGACGCTTCCCGCTGCGGTTCAATGGGCCGGCGAGCTGGCGCGCGTTTTGAAGCCTGGCGCTGCTTTGATGGTCTCTTACCACGGAGCCTACTACGCGAACGATCTGAAGTCACTCGACGTGGAGGGCAGCCGCCTTTTGGAAGAGCGGGGATACTACGTTCATCTCCACGGGTCTGCGGTCGAGACGTTTGCGGGATCAAATAACTATGCGAGCTTTTTCAGCTCTTCATTCGTGCGCTCCTTGTTCAAAGGCTTCGATCTGGTGCGCATGTTCCCCGGCGTATCACACGGTCCCACGCCTTTCGCCGCGTATCAAGACATAGCAGTCTTTCGGCGCCACCCGACATAGCAAACCTGACGATGCTGGAGAGGCTGCGCCGACGTGCGCGATGCGACGCCTATCTTCCGAGAGATAGAGCGTCGTAACCATCGACATGCGACGACTACGTGGTGAGGGGCCGCCTCTGAATGGCCAGCGCATCTTGGTGTCCGGCCCAGGCGGCTTCCTGAAACCCTACCACGCGGATCCCGTGCTTCTGCTCCAGCACTTTCATCAGCCATGATGGCGTAAGGTGCGTTGAGCCATATGGCACCGCTCCACACAACGGCGCGATGAGGGGATGGAAGTTGAAGCCTTTATCGAGTACGTCGCGATAGGTTTGCTCCCACTGGCGTTCATCCTTGATTGATCGACCGACAATCATCTGCCTCCGACCTCCGGTGGTGATGACGGCCAGCCCGTCAGGCGCGAGCGCAGAACAAATCCAATCCAAGCGCGGCGCGCGCCAGAGCTTCGTCGAGATGCGTTAATAGCGATCCTGTGAAAATCAGATCGAACTGTTTTGAGGAAGGCCGCGAAAATGTCGGTGACGGCTCGACGAACTCGGCATCGAACTGGGTCGAAGCATAGCGAGCCTTTTCCTGTGCGATATCGCAGACGAAAAGCTTGGCTTCCGGGAAAAACGCGCGAAGATGGCGCGTGACACGCCCGGCCCCGGAGGGAAGATCAAGAATCGATCTCGCCGTTCGAACATCCACAGCCAGCATGGCGCGCGAGATGAGATCGATCGCGGAGCGGCCGATGTCGAGATAATTGTCGATTTCGTCCTTCAAACATGTCATCCTGGTCGAACAAGCAGGTCGGTATTTGCGTCGCTGAATAACGCGCATACCGCTCGGCGAGAGAGGTTATGCTGTCGGACGTGGACATAGGTCCAATCTCCGTAGCCATGCTCGAATTCGCCAATCGTGGTCTTCCCCCGGACGAGACCCGCGGGGGGCGAGAAACCGCAGAGTGACTTCGGCGCCTTGAGCCGCGCCAACGAATCGAGGACGAACACCAATGCTAGAAGCGCCAAGTGCGCCAGGTCCCATCGACCGCGATGTAGTCCTGCCCACGACGGCAAGTCAACGGGATCCGTTCGCTTGCGCGCCGAGCGCCAGACCGGCGATCAGACCGCCCCGTTTCACGCGAAATGCATCTCTCCACTCTATCAACATGACGATTGCGAAGAGCAATCGCTCCCGTCGCACGCCCTCCGCCAGATCCGTGGTTACGAGCGCGGTCAGGTGCGCCAGGTCAAGTCCGGGGAAGGCGCGAGTCTGAGAAATATGGCGCCGGACCCCCGCTGGCTTCAAACCAGCTCCGCAGCCAAGCTCCGCATCGGCAAAACGAAACCCTGCTTGCGGCGATCGACGATATCGCCGGGAAGATATTTGCTCGCCGCCCGCCGCAATGCGACCTTCGAAGTCGCCCCCGTCATCCGGTCCGCCTGCGGCAGATTGAGGGCTACTCGGCCAAAGCCGGCGAGAGATATGGCGCCCGGCCTTCCAGGCTATGGGCCATTGTCATGCGATCGACCTTGACCAGCAGGTCATCCGCAAGCCAGGTCGCGATATCGGTTGCGCTTGCGCGCTGGAGCGGATCGTGGGCACTATCAAGCCACGTCAAAACCCCCTCTTCCCAGCAATCGGCAGTGCCGCTCGGAGTAGCGAGCAGATGAGACCGATCACCCTCGTCACATAGCAGCGGGAAGCCTGAAGGCGTGCACGGCGGCGTGTTGATCAGCAGCCGATTGCCATGGGCCGTGGAGAGGTGCGCCGTGCTCGGGTCGAGCAGAGCCTTCAGGCGGGCCCGCCAATCGCCCTTGTCGACGAAGGGCGGTAATAGCTGTAGCCCGCGAAGATTTCATCGGCTCCCTCGCCCGACAGCACGACCGTCACCTCGCGCCGGACCTCGCGGCATAGCCAAAAAAGCGGCAATGTCGCCTGATCGCCGATCGGCTCATCGAGTGCGGCGGCTACCTCGGGCAGCAGACTATTGAAACGGTCACGGTCAAATACGAATTCATGGTGACGGCTGCCCACGTGCTTGGCAACGAGTTGCGCCGCCGCACTTTCGTCCAGGTGGGGATCGTCGAAACCCATCGAGAATGTTGCGATGCTCGGGCTGGCGCGGCTCGCAATCGCGGCGACCAGGGAGCTGTCGAGGCCGCCGGACAGGAATACGCCGACCGGGACGTCGGCGACGAGGCGAGATCGGACTGCGCGCTCGACGCAGTCGATCAACTCCGCATCGTCGACGCGGCGCGGCGGCAGCAGGCGGGGCTGGTAATAGCGATCATGACGAAGGCCACGGCCGTCGACCTCCACGGTCAATCGCTCTCCGGGCAGCACGCGCTGGACGTCGCGCAGGATAGTCCGTCGGCCCGGGCACGAAATGCAACGCGAGATAGCGTTCGAGCGAAAGCAGATCGATGTCGTCGGTCACCCACGGCATCGCGCTGACCGCCAGCAAGGTCGACCCGAATGCAAAGCCATCCGCCGCCGCGGAATAGAACAGGGGCTTTTCGCCAAACCGGTCGCGGGCGAGATGCAGCTCGTTGCTGTCCTGATCGTGGATGGCGATGGCGTACATGCCGTCGAGGCGCGCCAGCAGACCGTCGATCGACCAGGCATCGTAGCCATGGGCGAGCACCTCGGTGTCGCTGTGGGTGCGAAATACGTATCCGCCTGCTTCGAGCTGGGAGCGCAGCTCCCGGTAATTGTAGATCTCGCCGTTCTGAAAGGCGACGACACGGCCTCCACGGCTGAACAGCGGTTGTGAACCGCCCTCGATGTCGATTACCGATAGTCGCCGCATTCCGATCGACAGCGAGCCGGAATGATAGACGCCTTCGCCGTCCGGACCTCGATGCGCCATGCTCTGCAGACAACTTGCCGAGCCATTCCCTAGGCACGCGATCGCTGATAAATCCGATCAGCCCGCACATCGTGACAGTCCCAGGGCCTCGATCGTTGGTGCGGACGCCGTGGCCTCTTCTGCACTGCTGAGGCGCGCCTCGCGGAACAGACGGCCGTAGCCGTCCAGCATGTCGGCGAAACTCGGCAGGCTTTCCAGGACCAAGTGGCTGTTGGCGCCGAGGCGCGTCCGCAGAGCGTCGTCGGAAACGAGCGCTCGCCAATCCGGCGGCGAGCTCGCTGACATCACCCGGCTGGTAGAACAATGCCGTTCACGTTTTCCCTCACCTGCTCCGCGATGCCGAAGACCGGCGTGGTGATGAGGGGCAACCCGAACGCCATCGCCTCGAGGGTGACGCGCGGATAGCTCTCGATGCGAGAGCATGCAGACCGCAATATCGGCGGCCGAAGATAGTCGTAGGGTCTCGCCGGTCTCCGGCACGATGGCGAGGCGAGCCGCGACGGTCGCCGGGCAGTCTCTGCCTCGGCATGCAGCCGGGAGCTGTAGTCGCTCGTCGCGATCGCCGACGATGAAGACTCGCATCCGTGCCGCCGCCTTCGGCGCGCAACGACTGCGAGTGCGCGCACCAGATCCAGTTGGCCCTTGCGCTCGCACACGGTGCCCAGCAGCACCACGGCCAATTCCGACGTCGGCAATTTTCAACCTGGCGCGGGCCGCGGCGCGGTCGACGAGTCGAGGATCGCGCGTTGATCCTCTCGATATCGAGCCCGTTGTGGATCACAGTGAAATTATGGCGGCTATTCAGAGTGCTCCCAGCCCCGCCTGGTCGCATGGGCGACGAAGACGACGCGGTAGGGATAGCTGAAGCTCCATATCGCGATCGTCCGCAGACTCCGGCACCAAGTACGTCGAAATAGGTTGCCCAATCTTCGCTTTCGCGGACGTTCCAGACGGCAGGCAGTCCCGGCGGCGCTCCGCGGCTGCGATCGCCCAGAAGGTTTGCAATGTGTTGCCGTAGACGACCTCGCACGCCCGGATCTCGCGCATGGCCCGGGCGATATCGCCGATCGCGAGGTCGAACGTGTCCGACGCCCGCTCGTGTCCGGCGGGGCGATGATCTGGACCGGTATTCCGGCGGCCTCGTAGGCGGAGCGCAGCGGCCCGTCGAGCGGCGAGAGAACGATCGGATCGATGACGCCGCGACGCTGCAGGCCGAGTATCATCTCGAGCTGACTGTTCGGGGCGCCCTCGTGGTTCAGGCCGTGAGAAACAGCCACGAACCGGACCGGCGCGGCATCCGCGGAACGGGTGCCGTACGGCCTGATCTCGAAGTGCTCGTTGTCGAAGGAAAGATTGGGACTGTAATAGGGATCGGTTCGCTGCCCGATAGCGCCGCGCAGTGCTGCAAGCTCGGCGGGATTGTCATCGAAGCCGCGGCTCTGTCCCTCGTCATGATAGAGCGTAGCATCCGGGCAGTATCACGCAGCGGTAGCCGCGGTCGGCGAGGCGATAGCAATAGTCGACGTCATTGTAAGCGACGGAGAATGCCTTTTCGTCCAAGCCACCGTGCTCGAGAAACAGCGCGCGCGGCGTCAGCAGGCAAGCGGCGGTCACGCCCGCACATTCGCGCGCCACTTTCAGGTACCAAAGATATCCCTCCGATCCGCGGGCAGGTTCTTGAAGGCGTGACCTGCGGTCGCGTCGTGATAGCCAGTGACGATGCCGTTGTGCTGCACCGTCCCGTCGCGGAACAGCAGCTTTGCGCCCACCGCGCCCACGCCGGGCATCGTCGCGTACCCGACCATCTGGCTGAGCCAGCGCGGCTCGATGACCTCGGTATCGTTGTTGAGCAGCAGAACATATTCGGCCATGACCTCGCTCACCGCCGACATTGTTGATATGGGCGAACGAGAACTGTTCCGCCGGGGCTGGAGACCTGCAATACGCGATGTCCGCAATCGGCGAGAAAGCGTCAGCGCTTCCGGATCATCGCTGTCATTGTCGAGGATGACGACCTCGTAGTTGCGATAGGTGGTTTTTCGCAACGAAGTCGATGCAGGTCCGCAGACAGCTCGACCCGGTTGCGCGTGGGGATCAGGATCGCGACCCTGTGGCCCGTCATCGGGAAAGTGCGCCGCAAAGATTCCGACCTTTCCGGCTCTTGCCCAGCCGGGCTGCTCGCACGACCGCATTGGTGCCGCGGCGGCGCGAACGCATCCTCTGACGGCCCGCTCGCCAGCGGCAAGGCTGTCGGGCTTGGCGTCAGCCGGAGGCCGCGACCGAGCCCGGCACGACACGCCAGTGATAAAGAATTCGCGGAATGTGCCCGACTTGCCGTGCCTGCTCACAGGCGCGCAGCGCAAAATCGTAGTCCTGCGATCCATCGAAGCCAGCGCGAATGCCGCCGACCTTGACAAACAGGCTGCGCCTGACCACCAGCAGATGCGCCAGATACATGTAGGACAGCAGCAGCGTCGGGCGACCAGTCGGGCTTGAACTGCGGAGCAAATCGGCGGCCGTTCATGTCGATCTTGTCGTCGTCGCTGTATATGATGTCGCTCTGCGGGTGATCGGCGGCGAAGATCGCGACCTCCGCCAGGGCGTCCGCAGTGAGCAAGTCGTCATGATCGACGAAAGCCAAGAACTCTCCTGTCGCGAGTGCCGCCGCCGAGTTGGTCGCCGCCGCGATCCCGCCGTTGCGCTCCCGCTTGGTCACGCGGATGCGGTGATCGGCCGCCGCCCAGCGCGCCAAGACCGTCGCAACGCCGGGATCTGTGCTGTCATCATCAGCGATGCACAGCTCCCAATCCCGGTAGAGTTGCTTGGATACGCTTTCGATCGCCTGGTTGAGCAGATCTCCCGGTGTGTTGTAGACCGGCATAATGACGGAGATGCGCGGTAGCCGTCCTCGGCGCGTCAGCAGCCCTTCATGCAATGCGTTCAGGGCGCGCGCGTTTGGGGCGTTGCACGCGAGCCATGCGGAGTAGCGGTCGATTGTCTCGGGAGCCCGGGAGAGAGGCGCCACCAAGCGCGCTGCCGTTCGACGAGCCTTATTAATCCCGCGTCTCCAATAACGCTTTACAGGATGCATCCCGGGTCGGGCCGGAAGGGGCACCAGAGAGACTTGCTGCGTTTCGCCAGTGGGAGCGCTCGCGGTGCGGCCCTCGGCGATTCCGCGGGTCAGATAGTGCATAAGAGGATTTAGGCCGGCCGCGCCGACATCGGCATTTCTGGCAAGGTACCAATCACTGTCGAAGCGCGGGCTCGGATCGCGGCCTTCTGCAGCACCACTGTGCAGATAGTGAACGAGCGGATTGACACCTGCCACGCGGACATCGGCGTTCTGCGCGAGGTACCAGGCGCTGTCGAAGAACGGATTCGGATCGCGCCCCTCGGAAGCGCCGTAATGCAGGTAGTGCGCGAGAGGGTTCACGCCCTTTTCGCGCACGTCTGGGTACCGGCCGAGATACCAATCGCTGTCGAACAATGGGTTCGGATCCCGCCCCTCCGCTGCTCCGTGCCGCAGGTAATGAACCAAGGGATTGGTTCCGGTCTGATTCACATCCGGATATCGATCGCAGTACCAGCGACTGTCAAACAACGGATTGGGGTAGCGTCCCTCGCGGGCTCCGTGTCGCAAATAATGGACGGCGGGAAGGCAGCCGGATTCCCGCAGGTCGGGGTAGCGATCAAGGTACCAGTTGTCATCGAACAACCCGGAGGCGGCGATCAGCCTGTGATCCCGCCGCAATCCCAGGCGACGCCGAATCTCGGAAGGGAGCCGCCATGTCGCGGCCCAGTGGATGACCTTGAGAAGCTGCCGTGTCCGGCGCCTGATCCAGGCCATCCTCGGTCCAATCAGTCGTATGGGCCCTGTCAATCGCCACACGGTGCTGCGCCGGATTTCATCGAGCACTTGGCTCAGGGCTTCCGCCGAAGCTTCCGACTGGCCAACCCGATGCTGTGCCGCCGCCAGCTCGCTTCCAAGCCGGACAACCTCCGTCGACCGGGCCTCGACCGCGTCCTGCAGCTCCGCAACTTGCCGCCTCTCGTTTGCGAGTTCCATCGCGCTTGCGTCAAGAGTCCGCCGTCGCTCCGCCAGCTGCTCGCGCGCCGCCGTTAGCTCGGCATCCAGTCGAACGGCCTGCAACCGCGCTGTGCCCAACTTCGCTTGCAGGCGCGTCAGCTCGGCGGTATGTGCGGCGGTGATAGCGCTCAACGCGGCCGCCTGGGCGGTGGCGGCAGCCCTCGATTCGGCCCTCGATTCAGCCGCCTGCTCGCGCGTCGAGTTCGAGCTCGGCCTGCAGGCGCTCAATGTCGCCGTGCTGTGCTGCGATTTCGGCAGTTGCGCGGGCTTTGACCTCATCCCGGTCCTTCCGCATGTGGACGAGTTCCGCCAAGGCCATCGCGCGTTCGGCCATGACAAGTCCGCGGTATAATCGGGTCGCTTCCGATAATGTCTGACGAAGACGGTCGAAGGCCGGGCGCAATTCGGTCTCGGCCCCGCCATCCGCAGCGGCGCTCATCCGGTCGAACATCTCGACGACCGTGGCCGCGATATCGTGTGTTTGCGAGAGATCGGCGCGGCTGTAGTGGTGGTGGCGCAGCTCGGCGGTCAGAAAGCCCTCGATCTCCGCCGCCCGCTCGGCGGAGGTTGCGTCCAAAGGCGATCCGGCAACCAACTCGAGCCTGGCGGCGAATGGGCCGCCAGTCGTCCAGCAATTGGTCGTAGCGCACGAAGAGCCGCCGCCGTTCCCGAGTTTCCAACTCGGTCTCGAGATAGCTGTGAGCGTAGAGCAGCATGGACTTCGCCAGCGGAAATCGATCGCGCGCCTCGAGCGAGGCGGCAATTTCAAGAGGGTTTCGGACCGGTACGACGATAATAGGCTCGATGGCGAGTTCGTCGAGAATTTCGAGCCACATCGGCAGGAGCCGCGTAATGCGGGATCCTTGACGACAAACAGCGAGCTGTCCGCGAAGTCCTTCCCGATCTCGTCGGCGAGGCGACCCTTGGCCCGTCGCGCTGCATCGGTTTCGGTCCAGCGATCGGGCAGCGGAAATGGGTCATCCCAGCTGCTGGCGAGTGCCTTCAGCAGCCGGTCGTGAATTTTCGTGACGGCGATCGGCTCCCAGAAGCCGCTTTCATTATTTGCGGGCGCGGGCGGCATGAGTTCGCGGGCAATGTCAGCCCCGAGCAGGTTCACGACCCGCGTCACGGCCGAGGTTCCGGATCGATGCATGCCGGCGACGATGATGCAACGCATGGACCTCGATCGCGGTTCGTTCGCCGGGCGTTGCGTTGAATTCATTGAATTGAGGCCGAAAACGCTTGGCGCCAAGGAAGCGGACCCCTAGGGTGGAGTTCAGGCGTTGTACTAGGTTGGCAGAATGGTATCAAATGGCACGCCCAGGTACAGCGGGCCTGCCGGCCAAAGCACCCGTCCGCCTTGAGACGCCCAAAAGGAATGCAATTCGCCGTTAAAGCCCGCTGGACCGGTCAGGATTACGCAGGTCCGACCGATGGTGGGTTCAAAGGGCCTGGAGACACTCGGCATGGCTGGCGTTGAGGAAAACGCCCGAAATAGAGGAATCCGAAGGCCCGCCCTCCCGCAGGCAATACATCGGCGTTCCCTTATGGGGCTGGACTTTCGGGGGGGCGCTCGGGGTCAGCGCCTTTTTCATCACGCTTTGGCTGACCGAGCCGGAGCCGCCGCCTGGCAGCGGCATCGCCCTGCTGGCAAAAACGCCGGTTGCCGGCAGCGCAGAACTGCTTGCGGCGATCGATGACCGCAGGGTTGACGAGGTCGGAATTCGTGAGAGGCAATATCGATGCGATCAAGCGCCTGGATGGCCGTCAGGTGGCCATAAGCGGCTGGGCAGCACAGGTCAACGGTGCAGGATTGCCGCTTGTCGATCATGGCATTTCCGGATGCGCAGCATGTAATTGTTGTGGAGACCAGGGGGGAGCGCGACGATGTCACGGCGGCCCTGCGGCTGAACGACCAGGCCAAGGCGAACGTCGCGTTCGAGCTATTGCTGTCTTGCAAGCCTGGCCAGCACGTAATGGTGATCGCCGCAACGCAAAGCAACCTGTTTGCGCCGCTCGAGGCGCCAGTGTGTCCATAGCTGGCCAAGCGAAATCATGAGACCAAAGTCTAGCCAGATAGCCCGGCTCGATAGATCGGGCAGCCGAGGTTTTGCAGAAGAGCCCACGCTTCCCTGTGAGGGTGTGCAGTTTGTTCGATGAGGCAAGTCCGGGCTATACCGTCTTTTCGTCAGCGGATCGTCGCGCTATGAGGGATTATGGCAAAACTGAAGCTGCTGTTCGTTCATGTGCCAAAAGCCGGCGGGACCTCCATCACGAAGGCGATGGAGACCCAATTTGGCGAGAACCTGTTTCACGACAATGATGCGCCGGGCAATCCGGTATCTCCGATGAACATGGATCCGGAGGGCTTTTTGAAGCGGCACCAACATGGCTCTTATCAATTTCTCGATCAAAAGGAGGCTGTAACCGGCCATTTCTGGATCCGCAAGTATGATCCGATCAGAGCCGACCTGCGTGCAACGATCTTACGGCATCCGATCGAGCGCGCGATCTCCAATTATTTCTTTTGGCTTGCCCCGATTTCTGCGGGGGACCATCCTCTGAGGTCCCACGTTATCGATATGAAGCTTGATTTCATGCAATTTGCGCGTCTCCCGATTATGCGATGGTTCTATTCGCGTCATCTTTTCAGGGATACGAATATGGAGTCCTTTGACTACATCGCGGATTATTCCTCCCTCAGCGCGAATTGGTCCGGCGTGATGCGTCGATTGGGGCTCGCCTCCGCAGAATTGCGCACTAACGAGACGCTAACTTACGCGCCCGACTATCCGACGAAATCTTCTGAAATCGTAAATGACCAGCTCAAGATGAGCGAATTGCGAGATATTTTTTCTGACGACATCAGATTTTACGAACGCTGCATTGCGCGTCCTTAAGCCGCTCCGGCAATCAATTGGCGGTCTCTGGCCAAAGCACTAGACGGCGATCGACGAAGCAACAAACTCGTCATTCACAATGTGAATCATGCTAGAGAAGAATGACTGTGGCAGCAAAGCCTAGGCTGCCGGTTTTCAGCGAGAAAGTTATGAGCAGCTCCGAAAGCCCATACTACGACGCCGAAGTTGTTCGGCGGTCGGTCGAATTGGGACGCCACCGGGAGTTCGTAGGAGGACTCTGGGAAGAAATCGGCATGCTTCAGTTCCGATTTCTCAAAGGGCAGGGTCTCGGACCGCAGCACAAATTGGCCGACATCGGATGCGGATGTTTGCGCGGTGGATTGCACTTCATTCGGTATCTGGAGCCAGGCAATTATTTCGGAGCTGACATCAATCAGGCACTGCTCGACGCGGGCTTCGAAATTGAGCTGCCTCTGGCGGGAGTGCAACAGCGGATGCCTCGGCATAATCTATTGTGCGCCGCAAATTTCGATCTGACCCCTCTCCGCACAGAGTTTGATTTCATTCTCGCACAGTCGCTGTTTACACATGTGACACTTAACCGAATACGCCAATGCCTCGCGCGGGTAGCCCGGGTGACCAAACCCGGTTCAATCTTTTATGCAACATTCTTCGAATTGCCGGATGGCGTTCCCTCCGATGAGCCATGGCGCCACCATCCGGGTGATGTCGTGACCCATGGCAGCGAAAATCCTTATCACTACCGATTTGCCGACCTCAAGCACGCCAGCCGGGGACTTCCATGGTCGGTCCACTATGTTGGAGAGTGGGGACACCCAAAAGGTCAGCGCATGGTCGCGTTTGTTCGACAGCACGAGCCGGATGCAGCTGCTGCCGAGAGCGCTTCCGAAGTTCGCAATCTGGCGCCCGAGCAGGCCTTGCTCCTGGGAGCTGGCGATCAGCACTATCGCGCCTATGTTGGGCCGCCCGACCGCTTTGATTTCATGAGTGCGACCCAGTTCAGCCTCTTGTTCGCAAATGGTTTGCGAGAGCGCCATCGCGTGCTTGATTTCGGTTGTGGGTCGCTGCGCCTGGGCCGATTACTTATTCCCTACCTGCTGGAAGGGCGGTATTTCGGCGTCGAGCCCAATCGTTGGCTTATCGACGATGCGCTGGCACGAGAGCTTGGCGAGGATATTGTCCGATTGAAGAGGCCGACTTTTTCCCATCGCAGCGATTTCGACTGCGCGGCGCTCGGCACGACCTTCGACTTCATTGTCGCTCAGTCGATCGTGACCCACTGTGGTCCGATGATCTTTCGTGAGCTCATGCGAAGCTTTAGCGCCGTTCTTGAGCCCGATGGCCTTATCCTGTTCTCTTACATACAGGCGCCGAATTGGGAAACTGCATTGCCGTCCGAGGGTTGGCATTACCCCGATTGCGTCGCGTATGCTGAGCCGATCGTGGAGGAATTTCTCAAAGCGGCCGGTCTGATCGGAATATCAATTCCATGGTACCATCCCGGAGCGAAATGGTATTTGGCCGCGCGCTCATCAGAGCGCTTGCCCAACGCGCAAGAGGTAAGTTTGCTGACCGGAATGGTCCTGTTCGATCCGCAATTTGCAGCCAGCCGACCCAGCCCGCCAGCGAACCCTCGAGAATTCAACGGCAACTCAGTTTAACAGAGGAACGCGCCGCCACCCCGCTAAGGTTGGGCCATTTTTGCAATTGATCCAACTTCCACTTGCCCGCCGATCCGGGGGTCGCCTGAAACTGGGGCTGGCACGGATGGCGGGGTAGAAACGACCGGAGGGGGAGGCGCTCTCCGCTGCGGAGGGGCAATAATTTGCCCGTCACCGTCTATCCACCGATCAGCGGGTAGCGTTCCGGCAGCAATGGCAGACTGGGCCACTGGCTCGGCGCCCGGGGCCGGAAGGGCGAGAGTAGCCCTCTGGGCTGCCTTCCCAAACACCGCCTCCCGCCCTTGGACCGAATGCAGAATCCAGCCGGCATGGGCCTCATTGGTCCTCAGACGCACAACGTTCTTTGTGACCTGGTCGATAAATATGCCGATGCCGTCGGCCTCACCGACGATGGTGCCCACCAAGGTAAGCAGCGGGTGATCGGGCTCCGCTTGCTTCGCGACCGGAGGTGGCGCAGGCGGAACGTAAGGTGCTGCGACGACAGGTGGCGCCGGCGGACGGCGGGAGGGCGAAAATATCGGCCGTTCGCGCGTGACCGACAACGATCTCAGGGGGACCGCCCAGAGCGGATTGCCGCTGGGTTCCCTTGCGACCGGACTGGCCGGCCGGACCGGCACTGCCGTGGAGGGGTCCGCCAGCGGCGAATTAATGCTGCTTCCGAGCGAGCCGACGGGGCCGGGTCCGTTGTTGCCAAAGCTGTCGCGGCGACCTCTCCGTAGATGAGGACAGCGGTCGTCAAACTTAGAATGACACCGCACCGAACCATTGTGAACCCCCGTGCGATGATCGGATCGGCCGCCAGGCTATTGCAGCGCAGCCAAGCCTGTAAACGTGCCATTCGTGGTGTTACCGGCGAGCTCATTGTTTCCGCCCGAGAGAATCTGGGCACCGCCTACCGCGTTGACGCCGATCGCGTTGCCCCCGATGCTCGAATAGCTCACCGTGAGAGTTGCGCTACCCCCAGCAGCCGAATTCGCCTGCAGACCGTTCACGGTATTGTTGTTGATGGCGCCCCGGGTGACCATCATGGCCACGTTCCGGCCCCGCTGACGGCGGCAATGCCATTGCCGGTATTGTTGGCCGTTTGGCTGTCTGTAAACGCAATGTTGATTGGCCCGGACCCCGACGTTGTGCCGTCGGCTCTAAGGCCGCCGCCATTGGCGTTTATCGCAGTGCGCACAATCGAGACCTTGGCGCTGCCACCCGACGAGGGCGCGATAAAAAACCCGGTGCCGGCCGAATTGGTGATGATCGAATCCGAGACGTTCAGTTGAGCTGCCGAGTTTGGCTCGAAGTCAATGCCGTGACTCGAAAGCCCATGGTTACGACGTGCTCGACGTGGAGGGCCAAACCCGAAACAAACCGGATGGCGCTTGTCCCCGAGCCAATTCCATTGATGGAAAGATTGCGGAGCCTGACCACGTCCGAAGCACCCGCCGCGACAACGATGCCATTCGTGCTAGAAGCCAGCACGGAGGCTACTACCCCACCACCGCCGTCGATGGTGATTGCCTTATTGATGGTGACGCTTCCGAAGCCCCCCGGATCCAGCGCATCGATCTCGCCGCCGGCCGCGGTCTTGGCTATGGCGCCCGCCCAGGTCTGGCACGGTGCCGTTCGGCTGCACGGGTTGGCGTCGTCGCCGACGCCAGACACCCAGGTACGGCTTTGTGCGCTTGCCGGGTCAGCCCAGAAACCGAGCAAGCCTGCTAAAATCACCCCAATAGTGAGCCCCGCCGTCGTTCTCAATGTTGCCTCCCGAATTTTGCACGTAAGGCCCAGTCGGCCCATAATGCATTGTAACGCATTTCCTCGCGTCTTGCCATTGTTCCGATAGCCTGCACAGCTTGCCTCCGGCCGCTTGTGATCCGCACGGGTTGGGGAATCAGCTGGCAGCAGTGCCGGACGTGCCTCAAGCCGGGCTATCGAAGCCTTCTGGACAGCAATTCCCCCAACTCAACGAGATAGAGAGCACATTGCTGATCGGCGGCTTCCAGCCGCCGAGGCCCGCGCCGGCCGCCGTGGCGGTCCGGCTCAGTGTCGGCTATAAAACTGGGCGTCCGCCGATCTGAAAACGGGAAATCAACAGACTCCAGATTTCGGAGTTTGTTGCCGGAAAGCAATGCGCTAGTCACAAGCGCCGTTCCGGATGCAACGGCGCTTCGAACTGGGCATGCAAGCCTACTGAAGTCCCAAGGTTTGCGTCGGGAGTCCGGAGCCCCGAATTACGTTGTTGCCGTAGGAAGTGACGGTAGCGCCACCCGTCGCGTTAATTGCCACCGCACTTCCAATCAGTGTCGAGCCCGACAAAATCAAACTACTTGGACTGGAGACCTGGGTCGAAAAGGATGTATTGTTGTCAAAAATGGCTCTCAAAGCGATTCCAATGTTCGCCACTCCTGATCCTTGGACATTAAAACCACCCCCGTTATTCGTGATCACGCAGTCTTCAATTACCGCGCGGCCGGCTGTGGACCCGATCAGATTGACGCCATTTCCCGTGAAATGCCGGATTGAGCTGTGACGGATCGTTGTCGTTCCGCTCCCGATAATTTGTACGCCGTTCGGACTCGTTCCCAGCCCCTCGATGTCGAGCCCTTCGAGGAGGACCTTGTCGGTTGTAAGCGGCGTTGACGACGATCCCATTGGTCCCCGATACCAGCACGCCCGCCTTCGACGTGGTCGGCAATGATGCTGATCGACTTCGTGATGGTCACCGCGCCGAAGCCACCCGGATCGAGGACGTTGATCTCTCCCGCGGCCGCGGTCTTCGAGATGGCGCCCGGCAAAGGTCTTGCATGGCGCCGTGCGGCTGCATGGATTGGCGTCGTCGCCGACGCCCGAGACCCAGGTACGGGTCGCCTGCGCGCTCGCCGTACTGGTCCCGAAGCCTAACAATCCGGCCAATATCAACCCAATTACGAGAGCCCTCGTTCTCATTGTCGCCTCCCATGTTCCGCGCGGACGCGGCGCAACCATTTCGAGTAATTCTACCAAGAACAACTCTTCGGTGACGGATTTACACAACTGCATCCTAGCACCTCACTTCGCGCCCTGCCATTGTCCCGACACCCCCAGCAGCACCCGCATCTTCCCGCCGCCCGCCTCCGCGCCGGTGCCGCCCTCCGGGGCCTGCACCACCAGCTGGTCGACGAACAGGAACGGCATGCCGGCCTCGAGATCGTAAAGCAGCTGCTGGACGGCCGGCTGGTCGAGCTCGCAGCTCGCCACCAGGCTGACGAAGCCTTCCTTGGACAGCGTGCCGGTCAGGTCCACCTGCGAGGAGAGCACGTTGCCGCCGACCTTGCCGACCGCGGCGGTGATGCGCTGCTGCAGGGCGGCGCCCGCCACCGTGACGGTCTGGCCCTCCAGGAACGGCGAGCCGGCGGGGGCGCCGGCGACGATCGCGGCGCCGCCGGGCGGCTGCTTGCGGCCTTCGATCTGGTCGAGCATGTCGGTCGCGGCGGCGAGCGCCTGGTTGCGGTCGTAGAGGTCGGCGAGCGCGCCGATGCCGACCACGGCCAGCAGGACGACGATCGCCGCATAGCCCAGCACCGCCAGCGCCGGGTAGCGCGCGAACAATTTGTCGAGCGGGGTCTCGGTGCTCATGTGCGTGGCCCGAACACCGGCTCGATGTGGGCTTCGATGTGAAAGTGCTCGCCCGGCTCGGTCGGGGAGCGGGTGGTGGGGGCGAAGAAGGTCGCGCGGGCGAACTGCGAGGATTGCTCGATCAGCCGGATCAGCGAGGGAGCGTCGCGGGTCACGCCGACGACCTGCAGCTTGTCGCCGGTGATGCGCAGCTCGGTGACATAGGTGTGGTCGGGCAGAATCTGCGACAGCGCCTCGAGCACGATCACGCTCGCCGGGGTCTCGTGCTTGCGCCGCTCCAGCGCCGCCAGGACCGAATCCCGCGAGGCGTCGCCGGCGCGCAGCTGCGATGCGCCGGGCCGCGATGCGTTGCCCGACCTCGGTCCGGCGGGCTTCGAGATCGTCGCCCACCACCACGTCGGCGGTGACCGCCGCGCCGGCAAAGAGGCCGGCCCCGAGCAGCACCATGATCAGGGCCCGCCGCACCCGCCGTGCCTCGAGCGCGCCCCGCACCGTATGCTCGAGCACCTTGATGGCGCCCGCCGGGCTCCCGGGGGCGGATGCGAGGGTGGAGACGACGATGGAATCGGCGCCGAGCGCCGCCACCGCCTCGACCAGCGGGGTGACCAGCGCGCGCGCGGTCGCCGCCACCGTCACCACGATGCGGTCGTTGCCGGCGTCGGCCGGCGGGCTCCAGCCGAAGGCGGCCTCGGCGGGGCTCCAGGGCGTCAGCCGGTCGACCTGGGAGCGCACGATGCCGTCGAGAAACTCGCCCGCCCGGCGCGGCAATTCCAGCGGGCGGAACATGAAGCGCCCCGGCTGCAGGATGAGCTCGGCGCGGCAGGCCTTGAGCTTGTCGGAAAGCGCCGCCGGCACCGCGCCCACCACCTTGCCGTCCACGATGCGGATGCGGCCGACCTCGAGGCGCGCGGGCGAGCCCGTCTTGCCCTCGATGCGCAGCGAGAACTCGCCGCCGCTCTCCTCGATGAGCTCGACCGGCCGCGATTTCACGAACCAGCCCCGCATGGCGACGATGGCGCCGGCCACGCAGTCGATCCAGCGGGAGCTCGCCTCCAGGAACTGGCGCAGGGCTTTCATCACGGAAGGATTCGCCTTCTCAGCTCGGCCCGTCGACCCAGAAGGGGCATGCTAATACATGAAATGGCCGTCCGCATCACCCAGCAAGTGCCGGCTTTGTCGCCAAATCATCACAAGAAGGGCCTGCCACGGCTAGCGCGAGGAAGGAGGCCACATCGCGCTGATTTACCGCGCGCCTCCCTGAGGTAAACTTACGCCGCGTGCAACCCACGCGCTCGGCCAACGAAAATGGGGCTTGCCATGAAACATATCGCCATCGTTACCGCCGCCGGCTCTCACTCACTGCCGCGCTTTCGTCCACCCCGGCCTCGGCCACTCTTCTCCGAACCTTCGTTTCTGGGTCAGGAAGCGATAGCAACCCTTGCACCCACGCCCAGCCTTGTCTGACCTTTGAATTTGCCATCACACAAACTGTCGCCGGTGGCGAGATCGACGTTCTCGATTCGGGCGGTTATGGCCCGGTGGCCATCGACAAGGCGATCAGCATCGTGAACGACGGGGTCGGCACGGCCGGCGTCCGGGCACTGTCGAGCAGCGGCACCGCCATCCCATCAATGCCGGACCCAATGACGCAGTGATCCTGCGGGACTTGACCATCGATGGTGGCGGTATTGGCGTGAACGGGATTGAATTCAACACCGGCCAATCCTTGACTATCGAGGATTGCGTCATCCGTCATTTCACTATACGTCGGCATCGCACTTGCTCCGAACGCCTTTCAGCAATCTCTCGATATCGAGCACGCTGGTGGTCGACAATGCCAGTAGCGGGATCGTCGTCATCCGAGCGGATCGGCCGCTGTCACGGCGATTTTCAATCAGTCGAGGTGAACAACAACCCCAGGTGGTATCCGTCTCAGGGCCAAACGGTACGGGGACGGTGAAAGCCGCCGTGTCCGACAGCGAGGCCGCCAGCAATGGCCTCGCGGATTTGTCGCCTATCCGCCTCGGGCCATGCCTCGGCCACGCTCATGGTGTTCCACTCCGTCGCCGCCAATAATGGGGTGGGCATTGAGGCGCAAGGCATGGGCGCGACCCTTCGCGCTGCCCAATCGATGGTGACCGGGAACACGAACGGTTGGCTTGCCGGCGGCGGCATGCTGCTGAGCGCCGGGGACAACACCTTCGAAGGCAACACGAGCAATGAAGCGGCACCGCCTCCCTACACCAAGAAATAGCGTCACGTGGAGGCTGCGGTCGGCGTGCTCCGGATCGAGGCCTGACTCGCAGTAGAGGTGATGGTCAGAGAGCAGCCGATATTTGTTGCATGATCGAGGCATCGACCCGAGGTGCTCAGCTGTCTTGCGCACCCCAGGTCAGCGCGGACAGGGACGTCGCCCTCCTCGTGTACCAGACTTGGCTCCGCGTGCGATCCGCGCGCTCCGTGATCCCAGGGGGAATCCAAATGAAACGGGCCGCCATCGTCGCTGCAGGACTTTGCATTCGCGGCTGCTCCGTCATCAACTCCAGCCTCAGCAACCTTCGTTCGAACCCCGGGACGGGGAGCGACGGTGCCCCTGCACCCGGACGCAGCCGTGCCTGACTTTTGCCTTTGCTATCAGCCGGACAGCGATTGTCAGCAAATGACAGCCGATACCAAGGAAACTGGCCGTGCGCCGCCGTGATCCCCGTGACGATCCGCCTCGCGGCGAGAAACCCAAACTGCCTGGGCATTGGCGCCCGTACGTCGGAGAGTCGTGCAGCGGTTACGCTCTTGCTGTCCGTACGTCGTTGCCAACAATAATAATGGTCTTGGATCATTCGGTGTGAACGCAACTCTATGCGCCGCGCAACCGCGAACCCGAGCGAGACCTCACTGCTGCTGCCGGGCGCGGTCCTATCAACGGCTGTCAGTAGCGCGACCGTCGCTAACGATGGTGCCGTCATCTCAACGGCGATCATCGCGGCGACTGTCAGCAGCCGCGAACTTCGAATGGGCGATCAGTCCTTGCAAACCTGCCGCCGGCGATTTCGCGACCACCCCGAGGCCAATCGCAGACACCAACTCCTCGACTGGCAGCAGCGCCGCCATGGCGTGGGCTGCAGCCTTTGGCGGTGTGCATGTGTGGATCACGGCAGGGGCGCACATCATGCCCTTGCCTCTTCCCCACCGACGCCAAGCCCGCCGGCACGCCGGTCCCGAAGGTGCGAGCCAGCTTACTTGATCGCGAAGTCGCTTTCGAGCGGCACTGGGAGTGCTCGGCCGGGATGAGACTGTAAAGCTCATCCGTGGGAGACCTACAGTAGCGGTAAGGCTCAATGCGTCACAATGGGGCCCAGAGCTTGGGTATTGTTGTTCGAATTGCCGTCAATATCGTTGTCGCCATAACTCTGGATTGTGCAGCATGAGGGATTGGAGATAACTCCAAAGGCATTTCCGGTCACTACCGAGTGGCCGATCCGAACCCCTGAACCCAAAGCCACCTCGAGCCCAGCAAAACCGTTGTAGCTGGCGACGGAATTGCGCACTTGGACGGTTGTTGCCGCGTGCGCGGAAGCCGTTCCGGCCACAATTCCAGAACTACCATTGTTGGACGCCACGCTGTTCACGATTGAGACCTGCAGGCTGGCCCCGGTGGTCTTGCCGCCCTCCACAGCGATTCCATAACTGCTGTTATTGTTCGCTTGCACATTGTCCATCGTCCCCGCGACGACCGCCGATCCAACAGGTCGACCCCAATCCCGGTATCAGAATTGTCGGTGGCAAACGTGTTGGTAATCGAAAAGTTGGCCGATGTGCTGGGCGCAATACGAATCCCGACGCCCAAAAAATTGCGAACGGCGCAGCGATCGATGGCTAGGGATTTGCCAGCGTTGAATTGAATCCCGGTTGAGCCGACGCCGGCACCCTCGATGGTCAAGCCGCGCAGGCTGACGTTGTCGGAAGGTCCGGCATTGATCGTGATGGCGTTGCCGCCCGACAGCGCCCGGATCCCGACCGTACCCACCCCGTCGTTCACGATGCTGATCGCTTTGGTGATTGTGAACGGGCCATAACCGCCAGGATCGAGAACATCGATTTCGCCGCTCGCGAAGGTGTTGTCGTGGGCGCGCTGAAAAGTCAGGCAGGGCTGCGTACGGGTGCAAGGGTTGCTATCGCTGCCCGTCCCGGAAACGAAGGTGCGGAAAAATTGTGCCGAAGCTGGCGTGGAACACAAAGCAGCAGCGATTGCCAAGGCAGTTGTGAAGGCGATCGGTTTCATGGAAGCCCCCTGGATCGATTGAGCATGCGGATTGCACGCAGGAGCAATTCTACCCTGAAATGAAGGGACTTCTAGGCCATCACCGAGATACTGCACATTTGCTGATCAGGCAGATTGAGCGCCAAGACTGGCGCTGCTGTTCGGTGCATTCCGCGAGCTTTTGGAGCAGATTGAGAGCAGCAATGCGCAGGACGATCGTGGCCTTCCGTTGAAGAACCTCAAGGCGCTTCGTTCTACGATGTCGTATTTTGGACTCTGAAGCGGCGGTATTGACCCTGACTGCCCAATTTCCGCTTCTTCACGATACATACACTGGAACACAAGTACAAAAAGAAAGACCGCCTCGCGGCGGTCCTCCGAAATTTAGTTGGGTTGCCTCGCCACCTCTTTCGATTAATCAGGCCGCTTCGTCAGAGCAGCACGAAAGTTGACAGTGCAACCTGCGTCTCCCCGAAAATCATTGAGAATACCCACAATTTTGATGTTACCCGTAGCCGAGGTAATCGAACCACCGGCGCCCGGCACGATTAATAGGTTTGAACTGCTGGGGCTTACAGTGAACTTGTTTGCACGGCTGCCGAGCGTTTCCCAGTCTGCTGTGGTCGCGCCATTCAGCGAAAAACTAGGTCCTTGCGTAGATACGATTTGAGCGTCGCTGCGTTGCCCTACCAATGAAAGTGCATCCGAGATGTTAGTCGGGTCCAAGGTGAACCGATAGACAACGACGTAAGTGTCGGCGAATAAGTCACCCATACCTTGGCAAGTTGCCGAAGTTGGATTGTCGGTTATCACTCCCATTCCCTCGAAATTCAGAAACGTTACGCCATTTTGAGCGCGAGCATTGGCTGCACCCAAAAATGCCATGAGGACAACGCCAAAGAGGGCGCTGACTGTCGTGCGTATGAAACCATTAGACCTTACATTCGTCGTCAACATGTTGACCCCCGAGTTCTATATGGGTGAGGAAACTTCGATCGAGTACTCGTCGAAGATGTTAAAATGCTAATAGACAACCAAAGGGCTGTCAATCATAGGGCGGGCAGCATCTCGATTAGGTCGGGATGTGCCGCGCTGCGACCCTCGATTACCGGCGCAGGGGCGGGCGCCGACGATTGGCTTCTAGTCGGCGACTTCGTTTCGTTACCGCTATCCAACGCCACGCAGATTGGCGTCACGCCCTCGTACAAGCAACAGGCCCCGGTTACAGCAGGATGATCTAAGCTCAATGCATTCCGATTCCCGTCAAAACCACCGTATTGTCGCTGGTGTTGCCGTCATGCGATGGACGTGCCTTTCGTAATCCGACCGCCGCGTCGGCTGGGGGCCTTGCGTTGTCCAACGCATCCTGATGACCGCCTCGTGCCCACCAACCAACGCAGCTCGGGCGAACGCTCGCCTATTCCTTGGTGGCTGGAAAGAGAGAGCCCTGGTTGGGTCCGTTGAAGTTAATGACGTTGTCGCCATACGAATAGATAAAGCTAAAACCACTACCAAGATTACTCCAACCAGTGCCATTTCCTAAAATTGCTGATTGGCTAATTGACATTACTGCTACACCCGCTCCCCCCGCATTTTGAATGCCAATGTTGTTATTGCTGACAACGGAACGGATTACACTGAGTTCAGGAGATCCGCCCCCGGCGGTGAGATTAAGAAAGCCAACGCCGTTGTTAGCGGCCACACTGTCCGCGACGGTGACGAAGATTTCGCCGCCGCCAAAGGATGACCCGTCCACAGTGAAGCCGGCAATAGTATTGTTGTCCGCCTCAACTCGGCTGAAGGTTGCGGATACGGGACCTGGGCCAGTCGGCACCACAATAATCCCTCGACCCCCATTGTCGGCAATCACCGTATCTGAAACGGCGAGGCTGCTCGAGGCGCTCGGAGCGAACTCAATGCCTCGGTTGGTAAAATTGCGGATGACACATTTCAGGACCGTAAGAGATTTTCCGGTGGCGAACTGTATCCCGTTATGGCCGACACTGGCGCCCTCAATTGTCAGTCCGCGCAGGCTAACTGCGTCACTCGACCCGGCATTGATAGTAACGGCGGCTCCCCCCGGCAGCGCCCGCACCCCGACCGTGCCGACCCCGTCGTTCACGATGCTGATTGCCTGAGTGATGGTAACCGGGCCGTAGCCGCCCGGGTCGAGAACGTCGATCTCGCCGCCAGCAGCGGTTTGGGTGATTGCAAAGGCGAAGGTCAGGCAAGGTTGCGTGCGGGTGCAGGGATTGCCGTCACTGCCGGTCCCGGAAACAAAGGTTCGGAGGAACGTTGCCGAGGCCGGCGTGGGCGACAGAGCAGCGGTGAATGCGATCCCTGCTGCAAAGACGATGGCGAAATACTTCATGGTATGCCCCCTATGATGCCTGAGCGTGCGGATCGCGCGCCGGGCTCCGGCCAACCCTATCCGAGTTGAACGCAGGTCAGGCCAATTTCCTTGTCCCGGCGAGAGGGTTGGGCTTATGCGGTCGACGCTGCGCAACGCATTAGCAGTGGCCGCCGTGTGCGCCGACGCGCCGCGACCGATGGCCAGCGCGGTTGAGACTCGCCGCCGGCGGATTAGGCGCGTCCAGTTCCACAAACCGGCGCCAGCGCCTCGCGGAAATAGAAACTGCGTCGCAAGACTGCGCGACCACGGCCACGGCCTCGGTTATCTGGAGCAGCAATCCAACCCCTTAAGATCGAGGCGCGCGCCACGCCTGCCCCACGCTGTGGATTTCGATGAAGCCGCGCGATCTTGTGCGTGATGCTTTGAAACTCGTTATTGAGCCAGTAGCTCAGTGTCGTGGCCTGATCCCAAAGCGCAAGAGGGCCCGGCCGCTGCCGAACTTCAAGTCGACAGATACGAAGCAGGCGATCGCAACCATCATGGCCAGCGCCCGCAGTTGACAAAAGCTGAACAGTACGGGTCGACCGAAATCACCAGGGCTTGCGTACTTGATGGGCCGGTCAAGGGAAACGTTCGGTTAAGGGATTCCGAGGTATTGGTTCTGTCGGGTCCACATTCGGCCACGACTTTGCCAACCAAACTTCAGGGGTCTCGGGCGTTGCGTATCGCCGGGGCCCCCTTTTTTCGGCAGCGTTGTGCCATGCTTGCCCCGCGCCCCTAGATTTGCAACTTTCCAAGTCGCGTCGGGTTGGCTGCATCGCGCGACTGGCTTTCGAGATCGGCGGAAACAAGGCGGACGGCAGCAAGTCGCGGCTGAGCGGCACCTCGCTCAACGACATGCAGAGCAATGCCGACAGCATCGCGCTCGCCTACCGGGTGATCTTCGTCGACACCGTGGCGGTCGTGGATCCGAAGCTCGCCGCGGCCGTGCGCGACACCATCGAGCCGCTGCAGGCCGGGTCAAGGTTGGCGACTTGCGCGATTTCGATGTACGCGCCGACGGCGAGGAGCTGCCTGCGCCCTGGCATCGCCGCTCTCCGCGAGTGGCAGGAACATCCGCGCCGCCGCCGCATAGTCGTTGCGGTGGAACGCCGCTATGCCGCTCTGGAAGCTCGCCGCCGTCGCCGGCGCGATGGCGACCAGAGCCAGGAGGGTGGCTCCAAGAATCGTGCGCCGCATTATGTGTCACTCGCCACCGGTTCCAGCCTGGAATTTGTACGACTGGGAGGGCGAAAAGCCAAGCCGAGTGACGGCTATCGCGATTTTGAAGACCTCGGCGTGATGTGGGGCGATTGTTCAGGTTCGCCTCAATTGCCGCGGGCGCATTCGGGTCCGCGGGACGATGTGCATCCCCTGCCGTTGATGCCGGCATACTGGGTCCGGTCCGGTTATTGCAAAGGTAAGGTCCCGCTGAACGTCCCGTTGCTCACCGTATTGCCTCTCACCAGGTTATTTCCATGCGTGACTATGGCCCCGCTCACGAGGCTTCCCGCCTTTTGGTTTCCTTCGATGGTCGAACTGCCCACCCAGATGGTGGCGCTCGCGCCATTGGTCGCGACACCACTTGCCGCATTGTTGGACATAATCGATCGGCTGACCGCGACGGTCGCGGATCCTGGGCCGCTAATCGCTACAATTCCATTGCTCCCGTTGTTGGCTGATTGGCTATCCGTCACCACGACGCTAACCGCCCCCGAGCCTGCGGCTGTGCTATCGGCTCTCAGCCCATAAGTGCCATTGCCCATCATTTGGACCCGTTGCAGAGAAACCGTGGCCGACCCTCCGGAACCTGGTCCAACAATTATCCCGCCGCCGTTATTGCTGACGATCGTATCCTGCACGCTCATTTTGCTTGCGGCCGTCGGCGAAAACTGAAGTCCCGCCCCCCCCGGCGCGGAATTCATGATCACGCAATTCTCAATCATAAGGGAGGCGCCTGAGTTGAACTTGATGCCGACAAGTCCGGTCCCTGCCCCATCGAGCATCAGATTTCGCAGGGTCACGGCATCGTTCGGGCCTGCATTTATCGATATTCCAATGGTGCCAGATATATAGAATTGAGGCAAATCCACCCCCGTTGATTGTGATCGCTTTAGTGATAGTCAGTGCTCCAAAGCCGGCGCGATCGAGAGCATCGATCTCGCCGCCGGCGGTCGTCTTCGCAAAGGCTCCCGCGAAAGTCAGGCAAGGCGCCGTCCTGCTGCAGTCATTGGCATTGCTGCCGAGGCCCGATACCCATGTCCGGGTCATCTGCACCGGCGGCGGGGATGTGGGATTGACCGTGAGCGTCGCGGCAACAGACTGGTTCCCCAAGCCGTTGATCGTATTGGTGAAGGCGATGCTGGCATTGTAGGTGCCGGGCGGCAGACCGATGGCGCTCGGATTGATGGTGAAATTCACGACCG
Organism: uncultured Alphaproteobacteria bacterium; assembly: GCA_963721005.1. Taxonomy (GTDB): domain Bacteria; phylum Pseudomonadota; class Alphaproteobacteria; order Rhizobiales; family Xanthobacteraceae; genus VAZQ01. The sequence goes on along the minus strand of CAVRHR010000002.1, from coordinate 14,118 downwards.
TCACTGAGTCGATTGCCACCGTGCCGAAGGTCGTCGAGACGGTGAGCCAGCTGGGCAAGCCGGAAATCGAGTAATTCACGGGGCCGGTCGGCGCACTCAGCTGATAGGTGAACGAAGACGGCGTGAACGGCCCGCCTTGGTTACCCGTGGAGATGATCGCGGTGGATGGGCTCAATTGCAGCGTGGGAGGCTGAGCGGCGGTAATCGTCAGATTGACGGTCCTGGTGGTGACCACGGACAGCTTGGCGGCATTGGCGAACGCGATGGTAGCGCTGTGAGCGCCGAGCGACTGACTGCTGGCCGACGAATTGAAGGTGACGGTGATGTTAACGGACGAGAACGGGCCGATCGTCGCCGGGACGGCGCTCAGGTTGAAGAAGACGGTGCCAGCCGCAAAGTAGGGTGTCGCGAGGGGATAGATTGCGCTGCCCCCGGCATTGGTCAGCGTATAGGTCGTCGAAAGCGGCGTGACGCTGCCGCCCTGTGGGGCCGACGCATTGACGTCTCCTGCGGTCACGGTGAGCGAAGCCGGCGCGCATTGGGAGGCAAATGTCGAGGGCGTGAATGATATGGACGCCCCGGTTCCGTGATCGGTCACGGTCCACTGCGAGTTGTCGGTGGGCCCCTCGAACGGTGCAAAGGGTCTCTGCCCGTTGCCGACCCCGGCCCAGATGGTAATACCAGCCGCATCCGTGACGATTGCGCCACCGGCGCTCACCCCGCTGATGTTCATGCCGGTCACGGCGTCGCAATTTGCGGTTGTGGATAGGCTCACGACCGCCAGCGCGCTCGCCGGCGCGGCGGAGCAGAACGCGAAAAAAATGCAGAATGCCAAGCCCATGAGAGACTTGGAAAGGCCGCTGCCGGCAAATCGGCGCAGCAAGATCAAGCCTTGGCGTCTATTAATTCCAGAGGAATGAAAAGCCACGAAACCGGCCCCCGAATTCGACGGCACGTTCAATTATAGCGGGAAGAAAGTGCTTTGTGAAGCGCAGATCCGGGGGCCAACCGGAGCAAATCTCCGCCACCACACAAGTGGTCCCGATTCTCCAGAGCGTTGGGAACCGGACAATGAGGCCCGTGATGGGATTGTTATCCGATCGAGCGCCTCAACGGCGAGATCAAGCGCCGCACCGATGTCGTGGGCATCTTCCCCAACGAGGACGCCATCGTCCGGCTGGTCGGCGCGATCCTGCTCGAGCAGAACGACGAATGGGCAGTCCGGCACGCCAGCTACATGACCCGGGAAACGATCACCACCTTGGGCGATGGTCCCGCCGTCAGCCTCCCGGCAATCGCCAGCTGACCTGCCCGGCTCAGGCCGGCAATCGTGGTGGCCTGCCGCCACCTACACCACGCCACGGGACACGATCCAGCAACGCCTGCCAACTCACCCGGCGCACTATTCCAGAACGGCCACTACCTCTGTCGTGCTCCGGGCTGGGGACGCGAGCGGCTAGCGCCCAGCTATTCGAAGAGATGGGCCCTTGAGCACAGGCGGCAAAAGCCACGACTGAAACGATTTACAAGTCGTTAACGCCATTCCTGCTGTCTCTCCGTAGGTTCACAGCTGGCAGTTTTTAACGCTGCCTTCAGTGGGCGACTGGCTTGCTAGCTTATTGATTTTCAAAAGAACTTTCGCTGCGTGAAACCGCCAGCGTTTTTGACATCAATTTCGACCATTGTAGGCTCCACGTTTTTGTCGTCTTTGCCGAGCAGAGGGGAGACCCGAATGCAGCCCAGCACTCATAGACCGCGGCGATGCCCGCTCGCTCGCCGCCGCCGGCCGGTGACATCATGATGTTAGACAGGACCGCCTCCCTGACGGAGACGCGGCGTCTCGAGCAGATGATCCTCGCCGGTCTACTTCATAGTCCAGGCGTCCTGAAGGCCGCCTTGGTCGCTGGGTTCAACGACGATCTGATCGACGATTTGGTGTTACGTGATGTCTTTCGTCTCATCAGGCGCGGACCGCTCGCCATCCGCGCTGCCATTCGGGGCAGCGACGTCTCGCCAGCCGCAGCCGCGGCGCGGGCGCTGCATGCCGAGATCGACCCGCTCGACCCCGCACGCATCGTGGGCCTCATCAAAGGCCTCGTCGAAGGGGTCGAATTCCCGGATGATGACGAGCTTGCCGAGGATGAAGTCCCCGACCCGGCTCCTCGCAATGGCGGTGACACGCACCTAGCCCTATCCCTGCCCAACACGACCATCAAGACCCCCGGGGTGCGCAGTTGCGGCCGGTGCCCAGCGACTGGGTCAAAATCCCGGAGTTGACCGACTGCGCAGTCGCCGACCCACCTGCGCCGTATGGGCGTGAGGAGGGTGCGAGTCCGCCGGCGCCCTCGGGTCATGCAAAGCGGCGGCAAGCGGCGCAGGCCGATCGGGGCCCACACCGGACCAAGCCAGAGCAGCCCCCGAAAACCAACCCAAGCTGGTTCCCCCCTGGTCTGGATTCGAGGACATTCACGGAAATGAAATTGCGGTGGTTGGATGAAATGAGTACCGATCCATTCGTTTCCAATATGGAATTTCGTGCGCTCTTCCGGATGGCCAACAATTATATGGACTCAAACGGATTGATAACTGTGGGACTTTATCGCCTCGCCCAAGACATTGGCGCCACCCGCCAGGGGGTGCAGAAAGTGCTCCGCAAGGCCATCGCTTCTGACCGGCTCTTACAAGTCGGGGAGTATCCGCGAGGCGGGCGGGGGCGCACTTACGCCTTTATACCGATGTTTAGTGAGGCCCCGGAACTGCAAACTCAGTTGTCAGTTAAGCGGCTGCCTGCCGCCCTTGCGCAGACGTCCCAACCAAAGTCCACGGGTCGAACCGGAAAGGGAAAAAAAGCAGCACAACGAGTGAGTTAGCGCAATTTTGGGAAAGATAATAATTTTGGTACAAATGCTGAAATCGCCCCCAAAAACATCGATTTTGTTTCAGCTCAGCCGTCGAAATCGTCGTGCCACGACAATACACGATAAGGCTCGTCCGCATCATCGAGCGGCAGGATGACGGCCTCGGCGCCCACCCGGCGGCCGTTGTCGAAGGCGATGCCGACCGTCACCCGCATCGCCTTGCCGCCCTCCTTGGCGGCACCCTGGGCGCCTCCCAAGAGGCTCTGCACGATCTGGGCATTGGCGGCGCCGGGTCCGCGCTGGCCGAGAATCCCATAGAGCCGATCGGGGGTCATGCCGGGCAGGGCGGCGACCACCTCGGGGGCAGCCACCATGGCGTCGATATTGGGGCTGCCGCTGAACACCGTCAGGAACGGCAGCGCCCGCTCGACCATGGCCGGCGGCAGCCCCAGCACCAGCCACAGCTCGCCGGCATCGGAAAACGGCGCCTGGCGGGGCCCATAGCTCAAGCCGGCCGACCGGTAGGCCGAGGCCTCCAGGTTCTCGCCCGCGGCCTCGCCGGGCTGCCGCCATCCCGCGATCCGGTCGGCGTAATAGTCGGCCGCGTCGGGGCGCGCGCCGAGCCCGGCAAACAGGCCGGCCAGCAGCTCCTTGGGGGCCGCGTTGAGATCGATACGCGCGGCCTCCGAGCGGAACTCGACCGCGACCGCGGCGCGTCCGAGGCGGAACCGGAACGCCCCCTGGCTCGGCCGCGCCTCCACGTCCTTGCCGGACACTTGATAGGCCGTGAGCTCGAGGCCCGCCGTCACCAGCGCCTCGGCCTGCAGCCGGTCGTCGTTCGCGCTCAGGCTGATCGCCGTGTTGGTGACATAGATCGAATAGATCGAGGCGAGCGCCGCCAGCGCGCCGAGAATCCACAGCACCGCCACCACGATGAAGCCATCCTCGCCGCGTCGCGCGCAGAAGCCGCGCGAAATCGGTTGGCTTGGCATGGCGGAGCTGTCACCGCAGGCGGCTCCTGTTCAAAGGCCGTTGGCGCGGGCGGGGCCGTTGGCCCGGTCGGCGGTCTTGCCCTGCGCGCAGGCGGTCGCGTTCTGGGTGCCGACGCACTGGGCCGAGACGTTGACGTGGACGGTGGCGGCGGTCGATACGGCGAGCGTCTGCGAGGTGGCGGCGTCGCGCAGCAGCACCCGAACGGCGGTCGGCAGCGTCGGGACGCCGCCCCAGGTGCCGCGCCACACCCGGTCCGGCCCCGCATAGGAGAGCGACACCCGGTAGGGCGCCCGCACCAGCACGACCGGATCGCCGAAGCGCGGCGGGGCGCCGCTGCCATCCGGCGCGAGCGGCCAAAACGGCGCGCTCTGGCGCACCATGGCGAGGCCGCGCTGGTCGGCGGTCTCGGCGATGCGCACGATCTCGAGCCCGGGCCGGCTATTGGGGCCGAGCGCCGAGCGCACGAAAGTGACCGACAGCTCCGCGCCCTCGAACAACGGCGTCTTGGCCTTGCCGTAGGGCAGGATGAACTCGGCGGCGGCGAGATCCGCCACGATGCGCTCGATGCCTACGCTCGCGAGCTCGGCGCGCTGCACGCGGGCAAAACCGCGATTCCAGTTCGGCAGCCATTGCGCCGTCACGGTCGCGAGCGCCGAGAGGATCGCCACCATCAGGGCGGTCGCGATCAGCATCTCGATCAGGGTGAAGCCGGCGACGTGGCGACGGTCGCGCCGGGGCCGCGCGCGTGCCTTCATCCGCCTGTCCTTCGCCGCAGCCGCACCGTGTTGACCTGGAGGATGGCTCCGCCCGGCGAGCGCACACGGATGACCACGGTTTGCGGCGCCCAAGGGGTGGGCAGCTGTGGGTCGATGAAGCTCGCCGCGAACGGGGCCACGTCGACGGCCCAGCGGTGCCCCGCCAGATCGCCGGTCAAGCTGGCGGCGAGATCGCCGCGATCGGGCAGGCCGGTCTCGACCGCCCGCGCGGTCTCCACCAAAGCGAAGCGCTGGTCGATCGAGCGCATGGCCCGCACCGTGGTGGCCATCAGCGAGCCGATGGCGGCGAGCGAGGCCGATACGATGGCGAGCGCGACCAGCACCTCGATGAGGGTGAAGCCGGCGACGCTCCGCCTTGCGGCATACGGGCGCCGCCGCGGCGTCGGGCGGCGCACGATACGCGACAGCATCCTAAAGCGCGGTGACCGGGACAACCTCGACACCTCCCGTCAGCCAATTGACCCGCACCTGGTAGCCGGCACCCAGGCGCGTGAGCTCGATGGTGCCGCCGCAGGACATGCCGGAACCGAAGAAATTGATGGTGGTGCCGCTGGCGCGCTGATTGCAGCGGGTCGCCAGCAGCGCCTCGAAATGGACGTCGGCCGGCAACCGCACCACCCGCCCGGTCGCGCCCGAGCGCACCGATCGGCCGATGGCATCCACCTGCGTGACGACCTGGCCGCGACGCCAGATGGCGGCGTCGCGGTCGGCCTTGATGAGCGTCGCGGTCTCGATCGCGTAGGCCTCCAGCCGGGTCCGCGAGGTTCCGCGCGGAAGCGCCGGCAGGATGATCGCGGCGAGGCCCGCGATGATCGCGAGCACGCACACGATCTCGAGCAGCGTAAAGCCGGCCTCGGCGGCGTGACGGTCAGCGCGTCCAGCTGACAACATCTGCCGCCGTACCGGTTCCCCCCTCCTGGCCGTCCGAGCCGTAGGAGATGATGTCGAAAGCGCCGTGCTCGCCGGGCGAGCGGTAGATGTAGGGATGGCCCCATGGATCGTTGGGCACCGAGCCGGTGCGCAGATACGGACCGTTCCAGGTCTGCACGCCGCCCGGTTGCTGCGCCAGCGCGGCCAGGCCCTCGGAGCTGGAGGGATAGCGCCCGACATCGAGGTAATAGAGGTCGAGCGCGCTGGACAGGCTCTCGATCTGGATGCGGGCCGCCTTCACCTTGGATTCGCCCAGGTAGTTGAGCACGCGCGGACCCACCAGCGCCATGATCATGCCGATGATGGTGATGACGACCAGAATCTCGACCAGGGTGAAGCCGCTTTCGCCATGGCGGGACGCCCGGGCGCGGCGCGCGCGCGGGAACGGGTCGCAAATGGTGTCGCAGGAACGTTCATGGGATGCCCTCCTTCCTTCACTCGACGATTTGGCTTACGGACAGCAACGCCGTCATGACAGAGACGATCAATCCGCCGACCACGATGCTGATGGCCACGATCGCCGCCGGACCCGCAACCCCGACCACCCGGTCGAGGCTGCGCTGCAGCTTGGCTTCGTAAAATTCCGCCACCCGGCCCGCCAGCATCGGCAGCTGCCCGGTCTCCTCGCCCAATCTTAGCATCCGGATCGCCATGGCGGGTAGGGCGGCGGTGTCCAGCAACGCGTCGGACAGCTTGCCGCCATGGCGGACGCGGTCGACGGTCTTGGTCCAGGCGGTGCCGTCCCCGGTCGCCGCCATCATGTCGGACAGAATGCGCAACGTGGTCGTCAGCGCCACCCCGCTGCCGAGTAGAACACCAAGATTGCGACAGAACAAGGCAGTCCGGTGGAACATCAGCACCGGGCGGACCAGCGGCAGACGCGACAGCTGCCGGATGATGGCGGCCCGGCTGCCGGGCCGGCGCAGCACCAACAGGCCGATCAGCAGCGTGATCACGATCGTGGCTCCGACCCCCTGCATGTGGGCGCGCAGGAAATCGGAAAGGCCGAGAAAGACCGTGACCACCGGGTCGAGCTTGGCATTGAAATCGCGCAGCACGGTCGCGAATTGCGGCAGCACGAACAACAGAAAGAACAAGAGCACGCCGCCGGCCGCGCACAGCACGAAGGCCGGATAGCGCAGCGCATCGCCGAGCTTGCGGCGCAGCGCCTCGGCGCGCACCCGCTCGGCGCCCAGCACCTCGAGAATCTGATCGAGCGTGCCGGAGGCCTCGCCCACCCGCACCAGCGCCACATAGGCCGGCGGAAACAAGGCCGGGTGGCGCGAGATCGCCTCCGCGAAGCTCTCGCCGGCCAGCACCGCGGCCCTGATCTTGGCGAGCGTCGGCCGCAGCCGCCCGACGTCGATGTCCTGCGCCAGGAGCTCGAGCCCGTCGTTGATGCGCGCCCCGGCCCGCAGCAGCAGCGCGAGGTCGCGGGTGAAGACGGTGACGTCCTCGGGCTTGGGCCGCGACCAGAACGCAAGGCTGAAACGCTCGGCGCCGGCGCCCGCGCCCTCGGCCACGGTCTCGATCGGCACCAGGCCGAGAAACTCGATGCGATGCGCGACCTCCGCGGCGGTCGGCGCCGCAATCGACCCGCTCACCAGGTCGCCGCTCTGGGTCAAGGCCCGATAGCGAAAGCTCGGCATGGCTATCGCACCATCTCTATCGCACCGTGGTGACGCGCAGCACCTCGGCGACCGAGGTGACGCCGAGGCGGGCTTTCGCCACCGCATCGTCGACCATCGTGACCATGCCGGCGTGGATCGCGGCCTGATCGATCACGCCCGCGTCGGTGTGGGCGCCGATCAGCTTGCGCACATCCTCGACCAGCTCCAGCACCTCGAACACGCCGTTGCGGCCGCGGTAGCCGGTGCCGCCGCAGCGCTCGCAGCCGGCCGGCTCGCCCAGCGTCTCGCCGGCCTTGAGCCCGAGCGCGGCGTAGCGCGGATCGGCCGCGAGATCGTCTGCGGTGAGCTTGCGGGTGCTCCGGCAGCGATCGCACAGCACGCGCACCAACCGCTGCGCGATCACCGCGCGCAGCGTCGATTTCAGCAAAAAGCCTTCGACCCCGAGATCGAGCAGGCGCGGCACCGCCGCGGCCGCCGTCTCGGTGTGCAGCGTGGTCAGCACCAGATGGCCGGTCAGCGCCGCATGGATGGCGATATGCGCGGTCTCGGCGTCGCGCACCTCGCCGACCATGATGACGTCGGGGTCCTGGCGCACGAACGCCCGCATGGCGGCCGCGAAGGTGAGCCCGATCGCGGGCTTGACCTGCGATTGGTTGACGCCATGGATCTCGTACTCGACCGGATCCTCGATGGTGAGGATCTTGCGGGTCGACTGGTTGAGCACGGTCAGCATGGTGGCGAGCGTGGTGGTCTTGCCGCTGCCGGTCGGCCCGGTGATCACGACCAGCCCGTGCGGCAGCGCCAGCAGCCGCGCCAGGGTGCGCTCGTCGCGCGCGGAGAGGCCGAGCTTGCCGACCTCGAGCAGGCCGCGATCGCGCGGCAACAGGCGGATCACCGCGGACTCGCCGTGCTGCGTCGGCATGGTGGCGACCCGGATATCGATCTCGGCGCGGGCGACCCGCAGGCGGGCGGCGCCATCCTGCGGCAGCCGACGCTCCGCGATGTTGAGGCCGGCGAGAATCTTGATGCGCGAGATCAGGGCCTGCGGCAGCGCGCCGGCCGGCGCCGGCACCGGGCGCAGCAGGCCGTCGACCCGCATGCGCACCACCAGGCCGTTGCGGAACGGCTCGATATGGATGTCGCTCGCGCGCAGCTCCATGGCGCGCTCCAGGAGATCGTTGACGGCGCGCACCACCGGCGCCCCGCTCGCCAGGTCGCGCAGGTTCTCGACGTCGTCGTCGGCGCGCGCGGCGGCCGGATCGCCGCTCTCCGACGAGGCCTCCTCATCGTCGCCCAGGCGTTCGGTGAGCGCGGTCGCGATGTCCTCGAACGAGGCGACCTCGACGTCGACCGGGGCGCCGAGCACGATCTCGGCGGCGCGTACGGCGGCGACGTCGGCCGGATCGGCGACCGCGAGCTTGTGGCGGCCATCGGCCGACTGGTAGGGAAACACGGCGGTCTCGCGCAGGAAGCGGCGGGAGAACCGCCCGGTGAGCGCGGTGGCGGCGATCAATTGCGGCAGCGACAGCCGGGGCAGAGAATAGAAAACAGCGACTTCATCAGCGAAGTCGTTCGCGGACAGGTCGGTCAGCTCCCACAGTCTTCGTAAGGATAATTCGCCAACATGACCGTTCGATGACTTGGACCCCAAGCTCAGATCGGCAATAATAAAGTTCTTGCTCGAGAGGTGCTTGGCAAAGTCGCCTGAAATTTGCGAATTCATTGGCGTCCATCTGATTCCGAGAAGACAATTAAGCTTTGCTCGGACGACAAATTTATTGTTGACGCGTTTTGAAAACCTAGCAATAGTGCTGTGCTCTGTCAATTTCAAGTTGGGCTGATCCGGCAGGAGGCGCCGACAACAATCGAGGGGCCGGTGCTGGGATTTTGTAAAGCGTTGCGTGGATTTCGCATGGCGCAAGCCGGCTTGGCTGCGCTTTGTCTGGTGGCGGTCGGCGCCGGGCTGGCGGCCTGCAACCTCACCTCGATGATGCAGGGGAACGATCCGCCCGATGCGGTCGACCGGGTGCGCAGCACCGACTTGACGCCGCGCTTTCCGGGCGGCGCCGAAGTCGCCAATACGGGCTCGCCCAAGGGCCCGCGCTCCTCGAGCTATTACGGCGCCGGCAGCGCCGATCCGATCGAGGTCACGGCGCCTGCGGCCCGCAGCAGCAGCGAGGGCTACGAGCTCAATTTCGAGAACACGCCGGTCACCACCGTCGCCAAGGTCATTCTCCACGACATTCTAGGCGTCGGATACACCATCGATCCGCGCGTGCAGGGCACCGTCAGCCTGGCGTCCGGCCGCCCGGTTCCCAAGGACGATGTGCTGTTCGTGCTGGAAAGCACGCTGCGCACCGCCAACGTGGTGCTGGCGCGCGATGCCGCCGGCTATCGGTTGCTGCCGGCGGCCGAAGCGGTGGGCAGCGGCGGCTTCGATCGCGTCTCCGCCGATTCCCGTCCGGAGCCCGGCTACGGCGTCACCGTGATCCCGTTGCAATTCGTGTCGGTGCAGACCGTCACCAAGCTGCTCGACAGTTTCGCCATGAAGGCCGGCACCATCCGGGCCGATCCGGTCCGCAATCTGCTCCTGATCCAGGGCAGCGGCGCCGAACGCCGCGCCGCGGTCGAGACCGTGCTGAGCTTCGACGCCGATTGGATGCGCGGCCAGTCGGTCGGCATCTATCCGGTGCGCAACACCACGCCCGAGCCGCTGATCGCCGAGCTCGAGAAGATCATGGATTCAGGCGAGGGCGGGCTCGGCCAGGGCATGGTCAAGTTCCAGCCGGTCGGCCGGCTCAACGCCATCCTGGTGGTGTCGCGCAAGCCCGAGGTCCTGCGCAACGCCGCGACCTGGATCAATCGGCTCGACAGCTCCGACGTCGCCAGCACCGGCGTCAAGGTCTACCGGATCCGCTATGGCGAGGCCCGCCAGCTCGCGCGGCTGCTCAACGACATGTTCGTCGGCGGCGCCGGCGGCGGCGCGTCGACTCGATGCGCCGCACCAACCAGATCGCCCCGGGGGGAGGGACCACATCGCTATCGAGCACCGAGCGCCTTTCCGGCGGGCTGTCCGCGCCGACCACGTCAGGCGTGCGCCCGCAAGTGATGCCGGTTCCAGACGCCGCGGCGAATCCCGCCAACGCGGCCAGCGCCGCCAACGCGGGCGCGAATTCCCTGGCCGGCGGGCACGCCGCCGGTGCAAGCGCCGGGTCGGCGATCCTGCCGGGCGTGCGGATCACGCCCGACGTGGTCAACAATGCGCTGCTGATCTACGCCAACCAGGAGAACTACCGCATCATCGAGCGCACGCTCAATCAGCTCGACCGGCCGCAGCTGCAGGTCGCGATCGACATGACCATCGCCGAGGTCACGCTCAACGACAATCTCAATTACGGGGTCCAGTTCTTCCTCAAGAGCCAGGACTTCGGCGCGCCGGTCAATACCGGCTCGGCCATCAACAGCGCGGCCGGCGCCGTGCTGGCGCAGACGCTTCCCGGCTTCAATTTCCTGGTCGGCTCCGCGCTCGAGCCGCGGGTCATCCTGAACGCCCTGCACGCCTATACGGACGTGAAGGTGCTGTCGAACCCCTCGCTGGTCGTGGTCGACAACCAGGTCGCCACCCTGCAGGTCGGCGACCAGGTGCCGGTCACCACCGGCAGCGCCACGGTGCTGAGCACCAGCAACACCGTGGTCAATACCATCGACTACCGCAATACCGGCATCATCCTGCGGGTGGTGCCGCGGATCAACTCCGGCGGCAAGGTGCTGCTCGATGTCGAGCAGGAGATCAGCAACGTCGCCAACAACGCCAACAGCGGCACGCTGACCCCGACCCTGTCGCAGCGCAAGGTCAAGAGCAGCGTGGCGGTGACGAGCGGCCAGACGGTGCTGCTCGCCGGCCTGATCAGCGAGACCCAGAACTCGCTCGCGCTCGGGCATTCCGCTGCTCGATCAGCTGCCCGGCGTGGGCGACGCCTTCACCCAGAACCTCAAGGGCATCTCGCGCACCGAGCTCATCATCTTCATCCGGCCGCAGATCATCCGCGACGGCGTCGATGCGTCGGTGGTGGCCGAGGAGCTGCGCTCGAAGATGCGCGGCGGCAAGGTCGGGTCCACCAACCCGCCTGGCGCGGTCGTGCCGCGAGCGCCCAGCCTGGTGCGATGAGCCCTCTCGGGCTGGCCCGCCCCCTGGATGGCGCCGGGCGGCGGCGGAAAGACCTTATTGAACGCGCCCTCGTCTGCCTCATCGCGCTCGCCGCCGGTGCGGCCAGCCTGTGGGTCGCGCCGGGCTTGCGCGGTGTGCTGGGGGCGCTGCTCGCCCTGGTGATGCTGGCGATCTCCGTCATCGATGCCCGTCAATTCATCATCCCTGACGCCCTGTCGGCGACCGCGTTCGGGCTTGCGCTGGTGAGCGCCGGCACCTCGGACCCTGATGCGGCGCTGGGCGGCATCGAGTTCGCGGTTTTGCGTGCCGCGGTGCTGGGAGCGTGCTTTCTGGCCTTGCGGGCGATCTATCAGCGCATTCGCGGCCGGCAGGGGATCGGGCTCGGCGACGTCAAGCTCGCCGCCGTGGCGGGCGCCTGGCTCGAGTGGACCACGATCCCGATCGCCATCGAGATCGCGGCGCTTGCGGCGCTTGCCGCCATCGTGATCCGGCAGCTGGTGCGCCGCCGCCCGCTACGCGCCGCCGGGCGGCTGCCGTTGGGCTTGTTCCTGGCGCCGGCGATCTGGCTCGGCTGGCTGCTCGAAGCGACGCTGCTCGCCGTTTGAGCGCGGGGCGCCGCCCGGTCGCCGTCAATTCGCTTCCCAATGATCCGCGCCACGCTGCGATCGCTGCGGCATTGCCGAACAGTCGTCACCTTGCCGTTACATTACGGTTACATGAGTGCCCTACGGTCGCATCAGGTTGCCGATCCGCGCCCGCGGACTCGAAACGGCACCCGCACATGCGCTTATTCCTTTTGGGAGCGACCAAACATGAACTATCGAACAATCTTTGCAGGCTTTGCGGCTGCCTTCGTGCTCTCCGCGCCGGCGGTCCTGGCGGAGGATCACCGCGGCGGCGATTCCGACGACCGCGCCTTCACCAGGACGCCGATCAAGCATCTCGTCGTCATTTTCCAGGAGAACGTCTCCTTCGATCACTACTTCGGCACCTATCCGATGGCGCAGAACAAGCCGGGCGAGACCCCGTTCAGATCGTCGCCGAGAACGCCAAAGAGCGTCAATACGCTGGTCACGCCGCTCGATACGACCAATCATTTCAATCCGCTCGTCGGCGTCGATCTGATCAACAATAATCCCAACAGCACTCCCGCCGCTCCGGGCAACGGCAAGACCAACGGCACCGCCGCGGCAAATCCGTTCCGGCTTTCGCCCGCGCAGGCCTTGACCTCGGACCAGGGACACAACGAAAGCCCCGAGGAGAGCGCCTACGACAACGGCAAGATGGACGGGTTTCCGGCCTGGGTTGGCACCGCCGGACCGCCGCCGACCGGCATCGGCAGCAAGGCGCTGGTGATGGGCTATTATGACGGCAACACCGTCACGGCGCTGTGGAACTATGCCCAGCATTTTGCCTTGAACGACAACAATTACACCACGCAGTTCGGCCCTTCCACGCCGGGCGCCCTCAACCTGATCTCGGGGCAGACTAGCGGCTTTGCCGCCACGCTCAATGTCCTCGATGGTAGCGGCAACCTGCTGCATAACACCCATGAAGCGTTCGGCGACGCCGCCCATACCACCAGCAACATGACCGAGATCGGCGATGGCGATCCCCTGCTTGATGTCTGCTCCAATCCGGCGATCGATCAGGTTACGATGGCGGGCCGCAATATCGGCGATCTGCTCAATGCCCGCGGCGTCACCTGGGGCTCGTTCATGGGCGGCTTTGATCTGACGATCACCAATCCCAACGGGACCACTGGGTGCCAGCGCTTGACCAATCCCACGGCCGGCCCCGTGACCTCCCCCTCGGTGGACTACATTCCTCACCACGCCTGGTTCCAGTACTACGCCTCGACCCGCAACCCGAGCCATGCCCGCCCGAACTCGGTCGCGGCCATCGGGCACAGCCTGATCCCGCACACCAACACGCCGGAGCCCGCCAAGCATCAATACGACATCAACGATTTCTTCGCGGCGCTGAAAGCCGGCAACCTGCCGGCGGTGAGCTTTCTCAAGGCGGCGGCGTTCCAGGATGGCCACGCGGGTTACTCGGACCCGCTCGACGAGCAGCATTTCCTAGTTCGGGTGATCAACGCGCTGCAGAAGAGTCCCGAATGGTCCGAGACCGCCGTGGTCATCGCATATGACGACTCCGATGGCTGGTACGACCATCAGATGCCGCCAGTGGTGAACCCTTCGTTCAATCCCATCGTCGATACGCTCAACGGCGCCGGGCTCTGCAACCACGGGGCCCAGCAGGGCAGCCCGACGCCCTCGACACCGCTCAACGGCAATTTCGGTCAGCCGGCCTGGGGCCGCTGCGGCTACGGGACCCGCATGCCGCTGTTGGTGGTGTCGCCCTTCGCCAAGCGTAATTTCGTCGACCACACCTTGACCGACCAGACCTCGGTGCTGCGGTTCGTCGAGGACAATTGGCTGTTCGGCGAGCGCATCCAGCCGGGCGGCTCATTCGATACCATTGCGGGCAAGCTCGACAACATGTTCGACTTCGACCGTGACGGCGACGAGGCCCGCAAGCTCATCCTCAACGAGACCACCGGAGCCGTGGTGGCGATCTCACCGCCCGATCGTGACGATGACGGGCACTGACCGGGGGATCGATTGATTTAGGTACGGATGTGGATGTCGAGACCGCCGCGTTGGCGGTCTCGGCTAATCGGTGTTCGGGCGCAGCCGATCATCAGCCCGACATGCAATGTCTTCGGAAGAATTACCTCAGCTCAGCGCTCCCGCGCC
>CAVRHR010000001.1:0-173050 GCA_963721005.1 uncultured Alphaproteobacteria bacterium | reverse complement strand
GGCCGCCATTCGAGCGCGAGGCGCTGCCCCTCGGTGACCTGCACCAGGCTGAGCTTCGAGGCGACAGCGTCGCGAATGCGGCTCCAATCGTCGCGGGTCCGCCCGCTCGCCCGGCCGACCGCCAGATCGAGCCATTTGTAGGCCTCCACATAATCCTGCGGCACGCCTTGGCCTTTGTCGTATGCGAGGCCGAGCATGTATTGCGCGGTGGGATGGCCCTGCTCGGCGGCGCGCCAATACCAGCCGGCCGCCTCGACATAGCTTTGCGGGACCCCGCGGCCGGTGGCGAACAAGTAACCGAGGATCGCCTGCGCCCGGGCATCGCCGCTCTCCGCAAGCGGCAGGAACATCCGCGCCGCCGCCCCATAGTCGTTGCGGTGGAACGCCGCCATGCCGCTCTGGAAGCTCGCCGCCGTCGCCGGCGCGATGGCGACCAGAGCCAGGAGAGCTGCGCCAAGGATCGTCCGTACCATCATGGGTCACTCACTCATTCTGGGCATCCGGCGTTTGGATGACACGGAGGCGGAAAAGCCGAGCCGACGCGCCCCGAACCCGCACTTTTCGAACGTCGGTTTCACTGATAAGGCACGGATTCCTTGAATCTATTGCCCGAAGCAAATGCGCCGAATGAGGCGCCTTATTAGTAGCAGGAGTTATCCATGGCAAGGCTACTTGGGCGCGTTGAGCACCGTCGGCGATCCAGTACCGCCAATCGCATTGTCGCCGAAGGAAGTTACGGTGGCATTGCCGCCCGGATTGCTGATGCCGATAGCGCTTCCAAGCAACTTCGATTCCGATAAAATCAACCTGCTCGGGGCGGTGACCTGCGCCGCGAAGGCCGAATTCTGATCGAGCATGGTCCTTACCAGGAGTCCAACGTTGGCTGCTCCGGCAGCGCCCTGAACGTTCAAGCCGCCGGAATTGCTCCTGATTAATGAATCTACAACGAAGACGCGGGCGCTCGCAGTCCCCGTCAAATTGACGCCGTTTTGCGTGAAGTTCCGGATGGAGCACCTGCGAATGGTAATGCTGCCTCCCCCGACGATTTCGACGCCATTCAGGCCGAAGCCAGCTCCTTCGATATCGAGATCGTTCAATTCCACGACGTCATTCGCCCCGACATTGACTGTGATAGCGGTGGTTCCTGCAGCCCGTATACCGGCCTCGACGTGATCGGAACGTATGGTGATCGACTTGGTGATGGTCAATGTTCCAAAGCCGCCGCTATCGAGAGCATTGATCTCGCCGCCGGCCAACGTCTTCGCAAAGGCTCCTGCGAATGTCAGGCAAGGCGCGGTCCTGCTGCAGTCATTGGCATCGCTGCCGAGGCCCGATACCCATGTCCGGTTCGTCTGTACCGGTGGCGGGGATGTGGGAATGACCGTGAGGGTCGCGGCAACAGACTGGTTCCCCAGGCCGTTGGTCGTATTGGTGAAGGCGATGCTGGCGTTGTAGGTGCCGGGCGGCAGACCGATTGCGCTCGGAAGGATGGCGAAAGTCACGACCGTCGCCGAGTTGATTGCCACCGTGCCGAAGGTCGTCGAGACGTTCAGCCAGGCGGGCAAGCCGGAAATCGAGTAATTCACAGGGCCGGTCGGCGCACTCAGCTGATAGGTGAACGAAGACGGCGTGAATGGCCCGCCTTGGTTACCCGTGGAGATGATCGCGGTGGATGTGTTCAGTTGCAGCGTGGGAGGCTGAACGGCGGTAATCGTCAGATTGACGGTCCTAGTGGTGACGACGGACAGCTTGGCGGCGTTGGCGAACGCGATGGTAGCGCTGTGAGCGCCGAGCGACTGACTGCTGGCCGACGTATTGAACGTGACGGTGACGTTGACGGAAGAGAACGGGCCGATCGTCGCCGGGACAGCGCTCAGGTTGAAGAAGACGGTGCCAGCCGCAAAGTAGGGCGTTGTGAGAGGATAGATTGCGCTGCCCCCGGCATTGGTCAGGGTATAGGTTGTCGAAAGCGGCGTGACGCTGCCGCCCTGTGGGGCGGACGCATTGACGTCCCCCGCGGTCACGGTGAGCGAAGCCGGCGCGCACTGGGAGGCAAATGTCGAGGGTGTGAATGATATGAACGCCCCGGTTCCGTGATCGGTCACGGTCCACTGCGAGTTGTCGGTGGGCCCCTCGAACGGTGCAAAGGGTCTCTGCCCGTCGCCGACCCCGGCCCAGATGGTAATACCAGCCGCATCCGTGACGATTGCGCCACCGAGGCTCACCCCGCTGATGTTCATGCCGGTCACGGCGTCGCAATTTGGGGTTGTGGACAGGCTCACGACCGCCAGCGCGCTTGCGGGCGCGGCGGAGCACAATGCGCAAAAAATGGAGAACGCCAAGCATATGAGGAATTTGGAAAGGCCGCTGCTTGCAAATTGGCGCGGCGAAATCCAGGCTTGGTGATTGCTTCCAGAGGAGTGCAAAGCCACGAAACCCGCCCCCCGAATTCGACAGAGACACCCAATATTAGGGGAAGAAAGTGCTTTGGTGAAGCGGAACAATGGCTCGCGCCGGGAAATGATGCCCGATCACCCGGGCGAGATCTGGGAGCCAACCGGAGCAAATCCCATTTGATGAAGGCCGCAGCAATGGGGTAAGCTGTTTGCCCGAGACCGGCTGGTCGAGCGAATCCATGTCCAATCCCTATATCGGCGAGATCCGAATGTTCGGTGCGAATTTTGCGCCGGTGGGCTGGGCGTTCACCAGCGGGCAGCTTATTCCGATCGCGCAGGACGAAGCGTTGTTCAATCTCTTGGGAACGACCTACGGCGGCGACGGGCAGACGACATTTGCCTTGCCGGACCTGCAGAGTCGCAGCCCAATGCATGCTGGGACCGGGCTGGGGCTTTCGCCGCGCGTTCTTGGTGACAAGGGCGGGGCGGAGACCGCCACCCTGGCATCGGCGCAAATTCCGAGCGCGCCGGTCGCGCCTGTCCCGGCCTTGACCTTTGGTAGTTTGCAGTTCCCTTCCCAGTCGCCGTTCTGCGTGGTCACGTTCATCATCTCGCTATTCGGTATCTTCCCCTCGCAGACCTGAATGAGCGGGCCGCAATGATGTAGGAATTGATTCTATTTTTGACCTGATCCGGCTCGCATGCAAGTTCGATACATTCACCGCTGAACCGAGGAACGCCGGAAGAGAGGCAACGCGAGCAGGCCGGACGGCCGGAGGGTATCGGGGATACAGGGCGGCCAAGCCGAAGCCATTGACTGGAGAAACGTATGCCAGAACCATTTTTGGCCGAGATCAGGATGGTCGGATTTGGCTTTCCGCCAAAGGGCTGGGCCATGACAAACGGGCAGGCGCTGCCGATCAACCAGAACCAAGCAGTATTTTCGCTCCTCGGCACGAACTTTGGAGGAGATGGGCGAACGATCTTTGCCTTGCCGGATCTTCGCGGGCGCCTGCCGATGCACATGGGGCAGGGCGCAGGACTGTCCCCGCGCGACATCGGGACCAACGGGGGCGTGGAGTTCGTAACCCGACAGACCATTCAGATACCTGGCTCTCCGGCGTCGCCGGTTTCTGCCGCGGTCGGCGTCAAGCGCCAAGTGCCGACCCTGTCACCCTTCAGCGTCGTCAACTTCATCATTGCATTGGCGGGAATCTTCCCCTCGCGGAATTGAGTGACTCAAGCGTCATTGCGATCCTGATGACGGTCACTCTCGATATCGGTACGGGAGCATTTTATGGCCGATCAATTCGTGTCCGAAATCCGAGCGGTCGGGTTCAATTTTGCGCCAATCGGCTGGGCCCAGACCAATGGGCAGATATTGGCGATCTCGCAGAACACAGCATTGTTTTCGCTCCTGGGCACCAACTTTGGCGGAGATGGGAGAGCGACGTTCGGCCTGCCGGATCTTCAGGGGCGCTTGCCGATGCATATGGGGCAGGGTTCAGGACTGTCTCCGCGCCCAGTCGGAGAAACCGGGGGTGCGGAGTTCGTTACGCAGCAGGCGTTGCCGCTTCCTGGCTCGCCCGCTTCACCCGTGCAAGCCTCGGCCGGGTTCGCACCAAAGTGCCAACCCTGTCGCCCTTCTGTGTCGTCAACTTCATCATTGCGCTGCAGGGAATCTTTCCCGCTCGTTCGTGAGCGAGCACCACCGCACTTCCGGCTGCTGCGAAATTTCCGTGGGCAGGGCGGCCCGATGTCGAGCAACCGAGCCGGGGCCATCTCTGGACAGGACATGCTGGCAAAAGTTGGAAAAGTAAACTACCCTTGCTGGCCGCACCAAACGGATCGAGCTGCTCGCATGGCGACGGTCAACCCTGCCGATATCTCACTGCGGCCCGCCACGGCCAAGGACGAGGCTTTTTTGAAGCGCGTTCATGAGGCCGCGCGGCAATGGGAGTTTGCGTGGTTGCTGCAGTCCGGCCAAGCCGAGCTGTACCACAAGATTATTGACCAGCAATACCATGCTCAACATGAGGTCTATTTTGCGTCCTACGACACCGCGCAATACGGTATACTGCAATGGACCAACATCTCGATCGGTCGATTGTATGTGCATTATCGCGATCACGAGGTTCGGGTGCTTGATATCGCCATCCTGCCAGAATACCGCAATCGCGGCATCGGCGGAATTGTCTTGAAGGGCTTGTGCATCGAGGCTGGCATGAGACGCACTCCGGTTCGCCTGCACGTGCACTACCTCAGCCCGGCTTTGCGGTTCTATCAAAAACTCGGATTTCGGAGGATCGGGGAAGCGGGCCCCGCCTATTACATGGAGTGGCGACATCCGGACCCGGAGGCGCTGATGCGCGGCCAGTTCCTGCCCCAATCCGTCGTCCAGACCGGGGCATCGGAATAATATGCGAGTGTGGCGACCATTAGAGGACCAAATCAAATGACCGAGGTCAGCCGGCGTCATCTCAACCGCACCCTTGCCGCGGCCGCCGCGTATGCGGCGGGAGCTGGCGTCATCGGCTCATTCTGCAGCAGAGCTCTGGCATCGGACGGCGCGCCGCGCGGCTATGCATTTCATCCAGAGAAAGGCTTGGTGAAAATGACCCAGGACCTGGCGAAACTGGCGGCGGAACATTTCGAGACGCTGATCGGCGAAACATTCGCGATCGGCGAATATCGCCTAAGGCTCCGAAGCGTTCGCCGAAGGCCCGAAACGCCGTCACGCTTTCGCAACCAGTTCTCAATAACTTTCGAGGTGCCGCGCGGTCTACCCATTCAATCGGAAGTCCTGCCTGTGAGCCACCACGCCATCGGCCGGCATGATCTTCTGGTTACTCAGGTTTTTGACGATATCGACGGAACCGCCATAGAAATCTGCTTTTCGTGAGCATCGGGTCGGTGGAGCCCTGTGTTCCTGCCGCGGTGGAGACTGAACGGCGGGGAAGGGGGCGGCGGCGCGGCCACGATCGGCACCCTGGCGACGATGATGACACGCAGGTCGGCAATCCGATCGGCGCGACGGTGCGACTTGGTGGGGGGCCATAAGGGCATCGACGCCCTCATCAGCACCGCCGCTCGCCGCAGGTCCGCGTCCGCGTGGAGCGGCGGGGGCCGCCGAGCTTCGGCATGAGGCGGCGGCCGAATTGTTCGGCAATCGAGCTTGCCGGCATGGGTTGTCAGCCGGCCGACCTCGACTATATTGCGGCCCGCGACCGCGGAGGGATGGCCGAGTGGCTGAAGGCGCTCGCTTGGAAAGCGTGTATACGGGAAACCGTATCGTGGGTTCGAATCCCACTCCCTCCGCCACCGACCCGAGCCGGACCGTTCTCCGATGCCGCTAGTCACCCAATTTAGGCCTGTCTGGCCGACACTTCGGCGAGGACCTGTGGACCTTCCCGCCGGTAGGGACCCGCGCTGGGTTCTCTGACAGGGCGTTTTCTCTCAGGCTGTGTACTTTGCCGATTTAGTACAGAGCCCGGGAAAGTCCATTTTACGGGCACTCGCCGGAATCCGAGTGCACCCAATTTGCGCCGGGAAGTAGTCTAGACTGCGACCTTGCGAAGAAAGCCCCCGATTTCTGCCCTCAGATTTATGACTGCTGCTTCGACGACCTGTGAGGCCGTCAGCACCATGTCTGCGGATTTGTGCGTCTTGGCGTTCGCGCCGACAACCTCTTCGAGTATGGAGGAAACGACCTTTGTCTCCTGCGCGGCGTCCACGACGTTACGCGAAATCTCGCCGGTAGCGACGTTCTGCTGACCAACTGACTCGGCAACGGCGGATGTATATTGATCGATCTCTTGCATGCGGCCGGTGATTCGTCGGATAGCCTCGACCGCGTCGGCGGTCGAGCCTTGAACGGCCGAGATTTGCTCTGCGATTTCTTCTGTGGCCTTGGCAGTCTGTACCGCGAGCGATTTGACCTCGGAGGCGACAACCGCAAAGCCTCTTCCAGCCTCGCCGGCTCGCGCCGCTTCGATAGTGGCATTGAGGGCAAGGAGATTGGTTTGTCCCGCAATGTCATGGATCACCTTGATTACGGCACCGATTGTTTGCGCCGCTCGCGCCAACCCGCCAATCCCTTCATTCGTTGCTTGTGCCTCGATTGCGCCGCCGCGCGCCACGTCTGCGGCTCGATTGAGTTGCTGGTTAATCTGAGTAATAGAGTTCTCCAGTTCAATTGCGGCACTCGCGGCTGATCCGACGTTTGTTGTGGCCTTCTTCGACGCGTGAACGGCCCCTACAGCTTGTTGAGATGCGGCATGGGATGTTGTCGAAAGCTCCGCAGCAACGGACTTTAAGTCGGCCGCACTGTCCTTGACAGATGCCAATATGGTCTCAACACTTGCACTAAATGACTCTATTGCGAAATCAATTTCGGCACGGCGCTTTTCCTTTTCAGCCTGAGAGGCGCTCTCCGTAATGTCCTCGTGTATTGCAACCCAACCACCTCCTTTGACAGGTTGTCGAATGACACGGATCAGTCGCCCATCGGCGAGCTGGTCAACCCGGCTCGAGATTTCATTGGAGGATAGTTGACTCAATTCATTCAGCTTCTTGCCTGTCGCGGCCGCGGTTTTATCGCCAGCGAGGATGCCGTTCTTAACGCGATGGGCGATAATCTCTTGGTGCGATGTCCCAACCCTCAATAACTCTGACGGCAAGCTATACAACTCGACATAGCGATCATTCCAGATAACGAGTTGTTTCTCCGCATCAAACATGCACAGACCGTGCGTCATGTTCTTGAGCGCGGCGTCAAATCTGCGATTCGTTTGCTCCAGTGAGAATTTGGAACTTTCGAGTGACGATCGACGACGGATGCTGAATATGACGGCCGTCAGAGCAAACAGTGTCAGCAGGGTCGCCAGACCAACGTAGATTATTCTATGATGCTCGTAGTCGGCAAAGATGTGGTTCTCAGCCTCGCCAATGGAAACAAGCAGAGGATACCCGGCAACGACCCGATAGGTGGACAACCGATTGATTCCATCGATTGCAGCATCGCCCCGGAAGGAGCCGTCTGATGCGCGCTTGAGTGCGTCCGCCAATACGTTCGGAATGGTATTCTTATCGAGATTCGGGGCGGAGAAACCGTAGGAGGCGCGAATGATCCCATCTAGCCCCCACAGGTCGACGCCGCTGTGTGCTCCGAGATTGACGGAACGGTAGAACGTTTCGACAAATACCGGATCAATCGAGGCAACAATGATGCCACCAAAACTACCGTCGGATTGGCGTAGTCGACGGGCTAGCTGGATAGACAACTTCCCCGACGCGCGCCCCAGCACTGGCTTGCTGATATATAGTTCGTCCAATTTGGCATTGACCTGGGCTTGGAAATGCTCGCGATCTCCGAGATAAACCGGACCTTTGTATTCGGTGGTTGAGTCCTTCATGTAACCGTCAGGGCCAACGACACTGGCCTGGATTGTCAGATCACCTAGCAGGGAGGTTCCCGCGGCCCAATCGCGTAAATCGAAATGCTCTTGGTTCTTTTCGTAAGCTAGACGAAGGAGCAAGAGGGTCCGATCGAGGTCTTTGATTAACCGGATCGTATTCTCTTCAAACAGGCGTGCCAGACTGTTCCCACGTTCAATCGCCGCATCTAGCGTTTTGGCCCGCTCGGCAGAAAGTTGATAGGCGAGGCCGGTCCAGCAAATAGCGATAACCACTAGGCCGAGCAGCGGCGCCGGCTGCCACAGAGAGCGGAGAAAATGGATGAGACGGTGAACGTTCATTCCGGCAATCCGCTCGACGTTTGGGTTCCCATATTGGTTAAAACCCATTAATTTTCATTTAGTGCGAGCAGCGTCGGGCGCCCGCGGAACTGCGGCACTATTAGGTGTTGGCGTCCTGGCGAGCCACGTCGGTCAGAGGTAAGTCATTGGGCGTGCATGATTTATCGCACAGACGCGATTCTGTGGGTTGCTACCTCGGCGCAGATTGTCGGTTTCTGGCCCTACCCGGAAGTGCCCAGTCGCCAGCAAAAGAGTCCGGTTATTTGGGGTAGGGCGGAAAGCATTTGCTCGGTCTGAGGATTACCCGGTTTGCCCCCTCCCAGCGGAACCTCGCTCACCTGGGCAACCTGCGACCTTTCCCCACTAACGATAGTTCGGATGCACGCTTTCGCCGGGTTCGTCCGATCGGGACAGGCTACTCCGCTTGGTCTCGGCTTTGAGGAAGTCGATGGGTGCCCTTATCCGTTGCGGGCGGGCAACGCGCCGCTGGGCCGCAAAGCTGATTATCTCGCACAACAGGGGGGCCTTCTTAACCAGCGCACGAAAGTTCGGGTTCGGGCAGAGCTAAGCCCGCGCGGGTGGTTGCTTGTCGGCCGTTTCCACACACGTGTAGGTACCCCTTATCGGCTCACCGCCGCCGTGGTAACTAAACACCCAGATCCATATTGCTTGCTGGGATTTCAGGATGGACGATCTGACGGCTCGCCTCGAAGCCCTGTTGCGTCTCTACGTGGCAGCTGGCGACTACGGCCAGGGTAGCGCCCGATTGACGGAGCAATTCCGGAGGGACCTCCAATCGCTGGTGTCTAAATACGGCCCTCGGGTAGTCGACGCCACTCTGGAGAAGCTGGGGGATGAAGCTCGGCCCTCGGTCAGCCTGCATTGACCCAGTGATGATGTACCTTTCAACCAAAGCAGGTCTGCCAAGGCTCGATCAAGCGAGTTGAGACAAAGGCTTCTCTGATGGCTTCCGGGTTGACACGTGGTGGCCCGGAAAGGGAATCGAACCTTTGTCCTACGCTTCGGGCTACACAGAGGCCAATCCGAGCGCAGCCCGGGAGCCGCGCCTCAGCCGTGGTCGCCACCCGACCGCCGATGACCTGCCCCGCTGGCGGCGACCCTCGACTAAGGCCCCCTCTATTCCGCCATATACCGGTTGTTAACCTGTTCGGCTGGGTGGCCTACGCTGAGGCCCATTATGGTTGCATCGAGTGAAGATCGCTTCTGGCATCTACCCCTGGATCACCCGATCGAGATCGAGCACCGCGTTCCGTGGCTAACAACTTTGGGCGACGTCGCCAATTTCATCCTCGCCCTGCCGGAAGCTTCAAAACGGGAACCTTCTTGGCAAGCCGCTACCGGGGTCGTGCTTGAGGCCGCGAGGTCGGGGGATACCGCGCCCGTGACGATCGCGATTCACATGGCGCTGATGCTAACGGGCCAGAACGCCCGCTCAATCTGGAATGACGGGGTAGACAACGCGGCAGACGACGTTCAGCATTCCCCTTCCTTCCAATTGCCCCGATAAGGGCCTTGTCCTGGAAGGTGCATATATCCCGGCCCTCGCCCAAATTCCGGCGCGAAAAAGCCGTTTGCACACTGTGAATTAATGACGCGGGGATTTGGGGAGTACGCGGCGGCCCCGACCGCCAGGGTGTCGGGGGGGACGGGGTGGCGATCGGGACCGCTTGCCTTCGGGGGGAAGGCGGTCTCGATCGTACACCATAAGCGCGGGCTATAAGATATCACACATTGTTGATGGGTTTTTCTGGAAGAAGACAGCCTAAGGCGGCCACTTCGCTGCGATATCGCTTGGATGGAATGCTATTTGGCCGACCCAGCTAGAAAGTTTGAATGGAGGTAGTTGGGCCGCCCCGGGCGCGAAGCCGATCGGCAGGCATGGATCGAGAACCGAGCGGGCGCGGCGTAGGCCGCGTTAATCGACAGCGGGTATTCGTCGTGCGCACCGGCGATGGCCGGGTGCTGAAACCGCCGTACCGGGCTTCTACCGGCTTAATGAGAGCTTCTGGCAGTGAGCGGCGGGCTGCGAATGACCCTTGCCGGGAGAGGCGTGCCAAATTGACGAGTTGGCAAAATGGAGAATGTTGGATCCCAGCTCCTATGCCACCGGACCACCGTTGCGCGGAGTGCATCACGCTATACGGAGCTTGGCCACCGGATCAGCCTGCATTCAACTCATGAAAACCTCTCCAGCCAAATCAGGTCTGCCAAGGCTCGATCGCGCGAGCTGGGAAAAGGCTTCTCTGATGGCCTTCGGGGCCACAAGTGGTGGCCGGGATCTGGCACCGAACCCCTGTCCTACGCGTCGGGCTACATGGAGGCCCAATCCGAGCGCGGCCCGGGAGCCGCGCCTCAGCCGTGGTCGCCACCCGACCGCCGATAGCTCCGCGCGCATCGAGGGGGCGGGGATGATGTCGATAATGTGAAGCGACAAACCTGCCGTCTACCCTTGGTTTTAAGACTCTCTTAACTCATCTCCTCTGTGGTCGTATTCAAATATACTCTGCGGAAAAGCGATCAAGTTTTTGGCAGATTTCAGCAAGATGTATCCAAACTGATCGGATAACTTGCGCAACGTGGTGAGGGCTCCGACTCAAAGGAGAGTCCAATGTCGCGTAAATCGACTTACAGCAGTCCGGGAGAGCCATCGTTTTTCTATTTGATGATGGCGAGGAGCTGCTTCCGACGTGCGGCCAGTGCTCGCCATTCTCAGGCAGGTGCGCTTCGCAATATCGGGCGCAATTATTTGACGAAGGCGACCAAAGTAACATCAATTTTGGAGCCCCCGGCCTCTGCGATAGGCCGCGTCAAATAGCCAGCCCTAATTCTACGAACGATGATGGCTCGCGCACATCGACCGCTCCACCGCGGTCAATCGCGCAATGTGTGATGAGAGCCCCATAAGTTCGGTGGCAAAGAACAATTGGGGTTGTGTCGCTTATCAGTAAGCACGGCCAGTTCCTCGGCTACGTCGAGGCGCCGGACAGGGACGCAGCCGAAGCCGCATTTTTCCCTTAGCTCTCGGATGACACTCGACCAGCCGTGGTGACGCTTGCCCATCGCCACGCCCCGGACGGGAGGCCCCGGCGCCCGTTGGGGGATAGTGAGAAAGAGCGCCGAGGCCCAGCGTCCCGGGTGCAGATCGGGGCGCCAGGAGGTTAGGGCCGGCAAGCGAGCTTTGTTCCCGGCAGCCGGCCTCCAGGGTGCGACTGCAACGCATCACCGCGCCCCCGAGCATCGCCTGAACGCAACGTAGGGCCGCCCGCCGGGCCGTGGTGTGGCCTTCGGTGATGGAAAGTAGCGGCGAGAAACCCAAGCCGGAAATCGCCGCTGCTTCCGTCGCCACCCGCCAAGCGAACGCGATGGTAGCGATCGGGGGTGCGCCACCCATGCGGCACGTTGTCTCCTGGCTCGCTTCGAAGGCGAGATTCTGCATTGACCGGCTGAGATCTTCTGTTACGTTCTTTGCAACGCCATGTGCATAGTACGAAACAGGAGGCCGCAAAATGGTCATCCCCCACCCCGGGAAGTTCGTTTCGTACATTCGGGTAAGCACGGCGCGGCAAGGGCGCTCCGGACTCGGGCTTGAGGCTCAACGGCAGGCGGTCGCCCGCTACCTCAATGGCGGCGATTGGACGATCATTGCCGAATTCAAAGAAATCGAGTCCGGTCGGCGCGCTGATCGTCCCGAGCTTGATCGGGCGCTCGCCGCCGCGAGGCTACACCGCGCTCCTCTCGTTGTGGCCAAGGTCGACAGGCTCACTCGTTCGGTGGCCTTCCTCTCTCGGCTTCTTGAGGCGGGAGTCGACGTGCGCTTTGCCGACCTTCCGACGATCGAGGGGCCAACAGGCCGGGTTATGCTTCAACAGATGGCCAGCGTCGCTGAATTGGAGGCCGGTATGATCTCGGACAGAACGCGCAAAGCGTTGGCTGCGAGCAAGAAAAAGCTTGGCGGATTCAGGGGGCGGGCTGGCACTCACGCGGACTGCGCAAAGGCACGACTCGTTAAGACGGAGAGGGCAAAGGTGCGCGCAACCGACCTGGTCCCGATAATCGCCGAGATCCGGGCAAGTGGAGCCACGTCCCTACGTGCACTTGCGGGGCGTCTCAACGAGCGCGGCATTACGGCCCCACGCGGTGGCCTATGGTCAGCCGCCCAGGTTCGGGCCGCCATCCAAGCCGCCGGCTAAGTCAGCGCGCCGGCCTTGAGCGAGCCCCTGTTAGGGGCGGCAATGGGTCCCGGCGGGAGGCATGATTCGCCCCTGCCGGGTTGCCCTTAATTTTGCCTAGCCAAAGTCAGATTGCCCACCGTGGCAAAAAGATCACGCCGCCAGGAATTCCACTCGTGGCCAGGGATTTTAGGACTCGGTAAGTCGAGCCGCTGTTATGTTGGCGTCAAACTCGCCTCGGTATTGCGACACCGAAATTAACACCATAACAAGAGGGGGCTTTAATGAAGCGCTTCATACTCACCGCACTCGCCGCAGGCTTAATGGCCGGTCCCGCCATGGCAGCCGACATGAGGGCGCCCGCTCCGATGCTCACCAAGGCGCCGATGATGGCGCCTGCCTACAGCTGGACGGGCTGCTACATCGACGGCGGCATTGGCTACGGCATGTGGAATCAAGACCACAACATATCGACATCGATCGGTGGTGTGGTCCCCAACGACTTTACAACCATAGAGACCACCAATGGCGGCCGCGGCTGGCTCGGCAGGTTGGGCGCGGGATGCGATTATCAGGTGAGTTCGAGCTGGGTTATCGGGGTCTTTGGCGATTACGACTTTATGCGTCTCAAGGGCTCGATGGCGACCCAGTTGATTAATGGGGGCTTCCCGACTGCAACCGACGAAAATGAGTTGTCAGCTTGGTCGGTTGGCGGCCGGATCGGCTATCTGATCGCACCGAACGTGCTGACCTATTTCGACGGCGGCTATACCCAGACGCGCTTTGATCAAATGAATCCAATCAGGAGCAACGGCGTTCCTACGGGCAATGGTTTCCCGGCTCATACCTACCAAGGCTGGTTCATCGGCAGTGGCATTGAATACGCTTTTACTTGGCTGCCAATCAACGGCTTGTTCGTGCGCACAGAATATCGTTACGCGACCTACCAGAAGGATGATTTGAGCGAGTTCATATTGGCCACTGGGGGGCCGAGCGGCAACGCCGGCCAGGGCAACCTCCTGCATTCAAGCAAACAGGTGCAGACGGCTACAACCTCTCTCGTCTGGCGGTTCGGCGGGTTCCATTGATGGCGAATTGCTAAACCCTAATCTCATGACTACCTGAGCCCCGGACGCAAATCCGGGGCTTTTTCTGTTGAGACCGGCCGGGGCACTCAGGATGTCGGCCACCGGGCGTGCGGAAGCCGCTTCCCGGGAGGGCGCTTTTTGCGCCGCCCGTTTACCGCTGCTGACGTGGCGGAGCGGACCAAAACCTCGGCAAGGTTTAAAGCCGCAATTAGTTTTGAACTGGCAGGCCTTCGTTTGTTCAGCACTTGGCTGAGATAGGTTCGGTTAAACCCTGTCCGCTCGCACCAAACAGTAATGCTACCAACTTTCTCGATCTCCGCCTTCAGGATCGAAAGAAAGTCTCGCTTTTCCACAACAACAGGATGCGGATTACCGTCTTCTCCTGCAATGTGGCGTACGATGACCCATTTCAATCCAAGCGCATGACAAAGTTGGCACGGCGGCATTCGCCGACCCTTTAGCGCTCTGTTGATCTGCATTCGAGAGACGCCGGTTTGGCGAGCCCATCCGGACTGCCCCCCTACCCGATCTATATCGAGACGAAGCAATTCCAGTACACCGTCGACGGTCAGTGTTTCCATGAGGCGATCGGGTCCGATTGCGCGCCCACTCTATGCCGTCCCTGATACCACGTCACCATCAACCAAGTGGCGCTCCGAGGGTTCACAAGGTCCGCCACCATCTTGCGCGGCCGTATGACCAGATCGGCACGTCATACGGCCCAGCTGAAGCGCGACAGCATCTCGGCGCGCGCGCACTGGAGTTCACGATTCTAACCGCCGTGCGGACCGGCGGGTCGGAGGCACATCTGGATCGCTTACGACCGAGCCGGGCAGCCCGCAATGGATTGTGGTTCTTACCCCAAGAATCTCGCCTCGCATCTTCTCAATCACAGCGATGTCGGTCGCGACCTGTGCGCTGATTTGAGACGTGTCGAGGCGGGCTAACTCAAGCCAGAACTCGCCGCCTCAACGGATCGGAGGCGGCTGCAGCTGCCACAGCGCATACTACCGCGTTTCCCCAGGGGTCCTGCCGCATCCTTTGCTTATACAGCGCGGTCACAAAATTGTCATGTTGCCTTCCGATGCGGGCCAAAGGGCCTGGTATCGGCTTGTCAGGCTCGGCGGCTAGCGGGTCTGCTTGCCAGCGCCATGGTATGCTCGAATGATGCCCAAGAAGCCGTCCACCCCATCGGCCGACAAGCTGGTTCACAGCTGGGCCATCTACCGCTTGAGGGCACCCCAGCCAGGTTCGTCGGGCTCGTCTACGCGCCGACGAGAATGTCGCCATCGAGCAGGCGATCACGGAGTTCACGATCCTTTCGCAGCACCGGGGCCGGGTGTCGCTCAGCGGCGGGACTGAGCGTGGGCCCGGCTGCCGAGTGCGGCGGAGGATGTCTCCTCAGGCAGACATTTTGAATCCCACCCACAGTCCCGCAAAGGCACCGGCGCCACTAAGAAGTACCGACGGATATGACAGCTGCACCAGGTGCGGCGTGATCGGCGCAGATGTGCGACCCGATTGGACGCAACGACCGCGCGGGGAAAGCCTAACGGGAGCGCAGTGGCGCTGAAAAAGCCCCGGGCACTTGCTCGGGGCTTTTCGTTAACAAACAGTCGCAGACGATAGTCTAGCGGTTGTCGTCGATGCGATCCGAGTAGTCGTGCTCCCGCGCAGCACGGTTCTTTTGAATGGGCAGGGCGTAGCCGTAGGCGCTGCCGGCATTGCCGTACGTGCTAAGCCACCCTGGAACCCGCGCCACGCTGCCTGATCGATCATTGTCCTGGTGGTTTTCACCCGAATCGGCCGCGAGGGCCGCGGAGGCGGAGCCGAAGATGAGGGCCGCCGCGAGAGCAATCTTCGTGTTGGTAAACATTGTCGTGTCTCCCGTGATTTGCTGCTCACACCCTGATGGTGCGCGTGCATATCTTGTTGGTATGCAGGCGAGGGGTAAATCAGCCTGATGCCCCGGGAAAATCGATTGTTAGATCGGCCGCGAGCGCGAAAAGGTCAATGGATTATGGACTTCTACAATTCCCTCTCCACGCCCAAGGTAGGACTGTGGTCCCGGGATTGGAGTCCTGCGCCACCAAGGGGCTTAGCCCCACCGCTGGGCGATTAATCGGCCGCGCTCGTTTGCGGGCACCTGATATCCCTCGATCGCGCGCTCGGTGGCCGTCATTTCGTCGTCGGCGCCATCGACGATGCCGACAAGCTTCGCGGGCGTGCCCTCGATGTGGTACACGGCCCAGGATTGGTTTTCCGGCGGCTTGGTCGGTCGCTTTGGCATCGCGTAGGCCGTGACGCTGCCCCAAAGCGGGCCAAAAAAGAAACCCCGCCGGGGAGTTGGTCGTCACCCGGCGAGGCTTCGAGACGGGAAGGTGGGGTGCCAAGGGGGGACTTGGGGCTTCGCCGTCCATGGACAAATACCACAGCCGGGCACGGTCAAATTTTGATAAATGTCAACAATGTGCGTCTGCGGGCGGAGACTTGATCCGGACGACTAGCCGCGGCCCATCCCACACCTCGAAGTCGTGCCCGGCGACCAAATCACGAGCCGTCTGAATTGCAGCATGGTCGGTATCGCAGGTGACCACATGCGCGGGCCCCGTAATGTGGGTCGCCGTGCTCAGTTCATAGGTCCGATAGTCCAGCATCGTCCCCCCCAACCACGGGAGGACCGTCCCAGAGTGACCTGACCGGAGCCTTACGTTTTTGTTCTGAAAAGACCCCTGCCGCAGGGGGCAACCTAATCGCGGCAGGGGTCGCCACCCCCGCACGTAAGCGAGGCGCTTAGCTAACCTGATTCGTGGACTTGCTCAAAGCTGAAAAGCGTGGCGGCGCGACGCGTGGTACAGAGAAGATTACGCGCTGCTGCGTCGCGCCGCTCGATCAATGCCATAAATTGCATTCTGCGAACTTGGCGGTCCGCGGCTGTTTCCGCCCATCCTGCCTTGAGAAGACAATCCATTTCTTTGTGAACGGCCTCGCACTCCAGTTTCCAATTTTTGAAAATCGGGGAAGCGGGCTCCATGCTTGAAGTGGCTTCAGGTTTCAGGGGATCCATCTGAAGGCTCCCTCTAAAAAGGCCAGCTCGTCCGTCGTGACAGTGGCCGAATTGGGGGCCCCTAGTTGCCGGGCGCCCCAGCCCGCTTATCACGCAACGTGGAACTGGTCAGATGTCATCGCGCGACCTATCCCGGCCGCGACGATAGCACCGGACTCAGTAACCGGGTGGCAGATCGCAAAATGCGTCCGGTACTATGATGGGGATAATCACAGGATAAGCGTGGCCCCCTGCAAAAAGGAACCCCCGCCGAAGCAAAGCCCTCATTGACGAACCATTCGCATTGTTGCGCAGACACTGGTTGCTCAGTAATCAGTAATCGTCCGGCCGGTCAGCAACGTACCGTACCAACTGGGACCACTGCTTGGCCATCAGCAACCAAAGCTGCCCCTCCAGAGGGTCCATCTCCTGCTCGGCCTTCAACTGGCAATTTTCGCCCTGCTTGCGGAAACCGTCGGCTCTCGATAGCAGCGCAACCTCACCCAACTGAGTACGCATAATACACCTCGGCTACTCATACGCATCTACGACAATATTCCAGTTCCGGGCGTACACTGTGGTAACTCGCAACCGGCCGTTACTTGATTTATCTCCTCTCATTTGCTGCATGCCGTCCGGTCAGGCTCTCACTCTACGGGCGCTGCCGCCAACTCAATCCCTTGCGGATTTTTCACACTTTGGCCTCTTGCCGGCTTCTCTGATGGCCCTAGATTACGTCGGTGTCGCGTCGGGTAACAGGCAGGAAACCGCCATGAATGGAAAGATGGCTCTAGTCGCGCTCGCGGTCACCACCGCCCCCGCTGTTCTTCTCGGCATCTCTTCTTCCGCTGCTGGGTCGTCCTGCCGCGAAGACCCGAGCCAATGCGGTGGGTTTGTGCTCCCTTGCAGCCTGGACGGGGTCAATCCGGTCTATCACCCCCATATCTTCGGCAACCCTGCCGTCGCTAGATCATATGGATTTGTCCGATCGCGGGATGGCGGTTGGCGCGTGGCGCCGAATTGCCGCCGCTAGTGCAAAATCGTACATGCCGGACGGAACGATCTGCCCGCCCAATGATCCAATCGTTGGCTTCAGAATAGGCGGGAAGCGCCCCAATCGCTCCGGGAGCCGGCCGATCCAATACGCCTCGACGTGTACAAGCCGGACCCGTCTTCGAACACACGAGGCGTCAATATCGGAATGTTGCGGGATTGGGTCGTTGCCATAGGGACGTGGGGCCGACTGGGTCAATCAAGTATGTTTGATGATGAGGACAGCGGCGATGGGGGTACGATGGAGCCGCCTTTCTCGCAAAAGGCAGCGGCCCCGATCGTCACCCCCATCCCCCCGATGTGTCGGCGGTCGGGGCCGTCTCGACCAAATGTGATCGGCGCCCCCCGGGGAATTAGGCGTTTGAGTTTCAATTGGAGACGCGGCTTTTTCTGGACCGAATTTCGGCCGAAACTGTTTTAAAGTGCATGCGCCGGCTTCGCTTTGTCAGCTTTCACGGCTGGAGAATCTGATTACGGCGAACCATTGACCGCTACCGCCGTTGGGATCTCGTGCCAGCTGAACTCGGCCGCGGCTTGGTTGGGTGATAAGCCCCCACCGTAGCCTGTTCAGCTCGCTCAGCCGGCTCGACCGCGGTTTTGTCCCATTGAGCATTGCGGTCACCGAGCTTGACGGCGCCCTGGCATGGCAGCCGCATACCATCCTTGGCTGCGCCAAAGTCTACTGGGAGGGAACAATTGAGGAGTGTGTCATGAGCAGAACCCCAGGCGTTCTGATGGTCCTCGGCTACCTGTTTTATCTGTACTTGTGCGCCCACAACCTTTTTGGAGATACCGATCCAGTCTTGATTGGATTGGATATTTTTTGTGGGGCTGCCTGCCTCGGCGGCATTGCCCTGTTTGTGGCGCTGATCTTGGAAGGCATACCAAGCCCGCTTGATGCCGCCGGCAGCCCGCGACGACCCGGGGTTTTGCCGGTCCATGGGAAAGCTTGATCCGCGCGCAGTGGCGCCGAAAACTTCCGGAGGCACCGGCCCCCGGGGCTCTCTTCGGCGGCCTGCGATTCCGCTTGCCGATCTAGGGGCTCTGATTTCGCTCGCGCGCGGTATGATTCCTGCGGGCCGACGACGCGGCGTAGCCGTAGCAGGCGCTGGCCGCGCTGCCTGAGACGATCATTATCCTGGTGGTTCTCCGTTCGCCCATCGCCGCCTCGCCCTCCGCTTGGGCCGCGCCACCAGGATAGACATTCGAGGGAATGTAGCGGACGCGGCAGTCGCACGCTCCGCGCGGTCGTGCTAGCTTGC
The DNA here is from genome assembly GCA_963721005.1 of uncultured Alphaproteobacteria bacterium. Taxonomy (GTDB): domain Bacteria; phylum Pseudomonadota; class Alphaproteobacteria; order Rhizobiales; family Xanthobacteraceae; genus VAZQ01. Next base: position 154,259 of record CAVRHR010000001.1, on the reverse strand, counting down.
CGGCAGGTCGAGGGGCAATTGTCGTCATGAAGGCAGTACGGGCGCCTTGGTGGGCTTGGACATGGCCTGCGGTAGCCTGGGCGCTCCTCTTGGTGACCACCTTTACCGGTGCCGACGGCCTCATCGCCGCTGCCGTGGCAGCGGCATTGATTGCCACTGTTTTCGCGGCCGTGTACCACGCCGAGGTGATCGCGCACCGTACCGGCGAGCCGTTCGGCACGCTTATCCTGGCCGTCGCCGTGACGGTTATCGAAGTGGCGCTGATCGTCTCTGTCATGGTTGCAGCTCCGGCGGAGAAGGCAGGGCTGGCACGCGACACGGTCTTCGCCGCAGTCATGATCGTGTGCAACGGTATCGTCGGCGGGTGCCTGCTTTGGGGCGGGGCGCGCCATCACGAGCAGGGGTTTCGGGTCTACGGAGCGAGCGCTGCATTGGCCATACTGGCCGCGCTCACCACCCTCACCATGGTTCTGCCGAATGTTGCGACGACCGCGCCCGGCCCGCTGTTCAGCACGTCGCAGCTGGTCTTCTCCGGAATTATCTCACTGGTGCTTTACGGATCGTTTGTTTTCATCCAGACCGTCCGGCACCGTGACTATTTCCTTGCGGTCGAACGCGAAGACGAGGAAGCGCACGCACCGCCGCCCTCCAACACGACCGCGGTTGTCAGCACCGGTCTGCTGCTCGCTGCCCTCGTCGCCGTGGTGGGCCTCGCCAAATCTCTCACGCCGACGCTGGAGATCGCACTGGCGCGTCTTGACGTGCCAAAAGCCGTGGTGGGAATCGTTATCGCAACGCTGGTGCTGCTGCCCGAAGGCTTGGCGGCGCTCAGGGCGGCCCGGGCCAACCGGTTGCAGACCAGCTTAAACCTGGCATTGGGATCTGCGCTCGCCAGCATTGGCCTGACGATCCCGGCGGTTGCCCTTGTTTCGCTCGCGCTCGGTCAACCCCTCGAGCTCGGGCTGGGCGAGAAGGAGCAAGTCCTCCTGGCGCTGACACTCCTCGTCGGTGTCATCACGTTGGGCACCGGCCGGACCACAATACTTCAGGGCATCGTACACTTGGTCATCTTCGCAGCGTTTTTGTTCTTTGCGGTCGTGCCCTGAAGCTCCGAATACAGCCGAGCTCGTCTCGAGGTTTCTGGACCTTCGCAACGGCCGGGGGGCCGCGTTCGTTTCTCTCACAAGCCCATTTTCTCTCGAGCTCCATACTTTGCCGATTCGGTGCAGAATTGCGGAAAGCCCATCTGACCGGCACTTGCTTGCGGCCGAGCCCGAATCTCACCCGGTGCACGTGATGGCGCACATAAAAAGCGTATGACACCCCCGATTTTTGACGCCTTACCGATTTGCGGCGGCCCGGGCGCTTCGCGGACGCGAAAACATCGCGTCGAGAACTATGCCGTGCGCGCGAAGCTGTCGCGCGAAAGGCGGCGCAGTCTGATCAAAATTCAGTTGAAATCGAGGTGTCCTTACAGGGGCACCGACGCGTGCTCCCCCAACGCGACTACAGTCTGCGGCGTCGGCGGCGGCCCAGCGGGGTTCTGCATGCACTGGCAAAAGGAGCTTGCTTACACGATAACGCCGAAGAGTGGGCCCATGCGCCGAATGGAGACGCTGCTCGACGCTAACCGGGCTTTCGTACAGGATTTGCCACGGGCCTTTTTCAAGAAACCCGACTGGCTTCGCGTTGGTAACCTGCTGGTGCTGGCTGCGGAGACGGGCCTCCCCGTGGATATCCGGGAGGCCACGGAGGAGCTGTTGGAAATAATTGATCGGCACGGCTGGATGGAGACGAATTTAGCCGCATGCACGGCCCGCAGCCCTGGCGCTGACGGCCTCGCGCCGCGGGCGAAATCGGGTGCAGTGGTTTAGTTTGCGCTGCGAGAAGCCAAAGTCCTCCATGTCTCGGTTGGGCCGGGAGTGGCGGTCCGGGCGGCCATAGCCGATGGTCCGGTTTGTCCTCCATTGCGGGCGTCCCGCCGCGCTGCCGTGAACGGCCGCTTCGGGCCAGGGCACAGGACCGGACCCATGCGCCGCAGCGAACCGCGCCATTATTCGATCACTGCATCGGCGTCGCGACGGCGCGATTAAATCGACAGTCCCTTCTTAACCCGACGTTCAGCCTCATCTCAAAATGGATGTTCTTTGGTTGGAGCCAATATGTAAGGGTCGCGATCTCGCCAAAGCAAAGGACCGCGAACATGCAATTCAACAATTCGCACAACTTGCATAGCCCCAATGCTTCTTCCCTTGCCGCCGATGATTACACCGGAGCGCCCTCCCCATTTGGGACAACGACGCAGGAATACCTCATGGATGATTCCGGCGAACTGTCTCCGGCTGGTGAGGCGACCTCGCGCTCGACGGGCACGACCTCCGCCACAACCCCGGGGGCCGGGTGCCGCCCGGACCCACGTTGATCGGCTCCTCGAACGGGCTGCAGTTCGACCTGATCTGGGATTCGTCGGTAGCCAATGCCCCTCGCGGATTCGTGCAAGCCATTGTCGACGCTGCAAAGACCTATAGCACGCTTTTTTCAAACAAAGAGGTGATCGCCATTAACGTCGGGTATGGCGAAATCGCCGGCACACCGATGGCGCCGAATGCACTCGGCGAGAGCGAAAGCTTTGGCTACCTGACCGACTACACAACCGTCACGACCGCGTTGGAGGGTGATGGGTTTCGATTTTCGGCTGCAAACGAGCCGACAACTGGACAGTTCTTCATAACCAGCGCGGACGCAAAGACGCTGGGGTTGGTCGACCCGACGTCCGGGCTCGACGGCTTTATGGGCTTCAGCGATCTGAGCGGCACCGGATTCTCCTGGAATATCTCCAACACCAAAGGCCCAAACAGCAGTATCGGGCCAAATCAATTTGATTTGGAGGCCGCAGCCGAGCACGAAATCAGCGAGGTCATGGGGCGTCTTGGCCTGGAAGGTACCGCGGTCGTAAACAGCCAGCCCATCTATACGCCGCTGGATCTCTTCAACTATCAGAGCCGAGGCGTCCTCGGGCTCTCGGCGAATGGGGGATACTTCTCAGTCAATGACGGAAGGACAAATTTGGGCAATTACAACAATGCAGCGGTCAACGGGGGCGACATCGCCGATTGGGCGTCGAACACGTCAACCACGCAATCGAATACCCTGGGGTTGAGTAAAAGATCCCAAGACGCTTATGATGCTTTTACGTTCCCGGGCGAAAATGGGCAGCTATCGCTGAGCGATATCGTCGAAGATGCGGCGCTGGGTTACAAGTTGTCGCCAATCGGAAACGTTGCGCTGCTGGCGAATTATGTGGCCGCGAGCTTCCCTGGTGCGCCCGGCCTTAATGGCGATGCCGCGGTCGCTTTGGATGGGCAGTCGGCGAACCAGCAAACCGTTATAAGTCTTTCACACGCGTAACCTGGCCGCCCCGCGCACGGTGCGGGGCCACGATCCGAACCGGACTCGGGATCGCCACCTTGCCGGCGCGCCCAGCGTGGCGCTCACAGCAGGTTCGGCGGCCGGCCCTGGTGCCGGTTCGTTGTGGCCACTCCAGTTGGAGCCATATGCTCCGTGGCGAGCGGTCAGATGAAGCTGGCGACCGAGGACGCTTGGCGCCTTTGGATTGCTTCTATTGAACCAACTTGGCGCGGAGGCGCGTGTACTCCTGATCTGTGATCGATCCCGATTTCTTGAGCCTATCAAGTTTCTCGATTTCGTCCGCGGCGCTGAAGCCGACCACGCGGCGCAGCTCTTCGCGCGCTTGCTGAGCTTGCCGGCTGCTTCGCTCCGATATGCCCGTTCCCTGAGTGATCAGATAGGCGAATATGCCAACGTAGGGAAACACGATCAGGGCTATCACCCAGATCGCTTTGACCCAACCGGATATGTCGTGACGCCGGAACAAGTCGCTAAAGATTGTGATGAGCAACCAAAACCATAGCACAAACATGAATATTGCAAAAACGTCAGTCAGGAAATTGCGAAAAGTAAAACCTTCTGAGAAAAACAACATCGTGGGTCTCCTGGGTTGCTCGACGGCTCGTTCCTCAATTGCAGTATTGCGTGTCAAATATCGCGTGCATTCTTAGTCGAAATTTGATCTAGATCAACATTAGGCGCGAGTAGGCGCGGGCGAACGCCGGTGGCTGGTGGCCAGGCGCCTGAGCGCGTGGCTGCTTGCGTCGAGCCGCGCTCGCCTGATACCGAAAAATCGAAATAAGAGTGGGGGCTGACCGCGGAGATTTTGGGGAATGCAAGCTCCCAGTCCCCGCGCGTTCGCGATGATGTCAGGCTGTCGCGCCGCCGTTCCAGACTAGGCGCGGCAGAGGTCGCGGCCGGGCAGCAGGATTGCCGCCGATGAGCCAATCACAGCTCAGATTAAATTCTCGGACGCACAAGATCGTAGTGACGGGCTCTTTGCATGGCACCCCTCTCCAATCGACGACAGGATTTCAGGGAAACGCAGCAGGCGTCCCCGTTGCTGGACGCGGTGCCTCAACAAGCGAGGCTGAAAAAGCCCGGCAATTGACCGACGACCCTCGCCCGGCAGCCCGTTGCCCGGAGCAGGCGAGGGGTTTAGGCGCGGGGTGTCGGAGGCAAAAGGTTCGAAGGTTCCATCACGCCGGCACGCCATAGAGGGTTGGCGGCCGGCTGTAGTTCGTCGGCACCCCCTTACCTGGGCGTTTCTAATTGGCCATTGCATACTCATGTCGTGGCCTGCTGGGCCGCCGGCGAAGCGGCTCGGCCTGATCGAACCGTGCATCCCGAGGCGATGTGACCGCCCCGGCTCTTGGGCCTCCGCGCAAAGCAGCTGGAGCGGCCAACTTGCCGCCGCGCGAGAGAGGTGGCTCGATTGCGTCGAATGGTAAGCCGATGCAACCACGGCGGCCTCTTTCCGCGCTATCCTCTCTGCATCATGCTCGGTCTGCATTTGACCCCTGGCCCCACGACTATCCGGCGCCGCGACCTGACGTTGCCGGCGGGCTTTATCCCGCCGTGCCTACCCATGATGGCCCCTCGCCCGCCGTCGGGGCCTCTCTGGCTGCATGAGATCAAGCACGACGGCTTCCGCGTCATTGCCCGCAGGGATAGCAAACGGGTGAGGCTCTACGACCGGCTGGGCAACGATCTGACCCAACGCTTCCCGCTGATCGTAGAGGCGGCGGCGTGCCTGCCGTCCTGCACGATCGATGGCGAGGCGGTCGTATCCGACGACAGCGGTGCTCCATCATTCGATCTGCTTCGACGCCGCCAGCGAGATGACCGTGTGTTTCTCTGCGCCTTCGATCTTATCGAGCTCGGCGGCGACGATCGACGCCGGGATCCGCTCGAACAGCGAAAATTAGATCTCGGCCGGCTACTTGCCGATGCTTCTCCCGGGCTGGTGCTCAACGATTGGATGGACGGCGAAAAAGTCGACGGCACAACCGTGTTTGAACAGGTATGCGCTCTCGGTCTCGAGGGCATCGTGTCAAAGCGTAAGGAATTGCGCTATATCTCGGGACGATCGCCGTATTGGCTCAAGATGAAGAACCCGACAAGCGAGACGGTGCTGCGGGAGGCCGAGGACGAATTTACCAAACAGAGCTTATCCTCGGGGGAAAGCTCTCACCCCGCCGGGCTCGCCGACCCCCACCCGATGGATGAGGCGATGCAATTGATTTTGCAGCCGCGCGAGAGCTGATCCGGCGCATAGGTGTCCCCCAGAAGACCGCGCACGCGGCAATTCGAGCGGTCGACGAGATTTCCTGCAGCACCTTTCCAAAGAAAGGCGCACTTTGGGATATCCGATTGGCGAATTGTTTGAAATCCACATTTTGTGCCCACCAGCACATCGGTCCTGCCGTGGCGTCCCTACGCTCCTGACCATCGAAGGGCATCACGCCCCTCGTTGCCAAGCAGGAGTTGACCATGACGATCAAGGCCACTCTCGTCGCCGTCGCGCTTGCGGCGGCCTTTACTGCCACGGCGCTTGTTGCCAACGGCAGCGCCTCCCCCAATTCCCTCTCGCGCCGCGTTTCCTTCGATGGTCCCGTTGCGGCTTCCAATTCTGGAAACGGATTTGGGAACGGAGTCGTCAGGGAGGCCAACCTGCCACACGTTTCCGGCTTCAGGATGGCGCAGCTGCGCTACGTGGGCGGTGTCGGCCATGCCTCGACAGCACTGCCCATGCCGCTGCGCTGCCCTCCTCCGCCCAGGCTGCCTCTCCCCTGCCGTTGACGGCCGCCGACACGTACGACGCGCCAGCGCGACCGCCGCAATCTCGGCGACGCACGCGTGCGCTCCGGTCTGGAGCGGTCCCTGGCGGCCACCTCGGACGTAATCCTTCACTCGCACGGCCCGGGCGCAATCTGCTATCCTGAAATCGGGCGACGAGCCCTGCCCCAGGGGGTTGTCAGTCCCATGCGACGGCGCGAATTCATCAGACTGGCTGGGCTGCCCGGAGAATAGCTGGATTCCAGTCCCACTCCCTCCGCCGGCACAATGCTAGATTGCTTCCAGACCGGGAGGGTTCCGGCCCATCCGGCGGTCGAATGCTCCGCCACTGGCGTGCTCGGTCGGAATATTTGGGAGGCAGCCATGACGCATCCAAGCTTGTTCGGTGCCATCCTGCTGGCGGCGGTAGGCCTGACAACGGCGGACGTCCGAGCGTTTGATGACGCAAAATATCCCGACCTCAGGGGCCAATGGAACAGGGCCCCGGTCCCGGGCGCGGTCGGGCAGCCGACATACGACCCGAGCAAGCCCTGGGGCCGGGGACAACAAGCACCCCTCACTCCCGAGTATGAGGCGATTTTTCAGGCCAACCTCGAGGACCAAGCCGCCGGCGGGCAGGGCATCGTGCCGTGGGGGACCTGTATTGCGAACGGCATGCCGGCCATCATGACGGTATTTCAACCCATGGAAATCGTGATCATGCCGGATGTCACCCACATCCTGATCGATCAAATTCATTTTTCCAATCGCAGAATCTATACCGACGGCCGCAGCTGGCCTGACGAGATCGAGCCGGCTTTCGACGGCTATTCCATCGGCAAATGGATCGATGAGGACGCCGATGGCCATTACCACACGCTCGTGGTCGAGACGCGCGGCCTCAAGGGCCCCCGCGTCTACGACGCCAGCGGCATTCCGTTGCACCGGGACAATCAGAGCATCATCAAGGAGCGATTTTATCTCGACAAGACGGACTCAAATCGCCTGTACGACGAGATCACGGTGATCGACCATGCGCTGACGCGGCCTTGGACCGTGACCAAGAGCTTCCGTCGCAACGACAATCCGCGGCCTTGGTGGCCCGAATACGTTTGTGCCGACGGCCAAAGCCACGTGCAGATCGGCAAGGAGGCCTATTTTCTGAGCGCGGACGGTCTCCTGATGCCCGCCAAGAAGGATCAGCCGCCGCCGGATTTGCGGTTTTTCAAGCAAACGCCGGGGCGCTAGCAGATATCGACATCGCGCCGGAGCGGATTGTACTGCGCGCTCGAGCGACGCCGGCTGAGCTCGTGCCGGAACACGTACAGGGGGAACAATTGCTTCTGCTGAACAACGACGACGTCGCCAAGGTGCTCGACATGTCTCTGTGCCTGTCGGCGCTCGATGGCGTCTTCCACGAGATGGCGATCGGGGACGCGGTCGGTATGGGACGCATCGATGTCTACGTTCCATCGAAGGAATCGGCCGCTCCTTATTATCGCTGGGCGGTGATGACGGGAGGGAGCAAGAAGGATGGATATGTCTGTGCCCGCATGCTCTCCGATCTGGTGGACTGGCCGCGCGAATATGGGCGGGTGCGGGAGAACAAGTGGGCCGGACAGCCCGGGACCTTCTGCGGCCTGTTGTTTCTCTTCAGTGCCAAGGACGGCCTGCCGGCGGCCATGATCAAGGATGGCTTTCTCCAGCATTTGCGAGTCGGGGGCGGGGCCGGGCTCGGCGTGAAATATCTCTCGCGGCAGGATAGCCGTAGCGTGGGAATGATCGGCTCCGGCGGAATGGCGCGAACTTATCTCGATGCCTTCTGCCAGGTGCGTCAGATCACCAAGGTAAAGGTCTGGAGCCCCAACGGCGACAACGCCCGAAAGTATGCGCGCGAGATGGCCGAACGGCACCGGATCGGCGTCGAGCCCGTGGAATCGGCGCGCGAGGCGGTTCGCGGTGTCGATATCGTGTCTTGCTGCACCTCGACCAATGAGCCCGTGTTCTTCAACGAATGGCTCGAGCCCGGCATGCATGTCACCAATCTCACCTCGAGCGAGATCGAGCCGAGCTTGCCGGGCGTGGTCGATGTGGCGCTGCGCGCCGGCGAAGCCACGCCGCGGCTGGAGGCGCTTCCTCCGGAGGCCGACTATTTTCGCGCGGGCTTTCTCGGATATGTGGCTGGACAGCCGGAGGAGCGCGCTCGCGTGCCGCGGCTCAGCCTGCCTCCGGAAATCATCCGAATGCCGACGCTGGTCGATCTGATCTCCGGAAAAAGCCGAGGCCGGACCAGCGACGCACAGACCAGCTTTTTTCTCAACGTGGGAGCGATCGGCGCGCAATTCGAGGGCGTCGCCGCCAGTGTGTACGCCAAAGCGCGGCAGCAGGGTCTCGGAGCTGAAATTCCAACCGAATGGTTTCTGCAAGACATCCGTGATTAGACGGCGTCGGCCTGCGACGTCGGACCCCGAGGATATTCGAGCAGCATGCCTGACCACCGATGAATTCGGCAAGGTCCCGAGCGTCCTCGATTACGTAAAGACCGAGAGCGATCGACGGGTATTGGACCTTCATTTCAAGCAAATACTGCTCGGCCGCCCCCCGGCCAGACCGCCGGGCATGCCGTCGGAACGTCTCGCCGCCCTGCGTTCTGCATTCATGGATACCATGGGATCCGGACTTTCTGGCCGGCGCTCCAAGAGCAAATATCGATATCGATCCCGTCACCGGCGGGCAGGTCGCCCAACTGCTCGAGCAATTGCAAAATACCCGACGAGCGTAATCGACAAGGCGAAGACCGTCATCGGCCGCTGAGCACAGGCCCGGCCAGGCGGCGCCCGATATCATATTTCGGTGCCGCGCCCGGCCGCGCGCGCCTTGTCATGGGCGAGCTTGGCCAGCGCCATGAACCCGACGCCCTGGTCGGAATTCTGCTTGAACACCGTGATCTCTTCCGCGGATCGCCGTCCCGGCACCTTGCCGGCAACCAATTCGCCGAGATCGGCGATCGCGTCCCAGGAGGTGACGCCGTTCGCGACCGGCTCGAACAGATCCGCCTGCTCGTCCATGATCGCCTGCTCTTTCAGGGTGGCGACCACGCGGTCGGCACGGGCGATGACCGCGTCGTCGAACTCGCGCCGCGGCCGCGATACCGAGCCCTGGAGAAAAACGCCCTTGTTGCTGGCGACGATCGAGGTGACGTGCTGGCCGGGCTCGAGCCAGTCGCCGAACAGCACGGGCACGTTGCTGCCGGTGGCAAGGCAGATCAAGTCGGCACTCTTCGCCACGGCTCTGGGCTCTTCCGCCGCGACGATCCGGGCGCGCACTTGCGGCTGCATACGGGCCACGAAAGCGGCGCGGTTGGCCGCGCTGCGGCTGAACACGCGGACCACCTCGATCGACGGGCGAATTGTGCACATGGCGATGAGGTGCCGGCGGGCCTGCCTGCCGGTGCCGTAAAGCCCCAGCACGCGGCAGTCCGGGCGCGCCAGAATGTCGGTGCCGACGGCGCCGGTGATCGGCGTCTCGGTGCCGAACCAATCTTCCGGCGGCTCGTCGAATAACGGCAGGGAGCCCACGATGATCGTCTCGAGCTCGGCAGTCTCGCTGTCATAGGCGACATAGACCCGCTTGCCGGCTTTTTCGTATTGCTGCGCCCCGCCTCGAAAGGTGAACCTTTCGACATGAATGAAGGTGCCGGCCACCTGCAGCCGGTGGCAGCCGCCGGGGTGGACGCTGACGCGGCGATCCTCATGCTGGATTCGAATGCGTGGCGCGGAATAGGCGGGCCTCTCGCCCTGGTCCCTGAAGCCGTCACGTACCGCCGCGATGGCTTCCGTTACCGAGATCAGCCCCTTCAATTCCTCGGCTTTGATGAGGAGCGCCATTCGCGCGGCTGCGCCTATTCGGCCGCTTCGCTCGCCCGCGATGCCGGTTTTCGCGCCCAATAATCGGGATCGCTTTTCGAGCGATCGAGCGCCGCCGCATCGCCGAAGCCCGGAGCCATCGAAGCGTCAGTCCCGGAAAGAACCTGATGATGCTCGATGTCGAGCGTGCGCAGCCAGCGCTGCTGACCCATCGTCAAGGCGATGAAGTAGCCGATCTCGACCAGTTCGGGCTGGCTGTAGTGCTGGTGCAGACGAGCCCAGAACTTGTCGTCCGTCGGCAAGTCCCAGGTGATGGCCTCGGCATAAGACAAGGCCGCCTTCTGGCGTTCGTCGTAACGGCCGGAAGTCTCGAAATTGATCAGATCGCCATAATCGTCCTCGACCACACCTTGGCGCGCGGCCTTCATCGAGCGCTGATTGCCGCAATACTCGCACTTGACGGAGCGCGATACATAGACGCGGCACAGTTCCTTGATCGCATGATCGGCAATGCCGTTCTTGAACACGTCGCGCCAGCTGTTGGCGAACGACCAGAAGACCGCCGGCACATGGGCGCGCACCGCTTGGCTCTCCGGCCGCGGGGTGCCTTCCTGGCGACATCGCTCGAACTCGGCCAGCATGGCCGCATCATCGACCGTGGCAGGGTCCACATAGCTTATGCGCGGTTTCGGCATTGTCGCTTTCCTTTTGTGGCTATGAAGCTACTCGAGCCCGTTTCGATCGCATCCCACCGGGTGATGATAGCCCAGAGCGATGCGACAATCACCCCGGAACCGCTCCCTCCGCCAAGCCCATGTCGCCACATTGCTCGCGGGGCGCCAGGGGATCGGGCTCGTCCCGCGGGTAGATGCGTAGTGGCACAGCCAGAGCTGAGCTCGATCCAATTTTCGGTGAGTTGCGGTCCGATCGCAGGTGCGCCCTGCCGATCCAGCTGATAGTGAGGGTGCGGACAGCACGGGCGCCCTCAGGTGAGCGACAGCGGATCAAGCGAGGGCGAATTGAGCCGGCCCACCGACGCGCTGCTCGCCGCCTACGCGGCCGGCACGCTGAGCGAGCCGTTCGCGGTGCTGGTTGCGGCCCATCTGCAGATGCGCGCGGCCGGTCGGCCCGCCGGGCCGGCGATCCCCTTGCATGAGCGGCAGCGGACGCCCGCCGCCGACCAGTTGAATGTCTTCATGCCGCTCGCGCTGCGGTCCTATGTGGGCCGTCATCTGGGCGTGCCGGAATGGCGCACGATCTGGCTTGGTCTCGAGCAGTGCCGGATCAGCACCCATGCGGGCATCGATGCGAGCTTCCTGCGCTGCCGCCCCGGCAAGGCTATTCCGGCGCATACGCACCGGGGGCTCGAAGCGGCGCTGGTGCTGCAGGGCGGGTTTCGCGACGCCGGCGGTCATTATCTTCCGGGCGACATCGCGGTCGCGGACCGCACCATCGATCATCGGCCGGTCGCCGACCCCGATGGCACGTGCATGATTTTCATGGTGCAGGAAGCCCCGGTGCGGCTGACCGGGCCGTTCGGCCGCCTCATCCAGCGCTTCTTCCGGGCGTGATCCGGCCAGCCCGAGACATGCGCCGTCACGCCGGCGTGATGGCGTCGGCCGCCGCCGCTTTGAACCGGGGCTCCGCCGCACCGGACTAATCGGCAACGTCCTTGTCCTGGAGCAGCGTCATGAGCGATCCGGAGCAGAACCCGAATCTCAGCCCGCAACGGACCTTCGCCGGCATGCCGGTCAATTGGGACACAAAGAATTGGTACAACGGCATGTGGAACGCGGACGATCACCGCCTGTTTCGGCCCAAGCGTGTCGGCATCGGCTGGACCATCAATTTTCGCGAGCTGTTGCGGCGCTTGCGGCTGGTCGGCTAATCCAGCCCTACGCCGCAGACCGCGGCGCTCAGCGCTCGGCCGCGCTCGATTCGCTTGCGGCCAGCGCCTGCAGCCCGAGGAATGCGGCGGCCGGATGTACGATGACGCTCGAGGGAATTGCTTCGAGATAGGATCGAAAGCGGCCCTTGTCCTCGAACCGGCGGCGGAATTCCGAGCGTTCCAGAAATCCGAGGATCCTGGGCGCGATCCCGCCCGCAATATGGACACCGCCGCGGGCCCCGAGCATCAATGCGACGTTTCCGGCAAAAGCGCCGAGCAGGGCGCAAAACATCTGCAGAGCCGCGACCGCGGTCGGGGAGCTGCCGTCGAGGGCGCGCCGGGTGATCTCGGCGGCATCGTAAGCGGGAGCTCTGCTCCCCTCCAGCGCCGCGATCGCTTGATGGAGATTCTCCAGGCCCGCGCCCGAGGCCACGCGCTCGGCCGAAACGTGCCCGAACCGGTCGCGCAAATGATCGATGACGGCATCCTCGCGCCGGGACGCGCCCGCGATGGAGGCATGGCCGCCTTCGCCCGCGATGATCACGGCTTCCTTGGCGCCCGGAACGAGGCCGGCGACGCCAAGGCCGGTCCCGGGTCCGAGCACCGCCATCGGGGCGCCCGGCACCGCGCGACCAGCGCCGATCCGGTGCAAATCGGATGCGGCCAGGCTCGGCAACGAATAAGCGGTAGCGGCGAAATCATTGAGGATGCGAACCTGCGCCAGACGAAAATGCGCGCGCAGCTCGGTGCCATCGATGATCCAGGGACAATTGGTGAGCCGGGCACGATCGCCCTCCACCGGACCCGCGACCGCAAGCAGCGCGTCGGTCACCGGCGCTCGCTCGCCGTGGGTCTGCAGAAAATCGGCCACCGCGTCCGCAAATCGTGGGTAACGGGCGACCTCGAAATTCGTGACCGGGCCGAGCGTGCCATCCGTCAGCAGCGAGAAGCGGGCGTTGGTCGCCCCGATATCTCCCAACAATGTCTGCGCAAGTCGGCGGTGCATGGCTTCACGCTAGGTCGAGCCGGTGTCCGGCCGGTCGTTCCATCAGTCGCGACTGTAGTCCCGCGGATAGCATCAAGCGCAGGCGGCTGCGCGCGTCAATCCGCTCGCACGTCCGGGTGGAACGAAGTGAGGAAGCCGCGGTTCCCTATGGGTGCCTTTCGGCGGGGGGCCTTTCGGCTCGCCGGGGTGTCGGAACGGAGTCACATCATGAAGCGCCTACTCGCCGCTGCGGCGATCTTCATCCTGTCCGAGGGTCTTGCGCAGGCCCAAGGTGTCGGCACCGCGACCGCGCCGCTGGGGTCGGCCACCACCGGCCCCACCAATCCGGGTGGCACCGCGCCGGCCGGCATCACTCCGGCCCCGCCGACCGGGGCCACGGTCGGACAGGCGCCCGGTGCAAATCCCGGCAGTGCGCAGGACCTCACCAATCGCGGCAACCCGCAAGATTTGACCAGGCCCGGCGCCAGCAATCCGCGGGATTTGAAGCGGTAGCGGGGCCCAATCTGAACCTTCGTCGCATCGAGGGAGCCGTTGTGCAAATCAAGCTGTAGACCCTCGGTCGAGGAGCTCGACGAGAGCTTCATGCAGAAGCTCGCCCTGGTCGAGCAGGCCAGGATCGAGCACGGATTGGATCCCTTCACGTAAGGGAGCTAAGAGGAGCATCCAGTAAGTAGACAAACCCGGTAGGCCGATAATCAAGCTGGACCTGGCCGTGTAATTGCTGCCCGAGCGATCCCATCATCCGGGTGCCGAAGCTTCGCCGGGTTGGCGCCGACACCGCCGGACCGCCTTTTTCGGTCCACCTCAATTGCAGCCGCTGGAGATCATCGTCGATCGACCAATCGATTTCGACATGCCCGGTGGGCACCGACAAGGCACCGAATTTCGTGGTGTTCGTACATAGCTCATTGAATGTCATCGCCAGCGCGATCACAGCTCCGGATGTAATTCCGATGTCGGGTCCGACGATCGAAAACCGTCCTGCGCCTTTGCCATCGTAGGGTTCTGTCGCGCCGCGAACGGTGCTCAGGAGACTGGAGCTGGCCCAGCTGACCTGTATCAGCAGATCGTGCGCACGCCCGAGCGCGATAAACCGGCCCTCTATGGCCTGTTGCGCATGCTCCATGCTGGTCGCCGTTCGCAGGCTCTGCGCCGCAATCGCACTCACGGTCGAGAGCGTATTCTTGATACGATGATGCAATTCATCGAGAATGAGCTTCTGCAACTTATCCGCGGCTTCACGTTCTTTTGCGTCGATACCGGCTTGCGCAAGCAGGGCTTTGGCGTCGATACCGGCTTGCTCCAGCAACAGTCGAAGACTGTCATTCTCGGCCGTCAGGAACCTCTGCGTTGCCGAGCGACTCTGCGGGTGGGCAGGCTTCGCACCGGCAAGCCCTTCGGCCGACAGAGGCAGGACGGCCTCCCGGACGATCTCGAGTGCGCCCTCTCCTACCATCTCCTGGAGCTCGGCGATCATCTGCTTCGCCTCCAGCGGCTTGCGGAAGAAGCGACTATCGGCAGGCGTGTCGGCATCGGACAGCTTGATCTTGCCGGACACCAAAATGATCTTGATGGAAGGCCATCGCTCGTGAACGGCGTGAGCGAGCTTCAGCCCATCCATGCTGCCGGGCATCTGAATGTCGGACAACAGCAGCGAGATGTCCGAGCGCGATTCCAGAATGGAAAGCGCTTCGTCCGCGTTGACGGCCTCGACTGCCGTGAACCCCGCGTCCTCGACGATGTCCACCGCGCGCATGCGCAACACCATCTCGTCTTCCACGACAAGGACGCTCCTTGGAGACCCGGCGGAGGAATTTGATGGCATGGGTGGCCTCATCTCTCGTTAATGGGTAGAATTGTCTTGCCGAACCCAATCGACCTCGGCAAGCCGCTATCTTGACGAAGGCCAGTCATTGGAGCTTGGATCGCCGGTTTTCGGAACTCGGATTGTCGGCCCGGCTTCGTGAGCGAGGTCAGCCAAGTGACGAGGATCCGCTCTCGTCACTGGGGGGGGTCTAAGCGGTGAAGACAATTTGAACCAGAAGAAGGTTACCACAAGGGCGACCAATTGGGAGCGTGAAGTAAAGCATTCGGAGCCCATACCGACCCCGGATCGCGGGGCCTTTGACCCAATCCGGCGTCTCCCCTGAATTGCAACCTCAGGTGTTGGCTATCGACGATCGCGGCGGCCGGCACCGTAGTCATCGATACTGAGCAGACCCTTCTCTATTACGCCCTCGGCAGCGGCAAGGCGATCCGCTACGGCATCGGTGTCGGCCGCGATGGCTTCCCTTGGTCGGGCACCCAGGCGGTGTCTCGAAAGGCTGAACGGCCTGAAGGTCGCCGGCCTCCGGATCTGCCACTGCGCACCAGTCAAGCTCTCGGGCCGCGTACGCCGGCCGGACCGCGGTTTCACCCGGCGCCACGTAGACGCCCAAAAAGAATTCCGTCCCGATAATTGTGCAGGCGTACCATGCCGCATTTCGTAGCACGCCGACCCTGCTGACCCAAGCGAACCCACAATCGATGAGCCATGCCGTCGTCCGCGAGCGCTATGCATACCGGCCGCGTCTCGATCGCGGTGTCATCGAGATGCGCCGCCGCAATGCCGCGGCCGGTGCTGGCGGGATTCTCGACCTCGATCTGGTAGGTGGCGGAGCGATGGTGCAGCGTCATGGCGAAGCCTTGCGCGGCTTCCGCGTCCGCGGCTGGGCGACAATGCGACCGGCATCAATATTGTAGGTGGGCAATCGCAGAGAATAATGCCCTCAATGTAGCGCGTCTGATTGTGTGGTTATCCCAGCGCGGTGATATCAAGTAGCTGTAGTCTCCAACGATTGGCGTCAGCTAGCCCCGCCATGCGAGAGACAAAGTATCGCTGTGATCGCAGAATCGGTAAGACATCCTGGTTCATGTAGATGTTCCACCCGAAAGTTTCGTTCGGGGGCCGGCCGCTATTTTTTATCTCGACCCGATACGTCGGCTTTTTTTGGCTCATGGCTGATCCCGCTTGAAATGTGATAAGGGCACCCTGCGCGATCCGCCCCCGCCTGCATCCCCAATTGAGGAAGGCCGCCCCTTTGTAGGCAGTAGGACGGTTGTTATCAGAATAACGTCGGTCTCCTAGCGAATTTATGTGCATCTCAATGCAGCAGCCGAGGCGGCCGCATCGCGGCGACCATTTGAACGCCGAGTCATGATTATGAGGGCAACGCCCGCCTCGCGACATTCAATCGCGACATCCCTTATCCCAACCGAACTCGCAACCGATGGGTGACGCCATCGTCGGCGAACGGCACGCGCAGCGGCCGAGCCTCGATCAGCACGTCATCGAGTTCCGCCGAAGCGATGCCCCGTCCGGCGCCGTCGGGGTTCTCGACCTCGATCTCATAGCTGGCGGAGTGGTAGCGGATCGTCATTGCGAAGCCCGACCAAGATTTGGGAATGCAGGGGTCGAGATGCAGCATCTCGCCCTGCGATCGCAGCCCCAAAATGCTTTCGATGCCAGCGCGCTGCATCCATCCGGCCGAGCCGCTGTACCAGCTCCAGCCGCCACGTCCGACATGACGCGGATTTGAATAGATGTCCGCCGCCACCACATAAGGTTCCACTTTGTAGCGCTGGACGCCGGCGCGGTTGCGCGCGTGATTGATTGGGTTGAGGAGAGAGAACAGCTGCGTCGCCTCGTCGCCTCTTGCAAGCGCCGCCAAGGCCATCACTGACCAGAGGGCGGCGTGCGTATATTGCCCGCCGTTCTCGCGGATGCCCGGCGGATAGCCTTTGATGTAACCGGGATCCAGCCCGGTGTGATCGAACGGCGGGGTGAACAAGAGCGCTATTCCGTCCTGCGGACGGATGAGCTCACGCTCGACCGCCGCCATGGCGCGCACCGCGCGGCTGCGCTCCGCCGCGCCCGAGAGCACCGACCACGCCTGTGCGATCGAATCGATGCGGCATTCGTTGCTCGATTCCGATCCGAACGCGGTGCCGTCGTCGAACCAGCCGCGGCGGTACCAATCGCCATCCCAGGCCTCACGCTCGAGCGCGTCCGCCAGCGCAGCCGCATGGGTGCGCCAAGACGCGGCGCGCCCGGTGTCGTGGCGCGCTTCCGCGATGGGAGCGAACGCCGTCAGGGCGGCGTAGACGAACCAGCCGAGCCAGACGCTCTCGCCCTGACCGCCGGCGCCGACCCGGTTCATGCCGTCGTTCCAGTCGCCGGTGCCGAACAGCGGCAGGCCATGGGCGCCGAGCGCGAGGCTCTGGTCGAGGCCGCGCGCGCAGTGCTCGTAGAGGGTGCCGGTCTCGTCCGAGATGGTCGGCTGAAAGGCGTGCTCGTGCTCGGCGGCGGTGAGTCTCGGGCCCTCCAGAAACGCCACTACCTCGTCCAGCACCGCAGTGTCGCGGGTCGCGCCAATATAGTGGGCGGCCGCGAACGCGAGCCAGGCGCGGTCGTCGGAAATCCGCGAGCGCACGCCCTGCCCGGAATGCGGCAGCCACCAGTGCTGCACGTCACCTTCGACGAATTGCCGGCCGGCCGCCCGCAGCAAATGCGCCCGCACCATCGCCGGAAGGGTGCCGACGATCGCCATGCCGTCCTGCAGCTGATCGCGAAATCCGTACGCCCCGCTCGACTGATAGAACGCCGAGCGCGCCCAGACGCGGCAGGCGATGGTCTGATAGAGCAGCCAGCCGTTGAGCATGATGTCCATCGGCCGGTCGGGCGTCTTCACCTGCACGGCGCCCAGCACATCGGACCAATAGCGGCCGATCTCGGACAGGACGGCGTCGGGGTCGGCCGCCCGATATTGCGCGATCAGTCTGCGCGCCTCGTCAGCGCCGGCCGCCTGCCCGAGCAGGAACACCACATCGGCGCTGCCGTGCGGCGGCAGCTCGATGGTGGTGCGCAAGGCACCGCAGGGATCGAGCCCGGCGCCGAGCGTCTGGCGCAGCGGAGCAGCGTCCGCGAGTGCTGCCGGTCGGGCCAGCGTACCGTTGCGGCCGATGAATTCCCGCCGGTCGCCGGTCCAATCGGTTTGCGCCCCTTTGATATCCGCGAAGGCGACCCGCGCCCCGAAATCGGCGCTCCAGGCGTTGCGGGCGAACATCGCGCCGCTTGCGGCATCCATCTCCGTCGTCACGAATGGGGCGCAGCCGCTGCGCGACGGGCCCAGGACCCATTCCACATAGGCGGTCACCGAGATATGGCGGGTGCGGTCCGATGTGTTGCGCAGGCGCAGGCGTGAAATCTTCACCGGGTCATGGAGCGGCACGAGCTGGATGAGATCGCTCGCGATGCCGTGGGCGGTGTGCTGGAAGCTCGAATATCCCCGCCCGTGACGCGCCACATAGGTCGCGGCTTCGTCGCGGATGGGCAACGCGGTCGGGCTCCAGAGCTCGCCGGTAATCTGGTCGCGCAGATAGAATGCCTCGCCGGGCCGATCGGTGACCGGGTCGTTCGACCAGGGCGTGAGCTGGTTCTCGCGGCTGTTGACCGACCAGGTGGTGCCGCCGCCTTCGGTCGGGACTTGAAATCCGAACGCCGGATTGGCGATGACGTTGATCCAGGGGGCCGGAGTCCGCTGGCCCGGACCGAGGATAGTCACATATTCCCGGCCATCGTCGGCAAAGCCGCCCAGCCCGTTGAAGAATTCGAGCTCGGGCGTGGCCGGCGGCGGCGCTGGCTGCGCGCCTACCAACGCCTGCTTCGCCTCGGCCCGGGCCGGGACGTAGGGGCTGGGAACACGGTCGAGCTGATCCGACAGCCGCCCGCGCTGCCCCACCAGGACCACGCGGGCTACCGATGCCAGGAGCCCACGCACCTCGACCGACATCAGATCGGCCCGAAGCACATAGACGCGGCCCGCCGGTCCCTCGACGCCGGCCTGCGGCCGCGACTGGCTCGCCCGCACCAGCGCCTCGAGCGCGATCTGCAGATCCTGGACATACGAGGAAGAGCGCTCGTTGAGGATCACGAGATCGACCGCGAATTGCTTGATCCGCCAGTATTCGTGCGCCTGCAGCAGCTGGCGCGCGATATCCAGATGCTCGGTGTCGGCAATGCGCAGCAGCAGGATCGGCAGGTCGCCGGAAATGCCCAGATGCCAGAGCCCCGACTGCGCACCGGCGCCGCGCCGGATGGTGTCGGAGGAGGGCCGCAGGGTGGGGGCCGCGTAGAGCAGGTGCCCGGCCAGCCGCTGGAACAGGCCGGCCTCGCCCGGATCGATGCCGATGTGGTGGAGCTGGACCTGTGCTTGCGTCCAGGCGAGCGTCGTCGCCCGCTCGAAGGCGGTGGCGTCGCGATGCTTGTCGATCAGGTCGAGCAGCGCCTCCCGGGTAGGTGCGACCACGGTCCAGAACGCGATGCGTGCCGTCGCCCCGGGCGCGATCTGTAGGCGCCGGCGCAGGGCGAAGATCGGATCGAGCACGGTGCCGACGGTATTCGAGAGGGCTTGACCCTCGTGCATCGCGGTTGCGGTTCGCGGGCTGTTGCCGCGGCCGAGGAAGCGCGCCCGGTCGGTCTCCAGCTCCGGTTTGCCGATGCCCTCGCCGTCGACGACGGCGAGATGCGCGGCCCAGATTTCCGGCTCGCCCGGCGAGCGCCGTCGCCGAGTCGCCAGGATGGCGCCGGCTTGCGGCAGATATTCGGTCTCGACGAACAGCTTGGAGAACGCCGGATGCGCGAGGTCGGCTGCCTGCGGCGCCAGCACCAGCTCCGCATAGGAGGTGACCTCGATCTCGCGCGCGCGACTGCTGGCATTGGAGATGGAGACGCGGCGCACCTCGGCATCGTCCTCGGCCGAGACCAGCACCTCCATGACGGTGGTGAGCAGACCGTGGCGGCGCTTGAACTCCGCACGGTCCTCGTTGAACGTGACGTCGTAGTCGTCCGGCTCGACGCAGCTCGGCTGGAATCCGGCCGACCAGACATTTTGGCTGCCGACGTCGCGCAGGTAGACGTAGGAGCCCCAGTCGTCGCAGGTGGTGTCCTCGCGCCAGCGGGTCACCGCCTGGCCGCGCCAACGGCTGAAGCCGGAGCCGGCGGCGGTGAGCATCACCGTATAGCGGCCATTGGAGAGCAGATGCGTGGACGGCGTTGCGCCATACGCGGTGGTGAGCCGGCGGCCGCCCGGGGATGCGAGCTCCCGCACCCGGGCGGCCGATTTGGTTTCCGCCGCCCATGGGCGGGCCACCATGACGTCGCGCGCCACACGTTCCTGCAGCAACAGCTCGGTCGCCCGCACCATCGGCTCGGCGTGGAAGCGCGCCCGCATCGCGCCATCGAGCAGGGTGTCGGCGATGGCCACGATGATCATGCCTTGATGATGCGCCATGAAAGCGCGCACGATCGCCACGGTCTTGTCTTCCGGCAGCCGGATCGGTGTATAGTCGAGCGCCTCGTAGAAGCCGTAGCGGCCCCGCGCGCCTGCCGCCGCCAGGCGCTCGAAGTTGTGCGCCGCGGCCTGCGGATCGACCATTGAAGCGAGCGCCGTCGCGTAGGGCGTGATGACGATGTTCTCGCCCAGGCCGCGCTTGAGACCGAGGCCAGGCACGCCGAAGTTGGAATACTGGTAGGTGAATTCGCGGTCGCGGACGTTGTAGGCGGATTCCGAGACGCCCCATGGGACTCCGAGCGTCGCCCCGTAGTCGATCTGCCGCTGCACGGTCAGCCGGCTGGTCTGCTCGATGAGGCTTCCGGCCGGCGCGCGAATGACCAGCGAGGGCATCAGATATTCGAACATCGATCCCGACCACGAGATTAGGGCAGCGCCGTGCGCGATCGGCGTGACGGCGCGGCCGAGACGGAACCAATGTCGGGCCACCACATCGCCCTTGGCGATCGCCATGAAGCTCGCCAGCCGCGCTTCGGAAGCGAGCAGGTCGTAGCAGTTGGGATCGAGCGAATCTTCCGCCACCCGGTAGCCGATCGAGAGCAGCCGGCGGTCGCGGTCGAGCAGAAAGCCGAACTCCATGGCGAGCGCGCTCGTGCGCGCGGCTACTTCCAGCGCCGCGAGCCGCGCCGCCACCGTGGTCGCGCCTTCCGGCGAGCCATCGAGGTCTTCGCGGTGGCTCTCGATGGCGGCGCGGGCCGCCTCGGCCCAGAACAGCATGTCGGCGCCGACATCGTCGCCGCGCTCGATCGCGAACGCGCGGGCGATGTCGGCCACGGTCTCGGCGCCGGCCGCCAGCGCGGCGAGGCGCTGTACAATGTCTTCAACCGGCTCGCGTGCCGCATCGGCGGCGAGCCCGGCGAGCGCATCATCGAGCTGGCGCCAGGTCACAGTCTGCATGCGGCGCTGATCTCGCAGCCGGCTTGCCTCCTCGCGCGTGAGCGCGATGGCATCGGCGATGCCGGCCAGGCGCCGTGCGTTTGCGATCGGGCGATCCCGCCATTCCCTGCAGGCATTCGCCAGTGCGATGAGATGCCCGGCCAGATTGCCGCTGTCGACGGAGGATATGTAGCGTGGATCGAGCGGCCGCAGATCGCGCGTGTCGTACCAATTGAACAAGTGGCCGCGAAAGCGCGCGAGCTCGTGCATGGTCGCGAGCGTCGCCTCCAGCCGCCCGACTGCCGCGATGGTCCCGCTCCAGCCGAAATCGCGGGCGCTCACCGTCGCCAAGAGATAGAGGCCGATATTGGTGGGCGAGGTTCGATGCGCCAGCACCGGGGCCGGATCCTCCTGGAAATTGTCGGGCGGCAGCATATGGTCGGCCGCTGTCACGAAGGTCTCGAAGAAGCGCCAGGTGCGCCGCGCCGTCAGCCGCAAGATGCGGGCGTCGCCGTCGGACATCGGCAGGCGGCCCGCCACCGGTGGCGAGCGGCTGGTCCAGCGCGCGATCGCCGGCGAGGCGAACCACAGCGCCGCGAACGGCAGCGCCAGCGGCCAGGTTACGTGTCCGGCGGAGCTGGCGACGATCATCGCCAGCGCCGCCACCACGACCGCGCCGGCCATCTGGCGATAGAACCCGATGAGGTCCAGCCGTGGACCGGTCTTCGATTGCGCGGCTGTGACCCATTCCAGCAGATTCCGGCGGGTGACGAACAGCCGGATCAGGGTGCGCACGATCGCGTCGCCCATCAGGCAGGCCTGATGGGCGAGCGAGATGATGATGAGGCCCGACTGGGCGAGCGCCAGGCGCAGATCGGAGCCGAGCGCTCCGAAGTGGCTGCGTGCCGTGACGCCGAGCCGCTGCGGAATGACCGCGGCGGCGGCCGGAATGAGGGTCGGCAGCACGATGGTGGCGATCACGAAGGCGGTCCAGATCGCGGCCAGGGGAAACGGCAGCGTCCAGCCTGCCAGCAGGGCGAGAATGGCGGCCGGCGCCGACAGCGTGCGCCGCAGGTTGTCGAGCATCTTCCAGCGGCCGATCGCCGGGATGGCGCCGCGCTTGCGATCCGCGGCCGGGATCGGGCCGCAGCCGAAGAGCCATGGCAGCAATTGCCAGTCGCCTCTGGCCCAACGATGGTGGCGCAGCGCGGCGACATCGTAGCGCGCGGGAAACTCCTCGATGACCTCGACGTCGGAGGCGAGACCGGCGCGGGCGAATATGCCCTCGAACAGATCGTGGCTGAGCAGGGTCGAATCCGGCACCCGCCCGGCGAGTGCGGCCTCGAAGCAATCGATCTCGTAGATGCCCTTGCCGGCGTAGGAACCCTCGCCGAACAGATCCTGGTAGACGTCGGACACCGCCGCCGCATACGGATCGATGCCGCACATGCCGGAAAACACGCGCTGGAACAGCGAGCCCTCGCGGGCGACCGGCAGCGACGGCGTGACCCGCGGCTGCAGCACCGCGTAGCCCTCGACAACCCGACCGGCATCGGCGTCAAAGCGCGGCCGGTTGAGCGGATGCGCCATCTTGCCGATCAGGCGATTGACGGTGTCGCGCGGCAGCTTGGTGTCGGCGTCGAGCGTGATGACATAGCGGACATCGGGCGGCGCGACACAGGTGTGCTGGCGGGTCGATAGGAAAGTCGTGTCATCGGCGCCGCGCAGGAATCGATTGAGCTCGTGCAGCTTGCCGCGCTTGCGTTCCCAGCCGATCCAGCGTCCCTCGCCGTCGTTCCACACCCGCCGCCGGTGCAAGAGCAGGAAGCGGGCGCCACCCGGCGCCGCGCCGTAACGCTGGTTGAGCCGGGCGATGCCGGCCGCGGCGGTCTCGAGCAGTGCGGCGTCGTCCGCCGCCTTCTCGGTCGCGGCGTCGACCCAGTCCGACAGCAATGCGAAGTGAAGGTCACCTTCGGGGCTGGCGAGATGATGGATCTCCAGCCGCTCGATCTGGTCCTCGATCGCCTCGTGCGAGGTCAGCAGCATCGGCACCGCGACGAGCGAGCGCAAATGCGACGGCACACCGTGGCGCAGCTCCAAGGCGGGCAACAGCGTGGCGCCGAAGCCGCCCGTCACGGCGCGATTGACCACCGCCACGGCGGCGTCGATGGCTGGTATGGCGCCAAGAGCGCCGAGCAGGCCAAGCCATACCGCGTCGGGCATCGCGGCTGCAATCCAGATGAGCGGCGGGGCGAGCAGGGTTGTGGCCACCACCACGATGGTGCCCGCATAACCGCCGATGCCGAGCGTGCGGCCCCAGCGGCCGAGCCAGGCGCGCGGCCGCGCCCGAAAGCCAATCGCTTCTTCGAACGCCTGGCGTCCGCCGGCGAGCAGATGATAACCCGGATCGGCGCGGCGGCGGTCGGTCGCGTCAGCGGCCGTGGCCGTCTCGGCGGCCAGCACGGCGCGGCGGGCGACATCGATCTCGGACAGGTCCGCGCCACGCGCCAGCTCCTCGATGGCGCTGCGGTAGAGATTGCGGGTGGGAAAGTCCATGTCGAGAAAGCCGCTGCCGCCGGCCAGGACGTCGTCGACCAGGCTGACGCGCTCGAATAGCTCGGTCCAATCGACGTCGGAGATCAGCCGCATGCTGGTGATGATGTTGCGCACCGTCACCGTCCCGGTGCCCTGCCGCTGATGCTCGTCGCGCACGACCGAATCGGCGCTCGCTCCTTGCGCGGCCAGACTCTGGTCGAGCCAGGTCAGCGCCGGCGTGATGCGCGGATCCTGATCGCGCAGCCGGTGCACGAGCTCGACCGCGAAAGCGTCCGACAGCCGGACCCGTTCGAGACCGTCGAGCACGGTCGCGACCGGCTCGGCGGCGCGTCCGTCGCCGCCCAGCAGCCGATCGGCGAAATCGTCGGCCTCCTGCCGGGCCGCGGCGCTGTGCACGATGAGATCGGCGAGCCGCCGCAGGTTCTCGACCAGGACAATCCGCAGCGTGATGGCCACCGCCCAGAGCTCGCCGATGGTCAGCGGCTGAACTTCCTGGTAGGCGCGCACGTAGCGGATCAGCATCTCGGAATCGAAGCGGCTGTCGGTGTGCGCCACGAACGCCCAAGCCACGCCGAACACGCGCGGATAGCCCTCGAACGGGCCGTCGGCGAGCTTGGGCAGCTGCCGGTAGTAGCCGGGCGGAAGGTCGGAATGGATCGCGCGGATCTGCCGCTCGACGATGTGGTAATTGTCGACCAGCCATTCGCCCGGCGGGGTGATGGCGCGTCCGTGGTCGATGTCATGGGTGACTTGGCGATAGGCGTCGAGCAGCACAGCGCCGTTATCGCTCAGCCGGCGGGTGAGCGGGCGCCCCTTTGCGGGTTTCGGCGTGACCGACTGCGCGACCGCCAGGCTGCGCGCATGCTGCTCCAGGCGCTCGAGGCTGAACAGCTCCTCGCGCAGGGGCTCGCGGCTGTCCCAGGGCGAGACGGAATGTGCGCGGCCGAAGCTGCGGCGAATATGAATGGTCAACTGAACCTTTCCGCCGTGCGGTCAGCGCGCGCAGCCGGCGATTGGTCGCCGAATTTTCGCAGCGGGAGAGCTGCCCGCGGCATTCAGGCTTTTCCCGAAAGCCGCAACTCCTCCATTGCCGGAACGTGAGCATCACGCGCCGTGCCGCGTGCGGGCACGCTCGCATCGCCGAACCGGCCGCGCATGTCTTCGATATCCTCGAGGCTCGGCAGGCCGGCTTCGTTTCCCAGGTGCTGGATCTTGTACGCCGACGCCGCCCGGGCCAGCCGGAAATGGCTCTCCCAGCTCCCGGCCGGATCGGCCAGATAGGCATAGAGATAGGCGCCATGAAACACGTCGCCGGCCCCGCTGGTGTCGAGGATCTGGTCGGCCGGCACAGCGAGCGCGGCAGTCGATCTGACCGTCCCGCTCTCGTCGTACCAGAGCAGTCCGCGTTCCCCCATGGTCACGCCGCCGACCCGACAGCCGCGGCCCTTCAGGTAATCCAGCATCTCGGCCGGCGTGAGTCCCATCTGCTCGCATAGCCGCGTCGCCACCACGGCCACGTCGATGAAGGCCAGCAGATCGTGGGTGTTCGACCGAAGCCCGCCGCCGTCGAGCGAGGTGAGGATCCCGGCCGACCGGCAAAGCTTCGCATAATGCAAGGCGGCGTCTGACTGGTGCCCGTCGACGTGCAGAGCCCGACAGCCGGTGAGATCGAGCAGCGGGAAGGAATTGAGATGAGTGTCGTCGCGGCAGCGCACGATCGCCCGCATGCCGTCCTTCGGCATGATGAACGACAGCGACGACGTACTGACGCGCCGCGGATGGATCGCGATCGAGTATTTTGCCGCCATCTCCAGGAACATGCGTCCCAGCCAGTCGTCCGCGACCGTGGTGAGCAGCTCCGGCACGATCGAGAGCTTGGCGCAGCAGAAGGCGGCGGTGACGGCGTTGCCGCCGAACGAGACCGCGTAGGCCGACGCTACGTGCTTTTCGTCGCCGACCGGCAGCCGATCGGTCAGGAAGGTGACGTCGATGTAGGTTTGGCCAATGAACAGCGCTTGCATCGGGTCTCGCGATCGTTCAGGCGAAGCGCCCGGCGCCGGCACGGCGGAGGAGCGGTTCAGGTAGCTCGGAGCCGGAGCGCCGGCTTTTCCGGTCAAGAGAATTTCAGCGGACCGGCTTCTTGCCGCAGCTGCCGCTCTTTTGCAGGTAAAAGTGCAAGCAAACAGCCGAACACATGACACCTGCACGTGGGGATCGGGGGTCAATTTTGCGACAACTGGCCTAAAATATATATCGGTCGCCTGATCCAGCCCGGGCCTTGCGTGACGGTCCGCTCGATTGCCGAGAGGTTGCGATTTCACCGCGTTTTGTATCGATCGCGCGCCCGGATCGCCAGCTTGCGGCCGGGAACCTGGAGGGCTCCCGCCGGCGCCTCACGGATTGGCTGGCGGCGAAAGCATTCCAAGCAGGGGCGTGAGATCGCCGGCCCGCTCGAGCCCCCACAGCGCCGCCAGGATGGATTGCGTGCGCTCGGCCGGCCAGCGCTTGCCGACATTGCTGTGAAACTTCCGCTCCACGTCGGCGCGCCCCATGGGCCGTGCGGCGAAGCCCGGCACGTCGTCGACCTGGCGCGTGATGCGCCGCCCGTCGTCGAGGGTGGCGGTGATGCGGGTCGGCACCAGGTCTCCCATCATGGCGGTCAAGGCCGGATCCTCCCGGACCGTGATCTTGCGCATGAAGGCGAGGATGCCCGGGTCGCGCAGCTTGGCGGGCGTATAGCTGTCGTTGGTGATCTCGCCGTCGAGCATGGCCCGCGCCGTGATGTAAGGCATGCTGTGGTCCGCGGTCTCCCTGGTATCGGGCGCCCATTTCTCCGGCTCGCTGCCGGTCATCTGGTAGCCGCGCTTGGTCGCCGCGACCTCGATCGCCCTGATGCGATCGAGGCTTTGCGCCTCGCGGGCGACCGCGATGCCGGCCTCGATCGCGGTCTGCGCCCACACCACCGCCGGATAAGGTTTCATGCCGCAGGCATTGATCCGGAACGGGATGCCGCGGCGGCCGAATGCGCCCACGTCGATGTCGGCCGGCCCCGACAGCAGCTGGAAGAAGCCCGCCCGGCCCTCGAAAATCGGGGCCGGACCGGTCAGGCCGCCGCGCGCCAGCAGCGCGGCAAACACCGCATTGCGGGCGGCTTCGGCGGCGGCCAGTCCCTTCCAGTCGGACAGGGTCTGGACCCGGGTCTGGCCCATCGGTACGTGATCGTTGATGGCGAGGTTGACGGCCTGGGCGAGCTTCCCGGGCGGCAGCTTCATCAGCTTGCCGGCCGCGAGCGCCACCGCCGGCAGGCCGAACACCGGCGGATCCCAGCCACGTGAGGTGATGTCGAAGGCGTCGAGCAGCCGGCAGTTGACCTCATAGGCCAGCACGATCGCGGCGATGAGATCCTGCCCGCTCGCCCGCTCGGTCTCGGCGAGCGCGAGGCACGCGCTGATGGTGTCGCTCGGATGAATGGTCAGGCGGTTCACATAGACATCGTTGAGGTCGTAGTAGCGCGCCGCGCCGCCATTGGCGAAGGCCGCCAGATCCGGGCTGGCGCGCCGGCCGGTGCCGATCACGGTGGCGCCGCCGCCCCCGCCCGCGAGCGCCACCTCGCGGCAGATGCGAACCGGCCCCTCGTCGAAGGCCGCGATGCCGCAGCCCAGCGTGTCGATGAGATGGGATTTGGCCGTCTCGATGGTCGCCGCATCGATATCGGCATAGCGCAATCCGTCCGCATAGACAGCGAGCCGCTCGGCCAGCGGGTGCTCGGGCGTCTCGACCCCGGCCGCGCGCGCTGCCGGCCCGGCGAGGCCGAGGGTCGCCATGCCGGCGAGAACGCGACGGCGCGGGATCATGGCGGACATGGCGTTCTCCAAGGTCGGGGCCGCTGCGGCACTCCGCGCCATGATAGAGCATCCCACGTGATGGATCATCAGCGGTCGCGGGCGTCCGCCGAAATCGATCCTCGAGCGTGATCGCAACTTCAGGACACCACTGATCGATCAAGGTCATCGAGGCGTCGCGGATCGAAGCCGCCAAGCCTTGCTGATGCAGGGCGAAGGATTTGAACGATTTACTTGCCGGCCGGCGCCCCGCTTCTGAATTCCGGCGGCGGCTGATCTTTCCGCGTCGGCATCAGGTTGCGCTGGGAATCCAGGAAATAGCTCTCCTGGCCGATTGCCACATGGCTGTTGTTCTCGGCACAATCGAACTCGAGCCAGACCGGATCGTGCTCGCGACGGTAATGCCGGGTGACCGTCCAGGGCCGCGTCAAGGCATGATCGAAAGTAGTCACCTCGTCGTGCAGGAGGTCGGGATCGGCCGGATCGAGATAGAACCGCTCCTTGAGGATGGTCTGGTTGTCGGGATGAAACGGAATCCCGGTGTGGTCGAAATTGCGTGGCCCCTTGAGACCGCGGGTCTCCACCTCGAGCACGTCGTAGCGGCCGGTCTCGCCGAGCCAGCGGCCGATCGAATAGCCTTCGAAGGAGGGTGCGATGCGGGCTGGCCAATCGCGTCCATCGGTGAAAATGCGCCGCAGCTCGGTCAGATGATCGATCCGGATATAGGTGGTCTCCGGCGTGACGATGAGCTGCATGGGCTCATAGGCGATCATCATCCGCGGCATGCCGGGCGGAATGCAGAACGCCTGCGGATTGTAGGTCTGCTCGCCCTTGGCGACCGCCACCGCATTGACCTCGAACACGGCCTGGAACTCGGGCTTGAGCGGCGGTTGCTGCTTCAATCCGGGCGGCTTGCTCGGATCCCATTGGGCCGAGTTGGCGGTGCGGCTCCATTGGCCGTAGAAGCCGGGAAACTTTGATTGCTCTTGCGCGGTCGCGCCGGGACCGGGCGCCGCCATGAGCGCGGCGAGCGCAAGCGCGCCCGCCAACCAATGATCCAGCATTGATTTTCTCCGGTTCACCGGCGATGAGCCGGGCGTGACGCTGCGGCTTCAGGGACGCACGGCTCCGCGCCCTAATCCAGCGGCTCGAGCTTGATGATCTTGCCGCGGTGATTGTTGCCGACCCAGAAGGTCACCGGCGTGGTCGAGTTGTCGACGAACACGCGCCGCACATTGGTGGATTCCGGCAGCAGGTAGCCGACCGATTGGCCGGTCTTGGTGTCGACCCGCACGATGGTGTCGGCATTCATGCCGCCGGTCCATACCTCGGCATTGCGGTCCATGACCGCGTCGTAAGGCGCGAAATTCGCCGGCAGGGGGAATTCCCGGATCTGCTCGGTCTTGGTGTCCATCACGCCGACGCGGTCGGCGGCGAATTCCGCGAAGGTGATGCGACCGTCCGTGTCCATGTGGCCGCGGCGCGGCCGCGAGGCCGGGGTCGGCACCGCGAACAGCGTGGTCACGCCCGTCGTCTTGTCGGTGCGCCCGACATTGCGGTCGGCGAAATCGAAGAACCAGAGATTGTTCTGCGTGTCGGAAACGATTCCGTATTCGGCATGGGCCACGTTCTTGGGCACGTCCTTGAACTGATCGATATGCTCCATCTGGCCGCTCGCCGGATCGAGCCGGAACAACGTGCGCGATCCGCCTTCGCTGAACCACACCTTGCCGTCCACATTGGCATTGCGCGGATCGAGCATGCCGATCTGGACCTTGGGGCCCTGATGCTGCGGGTCCAGCGGATAGACCGTCACCTTGCCGGTCTTGCGATCGAGCGTGGCGACCGCCTGCTGATACATCATGGCGACCCACGGATTGCCGCTGGGGTCGAACTCGAGATCGAGCGAGCCGGTCGGGGCATCGGGCTTGAGCAGCGGCAACGGATATTCCGTCACCTTGCCGGTTACGGGATCGAGCTCGCCCAGCGTCTGCTCGCCGAAATTCGAGTACCAGACCTTGCCGCTGCCGAGCGGATCGACCACTACGTCGTGCGGTTCGGTGAGATCGGGGCGCGGCAGCTCATATTCCGTGAAGATGACCCGGGTGGCGCGGCCGGCGGGACGCGGCGCGGTCTTGAGCGGAAACGCGAAGGTCGGATGGGCGCTGCGGTTGATGCCGGCGAGATAGTCGGCGAATTTCAGCAGCACGTCGCCCTTGGGGGCGCTGGTCGGGCTTCGGTCGGGCGCGACCTGCGGATGGTTGGGCTTGGACATGGCGCCATAGCGCATCATGCGCGGGACCAGCGCCATGAAATCGTCGGCCGTGTAGCGCGATTCCACGATCCGCTGCAGGGTATGGCAGGTGGTGCAGCTGGCGATGACGCGGCGCTGCGGCGCATCCGGCAGGCTCGCCATCCAATCCGCGTTGGTGAGCTGCGCCGCCAGGTTGCCGGTCTTCTCGAGCTTGAGATCGTGGCTCGCGATCTTGCTGGCCTCTACGGCCGCAGTTGCGGGCCCGCCGAGCTCATAGCCGACCGCGCGGATGCTGATCTTGTAGCTGCCGGGCTCGAGCCTGCCGGCCGGGAAGGCGTAGCGGCCTTGCGCATCCGTGACGACGGTGGTCCGGATGGTCGAGCCGTCCTTCTGGGCGCTCACCAGCACGCCTTCCATGGCGCCCTCTTCCGCGGAAGTCACCTGTCCGGTGAGCCAGCTGTCGGCGGCCGGCGCGGTCCCGATGCCGGCGAGCAGGAGGGCGGTGGCGGCGAGGCAGAGGCTATTCAAACGGATGCGTCTCATCTGATCCTCCCATGGTGGCGCGCCGGTTATCTCGGCGCTTTGTCGAAATAACGTGCGTCCGGCGGCGACTGGCCCTTCCGGGTCGGCATCAAGTAGCCGTCCCCGCTCATGTAATAGGTGTCCTTGCCGATGCTGATCCAGGAATTGCTCTCCGCGCAGACGAACTCCTGCCAGACCGGCTGCGCGTCCTTGCTGCGGCGGTAGCTCTTGGTGGCGCTCCAGGGACGCGTCAGCGCATGGTCGATGGTGGTTATTGCGTCATACAGCACGTTCGCGTCGCCCCTGTCCTGATAGATGCGCTCCTTGACGATGGTCTCGTTGTCCTTGTGCAGCGGCAGGCCGGTGGAATTGAACGCGCGCGGTCCCTTGAGGCCGCGGGTCTCTACCTCGAGCACGTCGTAGCGGCCGGTGCGATCCTCGTCGATCCATTTGCCGATGGAGTAGCCCGCGAACGAGGGAATGATCTCCTGCGGCCAGTCGCGTCCGTCGGTGTAGATGCGCCGGAAGTTGTGGATGTGCTCCATCAGCAAGTGGGTGGTGTCGGGCGTGATGACGATCTCCATCGGATAATAGGCGATCATCATGCGCGGCATGCCGGCGGGCAGGCAGGCGAATTGCGGGTCGTCGCCGGGTCCGCCGGCGGCTTGGTCCGCCAGGCTGGCCTCGAAGATCGCCTGATACTCGGGGGTGAGCGGCGCCTGTTGTCCGCGGCCCGCCGATTTGTGCGGGTCGTAGGACGGCTGGCCGGTGACGCCCGGGAAACGCTGGGTCCAGCCGCCGATCCATTGTCCCTTCCAGTCGGGATATTTGGCATCGTCGAAAGCCCGCGCTTCGGGCAGCGTCAGCAACAGCGCAGCCGTCGATGCGATTGCGCCAATCAGGTTGCGTCCATGCATATCGGGGTCCTGTGTTTCGCGAGCGATGCCGGCGCTCAGGCGCGTTGCAGCGCCGCCTTCACGCGCTCCGGGGTGAACGGCAGGCGCCGCAGCCGCACCCCGGTGGCATCGAACACCGCATTGCCGATGGCGGCCGGGAGCGGGCCGACCGCCATCTCGGCGGCGCCCGATGACGGCTCGTCCGGCCGATTGATCAGCACAATCTCGATCGACTTCGGCACGCCCTCCATCTTCACCACCGGATAGCTGAGCCAGTCGACGCTGGTCACCATGTTCTGGTCGAACCGCACCTCCTCGCACATGGTGCGGCTGGTGCCCCACACCAGCTGCCGGTCGATCACGTGCCGGATGGTTTCCGGATTGACGATCACGCCGCAGTCATGGGCGCAGACCAGGCGGGGGATCTCGATCACGCCGGTGTCGCGATGCACCCGCACCTCGGCGATCAACGCGATGAAGGTGCCGGCCAATTGCCGGTAGGCGAAGCCGCGGCCGACCGCCACATCGGCCCGGGCCTGGCCGTTGCGCGGCGACGGCCGGGTGTCCCAGCCGAACTGCTTGGCGGCGGCGTGCAGCAAGTCGTGCTCGCGTGCGCTCTTGAGATAGCGCAGGCGGAATGCGATCGGATCGCTGTTGGTCGCCACCGCCACCTCGTCCAGGAAGGACTCGCTGCCGAACATGATCGGCAGGCCGAACGGATCGCGGATGTGGGTGCTGCGCAGCGGCGAGCTGCGGTCCATCAGCGGCGCGATCACCTCCCAGCCCCAATGAGCGTTGTCGAATTCGTAGCTGTTGCCGGGAATCCCGAACGCCGGCCGCCAATTCAATGGCGCGCCGAGCGCCATGCCGGCGAGCGTGTCGCCAGGATGCTGCTCGCGCGTATTGCAGTCCTCCATCGAGAACGCCTTGGTGATGTTCTCGTACGCGATCACCTTGCCGGTCGCATCGAGCCCGACGCGGCTCCTGTTGATCGTCGCGGTGCCCTTCGGGTCCCAGGCCAGCGCCTCGTGGCGCATGTGCTGCACCCGCACCGGCCGCCCGAGATGCTTGGAAAGCACCGCAGCGTCGGCGGTGGCATCGCCCTGGCCGTCGCGGGCATAGCCGCCGGTGCCGAACATCCAGATCGCCCTCACCTTCGGGAGCGGCAGCTCCAGGAGCTCGGCGATGCCAGCGGCGCAATCATGGGGCTTCTGGGTGCTGGTCCAGACCGTGGCGCTGTCGTCGCGCACGTCCGCGACCGCGCAGGCCGGCCCCATGCTGGCATGGGAGTGGATCGGGAATTCGTATTCGCCCTCCAGGATGCGCGCGGCCTGCTTGAAGCCGTTCTCGACCGAGCCGTTCCGGCGCGGCGCGGCCGGCCCGACATTGCCGGGATCGGAGGAACGCTTGACCACCGGCGCCTTGCGGATGTGATCAAACAATTGGTCGTGGCCGGGGAAATTCGGCTGCGACTGCGACCAGGTCACCTCGAGGGCCTGTGCCGCCTTGACGGCGTTCCATTCCTTCTCCGCCACCACGGCGAGAAAGTCCTTGATCCGAACCACCCGGACCCCGGCAATGCCCGCGATCGAGCTTTCATCGACCGTGACCGGCACCGCGCCCGCTACGATGGGACGGATCATGCGCGCATGCAGCATGTCGGGCAGCCGCACGTCGCTGCACTGCTGCAGGGTGCCGAACACCTTGCCGGGCATGTCGCGCCGCGGCATCGGCTTGCCGATGACTTTGAACTCCGACGGCTTCTTGAGCGGCGCCTGGACCTTGACGGAGAGCTGCTGCGCGAGGCCGTTCCATGCAATTGGCGCGTCGAGCTGGCGACCGCTGACCAGCTCCGCATAGGAGATGCGCTTGCTCGGATCGGTGCTGGGACCGCTGCCGGCCTCAGCGCGGGCATGCACCACGCCGGCCGTCACCGTCAGATCGGCGGCGGGCGTGTTGAGCATCTTGCCGGCCATCTCGATCAGCAATCGGCGCGCCTCGGCCGCGGTCTGCCGCATGATCATGCCGCCTTGGCGCAATCCGTTGCCGGCGGTCGAGCCCCCCATGTCGACCGTATGGGCGGTGTCGCCCATCACGACGCGCACGCGCGCCCACGGCACGTCGATCTCCTCGGCGACCAGCTGCGCGATCGAGGTTTCCAGGCCTTGCCCGCCGTCGATCTTGCCATAATAGGCAATCACGGTGCCGTCGCGATCGATGGAGATGTAGGAGGAGAGCTTGTCGGGCGGCACCACCGAACGCGACCCCCCACCGTGGGTCTGGGCGTCGGCGAATTCCGCGGGAGCCGCGAGCGCGACCACAAGAGCCCCGGTGGCGGACAGGAAGGCGCGGCGGCTGAGAGCGGTCGCTTCGATCGTCGTCATGGCGTGCTCCCTCAGGCCTGCCCGGAAGCGCGCTTGACCGCCTTGACGGCGGCATTGTGCGTGCCGCAACGGCAGATCAGGTCGGCGAACGCGTCCCGGATCTCATGGTCGCTCGGGTGCGGATTGCGCGCCAGCAATTCGGCGCCGGTCATGATCCAGCCATTGATGCAATAGCCGCACTGGTTCACCTGCTCTTCGATCCACGCGGTCTGCAGCGGATGCGGCTCTTCCGGCGTGCCGAGACCGGCAAGCGTGGTGATGCGGCGATCGACGACGCTGGATACGGCGGTAATGCAGGAGCGCACCGCCTGCCCGTCGACATGCACCGTGCAGGCGCCGCATTGGCCGAGACCGCAGCCGAAGCGGGGATTGTAGAAGCCGAGCTCGTCCCGCAGCGCATAGAGGAGCGGCATCTGCGGATCGTCGATCTCGATGGCATGCGCCTTGCCGTCGACAGTGAGGGTGAGCTTCGCCACAGGCGTCCTCCTTGGGCAGGATTTCTTGAAATGGTTGCCGTGAATATAGCACGGTTCAGTGGCGATGAACGCCGAAAATGCCCTGGATCGCCGAAGGCTTGCGGCACAAGGACCCTTGGCGCCGGAAGTGCGACCGGGTCCGACGGTACTTCCGCACGCACGGCCGGACGGTGTAACGTGACCGCAAGCTGCCTCTGCAAGCGGATGTGCCGTCAGCTCGGCTTGCCTTCGGATTCGATGACGAAAACTGCGCGGCCATGGCGGCGAGGGAGCGAAGGCGGAGTTTTCGCTTCTCAGGGAGGATAGATGCGCTACCGAGCTTCGATTGCGGCCATCGCCTTGGCGGCCGCGCTGTTGAGCGCGCATTCAGCCGCGCAGGCGCTCGACGATCCCAAATATCCCGATCTCAAGGGCCAATGGGTCCGGGTCGGCGGTCCGAACTGGATTCAGCCGAGTGCCGCAGCGCAATTCAGTCCGACCTACGATCCGCGCGCCTATCTGTCGCCGCCGCCGGGCCTGCTCACGCCGGAATACCAGGCGATCTATGACGCCAACCGGGCCGACCAGGCGGCCGGCGGCGTCGGCGACGTGCCCTCGACCTTCTGCATCCCGCAGGGCATGCCGATGATGATGGATCTCTACGACCCGATGGAGATCATCGTCACGCCCGAGATCACCTACATTCTGATCAGCCACGTCAACGATTTCGTACCGCCGCATCTATACGGACGGGCGCGACTGGCCGGCCGATATCGAGGCCACCTATGCGGGCTACTCGATCGGCAAATGGATCGATGAGGACGGCGACGGCCGCTACGACGTGCTGGAGGTCGAGACTCGCGCCTTCAAGGGTCCGCGCGCCTACGACGCTTCCGGCCTGCCGCTCGCCCGCGACAATCAAAGCGTCATCAAGGAGCGCTTTCATCTCGACAAGTCCGACCGCAACACGATCTATGACGACATCACGGTGTACGACCACGCGCTCACCCGCCCGTTCTCGCTCACCAGGAAGGCGGTGCGCAATCCCAATCCGCGCCCGACCTGGCGCACCGAGACCTGCCCGGCCGACAACAGCTGGGTGCGCATCGGCAATTCGGCCTACTACATGAGCGCCGACGGCAACCTGATGCCCACCAAGAAGAATCAGGCGCCGCCGGATTTGAAATATTTCAAGCAGCCGCAGAAGTGAGCGCGGCGGTCTGAGATGCGCGGCGACCCGCGCGTTTTGTTTGTTGCGCCAAGATGAAGGAAACGACCGCGCGGCGCTCGTGGAGTAGCGCCCGGAAAAGCCCGTCGCGGTCAAATCAGGGGAGGAAGATCGTGTCCAAAAAATGCCGTCTCGCCGCTCTCGCATCGCTCTGCCTGGCCGCCATGGCGGCGCCGGCATTCGCCGCCGACGTCACCCCGCAACGCCTGCTCGACACCGCTGCCGAGCCGCAGAACTGGCTGAGCGTGCACCGCGACTACGACAATTCCCGCCACTCGCCGCTCAAGGATATCAATCGCGACAACGTCAAGGATCTCAAACTCAAGTTCATCTTCTCGATCGGCGGCCGCTCGACCGGCGGTACGCTGCCCGGCAAGGAAGAGTTGACCCCGCTGGTCGACGACGGCTTCATGTACGTGTCCGACACCTACGACCGGGTGATGAAGTTCGATGTCCGCAGCGGCACCGAGGCGGTGCCGCTGTGGCGCTATGATCCCAAGATCACCAAGTCGCGCACCAATCGCGGCATCGCGATGTACGGCAACAAGGTGTTCATCTCCACCAACGACGTGCGCATGATCGCGATCAACCGCGATTCCGGCGCGCTGGAATGGGAGACGCAGGCGATCGCGCCGACCGACCCGGCGACCGGCACGCCCTCGCCCAAGACCCAGACCTTCACGGCGGCACCGCTGGCGATCAAGACCGCAGGCGGCAAGGAGCTGGTGGTGCAGGGCGAGAGCTCCGGCGGCCAGCTCGGCACCCGCAGCTGGGTGGGCGCCTGGGACGTCAATACCGGCAAGCTCGCTTGGCGCACCTTCACCATTCCGGCGCCGGGCGAGCCCGGCTCGGAGACCTGGAAGGACAACCATAATGCCTGGCGGGTCGGCGGCGGCGGCGTGTGGCAGACCGCGTCATATGATCCGGCCACCAACCTGCTCTACTACGGCACCGGCGATGCGTTCCCGACCCACGATCCCGAGTTCCGCCCCGGCGACAATCTGTTCACCGCCAGCACCATCGCGCTCGACGCCGATACCGGCAAGATCGTCTGGTATTTCCAGGAGACGCCGAACGAGCATTGGGACTTCGACACGCCCAGCCCCAAGCTGCTGTACCAGGTCTCGGTCAATGGCGAGACCCGCAAGGTGGTGGCGAACTTCTCCCGCAACGGCTTCTTCTACACGCTCGACCGCACCAACGGGCAGTTCCTGCGGGCGGACCAGTATCAGGAGAAGGTGACCTGGACCAAGGGCATCGATCCCAAGACCGGCAAGCCTGTCGATTACGATCCGGCCCGCGGCGTGCAGCTCTATGCCGGCACCGGCGCCATGCGCGGCAAGCCCGCCCAGCAGGATTGCCCCTGGTGGGGCGGCGCCCCGACCTTCTTTCCGCCGACCCTCGACCAGAAGCGCATGATTGCCTATGTGGCGGGCGCGGAGGGCTGCGTAACCGGCACCGCCGACCGGACTCCGCTCGACGAGACCAAGGATTACATCGGGCTGCCGCCGTGCTGCTCGCAGGCAGGCCGAGCCGCAGCGCATGGCGCCATCTGGGCGCTCGACGTACGCACCGGGAAGGTGGTGGGCAAGGCCGAGTTTCCGGCTGCGAACGAGTTCGGCATGCTGAGCACCGATGGCGACCTGTTGTTCTCCGGGCACCCGACTGGCCGCCTGGTGGCCTACAACGCCGACTCGCTCAAGGAAGCCTGGAGCTTCAGTCTGGGCACGCCGATCACGGCGCCGCCGATGACCTACAGCGTCGGCGGCAAGCAATACGTCGCGGTGGTGGCCGGCGGCGCCAACGGGCTGCGGGGCGCCGGGCTCTACCAGCCGTCCGCCATCGTGGCGGTGTTCGGTTTTTGACGCTGTCTTGGGGGAGCCCGCGGGCTCCCCTTCGCGGCGGCAGGGCGCTTTCGAGACCGCCTGGGTGGTGCTAGCCTGATGACCGGCGGCGACCGGCTGCGAAAGTCTCAGCCAATCCTAAGGCTTTCAGCAAAATCAAGGAGATGATCCCATGGAGCAAGAGACACTGGAACAGAGGACCGCGGGACGAAAGAAGGCGTCGGATTTCCCGCAGGAGCTCATCAACCTGCTCGACCACTATGTGCATGGCCGCATCGATCGCCGCGGGTTCATCGAAGGCGCGCAAAAGTTCGCGGTCGGCGGCGTGACCGCGACGGCGCTGTTCGAGATGCTCAAGCCGAACCATGCTTGGGCGGTACAAGTTCCCACCGACGACAAGCGGATCAAGATCGAGTCCGCGACCGTGCCCTCGCCGAAGGGCAATGGCAGCATCAAGGGCTATTTGGTGCATCCCGCCAACGCGACCGGCAAGCTGCCGGTAGTGCTCGTGGTCCACGAGAACCGCGGCCTCACCCCTTATATCGAGGATGTGGCGCGGCGGCTGGCGGTCGCCGGCTACATCGCGTTCGCGCCCGATGGGCTCACCTCGCTCGGCGGCTTTCCGGGCGACGAGGAGAAGGGTCTGGAGATGTTCCCGAAGGTCGACGCCGCCAAGATGCGGGAAGATTTCGTCGCCTCGGCAGAATGGCTCAAGGCGCGCCCGGATTTCGACCGGCAAGCTCGGCATCATCGGCTTCTGCTTCGGCGGCACCACCACCAATGCGCTGGCGGTGCGGCTGGGCTCCGAAGTAGCCGCCGCAATTCCGTACTACGGCGGCCAACCGGGCGCCGAGGACGTGGCCAAGATCAAGGCGCCGCTGCTGGCGAACTACGGCGAGCTCGACACCCGCATCACCTCCGGATGGCCGGCCTTCGACGCCGCGCTCACGGCCGCCAAGGTGCCGCACCAAGGCTATGTCTACGCGGGCGCCAATCACGGCTTCCATAACGACACGACACCGCGTTACGACAAGGCCGCCGCCGAGCTTTCCTGGCAGCGCTCGCTGGATTGGCTGAACAAGTATTTGCGGACTTGAGGCGCGTCCCGCGCCGGGTGCGTCTGCCGCATTGATAGAGGCTGCATGCGCCGCACGGAGCAATCCGGGCGGCGCAGGCTTTTACGGCGCCACCTCACGCAGCGGATTTCACATTTTCCGGAAAATGCTGTAGGCTGCTCGCGAGGCACGCATCACGGTCCGATCTCGGGCGCTGGTGCCAATGAAATTCCATCAACGGGAGGGAAACGAGATGACATCGAAGTCTGCTTGGAAGCTTCTGCAATTCACCGCCGCCTGCGGCTTGGCATGCGGCGCTCTGACCGCGGGCGCGCAGGCCCAATCGACGGGAAGCTGGGTGATGAAGGCGCCGTTGCCCGCCGCGCTCTCCGAGGTCGGGGTTGCCTATGCGGCCGGCAAGGTCCACGTGTTCGGCGGCAGCGTGCTCGGCGTCACCGGGCCCTACCACCAGGAATACGATCCGGCGACCGACAAATGGCGTCCCCGCTCGCCGTTTCCGCGCTCGCTCGATCACGTGGGATCGGCGGTCCTGAACGGAAAGATCTACACAATGGGCGGATTTATCGGCGGCTCGGTCCACAAGGACGGACAGAATTCCGCTTTCGAATACGATCCGGCGCTCGACACCTGGCGCATTCTCGCCCCCATGAAGGCCGGCCGCGGCTCGGTGTCGGTGGTTGCGCTCGACGGCAAGATCCACGCCATCGGCGGCCGCGATCCCGCCGGCACCACGGTCGGGACCCACGAGGTCTACGATCCGGCGACCAACACCTGGAAGGATCTGGCGCCGTTCCCGAAGCCGCGCGACCATATGGCGGCGACCGTGATCGAGGGCAAAATACACATAGCGGGCGGCCGCTTCGGTGCCTCGACCGACAAGACCAACCTGCACGACGCCTATGATCCGGCGACCAACACCTGGACGGCCGGGCCGCCGCTGCCGACTCCCCGCAGCGGGCTCGCCGGCACCTACTACAAGGGCCTATTCATGGTGCTCGGCGGCGAGAATCCGCCCAGTGGCACCAACCCCGAGAACGAGGCCTACGACGCCAAGACCGACAAGTGGCTCACGCTCGCCCCGATGCCGGCCGGCCGGCACGCGACCGCCGCGGTGACCGACGGCGATCACGTCTATCTGGCCGGCGGCTCGCTGACGCCCGGCGGCGCCGGCGCCACCAACCAGCTGATCGTCTTCACGCTGCCTTAGCAAGCGGCGCGCTTGCGGCATGGCCGGCCTTCCTGCCGATTCCGGCGGGGGGCCGGCCTTGTTGTTGGTTCGGCATCGGCGGTAATGCCATGCGCATTTCCGCCGCCCGGGGAAGGGCTCAATCACGCGTCGCAATTGCGGAGGATAAGATGCAATCGTTGCGGTCCGGATCGTTCGTGCTCGCCGTCATGGCGGCTACTCTCGGTGTCCCGCCGTTGCCGGCCGGTGCCGCCACCATCATCGATGAATGGGGCAGCGTGAAAGCCGAGCCGGCGCCCCCGCTCGTACCCGTCACCATCGACGTCAAGACCACCGCGCTCGTCGTCATGGATCTGGTCAAGGGATCGTGTAACGACCAGCGGCGCCCGCGTTGCGTGGCCTCGATACCGGAGATCGCCAAGCTGCTGAACGAGGCCCGGGCGAAAGGCATGACGGTGATCAACACGACCGCCGGCTCGGGTCCGGTCGCCGACATCCTGCCGCCGTTTGCGCCCAAGTCCGGCGAGGCCGTGCTGACCGGCACGGTGGCGGACAAGTTCATCCACACCGATCTCGAGAAGATCCTCAAGGACAAGGGCATAACCACCATCGTGGCGGTCGGGACCTCCGCCCAGGGGGCCGTCCTTTACACTGCCAGCGGTGCCGCCCTGCGCGGATTGAAGGTGATCGTGCCGGTGGACGGCTCATCGTCCGAATCGCTCTACGCCGAGCAGGCCGCCGCCTGGCTGCTGACCCATGCGCCGGGCGTGGCGCAGCAGGTGACGCTCACCCGGATTGATATGATCAAGTTCTGACCCGCGATTGTGCGTGCGCGGCGCGGCGGCTCAAAGCCAGCCGACGTGTCCGCATAACGGAAATCGGCCGTCGCCGCGTTTATCCCGATCAAGCACGGTGCAATACGTGCGTTTTCATGGGGACGCGGCAAGAAATCGTTAATCGAATTTCAACCCGAAATCCCTACCGTGGTGTGTTGCCTGGGAGTGGATCATCGACGGTCTGCCCCGGGCGGGCGCAGGCTCGGATCGGTGGCCGGCGCGACGCTGTTCGATGCCGGCGGCGGCGAGCCCGCATCCGGTCGGCGATCAGCGCGACGGTCGTCACCTCGAGCGATCAACAGGACGGATTCGGCTCAAGGCCGATCAGATCAGCGATGACTGCCACCCCCAAGCTCATGAGCGAAGTCGAAGACGCGATGGCGAGCGGCTCGGTCAGCCGGCGGGGCAAGATCGTCCGGCACATAACCGACCTTTTCATCGTCGGCTCGGCCCAGTGCAGCGAGCAGGAGATCGCGCTGTTCGATGACGTTCTCACCCGTCTGGCGGTGGAGATCGAGGTGTCGGCGCGGGCCTTGCTCGCGGTCCGCCTCGCACCGATCGGAAATGCGCCGCCGCGGATCATCCGGGTGCTGGCTTTCGACGATGAGATCGATGTGGCGGGCCCGGTGCTCGAGCAGTCCGAGCGACTGGATGATGCGAGCCTGGTGGAGAATGCTCGCCGAAAGGGGCAGGAGCACCTGCTCGCGATCTCGCGCCGCCGTAGCCTCCCCGAGACGGTTACCGACGTGCTGGTGGATCGCGGCGACCAGCAGGTGTTGCTGAGCACCGCGGAAAACCGCGGCGCGCGGTTCTCCGCCACCGGCTTCCGCGGCTTGGTCCGGCGCGCGGAAGGGGACGACCGGCTTGCCGCTTGCGTCGGCGCGCGGCCGGAAATCCCGCCGCGGTTGTTTCTCGAGCTGCTCGCCAAGGCATCGCAATCGGTCCGTGCCAAATTGGAGGCGGTCCATCCGAGCGCGCGG
Organism: uncultured Alphaproteobacteria bacterium; assembly: GCA_963721005.1. Taxonomy (GTDB): domain Bacteria; phylum Pseudomonadota; class Alphaproteobacteria; order Rhizobiales; family Xanthobacteraceae; genus VAZQ01. The sequence continues at coordinate 112,987 of CAVRHR010000001.1, read as the reverse complement.
CACGAGGTCGCTCGCGCGGTCGCCGAGGTGGCCGGGCGCATCGAAGCCGAAGCGCGCGAGGGTGCGCCGGACTATGAAGCCGCGCACGCGTATATCGAAAGGCTAAAGCGGCGCGGCCAGCTCGACGATCGCAAGCTGGAGGCGATCGCCAGGGCCGGACAATTCGAGGAGGTCGTGACCGCGCTCGCCTGCGTGGGCGAATTGCCGTTGGAATTCGTCAAGCGGGCCATGCAGCAGGAGCGTCCCGAGATGATCCTGATCATCGCCAAGGCGATCGGGCTGTCGTGGTCCGCCGCCAGGGCGATCCTGTGTGCCCGGGCGGGCGGCCGCGGCATCTCGGGAGGCGAGATCTCGAAATGTCTCGCGAGCTACGAGCGGCTCCAAGCCGGCACCGCCCAGGAGATCGTCCGCTTCCATTGCTTGCGCGACCGGTCCGAAGTCCGGCCACCGACCTGATCGCCCGATCCTGTTGCCGACGACCTTGCGTTCTCACTTCCTGGGCTGGTTGAAGTAGCGCAGATCGGGCGGCGCCTGATCCCTCTTCATGGGCATCAGATAACCGTCGGAGCTGAGGAAATATGCCTCGTCATGGATGCGAACGTAGGAGTTGGCCTCGGCGCAAACCTGCGTCCGCCATTCCGGCGGTTGCGCCGGGAGGCGGCGATATTTCTTGGTGACGGTCCAGGGGCCCGTCAATGCGTGGTCGATCACGGTGATCTCGTTGTAGAGGAAGTTCCGGTCGGCCTTGTCGAGGTAAATCCGCTCCTTGATGACGCTCTGGCCGTCCTTGTGGAACGGCAACCCGCTAGCGTCGTAGGTGCGCGGATTCTTGAGGCCGCGGGTCTCGATCTCCAGCGCGCGGAAGCGTCCCTCGCCGTCCGGCTCGACCCACTTGCCGATCGAGTAGCCCGCAAAGGTCGGCTCGATCTGCTTGGGCCAATCGCGGCCGTCGGTATAGATGCGCCGATAGGAATCGTTGACGTGGCTGATCAGCACGTAGGTGATGTCCGGCGTGACCACGAACTCCATCGGATCGAAGGCGCTCATCATCATCGGCATGCCTTGCGGCAGGCAGTACCATTGCGGCGAGTCGCCCGGCTCGCCGCGGGCCTGGGCCGCAAGGTTGGCATCGTAGACCGCCTGATACTCCGCGGTCAGCGGAGCCGGCTTGTCGCCCGGCAGGACCCAGCGCGGAAAGGTCGTGCGATCCCACGCCCCTTTGAGATCCGGGTACTTGGCGTCGTCGAAAGCCCGAGCGCCGGAGAATGTCGTCAGCAGCGCTGCCGCGAGCGCGAGCGCTCCGGCGGAGAATCCAGTCGCCATGTCTACCCTCCTCGTGTCGATCGGCCGACCGGCGGCCGTCGATTTTTCGTGCTTGATTGAATTCGCCGATGCGGCGGCGCAGGCCATCGTCGGCGGGCGCCTAAGGTCTTCCCCTCATCATGGTGCCGTAGGCGGCATCCGATAAGGTTTTCCCGACATTGGCAAGCGACCGCGCGCCCTTTCTGCCGATCTGGTATGTCACGGCGGGCCGATCCACGGCCAAGATCGCCTATCCGATCGATCTGCTGTCGGCCGTGCTCGACGGCTCGCTGGCGCCTGCCACGCAAGTGCGCGACGACGGCGCGGCCAGCTGGATCGCGAGCGGTGCGCGCCACGAAGGCGAGTGGCGCCAGGGCAAGCGGCACGGACCCGGAGTGGCGGTGACGGCCGATGGCACTGAAACCGCCGGCCAGTGGACGGACGACCGCGCGGCCGGGGCGTGACCCGTGCGGCCGCGCCTTGATCTTTCCGAGCCGGGCCGCCGAGGGTGAAGCCAGTTGCGCCGAGCCTAGCGGCCGTGGTTTGGTGACCCACCTTCTGGACGACGACCATGCAGGCCCGCATCATCGAATTTCCTGCCGCCTCCCTGTCAGCGCTGCTGGCCGGATTGTTGCTGGTCGCTTCGGCCCGGGAAGGTTCGGCGGAAACCTGGAAGCTCTACCTCAACGCCCGCTATGGCACCGCCGCCGAATATCCGGCCGATCGGTTCCATCCCGAAAATCCGCCGGCGAACGGCGACGGGCAGAGCTTCACGGCCAAGGATGGCGCCACACTGGCGATCTTTGCCAGCTTGAATGTCGACGATGATACGCCCGCGACCCATGAAGCGTTCCTGCGCAGCGGCAGCTCGGATTACCGCGAGGTCACCTTGCGGGCGAGCGGAGGCAATTGGCTGGTGCTCTCCGGCTATCGGGGCGCTTCGATCTTCTACGAGAAATATATCTTCACCAAACGCAAAGACGCCGATCTCATCCACGCGTTCGTGATCACTTATGGGCGCGACGCCAAGGCCGCGTACGATCCGATCGCGGCGCGCATCGCGCGGACCTTGCATCAAGTCCGATAAGCGTCGTCCGGAGCGCGCGGCGTGGCCAGACCGGGGGTCAGGACCCCCGCGTCGCCGCCTCCCATGCGCCGGCTGCATTGCTGGGCTTTGGCCGCCACATAGGCGCAATTCATAAGCATGCTTATAATATACGTCACGCAGGATAACCGCTCCCATGGCCACCAGGATCACGCCCAACCGGGAATTCGCCTTCACGCTCAACGATGTGGCGCGCCTGCTGCGGACCTATGCGGACCACCGGGCGGCCGCGTTCGGCATCACGCGGGCGCAGTGGGCCGTGATGGCGCGGCTCGACCGCCAGGAAGGTCTCAAGCAGTCGGAGCTGGCCGAGATGCTCGACCTGCAGCCGATCACGCTCACGCGCCTGCTCGACCGGCTGGGCGACAGCGGGCTGATCGAGCGGCGTCCCGATCCGCACGATCGGCGGGCCAAGCGGCTGTTCCTGACGCCGGCGGCGCGGCCGCTGCTGGAGCGCCTCGGCGCGCTCGCCGAGGAGCTGATGTCGACCGCGCTCGCCGGGATCGACCGCCCCACCGTCAAGCTGATGCTGGCCAATCTTTCGATCGCCAAGGAGAACCTGCGGCAGGTGATTTCGCGCAAAGCCCGCACCGATACCGGAGCCGAACCATGACCGACACGGTGCTCAAGTTCCGCGAGCCGGAGGGCGTCGCAGGGGTGCGCGAGGCATCGCTCGGACGCCGCTTGCGCGATCGCCTGCGGCTCATTCTGCTGGTCATCGTTCCGTTGCTGGCGCTCGTCGCCGGGCTCGCCTTCTATCTGGCCGGCGGCCGCACGGTCTCCACCGACAACGCCTATGTGGGGGCCCAGAAGGTCCTGGTGACGCCCGACATCTCGGGCAAGGTGTCCGCGATCCGGGTCACGGAGGGCGCGCGGGTCGCGGCCGGCGACGTGCTGCTCGACATCGATCCGACGCCGTTCCGCCTCGCGCGGAGCCAGGCGCAGAGCAAGCTCGACAGCGTGCGCACCGATTTCAACAATATGAAGAGCAACCTGAAGTCCCTCGACCGGCTGGTCGAGCTTGCCCAGCAGAATGTCGCGCTCAAGCAGAAGGACGTCGAGCGCAAGACCACGCTGCTGGCCCGCAACAGCGGCTCCCAGGCCGATCTGGACACTTCGCTATCGGCGACCGTCACTGCGCAGCTGCAGGCGCAGCTGGCGGCCCAGCAGCAGGCGACGACCCTCAATGCGCTGCTCGGCAATCCCGATCTGCCGATCGAGCAGTATCCGCCCTACCAGCAGGCCAAGGCGGTGCTGGAGCAGGCCGAGCGCGACCTCGACCACACCGCGCTCAAGGCGCCGATCGGCGGCACCGCCACCCAGGTCGACAATATCCAGCTCGGCCGCTTCGTCACCGCCGGCACCCCGATCCTGAGCGTCATCGATGACGGCGCGCCCTGGGTCGATGCCAATCCGAAGGAGACCGACCTCACCAATCTGCGGGTCGGCCAGAAGGTCGCGATCGACGTCGATGCGTTCCCGGATCATGCGTTCCGCGGCACCGTGAGCTCGATCAGTCCCGGCACCGGGGCGCAATTCGCAATCCTGCCGCCGCAGAATGCGGTCGGCAATTGGGTGAAGGTGGTGCAGCGCGTGCCGGTGCGCATCGCCTTCGATTCCGGGCAGGACATGAGCCTGCTGCGCGCCGGCATGAGCGTGACGGTCGATATCGACACCGGTCACCGGCGCTCGCTGTGGTCGCTGCTCGGGTGGGCCGGCGCCGCATCGACGGTCGCGCCGCCGTGAATCCCGGGCGCGCCTCGCGCTGGCAGCGTTCGCTGGTCACCGTCTGCGCCATGGCGGCGACCATCATGCAGGCGCTCGATACCACCATCGCCAATGTGGCGCTGCCCTACATGCAGGGCAGCCTGTCGGCCTCGCTCGACCAGATCAACTGGGTGCTGACCTCCTATATCGTAGCCTCCGCCATCATGACGGCCCCGATCGGCTGGATCGCGGACCGCTTCGGGCGCAAGAAGCTGTTCATCGTCTGCACCGCCGGCTTCACGGTCGCCTCGATGCTGTGCGGACTCGCCGGCAACATCGGCGAGATGGTGGCGTTCCGCCTGCTGCAGGGCGTGTTCGGCGCCGCTCTGGTGCCGTTGTCGCAATCGGTCATGCTCGATTCGTATTCGGCGGCCGAGCGCGGCTCGGCCATGGCGATCTGGGGCATCGGGGTGATGCTGGGTCCCATCATGGGCCCGACGCTCGGCGCCTGGCTCACCGACAACTACAGTTGGCACTGGGTGTTCTTCATCAATCTGCCGGTCGGGATCGTCACCGTGATCGGACTCATGCTGTTCATGGACGAGACCCCGCAGCAGAAGCAGCTGCGGTTCGACTGGTTCGGGTTCCTGGCGCTGGCGGTCGGGATCGGCTCGATGCAGCTGATGCTCGACCGCGGCGAGCAACTGGGCTGGTTCGAATCCCCCGAGATCATCGTCGAGACCATCGTGTCGGCGGTCGGCTTCTACTTTTTCCTGGCGCATTCGCTGACTACCGACACGCCGTTCGTTCGCTTCGACATCTTCAAGGATCGCAACTACGTGGGTGGTTGCCTGTTCATGGTCATCATCGGGCTGGTGCTGTTCGGCACCATGGCGCTGGTGACGCCGTTCATGCAGAACGTGCTGGGCTATCCAATCCTCACGGCCGGCTTCCTGCTTGCCGCCCGCGGGGTCGGGACCCTGATCGCCATGATGATCGTGGGGCGTCTGATGAAGCTCGTCGAGCCGCGCTATCTGGTGCTGGCCGGGATGCTGCTCACGGTCTTCACGCTCAGCCAGATGGTCGACTTCACCGACCAGACCTCCCCGCACGCGATCGTGGTGGTGAGCGTGGTCCAAGGGTTCGGCTTGGGCCTCGTCTTCGTTCCGTTGAGCACCGTCGCGTTTGCGACACTGCCGGGGCATTTGCGCACCGACGGAACCGCCATCCTGACGCTGGTGCGCAATCTCGGCAGCTCGGTCGGCATCTCGGTGGTGATCGCACAGCTCTCCTCTACCACCAGCGGCATGCATGCTCGCCTGTCGGAATTCGCCACGCCCTTCAACGACGCCTTGTCGATGCCCGATGCCGCCATGCTCGATCCCGGCACCGAGCTCGGCCGTGCCATGATGGAGCGCCTGTTGACCCAGCAGGCCACGATCATCGCCTATGCCAATGATTTCAAGCTGCTGATGTATCTCACGCTGGCCAGCATCCCGCTGGTTTTCGTTATCGGGGTGGCGCGCGGCAAACCCGTGGCGCCGGCCGCGCCGCCGGCCCCGGCGCATTAGCTGGTACGGCCGGGCATCGTGGCCGGGACGCGTCGGTCGCGTCGCCGACCCGGCCGCCGCGACGAATTCTGTGATGGCCGACACAGATTGATTGATTGCGGCATGGCAGCCGGCGATTTCGCGAACTTCGCGGCCGGCCTTCTCGACCAATCGCCGGATGGAGAACGCAAATTCGAAAACAGGAGTAATTCATGTCGATCCGTAAATCCATGCTCGCCCTCGCGGCGATCTCTGCACTCGCCACCTCGGCGCTCGCTCCCACCAGCGCCTCCGCCCACTTCGGCGTCTTCCACCCCGGCTGGGGCCATTTCCATGTGGGCTTCGCTCACCTGCACTGGTGGCCCCCGCATCCGGGCTGCTTCGGCTGGTGCCGTTGGCACCCGCATTACCGGTTCGGCGGCTTCGCTCCGACGGTCGTGTCGGGCGCTCCAGTCGTGACCTCGACTCCGGCCAGCGCGCCGGGCGGCAGCTGCCTGAGCAAACGTGAGCTGCCTGACGGCGATGCGCTGTTCAAGGACCGTTGCACCGGCGAGCAGGCGGAATCGCAGCCGCAGGGAGCGACCCCGGGAACGAAATGAGGCCCGCTGACCGGAGCCCCGGCGTTCACGGTCGGGGCTCCACCATTCATTGCAGAATGGATGTCGCGGCGCGGAGCCGTTATGGTAGCGGCCGCGATTGCGCGGGCTCGGGAGGGGGCAGGTGAAATATCAGGTGTCGCCCGTGCCGAAACGAGCCCAGGGCGTTGTGCGCATCGGCGGCATGCTGGCCGCGCTCGTTTGCGCCTGTACGGCATCGGGCACCGTCTTCAGCGCCGAGACAGCCGTGCCCAATTTCGCGCCCAACAGCTCTACCGGCTGGCTCGCGCTGGATGACGAGTTCATCCCGCCGCCGAGCGGACCCGGCCCGGTCCTGTCCGATCCGGCGCGACCCTATGTCAGCTTCTACAAGAATCGCAACAATCCCAACCCGATGTTCCGCGTCGCAGAGCTGAGCAATCCGATCCTGCAGCCGTGGGCGCGCGAGCAGCTCAGAAAGATCAATGAGCGAGTCCTGTCCGGCCAGGTGGTGTCGATTCCCAAGGAGAGATGCTGGCCGGTCGGCGTTCCCGCCTTCCTGATCCTGCCGGCAACGCCGATCTATTTCATCCAGACCCCGCATGAGGTGGTGATGATCTGGATGCAGGACCATCAGGTGCGCCATGTCTATCTGGACGTGCCGCATTCAGCGGCGCCCGAGCCCTCCTGGTTCGGGGAATCGGTCGGCCGCTATGAGGGCGATACGCTGGTGGTCGATACGATCGGGCTCTCCACCAGAACGTTCGTCGACAATTACCAGACCCCGCATACCGCAGAGCTGCACGTGGTCGAGCGCTTCCGCATGATCGATGCCGGCAAGACCCTGGAGGTGAATGTCCGCGTCGAGGATCCCGGCGCCTTCACGACGCCCTGGAACGCGCTCCAGCGCTACCGGATGGTCGATCAGGGCCCGATGATCGAGATGGCCTGCGCCGAGAACAACGAGGATTATTTCCACCACGGGCTCGACCCGATGCCACAGGCGGACCGGCCGGATTTCTAGGCGCTTTCGCGTACACCATCAGCAGAAACTGCTCTCTTGCTCACTCGCGATTGAGGTAAGGCCCGGTTCCGGGATCGGCGGCCTTGTAGGTGCGGATGGCGTTGTTGACCGTCGTGACGTGCCCGCAACCCAGGCATGTCACGGGCGCATAGTCCGCGGGATGATGGGAGCTGGTGAAGCCTTCGTGGCCGCACTTCGCGCATTTGCCGTTGCAGGTGAATGTGAAGGGCATGGCACCCTTTCTTGTTTTCTTGGGAAACCTCCGACGCATCGTGTCTAATCCGAAAATCGCCCGAAGCAAACTCAAAAAATCTGCTCGCATCGCGAGCAAACAGCCCGTGTCGCCTACCGGACGATATCGCGGTCGGACCCGATAGGAATTGAATTTATCCGATCGAGTTGATCTCGATCAAAGCCGATGCCCGCCGGCATGTCGTTTTATCGCTATTGAGTTCTTATTGCTATTGAGTCTCTCTCCCTTTCGGGCCGAACGACCGAGTGCGACTTCGGTCGCTCCAGTCCGGAACCCGAGCCCTGGTCTCATCGCCGGGGCATTTTTTTGCAGGCAGCGCCGCCTAGCTGCGCCCGAACCGGTCGAAAACGGCGCGGCGCAGGAACTTCGTCATTCGCCGCATCAGCTTCTCCGCCGGGCCGGAAGCCGGCTTGCGCGTGCGCACCGTCTCGAGCGCGCCCGCGACGATCAGGCCGCGCTCCAGGATGACCCCGAAGACCAGCGGATTCCATTTGAGCAGAGCCCGCTCGGCCTCCTGCGCCATGAAGCCGCCGACGATCTCGGGCGGCGGATCGAACACCTCCGGCATCGTGGCGGACAGGTCCCCGTCGGTCAGCACGTTCCATTTCGAGACGCCGCCCATGTGCGGCGAGCGCAGCGCGTAGACCACCCGGCGCATCCGGCTCTCGCGGATCGCGTAGGAGCAATAGACGCATGGCTCCGCGCTCACGTAGATCTCGCAGTCGTCGAGGCTGACGGTTCCGAGCGCCCTCTGGGCCTGCGAGATGGCCACCACCTCGGCATGCCGCGTCACGTCGCGTTCGTGCGCCACCCGGTTGGTCGACTCGGCGACCACCTCGCCGCCACGGCAGATCACGACCCCATAGGGGTACTCGCCTTGCTCGCCCGAGCGCACCGCGACCGCGATGGCGCGCGTCATCATCTCACGGTCCAAGATCTCACGGTCCAAGACGTCCTGGTCCTGACGGTCCGGGTCGCCCGGTTTCGAGGGGGCGGATTTCTGGCGATCCATGCGCGATCCCTCGCGGCCAGGCTTGCGCCTGCGCTCTTCGGCCCGGCCAAGCCGGGGTACCGGGAGCTGCGGTCGTACCGAGCTACTTCTCGCCGCTCTTGGGCACGATGCTCACGCTTTCGGCGACCTGGTGCAGACCGCGGCTGAGCTCGGGCACCTGATCCGGCCGCAAATTGCGAAATTGCTTTTGACGGATGAGAAGCAGGGAGTCGATGTGGCAGGTGAGCGACCCCATATTGCACTCCGCGCCGGCTTTGATGCCGTCCAGGATGGTGCTCAGGGTGCTGGAGATGAAGGTCAAAAGTTCGAAACCGACCGTGGTTCCGACGTCGCGCAATTGATTGGTGTGGAATTGAGCGATGTCGATCCATTCGTCGGCCGGCTCGCCCGACCGGGCACGCTCGACCGCGCGGATCAGCTCGGCCAGCTCGGCGTCCAGCCAATCGTCGAATCCGATCTTGGCTTCCTCGACCTTGTTCTGGGCATTCTCCAGCGCCCGGCCGCGCGGAACCCCGCCCGGCCGTCGTGCCAGGGTCTGGAATCGCGTCTTGGGAGAAAAGACGCGTGCCTCGTTGTCGGGATTTTCCGCCATCAGCTTTGTCCGGTTCGGGTGGCGTTGAACAGGCTGTCGATGTCGTCCTGCGCCAAGGCGGGACCGGTCTCCTTGGCGACCTCGATCGCACCGTCGCCTTTGCGGCGACCCACGCCGCCCGGGTAGCCTTCGATCTTGAAACGGCGATCCGGTCCGAAATAATTCTCCGTATCGATGAACTGGCGCGGGTTGAACGCCACCCAGGCCAGCCGATCGTACAGGTTGGCGGGCGACAGCGGCTTGGCGACCACCATGTTGGCGCCGGCGTCGCGTCCGGCCTTGATGGTGGCCTCGCGGGTGTCGCTGGTCATGACCAGGATCGGCATCGTGCGATTTTCGTTGTTGGGATTGCGCCGGATGGTGCGCGTGAGCGCAAATCCGCCGTGCGGCGGCAGCGCCCCGTCGCACAGCATGACGTCGATCTTGTGACCGTTGAGCGTCTCGAGCACGCCGGGCGAGTCCCTGACCTCGAGCACCTTGTTGGCGCCGAACCCGCGCAACATGCCGTGCACGAGAAGGCACAGGAAAGGGCTGGGATCGGCAACGAGAATCAACAGATCCCGGAGATTGATGGTGCGCTCTGGCATGCCAATTCCTCAACCCGCGCGACCATGCGCAAGCCTCGCAAGAGCCGGGCGGTTTCGGATATCGCAGCTCGTGTCCGGCGTGCCCGTTTCAAGATTTAATTCGAGTAAACACAGCCAATCGTTAATAAGTCGTGGTTAATATTCGGTTTAGCCCGGAAGCAGGGCCCCAAAACTGGGAATGCGGCCGATACCGCCGCTTCCGGGCATGGGGGCTCGCGCCGGCGCGCGCCTCATTCCTCGGGCGTCGGGCCGCACCAGCCCGGCAGGTAGCCGGCGTCGCGGCTCTTGGCCAATTGCAGGGCCCTCTCCAGCGCGTGGCTGAAATTATCCTCGACCGTCTTGCGCTTGATCTGGCGGCGCAGGAAATTGGCCCACAGGAACTCGCTGAACGGCGTCGTATCCTTGGCGTAGCCGCCGGCACGCCGCAGCTCGCCGGCGAGCGACCGGAACGGATCATCGGTCAGCTCGCTCACCGACTTGGGAATGTCGGTGTGGCTGCGCCGACGGCCCTTGTCGTCGAAGGCGTGCATCCAATTGCGGTTTTCCAGCACGAACCAAAAGGCATCGGGCTCGAGCTTGCTGAGGTTCGCCACCGCCGTGATGAGCACGCTCTTGACGCCCTCGTCGTGCAGCGCCCGGGCGAGATGGTGGTGGTCGATGACGTAGTGCCGCTCTTTCGGTCCCAGGACGACCGGAATCATGTGCTTGCCCAGGAACTCCGCGCCTTTCTTGGCGCCCTCCTCGCGCCAGCGCGCGCGTTTGGCGGCGACCTCCCGCATCCCCACCGTGATCTGGGTCGGACGCAGGTCCTTGATCGGGATGGGCTTGACGACAGGGTCACGGACGGTGCTCACAGGCAGCTCCCGGGCTCGATCAACTGCAAAACGTCCCAGCATACCGAACAACCGCCGGCTCGGTCCATCGCCATGCGAAGCAATGAAACGCAGCGCGCCCCCCGTTGCTCGAACGGATGCGCCGCCGAAATCAGGTGTCCGCTCACCTCTACATACGCTCCGCCACGGCGGTGAGCAGCACCGCGATCTCGCCGATCTGCTCCAGCGCGCCGGCGGTATCGCCGGTCTGCCCGCCGATCTGGCGCAGGCACACCGCGCGCACGACGCCGAGTACCAGCAGCAGCCACGCCAGCGCGAGCAGCGACCCGGCGGGGCCGAGGCTCGCGAGCAGCAATACGATCCCGAGCAGCGCCGCCACCGCGACCGCTCCTGGCGACGGCGGGCCGGCGTCGGCGCCGAGGCCATCGGGCCGCGCCGGCGGCACCAGCGCCAGGAACAGCGGCAGCAGGGCGCGCGCGCCCGCATGGGCGGCGATCAATGCGAGCGCCACCGCGCCCGGATCGGCGAGGCTCGCGAGCGCGCCGACCCGCAACATGAGCGCCAGCGCCAGCGCGCAGGCCCCGTAGGTGCCGATGCGGCTGTCGCGCATGATCTCGAGCTTGCGCTCGCGGCTGCTGCCGCCGCCGAAACCGTCGAACGTGTCGGCGAGCCCGTCCTCGTGCAGGCACCCGGTGGCGGCGAGGGTCGCGGCGACCGCGAGCGTCGCGCCCACGGGCGGGGGCAGGTTGAGGCGGACCGCGATCCAATAAACCGCTCCCCCCAAGAGCCCGATGAGCGCGCCGACCGCCGGCAGCGTCCAGCTGGCGCGCGCGATATCGGCGCCCCCGATCGGCGCCGCATGGGGGAGCGGAACCCGGGTGGCGAAGAGCATGCCGATCTTGAGGTCGGCGGCGACGCCGCGCAGCCAGGTGTCGGCCATCTGTCTTCCCCGCTGGATGCTATTTCTATAGGCCTTGCGGCGGCGGATTTGCTAGGCAGTCGCGCATATCGTGGCGGGCTTCGATGAGCCTCGGCCTGATGCGGGAGATTTGCCGATGACCGGTTTTGCTTCCCTTGCCGAGCTGCGCGACGCCTGTCTGCATTTGCCGCCGTCGCATCCTGGTGCCGCCGAGCGGGTTGCCAGCCGCGAGGCGACCCTAACCAAGCCGCCCGGCAGTCTCGGACGCCTGGAGGACCTGGTCGGCTGGCTCGCCCTTTGGCAGGGCCACCATCCGCCGCGGCTCGAGCGCGTCGATATCCTGGTTTTCGCCGGCAATCACGGGGTGACCCGGCAAGGCGTCTCGGCCTATCCGGCCGCCGTTACGGCCCAGATGGTGGCGAACTTCAACGCGGGTGGCGCCGCCATCAATCAGCTGGCCAAAACCGCGGGCGCGGGCCTGCGTGTCGTCGCGCTTGCGCTCGACGAGCCGACCGCCGATTTCACCCTGGCGCCCGCCATGGACGAGGCGGCGTTCCTCGACGCGGTCGCGCGCGGCACTGACGCGGTGTCGCCCGATGCGGACCTCGTCTGCCTGGGCGAGATGGGCATCGGCAATACCACGGCGGCATCCGCCATCGCGGCGGCCCTGTTCGGCGGCGGCGGTGGGCGCTGGGCCGGCCGCGGCACCGGCATCGATCATGCGGGTCTTGTCCGCAAGCAGACCGTCATCGACGCTGCGCTCGCCCGCCATGCCGCGGTGCTCGACGATCCGCTGATGATCGCGGCGGCACTGGGCGGCCGCGAGCTCGCCGCCATCCTGGGGGCGGCGCTCGCCGCCAGGCGGCGCAGCATTCCGGTCCTCATCGACGGTTTCGTCTCGACCGCCGCGGTAGCGCCGCTCGCGCGCCTCAACGCCGATGCGATCCGGCATGCGCAGGCCGCCCACGTTTCGGCCGAAGCCGGCCACCGCCGGCTGCTCGCGGCGCTCGAGCTCGAGCCGCTGCTCGATCTCGGGATGCGGCTCGGCGAAGCCTCGGGCGCGGCCGTCGCGATCCTGCTGCTGCGCGCCGCGCTCGCCTGTCATACCGGCATGGCGACCTTCGCGGAGGCGCAGGTCTCCAACAAAACGGATTAGCTTCATGCTTGCGCGATGGCGTGGAAGAACGTGCCGCTGACCCGTTCGCGCCGGCCGCCGGCAGGACCGAGCGCACAGCCTTGCCCGTCAGTGAGATCGGCGAGCGGCGCGTCGTCGCCGGGCGCGGTCAGCGTCGCGTAGTGGAACTCGTGTCCGCGCACCACGCTGTCGGCGCATCCGAGCGGGCTGTCGATCCGCAGCCGCGCCTCCCGATAGCCGAGCTGCAGCTTGCGCTCCGCAAAGCTGGTCGCATGCCCCATGAGCCCGGTCATGGCGTGGCGCTGCCCATCGGCGTCGGTCAGCCATTGTCCCAGCACCATGTAGCCGCCGCATTCGCCATGGACTGGCCGGGTTTGCGCAAAAAGTGTCAGTCCGGCGCGAAACCGGGACGCCGCCGCGAGCACGCCGGCATGCAGCTCCGGATAGCCGCCGGGCAGCCAGCAGGCATCGCAGCCGTCCGGCGGCGGCTCGTCGGCAAGCGGCGAGAAGGTCACGATCTCGGCGCCAGCGCGCCGCCAGCCGTCGAGAATGTGCGGATAGACGAAGCTGAAAGCTTGATCGCAGGCGAGCCCGATGCGTTGGCCGGGCGGACGTAGCGCCGCCACCCGCTCTCTCCCTCCTCCGCTCGCGGGGGAGGGTTGGGGAGGGGGCAGCGGCGCCGCTGACGCCATCACGGCGTCGAGATCGAGCTGGCGCTCCGCCACTGCGGCCAGGCGATCGAGCCAGCCGGTCAGATCGTCGTGCTCGCCGGCCTGCACCAGGCCGAGATGGCGCTCCGGCAGCGCCAGAGCGGCATCGCGCGGGACGGCGCCAAAGATAGGAATTGCCGCGGGGGTGCGCAGCGCCGCGATCGCATCGCTCACCAGCGCCCGATGCCGCTCGCTGCCGAGGCGGTTGAGAATCACGCCGGCGATGCGCACCGCCGGATCATGGGTCGCGAAGCCGCGCAGCATGGCTGCGGCCGATTGCGACTGCCCGGCTACGTCGATGACCAGCAGCACCGGCAAGCCGAAGCGTGCCGCCAGATCGGCGGTGGTGCCGCAGCGGCCGGGCGCCCCGGTGACGCCGTCATAGAGGCCCATGACGCCTTCGAGCACGAGCAGCTCGGCGCTGCCGGCGGCCTGCGCCAGCAAGGCGTCCAGCAGCGGCGGCGCCATGGCCCAGCTATCGAGATTTAGACCCGCCGCACCGGTCGCGGCCGCGTGAAAGCCCGCATCGATATAGTCCGGCCCAGCCTTGGCGGCCCGTACCTTGATGCCCCGCCGCCTGAGTGCTGCCAGCAGGGCGAGCGTGATCACGGTCTTGCCGCTGCCCGAACGGGGAGCCGAAACGATGAGGCCGCGCCCGCTCACGGCAGCGCCGTCCAGGCGTGACGGTCGGGGCCGGGCGGCCTATAGGCAATCCCATGACGGCGGAGACAACCAAGCCGGATCGACCGCTGCGCCGTGGCTGGACCACGGGGGCCTGCGCCACGGCGGCCGCCAAGGCCGCCTATGCGGCGCTGCTGACCGGCGAATTTCCCGATCCCGTGGAGATTACTCTGCCGCGTGGAGAACGTGTCGCCTTTGCGCTGGCGCTCACCCGACGCGACGCCGGCGGCGCCAGTGCCGGCGTGGTCAAGGATGCGGGCGACGATCCGGACGTGACCCATGGCGCCCTGATCGTGGCGAGCGTGCGGGCCGGTGCGCCCGGCAGTGGCGTCACCTTCCGGGCCGGAGCAGGCGTCGGCACCGTCACACGGGCAGGCCTCGCGGTTGCGCCGGGCGAGCCCGCCATCAATCCGGTGCCGCGCCGGATGATTCGCGACGCGATTGCCGAAGTTGCCGCGGGCGCGAAAGGGGCCGGCGACGTCGAGGTCGAGATCGCTATACCGCGCGGCGAGCAGCTGGCGTTGAAGACCCTCAACGGGCGGCTCGGCATCGTCGGCGGGCTGTCGATCCTGGGCACCACCGGGATCGTGGTGCCGTATTCCTGCGCGGCCTGGATCGCCTCGATACATCGCGGCATCGACGTGGCGCGCGCCGCCGGGCTCGCCCATATCGCGGGTGCCACCGGGGCAAGCTCGGAGGCGGCGGTGCGCAAGCTCTACGGCCTGCCCGAGACCGCGTTGATCGACATGGGCGACTTCGTCGGCGGCATGCTCAAATATGTCCGCGCCCATCCGGTACCGCGGGTCACCATCGCGGGCGGCGTCGCCAAGATGACCAAGCTGGCGCAAGGCCTGCTCGATCTGCATTCCAAGCGCGGCGAGGTCGATCTGGCGGCGCTCGCAGTCCTTGCCGAGACCGCCGGCGCCAGCGCGGCGCTGCGCGAGCGAATCCTCGCCGCCAACACCGCGGCCGAGGCTTTCGGGCATGCGCAGGCGGACGGTATCGAGCTTGGCGATGCGGTCGCGCGCGCCGCCCGGGCGGTCGCGGCGCAAGTCGTCGAAGGCCGCGGGATTGCGCTCGACACCGTGTTGTTTGATCGCGATGGAAATCTGGTCGGCCAGGCGGGTCTGTGAATTGAGATCGGTGTGAGCCGCGAATGCGGCGCGCCTGTTCATCAAATAGATCGGAACGTGTGCCTTTTTCGTCACGGCGCGTCTCCGCCGCGGAAGCGCCGGCGATAATCCGGGTCGTAAAGCGCGCTGTCGCGAAAGTCCTCGGCCGCCAGCGCGCGGCCGACCAGCACGATGGCGGTGCGCTCGATCGGATCTGCCGCCACCTGGGCCGCGATGCCCGCAAGCGTGCCGCGCAGGATGCGCTCATCGCTCCAGCTCGCCCGCACCACCACGGCGACCGGACAATCGGCGCCGTAGAACGGCAGCAGCTCGGCCACGATGGCGTCGATCCGGTGGATCGCCAGATGGATTGCCAGCGTGGCCCGGCTGGCCGCGAACACGGCGAGCGCCTCGCCCTCCGGCATGCGCGAAGCGCGGCCCGACATCCGGGTCAGCACCACGCTTTGCGCCACCTCCGGCACCGTGAGCTCGATTCGAAGCGCCGCTGCGGCCGCCGCGAAAGCCGGCACGCCGGGCGTGATCGTATAGGGAATGCGGCGCTGCTCGAGCCTGCGGATTTGCTCGGCGAGCGCGCTGTAGATCGAGAGGTCGCCGGACTGCAGCCTGGCCACGTCGAGGCCGGCCGCGTGCGCTGCCACGAATTCGGCCTCGATCTCGTCGAGGGTCAACGGCGCGGTGTCGATGAGGCGGGCGCCGGCGGGACAATGGGTCAACAATTCGGGCGGCACGATCGAGCCCGCATAAAGGCAGACCGGAGCGCGCGCGATGAGGTCGCGCCCCCGCAGCGTAATGAGATCGGCCGCGCCCGGACCGGCACCGATGAAATGCACCGTCACGGCCTGGCCTCCGCTATCGCGAGCGCGCAGGTGGCGGGCCCGATAGCGATCCGAGCCAGCATCAGGCGGGCGGCCGGACCGCCGGCCGCCAGCGCGGCAGCCTCCGCCACGCAGGGCACGTTCATCAGGCTGGCGACCCGTTGCGAACGGGTGATAACACGGCTGCCGGCGCTCTCGAGATCAACTTGCGCCACCAGGATCAGCGGCACGCCGAGCGCGGCAGCGGCTGCTGCGATGCCAGGCTCGTCGCGCTTGGCTTCTGGCGTCGCGACGGCATCGAGTGCGCCGCGCGCCATGCCGGCGTGGGCGAGCGCGGCCGCGATCACGGTCTCGATCGCGTCAGTCGAGGTGCCGCGCCGGCAGCCGACGCCTGCGATCATCATGGTTTCACCCACCGCCATTGGGTCACCGGCATGGCCGGCCGCCAGGCCGTCATGCTGCCGACCGGATCGGCGCGCGCGATGGCGATGCGGATCAATTCGCCGCCCAAATCTGAATGGCGCGCCAGCAGCAGCGCTTCGGTCTGAAGCGTCGCGGCATTGACCACCAACCGGCCGCCGGGGCGCAGCGCTGCCAGCACCGCATCGAGCACGCCCGGATCGCTGGCGCCGCCGCCTACGAAGATCGCATCCGGCATCGGAAATCCGGCGAGCCCTGCTGGAGCTGCGCCCTGCACGATCTCGATGCCCGGCACCCCGAAGGTCGCGGCATTGCGCCTGATGCGCGCCGCGCGCTCCGCCTGCGCCTCGATCGCGATGGCGCGCAGCGACGGATCGGCCAGCATCCATTCGATCGCCACCGAGCCTGCCCCGGCGCCGACGTCCCATAGCAATTCTCCGCGCCGCGGGGCCAGTGCCGACAGCGTCACGGCCCGCACCTCGCACTTGGTGAGCTGGCCGTCATGCTCGAACATCGCGTCGGGCAGGCCCGGGGCGCGCGCGATGATGCGGGCGCTGTCCGCCGCCATCACCTCGACCGCCACGGTGTTGAGCGCGTCGACGGAGCCGAGATCGAATTGCGCCGCCGTGGTGGCGCGGATGCGCTCGCGTGGCCCGCCGAGCGCTTCCAATACGATGAATGGCGATGCCCCGAAGCCGGTCGCCGCGAGCAAGCCCGCGAGCGCGGCCGGTCCCTCGTCATCGGAGGTCAGCGCCAGCACGCGGGCACCGGGCTGCAGATGCGGGCGCACGCGATCGAGCTCGCGCCCGTGCAATGAGACCAGCGCGCAGTCGGCAAGCGGCCAGCCGAGCCGCGCAGCCGCGAGGCTGAAGGCGGAGGGCGTCGGCACCACCAAGGTTTCGGCCGGCTCCACATGCCGTGCCAGCACCGCACCGACGCCGTAGAGATAGGGATCGCCGGACGCGAGCACGCAGACCTGCCGTCCCCGCTGCGCCACCACCTCGGCGACACCCGCCTCGAACGGCGAGGGCCAGGGCCGCACCGCGCCGCGAATGAGCGCGCCGGCGAGAGCGAGATGACGCTTGCCGCCGAACACGATCTCGGCGCCGGAAACCAGGCCGCGGGCCACCGCGGTCAGGCCCTCGATGCCGTCCTCGCCGATGCCCACGATGGACAGCCAGCGGGGCGCTGCGGCAGTGTCTTGCGCAACCACATCAAGGCGCGACATGCGACGCATCCTCATTCTCGGCGGCACCACGGAGGCGAGAGCGCTGGCCGAGCGTTTGGCCGGGCGCGCCGATCTCGCCGTAACGCTGTCGCTCGCCGGCCGCACCGCACATCCGGTGGCGCAGCCGGTGCCGGTGCGCAGCGGCGGCTTCGGGGGCGCCGAAGGGCTCGTCAATTATCTGGCACGCGAGCACATCGACGCGCTGGTCGACGCCACCCATCCGTATGCCGCCATCATGGCGGCCAATGCGGTGCAGGCCGCCCGCTTGGCCGGCGTGCCGCTGCTGGCGCTGCGGCGCCCGCCCTGGAGCGCGGTTGCGGGCGATCGCTGGAGTGAGGTGGCCGATGCTTTCGCGGCGGTGCGGAAGCTCGGCGAAGCGCCGCGCCGGGTTTTCCTGGCGCTCGGGCGCAACGACATCGCGCCGTTCGTGCAGGCGCCGCAGCATCGCTATCTGGTGCGCAGCGTCGATCCGGTCGAGCCGCCATTGCGGGTGCCGCATGCGAGCTACGTCATCGGGCGCGGTCCGTTCACGCAAGTCGACGACCTGGCGCTGCTCACAACGCACGGCATCGAGATGGTGGTGTGCAAGAACAGCGGCGGCGACGCCACCTATGGCAAGATCGAGGCCGCCCGTACGCTCGGCCTCGACGTCGTCATGCTGCGCCGGCCGGCACTGCCGGAGGTCGAGGCCGTGGAGACGATTGCGGATGCCTTGGCCTGGATCGATCATGGGGGCGCGCCTCGTGCGGAGCGCGAGGTGTAGACCAGCGGTGGCAGTCCGGGCCGCGCGATCACATGGGTCTCGGCGGAGCCCACGATGATGAGCGTCGCCATGTCGGCCAGGCCGGGATCGGCCGCCGCCAGCGTGGTCACCGTCACTTGCTCGTCGGCGCGTCCGGCCGCGCGTCCGAAAATCACCGGGGTGGCAGGCGGCAGACGGGCGCGCAGGCGCTCGAAGGCGCGTCCGAGCTGCCAGGGCCGCGCGCGCGAGATCGGATTGTAGAGCGCGATCACGAAGCCGGCGCCGGCCGCCGCATCGAGCCGCCGCTCGATCAGCTCCCACGGCTTGAGATTGTCGGAGAGCGAAAGCGCGCAGAAATCATGGCCGAGCGGCGCCCCGGCGCGGGCGGCGACCGCCAGCATGGCGGTCACGCCCGGCACGATCGCAAGCTCGAGCGAGCGCCAAGCCGGCGGTCCGGCCGCGATCTCCTCGCAGACCGCGGCCGCCATGGCGAAGACGCCTGGATCGCCGCCCGACACCAGGGCGACCTTGCGGCCCGCGGCGGCGTTGGCGAGCGCCGCGGCGGCGCGCGCGCCTTCCTGGCGGTTGTCGGAGGCATGCCGGCTCTGTCCGTCGCGCGCCGGAACGCGATCGAGATAAGGACCGTAGCCGTAGAGCGAATCGGCAGCCGCGAGCGCCGCCTGCGCCTGCGGGGTGATGAAGCGGTCATCACCGGGACCGAGCCCGATGACGGCGAGTTGCCCGCTCACGTGCGCTCCTCCCATCCGGGCACCAGCACGATGGCGAAATAGGGCGCGTTGTCGTCCGGTTTGTCGGCGAGCCGCATGGTCACCGCGGCTTGCATCGAGCCGCGCTCCACATAGATGGCGCGCGCGAGCCGGCCGGCGCGCGCCAGCGTGCGCCGGATCTTCGGCAAATGGCGGCCGAGCTTCATCACCACGGCGGCGTCGGCATCGTGGAGGCGCCGCTCCAGCTCGGGCTCCGGCAAGGTCGCGGGCAGCACCATCAGCACGTCGTCGCCTTGCGCGATCGGGGTGCCGACCGCCGACCAGCAGCCCGACATTCCGGTCACCCCGGCAATGACCTGCGTCGGATAGCGCGGCGCTAGCCGCACATGCAAATGCATGTAGGAGCCGTAGAACAGCGGATCGCCCTCGCAGATTACCGCGACGGCGCGGCCGGCATCGAGCTGTGCCGAAAGCGTTGCGGCGGCGTCGTCGTAGAAGGCGCGCAACGCATCGCGATAGATGCAGCCGTGGCGCGGCGACTCGGTGGTGAGCGGATAAAAGAGCGGCAGCTCCTCGACCCCGGGGCGCAGGTGGCTCGCCGCGATCGCCCGCGCATGGCTTGCGCCGCCGTTCCTGGCGAAGTGCACCACCAGATCGGCTTGCGCGAGCGCGCGCATCGCCTTCAGGGTGATCAGCTCGGGATCGCCCGGCCCGACCCCGATGCCCATGAGGCGGCCACTCACAGCCCGGCCCTCGCCAACGCGTTGATGGCGGCCGCCGCCATGGCGCTGCCGCCCATGCGGCCGCGCACCACCAGGAACGGCACACCGTGTGGATCGGCGGCAAGCGCCGCCTTGGATTCCGCCGCGCCGACGAAGCCGACCGGCACCCCGATGACGGCGGCCGGCCTGGGTGCGCCGGCCGCGAGCATCTCGATCAAGCGGAACAATGCCGTGGGCGCGTTGCCGATCGCCACCACGGCGCCATCAAGCCGTTCGGCCCACAGCTCCAGCGCAGCAGCCGAGCGGGTGGTGCCGAGCTGCTGGGCCAATGCCGGCACGCGTGCGTCGTGCAGCGTGCAGATGACTTCGTTGCGGGCCGCAAGCCGTGCCCGCGTCACGCCGTGCGCCACCATCTCGGCGTCGCACAGGATCGGCGCGCCGGCGGCGAGCGCGCGGCGCGCCGCGCCCACCAGGTCGCCGCCGAAACCGATATGCCGGGCCGCCTCCACCAGCCCGCAGGCATGGATCATGCGCACCACGATGTCGGCTTCCTGCGGCGAGAAGGCCGACAGATCCGCTTCCGCCCGGATGATGGCGAACGACCGCTCGTAGATGGCGGCGCCCTCGCGCAGATAGGCTCGGGTCTCAGCCATGAGCGGTTCCGAAAGTCCGCGCGAGCGGCGCGCTGCCGAGGCGAGCGAGCGTTTCCGCTGCCGTCTCGTCCGGCTGGCGCGCGTGCGCGGCGGCGTTGGCGATGCGCGCCAGGGCGACAGGCAGCGCCCCCGTCGCCGCGGTGGCGATCGGCCGGTCGCGGGCGCATCCGTCCACGACGAGACCGCAGCTGTCCGGCTGGCCCACGATGGTGAGCGCCGACGCGCCCGGATGCGCGCAGCCCTTGGCGCAGCCTGAGATGTGAATCGTCAGCGAGCCATCGAGCAGCCCGGCGGCGGCGTCGCTGATCAGCGGCGCGAGCGCACGCGCCGGAATTTCCGCCGAGGCGCAAATCGGCGCACCCGCGCAGGCCATTACGTTGCGGCGCGGGTCGTTCCGGCGAGTGATGAAGCCGAGGCTTTCCGCTTGGACGGTCAATGCTCGAGCAACCGCGGCGGTCAAGCCGATGATCAGGAGCGCGCGCCCAGGCGCCGTGCGCAGGCCGCTGGCGCCGGCGCGCGCGGCGGCTTCGAGCAGACGCTCGAATGCATCCGCGTCCATGTGTCCGAAGGCGAGACCGATGCCGAGCCCCAGGTGTCCGTCGCGCAACGGATGGAGGCCGATGGGATTTGCCGGCGGCCGCGGCGGCGGGGGAGGGGCTGCGATCAACAAATCGGCGACGGCGACACGGAAGACGTCTGGTCCGTGACGTTCGACAATATCGCGGGCACGTGCCTGCGGGCCGTGTCGCGCAATGGTATCAAGCAATCGTGCCGTCAGCTCGAGCGCGTGCCCGACCGCGACCGCGCCGAGCGGCGTCGCACTCCTTGCGTCGCCGCCAAGCGCCATATGCCATCCGGCTGGCCCCGAGCAGGCGCGTAGCCGAATGTCGGCCGGCACCGCATCGAGATGGAGCGTGGTGCCGGCATCGATCGCCACCGAGACTTTCGGCCCCAGCATGGCGGCGAAGGAAGCGGCGGCAAGCCGCTGACGCAAAGCATCGGCGAGACCCGTGGCATCAATTGCCTGGTCGGGCGCGAGCCCGGCGAGCGGATCGATGTGAATCGGAACGCGGTCGCCGGCATCGATGTCGAGCGTCGCCGCCGCCGCCGCGAAAGCCGGTGCCGATGTGGCGTTCAGGCCGCGGACCTGGATGCTGCCGCGCGCCGTGACTTCGATAATGCGGTTGCCGTGGCGGCGCGCCGCCGCGCACAGCGCTGCCGCCGCGTCGAGCCCGATGGTGGCGCCGCCTGCGGTGAGCCGCGCCAGCAAGCCGTCGCCGGTTTGCATCGGCGCGGCGAGGCCCGGGCAGGCGCCGCGGCGGCGCGGCGGGCTCACGATCGCGTTCATGCGCGCGCCTCCGCCCGCAGCGCCGCGAGATCGGCGTCGATGTCGTTGCGGCGCGGATGCCAGAGCCCGCGGCGATGCGCGCTGGCGAGACGATCCGCGATCGCAGCCGCGGCGGCCGGATTTTCGCGCAGCAGGAAGGCGCGCACGCGGGCGTCCGCCAGATAGGCTTCGTGCAACAGATCGAACAGCTCGCCCGGCACCGCGCCGGTGGTCTGGGCAAAATCCACCAGGCGGTCGACGGTTTCGGCCAATTCAGCGGCGCCGCGGGCGCCGTGGCGCATCTGGCCTTCGATGAAGCGCGGGCTCACGGCGCGCGCCCGCACGATGCGGGCAAGCGCGGCAGACAGTAGCCGCGCGCGCGGCCGCTGCGGATCGGTCAGGTCGAGCATCACCAGGTCGGGCGTGCGGCCGAGCGCGGCGGCTGCGGCCGCAAAGCCGCCGACGAAAGCCGCATCCTCGGCGCCTTCGAGCAGATCGCGGGCCGGATCATCGCCTGGATGCACCAACAGATCGGCGGCTGCCACGCGCTGCGCAAATGCGCCCGGCGAGGCCGCGCCGTCGCCGAGCGCGCCGCCGTAGGCATGCGAGGCGGCGTCCAGATAAGCGGTTGCGATTTGCGCCGGCTCGGCATCGCGCCCGATTAGTTCGGTGACCCCAGCCCCATAAGCGCCCGGCGCGGTGCCGAAAATGCGCGCGAGCCCGCCGGCACCGGCACCGGCGCGCCGCGCCGCCGCGAGCGGATTGTCCGCATCCTCCTCCTCCCGTGACGCCACGGCTTGCACCGCTGCATCGAGCAGCGCGATCTGGGCCGGGAACAGATCGCGGAACAGTCCGGAGATGCGCCAGGTGACGTCGACGCGGGCGCGCCCGATGCTGGCGAGCGGCAGCACCTCGATGCCGGTGACCCGGCCGCTGGCATGGTCCCAGGTCGGCCGGCACCCCAGATAGGCGAGGCTCTGGGCGATCTCCTCGCCGCCGGTGCGTAGCGTCGCGCTGCCCCACAGATCGACCACCAGGGCGCGCGGCATCTCGCCATGGGCCTGCAGGTGAGCGCTGATCACCTCGTCGGCCGCGAGCGCCCCCAGGTCCATGGCGGTCGCGGTCGGCAGCATGCGGGGATCGGCGGTGTAGAGATTGCGTCCGGTCGGCAGCACGTCGCGCCGCCCGCGCGTCGGCGCGCCGGCCGGCCCGGGCGCGACGCGGCGGCCGTCGAGGGCGGCGAGCAGGGCGGTGCGTTCGGATAAGGCACAGTCTTCCTCGGCGCTCTCTTCACCTCCGCCTGCAAGGGGGAGGCCGGACCGCGAAGCGGTCCGGGTGGGGGTCCCGTCCGACTCTCGGGACCCCCACCCCGACCCTCCCCCTTGCAGGGGGAGGGGGAGCGCCGCGTTGCTGGGTGCGGGCGTGCTTCCATAACCGGGCGTGCGCCCGAAAATATGCAGGCCGTCCTTGATGGCAAAGTCCTTCAGATCGCACAGCCAGGCGTCGATGCGTTTGAGGGCTTCGTCGGGGCCGGTGGTGCGGTCGAAGCCGACTTCGCCGGCGAGGCTGTTGCGCTGCGCGGTTTCGATGATGAGGGCGGCCAGGCGCTGCCGGCGCCGCGGGTCCAGGCCGTCGGCTTGGGCGTATTCGTCGACCAGCCGTTCCAGGTCGCGGGCGGCGCCGGATAGCTCGGCTGCCACCAGCGGCGGCGGCAGATGCCCGATGGTGACGCCGGCGATCCGGCGTTTGGCTTGCGCAGCCTCGCCCGGATTGCTGACGATGAATGGATAGAGCACCGGCAGCGGCCCGAGCACGGCTTCCGGAAAGCAGGTCGCGGTCAGCGCCGCCGCCTTGCCGGGCAGCCACTCGAGCGTGCCATGTGCCCCCATATGGACGATGGCATCGACCCTGCGGACGTGCCGCAGCCAGAGCCCGAAGGCGAGCAGCGCGTGGCGCGGCGGCAAAACCGGATCGTGATAATCGGCGCGGCGGTCGCCCGCGCGCCCGCGCTCGGGCGGCAACGCCACGATGATGTTGCCGAAGGTTTGCGCGCGAAACCGGAACGCGCCGTCGCTGGCATCTGGATCAGACGCGGGCGCGCCCCAGGCCGCATCGATGCGCTCCGCGATCTCGGCCGGCAGCTCTGCCAGCAATCGCGCATAAGCGTCGAGCGGCAGCGCCGCATCGGCACCCGCGACGTTCAGCGCATCGAGCAGCGCCCGCTCCGTTGGCGCCGCCGCGTCGAGCGTGTAGCCGGCGGCGGTGAGATCGGCCAGCAGCGCCAGCACGCTCGCCGGCACGTCGAGGCCGACCGCATAGCCGGTGCGGCCCGGCGCGCCCGGATAGTCCGGCATCAGGATGGCGATCCGCCGCTGCGCGCGCGGCGTGCCGCGCAGGCGCACCAGCGCCGCGAGGCGGTCCGCCACCATGGCGATGCGGTCGGGCTCCGGTTGGTTGACCAGGGCCGTGAAGGCGAGCCCGGCATCGGCCGGCAACGGATGCTTGAACGAGATGGCGCCGGCGAGAATGCGGCCGTCGAGCTCGGGCAAAACGATATTCATGGCGAGATCGGCGGCGCCCAACCCGCGCGGGCTCTCGCACCAGGCCACCCGCTTGGTGGAGGCGACGATGGTTTGCAGCACCGGCACGTCGGGTCCGTCGAGCGGCGTCGGCTCGCCCGCGCCGCCGGCCGCGAACGCGGTGGTGCAGACGATCACGGCGGGATCGAGCCGCGCCAGCGCATCGATCATGAAAGTCGCGGCATCGGGATCCTTGAGGCGGGTCACAAACAGCGGCGCCGGCGCGAGGCCGCGTGCCGCCAGCGCGGCGCACAGCGCATCGATCGGCGCCGTGTCGGCGGCGAGCAGCATCGCGCGGTAGAACACGATCGGCACCACCGGGGCGCCGGGCTTAAGCGTCGCCATCAGCCGATCGAGATCGACGGCGCCTTCGCGCACCAGATATCCGGCCATGCGCGGCAGCGGCTGCGGCGGTGCGCATTCGAGCGCGGTGCCGGCGTGGCCGGCGAGCCGGCGCAGCAAGGCGCGCAGGTTCTCGCGCCCGCCTTCGCGGAAGAACGCCAGCAGCATGTCGAGCTCGTGTTGCGCCAGCGTTGAGGCGGCCGCGAGACGCGGGTCGTCGCGGTCCTCGCCGGGCAGCACAGCGAGCGCAATGCCGCGCTCGCGCGCCATGACCGACAATCGCTCGATGCCGTAGCGCCACCAGTCGAGCCCGCCCAGCAGGCGCACCAGGATCACCTTGGCGTGCTGGCCCACCCGCTCGATCCACAGATCGACCGACATGGGATGGCGCAGATCGCGTAGTTGCGCGAGCCGCAGGCTCGGCAATGCGTCGCGCTCCAGCGCCCAGGCGGCCGCGATGCCGGCGAGATCGCTGTCGGCGAACGAAAGCACCGCGAGGTCGCCGGGCGGCTGGCCGAGATCGATCGGCTCGACCAGATCGTCCAGCGCGGTGGAGGATGTGGTCAAGAGATGCATGGATCACCCGAGGAGCGTGCGCACGACCGCGCCGCGATCGAAGCCCTTGCGGCCGATCACCACCAGGGCGCCGGCGCGCGCTTCGCTGGCGCGCCAGGGCCGATCGTATTGATGGGTGACGCGCGTGCCGACGGCCTGCACCAGAAGGCGCATCGGCTTGCCGGCGACCGCCGCGAAGCCCTTCACGCGCAGCACGTCGAATTGCTCCGGCAGCGCGCCCACCCGTGCCGCCAATGCGCCCGGGTCCGCGATCTCCGGCAGGCTCACCACGAAGCTGTCGAAATCGTCGTGGTCGTGCGCCGCCTCCTGGTCGTGCCAGGTGCGGCGGTTCTCGATATCGTCCTCGCTGCCGAGCGCGAGGCCGAGCAGCGCGGCCGGATCGACCCTGCCGCCGCTCGCCATCAACACCTTGACGGCGCGGGGCAGCACGCCGGCGATCGCCGCCATGGCGCGGTCGATGCCAGCGCCGTCGAGCAGGTCGCGCTTGTTGAGCACCACCAGATCCGCGCAGGCGATCTGGTCCTCGAACACCTCCTCGATCGGATTGTCGTGCTCGAGCGCATTGTCGGCGGCGCGCTGGCGCGCCAGCGCCTCGAGATCGGCGGCGACACGGCCTTCGGCCAGCGCCAGGCCGTCCACCACCACGATGACGCCGTCGACCGTCACCCGGTTACGGATCGCCGGCCACAGGAAGGCCTGCACCAGGGGCTTGGGCAGGGCCAAGCCCGAGGTCTCGATCACGATGTGATCGGGGGCGCGCGCCAGGATGATGTCGAGCGCCGGGATGAATTCGTCCGCCACCGTGCAGCACAGGCAGCCGTTGGCGAGCTCGACGATGTTCTCCTGCGGGCAGGCGGCGTCGCCGCAGCCCTTGATGAGCTCGCCGTCGACCCCGACATCGCCGAACTCGTTGACGATCACGGCGAGCTTCCTGCCCTGCGGATTGGCGAGCACATGGCGGATGAGCGTGGTCTTGCCGGCGCCGAGGAAGCCGGTGACGATCGTGCAGGGCACGCGCTCGAGCGAAGCATTCATTCCGTGGCCTCTTTGAAGTCAGGAGCCTCTTTGAAGTCCAGCGGGGGTGTGCGGGTGCAGAGCCCGCGCTTGAGCACGTCGGGGCGGCCGCGCCAGGGCAGGATCCCGTCCGGCGCGACCGCCAGCATGCGGGCGCCCGCCACCAGGGCGGGGGCGCAGGCGGGCTCGAGCCCGCCGAAAACATAGGTCCAGGAGCCGTTGGCCCGCATGGCGGCGCTGGGGCCGCGCGAGCAATTGGCGAGGCAGCGGATCGGCCGCACCGCGATGCCGGTGCCGGCCGCCGCCTGCACGGTCGCGGCCGCCAAGAGCGCACCCGGCAGAGGATCGATCGCGAGCCCGCCCGGACCGCGGCAGGTGATGCACACATAGATGGTGGCGACCTCGCACGAAGGGCTCGCCTCGCCGGCCGGGCCGCTCATTTCGCGTTCGCTGAACCCCACCCGTGCGACTCCGCGGGACGACAAGGTCCCGGCTCGGGTGCCGAATGCGAATTGACCTGGCGCCGAGGCACCCCGCCCGGCTCCACGACCGAATCGACGGCAGGTCTCCTGGCTCGCGGGTCACCGCCCGTCACCGCCTTCCCGGGATTGTCCCAGTGGCTCTGTGGTTCGGGCTCGCCGCTTACAGTTGCGGGGGCAGCTGCGGAATCGGAATTTGGGAACCAGGTTCCCGTTCCTTCACCGCATTCCCTGTTCGCTCTCACGTGAGAGACCGTCGATCTCCCTCACTTAACGGCCCCGGTGTGCGCCTTGTCAATGCCGGCCGAATTCGGCCAAATGGCCAGACGAGAACGCATGGCTCCAGGCGCGCTTCCGTGCTTCCTTCATTGAAAATACAATGAGGAAGCAATACACCACCATCACTGGGAGCAGAGAGCCATGCAGTCCGCGCAATGGTCGACAGCGCGCTCGTGACCCACGGAACAACAGACGTTGCCGAGCGCGAATAAAAAAGGCGCGGAACGCCGCGCCGGGCGCAAATCGCCAGTTTCAATTTCGTGAATAGTCCGGGCAGGGACGATTCGTCAAGCGCGCGTTGCATGTACACATGATGTCGCGCCAGCGGCCAACGGCCTACGCTTCACT
Source organism: uncultured Alphaproteobacteria bacterium (assembly GCA_963721005.1). Classification (GTDB taxonomy): domain Bacteria; phylum Pseudomonadota; class Alphaproteobacteria; order Rhizobiales; family Xanthobacteraceae; genus VAZQ01. The sequence continues at coordinate 85,617 of CAVRHR010000001.1, read as the reverse complement.
CGGGCGATGCTTGCAACGAAAGGAGACCGCACATGGGGTTCGCCATCACCAGCAACAGCTTCCGGGACGGCGACTATCTGCCGAAGGATTTCATCCTGTCGGCCGATTTCGGCTTCGGCTGCGCCGGCGGCAACAAGTCGCCGCATCTTCGGTGGTCCGACGCGCCGACGGGCACAAAAAGTTTTGCCATCACCTGCTACGACCCCGACGCGCCGACCGGATCGGGCTTCTGGCACTGGCTGGTGGTGAACATCCCGGCGGATGTGAGCGAGCTTGCGCAAGGCGCCGGCAGCGCGGGCGGCAAGCTGCCGGCGGGCGCGTTGCAGACCCGCACCGATTTCGGCGCGCCCGGCTATGGCGGCCCGTGCCCGCCCCAGGGCGACCATCCGCACCGCTATCTGTTCACTGTGTTCGCCGTGAAGGCCGACAAGCTCGACGTGAAGCCCGACACCTCGGCGGCGGTGGTCGGATTCAATCTGCATTTCAATACGCTGGCGAAGGCGACCATCATGGGGCTGTTCAAGCGATGAGGTTCGGCAGCGGACCGCCTGATATCCGGCCGATGCTGCGCCCGCCGCGGGCGCTGCTCTGCGAGTTTCACACATCCGACGAGTCACATTCCGGGAGGCCTCTCCCGAGGTCGTCCTCGCGAAAGCGGGGACCCATACGCCGTGTCCTCTCGATTCACTGCGAAGTATGGGTCCCGGCTCTGCGGCCGCTTCGCGGCCTTGGCCGGGACGACGCTGGTGCAGGCACCGAACCTTCCGATTTTGCGGTGGCCTTGCCCCGCGTCGCGGCCGTCTCGCTGGCGGGACGTAAGCCAAAGCCCGCCAGAGCAGCATTGTGACCCCCCGCCTCACGCTCGTGCTCGGCGGCGCGCGCTCCGGCAAGAGCCGTTATGCGGAGAGCATCATCACAACGCTGCCGCCGCCTTGGACCTATGTGGCGACCGGGCAGGGGCTCGATGCCGAGATGGCGGCGCGCATCGAAGCGCACCGGGCCCGCCGCGGCGCCGGCTGGACCACGGTCGAGGCGCCGCGCGACCTTGCCGCGGGGCTCGCCGCGCCCGGAAGCGCGCCGATCCTGGTCGATTGTTTGACGCTCTGGCTCTCCAACCTCATGATGGCGGATGCGCCGATCGAGGCGGAGTTTGACCGGCTCGCGCGGGCACTGCACAAAGCCACGGCGCCGGTGGTCATGGTGGCCAACGAGGTCGGCTCCGGGATCGTGCCCGACAACGCGCTGGCGCGCCGCTTCCGCGACCTGCAGGGCTGGCTCAACCAGCGGATCGCGGCGCAGGCCGACAACGTGGTGCTGGTGGTGGCCGGGCTGCCGCTGTTCGTGAAAGGACGTCCGATCGAATGACGCGTGAAACATGAGTGCGGTCGACGAGGCCGAAGCCGAGCGCCATCGCGCCAAGATGGCCAAGCGCAAGGCGGTGCAGGATGCCGAGGTAGCGGGCAAGACCATCGAGAAGGGCTTGCTCATCGTCCATACCGGGACCGGCAAAGGCAAATCCACGGCCGCTTTCGGGCTGGCGCTGCGCATGCTCGGCCGCGGCCACCGGGTCGGCGTGGTGCAATTCGTCAAGGGTGCCTGGCAAACCGGCGAGCGCGACGCCTTCGGGGCGTTCGGGGACCGGGTGTCCTGGCACACCATGGGGGAAGGCTTCACCTGGGAGACCCAGGACATCAAGCGCGACATCGCGGCGGCCGAGCGCGCTTGGGGGAAGGCGCTCGAGCTGATGGCCGATCCGGGCCTCGGACTGGTGGTGCTCGACGAGCTCAACATTGCGCTCCGCTACGAGTATCTCGATCTCGACGCGGTGGTGGCCGCGCTCGCCGGGCGCCGCAGCGGCCTGCACGTGGCGGTCACCGGCCGCAACGCCAAGCCCAAATTGATCGAGGCCGCCGACCTGGTCACCGAGATGACGCTGGTGAAGCATCATTTTGCGGCCGGCGTGAAGGCGCAGGCCGGCATCGAATTTTGACCGTGGCGCGCGCCCTCATGTTCCAGGGCACCGGCTCGGACGTCGGCAAGTCGCTGATCGTCGCCGGCCTCGCGCGCGCCTTTGCGAACCGCGGCCTTAAGGTGCGGCCCTTCAAGTCGCAGAACATGTCCAACAATGCGGCAGTGACTGCCGACGGCGGCGAGATCGGCCGCGCCCAGGCGTTGCAGGCGCGCGCCGCGCGCGTGGCGCCGAGCGTGCATATGAATCCGGTGCTGCTCAAGCCGCAGAGCGAGGTCGGGGCGCAGATCGTGGTGCAGGGCCGCGTCTACGGCACCGCCAAGGCGGCCGACTATCAGATGCTGAAACCCCAGCTGATGAAATTCGTGCTGGAGAGCTACGGCCAGCTCAAGCAGGAAGCCGACATTGTGCTGGTCGAGGGCGCGGGCAGCGCGTCGGAAGTGAACCTGCGGCGGCATGACATCGCCAATATGGGCTTCGCGCGCGCCGCCGACGTGCCGGTGGTGCTGATCGGCGACATCGACCGCGGCGGCGTGATCGCGAGCCTGGTCGGCACCAAGGCGGTGATCGAGGCGGCCGACGCCGCGCTGGTGTGCGGCTTTCTGGTGAACAAATTCCGCGGCGATCCGGCGCTGTTCGCCGACGGCATGGCGATGATCGCGAATGCCACCGGCTGGGCGCCGCTCGGTTTGATCCCGCACTTTCCGGACGCTCGGCTGCTGCCGGCCGAGGATGCGCTCGCGCTCGAGCGCGCGCCGGCCGCCAAGCCGAAGGCGCGGCTGCGCATCGCGGTGCCGATCCTGCCGCACATCGCCAATTTCGACGATCTCGATCCGCTCGAGGCGGAGCCCGCGGTCGAGATCGTGCGGGCGCGGCCGGGCGCAGCGCTGCCGGGCGATGCCGATCTGGTCATCCTGCCGGGCTCCAAAGCCACCATCGCGGATCTGGGCGCGCTACGCGCGGCCGGCTTCGATGTGGACATCGCGGCGCACCGGCGGCGCGGCGGCGTGGTGCTCGGCCTGTGCGGCGGCTACCAGATGCTCGGCGGCGCGATCCGCGATCCAGCCGGCATCGAAGGTCCGGCCGGCAACGCGGAGGGACTGCGCCTGCTCGCGGTCGAGACCGTGCTGTCGGCCGAAAAGCGGCTCGAGCCGGTCACCGGCACCACCCACGATGGCGTTCCGGTCACCGGCTACGAGATGCATATGGGGGTGACGCAAGGCGCCGATTGTGCCCGGCCGTTCGCGCGGCTCGCCGATGGCACGCCGGAGGGCGCGGTCTCGGCCGACGGCCAGGTGATCGGCAGCTACATCCACGGAATCTTCGGCGATGACCGGCAGCGCGCCGCCTGGCTTAAGCGTTTTGCGGCCGGCCCCGCCGCCATCGGCTACGAAGGCCTGATCGATGCGACGCTCGATCGTCTCGCCGCGCATCTCGCCCGGCATATCGACCTCGATCGCCTCCTCAGCCTGTCGCGATGACGCCCAAGGCTGCGACGGCGACGAGCCCGATCAGGATCGCGTCGGCATGCCGGTAGAGCCTGAGCGCCGCCCTGATGTCGGCCGCATCGGCCGTGCGTCTTCCCTCGCCCATCATGGCGTCGTCGACCGTGATCCCGCCATAGCGGCGCGGCCCCGCCAGCATCAACCCGAGCGCTCCCGCCATGGCGGCTTCCGGATAGCCCGCATTGGGGGAGCGGTGCCGATGGGCATCGCGGCACAGCGCCCGCCAGGCGCCCGCCGGCGAAGCCCCCTTGGTGAGGCCGGCGGCCGCCACGATCAACAGCCCGGCGAGCCGCGACGCCGGCAGGTTGACGAGATCGTCGAGCCGGGCCGCTGCCCAACCGAACGCGGCGTGGCGGGGCGTGCGAAAGGCGATCATGCTGTCGGCGGTGTTGATCGCCTTGTAGACGGCGGCGGCCGGCAAGCCTCCGATCGCCATCCACAGGGTGGGTGCCACCACGCCGTCGGAGAAATTCTCCGCCAAGCTTTCGATTGCGGCCCGCGCCACGCCGGCCTCATCGAGCGCGGCGGCGTCGCGGCCGACGATGTGCGATACTGCCGCACGGGCGGCCACCGCCCCGGGCTCCTCGAGGGCGGTGGCGACGCGCCCCACATGCGCATGCAGGCTGCGCTGGGCCAAGAGCGAGCTTGCCGTGAGCGCTGTCGCGATGAACCCGAACGGCAGCCACGACAGGCCGCGCCAGAGCAGGAATGAGATGGTGCCGACCACCGCGACCAGGATCAGGACCGCGACCAACCCGGCCAGCCGCCGCGTCCTGGGGGCGGCGGCTTCGCGGTTGAGGCCACGATCCAGGGCACCGATCAGGGCGCCCATCCAGGTCACCGGATGGCCGATCAGGCGCACCAGCCGGTCCGGATAGCCGATCATGAGCTCGAGCAGGAGGGCGAGGAGGGTGAGTGCGGCGGCCATCGAATCTCACATGGAGGTGAAGCAGACCGATGCGGCGCCGATCGAGCATGGCGGCGATCTCGGCGCCGCGCGGCTTCTGTTTCCGGGCGCCCCCGAACCTTTCATCGACCTGTCGACCGGGATCAATCCCTATCCGTACCCGATCCCGCAATTGCCGGCAGAGCTGTTCGCCCGGCTGCCCGAGCCGGCTGCGCTCGACCGGCTGGCCGCCATCGCGGCGCAAGCCTATGGGGCGCCGTCCGCCGCCCATGTGGTGCCGGCACCGGGCAGCCAGATCCTGCTGCCCCTGGTGGCGCGCCTGGTGCGGCCGGGGCGGGCCGCGGTGCTGAGCCCGACCTACGCGGAGCACGCCCCAGCCGCCGCCCGAGCCGCGCATCAGGTCGAGGAGGCGACCGGCCTGGAGGACCTGCGCCATGCGGCGCTGGCGGTCGTGGTCAATCCCAACAATCCGGATGGGCGCATGGTGCCGCGCGAAGCGTTGCTGAGCTGCGCGCACGACCTGCAGGCGGCGGGCGGCCTCCTGGTGGTGGATGAGGCCTTCATGGATGTAGGCGCGCCCGGCGCGAGCCTCGCCCCGGATTGCGATCGGCCCAATATCGTGGTGCTGCGCTCGTTCGGAAAATTCTTCGGGCTCGCCGGGCTGCGGCTCGGCTTTGCGCTCGCGAGCCCTGCCATTGCGGCGCGCTTGCGCGCCGAGCTAGGTCTGTGGGCGGTGGCCGGACCCGCGCTCGCGGTCGGTGCGGCCGCCTTGGCGGATCGGTCCTGGGCCGAGGCGACAGGCTTGAGGCTCGCGCAAGCCGCCCGCCGTCTCGATCAATCCCTGATCGCGGCCGGCCTGGAGGTCGCCGGCGGCACCTCGCTGTTCCGGCTGGCGCGCGTTCAGGTGGCGCCTGAGCTGTTCCACCATCTCGGACGCGCCGGCATCCTGGTGCGCCGCTTTGCCGGCGAGCCCGCGTGGCTGCGGTTCGGCTTGCCGGCGAGCGAGCTCGACTGGCGACGTCTCGCCGCCGCCCTGACGAATTTCCGCGCGAGCGGCGTGCCCTGACGCCCAAAACCGGGGCCGCGGAGCCAAGCCTGTACAGGCCCGTTCGAGGATATGGCGCTGGTATCGGGAATGTGATATCAAGTGACTTCCAAAGACGGAAGAGCGGCCAAGCTGGCCCAACGTGGCCGGGTTGGTCCCAATCAAATCATTGGTGAAGCAGCAGACGGGAGAATGCGCATGGGACGGTTAAGCACGGCTTTGTTGGCAGGCGTGGCACTGATCGTGGCGGGCGGCGCGGTGTTCGCGCATCACTCATTCGCGATGTTCGATCAGGATCATCCGATGGAATTGCAGGGAACGGTGACCGAATTCAAGTTCACCAGCCCGCACACCTTCATCCTCCTCGAGGTGAAGGGCACGGACGGCGCCTCCACGACCTGGAATTTGGAAGGCGCGAGCCCGAGCGCTCTCGTCCGCGAAGGCTGGGCGAGCAAGACCCTCAAGGCGGGTGACCAGCTGAAGATGACCATCGATCCGCTGCGCAGCGGCGCGCCCGGCGGCGCCTGGTCGGAGAAGAAGACCAACTTCTCCAGCGGCCAGCCGATCGTCACGCATTGATTGGCAAACCAGGGGCCGGTCGGGCGCGGGTGCGCTCGCCCGAAACCTGATTGGCTCGATTACGCCGGCGGCGGCGCTCGTGTCGAGCGCCGCCGTTTGCGTTTGATCAAGCCGAAGTATTGCGACTCAGAAGTATCAAGACAGCGACAGGGCGATTGAAGGGAAAGTCATGCGTGATCGATGCCTGCTTGCGGCAATCTCGCTCGGGGCGGCTCTCGCCACCGGCGCGACCGGGGCTGCGCCCCTCGATGCGGCAAAGCATGATGTGAAGTATCCCGATATCGCCGGCACCTGGGTGCGGCCGGGCGCCGCCCAATGGGATCCGACCAAGCCCGCGGGCTTGCGGCAGCAGGCGCCGCTCACGCCGGAATACCAGGCCGTGTTCGAGACCAACCTCGACATCACCAAGTCCGGCGGCCAGGAATACAATCCGCAGGTCAATTGCCTGCCCGCCGGCATGCCGCGGGTGATGATCGCCTACGATCCGCTCGAGTTCATCGTCACGCCGGATGTCACCTATATCCGCAGCGATCACCTGGCGCAGTTCCGCCGCATCTATACCGACGGCCGGCGCTGGCCGGATCAGCTCACGCCGAGCTTCGTGGGCTATTCGATCGGCCGCTGGGTCGACCCCGACGGCGCCGGCCGCTACGGGGCGCTCGAGGTGGAGACCCGCTCCCTCAAGGGACCACGCTCGCTCGACGCGAGCGGGCTGCCCTTGCACGCCGACAACCAGACCATCGTCAAGGAGCGGATTTTTCTCGACCAGGCCAATCGCAATCTCCTACATGACCAGGTCACCACCATCGATCATGCCTATGCGAGGCCATGGACCATCACCCGCAGCTACAACCGCGATCCCGATCCGGTCTGGGTGGAGAACAATTGCGGCGCCGACAACCACTATGTCTCGCTCGGCAAGGAAACCTACTTCATCAGCGCGGACGGCTTTCTGATGCCGACCAAGAAGAACCAGCCGGTGCCGGTGCTCGAAGGCTTCAATCGAGCGCCGCAATAGGGAAACGGTTGCGCCAGGGCTCGCCATACACGGGAGGAACGACATGCTGCTGCGAAACTCGATCACCACCATGGCGCTGGCGACGGCGCTCTTCGTCAACGCCGGCGCGCGCGCGCAGGACGCGAAATATCCGAACCTGAAGGGTCAGTGGGTCGGCGTGGGCGCGGACACGGACGCGGCCTGGGATCCGGGCAAGCCGGCGGGCGCCGGGCAGCAGGCGCCGCTGACCCCGCAATATCAGACGATCTATCAGGCCACCCTGGCGCGCCACGCCAGCGGCATCAAGGACCCGACCACATGCCTGCCGCCCGGCATGCCGCGCACGATGGTGATGTACCAGCCGATGGAGATCATCGTCATGCCGGACACCACCTACCTGATGATCACCTATATGAGCGAGTTCCGCCGCATCTTCACCGACGGCCGCAAATGGCCGACGGAGATCGAGCCGTCCTATGCGGGCTATTCGATCGGCCGCTGGCTCGATGAGGGCAAGACCGGCCAGCTCAACGTGCTCGAGGTCGAGACCCGCGGCCTCAAGGGCCCCCGCACGTTCGATGCGAGCGGCCTGCCGCTGCACGAGGACAACGAGACGGTGGTGAAGGAGCGGATCTATCTGGACAAGAACGATCTCAATCTCCTGCATGACGAGATCACCACCACCGATCACGCGTTGACCAAGCCGTGGACGGTGGTGCGCAGCTATTATCGCGAGCCCAACCCGGTGTGGTCCGAGTTCGTCTGCTCCGAGGACAATCACCAGGTCATGCTGGGCAAGGAGAACTACGTCATCAGCGACCAGGGCTATCTGTCGCCCACGCGGCCCGGCCAGCCGGCCCCGGACCTGAAGTATTTCCAGCCGAAGAAATAACGGTCTGCCGCCCGCCTGGCGGCGGTTTTCGCCGATGCGAGACGGCCCGATCCGCGGCGCGGCAGCTGCCGCTCCGGTTCGATCGGCCGTATTTGTGGGGCGTTCGGGTTCCGGGTCGGGCTGCGGGGAATTTCGCGAATAATACGCGAAATTTATCCCGCCGCGGCGTGCCCGAACGACCGGACTTCACATTTCCCCAAAATGCTCTAACGTGCCCTCAAGGGGCGGCCGCAAAGCGGCTCCAAAAAAAAGAACACGATGCGTGAGGGGAATGGAAATGCAGAAATTCGCCGGGGGGCTTGCCGGCATCATCAGGCGGCGCTCGCTTCGATCGTCCCACCGCACGGCGCTTGATCCACGCACGCGGGCTTTGATGCAGATCAACGCGCAGGCGTGCGCGCTCCCGATTCTATCTCGTTGACGCGCCGAAACCGAGTTGATATCCGCAATAATGCCGGGGGGCATAAATGCATCTGATACCTGAGTCTTGGTCGCATCTGCACATTCTGGTGAGCGTGTTCCCGTCGGTCGGGCTGATATTCGCGCTCGGTTTCTACATCACCGCGTTCTTCATCGACAACGAGGCGCTCAAGCGCAGCTGCCTGGTCGCCTTCGTGGTGCTGGGCGTGCTCGCCATCCCGACCTATTTCAGCGGCGACGGCTCGATGACCGCGCTGGCCGACAATCCCAAGTTCGGCGAGGACATGGTGAGCGCCCACCAGGGCTGGGGCGTGGCGGCGCTCGCCGTCCTGGGATTGACCGGAATTGCGGCCTTCATCGCGCTGTGGCGGTTTCGCGGCGCCGGCCGCTTGTCCGACAATGCCCTGCATCTGGTGCTGGGCCTCGCCCTGATCACGCTCGGCCTGATGGCCGTGGTGGGCGAGCTCGGCTGGGAGATCAATCACACCGAGATCCGGCTGGCGACCCAGAAGACCCCGCAGATCTGGTCGCATGTGCACATCATCCTCAACCACCTGCCGACGGTCGGCTTCGTGTTTGCGCTCTGCTTCTACATTGCCGGCTTGGCGATCGACAATGTGGTCATGAAGCGGGGCGGTCTGGTGCTGTTCGTGATCTGCGCCATATTGGGTGTGCCGACCTTCGTGACCGGCAATGCCTCAATGTGGGCGTTGACGGATCCGCCGGTGAAGGGGATTTCCAAGGCGGTGATCAATGCACACCGCGATTTCGCCCTGTACTCGCTGTTCGGCCTGGCGTTCACCGGCGTCGCCGCCTGGGTCCAGCTGTGGCGGTTCCGCCACCTGGGGCGCTTCTCCAACTGCGCCCTCTATGTGGTGCTGGCTTTCGCCGTCATCACGCTCGGCATTCTGGCCGAGACCGGGCATCGCGGCGGCCAGATCAACCATCCGGAGATCCACGTCGCCGGCGACGTGCTGCCGACCGATCCCGCCGTCGGCCTGAGCCCGACCGTGGAGCACGAGATCAACCAGGTGCTGTGGTTCGTGCCGTGGCAGACCGTACACTTCTTCGGGTTCGCGCTGATATTCGGCACCGCATTCGCGGTCTCGCTGCGGGTGCTGGGGTTCTGGAAATCGGTATCGTTCGCCGCGGTGCATCGGATACTCCCCTTGGGCGTGCTCGGGGTGGTGACCAACGTGTTCAGCGGCATGCTCATTTTGCAGGCCGATTTGTCGCGCTACCTGAACGAGATCACGTTCGTGCCGAAGGTCACGTTCATCGCCATCGGCGGCATCGCGGTCTTGTATTTCTCGCTGTCGGACCGGCTGTGGGAGGTCAAGGCCGGAGAGGACGCGCCGATGAGCGCCAAATGGGTCGCCGCCCTGGTGCTGATATCCTGGACCGGGGTGATCATCGGCGGTCGGCTCTTGCCCTATGTGTAATGCGGAGGATCGCCCATGGCGAATATCGACGTCATCTTGATGGTCATCGGAGTCGTAGCCTGCGTCATCGGCATGGTTCTGTTCGGAACCTATTTTCTGAACAAGGGGCTCGACCAGAGTACGCGCTGAGCCCCGCTCCGTACCGGTGGATGTAACGATCAAGGAGAATGAACGTGCTCGAAGAGCTGGCGGGTTCCTCGTTCGCAATGTGGGTCGATGAATCGTGGGGCTGGCCGCTCGCGCTGACGGTCCACGCCCTGGGGATGGCGGTCGTGGTCGGCCTCATGACCATCATCGCGCTGCGCCTCTTGGGCGCATTCCCGTCGATCCCCTACACCTCGCTCGGCAAGCTGATCCCGCTCATCTGGATCGCGGTCGGGTTTCAGGCGATCAGCGGATTCACCCTGTGGGTAACCAAGCCGGCGCAATATCTCGGCGACGTCATGTTCGATACCAAGTTCACGCTGGTCTTCATCGCCGCAGCCGCGATGTGGTACTTCCATGTCACCTACAATCGCGAGGTCGCGTCCTGGCAGGCGGCCGGAGCAGTGACGTCGCGCGGGGCCAGGATCGCGGCGCTCGCCTGCCTGTTGTGGGCCGCCGTGACGGTCGGAGGCCGGCTGACCGCGTATCTGGGATCGCTGTATCTGCGCTGACGGGAGGCGCGCTTCCCCGGGAGTTGTTTGATGGCGGCCAGGATCGTTCTCGCGGCGACCGCTGCGCTCGCGCTCGCCTCGTCGGGTGCGGCCGCGCAGGTCATCAGCCACCGCGACGTCGGCTCGCACATGGCGCTCGCCATGGTGGCGGCGGCGGTCGCCAAATGCGAGCAGAACGGCGGCGGCCTCACGGTCGCGGTGGTGGATCGCCAGGGCCAGCTGCGCGCGCTGCTGGTGGCCGACAATGCCAGCCCCCACCATGTCGAGCTGGCCGAGCGCAAGGCCTATACGGCGCTGACCTCGCGGCGGACCTCGGCGGAGTGGGCGAAGTCGACCGAGCCGGGTAGCCGGACCGCCGGGCAGCGCAGCATGGCCAAGGTGGTGCCGTTGAGCGGCGGCGTCCCGATCAAGATCGGTGAGGAAACCATTGGGGCGGTCGGGGTGAGCGGCTCGACCACCGCGCAGGACGAAATCTGCGCCAGCTCCGGCCTCGCCGCCGTGGCCGATCAGCTCAAGTAGCCGATTGTCGGCAATCGGCTTTGGCCTGACCTATGGCGGCAACCAATCGCGCGCCACGTTTCTGATCGCGTTCCACTTCCCAGAAATGGACTGTCCATCGCAGGGTTGGCGGCGTAGATTTCAAGGCCCGGTTATTCCTCGCCGGCAGGGAGGAACGCCATGAAGCTCATTCGAGGCCAAATCCAGCAGGTCGATGCGTTGAGCGATCTGACCCGACGCTCGGTACTCACCGGTGCCGCCGCGTTCGGCGCGACCGCGGTCAGCTTCCCGGCAGGCCGCGTCGCCCGGGCGGCCGCGCCCGCGGTCGGCAAGCAAGCGCCCGGATTCTATCGCTACAAGATCGGCGACTTCGAGATCACTCAGCTCGCCGATGGGGCGCGCACCATGCCGATGCCGGAGGGTTTCGTGAAGAACGTCGGCCGGGAGCAGGCTCTCGCCGCCGCCGAGGCGGCCTATATGCCGAAGGGCCAGGTGACGGTCCCGTACAATCCCATGGTCGTCAACACCGGCAGCAAGCTGGTGCTGATCGATACCGGCAACGGCCCCGGCGCCGGCCCGACCGTGGGCTATCTTCCCGCCAACATGGCGGCCGCCGGGATCGATCCCAAGGCGATCGACATCGTCATCATCTCGCATCTGCACCCCGACCACATCAACGGTCTCAAGACCGCGGACGGCGGGCTCGCGTTTCCCAATGCCGAGACCAAGGTGCCGGCGGCGGATTGGGCCTACTGGATGAACGATGACAACATGAGCAAGGCCCCGGAAGGTTTGACGAAGGCCTACTTCGTGCAGATCCACAAGATTTTCGCCGGACTAAACGACAAGGTGACGAAGTACGAGTGGGGGAAGGAGGTCGCTCCCGGCATCACCTCGATCGACACCAATGGCCACACCCCGGGACATACCTCGTTCGCGATCGCCTCGGGCTCGGGCCGCCTGCTGGTGCAGTCGGATGTCACCAACATCCCCGAGCTGTTCCTGCGCAATCCCGACTGGCACGTGATGTTCGACAGCGATCCGGTCAAGGCGGCGGAGACGCGTCACAAATTCTACGACATGGCGGCGGCGGAAAAGGCCCTGATTGCCGGCTTTCACTTCGCGTTCCCCTCGCTCGGGCACGTCGAGAAGGAGGGCACCAGCTATCGATTGATGCCGATCGCCTGGAACGCTGCCCTCTGAGCCGGTCCGGAATTCAGCGCTGGCCGGCGACGATCTGCCGGTAGGGCACCTCGTCCTGCAGAATGCCGCGGTCGCGCGCGAAGGCATTCATGGCGGCCACGAAAGTTTCCGAGATCGCGGTGTCGTAATAGGGCAGGTCGCGGCGGATGAGCTCGGCGATCAGCTCTGCCTGCGCGGGCGGGAACAGCTTGCGGCCGATCGGGGTGGCGCGCCCCGGATCGTCCTTCAGGGCCGCATGGGCGTTGGCGATGGCGCGCCGCACGGCGGCGGCGGTGTCGGGCGCGGCTGCGAGCAGCCGGTCGGCGGCGGCGAGCGCTGCCATGGTGTAGTTGAAGCAGATCTGCGGCCCGTCGCCGCGCCGCACGTCGAGCACGATCGATCCGACGCCCTGGCGCACCGCCACCTCGGCCCCCATGCCGTTCGCCCAGAACCCGTCGATCTTGCGCTCGGCCAGCGCCTGCGCGGCGGTCACGCCGAAATTGACGCCGGCACCCTGGGCCCCCGGCACCGGCGCGATGGTAACGCCGTCGCGTTCAGGATCGATGCCGGCGGCGATCAAGAGGCCGCGCAGCCCCAGATCGACCCAGGGGGCGGCGCCGATGCGGCGGCCCTTGACGACCTCGACGTCGCCGCGCCGCGCGCCGAAATCCGTGTGCATCACCAGGAACCAATACATGCCCTGGGCCTGCGCGCAGATGAGCTTGACGCCTTGCCATTGCGGAAAGGCGGCGAGCGCCGAATGCGCCGAGCCGCCGACCAGATCGACCGTGCCGTCGCGCAGCGCCGCATAGGCCTTGTCGACCGGAAAGATCAGCTCGAGCTCGACATCGAGGCCCTCTCGGGCGAAGCAGCCGAGCTCGATCGCCGCGATGGCGGGGAAGTACGAGTTCGAGATCATGTCGGGCACGGCGAGCTTCATGGGGCCGGCTACTCGTGCTTGACCGGCTGGTTCATGGCGACGTCGGCGCGGCGCTGCCGCTCGAGCTCGTCGCCGAGCGCGAAGTAATCGCTGCGCACCGCCATGGCGGCCTGCCGCTCCAGCTCCGCCGGCCAATGGCCGAGATCGTAGCCGTGCCAGGGCGTTTGCGGGGTGAGCGGCGGCAGCCCGAGCCGTTCCCAGATCGCGCGCGCTTCCTCCATGAACTCGCGCTTGGGCAAGGCGACCGGCGCGTAGGTACCCTTGAGCATGGCGTTGATCAGCACGGCCGCGGTCTCGCCGCCGTCGTGCGGTCCGCGCGGTCCGTGGCCCGGATCCTTGTGCGGCAACAGCTTGAGATCGTGCTGCGGCTGGCAGCGGTAGGACATGGCCCAAAGCAACGCGTCGGCGTTCTCCGGATCGATGTCCTGGTCGACCGCGATGATCCATTTGCCGGCGAAGCGGTGCAACGCGGAAGCGCCATGGAGCGCGCGCCAGACCTCGGTCACCGCCGTGCCGCGCTCGAACTGGATGGCGATCACCGCATAGAGGCTGGTCAGCGGCTCGTGCATCGCCACCCGGGTGACGCCGCGGATCGCGAGATTGCTTTTCAGGTGATGCAGGTAGACCGGCTCCATCGCGACCTTGCGGATGACGCTCGATTCGCTCGGCGTCACCTGGCTGATGAAGGAGGTCAGGATCGGGTGCCGCCGCCGCGTGATCGCGGTCACTTGCATGAAGGCGTTGTATTCCTGCAGGTTGACGTAGCCGTGCGATTCGCCGAACGGCGCTTCCGGCTCCAGCATCTGCGTATCGATCAGGCCCTCGATCACGATTTCGGCCTCGGCCGGCACCAGCAGATCGACCGTCTTGGCGCGCACTACGTTGATCGGGCCGCCGGCGAGCGCGCCCGCGACCCAAAGCTCGTCGAGGCTCTCGGGCATCTTCTGCACCGACGCGTAGGAGATGACCGGCGGGCAGCCGACCACCACCGCGCAGGGCAGCGGCACGCCGCGCGCCTTGCATTTCTCCCAATGGGCGAAAATGCCGGCGCGCAGCTCGACGGACGGATTCATGCCGAGCCGCCGCCGCGCCTTGATCTGCCCGCGATAATTGCCCAGATTCTGAATGCCGGTGTCCGGGTCCCTGGTGATGTAATGGCCGGCGGACAGATAAGGCGCGTTGTCCCAGCCCGGCGTCGATATGGGCACCGGCAGACCGTCGAGCGCTTGCCCGTCGGCGTCGAGCGCGTCGCCGATCGCCACCACCTCCTGACAGGGCGCGTCGGTGACCAGGCGCGGCGCCAGCGGATTGGCGATGGCCTTGATCCAGGTCGCCCCGATCTCGTAGAGCGGCTTGCCGAAACCGACCCGGTAGACCTCGGGATTGGCGGCGAGGCCGGCAACCAGCACCGAGATATCGTAACGCCGACCCTTGGAATCGGTCGGCTGGGTGAACAGGAACGCCTTGCGGTCGGGCTCGGCGATGCCGCCGCGATATTGCCAGCGCACCAGCGGGTGCATCTGGGTGTCCTTGTTGATCGGCTCGTCGATCACATGCAGGAGGCCGGCGCGCGCCAGTGCCAGCACGTGCTCATGCAGGTCCGCATAGGCGCGCGGCTGCGGCGGCGTGCCGTCGCGGTAGGGCGCGAGCGCGTCGCGGGCGCTGTGCATCAGGCATCCTCCAGCGCGATGCTGTCGGCGCGGCGCTGGCTGTCGATCATGGAGCTGCGCAACAGAAACTGGCGGGCGCGCGCCGGGTCGGCTGCGATCGCCTTGAGCTCGTCGAGATTGCGCCGGCGCTGCTCCGGATCGGCGGCCTCCAGGCGCTTCTTGTTGGCGATCGACTGCTCCTGCACGAACTCGACCGCCACGGTGCGGCGCTGCCGGTCGTAGAGATCGAGCAGGCGCTCGGATTCCTTGCCCATGAGGATGCGGGCGAGCTTGTCGGCGAGGTTGACCGCATCCTGGATGCCGCCATTGAGCCCCATGCCGCCGATCGGATTGTTGACATGCGCGGCGTCGCCCGCGAGCAGCACGCGGCCGTGTCGGAAATGCGCCGCCACCCGCTGATGGGTGACGTAGAGATTGCGGTGCACGACCTCGTAGGGGAGCGGCGCGGGGAAGAACTTGTTGAGCCGCGCCTGCACGCCGGCCTCGCCCAGCACCTCCTCGTCGGTCTCGGCCGGCTCGGTCGGGAACACGGTGCGCCACAGGCCGGGCGGACCGTCGGCCGAGACCTTGAAGCAATTGCACCAGGCGCCCGGGTCGGCGAAATAGCTGCGGTAGCAATAGCCGCGCTCGGCCTCGAAATCGTACGGGGTGGTGAGCACCACGAACCGCTCCGGCCAGGTGAAGCCTTCGAACGTGATGCCGCATTGCTTGCGCACGGTGCTGCGGCCGCCGTCGGCGCCGATCAGATAGGCACCCGCGTGGGTGGCGATGCCGTCCGGGCCGCGCACGTCGAGATGCACGCCGCCGTCATCCTGCCGCAGGTCGACCGCCGCGTGGCCGAACAGTATCTCCACGTTGGGGAGCAGCCGCAGCCGATCGAGGAGCAACCCGGCGGTCTTGAACTGCTCGCATTGCACCACATAGGGATAGCGGGTGTCGCGCGCGAGCACCGCGTGATCGAACTGCGCCACCAGGGCGCCGCTCGGCCGGTCCCAGAACTGGAAGATCGGCGCCACCAGGCCGACGCGGGCCATGTCCTGCGCCAATCCGTCCTCGCCCAACAGCTCGAGGGTGGCCGGATGGGTGGTGGCGGCGCGCGGATCGGCCTGCAGGCCGTCGTACTCCTCGAACAGCCGCACCGGCACGCCGCGCCGCGCCAGCAGCCAGGCGCACAGCAGCCCGACCGGCCCGCCGCCTGCGATCATGACGCGTTGATCTTCGAGGCTCATGCCAATGGTTGCCGCGTGGGAGGTACACTTGTCCCGGCCTTGAGCCGGGACCGTTCCAAATTCTGAGCCTGGAACGGTCCCGGCTCAAGGCCGGGACAGGTCGGCGCTGGTCCGTGATCAATGATCCTGCTGCCGACCAGAGCCTAGCAGGCGTTCTCGCACGAAGGAATCGAACATTTCGCGCCCGGCTTGATGTTTAGCGGACGAACGGGCAAAGCTCCCGCCGAACCACGGAGCGAGCGAGGGCAGGGGCATGGATCTACAACTCACCGGGCGCACCGCGCTCGTCACCGGCGCCAGCACGGGGATCGGGCGCGCCATCGCGGCCACGCTCGCGGCCGAGGGCATGAAGATGGCGGTGGTGGCGCGACGGCGCGAGTTGCTCGAGACGCTCGGCCAGGAGATCGTGGCGGCGGGCGGCACCAAGCCGGCCATCATCGTGGCCGACATGATGGACCCGGGCTCGCCGCTGCGCATTCGCGACGAGGCCATGGCGGTGCTCGGCTCGATCGAGATCCTGGTCAACTGCGCCGGCGCCAGCAAGCCGCTGCCGGTCGATGCGTCCGACGACAAGTGGGACGAGGCGATGACGCTCAACTTCACCCGGGTGCGCCAATTGACCCATGCGGTGCTGCCGCAGATGCAGGCGCGCCGCTTCGGCCGCGTCATCAACATCACCGGCAAATCGGAACCCGACCGGCTCAATGCGGCGTTCGCCGCCAAGGCCGGGATTCATGCCTGGTCCAAGGGCCTGTCGAAGGAGATCGGCAAGCAGGGCATCACGGTCAATTGCGTGGCGCCGGGCCGGATCATGAGCGAGCAGATTCGCCGGCTCTATCCGGAGCCGGAGCGCCAGGCGCTCTCCGACACCGAAATATCGGTCGGCCGCTACGGCGAGCCCGAGGATGTGGCCCTGGTGGTGGTGATGCTGGCCTCGCCACGCGCCGCCTATTTCACCGGCGTGGTGATCCCGGTGGATGGCGGATTGCGAAGGTATCAGTTTTAGACGCGCGCACTCACATTGTGGACTGTAGGATGGGTTGAGCTCATAAGGGCATCTACGCTCGTCTCCGCGGGCTATGCGAAACCCATCGTGGGCGGTTGATGGGTTTCGCAAGAGCTCAACCCATCCTACCAGATTGCGCCGTGTTACGCCGGCGCCCATTCCGCGAACGTCCGGATGAAGCGGTCGTCCAAAATCCGCGCGTTCGGCCACGGCTCCTTGGCTTCGCCGCGCTCGATCTGCAGCGACCAGAACACCTCCATGCTCTTTGGATCCGGCAGTGCGCCGCGCTCGTCGTAGCCGGGCACGATGGCGTCGCAGGCGCGCTCCGCATAAGGCTTCTGGAACTTCAGCCGCTCCATATAGGTTGCGACCACCAGGGCGCGGTCGGCGCGGGCCAAGCGAATGGCCGCCACATGGGCGGCGAGGATCGCCCGCACCGTGTTGGGATTGTCGTCGAGGAATTTCTTCTTGGCCACGAACACGTGCTTGGGCCATTGCGGCGCGATCTCCTCGCCCTGGCTGCCGAGAATGTTCAAGCCCGCATCAGCCACGATCCAGTTCATCGGTGGCGCCAATATGCCGACCGCCAGCCGCTCGGATTTCAGCGCCTGGGCGATGCTGGCGGGCGGGCCCGCCTGCACGATCTGCACGTCCTTCTCCGGCACCAGGCCATGGCGGCGCAGCGCATGGCGGGTGAGCTGGTCGGTGGCGGACCCGAACGTGGAGACGCCGGCGGTCTTGCCCTTGAGCGCGTCCCAGCTCTTGATCGAGGGCTGCGCCAGCCAGGCATAGTCCGATTGATGAAAGCCGGCGTAGAAGGCGATGACCGGCTGGTTGGTATTGAGCATGTTGATCAGCCCATCGGCCGACTGGATGGAGAAGTCGATCGAGCCGCCGATCAGCGCCTGCGAAACCTCGGCGTCGCCCCGGAACGCCGTGAGCTCGATGTCGAGGCCTTGGCTCTTCCAGGTGCGACCGGCCGCTAGATAGATCGGCAGGAAGCTCGCGGCATCGACCGGGATGGCGGCGATGAGCTTGCTCTTCTCGAGCGGGACGGCCGCCGCGAGCGGCTTGCGGGCCAGGGTCGCGAGGCCGGCGCCGGCGCCCGTTCGCAGCAATGTGCGGCGCGAAATCCGAGAGGCCGTCATGGGTGCGCTCCTGTTCGAGTAGCGTTGCCTCACGCCCGCCAGGCCTGCAGCCGGGCCTCCACCGCATTGCCGAGCTGATTGATCAGCAGGCCGATCACCACCAGGATCACCAGGGGCACGAACACGTCGGCGGTGCGCAGATGCGCCGCATAGAAGGTTATGCGATAGCCGAGCCCGGCATTGGAGCTGAACATCTCGCCCAGCACAACACCATGGAGCGCACGGCCGAGCCCGATCCGCATCCCGGCGATGATGAGCGGCACCGCGGCCGGCAGGATCACCTTGCGGATCACATCGAGCCGGGCTCCGCCGAACGCCCGCACCGCGCGGATGAGCTGCGGGTCGACGCCGTGCACGCCCGCCACCGTGTTGACCACCACCGACACGAAGCTGAGCAGGAACGTGATCGCCACCACGGTGGCGAAGCCGAAGCCGAGCCAGACGATGATCAGCGGATAGAACGCGATCAGCGGCGAGGAATAGAGGAACCAGACGAATGGATCGATGGCATATTCGGTGAAACGGTTTAGCCCCATGGCGATGCCGAGCCCGATCCCGACCACGAGCGAAAGCCCGAAACCGACCGCGAACTCGATCAAAGAGACCTTGAGATCGGTGAAAATCTCGCCCGATTGCAGCTGCGCCAGGAACGCGGCCGCGATGCGCGACGGATTGCTCACCACCACCGGATTGATCAGCTCGAAGCGGGCGGCGGACTCCCAGACCAGCAGGAACGCCAGCGTCCCGATGATGCCGAGGACGAGCTGCTCGCGCGGCGCGCCGGCGCGCGCGGTAGTGCGGATGGCTGGCGCAATCCCAGTCTCGCTCATGGCTCGAGGCTCCAGGGCGCGATCAAGCCCTCGATCCGGCGCAGCACGGTGACCAGAACGAACCCGAAGCTCGCGACCACCGCGACCAGCACGAAGATCTCGGCGGCCCGTTCGCTGCTCGAATAGACCTGGATCAGCCGCCCGACGCCGCGCACCGACACATACATCTCGGCCGCGATCAGCCCCACGATGGCGCGTCCGACCGCGAGCCGTACCCCGACCATGACGGAGGGCAGCGCGCCCGGCAGCGTGGCCTTGAGGATCACCTGCGAGCGGCTCGCCCCGAACGCCCGACAGGCGCGGGTCCAGGATTCATGCACTTGGCCGATGCCCGTCATGGTGTTGATGACGATCGGGATCACGGCGGCGAGAAACACCATGATGGCCTTGGATTGGGTGCCGACCCCGAACCACACCACCACGATCGGCACGAAGGCGATGATGGGCGAGGTGTTGAGTGCCACGATCAGGGGCTCGAACAAATAGTGCAGGCGCCGCGACAGCGCGAAGGCGGTGCCGGCCGCGATGCCGAAGCCGATCGCCGGGATGAAGCCCTGGATGAACTCCTGCAGGCTGACCGCCACATTGCTGCCGAGCTCGCCCGAGGCGCTCATTTGTACAAGCGTGGCCGCGATCTCGGACGGGTACGAGATCAGGTCCGAGCGGATGATGTCGTTGGCGCCGACGATCTGCCAGGCGATCAGGAACAGCGCGACCGACACCAGCCCGACCACCGTGCGGGCGGAACGGTGGCGCATGAGCGCAGCGAATGTCACGCTGTTGCCGGCGGTTGCCGGTGCCGTTACGCTCAGGTCGGGCGCGCTCATGTCACGGCGCGGCAGCCGGCTGCGGCTGCTCCCAGGAGTTCGATGCCAGTACCTCCCGCTGCAGCAGATCCCAGATTTGCTGGCGGTAGGCCGTGAAGGCCGGATCATTGCGGATGTCGAGCAGGCGCGGCCGCGCCAGGGTGATCGGGATGTCGGCGATGACGCGGCCCGGCGAGGCGCTCATCACGATGGTGCGGTCGGCCAGATAGATCGCCTCGTCGATGTCGTGGGTGACGAACAGGATGGTCTTGCGGCCGCGCTCCCAGATGCGCAACAGCTCGGAGCCCATCACCTGGCGGATTTGCGCGTCGAGCGCCCCGAACGGCTCGTCCATCAGCAATACCTGCGGCTCGACCGCGAGCGCGCGCGCGATGCCGACGCGCTGGCGCATGCCGCCGGACAATTGGTGCGGATAGGAGCGCTCGAAGGCGCCGAGCCCCACCATGGCGACATGCCGCCGCGCGATGGCGCTGCGTTCCTGCGCCGGGATGCCCTTGAGCTCGAGGCCGAGCTCCACATTGGCGAGCACGGTGCGCCACGGCAGCAGAGCGAAATCCTGGAACACCAAGGCGCGGTCGGAGCCCGGCGCCGTCACCAGGGCGCCGTCGAGCCGCACCGAACCGCTGCTCGGCCGCAGCAACGCGGCGATCAGCATCAGCAGCGTGCTCTTGCCGCAGCCCGAAGGCCCCACGATGGTGACGAGCTCGCCGTCCCGGATCGAAAGATCGACGTCGGCGAGCGCCAGGAACGCGGCGCCGCGCTGCTCATAGGCCAGGCTGAGATGTTCGAGGTCGAGCCGGCCCATGGGGCGATCGGTTGTCCTGGTTGGTTCCGGGCTGGAACGTGAGGAACGGAGAGCCGGCGCGCCGAGCGCCGCTAGGCGGACGGTGCCCATTGGGCGAATGTGCCGATGAATCGCTCGTCCATCAACCGGGCCGCCGGCCAGGGCTCCGGCACGGTGCCGGCCGCGATCACGATCGACCAGAAGATGTCCATGTATTTGTCGTCGGGCAGGCGGCCGCGCTCGTCGAAGGCCGGCAGATTCTCGTCATAGGCGCGCGCCGCATAGGCGGGCTGATACTTGACCTGATCGACCAGCACCTTGATGGCGAGCGCGCGATCCGCGCGCGCCAACCTGATGGCCGCCACATGGGCGCGCAGGAAGGCACGCACCGTCTCCGGATAGTCGTCCAGGAACTTGGCGCGCGCCACGAAACTGTGCTTGGGCCATTGCGGGGCGATCTCTTTTTCCTGGGTGCCCAGCACAGTGAGGCCCAGATCCTCCGCCACCCATTTGGTCGGTGCCGACTGGATGGCGGCGAGCAGCCGGCCGGAGCGCAGCAGCTGAATGCTGGTGGCCGAGGGGCCCGCCTGCATGATCTGCACGTCGGTCTCCGGCTTGAGCCCGTGCTTGCGCAACACATAGCGGGTGAGCTGGTCGGTGAGCGACCCGAAGGTCGATACCCCGACGGTGCCGCCCTTGAGGTCGGCCCAGGTCTTGATCGAGGCCTGCGCCAGCCAGGCGAAATCGGCCTGGTGGAAGCCGGCGTAGAAACCCTTCACCGGCTGGTTGGCGACGATCAGGTTGATCAGGCCGTCGAAGGACTGCAGCGACAGATCGAGCGAGCCGCCCGCCATCGCCTGGCTCACCTCGGCGTCGCCGCGGAAGCTGACGATCTCGACCTCGAGCCCCTGCTCCTTCCAGGTCCGGGCAGCCGCCACATAGACCGGCAGGAAGCTCGCGGCCGGCACTGCCAGCCCGAGCGTGAGCTTGGGCTTCTCGATCTTGCCGGGGGCCGCGCCGGCACGCCGCGCCGCCAGGACTCCCGCCCCGATGCCGGCCTGCACGAAGCCGCGCCGGGACAGCTTGGGCGCCGAGGCCATTCCGCCAACTCCTTGGATTGTCGATCCGATCAGTTGACCCCGACACTAATGCGGTTACCACCGAACCGGAAGTGGCGCCTAGCCGCAGCCGACCTCTTCCGGCGAGCGAGGCGAGGGTCTGAAAACAATGTCTCCCTCGGGGGATTGGCTCCATTCAGCAGGATAGGGTGTTTCCCTCCCTCGCCCGGTCGCGCCGCTCAATGTTCGCAGATCGGAGTAGACTGGATTTGGCGCGGAGGTCGCGTTTGGGGCCGGGTCGACCCAAACCCGGCCTCGCACTTTTCCTGCCCGAGTGCAGATAATTCTACATTCCGAGCGATAGGGTGGCCACCCGCTCTCGGGAAATGTCTTGCTCGAAGAGAACGCGTGCCGCGAAACTCTGCGATTCGGCGAATATAGCCAAGAGGACATTTGCACCTGTTACGTCAGGGCGGCGCAACTCTCGCGTAAGGAGCCCGGCGCGCTGAGCCACACGCTGAAATCCAGCAGTCGGCTTGGCATCTCCACCTTTGTCGATCACCAGTTTCTTCAGCTCGTTGTCGAGATAGGTGGCCAGCTTCTCCTTCAGCGCGCCAAGATCGGCCTTGCAGGCCCTCATCACCGCGGACGCATTGGCGTCGTCGATCAAGGCGAGCAGGAGATGCTCCAGCGTCGCGTACTCGTGTTTTCGCTGATTGGCGTAGTCGATGGCTCTATGCAGCGTCGTCTCAAGCTCGGCGGAATTTCGGGTTCCCGGAACGACTTTGGCGATCGCAGGCGGCAGTGGAGAGGCATTCTTGAGACCATCCAACAGGGCGTCAACCCTTTCCAGCCGCGCCACAGAATCAAGGGTCGCCAACAAGCTCTGCTTGTCGCTGATCGGCACCGGCAGATACGAAGCGATAATGTCGGCGACCCGTCCGGGATCGCGGGTTTGATCAAGCGGCGGCCAAATCTGCTGCACACGAATTTCGTGATCAGCTGCATAGCTTTCGAAGCGCGTTACGGCTTTTTTGACCAGGAAAGGCGCATCAAGGACAGGCCCCTCGTTGATGTCGGCGATCTCAGCCTGGAATGCACCGGTCTCGCCGATGAAGCGGCAGATCACGACGCGCCGGTGCGCCTGTGCCAGGACTTTCAGCCTGCCACCGTCCAGCTGCTGAAGCTCGAGCAACCTGGCGAGGACGCCGACCTCGTGAACATCGTCAGGTCCAGGCTCATCGGCGCTACCCTGCTTTTGCACGGCCAGCACCACCTCCCGCTGGCGTTCGAACGCACGGCCGAGGGCCTGCATGGACTTCTCGCGCCCGACAAAAAGCGGAAAGCTCGTGGTCGGGAAGGGAACGAAGTCCCGCAACGGAATGGCCGGATAGCTTACCGTTCCTCCCAGGCGCTTTGTGGCCGGAATTCCGGCTTCGCGCCGGTCAGCCTGCAGCAAGGCCGACAGGGTATTCCAATCGGAAACGCCCAGCATCTTGGAAACCAGTTCCAAGCTCTCGCTGTGGCTGATCGTGACGGCCTTGGTGGTGAGGGTTTCGCGCAGGGTCTGCGCCATGGTCTTTGCATCGCGAAAGTCGCGCATCGATTGCGTCCTCTGCATGAGCGAACCAGGCGTGTCAGGTGGTTGCGTTGCTGACCCGGTCGCTCGGGCAAAGGGAGGCCGAAAAGGGCTCGATACGTTCACCGTTCCGCTAAGGGTGCAACCGGCAGGTCGTATCAACCGAACCAAAAAATGGCCTAAAGACGATTGGGTGTCAATCACCTATCGCGTGGTAGCAGCGCGTGTTTGGGTTGGGGTGGCGCAGGGAGGCTTTGGTTGCCCAACGGTAGAGCAATTGCGCATTGAGCTGTTTCTCCTGTTGGCACGCAGGCATTCATCGCAGCATCGGCAACGGATCGGCGCGCTGGTCAATTCCCGGCAATTCGATATGCTGCGTGGCGTGAAGTGGTTCCGGGCCAAGGCGTTCGCATGAGGCGGCGCTTGCGGCGGCCGGCAAAGCGCGAGGTGCCAAGGCATGGAGCGCGGCCCAAACCGGACGCCCGCCGGCGCGTGCCCTCCGACGCGCCGCCGCGTCATCCGCATCATGGCGGCAGCCGCAGGCCTGCCGCTGACCATCGCCGCGGTCCGCGCCACGGCCCCACCGGCCCAAATGTTCCACTGGCAGGGCGAGGTGCTCGATGCGGTGTCGGAGCTCACGCTCTGGCACACCGACGCGGCGCTCTGCCGGCGCACCATCGCGAAGGTCGAGACCGAGATCGTGCGCTACGAACGAATTCTCAGCCTGTATCGGCCGGACAGCGAAATCTCGCGCCTCAATGCGGCGGGGGAATTGCGCCGACCCGCGCCGGAGCTGCGCATGCTCGTCGAAGAAGGCCAGCGCTTCGGCGCGCTGAGCGCCGGCGCGTTCGACATCTCGGTGCAGCCGCTGTGGCAACTCTACGCGGCGCATTTCTGGTCGCACGCGCAGATCGTGCAGGACATCGTCGCCCGCGCCCAGGAGGTGGCGCGCGAGCTGGTCGATTTCCGCCGCATCGAGACCGGCGCCGGGCGCATCGCGTTCGCGCGCCAGGGGATGGGAATAACGCTCAACAGCCTCGCCCAGGGCTTCGTCACGGACGTCATTGCCGACATGTTGCGCAACGAAGGCTTCGAATCGGCGGTGGTCGATCTCGGCGAGTACCGGGCTTTGGGCCGGCACCCGGACGGCCATCCGTGGCGGATCGGAATCCGCAATGCGCTGGCGGAGAGCGAGGTCGACCGCGTCATCGAGCTCGACGACACGGCACTCGCGGTATCCGGAGGCTACGGCACCACCTTCGAGCCGACCGGACATTTCCATCACATTTTTGATCCGCAGACCGGAGCCAGCGCCAACAAGCTCGCCGATGCGGCCGTGATCGGTCCGCGGGCCACCACGGCGAACGCGCTCGCGGTCGCCATCATCGTGGTCGGTGAGGAGCGCGCCCAGGCCCTCTTGGACGCCTGTCCGGGAATGCGCGCGATCGTCACCCGGCCGGACGGGGTGTCGGTGAGCATCGGTCAATCCTGAGCTGAAAAAGAGGTCGCGGTTCCGTGCGCTGTGTCGATGCAATTTCATGGCCCGCTTACTGGCGGCGCAGCGTCGGCATCGCCCTGCTGGCATTCGTCGTCGCGTCACCGGCCATGGCCGAAAAGGGCAAGCTGCGGGAGCGGCTGACATCCGAGGTCGTGGCCAAGGTTTTTCCCGGCGGCGTCGAACGGCTCGGATCGGAGGAAGGCTCGCCGCCGGCGATCGCGGTCTTCCGGGGCGGCAAGGTGGTGGCTTTTGCGTTCTCGACCGTCGATATCGTGGCGGCGCCTGGTTATTCGACCACACCGTTCGACGTGATCGCCGGCGTCGATCTCGGCGGCCGCATCACCGGCGCCGAGGTGGTATTCCATAATGAGCCGCATATCGTTCACGACGCCGTGCGCCAGCGCCTGCTCGATACTTTCCTCGCCCGCGAGGCCGGCAGGCCGCTCTCCGCGGATGCCGACGTGCTGCCGCCGGACTTCGTCGCCGGTGCGACCGTCAGCGCGCGCGCCATGCGGGCCGCCGTCCTCGCATCCGCGCGGCTGGTGTTGCGCGCGCGCGTCCCAGGCGCCGCCGTCACGGTTCCGACTTTGGATGTCGAGGGCTTCAAGCTCATGTCATGGGACGAGCTTCTCGCCGAAGGCGCAGTGGTGCGCCGGCGGGTTACCGCGGGCGAGGTGGCGGCGGCGCTCGCCGGCGCGGGCGTGCCCGGCAGCAAGCTCGACGTGCCGCTCGGCAAGCCCGATGATCTCTATATTGAATTCGCGACCGCGTTGTTCACCCCGCCGGCGATCGGCGGCAATCTGCTCGGCCTTTTGAATTTCGAGGATCACAAGCGCCGGATGCCGAGCGGCGTCCAGGCGATCATCGTCGCCTCCACCGGTCCTTACGATTTTCTCGGCAAGAAATTCTTCCAGGACAGCGAGGGCCGGCGCTTCGATCGCCTGCGCCTGGTTCAGGACGGCCAGACCTTCGGCTTCGTGCAAGACGACTATCAGTGGGCGAGCCCTTACGCCGGCGACCTCTGGGGGCAGCAGAATGTCGGGGTGTTTGCGCTGCCCGCGCGGGCGAGCTTCGACCCCTTGCGACCGTGGCGATTGGAGCTTCTGGTCAACGGGGCGGGCGCCACGCCCACCACGGTCGCGTTCGGGCTCGACTACCAGGTCCCGGCGGCACATGTTCTCATGCCGGAACGGCCACCGGTTGCCGCCTGGGTCGAGGCTTGGCGCGACAGCCGGGTCAATGTCGCAATTCTGGCTGTGCTCCTCTTAATCCTCACCCTTATCTTCGCGTTCCAATCGGTTCTGTCGCGCTCTCGCCGCGCCCATCGGTTGGTGCGCAACGGTTTCCTGGCGGTTGTTCTGGTCTGGCTCGGCTGGACAGCCGGTACGCAGCTGTCGATCGTCAATGTCATCAACTATGCGCGGGCGCCGTTTGTCGGCCTCGACATCGGGTTTTATCTCGCCGAGCCGCTGATGCTCATCATCGCTGCCTATACCTTGTTGTCGGTGGTGCTGATCGGGCGCGGCGTGTTCTGCGGCTGGCTGTGCCCGTTCGGCGCGCTCCAGGAACTGCTGGCGCAAGTGTCCCGGGCGCTCGATGTGCCGCAATGGCATCCGTCGGCTGCGCTCGAGCAGCGCTTGCGGATGGGCAAGTACATCGCCGCCATAGCGGTGCTGATGTTGGGAATAACCGCGATCGATCCGTCGGGGATTGCCACCGAGGTCGAGCCGTTCAAGACCGCGATCACGGCAAAATTCGCCCGGGCCTGGCCCTATGTGGTCTATGCCGGTGCTCTGCTGGCAATCGGGCTGTTCTCCGAGCGGGCCTATTGCCGCTTCCTGTGCCCGCTCGGCGGCGTGCTCGCCATGCTTGATCGGCTGCACCTCGTCAATTTGCTCAAGCGCCGCCCCGAATGCGGCAATCCCTGCCGTCTGTGCGAGCGGTCGTGCCCGGTGGGAGCGATCGAGAAGACCGGCAAGATCGTCACCGCCGAGTGCTTTCAGTGCCTCGATTGCCAGGTCGAATACTATGACGACCAGCGGTGCCCGCCGCTGGTGCTCGCCGCCAAGCTCCAGGCTGGCGAAAAGCCGATTGCCGGCATCGCGGAGAACGCCTGAGGCCTCAAGTCGACGAACCGTCGGTAGAAACCGCGATCCGCATCCTGCCGGCCGAACGCCTCGCGCGCGACTTTTAGTCAACATCGCTTACCAAGTCCGATCGGCAGCTTCGGTTTTTGCTTGGAATATCTCAAACTTGCGGGCGCCCGGTTTCCCATTTCTCGCAGGTATCGGGATCATCCGGGCCGAAGTGGCTCTTTTAGTTCCTGATCGCGCCCGCAGCATTCGCGGCTGATGGTCTTTCAGTGATGGGACCAAAGAAAAAGCAATGACGTAGACTCTTTAGTTTTAGTTATAGGACCAAAGAAAAAATAATATGCGGGTATTTTCGATGCGCGTCGAGCTGTTTGCATCGCACTAAATCCAAACATTCGCGATATCGGCTTGCCGGCAAGCACTCATCGGAGTAAGCCTGAGGTTGTCATACAACTTGTCTTAGGCGCGGGAGGGGCGAATGATTCGAGCCCGAGCACTGGCCTTGATGGGCATGGTTATGGCCGGCGCCGTTGTCTGGCGCGCAGCAACAGTTTCCGCTGAAAACACCGAACCTGCGGCCGCCCCCGCCCCCAGCACGGCGTTGGGCCAATATACGGCTTGGCAGGCCTGGAAGCTGTATTGCGTCGAGTGCCACATCGGTCCCAGGGCGCCGGCGGGATTGAACCTGCAGGCTTTGGATCTCAACCATCTCGAGAGCAACGGTAAGATCTGGGAGAAGCTGCTGCGCAAGCTGCGCAACCGCGAAATGCCGCCCGCCGGGTTGCCGCGGCCGGACGAGGCCACCTACCAGACCCTGGTCAAATTCATCGAGACCGAGCGCGATCGCGCCGCGCAACTCAAGCCCAATCCTGGACGGCCCACGCTGCATCGCCTCAACCGGACCGAATACGCCAACGCCGTCCGCGATTTGCTGGCGGTCGAGGTCGACGTTGCGGAGATGTTGCCGGCCGACGACACCGGCTACGGCTTCGACAATATCGGCGACGTGCTGCAGGTGTCGCCCTTGCTCATGGAGCGGTATCTTTCCGCGGCCGGCAGGATCAGCCGGCTGGCCATTGGCGATACCGCGATGCCGGTGGCCTATCAGACCTATTCGGTTTCGCACGGGCTCAACCAAGTCGATCGCATGAGCGAGAGCATGCCGCTGGGCTCGCGGGGCGGCACGTTCGTTCGCCACTATTTCCCGGTGGACGGCGAATATGATGTTTCGGTGAGCCTCGCCAGAGGCAAGGCCGACGAGTTCCTGGGGATGGGTCAGGACCGCACGCTCGATCTGACGCTCGACGGTCAAAGGCTCGGATTGTTCACCATTCCGGCCATCAAGGGGCAGCAGCAGGCCGTTTTTGGTACCGGACACGACCCCGATTCGCATATGAAGGTCCGCCTCCCGGTCAAGGCGGGTCCGCATACGCTTGTTGCGACATTCCTGAAAGACACGGTGGTGTCCGAGGACATTCTTCCGCAGAGAGGCCGCGGCGGGAACGGGAACGACAAGGACTATTTCGAAGGCGTGGGCGCCATTTCGGTGGTCGGCCCGTACGATGTGCAAGGGCCTGGCGCAACCGAGGCCCGCGACCGGATATTCGTCTGCCATCCCGGGACGCCGGCCGAGGAGCAAGCCTGCGCGGAAAAGATCATCGCCAACCTGGCGCACCGCGCCTTTCGGAGGCCGCTTGCTGCGGATGACCTCCCGCCGCTCATGGCTCTCTACCGCCGCGGCGTTCAGCGCGGCGGGTTCGAGGCGGGAATAAAATTGGCGTTGCAGACGATCTTGGTATCGCCCGATTTCATTTTCCGCACCGAGGTCGATCCGGCGAACGCCGCGCGCGGGAGCGTTCACCGGATCAGCGACGTCGAGCTGGCCTCGCGCCTGTCCTTCTTCTTGTGGAGCAGCATTCCCGACGACACGCTGCTCGCCGCGGCCGAGCGCGGACAGCTCGGCGACAAGGCGGTCCTGGAGGCCCAGGTCCGGCGCATGCTGGCCGATCCGCGTTCTCAGGCCCTGGTCAAGAACTTCGTCGGCCAATGGCTGTTCTTGCGCAATATCCCGAGGATAGTGCCGGATTCGACGGCTTTCCCGAATTTCGACGATAATTTGCGCCAAGCGCTCGAGCAGGAAACGGAACTCCTGGTCGAAAGCACATTGCGCGAGGACCGCAGCGTCGCCGATCTCTTGAAGACAGACTACACCTTCGTCAATCAGCGCCTGGCCGAGCACTATGGGATGAAGGGCATCTACGGCAACGAGTTTCGCCGCGTTTCGCTGACCGACCCGAACCGGCAGGGCCTGCTCGGGCAGGCCAGCATCATGACGGTCACCTCCTACCCGGACAGGACGGCGCCGACGATCCGCGGAAAGTGGGTGCTGGAGCAGCTTCTGGGCACGCCACCGCCGCCGCCGCCGCCCAATGTTCCGGCGTTGAAGGACGACGCCGGCGCCAAGGTCCTGACCATGCGTGAACGCATGGAGGAGCACCGGGCCAGCCCGCAATGCGCCGCTTGCCACCGGCTCATGGACCCGATCGGATTTGCGCTGGAGAATTTCGACGGTATCGGCAGATGGCGCGACACCGCCGGTGAAGAAGGAACCGGGGCGATCGATTCTTCCGGGGTTCTGCCTGATGGCACGGGGTTCAACGGGCCAGCGGGCTTGCGCGACATCCTGCTGCGCAGACGGGGCCAGTTCATAGAGACCTTTACCGAGCGGCTCCTGACCTATGCGTTGGGGCGCGGCGTTGAAGAGTACGACGCCCCGGTGATTCGCAAGATCGCGCGCGACGCTTCGACGGATGACCAAAGGTGGTCATCCATTATTCTCGGCATCGTCAACAGCAACCCGTTTCAGATGAGGAGGGTAAGCGATGGTTATAACTAGGAAGTCCATTCCCCGCCGAGCCTTCTTGCGCGGGACCGGTGCGGCCCTTGCCCTGCCCATGCTGGACGCCATGACCCCGGCCTTCGCCCTCGAAGCGAAGCGCCCGATCCGCATGTCGTTCATCGAGGTCCCCAATGGGATCATGAACCTGAACGGCGAGTGGACGCCCAAGACCGTGGGCGGGGATTTCGAGCTGACCCAGACTCTCCAACCGCTCGCGTCATTCCGCGACCGGATGCTGGTGCTGAGCGGGCTCGATCAGCAACAAAGCGCCGGCCTCGCGTTCGAGGTGGGCGGCGATCATCCGCGCGCTTGCACCGCCTGGCTGACGGGGACGCACGCGAAAATGACCTCCGGCGCGGATTTGCATGCCGGGACCTCCGCCGACCAGATCGCGGCAAAGGAATTCGGCAAGTACACTCAGCTCTCCTCGCTCGAGATCGGCTTGGAGACGCCCGAAGTGGTGGGCGCCTGCGAGTCCGCCTATGGCTGCGCCTATTACAACACGATCTCGTGGCGCAACGAGACCACGCCGTTGCCGATGGAGAACCGCCCACGCGCCATCTTCGAGCGTCTGTTCGGCGACTCGGGCTCGACCGATCCGCAGCTGCGTTCGGCGCTGAGGGAGGACGATCGGAGTATCCTCGATGCCGTCACCGAGAAGGTCAAGCAGCTGCGTGGAAAGCTCGGCGGATCCGATCGTGGCAAGATCGACCAGTATCTGGACGCAGTGCGGGATGTCGAGCGCCGCATCCAGCT
This sequence comes from uncultured Alphaproteobacteria bacterium, assembly GCA_963721005.1. GTDB lineage: Bacteria > Pseudomonadota > Alphaproteobacteria > Rhizobiales > Xanthobacteraceae > VAZQ01. Next base: position 55,208 of record CAVRHR010000001.1, on the reverse strand, counting down.
GGCGGAGCAGCAGGGCGATCGCGATCTGCCGCAGGTAGCGGCTCCCGTGGGCATCCCCGGAGTCTTCTCGGACTACTACAAGCTGATGGCTGATCTCCTGGTTCTGGCTTGGCAGACCGACATGACGCGGGTGTGCACATTCCAGATCGGGCACGAGATGAGCGGACGCGCCTATCCGGAGCTTGGATTCGGCGATTCCCATCATTCCGTGACGCATCACCACGGCGACGCCGAGAAGATCGCCAAGACCGCCCAGATCAACGCCTTCCATACCAAGATGCTGGCGTATTATCTCGACAAGCTGCGCGCGACGCCCGACGGCGACGGATCGCTGCTCGATCATTCGATGATGCTCTATGGCGGCGCGCTGAGCGACGGCAATCTGCACCTCTATACCAGCCTGCCGCTCTTGCTTGTCGCCGGCGGCGCTACCGGGATCAAGGGCGGACAGCATATCCGCTATCCCAACCGCACGCCGATGACCAATCTGTTGCTCACCATGCTGGACAAGGCGAACGTTCCCCGCTTGGAGAGGCTCGGCGACAGCACCGGCAGGCTCGATTTGACGGCATCCGCCGCGCGGGCGGCGGATGTGAATCAAGCAACGCGTAAGGCGCTTTAGATCCAGAGCATGTGCCTCCGCCCTTGTCGTCGCCGGGATTGGACCCGGCGACGCCGACGGAGAGGGCGCGACGCTTCAGAACGGGAAGCGACCGGGATCGGCCCGGCCGTTCGACACCCAGGAAAACCGCTCCAAACAGGAGAGCAACGATGAGCATTAGGGCAACGATTCTGGCGGGTGCGCTGGGCTTGCCGCTCTTTGCGGGCACCGCGCTTGCCGCCGAGACCAAAAATCTGTCGCTGGCGGAAGCCGCAAAGCTTGGGGACCGCGAGGCCGTGCGCGCTCTATTGAACGGCCCCGCGAAGAATGATGTTGCCGGCGCCGAGGGCGCAGCGGCGCTCATCGGGGCGGCCGAGCGCAATGACGCGCAGATGGTCGATCTTCTCCTGGGCGCAGGCGCCGATGCGAAGGCCGCCAACGTCTACGGCGCAACGGCACTCTACGCGGCCGCCGCGAATGCGGACGCGGCCATCACCGCGAAGCTCCTGGCGGCGGGCGCCGATCCCAACACTCACCTGCTGTCGGGCGAGACGCCGCTCATGCGGGCGGCGCGCCAGGGCAACCTCGCGACTGTGCGTGCGTTGCTGGCGAGCAAGGCCGATCCCAACGCGCAGGAAGGAAAGGGCGGACAGACCGCCCTGATGTGGGCGATGTCGGAACGCCAGTCCGCGGTAGCCGAGGAGCTGGTGGCGCACGGCGCGGACGTCAACGCCCGTTCGAAAACGGGTTTCACCGCGTTGATGTTTGCCGCTCAGCAGGGCGATGTGGACTCCGCGCGCATTCTGCTCGACGCCAAGGCGAACCCGAACGAGGCCATTCCGAAATCGGGGGCGACGCCCCTGATCATCGCCAGCTCCATCGGCAAACCCGATGTTGTGGCGCTGCTGCTCGACAACGGGGCCAATCCAAATGCCGTCGATGCGAACGGCTTCACCTCTCTGCACCACGCCGTGCGGGATTCGGATTACGGGGTCGACCCGGCATCGAAGGCGACCGCGGTGACCATCGTGAAGACGCTTCTCGCCCATGGCGCGAACCCGAATGCGCGTCTGCAGCTGGACAAGGACAAGATCGCCGCTGAAAGGAAGGCACAAGCCGGCAACGCCGGAGCGAGGACCAAGCGCACCTCCATCACCATTACCGAGATCGAGCTGGAAGGCGCGACCCCGCTGGCACTTGCCGCTGAGGTCAACAATCTCGAGGCGGTCAAGACGTTGGTGGAAGGCGGGGCGGATCCGCTCATTGCGACCGAGCAGGGCACGACGCCGCTGATCCTGGCGTCCGGGGCCGGCACCGACGTGCAAAGGGCAAGAGCGCTTGAAGAACGGGCAACGGCGGTCCAGACCGCAAGGTATCTCGTGGACCATGGCGCCGACGTCAATGCCGCCGGACAGTTCGGCTGGACCGCGCTGCATGCAGCCTCCTATCAGGGATTGAACGATCTGGTTGGATTCCTGGCCAGCAAGGGTGCCAAGCTCGATACCATGGACCAGCTTGGGCAGACACCTTTGAGCATCTCGCTTTCGGTTCTCACCAAGGACGCCGGGGCGCGCCGCCTGCAAATCCCGCGCCGATTCCGCGGGGATACGGCCGATCTCCTGCTCAAATTGGGAGCCACCCCCCTCAATAAATCCGGGGTGGTGATCGTGCTTCAACGCAATGGCGATCTGGTCGCCGGGGAATAGACCACCCGCGCTCGCATTGGAGCATCGCAGCAGAGCATCCTGGCCAGGGCTCACGCCCCGGCCACGTTGCGCTTGCCGTTGCTCAGGCCAGCAACCCCGCCATCGGCGCCACCGCCTCGCTGCCGGGAAACACCTCGGCGGCGAGCATGCGGTCGTCGAGGCGCAGGTGGTCCTTGAGGACGCCCTTGAGCACCGTGCGCAGGTCGGTGGTGGCCTTGAGGTCACGCTTCTCGTAGAGATCGGTCTCCTTGAGGCCGGGCCAATCCGCGATCACCCGGCCGCCTTTGAGAGCCCCACCCGCCAGCAGCGCGACCGTGCCGGTGCCGTGGTCGGTGCCCTCGTTGCCGTTGACATGGGCGGTGCGGCCGAACTCGGTCACCAGCGCCACCACGGTCTCGCCCCAGGCTTCGCCCATATTGGTCTTGATGGCCGCGATGGCGCTGTCGAGCGCGCCGAGCAGCGATGCCAGCCGGCCGCTGACGGCGCCTTCGTTGACATGGGTGTCCCAGCCGTCGAGCGCGAGCGCGCCGATGCGCGGACCGTCGGCGCTGGCGAGGAATTTGGCTGCCGCCCCGGCGGTCTCGGCGAAATAGGCCCGCACTTGATCGATGCCGCCGCCCGGAACCGCCGGCAACTTGGGGTCGGGCGCCTCGCTGATGCCGCCCGCCCGCGCGATGGCGGTCAGCCCCAACCGATCCTCGAGCGCACGGGCGAAGGCCGGATCGGTGTGACGATAGAGCTCGAGCAGCCGCATGGTGGTCTCCTCGCTCACCGGCTGCAGGCGCGGCGGCGTCCATGACAGCACCGGGGCCGGGCCGCGCACCACCAGCGGCGTCACCGGCCCGACCGCGAAGGCGCGCCGGCCGCGCGGATTGGCCGAGCCGCCCGGCTCGAGCCGCGCCAGCGCGCGGTTGAGCCAGCCGGTATCGACGGCGCCCGGCTTGGGCAGCCCGCTCTCCAGCACGTCCTGACCGTCGAAATGGGAGCGCTCCCGATAGGACGTCGCGGCGGCGTGCACGATGGTGGCCTCGCCGGCCTGATAGAGCCGGTGCACGTTCGGCATCGCCGGATTGAGCGCGAAGAATCCATCGAGCGGCAACGCCGGGGTCTTGCCGTCGAGCCGCAGCGCATTGTCGCCGCGCAGCTTGATCCAATCCGGATCGCCGACCGGCGCCACCGCGGCGAGCCCATCGAGCGCGCCGCGCAGCACGATGGTCAACAGGCGCGGGTCGCGGCCTTCGGCCCGCGCGATCCGCGGCACATAGGCCCAGGCGAACAGCACGCCGGTTCCGAGCAGAAGCTCGCGGCGGGTCGCGGCGTGACGGGCGAAAGGTTGCGTGGCCGACATGTTCGTCTCCATCATCGACGCTGGAATTCAGGTGCCATCATCACGAACGCCAGTGCTTGCTGCTTGCTCTCGGCCCGCGCCACGGTGAGGCGCGTCTCCTGCGACGCGAGCGGGCCGAGCGCGCCCTCGAGCACCTCCTGCGGATCGAGGTTGGCGACGACATTCTGCGCAAAGGTATTGGCGTTCTGCAGCCGCAGCGCCAGGCCGTCGAGCCAGGCGGCATTCTCGTCCGGGAAGCCTTTGGGGGCGGGTGGCCGCCACAATGGCTCGCCGAGCAAGCCCTGCACGCCGGTCATGCGCTCGATCTGCCCTTGCGTGCCGGTCGCCCGCCGCATCGCCGCGATCCATTCGCCCGGCCGCTTGATCTTGGCCTGCTCCGGCGCCCAGGATTCGGGCGCGCTGACCAGCGTCCTGGTGATCTCCTTGAGATCTCCGTCGGTATCGAGGAAGCGCTGGGTCAGCAAATCCACCAGCTCAGGCGGCGGATCGTCGGCGATGAAATGGCGCGCCAGCTTGGTGGCCACGTGTCGGGCGGTGGCGGGATGGCGGGCCAGATCGGCGAGCACGTTGCGCCCCTGCTCGATGCCGGTGTCCGGATAGGTGTTGCCGATCAGTGTCTGCGGTGCCGGCTCGTGCATGCGCTTGCTGAACACGAACTCGGCGCCATGATCCGGATTGTTGGCCGGCGGCAGGATGGTCCAGCCGGTGATCACCTTGGCGAAGTTGGTGACGTCGGCCTGCGCATAGACGGTCCGCACCCCGAGCGTATGCAGCTCCAGGATCTCGCGCGCCAAATTCTCGTTGAGCCCGCGGTCGTTGTTGATGCCGGCGACCGAGGCCGGACCGATCGACGAGGCGTTGTCCAGATAAATCAGCATGGCGGGATGGCTCTCGGCCGCCAGCAGCATGTCGGCGAACCTGCCCAGCACATGCGGCCGGATCGCCTCGCGCTCATAGGCGCCCGCCATCACGGTCGAATCGAAGTTGACGCAGAAATGGTTCGACCAGAACCACACCAGCCGCTCGACCAGTCCGATCTCCGCATTGATGGCGGCGCGATAGCGCGCCTTGGCCTCGTCGAGAAAGATCTGCCGGCGCAGCGGCACCTGCTTGGGCTGGGCCGAATTGGGCTGGGCTGCAGCCGCGGCGGCCGCCGGATCGGCTGCGTCCGGCTTCTGCTCCATCGCCATCGCGTTTTCCGAAGCCGGATTCTCCGCCGCAGCGGCCTGCTTGCGCTTTTGCTCCAGCTTCTGCTTAGCGAGTCGCTCGGCATTGCTATCGAAATTGGCACGGGCTTCGGCGCCGCTGCTCTGCAGGCTGGCATCGACGATCTGTCCGGCATTGGGTACGTCGAGGTCGGCGAGGAGCGCGCCGAGCGGATCGGACGCGAGCGCCGCGATCGAGCCCGCCTTGGGGCCGAAACCGAATCGATGCAGGGCGAGCGCCGCCCCTCTCGGATCAAGGGCCATGATGTTCGATCCTGGACTGACAAACTTTGAAATCAGGCGGTGATGTCGACGGCCATGTAAATGACGTGCTTGTGCCGAACCTCGGAAATCGTCGCCGCTGCGCGGAAATATAAAGTATCCGCCCGGCCGCGGCAACATCGCGCGGGCATGCGCCAGGCAATATTCTTTCGAATTTTGCCACGATGCAGTCACAAATCGGCACGCGCCAGCGGATCAACAAGGCGAACCCCGATACCTTTTTCGCACTTGTTTCTTGCCGCGACTTTTGTTTGATGATGCTCCATCACGCGCCGTGATGAAAAATCGGAGACGCATCCGTGCCGATCTATCTCAACGAGCAGCACGCTGCCGAATTCGTCGACATGCCCTCCGCCGTCGCAGTCGTGCGGGACGCCTTTCTGGCGCAGGCCCGCGGCGAGGCCGTCAACATTCCGCGCACGCGGCTCGAGTTCGGGCAGCGCCGGCTCAACGTGATGGCGGGCGGCGGGCGTTCTCCCGAGCGCTATGCCCTCAAGTCCTATGGCTCCGCCACCTATCACATTTTGCTGTATTCGGCCGATCAGGGCCTGTTGGCCATCATGGAAGCGAATCGGCTCGGCCAGATTCGCACCGGCGCCGCGAGCGGGGTCGCGACGCGAGCGATGGCCCGTCCCGGTGCCGGCAAGGTCGGGCTCATCGGCGCCGGCCGGCAGGCACGCGCGCAAATTCATGCGCTGCATAGCGTGGGCTGTGCCCGCGAGGTCGCGGTCTTTGCCCGCAATCGGGCCAGGCAAATGATGTTCTGCGAGCAACTGACCGCTGAGCTGGCGCTGCCGGTGCGCGCCGCCGGCTCGGCGGCGGAGGCGGTCGCGGACGCCGATATCGTGATCACCGCCACCAACTCCTCCACTCCGGTGGTGACGAGCGAATGGCTCTCGCCCGGCGCCCATGTGAACGCCATGGGGGCCAATGCGCCGACGCGCCGCGAGCTCGATCCGCAGATCGTGCGCCGCGCCGCGCTCCTGGTCACCGACGATGTCGAGCAGGCCAAGACCGAAGCCGGCGAGTTCATCGATCTCGCCCGCGCGGGCGAGCTTGATTGGGATGATCTGATACCGCTGCACCGGATCCTGGCAGAGCCGGGCTTCCGGCGGGACCCGGATGCCATCACGCTGTTCAAGTCGCTCGGCGTCGGGCTCGAGGATTTGGCGATCGCATCATTGTTGTACGACCGGGCAGCGGCGAGCGGACGTTTCAAGCCGCTTTGAACTTGCTTTCGACCTTTCCGGCTCATGTCGAAATTACGAAATCGTGATACCGCCTTTACAGAAGTGTAATGGCTGGCCGAACTGCTCGTAAGCTTGACGGATCAGTGTGCCGGACAAGACGCTCGAGACGTCGACCGTGACAGCAAACAGCAGAGGAAACGACCATGCATCGCAAGATTGCCTTCACGGCGCTATCGCTCGCCGTCGTTTTCGGCGCCTCGGCCGCCATGGCGGCCGGCAAGCACGGTACTGCGCATCAGGCCTACGCGTCCGGCGCCGGCGGAAGTGTCGCCGATCCGCGCCAGAACAAGGGCGCAAACCACGAGACCTGGTGCGATATGGACGCGCAGTGCAACGGCTGGAACGCGTGGCTGCAGGACGTCGGCGCCGGGAAGATGAGCGTCGGGCACTAGGTTCCGGCCCCAGCGAGGGTGGGCAAAGGCGCTCACAATGGCGTTCACACTTCGACGGGTATGGCGCCGTGCCCACGCGAAGTCTCTCGGCGAATTGAGCCGTTGCGCGTGGGCACGGCGGACCCGACGTAATGCGTCAATCGAAGTGTCGGGGCCGCCTTTGCCCACCCTACGGCGCCACATCGATCCCTCCCGCAAGCCCCCCACCAAGAAAAAAAGTGGACGACGACTGGCGAGTCCCCGGGTCCCCCGCCCGGGGCCTTTTTTTCGGGCGTGGCTGCGATCAACATGGCGCGCCGCCATCTTCCGGCGGACGCGCGAACCCTGTAGGCTCATCGGATCGCGGCTACGCAGCAGCGCAACGTCGAAGAACTCGCGGGGGGACGCCATGAACCGGGGTAGCATCTTGGGCTTGCTTGCAGTCGCGGCGGCCGGGCTCGTCGTCGGGCCGACCGGCGCCGTCAGCCAGCAAGGCTCGCTCAAGCAGCAGCTGGTCGGCAGCTGGACGCTGGTATCGATCATCGCGACCGACAAGGCCGGCGGCAAGTCGGACCGCCGCGGCCCCAACCCCAAGGGAATGCTCATCTTCACGGCCGATGGCCACTTCTCGATCCTGACCTCGCGCTCCGACCTGCCGAACTTCAAGATCGACAACGTGAACCAGGGCACCGCCGAGGAGAACAAGGCGGTGATGACCGGAATGATCGCCAATGTCGGAACCTGGTCGGTCGACGAGGCGACCCGGACCATCACCACCAATGTCGAAGCCGGGACTTTTCCCAACCTGAACGGCCATACCCAGACGCGCGTCGTCAGCGCGCTCACCGCCGACGAGCTCCGCTACGTCAACGGTGCGTCGGTGTCCGGCACCGTGGACGAGGCGACCTGGCGGCGGGCGAGGTAGGGCGCGCTCACTTCAGCTTGCCGCCGGTGCGCGCCAGCGCTTCCCGCTTCCACATCTCCCAGGTGCGGTCGGAGCCGTGGCCGGGCCGGTGGCGGCTCTGCTCCTTCTCCATCAGGGCGGCTTCCTCCGGCGCCAGATAGGCGATGGGGCCGCCCAGCAGCTTGGCCTGCAGCAGCAGCTTGGCGTTGGCCTCGGTGTAGATCGCCCGGTACACCGCCACCCGCACGCTCGGCGCCACCACCAGATTGCCGTGCCCGCGCAACAGCGCGACCGAGTTCTTGCCGAGCGTTTGCGCCAGCGCCTTGCCGAGCGCGCTGTTGGAGATCAGCAGATTGGTCCAGCCGGCGGCCGAGCGGGTGTCGAACACCGGCACCTCCGGATAGAGGAACGCGGCGCGGATCGGCCGCAGCGGCACCTGCGTGACGCTGAACGGCACCACGGTCGGGGAGTGGCTGTGCACCACCGCGTTGACGTCGGGGCGCGCCTTGTAGGCCTCGGAATGAATGAAGCGCTCCGAATAGATCGGGCGGTCATCGGGCCGGATCAGCTCGCCGTCGAGCCCGAACTCCATGATGTCGGCGGGGACCACCAGGCCGGGCGCGCGTGCCCGCGACATCAGGAAACGATCGGGGTGGTGCGGGTGGCGGGCGCTGATATGGCCGTACCCGTCGACCACGTCCTGCACGTAGAGAATGCGGTTGCCGATCACCAGATCGTCGATCACGGCGTTCAGCTCGGCGCTCGGGCGCGCTTTGGCGGCGCCGCCGCTCTTCTTTGCAACTTTCTGAGCTTGCCGCTGCTTCGCCATGGCGCCGTCTCCCGCTGTTGTCTTCTGTGGGTGCTGTCTTGTGCTCAAATAGTGCGGGAGGTCAATCCGTGTTGACCGAACGAATTGTTGTCCGAGGTGCTTCCCGAAGCAGAGCGGCTCAACTCTCCCCGCGCGGGAGAAGGCCGCCCGTCGTGGCCAGGGACGCAGGACCTTTCACTCCTTCTCCCCGCGTGCGGGGAGAAGGGGGATGAGGGGCTGTCCCGCGAGTCTGAGCGCGCTGAAACGCCCCCTCACCGGGCCGAGATTGGATTTTCCTTCTTGCCGTGTCGCCCTCTCCCCGCACGCGGGGCGAGGAACGCAGCATTCCCGTTGCGCGTCTTTGGCAGATCGGCTTAGCTCCAGGCCGAACCATGGGAGCTGGCCGCATGCGACGCTGTCTTGGAGCGGGCGTGATCTTGCTGGTGATTTCGGCGCTCTCCGCGCATGCCGCGGAGACCGACGGCAAGCCGGTCGTCAATCCGCCGCCGACCGCGAAGGATTGGGCCGAATTGGCCAAGCTGCCCGACTGGAGCGGCATCTGGGTTCCGAAGATCAACGATCAGCATCTTCAGCTCACCACCAATCCGCCGCCCTGGACCCCGAAGGCGGCCGCGCAGATCGCGCATATGTTCAGCGAGCTCAAGGCCGGCCGGCCGGCGCCGTTGTTCGTCAATTGCCTGCCCGAGGGCATGCCGTCCTGGATGCTGATCAGCCACAATGCGCTCGAGGCCACCTTCTCGCCCGGCCGCGTCACCTTGCTGGGCGAGTCCGACGGCAACCGGCTGCGACGCATCTACACCGACGGCCGCCCGCATCCCGAGGATCCGGACCCGACGTTCCATGGCCACTCGATCGGCCATTGGGAGGGCGACACCCTGGTAGTCGACACCGTCGGGGTGCTGCCGGAGTTCTTCATCGCGCTCGCCGAGGGCGTGGGGGTTCCCAACAACGGCGACATGCACATCATCGAGCGCATCCATCTGCAAGGGCCCGACATCCTGCACGACGATCTCGAGATCAACGCCCCGCATGTGCTGACCCGGCCCTGGAAAACGACGCGGATTTTCACGAGGCGGCGCGAGCGGGACCTCGATATCGTGGAAGGCGTCTGCATCCAGGGCAATTATGCGGAGCGGGTGGATGAGAACGGCGATGCGGTATTCGTTCCTATACCGCGTCAGCCGCGGGGCAACCTGGTGGCGCCTGATTGAGACGCCGAAACGCGCATTCATTCGCCCGCGACGAACAAGCATCTGGAGCCGACCCGATGAAGCATATTCCCGAAGTCGCCGGCGCGCTGGTCGTAGTCCTCGGTCTCGCGAGCGGCATTGGCTCGGTGTCGGCGCACCATTCCGCCTCGATGTATGACGAGACCCTGCTCACGACCATCAACGGCACCATCAAGGAAGTCCGCTGGGTCAATCCGCATGTGAGCCTGCTGATCCTCGGTACCGCCAAGGAGGGCGGCGAGCCGGCCGATTGGCTGCTGGAGACGACCAGTCCCGGACGATTGCTGCGTCTGGGATGGGCGCGCAACAGCGTGAAGGTCGGCGATCGCGTGGTGATCGAGATTCATCCGTTGCGGGAGGGCGCGCAGCATGGCGGATCGATCCAGAAGATCACATCGGTCGAATCCGGCAAGACATTCGGCACGAACATTCGCGAGCTGGACAGCCCCGACCGCGAGTGATTGTTGCGGGCGCGGCGAGACAAGGAACGTCAGCGCACCAGCATCTCACAGCCCTTCGGCGTGATCGCCACCATGGCGGAGGCGATGGCGCCGCCGGCCGGACCGCTCGTGCCCACGTGCAAGGCATAGACGTCGCCGGCCGCGAGGGTGTGGCGGGCGTCTTGCCGCAGCTCGCTGCCTTCGTTCGGCGAGAACCCGATGCGCCGGCCGATGCTGCCGCCCAGCACCGGATGCAGCGGATGGGCGCCCAGGGGCGCGATGGCCTTGGCATGCAGGTCGGCGGCGACGATGCCCGGAGCGGCGGCGCGCAGCGCGGTTTCGAGGCCGGCCTGCGCGCGGTCATGGATGTCGCCGGGCGGATCGGCCACGCTCACGAAAGCCTCGGCCCAGTAACCTTTATGCTTCACCGCGATATAGCCCAGCAGCGGCGTGCCATTGGGTTTGGGGGCAAATTCGCCCCGGAAAGGCGCCAAGGTGTGGCCGCCGTCGAAGCTCACGAGAGTGCGCACATCCTGCGCCGCCACCGCGCGCGCCGCGCGCTCACCGGCGAGCGCGGCGGCCTCGACCCCCATGCCGTCGCGCCAGGCCCGCATCAAGGCATCGGCGCCGGTCCGCACTACGGTGCAGGCATCGCGAACGAGGGACAGCTCGCGCGGGCGGGTCGTGCGCAGCGCCGCAATCTCGGCATCGGCGGGGTTCAGGCGGAAGCGGTTACCGAGACTTTTCTCGATCGAGGCCAACAGCACCGGCCGCATCAGGTCGAATCGGAGCGTGCCGATATCCTGCGGCGCGTCGGCGCCGAGGCTGGCGAGCCAGGGATCGAACGCGCTTTCCCAGGTCCAGGCCGACATCACCTCGGGAATCCAGGTCATCAGCCGCTGCGCCGGCATGTCGCGTGAGCTCATGGAGACGAGCATCCGCGGCTCGCCCCGGCGCGGCAGCAAAGCCAGCGCCCAGCGGTGGCGCGGAATGAAATTGGTGAACCAGGCGAGCTGTGAATGCTCGCGCGCGTCGCCATAGACCAGCATGGCGCTGCAGCCCTTCTGGTCCATGACGCCGTGCAGCGCGCGCAGGCGAATCTGGAATTCGTCGCGCGGGACCCGGTCCTGCTCGAAGCCGTACGCGCCGATCATGGTGCAGGGGTGAACGGTGCGCATGGTCAAACCGGAATGCTGTCGAGCGTGGCGGTGCGTGCCGACAGGGCCACGGCGCCGCCGGGCGTGACCACCACGGGCTCCCCGCACATGAGGTAGCCGGTCTCCGGCAGGTACTGGTTGGGATGCATCACGAACACCATGCCGTCCTCCATCCGCGCCTCGTTGTCGACCGTGAGGTCGCCGGGCGCGTCCGAGGTGATGCCGAGCCCGTGGCCGCGTACCCGCATATAGGGGGGTCGGCAATAATCCCCGTAGCCGGCGGCGCGGAAGCAATCGTCCATGCGCTGCGTCACCTCGCGCGCGCTCGCACCCGGCACCGCGGCCGCCTGGCCGGCCCGCATGGCCTGCTGCAGCACCGCGAATTTCTCGTGCAGCAAAGGGGTGGTGTCGCCGATCACGGTGGTGCGGCAGATCTGCGCGAACTGGCCCTGATAGCAGGGCGTGATCTCGGACAGGATGATGTCGCCGACGTCGAGCACGCGGGCGCCGGCGGCGGTGACCGCGAGATTATGCTGCGAGGCGCTCAGCAGCAGGAAATTATCCTCGGCGCCGAGCCCTTTCATGAAGCCGTAGAGCTCGGCTGCGAGCTCGAACTCGCGCACGCCCGGGCGCGCGAACTCGAGGAAACGCTCATAGCCGCGCTCCGCGATCCAGGTCGCCTTGCGGGCCGCCGCGAGCTCCTCCGGGGTCCGGATGCGGGCAAGCTCGCGGGCATACCGGTCGTCGGCCCGCACCTTGCCGCCCAGCACCGCCTCGATGGCTTCCACCAGGCCGAGCCCGAGGGTCGAGAGCGCAACCGTGACGGTCTTGCGCGGGTCGATCTTGTGCGCGGCGAGTGCTGCGGTGAGCGCCTGCGGTAGGTCGTTCGTGCCGATGGTCTGTTCGGTGCGCGACAGCGCGGCGGCGCGCGCCGCCTCCCAGGCGGGCGTCACGACCAGGGTGGCGGCGCCGGTGCGGTCCACCACGACGGCGCTTTCGCCGATCGGGCGCACGCCGCTGAGCACGTACACCGCGTGCGCCTCGAGAAACGAGTTCTGCCCGCCGTTGAACGCGACCAGGCCGTCGAGCCCATGCGTTGCGAGATATCGGGCGGTGGCGGCCAGCCTGTTGTTTTGGATGCTCATGTTTGCCGACGGTTTCAGTTGTTTGCTTCAGTGTCATCGCCGGGCTTGTCCCGGCGACCTTGATCAGGTGGGCACAATGCGTCTCTCATCGAGATGGCCGGAACAAGTCCGGCCATGACAACCTGAGGGCTCAACCCAGCCATGACGACCTGAGGAGTCGACATCAGAACTTGACCCGGTCGGCGCCCTTGAGGCCCAGCATGGTGCGGGCCTCCTTCGGGGTCGCCACCTCGTAGCCCAGCTCTTCGATGATGCGGCGGATCTTCGCCACCTGCTCGGCGTTGCTGGTGGCGAGCTTGCCGCGGCCGATATAGAGGCTGTCCTCGAGCCCGACCCGCACATTGCCGCCGATCATGGTGGCCATGGTGGCGAACGGAATCTGGTGCCGCCCGCCGGCCAGCACCGACCATTCGTAACTGTCGCCGAACAACCGGTCGGCGGTGCGCTTCATGAACAGGAGGTTGTCGAAATCCGGCCCGATGCCGCCCAGGATGCCGTAGATCAGCTGCAGGAAGATCGGCGGCTTGAACAGCCCGCGATCCACGCAATGGGCCAGATTGTAGAGATGGCCGGTGTCGTAGCATTCGTGCTCGAACTTGACGCCATGCTCGTCGCCCAGGAGCTTGGCGATCCGCTCGATGTCGCGAAAGGTGTTGCGGAAGATGTTCTGGTCCGACTGCAGCAGGTATTGCTCCTCCCAGTCGTGCTTCCAGGACTTGAACCGCGCCGCCATCGGATAGAGCGCGAAGTTCATCGAGCCCATGTTGACGGAGCACATTTCCGGCGAGAACGCGGTGGCGGCGGCGATCCGCTCCTCCACCGTCATGGTCACGCTGCCCCCGGTGGTGATGTTGATCACGCCGTCGCAGGCCTGCTTGATGCGCGGCAGGAACTGCCGGAAGATCTCCGGGTCGCCCGAAGGGCGGCCATCCTTGGGGTTGCGCGCATGCAGATGCAGCACCGCGGCGCCCGCCTTGGCGGCATCGATGGCTTGGGTGGCGATCTCGTCCGGCGTGACCGGCAGGGCGTCCGACATGGTCGGGGTATGGATCGAGCCGGTGATCGCGCAGGTGATGATCACCTTGTTGGATTTCTGCGCCATGGGGACGGGGTTCCTCCGGGGTCTTGTGGCTATTTTCGGCCTGCGGTCGCGGGGCCCCCACGATCATCGAGGACCACGCGCCGTTCAAGGGGGAACAACTGCCAGCCGAACCGCTCCACGATCAAGCCCCAAATTCCCTTCGGGGCAAACAGCATGACCCCGATGGCGACCGCGCCGAGCAGCAGGAGATAGAGCGTGCCGAGATCGGCGAGGGTCTGGCGCAGCAGAAAGAACACCACCGCGCCCACGATCGGCCCCTCGATCCGCCCGATGCCGCCGATCACGGTCATGAAGATCACGAAGGCGGTCCAGTCGTTGACGCTGAAGGCGGCATCCGGGCTGATCCGCAGCTTCTGCAGGAAGATCAGCGCCCCGATCATGGCGGTGGCGAACCCCGTGATGATGTAGACCAGCACCTTGATGCGGGTGACGTCGATTCCGTTGCTGCGCGCCGCCAGCTCGTTGTCGCGGATGGCCTTGAGGGCGAGGCCATAGCGCGAGCGTAGCAGCCACACGATCAGCAGCAACACCAGGATCACCAGAGCGAGCGCCACCCAATAGATCAGGAATTCGCGTTCCTGCCGGCTGGACGCGATCGAGGTCACGATCCCGGCCGGCAGGCTCAGGCCGGAGCCGCCGCCCAGCACCGAGGCTTGCGAGGCGAGCAGCCGAAACACCTCGGCCACGATCCAGGTCCCGATCGCGAAATAATGCCCACGCAGCCGGAACAGCAGCGCGGCGGTCGGGACCGCGACCACGCCTGCGATCACGCCGGCGAGCGGGATCGCCCACAGCGGCGGCAGCCCGGCCCGGAGCGTGAGGGCAAACAACAGATAGGCGCCGAGCCCCACATAGGCCTGCTGGCCGACCGAGACGAGACCCGCATAGCCGGCGAGCAGGTTCCACAGGCTGGCGAGCCCCACATAGGCGTAGATCTCGCTGAGCAGCCGCAGGTCATCGCGGCCGCCCCAGGCCGGCGCGGCTGCCAGCACGACCACCGCGATCGCCATGAGCCAGAGGCCGGCGCGGCCCGCGCGATCCGCGTATTCCACCCGCACGTTCATCCGCGCACCTTCGGGAACAGCCCTTCGGGCCGCACCGCCAGCACCACGAGGAAGGTGAGATGGCCGGCGAGCGTCTGCCAGCCCGGATCGATCTGTGCCCCGATCGCCTGGGCGACGCCGAGCAGGATGCCGCCGAGGAGCGTGCCCCACAGGCTGCCGAGCCCGCCGATGATGACGGATTCAAATCCGAAGATCAGGCGGGCCGGACCGATGGCGGGATCGAAATTGGCGCGCACCGCCAACAGCACACCGGCGACCGCCACCACGGCGAGCGATAGCGCCATGGCGAGCCCGAAGATGTGCCGGTTGTCGAGCCCCATGAGTTGCGCCACCGTGGGATCATCCGAAGTGGCCCGGAACGCGCGCCCGAGCGCGGTGCGGTAGAGCACGAATTGCAGCGCCGCGATGACGGCGACCGCGACCGCAAACGAGAGGAGCGGCAAGAGCCCGATCGAGATGCCGCCCATCAGGGGAAAGCTCGCGGTCTCGATGGCGCCGGCCTGCAGCTTGCGGCTGTCGGCGCTGAACAGCGCCAGCAATCCGTTCTGGATGATCACCGACAGCCCGAAGGTGACCAGGAGCGGCGGCAGCAGATCGTCGCCGAGCGTGCGGTTGAGCACCACCCGCTGCAAGGCGTAGCCGATGAGCGCCATGCCGGGCGCCACGATCAGGAGCGCCGCCAACGGCCCGATGCCGAGCGTCTGGGTGGTGACCAATGCGAGGTAGGCGGCGAGCACGATCAGGTCGCCATGGGCGATGTTGACCAGCCGCATGATGCCGAAGATGAGCGACAGCCCGGCCGCGAACATGGCGTAGAGGCCGCCCACCAGCACGCCCTGCACGATCACGTTGACCCAGTCGAGCACGGCAAACTCCGCTTTTCCCTTCCCCCACAAAGGGGGAGGGTGGCGCCGAAGGCGCCGGGTGGGGGTCCCGGCTGCCGACGGATTCAGCGTTTGTCGCGGGACCCCCACCCGGATCGCTTACGCGATCCGACCTCCCCCTTGCAGGGGGAGGTTGAAGAAAGAGTTGGATCGCTGGCGCACCTTCACACGCCGAAATAGGCGGCTGCGATGGCTTGCCGGGTGAGGTCGCGGGCGGCGCCCTGCAGGGCGACGCGGCCTTCCTGCAGGCAATAGACCTGCGCGGCGGCCCTCAGTGCCTGGGCGATGTCCTGCTCCACGATCACGAGCGCGGTGCCGTCGGCCAGTATCTGGGGCAGGCGGGCATAGATGTCACGCACCACGATGGGGGCGAGCCCGAGGCTGATCTCGTCGCACAGGATGAGGCGCGGATTTGCCATGAGGGCGCGCCCGATCGCCACCATTTGCTGCTGGCCGCCGGACAGCGCGGTGCTCGGCATGTTGGCGCGCTCGGCCAGCACCGGAAACAGGTCGTAGAGGCGCCGCAAATTCCATGGACCCGGCCGCCGCAGCTGTCCGCCGATCAGGAGATTTTCCTCGACGCTGAGCGAAGCAAACAGCCGGCGGCCTTCGGGCACCAGCGCGATACCCCGCGCCGCGATGTCGTAAGCGGGCCGCGCGCCGATCGGCTCGCCGTCTAGTCGCACCGCGTCGGGGCGCGCAGGGAGCAGGCCCGCGATGCTCTTGAGCAGCGTGCTTTTGCCGGCACCGTTCGCCCCGATGATGGCGACCGCCTGGCCGGCCTCCACCCGCAGGCTGACACCGA
Organism: uncultured Alphaproteobacteria bacterium; assembly: GCA_963721005.1. Classification (GTDB taxonomy): domain Bacteria; phylum Pseudomonadota; class Alphaproteobacteria; order Rhizobiales; family Xanthobacteraceae; genus VAZQ01. The sequence goes on along the minus strand of CAVRHR010000001.1, from coordinate 38,886 downwards.
ACAGCGCCTGGAAGTCGCCGTAGCAAGCGTCGAGATCGTTCACCTCGAGCAAGGCTTGATCAGGCATCGGCCGCGATCCCGAGATAGATGTCGGCGACTTCCGGGCTGCGGATCACGGCCTGCGGCTCGCCCTGCGCGATCAGCTGGCCGCCATGCAGCACCACCAGGCGGTCGATCGCCGCCATCAGGGCATGCACCACATGCTCGATCCAGATGATCGAGATGCCGGTTGCGCGCAGCTCCTTGATGAGGGCGACGAGACCTGTGCATTCGTGCTCGGTGAGGCCGCCTGCCACCTCGTCGAGCAGCAGCAGGCGCGGGTTGGTGGCGAGCGAGCGGGCGAACTCGAGCCGCTTGCGGTCGATGAGAGTGAGGCTGCCGGCGCGGCGGTTGGCGGCGGCCGCGAGCCCGCATTGCTCGAGAATGTCCATACAGGGTCCATAGGCGTCGCGCTCGCGCCGCCCGGCCCCGAAGGCGGCGGCCACCACCAGGTTCTCGAACACCGTCATGTCGCCGAACGGCTGCGGGATCTGGAACGAGCGCGCGATGCCCATGCGGCATCGCCGCGCCGGTGTCGCATGGGTGATGTCGGCGCCCCCGTACATGACCCGGCCGGCATCGGGCGCGACGGTGCCGGTCATGATGCCGAACAGGGTGGTCTTGCCGGCTCCGTTCGGCCCGATGATGCCGAGCGCCTCGCCGGGCTTAAGCGCGAGGTCGATCCCGTCGGCGATCACGATGGCGCCGAACCGCTTCGAGATGTTCTCCAGCGCCAGGATCGGGGGCATGTGTTGTCTTTGCAGCAAACTGCGACCTCATTCTGAGGAGCGCGCTCCTGAGCGCTTGGCGAAGGATGCGCGCGTCTCGAAGGATGGCCGCGAGGTCGTACCGTGCATCCATCCTTCGAGACGCTGTGCTACGCACGGCTCCTCAGGATGAGTTAGAAAGTTTTCACAGGCTCGTTCGTAGAGGAGCCGACTGCAGAGACTGATGTTCCCCTCTCAACGGAGCAGATTTACGTCAGCAATTCCAATTTCCCGCCCACCGGAATTTGCGGGGCGGTCTCGTTCTGGGTGATGACCAGGCTCGACACCTCGCCCTTGCGCTGCCATTGGCCGGAGACCAGCGGCGTCTTGGTCACGTTCTTGACCGGCATGCCGGCCCACTTCACCGGGCCGACGATCGATTTGTAGTCGGTGGCGGTGATGGCCTCGAGGATTGATTTGGGCTCGCCCAGGTTCTTGGTGCGCTTAAGCACGTCGATCGCCACCTCGAACAGCGCGTGCTTGAAGCCGATCGGCTGCGTCCAGGGCTTGCTGGTGGCCTTGGTATAGGCGTCGGTCAATTCGCGCGCGCTCTGGCCGGTCAGGCCGGATTTGAACGGGTGGCTCGGGGTCCACCAGATTTCCGTGGTGAGGCCGTTGCCGCGCGCGCCGAGCGAGCTGATGACCGAGGGAAACAGCAGCGCCTTGCCGATGGTCACTACCTTGGGCTTGAAACCCTGCTGGGCGGCCTGCGACCAGAAGGTGGCGAAGTCGGGCGGGATCATGTTGCCGGTGACGATCTCGGCGCCGGCGCTCTTGAAGGCGGAAATCTGCGCAGTGAAATCGCTGCTGACCGGCTGGTAGCGGCCCGGATCGACCAGCTTGAAGCCGGCCATCTGCAGGGCTGGCGGGAAGCCGATCTTGGGATCCCCCCAGGCATTGCCGTCGGCATCGTTGGGGAACAGGCCGCCGATCACCTTGTTGGTGGGCGCGCTCTTCCATAGCGCCAGGAACGCCCCGATCACGTCCTCGAGCCCCCAGAAGAAATGATAGGTCCAGGTGAAGCCCTTCTTCGGATCGCCGTTGCGGCCGAAGAAATAGGGCTGCCAGGGGCAGTCGGTGGTGATGCAGGGAATCTCGTTGACCTCGGCCTGGTCGGCGACCGGGTTGGTGGTGTCGGGCGTGCTCGCCGCCACCAGGAGATCGACCTTGTCGCGCAGGATCAGCTCGGCCGCGACCTCGGAGGCGCGCGCGGTGCTGGACTGGCTGTCGCGCGAGATGATCTGCACCGGATAGGTCTTGCCGCCGTTGCTGATGCCCTTCTCGAGCAGCTTCTGTACCTGCTCGAGAATGAACGGATCGGCTTCGCCGAAGGCCGCGATCGGGCCGGTGCGCGGGCTCACATGCCCGATCTTGATGACGCGCGATTGCGCATTGGCGGGCAGCATGCGCAGTACCGCGGGCGCCGCGACGGCGCCGAGGCCGGCCTGCACGATGCGGCGGCGGCTGATGGGTCCTGAATGCTTCATGGCAACCTCCCTGGCGGATGGTTCAGTGGTCTATACGTCTTCGGCGCGGGCCTTCTTGAGATGCGCCACCACTTTGGCACGCAGCTCGGCCTGTTGCTGCGGGGTCCAGGTGCGGAACCCCTCGCCTGATTTGAAGCCGAGCTTACCCTCCGCCACAAGCTTTTCCAGATAGGGCGAGGGGGCGGGTCTGGAGTCTATCGCGGGCAGCACGGTGTTGTGGATGGCAAGCGTGAGATCGGTGCCGACCAGATCGGCGTTCTCCAGCGGCCCCAGCACCGCCAGCCTCCGCCCGAAGGCGGCCTTGATGACGGTGTCGACGGTCTCGGCATCGCAGATGTCGTGCTCGACCAGGGCGATGGCCTCGCGCCAGAGCGCATGCTGCAGCCGGTTGCCGATGAAGCCCGGCACGTCCTTCTTCACATGGGCGGGCTTCTTGCCGGCCGCGGTGTGCAGCAGCATGGTCCAATCGATCGCGGCCCGCGAGGTCCACTGGGTGCCGATCACCTCGACCAGCGGCACCAGAAACGGCGGGTTCCACCAATGGGTGCCGAGCGCGCGGGAGCGCTCGCGCAAATCCTGCATGATGGCGGTGATCGGGATGACCGAGGTGTTGCTGGCCAGGATGGTGTCGTGGCGCACCAGGGCTTCGGTTTCCCGAAACAGCTTGCGCTTGATCTCCAGGTTCTCCGGCGCCGCCTCGACCACGAAATCGGCCTCGCGCACCGCCTCGGCGAGCTCGGTGCAGGGCTGCACGCGCTGCGCGGCCGCTTCATCGTCGCCGAGATCGCGCAGATTGGCGGTGATCCGGATCCTGACCTGCTCGAGGCTGGCGGCGACCGGATCGTAGATCGTGACCGCGTGCCCGGCGAGCGCAAACACCTGCGCGATGCCGTGGCCCATCAGGCCGGCGCCCAGCACGGCGATGCGCGCCTTGGTGGCCATGCGTCAGCCCGCCGTGTAGCCGCCGTCGGCATAGAGGATATGACCGGTATAGAAATCCGACGCTGCCGAGGCCAGGAACAGCAGCGGCCCCGCCAGATCCGACGGCTCGCCCAGCCGCCCTTTCGGTACCCGCGCCACAAAACCCTTACGCACCGTGTTGGCGCGCTCGGTGTCCTCGTACATCCAGGCGGTCAGGGGCGAGCGAAATACGGTGGGGGCGATGGCGTTGACCGTGATGCCGGTGTCGCCCCATTCGCAGCCGAGCGCCTTGGTGACGCCGTCGATGGCGGACTTGGACGCGCAATAGGCGGTGTAGCCGGCCGGATGGCCGAGCAGCCCGCGCGCCGAGGACATGAACACGACCTTGCCGCCGCGGCCTTGCGCCAGCATCTGCTTGCCGGTGGCGCGCGCCATCAGCCAGGACTGGGTCACGTTGACGTCCATGACCTCCATGAAGGCCTCGGGCGGCTGATCCACGATCTTGGAGACCTTGTTGATGCCGGCGGCCAGCACCAGAATGTCGACGCCGGCGAAGCGCTTGACGGCGGCCGCCACCACCTGGTCGCAATTGGCAGCCGAGCTCGGCCGGATGTTGACGGCCTCGACCTTGGCGCCCAGCTTCTCGCAGTCGGCCGCCACCTGCTTGAGCGCTTCGAGGCCGCCGGCCGCCAGCACCAGATTGCAGCCGGCGCCCGCCAGCACCTTTGCGGCCAGCGCCCCGAACGCGCCCGACGCCCCGGTCACGATGGCGGTCTTGCCGCGGATATCGAACAGAGAGAGAGGATTTTTCAGGAAATCTTCGGACATGGGTTTGGCTCACAGTTTGACCATGGCTTGGGAATAGTCATGGCCGGGCCTGTCCCGGCCATCTACGACTTGCTTGCGGCGCTGCCCTAAGACGTGGATGGCCGGATCATTAGGGTGTTTACGCCCGTCTTCGCGGGCTATGTCCGGCCATGATGCCTGCAGCGTCACTTCACCGGCGCGACCGCGACCGCGATGGTGCAGACCTCGTTGCCGCGATTGATGATCTCGCGGTGCTCGTTGGGGCCGATGTAGCAGCTGTCGCCCTGCCGTATGACCGTCTCCTTGCCGCCGACGATCACGGTGAGCTCGCCGGCCAGCACATAGTAGATCTTCTCGGGCGGCGAAGCGTCCGGGCCGGCGCCGCCACCGGGCAGGAAATGCGAGATGCCGAAAATCAGGGTCTGCGAGCCGCCCATCTCGGCGCCGAACACCCGCAGCGACTTGTAGTCGCGATGGTTGGGGGCTTCGTAGGGCTTGGCCTCGGAAAGCTTCCGCACGATCATCAGAATTTCTCCCCCTTCTCGATCCGATAGGCGCCTTTGGGATCGGTGATCGCCACCAGGCGGATGATGCAGCCGTCGCCCTTCTCCCAGTTCCAGGGAAACAGCGCGAAGGTGACGCGCCGGCCGGTGACCTTGTCGAGATCGCCGCCCACGTTCTCGATGCCGAGAATGCCGTTCTTGAACAGGATGCGGTGCACCGGCTCCCATTCCGGAAAGTCGTCCTTCCAGTCGCGGCCACCCGACCATTTCTTGTATTCCTCGGCAAGGTGCGGATGCAGCGGGCCGTTGCGCTGCGGCCCGATCGCGGTCGCCAGCGGATGGTCGTTGGCCTGGGTGTCGTGGCCGATGACCTTGACCTTCTTCTCCACGAACCATTCGCCGGCCGAGGACACGAATCCCGGCGCGTAGCAGAAATATTCCTCGCTATCGTCGTATTTCTTGTGCCAGCCGGTATTGACGATCACCACGTCGCGCGGCCGCACGATCTTGCCGGCGGCCTTCTCGAGATCGTCATAGGTGATCGGCTCCCACTTCTTCTTGGGGATCGAGATCACGATGCCGCTGCCGAAGAAATGCGGCAGCGGGACCTCGTCGATGAACGGCGTGCCGTAGACCACGTGGGCCGGGGCATCGATGTGGGTGGTATTGTGCATGCTGGTGGTAATGCGCTGCGACAACACGCCCGACTTGGCATGGTAGTGGATACGCTCGATCTTGACGTCCTCGAAATAGGGCCAGTTGGGAGACTGGTAGCCGAAGCGATGGGACAGGTTGACGAACTCCAGCCCCATGCTGTTGTTGTTGTTCTCCTCGAACATCACGCCGCGGATTTTCTTGGCCACGCCATTCCTCCCCGAGCAGGCTATTGGATGCCTTGTTCTATCACCGAAGTCGCAGGGTTGTAACCGGTATCCATTATACCGTACAGGGAGCGGGCGCCGAAGCCCTCGGCGCGGGCCGCCAATGAGGGTTGCATGGTCACCAAGATCGCGCTCGAAGAACACTTCATGTGTGCCGGCTTCGAGGACTATTGGCAGACCACGGTGGCGGACGTCGATCCCGCCATCCTGGGCAAGCTGGTGGCCCGGTTGTCCGATTTCGGCGCCGAGCGGCTGGAGGCCATGGACCGGGCCGGCATCGCCCGCGCGGTCCTCTCCCTGTCGGGCCCCGGCGTGCAGATCGAGCGCGACACAGCAGTGGCCTGCCGCAAGGCGCGCCAATGCAACGACGCCTTGGCGCGCGAGGTCCAGAAGCGGCCCGACCGCTATTCGGGTTTCGCCCACCTGGCCCTGCAGGATCCGGCCGCGGCGGCCGACGAGCTCACGCGCTCGATGGGCGAGCTCGGGTTTTGCGGCGCCATGATCAACGGCCATACCAACGGCCGCTATCTGGACGATCCTGCGCTCTATCCGTTCTGGGAGCGGGCGGAGGCGCTGGGCGCGCTCATCTACCTGCATCCAGCCGATCCGGTCGCCACCAGCGCGGCGCTGGCGGGCCATCGCGGCTTGCGCCGCGCCACCTGGGAATGGACGGTCGAGACCGGGTCGCACGCGTTGCGGCTGGTGTTCAGCGGCCTGTTCGACCGCTTTCCCGGCGCCAAGCTCGGGCTCGGCCATCTGGGCGAGACCCTGCCGTTCCTGATGTGGCGCTTCGACAGCCGGGCCAAGCTCTATGGGGTCCGGCTCGGCCGCCGGCCTTCGGAATATATCCGGGACAATATCGTGGTCACGACCTCGGGCATGTGTGCGGCCGAGCCGCTCATCTGCGCCATCGGGGCGCTCGGCCCCGAGCACGTGATGTTCGCGGCCGACTACCCGTTCGAATTGGCGCCGGAGGCGGCGGAGTTCATCGACCACGCACCGATCAACGACGACGTGCGGGCCGACATATGCTTCAACAATGCCGCCCGGCTGCTGCGATTGCCCACGGCCTGACACCAAGTGCGATCCGCTGCGCGGCCTGGCCGCGACTGCAATTTCCACGGGACCACATCACGATGCCTCGCCTGCTGATCCTGCTGACCCTGCCGCCGCAAGTCCGCGACCAATACCGCGCCCGGCTGGCGCAGCGCTTCCCGGAGGTCGCCATCGACATGGTGGATCATTACTCCAAGACCGGGCCCTATATGGGCAGCGCCGATGCGCTGGTGACCTTCGGCCCGATGATGAAGGACGAGGTACTGCGCGGCGCCGACAAGCTGCGCTGGGTGCAGGCGCTCGGCACCGGGGTCGACAACCTGATCGATCTGCCCTCGCTGCGGCCCGAAGTGATCATCACCAATATCCGCGGCATCCATGGCGCGCCGGTCTCGGAGGCCGCCATCATGATGATGCTGGCGCTGTCGCGCGACTTTGCGGCGAGCGTGCGCAACCAGGACCGGCAGGTCTGGACGCGCTGGCCGTCGCGATTGCTGGATGGCAAGACGGTCGGGATTTTCGGGGTGGGACAGATCGCCGAAGGCTTGGCGCCCCGCTGCAAGGCCATGGGGATGACGGTCGTCGGCTTCACCTCGGCGAAGCGGGAGCTTGTGGGGTTCGATCGCATGCACGATCGGGGCGCGCTGGTCCAGGAGGCCGGCACCCTCGACTACCTGGTGCTGCTGGCGCCTTATGCGGAGGAGATTCGCAACCTGGTCGGCGCCCGGGTGCTCGCCGCCATGAAGCCGACGAGCTATTTGATCAATCTGGCGCGCGGCGGCATCGTGGACGAGACCGCGCTCCTGTCCGCGCTCGAGCGCGGCGAGATCGCCGGCGCCGCCCTCGACGTGTTCCAGGAGGAGCCACTGCCGGCCGGCCATCCGCTGTGGTCGGCCAAGAACGTGATCATCACGCCGCATCTCGGCGGCTTCTCCGACGTCTATGCGGAGCACGCCCTGGTCACGGTGGAGCACAATCTGGCGTGCTTCCTGCGCGGCGATATCGACCATATGATCAACGTGGTGAGACGCTAGGATTGGGCAGGCGCCGACCAGCCGCCAAGCCGGCGCCGCGCGCCAAGCCGCGGCGGAAGGCCAGTCCTGCGCCGATGGAAGAAGCCGATCCGGTTCAATACGGGGATGGATCGCTGCACGATCTGTTTGCGCAAAGCTTGCGGACCATGCTCGACAGCACCGATCTCGACGAGGAGCAGAAGCAGGGTGCGCTTTTAGCGGCGAGTTGCCCGTGCTGCGGGGCCGGCAGCCTGTCCTTCACCGCCAAGCTCAAGCGGCGCAAGTAGTTGCCAAACGAAATGTCGTAACCCCCTCACCCCATCCCTCTCCCCTGCGGGGCGAGGGAGCTCGCCAGCGCAAGTTCAGTTTCAGAAGATCCATCTCCAGTTTCCGAAGGTGCGATGACGTGGCGCGAGTGCCGCGATCTCCTCCCTCGCCCCGCAGGGGAGAGGGATGGGGTGAGGGGGGTCGGATGCTTCCGTATCGCACCGCCGCTCTGCTCACGCCCGCGCCGCCCGCAGCTTTTCGGTCGCGGCCCGGTCGAGCGCCAGCGTTGCCGGATCAATCACCACCCGGTAATCATCCGCCGCTGCCTGGAGGCTCACATAGCCCTGGCGCACGTCCTCGGCCACCAGCTCGGCCGGGCGCTCCAGCGGCGAGCCGTAGCCGCCGCCGCCGCCGGAGCGGATGCGGAAGGCATCGCCGGCCTTGAGGGCGGCCACCAGCACCTTGGCGTTGGGGAAATCGGTCTTCCACTTGCCGTTAAGCCTCAGCGCCACGTCGTTGCCGGTGCCGGCGCTGCCGCCGCCGAGCCCCCATGGCTTGCAGTGGGCACGCTCGATCTGGGTGTTCATGGTGATGGGGGTGCGGGCCCGCACCACGCGCTCGACGCCCAGCCCGCCGCGGTGGCGGCCGGCGCCGCCGGAATCCGGCACCAGCCGGTAGCTCTCAACCACCAGGGGAAACTTCGCCTCGGCCTGCTCGTTCGGGCTGTTGTGGGTATCGCCGTCGTTGATGCACACCGTGGCCGAGACGCCGTCCTCCGACTGCTTGGCGCCCCAGCCGCCGCCGAGCGGCCCGAAATTGGCGATGAAGAACTCCGAGCTCTTCGGATTGATGCCGTGGCAGGCCGCCACCAGCAGATCCGCATGATGGCCGGCGATCACCCGCTCCGGAATGGCCGGCGCCAGCGCCTTGAAGATCGTGTCCACGATGGTCATCGGATAGGTCATCCACCAGCGCATCGGGGCCGGCCGGGTTGCGCTCACCACCCGGCCGGGCGGCACGATCGCGGTGAGGCTGCGAAACGAGCCGTCGTTGATCGGATAATCGGTCGGCGAGGTGAGGCACTTGTAGGCCACCTGGGCGCAGGCATGGCCGGTGGTGATGCCCGAATTGTAGAAGCCGCGCACCTGCCGGGAGACCTCGGTCAGGTCGACCACCATGCGGTCGCCCTTGACCTCGACCCGCACCCGTATCGGCACCGGCTTGCCGATGTCGATGCCGTCGTCGTCCATGTAGGATTCCGCCTGGTAGACGCCGTCCGGAATGGTGCGGGTGCGGGCGCGCGCGGACTTGTCGGAATGGTCCATGATCGCCGCGATGCCGTCCTGGACGGGCTCGCGGCCGTAGCGCTCGACCAACTCGAGAAAGCGCCGCTCGCCAGTCTTCACGGCGGTCACCTGGGCGCGCAGATCGCCCATGGCGCGGCTCGGCAGCCGCACGTTCTGGCGGATGATCTCGACCAGATCCTGGTTGACCTCGCCGCGGTCCTGATACTTGAGGATCGGCAGCTGCAGGCCTTCCGAGTAGATGTCGGTGCTCATGCCGCCGAGCATGCCCCCGATATCGAGCCAGTGCGCCATGCAGCAGGAGAATCCGATGAGCTCGCCGCGATGGAAGATCGGCAAAGTCAGGGTGACGTGGTTGAGATGGCTGCCGGTAAGGTAGGCGTCGTTGGTGACGTAGATGTCGCCCGGCTTGATGCCGGCGCGGCCGAAATGCCGGATCTTGGCCTTCACGGTCTCCGCCATGCCGCGGATGAACATCGGCAGCCCGATGCCGATGGAGACGGTCTCGCCTGCGGGCGTGAACAAGCCGGTGGTGAAGTCCAGCGCCTCGTAGATGATGATGTTGTAGGCGGTGCGCATGAGATTGGTCTTCATCTCTTCGGTCACCGCGATCAGGCCGTTGCGCACGATCTCGGTGACGACCGGATCGATGCGGCCGCCCCTGTCGTTCTTTCGTTTGTTGTTCTGGCGCATGGCTTCAGCGCGCTCCCGCGACCGCGATCAACAGGTTGCCGTACGGATCGACCGTCATTGCATCGCCCGCCATCAGCACCGTGGTGGAGGCATGCTCTTCGATCAGCGCCGGCCCCTTGATCTTGTTGCCGGCGAGCAGCTGCGCGCGGCGATAGGTCGGGGTGGCGCGGAAGCCGCCGCGGCCGCCGAGGTTCACCGGCCGCTTGCCGGCAAAGGCGGCCTGAGGCGGCGCCGCGCGGCCGCGCTTGATCTCGGGTTGCGGGGGCTTGCGCATGATGCCGGTGACGGTGCTGCGCAGGCTCACGATCTCGGCCGGCTCGGCCGGCGCGCAGGTGCCGTAGCGCAATTCATGCATGGCATCGAACAGGCGCTTGATGGCGCCGCGGTCGCGCCGGGCGAGCACCGAAAGCGGAATGTCGACCGTCACGGCATGCTCCTGGCCCACATAGCGCATGTCGGCGGCGCGCTTGATGGTGATTTTCTGCGGCTTGACCGAGGTGCCGGCGATGGCGGCGCGGCCCTCCTGCTCGAGCGCCCGATAGATTTTCTCCATCTCGACAAACGACGCCTCGGCGAGCCGGCCGAGCCAGGTGCGCACGAAATCGTAGCGCAGGTCGGAAAACAGCATGCCGGACGCCGAGAATAGGCCGGGTGCTTGCGGGATGATGACCCGACGGATGCCGATCTCGCGCGCGACCGCGACCGCATGCAGCGGGCCGGCGCCCCCATAGGCGACCAGGACGAATTGGCCGGCATCGAGACCGCGTTCGGTGGTGACGCCCTTGACCGCATAGGACATGGCGGTGGTGGCGATCCGCAGAATGCCGTCGGCCGCCGCGGTGACATCCAGGTGCAGCGGCTTGGCAAGGCGCCCGATCGCCTGCCGGGCGGCTGCAAGGTCGAGCCGCATCTCGCCGCCCAGGAAGCGGTCGCCGGCGAGCCGGCCGAGCACCAGATTGGCATCGGTGACGGTCGGCTCGGTGCCGCCGAGCCCATAGCAGGCCGGGCCGGGGGCGGCGCCGGCGCTCTGCGGTCCGACCCGCAGGCCACCTTCGACGACGCGGGCAATTGAGCCGCCGCCGGTGCCGACCTCGAAAATGTCCATCATGGCGATCTGCACCGGCAGCGCCTGGTCGTAGCCGCCCAGGAGCGCGGTGCCGGTGGTCAGCGCCTCGCCCTCATAGATCACGCCCGCCTTGGCGGTGGTGCCCCCCATGTCGAACGCGATGGCGTTGTCGATCTTCAGCGTGCGGCAGAGCGCCTGGGTGCCGATGACGCCGGCGGCAGGCCCGGATTCCAGCATGCGGATGCATTGGCTGCGGGCCTGGTCGGCTTCGTAGAGGCCGCCGGTCGATTGCACGATCAGGAACGAGCCGCGGAATCCGGCGGCGCGGATATGCTCCTCGATCTCGCCGATATAGCGGCGCACCTTCGGGCCGATATAGGCGTTGGCCACCACGGTCGAGCAGCGCTCGAACTCGCGGTATTCCTGGCTCAATTCATGCGAGGCCGAGACGAACATGCCGGGTTGGTCGGCTTCCAGGATCGCCTTGGCGCGGGCTTCGTGCGCCGGGCTGGCGTAGCAATTGAGAAACAGGATGGCGCAGGCCTCGATCCGCAGGTCGCGCAGCCGCTCGCCCAGACGCGCGATTTCGGCCTCGTCGAGCGGCCGATCGATCTCGCCGTCGGCCAGCACCCGCTCCGCTACCTCGAAGCGCAGCGCCCGCTCGACCAGCGGCACATGCTTGCGGAAGAACAGATTGTAGGCGTCCGGCCGGTTGATGCGGCCGATCTCGTAGATGTCGCGAAATCCTTCCGTGATGATCAGCGCGGTGCGGGCGCCGGTGCGCTCCAGCACCGTATTGATGGCGACCGTCGAGCCGTGCAGGAACAGGCCTGCGGCGCCGTAGCGGCTGCCGGCCTTCGCCACCCCGGCGCTGATGCCGTCGACCAGCCGGCCGGGGGTCGAGAGCGCCTTGCCGAAAACCAGGCTTCCGGAGCGGTCGTCGAAGACCGCGATGTCCGTGAAGGTGCCCCCGATATCGGCCGCGAGCCTGACGCTGGGACGCGCGGGGGCGGCACGCGGTGCTGATTTTCGTCCCATGCGGGGCTCGGGAGGCGTGGAATCCAGGATCGAGACTTTGGTGATTACACGGATCCGGGGGAGTCCAGAAGGGCGGGCGTAAATTTTGCGTTTTGCCGGCAAATGCGGCGGACGCTTGCGCGGGGGGCTCCGCCGCCAAATCCCGCCTTGACGGATCGGTCGACTTATAGCCAAAAGGCTCAAGTCCAAAAAGTCCGAAACCCCGTTGCCTGGCCGGTTAGGTGTACCCACGGCATACAATTCGACGGGCCGGCGGGGGAGGATCTGCGTGCTCGTCGTTGCAATCGATATTGGCGGAACATTCACGGATCTCATCGGCTTTGATGAGGCGGCGGGTGCGTTCGTGCAGGCCAAGAGCCTGACCACGCCGGCCCACCTGGTGCAGGGCATCATCGATTGCCTGAACAAGAGCGGGCTCAAGTCCGCCGCCATCGACGAGCTCATCCATGGCTCGACCATCGCGATCAACACCCTGATCGAGCGCAAGGGCGCTGCGACCGGCCTGATCGTCACGCGCGGCACCCGCGACGTCTACAGCATCGGCCGCGGCAACCGGCCCGAGGCCTACAATCTCCTGTTTCACAAGCACCGCCCGCTGGTGTCCCGCCGTTTCACCCAGGAGGCCGACGAGCGCATGCTCGGTTCCGGCGACGTGCATGCGCCGCTCCGGCGCGCCAGCGTCGAGGAGGCCTGTCGCTTCCTGGCCGCCGAGGGGGTGGAATTGGTCGCGGTGTGCTTTCTGCACTCCTATGCCAATCCCGAGCACGAGCGGGCCGCCGGCGAGATCGTGCGCAGCCTCATGCCCGATGCCTACGTCTCGCTGTCGCACGAGATCCTGCGCGAATATCGCGAGTTCGAGCGCATCTCCACCACGGTGGTGAACGCCTATATCGGCCCCAAGGTCGGCGGCTATGTGCGCAGCCTGAAGTCGAGCCTGGGTGAGATCGGGTTCCGCGGCGATCTGTCGATCATGCGCTCCAACGGCGGGGTGATGACGCCGGAATTCGCGACCGAGTGCCCGGTCGCCATGATGGAGTCCGGGCCGGTCGGCGGCATCATCGCGTCCGCCCAGGTGGGGATCGGGCTCGGCTTCCAGAACGTCATCTCCTTCGACATGGGCGGCACCACCGCTAAGGCGAGCCTGGTGCGCGATGGCGAGCCCACATTGGCGCCCGGCTACTATGTGGGCGGCTATGCGGGCGGCCATCCGGTCATGCTGCCGATGATCGACGTGGTCGAGGTCGGGGCCGGCGGCGGCAGCATCGCCTGGATCGATGAGATCGGGGCCCTCAAGGTGGGGCCGCAGAGCGCGGGCGCCGATCCGGGCCCGATCTGCTACCGCGGCGGCGGCACCGAGCCCACCATCACGGACGCCAATGTGGTGCTGGGCCGGCTCGATCCGGATAATTTCCTCGGCGGCCAGATGAAGCTCGACGCCGATGGAGCCGCGCGCGGCATTGCCGAGAAGATCGGCAAGCCCCTCAAGATGGATACGGTCGCAGCCGCGCAGGCGATCGTCGAGATCGCGATCTCGAAAATGTCGCTGGCGGTGCGCGAGGTGTCGGTCGCCAAGGGCTACGATCCGCGCGACTTCGCCCTGGTGGCATCGGGAGGCGCCGGGCCGCTGCATGTGATCGCGATCGCGCGCGAGCTGCACATCCCGACCGTGATCGTGCCGCTGTTCCCCTCGCACTTCTCGGCGCTCGGGATGCTGCTGGCCGACGAGCGCCACGACTTCACCCGCACCCACTTTGCCGATCTCGCCGCCATCGACTTCGGCGAATTGGTGCGGGTGTACGAGGAGATGCGCAAGCAGGCGCAGGCGAGCCTGCGCCACACCCGCGCTGCCCAGGAGCAGATCCAGCTCGACCTGCGCTATGTGGGCCAGGAATTCACTCTGTCGGTACCGATCACGCTCAAGCAGCTCAAGGCCGGCGATCGCAAGGCAGTTCGCAAGGCGTTCGATGCTCTCTACGAGCACCGCTACTCGCACCATTCGCCCGACGAGCCGGTCGAGATGGTCAATATGCGGCTCGGCATCGTCAGCAAGCGGGCGAAGCTGAAATTCCCGCGGCTCGGCAAGGCCGGCACCGCCAAACCGGCTCTGCACCGCAACGTCTACTTTGCGGATGCCAAGAAGCCGGTGCGTTGTCCTCTGTACCAGCGCGACACCCTCAAGGCGGGCGCCCGCATCGTGGGGCCGGCGCTCATCCAGGAGCACGGCACCACCACGGTGCTGTTCCGGGGCGACGATTGCAGGGTGGTGCCGTCCGGCGAGCTGATCATCAAGGTTGGAGGCGCGTGATGGCAAAAGCCCGCAACAGCGCAGCGCGCAAGGCGTCGAAGCGTGCAGCTCCGGTCCGCGTCGGACGCAAGCCCGCCGGCAAGCTCGACCCGGTCACCCTGGAGGTCATCCGCAACGCGCTCCCGGCGGTCGCCAACGAGATGGCGGTCGACCTGCAGCGCACCTCCTACAATATGATGATCTACGAGGTGCGCGATTTCTGCACCGCCCTGATCGACACGCAGGGCCAGCTGATCTCGCAGAATGTGGGCGGCGTCTCCCACTTCGTGGCTGATCTCGGCGTCATCATCACCGACGGCATGCAGCGCTACGGCGCCAAGGGCTTCGAGCCTGGCGACGTGCTCATCACCAATCACCAGGCGGTGGCCGGGCAGCATCTCAACAACATCGTCATCTACATGCCCTATTTCCACAAGGGCGAGCTCCTGATGTTCTCGATGGTGCGGGCGCATTGGATCGACATCGGCGGCAGCTCGACTGGATTCGGGGCCGGCCCGCAGGTGGTGGATCCCTGGTTCGAAGGCCTGCAGCTCGATCAGCTCAAGATCTACAAGGCCGGCAAGCTCGACGAGACGCTCTACCGCGTGCTCAAGGACAACATCCGGTTCCCGGAATCCTCGCTCGGCGACATGAAGTCGCAAATGGCGGCCTGCCGGCTGGCGGCCAAGCGCATGGACGAGCTGTTCGACAAGTACGGCAAGGCCACCATCCTGGCCGCCGTCGACCGTATCTTCGACGAGACCGAGACCAAGTGCCGCAACGTGGTGTCGCAGCTGCCCGACGGCGTCTACGAGGCCTCTTCCGCCATGGACGACGACGGCGTGCTCAAGGGCGAGCCGGTGCCGATCCGGGTCAAGGTGACCATCCACAAGGGCGAGATGGTGATCGACCTGTCGGGCTGCTCGAAGGAGCGCAAGGCGGCGATCAATTCGCGCACGCTCGCGGGCGCCCGCGTCGCCTACAAGGCGCTGACCGGGCCGCTCGATCCGGTCAACGAAGGCTCGTTCCGGGCCCTGAAGGTGATCATCCCGGAAGGCAGCATTATGATGGCGCGCTTTCCGGCCCCGATGGCGGGCTGGAGCATCATCGTGCCGATGGTGGTGGACACCATCGTGCACGCCTTGTCGCAAGCCATGCGCGACCGGGTGCCGGCCGGGCATCATGGCTTGCTCGGCGGCTCGGTGGTGTTCTTCGGCGTGCATCCCAAGAGCAAGCGGCGCTTCGTGGTGCAGAGCATCGAGGGCGGCGGCTGGGGCGGGCGTCCGACCGAGGACGGCGAGTCCGCCACCGTGTCGGTGTGCCAGGGCGACGTGCGCAACGGCTCGATCGAAGGCATCGAGCTCAAATGTCCGGTAGTGATCGAGAGCCGCGGGCTGCGGCAGGATTCCTGCGGCGCCGGCAAATATCGCGGCGGGCTCGGCATCGACGTGCGGGTGCGCAACCTGATCGAGGGCCGCTGGAATTTCGAGCAGGCGCGGCGGCTGAACTGTCCGCCCTGGGGCCTGTGGGGCGGCACCGCGGGCGAGGTCGGCGGTTATCTGTTGCGCTTGCCCGGCGAGAACGAGTTCAAGCCGATCGTGGGCGCCCATATTCCGGTGCCGCTCCATGCCGAGGCGATCGTGCGCACCGGCGGCGGCGGCGGCTGGGGCGATCCGTTGGATCGCGATCTCGAGCAGGTACGCTTCGACGTGGACGAAGAGTTGGTGTCACCCCTGGCGGCGCGTGAGCACTACGGGGTGGTGTTCGGGCGCGACCTCAGGGTCGACGAAGCCGCCACCAAGACGCTGCGGGAATTCATGCGGTCGAAGCGCAAGGCCGGCTAGGCGGGCCTGGCCGGCGCGGCGGCCACCGGTTTGTTCGCCCGGCGACAATTCGCCCGGTCGCAAGCCTGTTCAGCCAATGATTTGGCCGGGCCGCCATGGGGCCGGTAACCGGGTTGCACCGTCAAATCCGTTCCGGTCTAGTGACGCCGAGCCGTTCGCGAGGGCAGGCGCGATGAAACCACAAAACCGCAAGCCATCCGCTGCGCCGCGAAAGGGCGCTGTGCTGTTGCGCGCTATGCTGCTCGCCTGCCTGCTAACCGCGCCGGCGCGCGCCGAGATGCTGCGGGTCGGCAAGGCGGTGGGGGTGGCGTTCTCGTTCGTGCCGCTCGATGTCGGGATCCGCCAGGGCCTGTTCGCGCAGAACGGAATCGAGATCGAATTCGACCACTTTCGCGGGCGACGCGCGTTTGCAGCAGGCGATGGCGGCGGACGGCATCGATATCGCACTCGGCTCCGGGCCCGGGATGGCGTTCATCGCCAAGGGCTCGCCGATCAAGGCGGTGGCCGCGATGGCGGGTGCGCCACTGCTGCTGTCGCTGATCGTGCGGCCCGACGGTCCCCGGAGCCTGGCCGAGCTCAGGGGCAAGACCGTGAGCGTATCCTCGGCCGGCTCGCTCACCTATTGGCTGGTCAGCGAGACCTCGCGGCTGCACGGCTGGGGGCCGGGCGGCATCAATATCGCCACCTTGGGGGCCCCGCAGGCGCAATATGTCGCGCTCGCGCGCCGCGACACCGACGGCATGGTGGCCGACATCTCCAGCGCCTTCGACATGGAGCAGAGCGGCAAGGCCCGCATCCTGCTGCGCTTCGGCGACCTGGTGCCGGACTTCCACATTCATGTCATCTTCGCCACCGACCAGGCGATCGCCGCCCGGCCGGCGACACTGCGGGCCTTTCTCAAGGGCTGGTTTGCCAGCATCGCCTTCATGCGGCAGAACAAGGATGCGACGGTCGCCATCGCCATGGAGGTCCTGGGCAAGGACCGGGCGATCATCAGCCGAAGCTACGACGAGCTGATGCCGATGTTCTCCGACGACGGCAAATTCGCCCCCAAGGCGCTGGCGGTCCTGGCCAAGTCCTATGTGGAGCAGGGGCTGTTGCCGCGGGAGCCGGATATGAGCAAGCTTTACACCGAGGCATTTCTGCCCAAAAACGAGTAGCAGGGAACCAAAAATACAGAGCGGCAGGGGGAGGACGGCAATAACGTGACGGACGAGGTGGCGGTTCGGATCCGGGGCGTATCCCAAGCGTTCGGCGAGCAGGGCGGTCCCCGCTATGTGCGGGCGCTGCTCGACACCTCGCTCGACATCCGGCGCGGCGAGCTGTTGTGCCTGATCGGGCCGAGCGGCTGCGGCAAGAGCACGCTGCTCAGCATCATGGGCGGCCTGATGGAGCCGGCGTCCGGCACCGTCGAGGTCGGTAACCAGCCGGTGCGCGGCCCGATGCCGCAGGAGATCGCTTTCGTGTTCCAGGAGAACGCGCTGTTCCCGTGGAGCACCGTCATCGAGAACGTGAAGCTCGGCATGATGTTCCAGGGCGTGCGCAAAGCCGAGCGCGAGAAGCGCGCCAAGCTTTCGCTCGAAGCCGTCGGGCTCGCCGACTTCGCCGAATATTATCCGGCCCAGCTCTCCGGCGGCATGCGCCAGCGCGCCGCGCTGGCGCGTGCCTTGAGCCTGGAGACCGATATCCTGCTGATGGACGAGCCGTTCGGCGCGCTCGACGAGCAGACCCGCATGGTGCTGGGCGAGGATCTCTCGGTGCTGCTGTCGCGCACCGACAAGACCATCGTGTTCGTGACCCACAGCCTGGGCGAAGCGGTGTTCCTGGCCGACCGTGTGGCGGTGTTCTCGGCCCGCCCCGGCACCATCAAGGAGATCATCGAGGTCGAGGAGCCGCATCCGCGCAAGCCCGATTTCATCACCTCGGAAAAGTTCACCCGCATCCGCAACCAGCTCTATGGGCTGCTGCATGACGAGATCCGCAAGGCGGTCTCGCAATCGGCGGTGAGCGAGGGCCGGGGGACGAAGCCATGAGCGGGCGCACCGACCGGGACCGCGGCGCGTGGGCGAGCCGTGCCGTTCAGGCGCTGTTCCTGATCGCGCTGATCTCGCTCTGGACCTTCGCCACCACCTTCGGGCATGTCAGCCCGATCCTGCTGCCCAATCCGCTTTCGGTGCTGCAAGAGCTCACCGACGTGCTCAAGAGCGGCGAGTTCCTCGGCGATCTGCGCGTCACCCTGACCGAGCTGGCGGCCGCCTTCGCCATCTCCATGATCTCCGGCACCCTGGTGGGCTACCTGGTCAGCCGCTCGCCCTATGCCATCAAGGTGTTCGAGCCCTTGATGGCGGGCATCTATTCGGTCCCCATCATCCTGTTCCTGCCGCTCTACGTGCTGTTCTTCGGGCTCGGGCCGCCGTCCAAGATCGCGCTCGGCGCCACTATCAGTTTCTTTCCGGTGGCGCTCAACACCATCGCGGGCTTCGGCAATATCGACAAGATCTTCATCGTCTCGGCCCGCTCCATGGGGGCTTCCAACTATCAGCTGTTCCGTTTCGTGCTGCTGCCGGCGGCCTTTCCGGTCATCCTGACCGGCCTGCGCATGGGCTTCACGGTGGCGCTCCTGGCCATCCTGGGCAGCGAGACCATCGCGTCGCTGGCCGGGCTCGGGCACCGCATCGTGCATCTGGCCGAATCCATGGATATGGCGCGCATGTTCGCCTACATCACCTTCGTGGTGGCGATCGCGGCGTTCCTCAACGCGACGGTGTCGAGCCTCGAAGCCAGAGGAAAACGCTAAGTGGGAGACGCCAAAGTGGGAAACGCCGGGATGGCGCATGCCCCCGCCAACCAGATGACAATCGGCCCCGAGCGCCGCTCGATCTGGCGCGGCTTCCAGGCCTTCATGCTGCCGCGGCCGGGACTTGCGCGGCTCGGCGTCATCGTGATCCTGTTCGGCATCTGGGAGATCGCGGCGCGCTTCTATGTCGACAAGATGTTTTTGAGCCCGCCGTCCAGCGTGTTCACCTCGCTGCAGAAAGTGCTCCTGACCAACGGGGTGCCGGCGGCGCTGCGGATCACGTTCTTCGAGCTCTCGGTCGCGTTTGCGCTGTCGATCGTGATCGGGCTTACGGTCGGGCTCGCGGTCGGGCTGAGCCGATTCTCCCACCGCAGCTTCATGCCGATCATCCTGTTGCTCTACGGCACCCCGCAGGTCATCATCCTGCCGCTGTTCATCCTCTATTTCGGCATCGGGCCCGCGTCGAAGATCGCCTTCGGGGTCACCCACGGCATGTTTCCCATCATGGTGACGGTGATCGCCGGGGTGCAGAACATCAAGCCGATCCTGCTCACCAGCGCCAAATCCATGGGTGCCAGCCGTTGGCACATCTTCCGCTGGGTGATCTTTCCGCACATGATCCCGAGCTTCTTCTCCGGCATGCGGCTCGCCATGACGGGCGTGCTGCTCGGCGTGCTGCTGGCCGAGCTCTACGTCTCGACCGCCGGCATCGGCTACTTCACCACCTTGTTCACCCAGAACTTCGATCCGACCAAGCTGTTGGGGCTCATCAGCATGCTGGCCGCCATGGCGATCGGGCTCAACGAGCTGGTGCGGCGCGCCGAGGTGAGGTTCAGCCGCTGGCGGTCGGGTTGAATTCCGTTTCGTGCTTCCAGTCCAATTCGGAGGAATGATGTCCAAGCTGCGATTGACCGTTGCGTGCGGCGACTACGATATCGTCAAGGCGCTGAAGGAGGGGACCGTCGAGGCCGGCGGCCTCGAGCTCATCTTTCTCACCGACATGGGGCCGCGCGAGCGCCATTGGCGGCTCGCCCGCAAGATGGAGTTCGACGTCTGCGAGGAGAACGTGGGCGCCTATTTCATGGCGCGCGATCGCGGCGATCCGGTGACCGCGCTGCCGGTGTTCCTCCACCGTCGCTTCCGGCACGGCTTCGTGTTCATCAACACCAATGCGGGCATCAAGTCGCCCAAGGACCTGATCGGCAAGCCGGTCGGCGGCACCAACTTCCAGCCGGCCGGCAACATCTGGATGCGCGGCATCCTCGAGGAGCACTACGGCGTGCCGCACCGGGAGATCACCTGGATCGTCGACCGCAGCGAGGACGTCCCGTTCACCGCGCCCCCTGGCCTGCGCATCGAGATGAAGACGTCGAGCAAATCGCTCAGCGACATGCTGGCGGACGGCGACCTGCCGGCGATGATCTCGCCCACCATCCCGCGCCCCTTCGCCCTTGGCGACAAGCGGATCGGGCGCCTGTTCCCGGACTACAAGCAGATCGAGATGGATTATTTCCGCTCGACCGGAATCTTCCCGATCATGCACGTCACCACCATCAAGCAGGAGATCGTCGACAAATATCCGTGGGTGACCACCAACCTGGTCAAGGCGTTCGAGCAGGCCAAGCTCGCGGCCTACCGCCGGGTCGCCAATCCGCGCATGGTGCCGCTCGCCTGGGTGCGCACCGCGGTCGAGGAGCAGGCGGAAATCCTGGGGCGCGATCCCTGGACCTATGGGCTCACCCCGGTCAACCGCAAGACGCTGGAGACCATCCAGCGCTACACCCATCAGCAAGGCATGGTCGGCAAGCTGCGGCCGCTCGATGAGCTGTTCGAGGATACCGACCTCGGCGATTCCGGCGGCTCGGAGGAGGTATGATCCCTCGAGACGCGGCCTTCGGCCGCTCCTCAGGATGAGGGCGCTGGTTCATGGTCTCTCGCAACAAGCACAGCCCTCATGGTGAGGAGCCGCGCTCCGCGCGGCGTCTCGAACCATGGTGGTGGGAACAAATATGAATTTCCAGGAGCGCCTCGCCGACATCCGCCGCCGTATGCGGGACGAGAAGCTCTTGCTTCTGGTCGCGCTGCATGACGGCGCGCATTTCATCGAAAAGCCCAATGCGGTGACGGTGCTTTCCGGCTTCAAGTCGATCGGCCCCGCGGCCGCTCTTCTGTATTCCGACGGCGCCTGCACCCTGATCGTGACGCCGCGCTGGGACGCCGGGCGCGCGGCCGAGCTCTGCCCGCAGGCCCGCGTGACCGGGACCGATGATCTGGTGGCGACGCTGCTCACAATGTTCGGCGGCGAATTTCCGCAAGATGCCCATGATCAGGTCGGCACCGCCGGGCTGGCGTTGCTGCCTTCCGGAATGGCGGGCCCGATCGGCGCGGCGCTGCCGCGCGCGCGCTCAGCCGACAAGCTCGTGTTCGACGCCGCCCGCACCAAGACCACCGAGGAGATCGGGTTCGCCCGCGAGGCGGCGCGCATCGCCGAGCTCGGCTACACGCGGCTCTTGCAGATCGCGCGGCCCGGCATGACCGAGGATGCGCTTGCGGTCGAGCTCAAGGACTACATGAAAACGCTCGGGGCCGAGGACAATTTTCTGCTGCTGTGCGCCGGGCCCCACAACCGCGCGGTCCAGCCCTCCACGGGCCGCAAGCTCGAGCACGGCGACATCATCCTGGCCGAGATCACGCCGAGCTACCGCGGCCAGCTCACCCAGATCTGCCGCACCGTGGTGCTCGGCGAGCCGCCTGAGGTGCTCAGCCGCAAATACGAGCTGGTGGTGCAGGCGATGAACCAGGGCATCGCGGCCGCCCGGCCCGGCGTTCCCATGGGGCAGGTCTGCGGCGCCATCAACGCGGTGCTGGAGGCGCAAGGCTACGGCGAATATTGCCACCCGCCGCACATCCGGCGCCGCGGCCACGGGCTCGGCTTCACCTCGGTGCGGCCCGGCGATGTCAGCCTCGACAATACGACCGTGCTCGAGCCCGACATGCTGTTCATGATCCATCCCAACCAATACCTGCCGGAGACCGGCTATCTGCTGTGCGGCGAGCCAGTGGTGATCACGCCGGACGGGGCCGACGTTCTGACGGCGGAGCGATCCGCGCTCGGCATCGCGGGCCGCTGGAAAGCGTGACGTCATGCTGACCCCGCATCCCACCTTGCTGATAGGACCGTCCGACTGGCTGCCGGAACGCATGCCGCAGGCCGAGTTCACCCGCCGCCTCGACGCGCTGTGGGCCAGCCATCCGCAGGCCGAGCGCGCCGTCGTGTTCGGCAACAGCCGCCACCATGCCGAGCTCGCCTATTTCACCAATCTGGTTCCCAAGCTCGGGCCCTCGGTTGCGCTGTTGTCGCGTACCGGCGAGCATCGCATGTTCGTGGGGGACGCCGCCAACATGCTCGGCGCAGCGCGGCCGCTCACCTGGATCGAGAACGTCGCCCCCATGAAAGATGCGGCCGCCGCCGTTGCGGCCGGCAAAGCCGGAGTGCGCTCGCTCCTGGTCGGGGCCGACTACATGCCTTTGGGGCTGCGGCGGACCATCACCGAGGCGCTCGGCGGCGAGGCGGTGGCGGTCGACGGGACGCCGCAGGTTTGGTCACAGATGAGCAGGAAGTCGCACTACGAGCTCAGTGCCATCGATGCTGCGATGAAAACGATCGGTGCGGCCCGCACCGCTATGCGCGAAGCCTTGATGTCGGGCGCCGGTGTCACCGAGGTCGTTCTGGCGGGCGAACGCGCCGCCGGTGCAGCCGGGGCGCAGGACGTGCGCACGCTGTTCAGCCTGGACGGCGGCCGGACGCTGCGGCCGTTCGATGCCGCGATCAGGCAGGTGACCGATCCGCTGCTCGCCTATCTTGCGGTGCGCCGGTTCAACTATTGGGCGGAGTGCTTCCCCATGTTCACCACCCGGCCGCAACCGACCGGGCTTATCGAGGCGGCATGGGAGGCGCTGGTATCGGCCCGGTCGGCGATCAAGCCCGGGGTCGCGACGGAGGCGATCCGGCAATCGATCGCCGCCGCGATCGAGCCCTTCCAGGCCCATCCGATGACCGTGCGCGGCTTCGCGCAACGCATGGGCCTCGCCCTCGACGAGCCGCCCCACACCGGTGTCGGCGAGACCTTTGAGGCGGGCGAGGCCTATTCGCTCCGCGTCGGCGCCACCGACGGATCGCAGGGTGTGATCTGCTCATGCATGTTCGTGCTCGATCTGGACGGCATCGTCGGATTCGACGACGGGCTGGCGACCTAACGGTTGGGCCAGGGACTAGGGTCAGAACTCATTAATTTTGCTGCAGTGGCAAAGCAATCCTGATTCCATATGTACCTGATTCGTTTTGGGGGATCGGGACCATGCGGAAGAACCTGTTTTGGCTGAGCGATGAGCAATGGGAGCGGATTGAGCGTTATCTGCCGACGGATGTGCGAGGCGTCGAGCGTGCAGACGATCGGCGCGTTATCAGTGGCATCGTGCATGTGTTGAAGAGCGGGTGCCGCTGGTGCGATTGCCCGCCCGAATATGGTCCCCCGACCACGATCTATAACCGGTTTGTTCGCTGGGCTCGACGCGGCATCTGGGAAAAGCTATTCCGCGAGCTTGCTGGGAATGGGCGATCCACAGATACGCAGATGATCGAACTCCACACATGTGAAAGCGCACCGCTCGGCAGCCGGCGGAAAAGGGGGGAGAAAAAGCAGGCTGTGGGCCGTTCGCGCGGAGGGCGCAACACGAAGATCCATGCACTCGCAGATGCTAAGGGGCGGCTAATCGCCATCCTGCTGACCGGAGGAGAAGCGCACGATTGTCCGGGGGCTGAGCGCTTGTTCCGTAGAGTGCAGCGACCCAAACGCATGCTTGGCGACAAGGCGTATGACAGTGCCGAGTTGCGCGAGGAACTTGATGAGCATGGAACCAAGTCGGTCATTCCAAATCGCTCCAACAGGAAGCAACCGTTCAGCTTCAGCAAGCGCCTCTACACACTGCGCTGGCGCATCGAGGCCGCTTTCAACAGGTTGAAGGACTTCAGGCGCGTCGCAACACGCTACGATAGGCTGGCGCGCAACTATCTCGCCTCTGTGTGCCTCGCTGCGGCCCTGGTATGGTGGATTTAATGAGTCTGCACCCTAGAAGCATTGCGTAGTGCTTCGATGCTCTGGCCGGTTACGCGAATGTTTCGGAGACGTCCCTCGACGGTCGATGAAGGCCATTGGATGTGCGAACGACTTCGGTTCCAGCCCATTCATCGTGCCAGGGCAAAGTGCCCCGCCAAGCCGTGAAGACGAAGTTGATGACGAATGCCAGTGTCAAGAACGCGGTCACAAACCAATCAATTTTGAGGGCGGTGGAGTGTCCGAACGCCTCGACCCCCCATTTGCTTGAATCGATTGTCATCAAGTACAACTGGTCCGTCTGATAACAAAAAATCGGAACCAAATACAAGAAGGTTCGCTTGGCTGTCTGGACGGAGCGCAATGGCTTGCCGTCAATTGAACGGACGAAAACCCCCAGCATCCGCTTGCCGGCGCTGCGGCCGAACTTCCGTTCAGCTAGAATTAGGTAAGCTGCGAGCAAAAACGGAATGAGAATGTCTACGTAGAATGGATTGGCGAGTTGGCCCATAGGATCGAGCGGCACGGTTACGCTTCGGGTGTACACGCTGTTTGGTCCCAGAGGCGTTTGCTCAGATATGCCGAGCACCCAATCATGGGGAATTCCGAAAAAAGACTTCGTGCATTGCACGATATTTGTAGCTTTGAAATCGCTAGGCAATTGCAGTTCGGACGGAATAGTTCCTTTGGCGCAGACCGACACGTCCACGATCGTATTGCTGACCCGAATGCTTCCGCTCGTGACTGATCCGAGCCAGATGCCTATCGGTCCGGTGACTGCAACGATGAGAGTGAGATCGAGCAGGAATGCAAACGAGCGGCGCCAAAATCCGGCGCGAGGCGAGCAGTCGTCCGTGCGCACGCTGGGTCCCGATCCCATGCCAACATTGATTTCAGATCTGACAATGCCTCGAATCTCAGCTCACCGCCAGCGGCGCCAGCGCGTCGATGTCGGTGACGACGTCGATGACGGCCGGGCGGCCGGCCGCGAGCGCCCGCTCGAGCGCGCCGGCGATCTCGCCCGGCTTCTCGACCCTGATGCCCAACGCCCCCATGTCCTCAGCGATCCGCGCGAAATCGACCTTATTGTAGGTCCACAGCTCGCGCGCCTGATCGGTCTGGGTGCCCCCATAGGCGCGGTCGAAGCCGCGCTTGGATTGGTTGCCGCCGCTGTTGTTGTTGACCACCGTGACCGCGTTGATCTTCCAGCGCACCGCGGTCTCGACCTCGGCGATGTGGTACCAGAACCCGGCGTCGCCCGTGAAGGTGACGACCGGGCGCTGTGGCAACCCGCATTTGGCGCCGAGCCCGGCCGGGAAGGCCCAGCCCAGGTGGCCTGCGCTGCGCAGATAGCTCTGCCGCGGGCTCTTGAGATCGAACATGCCGCCCATCCACATGCCGGCATGCCCGGTATCCACCACCACGATGGCATCGTCCGGCAGGTGCCGGGACAGCTCGCCGCAGATGCGCTCGGGCCGGATCGGCACCGCCGCAGAGGCGAGGATCGAGGAATATTTGGCGGCATATTCCTGGCAGATCGTCTGCGCTTCCCTGACCCAGGCGGCGCGGCGCGCGGCGCTGCCGCGGTCGGCATGCTCCAGCATGCGGGCGAGCGTCACCTTGGCGTCGCCGTTGAGCGCCGCCTTGAGCGGGTAGTTGCGGCCGAGCGCCTCGGCATCGATGTCGATCTGAATGGCGGGCGTGCCGATCGGCGGCACCGCCCAGAAATGCGTGGTCATGCCGCCGGTCTCGGTGCCGATGAAGCAGACCAAGTCGGCGCGGTTGACCACCCGGTTGGCGCTCTCGCGCGAATAGCTGCCGACCACGCCGACGCAGAGCGGATGATTGCCCGTGATGGTGTCCTTGCCGTTGAGCGAGGTGGCGACCGGAATCTGCAGCGCCTGCGCCAGCTCCACCAGCTCGGCCGCGGCCCCGGAGGCGCGCACGCCGCCGCCCGCCACGATCACCGGCCGCTCGGCCGCCTGCAGCAAGGCGAGCGCGGCCATGATGCCGGCGCGCTCGGGCTCGGGCCGGAACGGCGGCACCCGGGCGAACATCGGCTCGACCAGCGGCTCGAGCTCGGCCTCTTCGGCATCGACCTGGCCTTCATTGCCGCGAAACTGCAAGTGCACGGGCCCGGGGCAGCCCGAAACCGCGACCCGGAAGGCCTGGCGGATCATGTCGGGGAAGCGCGCCACGTCGTCGACCGTGGCGTTGAACTTGGTCACCGGCTCGAACGCCGGCAAGTCGTCGATCTCCTGGTAGACCTTGCGGAACTTGGTCTTGGGCTCGCGTCCGCCGGTGAATGCGATCACCGGCGAATGGGCGAGCCAGGCATCGCGCAAGCCGGCCGCCAGGTTGAGCGCGCCGATCACCTGCGCCATGCAGATGCCGGGCCGGCCGGAGGCACGCGCATAGCCGTCCGCCATGTAGGCGGCGGATTTCTCACCATGCGTGTGGATGCGCGCGATGGTGCTGCGCCGCTCCAGTTCCGCAAAGGTGCGGCGCAGGACCGCCGGCACCATGAACAGATGGGTGACCCCATAGCCCTTGAGCATCTCGGCCAGGCATTCGGCCCCGGCCATTTTCCGATTGTGTCCGAGCATGGTTGATCCTCCCCGCTGTCCGGTCGTCCCTGCGAAAGCAGGGACCCATACGCCGTGCCCTTTCGTTCGACTGCCATAGCCTGTCGAAGACGGGCGTAAACGCCCTGATGGTATGGGTCCCGGCTCTACGGCCGGGACGACCGATATATTTGCTTAGTACACCAGGCACTCAGAGTTTCGCGCTGTTATTTGATCGCCAGCGGATTGGTCGGCGAGCCGACCGCGCCGGTGATCGGCAGCGCCGGCGCAACGAACATGAACTCGTAGACCTTGTCGGCGGCGCAATCGTCCGCCAGATCCTTCACGTAGAAGATTTCCCCCATGGTCATGCCCATCATCGGGATGGTGATCCAGTGCCAGGGCTGGTTGATGCCGGGCTCGGTCTCGTTCGGCCGCACCTCGCAGCCCCAGGTGTCGCTGGCGAGCGCGGCGAGTTCGGTGCGCGCCACCCATTTCAGGGTCTCGAACGCAAAGCCGGGCGCATCACCGCCCGGATAGCCATCCCAGCTGCCGGTCTTGAGACAGCGCTCCATCTGACCGGTGCGCACCACCACATAGTCGCCGCGCCGGACGGCGACGCCTTGCAGCTTGGCGGTGTTGTCGAGGTCCTGGCAGGTTATGCCGTAGCCGTCGTCGAGGCAGTCCTTGCCGAGCGCCCGCGCCACGTCGAGGAACACGCCGCGGCCCACCATCTTGCTCTTGGTCTTCTCGATGCCGCATTTCTGCGCGCCCGCCGAGGTGACCTCGCGGCAATCGTAGCCGTTCCACATGGAGTTCTCATAGAACACGTGGCCGAGACCATCCCACTGGGTGCCGCATTGCAGCGGCATGGTGACCATGTCGTCGGCGGCCCGGATACCGCGCTTGTCCAGCACGCCCGAATAGGCGTCGGTGCCGGTTCGCAGCATGGTGTGGATCGGGTTGGTTCGGCCCATGGCCGGATAGGTGCTCTTGGCGCCCTGCGGCCCGGTATGATCGAAATTGAGCGCGAGCGAGATCACCTTGCCTTTGCGCACCAATCGGGCGGCCGCGATGATGTCCTCGGGCGTGGTATAATTGAGCGTCCCGATCTCGTCCTGCGGGCCCCATTTGCCCCAGTTCTTGTACTTTTCGGCGGCATCGCGCAGATCCTGCCGGGTCAGCTTCTTTTTCGAGCCGGTATTCGACGCTGTATTCGACATCGTGCTTCCTTCCCGCGGTCGGCCCGCGTTTCCCCCATTTACTGCGCCCGGCGCGGGCGCGATGATGGCGGCACAACAACACGAAGGAGGGCGCCATGACAACGCTGATCCGTGGGTTGGTTGTGCGGCTCGCGCTCGCCGGTGCGGTCCTGGGCGCGGCCGGGCCGGCGGCGGCGCAGACCTATCCGAGCCATTCGGTCCGGGTGATCGTGCCGTTCGCGGCCGGCGGCCCGACCGACGTGATCGCCCGCATCGTGGCGCAGAAGCTGTCCGCGACCTGGGGCCAGCAGATCTATACCGAGAACGTGCCGGGCGGCGGCGGCAATACCGGGGCCGCCATGGCGGCCCGGGCGCCCGCGGACGGCTACACCATCCTGGTGGTCAGCACCGGCTTCATCGTCAATCCGAGCATGTATGCGAAGGTGCCCTACGATCCGATCAAGGATTTCTCGCCCATCACCCTGGTGGCGTCCTCCCCCAACGTGCTCTCGGTCTATCCGGAGGTGCCCGCCAAAAGTGTCCGGGAGCTGATAGATCTGGTGAAAGCCAATCCCGGCAAATACAGCTTCGCGCAGCCCGGCACCGGCTCGACCCCGCATCTGGCGGGCGAGTTGTTCAAGCTCAAGTTCGGGCTCGACCTGGTGACGGTGCCGTTCAACGGGGCGGCGCTCGCCATCAACTCGACGCTCGGGGGCCACACGCCCATTACCTTCACCGCGCTGCCGCCGGCCATGGCGAACATCCGGGATGGCAAGCTGCGCGGGCTGGCGCTGTTGAGCCTCAAGCGTGCTGCGGTGCTGCCGGATGTCCCCACCATGTCGGAGGCCGGGGTTCCGGACCAGGAATCCGACACGCTGACCGGCGTGGTGGCACCGGTCGGCACCCCCAAGGACATCATCGACCGCTGGCACGACGAGATCGCCCGCGTGGTCGCGTCGCCGGACGTGGCGCAGCGGCTGTCGGATCTCGGCTTCGAGCCGGTCGCCGATACGCCGGCGCATTTCGGCGAGCGGATCAAGACCGAGATCGCAAAATGGGCCAAGGTGGTCCATGACGCCAATATCAAGGCCGATTGAGCCGGATCGTCGGCTGGACTTGTGAACCCAAAAGTCCGACACCAAGGCTCGTGACCAAAGAGGATCGCCCAATGAACGTTCATTCCAATCTCATGCGCGGCCATATGCTGATCGGCGGCGAGCTGGTGCCGAGTGAAGGCGGCGAATGGCTCGAATCGGTCAACCCGGCCACTGAAGAAACGCTGGGCCATGTGCCAGCCGCGACCGCGGCCGACGTCAACCGGGCGGTCACGGCGGCCGAGGCGGCGCAACCGACTTGGGCTGCGATGGAGCCCAAGGCCCGCGCCAAGCTGTTGCGCCAGCTGGCCGCCAAGTTGCGCGACAACACCGACAACATCCTGCGCATCGAGGTCATCGATACCGGCAACACCATCACCAAGATGCGGGCCGACGTCGCCAGCGCCGGCGATACGCTCGACTACTACGCCGGCTTCCACAGCGAGATCAAAGGCGAGACCATTCCGGCCAGCGCCAAGAACCTGCACATGACGCTGCGCGAGCCCTATGGCGTGGTGGGCCGCATCATTCCGTTCAATCATCCGATCAAGTTCGCCGCCAATGCGCTGGCGGCGCCGCTGATGGCCGGCAACACGGTGGTGCTCAAGCCGCCGGAGACGAGCCCGCTCTCCGCCACCATCCTGGGCGAAATTTGTCGCGAGGTGCTGCCGGCGGGCGTAGTCAATATCGTCACCGGGCTCGGCATGCCGGCCGGCGACGCGCTTGCGCGCCACCCGGCCGTCAAGCGCATCGCCTTCACGGGCTCGGTGCCGACCGGCCGTGCCATCCAGCGTGCCGCCGCCGAAGGCGGCATCAAGCATGTCACGCTCGAGCTCGGCGGCAAAAACCCGTTGATCGCGTTTCCCGACATGGATCCCGACAAGGTGGCCCAGATCGCGGTCGCCGGCATGAATTTCGCCTGGCAGGGCCAATCCTGCGGCTCGACCAGCCGGCTGCTGCTACACGAATCCCTCTACGCGGGCGTGCTCAAGCGGGTGGTGGAGCGGGTCGCCGCCCTGCGGCTGGGCGATCCGCTCGACGACAAATCCCAGATGGGGCCGATTAACTCCAAGCGTCACTACGAGCGGGTCTGCGCCATGGTGGAGTCAGGCCGCCAGGAAGGCGCCAGGCGGATGACCGGCGGCAAGCGGCCGCCCGGCGATGAGTTCAAGCGCGGCTATTGGCTGGAGCCGACCGTGTTCGCCGACGTCAAGCCGACCATGCGGATCGCGCGCGAGGAAATCTTCGGACCGGTGCTCTCGGTGTTCAGCTGGCGCGACGAGCAGGAAGCGCTCACGCTCGCCAACTCCACCGAATACGGCCTGACCGCATCGATCTTCACCAACGATCTCGATGCCGCCTTCCGGGCCGCCCGCGCGGTGAAGTCCGGCTATGTCTGGATCAACGGCGCATCGGGCCATTTCTACGGCACGCCGTTCGGCGGCTACAAGAACAGCGGGCTTGGGCGCGAGGAAGGCATCGACGAATTGCTGAGCTACACCGAGACCAAGACCATCCATCTGATGCTCGGCGGCGGAGCCGTGAAGGACTGACGGCGGGCCGAGCGGGCGGGCGTTGAGCGCGGGCTCGCAGATGGGCAGCCGAGATTCCGGCCGACGCGCCCACGTCGCCGTCATCGGCGGCGGTCCGGCCGGCCTGATGGCGGCCGAGGTGCTGGCGGGCGGCGGCGCGCGGGTCACCATCCATGAACGGATGCCGTCGGCCGGGCGCAAGTTTCTGCTCGCCGGCCGCGGCGGTCTCAATCTTACGCATGGCGAGGCGCTCGAGACCCTGCTCGACCGCTACGGCGCAGCCAAGCCGCATCTGCGCGCCGCCATTGAGGCATTCTCGCCTGCGGATTTGCGTGCCTGGAGCGAAGGGCTCGGCCAGGTCACGTTCGTGGGTTCGAGCGGCCGCATCTTCCCGCAAGCCCTCAAGGCCTCGCCGCTGCTGCGCGCCTGGCTGCGGCGGCTCGCCGCCATGGGGGTCGAATTCAAGCCGCGCCATTTTTGGGTCGGCTGGGACACCGACGGCGCGCTCATCTTCGATGCCCCGCAGGGGCGCGTGCGCGTCGATGCCGATGCGACCATGCTGGCGCTGGGCGGCGCCAGCTGGCCACGGCTCGGCTCCGACGGCGGCTGGGTCGAAATCTTGGCTGCGGCCGGCATCAAGGTGGCGCCGCTGGCTCCCGCCAATTGCGGGTTCCTGGCCGGCTGGTCCGGTGTCTTTGCTGGCCGCTTCGAGGGGCAGCCGCTCAAGCGCATCGAACTGTCTTTTGCCGGCCATGCGGTGCGGGGCGAGGCGATGATCACACGCAACGGGCTCGAGGGCGGCGGCATTTATGCGCTGTCGGGGCCGCTGCGCGAGGCGATTGCGGCGCGCGGCGAGGCGGTGGTCCACATCGACCTGCGACCCGGCATTACCGCCGACGCGCTGGAGCGACGCCTCGAAGCGCCGCGCGGCAAGCAATCGCTCGCCACCTTCCTGCGCAAGACCCTGGCGCTTGCTCCGGCCGCGATCGGATTGCTGCATGAGGCCACGATGGGGACGCCGGAGCGCGCTTCCGCCATGACGCCGGCCGCGCTCGCCGCACTCGTCAAGGCGGTGCCGGTCCGGTTGCACGGCGTGGCGCCGCTCGCGCACGCCATCTCGACCGCCGGTGGCGTTGCGTTCGCGGAAATCGACGCGGCCTTCATGCTTCGCGGCCGGCCCGGCGCCTTCGTGGCGGGCGAAATGCTGGACTGGGAGGCGCCAACCGGCGGCTACCTGTTGCAGGCTTCGTTCTCCACCGGCGTTGCCGCCGCGCACGGCGCGCTGGCATGGCTCGCGCATCGGTTTTCCGCCCTGGAGCAGTGACCCGAAACGTGCTTTTGTGGAGTTGCGTCAGCGGTCTCACCGCTGAACGATCACGGCTGAACCGATGGGTAAGCCGGAGCAAAGAGCAAGATGCCCATATAGGGAAACACCATGAGCAAAACTCGACAAAGTGGAGATTCGATCCAGCAGGTGGCCGGTAACGGCCTGCTGGACCGCCGTGCCCTCTTGGGCCGCGGCATCATGCTGGCGGGTGCCGCTGGCGCAGGCGTGGCCGGTTCGTTGACCGGCGCCGCCGCCGAGCCGTTGACCGAAGCGCCCTGGAGCACGCACCCGGGCGGCCAGGTTCCGCCCTACCAGCACGCCTCGCCGTTTGAAAACTACGTGGTGCGCACGGTCGACAACACCACCGGGGCGGTCGGCGGTACCCGCGCCCGCACGCCGCACCAGCTGCTCAAGGGCATCATCACGCCCAATGGCCTGCACTTCACCATCATGCATGCCGGCATTCCGGATATCGATCCGGCCCAGCACAAGCTCGTCATTCATGGCATGGTCAAGCAGCCGCTGATGTTCACCCTCGAGTCGCTCTCGCGCTATTCGATGGTTTCGCGCGTCGGCTTCACCGAATGCGGCGGCAACAGCGCGCCGTTGTTCTCCAATGAGCCGATCCAGGCCACCTTGCAGGCGCTGCATGGGCTTTCGTCCTGCGCGGAGTGGACCGGCGTGCCGCTGGCGACCCTGCTCGATGAAGCCGGCGTCGACCCCAAGGCGAAATGGATCGTCGCCGAAGGCGCGGATTCCCCGCATCTCACCCGCAGCGTGCCGCTCGCCAAGGTGATGGAAGACGCCATGGTGGCCATGTACCAGAACGGCGAGCGCATCCAGCCCGGCCAGGGCTATCCGATGCGGTTGTGGCTGCCCGGCTACGAAGGCAACATGAACGTCAAATACCTGCGCCGGGTGCAGGTCACCGACAAGCCGGCGATGACCTATTACGAGTCGAAGATCTACACGGACCCGTTGCCGGACGGAAAGGACACCCAGTTCTATTTCGTGAACGAGGTGAAGTCGTTCATCACCTCGCCTTCGCCCAGCCTGGACCTCAAGGACCCCGGCGTCTACGAGATCAGCGGCATTGCCTATTCGGGCTCCGGGCGCATCGCCAAGGTCATGGTCTCGGCCGACGGCGGCAAGAGCTGGGCGGAATCGGCCCTGCAGGAGCCGCGGCTGCCGAAGGCCTTTACCCGCTTCTCGATGCCGTGGCGCTGGGACGGCGGGCCGGCCATTCTGCAGAGCCGCGCCTGGGACGAGGGCGGCGCCGTGCAGCCGACCCGCGAGCAGTTCGTGGCGTTGCGCGGCCAGACCACCAAGCCGCCGAATGTCGGCGGTTTCCCTGGCCACCATTTCAATGCCATCACCAGTTGGGGCGTCAGCCCCAAGGGGGAGGTCAAGCATGTCTATGCGTAAGCGCGCGTTCAATGCCGGCGTCGGCGCGGTTGCGCTTGGCGCCAGCGTGGCGCTCGGCGCCATGGCGTTCGCCGAGAGCCCCCGTCTCGGCAAGCCGATCACCCAGGCTGATCTCGCGGAATGGGATATCAACGTCTTCCCGGACGGCACCAACCTGCCGGCGGGCAGCGGCAAAGCCGCCGATGGCGCCAAGATCTATGCCGAGAAGTGCGTTGCGTGTCATGGCGAAGGCGGCCAGGGCGGCGTCGCGGCACGGCTGGTCGGCGGTCCCCCCAAGGCGACGCTCGACGGCGGCAAGACCATCGCCAACTATTGGCCTTATGCGACCACGGTATTCGACTTCATTCGTCGGTCGATGCCCTGGACCCAGCCGCGCTCGCTCACCGATCAGGAGGTCTATGCTTTGACCGCCTATATCCTGGCGGCCAACAAGCTGATCGGCGAGGGCGACGAGATGAACGCGACCACCTTGCCGAAGGTGCTGATGCCGAACCGGGGCAACTTCGTCATCCGGTTCCCGGATCGGATTTAATCGGCTCCGCGTTACCCGAGATCGTCCTGGCCGGGAGCTCCGGCCAGGACGCGAGGAAACCAGCCTTGCCCCGGAAGCCTGCCCGAAAGTCGCGCGTCGCGTCCGCCATCGCTCAGACGCCCTTCGCGGCGCCGCCGCTCGTCTCATATGGGCTGTCGATCAGTACCGATAGCGCCAAGATCGCAGCCGCCGCGGCAATCGCGGCGGCGCGGAAGAACAATTGGCAGCAAGCGATCGCCATCGTCGATACCGGCGGCCATCTGGTCTACTTCGAGAAGATGCAGGACACCCAGACCGGAAGCGTCGCTCTGGCCATCGAGAAAGCGCGTACCGCAGCCCTGTTCCGGCGTCCCACCAAGATCTTCGAGGATGGTGTCGCGGCTGGCGGCGAGGGTCTGCGCCTGTTGCGCCTCACCGGCGCCATTCCGATCGATGGCGGTGTCCCGATTGTCGTGGACGGCAAGCTTATCGGGGCGATCGGCGTTTCGGGTGGCACCGGGGCGCAAGATGGTCGGGTCGCCGAAGCGGGCGCCAGGGCGGTCAGATAACAAACAAAGTTACCTGCCATTGGCTGCGTTGCGTTCGAAAATTCCACAGCCGTCGTCAGCCGTCGTCCCTGCGAAAGCAGGGACCTATACGACGTGCCCATCGAGAGGACACGGCGTATGGGTCCCGGCTCTGCGGCCGCTTTGCGGTCTTGGCCGGGACGGCATTCATCCTGGCTCGCAGCGTTTCGATTTTGCCCGCTCATGCTGCAGTTCAATGAAAATTCCTTCCCTTCGGCATGACGCTCGCGAAGCCGAGCTGGCCGGCGAGCGCGGGCTCGTCCTTGAACAGGGTCACCAGCGCATCGCCGGCGCGCGGGTGGCGGTGCGGATGCGGGTCGGGGGCGGCCGGGTGTTTCACCGCATCGGCGCGCGCCAGCGTCTCGACGCAGCCGTGATCCTGCGACAGGCGGCGCAACAGCGCGGTCAGATCCTCCACTCGCTCCGCCACCACATGGATGACGCCCGATTCATTCTGCAGCTTGCCGGTCACGCTGATGAGCCGCGCGCCCAGCACGATCGGGCGGAATGCCTCGAATATCTTCGGCCACACGATGGTGTTGGCGATGGCGGTCTCGTCCTCCAGCGTCATGAAGATGACGCCGGCGGCGGTGCCGGGGCGCTGGCGCACCAGCACCAGGCCGCCGACGGTGACGCGCCGGCCCGACGGAATGGCGGGGAGCTGCTCATGGCGCAAAATGCCGCGCCGCTCCAGATCGGAACGCAGGAACGCGACCGGGTGCGCCTTGAGCGACAGATGCAGGCGGCGATAGTCCTCGACCACCTGCTCGCCCAGCCGCATCGGCGGCAACGCGATGTCGGGCTCGAGCCCCGGCATCTTCACCCGGGCGAACAGCGGCAAATCGTCCTTGTCGCCGGCGCGCTGCAAGGCGCGCACCGCCCATAGCGCATCGCGGCGGTCGAGGCCGAGGGAGCGGAACGCATCGGCCTGCGCCAGCCGCTCGATGACGGCGGGAGCGAGGCCGGTGCGCAGCCACAGATCGCGCACCGAATCGAAACCGGTTCCCCGCACGCTTTCGATGCTGCGCGCGTCGGCTTCCGAAAATCCGCTGATCTGCCGCAGACCGAGCCGCAGCGCATGAGTCGAGCCGATGTCGTCGCGCATCCGGGCGTGGCGCTGATGCAGGGTCCCGCGCACCGGCTTGCCGGCTGTACCAGGCTCGAGGCCGCAATCCCAATCGGAATGATTGATGTCGATCGGCCGCACCTCGACGCCGTGCTCCTGCGCATCGCGCACGATCTGGGCCGCCGCATAGAAGCCCATGGGCTGGCTGTTGAGGAGCGCGCAGGCGAACACGTCGGGATAGCGACACTTAATCCAGGCCGACGCATAGACCAGGTTGGCGAAGCTCGCCGCATGGCTTTCCGGAAAGCCGTATTCGCCGAAGCCCTCGATCTGGCTGAAGCAGCGGGCGGCGAAATCACGCGGGTAATCGCGGCTCACCATGCCGTTGATGAACTTGTCGCGGAAATATTTGATGGTACCGACCCGCTTGAACGTCGCCATGGCGCGCCGCAGCTTGTCGGCCTCCGCGGGTGCGAAACCGGCCGCCACGATGGCGATCCGCATTGCCTGTTCCTGGAACAGTGGAACTCCCAATGTCTTCTCCAAGATGGCTTTCAATTCCGGTGAATGGTAGTGCGCCGGCTCCAACTCCTGTCGGCGCCGCAGATAGGGATGCACCATGTCGCCCTGGATCGGGCCCGGCCGAACGATCGCGACCTCGATGACCAGGTCGTAGAATTTTTTTGGCTTCAGCCGCGGCAGCATGGACATTTGCGCCCGGCTCTCGATCTGGAACACCCCGATCGTGTCGGCGCGTTGGATCATGCGGTAGACGGCTTCGTCCCCGTCCTCGTCCTGCATGGTGAGATCGCGCGCGGCCCCGTAATGGGTCCGCAACAGCTCGAAGGCGCGGCGCAGGCAGGACAGCATGCCGAGCCCCAGCACATCGACCTTGAGCAGCCCGACCGCGTCGAGATCGTCCTTGTCCCATTCGATGACGGTGCGGTCCTCCATGGCGGCGTTCTCGATCGGCACCACCTCGTCGAGCCGGCTGCGGGTGATGACGAAGCCGCCCACATGCTGGGACAGATGCCGGGGAAAGCCGATGAGCACGCGCGCGAACGAGCGCGCCATCTTGAGCCGCCGGTCGGCCGGATCGAGGCCGATGCGTTTGGCCTCCTTGGCGCTCACGCCCTCGCTCGACCAGCCCCACAGCGAGCCGGCGAGCGCCCCGATGGTGTCCTCCGACAGCCCGAACACCTTGCCGACGTCGCGGATGGCGCTGCGGCCCCGGTAGCAGATGACGGTCGCGGCGAGGCCGGCACGTTCGCGGGTGTAGGTTTGGTAGACATGCTGGATCACCTGCTCGCGCCGCTCATGCTCGAAATCCACGTCGATGTCGGGCGGCTCGCGCCGCTCGGCCGAGACGAAGCGCTCGAACAGGAGATCGATCTTGAGCGGATCCACGTCGGTGATGCCGAGGCAATAGCAGATCACCGAATTGGCCGCCGAGCCGCGTCCCTGGCAAAGGATCTTTTCCTGTTTGGCGTATTGCACCACGTCGTGGACCGTCAGGAAGAACGGCGCGTAGTTGAGCTCGCCAGTCAGCCGCAGCTCCTCGGAGAGCGCGTGGCGGACCTTGGCGGGAATCCCGTCCGGATAGCGCCGCTCTGCGCCTTTTTGTGCGAACGCGACCAGCGCATCCTGTGCGGTGGCGAAGCCCTTGCGGGTCTCGTCCGGGTATTCGGTGTTCTTCAATTCTTCGAGCGAGAAGCGGCAGGTCGCCAGAAAGGCGCCGGTCTGCCGCACCGCATCCGGGAGCTTGCGGAACAGCCGGGCCATCTCGGCGGGCGGCTTGAAATGCCGTTCCGCATTGGCTTCCAACAGGCGCCCGGCGGCATCGATGGTGGTATGCGCGCGGATACAGGTGATGATGTCCTGCAGGGCCCGCCGCTTGGGAGCGTGATAGAGCACGTCGTTGACGGCGATGAGCGGAACGCAGGCCTGGGCGGCGATCTCGGCGAGCCGCGCGTTGCGGCGTCCGTCATCGCCCCGATACAGCATGCTGGCGGCGAGCCAGATGCAGTTTTCGGCTGCTGCTTGCCTGAGCCGCGCCAGCAATTTCTGCAGGGCTGCGGCCTCGATCCGCGGCGGCGGCATCACGATGAGATTGAGCCCGGCGATGAAATCGAGGAGGTCGGCGAGGCCGAGGATGCAATCGCCCTTCTGGGCGCGCAGCTTGCCGAGCGAGAGCAGGCGGGTGAGCCGCCCCCAGGCGGCGCGGTCGCGCGGATAGGCCAGGATATCGGGGGTGCCGTCGGTGAACACCAGGCGCGCCCCGACCGCGAGCCGCAAGCCCGCTTCCTTCGCCGCCATATGGGCCCGCACCACGCCCGCCACGCTGTTGCGATCCGCGATGCCGATGCCGGCGAGGCCGAGCCGCTTGGCGCACAGCACCAGCTCCTGCGCACGGGAAGCCCCGCGCAGGAAGGAGAAATTGGTGGTGACGGCGAGTTCGGCATACATACGCAACATCCGGTTTGTTACCAAACAATAATCAAGCAAACAGGCCGTGCAGGAACCAGCGCGGCTCCTGAAGCTCGCGTCCATAGAGGCCTTCGCGATAGACCCAGACCCGCACCCCTTCGCGGCTCTCGACCCGGAAATAATCGCGCGTCAGCGCGCGGCCCTTGGGATCGTGCCACCATTCCATGGCGATGCGCTCGGGTCCTTCCGCATGGGCGACCTGATGCAGCACGCGCCGCCAGCGAAACCGCACCGGCGGCCCGTCGGGAACCTCCGCGATCGCCTCGATCGGCTCCGGCCGTCCCAGCAGACGAATCGGCCGCGGCGGAGAGAGCCCATCCTGGTGGAGACGGTTTTCGTCCGGTGCTCCGGCGAGGCCCGAATGGTTCGAGACGCGCGGGCTGCGCCCTCGCTCCTCACCATGAGGGTGGATGGGCCTCATCCTGAGGAGCGGTCCGCAGGACCGCGTCTCGAAGGACGAGACGCCGCGCTGCGCACGGCTCCTCAGGATGAGGTCGGGAAGGTGCGCATGCGCCGGCACGGCCGCGACCGCGAATTCCGGGATGTGGCTGTCATGCGGCAGCGCGCGCGTCACCCGGCGCAGCCCGAAGCGCGCGCCCAGTCGATCGACCAGATGCGCCAGCGCCGCGCCGTGGTCGGACGTCGCCAGGCCGGTCTGCAGCGGATCGCAGCGCTCGGTCGCGAGCGCCGCCAGCCGCACCACGTCGAAGCCGAAACCGGGATCGCAAACCTCGCCCGCTGCGGCGAGCCGCTCGGCGAACAGCGCCCGCATGCGGGCCGGATCGCGCAACGGCGCGCCGGTCCCGACCTCGCACCGCTGCACCTTGCCGTCGGTGCGGAACAGCGCGACCTGCAGGCGGCGGGCGCCTTCGCCGCGCCGCTCCAGCATGTGGGCGAGCTCGTGGGCCAGCTGCTCGGTGGTGCGCAACACGTCGGCTTCGAGCAGGATCGGATCGGCGAAGCGGCGTTCCGCCACATAGGCTGGAACCGGCAGGCGGGGCGTGATCGGCTCGTCCTCGCGCCCCACCGCCTGATCGATGCGGCGGATGAATTCTTCGCCGAAGCGCGCCGCGAGCGGCGCGCGCGGACGCTCGATCACGTCGGCAATGCATTTGAGACCGGCCTGCCCCAAGGCGGCCTCGATGTCGGGCGCGATGCGCAGCGCCGCGAGCCGCAACGGCAGCAGCGCCTCGTGGGCGCCGCCAGGGGG